>NZ_CP190931.1:0-2452300 GCF_057458085.1 Corynebacterium sp. LaCa_205
GTGACTGACCCACAAGCGAACCTGCATGCCATTTGGCGCGCGGTCGTTGATGACCTGCTCGCACAATCCGAGCAACCCAATTCCGAGGTCCCTAGTTTTTCCCATTCACAGCGCCTTTACCTCCAACTGGTCCGCCCCATCATGATGGTCGAGGGCTACACCCTCGTTGCCGCCGAGAACCTCGACGCCAAAAATGTGGTCGAAAATGAACTGGGTGAGTACATCGCCAAGGCCTTGACCCGGCATCTCGGGCGCCCCTGCTCCTTCGCGGTTACCTTGGCCACTCCGCAGGAACCACAACCAGCGGCCACAGAGCCTTCTCCACAGGCAGCTCCGCCGCAACAGCAGCAGGCTCCGCAAGCGCAACAACCCCAGCACACGGAGCCTCCCCAGAACTACATTCCGCGCCCGCAACACTCTGATACCGGTACGCAACCAGCGCCCGCACAAAACAACTGGCAATCCAGCCATGCCCCAGCCAGCTTGGATGAACTTGCCCAGCACTATAACCAGCAGCAGGCGCAGTCCGCGGGAAATTTCACCGATGCTAGCTCTAACTCCGCTCGCATCCCGCGCGAGGCTCCGGCACATGATCCCAACCGTGAAACTTCACTGAATCCGAAGCACACCTTCGATAGCTTCGTTATCGGTTCTTCGAATCGTTTTGCCAATGGTGCAGCCGTTGCTGTGGCCGAAAATCCCGCCCGTGCATATAACCCACTATTCATCTGGGGTGGCTCTGGTCTAGGCAAAACGCACCTTTTGCACGCCGCTGGTAATTACGCCCAGGTGCTGCACCCGGGTCTGCGCGTGAAATATGTGTCTTCGGAAGAGTTTACGAATGACTATATTAATTCGCTACGTGATGACCGCCAGGAATCCTTCAAACGGCGCTACCGCAACCTCGACATCTTGATGGTCGATGATATCCAGTTCTTAGAGGGCAAAGAATCCACCCAGGAAGAGTTCTTCCATACTTTCAATGCGCTGCACCAAGCCAATAAGCAGATCATTTTGTCTTCGGACCGCCCGCCGAAGCAGCTGACAACGCTGGAGGATCGCCTCCGCACGCGCTTTGAAGGCGGACTTATTACCGATATTCAGCCGCCAGATCTGGAAACGCGTATCGCGATTTTGATGAAGAAGGCGGCAAATGACGGCACCGAGGTGGATCGCTCCGTGCTTGAGCTCATTGCCTCGCGCTTTGAATCTTCCATTCGCGAGCTCGAAGGCGCTCTTATCCGCGTTTCGGCCTATTCCTCTTTGGTAGATGAGCCAATCAACGTAGAGATGGCGGAAATCGCATTGCGCGATCTGGCCCCGGATTCCGCTGATCGGCAGATCACCGCTACCTCAATCATGGAGGTCACGGCAGACTTCTTTGATATTGATGTGGAAACTCTGCGCGGCGCCGGCAAGAAGCGCGCGGTAGCGCATGCTCGCCAGCTGGCAATGTATTTGTGCCGCGAGCTTACCGAGCTATCCCTGCCCAAGATCGGTGAACAGTTCGGCGGTAAGGACCACACCACCGTCATTTATGCCGATCGCAAAATCCGCAAAGAGATGACCGAAAAGCGCAATACCTATGACGAGATCCAGGCGCTTACCCAACGCATCAAGAATCGCAGTCGCGCCTAAGCCTTAGCGTGCTGCCTCAGCGCTCTCCTTTATATAAGGAGGGCGCTTTTGTTTTCCCGATCCCGCTTCCCAGATTTCGCCGGGGTCACTTGGGGTTGAAACCAGCTAGAAAGCTAGACAGAATCCTCCACGCCGCACCGGCACACCCGTGTAATTTCACAAATAAGGCCCGAAACCCTCTAAAAAGGGCCGTTTATCTGCAAGAAAAGTTATCCACAGCGTTATTCACACTTGTGTAATTTCATCTTTGTAATTCATGGATCTTGCTCACAGTTTTAAATTCCACAGGCCTTGTGCTGGGAGAACCACCCTGTGATCAGTGTTGTGTGTAGATCAGTGATCAAATGACAAAACCTGTGGATAAAACGGCGATCCCACTAGTTGTCCACAATTCACCCCGATTGATCACAGCAAGATCACAAGATTTGCCACACCCCGGATCTGCGCCATGAACTTGTCATTTACCTAGTTACGCACAGATTGCACAGCGCTTATTACTACTACTAAATTATTTCTCTGATCTGTATAGAAGAAAGAGGGTGTGTGGAATTCGGCCCGCCCCGCCTCCGGCCAGGCGCGGATCGAGCGGGCAAAGATGGAATTACACGTTGTGGCGCACCGCGCCCAATGCGGTAAGTTGGAAGCCAGTCTTTTGTAAGTAACAAATTTCCTACTTGCCTCAGAGGAGCTCTTCGCACCATGGATGAAGCCGTGTCATTTCGCGTTGCTAAAGATGACCTTGCCAACGCCGTAGCGTGGGTTGCTCGCAGCCTGCCTTCCAAGGTCACTCAGCCCGTGCTTCGCGCGATGTTGATCACCGCGGATGACAATGGTCTTGAGTTCACCGGCTTCGATTATGAGGTTTCTACCCGCGTCCGCATCGCCGGCATGGTGGATGAGCCCGGACAGATTGCGGTAGCCGGCAAGCTCCTCTCCGATATCGTTGCTTCTTTGCCCAACAAGGAAGTAGAGATCTCCCAGGTAGATTCCAAAGCACTGGTTACTTGTGGTTCCTCTCGCTTCGAGCTGCCACTGATCCCACTGGATGATTACCCTCAGCTTCCGGTATTGCCAGAGGTTACGGGCACTATCCAGCCACAGCTTTTCGTCGAGGCCATCCACCAGGTCGCTGCCGCAGCCGGCAAGGATGACACCCTGCCTATGCTCACCGGTGTGCACATGGATATCCATGGCAAAGACATTGAGATGACGGCAACGGACCGCTTCCGTCTGGCCATGCGCACCTTGGAATGGGAGCCCAAGTCCCCGAACGTGGAAGCCAAGCTCCTGGTACCTGCTAAGACCCTCCAAGAAACCGGCCGTTCCTTGGATCCACATCTCAACATTCCAGTGGAGATCGCCGTTGGCACCGATGACAATATTGGTGCCGATGGTCTCTTTGGTCTGCACGCGGATAATCGCGAAACCACCACGCGCATGCTGGATGCGGACTTCCCCAATGTTCAGCCGCTGCTGCCGAAGAATCACACCAATATTGCCTCCATTGAGGTGGCACCGCTGCAGGAAGCAATCCGTCGCGTTTCTTTGCTGACGGATCGTAATGCACAGATTCGCATGGAATTCGCCGATGGTCAGGTAACCCTATCTGCCGGCGCGGATGCCGGTAACGCGACCGAGACCTTGCCGTGCGCTTTCCATGGCCGCGATGAGTTTCTCATTGCCTTCAATCCGGGCTACCTCAAAGATGGCTTGGCCGTCATCAACACCGACCGCGTGGTCTTCGGCTTCACCGAGCCTTCCCGCCCAGCCATTATGATCCCAGAACCGGAAGAGCTGCCTGAGGCCGATGAAGATGGCAACTTCCCCACGCCAGAGACCAACTTCACCTACCTGCTCATGCCGGTTCGCCTGCCGGGCTAATGTACGTCAGGGATCTCGATGTTCGGGATTTTCGCTCGTGGCCCGAACTTAATGTGCAGCTAGGGCCGGGGATCACCCTTTTTGTCGGGCGCAATGGCTTTGGCAAGACCAATATCGTCGAAGCCATTGGTTATACTGCCCATCTTTCCTCCCATCGCGTATCTCACGATGCGCCGTTGGTGCGTCAGGGTGCCGATAGTGCACGGGTGTCTATTACCGCGGTGAACCAGGGCCGCGAGCTCACCACCCATTTGCTGATTAAACCCCACGCGGCCAATCAAGCGCAGATCAATCGCACGCGCCTGCGCAGCCCCCGTGAGCTGCTGGGCGTGGTAAAAACGGTGCTCTTTTCCCCGGAGGATTTGGCCTTGGTGCGCGGGGAGCCGGCCGGACGGCGCGCTTATCTCGATAGCATCATTGCCTCGCGGACTCCGCGCCTTGCGGGTGTAAAGGCCGACTATGACAAGGTACTCAAGCAGCGCAATGCCTTGCTGAAATCAGCCTCCGGCAGCCTGCGCCGCGGCTATTCCGATAGCGACGGTGCCGCCGCATTGGCTACCTTGGATACCTGGGATGCGCAGCTTGCCCGGCTCGGCGCCCAAGTAATCGCCGCGCGCCTTGCGCTTGTCGACGCCCTCTTAGACCACATCCCCGCCGCTTATTCCGGCCTGGCACCAGAATCGCGGCCGGCGCAGGTGCAATATAAGTCCACGATCGACACCTCGGATCGCGAGGTACTAGAGGCCGTCTTGCTTACCGAGTTGGCCACCGCCCGGCAGCGCGAGATTGAACGCGGCATTTCCCTGGTGGGCCCGCACCGCGACGATCTGGTGCTTAATCTGGGTGATCAGCCGGCCAAGGGCTTTGCCAGCCATGGTGAGACGTGGTCCTATGCCATTGCGCTGCGCCTGGCGGAGTTTAATCTGCTGCGGCAAGAGGGAGGATCGGATCCGGTGCTCATTTTGGATGATGTATTTGCCGAGCTTGACGCCAAGCGCCGCAAGCAGCTTGTCCACCTGGCCGCCGAGGCCGAGCAGGTGCTCATTACCGCGGCGGTAGATGAGGACCTACCGGGGAACTTGGAACCCATCGTGCGCTACCGCGTGAGCGTGGAAGATACCGATACCGGCCGCATCTCCAAGCTCAGCGCTGAGGATGCCGTTGAGGATGGGGATGGTGACAAGGATGAGTGAGGAACAAGGGGGCGTCGGCAAGCAGCGCATTGATCCTGTCACCCAGTACTTTAAATTGGTACGGTCCACCTCCAAGAACCCGCCGAAGCTAACCCGTCCAGTGCCAAAGATGCCGGTGCCCTCTCTGGAGAAGGCACAAAAGCAGGGGTATATGGGCTATCAACGGGGCATTCCTACGGGACCAGATGGCAGGAAGAAACGGCGAACGCTGGCGGTGCCGAGCCTGGGAGCCCAAATCAGCCGCGAGGTAGTCAATCGCGGCTGGGAGCATGACCTGGCCAATGGCTGGGTGATGGGGAATTGGGAAAATCTCGTAGGCGAGCGCATCGCCGCCCATACGCAGCCGCAACGGATTAAGGACAAGGTTGTCTATGTGTCCTGCGATAACTCCACCTGGGCTACGGAGCTGCGCTATCTGCAGCGACAAATCCTGCGGAAAATCTCTGACCGCCTAGGCCCGGATGTCATTGTTGAGCTGCGCATTCATGGGCCCAAGCAGCAGCGAAATTATGAGGGGCGGCAGTGGGTGAAACCACAAGGATCGCAAGATACGTATGGCTAATAGGTTGCACTTGGATCCGACCTTTAAATCCTAAATAACCTCAGAGCGCGCCAGATTCCTATCTCTCACGGGTGTGGGGTGTCTTTCAGTAGGGGGTATCCGTGTAGAATAGTTAAAGTCTTAGAATTAGCTATAGCCAAAAGGAGAGCACGAATCCGTGGCTGAAGAACACGCATATGATGCCGGGTCAATTACGATCCTGGAGGGCCTCGAGGCCGTCCGTAAGCGCCCCGGCATGTACATTGGTTCGACCGGTTCGCGCGGCCTGCACCACCTCATTTGGGAGATCGTTGATAACTCCGTCGATGAGGCTATGGCCGGCTACGCCGATAAGGTTACCGTCAAACTGCTGGAAGATGGCGGCGTCGAGGTCATCGATAATGGCCGTGGTATCCCGGTAGAAATGCACGCCTCCGGCGCACCTACCGTCCAAGTGGTCATGACGCAGCTGCACGCCGGCGGTAAATTCGACTCCGACTCCTACGCCGTATCTGGCGGCCTGCACGGCGTCGGCATTTCCGTGGTGAACGCGCTTTCTACCCGCGTAGAAGCGGAAATTAAACGCGATGGTAAGCACTGGTATCAAAACTTCCAGAACGCCGTCCCGGATGATCTCGTTGAGGGCGGCAACGCCCGCGGCACGGGTACCAAAATCCGCTTCTGGGCGGATCCGGAAGTATTTGAAACTACCGAGTACGATTACGACATCATTGCTCGCCGCCTGCAGGAAATGGCCTTCCTGAATAAGGGCCTATCCATTGAGCTCATCGATGAGCGCGTTACCGAAGAGCAGATCGAGCTGGAAGAAATCGCCGATGCAGAATCCGGCGAGACCAGTGCGGATGAAACCTCCTTCGATGATGCCCCGGACGCTGGCGATACTTTCAACGAAGAATCCGGTGAAGCGGCGGAAGCTGCGGCGGAAAAGAAGCGCCGTAAGAAGATCACCTTCCACTACCCGGATGGCTTGACCGATTACGTCAAGTACCTCAATAAGTCCAAGACCGCGATCCACCCGACTATCGTTTCTTTCGATGCCAAGGGCGAAGATCATGAGGTGGAAGTAGCACTGCAGTGGAACCAGGGCTATAAGCAGTCCGTTCACACTTTTGCTAATACCATCAATACCCACGAGGGCGGCACGCATGAAGAGGGCTTCCGCGCGGCCCTAACCTCCTTGATGAACCGCTATGCCAAGGAGCATAAGCTCATCAAGGAAAAGGATGGCAACCTCTCCGGCGATGACTGCCGCGAGGGCTTGGCCGCCGTCATTTCCGTCAAGGTGGGCGATCCGCAGTTCGAGGGCCAGACCAAGACCAAGCTGGGCAATTCCGAAATCAAGGGCTTTGTCCAGCGTGCGGTGAACGAGCACGTCAATGACTGGTTCGATGCCAATCCGGCTGAGGCAAAGGCCATTATCAATAAGGCCGTGTCCTCCGCACATGCTCGCATGGCTGCCCGCAAGGCCCGCGAGATGGTGCGCCGCAAATCTGCCACCGACCTGGGCGGACTGCCCGGCAAGCTCGCGGATTGCCGCTCTAAGGACCCGAAGATTTCCGAGCTCTACATCGTGGAGGGTGACTCCGCAGGTGGTTCCGCTAAGGGCGGCCGTGATTCCATGTTCCAGGCCATCTTGCCACTGCGCGGCAAGATCTTGAACGTGGAGAAGGCCCGCATGGATAAGGTCCTCAAGAATGCTGAGGTCCAGGCGATTATTACCGCACTGGGTACCGGTATCCACGAGGAATTCGATATCAAGAAGCTGCGCTACGACAAGATCGTGCTCATGGCCGATGCCGACGTCGACGGCCAGCACATTGCTACGCTGCTATTGACCCTGCTCTTCCGCTTCATGCCCCAGTTGGTTGAGGACGGGCACGTGTACCTGGCTAACCCGCCGCTGTACAAGCTCAAGTGGTCCAAGGGCACTCCGGGCTATGCCTTTTCCGACGACGAGCGCGATAAACTGTTGGCCGAGGGTCTGGAGCAAAACCGCAAGATCAACAAGGATGACGGCATCCAGCGCTACAAGGGTCTGGGCGAGATGAACGCCGCCGAGCTATGGGAAACTACGCTCGACCCGAGCACCCGCATCCTGCGCCGCGTGGATTTGGAAGACGCGCAGCGCGCCGATGAGCTCTTCTCCATCCTCATGGGTGACGATGTCTCGGCCCGCCGCTCCTTCATTACCCGCCGCGCGAAGGACGTCCGCTTCCTAGACATCTAAAGCGCAGCACAAAGCCCACCGTGGAAAATACTGCGGTGGGCTTTAATTGTGGCGTTTTAAAGCGCGAGCCCTAGGCCTGGGAGCTGCGCTGATCCGCTACGGCGAATCCCAGGGAGGCTAGGCACATGGCTAGGATGACGCCGAAGCCGGCGACGATGGAAAGCGGCCAGTCCGCGTTCGTGCCGTGCAGGGTGGCAAAGACTATGGCCGTGATGACGGCAAGACCGATGGCCGTGCCGATGCGCTGGCCGGTCTGGAGGACAGCTCCCGACGATCCAGCGTAGGCCTGAGGGACATGTGCCAAGGTGAGCGTCTGGTTAGGGGAGATGACCGAGCCTTGCCCGCCGCCCACCAAGGAGAGCGACAGGACCATCCACCATTCGCTGGTACCCCATTGCTCGGTGGCCCAGATGAGCGCAATGGTGGCAACGAGCCCGGAGATGGTCACCATCATGCCGATAACCACGACCTTGCGGCCGTGGACGGACACTGACCGGCCGGCCAGTGTGGCAGAAATAGAGCTCAACAAAGCGGCCGGAATGCCTACGGATCCGGCAGCGAGGGCGGAGTGCCCGAGACCGCTTTGGAAGTAGAGCGCGACGAGCACCCAAATGCTGGTAATACCCATAAACCACAAGGTGGCGATGATGGTGCCATTGCGAAAGCTCGCAGTAGCAAAGATATTAAGATCCACCATTGGTGGATGACCGGTGGCCTTGTGTCGTCGCTCCCAAAGCACCCATGCCACCAGTAAAAACGCGCCCAGGAGCAGCAGCCACCACACGCCAGGTGTTCCAGAAGACTCCATGAAGGGGAAGAGGATGGCCCACACGGCGGCGCCAAGGATCACAGCACCAATGGGATCAAGGGTGGCTAGGGTCTTGAAAATTCCCAGTTTATTGCCCATTTCATCGCGTACACGAGAAAACAGCGGCCGCGGAAACCACATCAATCCCAAGATGATGGCAATAAGGCCGACGGGGAAATTGACCAGCATGGTCAACCGCCAGCCCAGGTCTGCGCCACCCAGGCGTATGAGCAAGCCGCCAAGTACCGGTCCAATGGCCACGGCGAGGCCCACCGTGGAGCCAAAATAGCCGAAGGCGCGGGCCCGCTCGGGGCCGCGGAAGTACTGCTGGATCATGCCCACGCCCTGGGGATTAAGCAGGCCAGCACCTATGCCTTGGATAAAGCGGGCGGCATTGAGTGCCTCAGCATTAGGGGCAAAACCGGCGACTGCGGCGCTGATGGAATAGATAGCGATGCCAGCTAGAAAGATGCCGCCGCGGCCGACGAGATCTCCGGCGCGGCCGGCCGCCACGAGGATGACGC
The DNA here is from genome assembly GCF_057458085.1 of Corynebacterium sp. LaCa_205. Classification (NCBI taxonomy): domain Bacteria; kingdom Bacillati; phylum Actinomycetota; class Actinomycetes; order Mycobacteriales; family Corynebacteriaceae; genus Corynebacterium; species Corynebacterium sp. LaCa_205. Next base: position 8,834 of record NZ_CP190931.1, read on the forward strand.
CGAAAGTGAGCGCATAGCCGGAGAGCACCCATTGCACATCCGAATTAGAGGCCCCTAAACCCGATTGAATAGAGGGCAGGGCCACATTAACAATGGATACGCTCAGCAGCGACATAAAAAGCGCCGTGAGCAAAACGATAAGTACCCGCCAGCGGGCGGGATCTTGGCCGGCGGGGTACTCGGTCTGGTTAGCTGCGGAAGTAATCACTTCCACACTTATACCTGGCGGTGAGAAGGCGATTCAACTGCCGTGAATCTACATATGCTTCTGCAGCACGCGGCCGAAATCCGGAACCGCAGGGGTGAGGAATTTCGAGGCTTTACCGCGCAGGGAGTTATAAGGCTTAGACAGCGCGGGGGAGTTGACCTGCTCGGCGTGCTTATCGGCTACCGCCATGATGGAATCACTTACTTCGTTGCTACGCGGTTCCAGGAAGGAACCGAAATCCTGCTCGGCGCTGCCTGCAAACTCTTGCCAGTGCGGGTCCATAGCGTCGAGGACATCCGGTAGCACGCGGCCTAGCGCCTTGGTGATGATGGCGGAGTCGACCTTTTTCGCGGCGGCGACTGCGCCCTTCAGCGCCATGCCGGTAATGCCCGATTGCTTGGCGACGACCCTCTCAACCAGCTCGCCACAATCGCTTATCACCGCAGTGCGCTGCGGACCTGACATAAGTTCAGAAAGATGTCCCATGCTGCACCACCTTACGCGAGTTAAGCCGGCTGTCCCGGCAGGCCAGGGAGGTTGGCCTGAATGGCAGCAATCTGATCGGCGATCTGGCCCAAGCCAGCATCGCGGGCTGCCTTTTCCAGATCCACGTTGGGGGAGTAGAGGGCCACGGCGCTGGCCAGGGCGGTGACGCCCGCGGCCGCTGCGGTGATGATCAACGTGAGATCCAGTTGGGAAGAACCGGTAGAGGAACCACCAGTCTGGCCCTGTTCAAATTCCGGATTTACCTCGTCTTTCCAGGAATCCGCCTCAGCTGCAGTAGCGGTAGGAGCAGTGACGGCGGTGGCAGCTAGGGCAACGGCCGTAAGGCTCGATACGGCGATCTTCTTGACGTGGGACATGGTGCTAGTTCCTTCCTTGGGTCACTCTTCCCAAAACTTAGGCAACTTCTTTAACACTAAGGTAGACGCGCACGGTGAACTTTGCGAATTCTGCGTTATACCCGCTCAGCGCCGGAACGCGGGCTAAAACCTCCGCCATAGCGCGGGCGGCATCGCGGTGGCTATCGTGGATGGCTATTCCTTCCACCTTGGCAGTGCTGGCCGCCGCAGCGGCCGCAAGAGCAGCAAAATTGGTGACGCGGACGTTAAAGCGCGCGCAAAACTCGCGTGCCAAAAGGTAGAGCTGTTCGGTACTCATGATCACCTAGGACTGCGTGGGCCGGGCGCGGCGGATTTCCGCCTCCAGCTCAGCGCGGCCGGGGAGGAGGGCGCGGGCGGTGGATTGCACGTGGGCGTCGGCAAGCGTGCGGGCTGCCGCCGCAACAACAGCGCGCACCACCGCCTCGTGCTTGGAGGTGCCCTGCGCGGAAGCCAGTAGCGTGAGCGCGTGATCCTGTTCGGCCGTAAGCCGCAATGTCATTGCCATGCCTCAGTGATACCACGGTGATACCATGCGTGCGGCAATTCGGGCCCTGAAAGGCGCTAAAGGGTAGAATCTGGCGTTATGAGTGACAATAACGACGATCTTTTTGATCGCATATTTCCCATTGACATTAATGAGGAGATGGAGTCGAGCTACATCGACTACGCCATGTCCGTCATCGTCGGCCGTGCCCTGCCGGAGGTGCGCGATGGACTAAAGCCGGTGCACCGCCGCATCCTCTACGCGATGTTCGATTCCGGTTACCGGCCGGAGCGCGGCTACGTAAAGTCCGCCCGCCCGGTCTCGGACACCATGGGTCAGTTCCACCCGCACGGTGACTCCGCCATCTATGACACCTTGGTGCGCTTGGCCCAGTCGTGGAATATGCGCTACCCACTGGTGGATGGGCAGGGTAACTTCGGCTCCCGCGGTAACGATGGCCCAGCAGCAATGCGTTATACGGAGTGTAAGCTCACTCCGCTGGCCATGGAGATGGTGCGCGATATCCGCGAAAACACCGTTGATTTCTCGCCCAACTACGATGGCAAAACCAGCGAGCCGGACGTACTGCCGTCCCGCGTTCCAAACCTGCTGATGAACGGTTCGGGCGGCATTGCCGTGGGTATGGCCACCAATATCCCTCCGCATAACCTCAACGAGCTGGCTGAGGCCATCTACTGGCTACTGGATAATCCAGACGCCGATGAAGAGGCTGCGCTGGAAGCCTGCATGGAACGCGTTAAGGGCCCGGATTTCCCCACCGCGGGCCTCATCGTGGGCGATCAGGGCATCAAGGATGCCTACACCACCGGCCGCGGATCCATCCGTATGCGCGGCGTGACCTCCATCGAGGAATCTGGATCCCGCCAGACCATTGTGATTACCGAGCTGCCGTTCCAGGTCAACCCGGATAACCTCATCTCCAATATCGCGGAGTCCGTGGCCAGCGGCAAGATCGCGGGTATTTCCAAGATTGAGGATGAGTCCTCCGACCGCGTTGGCATGCGCATCGTCGTCACCCTCAAGCGCGACGCCGTGGCCCGCGTGGTGCTCAATAACCTCTACAAGCATTCCCAGCTGCAGACGTCCTTCGGTGCCAACATGCTCTCCATTGTCGATGGCGTGCCGCGCACTCTCCGCCTGGATCAGATGCTGCGCTACTACGTGGAGCACCAGATCGAGGTCATCGTTCGCCGCACCCAGTACCGCCTGAATGAGGCCGAAAAGCGCGCCCACATCTTGCGCGGTTTGGTCAAGGCACTGGACATGCTCGATGAGGTCATCGCCCTTATTCGCCGTTCGCCCACCGTGGACGAAGCGCGCGAGGGCTTGAAGGAGCTTCTCGACGTCGACGATATCCAGGCCGATGCCATCCTGGCCATGCAGCTACGCAAGCTGGCTGCCCTGGAGCGCCAAAAGATCATCGATGAATTGGCGGAAATCGAGCGCGAGATCGCTGATCTGAAGGATATCCTCGCCCGCGAGGAGCGCCAGCGCCAGATTGTCCACGATGAGCTGGCAGAGATCGTCGATAAGTATGGCGATGAACGCCGCACCGAAATCATTCCGGCAACCGGCGATGTGACCGATGAGGATCTTATCGCCCGCGAAAACGTTGTAGTCACCATTACTTCCACGGGCTACGCTAAGCGCACCAAGGTGGATTCCTACAAGGCGCAAAAGCGTGGTGGCAAGGGCGTACGCGGCGCTGAGCTCAAGCAGGACGATATTGTCAAGAACTTCTTCGTCTGCTCCACTCACGACTGGATCTTGTTCTTTACCAACTTCGGCCGTGTTTACCGCCTCAAGGCCTATGAGCTGCCAGAGGGCGGTCGCGCCGCACGCGGCCAACACGTGGCTAACCTGCTGGAATTCCAGCCGGAAGAAAAGATCGCGCAGGTCATCCAGATCCAGTCCTACGAGGATGCTCCTTACCTGGTTCTCGCCACCCAGCAGGGCCGCGTGAAGAAGTCCCGTTTGACCGATTATGAGTCCGCGCGTTCCGCTGGCCTTATCGCCATCAACCTCAACGAGGGCGATGCGCTCATTGGTGCACAGCTCGTCTCCGAGGGCGATGACATCCTGCTCACCTCCGAGCAGGGGCAGGCCATCCGCTTTACTGCGGACGACGACCAGCTGCGCCCCATGGGCCGCGCTACCGCTGGTGTGAAGGGCATGCGCTTCCGCGGCGATGACCAGCTGCTGTCCATGTCCGTGGTCCACGATGGCGAATTCCTCTTGGTTGCCACCTCCGGCGGCTACGGTAAGCGCACCGCTATCGAGGAATACACTACGCAGGGCCGCGGTGGCCTGGGTGTCATGACCTTCAAGTACACCCCGAAGCGCGGCAAGCTAATCGGCGCCATCTCTGTGGATGAGGATGATGAAATCTTCGCCATTACCTCCGCCGGCGGCGTCATCCGCACCGAGGTGGACCAGATTCGTCCGTCCTCCCGTGCCACGATGGGCGTGCGCTTGGTCAACCTGGGTGACGATGTCGAACTGCTTGCCATCGACCGCAACGTCGAAGAAGATGGTGAGGAAGACGCTCAGGCCGTGGCTAAGGGCGAAAAGACCGTGGATGAGGTCCAGCAGGAACACAAGGCTGGCGATGCTTCCAAGGATGAGGAGTAATTAATGGCACGACGAGACATAACGATTACGCGAATCTCGCCTATCTCGGCATTCCGCGTCGGTCTGGCCCTGTCACTCGTCGGACTGATCGCCTGGATGCTGGCCGTATGCCTGCTTTATATTGGCCTGAACCAGGTGGGGATTTGGGAATCGCTCAATAGCCTCGTCGGCGGCGTCGGCGGCGGATTCGAGGTCACCTTCGGTGTCGTCATCTCCGCCTCCGCGCTCATCGGCGTTATTTTCGCCGTTCTCCTTACATTGCTGGCTCCCCTGATGGCGGTTATTTATAACGCCATCGTGGACGTCTTTGGCGGCCTGCGAGTCGACCTAGACAACCGCTAGCGCCTCTCTCACCCTAGAGGATGCCGGCACCTTCGGGTGCCGGCCTTTTCTTCTATCAGCACGAATCTTCCCCTTTTTGTTTAGTGGTATGAAATGCTTCTTGAGCAGGCGATTTGTATAAATCCGGGGATAGTATGTAGAGTTAATTCTCGTTCCGCACAAGGGCCTATAGCTCAGTCGGTTAGAGCGCATCGCTGATAACGATGAGGTCGCTGGTTCGATTCCAGCTAGGCCCACCACGGAACAATGGGGCATTAGCTCAATTGGTAGAGCATCTGCTTTGCAAGCAGAAGGTCAGGAGTTCGATTCTCCTATGCTCCACAGCATGAAGTCCGGCCTCCTCTTCGGAGGGGCCGGACATTTTTTTATTTCCGCGGTCGTTCCCAAGCGCTCTGAGAAGTGACACAATGGCGAGCGCTCCACTCGGATCACCATTTTCGTCCATATAAACCGGCAAAACCGTCGACGAAAACCGAGGTTTGGATGGACGATATCGTTGAAGACAGCACTAAGCCAGTCTCGAAGAGGGAGCCGATGATGGATGGCAGTGGCCTCTACACAGTTGCACGGCAGCGCGCCGAAGAGATGCTCGGCTCGCAGGTACAGCATCCTTTCGGGCCCGACTGGGAAGTATTCAAAGTACGCGACAAAATTTTCCTGTTACTGACAGCAGTGACAGGTCAACAGCAAATGATCATTAAGGCCGAGCCGGAGGACTGCCAAGCGCTACAGCAGCAATACCCGTTCATTGCGCCGGGCTACCACATGAATAAGCGTCATTGGGTTTCCGTCTATCCACACGCAGAGCTGCACAAACAGCTGATAGAGGAGTTAGTCACGGATTCCTATCGTTTGGTGGTGGAGAAGCTGCCAAGAGGGCAGCGGCCGATCGATGCGTCCTTTGGGCACTAAGGTCTTTGCGTTTAGGGCAGTGATGAGTCACTTTAGAATTAAAGCCAAGTTGATAGAATAAATCCCATGACCGAGCGCGATGACTACTGGCTAAATGATGAAGAACTCGCATCATTTATGTCCCTAATGAGCGTAAATATTCGCTTGACCAATATTTTGGATGCTCAGCTGCGCGATGACGCAGGCCTGAGCTTTTTTGAATATACGGTGCTCTCTCGACTATCTGAGGCGGAAAATCGCGAGATGCGTATGCGTGATCTGGCGATTACCGCCAATGGATCTTTGTCTCGCTTGAGCCAGGTCGTTACGCGCCTAGAAAAGCAAGGGTGGGTCGTGCGCCAGCCGTGCCCGACTGACGGCCGCACCACCATGGCACAGCTGACGGATAGCGGCTGGGATAAGGTAGTAGAGACCGCGCCTGGACACGCTAAGCAGGCTCGGAAGTCCGTAATGGATAACCTGACCCGCACGCAGATCCGCCAGATGCTGCAGATCAATCAGCGGATCATAAAGGCCATCGAAAATGATGAGCGCTATGGTGGGCGCTATTAGTCAGTTTCCTCGTTACTTTTTGGGATAGCCGCGGCGGCCCGAGACGGTTTTATCGAAAGGGATCCAAAACCGCAGGGCCGCTTCCTTGTTTTTCGAGATGCCCATGCGCGGTCCGCGTACCCATTCTGGTTCGGAGGTTCGCTCAACAATCTGAATTGGTCGGTGGTTATCTTCCAGCGTGAAGCCTAAGGCCTTGCCCAAGTTTCCTGGCCCGCGGGCAAGATTATGAAAATCGGTGGTGCCGCGGCGGGCGAAGGCGATATCGGCACCCTCGATGATTTCGCCGCCGCGCAGCAGGCAGCCTTGGCCGGTGCCATCAGGGGCGCAGACGATATTGACGTTGCGGTGGATACCATAAGAAATATAGACGTAGAACTTACCCGGCGGACCGAACATGGCCGCATTGCGCGGGGTCATGCCATTGAAGGTATGTGCAGCGGAATCCTCGGCACCGAGGTAAGCCTCAACCTCTGTAAGTCGGATGCTTACCCCGGCATGGGTGAGGGTGCAGCCGAGGAGTTGGGGAGCGACGGCGTCGGCAGTCAGGGCAAAATCAATCATTAACCACGAGCGTAGTAGCGCTTACCTGCTACAGGGGTGCGCAGGAGGCGATCCAGGCTCACGGGCTCGAGGCCCTTCGCGCGCAGGCCGTCGATAACGCAATCGGCGGCGTCCACGGTGGTGGGGTGGATATCGTGCATCAACACAATGGAGCCGGCGCGGGCGCCTTGTACGGCCGCGGAGCACACATGGTCGGAGTTGCGGTCCTTCCAATCCACGGTGTCGACGTCCCACAACGCTTGGGAGACGCCCTTATCGCGGGTGGCCTGATCCACGGTGGCGTTGGTCGCGCCATAGGGCGGGCGAACCCAGCGCGTACCTTGGCCGGTGGCCTTTTTGATGGCGGCATTGCCGGCGTCGATTTCCTGGGATACCTGGTCATAGGACAGGGTGTTGAGCTGGCGGTGGCTCTTGGTGTGGTTGCCGATGGTGTGGCCCTCGGCCTTCATGCGCTTGAGCAGCTCAGGATGTTGATATGCGTTGGGGGCTAGCACCATGAAGCTTGCGTGCGCGTTCTTTGCCTTGAGCTTGTCCAGTAGGCGGTTGGTCTCGGCACCGGGGCCGTCGTCATAGGTGATAGCTACGCAATTGGCACAGTCGACGCCACCTTCGCTGCGCGGCTGCGGCTTCTTTGGAGCTGGGGCGGCGGGTGCCTTCTTCCCGGGGGCAGAGTGTGGAAATGCCTGGGATCTGAAGTCTTCAACCTGTGCGCGGGCATCCTCGATGCGATGGTTGATTTCTCCTTGAATATCCGTGCTTGAAGATGCAGGCAATCGCGGGATTTGCGGTAACTGTGCATGAGCGGCTGCTGGCATGGCGGCGGCAATAAGCACGGTGAGTGCAGAGGTGAGGATGCGGCGCATAGTGATCCTAAAGGTCAGGGATAGTGGACATGATGTGCCCATGACCCTAGCGCCTGCGTGTTACTGACGTGATAGGACATGCCTAAAGTGGCCAAAGTGATTTGAGAGATCTGGGTTTTGAGCGGTTTGTGGTTGCTTCGGCTGCGGTAGTAAAGTGTGTAGGCACTGGGGCATTAGCTCAATTGGTAGAGCATCTGCTTTGCAAGCAGAAGGTCAGGAGTTCGATTCTCCTATGCTCCACAGCATGAAGTCCGGTTTCCTCTTCGGAGGGCGCCGGACTTTTCTCTGCGCAAGGGCAGCTAGGGGGCGATGTCGCGATTTTTCGATGTAAACTCCATTTTTGTCGGCGGAAATGGCAGGGATGTACGCGCACGGTCGCGGGGAGGAAATTTTAAGTACAGTAAGTGGGGAATTATTACTATTACGCGAAACCATTAGGAGACTAACCATGGCCGCCAACGTTCGCTACAACGATCCCTTTACCTCCACAGAGAAGAAAGTCTCGGCGCCGGAAGGCGCAGAATACGTTGTGGTGCGCAAACGTGGCGAGGCCGCAGTGGATGGCGAGGTCATGAGCTTTCACGGCACTCGTGAAGAGGCGCGCGAGGCGGTTATGGCTGGGCTGACCGAGGAATTTAAGACGGCCGTGGATAATGAGCCGATTTACGTTACGCACGCCCGCCTGCGCTCGCTTTAGAAGCGCTTCAGCATCACAAAGTGTCCCTCGTGGCTGCCCACGTGTTCAAAGCCGAGGTGCTCATAGAGCCCCTTGGCGCGGGGGTTATCGGGGTGGACGGCTAGCGAGATGCCGGGGGCATGCAGGGTGTAGGCGAGGGAAATAGCGGCGTCGATAAGCGCGGTGGCAATGCCCTGTCCCTTATAGCGGGCCTCGACCGCGATGGCGAGCTCCGGAATGGCGGGCTCGACAAAGCCAAATCCGTGGTTGTCCTCCGTGCCCCAATTGAGCCACACGCCACCGGCCGGGACAAGCTCCTCCCAGGCGATGAAACCGCCCTGGTTGGGATCCCAATTTTCCACGTAGAAGGCAAAATCAGCGGCGAAGTCAGGGGAGAGCTCGCCGTGCTCGTCACCGAAAGTATCGGTGAGGAAGTTGAGGCGGGCGAGGTAGGTGCGGTCAGATTCTTGGGTTGCGCGAAGTTCCATGGAATCCACGATAGACGCCAGTGGTGCAGCACGGGGTACGCATGCGAAAATCCCCTCCGCACAGGACAGTGACCTGTGGGGAAGGGATGTGGCTGCCGCTTAGGCGAGGTGGTAATTGCGGACGTCGTGACCGTTAAACTCGCGCTCGATACCGGCCTCGTCTACGGAGTGGAAAGTGGTTCCGTTATCGATGGCGAAGCGCAGGTTATCCACGCGAGAGGAAGGGTCTTTAGACACCGCACCCGCTGGGAAGTAGTACGTTGAGCCGTCTTTGAGCTTGACGGTGAGGGACTCAAAGCTCATTGTTCATCTCCTTGTAGAAAGATCCCTAATGTGGGAATTCAATCAAGAGATTTTTGTCTAAGCAAAGAAATGAGATCTAGGCAACGCTGAATATACCCCCACGGCGGGGTGGAAAGCGTATTTATTCTTTGGTCTACAGGCGGTGCTTGCCCTCGTTTTGGTGGTCATCGGTGATGCGGGTGGTGTCGGCCGGCTGAGCTGCTTCTTCTTCGCGGTGCTTGGCCAGCTGTTCGTCGATGGAACCCAGCAGTTCCTCATCGCGTACAGCGCCTTCCTCAACGAGGTCAGACTGGGTGTCATTCTCGCTGGTGGAGGTGTAGACCAAGGTGGACTCAGGGGCGGTGTGGGAGGCGGACTGGAAGTCATCCACGCGCGGTGGGGTCTGGGATGGCTTGTCGTTGGAGCGCAGCCAGTAGTAGGCGGCACCGGCCGCGGCGGAAAGCACAGCGATAATGCCGGCGAAGATCCAGCCCTTGGAGGACTTCTGCTTCTTCTGTTTCTTGGCTACCTTGGCGGACTTCTTCTTGAGGTTCTTCTGCGCCTTCTGAGAATCCTTCTTGGCCTGCTTGCGGGCCTTCTTAGCCTTCTTGGTGGCCTCTTCCTTGGCGTCGTTCAAGCGCTCGGTGGCGTCCTCGCGGTAGTTGTTGAACTCTTCTAGGGCACGCTCGAGGCGGGAGTGTGCGGCGCGGGTGACGGCGCCCGCTTGGCGGCGGGACTCGGCGAAGCTGCCGTTATCGCGCTCGTCCATCTTCTGCGCGGCCTCCTCCAGGGCGGTGTAGGCTTCGCGGGACTTTTCTTCGCGGTAGTTGTTGAACTGGCTCCACAGGTTCGATGCGGTCTTGAAGGCCACGTTCAGTGTCGTGGGGTTCATGGGGTGGAACACTCCTTAACTCAGATTTATCAATTCGCTTTCACCCAGCATAGTGACGTGTCGGGTGGTGTACCACCGTGAGCGCGAAGGCGTGCAGGGGGAACGTGCCAGAAATAGACCGCTTGGTTCAGAATGTGCGATTATTATTCAGCCAATTTTTCGCCAACCTCGCAGTTTGCAGGCTTGCAATGGTAATACCATTGCAAAATCGCTACCGCGCAAACTGAACAGCTTGGTACGTTTTCTCAACATACCGACGACGACCAGCAAAGGAGGTGACCATGAGCCCGCGACTTTCGGCTTCCGCGCCCTTGGATTATGAAAGCGAAGAGGAGTCCCATGTGCCTGAGCGCCTCGCCCTTTCTTTCGAGGTAATCCCACCGCGCCACGATGCCGATGCCGCCAAAATCGACCGCTTATTAGAGGTGCTGGAAAGCTATCACCCCGATTACATCGCTGTGACCAGCTCTCAGCGCTCCGGGTGGTTGGAAGGAACTGCGGCCTTCATCGAGAAGATCTCGCAGAACACTTCCATGCGTCCGCTGGCGCACCTGGCGTGCACGGCCGGCTCGCGCGATGAGCTCATCGGGTGGATTAATCGCTTGGTAGATGCTGGCGTGCGCGGTCTGCTGGCCCTGCGCGGCGACCTCCCCGAAGGGGGCATGCCAGAGCACTACCTCCAGCATGCCGATGAACTGGTTCGCCTCATCCGTGAGTTGGAAAGTCACCAGGCGGCCCGCTTTGCCGCCGGCCGCCTCGCGGTAAGCGTGGCGTGCTACCCCAGCGGCCATGCCGAATCCAAGAACGAGGACGAGGACTTCGACGTCCTGCTTAATAAGCAGCGCCTCGGCGCGGACTTTGCCATCACCCAGCTTTTCTTTGACGCCGAGGATTTCCTCCGCTTCGCCCAACGGGCGGAGTTGGCCGGGGTGAAAATCCCCCTCATTCCGGGGATTATGCCCATGACCAGCCTGCGCCGGTTGGAGCGAATGGGCCAGCTGTCCGGGCTGACTGTACCCGAGAGGGTGCGCACTCAGCTCGCGGCAGCGACAACCCCAGAAGAGGAATACGAAATCGGCATGGAGCTTACCGCCCAATTGGCCCGCACCATCGTGGCCGGCGGCGCGGACGGCCTCCATATCTATACCCACAACAATCCCGACATTACCCAAGACCTGTTATCTCGAATCGGAGTAAGCAATGACGAACACTAACTTCCCCAAGGCGACAATTGAGGGCTACCCTCGCGTCGGCGCTAACCGCGAACTCAAGCGCGCGCTGGAATCCTACTGGGCCGGCCGCATCGATGCGGAAACCTTCGAGTCCGCCGCACATTCCCTGCGCTTGGACACCTATAACCGCTTGCGCGACCTCGGTCTTACTGAGGACTATGCCATTCCTGCCGACGTCGCTTACTACGACCAGGTGCTCGAGACCGCACTGACCGTAGGCGCCGTAGCCGGCGAAACCTTGGATGATGAGTTCACCTTGGCCCGCGGCAATAAGGACACCGCGCCGCTAGAGATGACTAAGTGGTTCGATACCAACTACCACTACATCGTCCCGGAAATTGCTGATGGCCAGGACTTCAAAGCGCACCCACAGCGCGTTATCAAGCTGGTGGAAGAAGCCCGCGCAGCAGGCCACACCGTGCGCCCATACCTCGTCGGCCCGGTTACCCTGCTGGCCCTGTCCAAGCAGGCCGAGGGCGCTACCAAGTCCCCGCTCGACCGCCTGGATGATGCCGTCAAGGCATATCAGGAGGTACTGGCCGAGCTGGATAAGTCCGGCGTGAATTGGGTACAGCTGGCTGAGCCTGCCCTGGTAGCGGACCTGACCATTGCCAACGATGAGGAACTGGCCGCCCACACCAAGCGCGCCTACGAGGCCATTTTGGGCGCGGACAACCGCCCGCAGGTCTACCTCACCACCCCGTATGGCTCCGCGCGCAAGGGCCTTGACGTTCTGGCGGAACTTAAGCCAGAGGCCGTCCAGGTGGATCTTTCCGTGGGCACCCTGGCACTCGATGAGGGCTACCTTGAGCGCGTGAAGAAGCTGAACTCTCACGTGGTTGCTGGGCTTATCGACGGCCGCAATGTCTGGGCCGCCAACCTACGTGACCTGCGCTCCAAGTACGAGGACCTAGAGGGAAGCCTTGACTCCCTCTCCGTGTCTACCTCCGTATCCCTGCAGCATGTGCCGCACACCGTGGAGGCAGAAACCAAGCTGCCTGCCGACGTCGCTACGTGGTTCTCCTTTGCTAACGAGAAGGTCAAGGAAGTCGTAGCCCTCTCCCAGGGTCCGCTGGAGGCACCGGAGGCGTACAACATCAGCGACCGCGCAGTGCGCACCCGTGCTGACTCTGAGCGTATCCACAATGCGGCGGTGAAGGCGCGCATCGAGAAGCTGCCGGCCGGCGAGGTCAAGCGCGAGCCTGCCTTTGCCGAGCGCAACGAGGCGCAAAAGGAACTCGGCCTGCCGCAGCTGCCGACTACCACCATTGGTTCATTCCCACAGACCAAGGAAATCCGCCAAGCGCGTGCGGCGCACCGCAAGGGCGAGCTTTCCGACGCCGACTACAACTCCGCCCTCAAGGATGAGGTCAAGTCCGTCATTGAGCTGCAAGAGCGCCTCGGCCTCGATGTACTCGTGCACGGCGAGCCGGAGCGCAATGACATGGTCCAGTACTTTGCTGAGCTGCTCGATGGCTTCGTAACCACCGAAAACGGCTGGGTCCAGTCTTATGGCTCCCGCTGCACCCGCCCGCCAATAGTCGTAGGTGACATCTCCCGCCCGGCTGCGATGACCACCGAGTGGTCCAAGTACGCACAGTCGCTCTCGGAGCACCACGTCAAGGGTATGCTCACCGGCCCGGTGACGATCCTGGCTTGGTCCTTCGTTCGCGATGACGTGCACCAGTCCGTCTCCGCGGACCAGCTCGGCGTCGCGTTGGCGGATGAGGTCCGTGACTTGGAAGAGGCCGGCATCGACATCATTCAGATCGATGAGCCCGCCCTGCGCGAGCTGTTGCCTTTGCGTGAGGAAGACCGCAAGGCCTACCTGGATTGGGCCGTGCGCTCCTTCCGCCTCGTTGCACTCGAGGCCAAGCCGACCACCCAGATCCACACGCACCTGTGTTACTCCGAGTTCGGCCAAATCATCGATGCCGTTGCCGGCCTCGATGCCGATGTCACCTCCATCGAGGCGGCCCGCTCCCGCATGGAGCTGCTGGAGGATATTGACGAGACCTTCCACTCCGAGATCGGCCCGGGCATCTACGATATCCACTCCCCACGCGTGCCCTCCGTGGCGGAGATGGCCGAGCTCATCCGCGCCGCGCTCAAGCACGTACCGGTCGAGCGCCTGTGGGTTAACCCGGACTGCGGCCTTAAGACTCGCGGCTACGAAGAGACCGAGGCCTCCCTACGCAATATGGTTCTGGCCCGCGATGAGGTACGTGATTCCCTCTAAGTCCTCTTAGCCTCATAGAATCCCGGCTGGGAAATGGGCAACTTGCCCTTAACTGGCCGGGATTTCGCGCTTTGCTTTGCGGCGCTTGTTGATCCACCCGATGATCATTGGCAGCACAGAAATTGCCACGACGATGAGCATAATGATGTCGATGGAGTGGGCGATGCCGGGGATACCGCCCAGAAGTACGCCGACGAGCAGCATGGAGCCTACCCAGCCGATGCCGCCGAGGATATTCCAGCGCAAGAAGGAGGAGTAGCCCATTTCCGCGGTGCCGGCGGCGAAGGGGACGAAAGTGCGCACGATTGGTACGAAGCGGCCCAATACGAGGGCCACCGGGCCGTGACGCTGGAAGAAGTCTTCTGCGCTATCGAGGTGCTCAGTGCGCAGGACGCGGGCATCGTCCTTGAAGAGTTTGCGCCCGAAGCGGCGACCCAAATAGAAGCCCACTTGGTCGCCTGCGAAGGCAGCCACTGCTGCTACGACAAAGAGCAGCCAGGCATTGATGTCTAGCTCGTGGCGCAGGATTGCGGCGGTAACGAGCAGCGAATCGCCCGGCAGGAAGGGGAAAAGCACGCCGGATTCGATGAAGATGACCACGGCTACGCCGAGCAGAATATAGGGTCCAAAACTGTGGAGCAGGGAGCCTGCATCCATAAGGTTGTGGAGGGAGGACAAGAAATCCATGTGTGGATCCTTTCGTAGTGCTTTCTTTAGTATCCTCTGCACATTGCGAAAATGCTGCGAATCAGCTGGGTGTCCGAATGGAACCGGTATGTTTCTTTTCTCGTCTTGGCTTTCGGGTAAGAAACATCACTAGCGTGGGAGTATGAATCACTCCGCATTCCGCAATAGCCAAGACACCTTCCTTTCTGATGCCCTTGCCGGGCTCATCGCCAACCACCCCGATGCCTGCTGGCACGACGTCGGATTCATCGGCCGCACCACATCGCTGCGCACCGAAGACGGTGATCCAGCAGTGGCGGTGATTTCCGGTGGCGGTTCCGGTCATGAACCGATGCACGCCGGCTTCATAGGCCAAGGCATGCTCGCTGCGGCCTGTCCGGGACTGCTGTTTACCTCCCCCAACGCGGTGCAAGTCAGCGAGGCCACCCAGTGGGCTGACCAAGGCAGGGGAGTAGTCCACGTGGTGAAAAACTACACCGGAGACGTCATGAATTTCACCGTCGCTCGCAATGCTGCCGAGGCGGTAACCACGCGCACGGTGTTGGTAGCCGATGATCTTGCCACTGATGGCCACGAGGATGGCCCCGGCCGTCGCGGCACGGGGGCAACCATCCTGGTGGAAAAGGTCGCAGGCGCTGCTGCCTACCGCGGCGACGACGTGGATAAGGTTGCTGAATTAGGGCAGCGCACTGCGGATAATTCTCGCAGCATGTCCGTGGCGTTGGGTGCCGGTTTTATGCCGACTACCGGCCGTGAGACCTTTGATCTTGCAACCGGTCAGATGGAGGTGGGAGTGGGCATTCACGGTGAGCCGGGCACGCATACCGAGCAGGTAGATAGCGCGAGCGCCATCGTGAATCAGGTCCTGGATAAGATCGTGCCAGCCCTTGAGCTGGGTCAAGGCGATGAAGTGGTATGCCTGGTCAACGGCTTAGGCGGCACCACCCCGCTGGAGCTGAGTTTGCTCTTTGGTGAGGCCGCCGCGCAGCTGGCCCAGCGAGGCGTCACCGTAGCTCGGTCGTTGGTGGGTTCTTATGTCACCGCGGTCAATATGCACGGTGCTTCCTTTACGCTGCTTAAGGCAGATGCGGAGCTGCTCGAGCTTATCGACGCCCCCACTGCCGCCCCTGCCTGGCCCCATGCCCTGGGCCGCGCGAAGGCGGTAGAACCCGCCACCATCACCTTCCAGGATGAACTTCCTACCGAGGGCGAGGAGAACCAGTGGCTCACCGCCTTTGTGGAGCGTCTCCAAGCCTCCTTCGAGGCGCTTACTGAGCTGGACCGCAAAGCCGGCGACGGCGACTTTGGCCAGAACATGGAGGCGGCCTTCGGCGGCATTGAGCTCCCCCTGCGCGGCAGGGATACCGAGATCTTCACCGGGCTGGCCAAGCGCCTGCTCGTCCTCGCCGGTGGTACCTCCGGCGCTGTATTCGGCACGCTCTTTAATGAATTGGCTCGGGCGGAGTCGCTGGCGGACGGGCTCAATGCAGCGGCTGAATTAATCCACGAGCTCGGCGGCGCCCAGCGCGGTGATCGCACCATGCTAGATGCCCTCATTCCGGCCGCAGAAAAAGCCCGCGAGCTAGGTGCGAAGGATCCGGACGCGGAGACCTTGCAGGAGCTTTTCGACGCCGCCCATGCCGGCGCCCTCGACACCGAGGATCTCGCGGCAAAGAAAGGCCGCGCCTCCTACCTGGGAGATCGCAGCAAGGGCGTTATCGATCCGGGCGCCATCGTGGTCAGCTGGCTCTTTGGGGGAGAACCTCTCTCAGCGCACTAAGCGAGCTGAGATCTCCCTTACCGGTACGATCGAGGTGGAGCGCATGCAGACCCGCTGTGCGAGCTCCCTGTACGTCGTTGGCCAGGGAATCGCCCACCATGAGCGTGTCTGCGGGGGCCACTTCGAGCTGGCGGCAAGCAGCGAGGTAGGCCTCCCGCTGTGGTTTGGGGCAGCCGAGGTCGACGGTGGGGATGAGGAGGACGTCGGCAAGCGCAAGGCCCGTAGCCTCCAGCTTCGCCTGCTGCATTTCGCGCTCGCCGTTGGTGAGTATGCCGACCTGAAAACCGGATTCGAGGGCCCAGGTGAGGGTGGGCAGGGCGTCGGCAAAGGCGCGCCATTGCTCCCGGTAGGCGGAAAGATAGCCGTCATAGGCGGCCAGCGCCTCGGCATCGCTCATGTTCCGGCCGAGGAATTCGCGGCAGCGCTCCGCGCGCTGGCCGTGGTGGGAGACCTCGCCGCGCTCATAGGCTTGAAACCACTTTCGTTCGATGGCCGCGAACCGCGCATGCTGGCCCTCGGGCAGGCCGAGCTTGCGGCACCACTGATCCACCGCGTCTCGGGCCGCGCGGGTGTGATCGAGCAAGGTGTCATCCAGATCAAAAAGAAGCGCGCGAATCATGCCTTCAGGCTAGCGCGATCGCTGACAGCGTTATGTCATGCGCGGCAGGCACGCGTTAAATTCTTTACAATGGCTGGCATGACTCAGAAGACCGCAACTGCAACGATGCATACCAACTACGGTGACATTGTTATCGATCTCTTCGGTAACCATGCACCGGTAACCGTTGAAAACTTCATCGGCCTGGCCAAGGGCGAGAAGGACTACTCCTCCCAGAACGCAAAGGGCGAGCAGTCCGGCCCGTTCTATGACGGTGCAATCTTCCACCGCATCATCGATAACTTCATGATTCAGGGCGGCGACCCGACCGGCACCGGCCGCGGTGGCCCGGGATACCAGTTCCAGGATGAATTCCACCCGGAGCTGCAGTTCGATCGCCCATTCCTGCTGGCCATGGCTAATGCCGGCCCAGGCACCAACGGTTCCCAGTTCTTTATCACCGTGGCGCCGACCCCGCACCTGAACAACCACCACACCATCTTTGGCGAGGTAACTGACGCTGCTTCCCAGGAGGTTGTATCCAAGATCGCCAAGGTGGATACCGACCGCATGGACCGTCCGCACGAGGACGTTGTTATCGAGTCCATCGATATCGCGTAATCGCCTTTTTCCTCGGGCCCGTCACCGCATTATTCGTGCGGCGGCGGGCTCGTTGCAGTTTTCCCGAGCTATCCACAGCCAGACCCCGCCTAAAGGACTGACAACTTCATGACCATGGTGAGAAACTATGTCCGCGCTACCCCAGCGACCGCGCTCATTGCCGCGGTGTGCATCATCGCTTGGCTGATTACCGCGGTGCAGGCGCGCACGCTAGGAGCCACCTTCTATGATTCCCCGCTCGCAGCGGATTGGGGCCTGTGGGGACCGGATTATCCCTTCCGCCCTCAGACTGCGCTGTCTTCGGAGTTCATGCACCTAGACGCGGGTCACTTGGCGGTGAATATGATCATGCTCTTGCTCATAGGCAGGGAAGTGGAGCGGACGCTTGGCACTGGGTTGTATCTTGCCGCTTATTTCACCTCTTGCCTAGGTGCGTCTGCCATGATCTTGAAATTCGACTTCAATACCCCCACCGTCGGCGCCTCCGGCGCGCTATTCGCGCTCATGGTCATGCTGGTAGGTGCTTATCGCCAGCGCGGACTCGATCTCCGCGCGCCCATCGCCTTGGTTGTGGCGAACGTGGCCTATACCTTCCTGGCCAATGGCGTATCCCTGTGGGGACACTTGGGTGGGTTGTGCACAGGCCTCGTGTTGAGCCTTTTTCTCTATCGAAAAAGCCCTGTCCTTCGTTGGGGCGGTGTTGTTGTGGTGGCCGCGGTAATCCTCGCGCTCTTAGCCCAACAAGCTGGGTTTTGGGGATAACTGTGAATTTTGATCACCGGAAAGCATGTGCGAAAGAATTCCACAATGTTTATCCACAATGTGGATAACTACATTTTTGTAATTTACCGAACGCTTTTCCGGAGTTTTCCCTGATCACGCTGGTCTAGACTGTGCGAAAGTAAGAAAATCCGCCTGTGGAAGTCCGTGAAAACAGTTATCCACAGGGTGTTAATAATTGTGTGAATTTCACATTTCACAGGCTTTCTCCACAGCCTGTGGATAACTTTCTTCCCACTGTGTGAGCAAGACTGATAAATTTGGGTACTGACCTGCATAAGGAGCATTGTGGATTATCAACCTCGCGCTGCGATCGTCGGCGCAGGACCTAATGGACTCACGGCCGCGGCGCGTTTGGCCATGGCTGGCTGGAGCGTGGATATCTACGAACGGGCCGGCTGGGCTGGTGGCGCGGCAGCCTCCTCGACGGAGATTTTTCCGGGGACGATTGTGGATCTCGGAGCGGCCGGGCACCCTTTTGGCGTGGCGAGTCCGGCGTTCCACGCCCTTGATCTGGAATCCCATGGTTTGCGGTGGCTTAACGCCTCCTATCCCATGGCCCATCCGTTAGAGGGAGCCCCGGCCGGAATCCTGCAGAGTTCTTTGGCGGATACGGCCGCGGAGTTGGGAGTCGATGCTCACGCATGGACGCGGTTGCACGGACACATTGTCCGGCATATTGATGAGCATGTGGCGAATGCACTAACGCCACTGGTGCGCTGGCCCGATCGCCCCATGCGCTTGGCGCAATTCGGTGCGGCCGGAACGTTGCCCGCCAGTCAGCTCGGCCGAGCGGTCTTGGCTACGCCACAGGCCCGCGCCCTCTTCGCGGGCAGCGCGGTCCACGCGATTACCTCGCCTACGAGGCCATTTACCTCCGCATTCGGCCTGCTCTTTGGCGGGCTAGGCATGACCCGCGGCTGGCCCGTAGTGGAGGGCGGCACCGGCGCTCTTATCGACGCCCTCTTAAACCTCCTCCGTTCCCATCATGCCCGCCTCCACACCGGATGCGAGGTTCGCGACCTGCGGGAATTGCCCGCAGCCGAGGCGATCATTGTGAACCTGACCCCGCAGCAGATCCTGGGGCTACGTGGGCTGGAGCTTCCCAGCCGTGTTAGCCGCAGCCTGACGCGCTGGCGATATGGCAGCGCCGTCTTCAAAGTGGATTTCCACCTCAGCGAGCCCGTGCCGTGGACCGACTCGCGCGTGGGCCAGGCCGGCACCGTGCATGTGGGAGGCACGGTGGAGGAGATTTGTAGGGCAGAGGGGGACGTCGGCAAGCGGCGCATGCCCGAGCGACCCCTAGTATTGGTCTGCCAACAATACGTGGCCGACCCTTCCCGTGGGCTTACGCTGTGGACTTATGCGCACGTCCCGCGCGGCTATGCGGAGTGCTATCCGGGTGAGGTAACCGAGCTGATTACTGCGCAGATCGAACGCTTTGCCCCCGGTTTTCGGGATACCATCCTGGCTACCCACGCCACTAGCCCAGCCGAGCTGGAGCGGTGGAATCCCAACCTGGTGGGCGGCGATATTGCCGGCGGATCCATGACTGGGCTGCAAACTCTCCTGCGGCCACGCCTTTCGCCCCATCCGCATCGCCTCGCTCCGGGAGTATATATGGCCTCCAGCTCCGCCGCTCCCGGTGCTGGAGTGCACGGTATGCCGGGATGGTGGGCCGCCGAGGAAGCGCTCAGCGGGTGGAAAGGCGGCGCTGCCAGAAAAAGAGGCCCGCGCCGATGAGCCAGAGAGTCGCAGCGGCGAAGTACCCAGGGATGGTCGTGGTGCGGGGCAAGTAGGACCTGCCTGGGACGAGCCCTGCTATGACAGGCTCGATGAGGAAGCCCAGGACGGCGAGATAGTCGAACCACCGGAACTGGGCCGAGGCCGCGCCGGCCAGCCCCAATACCGGTCCAGAGAGGAGAGCCAGGATAAACCACTGGGCGTTGTACTCAAATGCCTCCCGCCAGTTGTACACACCGAAGACCACGAGCAAGGCGTAGTGCACGGCCAGCATCAAAACGATAATTCCCGTACCGGCCAGGAGAGCCTTTAGCCACCGGCCCGAGAATTTCTTGCCTATGAGGTAGCTAAAGATTCCCCACACCATGCCCGAGCCCAGGACGTTGCCTAGGTAGTTGCGCACGGAAAGCCGGAGGGGAGCGGCGCCGGTGAGTAGGGTGGTATCGGAAAACGCGATGTGAACAGCCGCGTAGGCCACAGAAATGATGAGGCCAGCAGCAAAAATGTGGCGAGACATGTGGCTCCTAGATATGAAAAACCCTCGCCACCTACAGGAAGCAGGGAGCGAGGGAACAGGCTGGGAGGTCTAGCTTAGCGCCACCCCATGGTCATCAGCAGGCCGATGATGGCCAAGCCAAAACCGATGCCATAATTCCAAGCGCCGAGGTCCGCCATGAATGGGATGTCCTGGCCAGCGAGGTAATTGACCACGAGCCACAGCAAGCCGATGACCATCAGGCCCAGCATGATGGCTACGTACCACTTCGGGGTGCCCTCCGAATTGATCTTGACGGGGGTGCGGTTGGTAGCAGAGCTCGAGGTAGGGACGGAGGAGCTCTGAGAAATCTTTGACTTCGGCATAAGATACCTTTTCTAGATTTAAGTTCTTATCTAAGTTCGTACTGAGACCTTAGGATACCAGCAGCTATGGCTGCGGCAGAAGTGCAGCGGGGTCGAAATTCCACAGGCGAACCTCAATGTTTTGATCCTTACGCATGGTATCGCCTGGATTCACAGAGGCCCAGCCAATCTTATTGTTATCCACCAGTGCGCCGGTAGGCACGGGCTCACCCGGCACTAGCTGGCCAGTCCAGCCAGCCGCGCGGAGTTCATCTTCGGCCTGCTTCTGACTCTGTCTTACCAGGTCAGGAGCCTTAAAGAGCATGCCATTGGAGACCTCAACGGTGACCGGCTTGCCCTTTTCCAGCTCCGCGCCCTCATTGGATACGCTCAGCACCGTGCCCTTCGGCTCCAAAGAATCGACCTCGCGCACGTCTACATCAAAGTCATTGGATTCGAGGCGGCTTTGGGCATCTTCTACATTCATGCCGGAAACATCGGGTACGCGCTTCTTTTCGACGCCCTTAGACACCGTCACCCGTACCTTCGATCCCTTGGATAGTTGGGTGCCGCCGGCAGGATCCTGCTTGATGATTTGGCCGGTTGGTGCTTCATCGTTTTCCTCCGAAACGTCGGAGTTGAGTGCCAAGCCGGCCTCTTCGAGGGCCTGGGAGGCCTCGTCCAAGGTCATGCCGGTGATGTCCGGGACATCAGTAATTTCCTTACCGGAGGACACAGTCAACGTTACCGAGGCATTCTTTTGCAGCTCGGAACCCGGGGCGGGGTTGATGCGGATGACATTATTGCGAGGGATATCCGGGTTGGCTTCCTCGTTGACGGTAACCTGCAGGCCCATGTCTTCGAGTTCCTTAACCACCTCATTGCGTGGGCGGTTTTCCACCTCTGGCACGATGATCTTGTCGTGCGGGGCAGATTGGGTCTGGCGTGGCTTTTCGGGATCCTTCTTGTCATTGGAGAAGAAGTCCCATGCGAAGTAGCCCACGATAGCTACCAAGAGGGCGGCCAAGAAGGCAGCCAACCACTTCATCCAGCCGCCGCCCTGCTTCTCATCCTCTTCGGAGGGGCGGGTGGATTGAATCGGTGCGCGGTGCGCTGCCGCGGGGGCCGCAGCGGCACCCACCATCTCGGTAGGCTGCTCGACCTCGTCCTCATTAACATGCATGCGCGCTGCCGCGGTGACCTGTCCATTGCGCAGGCGTTCCAAATCGCCGGCCATCTCCCAGGCGGATTGATAACGATCCGCAGGGTGCTTCGCCATTGCGGTAAGCACCACCGCATCAATGTTGACGCGCTGGGTGGGGGTTAGTGAAGGATCCGCGATGAGCTCCGACGGTGGTGTCGGCTCTTCCTGTACGTGCTGATAAGCAACCGCAAACGGGGTTTCGCCCTCAAATGGGGTCTGACCGGTAAGGGCCTCGTAGAGCACGCAGCCCAGTGCATAGACGTCCGAACGGGCATCCGCATTCTTACCGCGGGCTTGCTCGGGAGAAAGATATTGGGCGGTGCCGATAACGGCGGAGGTTTGCGTCATCGCCGAGGTGGAATCATCCAAGGCGCGAGCGATGCCGAAGTCCATCACCTTCACCTGGCCGGTGTTGGTGAGCATAATATTTGCCGGCTTGATATCGCGGTGGATAATGCCGGCTTCGTGCGAGGCTTGCAGTGCATCCGCTACCGGTTTGAGGATATCCGCCGCTTCCTGGGCGGATAGTGCTCCATCTTCGCGAATGATATCGCGCAGGGTGCGTCCATTGACCCGCTCCATGACGATATACGGGATGGTCATGCCATCCAGCTCGGTTTCCCCGGTGTCATAAACCGCCACGATATTGGGGTGATTCAACTTGCCCGAGTTCTGGGCCTCGCGGTAAAAACGCTCCCGGAAATTGACGTCGCGCGCCATTTCCGGGCGGAGCATCTTTACCGCAACCTGGCGGCCTAGGACAGTGTCTTCGGCGGCATAGACCTCAGACATGCCGCCGGCGCCGATGATCTCGCCTCTCCGATAGCGGTCATTGACCATCGCTTAGTCACCCTCCTGTGTCAGTAAATCAGCCAAGTCTCCGGGGAGCTCATTAGCCTGCGAGTTTACTGGAGTATCCAGCTCAGGTGTGTTTTCAACGTGCGTATCCTGCGGATTCTGTTGCGTCGGTAGGGCCGGGGGCTGCTGTTGGTGGGTGGGCGAGTGGCGCGTGGGTGTCTCACGGTGAGTAGTACGCGGAGTCTCTTCTTGCTCCGTCTCCTGCGGCTCGGTCTCTGTCACCGTCACCGGTGCTGGGGCCTCTTCCGTATCTTCGTCCGGGGTGTCTTGGTGGGTGGTGGTGGGATCGCGGTACTCCGTAACCACCGAGGTTTCCGGCGTGCTGGAGGGTGCGCTCGTTCCCTCGCTATCGCTTAGCTGCTGGTAGGCGAGGTAACCACCGCCGGCCAAGGCCGCGAGGAGCAAGGTGATGCCCAGGCCCTTCAGAAAGGAGGAGCCACCCTTCGATTCCTTAACTGGAGCGGTTCCCGCTGCCGGATGGATCGTGGTGGGTTGGGCAACGTTGCCCAACATCTCCGTCGAGGCGGACGGCGATGGTTCTGGTGCGCGCTGCGCTAGCGGTGCGGACTTGGGCTGTGGCGGGCGCTTGCCCAAGCGGACTGCGGAGATGGCTAGAGTGAACTCGTTGCCATCGGCGTAGCGGGTGGCCGGATCCTTGCGCAACGCAATGCGAATGAGCTCGCGCGCCGGGGCGCTGATATTTGTCGATAGCGGATCCGGCTCCTGATTGATATGCGCCAGGGCGATGGACACGGAGGAATCTCCGGTAAAGGGACGCTTGCCGGCGAGCATTTCATAGCCAACGACGCCGAGTGAATAGACGTCGGAAGCCGGCGTCACATCCTTTCCCTGTGCTTGCTCGGGAGACACATACTGTGCGGTGCCTACCACCATGCCGGTGCGAGTCAGCGGCACGGCTGCGGCTGCCTTGGCAATGCCAAAGTCCGTGATCTTGACCTGGCCATTTTGCGTAATGAGCAAGTTGCCGGGCTTAATATCGCGGTGCACGAGCTCCATGCGGTGGATGATGGACAGGCCATGCGCAGCCTGCTCGAGGACGTCGAGAGCCAGCTCCTCCTGCAGCGTATTTTCGCGCGCCAGCAGGTCTGCAAGGGATTCGCCACGGACGTATTCCAAGGCCATGAAACAGAATTTGCGGCCGTTGTCTTCCAACTCGCGGTAATCATAGGTGGCTACCACGTTCTCGGACTGAATAGATTCGGCCGATTTTGCTTCGTTGCGGAAACGCGAGAGGAACTCTTGGTTATCGGAAAACTCCGGGCGTAGAACCTTGAGCGCGACCTCCCGATCATTGCGGGTGTCATCGGCCAACCACACGGTGGACATTCCGCCGTGGCCGATTACCCACTGCAGCTCGTAGTCGCTGCCAATCAGTGTCTGGAGATGTTCCTTATTCTCGGCGCTATTCATTACTGCTCCCCCTGGTATGCGCGCAGGATAGCGCGGCCAATTGGGCCGGAAACCTTGCCGCCTGTCGCGGACTCACCTAAGTTACCACCATTTTTTACCACGACGCCCACTGCGATATCCCGCTCCGGATCGAAGGCGACGTACCACACGTGCGGGGCTAGGCCCTCGCCATGCTCAGCGGTACCGGTCTTGGAAGCAAAGCCATTGCCATCATATCCAGCGGAGGAACGCTCCGAGGCATACATCAAATCAGTAAGCGTAGCCGCAGTTTCCTCGTTAACCGCCTGGTCCGCCTTCTTTGGTTTGGTGGTGCGGATGTCCTTCATCTGGGCGTCGGTAATGCGATTGACCAGGTAGGGCTGCATGCGGGTGCCCTTATTGGCCACGGTGCCCGCCATAACAGCTGCTTGCAGCGCGGTCATGGTGACATCGCGCTGACCAATGGCGGACTGCGCCGTGGCCGCCCCATCCGGCAAATCGCCCAAGGTACCGGCGGAGGTGGAGACGCCCAAGTCATAGTTTTCTCCCACGCCAAAGGCCTTGGCATATTTGCGCAACTCATCTGCGCCGAGCTGCTCCGACATCTCCACAAAAGCGGTATTGCACGACAGCGCAAAGGCGGTCTGCAGGGTTACCGCATCCTGGCCGTTGCACTTTTGGTTGGCATAGTTAGTCAGCTCCGTCACCGTGTCTGGCAAGGTAATGACATTGGAACCGGTCAAGGTGGAGGAAGGATTAAAACCGTTGTTCAGACCGGCCGCGGCGGTGATGATCTTGAAAATTGAACCGGGAGGTAGCGTTTCTGCACCGGCGTGGTTGACCAGCGGCTGCCCCTCCTGCTCTTGCAGGCTGGCCCAAACATCTTCAGCGGAATCGCCCATCAGATCATTCGGGTTATAGCCAGGGTTGGAGGCCATAGCCAGAATCTTGCCGGTGGAAGGCTGAATGGCAACCGCAGAGCCCTCGTAACCCGGGCCCACAAGCTGATCATAGGCAGCCTGCTGGAGTGCAGGATCGATGGTGACCTCTACATTTGCGCCCTGCTTCGGCTTATCGGCCAGAGCATCGAGCCAGTTTTGCTTCATCAATGAATCATCGGTGCCATTGAGGATGTCATTTTGGGAGGACTCTAGTTCCGAGGCACCAAATTGGCTCGACAGGTAGCCGGTCAAGTTGCCAAAGGCCGGTGAATCAATGGGGTAGGAGCGCGAGTAGGTCTCGTCTGGGTTCTGCGTCGACTGTGCCAACACGGTATTGCCCGCGAAGATCTGTCCGCGCGGGGTGGTCTGCATTTCCATGAAGCCGCGCATATTCCGCGGATTATGGGCGTATTTATCTTCAGAAAAAGCCTGAATCACCGTCAAGTTGACCAGCAAGATGGCCGTCAAAATGATGGCGAATAAGGACACTAGACGGATGGATCTATTCATCGGTGAGCCTCCTGGACCGACGGGAACATGGAGGTATCGCTCGGCGCATTGCTCGAGGTCTCCTGCATGGGGCGACGAGCCGCGTTAGAGATCCGCAGCAAGATCGCCAATAACACATAGTTAGCCATGAGAGAGGAACCACCGGCAGACATGAACGGCGTGGTCAAACCGGTCATCGGCAGCAGGGCGGAAATGCCGCCGGTGACCACGAAGACCTGGACTGCCAAGGTAAGAGAAAGACCGGAAGCCACCAGCTTGCCATAGGTATCGCGGGTGCGCAGCGCAGTGCCAAAGCCGCGGATGGCGAGCATACCGAAAAGCACCAGTACGCCGGCAAGGCCAATGAGGCCGAACTCCTCACCGATTGCAGCAAGGATGTAATCCGAGTGGGCCACCGGAACGAGTTCTGGATGCCCCTCGCCCAAGCCGCTGCCAGAGATGCCACCGGAAGACATGCCGAATAGCGACTGGGAAAGCTGGAAGCCCGTGCCATCATAATTGCCCAGCGGGTCTAGGAAGTTAGAAAAGCGTTGCTGGATTTTCGCGGAGATCTGATAAATACCGAAACCACCTACACCGACGAGGACAACGCCGATAAGCAGCCAGCTCACCCGGCCCGTGGCCATAAACAGCATGCCAAGGACGGTGCTAAACAGCAGCAGCGCTGGGCCGAAGTCATTGGAGATACCCATGATGACGATCGCGATGGCCCAAATGATCAGGATGGGTGCGAGGTCGCGCAAGCGCGGCAGGGAGATACCCAGTACTCGGTATCCCGCCACGGTAAATAGGGAGCGCTTCTGCGTCAGCAGCATGGCAAAGAACAAGATCAGCAAGATCTTGGAGAACTCGCCGGGCTGGATGGAAAAGGGACCCAAGTTTAGCCAGATGCGTGCCTCCACGCCTGGAGGCTGCGGCCATACCAGCGGCAGGGCCAGCAGGACAAGGCCTGCGGCACCCAAGATATAGGAGTAGCGCGTCAGCGAGCGGTGATCCTTCAAAATGGCCAAGACCAGCACGAAGAGCACGAGTCCGACGATGGTCCACATGACCTGACGCACCGCGAGGCCGCTTTCATTCACCAAATCCAGGCGGGCCAGCATGATGAGCCCAATGCCATTGAGGATCGCCACGATGGGCAGCATGATCTGATCGGCATAAGGTGCTAAGAAGCACATCACCAGATGGGCGACGGTAAAGACGCCAATGAAACCGCCAATGAGATAAACCAGGTCCATGGTCAGAGCGTTGTCCTGGGAAAGCTCCAGGCTGACCAGGGTAATAGCGAAGACAATGGCGGCTAGGATGAGCAGGCCGAGTTCGGTCCCTCGGCTAAAAAACTTTTTCACAACCTACACCTCCCGGCAGGTGACGCCAGGCTTGTTTTTCTTGGCATCCTTCTTATCTTTTTGGCTCGGCGCAGTAATACATGGCTTGAGCGCCTTATCGCCCAAATCATTGACTTGCTGCTGCACCTCACCCAGATCACCAGTGGAGAGATGGTCGACGGCGCTGCGTTCAGATTCCGGTAGGTCCGTAACCTTTAGCGGTGCAAAGTCGCCCTTGCACGGCTCGCCGGAAAAGAGGAGCGAATTGCTGTCATTGATGCACACGTATTGGTTCGTGGAGTGTAGTTCCTTGCCAAAGACGGAGTAATCAGCACCCTGTTGGATGGTGATTTCCTGTGCCTCGTTGGTAGCTACGTAATAATTATTGGACAAGAAGTTCTTTGCCCACAGTCCGGCACCGATGACCAGCGCGAGGACGATGAGCAGGGCAAGAAGGACCTTCCAGCCGGTCTTTCGGCCGGAAGTTTCCTCCTCCGCTTCTTCATCAGCTGGCTCGGGGCGCTCCTCCTCACCATCGGCCATGACGGCCGGTGGAATTACTTGAGGCTTGCGGGAGAGCTGTGCCGCCCGCGAGGCGGAAGAATCCGGATGGGTTGGCTCTTCAGTCGGGCCCGCGAGGGCGCCGACGCGGAATGGTTCGTGCTCCTGGGGGCTTTCCTCAGTTACCTCACCGATAACCACGGTGACATTATCCGGGCCTCCGGAACGGATGGCTAGGTCCACTAGGGTGGAGCCGGCCTGCTCAATGCTGCCTTGCCCCAGTGCGGTCTCAATAGTGGAGGCGGTTACCGGATCCGAAAGCCCATCGGAGCACAGCAGGATGCGATCGCCCGGCTTGGCTTCGAGGGTAAACAGGGTTGCTTCGACCGGGCGGCCCGTATAGGCCTTTAGAATGAGGGACTTCTGCGGGTGCGACGAGACGTCGCCTGGGTCCAGTTCGCCCTTATCCACCAGGGATTGCACGTAGGTATCATCCTTGGTGATCTGCTCGAGTTTGCCGTCGCGCAGCAGGTATCCGCGGGAATCACCCACATGGCAGACGCCGAAATCCGTGCCGTTGAAGAGCATGGTGGATAGCGTGGTGCCCATGCCTTCGGTTTCTGGATGGGCCTTGACGTGATCACTGATGGCCTCATTGGCCTGGTCAGCGGCCGCTTCCAGCAGTGCTTTAGTGTCTTCCTGGCCCGGATCTTGGTCCAAGATTTCTAGGTGGTTGACCATCAGCTCGGAGGCAACCTCGCCCGCCGCGTGGCCACCCATGCCATCGGCCAAGATCAAAAGGTGAGGACCGGCGTAGCCTGAGTCCTCGTTGTTATCGCGAATGAGGCCGCGATCGGACTTAGCAAAGAAGTTCAGCTTCAGTGTCATGCGTTCAACCTCACGGTAGTGCGGCCCAGCTTAATTTCGGAGTCCGCGCCGACTACCTCAGGTTGGTCGATGCGCACGCCATTGACAAAGGTGCCATTGCGAGATTCCAAATCTTCTACTACCCATTCGCTACCGCGGCGGAATAGCCGGGCATGGTGGCCAGAAGAATAATCATCGCCCGTGACAAAATCGCAATCAGAGGCTCGGCCCAGCGTGCAATCCTCTAGTGTGCCCAATTCCATGTGGGAGCCTTGCAACGGCCCCTCAACGATGGACAGCTGCTTAATCGCTTCCCGACGCCGCGGTGCCCCCACCTTCTTCGACTGTTGGCGGATAGCACCGGCAGACTTATTGGTATCGCGGCGCATGGCGTTCAAGGCCACCAGGATAAAAATCCAGAGCAGAGCCAACAAGCCGATGCGAAGCGCCAGCATGATGACTGCATCCATGGCGACCTCCCTTCCTTAACTGAACTTAGTAGCTGTGCGAATCAAGGCCCGTGATGCGGACCTCGATGTGGGAATGGCCCATGGTGATCACGTCGCCATCGGCAAGCAGCCAATTATCAATCGGCGTCTCATTCACGGTGGTGCCGTTGGTGGACTGCAAATCCACCAGAACCGCATCCTGGCCGTTCCAGGTAATCTCCGCGTGCTGGCGGGATACGCCAGTATCCGGAAGGCGCAGGTCGGCGTCGTTGCTGCGGCCGATAATATTGGAGCCCTCTTGCACGTGATAGACGCGCGAGGAGCCATCCTGCAGCATCAGGTTGACTGCGGGGCCCTGCGGCTGCGGGGCGGGTTGACTATCTGGAGCAATGAAAGCGGTAGTTACCGCGTCATCAGCCGTATTCTCGTGCTGCTCGGTCATCTGGTCCTCCTGACCATCAAAGTCGTGGAAAATAGCCTCAAAACCGGTCTCTTCCGTGGGCTCGTGATCAATAAACGAGGACACGCGAAGCTGACCCGTGCGCAAACCAGATTCCTCCGCCACACGCACAATCACGGGGCCCGCGAGGGACCATCCGCTATTGCGAATGAAGCGCGACAACTGGTCTGCACAATCGGCCGGCAAATTGCGATCCTGCGACAAGTTCTCCAAATCCTTGGAGGAGACACCTACAGTCATTACGTTCGGACTATAAAGGTTGTCATCGTCGCCGCGCGCGAGATTGTCCTGAGCTTCTTGCTTCAAAAGCTCATCAATTTCCGCGGGAACGACCTTGCCGCCGAAGACAAGGGCCATGCCGTTATCAAGGCCGCGTTGCATGGCGGAGTCCAGCTTCGCCAGCTTTTCTAAAAACGCCACGAGCCATTCTCCTTTCCACCATGCAGCGATCAGTAGCGATCAGTAGCGATCAGTATAGTTTGTTCACCCCCTCGAAACGTAGATGGCGACGCGAAAGTTCCCAGAAATTTCGCTGCTCCTTCCCCGAAATAGTTTATTTTTCCTGCCGATTTGTAGTTCTGAGCAGCATTCGTGGTATCTTTATCAAGTCGCTAAGACATCCACACCCTGCCCGGGTGGCGGAATTGGCAGACGCGCTGGCTTCAGGTGCCAGTGTTCGATAAGGACGTGCGGGTTCAAGTCCCGCCCCGGGCACCATGAGCAGTTGTACAAACTGCGACACCGGAGGTAACAAACTCGAAAGGGTTCGTGACCTCCGGTTTCTTTGTATTTCTGAACTTTAGCGGTCGAGGATTGCAAGTGTGGGGATTTACATCCTAACTCCCGCTCTCGGCTGTTAAACTCTTGTTTTCGATGGTGTCAACAAGTCATCTTGCTTGTTATCTTGATCTGACGCCCTGGCATTGGGTCTTAGGCATACTGTGTAGGCAGTCGGTTCGAAGTCGGACGACTTTGCTGGGCTTGGATGGCAAGGTTGAGCGGCTAATTATTTTATCGGGTGATTTAGTAGTTCGTTTGGGGGGGCTGGGGCTTTACGTTTGCGGTATCTCAGCTGGGGCCCATAAGCCAGTCAGTTTTTAGGGATTTGTTGTACGGGAAAGCCGGTGTACTTAATTCTTTCCCGGCTTTAGCTCCCACTTTGGGGCACTTGGAATCCTCCAACTGAGATGTTTTCCTTGGGGTGTTGGAGGATTTCCTAGCTGTTGAATCCCGATTTAAGAATTAATCGACTGGGCTGACGCGGATAAGGTTTCCATCAGGGTCGGCAACTACGAAGGTGCGGCCGAAGACGTCATCGTAGGGTGGCTGCACAATTTGGACTCCTTTTGATTTCCATAGACGGTATGTCTCATCAATGCGGGTTGCCGGTCCATCCAACATCAAACCTATTTCGCTTGTTCGCGGTGCTTGTTTCTCCATGTGGGTGTTATGGCCGGTCCATACAGCAAACAGGACATCCTGTGAAATTTCGAATGCTACATATCGAGGACTGATGAACGATGGCTGCATGTCGAATAAATCGCTGTAGAAGGCAGTCGAGGTCTCGACATCAGAGACATAAGTCAGGAAAAGATTGGGGGTTGGCATTGCCATTCTCCTCTCGGTGAGTGGTGTTGTTTACGTGGCCAAAGCGCATTGGACCAAACAAACCTGACAAGGAGTGTCATATTCCGAAAAATATTGTGGTTCCAGTGATAATTGCGGCATGAGATCGGCGCGACTGTTGTCTATGCTCTTGTTGTTGCAAACACGAGGCCGTGTTACGTCTGCGGAGTTGGCTTCACATTTTGAAGTTTCGCAGCGCACAATACTGCGTGACGTTGATGCGCTCTCGGCCGCGGGGATACCTGTTTATACGGAGCAAGGTATGCATGGTGGGATTGTGCTTGATAGGCGTTCTCGGTTGAATGCTTCTCGATTGGATCCGATTGAGATTCAGCTGTTGAGGATTCTTGGTGTTGGGGCGGATTCACTCGCGCACTTGGGGTTTGGCCAGGACATCGCCTTGTTGCAGGAGAAGTTGAACGCAGTCTCATTCTCTAGAGCATCCGATACTCATAATTTGGAAGAGAAGGTTCTATTTGATTACAGTGGCTGGTTTAGCAATGAAACCCAAAGCGACTTAGAAGGTCTGCTGGAGGCTGTACGGAATGAAGCTCGAATTGAGGTGTTGTATCGCCGAAGTGGGGACAAGAAGCTGCAACGTGCTGTGGCTGATCCTTATGGGCTTGTGCACAAGGGTAGACGTTGGTACTTGGTCGTCGATGTCGATGGGGAACCAAGGATGTTGGCAGTCTCGCGCTTGGAAACCTTTCGCGTTTTAGGTCAAGCTGCTCAGCTTCGTCAAGGGCAAAGTTTGGCAAGGGTGTGGGCGCAGCTCGTTGCAAAATTGGAAGAAGACATGCCTGTTCGTATCACCGCACTTCTTCGAGCGAATAGGCTTGATATGGCATCTCGCATTTTGGGATCACGGCTTATCCACCATGAACCCGTGGACGAAGACTTTGTCCGTATCGTGGTGGGATATGCGGATATTCAGGGGGTAAGGCAATTGCTTCAGTTTGGGGACCATATCTGGATCACTGATCCCCCAGAAGCGGTAAAACTCACTGCTGATCTGGCTAATGAACTTGCGAAACGACATAGTGGGACCACAAGTCCTGGATCATAGAGACCATTGATGGGCATCGGGATACCGTCGTAACACCTCTGCTGAAACGGAAAGAAGTGCGCTAACAAACTAAGAGCCCTCGAGAGTCTGGGGTTGCCCGCAATTTGTGGACACGTAGTGGAGCTACCTAGTGGTGAGGCAGCTATTTCTTTTCTGTTTGTGGTTAGACCAATTCGGTTCTCGAAGTCGACGGGGCTGGCCATCCCGAGTGCTTCAGTGCCGGCGCCGACGGTTGTAGACGACTTCAATCCAGTAGGCAACGGCCTTCCGTGCGGCATCACGGCATCGCCATCATTGGCGACCAGCACTTGTCATTCCGTGTTTGGTGCACACCCGCTTTAGATGGGGCATCGAGGAGGATTCCTATTCATCCTCTCATGGTGAACCTAGGCAGCTAGCACACCGGCACTCCACCGGGGTATTTAAGGACCCAGACTGGGTTATCCCTCCAGATAAGTGAAATCATCCTAATAGCAACGCGCCAGAATGGCTAACCATCTAACCTCGCCAACACATCGTTTCGTTTAGACCGAACTTTCTTTGCTCCAAGATCGTAGCAATTCGAGCAGTTCATCCTGTTGTGTACTGGACAGGTGGTTGAGTGCTTTTCGCTCAGCTGTGGCATGGGCTTCAACGATGGACATTATTCGGTCGCGTCCTTCTGGCGTTAGTGTCAGAGTTTTTCCTCGCTTATCGCTGAGATTTATTTCTTCATCAATGAGTCCTTGCTTCTTGAGCTTGTTAAGTCTTCCGGTAATTCCGGCCTTTGACAGAAGTAGGTCGTGTGCAAGTTGTCCCGGGGTGATGTTTTCCTGGCGGAGGATCGTTGCTAGAACATCGAAGTCGCCTGGAGCTAATTCAGCTTGTTCATGGATGGTCGTCACTTCGTTTTTGATTGCTCTTAACAGATGGGTGAGGCGAAGAGTTGTTTCCATTGCATCCACATCGACGTGGGGATTTATCCTCGCCCATTTGTTCATGGCTGTGGAGATGGGGTCCATTTTGTTCCTTTCGGGTTGCTGAAACTTAGTGTAGCGCTTGACAAAAGAAGTTCGGTAGCGAACTATATAGTTTGTCAGCGAACAATCTATGGAGATTTGAGATGTTAATTTCTGAACCCGAAATAGTGGCAGATGCTTCCTCCTCTCGCCTTCCGAAGGCAAGATTGCTGGTGGATGCCTCGGATGCAAAAGGAAATGTAAGTGTACAAAACATTCAACTTTTTGATGGGGGCGAGGGAGCCGTCCCACATTTTCATAGGATTTCGTGTGAGTTCTTCTACGTCACTAAAGGGGAGCTGGAGTTTTGGGAGGATGGCCAAATTTACCAGCTAGGCGCGGGTGATTGCGCATTGGTTCTTCCGGGAGTTCCTCATGCTTTTGGAGCCGCTAAGGGTAGCGACGCGGATGTACTGGTAACTATCGCACCCGGTGTGGAGAGGTTTGAGTATTTCCGTATCTTGGGCGGGATAGTGAGTGGCAAGGTTCCTGAAGATGAGCTTGCCCGTCGAGAAGATGAATTCGATACGTATTTTGTGGATGCACAAGATTGGAGAGCGCATAGAGGAGGATAGGGATCCAGAATCTACGCTGCTTGCACTCTGGATGAAGGGGGGCGGACTGCGAGTGCCTTAGAGGATTGATTATTGCCAAACATGTCAAATCGGAATTCGAAAGCAGATATGCCAGTCCTACAATTGGCAGGGTTAGCGTTTGCCGCTTTCTTGGCCATAATGACCGAGACCATTCCTACGGGGGTTTTGGTTGATATGGGTGAGTCCTTTGGAACGACAACGGGAAAAGTAGGACAGTTTCTAACCGTTTATGCAGCTGGATCTGTGGTGGCTGCAATACCGGTGATGGCGGCAACTCGAAAAATGCCGCGTAAGCGTCTTTTGGTTATAGCTATCATGGGCTTTGCGTTTTCAACGCTCTCACTGCTATTACTTCGTATTTGTGGTTAGCCTTTTTTGCTAGGTTTCTTGCCGGTATGGCCGGAGGTGTCGTTTGGGGTCTTGTGGCAAATTACGCTCGGAGTTTAGTCAGTTCGGAAAACGAAGGTCGCGCACTTGCCATTATCGGTTTTGGGCAGCCTTTGGCCTTAGCTTGT
This sequence comes from Corynebacterium sp. LaCa_205, assembly GCF_057458085.1. Classification (NCBI taxonomy): domain Bacteria; kingdom Bacillati; phylum Actinomycetota; class Actinomycetes; order Mycobacteriales; family Corynebacteriaceae; genus Corynebacterium; species Corynebacterium sp. LaCa_205. The sequence goes on from NZ_CP190931.1 coordinate 42,479, forward strand.
GGAGTCCCGCTTGGTGCATTAGGGGGTCAACACTTTGGTTGGAGGTTGACGCTTGGCATGCTAACAGTCGCATCCATCGTTTTAGCGTTATGGATTACGTTTGCAGTTCCTTCCCGGCCGGGACCTGTTGGAGATGGCCCAGGAGCCAATGTTCTTAAGAGATCGATTTTGATGCCTGGTGTGATGGGGGTGCTTGTAGCGCTTTTCGGCTGGACAGTAGCGCACAACATGGTTTACACGTACATTCAACCTTTAACCAGTGGTGTGGGAATAGCTCTTGGAATAGATGTTGTGCTTCTATTTTTTGGGATTTCTGCGGGGATCAGTATTTTACTTACTGCTGTCGTTGTAGATAAGAGATTGTTTCTGACTGGTCTAATCTCAGGAGCGTTGATGCTTTTAGGATTCTTGCTTTTGTCGGTACCGGCAGCTCCCAACTATTTTTTCATTTCAGGAATAGTCGTCTGGGGACTGGGATTTGGTGGTGCACCGACAGTTCTGCAGACTGCCTTAGCCAGAAATACAGTTAACTTGGCAGACATTGCACAGTCCTTTTTCGTTACTATCTTCAATCTTGGTGTAGGTATCGGTGGTGCGGTCGGTGGGGCAGTATCGAGTCTTTGGGGTGCTTCTGCTCTTAGTATTGGTGCAGGGGTGGTGTGTGTCTTGGTTTTCGGATTGCTCGTTGTAAGGAGTAGAGATTTTGGAAGGCAGCTTTGAGAGCTAGGCCACACACTTAGGTCGGGAAGAGCAGTCTTCGCTGCTCTCCGCCCAACTTTGCAACAACACCGTTCATTTCGCCCAATCGATGAAAGTCATTAGCACAAACAAAAGTGACCTTAACTAACTGCTCTAGTTAAGGTCACTTTTCTTGCATCATGATTTTACGATTTAATTACGCTCAAACCGTAAACGGACGTCCATAGTCAATGTCCTCATTACTCTTTTCCTGGAACGGAGCTAAAAGGTAGCGGCTTTTCCATGGGCAAGGAACTCTCCACAGATAGTAATCATTACCTACATATCCGTCTTCCCGTTGCACTCCTTCTGTCTCAGGTTGGGGGCGTACAACTCCATTAAACTTTTCGGGGATAAGGGCTCTACGACCTACTGGATCTGTCCACTGGAAATCATGTTCCCATCCTTCGTTAAAAGAACACCCATCGAAATAAACTAATACCTCACTCGGCGAACTGAAAGAATGGGGAAGATTCTCTATCGGAATTTCCTCGTACCAAATGTCATGGTCTACTTTTTTGCCTTCATCAATCCACTCGAGAATCTCTTGCTCATCAAAACTGGCACCTGCAAGAATCTGGATTGCACTACCCTGGATTGCACCACCATGCGAGTCTAGAAGGAAGCGTTTGACGTAGGCGAGATAAATATTAGATATTTGCATTAACCGAGTTCTATCTTTTAAAGGTTGCCAGGAATCTTACATTTAACGCGCGCTGGATTACTATAAGCCCTCGCATAATAAGTTCCCGTTGAGGTAACAATTGTTCCTTCAGTTACCCCGATAAATGAGGTTTCGACGTCTCCAATGCAATCTTGTTCCACTTCACGCGAGGTGTACCTATGTGGAGGATTCTTTCTTTTATCGAATTTATAATCCGGTTTATTATCTGTACCACCCCTTAAATCAGGTGCTTTTTCCACCAAGCATAGTACTTATAGCGCAATGTATTAACGTGCGTCACGCTCAGTACCTTTTCTGTACACTCCGTATGTGGCTTGAACCCCACGGCTTTAAAGTCTGAACTTTTACGCTTGATGAGGAAACATCGAATGATGGAATATCAACTCGCTCTTTGAATGCAGGTGTATGCACTGGAACATTTGCGAGTCCTCAGGTAGAAGCCGGAGGAATTGTCTCTTATGGATTGCATGTCCGGTGTACTGGAACTGGGTCTCTTCCTTTAAGTGCACAGATCAGGCTTCAAGAAGAACATCTCGGAGCTGTTTATGAGACCGTAGATGAAACCTCTAGGAATCTTACTGAGGGTGGCTATGGATTTGTTCGTGGAGAAGTAATCTGTGGCCCAACTACTTCAGGGCATGATTATCGAATTGATGGAGAGATTTTTGCAGGAAAGCATCATGACTTTGGTGTCTCCAAAGAAGTCCATCTTCCATGCAATGTGAACTAATTACTCTGCATAAGCCAGGCTTTTAGTTCCTCCTCTGCGCGCTCACAACCACCTGGGTAGTTTTCGTTCAGCTCTTCAGCCACGGAGTGAAAGATTTTCTTAGCGATAGCCTCAGCATGGTCAGGTTGAAGCTGCCCTCTTAAATCATTTAAGGGGGCAGAGAGAGTGGCATAAGGACTGGGGCGTAAATAATAAGACCGCATGTCAGCGGCATATATTCGAGGAGTTGTCCCCAAAAACTGAGATTCAAGGACGACGTTTCCGAACACTAATGACGATAGGTTTTTCTCTTCCATAGTCGGCAGTTTACGGAAAATAAGGTGTGTTAACTGCCGACTTATTCAACTATGGGGTGTTGTTGCAAAGTTGGGGCAGTAGGAACGGCGACGTGAAATAGTCACAGCCATGGGTATCTTCTCCGGTTGTCATTTCCCCGTGACATCATTCTATGGGCAGTGCGGTGGTACTGCCGCTACGGGGTGAGCTACCGCGCTCTGGAGGAAATGATGACTTCAGCGGGGCGTGCCGGTCGATCACACCAGGATCTACCGCTGGGTCCAGAAATACGCCCCTGAGCTGGACAAGCAAACACGGTGGTACCGGCAGGTACCTGACTGGCAAGCTAGTTCTTGGCGGGTGGATGAGACCTATATCCGGGTCGGCGGCAGGTGGTGCTGCCTCTATCGGGCGATCACCGCCGGTGGCCAGACCTTGGACTTTTACCTCTCTTCGAAGCGGAACGTGGCCGCAGCGAAGCGTTTCCTTGCCAAGGCCGTCAGATCCAATGCGTCAGCCGGGTATCTCAGAGTGATCAACGCCGATAAAGCACCCTCCCTTGCCAGGGCAATCGCCGAGTTGAAGTCAGAGGGAATCTGCCCGCCCACAGTGGAACACCGGTAGGTGAAATACCTCAACAACATCCTGGAAGGCGACCATGGTCGGCTGAAGCGGATCCTCGGGCCGAAAGGCGCGTTTAAGAACCGGACATCTGTATATCGGACGTTGAAAGGGATGGAGGCGATGCACTCATTGTGGAAAGGGCAAGGCGCGATGTTTGCCAACAGGCAACCGAACCCGGACGCGGTGATCGTCAACCGGGTCTTCGAGACGGCCTAACAACGCCCACATGCAGCGGCCATCAGGGAATGAGAAACTGAGTCTTCGCTGCTCTCCGCCCAACTTTGCAACAACACCTGTTCGGAAAAGCTAATCCAGCTGCACGGGGGCGTGTTGAAATGCTTCCGCCGGCTGGAATGATGGTGGGTGCTATTTTGGCTGGGCTGTTACTGGAGTATTCCGGTTTCTTATCGGTGACAGTTACTTTTATCCTCGTGTCAGTCGTAGCAGTACTTACGCTCTTTGCCCTGGGTAAGAACTCCATTGCGATAGGCGTTAAACAGCGGTGAGCGATTATATATTCGACCTTGATGGGACTATTTAATCAGGTGAGTACGCTTATTTGTCGATGGTAAATATGGCAAGCAGCAAAGTTACTCCCGACGTGTCTACTTTCCGAGGGTCAGGCCCACAGTTTACATTGGTGTCCAAACCGTAATGCTGTTTATGACCATGATCAGCAAAGCGTTGAGAATGCTACTATCGCAATCATTCTCGGATGATGACATTGCACATCTCGACTGCTTTAACGTCGTCCGCCGTAAGTCTAGGCAGCTTCGTCGTCAACTAAAGGACAGTGGGTCATGTCAGAACTTGTACGACTAGAGCGTCTCTGTAAGTCCTATCCTAATCGAGAAAAGCCCGCAGTCGACAACGTTTCGCTAAGTATCGACAGGGGTAGTGTCTACGGTTTAATTGGGCGCAACGGTTCAGGAAAGAGCAGCTTAGCTCGTATCCTCACCGGCGTACTACGCCCTACTTCCGGCCATATCTGGATAAATAAAGTAAGAGATGCGTCCGTGACCACTCACTGGCAGAGGTCAAATGTCGCATATTTGTCGCAATCTCCGCTAGCCCTAAACACCATGACTGTAGAGGAATCAATGGATTTCTTTGGTCAGCTGTACGGGACGAAGTCATCAAACAAACAGCAGAAACGTCTCCTAGAAAAGCTAGGCATTCTTCGATTCCACAATCGAGAAGTGAGATCGCTATCTGGTGGACAAAGTAAACTTGTCCAACTTGCAATCGCTATCTCCTCAAACCGCCCTTTCGTCATTCTGGATGAGCCCACGAATGAGCTGGATGCGTTAAATCGCCGTCTAGTATGGGACGAAATTGAGGCACTCTCTCATAAGGGAGTTACCGTATTGGTAATCACTCATGCAGTTTCCGAAGTTGAATCCTGCCTAACCCATCTCGGAATTATGGATAAAGGTCGGCTCATCGCCAACGGCACGGTTAACCAAGTCATGCAAAACGTTCAAAATAGACGAACCATTGCGTACCGCACTGAGTCCAATAGTGATAAAAGTTCAGAACCTTGCGAGCAGATAGTAGGTGTCGACGAAGTTCCGAGAATTGTCTCGAAACTATGTGACGAAGGAGCCGGCGATATTACTATTAGCTCACCCAATCTCGAGGATGTTTTTGTCAACCTAATCGCATCCCAAACGAATGAAGCATGAGTAACACCTTTACGTTTACACGCATACAGCTGACTAATTGGCGCTGGTCTTGGCCGTCCATGCTGCTTACTGGGATTGTCGTTCCTGTTCTAATGTCCTTAGGGCTTGGTGTGTACGCACAAAATTTAGGTGGGGCCGCCGTTGAGTACGCTGTTATTGGTGGTCTATCTTTTTCTTTGCTATTCGAGTTGCAGGGTAAAATTGCCACCAATATTTCCTTTATGAAGGCGAATGGAGCTCTAGATCAACTAGCTGCTACTGGGGCAAAGCGCCTCCAGTTTGTTGTGGGGAGCTTTATCGCCTTTAGTCTCTTAGCTACTCCTTCACTGCTCATAACTCCAGTTGCGGTAGTTAAGATTCTCGGGCTTTCTTTATCTCCTTCTTTCACTATCATTCCAGCCCTATTTTTTGCTGGTTGTGCTTTTCTTTCTGCCGGAATGATAATTGGAGCATTATGTTCCAGCCTTGAGCAGGCATCTTCCATCTCATTGTTATTGGCTATTACGCTGCTAAGTCTCGGCCCGGTTGCCGTTCCTGAAGACTTGTTGCCTTCGTGGCTTCAGATAGTGGGAGAAGCCAACCCGGCTGTCCACATAAGTGAAGCCATTAGATACGGCCTCTTTGGCGGCGATGGAATCCCCTGGGGATCCATAGCATATTTAGTAGGTGTCACTGCCATCTTGCTTATTGGTGCTGTGGTTTCTCTACCCTGGCGGCATAAACGGGAATAAAAGTTTTTCCACACACAAATAATTTGACACGCTCCGATAAAACTTACACTGCGACTGTTAAAACTAAACCGTTTAGAGAAGTATGCAAGGCTTAATAGGTAGAATTTCAGATAGCAGCAACCAGGCTAAAATTTTTGTGCTCTTTGCGCGTACGGAAGCTACGTCTGACGAAGAATTTGTCGGAATAGCTTTAACCAGAGAGCAGGAGCGTGCCATGGGCGAGCATGTTGATTCTCCAGGTATAACCTGTTGGACTGAAGAAGTTCCCCTTGACGGCTGGGACGGAAAACTAGACAAGTCTCGTTTCCCGAGACTTGTCTATCTCGTTTTTAGGGAGGGGTATGCGCAACATTCCTCCGTGCGTTTCCAAGAAATGAGCCCAGATATATTGGCTGCATTTACCACGCGTGAAGCAGCTCAAACTGAGGTCGTTTCTCGGCAGAAAAAGGAGCCTTCATTCTTACCGAGTGAGTATCATATATGGGAAGTCGAGTTCGGATTTTTGACCGAAAACTTCCGTGGCCAAGGTCCAGAAATCCCCATGTACTGAGCAATCCGTTGTGTATCCCTTAGATTATGCCGCAAAGAATACGCAAATATCTCTACCACGGTGAAAAAGCGGAATGGGCTTTATCATGGACGGTTTTCGTACGAGTGTGTTTGACGGTGCGTAGAGCTTAGTCCAAGAATGCAGTGATGCACGGTTGATTCTAAACAATGCTGACACTGAGCTCAGCGAGCTCTCCTTATTGTTCTTGTAGAGTGCTACGGCATCGCGTTTGAACTGTTCGGAGTACCTAGACATGGTGGTAGATTACCTTTGTACCCAACCTAACCGGACTGGGCATCAGGTGTCCACCTAATAGGGGTTAGATCTGAAAGTGCCTACGGGAATGTAGAACTCCTTTCTGCATTATGCGGCGAGCGTTACAATTAGCGCCGCGATGGAAAGGATAAGCATGCCCAAACAGTTAGCCCAGAATTCGGTGCCGGTGAATTTGGCTTTCAGGTGAGCGAAGGCTGCAGCAAAGAAATATGTGACGATGCCTGCTAGTGCCGCAACTCTGACTCCGGGGTAGGCAAGTCCGACTATCAGCCCGGAAATCGCGACGCATTTGATATAGATGAGAGCCCACCACCATTGGCGTGGGAATTTTACGCCGGTGAGGCATTTTTCAATGAACTCAACGGGACGAATTGACAGTATGACGTCGCCTGAAAGAATGACGGCAAGGAGAATGGAAGGCCAGATAGGGGCTGTTTCGTCGAAAATCATAGTTGGACTCCAAATACGCTTTCTAGGCGATTGATGATTGTGCGTGCTTGGTCTTTTAGTTCTTGCGACGAATAAAGTCCGGCGGCCCAGCCGATTAGCAAACCTAGATAGGCGTGATACAAGACTCCTGCAAGATCGCGAGACTCATCCTCGGTCAATCTTGATGCCGCGAGACGTCGAAGGATTTCTTCCGTGAGAAGATGTTCCAAGCGTCTGAGCTCTTGCCCTTGATTGCCAAGTTCAATGAGAGCAGATGCGTAAGCGCGGGATAGTTCGCTGTGTCCTGCAAACATCTCCAAAAATGGATTGATGACCGAAATGAGATCTCCAGGTGGTTGAGTCCTGAGTCCGTCATGAATCTTTGCAATTTTGTGGCTGATGCTTTGAACCAGCAGTGCGCGCTTTTCGCCGACAGACATGACTGTGCCAACGCTGACACCAGCCTTTTTCGCAATTTCTCTAATGCTGGTATCGGCATATCCCGTAGTTTCGAAAAGTTCGCCTGCAGCGGTTAACACCTTTAGGCGCGTTGTGTTCTTCGAGCGCGCACGTGAGTTTTTATGAACAGGTTCAGTGAACATGTTCATATCGTAGCAGACATCTACTCTCTGTTCTTTTCCTTCGTCCGCAGCATATCCATGCTCATCACGGCGCCGATGATGGCAGCATGTTGTTGCTCGTTGAGACCTGGGGTGATGGCTAGGCAGTAGGTATTTTTACCCATGAAGTAGTTGCCTACGCCGGTCCACTCGTTGGTGACGTTGGCAAGCTGGCGGCCGTGGGAGGTGATGGAGAGGTTCCAATCCCAGAAATCGCCGCGAATTTCGACGTCAGGAAAGCCCTTCATGGTCAGCTCCAGCTTTGTTTTGAGCATGGAGAAACGCTTGGTAATGACGGCCATGGGCTGTTCGATTCCCGGCAAGTGCACCTCATAGGTATCCCGCAGAAAATTCGGCGGGTCCGAAATCGTCATGACCGTCTGTAGGGGGTTGCCTTCAGCATCCGTGAGTGCGACCTCCAAGCTGCGAGAGGATTTAAACACCATATCTTTAAGACTGGTGGATTGCAGGATCGTGCCCACAGGGGTGCCGTCGATATCGGTGATCATGAACTGATCATTGAGGAAGGACTTGGTCTGGGTAATTACGAGCTCATCCAGTGTGAATAAATTTTGCGTCATGCCAGCCACTGTAGGGCAGCTGGTGGAATTATTCCTCCTCCCTAGGGGTGGTTTTCTGCTGGCGCATGAGTTCTTGGGCCTCTTCATATGCTCGGGCGCGGTGGGCGGTCATGGTTTGAGCAAAGGTCTGCACCCAATTCTTGTTCTTGGGTGCCAGCGGGCCGGAGGGCTCCGTGGCGGTCCAGGTTCCATCCTCAAAAAGCCAGATGATGTCGCGCGTATGTGGATCCATGACATAGAAAGCACGACCATCGGTCTTCACATTGTGATGGTGCTGGCAGAGGCAGGCCAAGTTAGACGGAGTGGTCGGGCCACCGTCCGCGTGGTTGATGCGGTGGTCCTTCTGGCAGACCGTGGCCGGGCGATTGCAGCCGGGGTAGCGGCAGGTGCCGTCAAATCCTTCTAAGTACGCAGCCATGGCCGCCGGGGTGACGTAGCCCTTGACCTCCTGGTTAGGATCCATCTCTCGGATTTTGGTGTAGGGCAGCGCATTCGAGCGCGCCGGGTCGAGCCAGCCCACGGATTCAATAAACGCCGGGGAATTGGGCACGTCGGTGGCTTTATAGGCGTTGAGGATGATTTCGGGGGCTTGGGTGCGGCCGGTGAGGAGCGCAACGGCGGCGTCGGCAAGCGAGCAATCTAGCTCTAGCGCGGTCTGCCGGATGCACTTATCGACGCTCGCGATAACCGCCGGGTCCGCGCTCAAAGTCACCGCTGAGGTGTTATCGCCCCAGTTCTCCATGGTGTAGCGCGGTTGGGTGGGGCCCTGGGTGACTGCCAACGTGTCATCCGCGAGGTTGATGAGTTCGTTGAGCTTGCGCTTAATCTGCGCCTGCGTACGCATAGTCTGGTTCGGCCGGGTAGGGGTGAGGTAGGCGGTGAGCTGCTCATCGATCCGCTCCACCACCTTAGGGGTCGGGTTGCCTAAGCGGTTGAGGGACTTATTAATGGCAATAATCCGGTCGAGGTCTAAGTGATAGAGGCGGTGCTGTAGCGCTTGGAGCTTGGGCAGCTCCTCCAAGCGGTGCAGTGCCATGAGGATATGGCCAATCCGGCCTTCATTGACGCCGGTGGTGCGGTAGAGGGAGTTGGTGACTAATTCGAAATCAGAATCGAGTTCTGGGACTTGGTTCACCCAGAACTCGTATTCCGCCTTTCGCATCTCAAAGGCTAAGCGTGTGGTGGGGTCGGTGGTGTTGGTCGTGGAAAAGTAGGGTTCTTCCATGGCGCATCGTACCTAAATTATCGTGTGAACTTGTGTACGATTCACACCTTATAACACCCCTCGGACACGAGCCTTTTCCTTCGCATTTTCGCAGCTCATCAGCTATATTCTGGATCCTTGGTGGGCAGAGTAATTTCGCTTCTTTGTGCCGCATTTTTCCTATCTTGCTTGCGCATGAAACGCAGGCCCCAAATGACCAGTGTCCACGTGATGAGGGCGATAAGGAGAATGGTCACCGGCCAATCACCCGCAATGATGGTCGAGGCATTGAATAGGGTATGCAGGGCGATGGCGGACAGCCAGAATCCGGCCACCTGCCAGTATCCGTGGCGTGCCCCCGCATAGAGCTTGCCGACGCCCCATGCCGCAACCCCCGTATACAGCGCATGGCTAAAGGCGCCAGTGAAGAATCGTCCGATACCGGTAATGATGACGCCCCAGAGGTCGCCGTCCAAGTCATCGATGGCCGCGTTGAGGATGAACGGCACATTTTCCATGGCATCAAAACCAAGGCCTACCGCCATGCCGATCGCGGCGGCTTGGTAGGGATGCTTCACGTTTCCAAAAGCCGCAATAATAATAACGACGCCGAGGAGCTTGATGGTTTCTTCCGGAAGCGGCGAGTAGAAGGCCGCGTATAGGTGGGTGAGCCCCAGCTTGTCCGAGATCCCCACCATCTGATCGTTGAGGCTCACCACCACCGGCTGGGCGAGCGCACCCCATAGGATGCCCTGCCACATCGGCCGCGGCCTAAACCACCAGAATCCCAGTCCAAGCGTCAAGCCAGCGCAGATGAGCGCACCGATGAGCCCCACCTCGGTAAAACGGCGATCAACAAAGAAAAAGCCGGAAACTACCAGGCCGAAAGCGATAGATAGCCAGTACAGATTCTTCATGCCTTTTCTACCTCCTGGGCAAGTTCTTCAGCCCGCGGTCCGTGCAAGGAGAGGAACGTGGTGGGGCCATCGCCCTCAATGCTGATGGCTACGAGGTCGCCATCGCTAAGCGTGCGCTTATCCCCGTCGCGGTCGATGTCTCCTTCCGGCATGGCCGTACCTTCCCTCATTGCCCGGAGGTACCGGCGGGTGGCTTGGTCTTTGTCCTGTACGCCGACTTCTTTAGCGCGGATCTGGGTGCCGTCACAGTCCCAGCGCGGCTCGGCAGTGGTGGAGCCATCTTCTTCCGTGCAGGATAATCCGGGGATGCGCGCCTGGCCGGCCTGCACCTCAGAGGTGGGGTTGTCGTATATATCTGGCAGGAGTGCATTGGTGCCGTAGATGGCACCAAAAATCACGCCTGCCGCGAGGATGAGTGGTGTGCTTTTCATGTACTCAACGCTAAGTATGCCCTGCTCATCGCGGTATCCTCCGCGGGGAGGATTAAGCCGGACGTAGGGAGGATTTCTCCTCCATAAGTTCTGCCAAGCCCTGTGATAGGTTGGGTGAGTGTTTGAGGAGCTAGAAGAAGCGGAAACGAAAGACGAGCCCAGCCGCGCCTGGTGGCAATGGTGGGCACCCATCGCCATGGTCACGGTTTTCATCGTTGTTCCGCCCGCCGTCTACCACCTTGTTTCCGGCCTTATCCTGCTCATCCTCATGGCCGTGCTGACGGTGATCATTGCTCTTGTCGACGGCGCCACTTTCCGCGCCTCTTGGACCATCTTCTGTGTGGCTGGGCTGGCCTATTTTGCCGCCATGTCCCTGTATTTCAATGAGGGAACGTGGATTTACCTCCCAGTGTTTGTTTTCTTGGCATGGGCTGCGAGCAAGCTAGGTGCCGTGGTGGGCTCCAAGGCAGGGAAGAGCTAATGGAGACCTGGCGCCTAGAGCACCCCGAGGTGGGCACTATCGAGGTGCAGCGCGGATACGATGCCGAGTTCGCTGAGCTAGGTGAGTGGCCGAAGAAGGCGAAGGACTATACCCCGGTTCCAGGCGATGCCTCCCTCCCCGAACGGCTCCGGTTGTGGCGGAAGAATCCCAGCCCGCGCCTGCAGATTGTGGTCAACGGTCAGGTACGCAGCCGCCACGATCGGCCTCGTGCGGGCCGGTATTCGCTTAAAAAGAAGATAGAAAAAGACCTCACCCTTTTTGAGAACTCCGCCTCGCGCAGCAAACCTTATCTGGATATCCAAGCCTCTCCCTTTGGCGAGCTTTTAGACGTCTATTACCGCAATGGTGAGGAGGCAGTTGCCCTCGATCCACCGGCCCGCTCACTAGGAGAAAAGCGCCGCAAGGCCATGGAGGAAAGCTCCTTTAAGCGGGTGTTGTATCCGCTCCTGGGCGGCTTGGGAAAGTCCGGCTGGGCCATAGGCGTGATCGTGCTTGGTCCGATCATTAGCCGCATCTTGTCTCGGTTATTGCCGGATTGGGAGCTGCCAGATATCGACCTGCCGGATATCGCGCTCCCAGTGCCGGAGTTGCCGCAGATTGAGCTGCCCGTGCCGAATATTGACTTCAATATTGACATCGATCCGCCCGATTGGCTCGTATTCTTGATGGATTACAGCAAGGTGTGGGTGCCGATCATCATTGCCATTGTGGTGGGTATTCAGGCAGTGCGCAATGCCAAGAAGTCTGAAGAAAAGAAGCAGCAGTGGCAGCAGGGTGGCGCGTATGCTGACGGCCATGAAGATTCACGGCGCGATTGATGCGGAAGGCCGGTGCAGGCATTGGCATTCCCCGCTGGACGTGGTGGCAAATAAGTGCGCCACCTGCGGGGAGTATTTTGCTTGCGCGCTGTGCCACGCCGAGCTCACTGACCATGAGTTTGGGCCCATGCTTGCCGACGCCCCCTCAGTCCTCTGCGGCGCCTGCCGCACCGAGATGAACTACCACGCTTATTCCGCCGTGCCTGCCTGTCCCCACTGCGGGCATAAATTTAATCCCGGCTGCAGCGCGCATGCCGGGATCTATTTTCAGCTAGACCGCTAGAAAGAAGACAGTTGCTGTAGCTGCTGGATTTGCGGAATCTGCGGCAGCTGGAATTGGGATACAGCGTTTTGGGCAATCTTGGCCGCATCCGGGATGCGGAAGGTCTGGCCCAAGAACGGGACGTCGACAGTCGGCTGGCCAGGGATGGTGCCCAGCTCGATGACCTTGGTGTTCTTGGCTGGCGCTGGGGACGGAGCCGGAGCCGGCTTTGGTGCGGGAGCATTGCCGCGCTGGCCGCCAGTGTTGACCGGCTTGCCCTGGCCAGTAGTGCCGTTTAGGCCGCAGCGGGCAATAGCCTCGTCCATGCGGCCGATGGCGTCGCGAACCTCGTTGCCGCGTGGGTGCACGGTGGCAACGGCGAGGGCCTGGGACTTCTTCTGGTTGTAGTCAGCGGAGTTGGTCCAGTATTGCTTCGCCTGGGAGCAGGAAATCTGGCCGGCAGGCATCTTGGCTAGGAGGTTGTCAACGGCGTCGGCATGGGCAGCGGCAGGGGCGGCGAGGGTTACGGTCAGGGCGGTAGCTGCAGATAGCAGCGCGGACTTACGTGCAAAGCTCATGCCAGACATCTTGCCACACTTGTTATGCCTGTGACAGGCCAAGGAAGCGATTGACCAGGCTGCGGTAGGCGCGCACGGTGAGCTCGAGGTCCTCCAAGTAGAGATGCTCGTCGTGGCTGTGCAGCTGCGAATTGGCGCTAGCCATATCGCGGCCCTCGGCGTGCATGGCAAGGCCATAGGCGTTGCCACCCCTGCGGCGAGCAAAGCGCAGGTCCGAGCCGCCGGTGGCGTGAACTGGGACGACGTCTTTATCCGGGAAGAATTCCTTGGAGGTGGCCTCAATGGCGCGCCACAGCTCGGTATCGGTGGAGGATTGCGTGGCATCTTCAGTAATGAGGTGTTCGATTTCTACCTCATCGGCCATGTCTCCAAGCGCGCTGCGCAGGAAGTCATCCAGATCCTCCTGGGTCTGGCCGGGGAAGGGGCGCACATCCATTTCCAGGTAGGCATGTGAAGGCAGCACGTTAATGGCGCCGCCGGCGCGCAGGACGGTCTCGGCGATGGTGGTATGGCTAAAGGCATGCGCGTAGGCGTCGAGGTTGCCGAACTTGGAGTAGTCACCGGTGCCGTCGATAAGCTCCTGCTCCGTCTGGGGGTCAAACTTGAAGGTGCGCACAAAGCCCTCCCAGATCTCATTGGAGGCTGTGGGCGGCTCAGCGGCGGCGATGCGGCGAGCCACCTCACCGATCTTTACGATGGCAAAGTCCTTGCCATAAGGGGTAGAGCCATGGCCGGCATCGCCATGGACGTGCAGGCGGCGCTGGCCGGCGCCCTTTTCGCCTACGTTGAAACCCACCGCGCCGGGCAGGTGGCTGCCGCCGGTTTCAGATAAGCAGTTCTTCCACGAAAAGGCATCGGGGTGGTTTTCGGACATAAAGCGCACGCCGAGACCGCCGCGGGCCTCTTCATCGGCCATGCCGACGAAGGCAAGGGTGCCGCCCGTATTGCCGGTGCGGGCGACCTCGCGCGTGACGGCGGCCATGGTGGCGGTAATAAATAGCATGTCTACGGAACCGCGGCCGTAGAGCTTGCCGTCCTCGATGAGCGCCTCGAAGGGAGGCTTGGTCCATTTAGGTTCGTCGACGGGGACGACGTCTGTATGCCCCATGAGGGTGAGCGGTTCTTTGTCCGGATCGCCGGGGACGGTCACGACGATGGAAACGCGGCCTGGGTGGGACTCGAAGCGCTCAATCTGCACGTCTTCGCCCGCGAAGAATTTTTCTAAACTATCCGCATTGCGTACCTCGTGACCGGAGTCCGGCGTGAGGTCGTTTACGCAGGCATTGCGGATAAGTTCTTGGAGGAGGGAGAGGGTGTCATCATAAAGCGTCATGCTATCGAGCCTAACGCTGGGAAAAATTTTATGTGATTTTAACCAAAGCTGAACGCTGTTCAAGTATGGTTCACACTATGAGCATTATTGACATCGCCCGCGAAAAAGCACTGGAGCAAGGCAAAGGCCTCAACCAGGAAGAACTGCTGCAAGTACTACAGGTTCCGGATTCCCAATTGGAGGAAATCGCCGATATCGCCCACCAGACCCGCCTGAAGTGGTGTGGTCCAGACGTATCGGTGGAAGGCATTATCTCCATTAAAACTGGCGGCTGCCCAGAAGATTGCCACTTCTGTTCTCAGTCCGGCCTCTTCGAGTCCCCAGTGCGCGCCGTGCGCCTCAACATCCCGGAGTTGGTGGAGGCAGCGCAGAAGACCGCCAAGACCGGTGCTACTGAGTTCTGCATCGTCGCTGCGGTGAAGTCCCCGGATGATCGCTTGCTGGACCAGGTAGGCGAGGCGATTGCAGCGATTAATGACGCCGTCGATATCGAGATTTCCTGCTCCCTGGGCACCCTGACCCGCGAGCAGGCGCAGCGCCTAAAGGACATGGGCGCGCAGCGTTATAACCACAACCTGGAGACGTCCCGTTCCTTCTTCCCCAATGTGGTCACCACCCACACCTGGGAGGAACGCAAGCAGACCCTTGACTATGTGCGCGAGGTAGGCATGGAGGTCTGCTGCGGCGGCATCATCGGCATGGGCGAGTCCTTGGAACAGCGCGCCGAGTTCGCCGCGCAGCTGGCAGAAATTGATCCCTGCGAGGTGCCGATGAACTTCCTGGATCCGCGCCCGGGCACCCCCTTTGCGGATCGCCCGCTGGTTCCGCTGGGTGAAGGCCTGCGCGCCGTGGCGGCATTCCGCTTGGCTATGCCGTCTACCACCTTGCGCTTTGCTGGTGGCCGCGAGCTTTCGCTTGGCGACGACGGCACGGAGCGCGGCCTCCTCGGCGGCATCAACGCCATCATTGCCGGTAACTACCTGACCACCTTGGGCCAGCAGATTGAAAAGGATGTGGACATGTTGAACCGCATCGATCTGCCGATTAAGGCCCTGTAGTGGCTGGTTTATCCGAGCCGACTTCCGAATTGGCCGCTGCCGTCCTAGCTGGGGACGAGCCGATTTTCCATCCGAATACCGGTAAGCCGATCGAGGAGGTCTTTACGCTGCACCCTGCAGCCGCAGCTGGCCTCGATGTGCCGCGCTATTGCCAAATCTGTGGTCGCCGCATGGTGGCCCAGGTGCGCCCCGATGGCTGGCATACCAAGTGCTCGCGCCACGGGGAGCTGGATTCGGAGTGGCTATACGTAGAGCACTTGCCCGAAAGCTAGCATCGGGAGCATGGATCCAGCCGTCTCCCTTGCTCATCAGTCCGCGCTGCGCTCGATCGCCCGAGTGGTAGAGGAATCGGCGCCGCATACGGAGCCGGGGAGGGCTTTGGGGGACGTCGTCAAGCAGCTGCGTGAGGGCCCAGTGATGGTGCTGACGGGGGCTGGGGTGTCGACGGAGTCGGGCGTGCCGGATTATCGAGGGCCGCGCGGCTCGCTGAGTAGGCACCGGCCGATGACCTATCAGGAATTTCGCCACGACCCGGCCGCGAGCCATAGGTATTGGGCCCGCAGCTTTGTGGGGTGGCGAGTCATGGATTCCGCGGCGCCGAATCGCACGCACTACGCGCTCGTGGAACTGGAGCGCGCCGGGCTGATTAATGGCGTGGTTACCCAGAATGTGGACGGCCTGCATAAACAGGCCGGGACCGCGAACTTGGTGACGCTGCATGGCGATATGGAAACCGTCGTGTGCCTGATGTGCGGATATCGGGAGGCGCGGACGCATTTCGATGCGCGTTTGGCCGCAGCAAATCCGGGGTACTTGGAGCGCCTCGTCGTGGAGGCAGACCAAGTGAATCCGGATGGTGACGTGACCCTGGATGAATCCGACGTGGCGGCGTTTCGCATGGCCGGATGCGAGCGGTGTGGATCGGAATTATTGAAACCAGACGTCGTCTACTTTGGCGAGCCCGTGCCGGCTGAGCGCCGCGATGCCGCCTTTGCCGTGTTAGGCCAGGCCCGCTCGCTGCTGGTGGCTGGGTCCTCTCTTGCGGTGATGAGTGGGTATCGCTTTGTGCTGGAGGCAAAGAAGCAGGGCAAGCGCGTAGCCGTCATCAATGGCGGCCCCGGCCGGGGTGATCAGAAGGTGGATACGCTGTGGCGCACGCAGGTGGGCCCAGCCTTTGACGCGGTCCTTGATGAGCTGGAGCTCTAACTAGCGGGGGATAGTCTCTACTAATTCCAAGATGGTGCGCACGATGGCATGGACGCGCTTATCCATGGGCATATCCTCGTGCATGACCACTGCTCGGCGGTCGAAGTCTTGGACATAAATATTTCGCACGGTGCCCTCTGCGACGCCGCGGGGATCAAGGAAGCAGGTTTCGGGTGGGACCACGACGGCATCAGACCGTGTGGCAATGCAGGTATAGCTCACGCCAGATTCCAAGTCGCCATCGCGATTGGCCTCGCGTAGCGCTTCGCTGCCGACAATTTGGTCCATTCCCGCCGGCCCAAACCAGCCATCGATGACGGAGCGCATTACCGCCTCTTGGCGCGGGGTGCGAATGAGGCGGCTGACGATGCCGCCGTAAGTAGTTCCGTGGTTTGGCGCGCTGATGCACATCAGATGGAGGACATGCTCGGCGCCGCCAATCATGCGCATCCAATAGCGGGCAAGCAGCCCGCCCTGCGAGTGGCCGATGAGGATGACCTTGTCCGCGCCGGTGACTGCGCGCACGACATCAATATAGGCGCCAAGCTCCTTCGCGGATTCCGCGAGGGGCTGGGTAGCGCGGTGCCCATAATCGGGGGCGAAGACGGCCCAGCCGTCCTGGCGCAGTTCATTGCCTAGGAGCTGCCATACGCCTTTGGTATCGCAGGTGCCGTGGATGAGGATGACTGGCCAGGGGCGCTGTGCGGTGGGACGCGCGCTCCAGTCATCTTCAAAGACGCCGCGCGGCTTAATGCGGGCACCAAGGGGAAGGGTAGCGGCGGCATCGGCGTCGAGGGCGGTATCGCCGGGGCTGGTCTTGATCTTCTGGGCTTTGATGAGGTCCGCGATTTCGGCCGCGACTTCCTCGCGCAGTGCCGTGGCTTCGGCAGGGGAGGCGACGCCGCGACGCGGGGAATCGGTCACTTCCTTCTCATTGGCACGCCAGAATTTGCGGAGTTGCTCGGAAATGGTGGATTTCAACTCAGCCATGGTTCCGGATTGTACTCGTTATTGCAGGTTAACTGTGTTTTTATCAGGGGTGAAGAAATTTATGGGCAAACCCTTGACCATCCGACGAAAGGTTTATAAACTTAGGCTTGCCTAATCACGGGCGGTGCTTGCAGGAGGGTGCGCTCCATTCCCTCCTTGGGTACCGAGAGATTAGTCATGGGGAGAAGGCCCGCCGATGTGCTGTCGGCGGGCCTTCGTTGTGGATAAAGGGCGGTTCCCGGCCTGAAGAAAAGGTGGCGCAAAAGGGGTGTAAAGGAAATATAAAAATTGCGAGCGAGAGGCGTAAAGATAGCGCAAAGATTGCCTAGGGCAGCGGGGGTGTGGTCCTAACGTTTGTGCGTAGCAGGTGCTGCCTTGGTACCGGCACCTGGCAGGCATATCTGTCAGGCACAGGAAAGTTTCACTCGCACAAGGGGGTTTCCCACATGTTAGACATCGTGGCAATCCTGATAGCCATCCTGACGGTTGGCTGTCCCTCCGTCCTCAACGAGCTTCTGGACGGTGATGCATAACCATGAACACCATTACAGCGGTCATTGGCCTCGTCATTGTTGTGGCCTTGGTGACCTACCTCATCATTTCCTTAGTTGATCCGGAGCGTTTCGCATGATCGCCGGCATTGGGGCGGTGTTACCGCAGTTCCTCGCCCTCGTCGTCTTGCTCGCGGCGGCATATGTTCCTTTGGGCAACTGGATCGCACGCAGCTACACCTCTGACAAGGACTGGGCGATAGAGCGTGCGGTGTATAAGGTCCTGCGCGTTGACCCAAACCGCGGGCATAACAGCAAGAATTACAGCCGTGCATTGCTTGGTTTCAGCTTGGCATCCGTACTCGTTCTTTACGCGGTGCAGCGCCTACAAACCGTTTTGCCTAGCTTTGGCAATTCCCGCTCCGCAGCGGTGGAACCGTGGATGGCGTTCAATACGGCGGCGTCATTCGTGTCCAATACCAACTGGCAGTCCTATTCGGGCGAAGAAACCCTGAGCAATGGTGCGCAGATGCTTGGCCTGACCGTCCAGAACTTTGCCTCCGCGGCTGTCGGCATGTGTGTGGCGGTTGCGCTCATTCGCGGTATCGGTCACTTGGGATATGGTCGTGACAAGCTGGGCTCTGAGAGCGGACAGCACCTCATCGGAAATTTCTGGGTTGACCTCACCCGCGGTTTGGTGCGCATTCTTTTGCCGCTTTCTCTATTGATTTCCTTCGTCCTCATCTTGGGCGGAACCATGCAAACCTTCGGGTCCAACCTGGTGAGCTCCGCGGGCGTGGATATTCCGCGCGCTCCGGTAGCTAGCCAGGAGGCAATTAAATTGCTGGGAACCAATGGTGGTGGCATCTTCGGCGCCAACTCGGCGCACCCTTTTGAGAACCCCACTGGTTTTACCAACCTCGTGGAAATCTTTTCTTTGCTGGTTATCTCTTTCTGCTTTATCCGTGCCTATGGGGTAATGCTGAAATCGCAAAAACATGCCTGGACCCTGCTTGGCGTCATCGGCGGCATTTGGACCGTTATGGTTGCCTTGGTGGTATGGGCACAGCACACTACCACCGGTGCGGCAGCTCAGGCTGCGGGCGGCAACTTGGAGGGCATCGAACAGCGCCTAGGTATTGACGCTTCCGCACTCTTTGCGGTGTCTACCACGGGCACTTCTACCGGTGCGGTCGATTCGATGCACGATAGCTATTCACCATTGGGTGGCGGCTTGTTGATCCTCAATATGCTCCTGGGCGAAATTGCACCAGGCGGCGTGGGCACGGGTCTCTACGGTCTGCTGATGGTAGCAATCCTCGCCGTATTTATCGGCGGCCTGCTCGTTGGGCGCACACCGGAGTTCATGGGCAATAAGGTCGGCCGCAAGGAAATCTCCGCGGTGAGCCTGTACATCCTCACCATGCCGGTCCTCGTCCTGGTAGGCGTGGGCGCATCGGTGGCTCAGCGCAAGCTGGTGGAGCTTTCGGCGACCAACTACGGCGCGCCTGGAACCCCGGATAACGCGCACGGTCTCTCCGAGGTGCTCTATGCCTTTACCTCGGCCTCGAATAATAACGGCTCGGCCTTCGCCGGCCTGACGGTAACCGAGCCCTGGTGGCAGGTCACGCTCGGAATCGCCATGCTGTTGGGCCGCTTCCTCCCCATCGTTTTCACCCTGTATTTGGCGGGCAGCTTAGCCGGTCAACGCCGGCAGGCCACTACCGCCGGCAGCTTGCCGACGTCCGGTGTGACCTTCGCGCTGCTTACCATCGGCGTCATTGTGTTGGTCGCCGCCCTTACCTTCTTCCCCGTTCTTACCTTGGGTCCCATTTCGGAGGCACTCTCATGACAACACCAACTATGACCACTGAGCGACGCACTCCTCAGCGCTCTGCCACCACAAACAGTGGGTTGGCTGCGGCAGCGTTAAAGTCGTTGCCGCACAAGACGTCCCCACTCGCCCAAGCCCGCAACCCCGTCATGTTCGTGGTGTGGGTAGGTGCCGCGCTGACTACCCTGTGGTCCATCTTTAGCCCCAGCGTTTATGGCTGGGTGGTAACCGTATGGTTGTGGTTTACCATTGCGTTTGCCGCATTTGCTGAGGCATATGCCGAAGGCCGCGGTAAAGCCCAAGCGGATAGCTTGCGCGCCGTGCGTGATGACGCCACCGCTAACCTGGTCACCGATGGCGGCATCGAGGTCATTGCCGCTTCTGAGCTCACCAAGGGCGCTATCGTGCGCGTGGAGGCCGGAGAGACGATCCCGGGCGACGGCGACGTCATTGAAGGCGCGGCAACCGTCGATGAATCTGCCATTACCGGCGAGTCTGCTCCCGTGGTTCGCGAGGCCGGCGGCGATCGCTGTGCTGTAACCGGCGGTACCGTGGTCTTGTCTGATTCCATCTTGGTACGGATCACCTCGGAGCCGGGATCGACCTTCGTCGATACGATGATTGCCTTGGTGGAGGGAGCGGAGCGCCGCAAGACCCCGAATGAGATCGCGCTGAGCATCCTCCTGTCTACCCTGACTATCCTCTTCCTCATTGCGGTTACCGCACTGGCCCCAATGGGGTTGTTTACCGGCGCGGAGCTCTCCCCGCTCTCGCTGGTGGCCCTGTTGGTCTGCCTCATCCCAACCACCATCGCTGCCCTGCTATCCGCGGTGGGAATCGCGGGAATGAACCGCCTCGTGCACCACAATGTTCTGGCTACGTCCGGACGAGCGGTGGAGGCGGCGGGCGACGTAGCGACCCTACTCATGGATAAAACCGGCACCATCACCTATGGCAACCGGCAGGCTACCGGGCTTATCGTTGCGCGCGGCGTCGATGAGCAGGAAGCTGCGGAGATAGCCCGCGTTGCTTCGGTTGCCGATGAGACCCCGGAGGGTCGCTCCATCGTGTTGTGGTTGACCGAAAACTACCACCTTTCTGCCGAAGCAGGAGAGGAAGAAAAGATCGCCGAGGTCATTCCATTTAGCGCTTCTACGCGCATGTCTGGGCTTGACCTCAGAGGCCGAAAGCTGCGTAAAGGTGCCGGTGATGCTGTGCGCCGGTGGGTAACTGAAGCAGGTGGCGACTGGCCACAAGAAATTGAAGACTCCGTGACCCAGATTGCTGAAGGCGGTGGAACCCCGCTGCCCGTTGCTGTGGAAGAATCCGACGGCACCCGCAGGGTTATTGCGGTGGTGCAGCTCAGTGACGTCGTCAAGCCGGGCATGGCGGAGCGCTTCGCCGAACTGCGCCAGATGGGCATCAAAACCATCATGGTGACCGGCGATAACCCGTTGACGGCAGCGGCCATTGCGAAAGAGGCAGGCGTCGATGATTACATCGCGGAGGCCACCCCGGAAGACAAGCTGGCCAGGATCCGCGAGGAACAGGCGCACGGCCGCATGGTCGCTATGACCGGTGACGGTACCAACGATGCGCCGGCGCTGGCGCAGGCGGACGTGGGTGTGGCCATGAATACTGGTACCTCTGCAGCGAAGGAAGCCGCCAATATGGTGGACTTGGATTCTGATCCGACCAAGCTTATCGATGTCGTGCGCATTGGCAAGCAGTTGCTCATCACCCGTGGGGCGCTTACCACCTTCTCTTTGGCTAATGACTTAGCGAAGTACTTCGCCATTTTGCCGGCCCTGTTTTCTACCCAGCTTCCGCACCTCGAGCGCCTCAACGTGATGCACCTGCACTCGCCGCAATCCGCCATTGTGTCTGCAGTCGTATTCAACGCGCTCATCATCGTTGCTCTTATCCCATTGGCGCTCAAGGGCGTGGCCTATAAGCCGGCCTCCGCCTCGTCCCTGCTACGCCGTAACCTGGGCATTTGGGGACTGGGCGGCGTGATCACCCCATTCCTAGGCATCTGGCTCATTGACCAGGTAGTCAACCTGCTTCCAGGTATGTAGAAAAAGAAGGACCAAAAATGCGTGTCTATTTTCGTAACCTCGCCGCTGGATTCGTAGCCGTACTATTGTGCGTTATCGCACTGGGAATGATTTATCCCGCTGCCGTGTGGGGAATCTCCCGCATCAAGCCGGACTCCGCCGAGGGCAACCTCATTTACCAAGGTGATTGCCTAGCTGGCTCGACCCAGCTCCAAGATGGCCAGACCGAAGGCCCGTACTTCTTCCCCCGTTCCGAAGGCATGAGCAATTACGGCGCTAGTAGCTCCGAGCTAGAAAAAGCCGTGCAGCAACGGCGCGGGGACATCGCCAAGCGCGAAGGCGCCGCTCCAGAAGATGTTCCCACCGATGCGGTAACCGGTTCCGGCTCTGGTGTCGACTCTGGCATTAGCCCTGCGTACGCTGAACTACAGGCTCCGCGTGTCGCACGAGAGCAGGGGATGAACACCGAAGAGGTGCGAAGCCTCATCGAGGACAACACGGAGCATGCCAGCCTCGGGTTCCTGGGCGAAGACGCAGTTAACGTCACTACTCTCAACCGAGCGCTGCCCAATCCCCCGTCCTGCTCATAAGATGAGTGCCATATGAACGACAAGAAAGTTCCGGCGCGCACCAAGCGTGGCGCTTTGAAGATCTACCTCGGCGCGGCGCCTGGGTCTGGTAAGACCTGTGCAATGCTCAACGAGGCGCACGGCCTTGTGCTGGCCGGCCGCGATGTGGTCATTGGCATCGTGGAAGATCATGGGCGCGAATTCACTCGGGCGCTGTGTGATGGCCTTGAGACCATCCCGCGGCGCCACGCTGCCGGGCTATCCACCGGAGAACTCGATACTGCAGCCATCATCTCGCGCCAGCCGGAAACCGTTCTGGTCGATGAATTTGCCCATTCCAATCCGCGCGGTGAGGAACACGCTAAGCGCTGGGAGGACGTAGAGGAACTCCTAGCCGCAGGAATCGATGTGATTTCTACCCTGAACATCCAGCACCTCGAAAGCCTCAATGACGTAATAAAGCAGATCACCGGTATTTCCCCGCAGGAGACGGTGCCAGACGAGGTGGTGCGTGCGGCGAATGAGATCGAGTTGGTGGATGTATCCCCGCAGCTCTTGCGCACCCGCTTGAGTGATGGCCAAATCTATAAAGAAGCACGCATTGCCCCAGCGTTGAATAATTATTTTCGGGTGGGCAATCTGACTGCACTGCGGGAGCTTGCCCTGTTGTGGTTGGCGGACCAGGTTGATGAGGCTCTCGCGTCCTACCGTTCTGAACAAGACATTACTGATACCTGGGAAGCGCGGGAACGGGTGGTTGTGGCCATTCAGAACGTCGCGCACGCAGAACTGCTCATTCGCCGCGGGCGCCGCATCGCATCCAAATCCTCAGCCGAGCTACATGTGGTCCACGTAATTTTTGGGGATTCCTTTTCTTCCGGTGAATCTTCTGTTGCAGGTTCCGCTCAACAACTGTCCAAACTACAATCCTTGGCTCAGGACGTGGGTGCCCGTTTGCATCAGGTCACCGGTGACTCGGTGCCAGAAGCGCTGCTTAATTTTGCCCGCAGCGTCAACGCCACCCAGCTGGTCCTGGGGGTTTCACCACGGCGTCGCTTAGGCCTGCACTGGCGCGGCACCGTTGCTGAGGCCGTGTTGCGGGATTCAGGCAAGATTGATTGTCACATCGTTAATCTTCCGTCCGATAAACCCTCGCCTCTTTCACCACTGCTGCTACCATTGCATTCCCTTCCGCGCCGGGCGGTGTCTTGGGTAGGCGCAGCTGTCGCTTTCATCGCCTTGACCGCACTGTTGCAAGGCATCGACGGCTCGGCATTGGGAACAGGCACGTGTTCTGCTTTTTACTTTGCGCTGATCCTCCTCGTGAGCATGCTCGCTGGCCTGTGGCCGGCGGTAATTATTGCGTTTGCCTCGGGCTTGGCGGTCAATTGGTTCTTTACCGAGCCCCTGTACACGTTCGATATTGCTGAGCCAGCTAACGCTGTCATCCTCGTGGTCATGGTAGCCATTGCCCTGGCCGTGGGTTTACAAGTGCGGCGCACCAAAATAGAGCACCATAATGCGGCCATTGCCACGCGCGATGCTGAGCTCTTGACGGTCTTTTCCCGCGCAGCCCTCAACCGCCGTGCGGACGTATCTCCCATCGACGCAGTGCTTCGCAAGGTAGGAGAGACTTTCGGCTGCCATAAGGCCGTGCTTCTTGACGCCTCCGGGGACATACTCTCTACCTGGCACGCTTCGGCGGCCTCGCCCCGGCAGAGTAAACACCTGCATATCCCCGCTAAGACTCATAAACGTGAGGTAGAAACGTTGGTTTCCAGCGAGGACACTACGGTCCAGATTGTGATGGAAGGCCCAGCGTTATCCGCCCGCGACCGTGCTTTGGTGGCGGTTGTGGCAGGCTATTTAGCCGGCATCGTGCGCCGCGACAAGCTTTCGGCTGAAGCCGCACGTGCCGATGCCATTGCTGCCGCTGATGAATTGCGTCGTGCACTGCTATCGAGCGTGAGCCACGATCTGCGCACGCCCCTAGCAACGGCCAAGCTGGCTGTGTCCTCTTTGCGGAATTCCGAAATCGAATTCAGTCCAGAGGATCAAGAAATACTGCTGGCGGAAACCGCAGCTAGCATCGATCAACTCACGCTGCTCGTGACCAACCTATTGGATCACTCGCGCTTGAGTGCAGGAGCGGTAACTGCACGCCGGGATACTGTGGAGTTATATGAGGTAGCCAATCGGGCTATTGCTTCCTGTGCCTTTGGGCATAGCAAGGACCAACTTGGTCGCATTCATATTGGTTCTGGACTCCGTGGCCGCACCTGTTGCGCGGATAGCGTTTTGCTGGAACGCGTGCTGGCGAATCTATTCGATAACGCTTTGCGCTATGCGCCGAGCGGACCAGTCAACGTTGATGCGCAGGTTATAGATGAACGCGTGGAGCTGAGTGTGAGCGATGAAGGGCCGGGAATTTCACCAGAAAAGCAGCAGGAGCTTTTCCAAGCTTTTCAGCGCTTGGGCGATACCAGCAATGACAACGGGGTGGGTTTAGGCCTCTCCGTTGTACGCGGATTTGTGGAGGCCATGGACGGTACTATCACCGTAGAGGCCACTCCAGGAGCGACCTTTATCCTGAGTTTCCCGCTGCGGGAGGAGAAAAGCCATGACTGATAAGAAGGCCACGATTGTCATTGTGGATGATGATCCGCGTTTGCTCACCACCTTGAGCATTAATTTTAAAGCGCGTGGGTATGAGGTGTATTCAGCCAGCACCGGGGCGGAGGGTCTGCAGGTGGTCTCCCAGCATCAGCCCGATGTGGTGATTTTGGATATGGGTCTGCCGGATATGGATGGTCGGGAGGTCCTCGATGGGATTCGAGGGTGGTCAGCAATTCCCGTTCTGATTCTTACGGCCCGGTCCGATCCCCTATTTAGTGCCTCGGCCCTAGATCGCGGTGCTGATGATTATGTGACCAAACCCTTTTCTATGGAAGAGCTCTTGGCCCGCGTGCGCGTGGCTTTGCGGCATGGCAGTCCCCAGCATCCATCTGCTCAGCGGGAAGCCACGATGGTGCGGGCGGGCGATGTGCTGATCGACGTCCCTCGACACTCCATCACCAAGGCAGGAAAGCCCCTTCACCTGACCCCTACTGAGTGGGGCGTGCTTACGACGCTGTTGCGTGCCCACGGCTGTTTGGTGCGCAAAGAAGACCTCCTCGCAGAGATTTGGGGCCCGGGTTTCGAAGGGCAAAGCCACTACCTGCGCATCTATACCTCGCAGCTGCGCCGCAAACTGGAAACCGATCCCTCTGATCCCCAATATCTGCTTACTGAACCCGGGTTGGGATACCGCTTCATTACCTCCCCAGGAGTCTAGGAGTAGCTGACGCCATTTTCTGCAGGGAACTACTCTTGCAGTGGCAATTCTGTGCAGTGGAGGGGTGCGAGTTGGTATCCATAACGCTTATGCGTCGAGGGCTTCGGTGTGCCCTGCGCATTTAACCAACTGCAAGCGCGTGAGAACTAAACATTTCAACTGGTCACCAGCGATCGTTCGTTCTCTAAATCATTTCTGGTGCTGCAGATTAGTTGCTTTTCCCTGAAGGGGTGACGGTGTCTGTCATGCTTTCCTGACCAAAGAACCTTCGAGCATATTTTTGGGTAGAAGGGTCTATTAAATCAAGCTACGTTGTACGCACCGTTAGAAGAAGGAATAGGGCTCTCTACTTTCATAAACTTGGCTCGATTTATTGTGCCAACGTTGAAGGTTATGAATTAGAGACGTCTGGGGTTGAAAGCTTGGTATCTAAAAATAGAGCTCCTCAAGACTCCGGTGTTCATTTATCGCTGTCTGGGTGGGGCTTTATCTGCGCACCTGCATTCGTGCAAGAAATCTTGCACGAATCTCTCGGGTAGCTTACTGTGGTCGATCGTTCAGGAATTCTTGCACGATTGGAGTTGTGATGAGCCCACGAAAGTATGAGCATCCGGCCACCGAGGACCTTGAATTCGTCCGTGTTCTGGCTGCGGTAAGTGATCCCATCCGGTTAGAGATGGTTAGGCGCCTGGCAGACGGTCAGGAGCACGATAGTTTGACGCTCGCTGATGACCTGCCTCGATCTACCCTGACCTACCACACTCGGCAGCTGCGTGAAGCCGGTGTGACGTGGACAAGAAGCCAGGGACGAACTTGTGTTATCTCTTTGCGCAGAGGCGATCTAGACGAACGGTTCCCTGGTTTGCTCGATATGGTGATTTCGAATGCTTAAACAGCTGTGGCCGTTAGTTTTGGGCAGTGTAGCGCTCGGATTGGACGCATATGTTATCGCTGGGCTGCTATCACAGATTGCAAACGACTTGGGTACAAGTGGCAGTGTGATCGGCTTGGGCGTTACCGCCTTTACCGGCGCGTACGCAATATCTGGTCCGCTGTTCTCGGGTAGGGCAGGCAAAGATCCGCGGAGTGGTCTGCTTGGAGCTGTTGCTGTGTTTTCTTTGGCGAATGTCGTGACTGCAGTTTCGCCTACAGTGAGCGTTTTTCTCGTGTCGCGCTTAATCGCAGGTGCAGCAGCGGGAATTTATTCGCCGCTGTCCTCAGCCGTAGCGGGGATGTCTGTCCCAGCAAAGTATCGCGGGCGCGCACTGTCAATGGTGCTGGCTGGCTTAGCGGTGGGAACTGTCGTGGGCGTACCGGTGGGATTGGGGGTAGCTAAACAGCTAGGCTGGAGGGCTACCATCGGTTTGGTCTCGGCCATTGGAATAGTGGCGTTAGCGGGTCTAGCGTTGCGCAAAGCGAGTGTGGTACCAGCTGTGCCCTCCTCCTCGTTGGGGCAGCGACTCCGAGTCATCGGCCGAGTGGATAACTTCCTGACGACCTTAGTTACTTTCTTTGTTGGAGTGGGTTCGCTGGGGTTGTACACCTATATTCCTGTAGTGCTTGATCGTGTGCAGGTAGACACCATTGCTGGCATGTGGGTCTGGGGTATCGGCGGGGCAGTGGGTGCTTTTGGGATTGGGAGGGTGCTTGACAAGGTTAATAGTTCACGCAAACTAACGGTCACTATCATTGCATTACTCGTGACTGATTTCGCTCTACTGCTGCTCTTCCCTTCGAGCCACGTGGTGGCAGTGGTGTGTCTTTTTGCTTGGGGGCTTTTGGGGTGGTCGTCAATGGCGCCACAGCAGCATTCGATGCTCAGTGCAAACCCTAATGAAGGGGCGACTGCTGTTGCTGCTAATGCATCTGCGAACTACCTTGGCTCGGCAGTCGGCTCCGCAGTGGGTGGATTACTGTTGCCCTCCTCCACGGGAATCCTGTTAGGAGCACTAGGTGCAGTCCTAGTAGGAATCGTCTGCAGTATTGGGGCCAGTGCCTCTTCTCGCTCTCATAGTGGGGGCAATGTGAATTAGGAATACTTCGGATTGATGGGACGATGCCCGAATTGACATAGTCGAGCTCTTCGTCGCATTCCCTTTGAGACCTTTGCTTTGACACTCTTAGCAGCTAAAAGGACTGATCCTAGGCCTTTGATTTTCTCGCAGTAAATCATGTCAGTATCGGTATCACTGAAGCTACCGCGGAAAAGAATAATGAAATGCGCGGACCGCTGCCGCGCTGCGAAGTCCCCGCTACACTCGCGCTTATGACCGATCTGCAGCATGTCCACTCCGTTGATGAGGCGGTAAACCGCCTGATCGAGATTTACGAGAATTCCTGCGAGCTTGCGCGCAAGACTTTGGAATCAGGAAACCTTGATGACTATCGCTACGTGGTTTATCCCAAGGTCACGGTGGATATCCGCAAATGGCAGCCCATCGATCGTTCCGAGCCCTTCGGCTACGTTAACGAGGCCGGCAAGTACTCGGCGGTAATCTCCAAGCCGTACATCATTCGGGACTACCTGCACGAGCAGCTGACTCGCCTGGCGGGTAACTATCCGTGCGATATTTTCGTCGGTCAATCGGACCAGCGCATTCCACCGGAGTACATCAAGGACACAAGGAAAGCCCCGCAGGAACGCGGGCCTATTCCGCGTCCGACGCTGGATGAGGTCAATGATGCAATCATTGATGGCGAATGGGATGCCTTCCACGGTGCGGAAAAGCCGCTTTTTCATTTTGGTGCCCAGCGCTTTGATATCGCGTGTGCGCGCATTGAGCATTACACCGGCATCGAGGTCGATACGGTGCAAAAATACATTTTGTTTACTAACTACGCGATGCACACCACCGAGTTTGTGAAATTCGGTTTGCGCGAGTTGACCAGGGAAGACTCGCGTTATACCGCCTTGGTGCTGCCCAATGGCGAGACCATTCATCCCAACGATGCGGTGGACCTCGATGTGGACGGTCTGACCTTGACGTCTCGCTTCCAAATGCCGCGCTTTGACCTGATCACTGCCGGTGGTGATGGCATCACGATGATCAATATCGGTGTAGGGCCCTCCAACGCCAAGACGATCACAGATTGCTTGGCGGTACTGCGGCCGGAAGCCTGGATCATGATTGGCCACTGCGCTGGCATGGATGGGCGCATGCGCATCGGGGATTTGATTTTGGGCAATGCCTACCAGCGCAATGACCACATCTTGGACCAAAAGGTTGCGGCGACCTCTCCCATCCCGGCGATTCCGGAGGTACAGCGCATGCTTGAGTCTGCGGTGAAGGCGGTATATGGCGACGATAATTCGCTCATGCGAACCGGTACGGTGCTCTCCACCGATGATCGCAATTGGGAGTGGCGCACTAACCGGGATTTGTGGGAGTGGCTGCGTACCTCCACCGCGGTGGCTGTCGATATGGAATCGTGCACGCTCGCGGCCAATGGCTATCGCTACCGCGTTCCCTACGGCACACTCCTTTCGGTCTCTGACCTGCCATTGCATGCGGTGCCGAAGCTGCCGGCCCAGGCGCAGGCCTTCTACTCCAACTCGAAGGAAGCTCACGTGATGTGCGCGGTGCGCGCGATGGAGCATCTAGCCGAAAATCCGGAGCGCCTGCGCACTCGCAAGCTGCGCCGGACTTTGGGCGAGGTTCCATTCCGGTAGGTGCCTTTTCTTTGGCAGGCAATGCTCGTTAAACTACAAAGAAATCCCATGACGCAAAAGGAGCCACACAATCGTGACTGAAAATTGGATCCACCCGGACCGGGAAAACCTCACCTGGGAGGTCTTCGGCGAGGCGAGCCGTAACCTGTCGGAACAGATTGTGGAATCTGGTTGGTTCCCTGACCTCATCGTGGGCGTCGCCCGCGGCGGCCTCATTCCAGCCGGTGCTATCGGTTATGCCATCGGTGTGAAGGCCATGGGCGCTATCAATGTGGAGTTCTACACCGATATCGGCCAGACCCTGGAAGAGCCGATCATCTTGTCCCCGCAGCTGGACACGGATTCGCTAAAGGGCAAGAAGGTACTGGTCGTAGATGACGTCGCGGACTCCGGCAAGACCCTGGATCTGGTGGTTAATCTACTTAAGGAAACCGCAGACGAGGTGCGCTCAGCCGTCATTTACACCAAGCCGAAGACCATCTTTGAACCGGACTTTTCGTGGAAGAAGACCGATCAGTGGATCAACTTCGCCTGGTCCGTGCTGCCAGTTATCACTGCAGATGGCTCCTTTAAGGAAGGCTCCTAAAGTCCACTAGGATGAGCAGGCGTGATTAAAGAACAGCCTGCCCCAACCGGCGTCATCGCCAGTTTCCGTTATGCATTTTCCTCGCCCGCTCGTCTGCGCAAGGAAGTCTTTGGCGGACTCGCGGTGGCGCTTGCTTTGATCCCGGAGGTCTTAAGCTTTTCCATCCTTGCGGGCTTGGACCCGCGGGTGGGATTGTTTTCTTCCGTCGTCATGGCAATGTCCATTGCCTTTACCGGTGGCCGGCCGGCGATGATTTCCGCAGCGGCCGGCGCGGTGGCGCTCGTTGTCTCTCCGCTCGCGCATGAACATGGGCATGACTACGTGGTCGCCGCGGTGCTCTTGGCGGGAATCATGCAGGTGGTGCTGGCCGCGGTGGGCGTCGCCAAGCTCATGCGCTTTATCCCGCGCTCGGTGATGACGGGGTTTGTGAATGCGCTGGGAATCATGATGTTTACTACGCAGCTGCCACACCTTAGTGATGTGCCGTGGATGGTCTATGTGTTGGTGGCCATCGGCCTAGCCATCATGCTGGGGCTACCACGGCTGACCACGGTGATTCCCGCCCCGCTCGTTACCATTGTGGTGGTCAGCATCATTGCGGTCGCGGCCGGGTGGAAGGTCCCCGATGTGGCGGACCAAGGCGAGCTGCCTACCTCGCTGCCGGGGCTTTTCGTGCCGGAGATTCCGTGGAACCTGGATACCGTGCGGCTTATTGCGCCCTATGCCTTCGGTATGGCGTTGGTGGGGCTCATGGAATCGCTGCTAACGGCCAAGCTGGTGGATGACATTACGGATACCCACTCCGATAAAACGCGCGAGTCCTTTGGCCAGGGCGTGGGCAATATCCTCGCCGCGGCCATTGGCGGTATGGGCGTGTGCGCCATGATTGGCCAGACCATGATCGGCGTGAAGGCATCCCAGGCGCGCACGCGCTTGTCGACGTTTCTCGCAGGCGCCTTCCTCCTCATCCTCTGCCTTCTTCTGGGCGAGACCGTCGGCCGCATTCCGATGGCTGCCCTGGTGGCGGTGATGATCATCGTGGCCGCAACTACGGTGGATTGGCACTCGGTTCACCCGCGCACGCTTAAGCTCATGCCGCTATCAGAAACGCTGGTGATGCTGGTGACGGTCGTAGGCACGCTGGCTACGCATAACTTGGCGGTCGGTGTGGTGCTCGGCGTGGTGACCGCATCCATTGGCTTTGCTCGCCGCGTGGCGCATCTGGTGGAGGTAAAACAAGTAGGCGATGCCGAGTATACGGTGCGTGGCCAGCTGTTCTTCGCCTCCTCCAATGACTTGGTCTATGCCTTTGACTACACGCTGGACACCCAGCGCGTGGTGGTAGATATGACGGAGGCCGAGGTATGGGATGCCTCTACGGTGGCGACGCTGGATGCGGTGCAGAAGAAATACGCCGAGCGGGGCATCGAGGTAGAGTTTCGCGGCCTGGAGGGAGCTAGTGCGCAGCGCCTTAATCGCCTTAGCGGCCGCCTAGGTGACTAACATCACATTTGTGGACTGGGGTGCGGGGGCTTAAGTAGTAGGCGCCGAACTGACCTTGAGTTCGCGTTGGTGTAAATGCAAAGGATCCGCGATGACCTCGCGTTCTTAGGGGAACTTTGCCTGCGTGTGGTGGCAAGCTTTGTCTTGGCTAACTTAGGTTATCCAATCTAAAAAAGCGTAATGACGTGCAAGTTTACTTAAGTAGGCCTTGCTGGATCGCAGGGGAATCTTCGGTAGTGTGGTGTCTAGCACTTATTGATTTCCCTGCACAGAAAGGTTTTTACAATGGACGAGAAACTGCAAACCCTCCTGAACAACCAGGTCATTAGCGAGTACGGCGCTTCCATGGTCTATACCCAGTTGGCCTTCGAGATGGACAACCTCTCCTTCCCGGGCATGCGCGATTGGTTCATGGGCCAGGCCGCTGAAGAGCGCGTGCATGCCGAAAAGATTGCGGACCATTTGCTCTCCCGCGGTTATCGCGTAGAGCTCAATGACATTCCGGTTGGTTCGGTGAAGGCCGCTAACCCGCAGGATGCTTTCCAGGCTTCCCTGGAGCACGAGCAGAAGGTCTCCGAGGAAATCCGCACCATCGCTCGCGCGGCGCTGGACGCACAGGACCTGGAATCCCGCCAGCTCGTTGACTGGTTCCTGAGCGAGCAGGTGGAAGAAGAAGCTACCGTTTCTGAGATTCTGGATCAGATCAAGCTGGTAGGAAATGACGGCTCTGGCCTGCTACGCATCGATGAGCGCTTGGCTGGTCGCACCGAAGGTGGCGCTGCCTAAGCGCGCCTGGGTGAATAACAAACCCATCAAGATTTAGAGCAATCCTCCCACGGCACTGCAGTGCCGTGGGAGGATTGCTTCTATGTCAACACAACGCAAGGCTTTCTGTGCCATGACGCTTTTGATCCTGGCGCTTTTTCTCATCGTGGGAGCGGCGATTATGTCCACCCACGTGGCCTTGGGGGTATTCCTGACCACTGCGGCGCTCATGCTCGGTCCATTCGCCGGGCTCGCGCTGCTGGTGTACGGTGCCGCGGGCAAGCGCGGCTTGGTTACTCGCTCGCTGTATAGCCTTGGTGGCATGCTGCTCATGGGTGCGATCGGCGGCATTTTCGCCTTGTCTATGGAACAAGTCTCCGCGATGCTGCCCGTTTTTGTGGCCGGTGCCGGTGTGGGAATCGTAGCCGTGCTGACCCAGGCGCCGAAACGCGCATAAACTGGCTCTCGTTATGCCCAAACTCCTTTTTGATATGTATGGCGTGCTCATGCGCCCGGCCACCCCAGAAAGTCATGCAGCCTTGGAGCGCCTCCTCGCGCCATCCGATGCCGAGGCGATGTGGGAGGCCTACGGGTTTTATCGCCCGGACTATGATGCCGGCATCTTTAGTGATAGCCACTTTTGGAATGAGGTAGCGGCCCGCGCAGGGTTGGGGGAGATACCCGTCGCGGAGGCGGTAGCGTGTGAAAACCGCGGTTTGCTGGAGGCCGACCAGGAGATGGTCGCTTTGGTCAAGGGGCTTATCGGAGAAGGCTATAGCGTGGGCATCTTGTCTAATATTCCCACCACGCTGGCTGGGCAGGTGCGCGAGAAGCATACCTGGCTAGAGGACTGCGCGGCGGTGACCTTCAGCTGCGATATTGGGCTGGCAAAGCCGCACCCAGAGGCCTATCGCGTAGCCGTGGATGCGCTGTCCGCGCAGCCGAAAGATACCCATTTTTTTGATGACCGCATCGACTACGTGGAGGGTGCTAGCTACTGCGGGCTCAATGCCCACCTCTTTCGCGGCATCGACTCGGTACGTGAGGTGCTAAGCACACTGGAGTGAGCGGCCTAGCTCCAGCGGTTGGCGCAGGAGCTGGTCGGTGGCCACGGTGCGGGCTACCGCGCGGACAATCTCCTTATGGCTGGGGATCATGCGCAGCTGCAACTCATCGCCTGCGGAGGCGCGGACGGTGGCGGCGAATTGCTTGGGGGCCTTCGGGTCGTCGGTAAACGCGCCGCCGGCGATGACCACGGTGGCCGGGGAGTGGGCTTTGACCAGTTCCGCGGTGATGGTGCCCAATTGGCGGGCGCGCTCGTCCAGAATGGTGCGGACGGTGGGATTGGATTCGGCGATTTGGGCGGCCTCGGTAAGCGAGGCAGCCTTCACTCCTTCCTTCCGAATGGCCTCGAGGATGTGTCGGGTGGCTAGCAGGCGCTCGGAAGCGCCGTGGCCAAGGAGCTCAGAGTGCGTTTGCGGTACGGGAATAATGGGACTGACCTCGTCCTCGACGGAGAGCGCCGAGCCGATGGAATCATCCGCGAAGAGCACCAGAACTCGCTCGCTGGTGCCAATCTCGGCCGCCTGGGTTTCGGAGCCGAGGATGGCCGGGATGGCGGAGGAGACTACTACGGGTACGCCGAACTGGAAGCGCAGGCGTTCGGCGATGTCCACGCCGTGCCAGTTGAGGTTTTCCGCGGTGACCAGGCCGTTGTCATCCACGGTGCCGGAGGTGGTCACGCCGAGGGAGACCAAGCGGTGGTTCAGGTTGGTCATCATGCGATTGATGCCGGCCATGATGTGCTCGAGGAAGTCATCCTCGCTGAGGTTTGCTACCGGCGTGGCCAACTCTTCTTCGCTTAAGGTGCGGCCCTTGATGTCATAGAGGCCGATGTAGGTCTGCTTAGTGCCCACGGAGATGCCGCCGAGCGCCCAGTCATTATCGGCCGCCTCAAGCGGCACAGTTGGCCGGCCGCGCCCACGGGACTGGGTGAGGTCGGTGCGTTCCTGGATGAGGCCCGCGTTGAGTAGGGAAGTAGTAGCGCGCGTGATGGTGGGCTGGGAAAGCCCGGTGGCTTCCACCAACTCGCTCCGGGTGATGATCGGGTTCAGGCGCACCAAATGGAGGCACTTTGCGGCCGGCGTGCGGGGCCGCGTGAACACTGGGCCAGATTTGATCATAAAAAGGAGTATAAGCATCCCAGACTGCTTTGTCTAACCTGATAAAAGGTTCATGTACCGAATAGTCTAAAGGTGGTGGTGGGGGCGCAGATATCTATGCTGGAGAGCATGCAGTCAGTAGCGGTTTATTGTGGTTCAGCAACAGGAAACTCCCCGGCCTACACTCAGGCGGCACAGGAATTGGGCACCGAACTGGCCCGACGCGGCCTGAACCTGGTGTATGGCGGCGGCAATATCGGCTTGATGCGCGAGGTGGCGCAAGCCTGCTTAGCCGCCGGCGGCACCGTCACTGGTGTGATGCCGCAGTCACTGGTGGACCTGGAAATTTCCCACCCCGGCCTGACCACCCTAGAGGTCGTGGGCTCCATGGCCGAGCGCAAGACCCGCATGGAGCAGCTTGCCGATGCCTATATTTGCCTCCCCGGCGGCGTTGGCACCCTTGAAGAACTTACTGAGGTACTCACCTTGCAGCAGCTGGGCCACATCCGCGGCCCAGTAGGCCTAGTTAATACCGCGGACTTTTGGCGCCCCTTCTACGCCATGTACGCCGCCATGGCCGAATCCGGTTTCATCCTGCCGCGCTTTGTAGACGCGCTGGTAATGAAAGAGAAACCGCAGGACATCCTGGATGAATTCAGCCACTGGAGCTATCCCGGCACAAAGTGGGACAACGATTAGTTAACAAGTTCGCAACTTCATCCTCCCCGGGTGGCCTATAGCTGATACTTAGGGATAGACTTCCTCGTTATGAGTTCTGAGCAGACCGCTAAGCGCCAGCCCTCTCTACTGGACGCTTCGTGCGATAACTTCGTTCACGACCTAGCCGAGCTTTCCCCCACCGATGCCACCGCGTGGGGAATTGATGGCTTCGAGGGCGAATTGCAGGATTTCTCCCCGGAATACTTCACCGCCATCGCGGATCGCACCCGTGAGATGGTCGCGGACTTGGATGCCTTGGATGACACCACCGATGAATCCGATGATGAGGATGACTTTGATGAGGTGGACTACGTCACCGCGGCCGTTTTGCGTGATCGCCTGTGCCTCGATCTAGATCTGCACCACCACAGCGAGGATGTGCGCTGCCTAAATAATATCGCCTCACCGGTCCAGACCATCCGCGATACCCTGCTGCTCATGCCGCAGGATACGGACGAGGACCGCGATGCTATTCGCTCCCGCCTGTCCAAGGTGAAGACCTCCTTGGCCGGATACCGCAGCTCCTTGGAGGAAGCGGCCTCCCACGGCATGGTGGCACCGCACCGCCAGATCTCCGAGGTCATTGTGCAGTGCGAGCGGCTTGCCGACGCCGACTCGATGCTCGAGTCCCTCGGCCTCGACGCCGACTCCGCTGAGGTGGAGCAGGCCAAGGAAGCCTTTGGCGAGTTCTCCGATTGGCTGTCCAATGACCTGCAGCCTCAAGCGCCCGCGAAGGATGCCGTGGGCCGCGAGCGCTACGAACGCTTTTCCAAGCTCTTTGTAGGCGATGCCGTCAACCTCGATGAGGCCTATGAATGGGGCCTTGATCAGGTGCGCACCCTGCGAGCGGAGCAGGAAAAGATCGCCCACGAGCTCTATGGTTCCGATTGCTCGGTACGCGCGGCGATGCGCAAGCTCAACCACGAGGAGCGCTATACCCTGCGCGGCACCGATGCCTTGGTGGAGTGGATGCAATCTACCGCCGATGGCGTCATTACAGAGCTCAACGGCAAAGAATTTGATATTCCGGAAGAAGTAGAAGAGATCGAGTGCTGCATCGATCCGGCCGGTACCGGCGGCATCTTCTATACCCCGCCGAGCGACGACTTCTCCCGCCCGGGCCGCATGTGGTGGTCCGTGCCAGAAGGCCAAGACACCTTCCACACCTGGCAAGAGCTGACCACCGTTCACCACGAGGGCGTGCCGGGCCACCACCTGCAGCTAGGCTCCGCACTGGTGCAGGAGGATCTCAACCTGTGGCGCCGTGCGGTGACGTGGAACTCTGGTCATGGCGAGGGCTGGGCTCTCTACGCCGAACAACTCATGGCCGAGCTGGGTTACATGGACGATCCGGGCTTCCGCATGGGCATGTTGGATGCGCAGCGCCTGCGCGCTGCCCGCGTGGTCGTGGACATCGGATTGCACTTGGGCAAGCAGTTGCCGGATTGCTCGACGTCCGGCGTGTGGGACAAGGCGCACGTGAAGACCTTCATGCGTGAAAACACCGCCATGGATGATGCGAACCTCAATTTTGAGGTCAATCGCTACCTCGGCTGGCCGGGCCAGGCGCCGTCCTATGCTTTGGGCCAGCGCTTGTGGCAGGAGACCCGCGCCGCGGCCGAGAAGCAGGGGATGAGTGCGCGCGAGTTCCACTCCGAGGCCCTCGCCCTTGGTTCCGTGCCGATGTCCGTGCTGCGCGAGGCCGTTCTGGATAACTAGCGGCGCAGCAGTCGCTGGGCCAGGCGTAGCAGCTGTGGCAAGTAGCCCGCTACGACCAGTACCGCGATGAGGCGGGTGAGCTGGACTGCGATGACCGCTGGGCCGGCCCCGCCCTCCGCCGAGAGTGCGAGCACCGTCTCTAGCGCGCCGGGGCTGGTAGCCAGGTAGGCCTCGAAGTAAGTGATGTGCAGCCACTTGGTTAGCGGCCAGGCGGTGGCCGCGCAGATACCGATGATGACCACGATGAAAAGAACCGTGGCGGGCAATTGCTTGGCAAAGGCCTTGAGCGCCGGCAGCGAAAGCCCACCGCCGCAGACCCAACCAATGGACAAAAAGGCCATCACCTTAAAGGCATAGAGCGGTTCGAGCGTGTGGCCCTCCGGCAACACGAAAGAGGCTAGAACCGTCAGCAGCAATGGGCCGAGCACCGCGGCGGCGGGGAGATGGAGGAACTTGCCTACCTTTTCTCCTATGCAGGCAATGGCAATCACTAGGGCAACTATCCACCAGGTAGTTTCGCCGTCGACCGAAAGATCCGCTCCTTCGCCGGCAGGCGTGTCCAATAAGGCGACCACGGCCGGTAGCGATACCGAGACTACTAACAGGCGCAGGTATTGGGTGAGGGCGACGTAGCGGAAGTCGGCACCGAGTTCGTCGGCAAGCGCGGGCATGAGGGACGCACCGCCCGGCAGCATGGATAAAATGCCGGTTTCGGAGGAGACATCGTGCGGCTGTGCGCGGTGTAAGAGGTGGCCACCGATAACGCCTACCATCAGTGTGACAAAGGAGATCGTCAGGGCGGCAGGCAGGAAGCCAAGCAATTGGCCCACCGGCACCACGGTCAGCGGAATGGCAGCCATCATGCCGATAAAACCACGCGACATGCTATAAAAACTCCGGTTCACGCGCAGATCTTCCCCAGTACAAAGCGCCATGGCGCCGGAGGAGAGGATCGCTGCCAAGATCCAGGCCGCAGGTACGTGCCACATGCTAAACAGCCAGCCCAATACGACCGATGCCGGAACGACAATGGCCCACCGCGCCACGGTATGGGCACTGAGCCCGGCGCCTTCCTGCTGTGCGGCCATGCGAGCCTCCTCGTTCTGCTGCGACAAAAGTATAATGCCTTCTTTTACTCCACTATGGGGAGGCCGGTAGGCGGGTTATCACCTTACATCATTCAAGATTTATGATCGGGGGCATGGAAATCGATGTGGTGCAGTGGATAATTCTCTTCTTTGGTACCGCGGCCGCGGGGTGGGTTGATGCGGTCATTGGCGGTGGCGGATTGATCCTGATTCCGATGCTGCTCGCGGTCCTGCCGGGCCTCGCGCCCGCGGCGGCCTTGGGCACTAGCAAGCTCGCCGCGGTGACCGGCACTGGTTCTGCGGCCGTGACCCTCGCGCGAAAGGTCGATTTGGACAAGGCGGAGATGGCGCGGTTCCTCCTCATCGCGCTGGTCTGTTCCGGGTTGGGCGCGAGCGTGGCCTCGAGCCTCGATAAGGACGTCATGCGCCCCATCATCATCGTGCTCATGGTGGCCGTGGGCATCTTCGTGGCCTTCAAGCCAGACTTTGGCAGCAGCGATTCGGCCGGAACCCGTGGTGGTTGGCGGACCGTCGTAGTGCTGGTGCTCTCCGGCATCATTTCCTTCTATGATGGCATCTTTGGCCCTGGTACCGGCATGTTTTTGATCATGGCCTTTACTTCTATTTTTGCGCAGAACTTCTTGACCTCTGCGGCCATGGCCAAGGTAGTCAATACCGCTACCAACTTCGGCGCGCTCATCGTGTTCATTATTGGCGGGCACGTGTGGTGGACGCTCGGCATCGTGCTTGGCGTAGCCAATATCGCCGGCGCACTTCTCGGTGCTCGTACCGTACTCGGCGGCGGTGCCAAATTCATCCGCTACGCGTTGCTTACCCTCGTGGTGGTCATGAGCTGCTACCTGGGCTGGCAGCAATGGGGCTAATTACATCCGATTCTTGGTGCGCGCGGTAGCAACCGCGTTCCACGGGTCCTCCGGCCAGGGGTGCTTGGGGTAACGGCCGCGCATATCGGCGCGCACGCCAGCATAGGGTCCCGACCAGAAGCTGGCGAGATCATCGGTCACCGCAAGCGGACGGCCGGCGGGGGAGAGCAGGTGGAATTGCACGCGGTGGCCGCAGTATTCGGGGGATTCGGCTAGTCCAAAGCATTCTTGCAGCTTGATATGAACCACGGGGCGATCGCCGGACCAGTCGATTGCGGCATCGCGGCCAGAGGGGACGGGGAGGCGTTCGGGGGCGAGCTCGTCGAGGTGGGTGGCTTCCGGCCAGGGAAGTAGGCGTTGCAGCGCGGGGTACATGTCAAGCTTGGCAGCGGGAGTGCCCTCGGCGATGCGGTGTAATTCGGGCCCGAGCCACTCGGCGGGATCCGCGGAATCGACATCGGGCCACGGCTCGCCAAAGTGGGAGTGCAGGTGGCGCAGGCGGTCCTTTAATCTTTGGGCCTTCTCGCTAAAGGAAAAGAGACCTAGGCCTTCTTCACGGATGCCGGCGGCAAGCGCCTCCTCGGCTGCGGGGCCGGTGACTTTGACTGGGGTCTCGGACAACGTGATGGCGCCCGCGGCCTTGACCTTGACGCCGCGCACGCGGCCATCGCGCAGGAAGGCGCGGGTCTCCTCGGTGACGCCGATGGTGTCTAGCGCTGCGGTTTCCTCGATGCGGGCGGCCGAGCGGATGATGGCATTGCCCGCATTAGACAAGGACACCTCTGCGATGGCGAGCCACGGGGAACCGGCGAGGCCCGAGTTATCGAGCAGGCGCGCGCGGGTGCCGCTAGCCAGCAGGTAGTCCTCGCCCATGCGCTTGGCCACCTGCTCGGGAAAGGCGGTGGCAACAACCTCTCCGGGATCGGCGGGGCCGAGATCGTCTACGAGACGTGCAAGCCGCTTGACCTCATTTTGAGGTGGGCGGTGACGGGTGAGATCGGGGGTTAAGGGGGCGTCGGCAAGCGAGGCGATAATGGGCGCGGCCTGGCTGCCGTGGCGGAGCAAGGAGGCGCCGAGGCGCGGATCGGTGGGCAGGAGGGCGAGCTCCTGCGTGGCACCAATGCGCTTGAGCGTTGCCTGCGCGGATGCGAGGGCCTGGGCCGGCGGCGGATCGAGCAGCGGGAAATCGGGGCCCGCGCCCCAGCAGTCCAAAAACAGTGCGGCCTGGGTTAGGTCCGCGGAGAGGATCTCCGGAGTAGTGTGCGGGGAAAAGTGCTGGTAATCGTCCTGCGAATAGCAGCGAATAACGGTGCCCGGTGCCTCACGGCCGGCACGACCAGCACGCTGGTCGGCACTCGACTTTGAGGTAGACACCGTCACTAGCCCGGACATGCCGCGTTGGGTGTCGCGCCGGGGAACGCGGGAAAGCCCGGCATCTACCACCACGCGCACGCCCGGCACGGTAAGCGAGGACTCCGCGATAGAGGTAGCCACGACGATGCGCTGTTCATCGGTATATAGCGCGGCGTCTTGCTCCGCGGTGGTCTGCTTGCCGTGCAGCGGGAACACATTATGGCCCTGCAGCGCTTCACAGACGAGGTTTACTTCGCGCACGCCGGGCACAAAGACCAGCGTTGATTCCTGCTGGCGGGCTGCCTGCTTGGCGACGTCCCCATAAAACTCCCTCGTTCCCGCCGCCCTGCCGGGCATGGGCGCGTAATGGATATCGAGCGGATGGGTCACCGCCTCGGTCACGTGCACGGGCGCGTCCATAAGCTGGGAAAAGCGCTGCGCATCCACGGTGGCGGACATGGCGATGACGCGAAAGTCCTCACGCAATTCGGCCAGCTCCAGGCACATGCCCAGCACCAAATCCGTATCGAGCTGGCGCTCGTGGACCTCATCAATGGCAACGGCGGACACGCCCTCGAGCTCCGGATCCTTCAACAGACGACGCAGCAGCACGCCCGGCGTGACGAACTCGACTTCGCTGCCCTTGCGGGACTCGCCCCGGATGGCGAAGCCGACCTTGTCCGGGGTGCCGCTAAGCGTGCTTAATCGCTGCGCGGCCGCGCGCACGGCCACACGGCGTGGGGCGGTGACGATGACTTTGCCCCGCCCTGCCGCATGATTGGCTAACGCCGGTGGCACAAGTGTGGTTTTACCTGTGCCGGGCGGGGCCTGGATGACGACGTTTCCGGTGCTAGGTAGCGAATCGATGGTCTCGGCTACGGGAAGTCCCGCGCCGATGCGAGCGAGATCAAACATTTAGTTGGCGGCTCCAAAACCCTCGACAGGGCCTTTGAGATCCTGGCGCTCCCAGGCTTCCTCATTGTCTTCCAGTTTGCGCACCACGCGGCCGGGTGATCCCAGGACCAGCGAATTATCCGGGATATCGGTGGTAATAAGCGTGCCCGCGCCTAAGACGCAGTTCTTTCCAATCGTGATGCCCGGCAGCACGGTGACATGAGCACCGAGCCACGTATTATCACCAATGGTGATGGGCTTGGCTATCTCCCAGCCGCCGGCGCGCATCTCATGATCGTTTACCGGATGCCCCACCGTAATCAGGGAGCAATTGGGACCCACCATGACACCATTGCCGAGCGTTACCTGGGCCTGAGCCAAGATCGTAGCGCCGAAGTTAATGAAGACGCGCTCGCCGCATACTAGGTTGCAGCCGTACTCCAAGTTGAACGGCACGTGCAGGCCCGGCACCGCTGATTCTTCCGGCAGTATCTCGCGCAGGATGCCTTTGGCACGCTCTTGGTCCGTATTCTGTAGTTCGTTGAGCTGCTTAAGCAAGCGGAAAGTGCGCTGGTGCTCTTCCTTCGCCTCCGGCATGCTCGGCAAGAACCACTCCCCACCGGTCATCCGCTCCCATGAGCCGTAGCGTTCCAAGTCCTGCCGCTCCTGTGCATCCATGGGTGTCATTGTAGAGGGTGAGTGGTGCTTAATAAGTATCTGCGAAAATCCCTTAGATTCCGGTAAAACACAAACTCACATGCCGCTTTTGTTGGCTCGATAAAATTTGTAGACGACATTGGCAAAGCGGTTGCTAATTCTCAGAGTTAAGGTTGAGTGTAAGTAGAAGGCCAAGCACAATGAGTGAGCATATGGAAACAGATTCAAGAAAAATCGTCGATAATATTTTGAGCGATATGGCGGAACTCAATGACTGGATCTGTATTGCTGATGCAACTGGGGCGAATGGGAAAAACTCGTTTTATGCTACGTATGACGATGTCGTTACCATCCTTAGCGCAGTCAAAAACTCCTCAGCAGTGACGCTTGGAAAGGTCGGCGCAGGATTTCAAGACCTTCCGGATACTTGGTCTCCTAGGGAAATAGCGAGCGAAGTGTTTTCCTCCTCGGATCCTATCGGTGAGATGATGAACTTCTGGATAAGGGAAATAGAAGACCCCCAGCGGTAGCTCCCGCAATCTTCACCCCGCAAGGATGACGCTATCGATGAGGTGAATTCTGCACGTGGGGAGGAGGGCTATTCCACCTTTCGGTCTGGATGGATTACCGCAGGTGGAACTCTACGACGTCTACTTCGTCATCGTCACCTAAACCGGGATAATGAGCATCTAGCGCTTTCTGAAGCTCGGCGAGAGAGCCAAAGCCGTCATTTCGAGCTTGCTTTTCCGACAATTTACTTCGCTGGATAGAGGAAACGGCCGTGACCTGTGCAGGAATGGTGACGACCTCTCCGGATTCTTTCTCGAAGACTATTTGGGCATTTCCTTCATGGAAAGGATCATCTACCCGAATTGTCTGTTGCTTTTCTCCGCTACGAATTGATTCCTCGTAGCCTTCCCACATGTAGATGCGCTGCTCTTGTTCCATATCTCGCCAGTTGAATGCGAATGGCAAGAGTTCTTCTACGGTAGGTGCTTCAAGTCCATTGCTTCCGCGCACGATGCACCGAATGGACGGATCAACATCAAAAAGCACCTGGCGGCATTTACCGCAGGGAGGAATAACTTGACCAGTAGGTCCGTATACGGCGACTACTGCTTGGATTGGGTCCTCTGGATAACTAGCAGCATGGTTAGCTAAAGCCGAGACTTCCCCGCAAGGACCACCGAGGAAGTGGTGCGCGTTCAAACCGAGTACGTGTTTTCCTGATTTGGTGAGGAGTGTTGCGGCTACAGTGTGATCTCCTCCGTCCTGAAAGCGCCGTGCGTGAGTAGTTGCTTTGGCTAGCAAATTTCGAAGTTCGTTCGTAATCACTCTTTAAGGGTAATGATTGCCGACGCGCTTCATCTAGGTGAAGACAGAGATTAGGGAACATTGAGGGGCAACATGCTTGGTATAGCCGAGCAGAGATTGACTATTGCAGTGTTTTTAACTGCATATTCACGGTTCAATCAAGCAATAAGAGCTAGTCTAAAGCTGGAATTCGACCGCTCTTTAGTACGTGCGTTGAGTAGCCATGCCATACTGCGAAGACGTTTCGGAGCGAAGAAATCTTCTGCAAGAAGAGGAAATCCCTCACATGGTGGGGTTTTATTATTGAATAATGGCGCTATGGATAGAACACAGAAGATAAAAACTGGAGTTTTACTCGCTTTAGCTGTTGTCTCTTTAGCATTATTTATTTTGTGGGTGACAGACGTCATCGGGCTCGGTTTAGCAGTCGTCCTCATGATTGTTATGACTGCCGCTTCTGTGGGCGTGCGTGTGTGGGCGGAGAATGCAGGGCGACAGTCGGAATAAGCGATGCGCCGCAGCAATGGCAGAAACAGTCCTCTTTCTTAGCGTTTCCGCAGGTGGGGCGAGGTCGAAACCGGATTTTGGAATTAGAACCCGCCACAGGAAAATAGAAATCAAAGCAAATACCTAGGAGCAAAAACCCAAGGCACTTCAGTACCCGCGATGGTCGTCTTTATGCGCATTGGCACGAGGCATACCGCAGGCTAAAGATACACCACACTGAAGTGCCCCGGGTTTTGTTCCTAGGCATTTGCCTTGATTTCCATTATTTCTTGGGCCGGGTTGGTTTCCCAAAACTCTGACTCAACCTCAGCTGGCGTGCGATAGCCGAGACTTTGGTGAAGCCGTACCTCGTTCCACCAATTAACCCATTCAAACGTCGCGATCTCCACGTCAACCACGCTGTCCCACGACCGCCGATGAATCAGCTCATTTTTGTAGGAACCGTTGACGTTTTCGGCCAAAGCATTGTCATAGGAATCTCCTACTGTCCCGGTAGAGGCAGCAATTCCATACTCAGCCAGCCGTTCGTTGTAGACAATGCTGACGTACTGTGAGCCATGATCTGAATGATGAATCAGCCCCGTTGTTTCCTTCGCGCTGACAATCGCCTGATTAAGCGCCTGCAGCGGCAGCGCCTCGGTACGCATTGAATCAGATAGTGCCCACCCGACGATCCTTCGGGAGAACACGTCGGTAACAAAAGCGGTGTACACGAATCCTTTTCTAGTGCGCACATAAGTAATATCGGCCACCCACAATCGGGCCGGTGCCGGGGCGTTGAACTTGCGATTAACTAAATCAGGACGCAGATCTGGTCCCTTCGGCTTGCGGGTAGTAATAGGAGACTTACCTTTACCTTTGCCTCTGACTCCAGCAAGACGCATCAGGCGTGCGGTCTGCTCACGGCCAATGTCGATTCCTTCACGGCGCAGAGTATGCCACATCTTACGGATGCCGTAGACGCCAAAATTTTCTTCATGGACCTCGGCGA
Source organism: Corynebacterium sp. LaCa_205 (assembly GCF_057458085.1). Classification (NCBI taxonomy): domain Bacteria; kingdom Bacillati; phylum Actinomycetota; class Actinomycetes; order Mycobacteriales; family Corynebacteriaceae; genus Corynebacterium; species Corynebacterium sp. LaCa_205. The sequence goes on from NZ_CP190931.1 coordinate 86,801, forward strand.
TGTGCGCGACTAGAGCAGCGTCACGAAGACTGCGGGCACTCATACCACGGGCTTTTGATTGGCGGTATCCACGGGACGTGATGAAACCGCCAACACGGTGGGTGTTTAACGTCTCGCAAATGAACTCGATGGAGAAACGATCCCGATACTCATCGATGAACCGGATCATTTCCGACGTTTTGGGTCGAGTTCCGACGCGAAAAAAGCCGAGGCAGCCTTCAGTAGCTCATTGGTGTCGCGTAGCTCTTGATTTTCACGGCGTAGCCTCGCGTTTTCCGCGGCCAAGTCTTCAGGCACAGGTTCTGGGATGCTTCCCGCACGACGGGCCTGCTGGGTCCACTGACGAGCCGTGTGCCATGAAACCCCCAACTTTGGAGCTACTGCCTTGCACGCGGCTTGCATCGACATATTTTCCGCCAAGATACGGTCCTCTACAAGACGGACCACACGGTCCTTCGCATCCTGGTCAAATTTTCTTGGCATATTCCAGATTTTCCCATCTACTCAGACGGAACAAAACCTGGGACACTTCACACTGATGGACGCAACCCCATGACGGCAGAGCATAAAACAAGTCGCTATATAGATAGTTAGTTTTATCCAGTTCAGGCGACACTGTGACAACGTGCTGCCGGTGAAAATACCCGACAGAATCCGCCTCACGTTGATACACTATCCGCAGACACGGAGTAGCGGCTATTTTGTGTTTGTATCGGTTTCCTCGAGGTGAGGCATCAAGGGTTCCTCAGCTGCGCGCCCAAGGATCTCCGAGGGGGAGTCATTTTCGCATACGCTCAAACGCTAGCGGTCATTATTCAGGGGGCGAATTTTATGAAGCGATAGTCCATTATTGCGCGTGTGCTTCGTTCCATAGTATCGCTATCTGCACACGATCCCGCATCTCTAATCTGGAGAGTATTCGTGAAACGGTCTTTTTCACACTGTCCCGCTGTATTACAAGCTTTTCCGCTATTTCCTTGTTATTGAGTCCTTGGGAGATTAACTCTGCAACTTCTTTTTCGCGCGGAGACAGTGATGCTATGGAGTTTTGGGCGTCTCGTTGACGCTTTGTCGAAGCTTTTACTGGTCTGCGCTCTTGAAGAAGGGTGGCCGTTATCCGAGGAGTAAGGACTGCGTCTCCCCCGTATACAGATCGAATAGCATTCTGTAAATCACGTGAACGGGCATCCTTAAGTAGATATCCGGAGGCTCCCGCATCGAGAGCACTAAGAGCGTAATCATCCTGATCATATGTAGTCATTATTAATATTTTTATCTTGTCAAACGAAGCAATTATCCGTTCTGTTGCTTCGATTCCATTCAGAAAAGGCATGCGGATATCCATTAATATGACTTGGGGGAGGAGATCATTGGCTTCCTTCATTCGGGAAAGTACTTCAATCGCTTCTTGACCGTTGGTTGCGGACACCATTACATGCATATCGGCTGCCTTTTTTACGAGCAAGGAAAGTCCGAACCGAGCGGCCTTTTGGTCGTCCACGATCATTACTCTAATTGAAGAGTCATTATTTATATCGTTCTGCACTGGTGTTTCCTTCCCTTGAACCTGGGTAAATAGGGATTATCGCGTCCACTTTCCATCCCCTACGTGTAGAGCTCGCGGTTAAGCTTCCTCCTACCTTTTCTAGACGTCTACGCATTCCTAGGATTCCATTTCCGGGTTTCACTACAGAGGTCTGTAGTTTTCCATTATCGGAAAAATGAATACGAACCGAATGTGGAGAAAAATCTAACGAAACGGTAATTTGGCTTGCTTCTTGTGCATGTCGAATCGTGTTAGTCGTGCATTCCCTTATGACTTGAAAACACAGTTCCTGGATACACTGGTTCTCTGTGCGTTTACCGTTTTCTAGAAATGCAACAGATATCCCAGTTTTCCGAGTTACTTCTATGAGGGAAGCCAAATCATTCCATGTGTGTTGTCCCTCCTCGGTTAAGGTTGCTAGATCGGGGGGTACTTCCTCTTGGTTTATCTCATAAACAGTCCGACGCGTATCTGCAAGAGCGTCACGCGCCAATTCATCAATCATTTCCAAAGCTTCTTCTAGATCAGGACGGCCTAACTGACCTTTGACACCTTCGCTTAGCGCTGCTATAGCAGTCAGACTATGTCCCACGCTGTCGTGAAGACCAGTGGCAATACGGGTAGAACGTTCTGCCTGAAGCCTTTTGTTTTCGGACAATCTAGCATGATGCTCAGCTGCGAAAACGTCATCTTGGCGAGCTAACGATAGCTTTCGAAATCTCGCCCCCAAAGAAATGGTGGAGATTGTTCCCACATAGAAGAAAGCTGGTAGGAAGGCGCTGATTCCGTAAGTAGGAAACATTTTCCATGAAGCGGGGAAGTCGGCCGCTAGGGCCATTAGGAGTCCTACCCCGATTTTCCAAGCGGTAGAGCGAGAACTTGTGCTATGGACGGATATGAGTAGTGGAATAAGGCAAAAAGCGCCTGCAGAATAAAAAACTTCCGCAGAAACCATAAAGATGCATTGAATAATGAGAATAAGGAACGGCGCTCGCCGCCTGAAAAGTAACACAATCGACTGCGACGACACCCATATCCACCACAGGTAGTCAGGCTCGAAAAGACTATTTACGTGGAAGGACAGCGAGACTGCAAATTGTATCGACGCACTCAGAAGTGCCCCTAGTAATGGAGCTGAGGGGGAAGATTGCCACGCTTCAGCTATCTTGTCCAAAAAATTTCGAGGAGCGGTAGGGGGGTAGTTAACGTCCACAATGGCAGATTGATTTAGTTTCTTCAAGCGAAATTCCTAGTCAGTTTAACTCTACGTCGTCAGCTTTAGGATTGTCCCCTGTAGGGGACAAAAGTCTCCTTATGATGGATTTCTACTCCCGTTCATTGAACAATGAGCTCCGAGGCCAGTACGGCCGCTTCGAAGTTCTTAAAGAAAGAGGGAAAATGGACAGGGGAACAAAACTCCACTTAAACCACGTGACTCAAATACTCGGAAAGACTGAAGTAATCAAAGATCTTTCAATCACCGTTCCTACTAGTAAAGTCTACGGCTTCCTGGGCCGAAATGGAGCGGGAAAATCCACGGTGATGAAAATCATTTTGGGTCTTTTGAGGCCTGATACTGGCACTGTTGAGCTTGAAGGAAGGCCGGTGGCTGGCGGGGACACAAGCTATCTCTCTCATATCGGGAGCCTGATCGAAGAGCCATCATTTTATCCTAATTTAACTGGGGCGGAAAATATCTCCTACCTTGGCAAGCTCAGGGGGGTCAAAACAAACACTAGTCACATTCTTGAGATGGTAGGTCTCTCTAATCACGGAAAACGAAAAGCCGGAGAATACTCTCTGGGCATGAAGCAAAGACTGGGAATCGCGCTAGCCTTGGTTGGTGACCCCGACATCTTATTGCTCGACGAACCTACTAACGGCCTAGACCCAGATGGAATTAGAGAAATTCGTGAGTTAATTTTGCGATTTTCCAGAGAAATGGGAAAAACCGTAGTCGTCTCTAGTCACATCCTCTCCGAAATTGAACAAGTTGCTGATGTCGTAGGCATTATCCATGAAGGTTCTTTGCGTTATGAGGGGGAGCTTAGCAGTCTAATCGGTGCTCCTTCTCTTGTGATTGATGCTCTGAATTCTTCCGAAGTGGAGCAAGTATTAGACCGGCGAGGTATCCCTTACTCAATCCTTGATGACGGAAAAATTCGATTGCGATACCAAGACAGGGAGCTGTCGTCCCAAATTATTACTTCAATTGTGACTGAAGGATCCCCCATTGCTAGTGCAACAATTCAAAGCCACACTTTGGAGGATGCCTTCCTAACGATGACGGGTAGTGCGGATATCGAAGGGGCTGGGAGGTAATAGCGATGACTCACGTAGCCCCTTCGGTGCAAAGAAAGCCAGCATTAATTTTCTCTCTGATGGCTCAAGAACCGTTGAAACTGAAGCGTAAGTTTAATGTTTTTCTCCCTTTAGCCCTTATTGTTCTTTTTGGGTTTTGGGCTTTCATTTTGACTACTACTACCTTTAACCAGCTGGATCCTACAGAACGGGACCCGCGTTCATTGACGTTGAATATGGTTCAGTTGGGAAGTCTGATGCTTCCTCTCTTGATTGGTTCGTATTCTTTGGTGATCTCGTCGATCGATCGTAAAAATCGTATGCTTACGCGGCTGCAATCTCTGGGGACATCCGCCAAGGAAATCATGCTCATTAAGTCTGTATGGGTGAGTTTAGTAGCATTCTTCGGAATTGCAGCTGTCATACTAGCGACAGTTCAAGCTAGTCGTTCTTTCAACGTTCCAGTCTTAGGGAACCAATTGGTAGTCGTAGTTTTTGCTTTGTTGATGGAAACTGTTGCCTTGGTTCCCTTGTTCCTCCATCTTGCCTTGCGTCTCAAGCACCCTGGATGGGTCGTTGGTATCGCGCTGATAGGCTCAGTTCTCGGTTCAGCTGGTCACATGATCCCTCAGGCAGTAGCAATTTTCATTCCTTTCACTTTAGTTGGAGCTCTATCCCCTGTAGGGGTACAAGAAGACAGTCTTTTGGATCACGTCTTGTCTCTTTCGGATCTGGGAATTGTGATCATAGTCGCCCTTGTTGTTGCAACTTTTTCAATTGTTGTGGTTCCTCGGAGGTTTCAAGATGAACTTTAATTTGACAGTGTTTCGGAAGTCGCCAGCTACGATTTTGATTGCTCTCGCGGTAGTACTTCTTTTTCTCTTAGCGTTTTGGTTCGGAATCGCAATGGTTCCGGAAGAGAAATGGGGTCAAGATTCCAACAGTGCCATTGGTTTTGCTTGGGCAAATATGGGGGGACTTTACTTCGGAATCCTTTCCCCTATTTTGGTGGCAGCAATTTCCGCGACCTTAATGGGGCCGGAGCAAAAAAGGGGAAATATCAATTGGATTAAAAGCCAACCTAATGGAAGGAAGAAACTTCTGATTGAGAAGATTTCTATCCTTTTTTCCCTCGCCCTAGCTATGGGTGTACTTCAATTTTTAATCACTCTCATCTATAAGTACATGAGTGGCTATCCTGAGGAGCCGCTCAGTAAGCTTCTTCCCGTTTATTCTCTATGGACCATTTTGGGAATACTTGCTGTAGGTTGTTTCTACCTTTGGCTTTCAACGTATATTGATAATTTCGCTGGCGTTTTGGGTGCAGCAGTGGGGCTAACGATCGCCACGATGGGAATCTCGATTGCAAATCAACTCTTGGCGGGTACGAATGGTGTTGAGAAGTTCTTGCCAACTTCTCAAATCATCGCAACTTCATTCGCTCGTTCTCCGGGGGAATCTAGTGCTGAGGCATTCTTTCTCTCAGGAGTGATCGCTTTGTTGTGGATGTTTTTGTTCGTGTTTCTTACCTGCAGAAAGCTCTCGAAGAAGGGGTAGGAACTATTTCACTTATATGGGGGATACTTCCGTACACGCATCCTTTCATGGGGCACTTCATAGAGTGGGAGTTGGAGGAGGCTATCCCTGATGACGTCTGGGAAAGCACCAACTAAGGACTAATCCTGTTCCGGCTCCGGTGCGGTTAGAGTTCGGCGTCCTGATTGCCGTCGTGCTCTGCTTCTAGCTCTGGTTCCTCGTTTTCAGTCTGGTTGTCGTGTCGTTATCCGCGGCCTGGTAACCGGTAGGAGCCTCCTCGTCTAGTTCGAGGCTGGCGAGGAAGTCGAGGTCGTTTTATTCCTACGGGCCATGTGAGTGGTGGTCTTGTACGGATTCTGATCCTTGGTGAAAATGGTAGGTCTTGGTCGATTTATAGGGTCGTTGGGTTTAGGGTGAGGTCATGCTTTTTGATTCGCTGCCGCGACCGAGCGTGCGTGTGGCTTCGGGGGTGGGGCATGTGCCGGGATGGGTGGGCGTCGATAAGCAGAGGGCCTTGGTAGATGAGATGCGTGGCATTGCGCGCGAGTATGCGAATACGCCGATGGCGATGGTGCGGCCGCGGTTGAAATCCGGCGGGCAAATGAGCGTTTTTCAGCTGCATTTGGGCAGGTACTGGCATTATCCCAGCTATCGGTATGTAGACAATATGGACGGCACGTGGGTTCCGCCGGTGCCGGGGAGCCTGCGGCGGATTGCTCCGGGAGCGCTGCGCGCCGCGGCTGAGGTAGCACCTGAGCTAGAGCCGTGGGTGGATACGTTTGTGCCGGAGATGGCATTGGTGAATTACTATCCGCCGGGCTCGGCCATGGGCATGCACGTGGATGATTCGGAGGAGTCACCCGCCCCGGTGATTTCGCTATCCATTGGGGATGAGGCGCTTTTCCGCATGGGGCATACCGAGGCGCGCACGCGACCGTGGGATGACATCACGCTGTGCTCTGGGGATTTGGTGGTCTTTGGCGGGCCAAAGCGCTTTGCCTACCACGGGGTGGTGCGCGTTAATGACGGCACGTTGCCGGAGGCGTGCGGGTTGAGTGAAGGACGTATCAACATCACCATCAGACAAGTATCTGCACGGGCGGTAAGCTAGGGATGTTACATAAAGCTTGAAGGAAAGAAGGTTCTCTTATGTCTCGTATCGGCATCATCATCGGCACCACCCGCGATAACTCGGCCGGCAAGGTAGTAGGTGAGTGGCTCTATGATCTCGCCCAGGGGCGCCAGGATGGGGTGGAGTATACCCTGCTGGACCTCAAGGAGTTTGATGTTCCACTGCTGACCACTGACGTCATTCCTGCCACCGCCAATAAGCAGTATGCGGATGAAAAGGTGCAGGCGTGGTCTGATGCAGTGGATGCCTGCGATGGTTTCGTATTTGTTACCCCGGAGTACAACCGCTCCGTGCCGGGTCCATTCAAGAATGCCTTCGACTGCTTGGCCGGGGAGTGGACCGGTAAGCCAGTCGCGTTCGCCGGTTACGGTCCAGCGGGCGCAATCCGCGGCGTGGAAGCATGGCGCACCATCGTGGTCAACTTCTCCATGCCGCAGCTGCGCAACCAGCTCGACTTCGGTTTCTTTACTGACTGGACCGACGGCGAATTCCGCCCCGTGGATGCCAAGGTGGAGCGCACCAATTCCTTGCTAGCCGAGCTGGAAGATGCCGTTTCCGCATAATCAGTTCGCACAGCGGCCACGTTCTGGCCCTGCAGTAGGTGAACGAGACCGATAACGTGGCCGTGCGTCGGCCTCATACAGAAATTCAGCCCCCGCGCTCTTTCCGAGCAGCGGGGGCTGAATGCTATGTGGCCGGCTTAGTTACTGCAGGCCAAACTGATCCCAAGCGGCAGGGGAGAGGTTCTGGTACACGTGCTTGTGCTCCTGGTACTCGGCCAAGCCGGTGGGGCCAAGCTCGCGGCCATTGCCGGACTGCTTGAAGCCGCCCCACTCTGCCTGCGGCAGGTATGGGTGGAAGTCGTTGATCCAGATGGTGCCATGGCGCAGGGCGCGGGCTACGCGCTCGGCGCGGCCGGCGTCGGAAGTGTAGACGGCGCCTGCCAGACCATATTCGGTGTCATTGGCGATGGCGATGGCCTCCTCCTCAGTGGTGAAGGTCTCGATGGTCACGGTAGGGCCGAAGGCCTCGTCGTAGACGCAATCCATCTCGGTGGTGGCGCCATCGATGATGGTCGGCAGGTAGTAGATGCCAGCGCCCAAGTCGGTGGTGCCGGTGCCGTGCTGGCCATTGGTGTCCTCGCTGGTGGCGGCGCGGCCGCCGGTGAGGATCTTGGCGCCCTGCTCGCGAGCCTTGTCCACGTAGGCGGCAACCTTCTCGCGGTGCTCGGCGGAGATGAGCGGGCCGGTTTCGGCCTTGTCATCGGTCGGGCCGCCGATCTTGATCTTATTGGCGCGCTCTACCAGGGCATCGACGAACTTATCGTGCAGGGACTCTTCTACGACGATGCGGGAGCCTGCGGAGCAGACCTGGCCGGAGTGGAAGAAGGCGCCATTGAGGGCGTTGTCCACGGCGACGTCGAAATCGGCATCGGCGAAGATGACGTTCGGGTTCTTGCCGCCGAGCTCGAGCGCGGTGCGTTTGACGGTCTCCGCCGCATTCTTGGCGATGATCTTGCCGGTGACAAGGCCGCCGGTGAAGGAGACCATGTCCACGTCCGGGTGCTGGGAGAGCGGGTTGCCGCAGTTAGCGCCAGCGCCGGTGATGAGGTTGCCTACGCCGTCCGGCAGACCGCACTCCTTGAGGGCGACCATGAGCAGCATCGCGGTGTGTGGGGTGAGCTCCGCCTGCTTGAGGACGAAGGTATTGCCGGCAGCCAGGGCCGGGCCGACCTTCCAGGAGACCTGCAACAGCGGGTAGTTCCATGGGGTAATCAGGCCACAGACGCCGACGGGCTCGGCATCGATGCGGGAGCGCAGGTTGGGATCCTGCGGGTCGACCACGCGGCCGGCCTGGTGCTGGGCCAGGGTGCCGAAGTACTCGAAGGCGTTGGCGATGTCATCCATATCGCCCAAAGATTCCTCGTAGCGCTTGCCGGTATCAGCGGACTCGGCCTGCGCGAAAAGCTCCTTGTGCTCGCGGATGAAATCGGCCACGCGGATGACGAGCTTGCCACGCTCGGCGGACGGGGTATTGGCCCACTCGCCGTTATCGAAGGTTTCACGGGCAACCTTGATGGCGCGTTCGGTGTCCTCGTCGGATGCCTCGGAGACTAAACCGACGGTGGAACCATCGGCCGGGCAGATGATGGTGCGGGTTTCGCCGCTTTGGGCGGCTTCCCACTTACCGTTGATGAACAGGGACTTCGGGGCGCCATCAGCATGCACGCCCTTCAGCAGCTCGGACTGGGTGGGGTCGAACAAAGTGTTCTGGGTGCTCAAGTGAAAAGCAACCTTTCTCTCATAGAGGTAGTTGTAGTGGCCAGCTTAGCTATCTTCGCGCCAGGTGCGCTCAGGCTCGGCGCCATCGGAGACATCGGAGTCGCCCGGCTGGGTCTGCTGCATGTAGAGGAAGGCCAAGTGGCGTTCATAAAGATCCAGCACATTGTTAATGATCTGATTCTCGGAATAGCCGTAGACGTCATAGCCCAGCGAACCAGTCATGTCATAGACCTCGAGGCGGTAGTACTCGTCGCCTTCGCCCGCGCTGAAATCGGGGCGCTCGGCCGCGACCGGGAAGAGCTGGTAGCGGAACATGCGCTCATTGTGCAGCTTTACCTCTAGGTCGAGCTGGGGCAATTCGACGTCGGGAAGCTCGCTGGTGAGCAAGATGGCGTCGTAGCCGCGGGTACGCATGTGGGTAGCAACCTGCTCCAAGGCGTAGGTGGCGGTATCGCGCAGGTAAGTATCCATCTCCTTCTTGGAAGGGAAGGTATTGGCGCGGTCGAGGCGGTTCTTCCACAGGTTGGAATCCGAAGGCTCGCGCTCGGTACGGGAGGAAATCACACCATGTATAGCGGTGGTGCGGGCCTCGCGCTGCACGTTTTCCAGGCGCAGGGACTTCCACAGGGAGAACATGATGAGGTAGACCACGAAGGCAAAGGGCAGGCCCATCACGACGGTCGCGGATTGCACGGTGGCGATGCCATCGATCTGTAGCAGGGCAAGGGTCAGCGCACCTACGGTTACGGACCAGAAGATGCGCAGCCAGCGTGCGCCATCCTGGCGGTTATCGGTGATGCGAGAGGTGAAGTTGGACATCACCAGCGCGCCGGAGTCGGCCGAGGTGATATAGAGCAGTAGGCCAATAAAGGTGGTCAAGAAAATGACGATGCCAGAGCCTGGGAACTCGTGCAGCATGTCGTAGAAGCCTTGCTCTGGCACGTTAATAGCGTTCTCGGCGAATTCGGGGTAGTCACCGGAGCGGACCATGTCCAAGGCAGTGTTACCAAAGAAGGACATCCACATCAGGATGAATAGGAACGGGAAGGTCAGGGTGCCGAAGATGAACTGGCGCAGGGTGCGGCCGCGGGAGATGCGGGCCAGGAAGAGGCCGACGAAGGTCGCCCAGGCGATCCACCATGCCCAGAAGAAGAGGGTCCAGGACTGCATCCAGGTATCTACGTTGGCTTGGTCTTCGGCGAAGGCGAAGGTCTCCATGGTCCAAGATGGGAATTTTGCGACGTAGTCACCGATATTGGTCACGATGGCATCGAAGAGGTAGGCGGTCTTGCCAAAGACCACGACGTAGACCATCAGTGCGATGGCCAAATAGACGTTGAGCTCGGAGAGGAAGCGAATGCCCTTATCGACGCCGGATACAGCCGACAGCGTGGCAATGGCCACCGCAATAATAATGAGGGCGGACTGCAGTCCAAGGCCCTGCTCGATGCCGAAGATGAGGTGGAAGCCATAGGACAGCTGCACCACGCCGATGCCCAGGGAAGCGGTCACACCGAAGACGGTGCCCAGCATGGCGGCGATGTCCACCGCGGAGCCGATAGGGCCGTGCACGCGCTTGCCGATGAGCGGGTAGAGCGCGGAGCGGATAGCCAGCGGCATGTTCAGGCGGTAGGCAAAGTAGCCAAAGGCCATGCCCATAAGTGCATAAAGCGCCCAGCCGGTGAGGCCATAGTGGAACATGGCATAGACCACGGCTTCCTTGGCGGCCTCCATGGTTTCGCCGTCACCGACCGGTGGCTGCATGTACATGGTGACTGGCTCGGCCACGGCGAAGAACATGAGGTCCACGCCGATGCCAGCGGCAAAGAGCATGGACGCCCAGGAGAAGGTATTAAATTTCGGCCGCGAGTGGTCCGGTCCGAGGCGGATATTGCCGGCATTGGAAAAGGCAATATAGAGCACGAAGACCACGGCGATGGTGGCGGTGAGAACGTAGAACCAGCCAAGGTTGTGGCCGATCCAGCCGGTCACACTGGCGAGGGTTTCTGCCGCGGAATCGCGGCCGAGCCCGGCATAGAGCGCCATGGCAATAATGAGGACGCCAGAGATGATAAATACCGGCCAGTTTGTCTTGGGAGCAGGGACCTGATCCGCGCCTACGGCATCGCCGGTTTCGGCCTTGTAGCTGCCGACGAGGGCGCGGACTTGGTAGCGCGGGCTGCGCTTCTTGGGCTCTCCAGAGGGGGTTGCGAGAGAGGTGTTTTTACCCCCTTCTTGGGGGTCTTTATGTGAAGTGAGAGACTCCTCAGGATTGTGAGGGTCAAAGTTAGCCATCTACTTCTCCTATTGCTGGTTGTTTTGGGCCGAATCTTTCGCACGAGTGCCCCAAAATGCTCACAAGATCGCAGGGAGAGATAGGTGAGTGAAATGAATCATATTCGGGCGAACTATGCGCAAAGACTGCGGATTTCATCTCCAGAGAAATCCATCCGGACAAGGTAAATATACATTAAGATGGGCAAACTTCTAGCGGGATGTGTACTCTGGAGGCAGTGCCCGCACATAAGGCGATGTGAATAATTACAGACTTTTGTATAAATTACAATATTTTCACTTCCGGTGGGGCAATCTTGACGTGTGAAATATTTCACAGAAAGAAGGGGATTTATGGGTTTTATGGACAAGCTGACCAAGAAGCGTTCCGCTAAAAAGGTCACCGATGAAGTAAGCGACGTAGTCGTCGTTGGCGGTGGCTCCGCAGGCTCCGTCATCGCCGCACGCCTGACCGAAGACAAGAACACCCGCGTGCTGGTCCTTGAGGCTGGCCGCCCAGATTCCTTGTGGGATCTGTTCATTCACATGCCATCCGGCTTCTCTTTCCCAATCGGCGCAAAGAACTATGACTGGATGTATGAGTCCGATCCAGAGCCAGAGATGAACGGCCGCCGTGTCTACCATGCTCGCGGCAAGGTCCTTGGCGGATCTTCCTCCATCAACGGCATGATCTACCAGCGCGGTAACCCGATGGACTACGAGAAGTGGGGCCAGAACCCGGGCATGGAGAACTGGGACTTCGCCCACTGCCTGCCGTACTTCAACCGCATGGAAACCGCCGCTGCGGCCGAGCCGAACGATCCGCGCCGTGGCCACGATGGCCCGCTGTACCTCTCCCGCGGCCCGGCTACCTCCGAGCTCTTCCAGGCCCTGTTCAAGTCTGTGCAGGAAGCCGGCTACAACCTGACCAATGACGTCAATGGTTACCGCCAGGAAGGCTTCGCTCCGTTCGATCGCAATATTAAGAACGGCAAGCGCTGGTCCGCTGCCCGCGCCTACCTGTACCCCAACATGGATCGCGAGAACCTCGAGATCCGCACCCGCGCTTTCACCACCAAGATCCTCTTCGAGGGCCAGAAGGCCGTCGGCGTCGAGTACGAGTGGCAGGGCGGCGTTCACCGCGTCTATGCCGAGAAGATCGTGCTGTCCGCCGGTGCCATTAACACCCCGCAGCTGCTGGAAATCTCCGGCATTGGTGACCGCGAGATTCTGGAGAAACACGGCATCGACGTCGTCAAGCACCTGCCAGGTGTGGGCGAGAACCTGCAGGACCACCTCGAGGTCTACATTCAGTATGAGACCACCAAGTCCACCGCGTCCTCCCAGCCTTACCTGGATAAGTGGCGCTGGCCATTCATGGGTCTGCAGTGGCTGCTGACCCACAAGGGCCCAGTTGCTACCTCCCACTTTGAAGGCGGCGGCTTCGTGCGCTCCAATGAGAATGAGGACTACCCGAACCTCATGTTCCACTTCCTGCCGATGGCCGTGCGTTATGACGGCCAGAAGGCGGACGTCAAGCACGGCTTCCAGTGGCACGTTGGCCCGATGTTCTCCGATACCAAGGGCCACGTTCACATCAAGAGCGCCGATATCCACGACAAGCCATCCATCCTCTTCAACTACCTGAAGACCGACCAGGACCGCCGCGAGTGGGTTGAGGCCGTACGCGTTGCCCGCTCCCTGCTGGATACCAAGGCCATGGAAGAGGTAGGTGCCCGCGAGTTCAGCCCGGGCCCGGATGTCCAGACCGACGAGGAGATCTTGGAGTGGGTCCGCAACGATGGCGAGACCGCGCTGCACCCATCCTGTACCGCCAAGATGGGCGCGGAGTCCGATCCGATGGCCGTGGTTGACCCAGACACCATGGGCGTGTGGGGCGTTGAGGGTCTCTACATTGCGGATGCCTCCGTCTTCCCATCCGTGACCAACGGCAATATCTACTCCCCAACCATGATGGTGGGCGAGAAGGCCGCTGACCTCATCGCCGGCCGCACCCCGCTGGAGCCAAACTACGCCGAGTGGTACAAGGCTAAGCAGGATATGCCGCTCTACGCTGAGGGCGAGGCAGTCCGCGATCACAAACACTCCATCCAGGGCGCTGACCACTAAGCAGCCTGCCGCCGGATTGCTCTAGCGCCGCGTTTCCCTTCCTTGGGGGCGCGGCGCTTTTGCTTGCCGACATCCCCTTTTCCCGTGCACCTCTCTGCTGGGCCAGAACCATGGTTTAATCGTCGGGCAAGGAATCGGCTCCGCTGGATTGAAGTGACAGAGTAAAGGAAGACATTGATGCTCAGCATTATCGCCTTAGTAATTAGTATCGTTTTCGCCGTATCCGTTCTGAGAAAGCTCGATGACATCGATAGGCACCTGAAGGAGCTGCTCTCCTCGCGCGAAGATGGCGAAACACCGCGTTAATCGTGCGGGTGGCTAAGGAGATGGTGAACGAATTTCGAATTAACCAACTGCAAAAGGCCCATACCGACCGTGAAATGGAATTTTCCTGCGATGTAGTTTGAAGGGCTATGTCTTCGTAGACCAAAGTGGTTTCCAAGCAGCAGTTCCAGTACTTCGTACGCGGGGTAGCCAACACCGCCGACTTCAAGGAAGTATCATTCCCGGATACCAGCGAAAAGAGATAGTCATTTGGCTATTAGAAAGCTTCGCTACGTGTGGTTTGACCCGTACGCAATGTCCGTGAGTGTCTAGCTCTTGATGGAGAACCTGGTGTCAGTGTCGCTGGCCGCACCTACGCCGCCGTCATGTCCGCCGACACCCTGTTCATCACCATCCCCACAGGGGTGGGTGTGGACGTCCACGTGAAGATTCTGGAGAATTTCGCCGCCCACGTCGCCCCTCGTTGGGTTGGCAGGCGAACCGTGAAGGACTAGTCATCGGCTATCCCATCGACTAATTCTTGCAGGTCGCAGGACTTTCGCGTGACTGTTAGTTCAGCCCATTTTAAATAGTTCATCGCACACTGTATAGTTCAGCACATGCTGACTATTGCTTCGCGCCTCGACGTCATGAACCGGCTCGGCCGGGCCATGGCTGATCCGACGCGCTCCCGAATCCTGATAACCCTACTAGACGGTCCGAGCTACCCGGCTGTGCTCTCGCAAAGCTTGGATCTGACCCGCTCGAACGTTTCGAACCACCTGTCTTGCCTGCGCGATTGTGGCATTGTCGTCGCTGAGCCGGAGGGCCGTAAGACCCGCTACGAAATCGCCGATCCGCACCTCGCGGCAGCGCTCGAAGCGCTAGTCAACGCGACACTGGCCGTCGACGAGAATGCCCCCTGCATCGACACTGAGTGCTCGGTGCCCGGCTGCGGCGAGAAAGGAGCGGACGTATGAGTTCAGCATGTGGATGCGAACACGAACCCGCCACGGAGATCGACGAGCTCGATCGGCCATGGTGGAAGGACCCTGAGCTACTGCTGCCGTTCTTCTCCGGCGTAGCCCTCATAACAGGACTGGCGCTGGACTGGTCTGACTTGGAGACGCCCGCGACGGTACTGTATTGGGTTGGCCTGCTGTTGGGCGCTTACACGTTCGCGCCTGGAGCGATCCGGAACCTTGTCACGAAGCGCAAGCTCGGCATTGGCTTGCTAATGACGATCAGCGCGGTCGGCGCGGTGATCCTCGGATTCGTCGGAGAGGCCGCGGCGCTAGCATTCCTGTACTCGATCGCCGAGGCACTGGAAGACAAGGCGATGGACCGGGCTCAAGGCGGACTGCGGGCACTGTTGAAGCTGGTACCGCAGACCGCGACGGTGCTGCGCGACGGCACAGCGGCCGAGGTCGCAGCGAAGGACCTCGAGGTTGGCGAGCTAATGCTCGTGCGCCCCGGGGAGCGGATCGCCACGGACGGCATCATTCGATCCGGGCGCTCCAGCCTTGACACCTCAGCGATCACCGGAGAATCCATTCCGGAGGAGGTTGCGCCCGGCGACGAAGTGCCTGCGGGAGCGATCAACTCCGCCGGGGTGCTGGAGGTCGAGACGACCGCAGCTGGGACGGACAACTCGCTGACCACACTCGTGGACCTAGTCGAGCAAGCGCAGGCGGAAAAGGGCGACCGCGCCCGGATCGCCGACCGGATTGCCCAACCCCTAGTGCCCGGGGTGATGATCCTGGCGGTGCTGGTCGGCGTTATCGGCTCGCTGCTGGGCGACCCTGAGACGTGGATCACCCGTGCGCTGGTAGTCCTGGTCGCAGCGTCGCCGTGCGCGCTGGCAATCTCCGTGCCGCTGACGGTCGTGGCCGCGATCGGCGCGGCCAGCCAGTTCGGAGTGGTCATCAAGTCCGGCGCGGCGTTCGAGCGACTCGGCAGTATCCGTCACCTGGCAGTGGACAAAACCGGAACCCTTACCCGCAACCAGCCTGAGGTTACCGGAGTGGTCCCGGCAGACGGATTCGATCGGACGCAGGTGCTTTCCTTCGCGGCAGCAGTTGAGCAGCAATCGACACACCCCCTCGCTGCGGCGATCGCGGCAGCGGGGCCCGAAGCGCCCACCGCCTCGGACATCAGCGAGGAAGCTGGGCATGGCATCGGCGGCACCGTCGAAGGCCGACGGGTGCTGGTGGGCAGCCCCCGATGGATCGACGCCGGACCACTGAAAGCAGACGTTGAGCGCATGGAGTCCGAGGGCCAGACCTGCGTCCTGGTCACCGTCGATGACGCTCTCGCCGGGGCGATCGGGGTCCGTGACGAGTTGCGGCCCGAGGTGCCCGAAGCCGTGCAGGCCCTGCACGCCAACGACGTGGAAGTAAGCATGCTCACCGGCGACAATACTCGCACCACCCAGGCGCTGGCTGGAATCGCCGGAATCAACGACGTGCGCGCCGAGCTGCGCCCTGAGGACAAGGCAAGCATCGTCGCCGAATTCTCCTCCAAGACGCCGACGGCGATGATCGGCGACGGCATCAACGACGCGCCGGCACTGGCGGGCGCGACGGTGGGCATAGCGATGGGAGCGACCGGCTCTGACGCCGCGATCGAGTCCGCTGACGTCGCCTTCACCGGCCACGACCTCCGGCTAATCCCGAAGGCGCTGCAGCACGCCCGCCGAGGAAGCCGGATCATCAACCAGAACATCGTGCTGTCTCTGGCCATCATCATCGTGTTGATGCCACTGGCGATCAGCGGCGTGCTGGGCCTGGCTGCCGTCGTGCTGGTTCACGAGGTCGCCGAAGTGATCGTGATCTTGAACGGCCTGCGGGCTGCGCAAGCGAAGCGCTGAGGCTGCGACCGGCAAGTCTCATAAGGGTTAAACCACACGCCGAGCGGACACACCTTGGGCCAGGCACGTCATTCGAGTTCACGGTCCGTCTCCGTGGAATCGGGATCGTACTCGGTGACCTGTCCCTTCTCGGTGTGGGTGGGCACGGGGGCTGTGGGCGAGCCACCACCCGGCACGTGCCCCAGCCGGTCAAGGACCCCCGAGCGCTCGGCGTCTCCAGCGCAGATCGTGGAAGGATCGAACTTGCTCAGGGACCAAGCGTCACTGCGAGACTCTTTTCGTCCCGCAATTTGAATAGTTCAGCGGCCTTGATACCGCGGACATCCATTCGGAGTGCTGCCGAGTCTCATCGACACAGCCCGCGACTATCTGGGCAGTGTGTTTGACAAAGGACCCCACCCTCATCAGCATTGACGAGCCCTCGCCGTTCCAGTTGCCGTAACCGACTAGATGCAGATTCTTCGGCGCGGTTTCGCGGCCGCGCATGAGGTGGCGGAATAGACCGAGAGCCGAACGAAAACCAGCGCACCAGTTCAGATGGTCGTGGTCGTGCTCACTAAAGCTATCGAAGATGGGGGATGTCCCCGAGGTTCGGGCCGGAATCGCCGCCGAGCATCCGGCGGCGGCCGCGTCGGCGAACGAACAGACCGCGCTTCAACCTACCCCCAATAACGCGAAGCGCCATCAACGCCCCGCGTTACACGTTTAATTTGAACTCCACAGAGTGTCGGCGCAGTTTAACGGGTGCGAGATTCATTCTTGGACCCAGCCCAGTCGCTGGCGTTAACCTTGCACAAAACTACGGCGATGGTCCTAGACGGCCTTGCTGACTGAGCACCCGGCACCTCCATCACAGGCGTTCGTGCTCCCCACATCCTTCGCTCAAGCGGACTGCTATCCCGTAAACCGATGTTGTCACCCCTCCAGGACGGTAGCCTTATCAACCCAGCGAGCCAATAGACTGAAAGCCGCGAGCTGCTCCAACGCGATTTGCTCCTCACCACCGTCGTGTGGAACATGCATCCCGGGATTGCGGATAGCCGCGTACAAGCCCTCTGCAAAGGCGCGGGCGCCCCGATGCAGGTTCTCAAACGTCTTACTGCCATCATTTTCCATAAGCCGAAGGCGCGGCGCATTACGCTTCGGATCATGGAGTGAAAACGCCTCGTTGAAAAGTGCTGTTTCAGATACGTCTAGGCGGTTCAGTTTCGCTTGGGTCTCTGCATTGACGCGGATGGCAGCCTGCATCACGGCTTGATGGTAGTGTCCGTGATTCCAGTAACCCTTGCCATTTTCCCACGCCCACGGATGCAGATTGGCTGCATCTAAGTCTGGCGTATTCTCTCCGAGCTTTTCAGCGAGTTCAGACCGACGTTCAAGCGCTGTCTTGGCCCGGGCCGCCTGACCCCTCAGCCAGCTATACTCCTTGTCCTGGACCGGGCGTCCTTGTCTCCACCCGGGAAGCACTCGGTCAAGGATCATTTCAACGACATGGGCGCGTGCCGCAGCCTCAGTCGGCGATCCACTCATAACGGTTCCAAGGTAGGCGATGCCCGGGCCCATGTCGGGGACTACCTTCGCTGTGACTTGCAGGAACGCGTCTATCTCATTGATCGCCCACTCGGGGTCCAGCTCGGCCATGCCTCCATTATGACGTATGGGGCTGACATGGCCGGAGAGAACTGGTCTGATACCCCCACCAGAAACACCCCGCATTGTTGCAGGCGCGCTGACGCGTGCCCATCATGGAAACCATGAGCGATCCCAACTTCACGATCCGCCAGATCACCTTCGACTGCCACGATCCCTCAAAGCTCGCCAAGTTTTGGTCCGCCGCAACCGGCTGCGAAATCGCCGCGGATTACGGCGATTTCGTGATGGTTGATTCCACCCCGGCGCTGGGATTTCAGCGCGTTGAGGAGCCGACACCTGGGAAAAACCGCATGCACGTCGACGTTGGCGGGGCGGAGCGCGAAACTTTAATAGAACGCCTCAAAGACCTAGGCGCCACCGAACTCACCACCCACGAAGCGCCGGGATTGGTGTGGACCGTCATGCAGGACCCGGAAGGCAACGAGTTCTGCGTGGGTAACCCCGGGGCCTAGCTACACGTTGAACTTGAACTCGACTTGGTTCAAGTCATCCGCGTGGCCCCGCGGTCGACCGGCGCCGGGTTGATGTGCGCGTTGGGGTGTGCAGCGGCACAGAGTTTTGGGTGACGGCATCCTTGGCTGGCGCTCCGCGGTGATCACTGCACGGCCTAGTGTGTTGGGTGCGCTGCAACTCATTGGCGGGCTTTTGTCCATATGAGCGTGTCTTCGATTCGTTCCGGTTTTAAGTCCGCCGCGTACCTACCGTGGTGGCGGGCACCGAGACTTACACGGAACAGGCCATCGCGGCCGGCAGCATTAATGACTTGACTGGCTGGCTCGCCTATAAGCTCGGGGTGGTCACGAACCTATCCAATCCGAAAGCGCTCGTGTTCTTCGGCGCGGTTTTCGCGCAGTTTATTCGCCCCGATATGTCGCTCACGTGGACCGTTGCAGTGGCGGTAATCCTCTTGGCGATGTCTGTGACATGGTTTCTACCTTTGCTCTCATTGTGCGCGCGGCATCGCGCTGGATTGCGCATCATTCCGCGGCCATCGATATCGTTTCGGGTCTTATCTTTGCGGTGCTGGGACTCGTTATGGCGGTGGAGGGCGTCATCGAGCTCTTCGGTTAGTGCAGGTGGCGGATTTCTATAAAAGAGTTGATATAGGAGCTACCTAAATCACAGAACTTACCTGTTTCGCTGCAGGTGAGAGCGTCCTTATAGTGGCATGCGTTGATCCAATGGCATGCGAGTATGGAGGTGTTAGGTGGCTATTAGCGCCCTCGTGACTCTGATGGGCGTGTGGTTCGCGGCGATGGCCTCGCCGGGCCCAGACGTAGTGCAAATCATTCGCTTAGGTGCGCGTTCTACGCGCGCAGCCGTATGGGCGGCGCTGGGTAGTACCACCGGCCTTACCATTTGGACCGTGGCCTCCTTGGCAGGGTTGTCCGCGCTGATTTCTGCGCACCCTGGGATCCTCGTGGTGCTGCAGGTTCTCGGTGGCTGTTACCTGCTGTGGATGGCCTATACCGCCATTACCGGTGGCATAAAGGAGCGTCGCGCGCCCGCAACCGTCGTGGGCACCGAAACCCGCGCCCCGCAGCCGCGCGGGTTTACACCGGACGGCATCATCAAGGCGGGCACTGCCTATCGCATGGGATTTATCTGCGATCTTTCGAACCCCAAGGTGGTCATCTTCTTTGGCGCCATCTTTGCCAATTTCATTGATCCCGGCATGGGCATCGGCGCCAATCTCATGGTGGGGGCCGTATTGATTCTGGAAAGCCTTGTGCTGTTTGTGGGCGTGGCTTTGAGTACCCGCGCGGTCTCAAAGTGGATGGCTAAGAACTCCGCCTGGGTGGATATTGTCAGCGGTGTGGTCTTCCTCTTGCTGGGTGTCATCATCCTTTTCGAGGGAGTGCGTGGTCTTATAGCCATGTAATCTGGGGCCATGATTTTTACCACTACCAATACCGTTGATGGCTATGAGATTACGGACTATATCCGCATTATCGCCGGGGAAACCGTCATCGGTATTAATATGCTGAAGGATTTCGGGGCATCCATCCGCAATATCACCGGTGGGCGCTCCGCCGGGTACGAAAGCGAGGCCATCAAAGCACGCGAAGCGGCACTCGATGACTTGTGGCGGCGCGGGCAGGAGCTCGGGGCCGATGGTGTGGTGGGCATCGCCTTTGATTATTCGCCCATGGGAACGTCGAATGACATGCTGATGGTTACGGCTACCGGCACGGCGGTGAAGCTGCGCGCTCGTGATTAAGGTAGGCAAGAAAACACTGGCCCTGTGCGCTGGGTTATGCGCGGCCGCCGGACTCATGGCGGGGTGCGAGGAAGAACCGCCGCAGCCGGGCAGCGTGCCAAATGAATCGCAAGGTGCGGCCGATGGCTATATCACCACGCTGCCGGACCAGGGCACAACGGCCAATGGCCGCTACCAGATCATTAACCTACAAAATCATCGCAGTTTTGTGGTGCATGTGCCGTTTAATGCGGATAAGCACCACCGCCTGCCCGTGGTCATGGCGATGCACGGCTATGAGATGGACGCCGGAAATATGTTTAAAGGCACCGACCTTTCCCAAGGCGATGCCATTACCGTCTTTGTTCAAGGTGCGGGCAAGGCGTGGGCACCGGCACCCTATGCGGTGACCAGTTTGGAAGAAGATCTCAAATACGTGGATGACACGATCGATTTCGTCCGCCGCCACTATCCCGCCACGGACACCACCTATGGCGTGGGCTTTTCCAATGGTGGTGGATTCGCCCGCGCGGTGACGTGCAAGCGGCCGGGCCTATTCGATGCGGTGGCCACGGTCTCGGCGGCAAAATATGACCGCGTGGAAAAAGACTGCGCCAGCGAACCCACCGATTACCTAGATATCCACGGCACCGAGGATGTGCTGATGAAATATGGCGGTGGGCGCCAGCACGGTGCGCACTACCACTCGGTCAAAAAATCACTACGCGGGATTGCGAAAGAGAATGGGTGCAATCCGTTTCCAAAGAGGCGTCGGAAAGAAGCAGTGGAGCACTTTACCTGGCGGGTATGTGATGCACGCACCGAGCAGTACACCATCCACGGCGGCACGCACACGTGGAACGGTGGGGCCACGGACCATTCCGGCTTAGTTAAGGCAGAATGGACCACCGATACGGTGCTGGATTTCTTCCATATTGCCCACCCGTAGTCAGCGCAACGCGCGGGCTGGGTAAGCTGGGCGGCATGCTAGACATTCCTATCAACGGCGATTCCATCAAATTGGGACAGTTCATCAAGCTGGCCAGCTTGGTGGCTACCGGCGGCGAGGCCAAGGAACTCATCGCGGAAGGCGTGGTTACGGTCAATGGCGAGCCCGAGACGCGCCGGGGTGCAACGCTCCACCCAGGCGACGAAGTGTGCATCGAGGATGCTTGCGCACGGGTGGGCGAGCCGGACGAAGACGATGATTACTTTGATGAAGCCACGGCTGACGATGACTTTGATCCGGAAAAGTGGAGGAATATGTAGATGCCAGCATTCGAAGCTGAAGTGGGCATGCCCTACTGGATTGACCTGACCACCTCGGATCCGCGCAAGTCCGCGCACTTCTACGAGGAAATGCTGGGGTGGGAGATTTCCGCCGAGTCCGCGGAGGAAAAGCCCTATCAGATGGCGCGCTTACAGGGCCTGCCCATCGCCGGACTTATCCCGCAACCGGAAGAAGCACCCATGCCGGATACTTGGGTGACCTACTTCCTCTCCAAGGACATCGCTGGTGATTGCCAGCGCGCCGAGAGCCTAGGCGGACGCATCCTGGTGGAGCCGCAGCAAGTGCAGCTAGGGCACATGGCTTTGCTTGCCGACGCCGCCGGTGGCATGTTCGGCCTCATTCAACCCACCGGCCCAGAACACTTTGTCGCTGCCGGCGAGCCCGGCACCCCGGTATGGCACGAGCTCACCGCTACCTCGGGTTTCCAGCGCGCAATGGATTTTTATGGCGAGCTTTTCAATTGGGAAATTCGCGCCATGCAGTCCGAGGATGAGAACTTCATTTACGCCACCGCGGAAGAAGACGGTGCGCCGTTTGCCGGCCTGTGGAACGCCGAGGGCCAGTTCCCGCCGCAGGTGCCGAGCTTCTGGCAGACCTACTTGGGCGTGCGCGATATCGACGCCGCTGCGAAGAAGGCCGTGGAACTAGGCGGCGAGGTCATCCGCGAACCATGGGATTCGCCCTTTGGCCGCATGTGCCTCTTGGCCGATTCCACTGGTGCGACCATCACCCTCACCGAGGTCGAAGACGCCCCTGAAGAGGAGCCAACCGAAGCGGATGACGTGCTGGGGCTCGACCCGCAGTAATCGCGATGAGTGAGTCGCCACTGGTCAAGCGCGTATTGGCGGTCGTGGCCGTGATTCCACCCGGCAACGTCACCTCCTATGGTGAGGTGGCTAAGGTGGCCGGTTGCGGCGCGCGCAATGTCGGTACCGTGTTAAAGCGCCACGGTGCCGGTACCGCCTGGTGGCGCGTGGTCCGCGCCGATGGCACCTCTCATGATCCCGTCCGCGCGGCGGACTACTGGGACCGGGAGGCCATCGCCCACGCTGGCGGCCGCGTTAAAATGCACGAGCACGGAATCGACACCCGCGAATTACAGGAGTTGATGGAGTGAGGGCCTGGGTCATCCTTTTTCTCGCGATTGCGAGCGAAGTCGTGGGTACCATCGCGCTGAAATACGCCGTGGACCATTTCTGGATCTACGGTGTTGCCGCTCTTTGTTTCATCCTCGCCTTCGTGCTCCTGCACCGCGTCATGCAAAAAGGCGTCAATGTGGGCGTGGCCTACGGCCTCTGGGCATCCGGCGGAGTAATTTCCACCGCGCTGCTTTCCGCCGCGCTCTTTGGCGAGCCGCTCGGAGCAGTAAAACTCGCTGGCATCGCGCTCATTATGGCCGGCGTATTCTGCGTGGAAATGGGCGCTAAACCGCACGAGGATGAAAACCGCACGGTGGAGGTGGCACCGCAATGATCTGGTTTCTGCTTTTCCTCGCTACCGCCATTGAGGTCACCGGCACGCTGTGCCTGCGCATGTCCGCGGTGACCGGTCGTCGCTTCTGGGTTGTGCTCGTCGCCCTGTGTTATGTCAGCGCCTATGGTTTCTTGGCGCTCGTGCTCAAGGCCGGCATGGACTTGGGCGTGGCTTATGGCATCTGGGCTGCCACTGGTGTCGCGCTTACCGCCGTCGCCTCATATCTCCTCTTCAAGGAGCCATTCACCTGGTTAAAATCCCTCGGAGTGGTTCTGATCGTCGGGGGAGTGCTGCTGGTAGAAGCTGGTGCGTAGCACCTGCGGGGGCGCTACTATATTTTCATGATGAAAAAGCTGGCGGTAGGTTCCCTGGTTACCGCACTCTCCCTCGCAATCGCCCCTGCCGCCCAGGCTGTCACCCTCGATCCGCACGCTGTGCCCGCGCGCACCCAGATCACCGTCCGGCATGATTCTGGCGCGACTGTGTCCACCGCTAATGCCCATGAGTCTCGCCCCGCACTGTCTTTGAGCAAGCTCTACTTGGGCTATTGGGTCCTAAAATACGGTGCGCCGGCCGACAAAGCCCGCGTGGAGCACATGATCCGCGTCAGCGATGACAACGTGGCTACCGACTTGGATCGCCGCTACCCGCAAGCCATCCCCAGCACCATCCACGAGTTTGGACTGCGCGAAACGCACTACACCGGGTATTGGGGAACGACCACTACGTCCACCGAGGACGTAGCGCGTTTTACCTCGCGTATTCAGCACGATCCCATTGCCGCACCCATCATGACCGGCATGGCTAACGCCGCCCCTGTGGCTGCCGATGGCTACCGCCAAGATTTTGGTACCTCACGAATTCCGGGCGTTATCGGTACCAAGTTTGGCTGGTCCGATAATCGCCGCATCCATGCCTCGGTATCCACCGCCCCTGGATTTACCGTAGCCGCCAATACCTACGGTGACGCGGGCACTCATACCGCAGATGTCACCCGTGCCGTACATAACGCCCCAGGCGCACTACCCGCAGCTGGCGGTTCTAGCCAAGTTATTGGCGCGCGCATCGAACGCGATTTGAATCTACAAGGCCCCGCGCGACAGGCCGTCCGCGATGCCACCCGCACGGCAGCGAGCTACGAGCGTCAAGCCTGCGCGAGCGCGAACCAGGCATTGGCGCAGGTAACGCCGATGCGTGTGTGCAACTAGGACTTGCAGAGCTTGACAGAACTACAAAGCGTGCTGGGGTTGGATGGCGCAGGGCATCTTCCTCCAACGCGTCAGTAGCACCGTCTACAAAATACTGGTCCGCGGACGCTAGTTACTGACCGTGAGAAGGAGGAGTTCTGCCCGAATAACCGGATTTGTGAGGTCAATTCCGCAGAGCGCTTGAATTTTTTCGATACGGGCGCGCACCGTATGGCGGTGGACAGCGAGGCGTTCTGCAGCGGAGGCGATCTGAGACCCAGCGAGCAAGAAAGCTTTCAGTGTAGGAAGCAGATCCGAGTTGTGGGTGCTGTCATACTCGGCCAATTTATCAGTGGTAGTGCGACGCCGATTTTTCAAGGCTTCTTGTACGCTCGGGTTATATAACCAATCCGGTGCAGGTGAGGAATAACGATGGCTAGTCCCGCGGTCCAGACTGTGGGCGTGTGTAGTCATCTGCACTAAAAGATCCGAGTTGAGCTCACGCCACGGTAATTGCGGAAGAAATGAAACTCGAGCTGTGGAAGGCAGTCGGGGAAAGCTCTCTTTATCCTGCAGAATAGTGTCTGTAGGGGGAGTGACAATGAGGACGGCTGAGTCGTCGACATTTAGGTGGAAATGGTGGGTTCCCCCTTGCGCTGTTGGGGATTTGAGCGATGCTAGTACTCGGCGCAGTTGTGCCGGGGAGTCGGTACATACCAAGTAGACATTGATGTTATTGGATGCGGACAGCATGCCAAAGGCAGTTTCCAACTGTTTCGGTACTGCCAATTGCAACTGGACTGCTAGGGTCAGCTGACCCAACGTGTGCTGGATGTGGGAATGAGCCGGCTGCAAAAGCAGGGTTGACAGGCCTACAACATGGCGGATGAGAGCGCGTTGAAAAGTTCCTATTTTCTCGGTGGCACAGACTGCGAGCCCGTATTGATGCTGGCAATTATTCTGAAAAGTAGTAACGATCGTCGATACATTCCGCTCATTCTTGGAACTTAAAGATCGCGCGGAGGGTGGTAAATCGGAGACGGAACTAACAGCGCTCTGCGCTGCTTGTAGAGCATCGATTCCGTCGTATTGGGCATTGGTGATTTCAACCCCCTGGGCGTTTGTAAGGGCAACTGCGGCGTGGAGTTCTTTTCCAGCTTGGGTGATGAGTTTGCTAATTCCTTGCGTGGCGGCATGATTCAAGCGTTCTTGCTGACGCTGAAAAGCGTGTTGTCGTTCTTGGTCTTGGCGGGTCAATTCCGCGTTTACGGCGTTGATTATTGAGATAAAAGGAATGGCACGGGGAACTTCGAAGAGTGTGAGCTCGTAGTCGATGCATGCCTGTATTAATTCCGGAGGGACTGTGGAGAAGAAAAGTCCGGTCCCAAACCCGATACCGTGTACGCCAGCCGATGCTAGTGTGCGCGCGTAGCCTGAAAAATCCTCAGGCAGATTTTTAAAAGCAAGGCCTAAGGTGAATACGACTGCGCCAGTCTTGGTGAACTCAGTGGGATCTTTTAGCTCACTGGCTTGGACCGTGGTGAAAAATTCTTGCGGGGAGTGGATCGGGCGGAGTTTTAGTTTACTTTGATGGAAAAGCCACTTAAATGTAATGGTGCCCATGGGGGAGTGTCCTTATCGGCATTAGTGCGTCTATACGTTCTGTATAGAACATTAAAAAATATTCGCCATAGTGTATGTAGAAAACGGCATGTGGGGGAGGTCACAATGTGTTTGGGTAGATTGAGCAAGCACCATTGAGAAAGGACACAATATGCAGGACCTTGAGTACTGTTTGGAGCAAGCCCGCAAAATAGTGGGAAATCTCCCTGGGGTGAAGAGCGCCGAGTGGGACGCGCGGCGTAAGGCAGCACTTCCTGCTGGACTTAATCCAGGTCTGCCAGGTTACGTTGTGGATGCTGACGGCGGAATTCTAGTGGACATTGACGGAAATCAATTTATTGACCTGGCCTCTGGTATTGCAGTGACCTCAGCCGGTGCCTCTAACCCGGCCGTCGTAAAGGCAGTCCAAGACGCGGTTGCCCACTTTACTCATACGTCTTTTCCCATTTCGCCGTACCCCTCTTATGTTGAGGTGGCGGAAAAACTTAATGAGGTGACTCCTGGTGACCATGAAAAGCGAACCGTCTTATTCAACTCGGGCGCAGAAGCAGTGGAAAATGCGGTCAAGATTGCTCGTAACTACACTGGGAAAACTAGCGTTGCAGTGATGGACCGCGCTTTTCATGGTCGTACTAACCTCACTATGGCAATGACCGCCAAGCAGGATCCTTATAAGTCTGGGTTCGGGCCCTTCGCTCCGGATATCTTCCGTGCCCCCATGTCTTATCCAGTTCGTGATGGGCTCAGCGGTGAAGAAGCAGCGAAGCGCACTATCGCCACACTGGAGCAAGAAATTGGCGCCGCCAACTTAGCCTGTGTGGTCATCGAGCCTATTCAAGGGGAAGGTGGCTTTGTCGTTCCGGCGGAGGGCTACCTTCCATCAGTGGTGAAGTGGTGCAATGAAAATGGAGTTATTTTTATTGCGGATGAAATCCAAGCTGGAATGATGCGTACCGGTACATGGTTTGCTAGCGAACACGAGGGCATCGTCCCCGATATGATAACGACTGCAAAGGGTATCGCCTCTGGAATGCCGCTTTCTGCTGTTACTGGCCGCGCCGAGATTATGGATGCCCCGCAGCCGGGAGGTCTTGGCGGAACTTATACCGGAAACCCCGTGGCTTGCGCTGCAGCTTTAGCCACATTTAAAGAATTTGAGGATAAAGACTTCGGCGCTCGTGCGACTCGCTTGGAAGAAGTCGCACGGGAAGAGCTGGCAGAACTTACACGGGATGAACGTGTGCTTGATTTTCGGGGCCGCGGTGCGATGCTGGCACTTGAATTTGTCACTGAGAACGGCGATCCGGATGATGAGCTGGTGCATAAAATAGCAGCAGCGATGAAAGAGGAGGGGATCCTCATTTTGACCTGCGGTCTCGACCATAACGTCATCCGCCTACTACCTTCGCTAGCGATTCCAGAGCACCTATGGCGCGAGGGATTACAGGCTCTCATAGAGAAATTTAACCAGTTCAAGTAATCCATCGCGTTTTCTTTTGCGGTGACTGGGGCGCGGTGGGAACCAAATCTTGGGTCCGCGGACTCGGTCGGTCAGCCTTCCCAGGGCTGAATACCAGCGCGCTCCCAAGCGTTTAGGAATGCTGTGGTTTCCTCCTCGGTGGTAATAGAAACGCGTACGCCTTCATCGAGGTAGCGGCGAATTACAACACCTTCTTCGTAAATTTTGTGCTCTACTTCTTCAGCATCTCCACGCGGTATCCAGACAAAGTTTGCCCGTGATTCTGGGACCCCTAGGGCTTGGGCCACTCGGGTGCGCTGACGCTTAGTTTCGTCCACTCGTTCCTGCAGCTCGTCTTGGGCGTGGAGGGCTGCGATGGCGCCCAGTTCACCTATGTAGCTAACGGTGAGAGGTAGGGCGAGGAGATTGAGAGCATTAATTAGTTCCGGTGACCCCATGCCATAACCAACACGTGCGCCGGCTAAGCCAAAAGCTTTCGAAAACGTTCGGGCACTAATGAGGTTTGGGTAATTGCGGACTTCTTGGGCGCCATTAGGGGTATCCGGATCATCGTTGTATTCCCAATAAGCCTCGTCCAGAAGAACGACGATATTTTTCGGTACCTTGGCCATAAAGTGGTCAAATTCCTGCTGGCTGATGGTGGTGCCAGTAGGGTTGTTTGGGTTGCACAAAATAATTAGTCGTGTCTTTGGCGTTATAGCGCCGATGACGGCGTCGAGATCAAGACGCTCATCTTCCGTAAGCGAGGTCATAATGGGTTCGGCACCGGCCATACGGACGTAGAGTGGATAAGCTTCAAAGGATCGCCACGGGAAAATAACCTCGTCACCCGTATGGCAGGTCGCCATAACTGCTTGCTGCACAATGGCAGAAGCACCAGGAGCTACGGCAATATTTTCTTCTGGCAATTCCAAGTAGGACGACAACTCTGCACGCAGCTCTGGAGAACCATTAACTTGGTATCGGTTTGCACATGAAGCAGCTCGTGTCATGGCACCTAAGACGGAAGGCAACGGTGGATTGGGAATCTCATTCGCGGAAAGCTTGAGCTTATTAGGTGCAGATTTTCCTGGCTTATAGTCAGGGAACTTGTGCAAATCGTCGCGCAGCATGAGTAGTGCATCTCCTTAACGTTGGAATCGATTAGTGGGCAGAACGATGGTGAAGTAGACAGGGGGTGCGGACCGGCAATCACCACAAAGGAAGGCTCCTAAATGAGATTCCATATGGTCACAGCAATGATGAGAAGTCCCATGCCGAAGACGAAGTAGTTCCAAATGTCGTTCTTGAATTGGAAATAAGCATCGACTTTTTTGAACATGTAGACCGGCAGCAAATAAACCAAGAAAGCAACGAAGATTCCGCCGACGATGGAAATCATGTTGATAATGGAGGGGTTAAATATGGCGACGAGAGTGGTTACGACGAATACGATGGCGTAGATGGTGTTGAGCAGTGCGCGGCGGGATAGCTTATTTGCCAAACGAGGAACTGCAATGCGCAGCAGGTATTCCGTACCTTCTTCAGAGCCCAACATATGACCGAAATATGAGGAGATGATCGCGCACATCGTCAGGATTGGTGCCATATAGGCCATGAACGGTGTACCCGTTGAATTAGCAAAATAGGACAGCACGGGGATGTTTTGTTCGGTTGCTTCTTTCATGCCGTCCGCGCCGAGCGCGAAAACGCAAGACCAGACGAAGAACATGGTAAAGACAACAAGCAAGGCGGCGGTGTAGAACTCCGTACGAGAAACGTGTTTCTCGGTCTTTTTACCGTAGGTAGGCTGCATGTCTACGGAGAATTGGGAGAGTGCGGCCATGTGGGAAAAGGAGAAGACGAGCACGGGCAGAATGAGCAGGATGCCTTTGAGGATGCCCCAGGCGCCGCCTTCGTATTCAAAGTGGATAAAGCTATCGATATCCCATTGGGGAATGAGATAGATTGAAGTCGCTGCTAGGGCGATGATGAGCGGATAGACCAGCATTTGTGCCAGCCACAACATGGGCCGGCGGCCGATGGCAAAAAGTCCGGTCATTACGCCCACGCAGACTATCGACAAAATCCAACGGTTGATGCTAGGACCGCCGAGTTGGTTGACGATGAAGCTATCGACCACATTGGTGATACTGGTGCCGTAAATAAAAACTGTCGGCACGATGGCCAGCCAATACAGTACAGCGATGAAAAGGCCACTATTGCGGCCTAAGTAGTATCGCACCAGTTCTAAGACATCTTTGCCGTGTTGCTCGGGTGGGGCGCCGCTGACTATGCGGGCATAGGTGCGGTGGGAAAAATATACCAACGGGAAGATGAATACCGTGGCAAAAACCAATGGCCAAAAACCGAAGGATCCGGCGTTAAGCGGTAAAAAGAGGATGCCGGCACCAACGGCGGTGCCAAAAAGTGTAATTATCCAGGAAAGGGTGGAGCCGGCCGGCTTCGTCTTTTGTGCCTGCGGGGAATGATGTTCTTGGTTAGGTGAGGAGTCAGAACTTTCCGTACCTGGAAGCTCATGAATTGGGGTGCTCATAGTAGTCCTTAGTCATTGAATAGAGCGAATATGGTGCGGTTTTAGTCTGGTGATTGGCGGAAGCAAGCGCGATTAGGTGCGTAGTACACCTTCGCAGAGCTCAGCTAATATGGCGGTCATCATGCGCACACCGTCTTCCATGTCTTTATCTTTGGTGAACTCTTTTTCGTTGTGAGAAATGCCTTCTACGCTTGGAACGAAAAGCATCACGGTTGGGCAGACGTCTTTCATGTTGGTTGAATCGTGGCCAGCTACTGTTTGCACTTTTTCGTGCTTCATTCCGAGTTCAGCAGCGACGGACCGAGCCAATTCGATGCCTTCAGATTGATACGGCGAAAGTTTCCACTCGTGGGTGGGCTTGAGCTCAATTTTCACTTTGGCTTCTTCTTCTGCCTTGGAAATGATGCTGCGTACAGCCGCGTACCCCTCATTAAGCGTATCCCAATCGGGTGAGCGAAGATCTAGATTCATTTGCACTTCGCGAGCGATAGTAACTGGGGAATTTGGCAAGACCTTCATCGTGGAGACGGAAGCCTGCAATGGGTGCCCTGCGCGGGCTTCGGCATAGCGGCGGAGTTCCGAAATTAGGATCGAAGCTCCAAATAGCGCATCTTTACGGTCTGCTAGCAAGGTAGAACCGGTATGGCCTTGTTCGCCTTGGACGGTGACTTGGAATTTCTTAGCTCCCCAAGTCTCAGCCACAAGGCCAAGCGTTGCTCCAGAGTTATCCATTCCACGACCTTGCTCTACATGTATCTCGGCATATGAGACTGCTTGCGGCGGGGTAAAAGTGCCGACGAACTCGTGCCTTTCCAGCTCGGAGCGGACGGTGGTTCCGTCTAGCGCGGTTGACGCGTAGGCGATATCTAGGTCCATCTTTCCTGTGTAGACGGAGCTGCCCATCATAGAGGGGGTAAAGCGAGAACCCTCTTCGTTAAACCAGTTAACGACTGCAAGGTTTTGGGTTGGAATTAACTCGCCACTTTCTACGCGGCGTTTGATTTCGAGTGCGGCGTGTGCAGAGGCAAGTACACCGTATGAACCGTCAAAACGCCCTGCAAGAGGCTGAGAATCCATGTGCGATCCGGTTAAAACAAAGTCGGCATCATTAACGAACTCTAGTAGGCCGTATTGATTGCCAATTTCATCGTATTCGACACGGAATCTCTGATTTTCAAGCCAAGAGTGGAACCAGCGGCGTACCGCAGCGTCATCGTCAGTGGCTGCTTGTCGGTCGATTCCGCCTCCGGGGGTGGCACCGAATGATGACATGGTGTGAAAGTCATCGATAAATGAAGGGGTGTCTTGTGTTTCCGAGGCAGGCATGAATTCCCTCCTTGATTCTATGTAGCATGCATCACACAAAAGTAGTTTAGCGATGTGGGTAACGTTTTATTAGAGGCTTTGGGAAAGTGATGGAATAAAGTCTTCATAGTTGTGCAAATGCACAATGAAGATGGATGAGTAGCTAGCTTCGCTGGGAGGGAGTATCTATGGCTTCAGGTGAGGAAGATTCTGAATGGAATGCCCTCGTCCGCAGTATTGAAGGAGACGTGGATTCATTCGTTGATGAGTTCATACTGGAGTTCTCTGCCCGCAGTCCTTATGGGGATGCTGCGGTTGATGAAGAAGACTTACGGCAAACCTCGCACGCTGTCTTTACCGCTTTGATTGCCAGGCTATGGGACACCCCTCAGGGGGCGCAAGCTCTTCCTGCAGGTGAACAAGCTGCCCTTGATCGACGCTTACAAGAGCTCGGACGGTTACGCGCTCTTCAGGGGATTTCAATCAACGCGG
The DNA here is from genome assembly GCF_057458085.1 of Corynebacterium sp. LaCa_205. NCBI lineage: Bacteria > Bacillati > Actinomycetota > Actinomycetes > Mycobacteriales > Corynebacteriaceae > Corynebacterium > Corynebacterium sp. LaCa_205. Next base: position 118,375 of record NZ_CP190931.1, read on the forward strand.
TTGTTGAAATTATGCGCCTTGATTTCATCGTTCTGTGGCGCGGGTTGGCGGCAAGGTCTACACCGCAGACGCAAAGTGCGCTTATTTCCCACGCCGAACGAGTGCAAGCTGCGGTGGACGAGATCTCTTCCCAAGTAAGAGTAGCTTTTATGCAGCAGCATGCGGCGATGCGTAATGATGCACGCGTTAGCGCGCAGCGTCACTTGGAAAGACTTTTTGGTGCCTCAAAGTTAAGCGATACCGATCTTGAAGCTATAGCTCAACATGTAGGTCTAGACCAGCATGCGCTATATGACGTTCTTGTTGCTGGTCCCGCACATGCCGCCAAATTGGAACAGGCTTTAGCGCCTTACTTGACGGCTGGTGCGGCTTGGGGGATCTATATGCGCCAGTCTTTTTGCGCATTTTATCCCACAGTCGTAGATACGAATGGGGCTGCTGACGCTGAGGAGAGTTCAGAAACCACGGCCAAGGAAGCCTGTAAAGGTGGGGCACACCCTTGCGAGGATTCCGCAAAAGCTGTGGCTAGTATTGTTCTTCCAGCCCAGCGCGGGCTTGGTGCGGTGCGTGCCTGTATTGCCGGGCTCATCGAAATGGCTATGGATATGGAAAACACTGACACCATTGGTGGTGCTGGACTATTGACGGCTAAAGAAGCTTTCCCTATTGCGCTAAGCAGCTATGGGTACCGCTTGCTTCCTGGTCTCATCGATGAACGAGTAAGTTACATTCAGAAGCTGCCAGAAAAGGAACGTATTAAGCTGGTTAAAACCGTCAAATCCTATTTTGTTGATGGCTCCGTCAAGACCACTGCTCGTGCGTTAAATTGCCATCGCAACACAGTGATTAACCGGCTGAGGAGCTTTCACTCAATTACAGGATTATCACCTATTGTGCCTAGCGACGTCCCCTACATAGAAATGGTGCTTTATCGGTTAAAGTCTGCCGCTACGTAGATTGGTCTCGTTTTGCTGGGGGAAGTGAAAGATCTTGATCTGTGTACACATTGACCACGGCTGGGGTGCCGTTCTTTACTGCTTCTAAAGCGCGTTCGATGGCGCCGGGGACATCCGCATCAGTATTCACGGACTCTCCATAGGCGCCATAACCGCGGGCAACGGCAGCAAAGTCCGGATTTGCTAGCTGCGTTCCTGACACGCGATCGGGGAAGTGGTTCTTCTGGTGGTCGCGGATAGTGCCGAATTCACCGTTGGACATAATCACTGTCAAAAATGGCGCTGCAAACTGCAAAGCAGTGGCAAGTTCTTGACCGTTCATTAGGTATTCTCCGTCACCGGCAATGGCAACTACAGTGCGTTCAGGAAACTGCAACTTGGCCGATACGGCGCCTGGTACGGAATATCCCATAGAGCCATTGCGCGCAGCTAGCTGTGAAGGAAAATGCTCGGTCGCTAAATACTGTTGTGCCCAAATGCAATGGTTTCCTGCACCAAAAGTGAAAATAGCATCGTGCGGGAGTTGTTCTTGGAGTGCTTTAATTACGGCTTCCATGTGGGCAGAATCGGCGGAATTTTCTCGCCATCCCGCCTCGTCTGGAAGCGTGGCAAACTCTTGGTGAGCGCGATGGGCAGCAGCAAACCACTCTGTTTGTTCTGCCGATATCTCTCCGGCATCAATATCCTTAACCGCTGAAGCAAATGCTACAGGGGAGGATAAGACGTGGCGGCTGACGGTGCCGGAATGCCCGCGTAGACCAGTGTCGATATTGACTACGATATTTTCCGAGTGTGGATCTTGGCGCAAGGTATAGCCATCGGAGGGGACATCGGTAAGGACGGCTCCTACTTCAATCAGCACATCGGCTTGCTTTAGGAGTTGCGCTGCACGCTCATTACGTCCGTATCCTAACCAGCCGGCATTTGCCGGTGAAGAAAAGGAAATGCGGTCGCTGGCGCGGAAATCATGAACAACAGGAATCTGATTTTCTTCGGCGAATTTCTCAATAGTTCGCGCGCATTCTGGAGTCCATCGGCCGCCCCCAACGAACATTAAAGGTTTCTGGGCAGCAGTTAGCTTCTCTGAAATATAGGAGATATCTGCACCGGAAACGGCTCCCTCAGTCACTGGAATGGGCACCTCGATTTCACCGTCAAAGTCCTGGTAGAGGACGTCTTCAGGTAATCCGACGATGACCGGTCCAGGGCGACCTTGTTTGGCCTGGAAAAAGGCTTCTGCCACGACCCGGGACGCACGCTTTGGATCATCGAGTACGAAGACCTGTTTAGCTTGCGTGCCAAACCAAGCCTTGGGATCAAACTCCTGAAAAGACTCGCGGTCGCGGTCGGAAAAGGGAATGAGCCCGATGAAGATTACCATTGGGGTACCGTCTTGCCAGCCGGTGTGGACTCCCACGAAGGCATTGGAAGCTCCGGGGCCGCGGGTAACCATAGCTACACCGGGTTCGCCGGTAGCTTTGCCATATGCCTCTGCCATATAAGACGCGCCCCCTTCTTGGCGGGACACAATGGCCTGTACCGGCGAGTTATACAGTCCGTCCAATACGGGAAGAAAGCTTTCACCGGGGACGAGGAAGGCTCGGGCAGTGCCATGGGCTTCAAGCGATTCAGCAATAGCGGTACCAACGTGGCGATGAGACATAACGGTCACTCCTCGAAAAATGTGCAGTAAATCACCCTGCGTATTATCCATTTGTGATGCCATGCCTGTCTAATGCCTAACATGTCATAGTTTCATTACCATTAGACATAATCAGTGGTTAAAATGGTCGGGTGGATATTCAACGCGTCAAATATTTCCTTACCCTGGCGGATTCACCCACAGTAACGGCGGCAGCGGACCGACTTGGCATCACTCAACCGGCACTTAGCCGTCAATTGCGACGCTTTGAGAAAGAAGTTGGTTTAGAGCTGTTGGAGCGGGGAACTAGTGCTGGCGGCTCCTCCAGTTCCGCACTGCGGCTCAATGAGGCGGGACGCTCTCTTGTTTCTTCATGCCGCCGTCTCTATGCCGAAAACCGCAGAGCTGAGCAAGCCGCGGATAGTCTGCGGCACGGTTCCGTGAAGCAGCTAACTATAGCAGCAACGCAAACTACTATTTCCACCCTTTTGGCTCCGCTGATTGCCACCGCAAGAGTAGGAACTCCAGTCCTTACTACTCAACCGATAGAACACTATGCGGCTTTTAAGGCTTTGGAAGGTAGCGCTGACGCAGTGGTATCGCCGCTACCGCCGCGGGAAGGCCTAAGTTTCCACGCATTGGGGTATGCACCTATTCGGGTTTGGGTAGCTCCAAATTGTGAGCTCGCACATCAAAGTAGTGTTGATATTTCGCAGCTAATCCAATATAGATTGGCGCTACCTACTCACCGAAGCGTGTCTCGGACGCTCTTTGATGCTTTCCTCGGCACTGTCGGTGCCTCGCTCGGAGAAGTAATTGAATGCGATGACACCGCAACCTTATTGGCTCTGGCTAAAGCGGGAAGAGCGTTGGCTATATGTACTGAAATTGCGGAATCTGATTTGGTACCGCTAGGAATCACCGCAGGGAATGAAAGTCTGCAAGGGGTACCGCTGTATTTGGTGTGGAACCCTGGCCATTTTGCTTGCACGGACTTAGAAAACCTGGGACAAGAATTACGAAGCTTCTTGGCTGCAGCGATGGCGAAATAGTCGAGTGACGTACCCCAAGTTTTCCCGCTTATTAAAACGAAACTTGGGTACCTCAATAATTTTGTGCAAGTGCTAACGGATGAAGGCGAGGGCGTCTTCGGCGGTGCTGTGGCTGTAGCTCTCGTCGGTTTTGGCAAGCTTATTACCGCGCAGCACCAGCCAGATGCTCAGCGGGTAAAGAATAAGCGCCACGACAACGGCTTGGATGATCGAGGCCACCTCGGAATCGTGCAGGTAATTCCAGCAGAAGTGCAGTGTAAAGGAGGCGGCTAGGGCGCCGAGGAAGACTCCGATGCGCCACCACCAGGGTTTGGCGGCGGCATAGAGTGCCCAGCCGATGCCCCAGCCGGCCAGCGCGGTGAGCAATACGTGTAGGCCAGGACCGGCGATAAGGCGCAGGCCCCACATTTCAAAAAGCCCCTGGATATCGCTATCAGGATGCATGGTGGCGCCCATGGCGCCGTAGAGGATATTTTCGCAGGCCTCGAAGCCAAGGCCCACCACTGCGCCCACCATCCAGCCGTGCCACGGGCGGTTGAGCTGGCGGAAGGACATGAGCACGAAGATTACGCCGGTGGCCTTAGAAATTTCTTCCGGATAGGCACCGCTCCACGACATCATGGCGTCGACCCAGCCGGAGCCAATGGCGAGCTGCATGACCGGCCCAGCGCTGATAAGCGCCAAGGCAACGGCTACTCCGCCGCCCCAAAGGAAAGCCAGCGTGGCCCATAGGCGCGCCGGGCGGGCCCACATGGGGCTGCGCTGCAGAAGGTAGATGACCAGCGCCACGAGTATGGCGGCGATGAGCAGGCTGAGCAGGCCCATCAGGGGAGAAATCAAAAATGTGCTTAGCGTCTGGAAAAAGAAGGCGATGAGTCCAATGGCGGATAAGATCCACAGCGTGGTGCGAAAGAGCTTAGACATCTAGAACATCAACTCCCCGGAGAAATCAGCGAATTCTGAATCGGCATCGGCGGGTAGATCCTTTTGGCCGAAGGCATGCCAAATGCGGGAGGCGGTGGCGCGGGCCTGCTCACCCTTGCCGGTCACGGTGACCACCCAATCCTTGTTTTCGTCCTCGCCGGTGCCGTCGAGGGAGAGGGCGGCGGTGGAGGAGGGGGCGTCGGCAAGCAGGAGTGCCCCGTTAGTGCCGTCGAAGGTAGGGGCATCGGCCGGCAAAGGCGCCATGGCTAGGGCGCGGACCATGCGGCGCAAGGTGGTGGCATCGTCTTTGGCATCCTCGGTAAGGGTGGCTTGTACGCTGACATCGCCGCAGTTCCAGCCGATGCTGGCGAGGGATTCATAGTCGCGCTCGCAATAAAGATCGGGAACGTCAATCTCCCAGTCCTGGCTGGGCTCGGCTAGGGTGACCTGCTCGACGTCTGCGGAAGAATCCCCCAGCGCCGCCTGCACGATCATGGGCAGGGCAAGAACCACCGCCACGAACGCAATGACGGCGCAGAAAAGGCGCCGCGGATGCGCTGGAGGAAAGCGATAAAAATTCATGGACCACACCTTATCTTGTCGCTTTGCCCTAGAGTGGCAAGCATGAAAGATCTTTATCAACTAGTCAATGGACCCTGGCTGGAAAGCCACGTTATTCCCGATGATCGCGGCGTGGACGGCACCTTTCACGCGCTGCGCGACGAAGCTGAAGAACTCGTCCACGAAATCGTGGAAAAGGACACCGGCCGACCGGGCAAGCTCTATGCCTCCTTTATGGATACCGAAGGGGTTAATGCGGCCGGCATGGCTCCATTGGATGCGGATCTGGACCGCCTGAGCGCGGCCGACCCAGAGGAATTAGCGCAACGCCTGGGTGAACTCGAGCGCACCGGTGTCGGCTCCCCGGTGACCTTTTGGGTATCCAAGGACTCTGGTTCCGAGGACGCCATTGCCTATGTCATTCAATCCGGCCTGGGCCTGCCGGATGAGGCTTATTACCGCGAGGAAGCTCACGCCGAAACACTGGCCGCCTATGAAAAGCATGTGGCAGAGATGCTGGAGTTCCTCGACCCAGCCCGCCTCTTTGGCCTAGGCGCCGAGGTAGCCGCCCAGCGCATCGTGGGCTTGGAAAAGGAACTTGCCGCTGGCCATTGGGATGTGGTCTCCACACGCGATGCGGTCAAGACCTATAACCCGTGTGAGTTTGGCGAGCTGCCCGCCATGGCGCGGGCCGTGCTCTCCGGCGGCAACCTGCCGGAGCACCGCGTAGTCAATATGATGCCGTCCTACCTCGAGCACTTCGAGAGCCTTTTTACCTCCGAGCGCATGGCCGATTGGCAGCTGTGGGCCACCTGGCACATCCTGCGCTCCCGCGCGGCCATGCTGCCGGAGGAAGTAGGCGCGAAGAACTTTGAGTTCTACGGCACCAAGCTCTCCGGCGCCACCCAGCAGCGCGACCGGTGGAAGCGCGCGGTAGGCCTGGCTGAGTCCCTCGTGGGCGAAGAGATTGGCCAGGTATTCGTGGATAAGCACTTCCCGGACTCCTCCAAGCAAGAGATGGATGAGCTGGTGGACTACCTCATCGCCGCCTACCGTGAGCGCATCTCCCAGCTGGAGTGGATGACCCCGGCCACCCGCGAGCGTGCCTTGGAGAAACTTTCCCAGTTCAAGGCCAAGATTGGCTTCCCGGATTCCTGGCGCGATTACTCCGGCCTCGAGGTCTCCGGCAAGGGCGCGGACCTGTTGGCTAATGCGCGTGCCGGCTCTGCCTTTTCTCACGACTTCGAGCTGGCCAAGATTGGCAAGCCGGCCGATCGCGATGAATGGGTGACTACCCCGCAAACGGTCAACGCCTTTTATAACCCAGTGGTCAATGACATCACCTTCCCAGCGGCAATCCTGCGCCCGCCGTTCTATAACCCGAAGGCCGATGCCGCAGAAAACTTCGGCGCCATCGGTGCTGTCATCGGCCACGAGATCGGCCACGGCTTTGATGACCAGGGCTCGCAGTTTGATGGTCAGGGCAACCTGAACTCCTGGTGGTCCGATGAGGATCGCGCCGCCTTTGAAAAGCTCACCGCCAAGCTGGTGGAGCAGTTCAATGGCCAGGTACCGACGGTGCTCAAGGAGGCCGGCATCGAATCTACTGGGGTGAACGGCAGCTTTACCCTGGGCGAGAATATCGGTGACCTAGGCGGCCTGGGTATCGCCGTGGTGGCTTTTAAGAACTACTGCGCCGATAAGGGCATCGACCTGCAGGGCAAGGAGGAAAAGTTCGAGGTAGACGGTGCCGAGCCAGAGCTGGCTGAGCACACCTACAATGGCCTACAGCGCTTCTTCCTGTCCTGGGCCCGCGTATGGCGCACCGCCATCCGTCCGGAGATGGCCACCCAGTACCTAGCCATTGACCCGCACTCGCCGGCGGAGTTCCGCTGCAACCTCATTGCGGCCAATATTGCGGAGTTTTACGAGGCCTTTGACGTGGCAGAAGATTCTTCCATGTACATTGCGCCGGAGGATCGCGTCACCATTTGGTAGACCTTTCCGCCGGTAGGCGGTGCGCGTAGGCTCGGTGGCATGACTAACGCAGATGCTAACCAGGATCCGCACCGCCCGCTGGAGCCGGGACAGGAGTGGCACATCGGCGGCCAGGACCGTCAGATGGACGACAAGGAGCAGCTTGAGCAGCTCGTTGCCTATATCGATGCCCACTACGACACCCCGGATTTCCGCCCGCCGTGGGCTGGGGGCGGCTCTCCTGAGGCGGATCAATATTGCGCGCTCTTGCCGGACCGGATTACACACGCGGCAATGATGGTGCTCGGCACTGCGGTGGATCATGCGCTGCCGGGCACCGCCTATACGGAGGGCATCAGCGTGGAAGAATCCGAGGTGGGAACCATTTTTCGGCCCACAAAGTCCACCGGCCGCTGGGCGGTGTCGCTCCACTCGGGCGGCTGGTGGCGCGGTGCTGGCCAGGCGCTGGAGATGCAGTGGCGCCCTGAGGTAGCAGCCGCCGCACAGCTATCCGGTACCACCATCATTGATGTGGATTATCCGCTCGCGCCTGCGCACACCGTGGCGGAGATGGTCACTGCCGTGCAGCAGGCCATCGACTATGCCCGCGCGCAGGATGCTTCCAGCGTTACTACCTGGGGATATTCCTCCGGCGGGGCACTAGCGGCGCTTGCGCCTGCCGACGCCCTCCTGCTCACCTTCCCCGATTTCGGTGCCCTGGAAAATCTGCCTGAGGATCTCCGTGCCGGCTATGCAATTCCTGCGGACCTTTCTAAGCTCTGCACGGATATTTTCGTCCAGACCGCGACCGAGGATGAGATTGCTGCGCGTGTTTCTGTGCCCGGCGCCGTGGCGCGCGATTATGTTTCCACCCACCGCGTGTCTACCCCGGCGGTTGCCCGTCAGCGCGTGCGGGATGCGGCCGCGTTTCTGGCAGAGGAGTTGGAAAAATAACAATTCCCTGGCGGTTCCATGCTAAAAGGGAACTAGTTTCAATAGGATCGCGACTAGTTCCGCATGACCATATCCACTCATGGCGCGCTATCGCGCCTGCATAAATTCACCGGCGTAATCATTGCGCCCTTTCTCATCGTCGCAGCGTTAAGCGGGTTTCTCTATGCCTTGGCGCCCACCTTTGAACCGTGGATTTACCACGATGAGGTGACAGCCACCGCGCAAGGCAGCCCGCGCAGCCTTGATGAACAGATTGCCGCCGCCCAGCGCCAGCACCCGGATGGGACCGTGGTTCGAGTCGAGCCTTCCGAAGATCCGCAGGAGACCACCCGCGTGCTTTTCGACGACCCCACCGCTCCCAATTCCAGCTATACCCACGCCGTCTTTGTAGACCCGGTGGATCTGCACATCACTGGCGAACTACAACAATATGGCGGCTCGCGGGCGCTGCCTTTCCGTACGTGGGCCTCTAATGGCCACCGCACCCTATGGTTGGGCGAGCCTGGCCGTCTCTATGCCGAACTTGCGGCCTCGTGGCTCGGCGCGCTGAGCATCCTCGGTCTCTACCTGTGGCTCAAGCGTAAACAAAGGAATAAGAAGCAGCCCTCTAAGGTACTGGCGCTGCACGCCCGCGTGGGTGCCTGGTTGTTGCCGGGCTTCCTCTTTCTTACGGTTACTGGCCTGACATGGTCGCTGGTAGCGGGCACAAGTATTGGCAAGGTGCGGGAGGAACTTAATTGGAAGGAACCGTCCGTGGCCACCTCCGTTGCAGAAGCGGGGGCTAGCACTGGGGCGGGGGAGCATGCCAACCACGCCGAGCACGTGGGGCACGCGGGGCACGCTGGGCATACGGGAAACCACGATGCCGCAGAACTCGCCGGAGCCCAAACTGCAGAATCGACCGCCCGTAGCCAGGGTTTGACCGGGGTGCTGGAAATGACTCCGCCGGAAAAGCCCGGCGATGCGTGGGGCGTGCGGGAGGCTCGTGCGGCCTTCAAGTTACGCAGCGACGCCGTAGCGGTTACTCCGAACGGCGAGGTCATCGACCGCATCAATTCCGCCGATTGGCCGCTTGCCGCGCAGCTTACTTCGTGGCTCATCCAGCTGCACATGGGGACGCTTTTTGGAATCTATAGCCAGGTTGCATTGGCGGTACTCGCCCTCGGCCTGCTCGTGGTGAGCATTGCGGGCCTGTGGATGTGGTGGAAGAAACCGCGCCGCAGCCTGCCCGAGCTAAAAATTACCCCCGCCGTGCTGGCGGGGGCGGTGGCCTACTCAATCATCGCGCCTCTCTTTGGCGCTTCGCTATTGCTCTTTTTCGTAGGTGATTGGATCGTACGGCGCTTGCGCGCCCCGAAGCTGGATCGGAGTGCGGCCGCTGGGGAGGTTACTCTTCGCCCTCGGGGCGAATCTTCATCTCGGAGTCTTTCCACAGTCCGGAACGGGTAATGTCCTCATAATCAATCTCGGCTGGGACTGGGGCATTGCCCTGTGAATCGGTACGCAGTTCGTACTTTTCGATGGCACCCCAGTCGCGGGCCCAGTCATTATTGAGGTAGCTCGGGATCTCATAGGAGTAGTTGACCGCCTCCGCGGTGGACATGGCGCCACCGCCGGAGAAGGACTGGAAATCCGTCAGCGAGGTCTGTGCCGAGGAGTCCGGCAGGATGCGGTACTGCGGAATTTCGGTAACGCCGGCAAAGTGGTCAAAGGTGCGCTGGCACGGGAACTGTAGGGCTACGGCCCAGTCCAATAGCGCCGGGGTGTCCTTGGAGAACTGGTTATTGATGGTGTCTAGCTCTGGGACGCGCGGCGGAGTAAAGGCCAGCCAGTCATCCTCATCGGTGGAGTCATCCGTTGCTACCAGGCGCACCACGTTGGCATCCTTTGGCAACTTATCCAGTGGCAGGTGCAGGTTGCGCCACTTTGGCGTGGCACCGACGGCGGAGAGTTCTTCCTCGCCAGTATTGGTGACCTTTCCGGAGTCATCGATGGTGCCGTACTCGAGGCTAAGCTTCATGCCTTCCTGCTCTACCCCGTTGACGTCGTGGTGGTAGATATTGCCGGCTGCAGATACGGCGAGCACGGGAGTATTGTCCTTGGCCTCTGGCAGGTTGTACCACTTGGTGGTCACTTCAGAGGTGGAGTCTTGCTCCTCGGAATAGGAGCCGAGCACCGGGACCTTGGTGTAATCCAGGTTGAACGGCAGGTGCATGGTAGAGCCATTGACACCCTCAGTGCCGCGTACTCCACCCTCCGAGGTATTGGTGGTTTCCTTGGACTTCTTGTCCTTTTTGTCTTGCTTATTCTTTGTCTCCTGGGAATCCGCGGAATCGCTGTTACCGCCGGATTCGGTATCCGCACCCGAGGTAGCGGTCTCCGCGCTATCGGAGGAGGAGTCGCTGGAGCCATCCGCGATGGCACCTACGGAGGCGGAATTCTGGTTTTCCGGCTCGATGGATTCAGGGATGAAGTTTGGATCGAAGCCCTTGTGGGTCTCGTCCTGGTCCACCAGGGAATCGCCCAAGTCGCCTTCAACCGGGGTCAGGAAGGAATCATTGGTGTTGGTCTCCACCATGGTCTGATCCGCCAGAGCGCAGGTATTGCCGCGCAGGGAGGCCACGTTGCCCTTGCCCACGGAGTAGGAATCCGCCTGCGAGACGGTGGCCTTGGCAAAGGAAGCACACGATAGCGCTACCACGATGGCACAGGCCAAGGCGATGGGCGCGGACATGATACCGGCGGAGCGCGAAACCTTAGCGGCGGCATTTTTCTCAAATTCCGCCAGGGTGCCGGCTTCTTCTGCTTGGGACTTGCGGTAGCTATGGCGCAGGGACTGCACTATGCCGATGGCGAAGATGACCAGCGCGATGGTGAGGAGCACCTTATTGGCCTCGATGGCCTTGAATTGCACCGTACGATCCCACCACGGGATGCCAAAGGAGGAAACGTACCACCAGGCGTTCCAGCCGGCGAAGGAAATGGCCAGCAAGAAAACCACCGCGGCGATAGCGAAGGTGCGAGCACGCGGCGAACGCAGTGCGAATTGGGAGAGCACCACGGCACCGAGCGCCGCGATGACACCGGCCACGCCGGCGTAAATGCCAAAGTGATGGGTCCACTTGGTGGGGGTGAACATGAGGAAGAACATGGACAGCGCCACGATAATGAGCAGGCGCTGGGTCGGGCCAACGGCAGCACCGACGACACGGCGGTCCTTGATGAAGGCCGCCACGATGAGCACTAGGCAGAAGAGCATGGTGAAGACCGCGAAGCGGCGGGTGAGCGAGCCATCCACCGATTCCTGGAAGAGGGTGGAGTAGCGCGCGTACTCCGCGTACCACGGCAGGGAGGGGCCAACCTCGGAGCGCACGCGGGTGGACTCCAGCACGGTCGATAGCGTCTGGTCACCAAAGGCGGCAACCATGATGGCGGTGCCAGCGCTAAGGAATGGCGCAATGAGCGCGAGCCAGCCCAAGGTGCCACCGCCCATGGACGGCACGCGCTCGGCCATGGCGCGGAAGAGGTGCGGCAGGCTGACCAGGAAAACGCCCACGGCAAAGAGGCCGGTGGGGCCGGCGGCCAGGGTGATGGTTGCGGCGATGGTGCCCACGGCCGCCGGAAGCAGGCGGTGGGTGGAAATGGCACGCTCAAAGGAGGCCCAAGTAAACATCACGCCAAGCGCCACGATGGGCTCGGGGCGGGTGCCGTTGTTATAGGGCAGCCAGAAGGCCAAGAACATAAGCGCCGCGGTCCAGTGAGCGACCCGGCGGCCGTCGACAAGCTGGCCAAAGCGCGGGAGTATCTCGCGGGAGAGGATAAACCAGATGATGAGCCCAGAAATCAGGCCGGGCAAGCGCACGAAGACCGAGGCGGTAGAAATCTGGGAGAGAACGGCAACCAGGTCATAATAGGGGGCGCCGAAGGGCGCCTCTGGCACGCCGTACCAGCGGTAGTAGTTGGCCATGTAGGTCGCGTGATCGAAGACGCGGCTCATGGAGAAGATGAAGCCATCATCGGAGGTATTGGCGCCGAAGATATACCAAAATCCCAAGACGGCGGCCACCACGCCATCGAGCGGGCGCACCTTCTTCCACGTCTTAGGCATGAAGCCAAAGCGGCGGCCATCGAGGCGGTCGATGCGCCATAGGCAGAACAGGGATACGACCACCATGGCGGTGCCCAGCCACATGGCGATGGTCTTGAGCACCGTCGGGGAGGAGGTGAAGCGGGAGTTGATATCGACGTGCACATTGAGGCCGTCGTCAAGCAGGGCCTGTACGTCCGCTTTATCGTCGATTTCGGTATAGACACCGGTGACCTGCGGGCGCAGATCTTCCTCGGTGGTCTTTTCATGATCCCCCACGCGCACGCTGGTGCCATCGCCCGTAGCAGAAATCTCAATCTTGGCGTCCTTGGGGAGCTTGGCTACCTCTTTGGAGTTGAGGGTAAGCAGAACCTCATCCAAGGAGACAACGGAAAGGCCCTCCTCATTCGCGCGGACAAAAAGGCCGCGGTTGGAGGCTTTCTTGGACTCCGGAGGGACGGTGCCGTAGACCATGGACTGTCCCTCACGCAGCTCATCGACTGCGGAGATAGGGATGGTGGCCTGAAGATCCTCTGGCGCCACGGAAATGAGTGGCGCGTTGATGGACTGCACGGAATCATGCTGCGGCCAGTCATAAGAGGACTGAGTTTGGGTCACCGGCAGTAGCGGAGTGGCTACAAAACACAGGAAACCAATCAGTCCGGCAATGATCGCGGTCCACCGCAGGCCCGCGGGGGCGGCGGCGAAGCGGGAGCTAGCAGGTCGCGCTTGGGTGGTATTCGTAGTGAGGCTATCTGACACGGCGATTAGTCTACGTCAGATACCCCTCTCCGCCCGCGGGCACACCCTGCCACGGGCGGGAAGTGTGGGTGAACTTACTTGGTACGAACGGCTGTTACGAAGGGGCCGGTCTGCTTTAGCTTCCAGCCCTTGTCAAAGACATCGGCGTTGAAGAAGACCGCGCGATAGCGAATATTCGGCTGATTGGGGTAGATATCTTCTGCCAAATGCAGCTTGAAACCATCGTCCTTATTTTCCAAATCACCGCGGAAGATCATGACATCCGGGCTGCGCCACGCAGCGGAATCCAGGGCCTTGCGGAACTCATCCGGCTTCATGTCCCAGGAATCGTTGGCCCAGGTTTCAATCTGCTCATTGCGGGTGCTGAACTCACCCAGTGGATTGGCATAGTGGCTGGTAAAGGCGTTGAAACCCCAATAAGGGTAGTAAGACATGAAGATCTTTTCATCAGTAAGCACCACCGTGCCATCCGGCGTATAGCCCTGGTCCTGGATGAAGTTGTGGATATCCAGGTAGTAATGAGCAGAATCGCTAGTGAAGCGGTCGGCGCGCTCGCCATAGCCATCGGTATCGCTATAAGCGTGGTCGATGGCGTCCTCGTTGGCCTCCGGAATCTGCTGCGCATAGAAGACGCCGGCCAGGGCGAGGATAATGCCCAAGACCGCGGTGATTTGCTTATTGGTGGTGTGGGAGAAGCGCGCCGGGTAGAGGCGGTGTACGCCCAAGAGGCGAACCTCGGCTAAGGCTAGGACACCGGCGGTAGCAAAAAGGAGTACCACGATGATTTCGAGGCGGAAGCTCAGCAGCGTGGTGCCGGCCAGCGTTGCCACCATAGACACAACAATCCATAGATAGCTGCCGATGAGGGAGATTCCCAGCGCGCGCACCTCTTGGTCATTGAGACGAATGACCATGTAGATAAGTCCCATGAGGCAGAGGAAGCCCACAATGCTAAAGGACAAAAATGGCACTGGAATCTGGGTGCCTTCCTCCGGCAGGTAGTGCTGCGCGGTGGTCTGCAGCGGTACTGGCGAGTGCATGACCGCCCATACATAGGGTCCCCAGGCGATGAGCGCGATGGCAATGGAGCCTGCCGCCATTACCGCCAGTCGCACGATGGGTCGCCACGTATGCTCATATAGCGCGGTAAAGAGCGCGATGAGGCTGACCACGGTGAGCGCGGCCGCACCGGTGAAAAGCGTGTAGAAGGTGGCGGAAATGCCCAGGTAGAGTGTTACACCCAGGGTGGAGAGCCAAGAGCCGCGGAAGGCGCGGGCGCTGAGCACCGCGACGGTGGGCAAGCCCATGGCGATGACTGCGGAGTAGGGCTCCTCGGCCGCGATGGTGAGCGTAATCGCGGTGGTGACTAGGGCGATGGCGGTGGCGACCGGTAGGGAGCTGGTGAGGCGCTGCCAGAGGGGCACCAAAATGCAGCCGGCTACAGCGATGGAGATAAGCGCCCAGGGCTGGTAGACCTCCCATCCCGGAATGCCCAATAGTGCTCCCAAGCGGCCGCCCAGCCAGAACCAGCCAATGGGGTAAAAGGATGGCATATCCTGGTAGTTCATATCCGCATAGCCCATCTCATCCACCGAGCGGGTGAGGAACTGGGTGCGGAAAGCCTGGTCCACCTGCACGCCGTCGAGCCACAAACGGGAGGCGGACAACGGCAGGCCCACGGCAGCCAAGGTCAATAGCGCGGGGGAGAGATAGGTGACCGCGTAGGTCAGCCAGACCCGCCAGCGCGGCCGTGTAAAGGAATCCTTGTAGTGGTCATAAAGCCACCACACGCACAGCCCGCCGGCTAGAGCCAGCGTGACCACCACACCCACTGTGCTCAGCGCGCGGGTGACCATGGAGGTATTAAAAGAAGGCAGAGATACCGTCTTGAAGGCAAACCAGCCCAGCAGCGTGACCACACCACTGGCTAGGGCGGTCAACACAATACCCAGCAGGGTCGCCCGATGAGTCAGCGCATCGGCGCGGTAGGCCTCGGTGCGCGGATTTTCGCTCACGGGCGTTGACTGGGTGGGTATAGCTGTGCTTGTCATGCCCATTAGTTTCGCATACCCAAGCGCTACAACCCAGATTTGGCGCGGGCAGGAAAACACTTGCTTTCCGACGCCCCCTTATACACCACCGCCCCCGCCCCTCCCCGCCGCGGGCGCGCGGCGGGGAGGGGCGGGGGCGAGGCGGCTGGCAGGCGCCAGTGCAGAAACCGCGGTGATTTAGAACGGCAGCTTGCGGAAAATGGCCTGCGGAATGAACTTGAATGCCAAAGAAACGTATTCAAACAGCGGGTGCACGAAGATGGACTGCTTGCCATCGAGCACGGCCTTCACGGTGGCTTCGGCAACATCGGAGACGTTGACGGTCAACGGGGCGTCGCCAGCCTCGGCGGACATCTTGGTGCGAACCTGGCCCGGGCGGACAACCAGCACGTTGGCGCCGGTGCCGCGCAGGGCCTCACCCAGGTTGATGTAGAAGCCGTCCACGCCTGCCTTGGAAGCACCGTAGACAAAGTTGGAACGGCGCACGCGCATGCCAGCCACGGAGGACATGGCGACGATGGTGCCGTGGCCCTGGTGCTTGAACTTCTCGCCCAGAAGCACGCCCACGGAAACCGGGGCGGTGTAGTTGGTCTGCGCGGAGGCGACGGCCTTGTCGTGGTTTTGCCACAGCTCCTCCTGGTCACCCAGGGTGCCGAAGGCAACGATGGCCACGTCTACGTCGCCACGTGCCCAGGCTTTATTGATTACCTCTGGGTGGGAGTCAAAGTCAGTGGCGTCGAAGTCTAGAACCTCTACGTCAGCGCCGCGAGATTCCAAGTCTGCCTTGGCCTGGGCGATGCGCGGGGACTCCGGGCGGGCAGCCAGGGTGACCTTGGCGGGGCCGCGCTGCAGGAATTCGGAGACGACGCCGAGGCCGATCTCAGAGGTGCCGCCCAGAAGCAGGATGTGTTGTGCTTGGCCTACTGCATTAAGCATGGTCAGTAAATCTCCTTAAAGGTGTTATTTCCAGTGATTAGTGCAGCTCGAGGCGGCGGGACATATCGGAGGCGAAGACGCCGGTCGGGTCGATTTCATTGCGGGTCTTCAGCCAGCCCTCCATGCCCGGGTACATCTTGTGGAAGTTCTCCGCGGAAGTGCGGGACTCCTTGGCCAAGTAGAGGCGGCCGCCGAATTCCATCACGCGGCGGTCCAAGTCATCCAAGAACTTGCCCAGGCCCGGACGGATGGGGAAGTCCACGCAGACGTTCCAACCCGGCATTGGATAGGACAGCGGCGCGCGGTTGCCTTCACCGAAGAGCTTGAACACGTTGAGGGCCGAGTAGTGGCCGGAGCGTTGCATATCGCGGATGATCTCCTTGAACGGCTCCACGGCCTCGGTCGGTACCACGAACTGGTACTGCAAGAAGCCCTTGGAACCGTAGCCGCGGTTCCACTCACCGATGAGATCCAACGGCTGGTAGAACTGCGTCAGGTTCTTGACCTGGTTCTTGGCCGGTGCACCCATGGTGTAGTAGGCCAAACCCACAGCGGAGAGGGAAAGCTTATTCATGGTCCAGGACGGGAAGATGTCCGGCACCGTCATCAGCTGCGGCGCATTGAACTTCAACGGATCCTTAGCCAGCTTCGGGGCTAGCTCTTCCAGCTGTGCCAAGGTGGCCAGCGAACCGCGGGAAATGGTGGAGCGACCCAGCTTTGGTTCTGGCGAAATGACATCGAACCAGGCGGAAGAATAAGTGTAGTTGTGCTCGGAACCATCGGAGTGGAAAGCGATGGTTTCATCCAAGTTATCGGTGCGGTCCGTATCTGCGATGAAATAAGCGGTTTCCGTCTTGGTCATGCGGATGGTGGCGCGCAGAATGATGCCGGTCAGACCCATGCCGCCAACGGTGGCCCAGAAGAGGTCGCCGTTCGGGTCGTCCTCGGAGCCCTCCGGGGTCAGGTGCAGCACGCGGCCATCGGCCACGAGCAGCTCCATGGAGACCACGTGGTTACCAAAGGAGCCGGCGGAGTGGTGGTTCTTGCCGTGAATATCCGGGCCGATTGCGCCACCGATGGTGACCTGGCGGGTACCCGGCAGAACTGGAACCCACAGGCCATAAGGCAGGGCAGCCTTCATCAGCTGGTCTAGGGTGACACCACCATCGACGTCCACCAGAGCGGACTCCGGGTCGATGGAGTGGATCTTATTGAGCTTTTGCATGTCGATGACCAGGCCGCCGCCATTTTGGGCGGGGTCACCGTAGGAGCGGCCCATACCGCGGGCAATGACGCCACGGCGCAGGTGGGCGGGCTTATCCGAGTTATCTTCTGCAACCTGGGCCACGGCCTTCTTGATCACGTCCACGTCTTCGGTGGCGAGAACATGGGCGGTCGTCGGGGCGGTGCGGCCCCAGCCGTGCAGGGACTTTTCAGTGGTATGTAATTCCATCTCTTACTCTTTGCTCGACGGATTTGTGTCGCCTCCCTAGCCTACCTAGCTCACACGAGGGTAGACGGAGTGACGCGAGTGATATTCAGAACAAAACGGACGCTTGTACTGCCCGAATGTGTCCGTTTATAGATCCATAAGCGCGCGGATTTCCTCCGGCAGTTCTTCCTGAGATTCAATAATCGGGCCATCGTACTCCCGCAAAAGGTCATAGACACGAGCGCGCGAGGAGGAATCCAGCATGGGCAATTCCTCTGCCATCAGGCGAGTCATGAAAGGACTCAACGGCACATCGGTGTGTTCCGTGGCCTCGAAGTGGCCGTTGCGCTTATCGTCTTCCGCACGCACATCCTGAGCCGCCTGCTGCGCTGGCGTCATGTGCTCTGTCTTATCCGAGTACATGCGCATTAGCTTACCGCCGCTTAAAGTGGTCGCTATGACCAACAACCACGAGACGCAAGATCAGCGCCAAGACAACTACGCCCTCGATGACACCCTGGCGGGCCGCATTACCCAAGCCGCTGCCGTGGGTATCGCGACCTCTTATCCGGATTGGATCACATCCAAAGGCGGTTTGATTACTGCCTATACCTTGTCTTTCTTTGGTTTTGGTGCCCTGGTGGCCTATACCAACGCGCACGCGGAACAGGATGGTGATGAGCCGCGCTCCCCGCAGGATGCATCCGATCAGGGCCTCAAACCTTGGGCCATTTTTGCCGCAGTGGTGCTGCTGCTCATCCTAGGCGGCTGGATGAACGTTGCATTTTCGCGCCGAATGGTAAAGTTCCTGCGCAAGCGCGGTGCCAAGCGGCCCTGGACCCTGTTGGGCGCCGTTGGTGCGGCACTGACGTTCCTAATTAGTGAGTTGGAAGCGCGCGATATCGCAAAACTAGCAGCCTAAAACTTGCGTATGGTGGGGCTCATGAACGCAGGGGTCACCGATATCGCACAGGCGCGGGCCAAACGCGCCAATAGCGTGGTATCCCTCAAACGCGAGCCCCTAACAATCATTTGCCAAGCTGCGAATATCCGCGCCGATGGCGAGGTGCACCGCCAGATTGGCTTTAGCGATGCCCTGACCTTCACCGAGTTGCACCGTGTGCTGCGCATTTGCTTTGGCCTGCCGGAGGAGGAATCCCCCTGGCACTTTTATGAACACACCGAGGCGCGTGGCCCGCGCATCGATCCGGAACGTCAGGCCTCCGAATTCCTCTGGCGCGAAGGCGATCAAATCGACTTCGCCTGGGGGCTATGGGACTTCGAGCTGATGGTAGCTGAAATTTATCCGCGCGATAATGGCACCCCGGAAGCGCTATGCGTAGGCGGTTCGGGCTCGCTCTTTGCACCCTTTGAATTAACCAGCGTCAACCGGGAATTGACCGGGCAAGAAGTCACCGACGAGGTCCTTTCCGCGGTAGCGTCCCCTGTGCGTGATTTGATTGAGCGCACCAAGCTCTATGACTTTGTTCCGCTGCTGCAGGCGATGGACCTGAGCAGGGGTACCGAATTGTCACCGCAAACTGCCCGCGTGCTCGCTAGCCTGCCGCGCGAGGTTATCCATGAAGGCAAAGACGCCTTTTGGTCCATGGCGCTAGCCCTATCGTGCATGGGGGGCGCGGAGCTGACCGATTCCGTCGTGGAGACCACCATGGATGCCCTCGGCTGGGTCAATGACGATGGCTCGGCGCTGACTGGGGCTGAAGTGCGGGAGTTATGTGCGGCGTCGTTGCAGCAATTGGCGGGGATAGGCGCCTATGGTGCCGAATCCGCCGCGCCGGTGGATCGGTTGGACATGTACCGAGCGCTCTTGCGCGGGTAGGCTACTCACTCGTGACTAACTCCGCTGATGACGCCGTAGAAGTAAAACCTTCGTCCACCTCGCTGCACACCCAACTGGTGCGATTTATTTCCGTGGGTGTAGGTGCCGCCGCCATTGACTATGGCCTGACGCTTTTATTGACGTACTTGGGACTGCACCGTTCCGCCGCCAAGGCCATCGGTTGGGTCTTTGGCACCATTGCCGCCTACCTGGCTAATGCGCGGTGGACCTTTGGGGTCAAGGTCTCCGGCCGTACGGCCGTCACCGTCGGGATCTTGTACGCCTCCACTTTCGCGGTTCAAAACTTCCTATACTGGGTGCTCAATGAGCCGCTTTTATCCCTTGGCTTAGAAGGCGTGCTTAAAGACACCATCGCCTTTGTCATCGCCCAGGGCGTGGCCACAGTGACCAATTTTGCCATTCAGAGGGCCTTCATTTTTAAAGAAAAATAACCTCACCACGGGAATCGAGCCCGACCAATCTGCGCGCGGGGTGTCAAGCTCTCGGTGGTGGCGGGTATGTGCCGCGCTTATCGATGCCCCCTTTCCCAGCCCCTGCAGTTCGGCTTCGGCCTAGCTAGGGCGTCGGAAATCTTCCCTGCGCCCGCGGTTGTGAAGCTTGAGCCATTCGATAAAGCCGGCCGGATCGTGGCGCTGGATCAGGAAGAACCAGCCAAAGCGGGCGAATTCCTGTGGCAGTAGCTTGCGCATGCCGCGTTGCCACAGCAGGTAGCCGCGATTGCGGTAAGTGAAAAACCGCTTGAACTCACCCTCTGGAAACTGGGTGTGCATCTTGCCGCCCAAAATGGGCTTAAACTCATCCGATCCATCTGGGTGCAGGTAGCTTGTGGTCAGCGCCGTGCCGAAAGAAAGCCCGGAATTGACCAGCCGGCGGTGGTATTCCACCTCATCGCCGCGGATGAAGAGCCGATAGTCCGGTACACCAATGATTTCCATGGCCGCTGCGGAAATCAGCGCGCCGTTAAATAGCGATGCGATGCCAGGCAGGAAATCGCCCTCCAGCTCATCCATTCGTCGGCGCCACACTAGGCCTTGGCGCAGGGGGAAGGCGAGCTGGTCGGGATCGTTGATATTGCATACCGCTGGCGAGACCTCATGCAAACGGTTGGCCTCGGCCACCCGATACAGCTCCGCAAGGACAGTGTTATCGGCGGGGCGGCCATCGTCATCGGCACACCACACGGCATCCGCCCCCAAAGAAAGGGCGGTGAGAAAGCCCAGCGCAAAGCCACCAGCTCCGCCCAGGTTGGTCTCCGAAGGCACGTAGACGCCGCGGTCTCCCGCCATGGACTCGACAAGTTCACGCACTGCATTTTCCGCACCATTATCCACCACGATCACCCACTGCACGGGGTGGGTTTGGTGTACCACCTGTTCGAGCGATGCCCGCAGCAGTTCGGCGCGCTGATGGGTAACAATGACGGCGGCGGTAGAACCGGTAGAAGTCAGGGTGGCAGTCATGGGTTCCATCTTGCCACCGGGGTGGGGGACCAGCGCAGAAACACTCCGCATTGGTGGAGCGAAAAGTGGATATAGGCGCAGCTTTGCGGATACTGTGAAGCCTATGGAAAACTTCTGGCCGCCTTTTGCGGTGACCATTCGGGCCTGCGATGATACGGGCCGCGGGGTTGACCTGCGTGTCATGCGCGATGAGGACATCGCACAGGTAGCGCAGGTGTGTGCGGAAGATATCTATGGCGACGACATTCCAGAACATGCATTTCCCTGGCTTTTTGATGAGAAGACGAATACCCCCGCCGCCATGGCCCAGCACCGATGGGAGCACCGAGCGAAGCTGTGTCCCCAGAAGTGGACCTTGGATTTCATCGCTCGCCAGGTAGAAACCCAAGAATTAGTAGGCGTGGTGGACCTGTCGGCAGAAAATTTTGCGGCCGCACGGGAAATAGAAACTGCATCATGGGTGCTGCACCGCTTTCAAGGCCAAGGCTATGGCACGCTTATCCGTCAGGCTATGGCGGCGTTTTCCTTCTTGCACCTCGATGCGGGTTCGCTGTGCACCAGTTGGATAAAACCCAACCGCGCCTCAGCCCGGGTGAGTGAAAAGTTGGGCTACCGCGTTAGCACCGAGGAAAAGGAAGAGCCTGCGGGCCCAGGAAAAATTAACCGGCCGGTGGTCAGCGCGCGCCTAAGCGCTGCGGACTATCACCGGCCGGAAGGGGTGCAGGTGGACGTGACGGGTGTGGGGGACCCGCTGCTGCATATGCTCAGCTAGTTGCCGCTGGTGTCCTCATTTTCAAAACGCTCGCGCAGGTCGCGGACGTAGTCGCCCACCTCAGGTCCTTCGTACTCACCGACGACCTCGGAAACCTCGCCTACCGAGCGGATCTCACCGTGGTCGATCCACAAGGCGGTATTGCATAGCTGGGCCAAAAAGTCATTGGAGTGGGAGGCAAAGACCAGGATGCCGGAGCGCTTCACCAGCTCCTGCAGGCGTACGCGTGCCTTGGCCATGAAGGCGGCGTCGACCGCACCAATGCCCTCATCCAACAACAGGATTTCCGGCTCAATGGAGGTCACCACGCCGAGTGCCAAGCGCACTCGCATACCGGTGGAATAGGTGCGCAGCGGCATGGAGAGATAATCGCCGAGCTCAGAAAACTCCGCAATCTCATCCATCTTCTTTTTCATCTGCTTGATGGACTGGCCCAAAAACAGGCCGCGGATAATGATGTTGTCGTAGCCAGAAACTTCCGGGTCCATGCCTACGCCCAAATCAAAAACGGGGGCCACCCGGCCGCGCACATCGGCAGAACCGCGGGTGGGCTCATAAATCCCAGACAACAGGCGCAGCAAGGTGGATTTGCCGGCGCCGTTATGGCCCACCAAACCCACGCGATCGCCCTCGCGCAGGTGCAGGTTAACGTCCTTCAGGGCTTCCACCACGACGGTGTTTTGGGCATTTTTGCCAATGGCGCCACCGGCAGAAGAGAGCATGGCCTTCTTCAGTGAGCGAGATTTGGCATCAAAGATGGGAAAGTCCACGCACGCGTTATACGTATCAATCGAGACCATCAGTCAGTATCCTTTCGAGGAATCTCCACAAGTACAGGGCGTGGGCTTAGACCCAGTAGCTGACGCGGAAGCGCCACTTGCGCATGACCAAGCCGGCGATGAGCAGGCCGAGCACGGTGCAGCCGATAACGATCCACCAGTGGTAGGCGGCTACCGGCTCACCGATCATGGGTGCGCGGACGATTTCTAGGTAGTGATAGAGCGGGTTGATCTCCGCGATGCGGGCTCGCCCGGCCACAGCACCGCCCTGATCCTTCAGGGTATTAGTCATCCACACAATCGGGGTGACGTAGAACAAGAGCTGGGTTAAAGCCTCCAGCAGCGGGGCTACGTCACGGAAGCGGGTGGCAATGATGCCAAAGAACATCGTGACCCACACGCCGTTGACCAACAACAACGCCAAGCCTGGGATAAAGAGGAAGAACTCCCAACCCAGGCTGCGCGGGAAGATGAGGATAAGCAACAGCCAGATGATGAGGTTATGGCCCAAAAATAATGTTTGGCGCCACACCAGGCGGTAGACGTGCACCGAAAGAGGGGCGGGAAGCTGTTTAATCAAGCCCTCATTATCAATGAAGACGGTGGAGCCTTCCTTGATACAGCCCGAAATGAAGGTCCACATAATAAGGCCCACGGTGACGTGGGGGAGGAACTCCGCGACGGGAATCTGGAAGAGCATGGAGTACAAAAGGCCCAAGGCGAGGGCCATCACGCCGGTGGCGATGGTGATCCAAAACGGGCCCAGGACAGAGCGGCGGTAGCGCTGCTTAATATCTTGAATACCCAGTTTGAACCACAGCTCGCGCTGCTGTGCACCCTGCGCAAGGTCCGCGAAGGCGGCCTTGAGGGTCTCGGACTGGGACGCTGGGGTGGCCTCGCCGTCTGGCTGGGAGGTCATGCGGGCGATATCAGCGCGCAGTTGATTGTTATCTTGCACGCTCAACACCCTAGCGCGCGGGCTGGGCAAACGGGAACTACACGCCGCTAGCCTGCGAAAACGACCGTATTCAGCGAAAATCCAGATTTGGGAAACTTGGGCCAAACGCGTATACAGTAGGGAATCGACCGCCACTGAGTGGCGATGCCTAGCGCGAAAAAGAAGGGACCGAAATGCCAGCAGGAGCTTCGGCGCACTATGACGTATTCAGTGTGCGCGGTTTATACACCGGGCTATCTGATGGTTGGACCTACCTTAACGCGCACGCGGTTCCCCAGATTTCTGAGCGAGTAGCCTCCGGCGTGGCCCGCTCTTTCCGTATGTCTACTGCGGTGGCGCCCCAGGAAGGGCCGGGTGGCGCCCACTCTGCCACACCCGCGCCGGGGCGCTTGGAAGGAGATGGGAATTACACCGCTGCGCGCATGGCCGTAGCGGATCTGACCGGTTCCAAAGCAGACCGCGTGGTGCTCGGCCCCTCCCTGCCGGTTCTTTACCAGTCCTTGGCGCATGCGGCGCGCCCGCTGCTCGGCAGCAATTCCTCACTAGTGCTCTCAAAGCTGGACCCGCCTTCCCTGTATTCAGCATTTTCTGAGGTCAAAGCAGAAACCCGCTGGGCCCAGCCGGACTTAGGTACGGGTGAGTTGCCGGGGTTCCAATTCGCCGAGCTTGTCGACGGCTCCACGCGACTTGTCGCTTTCTCTGCCGCCCACGAGCTTTTGGGTACGGTCTCCCCGACGGCTGAGATCATAGACACCGTGCATGAACGCTCTCGCGCCTGGACGCTTCTCGACGTCTCTGCGATCGCCCCCTACCGCCCCATCAACTTCGATGAGCTCGGTGCCGATATCTTGGGTCTCGACCTTGGTCTGCTGGGCGGCCCGCAGCTAGCGGCCTTGGTATTCCGCGATACCCGTATGTTCCGCCGCCTCGATGCCCTTGATCCGGTGCATGCCAGCAAGGGCGCTCGCAAGCTGGAAACGCCAATTTCCTCTGGCCTGGCCGGCGGTGTCGGACCACTCGTGGACCATCTTGCCGCCCTCGCCGGTGGGGAGAATGGCTCCCGCCGCAAGCGCCTGCGCACCTCTATGGATGCGCTTAGCGCCTACCTCGAGGACCTGCGCGGGGACCTTTATTCCTTCTTGAGCACCCTGCCTGCCGTACACATCCTCGGAGTGACGGGAGAGGCGGCCGCAGGCGCATCCGATGATCGCCTGCCGCGCCTCACCTTCGCAGTAAAGGGTGTTCCGGCCGAGACGGTTTATAAGCGCCTCTTTGATAACGGCCTTGTTACCACGCTTGCCCCGCAGACCCCGTTGCTTACGGAGATGGGTGTGGAAGAAATCGGTGGTGCCGTGACGGTTGCGCTTGGCCCCTTCAATACCTATCACGACGTCGAGCATCTCATCCGCGTCGTAGCCTCGCTGGCTTAAACGGCAAGCACCAAGGTGCCGGTGACCTCGCCGCTGTCTAGGGCAGTGTGGGCTTGGGCGGCGTCGGCAAGCGGGTAAGTAGCGTGCAGCGCGTGCTTTACGCGGCCGTCTTCCAGCATGGGCCACACATTTTCTACCGTGCCCGCCACAATCCGTGCCTTGTCTTCTAAGTCGCGGGCGCGCACCGTCGTACCCTGGATGGTCAGGCGCTTGGGCAGCATGGCGCCCAAGTTGATTTCCGCCTTAGTACCGCCCTGCATGCCAATGATGATGAGCTTGCCGTCCTTAGCCAGGCATTTCATATTCTTTTCCAGATATTTCGCGCCGATGATGTCCAAAATGACGTCGCAGCTTCCCTTCAACTCTTCTACGAAGTCGTGCTCCTTATAGTTGATGAGAATATCGGCGCCCAGCTCGCGGCAACGATCCAACTTCTCCTGTGACCCGGCCGTCACCGCTACCTCTGCGCCCAACGCCTTGGCTACCTGGATGGCAAAAGTGCCAACGCCGCCGCCTCCGCCATGTATGAGGACGCGTTGGCCCTCGTGAAGGCCCGCCTCAATGCCTAGGTTGGACCACACGGTGCACGCGACCTCAACCACTGCTGCAGTTTCCTCAACGCTGAACCCCTCGGGCACGGGAAGCAGCTGGCCCTGCGGAACCGCGACGTATTCGGCGTAGCCACCACCCGCGAGCAGGCAGCCCACCTTGGTGCC
This sequence comes from Corynebacterium sp. LaCa_205, assembly GCF_057458085.1. Taxonomy (NCBI): domain Bacteria; kingdom Bacillati; phylum Actinomycetota; class Actinomycetes; order Mycobacteriales; family Corynebacteriaceae; genus Corynebacterium; species Corynebacterium sp. LaCa_205. The sequence goes on from NZ_CP190931.1 coordinate 143,685, forward strand.
TACCTCCCAGTTCGTATCCCCGGCATCGGCGATGGTGCCTGCTGCTTCTAAGCCCAAGATTTCCGATGCCCCCGGTGGCGGCGGATAGGCACCCATCGTCTGCAGGATATCGCCGCGGTTAACGCCGGCTGCCTGCACTTTGACGAGTACTTCTCCCGAGCGCAGCTTAGGGACCTCGACTTCGCGGAGCTCTAAGGACCGGCGATCCTGCGGATCGGTCTGAACGATGGCCTTCATGTGTGTTGTAGTCATGGATCCAATCTAACGAACCTTGTGTGTCCTGTGCCACGAAATTCGGAGTAACCTACTGCGACATTCAGTGTTGCAGGTGGCTTTTTGGGAAACCGGGCTATCTATTTAGTACACTGACCAAGTTGCTTCGTAGACACGATGAGTGTTTTCGAAGAACACCATGGAGACGTGGCAGAGCGGCCGAATGCACCGGTCTTGAAAACCGGCGAGGTTTATTCCTCCGCGGGTTCAAATCCCGCCGTCTCCGCCAACGTCATAATTTATGGCTCGGCGATACCTCGGTAGCTTCTGGCTCACGCTAGGAGTTACCGTTTTCTCGTTTTACTTATGTGCGGCTATCCCGGGAGGCCTCACCCTGGATGGTGTTAACCCGAACTTGGTCATGGCGGGGCACCGGAAAACGGCTTGGGGTAAAAACCTGCTTATTGTGGTGCTGCGGCGTTTCATACCGGGGGATGACGCGCCTGGTGCGGCGCAGACTTAATCTTGGAAATGTACAGGGCAAGTGAGATGTGATTGTGATCAAGCTCTGTAGCGAAGATAAAAATTACTCGTCGAAAGGACACCATGAGCACTTCGGAGTTTTACCTAGCAGCAGCGGAATCTACTAACCCTAACGATACGTGGTGGTTCCTCGGGTTCCTTCCCATCCTTTTGCTCGTCGCGTTCTGGATAGCGGCCTTAATTTCTATCATTTTTTCTGGGTACACGCTTGCGGCGAAGGTGCTCTTTATCGTCGCTACCTTCACACTGCCCTTCTTAGGACCGCTGATCTGGTTCCTCTTTGTTCGCGGAAAAGAAGACAAGAATAGAAGGGTCTAGACGGCTCGCAGTGGGGGCGCGTTAACACGCTCCTTGTTGTTCCAACCACGCGTTAATGCCGCCACGCAGGGAAACCACCTGTGAGTATCCGCGCTCGCGCAGAGCGTGGACGGCTTGGGCGGAGCGGATGCCGCTGGCGCAATATATAACGGCTACCTCGTCCCGTGCGATATCGGGGTTTTCACCGGCGAGGATGCGGTTGAGGGGAAGATGCGCTGAATTAGGAATGGTGGACCGGGCGCGCTCGGGGTCAGTGCGGACATCGATAAGCATGGCGTGATCAGGGATCTCGCGGACCTCGGGGGCATCGTCCGGCTGGGTAGGCTCCGCCCCGGTGGAACGGATGGGGATATACTCCCACGTCCCAGAAAGGGCCTCGTAGTAGCCGAGCGTGCCCATAAGCGGGGTGCCGACGCCGGTAATGATTTTTAAGGCTTCCAAGGCCATCGCGGATCCCACCACGCCGACGATCGGCCCCAGAACGCCGGCCTGGGAGCACGAAGGAACCTCGCCTGGGGCAGGGGCAGTGGGAAAGACATCCTCGTACACGGGGCCCTTGCCCGACCAAAAGACGCTCATTTGCGCATCGAATCCCAAGATAGAGGCCCAAATGTGCGGAATGCCCAAGCTACGGGCGGCCCAAGAGCACAGGTAGCGGGCGTCGAAATTATCCGTGCCATCGAGGAGCACGTCGCAGCCGCGCAATTGCTCGAGGGCGGTGGCCGTTTCGAGGCGGCCGTGGCAGCTGATTTCTACCTCAGGATTGAGCGCGTGGAGAGCGGCCGCGGCAGAATCCGTCTTCGGCGTGCCGATGGCCGCGGTGGTGTGGATGACTTGGCGGTGAAGGTTAGAGGGGGAGACCACGTCGTCGTCGAAAAGCGAAATGCGGCCTACGCCCGCGCCAGCTAGGTAAAGCAGGGCGGGGGAACCCAAGCCGCCGGCCCCGATAACCGCTACGTGGGCTTGAGCGAGCTTGCGCTGTCCCTCCTCGCCCCAGAGCGCTTCTTGGCGGGCATAGCGGATGCTCATTCCAGACCCACCCAGTTAGTGGAGCCATCGCCGTGGCTTTGTTCCTTCCAGATAGGCACTTCTGCCTTGACGCGATCGGCGCATTCTTCGGCCGCGCGGAAGGCATCGCCGCGGTGCGCGGCGGCCGCAACTACGGCAAAGGCCAGGTCGCCGACCTGAAGATCCCCCGTGCGGTGAGCGGCCCAGAGGCGCACCGGATGGCTGGAGGAGACGGCGTCGGTGATGTCCTGCAGCTTCTCTGGCGCGGAAGGGTGGGCGCTATAGGAAAGAAGGGTGACATTCGGCCGGCCGCCATCATGATCGCGGACGACGCCTTCAAAGGTGACAACGGCACCCATGGCGGCCGTGGCGGTCTCTTCCTTGGCAGCGGCAAGGTGGGATTCAAGGGGCTGATCGCTCAAAAGCGTGCCAATGGTGCAGCCGGTCTGTTCGGCCACATAGGAGGGATCAGTGCTCATGTACTCCTTCTAACATATCGACGATCGGAACAATTAATTTATCCAAAACCGCACAGCCGTCTTTTACCCCGCCGGTGGAACCAGGCAGCGTCATAGCAAAGGTGGAGTCATTAACACCGGCAATCGCGCGGGAAGCCACCGCGGTGGGCACGCTTTCCAAGCCTTTCTGCCAGAAGGCCACTGCGATGCCAGGCAGCTCGCGGGTGATATGCGGCGCGACAGCCTCTACCGTCTTGTCGTCTTGGGTCAGGCCGGTGCCACCAGAGGTCAAGATGACCGAGGGTTCTTCGGCGAAGGCGGCAGCAACGGTGGCGGCAATATCGGCATCGGGGACGATGCGTGCAGCGGGGCAGTCAAAGCCCTTGCGTCGCAGGAAATCTACCGCGATGGGGCCGGATCGGTCCTCGTAGATACCCGCGGCGGCGCGAGTAGAGGCGACGATGACGATGGCGGTGCGTTGCGGACTCATAGTGGGTAAACCTCGACTTCTTGGCCTTCCGCAAGGCGTTGGCCGGCAGGGATGCGGATGAGATGGGTGGCATCGGCCGCTTGGGCGAGCAGATGGGAGCTAGCGCCACCGAGGATATGGGCGTGGGAATCGACGCGCCCGCGGCGAAATTGGTCCTTGCATGGGAGGCCTTCAATGCCTGCCGCGAGCGGAACGCGGAATGGCTCCGGAGCCCAGCCCAGTGCCGGGGCCACGAAGAGGCGGAAACTTACCAACGTGGAAATGGGATTTCCCGGCAGACAGATCACCGGCGTGCCGTGGAAAGCAGCGATACCCTGTGGCCCGCCAGGCTGCTGATCCACATGACCAAACCAGCCATCGAGCACTTGGCGTACTACTTCAAACTTCCCAGCAGAGATTCCGCCCGAGGTAATGATGGCGTCCGGGTGATGCTGTGCAATGGCGTCTGCGAAAGCGTGGGTTAGGGCCTGCGGGTCATCATCGGTGGTGATATAGCCCGCGACGTCGATGCCGGCGCGGTGGGCCAATGCCGTCAATAACGGCGCATTGGCGTCAGGGATGGCGGCGCTACCACTGCCAATCTCTGCTCCGCCGGTGCAGATGAGGATCCGGGCGGGGCGGTAGACCTCCACCTCGGCGATGCCTTGGGAAGCAAGGGCGGCCAAGCGGACCGGTGTGAGCTTATCGCCTTGGGCTGCCAGGAGGGCGCCTTCTTCTAAGTCCGAGCCGGCGCGGCGGATGAATTGCCCAGGTGAGGTCTCCGGCACGGTGACACGGTCACCCGGGGCGAGGAATTCTTGTGGTTCGCAGTGCTCAATGGGCACGATGGCTGCAGTTGCTTCCGGAACTTTGGCGCCGGTCATGATGGGGCAGGCCGCGTTGAGTGAGCCGTGGAGCACTTGGGCGGGCTCTGTGCCGGCGGCGATGGTGGGGCCTACCTGGTAAGTCCCGGCCGCACACTGGGGAAGGGCGTAGCCATCCATTTGTGAATTATCAAAGCGCGGGGAAGGGAAATCAGCGCGGATATCCGCAGCTAAGACCATATCCTGTGCCTGATTGAGGGCCACGGTGGTCACGTGACGTACGGGCAGGGCCGCGGCGACCTCGCGCGCGTGGGTTTCAGGTGTGCGCATGACGGTTAGTTTACCCACGGTCTCGACACGGCAGGGGTGCGTAGGCATAGTAGAAGGCATGTTGACCGTTCACTATTTCGCTGCCGCACGCGCCGCCGCGGGGGTGGCTTCTGAGCAGGTAGACGCTCCCGCTACCTTGGGTGATTTGGTAGTGCAGCTGGGCAAGGACCATACCGGCACCACTGCGGCCGGCATGAGCCTGAAAGAAGTGCTGGGGCGCTGTAGCTTTCTTATCGACGGCGCTGGGAACACCGTCATGGATTCCCCCCTGGCCGGCGTGACCCGCGTGGACGTCCTGCCGCCTTTTGCGGGCGGCTAATCGCGCTGGCGCAGCGGACTGGTAAAGAAATTGATGACGCTGCTGACAATGGAAAGCACGATGGCGCCGATAATCGCGGCGCCCCAAGAGTCGATGACAAGGTGGCCAATTCCGAGGTCAAGCGTATTGAGCGCCCACTCCACGATGATGAGCGCTGCGCCGTTTATGACGAAGGAGAAAAGCCCGAGTGTCAGGCACGTCAGCGGTGCGCCGAGGATGCGCAGCACCGGCGTGACTACGGCATTAATGATGATGAAGACGATGGCAATGGCGATGAAATTTCCGGTTTCAGCCGGAGTGATGGAGATTCCGGGAATGACAGTGACCACGGCCCACAGCGCCACCGCGATGGCAAAGACATTCAGGGCGAAGTTAATGAGCGATCGCATTTAGCCTCCTATGGTTGCGTTCCACGCCTGCAGTAAGGCGTCGGTTTCTTCCCTGGTGGTAACGGTAATACGAATGCCCTCGCTAAAGGCACGAACGAGCACGCCGCGTTCAGCTAGGTGGGCGGCTATCTCCTGTGGAGTGCCCAGACTGGCAAGATTCTTAGCCGGCAGCCACACGTGATTCGCCTCGGAATGCGGCACGCCCCAGTCCTTCAGGGCTGCTTCTAGGCGCTCGCGCTGGACGACGGTCTCCTCGGTACGCTCCCGCAGCGAATCCTGCGCCGCCAGTGCCGCGCGGGCGCCAACCTGTGCCACGGTGCTGGCGGAGAAGGGGATAGCCACCTTATTGAGGGCTTCAATGATATTTTCCGGGCCGAAGGCATAACCGATGCGGACCCCGGCCAGGCCATAAGCCTTAGAGAAGGTGCGCAGGCACACCAGGTTGGGATAGGTACCCACCAGCTCCGTGCCCAGCGGGGTGTCGGTGGCGCGGTTGTATTCGATATAGGCCTCGTCGAGGGCTACGAGTACGTCGGCAGGCACGGCATCCATGAATGCGGCGAACTCGGCCTTGGTAATCGTGGTGCCCGATGGGTTATTGGGATTGCACACGAAGATGAGCCTGGTTTTATCCGTGATTTTCTTCGCCATGGCAGGAAGATCCACGCGCTGATCTGTACTGAGCGGAACCGGGATAGGGTGGGCACCCACGACTTGGGCGAAGATGGGGTAGGCCTCGAAGGAGCGCCATGGGAAGAGGATTTCTTCGCCAGGGGTGGCGGCAATTTCTACCAGCTGTTGGCACAATGCGGAGGAGCCGGTGCCCACCGCTACCTGCTGCTGATCCACGCCCAGGTGCGCGGCTAGGTCCTCGCGCAGTGCGGTGGCCGCAATATCCGGGTAGCGATTAGCCTGTGCGGCTGCCTCCGCCATGGCCGCGGCCGCTTCTGGCAGGGGCGGGTGAGCCGCCTCGTTAGAGGAGAGCTTGAGTGCGTCATCGTTGCGCGCACCAGCGACATAGGCAGGGATGGCTTTCAGATCGGGGCGAATCATGCCTACCACTGTAGGGCCTGCGCCTTTGTTGCGGGAGCGAAAGCAGGGGGCTAGTTTGGCAGCGGCGGGGCAGGCAGGTATTCTCAAACGAGGTTCCTTGTGAACCGTGGAGATGTGCCAGAGCGGCCGAATGGGGCTCCCTGCTAAGGAGTTGACCCTTCTGGGGTCCGGAGGTTCGAATCCTCTCATCTCCGCCATCTAATCCCGAGCGCGCACGCTCGGGATTTTTTAATTCGCGTTTTCTATTCTCGTCGGCTCCGTAAAGCGGAGAAATCTGCTATTTGCGCTGGTACTTGGCGCAGCGGCGGAAGAGCGTGAGCATGCCAACGCCGAAGATGAAGCTTCCGGTAAAAGCCGCAGCGCGCAGGGAAGTGACCTCGTGGAAGAGGGCAGGCACCATGAGAATGGCGATAACAGAGCTAATGACTCCTAGGACGAGGAAAGTAATCGTCACGATAGGTCCCGGTGTGGATTGCTGCGGCATGGAGTTCAGTCCTTTCATCACTCAATTCTGATGAAAATAACTCTAGGTTGCCCTCCCAGGAGCTGCAATAGGAAATTCTTAAGGGATCAAGCAGGGCCTTAGGATTCTAGGGCAGGAAAGACCTCGTCGCACAGCAGGTGGGCGAGCTCCCGCTTTGGGTTGGTGGGGTCTACCCATGCGAGTTCGGCAATCTCTGCGGCTGCGCGGGCAAGGACTGGGCGCGGATAGGTAAAGATGTGGCCGCGCACGGTTTCGCCGGGTTCGTTGGCGGCCGGCGCGTCGAAGGTGCCGAGCAGGGAAAGCTCCGGGAGGCGGACCTCCACACCGATTTCCTCTGCGACCTCGCGGGCTGCGGCCTGTGCAGGGGTTTCGCCAGCCTCAAGTTTGCCGCCAGGTAACTGGAACTTGGTGGAAGAATCTTTGCGCACGGTGAGGATATGGCCAAAGGAATTACGGAAAACTACGGCGGCAACTTCAATCATGGGCCCGACTATAACTCGCTGCGGCGGTTTAATTCAGAATGCCGGGTGCCCACTCGCGCTCCACTTGGGCAAGCGCTGCTTCTATTTGTTGCTCTTTCAAGCCGATGTCGGGAGTACCGGCGGATACCGGGTCACCGGCGAGCACGGCCAGTAGTGCCCAGCCATTATTAACGGTGGGGCTCACACGCAGAGCGTCGGGGTTTTCCGCAATGGCAGTGCCATCTGACCTCATCAATTCAGGCGGATAGTCGACAGCTTTCACGGTTGCGAGCTCTGGTAGTACTTCCGTGGAGCCATCAGGAAAGAACACCATGATGCGCGCCTGGTGGAAGTAATAGTGGTCATCGCCTATAAGGTTCTTTTCTTCCTTGGTGTCAAAGTGGTAGAAGTTTCCCACCAGTACCGGATAAAACTCGAGCCAGTTATTGGCCCACGCTGTGCGGAGCAGAGTGCGCTCATTGTGGGTCGAGGTCAGCCAGCGAACGGGCTTGGAAATGCCGAATGCGATGATAGGCGGGCTGATGAGCAAAGCGATGCGGAAATCGAGTCCGGTAAGAGCAAAGGGGAAGAGCCCCAGAATTACGATGCTACCCATATGGAAGAGCCGGAAGAGGAAGTCGAATTTCGTATGGTTCTTGGAGGGGCACGGGCCGTTGTTAAAAACGGTCTCGCGCAAGCCGGTGGCATCGGGGCGGGTATTTGGGGTGCTGACGCGCTTGATGTTCTCTTTGCTGAAAAACTCGTCCTCGTTCGGGGAGGATGGCGCGTAGTTGCATAAGCGCAGGTTCATAGGGGATGGGTGCTCCTTTGCTCAGGGGGCTCGCCTGCGCCTATGAGACTACGGGAAGGTGAAGCGTTGCGCGGGCTTGTCGCGACGCAGGAGATAAATGAATATAAAGTGGTGCCCATGAGTGACTCGAGGTTTCCCCGTTCGGTGTTTGCAGTTGGCACCGACCCTGATCCGCGTTTCACGCTCGCTAATGAGCGCACGTTCCTGGCGTGGATTCGCACTTCCCTGGCGTTGATTGCTGGCGGAGTAGCACTTGAGGCCTTTGACGTTCCGCTGCCAGACACCCTGCGTGCCGCGGTATCGGTCTTCATGTTGATAGTCGCCATTATCTTGCCCGTGGTGGCGTGGGGGCATTGGAAACAATCAGAGCGCGCAATGCGAGAGAATCGATCGCTACCGTTTAGTTTCGGCCTTCCGGTCCTTGTTGCTGTAATCGTGGTGGTGGCTGGTGCGCTTTTGGTAGGCGAGTTCCTTGTCTAACCAGCCCTTTGATCCTGGTCTGCAACCAGAGCGCACGCGCCTGTCTTGGCAGCGCACCCTTTTGGCGCTTTCCTTAGTGTTGCTAGGCGTGATGCGGGCGGTGAGTGTGCGCGTCTTCTTGCCGCTCGTCCTCCTTGCCGCCGGGGTGCTGGCGCTGGTCTTGGCGGTGTGGCAACGTGCCTCGGTTGTCGACGTCGCCCTGTCTTCCCAGGCTCCCCTTCCGCATGCAATCATTTTGGCCAGTACCGCCGGTCTGGTGTCTTTGCTGGCAGCCTTCGCCCTGTGGGGTCTATTCCTGTAGTCATCCCGGTGTCGTCATTGAGGTGGCTTCTGGGCGTCGTCATGCGGCCAGGGAGGATCTCTGGCGGATTTTCTGGGCAAATGACGTAGTCTAAGAAGGCTGAAGTCAATAACCTGGGGCTGGAAAGGCGGGTAGGCCATGGCGGAGACCACCGAGCGGGCTAGCGATATTGTCGAGGCATGGCTCAAACAAGAAGACGCCATTGACCCCACCAAGGCCCCGCGCCTCCAGGAACTCCTGGAGAGGGTGCCCCTGCAGGAACTCATCGCCGTCGTCGAGCGGCAAAATGCCGTCCGGTCGGCCTTGGCCCTGCGCTTGCTGCCGCGCCAGAAATCAATCGTCGTCTTTGATGCCCTCGATGCAAAGCATCAGGCCGATATCATCGATGAGCTGGGCAATGCTGATGTCTATGAGTTCTTCGACGAGCTTGACCCGGAAGACCGCGTGGCTTTGCTGGATGAGCTGCCCGCGGAGATTGCGGACCGGCTGCTGCGCTCACTGACTCAATCCAAGCGCGATGTCACGGGCGTGGTGTTGGGCTATGTCAAGGGTTCGGTGGGGCGCCGAATGTCACCCGAGGTGCCTGGAATCCACCCGGACATGAGCGTGAGGGACGCGCTGTTTAAACTGCGGGAGACCGCACATGAGCTGGAAACTATCTACACCGTGCCCATTACCCGCGAGGATAGGCGTCTTGTGGGGGTGGTGAGCCTGCGCGAAATCTTCACCGCTGATGCCGCGCTGACCATGGCCGATATTATGCACGACCCCATTTTTGCCCGTGCTAGTGCTGATGCGGAAGAAACCGCGCGTTGGTTCCTCCCATTGGACATTCTTGCGCTGCCAATCGTGGATGATTCGCACCGCTTGGTTGGTCTGCTGACGTGGGACGATGCTACGGACATTGTGGAGGAAGAAGATAGCGAGGACTCCGCTCGTGCTGGCGGTACCGAGGCCCTTCAACAGCCGTACCTATCCACGCCTTTGCTCAAGCTGGTGCGCTCGCGCATCGTATGGCTGCTCGTGCTGGCAGTTTCTGCGCTGTTGACTGTGCAAGTATTGGACTCCTTTGAAGGCACGCTGGCCAAGGCCGTGGTTCTCTCACTATTTATCCCGCTGCTGACCGGCACCGGTGGCAATACCGGCAATCAGGCTGCCACCACTGTGACTCGTGCTTTGGCTCTGGGCGATGTCCGCACCCGCGACCTCGTTGCCGTTTTGTGGCGCGAGCTACGCGTCGGCATGTTGTTAGGCGCCGTGCTCGGCTTGGCGGGACTGGGCCTGGCTACGCTGGTCTATGGCATGAGCATCGGCTTGGTCATCGGTTCGACGCTGTTTTTGATTTGCTCGATTTCTGCGACCGTAGGCGGGCTGATGCCCATCGTGGCTAAGACCATCGGTGCCGATCCGGCGGTCTTTTCTAACCCGTTTATCTCTACCTTCTGTGATGCTACGGGCCTCATTATTTACTTCCTCATTGCTAAGACCGTCCTGGGCATTTAACCCATCCTTCATCGATCGGGGGTGGAGGAGTGGTGGAACCATTTCTGGTTTTAGGCAGGTGTGGTGTGTGCTATTCGGGGGTGTGGGGGTGGTTTATTGTGACGGGATATGGTTTCTGCGTCACATGTTTTGTATGGTCAGTGCATGCTTCGCAGTGAATTAGATAACTTTCTATTTGCTGTCTAGGCCAGCTAATAACCTGGGAAGTACGGAGCATATCCCTCAGCACAGTCCTCTCTTAGTGAAGGAGCGCGCGGTATGACCACCCCGCATACTCACGAATCCACCGCCCACACCGAAGGTGACGAAGCCCCTAAAGTCCCACGCGGCGAATGGCGCCGGCAGTTTATTGGCCTCTTCGTGGGCTTGGCATTGGCGGTACTTGTCTTCTTTATCTTCCCCTCCAATGCCATCGAGACAGTCCAAGGCTCCTCTGGCGCAGATCCGGAAGCCGAGTACACGCTTGGTGCCATCCGCGCTGTTGCAGCGGTGACGATCCTTATGGGCGTGTGGTGGATGACTGAAGCTATTCCGCTCGCTGCCACCGCGCTGCTTCCGTTGGTTATTTTCCCACTAGCTGGCGTCGGATCAATCAAGGAGGTAGGCGCCCCGTATGCCTCCGCCACCATTTTCTTGTTCATGGGTGGCTTCCTTATCGCGCTGTCCCTGCAGCGCTGGAACCTGCACCGCCGCTTGGCCCTCTATGTGGTGAAGGTGATTGGTACCTCTCCCAAGCGCCTCATCTTGGGCTTTATGCTGGCCACCGGATTTTTGTCCATGTGGGTTTCTAATACGGCTACGGCCGTGGTGATGCTGCCTATTGGCACCTCGGTGCTCGCGCTGACCGCAGAGACCGTAGGTGGCTGGCAGAAGCAAAAGAAATTTGCCACGGCCCTCATGCTGGGCATTGCCTATTCCGCGTCCATTGGTTCGCTGGGCACGCTCATCGGCACCCCGCCGAATGCCTTCCTGAACGCGTATATGGCCGATACCTGGGGCGTTACCCTTGGCTTTGGTCGATGGATGGCGGTCGGTGTACCGCTCGCCGTGATCTTCTTGCTGATTGCTTGGGCACTACTTATCACCATTTTCAAGCCAGAGATGAAGGATATTCCGGGCGGCCGCGAGCTTATCGACGATGAAATTAAGGCCCTCGGCCCTTGGACCCGCCCTCAGATTATGACCGGCATCATCTTTGTTCTGGCCGCCGCAGCGTGGGTAATCCTGCCGCTGGTGCTTAAGGAATTTGAGAACTATGACGATGCCATCGTGGGTATCGCTGCCGGCATCGTGCTCTTTATTCTCCCGGCGGATAATCAGCGTCGCACTCGACTGCTCGACTGGAAGACTGCCAATGAGATGCCGTGGGACGTTCTCTTGCTCTTCGGTGGTGGCCTATCGCTGTCCTCGGTCTTTAATTCTTCCGGACTGTCCCTGTGGATTGGTGAGATGGCCAAGGGGCTGAGCGTCCTCCCAGTTGTCCTTATCGTCGCCGCCGTAGCCGCACTAGTGCTCTTCCTGACTGAGATCACCTCTAATACCGCAACGGCTGCCACCTTCATTCCAATTATGGGCGGCGTTGCCGTGGGTGTTGGCCTGACCGCGGAGGGAGATATCAACGTCCTTCTGCTCACCATTCCGGTGGCGCTCGCGGCAACCTGTGCATTTATGCTCCCCGTGGCTACCCCGCCGAACGCCATTGCCTATGGCTCTGGCTACGTCAAGATTGGCGAGATGATCAAGGGCGGTCTCGGACTCAATATCATCGGCATCTTCCTCATTACCCTTACAGTGTATCTGCTGGCAGTGCCTATCTTCGGCCTCTCCATCTAGGGACGTAGCCATTCCCTAATGAAAAACGTTATCATTAGGGAATGGCTACACCCGTTACCGTGCTGTCCGGATTTTTAGGCAGCGGAAAAACCACGCTTTTAAACCACCTGCTTGCTAACCGCGAGGGGCGCAAGCTGGCCGTCATTGTCAATGACTTCTCCGAGGTCAATATTGACGCCGCCCTCGTTGCCGGCGAGGGCCACCTTGAGCGCGGCGAGGATCGCTTTGTCGAGCTATCCAATGGCTGCATCTGCTGCACCTTGCGCGAGGATCTCATCGAATCCGTGGGCAAACTCGCCCGCTCCGGCTGCTTCGATCAGATTGTCATCGAATCCACTGGCATTTCCGAACCCATGCCCGTTGCGGCCACCTTTGAGTGGGAGTTTGAGGATGGCACGACGCTTGCCGAAGCCGCGTCTATCGACACCATGGTTTCCCTCGTTGACGCCTCGACCTTCCTGACGCACTTACGCCGCGGCAAGAGTCTCGCATCCCAGAACATCGAAGCCACGCCTGACGACGACCGCACCGTGGCTGACCTCCTAGTGGACCAAGTTGAGTTTGCTGACCTTATCCTCATCACCAAGACTGATTTGGTTGATGCTGCCGAAACCGAACGGGTCATCGCTACCGTGCGCGCCATGAACCCCCGTGCCCGCGTCGTGATTGTTACCAACGGTGTCATCGACCCGCGACTCGTCCTCGATGCCCACTTGTATGACACAGCTACCGCTGCCGCCTATCACGGCTACGCCGAAGAACTGGCCAACCCACATACTCCCGAGACCGAGGAATATGGCATCTCCTCGGTGGTCTTTCGTGCGGATCGGCCCTTTAATCGCGAGCGCTTACTTGCCGCCCTGCGGGCCAGTACCGGTCTGGTGCGTTCCAAGGGTTATTGCTGGATCGATACCGATCTGCGCGTCGCGCACGCCTGGCAGCAAGCCGGCCCGAACCTCCAGATCATGCCCGCGTCCCTCTGGGCGGCCAATGGCGTGACCCCTGGTGCTGAAATTGTTCTCATCGGCATTGACTTCGACCACGAGGCCACCCTGCAAGCTTTCCGGGACGCCCTGCTTTCCGACGCCGAAGTTGCCGCCCTCATTCCTTCCTAAAGCCTTCCTGCTTCTCGTGGGTAAACACTAAGTGAACTGGGGATTTGGTAGTTTCCCAGACCGTGGGTATAGTTATTTCTCGTTGCACAGCAGAGCACACGCACTGCTTACCAACGGTCTGCGCCCGTAGCTCAACGGATAGAGCATCTGACTACGGATCAGAAGGTTGGGGGTTCGAATCCCTCCGGGCGCACAAAATGAGCCGCCTTCGGGCGGCTTTTCTTGTATCTAATCTATTTCACAGGTGCCCATCTATGAAGTCTTCCTCATTGCTGCCGGGGCTCATTGCTGGCATTGTTCTTGGCCTCGCACTATGGCTCGGTTCTGGGAGCCTGTGGCGGGTTAAGGGTCAAAATGTGTGTCTGGCTCGGCGTGTCGCGGGGGTTAGATTTGGCCTTTTTGAATGCCGATTGAGTGGGTGTAGTCGGTGTCGATAGCGTTGTCGTAGAGGGCTGGGCGTCCTGTTTCGTGGTCGGCTTGGTTCTCGGTTTGGGTCAGGGTGGATACTTTGGCGAGTTGGCCCTGGCCCCAGTCGGACTGCCTGGCGATTCGTACTGGATCGTCAGGCAGTTCCGTTTTTAAGTAGAGCCACCAATCCAGCATGCGGCGTTGTCGTTCGCCTGATCTGCCGCGGTGGGTTCTGGCGAGCAGTTTGAGCTGGGCGTTGATGCCGCCTTCTAAGCTGTTGGTGGTGGATTTGATCCGCTCGGGCGCAAGGACTCCTGCTGGCGGGTTGAGGTAGACAAACAGCATCTCGGACCGCCAAAGATGGTTGAGGCTGTTGTAGGCCTTGCGCACGTTGTGGTGGGTCCACACGCGGGTCCATGCACCTGTTTTGGGGTCTTTGATCATGGTTTTCTCGTTCATCCATTCCCGGTAGATCGTTGAAAACTCGTGCAGTTGCACACCCCACGCGGCGGCTTCATCCAGTGTGGTGATCCGGGTCAGTTTCAGCGCAAGTCGGTAGATGGTGCGCCCGGCATCGGTGCGTGGGTTGGTGGTGGTGTAGCGGCGGACCACGCGTTGGGCGTGGACGAGGCAGCGTTGAATTTTCGTAGTCGGCCAGCACTTTTTGATTGCGCTGTATGCGCCTTGGCCGCCGTCGATGACGGCGATGAGTGGGGCTTCGATGCGTTCAAGCAGCAGTTGGTAGTCGCGGGTGGTTTCGTGTTTGCACCAGTGCCAGGCGATCACGTGGTCGATGGTCGCCGCGACGATCAGGCAGCCACCGGCGGTGTAGGTGCCATCGAGAAATACCTGGTCGTAGATCCGCTTGTGGTGGCCGGCGGTGGGGTCAGGCACATCAACGAGCCAGCACCACTTGAAGCGCCGCTTCATGGTGGCGCGGCTAACACCGTTTCGTTTGGCTAGGTCGTCGAGTGATATTGCGGTGGTGCAATGCTCGATGAACTGGGTGAACACTGCCGCGTTGGTGATGTCGTTTCGACGTTTGACGCTGGAGGCGCCGCATTGTTTGCAGCGCCATCTGGTGGTGCCTTTGCTGGTGGTGCCGTTGCGTTTCATTTCACCGCCGCAGTGGCAGCGTGGTTGGTTCTTCGACATTGCGACACCACACCACGCCGCGCATAGCACATCACGGCTGCCACACCGAGGATTTCCCGTCGGGGGCTAGATATATGCTTCCGGAGCATATACTTTCCGGAAACCTACAGGTCAATCCGTGAAAATCCGCGATTCCGGACACACTTTTTGACCCTTAACCCCCTGTGGCTCCTTCTGGGCGGAGTTGTGCTTAGTCTAATATGCGCCCCGCTTCTCAAGCTTGTTGCTGATCCCTCTCGGTCGCGCAAATATCGCGATGATAACTTCCGCGATTAGGCGGATTTTCGCTGCAGTAAAAAGTCTTAAGTAACCCCTTTATAAAATGCAGGACACGTATAAAACGTTCACAGCAACCTTCCAAACAGGTTTAGTAGAAAAAGAAAGTCTTTATTAATAAGGGGACTGCGGCAACGCGCTCCCCTCTGTCTTGAAGGAGAACGCTCGGTGTCCGCATCTTCGCGCATCGTTGGGCTTGATATAGCCCGTTCACTTGCCATTATTGGCATGGTAGTCCTGCACATGGCCTCCCTCGTGTGGCATACCAAAGTCATTCTCAACGGCCTGCCCGCTGCGCTTTTTGCCATTTTGGCGGGCATCACATTGATGATTATTGCCCGCAATTTCACGGTGACGACGCTTCTGCGCATCCTCGCCCGCGGCTGCATAATTACACTCATCGGCCTCGCTCTACTGCCCCTTGGAGGTGAGATTCAGGTCGTCCTAGTAGTAATTGGCATCACCATGATGTTGCTGTGCTGGGTTCCCCCGTTGCACTGGGCCTGGAAGCTAATCCTATTCGCTGCCGCCACCGTAGCCGCGACCGTGAAATACGCTCCGCTGACCCTACCGCAGGTCTACCCACTGCTGGCCTATATCGCATATTTCCTCGCCGGCATGCTGCTCTATGAAATCTATATTCGCAAGCAACGCGCAGCTGCGCAGTGGGTTTCCACTGCGATAACCGGCATCGTTGCCGCTATCGGTTTTTACTTCCGCTTTACTACGGACATTCCTGGCTGGCTACGTTTTACCGGCCACACCGGCGTCGTGGGTGAGATCGTGCTGTCCATTGCCGTCGCTGCAGTCGTCCTACATCTCTGCCTGCTTGCTGGTCGAGCTGCGTCCAAGCTGGTCTATCCCTTTGCTGCGCTGGGTGCGATGTCGCTGAGCATCTACATCTTGCACGTGCTCACCGCCTACTACTGGCAAAGCCACATCGCCCTGCACAACACCGCCTGGGCCTGTGCCTTCATTGCCCTCTTCCTCGTTATCGCAACCCTGTGGCGCCGCCTGATAGGGAAGGGGCCGGCCGAATGGGCCGTCGCCAAAGCCATTGCCATCGCCGTTCCTGCCGGAAAGAAGGACTAATCATGCAGCACAAAATTTTCCCCGCCTTGCTCGCCGCCAGCATCGTGGCACTGACTGCCGCCCCAGCCACTGCACTCGAACACGGTGATCCAGCAACGGACTCCCCGGAGGCCCGCACCGTCGCCCAACTCAAGATAGGACGCGTGGGTAGTTTCGGTGATTGTACCGGTACTCTCGTGGCCGCCCAATGGGTGCTCACCGCACGTCACTGCCTCGAGTCCGTGAATAACACGGGCACCCAGGCCCGCATCAACGGAACCACCTACGACACTGATTCCTGGGCACTGTCCCCGCTTTCCGACGCCGCCCTTCTCCACCTCACCGCCCCTGTCACCGATACAAAGCCCGCAGAGATTTCCACCCAAGTTCCGGAACCGGGCAAACGCGGCACACTCTACGGCTGGAGCAGTAGTTCTTCTATGGCGCGCCGCGGTCAGCTGCCCCAAGCGGAAATGGAAGTGGCCGAGCTCCTCGGCGGTAGCCCCGCCGGACCTACTGCCGCGGACGCTGCCGCGAGCGCCGGTGCGGATGCCGATGGCGGAGAAAGCGTTCCCGCGGCCGAGGCCATGCCGGGACTTAAAATGCCGGAGGGTACAGAAAGCGTGCCAGCCAGCGAGGCGATGCCGGGTGGGGCGCCCGATGACCCGATGCCGCTTATCGAAAGCGCCATCCTCGACGTTCACTCCACCGGCCGAGCCGGTATGCAAGGCGGCGACTCCGGTGGCCCCTTCTTTGTCGACGGTAAACTCGCCGGACTCGCCACGGCGGGCACCGCGAACGGGGACCCAGACCTGCCTTCACCTAGCGCGGCTATTACCACGCTGGCCGGCACCAAGGACTGGATCGAGGGAGTGGTAAGCGGACGCGATAAGGAAGCGATTCTCACCGCGGAAACCACTCCCGAACCGCCGAAAACCCCGCAGACCAGCGCCGACCACGCTTGGCTTTATGCCGAAATAGCAGTGCTAGGTCTTATTGCCGCCGCGGTAGTATCCCGCATTCCCGGCCTACGGGGGCGCAAGCACTAGAAAATCTCGATGCGCCCGCCCAGGGACTCGGATTGGCGCAGCTGCGCTACCCACTTCGGACCGCCTGGGTGCAGGCGCAGCACCGGGCGGGAAGAAATCTTGACCGGGGAAACCGATTCCTTGCGCGCGCCAGAACGGGCATCGATACGGGTGCGGGCGCGATAACCGGCGTCGGAAAGCTCGGCGATGGAAGGCTCGGGGGAGTCGAGCTTCTCGCGGGCGTCGCGAAGCAGATCCAAGGCCTCGTCCAAAGCCTCCACCAACGCCGGGGCATTGGTTTCGCACATCTGCTGCACTAGCTCCGGGTGCGTACCGGCCACGCGCGTGGCGTCCTTGAAGGAACCGGCAGACAGGGACTGCGCCAAGATTCCGCCGTTATCGCCCACCACGGCGAGAATTTCGGCGAAGACATGCGGCAGGTGGGAAATGCGCGCCACCGCAGCATCGTGGTTAGCTACGCGAATAGGAACCGCCTCCGCGTGCACCATCTGCGTCATGCGTACAACCTCGGTAAAGGTCTCAATCCACTGCTTAGGAATCTTTTCCCCACGCGCCTCGCACTCTGCGGCATAGTCATAAGTAATGCCCCACGCCGCACGGCGGAAGAGGTCCCGCTGGGAGTTATCCCAACCGGACTTGGAGGTGCCCGCCATCGGGTGGCCGCCCACATAGCGCGATTCCATGCCGCGTTCGAGGACCTGCTGGCGTACCGCGGTCTTCACGGAAACCACATCTGTAATGCCGCAGCTAGGCGCGTGCTCCTGGATGGCATCGAGGACCTCGCCCACTGCGGTCATGGGAACAGCAATCACAATGAGCGCGTTTTCCGCTTCCGCGCGGGTCAAAATAGCGGGAAGATCATCGGTGACGTCAAAGCCCTGCTTTACTGCAGTGCGGGCGCCAGAAGTGGAGTGGTTATATCCAAAAACGGGGTGTTTATATCCGGCTAGATCGCGCAGCAGAGAGCCGCCGATGAGGCCGAGGCCAATAATGCAGATAGGGCGTTGAACATCTTGAGAACTCACGGTGACAATTGTGGCACAACACGACTAATCTCACGAGGTATGAGCAACGAAAATTACTCCTTCGCGGTAACCGTCGCCCGCACTGCGGGCCAGTGGCTGGTGCGCAGCTTCAACGATGACTTCGAGGATCCGCAGACCTCCATTAATGCGGTGCGCAGCCTGCGCTCTGAGGGCGCTGCGTTCGCGCTGCTGTGTGTGGAGGATGCCTATTTCATTGCCGTGCGCCCCGTGCCGGGCGGGGTGAAGATGCTCATTTCGGATGCCACCTATGGCGTTGATGATGACTTTGCGGCCGATTTCATGGATATCAACGACCATGAAATCCCGGATGTGGACCCTGAAGAGGCCGACCCTTATGGCGAAGGCGATTTCGATATCTTCGCCGATCTCGGCCTATCCGAGGATCAGGTGGGCTACATCATCGACAATGACGAAGATTGGCCTTCTGATATGTTGCTGCGCATCGCCGGCGAGCTCGGCTTCGGCGATGAACTGGAAGACGTCATTGATAACGCCTGAGCCCCTCCTGCGCGCAGAGGCCCGCATGCGCCGCGCCCTGGACGTCGCCAGGTGCACCCCGGCAGGCGATGTGCCGGTGGGTGCGGTGCTTTTTGATGCCGCCGGAAAAGAACTCGCCACCGGAGTAAACCGCCGCGAGCAACGCGCCGATCCCACAGCCCACGCCGAGGTAGAGGCGATCCGGCAAGCAGTGCGCGTCCATGGCGCCGGCTGGCGCCTTTCCGGCTGCGAGCTCGTCGTCACCCTAGAGCCCTGCGCCATGTGCTCCGGTGCTTTGCAGGCTGCGCGCGTTTCTTCCGTAGTCTTCGGCGCTTTTGAACCCAAGACCGGCGCGTGCGGCTCGCTAATCGATGTCCTTCGTGCCCCCACTGCGCCCTTTACCCCGCAGGTTCGCGGCGGCGTTCTTGAAGAAGAGTGCGCCGCGTTGCTCAGAAACTTCTTCGGCGACCTGCGCTGAAAGTGCGTACACTGGTGCTCATACATTATCCGTCTACTCAAAGGAGTGATTATGGGCGATTTGGAAAACAAGAAGGATGGCCTCGTAGGCAAGGCAAAGGAAGCCTACGGCGAAGCTACCGATAACAAGGACGTAGCTAACGAGGGCAAGGCCGACCAGGTCACCTCCGAGGCTAAGGACAAGCTGTCCGACGCTGCCGAGGGTATCAAGGACAAGGCTAACGAGGTTATCGGCGGCCTGAAGGACGACTAATCCTCATCCGTATTTCTGCATATCGCTGCGCTGGCACCCCGCTGGCGCAGCGATTTTGTCGCTCGGGCGCACTCCCGTAATCTGGAACGCGGTGGCGTGTCCGAGCGGCCGAAGGTGATCGCCTCGAAAGCGATTGTTGGGTAACCCCCAACCGCGGGTTCAAATCCCGCCGCCACCGCACTTGCCATGAGTCGCGACATGTTTGACAGATGAGTCGCGACATCGTTGACAAACCGGCATCTCAGTTGCTTTTTGTTCTGGGGTGCCGGTTTCTTCGATCAGACGAACCTTTCAAGGACTCATCGTTCCGAGCAGCAGCGCCAAGTCGCCGCAACGAGCACTTACGATTGGCGGCCGGAGCCCACCCCTCTCAGACTCTAAAAGGTGCCTTAGGTGCTGCGTGGCCTCGCTTTGTATCGACGCCACCGGGCTGCAGTATTGATGGCGTACAGCTTTGACGATGGCCATATTGCGGTTGGGACTATTCGTAGTGTCAAACATGTCCCGACTCACCAGTCAAACATCACCCGACACGGTAAGGTATCCCTAAGCGCCAAATATGTCGCGGCTGATCTGTCAAGCATCACGACGAATCCCCCAGGCACAGACTGTCAAATATGTCATGAACTCAGACAGCGGGCACGGTGGTGGCGGGGGCGGCGTAAAGCATGTCCAAGTCGTACTCGACGCTGGTGGACATGTATGACCCGGGCGACGCGTTTCTGTACTCGGAGCTGGTGAAGGTGCATCCGCACGTGTTGGCTTGCCGGCTGTTTGCGGTCAAAAACTATGTGTTGCGCTTCACCCAACTCGCCTTTATTCTTAGCAAACCAATTAGTTCAGGCTCGTGGAGCCTAGTTGGCAATTCTTGGAGGTACTGATGACTTCTGCAATAACGTTGATCTCGCATGAAGGTGCTCAGTTCGCTTCACCGTATGGCGAAGGCATGATTCGTTTCGGTGACAGTCCTGAGCAGGTGGTAGCGGTTCTCGGGGAACCGGAGAACCACCGGAGCGAAAGCACCTTGTACTACTCCCAATCAAATATTCAGGTTCATTTCGGTGACAACGGTGTCGAATTCATTGAGACTGCCACCAACCCTGAAAAAGACGGTGTCACGGTGGAATGGGAAGGCCATAACCTCTCCCACATGAACGCGATCGAGTGCGCCGAGCTGTTGAAGGGGCTCAACGACGGGGCTCGGCTTGACGATGATCGAGCTCCAGAGGCTTATGCTTTCGAGAAACTGGGGCTTACCGTATGGCAACCGTACGCGCTTGCCGATGCTCGCGAGGAACTCGAGGAAGCGCGAGCTGGGGGCGCCGAAGGTGACGAACTTGAGTACTTTGAAGAAGAAGTCAGGATGGCAGAGTGCTTTGACGCGATCGGCCTGGGTTCTCGCGACTACATGAACGAGTACTTCTAGGCCGCATTTCTCCAGGCCCACGTCCCGCTCCATGGAGGACGGCCAACGAGAGCGTACGAAATTGTTGCCTCACCTAACGTCGAACACATGGTTCCACTGCGGGAACCCGATCTTGTGCTCGAGCGCCTCTTGTAACTCGTCAAGCGAAATGGGCGATCACAAGTCGTTGGTGTTGAGCTCGCGTCCGTACACGTGCTCGAGAACCGCAATCCGGCGATCCAACAGCAGCGAACGATGCGAACGCAGCGTGTTGATGAGCTCGTTAACAGCGACCGGGCCTGACCCCCGACGTGTTTACTTTCCGGGGGTCAGGCCCGTTGGCGCTATTCATTTGTTAACAATGTCGCGACTTCGGACACCGCCGCCACCGCACCGAGATCCCGGTCTGTTTGCGCAGGCCGGGATTTCTTTCGCCCGATCGATCCGGGATCCGGGGGAGGGGGACTGGCTGGCCGCCAGCTGTGAAAACTGGGACGCAGGTGGCTTCGCGATAGGGGATTATAGGGTGCGGCCACTACACTAGGGCGAAGTTCACCCCGTCCCCCACGTGAATGCGAAGGTACATCTACCCGTGGCTACATTGCTTTATCGTCTTGGGCGCTGGTCTTTCCTCCATAAGTGGAAGGTCATCGTGGCATGGCTGCTGCTGCTCGCCGCCGTTGGCGGTGCCGCCGCTTTGCTGATGAAACCGATGACGAGCGAGTTCTCCATCAAGGGAACCCCGTCTATCGACGCCACCTATAAGACCATGGACCTCTTCCCAGAGGGCGGCAACCCTGCCAATTCACCCTCGGTCAACGTGGTCTTCAAGGCCCCAGATGGCCAGAAGCTTTCTGATCCAGCAAACCGCGAGGCCATCGACGCCACCATCTCCTACCTCGAAGACAACCTGAAGATGGGCGATACCACGCGCTTTGGCAACCCGCTTGAGGTCTCGCCCCGTCTGCAAGATCAGGTCATCCACCAATTCACGGATATGGGGCTGCCGGAAGCATCTGCCCGCGCTGATGCGGATAACCTCGCCATGGTCAACGATGACGAGACCATTGCGTATACCACCTTCAATTTTGACGCCGAGTCGCCTTATAGCGTGGAGCAAGCAGATAAAGACACCGTCACGGAGGCGATGAATATCGCCCGCGACCGCGGCCTTACCGTCGAAGGCAATGGCGCCGGCTTTGGCGATGAGATCGCGGTCAACTCCACCTCCGAGATCATCGGGCTGGGCGTCGCTTTCCTCGTGCTCATTTTTACCTTCGGCTCGCTGGTGGCCTCGGGGATGCCATTGGTTTCCGCCGTCATTGGCGTGGGACTCGGCGCGCTGGGCATGTTTATTGCCACCCACTGGATTGAGCTCAATAATATGACCCCGGTTCTGGCCATCATGATCGGCCTGGCTGTGGGCATCGACTATGCGCTGTTTATTCTTTCGCGCTACCGCGCCGAGCGCCGCCGCATGGATGGGCCCGATGCCGCAGGCATGGCGGTGGGTACGGCCGGCTCCTCCGTGGTCTTTGCCGGCGCGACGGTCTTTACCGCGCTCTTCGCGCTCATCATTGCGCGCATTGGCTTCCTCACAGCCATGGGCTTGGCCGCCGCCGGCACCGTCGCGATCGCCGTCTTGGTCTCGCTCACGCTCATCCCTGCGATGCTGGGCTTGCTGGGCGATAAGGCCTTCCATGGCCGAATCCCCGGCGTGGCCGGCAACCCGACCCGCAAGGGCAAGCGCCGCCGCGGGCCCACCATGGGCAACCGGTGGGTGCGTTTAGTCCAGAAGGTGCCCGGCCTGGCTATGGCGCTGGTCGTGCTCTCCTTGGGGGCTATGACCGCGCCGGTACTCCAGATGGAGCTTGCCCTTCCGGCCGATACCACGTCGAACCCCGATACCACCCAGCGCAAGGCCGCCGACATCATGTCCGAGGGCTTTGGCCCCGGCGTCAACGGTCCTTTCCTCGCCGTGGTCGATGCCCACACGGTCAACGCGGAATCCGGCGCCTTGGCCCCGCTTGTCGACGCCCAGTCCCAACCCGAACCAGCCCCCGCTCCCGAGCAGGATGCGGCCGAGAATGCTGCCCCCGAAGAGGAGATGCCTGAGCAGCCGCAGGGGGACCAGCCCGCAGCCGAGCCGGAGATCGCCCCGGCCGCTGAGGTGGTAGACACCTCCGCAGATGCGGCCGACGCTGCCTCCCCAGAGGACAAGGCCGCGCTTGCGTCCTTCCTCTACACCGCGGATCAGCTCAAGGGCTTGGGCGGGGTGAAGCACGCGCAGATTGTCGGCCTGAGCCAGGACAAGCGCGCCGCACAGATCATGGTTACCCCTGAAACCGCGCCCACGGACGCTGCAACGGTGAACGTCGCGCACGCGCTGCGCTCGGCCACCGGCGAGATCGAGGACGCCACCGGTACCGACATTGGCCTGACTGGCCTAACGGCCGTGCAGCTCGATATCACCGAGCGCCTCGAGGAAGCCATGGTGCCGTACCTGGCCATCGTCGTGGGTCTGGCCATTGTGCTGCTGCTGTTGGTCTTCCGCTCCATCTTGGTGCCGCTGGTTGCGGGCTTGGGCTTCCTGTTGTCCGTCGGCGGCGCCTTCGGCCTGACCGTCCTGGTCTGGCAGGAAGGCCTGTGGAACCTGGTGCCCGCGCCGGGCCCGCTGATTTCCTTCATGCCCATCTTCCTCATCGGCGTGACCTTTGGCCTCGCGATGGACTACCAGGTCTTCCTGGTCACCCGCATGCGCGAGCACATTTCTCGCCACCCGGAGGGCACCGGCGGGCGTTATAGCGCCGTCGACGAGGCCACCATCACCGGCTTTACCCAAGGCGCCCGCGTGGTAACGGCCGCAGCCATCATTATGATTTCGGTCTTCGTGGCGTTTATTAACCAGCCGCTGCCATTTATCCAGATCTTCGGCTTTGCCTTGGCCGCCGGCGTGCTTTTCGACGCCTTCTTTATCCGCATGACCCTCGTCCCCGCCACCATGTTCCTTATGGGCCGCGCGACGTGGTGGATGCCAAAGTGGCTGGCCAAGATTCTGCCCACCCTGGACATCGAAGGCACCGCCCTGGAAGAAGAATGGGAAGCTAAACACGCCACCCCAGCCCCTATCCCTGCAGACAAGGAAGAAGAATAGAAATGGACTTGAGCTTCGACATCGGCAAGCGCCTGCCCGAAGGTCCCGGCAAGCACGGCCGCAGCGGTGTCATCCACACCCCACACGGCGATATTCAGACCCCGGCCTTCATCCCGGTGGCCACTAAAGCCACGGTAAAGACCCTGACTCCGGAGCAGATTCGCTCCACCGGCGCGCAAGCCATTTTGTCGAATGCGTACCACCTTTACCTGCAGCCAGGCCACGACATCGTGGACGAGGCCGGCGGAGTGGCCGAGTTTGAAAACTGGCACGGCCCGAACTACACCGACTCCGGCGGCTTCCAGGTGATGTCGCTGGGCGTAGGTTTCAAGAAGGTCCTCGCGATGGATATCGCGGAACTTAGCGATAAGGACATCCGCGCGGCAAAGAAGGAGCGCATGGCGCAGGTGGACGAGGACGGCGTGGATTTCAAATCCGTTATCGACGGCTCCAAGCACCGCTTCACCCCCGAGAAGTCCATGCAGATTCAGCACGGGCTGGGCGCAGACATCATGTTCGCCTTCGATGAGCTGACCACGCTCGTTGATACGCGCACCTACCAGGAAGAATCCGTCGCGCGCACGCACCGCTGGGCTAAGCGCTGCCTGGATGAGCACGATCGCCTCACTCGCGAGCGCACCCATCGGCCGAAGCAGTCCTTGTGGGGCGTCGTTCAGGGCGCGCAGTATGAGGACCTGCGCCGCCAGGCCACCCGTGGCCTGCTCGACCTCGACTACGCCGCCCGCGAGGAAGGCAAGCGCGGCTTTGGCGGTTTTGGCATCGGCGGTGCGCTAGAGAAGGAAAACCTGGGCACCATCGTTGGCTGGGTCTGCGATGAGCTACCCGAGGACAAGCCGCGCCACCTGCTCGGCATCTCCGAGCCGGACGATATTTTCACCGCCGTCGAGGCCGGTGCCGATACCTTCGACTGCGTGGCGCCGACCCGCTTGGCGCGTCGCGGCGGCGTTTACACCCTCGACGGCCGCATGAACCTCACCAATGCGCGCTTTAAGCGCGATTTCGCTGGGGTCGACGAGGAATTCGGCGGCTACGTATCTGAGAATTACTCCCGCGCCTACCTGCACCACTTGCTCAAGGCGAAGGAATTCCTCGCAGGCACGCTGTGCACCATCCACAACGTGGAGTTCATGATTCGCCTGGTGGATAATATCCGCGCCGCCATCGACGGCGGCTACTACGAGGCCTACCGCGATGAATTCCTCGGCCGCTACTACGCCGGCAAGTAGTCCTCGCGCTTTTTAACCCACGAGATAACCATGGCCGTCACCGGCAGCATGACGGCCTCCATCAGGGTCTTCCACACGAACCCCACGATGACGTAGTTGATGAAACCACCCACCGTATCCACGCCGATTACCGGCGCGGCGATGGCGCAAAACAGCAGCGTATCGCCGAATTCGCCCACCACGGTAGAGGCGATAAGGCGCGCGAAAAGCCCCTTTTCGCCCGAGCGCTTCTTCATCGCAGTCAGCGTCCAGGCATTGAGTAGCTGGCCCACGAGATAGCCGGCTAGCGAGGCGGCCAGAATCTGCGGCATCAGGCCAAGCGTGGCCGCGAAGGCCTCCTGGCCCTCATAGAAATCGGCCGCCGGCAGCCAAATGGCGATATAGAAGCACACGGCCGCCAAGATGGCCATCGCGAAGCCGATATAGACCGCGCGGCGCGTGGATTTAAAGCCATAGCACTCGGAGAGCACGTCGCCGACGATATAGGCCAGCGGGAATAGAAAGAAGGCACCGTCGGTCACCAGCGGGCCGAGCTGGACGCCCTTGGTGGCGTTGATATTGGAAATCAGGAAGGTCACCACAAACACGGTGACCAGCCAAGGGTAGAGAGTAGAGCGGACGGGAATGAAGCGCACTTCAGCGCCGTTCGTTTTTTCCATGCCCGCCATTGTGCCAGCCCGTAGACTGTGGGCATGAATTCTGCGACCACCGGCGCCGGCCGCTACGCGCCGAGCCCCTCGGGGGATCTGCACTTCGGCAACCTCCGCACGGCGCTTCTGGCGTGGCTTTTTGCCCGCTCGACGGGGCGGCGCTTTGTGGTGCGCGTGGAGGACATCGATAAGCAGCGCTCCTCCCAGGAATCGGCCGAGCGCCAGCTGGCGGACCTGCGCGCGCTCGGACTGGACTGGGACGGCGAGGTCATCTACCAGCACGATCGCGACGCTGCCTATGAGCAAGCCTTGGCCCAGCTGCCCACCTACGAATGCTATTGCTCGCGTAAGGACATTCGCGAGGCCTCCCGGGCCCCGCACGCCATCCCCGGCCAGTACCCGGGCACCTGCCGCAACCTCACCGAAGACCAGCGCGCGGCCAAGCGCGCCGAGCTGGCGGCCCAGAATCGCCAGCCCGCCCTTCGCCTGCTTGCCGACGTCCCCACTTTCACCATCCACGACGCCCTCCACGGCACCTATACCGGCGACGTCGATGACTTCATCCTGCGCCGCGGCGGCCAGGACACCGGTTGGGCGTATAACTTGGCCGTCGTCGTCGACGATGCCTTCCAGGGCATCGACCAGGTAGTCCGCGGCGATGACTTGCTCTCCTCGGCGCCGCGCCAGGCCTACCTCGCCTCATTGCTCGGTATCGAGCCGCCGGAATATATCCACGTCCCGCTCGTGCTCAATGAATCCGGTGAACGCCTAGCCAAGCGCGATGGTGCGGTGACCATGCGGGAAATGGGGGACGTGGGGGACGTCGTCAAGCAGCTGGCGGCCTCGCTGGGGTATGAAGCCGGCAGCGCCGCAGAGCTGCTCGCGCAATTCGCGCCCGACCGCTTAAGCCCTGATCCCTATATCTGGCGCGGGTAAAATCTGGGCCCATGGACGTTCTTCTGGTGCTCATTGGGCTCATGCTGCTGACCGTGTTCGTCGTCGCCATCGGTGACAAGATTGGGCTGCCGTGGCCGGCGTTGCTGACGATCATTACTGCCTGCGCCGTCTTCGTGCCGGGGCTACCCAGGTTTGAGCCGCCCACCGAGCTCATCCTGCCGATTTTCCTGCCGCCGCTGCTGTGGGCGCTGGCCCGGCGCACCTCGTGGGGCGTTATCCGTGAACAATGGGTGACTATCTTGAGCCTATCCGTGCTTTTGGTGGTCGCCACCACGTTGGCCGTTGGCTTCACGGCCTATGCCTTCCTGCCCGGTATCAGCCTGGCTGCGGCCATCCTCATCGGTGCAGCCATCGCCCCGCCGGACCCCGTCGCCGTTGACGCCGTGGCCGAGCCCGCCGGCATCCCGCGGCGCATCATCACCACCTTGCAGACCGAAGGCCTGTTTAACGATGCCGCCTCTATCGTCGCCTTCAATCTTGCCTTGACGGCCGTAACCCAAGGCGATGAGCTCTCCTTTGGCGGCGGCGTGCTGAACTTCTTCTACTCTGCATTCGTCGCGGGCGGCCTGGGGTGGATCGTCGGCCGGCTGGTGGCACTGTTTATCACCCACGTCCACGACGTCACCGCGCGCAACGCGCTGACCTGGGTGACGCCGTTTGCCGTCTACCTCATCGCGGAGGAACTCGGTGCCTCCGGCGTTATCGCCGTGGTCATCGCGGCCGTAGAACTTAATTCCCGGGCCGATATCCAGGCCGAGGACCGCCTATCCGGTCAGTCCTTCTGGGAGACCATCGAACTGCTCTTTACTGGCGTGGCCTTCGGACTCATTGGCCTGACGGTCAATACCGCCATCGGCGAAGTGGGCTCGGACCTGTGGCATTCGGTGGTCGTGGGCGTCATCTTGTCCCTCGTGGCCTTTGTTGTCCGTTTGGTGTGGATGTATGCCTATTACCGCATCAACGTCTCCCGCGGCCGCCCACGGGTTGCGCCGCTGCGCCTGCAAGAGGTACTGCTGATGACGTGGTCCGGCATGCGTGGACTTGTCACTTTGGCGCTGGTTTTGTCCATCCCGGCGGGCGTGTTTAGTTTCCACCATGAGCTCGCCGTCATCGCGTTGACGGTCTTGCTGGCCACGATGGTGGTGCCCGGCCTGCTCTTGCCGTGGTTGATGGAGCGACTCGACCTCACGGAAGCCTCCCAGATTGCCAGCGATAAGATGCGCGCTGCCGTGGTTGGCCGTGCGCGTGCGGCCAGCATCGAGGCACTGTCGAACTTCCGGCCGGATGGGCATATCGCGCCCGACGCCGAAAAGGTGGATCCGGAAATTTCCGCCAACGTTATCCAATGGCTGGAAGACCGGATTGGTGATGGCGAGGATGTTTCCGAAGACTCCCGCAAGCAACGCGCCTGGCAGTTCCGCCACGTAGCTCTGGAGGCCCGCCGGACCGCTCTGACGGCGGCACAGGAGGAGCTGCTGCGCATGCGCGGCTACCGCGCCTATAACCCGGCCATCGTGGACGAGGTGCTGGAAGAAATCGACCGCATGGTCCTAGGCACCAAGCGCCACTAGGCTGGGCGGCATGAATGCCTTCGACTATGCGCAGCTTGAGGACGCGCTGGATTACCTCTACGACTTCCTTGACCAGGACCTAGCGGACCGCGTGCGCACCGAGCGTGAATACGTTCCAGAAGGGATGGAAGGCTTGCTTGCCGACGACTCCCTCGACGACTACGTCTGGCTGTGGATCAAAGACTCAGGCCCGAACGGCTTCCGGCAGTACCTGCGCGACGGAGGCTATCCCGAGGCCGAGGTCGCCCAGGCCTTCCTCTGGGCGCGCACTGAGTGGGGCATGAACACCCCGCCGCATATTGCGTGGCTAAAAGAAGACGGCTACGAACCGCCGGTCATCGATTAGCGGCTAGCGCGGCGTCGGCTAGGGGTTAAGGGTCAAAATGTGTGTCTGGCTCGGCGTGTCGCGGGGGTTAGATTTGGCCTTTTTGAATGCCGATTGAGTGGGTGTAGTCGGTGTCGATAGCGTTGTCGTAGAGGGCTGGGCGTCCTGTTTCGTGGTCGGCTTGGTTCTCGGTTTGGGTCAGGGTGGATACTTTGGCGAGTTGGCCCTGGCCCCAGTCGGACTGCCTGGCGATTCGTACTGGATCGTCAGGCAGTTCCGTTTTTAAGTAGAGCCACCAATCCAGCATGCGGCGTTGTCGTTCGCCTGATCTGCCGCGGTGGGTTCTGGCGAGCAGTTTGAGCTGGGCGTTGATGCCGCCTTCTAAGCTGTTGGTGGTGGATTTGATCCGCTCGGGCGCAAGGACTCCTGCTGGCGGGTTGAGGTAGACAAACAGCATCTCGGACCGCCAAAGATGGTTGAGGCTGTTGTAGGCCTTGCGCACGTTGTGGTGGGTCCACACGCGGGTCCATGCACCTGTTTTGGGGTCTTTGATCATGGTTTTCTCGTTCATCCATTCCCGGTAGATCGTTGAAAACTCGTGCAGTTGCACACCCCACGCGGCGGCTTCATCCAGTGTGGTGATCCGGGTCAGTTTCAGCGCAAGTCGGTAGATGGTGCGCCCGGCATCGGTGCGTGGGTTGGTGGTGGTGTAGCGGCGGACCACGCGTTGGGCGTGGACGAGGCAGCGTTGAATTTTCGTAGTCGGCCAGCACTTTTTGATTGCGCTGTATGCGCCTTGGCCGCCGTCGATGACGGCGATGAGTGGGGCTTCGATGCGTTCAAGCAGCAGTTGGTAGTCGCGGGTGGTTTCGTGTTTGCACCAGTGCCAGGCGATCACGTGGTCGATGGTCGCCGCGACGATCAGGCAGCCACCGGCGGTGTAGGTGCCATCGAGAAATACCTGGTCGTAGATCCGCTTGTGGTGGCCGGCGGTGGGGTCAGGCACATCAACGAGCCAGCACCACTTGAAGCGCCGCTTCATGGTGGCGCGGCTAACACCGTTTCGTTTGGCTAGGTCGTCGAGTGATATTGCGGTGGTGCAATGCTCGATGAACTGGGTGAACACTGCCGCGTTGGTGATGTCGTTTCGACGTTTGACGCTGGAGGCGCCGCATTGTTTGCAGCGCCATCTGGTGGTGCCTTTGCTGGTGGTGCCGTTGCGTTTCATTTCACCGCCGCAGTGGCAGCGTGGTTGGTTCTTCGACATTGCGACACCACACCACGCCGCGCATAGCACATCACGGCTGCCACACCGAGGATTTCCCGTCGGGGGCTAGATATATGCTTCCGGAGCATATACTTTCCGGAAACCTACAGGTCAATCCGTGAAAATCCGCGATTCCGGACACACTTTTTGACCCTTAACCCTCGGCTAGCGCGGCCGAGCGCAGGTATAACAAAAATCCCGGCTCCGTTGCTATGCAGCAGGAGCCGGGATTACCTGTGGCGGAGGATGTGGGATTTGAACCCACGAGGGGCGTGAACCCCGCACGCGTTCCAGGCGTGTGACATAGGCCGCTAGTCGAATCCTCCGAGAAGAAACATTAGCAGCCGTGGCAATTATTTTACCAATCGCCAGGTCAGGGCGTGTTTTCGGGGAATTTTAACCGTAGTGTGGTGGCTAGGTATCGAGATCGGTACCCGCGAGCGGCGGAGGGCTGCGCGGCCGGAGTCCCATTTGGCTAAACCGGCGCTCGGGCGTTAAAGTATGGGGCAGGATTCCGCGTGGCGTCCATCCTCTGAACTCCCCCAGGGCAGGAATGCAGCAAGGGTCAGGAGGCTCTGGCGGGTGCGCGGGGTCCCCTTTTTGTATGGCGTGCGTTACTATTGGGGGCTAAAAGTCGCCCTATACATGGAAGGTAGACATACGCATGTCGCTTCTTACTTTGGAATCGTCCGAACTAACTGAGCTCGCCGCCCAGGTCCGTAAGGACTACGAGGACCTTAAAGCTAAGGGCCTGAAACTGGATCTGACCCGCGGCAAGCCAGCGAAGGCGCAGCTAGACCTCTCCAATGATCTCCTCGCCCTGCCAGGCCTGGGCCATTACACCGACGCTGCCGGAAACGACCTGCGTAACTACGGTAACCAAAAGGGCATCAAGGAACTGCGCGATATCTGGGGCAAGCTGACCAACATGGATCCCGAGCTGCTCGTGGCCGCAGACTCTTCCTCGCTGAACATCATGTTTGACCTGATTTCTTGGGCGTTCCTCTTCGGTACCAATGATTCCGCGCAGCCGTGGAGCAAGGAAGAAAAACTCAAGTGGATTTGCCCAGTGCCGGGCTATGACCGCCACTTTGCCATCACGGAGCAATTTGGCTTCGAGCTGGTGACGGTGCCGATGGAGGAAGACGGGCCGGATGTAGAGGCCGTCGAAAAGCTGGTGGCGGACCCGACAGTCAAGGGCATGTGGGTGGTGCCGATGTTCGCCAACCCCACCGGCGCTGTGATTTCTGAGGATAAGGCTCGTCGCCTCGCCCGTATGCAGGCCGGCGCACCGGATTTCCGCATCGTGTGGGATAACGCCTACGCCGTGCATACCTTGACTGAAGAATTCCCGGAAATCCTGCCGATTCTGGATATCGCCGCGGAAGAAGGCAACCCGAACCGCTTCTGGGCCATGTCGTCCACCTCGAAGATCACCTTCGCGGGCGCGGGAGTGGGTTTCTTCGGCACCTCGGAGGATAACCTCGAGTGGTACCTAGAGCACGCCGGTATTCGCGGCATCGGCCCGAATAAGATTAACCAGCTGGCGCACCACGAGTTCTTCGGCTCCGCAGAAGGGGTGCGCGCGGTGATGCGCCGCCACGCCGCGCTGATTAAGCCGAAGTTCGATGCGGTGCTGCGCATCCTGGAAAAGCGCCTGGGCGAGTACGAGGTGGCGCAGTGGACCAACCCGAAGGGCGGCTACTTCATCTCCCTCGACGTTGTCGACGGCACTGCCAACCGCGTCTGGGAGCTTGCGCGCGACGCCGGCATCCTGCTTACCCAGGCTGGTTCGGCCTTCCCTTATGGCCAGGACGACAATGACCGCAATATTCGCCTCGCCCCAACCCTGCCGCCGCAGGAAGAGGTTGAGGCGGCGATGGACGGCGTCGCTACCTGTGTGCTGCTTGCCGCCGTGGAGAAGTTGGGGGCCTAAAATCAACGCCGACGAGTCTGCCCTGTGGCTGAGCGAGATTATCCCGGCTCCGCTGGAGTTCCGCTACGTCGATGAGCGCCGGCTAGGCCTCGCCGCGCTTGCCGACGCCCAATCGCTCGCCCTCACCACCACCTTCAACGCCACCGACACCGGCCTGCAGAGCCAGGACGACGGCACCGATGTGCGCTGCGAGCTGTTGACGGTGGCGCGCACCGGGCAGCCTGAGGTGGCTGCCGCCGTCAACGCCGCGGCCGATACTTTCGAAAAGGCCGACGGTCTGCTTCCGGCGCAGCCGGGCGTGATGCTGCCCTCCATCCTCGACGCGCCGGGAATTACCGTGCACCACGGACTCTTCATCGCGCCGTACCTGTGGGGCGGGCAGACCCCGCAGTTTCGCGAGGATGGCCGCCTAACTCTCATCCTGCAGCTGGTCATGCTGACAGATTCGGAATATGCGTTTGGGGTAGAAGAGGGCGTCGGCAAGCTGCAGGGGGCAGTGGCCGAGCAGGGCATTGACCTGCTGGACTGGTCGCGCGAGGGTTAGCCGGTAAACTGGCTAACCGTGGCTTTATACCGGAAATACCGTCCAGCAACGTTTGCGGAGGTCGTGGGCCAAGAGCAGGTCACCACGCCGCTATCCGCCGCCCTCGATGCAGGGCGCATCAACCACGCCTATCTCTTTTCCGGCCCGCGCGGCTGCGGCAAGACCTCCTCGGCGCGAATTATGGCCCGTTCGCTCAATTGCGAGCACGGGCCGACCTCGACGCCGTGTGGCAAGTGTGATTCCTGCGTCTCCCTGGCTCCCGGCGGCCCCGGAAACTTGGACGTGACGGAGCTTGACGCCGCCTCGCATAATGGCGTGGAAGACATGCGCGAGCTGCGCGATCGCGCCTACTATGCGCCGGCCGAATCGCGCTACCGCATCTTCATCATCGACGAGGCGCATATGATTTCGCCCTCCGGCGCTAACGCGCTGCTCAAGGTAGTGGAGGAGCCGCCGGAGCACGTCATTTTCATCTTCGCGACCACGGAGCCGGAGAAAATTATCGGCACCATTCGCTCGCGTACCCACCACTATCCCTTCCGCTTGCTGACCCCGCCGGCCATGAAGGGCTTGCTGCAGCGCACCGTCGCGGCCGAGGGCGTGCATGTCGAGGACGCCGTATACCCCATGGTCATTGAGGCGGGCGGTGGTTCCCCGCGCGATACGTTGTCCTTGCTGGACCAGCTGCTGGCCGGTGCCGGGCCCGATGGCCTGACCTATGACCTCGCCCGGCCGCTTTTGGGTGTCACCGATGTTTCGCTGCTTGACGACGCCATCGACACCCTCGCCAACCAAGACAAACCCGGCCTCTTCGCGATGGTGGACCATGTCATCGAGGCCGGCCACGACCCGCGTCGCTTCGCTATCGATTTGCTCGACCGCCTGCGCGATCTGATGATCCTGCAGGCCGTGCCCGGCGCTATCGAGGCCGGCCTCGTCTCCGCGCCCACCGACCGCGCTTCTGTGCTTACCGCCCAGGCGCAGCGTTTTTCCGGCCCGCAGCTGACCTACTTGGCATCCACGGTCAACGACCGCATCAGCGATCTCACCGGTGCGACCTCGCCGCGCTTGCTGCTGGAAATCATGTGCGCGCACCTGCTTATCGGGTCCACCGGCCCCGCGGCCACCGGCGCCACCGTCCCCGCGGCCGCACCCGGAGCGCCCGTGCCTGCCGGCCCTGCGACCCCGGGCGGTGCCGCCGCGGCAACCTCAGCTGTCGCAGGTGCCCAAGACCCCCAGTCCGCTGCGGCCGCCATTATCGCGCGCCGTCGCGCCAAGTCCCAGGAGCAGCACTCCGCTGGCTCTGAGCCCGCCCCTCAGCCGCAAACGCAAACCCAGCCCCCGGCTAAGACCGCGCAATCGTCCACCGAGCAGCAAACCCCGCAGCAACAACAGCAGCCGCAGGTAGAGCCGCAGCCGCAGTCGGAGCCGGAGCCGGAGCCGCAAGAGTCCCAGGATCCGTGGCAGCGCGAACGGCGCATACCGCAGTCGGCGCCGGCCCAGCAGGAGCGGCAGGAGCAGCGCGAGCCATTGGAGAAACCCGTACCGGCCCGCGCGGAGGAATCCGCCCAGGAAGCAACGGCGCGATCTGGGGGCCAGCCCGCTGCGGAGACGGCGTCGGAAAGAGTGTCGGAAACGGCGCAACCGCAGGCAACGCAAGAGCCGGAAGGCGACTTTGCGGAAGCCGTGAGGGAGAAATGGGTGGCGTTGAGGGGGAGCGTCGGAAAGCGGAATAAGGTAGCGGAAATTATGCTTGCCGAAGCCCGCGTGCTTGGCTTCCGCGATGGCACGCTAACGCTGGGACACACCACCGGTGCCCTTGCCGAGCGAATCAATGCGCCCGCCAATAACGCCGTTATCGTGGAGGTACTCAAGGAGGAGTTCCAGCGCGATGTGGCCGTGACCTGCGTGGTAGGCACTGACCCGAAGACCGCCGGTTTCAATGCCCCACGGCCGGCGCAGCGTAAGGAGGCGTGGACACCGAATCAGCCCGCGCGCGAGCCTGCCGACGACCAGGAGGCGGAGAGTAAGCAGGAAAACACGCCGGGCTGGCGCTCGCGCATCGCACGGGCGACGCAGGCCGCCAAGCAGCGCGATGAATCGCAGTTCAGCAACGGCGTGCCGCTGCCGCCCGAACCCGAGCCGGAGCCCGATGAGGTACCGCCCGAGGAACCGCCGGCCTATACCCGCGATGACGAAGAACGCGACATGATGGAGGCCGCGCAGTCCACCGGTGAAATGGATCATCGCAGCGCTACCGAGGTAGCTATGGAATTGTTGGAGCGGGAACTAGGCGCGCGGCGTGCCTAGGCGGCGAGCACGGTACACTCGGGCGGTAGCGAAATTTAAAGTTGATTTAGAAAGGAAACACCATGGCTGACCAAGACCCAATGCAGCAGGCAAATGACATGAACGACCTCATCGCGCAGGCCGCGCAGGTGCAGGCGGATTTGCAGAAGGCGCAGGAAGAAATCCTCGCTACCAACGTCGAGGGCCAGGCAGGCAATGGCCTGGTCAAGGTGACCATGACTGGCGGCGCCGAGCTCGTGGACTTGCAGATTGATAAGTCCATCGTGGATCCAGAGGACGTCGATACGCTGCAGGACCTGGTTATGGGTGCGTTCAAGGAGGCCCACGCTGCGGCCGGACGCCTGGCACAGGAAAAGATTGGCCCGCTGTCCCAGGGCATGGGTGGCCAGGGCGGCCCGTCTTTTGAGGATGTCTTCGGCGGCAACCAGTAGTCCGCGCGATACGATATAAGGCCGTTGCCCCGGGGTGGGGCGGCGGCTTTTGCCGATTTTGGGAGTAATTGATGTTTGAAGGACCTCTGCAAGACCTCATCGACGAGTTTTCGCGCCTGCCGGGAATCGGCCCGAAGTCGGCGCAGCGCATCGCGTTTCACGTTTTGCACATGGAACCCGAGGACATCGAGCGGCTGCAAAACGCGCTGGGCGCGGTGCGCGACGGCGTGACCTTCTGCCGCATTTGCTGCAATATTTCGCGTGAGGATGTCTGCCGCATCTGCATTAACTCGCAGCGCGACGCCTCTACTATCTGCGTGGTCGAGGAGCCTAAGGATATCCAGGTTATTGAGCGCACCGGCGAGTATGAGGGCCGCTATCACGTTTTGGGCGGCGCGTTGGACCCGCTGGCGAATGTGGGTCCGCGTGATTTGAATATCTCCACACTGCTGCAGCGCCTAGGCGGCGTGTTGCCGGACCGAGAGCTTGCAGACTCCACCCCCGAAACCCCGCTTTACGACGCCACCCCCACCATCCACGAAGTCATCCTCGCCACCGACCCCAATACGGAGGGCGAGGCGACCGCCGCATACCTGGTGCGCTTGCTGCGCGACTTCCCTGATTTGAAGATCACCAGGTTGGCCTCCGGCATGCCGCTCGGAGGCGATTTGGAGTTTGTGGACGAGCTCACCTTGTCTCGCGCGCTTTCCGGCCGCCTGACCATATAGCACGTTGAGCGCCCCGGCCAGTACTGGGCGAATGCGGAGCTACAGCGGCTAGGGAACGGCGGCCGTAGGCCCGGTGCGCGCGCGACCGGTAAATACCGGCGGGCCATGCGCCTCCTTTGTCGTCGTGCTGCATCTGCTGCTGCGCCCGCTGCGCCTGTTGTCGGGTTCGTTGCTGTGCCCTATGTGTGTATGCCTGTCCTGGCTAGCGGGCGGGAGCCAGGCGATCCGGCCCCGAATGCGCGCCATCCGGCCGCGGCCCGGCAGCCCGTTGATGGAGTTGTGGTACGGGCACAATAGCGTCATGTTCTCAGGATGGGTGTGGCCGCCGCGGGAGTATTCGATGAGGTGGTGGGCTTGGCATTCGGAGGCGGGGCGTCGGCAAGCGGGCCAGGCGCAGCGGGCGCCTTCGGCCTCGAGCATGCGGCGTTGCTTGGCGGAGGCCTGCCGGGTGCGGTAGAGGTTGACCGGGCCGCGCTCGGGATGGATGAGCGTGAAGAGTCCCGCGCCGGCTAGGGTGCGGCGGACTAGTTCGGCGCCGGTGATAGTGGCGCCGTTGGTCATAGCGAGGCGGATATCATCGCCGTTTCCGGCGAGGATTTTCAGGTAATCCGGCAGCTCGATGATGACATTGGTAGTCACGGTAGCGGGCGCGGCGGCGCGGGAGCCGTTAAACCAGGCTAGCGGGTCGGATTTAGCAGCGGCCCAGATATCGGCCATTTGTGCGGCGGGGCCGGTGAAACTCAGGGTGGTTTTCTCGCCGTGCATAATCCGGCGTCCGCCGTCTTCGCGCTCGGGCGGAGGGTTGAGTTCGCGCAGCAGACGGGTAGCCGCGCGCGAGACGTGCGCGGTGGTGCCGGCGGTGGCGCAGAGCTGCTCGCGGAATTGCCAGCGCTTGGTGGGGTCGCTAATGCTGCGCGAGCGACGGGCGATGAGCGCGAGGGTCTCTAGGCAGTGGTGATTGCGGCGCGCGGCGGCCAGCGCGCGGGCTTGGTAGCGCGAATGGCTGGTGGGCGAGAGAAAGGCCGCGGCGGTCCGGCGCAGGGTGCGCGCTTGGTCCGCGGGCAGGGGCAGGCTGGAGGCGGCGTGGGCCTCTTCGAGAAGATCCACGCCGCGCTTAGCGATGTCGCCCAGCTGCTCCAATAACGTCATGCCCCGCAGCCTATTGGCGTGGGATGCGCGGCTACAAGGGGCAGCGGCCGGGCCTGTGGATAACTCGGGGGTTTAGGGCCGTCCGGTGAAGTTATCCACAGGCTTGGGCCTATCTTTGGGAGCGCGGGGGCTCGGAGGCGTTGAAACGTTCGACGCGCAGGCGGTCAACGGCCGGAATTTCAAGCGGCTCAAGATCCGCGAGGGTCACGCCCATCGCCTGGGCGAGGAGGAGATCGGCCAGCTGCGGGTTTCGGGCCAGCGCCGGGCCGTGCATATAGGTGGCGATGACGCTGCCTTGGACGGCGCCTTCGTAGGTGCGCTGGGTGGAGCCATCGGCAAGGTCGGCGGTGGCGGCCTGGTCTGCATTGCCATTGCCACGGGTGAGCGTGCCGAGGGGCTGCGCGGAGGGGCCAAGGATGGTGGCGCCTAGGTGGTTCTCAAAGCCCGTGAGCGGCTCGGTGAGGCCCGCGGTAACGCCAGCGCGGGTGGGTTTGGAAGCCACCTCGCCGATGGCACGGTCCTGCATGCCGGCCGTGGTGGCATCGAGCAGGCCGACGCCGTCGATGATGCGGCCGGAGGCGCGGAAGGACTCACCCAGGACCTGCAGGCCAGCACAAATGGCAAAGACCGGGCGGCCGGCGTTGGCGGCGCGGCTCAGGCCACCATCGGAAATCAGGTGGTCCGCGGCCAGGATCTGCGCGGTATCTTCGCCGCCGCCGAGGGTGTAGATATCCAGCGTTTCGGGCACGGGCTCGCCTAAGCGGATGGGGTGAATCTCCGCTTCGAAGCCGCGCATGCGGGCGCGCTGGCGCAGGACGAGGGCGTTGCCGTCGTCGCCGTAGGTACCGAGGACGTCGGGAAGCACTAGGCCGATATTAAGCATTGGTGGCCTCCTTGGAAAGCGCCTTCTTCAAATCGCGGAAGGCGGTGTAGTTGGCGAGGACCTCGATGCGACCCTCCGGGCAGGCGGCGAGCGCATCGAGCGGATCCGGAATGAGCTCGTGGGAGATATCGGCGTAGACCAGGCGCACCGCCAGGTCGGTGCCGCGCTCGCCGGCGGCCTTCACGCTGAGGCCATTGAAACCTTCGAACTTCACGTCCCACAGCCAGGACATGTCGATGCCATCGGCCACCTGGCCGTTGGTGGCGATGACCAAGCCATCGGCGCTGCGGTCCACCATGGACAGCGCTTCTTGCCAGCCGGCCGGGTTCTTGGCCAGCAGGAGCCGAATCTCGCGGCCGCGCCAGTGGATGGTGGAGTAGCGGCCGGCGACATCGTCGATGCTTTCGGCGGCCGCAATGGCTTTGTCGAGGTCCACGCCGAAGCCGGCGACGGCGGCAGCGATGGCCTGGGCCGCGTTGCCCCGGTTAGCACGGCCAGGCAGTGCCAGGTTCAACGGGCGTTTAGCGGTGGGGGTGATAATGCCCCGCTTATCGACGCCCCAGGTAGGCTGCGGCCGGCGGAATTCGCGGCCGTCGGCAAGCGGCTTAACGGCATACCAGTCATCCTCGGTGCGCACGACGTGCCCGCCGGTGCGCGGGCAGGTCACGGAATCGCCGAGCCAGCCAGCGCCGGCCGAAACCCAGATAACATTCTTGGCGTCATAGGCCACGGAGGTCATCAACACGTCATCGCAGTTGGCGATGACGAGCATGTCCGGGTGGGCTTCCACAGCGCCGCGCAGAGCCCGCTCGATCTTATTAATCTCGCCCACGCGGTCGAGCTGGTCGCGGGTGAGGTTGAGCAGAACCAGCGCCTGCGGGTTGAGGTTATCGGCTACGTGGGGCACATGGAGCTCGTCCACCTCGAGTACCAGGTGGGAGGCGTCCTTGCCGGCCATGAGTGCGGAGATGATGCCGGCATCCATATTGTCACCGCCGTCGTTGGTGGCTACGGTGTGCTCGGCGCGGACTGCGGCGGCTAGCATGCGGGTGGTGGTGGACTTGCCGTTGGTGCCGGTCACTAGCACGGCCGGGCGCCCACCGCCCAGGTTGGTCATGATGGAAGGGTCAATGGCATTGGCGATTAGACCACCGATCATTCCGCCGGCGCCACGGCCG
Organism: Corynebacterium sp. LaCa_205; assembly: GCF_057458085.1. Lineage (NCBI taxonomy): Bacteria > Bacillati > Actinomycetota > Actinomycetes > Mycobacteriales > Corynebacteriaceae > Corynebacterium > Corynebacterium sp. LaCa_205. Next base: position 182,544 of record NZ_CP190931.1, read on the forward strand.
GTGGCGCGGGAAGCGGTGGTAGCCAGCTTCGCGGCGGTAGTGGCGGTGGTGGTGCGCAACTTCCTCAGCGCACCCGGGACTCTAAAACTCATGTCCCCTAGGGTAGTCGCGCGGGCGGCTTAGTCGTTCTTTTTCCCCGCCGAGCCGCCAGAATTTCGTCGGCCCCTGCCGCGACCACCGCGGCCGCCCCGGCGACGGCGGCGCTTTTGGTTCTTAGCGCCGCCTTTTTTGTTGTTGTGGGAAGAGCGTTGGGGCCGGGGCGTGGGTTTGCCGGATTCGGGTTCCGGGACGGCGTCTTCGATGCGGGTGAGGGCGTCAAGAAACGCGGTATCGGACATCAGCGGAATGCCCTTGCGGTGGGCGTGCATGGGTTTTCCCACCAAGTCAGTGGTCACGTTGCACACGACCAGCGAGGATTCGCGGGTGAGCTTCTCAGAATAATTGAGCTCCTCACGCATGAGCGCGGCGATGATGATGTCCGGGTCCTCGAGGATTTCCGGAGCGACCACGATTTCCATGCCGCGGCGCAGTTCCTTGCCCGGCTCGTATTTGCCGGGGTTGTGGTGTTGGGCGGGGGCTTCGGCAGCGTCGACTCGCACGTGGGAGCGTTGCAGTCCGAAGCGGTCGGCGCGCACGTCCTCGGGCGCATAGCTGCGCACCGTGCCACCTCGTTGCTTGCGGTAGAGCGCGATGAGCAGTTCGGTTTGTTCGCGCGAAGTCTCGGGTTCGGGCCGCTTGGCGCGCTCCACCGAGGCCTGTGGCGAAGCGTCCAAGCCGCTCTGCTTAGCGACACCCCCTAAGCGCACATCATTCGACCGCACCTGCTGCGCATAGGAGGTGCCCAAAGTATCGATGATACGAACGGGGGTGGGGACGTGTCCGACCTTCTGGCGGCGCCGGCGGCCCTTGTTGCGGCCGCGGTTGCGCGCGCGATTTTGGCGGGCGGCGGCCATCATGGCACGGCGGGCCTCGGCGACGAGAAACCCCCAGGTATAGGGGAGGTCGTGGACGATGAGTGTGCGGCCGTCAATAAGCTTGTCCAGCGATTTGAGGATCTTGCCAAAAGCTGGCGCCTGCTCAATATCGGTGGTGCTCAGCCCGTGGAGGTGGCGCGGCCCGGCATCGGTATCGGGCTTGAGGACGGCGTGGAATTGCTGGCCCTGCTCGCTGGCGTCGTTGAACGCAATGGCGTCGATAGTAACGATGCGCCCGGTGCTGGGATGGATGCCGGTGGTCTGGATGGTCAGCGCCACATAGGGAAAGTCCGCTGCGTCGTTGGGCGAGTCGGCCTGCTGCGGCTGTTGCTGGGCCGGTGGGTGCGGTTTCGGTTTCGGCTTGGGTTTCGGGGCGTCTGGCTCACCGGAGGCACGGACCGCACGGCGGGGCTTAGTGCGGCGCTGTTCCATGCCTGGTTTGGGCGCTGTGGACCTGGCCGCGTGGCGCGAAGCTACCGTCGCGGGCGACGGCGCTGGGGCCGACGCCGACGGGTGCTGCGGGGAGGGGCCAGGTGTGTTGTTCATTAAACTCAGTGTAGTATCCCGCATTTCGTGCAGGGGGACAGGGCGCGCCGCTTAATCTTCTACAACGACGACAATGACCTTCGGCGGGGTTGTTTGTTCCTCAGGTTCTTCAGGGTGCCCCGGTGTCTCTGGCTGCTGCGGTTCAGCCGGCTCTTTCGGCTCTTCCGGCTCTGTCGGTTCTTCTGGTTCGAGCGGTACGAGGGGCTCATCCGAGCCGTCCGGCGCGCCGCGGTCTCCCGTGGGCAGTTCCGGTTCGACCTCTGGTTCTGGCTCCGGGGTGGGCACGATTTCCGAGCCGGGGATCGTCGTCGTTGGGGCAGTAGTTTCCGGCTCTGGCGTTGGCTCGAGTTCGGAACCTGGGATAGTGGTGCTTGGCACGGTGGTATCCGGTGCCGGCTCAGCCTGGGGCTCCGAGGTCAATAACGAAGATGTCGTTGTAGGCGCAGTCGGCTCCGCAGGCGTTGGCTCTGAGGACTCTGGTGCGGGCAGTGGCGTCTGCTTATCCGTCGAGGTGGTGGCGCCGTCTTCAGTTGTGGTCGTTTCAGCCGAAGTCTTTTCCGAAGTAGGCGTATTTGAAGTAGGTAGGTCGGACGGCTCGGCAGGTGCGGTAGCCTCCGTCGACGTCGTGGCCTTCGATGGTGACGTCGAAGTTGCAGAATCCGTAGATGCCGTGGTCTGCGCGGGCTCCGTGGTCTGCGTTGTCTGGGAAGGCTCGGCCGATGACGAAGACGTGGAGGTTGCAGTCGGCTCCTTCGCCGCTAGCTGCGGCGCCGGCTCAGAGCTGGAAGATGGCGCCGCGGCCGGAGTCGAAGCCGGGGTCGATTCGACGTTATTAGCCGCAGCGGCGGCGGCAGCGGCTGCGGCGGAGGCGGCGCGGGAAATTGCCTGGGAATCATGGCCCTGGTGCTCGCCACGGTGCTTGTCGTGGTGGCCGGCGGCAGGGGTCGTGGCACGGTCAGTCTGAGGGGTGTGCGTCGGCCGCGCCTGCTTAGACGGTTGGGGCGCGGGGGCGTGGCGGTGCTGCGGTGGTGTCTCAGAGGGGGCGTCGGCAAGCGGGTGCTGGGTCGGGGAATCCGCGCGGGATGGCGCGGCGACACCGCTGGTGGGGCCAGCATCGTGGATGCGGGGCGTGGCGGGGTGCGCGGGGCGCTTGGGACCAATGCCATCGAAATGGGAAGAATCGTCGGTGGAATGCGAGTGGGTGTCCGAAAGAGCTTCGTCCTCACTAAGCATGTGGGTAGCCACGGTGGTGCCGCCACCAACTAGCACGGCGACACCGGCTGCGGCCAGCAGATTCGAGGTCACGGCCCCAGAAGCGCCGGCGGCATTGGCGGCAGAGGTGATGCCAAAACCACTTGCGGAGGAGGTGCCAGCGGCAGAGATGCCGGCAGTGGGGCCGCCGGGAACGCTGGTTGCGGCCTGTGCGCGGGCTGCGGTGGCCGCGGACATGACGGCGGCGCCACCGGCGACAACGCCCAAAACTAGGCCGGCGTGGTGCCTATTGGCAGCGTTGTGCGCGTAGATGGTCAGCGCGGGGCGGTCATCGGCGTCGTAGTGGAAGTAGCCGTGGGCAATGGCGAGGCGGCCGGATTTGGTGCAGTCGAGCACGGCGGGGGCAATCTCGCGGGCGGCATCGCGCGGGAGGGAGCCTAAGAAGATGCTATTGACATAGACATCAACGGTATTTCGCCGCAGGAAACCACGGGTGCGCAAGGAGACGAGGTAGTGCTCGTCGGTGTGCGGAAAGCCAGTGACGTCTTTGGAAAACTCCGTCAATGTGGCGGCAGACTCGCCCGGCAGCATGGTCCAGCGCTGCGCCGGCGGGTTATTGGCGGGGATGCACAGGTGCGGTGCCGGCAGGAGCAGGTTGAGCGTGGGCCACTCTTCGCCGGAGGCATCTGTCATGCTCACGTGGGCGGTGGCGCGTGGGCGTAGGCCGGCGCTGAGAACCCAGTCAAAGAGTGCGTAGGCCTGGGAATCGGCGGCGCTGAGACGGCCAAGGAGAGAATCGCCGATCCACACCGCGAAGCCGTCCTGGGCGGTGCGGGGGCCGAGCTCCGCAGAGAGGTAACCGCCTTCTGCGGCGGTGGACTCGAGCAGTTCGCTGAAAACTTCTGGCGAAACATCCATGATGGGCAGATTATGGATCACGCCAAAACCGTGGTCAGGGACCACGTAGGTGGCGGAATCCAGCGAAGTCATTGGGGCCTTTCGATAGGGGGTAATAGTAACACTGTATTTTAGGCACTGCCGTGGGCCATTTCCAATTTCCCCGGCTGGTGAACAAGGGTGTTACCCTGCCCGAAAGTTTTACAGAATAAAAATGAGCACGGCGATGAGCGCTGCAATCACCAGTAGGGCCATGACGGCGGGCCACCACCGGCGGCGGGGTGCGGGGTCATCGGTGCTTATGGCGCGGAAGCTCGTAGTTTCGAAGGTTTCCGTGGCGGCGGGGGAGGTAGGGGCGGCGTCGGCAAGCGAGGCTTCCTTCGAATCCGGCAGCGGCGCCCCCGCGTAGATGCTGAGCACACGGCCGGTGTTGCGCGGCGCATGGTAGGCATGGGCCAGGGTTATGCCCTGCTTGGCGACGTCCACCCCTTCCAACCGCCCCACAAACTGCGGGCCCAAATAAGCATCGGTGCCGGAACCGGTGGTGCTGGGCGAGAGCGTAACCAATACGTGCATGCGGGCGTGGGCGGGAATGTCCAGATCCGCGGGGAGATCGGCGATGTCGATGGGTGGGGCATAGCCCAGCATTGTCCACGGGCCCGCTGGCGGATTATTCGCCGGCAGGCAAAGGCCCGGCCGGGGCAGCAGCAGCGAGAGAGAGCCATCGGGCCCCGGCGCGGCGGTGGCTGCAGGGGTCAGCCCGGCGCGAAATAGTAGATCTATTTCGGGATACTCCGCGCGGTCGGCGCTGGTGATGTGCCCGATAGTGGAGTCGGTACGCACCTCCAACCCGCCGTCTGGGCGGGGTGCCAAGGTGACGGTGAACTCTCGGTTTTCCTTCGTCTGCGCATCATAGATGGGCAGGGCCTGCACGGCGCCCAAGCCACGGTGCGGTATGAGGTAGGTAGAAGAAGGCATACCCACCCTTCTACCACGCCGGGCCGCGGCGCTGGTGTGTATCGCCGGCGAGCAGGCCTAGGCCAGGGCGCGGTTGACGGCGGAGTTAATCGCGTTGATCGAAGCCCGCGTGGTGGACCCGGCGATGCCTGCTCCCCAGACCTTGTTCTGGTTGACGTCGGCGGCGATATAACAGGCGGCTTCGGCGTCGTCGCCGGCGGAACGGGACTGCTGGGAGTATTCCATGACCTCGAAGTCGATGCCCAGGGATTCCAGGGCGTTGGCATAAGCCGCAATGGGTCCGTTACCGCTGCCCGAGACGGTGGACTTTTCCCCGTGGAAAGCCACGGTGGCGGTCACCGATGCATCCCCATCTTCTGTTGGGGCATTGTCCATATGGAAAGACTCCAGGGCCAGCGGAGCCTCGCGGTCCAGGAACTCGGTGGCAAAGATATCCCACATATTTTTGGAATTGACCTCGCCGCCTTCGGAGTCGGTGATTTCTTGAACCACGGTGGAAAATTCCGCTTGCATGGCGCGAGGCATATTGATGCCGTGATCGGTCTTCATGATGTAGGCAACACCGCCCTTGCCAGACTGAGAGTTGACGCGGATGACCGCCTGGTAGTCGCGGCCCACGTCCTTCGGATCGATGGGCAGGTAAGGAACCTCCCAGATGGCCTCGCGCATTTCTTCCCACGAGACCTCGGTATTATTCGCGCCGGGGCGGATGGTGGCTGCCAGCGCATCCAGTCCCTTGTTGATGGCGTCCTGGTGGGAACCGGAGAACGCAGTAAAGACCAATTCGCCGCCATAGGGGTGGCGCTCCGGCACGCGCAGCTGGTTGCAGTATTCAACGGTTTCGCGAATCTGCGGCAGATCGGAGAAATCAATCTGTGGGTCCACACCCTGGGTGAGCATATTCAGGCCCAAAGTGACGAGATCTACGTTGCCAGTGCGCTCGCCGTTGCCAAACAGGCAGCCTTCGATGCGGTCCGCGCCCGCCATAAAGCCGAGTTCGGCGGCGGCGATTCCCTCGCCGCGGTCATTATGCGGGTGCAGGGAGAGCACGATGTCCTTGCGTCGGGCTAGATTGCGGTGCATCCATTCGATGGAATCGGCGTAGATATTGGGCGAAATCATCTCCACGGTGGATGGCAGGTTGATGATCATTGGATTCTCTGGGGACGGATCCATGATGTCTACCACCTCATCGCAGACCTCGCGGGCGAAGTCCAGCTCGGTACCGGTGAAGGACTCGGGGGAGTATTCCCAGCGCCACGTGGTATCCGGGTAGTCGGCGGCGATGGATTTAATGAGTGTGGCAGCATCGGTGGCCAGCTTCTTAATGGCGGGTTTGTCTTTGCGGAAGACTACGCGGCGCTGCAGCTTCGAGGTGGAGTTATAAAAGTGCACGATGACGTTCTTGGCGCCCTCGCAAGCTTCAAAGGTGCGGCGGATCAGGTGATCGCGGGCCTGTACCAGGACCTGAATGGTGACGTCATCGGGAATTTTATTGCCCTCGATGATTTCGCGGACAAAGTTGAAATCGGTTTGGGAGGCAGAGGGGAAGCCCACCTCGATTTCCTTGTAGCCCATCTTGACCAGCAGGTCGAACATGCGGTGCTTGCGCTCTGGACTCATGGGATCAATCAGCGCTTGGTTACCATCGCGCAGATCCACCGCACACCACTGGGGAGCGTGGGTGATTTTCTGGCTGGGCCATGTGCGGTCTGGCAGGTCGATGTCTTCTACCTCGACGGCGAAGGGTTGATAGCGCTCGTGGGGCATGGCGGAGCCGCGCTGCTTATTCCACGCGGGTTGTCCTTCGCGGCGTGGGCCGGTGGGGGTGGTGATGTCGCGCGGGGCGCTGATAAAAGAGTCAGTGGGGGACATGGGGTGCGGGTTTCCTTTTCTGGTGTCTATGGGGAAAGACGGCCAGCTGGGCTTGGGTAGCCGGACTCCGCGACGGGGCGCTGGCCAGTGCTTAGGCCGAAATCCCGCCGCGGCAGATAAGGAGTAAGTCATTCCGCTGTGTCATATCGGTCACACTACAGGCTTTCTCACTGTGCGGCAAGAGATTTCATTCAATGAGACGCAGTGGTGGTGGGGTACCATGCCTTTCGTGTCTAATCCCCGCCATGCCAAGCCTCAAACATCATCCATACTGCGTTCCTTGTGGGCGCCTGCCGCACTCGTTGCACTCATCGGAGCCGCATTGCGCGTAGGCGTACTCGCAGCGGTGGCCGCCGCGCAGGACGATAAGCTGTGGGGGCTGCTCAATAAGTGGGACGCTAAGCACTACGTAGAAATCGCCCGCGGCGGGTACTTTGGTGCGGATATTTCTACGGATGGGCCGGTCCATGAGACGACCATGGCCTTCTTCCCGGGATTCCCCTTCCTCGTGCGTGGGTTAAGCAGCATCTTCGGTACCGACGAAGCGGGCACTGCCATTGCGCTCAATGTGCTCTTTAGCATCGCGCTGGCTGCCGGTGTGATGGCCTTGGCTGCGCGCATGGGCATGGGGAAGTGGGCCCAGGTGCTCAGTGCTGTTGTGGTGACCAGTGCGCCGATGTCCATCGTGTTTTCCATGCCGTATACCGAGGCACTTTTTGGGGCCCTGGCCATATGGGCGGTGGTGGCGCTCGTAGAGGAGCGATGGTGGGCTGCCGCGGCACTAATTTTTGTAGCCGGACTCGTGCGTCTTACCGCGGTGGATCTCGTTGCGGTCTTTGCGTTCATGGTGCTGCTGCGGGCGCGAAAGAACTGGCGGGCCTGGGCCGCGGTGGTGTTTTCGGTCGTGCCGCTGGTGGGGTATTTGTGGTGGTCGAGCAGCCATCTCAAAGAAGTTGGCGGTTATTTTGGGATCCAGAAAGAACATTGGAACTCCAGCTTTGATGGCGGCAAAGCCACGGTTATTTGGCTTTGGGAGACGCTTAGCGGGGCTACTAACGGTGGATATCTGCTGAGCGCCGGCGTGATGATCGCTGCCCCGGTTTTCCTTGTGTTGGCATGGCGCCGCCTGCCGCTAGCGGCCTGGTTATTCTCTGCGGTGCTGATGGCGAACGTGCTGCTTTCTGATGGCATTATGCACTCGCGGCCCCGGCTGCTCCTGCCGGCGGTGATTGTGTTGTTGCCGTGGGTGAAAAAGGGGACGTCGGCAAGCGTGGCGGTTGGCGCCTGGGCCCTGTTCGGGGCGTGGTTTTCGGCCTATATGCTCGGCGTATTTGAGTGGGCCATTTAGCCGCGCTGGCTTACCGGGCTGCGGGAGAGCACGATGGTGGAGAGCACCATGACGGTAAGGGCGATGAGCATAATTGCCCAACCGACGGCCGTATCGATGAGGAATTTCTCTCCCAGCACCATGTAGCCCAAGCCGAAGGCCACGATGGGCTCAAAGATGGTCATGGCCGGCAGGGAATGGGCTAGGGGGCCGGCATTAAAGGAATATTGCTGCACTACGGTGCCGGTGAGCGCGAGACCGATGAGGCCGTAGAACTGCCAGCTTGCCAGGAGCGTGCTAAGGCCTTCGTGGGTGAAAATGTCCACCACGGCCTTTGATAGCAGGGCGACGAAGCCGTAGATGACGCCGCAGGCTGTGCCCAAGGCTAAAGGCCGCTGCTCTGGCAGCTTCGTGGCTGCCGCGCCCAAGATTGCGAGGGTGACCAACCCTACAAGGAGCGCCGGCCACCAATCGCTCCATTCCGGGCGAGGGTTTCCTGCGACCGGCCGGCCGTAGACGACCATGATGCCCACCGCGATGGTCAATGCAATGGACCAAAAGACCTCGTGGAAAGGCATTTTGCGGCCGGAATACCACGCCGAAAGCGGCAGGGTAAACATTAAGGACAGCACCAAGATGGGCTGGACCACCAGCAACGTGCCAAAGCCGAGGGCGATGACCTGCAGGCCATAAGCGCCAATGGCGGCCGCGGTGCCCACCCACCACAAGGGGTTGGACATGGCGGCGCGCATGACCGAATCATCGGCGTCGAGGGCGATGCGGTGGCGGATGACCGTGCCCCAAGCAACCGTCAGCGCGGATGCGAGCGCGAAAAAGATGGCGAGGAGGTTGCTTAACACCCGCTCAACGGTAGTAAAAAATCCTGCTATATGCATATTCTTCCCTGCATGGCGCGCGTTTTTCTGCGCTGAGGGAGCGAGCGTGTGGTGCGCTTAACGTTGGGGGCGTGTGAATAAAAATTAAGCATTGTCTAGGAATTATGATGAGGGCAAAGACCCTGCGGGGTAGCATGGGTCTTTGACTAATGAACGACAGGTATTTCCGGGCGGGTACACACACGCCAGGGATGCCTTGAACGACGAAAGGCGGCATCCTTACCGTGGCCCTGATCGTGCAAAAGTATGGCGGCTCATCCCTCGAATCCGCAGACCGCATCCGCGCCGTTGCGGAGCGCATCGTGGCCACCAAGAAGCAGGGCAACGACGTTGTCGTGGTGTGTTCCGCCATGGGCGATACCACCGATGAGCTGCTCGACCTTGCCGCCCAGGTCAACCCCGTCCCGCCGCAGCGAGAGATGGATATGTTGCTTACCGCTGGCGAGCGCATCTCTAATGCTCTGGTGGCCATGGCAGTGGAATCGCTTGGTGCCCACGCCCAGTCCTTTACCGGCTCCCAAGCCGGAGTGCTCACCACCGAGCGCCACGGCAATGCCCGCATCGTGGACGTGACCCCGGGCCGCCTGACCGAGGCTTTGGACGAAGGCAAGATTTGTATCGTCGCCGGCTTCCAGGGCGTTAATAAGGAATCGCGCGATGTCACCACCTTGGGTCGCGGTGGCTCCGACACCACCGCGGTCGCCCTTGCTGCCGCGCTGAAGGCGGATGTGTGTGAGATTTATTCTGATGTCGACGGCGTCTACACTGCGGACCCGCGCATCGTCCCAGACGCGCAGAAGCTAGACAAGCTCTCCTTTGAGGAGATGTTGGAGATGGCCGCGGTAGGTTCCAAGATTTTGGTCCTACGCAGCGTGGAGTACGCCCGCGCGTTCAATGTACCCTTGCGAGTTCGCTCGTCTTATTCAAATGACCCCGGCACCCTAGTTACCGGATCGATGGAGGATATCCCCGTGGAAGAAGCAGTACTAACTGGTGTAGCAACCGATAAGTCCGAGGCAAAGGTCACCGTCCTGGGCATCCCGGATCGCCCGGGGGAGGCTGCGAAGGTCTTTCGCGTCATTGCCGATGCAGAGATCAATATCGATATGGTCTTGCAAAATGTCTCCTCCCTGGAGGACGGCACCACCGATATCACCTTCACCTGCCCGCGTGCCGACGGCCCGCGTGCCATGGAGCTGCTGAGCAAGCTGAAATCTGAAGGAGGCTGGGCCAATGTGCTGTATGACGACCAAGTGGGGAAAGTCTCCCTCGTCGGCGCCGGCATGAAATCCCACCCGGGCGTTACCGCAGAGTTCACCGAGGCCCTGCGCGACGTCAACGTCAATATGGAGCTCATCTCCACTTCTGAAATCCGCATCTCCGTGCTCACCCGCGAGGCTGACCTGGAAAAGGCCGCCCGCGCACTGCACGAGAAATTCCAGCTTGGTGGCGAAGAAGAAGCCACGGTTTATGCTGGAACCGGACGTTAAACACCCACAGCAACTACAGAGGATTTATAGTCATGACCACTGTTGCAGTAGTAGGCGCTACCGGCCAGGTCGGCCGCGTTATGCGCTCCATCTTGGAAGAACGCAATTTCCCGGCCGATAAGGTGCGCTTTTTCGCCTCTTCCCGCTCCGCCGGCACCGAGCTCGAATTCCGCGGCGAGCAGCTTACCGTTGAGGACCTCGCCGAGGTTACCGAGCAATCCGTCGCCGACGTTGATATCGCCTTGTTCTCTGCCGGTGGTTCTACCTCCAAGCAATGGGCTCCAGTGTTCGCCGCGGCTGGTGCGACCGTGGTGGATAACTCTTCGGCCTACCGCAAGGATCCAGAGGTTCCCCTCATCGTCTCCGAGGTCAACCCACAGGAAGCCAAGAACACCCCCAAAGGCATCATCGCGAACCCGAACTGCACCACCATGGCCGCTATGCCGGTGCTGAAGGTCTTGCACGATGCCGCGGGCCTGAACAAGTTGCATGTGTCCTCTTACCAGGCGGTCTCCGGCTCCGGCCTAGCCGGCGTGCAGGCGCTGGCCGCGCAGGTCTATTCCGTTGGCGAGCACAATGTGGGTTTGGTCCACGATGGCTCTGCACTCAATGACGAGGACTTTGGCCCGTATGTGGCGCCCATTGCCTATAACGCGCTGCCGATGGCCGGCAACCTCGTGGATGATGGCTCCCTAGAGACCGATGAGGAGCAAAAGCTGCGCAACGAATCCCGCAAGATCCTAGACATTCCGGAGCTGAAGGTTGCAGGTACCTGCGTGCGCATCCCGGTCTTTACCGGCCACACCCTGACCATCCACGCCGAGTTCGACAAGGCAATCACCCCCGAGCAGGCCACCGAGCTTTTGAGCGGTGCCCCGGGCGTTAAGCTTGCCGACGTCCCCACCCCGCTCGCTGCCACCGGCATCGACGAATCCTTGGTAGGCCGCATCCGTCAGGACCAGACGGTGGACGATAATAAGGGCCTCGTGCTCGTTGTCGCCGGCGATAATCTGCGCAAGGGGGCCGCGCTCAACACCATCCAGATCGCGGAGCTACTCGTTTAAGCAGGTTCCGCTTCGTCGCAGGTTACACAAAAAGCTCGGCGCCCTCCTTCCTCGTTACGGGATAAGGAGGGCGCCGAGCTTTTATCTTGATTGACGTGGGCGAGAAGGCTAGTCCTCAGAGACTGGCTTGGCGGTGCCCGTAGCCTTGCCGCTATCAGCGGCAGCATCCTTCTTGCCAAAGTCAAGGTCGCTATCGGAGGACGGAACCTCCGGCTTGGTGTGCTGCACGTAGGTCACGGATGGCTCCGGATCTTCGCGGTCGTAATCGAGATCCTCATCGTTTTCGAGCTCTTCGTGGATCTCTTCTGCGATATTGGTGACGAACTCGGTGGTTTCCATATTGGATGCCGCAGCCAGCTTGCGCAGCTCGCGCTCATTCTTCTTGGTGAAGCGCTTGCGTGGATCCAGACGGCGGGAAACCAGCTCGTGTGCGCGCATGCGGCGGTCGGACTCATCGGCCAGCTTGCTGCCGTTCTTGATGCGGTTGAAGACCATCACCGCGATCATCAGCAGGCCCAAGTAACCCAAGATCGGGTAGACATTGCTGACCAGTGTCTGGAAGCCCACGAAGGACAGGACGAAGCCGACGATGCAGCAAACAGCGTAGACAGGGTAGAAGCGCTTAGGATTATTGCGGGTCAAGCGCTTGCCCAGCGCGTAGAACATGCCGATAGCGGTATTAAAGACCATGCCGTAAACAACAAAGGTCATGAGCACACCGAGTACCGGGTGGATGCCGGTAATCAGGCTCAGCACTGGCATATCTTGACCGTTGACGTCCTTAGCTTCGAAGAACAGGGCGAAGACCAGAAGGGCCAATAGGATGAGGTAGAGCAGGCCACCGATAAGGCCACCAATGCCCACTGCACGGTTATCCAGGAAGTTACCGCCAATGACGATGGACATGGACACAGCCGTCATCACGTTTAGGCCGGTGTAGTTCAGCGCGGATAGCCACCAGTTGGGCAGCGAGGTATCTACATTATTAACCGCCCAGTCATTCATAGCGGAGAAGTCTACGTCCGCGTTCACAATGGTATAGCCGGTGGCAAGCACCACGAAGATGATGATGAACGGGGTGATGGTACCGATGACTGCGGTCACACGGTCAACATCCATCAGGCCGACGAGCAGTACCAGAATCAGCATCGCGGTGGCGCCTACCCATACAGGTATGGACGGGAACTGCTGATTGATATTCGAACCACCGCCGGCGAACATGACGAAGCCGATGGCGAACAGGGTCACCAGGGTGGACCAGTCCAAGATCTTGGCGGTAAACGGCGATGCGACCTTGTCGTAGACAGCGGTATGTTCCTCGGCCTGGAAATACGAGCCGAGCTGCAGGATGGACACGCCGGTGATCATCATCAAGCCAGCGGCTAGGGCGATGCCCCACAAGCCCCACTTGCCAAAGGCCACGAAGAACTGCATAGCTTCTTGGCCAGAAGCGAAACCCGCGCCCACGACGACGCCGATAAACGCCATGGAAATTCCGATTGCGCGTTTTAACATGAAAGGGAGAAACTCTCTTACTCACACGCGCCGGGCCCGGCATTGGGATCGCGCGGGCCCGGATCGACGGTCGATTTATCACGTGTGTACAGATCTAATAAACCACACATTGGACAAATACTTCGGGCAAGAATCGCCCTAATTGTGGCCTCCTTCACCCAGCGTCTGGTGCTCAATCTGCAGCTAAATGCCAAAAACTGGGGCTCTTGGGGTGCAAGGTAACCAGAACGTAACAATTTGCAGGTGAAATTATCTCGCCGCCTCAAGGGGCCGGTATGGGGGTATTAACCTGTCCCTGCGATCAGATCCTTGCGGGCGCGCGCGACGCGGGAGCGGATAGTACCTACCCGCACGCCAGCAATCTTGGCCGCCTCCTCGTACGTGTAGCCCAGCACCTGGGTGAGAATGAGGGCTTCGCGGCGGTCGGCCGGGAGGGCGTCGATAAGCGCGCGGGCATCTATCCATTCACTCCATGCCGTGGACTCTTCTGGTGCCGCACCCATGGCGTCTTCGTATTCGGTGGCAGATTTGCGCGGCCGGGCCATATCGTGGCGAATATTATCCACCCACACCCGCCGGGCTAAAGACAGCAACCACGTGCGTGCCGAGGACCGGGCCGCAAAGCGTGGCAGGGCGCTGATCACGCGCAGATAGGTCTCTTGGGTGAGATCGTCGGCGCCTTCCGGCCCGCCTAAATGCGCTAGCAAACGCCACACATCATCCTGGGTAGCCTTAATAAACTCCGTCAGCGCCGCACGGTCACCGCGACCGGCCCGAAGGGCAAGGTCGGTGACGCGGGCGTCATCTGCTGCGGAGTGGTGAGTCACCTGAATGAATCTACCAGTAGCCCCTACACTCCTTTTAGACCCCTGACAACCGGTGATTCTTTTGCCACACTGGTGGTACATATCCACCGATTGCCAGGAGGCAAAATGACTGATTTCACCGCTGATGACATCCTGAACAAGGGCCAGCGCCCCGCTGGCAAGGGCAATACCACCCGCCCGTCTGGCCAACCAGTTCCTTCCGAGAACACCTCGGTGACTGCCGGCCAGCAGGGACCAGTGGTGCTCAATGACATCCACCTCATTGAAAAGCTTGCCCACTTCAACCGCGAGCGCGTGCCGGAGCGCACCCCGCACGCTAAGGGCCACGGCGCCTTCGGTGAGCTGCACATTACGGAAGATGTATCCGCCTATACCAAGGCCAAGGTCTTCCAGAAGGGCACCGTCACCCCGATGATGGGCCGCTTTTCCACCGTCGCCGGTGAGCAGGGATCCCCGGATACCTGGCGCGATGTACACGGCTTTGCGCTGCGTTTTTATACCGAGGAAGGCAACCTGGACATCGTGGGCAATAACACCCCAGTCTTCTTCGTTCGCGATGGCCAGAAGTTCCCTGACTTCATCCACTCCCAGAAGCGTCTGGGCACCAATGGTTTGCGCGATGCGGATATGCAGTGGGATTTCTGGACCCGCAACCCGGAGTCTGCCCACCAGGTCACCTACCTCATGGGTGACCGCGGCACGCCGAAGTCGACCCGCCACCAAAATGGTTACGGCTCCCACACCTTCCAGTGGGTCAACGAAGAAGGCGAGGCTTTCTGGGTGAAGTACCACTTTAAGACCCGCCAGGGCGTAGAGAACTTCACCGACGAGGAGGCCACCACGACCGCCGGCCAGAACCCGGATTGCCACCGCGAGGACCTCTACAACGCCATCGAGGAGGGCAATTACCCAGTCTGGGACGTCAAGGTACAGATCATGCCGCTGGATGAGGCGGAGAACTATCGCTTTAATCCTTTCGACCTAACCAAGGTCTGGTCCAAGAAGGATTACCCGCTGCACGATGTGGGCTACTTCGTGCTCAACCGCAACCCACGCAATTTCTTTGCGCAGATTGAGCAGGTGGCGCTCGATCCATCCAATATCGTGCCGGGTGTTGGCCTCTCCCCAGATAAGATGCTGCAGGCACGCGTTTTCGCCTACGCTGACCAGCAGCGCTACCGCATTGGCCCGAACTACCAGCAGTTGCCGGTCAACCAGCCGCAGAATGTGGATGAGGTCAATACTTATCAGCACGAGGGCAGCATGCAGTTCCTTTTCAATGCCCCGGAGGATCCGGTGTACTCACCGAACCGCTATGAAAAGGGCACTGGCGTGCTTGACGACGCCGCTGTGAATGACCGCTCCCAGCTCGAGACCACCACCGCGGCGGAGCTTTATATCAATCCGGAGTCCTACGGCGGCGATCTGGTGCGTGCACCGTACGTTCGCCACTCCGAAGATGATGATTTCGTGCAGGCGCGCGACTTGTACGAAAACATCTATGATGACGCCGCCAAGGAGCGCTTGGTTACCAATATCACCAATGCTATGGCAGGTGTATCTGAGGAAACCGAGGAGCGCGTTTACGACTACTGGACTAAGGTGCACCCAGCCCTTGGCCAGCGCGTGCGTGAGGTCTACGCCGAGAAGAAGTAATCCTTCCGCGGCAGTCCCTCCGCACTAAAAACGCCGCCCCCGTATCGCGCAGCTATAAAGCGCGGTACGGGGGCGAAGTCATGCTGTGCGACTAGTCGCAGCGGCGCATATTTTCGGTAAGGAAAGCGGGAGCCCCCTCGGCGGCCCATTTGTCTACGTCGTAGCACGGGGCGGTCATGCCGGAGGTGGCTTCGTCAATGGGCTCAATGGCTACCCACTGGCCATTGTCGTAGCGTGCCCAAGCCGTCCAGTCCGTGCTGTCCTTGCCAAAGTGCGCCCATTGACCATCGCAGTCACTGACTCGGATATTTGTCATGCTTGGGGCCGCGGGCTGCAGTGCTTCTGGGGAACAATCGCCCTGGCCTGTATCGGCGGGCGCGGCGGCTTGGTCTTCGCTCTCTTTATCGCCGGCTTCTGCGGGGGATGAGGAGGGAGCTGCTTCTACGGAAGTAGGTTCAGCCTCGGCGGTGGTCTCTGCGGCTGCCGACGTGGTGGCCTCACTCGTGGCTTCTTCGGAGGAGGTCTCCTCGGCGGAGGAGCTAAGAGCAGCGGCATCGGAAAACTCGGGTTCTGCGGACGTATCGGCGTCGTTGGAGCAGGCAACAAGGCCAAAGCACAGCGGCACGAAGGCCGCGGTGGCAAGGTAACGGGAAGGAGCTAGGGAATAAATGTGGGGCATGCCATATATTCTAGAGTAATCGGCAATGTGGGGTGCTCGGCGCGCCTGCAGCAGGGGAGTGACCTGCAAGGATAGGTTCATTACCATGACCTCACGCCTTGCTTCCCCAGACGCTGCGTCTCCCTCCCGGTGGCGCAGCGTCCTCTTGATCTTCTTGCTTGCCCTGCCGTTGGTTATCGGAGCTACGGTGGCGGGTCTCGCGCAGTGGGAACCTGCCCAGGCTTGGTCTAGCGCCGCGCAGCCGTTTGGCGCGCCACGGGAAAATTCTTCCTCTCCAGAGGTGAAAGAAGCCGCCGAAGCAGCCAGCCGCGCCCAGGCACAGGCAAGCATGCTTAAATCGGGCGCCAAGCAGCTTGATGACGGCACGGGGGAGCTCAACAGGGGGGCGGATGAGCTTGGAGGGGGCGTCGACAAGCTGGCGACGGGCTCCCAAGAACTGGTATCCGGCCTCAATCAGCTGCAGTCTGGAACCAATACGCTCGGTGGCGGCGCCACGGAGCTGGCCAATGGCGTAGGTGGCGCTGTGGACCAGGTGGTCGGCCTCGGGGCCGTCCAGGGGCAGATCCTGCAGGCCATCGATGGCACGATGCACGATCTAGAAGGCAATAAATCCAAAGAAGCGAAGGATATTCGCGCGCAGCTGGGTGATCTCCGCGCGCAGGTGAATAATTTCCGCCTGGA
This sequence comes from Corynebacterium sp. LaCa_205, assembly GCF_057458085.1. Lineage (NCBI taxonomy): Bacteria > Bacillati > Actinomycetota > Actinomycetes > Mycobacteriales > Corynebacteriaceae > Corynebacterium > Corynebacterium sp. LaCa_205. Next base: position 199,161 of record NZ_CP190931.1, read on the forward strand.
TAATTCGGTAACTGGCCAGCTCAAGAAGCTCAAGGACGGCTCGCGCGATCTGTCCAATCAGTTGGCAGTCAATGGCTACGCCTATCACGATGGCGTGAATCAGGCGGTATCGGGCGCGCAAGAGCTCAATGAGGGTATAGCGGAGCTTAGCAAGCGCGTCGGTGAGGCGCAGGAAGGCGTGGACAAGCTTGACGACGGCGCCGGCAAGCTCTCCGGCATGGCGGCCCAAAATCAGACGAACGTGGGCGATATTCAGCGTGCCCTGCCGCCGGTGCATACTGCATCCCAAGGCCCGACGCATTTGCTGAGTCCTATTGTGGCGCTGCTGATCTCCGCCTTGGTCTTGCTCGCAGGTGCGGCAGCTGGCATGGCCTGGCACGTAGGGTTCCGCCCTTGGCTAATGGTGGCTGGCGGAACGCTGGCTGCGGTGGCCATCGGGGAAATCCTCCTCTTCGTGCTTGCCACTGGTTTTACTCCCGTGGCGGCGGCTTGGGCTGGGGTGGCGCTTCTCCTGGGCGCGCTGTCCATGACGGCCATTACGCGTGGCCTGCTAGGCCTGTGCGGTATTACTGCCGGCAGTATTCTTGCGGCACTCTTTGGCATCGGCCAGACCGCGCTGGTGGGCTGGTTGTGGAAATCCGCTGCAATTGCCGGGGTTTCTAAGGTATGGCAAGTTATTTCTAATCTTTTGCCGCTGAATTGGACTACCGCGGCTGTCACGGTGGCGGGCAACGAAGGCGAACAAGCCGTCCTCTGGGCTGGGATTGCGGTATTGTTGGCTGTCACTCTCGTTGGGTTAAGTGCAAAATGGTGGGCCTTGTCCACAGTAAAAACTAAAGATTCAGTTAATTAGGTCTGAACATGCAGACCTAAGAATAAAAAACATTGGTGGAAACTGGGAATCTTGGTGTCCGCTACCGTTTGCATTGTGTGAATGCTACAGTTGGTCTTGCTCACAAAGCCTACTTAGGGGGTAGGCAAACGGTTTCTCCAATCCGTTGTGAGTGATAGGGAATAGGGACGACGCGGCGCTGTAGGGGCACCGCGTCGTTTCCCATATATGGGGTATTTAGCTGTATTTTCGGGTTAAGGGTCAAAATGTGTGTCTGGCTCGGCGTGTCGCGGGGGTTAGATTTGGCCTTTTTGAATGCCGATTGAGTGGGTTAAGGGTCAAAATGTGTGTCTGGCTCGGCGTGTCGCGGGGGTTAGATTTGGCCTTTTTGAATGCCGATTGAGTGGGTGTAGTCGGTGTCGATAGCGTTGTCGTAGAGGGCTGGGCGTCCTGTTTCGTGGTCGGCTTGGTTCTCGGTTTGGGTCAGGGTGGATACTTTGGCGAGTTGGCCCTGGCCCCAGTCGGACTGCCTGGCGATTCGTACTGGATCGTCAGGCAGTTCCGTTTTTAAGTAGAGCCACCAATCCAGCATGCGGCGTAGTCGTTCGCCTGATCTGCCGCGGTGGGTTCTGGCGAGCAGTTTGAGCTGGGCGTTGATGCCGCCTTCTAAGCTGTTGGTGGTGGATTTGATCCGCTCGGGCGCAAGGACTCCTGCTGGCGGGTTGAGGTAGACAAACAGCATCTCGGACCGCCAAAGATGGTTGAGGCTGTTGTAGGCCTTGCGCACGTTGTGGTGGGTCCACACGCGGGTCCATGCACCTGTTTTGGGGTCTTTGATCATGGTTTTCTCGTTCATCCATTCCCGGTAGATCGTTGAAAACTCGTGCAGTTGCACACCCCACGCGGCGGCTTCATCCAGTGTGGTGATCCGGGTCAGTTTCAGCGCAAGTCGGTAGATGGTGCGCCCGGCATCGGTGCGTGGGTTGGTGGTGGTGTAGCGGCGGACCACGCGTTGGGCGTGGACGAGGCAGCGTTGAATTTTCGTAGTCGGCCAGCACTTTTTGATTGCGCTGTATGCGCCTTGGCCGCCGTCGATGACGGCGATGAGTGGGGCTTCGATGCGTTCAAGCAGCAGTTGGTAGTCGCGGGTGGTTTCGTGTTTGCACCAGTGCCAGGCGATCACGTGGTCGATGGTCGCCGCGACGATCAGGCAGCCACCGGCGGTGTAGGTGCCATCGAGAAATACCTGGTCGTAGATCCGCTTGTGGTGGCCGGCGGTGGGGTCAGGCACATCAACGAGCCAGCACCACTTGAAGCGCCGCTTCATGGTGGCGCGGCTAACACCGTTTCGTTTGGCTAGGTCGTCGAGTGATATTGCGGTGGTGCAATGCTCGATGAACTGGGTGAACACTGCCGCGTTGGTGATGTCGTTTCGACGTTTGACGCTGGAGGCGCCGCATTGTTTGCAGCGCCATCTGGTGGTGCCTTTGCTGGTGGTGCCGTTGCGTTTCATTTCACCGCCGCAGTGGCAGCGTGGTTGGTTCTTCGACATTGCGACACCACACCACGCCGCGCATAGCACATCACGGCTGCCACACCGAGGATTTCCCGTCGGGGGCTAGATATATGCTTCCGGAGCATATACTTTCCGGAAACCTACAGGTCAATCCGTGAAAATCCGCGATTCCGGACACACTTTTTGACCCTTAACCCGTATTTTCTGCGCAAGAATCCGTGCACAACGGCCGTCGTTTTATCGGGGTGGGGTAGTTTTCACGCTTTGCATACTTTTTTGACGACACGCTATCCATAGACAATTCAATTCAAAGTGGTGTGAATTTTTTTGGGGGTGGTGGTAGTGCTGCTGGTGGCCAGGGTTTAATCTGAGTCACACCCCGTCTATCCGTGTCACGTGCGGCACGGCGGGACGTCAACTTGTAAAGGAGCACTATGCAGACCCCGCTCGGCCTTACGACCGTAGGCCTTTTGGTCATTTTCGTGACGGTGGGAATTTTAATTCGCGGCCGGGTAAACCCCATCATTCCCATGACATTGGTGCCCGTAGTTGGTGCCCTAGTATGTGGATTTGGTCTAGGCGAAATATCTGACTTTTTCAGCGAAGGCTTAAGTTCCGTCATCAACGTTGTGGTGATGTTTATCTTTGCCATCATCTTCTTTGGCATATTGCAAGATGTTGGCCTATTTACTCCGGTTATCCGCGCACTCATCAAGGCCACGCGCGGGAAAATCATGGCCGTAACGTTGGGCACTGCGGCGATTGGCGTAGTAGCGCACCTCGATGGATCTGGTTCTACCACCTTCCTTATCACCATCCCCGCACTACTCCCGCTCTATCGTGCGTTGAATATGTCGCGCTACGCGCTTATCACCATTGTGGCGATGGCCGCCTCCATAATGAATATGGTCCCTTGGGGCGGCCCGCTTGGCCGGGCCGGCGCCGTAGTCGATCAAGAGCCCAACGCCATCTGGGTGCAACTTTTGCCCATTCAGGGCGTAGCGATTGTGCTGGTCTTCCTTTTGGCCGCGCTTTTGGGGTGGCGGGAAAAGCGCCGTATAGCGGGTTTGCGCGAAAGCGGAGAATTAGTAGGCGGCACGGCAGTAGACGTTAATGAATTGGCCGATGAATTCGCTGCTGCACAGGTACGTGAACAACATAAATTGGGCTACCACTTCCGCACGGGACGCTGGGTTACCGTGGTCAACGTTGTCGTAGCCCTTGCGGTCTTAGTGGCTCTGCTATCGGGCGTAGCTCCGCCCGCCCCAGCCTTCCTCGTGGCCACTACAATCACGCTAGCCATTAATTTCAGCGGTTCCATGGAACAAGGCGAGGCCCTGCGGCGCCATGCGCCCAATGCATTGGCCATGGCGGGCGTCATTCTTGCCGCGGCCATGTTCTTGGGCGTTCTCAATGAAACGAAGATGCTTGAAGAAATCGCCCTGACGCTAGTTGACGTCTTGCCGGAGGGTGTCGCGCCGCATCTTCACGTTATTGTGGGCTTCTTTGGCGTACCGCTTGACTTGTTGACCTCGACGGATGCCTATTACTTCTCAGTTCTTCCTATTGTTCAGGGAACCGTGGAAAGCTTTGGGGTCAGCGGTATGGGTGCGGCTTGCGCGCTCATCATTGGTAACGTGGTGGGCACCTTCGTCTCGCCGTTCTCACCCGCATTATGGTTGGCGTTGGGGCTAGCGGAAGGCCAGATGGGTAAATATCTCAAGCTGGCTTTCCCCATTGCGTGGCTATTTTCCGCCATCTTGGTGGCCGCGGCGCTGTTTATGGGAATGTTGGCCTAGTAAAGAAAAGGCCCGCAGCACAGCTGCGGGCTCATGGTCGGGATAACAGGATTTGAACCTGCGACCTCTTCGTCCCGAACGAAGCGCGCTACCAACCTGCGCCATATCCCGGCGTTCCGCCTTGAAAAGCGGTACCTCGATACTTTAACGCAAGCTAAGCGCAATCAACAAAACGGCAGGTGGTTGCGTTTAGTCCACCTCAGTGATTTTTAGCAGCGTGGCGGAGGGCCGGCAGAAGATGCGTACGGGGGCAAATTTGGAGGTGCCCAAGCCATTGGAGACATGCATTTTCATCGGGCCGAAATCGTGGAGCCCCTGCACGCGGTCGCGGTCGATGCCGCAATTGGTTACCAGTGCACGGGATCCCGGCAGGCAAATTTGGCCGCCGTGGGTGTGACCAGAGAGCGAGAGTTGGTAGCCGTCGGCCGCGAACTTCTCCAGCACGCGGGGTTCGGGAGCGTGGAGGAGGGCCAGGGACAAATCAGCATCCTCGTTGGGAGGACCCGCGATTTCGGAGTAATCATCCAGATCGTGGTGTGGATCGTCCACGCCGGCGGCGGCAAGACGGACGTTGCCCACCTTAAACTCATGCCGAGCCTGGTTGGCATCGCGCCATCCGTGCTCCATAAAGGCGGCGCGCATACCGCGCCAGGGCAGATCCACATAGGAAGGCTCCCGCTTTTTGCCCAGCAGATACTTGAAGGGATTGACCGGACGCGGGGCCCAGTAGTCATTGGTGCCAAAGACAAAGAGGCCGGGGCGGGCCAGCAGCGGACCGAGAGCGCGCAGCGTATCGGGTACGGCCTGCTGATCGGAGAGATTATCGCCGGTGTTGACTACGAGGTCCGGCTCCAGGGCGTCGAGGGCGGAGACCCAGGCAATCTTGGTCTCTTGGCCCGGGATCATGTGCAGATCAGAAAGGTGGAGCAACCGAAATTCCGGCTTGCCACGCAGAGTGCCCTTGGGCAGGAGAGGGAGCGTATATTCCTTGAGCTCGAATTTGGTCAGTTCGCTATAGCCCCATGCTGCGGCGCCCAGGCCCGCAGCGGTGAGGCCGCCAAGAATACGTAAAAGTTTCACGGCTACCACCCTACCTGGCGTACATTGATAGGCATGAGCGAGCTAAAACAAACCATCCGTGCAGATCTGAAAACCGCAATGAAGGCGAAGGAGAAGCAGCGCACCAGCGCCATCCGTGCCTTGCTGGCCGCCATCCAGGCCGAGGAGACTAACGGCTCCCGGCACGAGCTGGAGGACGCCGATATCCTTAAGGTAATTGCGCGCGAAATCAAAAAGCGCCGCGAGTCCGCCGAGGTCTATGAGGAAAATGGGCGTCCGGAGTTGGCTGAAGCCGAGCTTGCTGATGTCCCCTTCTTCGAGGCCTACCAGCCCCGCCAGCTAGACGAGTCCGAGCTGCAGGCCTTGGTGAAGGAATCCATTGCCGAGGTCGAAGCCGAAAACGGCGAAGCACCCACCATGAAGCAGATGGGTGCCGTAATGAAGGTGGCCAATGCCAAGGCCGCCGGCCAAGCGGACGGCAAGCGCCTGTCCGCTGAGGTCAAAGCCCAGCTGAGCTAGAGCGGGCGAGACCACACTGGGTGGCGGAGCCTAGCGGCCAAGCAGGCTGCGGATATCGTTGGCAAAGTTATCGATGTCCTCTTGGCGGATGCCAAAGTCTTCCGGCGAGAATCCGCCCCCGCCACCGTTACCGCCTGTGCCGCCAGTCGAGCGGCCCGGACTAGTAGCACCGTCGATATTAGCGCCGCCGGTGCTATTTTGCGTGCCGGTGGAGTTAGCATCGGTCACGCCGGAGGAGGGGGATTGGGAGGCCCCGGCGCCGTCGGAAAGCTGCAGCGTAATCTCTGCGCCCTTCTTCTTTCCGTCCTTGCCGGTAATGGCGCGAACTACGCGGCCATAAGGCACATCGCCGCCGATGACGCGGGAAGTCTTGACCACATAGCCCTTAGCTTCCAAGGCCTGGCGCGCCTCGGCCTCGGACTTGCCACGCAGGCCATCTAGGGTCTTATCGGCCGTGGTGCCGTTATCGTATTTCTTATTGTAATTCGGCAGACCAGCCTTGGTTGCTATCGGCAGCTGGGAGGCCATGCTGAAGAAGGTCTGCGCCGGCTCCAAGCCGCCGTAGAGGTTGCCCCAACCCGCGCACTGGCGCACCGGGCCAGTACACAGCGGGACGGTGGAGGTGCCGTCGTTATAAATATAAGGAGCGGCGGAAATGCCCTCATTGAATCCCAAGAAAGCAGAGGACTGGTTGGACTCGGTGGTACCGGTCTTTGCCGCGATAGGGCTGGAATAACCGGCCGCCTGGGCGGCATCTTTGGCCGTGCCCTGCTTGGCATCTTCGGACAAAGCATTGCTCATGGCGCGGGCCACGTCCTTATCCACCGCCTGCTCACACGGGGTTTCTTTAAGGTAGACCTCGTTGCCTTCCTTATCGGTGATCTGGGCGATGGGGTTGGGTTCACACCATTTGCCATCCGAGGCCAGCGTGGCACCCACATTGGCTAGCTCCAGCGGGTTGACCTGGTCTGGGCCCAGGGTAAAAGAACCCGAATTGGCTTCCTTGGTGTGCTGGGCAATCGAGGTGTCCTTATCAAAGCTGCCCTTGTCATCGTAGGAGCGCAGGCCCAAGCGCACCGCCATATCAACGATGGGGGCTACGCCTACCTGCTCGGTGAGCTTGATAAAAGGCGTATTGGGCGAGTGGGCCAGTGCTTCCTGCAGCGTCATGGTGGCCTTATAGGCGCCAGCGTTTTCCACGCAGTAGCGGTCCGCCGGGCAGCCGGCGGCGCCGCCGTGACCAAGGCCTTCCGCCTCGTAGCGGGCGGGCACATCCACGGTGTTTTTAATGCCATAGCCTGCCTCAAGCGCGGCCGCGGCGGTAAAGACCTTAAATACGGAGCCGGCACCGTTGCCTACCAGGGAATAGGGCTGCGGCAGGATGGTTTCATTCTTGTCCAAGTCCAAGCCATAGTCACGGGAGGAGACCATGGCCAGCACCTTGCGATCCGATTTACCGGGTTTGATGACGTCCATGACTTCCGCCACGCCTGGGGCGTCCGGGTTGGTGTGGCTTTGCACGGCCTGAAGGGCCTTATTTTGCACCGTTGGATCCAGTGTGGTTTTGATGGTGTAGCCACCGCGCGCCAGCTGTTCTTCGCTAATGCCCTTCTTATCCAGGTACTTCAGTACATAATCACAGTAGAAACCGCGGTCACCCGCGCCGATGCAGCCATTGGCTAGCGTTTGGGGCTTCTTGCCGACGCCCAGCTTTTCCCCCTTATACTTATCCGCTTCCTGCTGCTTGATATGGCCGTTATCCGCCATGGATTGCAGGACGAGGTTGCGCCTTTCGGTTACTTCGCCGGCGTTGGTATAGGGGTTGAGGCGCTCAGAGGATTGGACCATGCCCGCCAGCATTGCTGCTTGTGGCACCGTGAGCTCAGAGGCGTGGGTGCCAAAATAGGTGCGGGCTGCGGCCTCGACGCCATAGGCATGGTTACCAAAAGACACCAGGTTGAGATAGTTGGTGAGGATGTCATCTTTATCTAACTCCTCATCCATCTTGGTAGCCATGCGCATCTCGCGCAGCTTGCGGGTTAGGGATTGCTCGGTGGCCGCGGCACGCTCTTCATCGGTAGTAGCAGAAACCAACAGCAAGTAGTTCTTTACGTACTGCTGATCGATGGTAGAAGCACCCTGAGAGACACCACCCGAGGTCAGGTTGGTCCACAGTGCGCGGAAATTGCCCTGGAAGTCTACGCCTTCGTGATCATAAAAGCGCTCGTCCTCAATGGAGACGATGGCGTTTTTCATGGCTTTAGAAATCTTCTTTCCCTCCACCGGGTGGCGGCGCTGGCTGAAGACATAGGCCATGTCCTTGCCCTTGGCATCTTTAATAGTGGTGACGCCAGGGATATTACCGGCCGTCAGATCTTGCAGGTCAGATTGCATGGTTTCGTTAGTACGGGCAATCGCTACCCCGGAAATGCCCGCGAAGGGGGCAAGGGCCAGGGCGATCAGCGCGCCTACCAAGACCGTAGACAGGGCTATCTTGGCCAAAGATTTGATGACAGTCACGCCCCATACACTACGTGGTCGCCCTCGGTGGGTGGAAGATCACTCGCACCCCCTAAAGTGTGACGTGTTAGACAATCTTCTACCTGGGTGAATAGACTTAGGCGCGTTACATAGTATTCCGTCTGGGAAGGAGCACACTCACCCATGACCGTTCGTGTGAAGACTGCTGGAATGTCTAATACAGCCCGAAATCCCGAGCGTGGTGAGTGGGTTACCCAGGCTAAATGCCGTAAAGGTGACCCGGATGCCCTCTTTGTGCGCGGTGCAGAACAGCGCAAGGCGGCGGTCATCTGCCGCCACTGCCCGGTGTTGACCGAATGCCGTGCCGATGCTTTGGATAACCGCGTCGAGTTTGGTGTTTGGGGCGGGCTGACCGAGCGTCAGCGCCGTGCATTGCTTCGCAAGAACCCTCACATCACGGATTGGGCGCACTACTTGGCTGAGGGCGGCGAACTCGTCGGGATTTAAGAATTTTGACGGCGTGGGGCGTATTTAATAGTTAGAATGGGACCCATGACTAAATGGGAATACGCAACCGCACCTGTTCTTACCCACGCTACGAAGCAGATCCTCGATTCTTGGGGTGAAGACGGCTGGGAACTGGTTACCGTCACCCCTGGCCCGAACCCAGAAAACGTCGTGGCCTACTTCAAGCGCGAGGTGGCAGAGTAAATGGGCTTTCATGCTCGCTTGCGGGAGCTGGGGTACGAGCTACCGGGCGTCGCCAAGCCGCTAGCTTCCTATGTGCCGGCCGTACGCGTAGGGAATCAGGTCTGGACCTCCGGTCAGCTTCCCCTCGTGGAGGGAACCTTGCCGCTGACCGGCAAGGTTGGTGCCGAAATCACTACGGAACAAGCCCAAGAACAGGCCCGCATCGCGGCGCTCAATGCGCTCGCCGCCATCGATGCTGAGGTGGGCCTAGATAATATCTCCCGCGTGCTAAAGATTGTGGGGTTCGTGGCTTCTGATCCGGGCTATGCAGATCAGCCAGCAGTTATCAATGGCGCCTCGGATTTCATTGGTGAAGTCTTTGGGGATGCCGGAACGCATGCTCGCTCCGCCGTTGGTGTGGCTGCGTTGCCTAAAAACGCGCCGGTAGAGATCGAACTAATCGTAGAAATTGCTGCTTGATCGGATAGGCTAGTAACTATGGAGCACCCTGCATATAGTCAATTGCGTCCCGTCAGCCAATCCGTTGGCGTAGTCCTTTGTGATAACCCCAGCTACACCGCCCTTGAGGGGACGAATACGTGGATTATTCGCGCCGCTGAAGACTCCCGGGCGATCGTCGTAGACCCGGGTCCAGAGGATGAAGGCCATCTCAACGTTGTGCACCGCAACGCAGGTGAGGTGGCATTGATTTTGATTACTCACCGCCACGATGATCACGCATCTGGCGCGCAGCGCCTGCGGCAGATGACCGGCGCCCCCATTCGCGCATTCGATCCGAGTTACTGCAACGGTGCCGAGGCGCTGCAGGATGGTGAGCATATCTCCCTCGACGGCATCACCCCTCGCCTCGAGGTTGTTCACACTCCTGGCCATACCGCGGACTCCACCTGCTTTTTTGTGTGGAGCGGTGAAGTAGGAAACTCCCGCCTCGAAGGCATTATTTCCGGTGACACCATCGCAGGCCGTCACACCGTTTTGCTTTCGGAGACGGACGGAAACTTGGCCGACTATCTGCACACCTTGGATACCCTAGAGGAGCGCGGTAAGGATATCGCGTTGTTCCCAGGGCACGGCCCAGATTTGGATGACACGTCCCAGGTAGCCCGCAAGTATATCGACCGCCGCCACTACCGCCTTGATCAGATTAAGGAGATCCGCGCCCGCTTGGGTGAGGATGTAGATCTGAATACCCTGGTCAACGAGATGTACGATGATGTGGATCCGGTACTGCGCCACGCTGCGGAGCAGTCCACTCGCACCGCGCTGAAGTATTTGGACGGCAAGACTAAATAAGCCGTATCTCCATATGTGCCCCTTTTTCCTCCTAGTAGGAAAAGGGGCTTAATTGTTTTAGCCCCTGCGCTGGTGCACCAGGGAAGTGGGGCTGGCCTCCACGTAATGCTGGGCAAGGGGGCGAAAACCAGCGAAACCCCCGCTTTAAGCGGGGGTGTGGCGAGCTCGCGCTTACTTAGCGAGCGCGGCGGGCGAGGTGCTCGGTATCGACAATGAGTACGGACTTGCCCTCGAGGCGGATCCAACCGCGGTGGGCAAAGGTGGCGAGCGCCTTGTTGACGGTCTCACGAGAGGCGCCGACCAGTTGGGCAATCTCTTCCTGGGTGAGATCGTGGTTTACGCGCAGGGCGCTGCCTTCCTGGACGCCGAAGCGATTGGCCAGCTGCAGCAAAGTCTTTGCCACGCGGCCGGGAACATCCGTGAAGATGAGGTCGGCCAAGTTGGCGTTGGTGCGACGCAGGCGGCGTGCCAAGACGCGTAGCAGCTGCTGTGCGATTTCGGGGTGGTCACCAACCCACTTCTTGAGCAGCTCGGAGTTCATGGTGGCCGCCTGAACTTCGGTCACGCATACTGCGGAAGAGGTGCGCGGGCCCGGGTCGAAGATGGACAGCTCGCCGAACATATCGGATGGGCCCATGACGGTCAGGAGGTTTTCGCGGCCGTCCGGGGCGTGGCGAGCGAGCTTAATCTTGCCCGAGGTGATGATGTACAAGCGGTCACCAGGTTCGCCCTCGTCGAAGATGGTGGTTCCGCGCGGATAGCGCACGGTCTCCATCTGCTCGATGAGGTGCTGCACTGCAACGGGATCAACGCCTTGGAAGATTCCGGCGCGGGAGAGGATGTCCTGTACGCCTTCCACGTTTTACTCCTTGGATGTCGACTACGAAAGTCCATAGATGCGCCTGCGCCACATCTGGGTGCGGTCTTTCATGCACTCGACAATGCGGAACAAGCGGGGTCACTGTGTAACGCGTTTCATCTTACAGTGTAATTGGTCACTTTTGGTACTTCAGTGAATTTTTGTCACACTATAGAAACTCTGATCGTGCTAGAGGCACAACTCCGGCCAGCGAGTTTGCGGCTTAGTCAGCGAAAACAACTGCCTCGAGCTTTTCCATCAGGAGGGCGAAAAGGGCGATCGCAAGCGGTACCAGAATCACAAGTGAAATCATGTTTTCCTAGTCTACTAAGCTTTATGCCATGAATTCAGCACTGTCAGCGGCCAGCGCGCCGGAGCTACGGGCACCGGAGATAAATAGGCGTTTGGCACAGGAGTATCCAGATGCGCGTTGTGCCTTGGATTATGACTCCCCGCTGCAGCTTTTGATAGCCACGGTGCTTTCTGCCCAGTGCACGGATGAGCGCGTGAACTCGGTGACCCCTGAACTCTTTTCCCGCTACCCCGAGGCCGCGGATTATGCAGCAGCGCAGCGGTCGGAACTGGAGCGCATCCTGCGCCCGTTGGGTTTTCAACGAGCTAAGGCGGGACACCTTTTGGGCATAGGGGAGAAGCTGGTGGCAGATTTTCAAGGCGAGGTTCCCCGCACGGTTAAGGAGCTCACCAGCCTGCCCGGCGTGGGGCGTAAGACCGCGCTGGTGGTGCTTGGAAATGCCTTTGGGATTCCGGGGCTGACGGTGGATACGCACTTCGGCCGCCTTATGCAGCGGCTTGGGCTCACGGGAGAGACGACACCGCTGAAGATTGAGCGGGACATCGCCAAGCTCCTGCCAGAAAAAGAGTGGACAATGTTTTCTCACCGCGTCATCTTTCATGGGCGCCAGGTATGCCATGCGCGCACGCCGGAGTGCGGTGCATGCGTGCTGCGGGATATGTGTCCAGCGGCTAGTGGGCGCTAGGCTTAAGGCATGAAGAACTACGTCCTTGGCACGGTGATTGCCGCGATCCTCATTGCCGTTATCGCGGTAGTGGGGGTCTCGCAATTGCGGGGTGGGGACGAAGCCGAGGAGGCAGTGCCAACCGAGGCTGCTCCGCAAGAAGTCCCGCAGCGTCCAGACTGTCCAGCCGGCACCGTAGCTGGGGTAGAGCTGGATTGCTTGGGCGGTAAGGCCACCGGAAAGCGTGCCGATGAAGGTGTGAGCGTGGTCAACGTGTGGGCGTGGTGGTGCGAGCCGTGCCGCGCGGAGCTTCCCTATCTGCAAAAGGTGGCGGAGACGCACCCAGACTGGCAGGTCGTGGGTGTGCACGCGGATAAGAACGCGGGAAACGGTGCAGCTTTCTTGAATGACGTGGGAGTGGATCTGCCGAGCTTCCAGGATGCGGATAATAAATTTGCCGGTCAGTTGAGCCTGCCAGGCGTAGTTCCGGTGACAGTGGTGCTCAAGGACGGCGAAGTGCGCAAGCAATTTGCGCAGCCCTTTAGCTCCGCAGCGGAGATTGAACGGGCCGTGAAAGAGGCGATTGCGGCATGAGCCAACTTCGTCCCGAGTGCACACCAGAATGGCTCAAGCCAGCGTTGGGGGTAGATCCGAGCCAGGTGCAAGAGCTCATAGGCAATCGGCAGGCTTCGTCCCTCAATGGCACTACTGCGCAGGTGCCGGTCAAACGGGAGGCGGCTGTGCTTATGCTACTTAGCGGCGAAAGCGCGGAGGAGGGCAGCATTTTGCTCACACACCGCTCGCCGTCCATGCGTTCTCACTCCGGACAAATTGCTTTCCCGGGCGGCCGCCGAGATCCCGGTGATACCTCGCTAGTGGATACTGCGCTGCGGGAAGCCTGGGAAGAAACGGACCTGCAGCGTAATTCCGTGACCCCATTAGAGCAGTGGAGCCAACTGCATATCCGTGCCACCGGCAATCCCGTGAGCCCGATCCTGGCGCATTGGAACCAGCCGGGGGAGGTCTATCCCGCCAGCCCTGATGAAACCGATGATGTCTTTCTCGTTCCCATCCGGGAATTGGTCGATCCACGCAATCGCTTCGTGGTGGGCTTTAGAAAATGGCAAGGACCAGCATTTCATGCCAATGGCTATGTCATCTGGGGGTTTACCGCCGGCGTGCTTTCGGCTCTCTTGCAGCACTCTGGGTGGAGCGTTCCTTGGGATAATAATTCAGTCATGGACCTGCGTGACTCCCTCAAAAACTCCCGCAATAATGAGAAGATGTCCTAACCGCTTGTGCCGCGGTACGTGTACGTCTTAACCCCCAATAGAAAGAATCCATAGCCATGACTCCTGCGCTTATCGTTGACGGCCTGATTGTGGTCGCCGTCCTGTTGGCGCTACTTAGTGGGTGGCGCAATGGTGCCCTCGCGGCAGTTTTGGCCTCCATCGGAGTGGGTGCTGGGGTAGTGCTGGGCATTGCCGTGGCACCTGCCGCATTGCGCCTGGTGGATCAGCCCTCGTTGCGCTTGCTGCTCTTGGTAGGAATTTTGGTGCTATTCGTGGGCATCGGGCAGCTCATCGGCTCCTCTCTGGGCGGCAGCGTGCGCGACCGCATGAAGGCGCGCAAGACACAGCGCCTCGATTCTGCGGTGGGTGCGGTATTCCAAGCCTTTGCCGCCTTGGTGGTTATTTGGCTGATTTCTATCCCTGTGGCCACCAACTTGGGTGGTGCGACCGGTCAGGGCCTGCGCGATTCGCGTATCTTGGGCAACCTCAACTCGGCCGCGCCGGCGCGGGTAGCGGCGCTGCCCAATGGCGTGGCGGCAATGCTTAATGAGTCCGGCCTGCCGCCGTTGGTTTCGCCCTGGCAAAACTCCATTAGCAATGAGGAAGTAAAAGAGCCGGACCCAGACGTGCAGGATCCGGAGCTGGTGCGCCGCATGCGGCCCTCCATCATTCACGTGCTTGGCGACGCCGAAGAGTGCTCCCGCCGCCTCATGGGTTCCGGCTTTGTGGTCTCTGATGACTACGTGATCACCAATGCCCACGTGGTGGCCGGCACGCAGACCGTGCGCCTTGATACCAAGCTGGGGCTTAAGGATGCGACCGTGGTCTATTACAACCCGGACGTGGACGTGGCGGTGTTGCATTCGCGCGACCTCGGCATCGATCCGCTGCCGTGGGCCCAGACCCCGGCCCAGACGGGCGATGATGCGATGGTCATGGGCTTCCCGCATTCCGGGCCTTTCGACGCCGAGATGGCACGTGTGCGCGATCGCATCACCATTTCCGGTCCGGATATTTACTCCCACGGGCATGTGGAGCGCGATTCCTACACCGTTCGCGGCAATATCCAGCAAGGAAATTCCGGCGGCCCACTGGTCAATACGGCTGGCGAGGTCCTAGGCGTGGTCTTTGGCGCCTCGGTGGATGACTCTGAAACGGGCTATGCGCTCACCGCTGATGAAGTCAACAGTCAGATCGGGGACGTCGCGCAGCTTACCCACCCGGTCGATACCGGTGAGTGCGTGGCCCATTAGCTATTTTCTTGGAGCCACGCCCCCAGCGTAGAGACGAACTCCGCTGGTGCTTCCACGTGCGGTAGGTTCTTCGCACCGGGCACGGTCGTGGCGGTAAATCTGTGGCGGGCGCGCAAGGCGGCGCGACGGACCACGGGATTCCACAGCCGTTGTTGGGCGTGGATGAAAAGGACGGGTCGTTCCACTGTCAGTTCCACCCAGTTCAGGGGGACAACGGCGGTGCGCATACGGTGGTTCCGCAAGATTCCGCGCCGAACGCTGCCGATCCGGGAGGCGCGCAGGCGTAGATCGAGGATGCGGTCAAAGGTGGCTCCGTTAAGCGAAGGCCCCGTATCCAGCTCCAACTCCTTGCGGTAGGCGCGCGGGCTAAGTAGCAGGTTCTGGGCGCGGGTAACGCGGGGTAGGCGGCACAGCAGCGAGCGCAGGTTAATCCACCCAAAATCCCACGGCCGGGCGGCAATCGCTCGGCGCAGATCCACCGGGTGGGCGGCGGAGATGGAAGCCAAGCCGCGCACCCGCTCGGGGCGCTCAGCGGCTAAGCACCAAGCCACCGCGCCGCCGGTATCGGCACCGACCACAAAGGCATCGTCGTGGCCCAAGGCTTGGATGAGCCCGCTGATATCGCCCACCAAGGTACGAATATCTTGCCCCGCATCAATAGGTGGCTTATCGGACATGCCAAAGCCGCGCATATCTACCGCCGCGACGTGGAAACCGCGCTGCGCAAGCGGCGCAATGACGTCTTGGTAGTCGAACCACCCACCAAAGGCGCTGTGGATGAGTACCACTAGTGGCTGCGTGCTCTCTCCCGCCGTGGCCACGTGCAGGCGGATGCCGCGGGTATGGACGAAGTCATGCGCATAAGGTCCCTCCAGCTCCACCGTTGAGGGAGGCAGGGGTGCAAAGGCCATGGTGCCGCCTTTCTATAGTTGGGGCAGAAACGGTAGAGGATAGGGGAAAGTACACAAAATCCGCCCCAGGCTAGCTAGGGCGGATAGAGGGGAGCACGACTGCGTGGCGTGCTGCGTGTGCGTGGCGCCTGCCGGTTTAGGTGTAGAGGCCGTGGGTGGTCTTTCGGTCCAGAGACTTTTGTGCCTTGCCCGGAACCAGGTTCTTGAGCTCCTTGGTGGAGTCAATGGTCTTTTGCGGCGCCTTCACCTGCTTGACGTTCTTCAGACCAACAAAGGCCAAGATGCCGGCGAGGACGATCATGATCAAGAAGACGATCAGGAACGCTGCCCAACGGTCCAGCCAGATGGCGAGGAGCTCTGCCAAGAAGAAGAAAAAGAAGAAAGAGCTATACAGCGCGATGGTGCCAGCGCCGCCGAAGAGACCAGCACCAATTCCACCCTTCTTTGCGGACTCTGCCAGTTCGGTCTTAGCCAGCTCCACCTCGGAGCGTACGAGCTGGGACATCTGCTCGGTGGCGTTGGAGACCAGCTGGCCTACCGAGGTCTCGGACGAGGACGTATCCACGTCACTCAATGGGATCGAGTTCACCTTCGGTGCAAATTGATCAGTACCGTCGGTATACAGTCCATCGTTGCTCACGATTAATTCTCCTCGCGTTTATCTAAACCTTGTAATGTCCCTAATAATAATGGAATCACTATTCTCCCATGGTGCCACGCATACGTAGGGACTTCCACGGCTATCCTAATGTATATGTCAGAAATTGACGCGTTATCCCCGCTGTTTCGCCTGCCGGGGGTGAAAGAAAGTGCAGAAAAAGCCGCCGCTGCCATTGCCCGTGCACACCGTCGACCTGCAGGATTGCGAAAGTTTGAGGTCATTTCCGCCGAGTCCCTTATTCGCGGCGCCCGTTCTAGCGTGGCGCTTGATGGTTACGCCATCCCCCCACATCCGGGCCCAGAGAATGTGGAAGAAGGGCCGTTGGCCAGCGCCGTAAGCGCCTACTCTGTGGCCGCGCCGGAGCTCTTGGACACCACGGTGCGCTCCTTTGCCCGAGCGCCGCTGCAGGTTCTAGCGCGCATTGACGTCGCGGCCGGTGGCACCGGTATCCCCACCGGTGAAAGCGCGCGGCTGCAAGGGCTGGGCCGGCTTATCGCCCAGGGTAATGGTCCCGCCTTTGATCTCCTTCTACCGAGCGTGGTCCATGCCGAGATAGCCGCAGGGCAGTTTTTCGGCCCTCGCAGCGGTCTCGTCGCCCGCGTTGCTTCTCGCCTTGCCGCTGTGCATACGGGGTTTGACCCGCGCGGTTTCGCCGTACCCGAGGTCTACTACACCCGCCACCGCGCTGAGTATGCCGATGCGGTGGATAATTACCGCACCGCGCTTGCCGACGCCCTCCTTACCCACCTCGCTGCCTGGGCAGCCGGTGGTGCAGAGGCCGACGCGATTGCGCGAGCCGCTTAAGAGGTATGCCGTGGCCCGCGCTTGGGGAAGCTGGGGCGGTCAGGGTGCTGGGCAAGCCACAGCCCGGCGCCGATAGCCGCCACGGTACCCGCCAGCACGGAGGCGCCGATTCCGATTTCTTTAGCGGTTGGCGCAGGCAGGAGCGGCACTGGGTCCTTAAAGGATCGAATATCCCACTCATGGCTGATGGCGTGGCGCTTTAATTGCTTGTCCGGGTTGACCGCGACGGGGTGGCCAACCTTCTCCAGCATCGGGATATCCGTAGCAGAATCCGAATAGGCATAGCTGGCATTAAGATCAATGTTTGCTGCGGCGGCAGTGCGCTCTAGTGCCTCCGCCTTATGTGGGCCCTTGCAATAAAAGAGCACCTCGCCGGTAAAGCGTCCGTCTTTTTCTGCCAATTCGGTGGCGATGACGTGCTCGACGCCGAGCTCCTCCGCGATGATGTCTACCAGCACGGTAGCGGAGGCAGAGACAATGACCACGTGGTCGCCCGCGGCGCGGTGGGCACGGATAAGTTCCCGGGCCTCGGCATAGATGGAGGGAGTGACCACGTGGTGCATGGTGTCTCGGGCGATGGAGCGCACTTCCTCCACGGACCACCCCGTGACCATTGCGGTGAGCTGATCGCGGCTAGCGTCCATGCCTTCGCTGGAGAGGCCGGAAAACATATAGCTGGCTTTCGCCAGGGAGAGCTGCAGTGCTTCGGCCGGGGAGATGAGCCCGTTGTGCAAAAATTCGCGGCCAAAGGCATAGGCCGAGGAGGTGGCGATGATGGTTTTATCGAGATCGAAAAACGCCGCGGTGCGTGTGTGCTCGCCGCCGGCGCAACTCGTGCTAGCGGGGCGGGGAGGAAAGGATTCGCGGGAATTCGTCATGGTGTGCTGCCGAGTGTAGCTGCCCTTCGCGCTTAGTGGTGTAGAAGTGGCTGCAGTTAATGGTGGTTGGCGAGTCAATAATGTGGGATTGGCAGCCCGTGCGGGGGATAAAGTAGTGAACACGCATTCGGTGCAGGTCAGCGCCATGGCCGTTGAAAAACTGCTGTTAGCTGTTGTGGTTGGGTGGCGAACATGTCATAATAATGCGTGCAAGGCCCCGATATACTGTGCGGCCTGCCCCGGCTCACCCCCGAGGCCGGGTTACTGACGGCCCGTGCGCACACCCCCCCGATGCACGGGCCGTCACCTATATCTAGGGTTAAGGGTCAAAATGTGTGTCTGGCTCGGCGTGTCGCGGGGGTTAGATTTGGCCTTTTTGAATGCCGATTGAGTGGGTGTAGTCGGTGTCGATAGCGTTGTCGTAGAGGGCTGGGCGTCCTGTTTCGTGGTCGGCTTGGTTCTCGGTTTGGGTCAGGGTGGATACTTTGGCGAGTTGGCCCTGGCCCCAGTCGGACTGCCTGGCGATTCGTACTGGATCGTCAGGCAGTTCCGTTTTTAAGTAGAGCCACCAATCCAGCATGCGGCGTTGTCGTTCGCCTGATCTGCCGCGGTGGGTTCTGGCGAGCAGTTTGAGCTGGGCGTTGATGCCGCCTTCTAAGCTGTTGGTGGTGGATTTGATCCGCTCGGGCGCAAGGACTCCTGCTGGCGGGTTGAGGTAGACAAACAGCATCTCGGACCGCCAAAGATGGTTGAGGCTGTTGTAGGCCTTGCGCACGTTGTGGTGGGTCCACACGCGGGTCCATGCACCTGTTTTGGGGTCTTTGATCATGGTTTTCTCGTTCATCCATTCCCGGTAGATCGTTGAAAACTCGTGCAGTTGCACACCCCACGCGGCGGCTTCATCCAGTGTGGTGATCCGGGTCAGTTTCAGCGCAAGTCGGTAGATGGTGCGCCCGGCATCGGTGCGTGGGTTGGTGGTGGTGTAGCGGCGGACCACGCGTTGGGCGTGGACGAGGCAGCGTTGAATTTTCGTAGTCGGCCAGCACTTTTTGATTGCGCTGTATGCGCCTTGGCCGCCGTCGATGACGGCGATGAGTGGGGCTTCGATGCGTTCAAGCAGCAGTTGGTAGTCGCGGGTGGTTTCGTGTTTGCACCAGTGCCAGGCGATCACGTGGTCGATGGTCGCCGCGACGATCAGGCAGCCACCGGCGGTGTAGGTGCCATCGAGAAATACCTGGTCGTAGATCCGCTTGTGGTGGCCGGCGGTGGGGTCAGGCACATCAACGAGCCAGCACCACTTGAAGCGCCGCTTCATGGTGGCGCGGCTAACACCGTTTCGTTTGGCTAGGTCGTCGAGTGATATTGCGGTGGTGCAATGCTCGATGAACTGGGTGAACACTGCCGCGTTGGTGATGTCGTTTCGACGTTTGACGCTGGAGGCGCCGCATTGTTTGCAGCGCCATCTGGTGGTGCCTTTGCTGGTGGTGCCGTTGCGTTTCATTTCACCGCCGCAGTGGCAGCGTGGTTGGTTCTTCGACATTGCGACACCACACCACGCCGCGCATAGCACATCACGGCTGCCACACCGAGGATTTCCCGTCGGGGGCTAGATATATGCTTCCGGAGCATATACTTTCCGGAAACCTACAGGTCAATCCGTGAAAATCCGCGATTCCGGACACACTTTTTGACCCTTAACCCTATATCTAGCGCCATGTGATACGAGGTTATCCACAGGTTTTTAGTTGAAGTGGCAACCAAATCAGGACCACACGGTGACTTATCGCGGGTTATCCACAGTGCCACCGGAGAGCCCTCGCTGCGGTTGCACGGATGCTTCAGGCTATGAGGCATGAACGCATTACATCCTGATTCCGCTGCCATCGTCGTTGCCGTCGGTGACGAAGCACTGCGCGCCGAGGCTATCCATGCCGCGGCTGCTACCAGCCACGATGTGCTTACCGTAACCGATCCCCGCGACGTCCCGCGCAGTCTGCCAGGCGCCTTTGCGGTCCTGGTTGATTCCCTCATGGCCCGCGTGGTGGCGGCAGCGCAACGCCCCTACACCGCGCCTGTGCCAGTACTATTCCTTGCCGCGGACCCTGGACCGATTGACTATGAAGCGGCATTAGCCTGTCACGCGGAGAGCGCCTTTATCATTCCCGCCCAGGTTAAGGAGCTGCTCGCGGGCATTGCGGCCGCGGGCACCCCGCAGGACACGCGACCGGGTAGCGCCACCATCGCCGTGGTTGGGGCGAGCGGCGGGGTGGGGGCTTCTACCTTCGCGGCCGCCTTGGCCCGCACCCAGTGCGCTGCGGATGGGCGCGCCCTGCTTATCGACGCCCACGCATACTCCGGTGGCCTCGACCTCCTGCTTGGCGTAGAGGCCGAAGCGGGGGCGCGCTGGCCGGAGCTTACCGTAGGCGATGGCAGTATCGATGCCACCGATCTCTACCGCGCGCTGCCCACTACGCCGGATGGGGTAGCGGTGCTCTCGACCGCGCGCAGTACCGTCGCGGATCCCTTCCGCCTGGAAAAGGACCTGCTCGCGCGAGTAGTGGGCGCGGCCCACGCGGGCGAAGGGCTATGCGTGGTGGATTGCACCCCGGAGACCGTTCCGGATGCGTGTACCCACGTGGTCATAGTGGTGGCCGCAGAAGTGCGCTCGGCTGCATCGGCCGCGCAACTAATTGCGCGCTTCGGGGCTGCGCGGCGCAGCTGTGTGGTGGTGCTGCGGCAACGCCAGTGGGCATCGTTAAGCGCGGCGGAAGTAGAAAGCATCATCCACAGCACGGTGTTGGCAGAACTGCCAACGGCCCGGGGCCTTACGCGCGCGGTGGAAATAGGCGGCCTCCCGCAGCGCCTCCCGGCACCCTTGCGCAAGGCTGCACACGCGGTCCTCGAGGAGGTAGGCGCGTGAGTGAGCAGAAAGTAGCACAGGAAACGCTGGAAAAGATGCAGCGTATCATCGCCGCCGAGGCCGACTTGGTGCATGATGCGGCAGCCCTGGCTCGGCGCATCCGTGCAGAAGCCGGCGTGATTAGTGACGTCGCGGTACTCGACCTACTACGCCGCCTGCGCCAGGACGCCACCGGAATGGGCCCGCTTGATGCATTGCTGGGGCGAGAGGGGGTTACCGATGTCGTTGTTAACGGGCCGCATGCGGTATTCATGGACCGCGGCGAGGGCCTCGAACGCACTGACATCACCTTCCGCGATGATGGCGAAGTCCGCCAACTGGCCAGCCGGCTGGCGGCAGCCTCCGGCACGCGCCTCGATGATGCTCAACCTTATGCCGATGGCCGCGTTAGCCGCCCTGATGGCGTCGTCCTGCGCGTCCATGCCTTGCTGAGCCCGCCTGCGGTGGCCGGAACCTGCCTGAGCCTGCGCGTACTGCGCCAAGCCCAGACCACCCTGCCCCAACTAGTAGACAACGGCACGCTGCCAGAAGATATCGCTACGCTGCTGCGCGCTGTGGTGGACAAGCGAGTCTCATTCCTGGTTATAGGTGGAACCGGCTCCGGCAAAACCACCTTGCTATCCGCACTTTTGGGAACCGTCTCCGAGCGCGAACGCATCCTCGTCATCGAAGACACCGCCGAGCTCTCCCCGCACCACCCACACTGCGTTAGCGTGGTCTCGCGCCGGGCCAACGCGGAGGGAAGCGGCGAGGTCACGATGTCACAATTGCTCCGACAAGCGCTGCGCATGCGCCCAGACCGCATCGTGGTAGGCGAGATCCGCGGCCGCGAGGTGGTCGATCTCCTCGCCGCCCTCAACACCGGACACGACGGCGGCGCCGGTACGCTCCATGCCAATTCGCTCTTTGAAGTCCCCGCCCGCATGGAGGCCCTCGCCGCCCTTGGCGGCCTGGACCGCGCGGCACTGCACTCACAACTGGCAGCGGCCGTACACATGGTGCTGACCATGGAACGCACCCCGCAGGGCCGCCGCCTTGCCCATATTGGCGTGCTCGAGGGAAACCCGGTTACCCCGCGCATCATCTGGAGTGCCGAAGACGGACCGGCGGATGGCTTTGCGGAATTTTCCGCACAACTTCTGGGCGAGCGCGCCGGGAAGGCCAGCCATGCTTAGTTTCCTCTTGCTCGCCGCCGCGCTGCTCCTGCCCGCGCCCTCGATTGCAGGCCGCTTGGCATCGGCCACGCGCCAGGTACAGGCCAGCTCCGTGGTCATCCTGGGGGCGGTGTTTTGCGGCAGCCTGGTCTTTTACTCAGTGGGTCGCATCAGCATCGCTATCGCCGCCGCCATAATCGCTTGGTGCGTGTCCTGGTACACCAAAGACCTCGTGGCCGCGCGTACGCAGCGGCGCAGCCACGAAGGGCTGGCCGCCTATTTGGGAGTGGTCACCGCGGACCTGCGGGCAGGGGCGACCCTGGCTGGGGCACTTGCCCGCGGGGTAGAGGCCCTGCCGGGAACTACCCCGCGGGAGGTATCCGCCGCACTGGAAGCAACGGCCGCCCTCGCTGCGCGTGGCGCGCCGCCCCACATGGCGCTCACGGATGCGGAGGATACAAAGGCCCTGCCGGAGCTTTCCCGCTTAGGCCACCTACTGGAGCTTTCCACTTACCACGGTATTGCGGTGGCCAGCTTGCTCGACCAAGCCCAAAGCCGCCTCGATGCTTCTCGACGCCACCAGCAATCCACCTCCGCTAGTCTGCAAGGCCCCCAAGCGACCGCCACGGTGCTCGCGTGCTTGCCAGTAGCCGGCATCGCCATGGGCGGGGCCATGGGCGCTAACTCGCTCGGCTTTCTTTTCGGCGGCGGGCTGGGCGGGGTCCTTCTCGTGGTAGGCGTGGCGCTGGCCTGCGGCGGCTTCGCTTGGTCGCGCGTCATTATTCGGAAGGCGGCTGCATGACCCCGCTCATCTTTGTGGCCTTGGCCGCCCTCGTTGGCCTCCCACCGCACACTGGCCGGCTGGCAGTTACCAGTGCGACTGAGACCACCGCCAAGACCCCGCGCGATGGCCCGAAAGCGCGTGGGGGACTGATAAGCAAGCTCAAGCCCGCAGCACCGCTGGACCCGCTGATAGTAGCTGGCGACGTCGAACTCTTCGCAGCGTGCCTGGCCGCAGGGCTGTCCGTGCACGGAGCCGCCACCGCGGTCGCTCGCACCGCGGACGCTCAGACGCAGGACCTGTGGGAGACCGTCTCCGCGCTGCTAGGCGTTGGAGTTTCCACGCAGTCCGCGTGGGGCCATATGAAGGGCCAGGCGGGGCTGGAGGACTTAGCACAGCTTGTCATCATGTCGGGCCAATCCGGCGCCACCATTGCGGCCGGATGTCATCGAATCTGTACTTCTTTGCGCGCGGAAGCATCCGCCCACGCCACAGCACAGGCGGAGCGCGCAGGAGTATTCATTGCCCTCCCGCTGGCGGTGTGCTTCCTGCCGGCATTCATCGTTCTAGGCCTTGCGCCCGTAGTAATCAGCCTGGGCGCGCAACTTCTCTAAACCTCACTTGAAAGGACACTAATCATGCACGCACTTACTAAGTATCCCCAGCTCATCCGCAATGACGAGGGGATGAGCACCATCGAATATGCCATGGGCTCTCTAGCAGCAGCGGCGCTTGCCGGGGTGCTCTACATGGTCATCAACGGCGGCGGCGTGGTGGATGCCATCGAAGGCATCATAACCGACGCCCTCTCTAATACCCCCAGCTAGCAGCTCTACGTAACCCCAGCCGGCGGGACCATTCCCGCCGGCAGAAAGGAGGAATAATGCACAAGGTATTTGATGACGATGGCTCCGTGACCATCGAGGCCGCCTTAGCTTTAAGCTCCCTAGTCTTGGTCGCGGCGGGAATCGTGGGTGCTATTGCCACGCTGGCATCCTATATCGCCGCTGTGGACATGGCGGGTGCGGCCGCGCGTGCGCATGCCATCGGCGTCGAATACCACCCCGCGCGCGAAGATGCCCAAGTCAGCGTGGAGGAAAGCGGTGGGCTGGTGAAGGCGTCGGTAAGCGTGGAAGCCCCCATCGGCACCATGCGCTCCGAGGCAGTCTTTCCCGCCGAGGTGGGCGGAAATGAGTAAGCCGCAACGCTGGGGCGAGGAAGGCTATGCCACCATCGCTGCGGCCGGCATCATTGTCGCCATCGTGAGCCTGCTGCTTATCGTGGCGGCGGTGGGCTCGCGCGTAGCCGCACGCCACGAGGCGCAAGTGGCCGCCGACCTCGCTGCGGTCGCTGGCGCCTGGGCACTTGCTACTGGCGAGGATGCCTGCACCGCCGCGGGCGATACCGCCGCCCTGAATGGCGCCACCCTAGAAACCTGCACCGAATCCGGTCGCGACGTCATCGTCACCGCGGCAGTGCGCGGCCGCTCTACCCAGGCCAAGGCCGGGCCGGTGTGAGCCAGCGGAAGGAGGCAGCGCGGCTAGCCCTGCGTCATGGTGACCAGCGCGCCGAGTAGCTTGATAGCACCATCTTTGCTGAGCGGATTATTTCCGTTGCCGCACTTCGGTGATTGCACGCACGACGGGCAACCGGATTCGCAAGGACACGAGCGCACCGCCTCGAAGGTGGCCTCTATCCATTCGGGGAAGCGGCGGAAGCCTTCTTCAGCAAAGCCGGCACCGCCCGGATGGCCGTCATAGACAAAAACGGTGGGCAGCTGGGTATCGGGGTGCAGTGCGGTGGATACGCCGCCGATATCCCAGCGGTCGCAGGTGGCGATAAGCGGCAGTAAGCCGATGGCAGCGTGCTCGGCCGCGTGTAGGGTGCCGGGCGTATCGGAGGCCGTCACGCCCATGGCGGAAAGTGCCAGCGGATCGATGGTATAGGCCACGGATCGGGTAACCAGGCGCTGTTCGGGGAGATCGAGGGGGATGTCGTCACCAATGGTGCCATCGGCAAGCCGCACTTGGTAACCGGTGACGCGATCGGTGACCTCTACCTCCACGTCGGCTACCCACAGGCCCGGGGAATAATTGACCAGGTTATCGGCCTCGCGCAGGATGCGAATATCCGTGGTGGAGCGCGGGGTCGTCGAATAATCCGGGGTCTCGGGGCGGGCCAGCGCCAGGTAATCGCTGAGGATGAGTTCCTCGATGACAAAACTTTCGCCTTGGTGCAGGTACACCGCGCCGGGGTGCACCTGGCTGGTGGCGCGAGCGGCATCGATGGTGCCGAGCAGGCGGCCGTCGGAAGAATCCACGATCATCACTTCCTCGCCTGACCCGCCGCGCAAGGAAACGGCGGTATGCGCCGTCTCCGGGGAGAGCTCCTCCGGCGAGTGGGCAGGAATGGGTACGGCGAACCAGCCTCGCTCGCGGCGGCGCAGCAGGCCAGACTCGGCCAGCTGATGGACCACGTCCTGGGCTCCCCAGGCAGCAATCGTGGCATCATCCAGTGGTTTTTCTACCGCAGCGCAGTAGACATGGCCGAAAAGGATATAGGGATTGGCGGGGTTGAATACGCTGGCCTCCACCGGCTTGCCCAGCAGCGCCTCGGGATGGTGGACCAGATAGGTATCCATCGGCTCATCGCGGGCGATGAGTACTACGAGCGAGCCCTGCCCGCGGCGGCCGGCGCGCCCGGCCTGCTGCCAAAAACTGGCGACGGTCCCCGGGAAGCCGGCCGTGACCACGGCATCGAGCCCACCGACGTCGATGCCCAGCTCGAGCGCGGAGGTGGTGGCGACGCCGAGCAAGGAGGCGTCGTCAAGCGCGCGCTCTAATGCACGGCGGTCCTCGGCCAGGTAACCCGCGCGGTAGGCGGCGATGCGCTGGGCAAAATCGGGCCGGCCCAAACTACCGGAGAGCACCTCGGCCGCACGCATGGCCACCACCTCGGCCGAGCGGCGCGAACGCACGAAGGTCATGGTGCGCGCACCCTCGGCGATGAAAGAGGCCATCATCTCGGCCGCTTCGGTGGTGGCGGCGCGGCGCACCGGCGCCCCGTGCTCACCCTCGGCGCCCTCGATGAAGCCTGGCTCCCACAGGGCTACGGTGCGCGCACCGGTGGGGGCGGTGTCCTCCGTAATTGCGCGGGCCGGCCGGCCGGTGAGGCGCTGTGCATGCCGGCCCGGGTCCTTCATGGTGGCCGAGGCATAGATAACCGTCGGCCGCGAGCCATAGTGCGCGCACAAGCGCAGCAGCCGCCGCAACACGAGCGCCACATTGGCGCCGAATACGCCCCGGTAGGAATGGCATTCATCGATGACGATGAATTCCAGGTGCCGCAGCAGCCGCGCCCACCGGGCATGCGCGGCCAGCAGGGACATATGCACCATATCCGGGTTGGAAAAAATGAACCGCGAATGATCG
Source organism: Corynebacterium sp. LaCa_205 (assembly GCF_057458085.1). Taxonomy (NCBI): domain Bacteria; kingdom Bacillati; phylum Actinomycetota; class Actinomycetes; order Mycobacteriales; family Corynebacteriaceae; genus Corynebacterium; species Corynebacterium sp. LaCa_205. The sequence goes on from NZ_CP190931.1 coordinate 225,292, forward strand.
CGCACACCCGCGCGGGATTCCTGCGGCGTATCGCCGTCATAGGGCGCGGGCACCACACCCTTGAGCGCCGGAATCCCCCGGCACAGCTCCAGCACCGCCTGCAGCTGATCCGAACCCAGTGCCTTAGTGGGGGTGAGATACAGCGCGCAAGCGGTCGGCTCCTGCGCCAGCCGGCTCAAAATGGGCAGCTGGTAGCCCAGGGATTTTCCTGAAGAAGTGCCGGTAGCAATCACCGCATCCTCGCCTTCCCAGGCGGCCTGTGCGAGTTCAGCCTGGTGCCGATACAGCTTGCCGACGCCCCCTTCTACCAGCTTCTCCCGCAACTGCGGCAGTACCCACTCCGGCCACTGCGCATACTGGGTGCGCTGAGGGGGCAGGGTGGTGTGAAAGGTGAGAGTGGACTCATCGAGGCGGCGCTGGATGAATTCGAGGAGCTCTGTTCCCAGGGGATTATCTGTTTCCGGGTGAGACAATTTTTACCCCCTTGTGGGTTTGGTCTATCGCTTTGGCGTGGAACGTGTCACACTGATATAAGGCCAATGATGTCTTGGTGCGGTGTTTACACTTTAAGGTACTGCTAAAGGACGCATTTACCGAACCCCCTTGGTGCGGAATCGCTGCACCGATAAGCAAGAAAAGGACTGCACACCATGGCACAAGGAACCGTTAAGTGGTTTAACTCTGAAAAGGGCTACGGCTTTATCGAGCGCGCGGATGGCGCCGGCGATATCTTCGTCCACTACTCCGAGATTCAGGGCAGCGGCTTCCGCACCCTAGAGGAAAATCAGCAGGTCACCTTCGAGGTTGGCTCCGGCCCGAAGGGTGATCAGGCCCAGTCCGTGTCCGTCATCTAGGCGGCCTGTTCTCCCCGCTACGGCGTCTCCGCGTAGCCGCGGCGGGTATCCCACCACTCGGTGAACTTATTCTGCAGCTTCTGCAGGCCCACGCCGATGATGATGGCTGCGATGATGCTGACCACCACGGCGAGTACTGGCGAATTAGAAAAGGCCATGCCGCCGAGATAACCAATGGCCAGCGCCTCGCCAGCCCAGAGGGCGACGCCGATGGTGTCGAAGAAAACAAAGACGATCCACGGGAACCTCATGGACCCCAGCAGGATGGTCATAAACAAGCGGGCTGAAGGGATGAAGCGGGCGATAATAATGGCGGCCCCTCCGCCGCGGCGCATATTTCGCTTGACCCAGTTCAGCCCTTCGTAGGCCTTAGATCCCTTTGGCACGCGCTTAAGCAAGGGCATGAACCGCGTGCCTAGCAGGAAACAGAGATTATCGCCCATCATGGCGGCGATGAGCGCCACGAAGAACATGGTGGGCAGGTGGGGGAAGCCCTGCGAGCCGGACCAGGCGCCGGCCATATTGAGCGGGATTTCTGAAGGCAGGACGGGGAAGAAGCAGTCACCAAAGATCAGCGCGGCGACCAGCGGGTAGATCCACTCTGTGGACATGACGGTTTCGATCCACATAGTGATTGTGTCGACCATGAATCCTCCCCGGGTGTCGGCTTAGGTGTGCTATCGTGCCCCACAATGCTTTCACAGTTACTGGGCATTCTAAGTAGGCCAGTATAGACCCGTTCCGTGGGGGTACATAGTGCCCCTGAAAACGGCCTTTTGGCAGAACCGCGTATATGGTGCGAGAAAGGAAACACAGATCAACTGTGTACGCTAGGGGCGATTGCTGAAAGCGTGCATACCTTATTGTTCGCATCATCGAAAGGGATGAAGTCGAAGTGGCAGAAGCAGCCGGGCCGGGAAAGACCTTGGTGATCGTCGAGTCGGCGACGAAGGCGAAGAAGATTCAGCCTTACCTCGGAGATAAGTACATCGTGGAGGCCTCCGTGGGCCATATCCGCGATCTTCCCCGCGGCGCTGCGGACGTGCCGGCTAAGTTTAAGAAGGAATCCTGGGCGCGCCTCGGCGTGAACCCGGAGGATGACTTCGCCCCGCTATATGTGGTGAGCCCCGATAAGAAGAAGAAGGTCGCGGACCTAAAATCCAAGCTGAAGCAGTGCGATCAGCTCTACCTCGCAACAGACCCCGACCGCGAGGGCGAGGCCATCGCCTGGCACCTGCTTGAGGTCTTAAAACCCAAGGTTCCGGTACGCCGCATGGTGTTCAACGAGATCACCAAATCCGCCATCCTGGAGGCGGCGGATAATACGCGCGATCTGGATTATAACCTTATCGACGCCCAGGAAACCCGCCGCATCCTCGACCGCCTCTACGGCTACGAGGTCTCCCCGGTGCTGTGGAAGAAGGTCATGCCGCGGCTTTCTGCCGGCCGCGTGCAGTCGGTGGCTACCCGCGTCATCGTCGAGCGCGAGCGCGAGCGCATGGCGTTTATCCCCGCGGATTATTGGGATCTAGCCGCTACTTTGGACACCGGCGCTGCGGATGCGGATAATCCCGCTACGTTCGACGCCCGCCTCACGGCCGTCAATAGTAAGCGCGTGGCCCTGGGCCGCGACTTTGATGACCGCGGAAACGTGAAGAGCAAGGACGTCATCGTCATCACCGAGCCGCAGGCCAAGGCGCTGGAAACCGCACTGAGCGGCGCGGACATGCAGGTCGCTGGTGTCGAGCACAAGCCTTATACGCGCAAGCCTTATGCGCCGTTTATGACCTCTACGCTGCAGCAGGAAGCCGGCCGCCGCCTGCACTTTACCTCCGAGCGCACCATGCGCATTGCGCAGCGCCTGTACGAAAACGGCCACATTACTTATATGCGTACTGACTCCACTTCGCTGTCCAAGCAGGGCCTATCAGCTGCGCGCAACTCCGCCACCAGCATCTATGGCGCAGAGTACGTTTCTGATTCCCCGCGTGTTTATGACCGCAAGGTGAAAAACTCCCAGGAGGCTCACGAGGCGATTCGCCCAGCCGGCGAGTCCTTCGCCACCCCGGGCCAGCTCTCCGGTCAATTGGACGCGGAGGAGTTTAAGCTCTATGACCTGATTTGGAAGCGCACCGTCGCCTCCCAGATGGCCGATGTCAAGGGAACCTCCATGAAGGTCACCGTGGCCGGCACCGCCACCACGGATAATGGCAGCTATGACGTGGAATTCTCCGCCACCGGCCGCACCATTACCTTCCCGGGCTTCCTGAAGGCCTATGGCGCAGATGACGCCAAGGGTGACAAGAAGGGCGAGACCCACCTGCCACATTTGGAAGAGGGTCGCGCCCTGAACGCCAAGGAGGTCTCCGCCGAGGGCCACTCCACCAACCCGCCGGCGCGCTATACCGAGGCCAGCTTGGTCAAGAAAATGGAGGACTTGGGTATCGGCCGCCCGTCCACGTATGCGTCCATTATCAAGACCATCCAGGACCGCGGCTATGTGGTCTCGCGCGGCAATGCGCTGGTGCCATCGTGGGTTGCCTTTGCCGTCGTGGGACTGTTGGAGGAGAACTTCACCGAGCTGGTCGACTATGACTTCACCTCTTCTATGGAGGATGAGCTGGACCAGATTGCTACCGGTATCGAGGACGGCACCGCCTGGCTCAATGGCTTTTATTTCGGCAACGCCGAGGCCAACGAGCAAAAGGCAGCCTCCATTGCCCGCCACGGTGGCTTGAAATCGCTTATCGACGTCAACCTAGAAGCCATCGATGCCCGCAAGGTCAACTCCCTGCGCCTTTACACCGATACCGAGGGCCGCGATGTCTTCGTCCGTGTGGGCCGCTATGGCCCGTATATCGAGCGCGCCGTTGGCACCAATGACGACGGCAGCATCGAGTACCAGCGCGCCAACCTCTCTGAAACCGTCACTCCGGACGGCTTGAACGAGGAGCTGGCGGAAAAACTCTTTGCCACCCCACAGGGCGGCCGCGAACTGGGTGAAAACCCGGCAAATGGACGCATGATTGTGGCTAAGGAGGGCCGCTTCGGCCCGTATGTCACCGAGGTTGTCCGCGATGATGAGCGGGAGAAGGCCGAGGGCGAGGCCGAAGAGGTCGTCGCCAAAGAGCGGGCCGAGGAGGATAAGCAACGCGCCGAGGAGGGCAAGCGCGCCAAGAATTGGGAGACCAAGACGGCCGCAAAGCAGAAGGAAAAGCGCGTCAAGGAGTACATCGAGAATAAGCTGAAGCCGGGTACGGCCTCACTGTTTAGCTCGATGGAACCCTCTACGGTGACTCTCGAAGAAGCCCTCCAGCTGCTGTCCCTGCCGCGCGAGGTGGGCGAGGATGACGGCGTGATGATCACCGCCCAAAATGGCCGCTACGGCCCGTACTTGAAGAAAGGGACTGATTCGCGCTCTTTGGCCAAGGAAGAGCAGATCTTCACCATTACCTTGGACGAGGCCCGCCGCATCTATGCCGAGCCGAAGCGTCGCGGCCGCGCCGCGGCCCAGCCGCCGATCAAGCAGCTAGGCGATAATGACGTCTCCGGCAAGCCCATGACCGTCAAGGATGGCCGCTTCGGCCCGTACGTCACCGACGGCACTACCAATGCCTCCCTGCGCCGCGGTGATGACCCGGAGCAGCTTACCGACGCCCGCGCGAACGAGCTCCTCTCCGAGCGCCGCGCCAAGGAAGCATCCGGCGAAACCAAGAAGAAGTCCACCAAGAAGTCCTCTAAGAAGACGACCAAGAAGAAGGCGACTAAGAAGGCCACCAAAAAGTCCACGAAGAAGGCCGGCAAGAAGGCAACCAAGAAACCATCGCCCGGCACGAAGAACGTGGTAAAGGCCGGCTCGCGCAAGAAATAACCGCGTAAGGTAGCGGGCATGAACGATTTCCTTGCCCGCACCCAGGAAGGCGCTGCGGCCCTGCGGCGCGCCGTATCCGATATCAGCGCACAGCCGCAGCTTATCGCCTCGGTCCGCGAAGACCCCGCCGTTGGCGCCGGTATCCTAGCCGGGGTCATCGCCCAAGTGGAAAAGGCCCGCACCCTGACTCGTCCTTCGGCGCTGGGCGTGGCGGCTTTAACGGCGAACCACGCCGCCTATGCCTGGAGCCTGTATCGCCGCGGCGCGCGCAACGATGCCCTGGGCTGGGGCCTGCGGGCGGCCGCATGGGGTGCGGGCGTTGCCGCTACCCGTAGCCAGCCGACGTCCGCCGCAGTGGCAGTGGGTGGCGCGGCCGTGCTTGCCACCTCGGCGCTGGCGGGCGACCCAGTGCTGCGCACCGACGCCGGCAAGGGCATGAGTCACGGCGCTAATGTGCTCGTCGCGGCCGAGGCGCTAACCGCCTTGCGTGCGGCGCTGAAGCAGCGCAAGCACAAGGCGCGGCTAGTGTGCACGGCCGAAACCGGCGCCCTAGTTATCGGCCATCTGCTGCTGATTGACGGCCTTAGCCGCACCCGAGCCCGGTAACTGCGGCTGCATCGTCGGACCATAGGAAAGGCGGCGGTGCACCGCCTCGAAGGGGCCGCGGCGGTCGAAGGCTTCCAGCACGCAGGCGAAGATGAGCGTGGCCAGCCATACCGCAAAAGCGAGCGCGCCCTGGCCAAAAGTCCCTAGCTCGTGGCCAAAGTCCAGCATGAACGGGTGCACGAGGCAGAAAAAGAGGATGGACTGCCCCACATAGCCGCTCATGGAGCGCTTGCCCAGCGCCGCAAAGGGCCATAATACTGCGGGCAGCGGTGCGCCGGCCGAAAGTCGCTCCTGTACTGGCTGCAGCACCAACGCGAGCCCGGCCAGGATGCCGGGGCCAGTGAAGACGCCGAGGAAAGAGTTGGCATTATTGGCTGCATTCGCCCAGCGCTGCTCGATGACCCCAAGCGTGCTCAAAGACCACAAGGTACCGATAACCACGGTAATGACCACCGCGATGGCCACCCAGCGCAGGAGGGTGGGGCGGTGGGAAGGGACGTCGGCAAGCACGCCTTGGCGCGCCCACACAAAGCCCACCAGCATGACGGGCAGGTACATCAATAAAATGATCGGCGTGGCCAAGGCCTGGCTGCCTAGGGTGACAAGCTGGCTGAGCAGCAAATCGGGGTAGGACTCGATGGTGCCGATGCCCTCCGTGGCCACCACGCCGAGGGGATCCAGCGCGCCGGAAATGAAGGCCACAATCCCGCCCAGCGCGCATAGTGCGAATAGAATATAGGCCACGCGCATGAGGGAGGAATCCCGCTTGCGCAGCAGGAATGCAATCACGATTCCGGCCACGCCATAGAAGAACATGATGTCGCCCCAAAACAGCAGCACCATGTGCGCCGCTCCCATCACCGCCAAGAAGGCATAGCGCTTGGCGATGACCCTGCGCGCCCCCTGCACCGGAAACCCGCGCCGCCACAGACTCAGCGCGATGAGCCCCACGCCAAAACCCAGCAGGGTGGAAAACATGGGCAGGCCGCGGTTGTGGACAAAGAAGGCGGCGAAGACGACGGCCGCCTTATCCCACACGCTGCCATCGATGATGCCGCCGAAATAACTTGCTGGCCGGTCGGTGGTGATGATCCACGCCGTGGTCATATTGGCCATGGCGATGCCTAGAAGGGCCATGCCGCGCGCCACATCGGGCACGATCATGCGGGGCCGGGGAGCTGAGCTCACTTAAAAACCTCGTTATACCTCGGAACGTTCTGCCAGGGTAGCGCGGATAGGGCGAGCCAGCTGGGTCATGCGGTGACGGCCGCGCAGCTCAATGGATTTCATCATAGTCCAGCGGGCCTGCTCGGCCTCGTTAGCGGTTTTGAGCGTGGCGGCGTTGGTCAATACTTGGCCCGGGGTGTCCTTGGCCAGCTCGGTCAGGCGCGCGGCCTCGTTGACGGCATCACCGATGACGGTATATTCAAAGCGATCGGCGCCGCCGATGTGCCCGGCGACAACGTGCCCCGCGGCCACGCCGATGCCGGCTTGCAACTCGAGTCCGCGCAATTCACTGCGCAGATCGCGGGCGGCCTGCAGGGCCATGGAGGTGGAATCATAAACGTTGAGGGGAGCGCCAAAAACTGCGAGGGCTGCATCGCCCTGGAATTTATTAATAATTCCTTTATTGCGGTGCACCACCTTGACGACGTGCTCGAAGAACTTATTGAGCTCCTCCACAACTTCTTCGGGGGAGTGGTTAACGGCAAACGTGGTGGAACCGATGACGTCAATAAAAAGCACCGCCACTTTGCGATCCTCGCCGCCTAATTCTGGGCGCTCCTCCAACGCACGTTGGGCCACCTCGCTGCCGACGTAGCGGCCGAAAATATCGCGCACGCGGTTGCGCTCCCGCAGGCCACGCATCATTTCATTGAAACCGGCTTGCAGCACGCCTAGCTCGGATCCGTCATAGATATCGACCTCGGCATTGGTCTCACCGCGGCGCACCCGATTGATGGCGTTCTGTAGCTCCACAATCGGGTCTACGACGCTCATTACCGCAAAGCTGGTGCCGATAAAACCGGTAGCCAGAGCGGTAAGCGCCAAGGCGGTAATGGCGGGAACAAGATCGCCGGCGGTTCCAGGGAAAAGCCCGGTGAGCTGGGCAATCAGCGCCAGAAGGATGCCGATGAGCGGCACCCCGGAAGTCATCAGCCAGGTGGATATCAGGCGGTATTTGATGGGTGGCTCGAGCGTGGAATCCTCAAAGCGCCGCGCCACCGCCTGGGCGGCAACTGGGCGCACAAGGCGCTCTGCCTGCAGGTAGGTCAGGATGATAACCACCAAGCCGGCCAAGGTAGCGGATACGCCTACGACAAGCCCCAAGCGGCCGGATTCGCGCCCGGAAATGACCACGGCCAAAATGATGCCGATGAGCCATACCGCGGCCGCCACTGCGGACTGGTAGACGGGGATGCGCAGCACCAGGTTGCGCACCATATTTGGATCGTGCTCGTCCGGGTTGCGCTGCCAGTCCAGCACCGGGCGGAAGAGCAGGAGGGTTACGGCAATTCCGATAATCACGGCGAAGATGAGGTACACCGCGGCGACACCCATCAAGCTTGGCAGCTCGGCGGCAAAGTCCTTGATTTCCGGCATAGGAAGGAAATAGAGGACGAATGTCATGATCGCGATGGCGCCGATGAGGTTCGCACCGAGGACTAAGGCAGCGTAGACCGGCCATTGGGTTCCCATGAGCCATCGTGCGCCGCGCAATAGTCTGTTCATGTCTTCATACTTTAGTAAGACCAGTAGGCTAGGGCGAGTGAATACCGGAAGCGTTGCGCAAAGATTGGCAGATACCCCAGGCGTGGCCCGCACCATCCTGGATGCCGCTCGGGCAGCTCGGGGGACGCCGGGGGCAGACCCGCGGGCAATGAGCCATTCCTGGCTATTTACCGGCCCGCCGGGCTCCGGCCGATCCCTGGCCGCCCTCGATTTTGCGGCCGCACTCATGTGCACGGACTCGGAAGAGCCGGGCTGCGGCCGGTGCGAGGCCTGCCAGGCAGTGCTGGATGCGAAGCAGCATACTGACTTGGTGCTGGTGGATCCGCAGGAAGTCATCATTCCGGTGGATACGGTGCGCGAGGTCATCGGCCGCGCCGCGAGCCTGCCCACGGTGGCGCCCTGGCGCGTAGTGATCTTCAACAATGCCGACCGCCTCAATAATAACGGTGCGAATGCCCTGCTCAAGACCGTGGAAGAACCGCCGGCGCGCACAGTGATCATCATGTGCGCTCCTTCCGACGCCCCCGAGGACTTCTCCCAGACCCTCCGCTCGCGCTGCCGCCACCTCTACATTCCCTCCCCGTCGGTGGAGAGTATTACCGCCCAGCTGGTCAGCGAGGGCGCCTCGGATCACGACGCCCACTTGGCCGCCCTCACCTCCCTCCGCCACGTCGGCAGGGCGCGGCGCCTCGTCAACGACCCGGCGGTACAAAAGCGCCGCGCGGTGGCCATCAACCTGGCAGAAGAGGTCTTCCACGGCTCCCAAGGCTTTCAGGCGGTCACCTCGCTGCTGAAATTGGTCGACTCGGAGGCGAAGGAATCGCATAAGGAACAAGAAGAAGCCGAACTGGCGAAGCTGGAGCAGACCCTCGGCGTAGGTGCGAAGGGCAAAGGCGCGGCTAAAGCGCAGCGCGATGCCCGATCCGCCATTAAGGAACTGCAGGAGCAGCACAAGAAGCGGGCGAAGCGGCGCGTGATCGACAACCTGGATTTAGTACTTATCGATCTCTCCGGTGTGTACCGCGATGCGCTCATGCAGAAAGTTGGCGCGCAGGTGGACCTGACCCACCCGGACTTCGCCGGTCTTTCTGGCGAGCTAGCGCAACGCGTGAGTGAGGAAGGTCTGCTGGACTGCCAGGCCGCCATCACGTTGTGCCGCGAGCAGCTCACACAAAACGTCGGCACGCAGATTGCCTTCGACGGGTTGGTGGGCCGACTGCGTCGCGCGTGCCTATAAGCGGGTGCGTAGTCGGGGGCCGATTTCTATTCCGCGGCGCCCCTAGGTTAAACTTTCTCTTGCTGCACTGGCATATGCCAAGCAGCGTGCCGCCTTAGCTCAGTCGGTAGAGCATTTCACTCGTAATGAAAAGGTCGCGAGTTCGATTCTCGCAGGCGGCTCCACAGTGGCCGCAGGTTATCTAGCCTGCGGCCTTTCGCCGTTGTGGGCACGGCAGTGGGGGCAGAGCGTTAAGCCTCGCCGTGGTTGTGCAGTAGGCGCGGGACCACCTTGCCGGTGGCGTTGCGCGGCAGCTGGGATAGGAAGTGCACATCGCGCGGCACGGAGTGATCGGCGAGCTTGGTGCGGACCCACTCGCGGATGGCGTCGGCCGTGAGGGCCTTTCCGGTGGCGTCGGCAGTAGGCACCGCCCACACGGCGATGCGCTGGAAGGTCTCGCTATCTTCCACGCCACCGGCATGGACCTCGTGGATGCCGGGCATGGCCTCGAGGACCTCGGTGACGGACTGCGGGTGGACGTTTTCGCCGCCGACAATGATCATGTCATCGGCGCGGCCGACCACGTGCAGGAAGTCGTGCTCATCGATGTAGCCCAAATCGCCGATGGAAATGAGCCCGTCCACCTTATTGAGCCGCAGGTTCGGGTTGGTATAGCCGGTCATCGCGGTGGAGTTGGTCAGGTAGATCTCTCCCACCTCGCCGCGCGGAACCGGGTGGCCCTCCTTATCGAGGATGCGCAGCTTCGTGCCCGAGGCCACGCGCCCGGCGATGGTGGGGTTGGCGGCCACCTGATCCATGGTGGCGGTCGTCGCGAGCGCGAGCTCAGTGGATCCGTATACGTTGCATAGGATGGCGCCGAAGCGCTCATTGGTCTCCTTGACCACCTCCGGAGTCAGCGCATTGCCGGCCGAGGCGATGAATTTCAGGCTCGAGGTATCGAACTCACCGGCTGGGTCCCGCTCCACTAGGCGCTTAAAGAAGATGGGGGAGGAAATCATGCCATCGAGGCGGTAGCGCTGGACATCGTCAAGCACCTGCTCCGCGTCGAATACGCGGCGGGTGACGATGGTATTGCGCAGTCCGAGTGCGATATTGATGCAGGCCCATCCCCAGGTGTGGAAGATGGAGGCGGTGATCTGCAGGCGCTGGTCGGCGCGCCATGGAATGGTATCCACGATGGAGGCCAGCACTACCGGCAGGGTCGGTTCCGGCCGCACAATGCCCTTCGGAATGCCGGTGGTGCCGGAGGACATGAGCACGATCGGGCCGTGCTTGGGGAAGCGCGGCAGCTCCACGGCCGGTGGATTCTTCACAATCTTGTCTAACTTCGGCAGCTCGCTAGCCCCGGTATCGTGCGCGATGATTACGGGGATATCGGTGTCCACGCGGTCGATGAATTCATCATCCACGACGAGCACATTGATGCCGTTTTCCTCAATGCAGCCGGCCAGCTGCTCCGGGGAGGAGCCTACGTTGAGCAGGTAAATAGAAGCGCCCACATAGCCCTTGGCGCCGAGCGGAATGATGATGCCGCGGCCGTTGCGCGCCATGACGCCGAGGCGAATCTCGGGCAGGTCCAGCGAGCGGAGGTAGCGGGCGAAGCCCTGCGTGTGGGTGCGCAGCTGGCGGTAGGTGAGGGTGCCGTCGTCGTCGATAAGCGCCAAGCGCTCCGGACAGGCAAGGTAGCCCTGCTCGATCTCGCGTGCGGTGGTAAAGCGGTAGCGGGCCAGGTTCGGCAGCAGGTTGAGCTGGGCCTTCGCGCCGCCTTGGTGGCTGATGAGTCCGGCGTTAAGAAGCGCCGGCACGAACCGGCCGAGGGCTGCAGCGTGGAATGTGAAATCAGAAAAATTCACGGTTGGGGTAGCTCCAAAAAGCGAAGATAACAAAAAGGTAACCATGGACGATATCGTGAGAGAGGCGCGCGGTGTAGCCGCCAACTCGAAATTACAGAAGTGACTACAGTTACCTGAAGTTACTGGTGTTTCTAGAAAAGGATCTCATGAAATCTCTGCAGCTCAAAGTCCTCTCCGTGGTGGCGTCCGCGCTGGCCGTCGTAGGCGTGGCAGTCGCGCCGCAGGCCACCGCCGCGGAGCGCAACCTAGTAGCCTTCGGCGATTCTGTCCTCGCGGATCCAGATGCCGGCTCCTACTTTGCTCACCGTTTCGATCCCTCTAAGGGTGTGGGCGTGGATTGCCCTACCTCCAATAACTACGCCAAGCGTGCCGGTGCCAAGCTGCGCCTTCCGGTGCGTGATTTCTCCTGCTCCGGTGCCGTGTCCATGTCTCGCGGCCCGCAGGTTTCCCAGCAGGTGGATGCGGCCATCCGTACCGGCGCGCTGAGCCCGGCTACTAACCGCGTGGTTATTACTACCGGTTTCAACGACACCTATAACCACCGCGAGCTCAACCTGCCGCAGATTCGCAAGCAGTTCGCGGACCGCACCGCCCCACAAATCGAACGCATCAAGCGCGCGGCCCCGAACGCCCGCGTCCAGATCGTTGGCTACCCCACCATTGGTTCTGGCCCGTACTACTGCCTCTTCCACTTCGGTCCGCGCCCGGCCGACTCCACCTTCCTGCCGCCAATCCAGGACTTTGAGAATAAGGCACAGTGGATGCAGGTGGACCTGGCGGCACGCACTGGCGTGCAGTTCTTGGATATGAAACCTTCCACCCGCAATAACGGCATGTGCGCCGATGCAAACCAGCGCATGTGGGCTGGTCTGGTGGACTTTACTGGTGGTGACGGCAACCTGCCCATCCACATGAACCAGCGCGGCCACGAGCATACGGCCAACGTCATCGCCCGCTCTTAAAAAATATTTTCATTAATGTGCCGATTTTGAAAATATCGGTACGCTCGGGCGCATGACTGTAAAAGCTGTTATTGCCCGTTCCAAGGGCGCGGAAGTCGAAACCGTCAATATTGTTGTCCCCGACCCCGGCCCTAATGACGTCATCGTGCGCGTGCAGGCCTGCGGCGTATGCCACACCGACCTTGCTTACCGCGATGGCGATATTGAAGACGCCTTCCCGTTCCTGCTCGGCCACGAGGCCGCAGGCGTGGTGGAGACCGTAGGTTCTGCGGTCACCCACGTGGAGGAGGGCGACTTCGTCATTTTGAATTGGCGCGCCGTATGCGGCGAGTGCCGCGCTTGCAAGAAGGGCGAGCCAAAGTACTGCTTCAATACCCACAACGCCTCGAAGAAGATGACCCTCGAGGACGGCACCGAGCTCACTCCTGCGCTGGGCATCGGTTCCTTCGCGGAAAAGACCCTGGTCCACGAGGGCCAGTGCACCAAGGTGGAAGACACTGACCCAGCCGCTGCAGGCTTGTTGGGCTGCGGCATCATGGCGGGCCTCGGCGCAGCCGTGAATACCGGTGACATCCAGCTCGGCGAGTCCGTAGCCGTCTTCGGCTGCGGCGGCGTCGGAATGGCCGCCATTGCGGGTGCCAAGCTGGCAGCCGCGGCAAAGATCATCGCCGTGGACATTGACGAATCCAAGCTGGAAACCGCCCGCGAATTCGGCGCGACCGATACTATCTGCTCCAAGGACCTGTCGGAACAGGAAGTCATCGACGCCGTCCGCGAGCTCACCGGCGGCTTCGGCACCGACGTTTCCATCGACGCCGTGGGTATCCAGCCCACCTGGCGCCAGGCCTTCTACTCCCGCGACCACGCCGGCCGCATGGTCATGGTGGGCGTGCCAAACCTCACCGACCACGTGGACATTCCCGCCATCGACCTCTACGGCCGCGGCGGTTCCATCAAGCCAGCGTGGTACGGCGATTGCCTCCCGGAGCGCGATTTCCCCGCTTATGTAGCGCTATCCAAGGCCGGCAATTTCCCGCTAGAAAAGTTCGTTTCCGAGCGCATTGCGCTTGACGACGTCGAGCAGGCCTTCGCCACCATGAAGTCCGGCAAGGTCCTGCGTTCGGTGGTGGAGTTCTAATGCGCATCGATAGCACGGTTACTTCTGGCAAGTTCCGCCTCGACGGCGGCGAGTGGGACGTGGATAATAACGTCTACGTCGTGGGCGATGACTCCAATGTATATGTGGTGGATCCCTCTCACGATCTCGATGCCGTAGCGGAGCTGGTAGGCGATCGCCACGTGGAAGGCATCCTGCTCACCCACGCGCACAATGACCACTGCGAGCTCGCCCCCGAGGCCGCCAAGCGCTTCGATACCGAGGTTTACCTGCACCCGGACGATGACATGCTGTGGCAGGAATCCAACGGCGATGCCCCATATACGCCGCTGGCGGATCGCGGTCAATTCGATATCGGCGGCGAGAAAATCACGGTCTACCACACCCCAGGCCACTCGCCGGGCTGCGTGGTGCTGCACGTGGGCGAGACGCTGCTGTCGGGCGATACGCTCTTCAATGGCGGCCCTGGTGCCACTGGCCGCAAGTACTCCGACTTCGATGTGATCATCGAGTCGCTGAAGAACGTGGTCTTCACCCTGCCGGAGGACACCAAGGTCCTGCCGGGGCATGGCGACGCCACCACGGTGGGTGCCGAGGCCGCACGCCTCGACGAATACATCGAGCGCGGTTACTAGCTGTTAGTACGCCCGCAGGTACTCGCCGTAGCCGGACTTAAGCAGCGGCTCGGCGAGTGCTTCTAGCTGGGCGCGGTCGATAAAGCCCGCCTCATAGGCAGCAACCTCGGGCGATCCGATAACGATCCCGGTGCGCTTTTGCATCACCTCAACATAGGCAGAAGCCTCGCTCATGGAGTCCACCGTGCCGGTATCGAGCCAGACGCTACCGCGGTGCAGGCGCTGGACATTCAGCTCGCCGCGGCGCAGGTATTCCTCGTTAACCGCCGTGATTTCCAGCTCGCCGCGGCCGCTGGGCTGGATGCCCTTGGCAATGTCCACGACGGAGTTGTCATAGAAATACAAGCCCACCACCGCGTGGTTTGAGCGCGGGACCTCCGGCTTCTCTTCGATGCTGAGCGCATGCCCCGCAGCATCGAATTCCACCACGCCGTAGCGCTGCGGATCCGAGACCTCGTAGGCGAAGATGATGCCACCCTCCGGATCCTGGCAGTGGGTGAGCTCGCCGCCGAAGCCGTGGAAGATATTATCGCCGAGCACGAGTGCGACGCTGTCATCGCCAATGAAATCCTCGCCAATCAAGAAGGCCTGCGCGAGCCCCTCCGGCCGCGGCTGGACCGCATAATCGATCATGAGTCCGAGCTGGGAGCCGTCACCAAAGAGGCGTTGGAAGGCACCCGCATCCTCCGGGGTGGTGATGATGAGGATTTCCCGAATCCCCGCCTGGATGAGCGTGGTCAGCGGATAGTAAATCATCGGCTTGTCATAGATGGGCATGAGCTGCTTCGAGATGCCCTTGGTAATCGGGTAGAGCCGCGTGCCGGAACCGCCGGCTAAGATGATGCCCTTCATTTAATCCTCCGGGTAGAGCGCCAGGTACAGGGCCAGCGCGGCGCGCCAATTCTGCGGCTTGAAACCGGTGGCCTCGACTTTATCCAGCGCAAACGTCGATTCCTTGGGCCGCGGCGCCTCCGGTCCCGCGATTTCGCGGTACTGCTCGGTCGTCACTGGCGTGACCTCGGACGGATCGTGGCCGAGCCCGATGAATACCGCCATGGCAATCTCATCGCGGCCCACGGTATCGCCCGAATTGGATAGGTTATACACGCCGTAATCCGCGTCGGACTTGAGCAGGTGCACGATGCCCTTGGCTAGGTCCTCGGCAAACGTGGGGCGGCCACGCTGGTCATGGATGACCTTCGGCTCCACGCCCTTATTAGCCAGCCGGCGCATGGTGGACATGAAATTTTCCCCATCGCCAAAGACCCACGAGGTGCGAATGACATAGTGCTGCGGCGCGGTCTGCACTGCGGTATCACCCGCGGCTTTCGACGCCCCGTACGCACTGAGCGGCGACGGCAACTCCGCCTCGGTGTGGACCTCGTTCGCCCCATCGAAGATATAGTCGCTCGAGACATGCACCAGCGTGATCTGGTTTTCTGCGGCGATGCGTGCCAGCTTTGCCGGTCCTTCCGCGTTGACGGCCCAGGCAGCGGCGCGGTCGTTTTCGGCGCCGTTGACGTCGTTGTACGCCGCGCAATTAATGATGGTCGAGTACTGCTTCCAATTTCGCTCCGGCGGATTGGTGATGTCGAAGTCGGCGTGGGAGCAGAATTCGGCGTCGCCAAGCAGGCGCTTCAGTGCCCTCCCCAACTGCCCATTCGCACCCGTGACGAGGATGCGCCGGGCGGGCATCGGGCTCACCTCTTCGAGGCTGGGGTGCTGCTTGTCTTTCTCAGAAACCTCGGTGGGCACCATCGGCCAGTCCACGATGTCGAGGTTCACCGCGGCATAGCGCGCTTCGGACGACCAGTGCTCATTGACCAGGTAACTATAAGAGGTATCCTCCAGCGCTTGAAAGCCATTGGCGACGCCTCGCGGCACAAACACCGCCGTCTCCGGCCCAATCTCGTGGGTAATAACCTCGCCGAAGCTCTCCGACCCCTCGCGCAGGTCGCACCACGCACCAAAAATCTTGCCCTGCGCCACCGAGATGAGTTTGTCCCAAGGTTCGGCGTGCAGCCCGCGGGTAGCGCCGGCGTGGTTGAAGGAAATATTGTTCTGCACCGGCTGAAAGCTCGCGAGTTCGGGCGCGAGACCGGTGAGCTTTTCCCGCTGCCAATTTTCTTTGAACCAGCCGCGATTGTCCCCGTGCACGTCGAGGTCGATGATGAGTAGTCCCGGGATGGCGGTTTCAGTTATGCGCATGTCTACTGTCCTTGCTGCTTGTAGCGGGTCTCTACGTCTTCTTTCTCGGGCTTCCACCAGTCTTCGTTATCGCGGTACCACGCGATGGTGTCTTGGAGGCCGGCGCGGATATCCGTAAACCGCGGGGCCCAGCCCAGCTCGCGGCGCAGCTTGGTGGCATCCATGGCATAGCGCTGATCATGGCCGGGGCGGTCCGCCACGTGCTCATAGAGCGCGCGTCCATCGCGGGTGTGGCCCATGATCTCGCAGATAAGCTCGATGACCTGCTTATTGCTGATATCTGGCTGATCCGCGCCGATAGCGTAGGTCTCTCCAATCCGGCCGCGCTCTAGGATGGCGAGCACTGCCTCGTTGTGGTCATCGACATGAATCCAATCGCGGACCTGCTCGCCCGTCCCATAAAGCTTGGGCGTGCGGCCGGAGAGAATATTGGTGATCTGGCGGGGAATGAACTTCTCGATGTGCTGATACGGCCCATAATTATTGGAGCAATTCGAGATGGTGGCGCGCAGCCCAAAAGAACGCACCCATGCGCGCACGAGGTGGTCAGAACCTGCCTTGGTGGCGGAGTACGGGCTGGAGGGGGCGTAGGCGGTGTTCTCGTCAAACTTGGTTTCTGCCCCAATCTCGAGATCACCGAAAACCTCGTCGGTGGAGACATGGTGGAAGCGGGTATCGTGCTTCCGGCACGCCTCCAACAGCGTGAACGTGCCCACGATATTCGTGTGGAGGAAGGGGGAGGGGTCACGCAAAGAATTGTCGTTATGGGATTCGGCGGCGAAGTGAACTACTACATCGGCGGCAGCGACGAGCGGTTCTACCGTCGCAGAATCGGCGATATCACCCTCGACGAAGTCAATATCCAGATCGGCGAGGTTGGCGCGGTTTCCGGCGTAAGTGAGCTTATCAAGCACCGTAACGCGGGTATCGGGGCGCGCCTGGCGCATGAGGCGCACGAAATTGGCGCCGATAAAACCGGCGCCGCCAGTGACGAGCATCGTTTGCATGGTTATCCAGTGTAGGGCAGTCGGACGGGCTGCTGTGGCAGGCCGCGGGCCCGCGCGCAAGAGGTCAGGCCGCGCCCGAGGGAGACGGTGGTGGCGAGGGCGGATCCGTGAGCCTGCGTCCCGGGGCTTGTTCCGCGGCGGGGTGGTCGTTGACCTCTACTGTGGGCGATAGCCCGCTCGCGTGCGCGGCCCGGTAGCCCACCCGGCCGGTGCCGGGGTCCCGTTCGGCGTGACCCATTCCGTTGCGGCCATCGCGGTAGTCGTTATTGTCCACGTGGTGGCGACGGCACAGCAGCGTCAGATTTTTTAGGTCGGTGGCGCCGCCGTGAGACCAAGCCTGCAGATGGTGGACATCGCAGTCCTGCCAGGGGCGGTGGCACTCGGGGTGGGTGCAGACAAGCTCGGAGGCCGCGAGGGCGAGCTTCTGCCAGAGGGAAGCGGTGCGTTTGGTGCGGCCAAGTTCGAGGGGAAAGCCCTTCTCATCCACCGCACAGAAGAAATCGTGCTGCGCGGCACCCAAGCGGAGGAGATCGAGCGGAGAAAGCTCGATGCCGGTGCTGGTGGCGAAGCGGGTATCGCCGCCCATCGCCTCCAGTTCTTCCAAGGTGGTGGCGACGAAGAAAGAACCAAGGCCCGCTGAGTCCTTTTGGGTGGCAGAAAGGTAGCTCGACAAGGCAGCGGTCAATTGGTCCGCCATGCGCTGGGCATAAGTGCGGGTATCATCCTCGGCGCTGAGATCGGCGCTGCCTTTATTTTTGGCGGGAGCAAAGGCACTGGCAAGGATGGCGGCCGCGGAGGCGTCGAGGTATCCGGAGATATGCACACCGCCGTCAGCATCTTGGCGGGAGATGCTAAAGCGCCGCTTGCGGGTAGCGGCGTGCGGATCGGGCTCGCCGGCAGGATTGAGGGCGTGCTTATTCGCCTTGCGAACTGCCTTACGCAGCCACTCGCGTAAGGAATCGAAGGAGCGGCGCTTGGCCTGCTCGAGGGCCTGGTTGCGCAGCTCGCTTGGGCCGGGGATGGCGTACTTGCTGAGGCTGCGCAGCTCATTCTCGATGAGGTTAAGGATGCGCTCAGGGATAGGCTCTTCTTCGAAAAGCTTCTTGCGGCGCTTTTCCTCTTCGCGGCGCTCGCGGTCGGCGCGGCGGCGGGCTTCTTCCTCGGCCTGTGCGCGTGTGGCGTCATCAGCATCGGGATCAGCAGGTGGGGGAGTGGGCTCCGGTTCGGGGATAGGGGCAAATAGGTTGCGCCCATTGCGCAGACGGGCGGCGGCTTCGGACTCGCTAAGACCTAGGCGGGCGGTCAGGTAGTCCTTGGCTTTGGAGGAGCCCACGCGGCGGCCGGCGTCATCGCGCTCCGCGATGAAGGCGAAGGCAGCGTCAATAGCGGCCTTGTTGCCCAGCGCCCTTTCCAAGTGCTCGAAATGAGGGTGAAGAAGCTCGAAAGAGAGGTCGGAGGGATCCTGCATGAGGCCGCGCAGTTGGGTTAACCCGGCGGCAACTTGGGCGATGGCGGAGTCTATCTCCGCGTGCTTGGTGGTCTGCATAATCCCTCCCCTCCTGTTCGTTTACATGTTCTATTCTATCTAGATAAAACACCCCGTCAACAGGAAAGAAGGGATTGGTCAATAGATTAGACAATCCCCAAACAAACGCAGGGCCAAAACCACTAACTCGGGAATGAAGGAAGGGCCGTGTGGTTGAGCCAAGCGTCTACGGTGGCGTCGAAAAGCGCGGCATCAGGAGCGGTGGCGCGGAAGGAATTTAGCAACATGGAAGGCTCCACCACCGAATGCTGGTGCTCGGTGAGGTAGCTGCGGAGGGTGCTAAAGAAGGCGTCGCCAAGCAGGCGGTGAATGGCGTGCACGGTCAAAGCACCGCGCTTATACACGCGGTCATCGAACATATCGCGCGCACCCGGATCGGAAACGGTGAGGTTCTGCGCCTTGCGGCCTAGGACGTTGTAGTGGGACCGTGCTGCCTCGCGCGCGGTGGTCTCGCCCTTGTGCTCGGCCCATAACCACTCGCTGTAGCAGGCAAAGCCCTCATTGAGCCAGATATCCTTCCACTCGCCTAGGCCCACGGAATTGCCAAACCACTGGTGGGAAAGCTCATGCGCGATAAGGCGCTCGAAGGCGTGGTCTCCCTTCACATGGTTGGATCCAAAGATAGAAAGCCCCTGCGCTTCGAGCGGAATCTCCAACTCATCTTCCGTGATGACCACCTGGTAATCCGCAAACGGGTAGCGGCCATAAATGGAGGTAAAGAAGTCCACCATCTCCTGCTGCTGGGCAAATTCATTCAGCACCCGCTCGCGCAGCGCGGCTGGAGCCCAAGCCCGAGTGGAAGGGCCCAAGGCAAAACTGGAAAACTCACCTACCTGCACCGTAGCCAGGTAGGTGGCCATGGGCTGGCGGGTACGGTAATGCCAGCGCGTGGTGGAGCCGCCCGCCCTGCGGGAGACGAGGTCGCCATTAGACACAACGATAAAGGGATCATCGGCCGTAATGATGATGTCATAGAGCGCCTTTTCAGACGGTGTATCGTCGCAGGGGAACCAGCTCGGCGCGCCATTGGGCTGGCTAGCCACCAGCGAGCCGGACTCGGTTTCTTCCCAACCAATCTCGCCCCAGGTGGTGCGGATGGGGCGAGGGCTACCGCCGTAGCGAATAACCAGATCAAACTCCGTACCGGCGGCGATTTCCGCAGCGAAACGAAGACGCAACTTACCGGAAGACTGGCGGAACTTTGCCACCCGCGGTGCACCCTTCGCGGTCACGCGACGGGCCACCATCGCCCCGCCCAAATCCAAGGTCAAAGACGTTAAATCGGCGGTCGCTCGGATTGTTAAAACGGCCTCGCCGTGGAGCAAGTTGGGCTCCACGCGGTAGGTCAGATCCAGCGTGTAGTGGGACACCTCAAATCCGAGGTTAAAATCCACGCCGGTATAAGGGTCAGTGTGGGTACGCGAAAGGGCGGTAGGAAGCAACTTCATAATGCTGCAAGCCTACCGCCCTTTTAGCCGCGGAAAGAAACGAGCTTATTTATTGAAAGCGCGCTCGAAGACCGGCCAAGAATCCTTGAGGTCCGCAATCCAGTGCGGCCAGGAGTGGGTGCCGGTATTGCGGAAGTTATAGGTAGCCGGGATGCCAGCCTGGTCCAACTTGGCCTTGAAGTTGTGGGTGCAGTAGTTCACGCCAGCTTCGATGGCACCGCCCTCACCCTGCAGGACAGCGGAGCCTGCCGCGGCCGCCGCAGGGTTCGTGCCCTGAGCCACGTGATAGGAGAAGGTATCCTCCTTGCCGGCCAGACCGGAACCGGAGGAGATGTACAGCTCCGTGCCGCGCAGCTTCTCGTGGTTCATCATCGCATCGTTATAGCGGTTGGTGGGGGAACCGAAGGGGCCCCACATCTGCTCTGCGGAAGCGCCACCGCGGTTAACGGTGAGCTCAACGGCCTTGTGCTCTACCGGATAGGCGGTAGCCGCACAGCCGGCGTAGGAACCAACGGCGTCATAGAAGCCTTGGTTATGCTCCGCCAGTAGCAGGGAGGAGGTAGCGGACATGGACATACCCGCGATGGCGCGGTGGTTATCGGCCTTGATGTGTCCCTCGATAGCGCCCGGCAGTTCCTTGGTGAGGAAGGTTTCCCACTTCTGCGGGCCCTTAAGATACTGGGAGTTCGGCTCGGATACCCAGTCGGTGTAGTAGGAGAAGGCACCAGCCTGCGGGATGACCACGTTGACGTTCTTGGAGTGGTAAAAATCCACGGCATCGGAAAGCTTCAGCCAGTCCATGTCCTGCTCCGCGCCGCCTGCGCCATTAAGCAGGTAGATGGTCGGGCGGTTCTCATCCGTCGCGCGAATGACAGCCAGCGGAATCTTGCGGCCGTTCATAGCCGGGGAGGTGGCCTGCAGCTTATCGACGCGCGGATCGTCCTTGTACTTCTGGTACCAGGTCTGCTGCTCCAACTCCGGGGTGACCTCTAGTGGGGCCAGGGTGGACTGGGCGGCGTTGCCTGCTACCTGCTGCGGGGTGAGCTGTGCGGCGCCCGCCATCGGGGCGCTAGCCAAGCCTGCGCACACTGCGGTGGCGGCCAGGATGGAGCTAAGACGCTTCATTGTGCTTCTTTCCTGTAGTTAATGAACTCGTTGATTATACTTCTGCGCTACTTATTCCGCAGCGCCGGCAGCCTCTGGAGCTTCGGCTTCCTTGCCCTCGACGAAGTCCTTATCAGGGGACTGGTCAGCGGCGCTCGGGGCGTCCTTGATCTGCGCATTTTCCTGAGCCTGCGGCGCATCGATGGAAAGCTCGTTGGGCTTTACTTCCGGCTCGGCCGGAGCTTCTGCGGCGTCCTTGTTAAAGCCACGCTCGAAGGTCTTCCACGAGGAGAAGATGTCATCGCGCCAGCCCGGCCAGGAGTGGGTGCCGGTATTGCGGAAGTTCCAATCCGCCTTCATGCCCTGGGAATCCATCTTGGCCTTGAGATCGTGGGTGCAGGAGCTCATAGCAGCCTCGATGACGCCGCCCTCCACGATGAGGGTGGACGATCCCTTAGCGCCCCAGTCATTGGCACCGCCCAAACCGCTATTCACGGAGACGTAGGTCTCGGATGGGCCCAAATTCTTCGGGGTGGCATTGACCAATGCGTCGTTGTACACGTTGTACTCACTGCCCATAGCGCCCCACATCTGATCGGCCGAGCCGCCGCCGCGGTTGACAGTCAGCTGGGTGTACAGGCGCGGCAGCGGGCGAGAGGTAGCCGCGCAGCCGGAGAAGGAGCCCACCGCGTTGTAGAAGCCCGGGTTGTGCTCCGCCAGCAGCAGGGAGGAGGTAGCGGCCATGGACATGCCAGCGATGCCGCGCTTGCCATTGCCTCCGATATGATCCTCTAGAGCGCCTGGCAGCTCCTTGGTCAGGAAGGTCTCCCACTTCTGTGGGCCCTTGAGGTAGCCGGCATCCGGCGTAGAAACCCAGTCAGTGTAGTAGGAGAAGGCACCGGCCTGTGGGATGACCACATTGACGTCCTTGGACGTGTAGAAATCCACCATGTCCTGCACGCCCTCTTGCTCTGGGTTGACGTCGCGCTTCGCGGTGGCGGTGATCCAGTCCATGCCCTGCTCAGCGCCGCCCGCGCCGTTGAGTAGGTACAGGGTGGGGCGCTTCTTTTCAAAGTTGCCGTCTGGGGAGATGACCGCAAGCGGGACCTCGCGGCCACCCATGGCGGCGGAGGTAGCCGTCATGACCTTGACGTGGTTGCCGTAGTGGTTGCCCTGGGCGCTCTTGTGGCCGAAGGCATAACCCTTCCACTTGTCCTTGTCCTTTAGTCCGGCAATATCTACCACGCGGTTTTCGCCCTCGGTGGTGATGGCGTAGTTGATATTTTCCGGATCTGCCGAGTCAGTGAGGTTTACCTCGCGGATGGTGGATGGGGTGGCGTCCCCCTGAATCTTGGCCGGCTCGACGGCGGAGGCGATAGGGGCGGAGAGGACTCCTGCCGCGATGGCGATGCCTGCGACGCTGGAGCCGATAGAGCGCAAAGTATGCATATTTTTAGCTTCCTCGAGTTAAGAGAATCTTCTCAGTAGGTATCGTTCCGCATAGCGGGAGTGTTAGCAAGACTCTATGCCTTAATAGCCCTTTTAATGTAGCAAAACCTGTGACGCATGTGGTTTGTGTGTCATAATTCTGAACGCAGCGCTAACCCAGCGCTCATGTAACGGCGGCGCTACAATTCCCGTTAGTTCTAAACGTGTGAATAGTGCGGTCCCATCCGCGGGCCCATCCCTCGCTCTAGGCAAAAACAGAAAGAAGAAAAATGAACGTTTTCGATTCCATCCTCGTATCCATCAACGAAGTTCTGGGCCAGTTCCTGCATATGGGTTCCTCCATGTCCTCCAACGCTGCCCTGGCTCTCGGCCTGTTCTAAAATACCGAGCCCATAGCCCTGCACGACGTCGCGCGCTTGCCGACGTCACCGTGCAGGGCCTTTGTGCGTTTTACCCCCGAAGCGTGGGGTACACGGGCAAAAGAGTGTGACCCAATGCGCGACATGGAGGGGAAAGTTACGTATCCTGTAGGGCGTGACTAATGAACATTATGACGTAGTAGTACTCGGCGCGGGCCCTGGCGGCTACGTGGCCGCCATCCGTGCAGCTCAGCTTGGTAAGAAAGTTGCCGTAATCGAGAAGCAGTACTGGGGTGGTGTCTGCCTCAACGTAGGCTGCATCCCTTCCAAGGCACTGCTGAAGAACGCTGAGGTTGCCCACACCTTCAACCATGAAGCAAAGGACTTCGGCATCTCCGGCGATGTTTCCTTCGACTTCGGTGTAGCCCACAAGCGTTCCCGCAAGGTTTCCGCGGGCATCGTCAAGGGCGTTCATTACCTGATGAAGAAGAACAAGATCACCGAGATCAACGGCCTTGGCTCCTTCAAAGATGAGAAGACTATTGAAATCACTGACGGCGATGACAAGGGCAAGACCGTCACCTTCGATGACTGCATCATCGCTACCGGCTCCGTGGTCAAGTCCCTGCCGGGCGTAGAGCTCGGCGGCAACATCGTGTCCTACGAGGAGCAGATCCTCAACGATGAGGCCCCGAAGTCCATGGTTATCGTCGGCGCTGGCGCCATCGGCATGGAATTTGCTTATGTTCTGTCCAACTACGGCGTGGACGTCACCATCGTGGAGTTCATGGACCGCGTCCTGCCGAACGAGGACAAGGACGTCTCCAAGGCCATTGCCAAGGAGTACAAGAAGCTCGGCGTCAAGCTGCTGACCGGCTACAAGACCACCTCCGTGAAGGACAACGGCGATAATGTCACCGTTGAGGTCGAGTCCAAGGATGGCTCCAAGCAGGACACCCTCACCGTGGACCGCGCCATGATTTCCATCGGCTTCGCCCCACGTACCGAGGGCTTCGGCCTGGAGAACACCGGCGTTGAGCTCACCGAGCGCGGCGCCATCGCCATCGATGACACCATGCGCACCAACGTGGACCACATCTACGCCATCGGTGACGTCACCGCGAAGCTGCAGCTCGCACACGTTGCTGAGGCACAGGGCGTTGTCGCCGCAGAGACCATCGCCGGCGTGGAGACCCAGCTTCTGGGTGACTACATGAACATGCCGCGCGCTACCTTCTGCAACCCGCAGGTCGCTTCCTTCGGCTACACCGAAGAGGCCGCAAAGGAGAAGTTCGCGGACCGCGATATCAAGGTCGCTACCTTCCCGTTCTCCGCCAACGGCAAGGCTGCCGGTCTCAACGAGACCGCGGGCTTTGTCAAGCTCATTGCGGATGGCGAGTATGGCGAGCTCATCGGCGGCCACATGGTCGGCTCCAATGTCTCCGAGCTGCTGCCGGAGCTGACCTTGGCGCAGCGCTTCGACCTCACCGCTGAGGAAATCGGCCGCAACGTTCACACCCACCCGACCCTCTCTGAGGCCATGAAGGAAGCTGCCGAGGGCATCGGCGGCCACATGATTAACCTCTAAGCAGGGGCGCTTGGCGACGTCGCCTTGAGCGCAACACCCATGGCACCGCGCCGTCCCCCGCCCACCGGGCAAAGGGACCGCGGTGCCGTTTTGTATGTCTACGCCCCCGAAAAGGCTCGTCGTGGTGATGTGTAACTAGTACGGTGCCACCGCTGAGCGGTGGGCATCGATGCTGATGACCTCGTTAATGGGTGGGAAGGCGCGCTGCGCACAATTCTCGCGCGGGCAGGTGCGGCAACCGGAGCCGATAGGGGTAGCAGAAGAGAGATCTTTGAGGTCGAGACCTTCTGCGTAGACGGTGCGGTCGGCGTGGCGAGCCTCGCAGCCCAGGCCAATGGCGAAAAGCTTATTGGTATCGCCAAAGCGGCCTTGATGGTGCTGTACCGCGCGGGAGATCCACAGGTAATTGCGGCCATCGGGCATCTGGGCCAACTGACGGGAAATAATGCCCGGCTGGGTGAAGGTCTCGTAGACATTCCACAGCGGGCAGGTGCCGCCATTATTGGAAAAGTGCACGCCGGTGGCGGATTGTCGCTTGGACATGTTTCCGGCGCGGTCGACGCGGACGAAGGTAAAAGGAATGCCGCGCAGGTTATCGCGCTGCAGGGTGGACAGCCGAGAGGCGACGGATTCATAGCCCACTCCGAAGACCTGGCAGAGGTATTCCACGTCGTAGCCGGAGCGTTCAGCCTCAGAATGTAGCAGGGTATAGGGCATCACGGTGGCGGCGGCGAAGTAGCTGGCCAATCCGCGTTGTGCTAGGTTACGCGAGGCATCCGAGGTAAACGGCTCATTTTTTACCAAAGATGCGATCTCCTCGCCAGCCTCGAGGAAGCTCAGCTCCGCGGCCATGCGGAAGGCGCGTTGCCCTTCGCTTAAGCGCGAGGCGAGCCGAAATTCGCCGGTCTCGCGGTCGAAGCTGTGCAGCGTGCCATCCATCTGTGAGGTGATGTGAATGTCTACGTTGTGGAGATCGCGCAGGCGCTGGGCTAGGGCATGTTCGGTGTCGCGGATGCCGAATTGGGTGACCGAGAGGGCGTCGGCAAGCTGCTCCGCATGGTGGTCCAGGCCGTCCAAGTAGTTCTGGCGGGCATAGAAGAAATCGCGCACCTCATCGTGCGGCATGGACAGTGCCTGGGTGGCCTCGGTGGTGCGGCGGGTATCGGTGGCGAGTGAGAGCTTATCGCGCACATTGCGATAGCGGCGGTGGACATCCACCAGCGTGCGGGCGACGGTGGGGTGGTTATAGACCAGCTCGGAGAGCTCCTGCAGCTCGACGGGGGAGGGGCACAGCTCCTTGTCCTGGATGACGTCCTGGATCTCCGCGAGGAGGCGCGAGTCATCGTCGCGGGAGAAGAAGGTGGCGTCAACTCCGAAGACCTCGGTGATGCGAAGGAGGACCGGAACGGTAAGTGGCCGAACGTCGTGCTCGATCTGGTTGACGTAGCTGGCCGAAAGGCCCAGCGTGGCGGCTAAGGAAGCCTGTCTGAGATCGCGCTCACGGCGAAGTTGGCGAAGGCGGGATCCCACATACGTCTTACTCATGCCGGAAAGGTTACTGGGTGGCCTGCGCGTGTGCACCTTAATCGCAAAGATCTTGTGAAGAATATTCACCCTCCTGTGGGGAATATGTGGGTTTCATGCGAAAGTTTGACACATAAAGGGGTAAGGGGATCACTCCCGTAACACTGGGTGACCAAGTTCACAACTGGAGGAAGATTTACGCAACGTCAATATTGCGAAATTGCGAGCAGCCAAGGTAGTGACGTTTTGAATCCGGCCATCTAAGGCAACCCTTACCTAAAAGAATTCTGAGTTTAACCGTACCGCCGTACCGTTAGATGAAACGCCGCCGGAATTGACTGGTAACCAGCGGTTAAGCCCAGTTAAGGTGAGGACGACAATGGAGGTGTCATGACTTTAAGAAATCCCGACCGTGAGGCAGTAGCTCACGGCCACATTACTAACGAACCAATCCGTCAGAAGCCGGGAGTGCCCTCTTGGGTTCTGAAGCTCATCATGGCCGTCACCGGCCTGCTATTTGCACTTTTCGTCGTCGGCCACATGGCCGGCAACCTGAAGCTGTACTTGCCGGCTGAGGGCGGCGACGAGGCTCTTGATGAATATGGTGCATTCCTGCGCTCCATGGGCGAGCCACTGTTCCCGCATGAGGGTGCGTTGTGGATCATCCGCGCGGTCCTGCTGGTTGCCATCATCGCCCACATCTATGGTGCGTTTGCCCTCACCGCACGTTCCAAGGCCTCCCGCGGCAAGTTCCGCCGTAGCAACCTGATGGGCGGCCTTGATTCCTTCGCCACCAAGTCCATGCTGGTTACCGGCATCGTTTTGCTGCTGTTTATCATCTTCCACTTGCTGGACCTGACCTTGGGCGTACAGCCCATCGCCCCAGGTGACTTCGTGGAGGGTGCGGTGAAGGCCAATATGATCGCAACCTTCAGCCGCTGGCCGGTCACCATCGTGTATGTGATCGCCATGTGCTTCCTGTTCCTGCACCTCACCCACGGCATTCGACTCGCCGCTTCTGACCTGGGTATCACCGGTGCGAAGTGGCGTCAGACCTTCCTGATCCTGGCGTACGTCATCCCGGCCGTTGTCTGCATCGGCAACATCGTTATGCCTTTGTCCGTTGCCCTGGGCTTGGTCAGCTAAAGGAGTTAGAAACCCATGACTAATACTGAACTCAAGCGCGAGCATCCCAAGTTCTCGCATCCGCAGTCCATCGTTCCGGGCGTATCTGCCGGCAACATTCTGGAATCCCACGAGCCGCACGGCGTGCCGATGAAGGATATGTGGTCCCACCAAAAGGACCACATGCAGCTGGTTTCCCCACTGAACCGCCGTAAGTTTGAGGTCCTCGTGGTTGGTACCGGCCTGTCCGCCGGCGCCGCTGCGGCCGCACTGGGCGAGCTGGGCTACAAGGTAAAGGTATTTACCTACCACGACTCCCCGCGCCGCGCGCACTCCATCGCAGCGCAGGGTGGCGTCAACGCCTCCCGTGCCAAGAAGGTGGACAATGACTCCGCCTACCGCCACACCAAGGACACCGTCAAGGGCGGCGACTACCGCTGCCGCGAGTCCGACTGCTGGCGCCTGGCCAACGAGTCCGTGCGCGTTATTGACCACATGAACGCCATCGGCGCACCATTCGCCCGCGAGTACGGCGGCACCCTGGCTACCCGTTCCTTCGGTGGTGTACAGGTCTCCCGCACCTACTACACCCGTGGTCAAACAGGCCAGCAGCTGCAGCTGTCCACCACTTCGGCGCTCTACCGCCAGATTGGCCTGGGCAACGTGGAGCTCTTCGCTCACAACGACCTGCAGGACATCATCGTCTACAACGACAATGGCAAGAAGCGCGCTGGCGGCATCGTTACCCGCAACCTGATCACCGGTGAGCTCAAGGCCTTCACCGGCCACGCAGTCGTGCTGGGTACCGGCGGCTACGGCAACGTCTACCACATGTCCACCCTGGCTAAGAACTCCAACGCCAGCGCCATGATGCGTGCGTACGACAGCGGTGCTTACCTGGCTTCCCCAGCCTTCGTGCAGTTCCACCCGACGGGCCTACCGGTCAACTCCGATTGGCAGTCCAAGACCATCCTGATGTCGGAGTCCCTGCGTAACGACGGCCGCATTTGGTCCCCGAAGAAGGAAGGCGACGACCGCGACCCGAATACCATTCCGGAAGAAGAGCGCGACTACTTCCTGGAGCGCCGCTACCCGGCATTCGGCAACCTGGTTCCGCGTGACGTTGCTTCCCGTGCTATCTCCCAGCAGATTAACGCTGGTCTGGGTGTTGGCCCGCTGCACAACTCGGTGTACCTGGACTTCCGCGACGCCATCGAACGCCTGGGTAAGGACAAGATCCGCGAGCGCTACTCCAACCTCATCGAGATGTACGAAGAGGCCATTGGCGAGTCCGCTTACGAAACTCCGATGCGTATCGCTCCGACCTGCCACTTCACCATGGGTGGCCTGTGGACCGACTTCAATGAGATGACCTCCATCGACGGCCTCTTTGCCGCCGGTGAGTGCTCCTGGACCTACCACGGTGCTAACCGCCTGGGTGCTAACTCCCTGCTTTCGGCTTCCGTTGACGGCTGGTTCACCTTGCCGTTTACCATCCCGAACTACTTGGCTGACCACCTCAATGAGGAGAAGCTGGCGGAGGATTCCCCAGAGGCACAGGCAACCCTGGCTCAGTCCCAAGAGCGCATCGACCGCCTCATGGGCGTGCGCGGCGAGAACCCGCACGGTCCTTCCTACTACCACCGCCAGCTAGGCGACATCCTGTACCACGGCTGCGGTGTGTCCCGTAACGTGGAAGACCTCAAGGAAGCCATCACCAAGATCCGTGAGCTGCGCGAGGACTTCTGGGCTAATGTCCGCATCCCGGGCGAGGCCAACGACATGAACCAGGTGCTGGAATACGGCCTGCGCGTTGCCGACTACCTGGACCTGGGCGAGCTCATGTGTGTTGACGCCCTGGACCGCGACGAGTCCTGTGGCGCTCACTTCCGCGAGGACCACCTCACCGAGGACGGCGAGGCAGAACGCGACGACGAGAACTGGTGCTTCGTTTCCGCCTGGGAGCCGGGCGCTAATAAGAACGAGTTCATCCGCCACGCCGAGCCGCTGTACTTTGATTCGATCCCGCTGATGACAAGGAACTACAAGTAATGAAACTGACACTTGAGATCTGGCGTCAAGCCGGACCGACCCAAGAAGGCCACTTCGAGACCGTCCAGGTGGACGATGCCTCTGAGCAGATGTCCATCCTGGAACTGCTGGACCACGTCAACGAGGGCTACATTGAGCGCGGCGAGGAGCCCTTCGCCTTCGCCTCTGACTGCCGTGAGGGCATTTGTGGTACCTGTGGTCTGACCGTCAACGGCCGTCCACACGGCCCTGGACAGAACACCCCGGCCTGCCAGCAGCGCCTGTTCAACTTCACCGAAGGACAGACCATCAAACTGGAGCCATTCCGTTCCGCTGCCTACCCGGTTATCAAGGACATGATCGTCGACCGTGCGGCACTGGATCACGTGATGGAGCAGGGCGGCTACGTCTCCATGGATGCTGGTACCGCTCCGGATGCGGATACCCTGCACGTCAACCATGAGACTTCCGAGTACTCGCTGGACCACGCTGCCTGCATCGGCTGCGGCGCCTGCGTTGCTGCTTGCCCGAATGGTGCTGCACACCTGTTTACCGGTGCGAAGCTGGTGCACCTGTCCCTCATGCCGCTGGGTAAGGAAGAGCGTGGCCGCCGTGCCCGCAACATGGTCGATGACCTGGAAGCCAACTTCGGCCACTGCTCCCTCTACGGTGAGTGCGCTGATGTTTGCCCGGCCGGCGTTCCCCTGACCGCAGTATCCGCGGTTACCCGCGAACGTGCACGTGCTGCTTTCCGTGGCAAGGACGACTAAGCTAAGGTTATTCCGTAGGAATACAAGGAACGAGAGAAAGACAGAAAGACTCCGCCATGAGCGATAACACCCACGCAGTCGCTGACTACACCAGCGAGACTTACCCGGAGTTCTCCGGAAAGATTCAGGACACCTACATTGAAGGCTACGACCCAGTTTCCTTCGGTGCTCCTCATTCTTCCCTCATTCGCACCTCCACCTGGGTGGGCATGGGTCTGATCCTGTCTTGCCTCCCGGCTGCCGGAATCCTCATCTGGGGCCTCGGCGTGTGGGATACCCCGCTGGGCACCGCCGGCGAGGGTGACTACACCCTGACCACCATCATCGGCATCATCGCTCTAGCCGTTGTGGCTATCGCCGCCTTCAGCACCGTCCACTATGGCCGCCGCTACTACCGCAAGTACCGCAAGGAAACTGGCCGAGCTAACTAAGGCGCTTGCTGTACCAGGCAATGCCTAAGTTTCTGTACTGACTCGACGTCACCCCCGTCTCCACAGCATGCAATCCATGCAAGGAGGCGGGGGTTGCGTGATCTCTCAGTACCCAAGTGGCAATGTCAGATGGACCAGCCGGCGATTCAGGACATCATTGCAACGACGACTGCCACCGAGCATGTTCGTTGCTGGCACTAGTGTTAGAGAATGAAGCTCGAAAGCACCTTCACAACCCCAAGGAGAACTCATGACCCACCGCGCGGACGAAGGCCTCGAATCGGCAGCCGCATCGGCGTCGGCACCGGAGTTGGCATCGTCGGGTGCTGCTCCCGTGCCGCAGGCTGGTAACCAGGAGGCCCGGCGGGCGGACTTGCGGCGGTGGAAGGCGATTGCGCTGTCGTTCCTGATTGGTGCGGCGGTGATCTTTTTGGGATGTTCGTGGTGGCAGGCGTCGGAAAGCGGGGCACCTGTGTGGGTGGGCTACGTGCGTGCAGCGGCCGAAGCCGGCATGGTGGGTGGCCTTGCGGACTGGTTTGCGGTGACCGCGCTCTTTCGCCGACCCTTGGGACTGCCCATTCCCCACACCGCGCTGATTCCGAAAAATAAGGACCGCGTGGGCGATGCCTTGAGTGACTTCGTGGAGGAAAACTTCCTCACCGCGGATGCGCTGAGCGCCAAGGTGCGCGAGGCGGAGCTGCCATTGTGGCTGGCACGCCAGGGAGTCGAGCCCGGCAAGGCGGAGGAGGTCTCCGCCTGGATTGGTGAGCGTGCGGCCAGCGTGGTGTCGGATTTGGATGCGGAAGAGGCGGAGCAGTTTATTCGCACCCAGGTCATGGACCGCCTAGCCGCGCCGGAATGGGGCCCGCCGCTGGGAAGGTTGTTGGAGGGCTATATTGCAGATGGCAAGGCACGCCCCTTGGAGGATGACCTCATCGACTGGGCACACGGCAAGATTCTCAGCATGGAGTCCACCGTGGTCACCGCCATCGATGAGCGCATGCCCGGCTGGGCGCCGCGCTTTGCCCGCGAGATGGTGGGGGAGAAGGTCTATACCGAGCTCGTAGAATTCGCCGATGAGGTCCGCCGCAACGGCAACCACGAGGCCCGCCTAGCCATTCGCCGCAACTTGTCCAAGCTGGCCTCCGATCTGCAGTGGGATGAGGACATGCGCGGGCGCATCGAGGGCATCAAGCAAGAGATGCTCGCCTCTGAGCAAGCGCAGCAGGCACCCGCGGCCATGTGGCGCACGGTCTCCACCACGCTCATTGACCAGCTCAATGACTCGGAGTCTTTCCTGCGCCAAAAGATTACGGCCAAGGTCAAGGAGCTGGCGCACCGCCTACTCGAGGACTCCGAATTTTTAGCCCAGGCAAATGCGCTCGTAGACAAAGCCGCGCGCTACGCGGTGGAGAAATTTGCCCCGGAAATCATTGCGATTATCCCCGAGACCATCAAGCGCTGGGATGCGGAGGAAGCCTCCCAAAATATCGAGCTCATGGTGGGCAAGGACCTGCAATTTATTCGTTTGAACGGCACCGTCGTCGGTTCCCTGGCAGGATTGGTGATATTCGCGGTCAATCACCTTATCTTTGGCGCTTAGAAAAAAGGAGTAATGAACAATGAACGATAATAAGAAGATTTTTGATTCCCTGAAGGATGCTGGCAGCGCTGCCTTTGACGTAGCCAAGGACTTCGGCGGTCGCCTGCAGGAGGAGCGCGCCCAGCACGCTCATGGCGCCGAGGCCAAAAGCCCCTATGGCGCCTCCGGCAAGGAGGGCTTGGTGGATAAGGCCACTGCCACCGCGAAGGAGCTCGGTGCCACTGTGAAGAAGGCCGCCGATGGCACCCGTGAGTCCGCTGCTTTCGACGCCGCTAAGGGCAAGTTCTCCACCGTCTATAACGAGACCCGCGAGGGCGTCATGGACGCCTATAATTCCGCCCAGGCCCGCCGCGCGGAAAAGAAGAATGCGGCGCGCCCTGGCCAGGATTCGGCTCCTTCGCAGGGCGATAATATTATCGATGGTGAAGTAATCGAGACTGACGATCCACAGAATTAAACTACATGTATTTTCTTTATGATCTTGCCTTGCATCTAGACAGCTACCTCTTCCAGGTCCTCGCCCTGACCGCCATCATCGGCGCGGTCCTCGCTGCCACCACCCGCGAGGATGCCTTCCGAGCCGGTGACCGACAAGGTAAGTGGGTGTGGGTAGGCCTGCTGGCGGGCTCGGCGGTAGCGATGGCCACCGGCATGCCATTCCTGTCTTGGATCGGCGCGGTCATTACCGGCGTGTACTGGTTTGATGTGCGCCCGCAGCTCAAGGCCATTATCAACGGCGACTACAGCTACTAATGCTTAATTTGCTTGACGCCCCGGCCGCGACGGTCAAGGAGCGCGCCGCCGATAACACCGTCCTTGTCTCCCCGCACCATGTTTCCCTTGCCGCAGGCGCGGGCGCGGCCGATATTATTTCTGTCGCGGGGTATCCTACCGGCCGCCACCATACTCTCATCAAGGCCTCCGAGGCGCGCCTGGCCATCCAATCGGGCGCCAGCGAGGTATGGGTCAGCCTCGATGAGACCTTAACGGATGCCAATGCCGTGCTCTCCGAGCTCATTGCCATCCGCGAGGCCTGCCCGGATCCGGCCCGCTTGGGCCTCATCGTGCCGGACGCCCCGCTTGCCGACGCCACCCTTAAAGCCGCCCATCAAGCCGGCTACCAGCGCCTCATTGTGCGCAGCCGCAAGGCCGCGGATTACGCGGAATCCGCGGCCGGTGAAGAAGGCAAGAAAAAAGGACCGGAGTTGGCCGCTGCCACACTTCCGGTCCTCGAGTTTCCCGCTCCCGCGGTTTAGGCGGCTTTCTCCTGCGCGTCCTGCTGCGGCGCGCCATTGCCCGTGGCGCCGCCCTGGCCCGCGGAGTCACCGCCGCCGGCGAACTTATCCATGTCGTTCATCGGGACATCGGTGCCGGTGATGGTGAGCTTGAGCTCGCCATCGAGCACCTCTACGGAATCGACGTTCATGTCAGAACCCACGAACTGATCCGACATGCCGTTCTGCAGGGCGGAAGAGATAGCTTCGGTGGCCTGATCCGGCAGCTCGAGGCCGAAGATGGAGGCCTCGGTGGCGCGGATATCGAGCTTTCCATCGTGGGCGGTGGGCTCTAGCGAGAGGTTGGCAAGGCCGCCGGCAAACTTCACGTCCAGCACGTGGTCTTGCTCGTTGGCGTTAATCTCCGTGACCACCATATTGCCCACCTTTTCGCTGCCGGCCTGCTCGGAAATGCCCTTCTGGAAGGACGCCAGCAGGTAGTCATCCGGCACGGTGGTAGAAGCGCGCAGCTTGCCGGCCACCGGATTCTCCTGGTCGGTGCTCATATCTTCTACGTGGATCTCGGAGGCAGGCTGGCCCTTGATATCAGTGCCATCGATTTGCAGGGTGGACGGCGTGGTCATGTCCATCTGGGAAATGGAGCCCTTAAATAGCCCGACGAGCAGCGGGCTGCCGCCAAAGCTGACGGAGGGATCTTCTTTGACCTGGATACCTTCTTCCTCGGCAGCCTGGTTAAATTGCGAGGTCATCTGGTGACCGATGAACCAGCGCAGGCCGAACTCGGCCAAGAGGATGAGCACGAGTAGTGCCACGAGGATGCCAATGATGATTTTCCAGGCGAGTGAACCCGCCGATTTCTTCGAAGCCATGCGTACCAGTGTGGCGCATGAGACGGCGCGGGGCAAAGTTTGCGGGAGTTCTCGGGCACATTGCTAGGCACTTCACAGCTGCCCCAGCTGCCATCATCGCGCGGCGCGTTTAGTCCCGTGGCGCGACGGACTCCCAGTCCACGGTCAGCACATTATCGCGCAGGCGCCGACGGATGGTGTGGATAGTAAAGGGGGCGTCGGCAAGCGCGGCTCGTGCCATGCGCCAACGCACGCGCGGGCCGTAGGGCGCCCACCCCGCCGCGTGGTCCCAGGCCTCGTCGGCGGCCTTAAGCAGCTCGTGGATGGGCTCGCCGGGAACGTTGCGGTGAATGAGGATTTTGGGCAGGCGCTCGGCGATGTCTGAGGGGCGCGCCACATCGAACGGGTCCCACGCCAGGGTGAGAGTCCGTGGGCCGTGGGCATCCAGCAGCAACCAGGCCGCGCGCCGGCCCAGCTCATCGCAGGTGCCTTCCACAAAGAAGCCACCGGGGGCAAGCCGAGAACACACCGTCTGCCAGGCCTCCTGGACCTGGTCCACGTCGTATTGGCGTAGCACATTGAATGCGCGCACCAGCTGTGGCCGGTAGCCGGCCAGTTCAAAGCCGCCAAGCTCGAAGCGCACGCCGTCGCGCGGTGGCAGGACCCGGTCCGGGTGGATTTCGAGCCCGCGGACGTCTACCTGCGGATTCGCCCGGCGCAGCCACCCTGCCCATTCCACGGTGGTGGCGTGCGAGGCCCCGTAGCCTACGTCGAGCGCGAGCGGCTTTTCCACGTGCCGCAGCAGCGTGGAAATCTCCGGGTGCGCGAGCATCCATCTATCGCAGCGGCGCAGGCGATTGTGATTGGTGGTGCCGCGGGTAATAACGCCAAAAGGCCGACCCGCAGCTGCGCTAGCGCGCAGATTATGTGCGTGGTCGGCCATAGATTTCGGTGCTGTAGAACTTAGGCGTTCTCAGAGATCCACTGCTCGGTGAGCTTGCCTTCGTTATCGAAGAGCTCAGCCAGGGATTCGCCCACCTTCGGCTCGATGGCGGCGCCCATCATCGGGATATTGACGGAAACCTCGTTGACGTAGGACAGCTTGGTCATCTCGCCCTCGCCAGCCAGGGAGATATCGCCCTTGAAGTCCACCGGGGTGCCCTTGACATCTGCGGTGTAGTTAACGTCAGCGGCTTCACCGTTGAGCTCGCCTACGGTGACCACGCGCTTGACCTTGAGGTCCTGGGAGACCATGGCGCGCACTGCCTCTGGCAGCAGGGTGGTCGGCAGAACCTCGAAAAGGGTGGCAACGTTATCGCTGAAGTCATGCACCTGACCCGCCTCAGGGGAGAGGTTGGCCACGATGTACTCCCAGTATTCCTTGGTGAGCAGCGCCTTGTGCACCTTTTCGATGGGCTGATTGATGGTTACGGTGTTTTCACTACGGGTTGACATGCTTAACAGACTACCTTGGTAGGCGTGCTTGATAAATCTTTGACGCAACAGCTCACAGCGATCGACGGCGTGGAACTGGACTCCACCACCACCTTCGCGGATCTGACTACGCTGCGTGTGGGTGGAAAACCGCAGGCCGCACTGCGCTGCTCGCAGCCGGATGCCGCCGTGTCCGTTGTCCGCGCCCTGGATCGCGCTGCGGTGAAGTTCATAGTCGTCGGCGGCGGCTCCAACCTCTTGGTGGCCGATGGCTCCGTGGACGTCGTCGCCGTCATCCTCGACTTTGCTGAGGTGTCCATGGACACCGAATCCGGTCTGGTGCGCGCGCAGGCGGGCGCCAACTGGGATGACGTGGTGGCCCGCTCCGTTCAGCTTGGCCTGGGTGGCATCGAGTGCCTGTCCGGCATCCCCGGCACGGTGGGCGCGGTTCCGGTGCAAAACGTGGGTGCTTATGGCGCGGAAATCTCCGAGGTACTTACCCGCGTGCGCCTCTATAATCGCCGCACCGATACCAATGAGTGGGTCCCCGCCTCCGATCTGGAGCTGGCGTATCGCTATTCCAACTTGAAATTCACCGGCCGCGCCGTCGTGCTCGAGGTAGAACTCCAGCTCAACAACGATGGCTTATCCCGCCCGTTGCGCTTTGGCCAACTTACTCAGAACCCCGGCGAGCGCCGCCCCGTGGCCGAGGTCCGCGAGGAGGTCTTAAAACTGCGCCGCGGCAAGGGCATGGTGCTCGACCCTTCCGATCATGACACCTGGTCCGCCGGCTCTTTCTTTACCAACCCGGTGGTGGACTCCGCTCTTGCCGACGCCGTGCAGGCCAAGGTTCGTGCCTCGCTTGGCGACGCCACCGCGGACTCCATGCCCCGCCACCCCTCCTCCGAGGCCGACCGGGAAAAGCTTTCCGCGGCCTGGCTCATTGATCGCGCCGGGTTTGCCAAGGGCTACCCAGGCTCTGGCTGGGCTACGCTTTCGACAAAGCACACGCTGGCGCTTACCAACCGCGGCGAGGCTACGGCTGCCGATATCGTGGACCTTGCCCGCACCATCCGCGATGGCGTCCGCGATGCTTTCGGCGTGGAGCTCGTGCCCGAACCCGTCTGGATTGGCCTCGCCCTCGACGAGTAGCGTGGGGTTGCCCCTGCACACTGGGGCCTAAAACCTATAAAGCAGCCACGATAGCGCCCTAAACCACACGGTTTTCGGGTCTATCGTGGCCGCTTTGCGGGCGTGGCGACTGTCGCGTTTGTCGCGCCCGCGAAGGTTTCTGGATTAGGCCGCCATGACCTGAAGCCACTCATCCTTAGCACCTAGGAAAGCGCGGGCCGCCTCCTGCGCACCCTCCAGGCTGTGGTGCGCACCCCAGCCGCACTGCTCTTCGTTGGCTGCGGGTACCTCGGTGGCGTTAAGAATATCGTTGAGCGCGCCTTCTACCGCGCGCAGCAGCTCGTCTTGTTCCATGCCATTAGTGATGGCGTAGAAGCCGGTACGGCAGCCCATTGGGGCAAAACCGATGAGCTTATCGGTGTAATTGCGCATGAAGTTGGCCATCATGTGCTCCACCGAATGCAGCGCCTTGGTATCAAGGTGATCCTGATTAGGCTGGCAGAAGCGCAAGTCGTACTTAATGATTTCGACGCCGCCACCCAAGTCCGTGCGGTCGGCCACGCGAATATACGGCGCGCTGACGAGGCGGTGGTCGAGTTCGAAGGACTTTACGTTGAGCTTCTTATCATTCTGTTCAGTCATGCTTCTCCAGTGTAATCACAGCTGAGTGTCACTTCCTGAAATAGATTCTTTACCGCATACGCTGGGATAATATGAGCACACTGGACGATTCCGCCGAGGTTCCTGGCGCCGCGAACATGGCGGCCGACGATCTGTCTGCTGGCGACCCGTCCGCCACTGCACGGCCGAGCGCTTCAGCCACTCCGGTAAGAGAATCCGTCTATGAGGGCGCGGATAAAATCGTGCCGAGTACCGCGCCCACCGTGGTCAAGATCGAAGGCCACACCGAAAATGTGGACCCGCTGGCCCGCGGTAACCGCTTGCGCAAGGAAAGCTGGGGGCTGGTGCTCCGCCGCGTGTGGGCGGACTTCTTCCACGATGCCTTGATGGATCGCGCCGCCACGATGACGTATTTCACGCTCATGGCCTTTGCTCCTACGGTGCTCGCGGCCTATTCGATAGCCACGCTCATCTTTTCCTCTCGGCGCGCCGAGGTACATGAATTAACCTCGCAGTTCATTGCGGATTACGTGCCGAGTTCGATGACGGAGCAGGCCGAGCACCTCGTGGGCTCCATCATTGGCTCCACAGCCCAAGGCACCTTCGCGCTGGTGGTATCCGTGCTGGTTTCTCTTTTTGCCGCCTCGGCCTATGTGCGTGCCTTCTCGCGCACCGCCAATACCGTTTACGGGCGGGTAGAGGGCCGCGGAATAATCCGCACCTGGGCACTCATGTGGGGGCTTACTATCGTCCTGGTCATCGGCGCGGTGATCGTGCTTTTTGCTAACCTGCTGCGCGATACCATTGTCAGCGGTGTGGTCGAACCGTTAGCCGGCAAGCTAGAGATGCAAGGCACCGCGGACTTTTTGGGCGGCATCTTTATGCCGGTGTGGAATTGGCTGCGCTTCCCGCTCACCGTGGTGGTCGTGCTGACGTTGATTGCCATCCTGTACCACTTTTCCCCGAATGTGCGGCCAGCGCGCTTCCGCTGGATAACTCTCGGTTCCGTGGTGGCGCTTAGCACCAATGTCGTGGTGTGGGGAGCCTTTGCGCTGTATACCCAGCGCTTTGCTGGGGCCAGCGTCTACGGCGCCTTCAGCCTCATCATGGCCGTATTCATGGCCGTATGGTTATCTAATACGATGCTCATTTTGGGCATCAAAATCGATGCGGAGGTATTGCGAGCCAAAGAGCTGCAACTGGGTCTGCACGCCGCGCGGCATATTCAGGCTCCGCCGCGTTCCGATGCCGCCGCCAAATCCCAAGCCCGCGCCCAACTTGACCTAGAAGAGCGGTCCGAGCGCATCTACAAACAAGCGGTGTGCAAAGCAGAAAACGACGCAGACTAGTCGCGGTGAAGGCGGGCGAGGAGATCGCGCTGGACATCGCGGCGGCGCAGCTTACCTAGCTGATCTTCGGCGAGCTTATCCATGGCAAAGAATCTTTGCGGCACCTTATAGCGCGCCAGCAGCCCGCGGCAGTGCTCGCGCAAGGCAGCTTCGTCGACCCGGGCGCCGGGGGCTAGGACCACGCAGGCAGCGACGTCCTCAGAACCATCGGAGCGGGGAGTGCCTACGACGGCGGCTTGGGCGATATCGGGGTGGGAGGTTAAGGCCTCCTCAACCTCGCCGGGATAAACATTGAATCCGCCGGTAATGATGATTTCTTTAATGCGGCCCACCAACCGGATATGGCCATCGGGTTCGCGCACGCCCATGTCTCCTGTGCGGAACCAACCTTCATGGAAGGCGGCTGAGGTAGCGGGGGCGTCGGCAAGGTAGCCGCCAAAAACCTGCGGGCCGCGGGCGAGGATCTCGCCGGCCACGCCATCCGGTTGGGTGCGGCTGAGATCGGCAGGATCGCCGATGCGCAGCTGCGTATCCGGCAGCGGCAGGCCGATGGTGCCGGCGCGCCGGGTGTCATCAAGGGGATTGATGGTCAGCACGGGAGAGGTTTCCGTCAGCCCATAACCTTCCACCAACATGCCACCGGTGCGTGCCTCCCAGGGGTCGATGATGCGCGAAGGCAACGAGGCCGCGCCCGAGATGGAATAGCGCACCCCGCCGAGATCCGAGGGAGACTCGGAATCAGCGGCAGTGGCAGCGTAGTTCATGGCGCGTTCGTAGATGGTCGGCACGCCCGGCATCCAGGTGGGGCGGCGGGTGGCAAGCGCTTCCGTCACTGCGTCGGTGTGTGGGGCGGCAAGCAGGATAATCTCGGCCGCGCAGCGCACCGCGAGCAGCACGCTCATCGTCAGGCCATAGGAATGGAACATGGGCAAAGCGGCCAAGAAGCGCTCATGGCCGGGGCGCAGCGGGGCCTGGGTTTCTAGCTGCAGGCAGTTGGCAGCGAGGTTGCCATGGGTTAAGACCACGCCCTTGGGGCGGGCAGTGGTGCCGGAGGTGTAGAGGATAAGGGCGGCGTCGGCAAGCGTGGCTGGGTACGGCTCCACCGGGGTACCGGAAAGGGGAAGCGGCTCAGTGAGAGAGACGGAGATAGTGGTCTCCACCTGCGCGGATACGGTGGGGGCAATGTCCTCCCAGGCAATGGCCACGTGGGCGCCATGATGGGCGAGCAGCGGGGTGAGCTCGTGCGCGGTATAGCGCGGGTTATGCTCCACCACCACCGCGCCCAGGCGCAGGATGGCGAAGAATGCCACCACGTGTTGCGGGCAATTAGGGAGCAGGAGCGCCACCCGGTCGCCGGGGCGCACGCCCATCTCGTGCAAGGCGCCGGCCGCGGCCGCCACCTGGGCATCGAGCTCGCTATAGGTTAGCGTGTGGCCGGCGAAGTAGGTGGCCGGGCGCTGTGGAAACTGTGCGACGGCCGCCGTGAGGAAATCCGTCAAGGTAGCGCCATAGTGAATTTCTGCCATAGCCGTTAAGTTTAGGCCTTTGCCTCCAACAGCTCGAGCAGGTCCTTACGCACCTGGTGGCGGCGAATCTTTCCTAGATGGTCTCGCGCCAAATCTTCAAAGTGATAGAACGTGCGCGGGACCTTGTAGCGGGTAAGGCGCTCGCGGCAGAATTCCTTCAATCCCTCGGGATCGAGCACGGCACCATCGCGCAGGGTGACGCAGCCGACGACATCCTCGGAGCCATCCTGGCGCGGGCGGCCCACGGCGGCGACATCCACCACGTCGGGGTGCTCTGCAATTGCCTCTTCTACCTCTGCGGGGTAGACGTTGAAGCCGCCGGTGATGATGATTTCCTTAATGCGGCTGACTAGGCGGACCCAGCCGTCTTCTTCCATGACTGCCATGTCTCCGGTGCGGAACCAGCCGTTATGGAAGGACTCCTCTGTTGCTTCTTGGTTGCCAAAATAGCCTTGGAAAATTTGCGGACCACGCGCGAGCAACTCGCCTGGCTGGCCATCAGGCTGGGTTTCATCCAGATTCTTCGGATTGGCAATGCGTACCTCGGCATCTGGGAATGGGAGCCCCACATAGCCAGGGCGATTCTTTCCGTTCATTGGGTTGCCAATTAACACGGGGGAGCACTCGGTCATGCCAAAGCCTTCTACGAGTCGTCCGCCGGTCATGGACTCCCACCGTTCCACGATTTCTACGGGCAGTGTAGCGGCACCGGAAAAAGCGTTGCGGATGCCGCTTAAGTCCACGTCTTTGTCTTCGGCTGCGTCCATGATCTTCTGATAGAGGGTGGGAACCCCTGGCAGCCAGGTAGGCGTGCGCTTTTTCACGATGTCCAGGATGAGCGGCATTTGTGGGGAAGGAAGCAAGATAAGCTCGGCGCCCATGTACACGCTAAAAATGCACAGTGTGGTCATGCCGTAGGCGTGAAACATCGGTAATGCGGCGAGGAAGCGCTCTTTGTGCTTTCCCATTTCTGGAACCCAAGCTTGGCCTTGGACGCAATTAGCTATGAGATTACCGTGCGAGAGCATTCCGCCTTTGGGTTTTCCGGTGGTGCCGGAAGTGTAAAGGATGAGCGCGACGTCAGCCTGGCTGATGCGTGGCATTTCTAGGGCGCTGCCGTCGCCGCCAATAGCTGAGCCGATCAGGGTAGACCACGCTACTGTGTTTGGTGCATGCTCGGTGAGCTGCTCGCGTTTAGCAGCTAGCGGTGGGATAGGCAGGCGGAGCGCGAGGCGCTTGAGTGGTGGCATGGCATCGACCATGTTGACGGAGACGATGGTCTCTAGCGGGGTAGTCGAGCGCAGCTTTTCCAGCGTGGAGGCGGTTTTATCCCAAGAGATTGCTACGCGGGCACCATGATCTCGGAAAAGGCCTTCCAATTCGTGGGCGGTATAAAGTGGGTTGTGCTCGACCACGGTGGCACCAAGTAGCTGCACCGCATAGAAGGCCGCGACGTGCTGAGGGCAGTTGGGCAGCACGATGGCCACCTTGTCGCCTGGGCGAATACCAAAAGCCTTGAGCCCGGCCGCGGCGGCGCGCACTTGGGCGTCGAGCTCCGCGTAGGTCTGCGTGCGGCCGAAGAAATAGGTGGCGGGTTTATTGGCGTTGACCCGCAGGTTATCGCGGTAATAGTCGACGATGGTTTTATTACCGTAGTCCAGCGTGTGAGGGGTCCATTCGCTGTAGTGATCGAGCCAAGCTCGGGAGGTGGAAGCGGACACGCAAAAACCTTTCGTTTGGGTAAATAATTAGTTTTAAAAAATCAGTATAGAGAAAACGTGAAGAAGCCCTCTAGTTTTCTTCCAGTGTCAGCAAAAAACGTTTGGCTTCCAGACCGCCCGCATAGCCGCCGAGCCCGCCGTCGCTGCGCAGCACCCGGTGGCATGGCCGCACGATGAGTAGGGGATTGGCACCGCACGCACTGCCCACGGCCCGCGTCGCGCCGGGCCGGCCCAGCAGCTTGGCGACGTCGCGGTAGGTGACCGTCTCCCCATAGCCAATCTCGGCCAGTTGCGCATGCACTGCGGCGCGAAAGTCGGTCGTCGCAGGCGGGTCGAGGGGCAGCTCGAAGGCGCGGCGCTGGCCGGCGAAATACTCCGCGAGCTGTGCCTGGGCGGCGTCGAGCACGTCCGCGCTGCGCTTTTCGATGCCCCCTTCCTCTACACCGCCCACCGCTTCCTGCAGGGTGCTGGCCGCGGTGAATTCGACGCGGGAAACCCCCCGCGGGCTCGCCTGCAAACGCAGGGGTCCGAGGGGGCTATCGATTAGGCGGAACAAGTTAATTCTGCTCGGCCTCGAGGCGGCGGATGAGGTCTGCCTGGACCTCGCGGCGGCGGATCTTGCCCATCTGGTCCTTGGCCAGCTCCTCAAAGTGGTAGAAGGTGCGCGGGACCTTGTAGCGGGTCAG
Organism: Corynebacterium sp. LaCa_205; assembly: GCF_057458085.1. Lineage (NCBI taxonomy): Bacteria > Bacillati > Actinomycetota > Actinomycetes > Mycobacteriales > Corynebacteriaceae > Corynebacterium > Corynebacterium sp. LaCa_205. The sequence continues at coordinate 267,904 of NZ_CP190931.1, forward strand.
GCGCTCGCGGCAGTAGTCCTTGAGTCCCTCCGGGTCCAGGGCGGCGCCATCGGCGAGGTCGAGGCAGGCCACGACGTCCTCGGAGCCGTCTTCGCGCGGGCGGCCGACCACGGCGACGTCATCGATACTCGGGTGCTCGCGCAGGATTTCTTCCACCTCGCCCGGATACACGTTGAAGCCGCCGGTGATGATGATTTCCTTGATGCGGCTGACCAGGCGGATGAAGCCGTCTTCTTCCATGACGCCCATGTCACCGGTGCGGAACCATTCGCCGTGGAAGGCGGCCTCGGTGGCCTCCTCGTTGTTGAGGTAGCCCTTGAAGATCTGCGGACCGCGGGCCAGCACCTCGCCTTCGACGCCGTCCGGCTGGGTCTCGTCCAGGTTATCCGGGTTGGCAATGCGCACCTGGGTATCCGGGAACGGAATGCCCACGTAGCCTGGGCGGCGGTCGGTGCTCATGGGATTGCCCACAATAATCGGCGAGCACTCGGTGAGGCCGTAGCCCTCCACCAAGAGGCCGCCGGTGTAGTTCTCCCACTTATTGACCGTGTCCGAAGGCAGGGTAGATGCGCCGGAGAAGGCCGCGCGCACACCCTTGATGGGGATTTCTTGATCCTCGGCGGCCTTCACGATGCGCTCGTAGAGCGTCGGCACGCCCGGTACCCAGGTTGGGGTGTGCTTTTTCATCAGCTGCATAATGAGCGACATATCTGGCTTAGGCAGGATAACCAGCTCGCCGCCGATAAACTGCGCCAGGGTCACGTTCATGGTCAGGCCATAAGCATGGAAGAAGGGGAGGGCGGCGAGCATGCGCTCAGGCTTATCGCCCAAGCCCGGTACCCACGCCTTGCCCTGCAGGAGGTTGGAAAACAGGTTCCCGTGCGAGAGCATGGCGCCCTTCGGGGCGCCGGTGGTACCAGAGGTGTACATGATGAGCGCGATGGTGTCCTTGTCCACGTCTTCCGGCGTGGTGATATCGCTGCCGTCGCCACCGATTGCGTTGCCCACCAAAGTTTCCCACGGCACGGTATTTGGCGCCGGGGAAGATAGCTGCTCGCGCTTGGACTTGAGCGGCGGAATAGGCAGGCGCAAAGCGGCGCGCTGCAGGGTGGGCATGGCGTTGATCATGTTGATGGACACGACCGTTTCCAGATTGGTGGTTGCCCGCAGCTTCTCCAGCGTGGGCGCGGCCTTGTCCCAAGCGATGGCGATGCGCGCGCCGTGATCTTGGAAGAGTCCTTCCAGCTCGTGGGCGGTGTAGAGCGGGTTATGCAGTACCACCTGCGCACCGAGCTTCAGAATGGCATAAAACGCCGCGATGTACTGCGGCGAGTTGGGCGCGACGATCGCTACGCGGTCACCTGGCCGCACGCCGAAGGCCTTCAGGCCCGCGGCCGCTGCGCGAACCTGGCGGTCTAGCTCAGCATAGGACTGCGTACGGCCAAAGAAATAGGTAGCCGGCCGATCCGCGTTGATTTTTAGGTTGTTGTCATAAATATCCAGCAGCGTGGTATCGCCGTAGTCCAGCGTATGCGGTGTCCATTCCGGGTAATACTGGAGCCAAGCCTTTGTTTCATATGCGGACAAAACGTGACCTTTCGGTAGCGTAGGTTTCTGGCAGGGGCCAGTATAGCGCCGCTAGAATGGAGCGCCATGCGCATCGCCATGATTTCTATGCATACATCCCCTATCGAGCAGCCTGGCTCAGGGGATGCGGGTGGAATGAACGTCTACGTCCTCAATATTGCCCGCCAATTGGCCCGCCGGGGAATCGAGGTAGACGTCTATACCCGCGCCACCCGGCCCAGCCAAGGCGAAATCATTGCGGTGGAGCCTAGCCTGCGCGTTATCAATATCGTCGCGGGCCCGTACGAGGGGCTAGATAAAGAGGATCTCCCTACCCAGCTGGCCGCTTTCGCCGGCGGCATGGTGCAATTTGCCAAATGGCAGGGTAAAAAATATGACCTTATTCACTCCCACTACTGGCTTTCTGGCCAGGTGGGCTGGCTGTTGCGGGATCTCTGGGGTATCCCGCTTATTCACACAGCGCATACCTTGGCCGCGGTGAAAAACGCCTCGCGGACGGCGGATGACACCTTGGAGTCCGAAGCCCGCCGCATCTGCGAACAGCAATTGGTGGATAACGCGGACTTGCTGGTGGTCAATACCGAGCAAGAAGCCCGCGACTTGGCCGAACATTATGATGCCGAGAGAGCCAATATTCGCGTGGTCTCGCCCGGCGCCGACGTAGAGCTTTTTACCCCTGGCACGGACCGCAATACCGAGCGCTCCCGCCGCGAGTTGGGCATTCCGCTGCACACCAAGGTGGTGGCCTTTGTCGGCCGCTTACAAAAATTCAAAGGCCCGGAGGTACTCATCCGCGCCACGGCCGAGCTCTTCCGCCGCGAGCCGGCCCGCAACCTGCGGGTGGTTATCTGCGGTGGCCCGTCGGGGGCCAATACAGCGCCGGAGGCATATAGGGAGTTGGCGCGTGAGTTGGGCGTCGATAAGCGGGTGCGCTTTTTGGGTGCCCGCCCGCCGGAGGAACTGGTGGGGGTCTACCGCGCGGCTGATATTGTGGCGGTGCCCAGCTATAACGAGTCCTTCGGCCTAGTGTCTCTGGAGGCCCAAGCCTCTGGCACGTCGGTGGTTGCTGCCGCCGTCGGCGGGCTACCCATTGCCGTGGCTGACGGGGAAACTGGCCTGCTGGTGCACTCGCACGATCCGGAGGATTGGGCTGATGCCTTGGCCCGCCTGCTTGACGACGACCCCATGCGCATCGCCATGGGCGAAGCCGCCGTCGCCCACGCCGCGCGTTTTAGCTGGGCCAGCTCCGCCGCAGCGCTCGCAGAAATCTATGACGAGGCCAGCCATATCGAGGTTCCAGACTGCCATCAACGGCGGGCAAGTGGAGACTAAACCTCCTACGCTGGGAGCCATTTCGTGGCATGCTGGAAACATGACTAACGGAAAGCTAATTCTCCTTCGCCATGGCCAATCCAAGTGGAACGAGTCCAACCAGTTCACTGGCTGGGTCGATGTAGATCTGACCGAAAAAGGTGAGGCGGAAGCCAAGCGCGGCGGCGAGCTGCTCGCGCAGGAAGGCATTCTGCCGGACGTCCTTTATACCTCTCTTCTGCGCCGCGCCATCCGCACCGCAAATATCGCGCTCAATGCTGCCGACCGTCACTGGATCCCAGTAGTGCGCGATTGGCGCCTCAATGAGCGCCACTACGGCGCCCTGCAAGGCCTGAATAAGGCTGAGACCAAGGAAGAGTACGGCGAGGAAAAGTTCATGGCATGGCGCCGCTCCTATGACACGCGTCCGCCAGAGCTAGCCGATGACTCCGAATACTCCCAGGCCAATGACCCGCGCTACGCAGACCTAGATAAGGTCCCGCAGACCGAGTGCCTCAAGGATGTTGTCGCCCGCTTTGTGCCGTACTTTGAAGAGGAAATCCTCCCGCGCGCCAAGAAGGGCGAGACCGTGCTCATCGCCGCTCACGGCAACTCCCTGCGCGCACTGGTCAAGCACCTGGACAATATCTCTGATGATGATATTGCCGGATTGAATATCCCCACCGGCATCCCGCTGGTTTATGAGATTACCGAGGACGGCTCGGTAGCAAACCCAGGCGGTACCTACCTGGATCCGGAAGCTGCTGCTGCCGGTGCCGCCGCCGTTGCTGCGCAGGGCGGTAAGTAAGTAACTGCGCTAAAGTCCCCGGGGAGTATTCCCTGGGGACTTTGTGATGGATAGGCTAGACACGTGGAATTGATTCTTTCCTTTGCCGCCGGCGTGGTGGCCTGCGGGTTGGCGCTGCCGGCGATTTCTTGGGCGCGCGGGCGCATTGCGCGCTACCGCCAGGCTACCGATGCCGGGGCCAATCAGGTCACGACGGTTAGCCAGGTGCTGCACTTGGCCGTGCAAGGCTCGCCGACGGCGCTGACGGTGCTGGACCGCAGCCAGGAAATCGTCATGTCTAATCCGGCCGCGCATGAGATGTCCTTGGTGCATGACCGCGCCGTTAACCCGGAGGTATGGGAGACCGCGCAGGAGGTCTTCGAAGACAAGGAGACCCGCACCGTTGACATAGCTATTCCCAAGCGGCGCACGGGACACCGCGTCACGCAGGTCAGGGCGGTGATTAAGCCACTGACTCTTAATGACGGCCGCTTTGTCATCGTCTACGGCACCGATGAAAGCGAAAATGTCCGCATGGAGTCCGCCCGCCGTGACTTCGTGGCGAACGTCTCCCACGAGCTCAAGACGCCCGTCGGCGGCATTGCCCTGCTGGCGGAGGCCCTGCTACAAGACCCCGGCGACCAAGAGACCGTGGAGTACTTTGGCAATAAGGTCTATAAGGAAGCCAACCGCATGGCCGATATGGTCAGCGAACTTATCTCCCTGTCCAAGCTGCAGGGCGCCGAGGCCCTGCCGGAGATGGAACCGCTGGCCGTAGATGATCTCATCGATGAAGCCCTCTCGCGCAACCACCTTGCTGCCGAAGCCCGTTCCATCGAGCTCAACCGCGGCGCCTCTGTCGGCGTGCAGGTTAAAGGCGATCGATCCCTGCTGGTAACAGCACTATCCAACCTGGTCTCCAATGCGATTAACTACTCGCCGGAGAAAATGCCGGTGTCTGTCTCCCAAAAGGTGGTGGATGGTGGGGTCGTACTCATCCGCGTCACGGACCGTGGCATTGGCATCGCACCGGATGACCAGAAACGTGTTTTTGAACGCTTCTTCCGTGTAGACCAAGCCCGGTCGCGGCAGACCGGAGGCACTGGCCTAGGATTAGCAATTGTTAAACACGTGGTGGCCAACCATGGTGGCAATATCAAACTATGGTCCCGGCCGGGTACGGGTTCTACATTCACCATTGAATTGCCCATCTATAGGGAAGAAAAGCCAGCGCAGGAAGCTGGCATGAAGGATAATGAGAAAAGGGATGCCGTCGACGCGGCGGCGCCTGGGCTCCCGCGTGCAGTGGCACGCGTTGCAGCACGTCGAAAGGATAAAGCACAATGACCACCATCCTCATCGTTGAAGATGAAGAGTCGCTGGCAGATCCGCTGGCATTCCTCCTCCGCAAGGAAGGTTTTGAGCCCATCATCGCGCATGATGGCCCTACCGCGCTGGAAAAGTTTGCCGCAAACGACATCGATATCGTCCTTTTGGACCTCATGCTGCCCGGCATGTCCGGCACCGAGGTATGCAAACAACTGCGCACTACTTCGTCCGTGCCCGTCATCATGGTCACCGCGCGCGACGCCGAGATTGATAAGGTCGTCGGCCTCGAGCTGGGCGCCGATGACTACGTCACCAAGCCTTATTCTTCCCGCGAGCTTATCGCCCGCATCCGTGCGGTACTGCGCCGCGGCCATGATTCTGGAGCCGGTGCCGAGGCCGAGGCCGAGGAAGAGGTTGCCGAGCAGATCCTCGAAGGCGGCCGCGTCAAGATGGACGTGGAGCGCCACACCGTTACCGTCGCAGATGAGCCGGTATCCATGCCTCTCAAGGAATTCGACCTCTTGGAGTACCTATTGCGCAACGCCGGCCGCGTGCTCACCCGCGGTCAGCTCATTGACCGCATTTGGGGCGCTGATTATGTCGGCGATACCAAGACGCTCGACGTCCACGTCAAGCGCCTCCGCTCCAAGATCGAGGAACAGCCCTCCCGCCCGAAACACTTGGTCACGGTGCGCGGTCTGGGCTATAAATTCGAGCTCTAATCTTCCGCCTGCGGGCCTTCCGCCTGCAGGCTCCCGGCCTTCACACTGGCCGGGTGCTGCGTGAGCTGGACGCCGTGTTCGGCCGCCGCCGCTCGGGCCTTGCAGTGCGCGGCCAGAATCTCATAAGACTCGCGGCCCATCAGGGCTACCAGCTCGTCCTCGTGCGACTGCCACATCGGCAGCGGGTTGGCGTGACAGGCGGAATCGGCTGAGCAATACCAATCAAAATCTTCGCCGCCATTGCCCCAGCCGCGACGGTCATACTCGCCTATCTGGGTGCGTAGGATCTCCTGCCCATCCGGGCGTTCTTCATAATCCTCGTACCGGCGCAGCGGCAGCTGCCAGCACACCTCCGGCTTGACCACCGTGAGTTCTTCGCCGGCATCCACCGCCCACTGGTGCAGCGCGCAGCCCGTGCCCGTTGCCCAACCGGTGCGGTTGGCAAAAATGCACGCGCCATCCACAATCGGCGTCTTAAGGGCCGGCTCCGGTTCCCCGTCCTCGCCGTCGAGTTCGTCCCATTCCAGCCACGGCTCTAATTCATCCGTAGCGTCTTGCGCGAGGAATTCATCTACCCCCGCTGGGCGCAGCTGCCAATATTCGGCGGGCATGCGCGCGACGGCGTCATAAAGCTGGTCGCGGTCTTCCTCATCGGCCATATAAGCGCCATGCACGCAGCAGCCCACTTCGGGCTGGCGCTTGTCGATGCCCCGGCATGCCGAAGTACCAAATTGGCAGCTGTAGTGCGATTCCACCCATGTCAGGTCGATGGAAAAGACGTGGTGCGGGTCGTTCGGATTGGTAAATTCAAACCACTCCCGCGGGAAATCGGGGGCCTCTTCGCGGCCTGCTCTTATCGACGCCGCCGCGGGCGAGCTCGCGGGAAAACCTAGATATACCGTGTCAGATTTTGGGCGATTCACACCTAACCACGGTAGACCTACTACGCTATTAGTGTGCGATTAGGTGTATTAGACGTCGGAAGCAATACCGTCCACCTCGTTGCGGTCGATGCCGCGACGGGCGGACGACCGACTCCGATGAGTGATTGGAAGACCCCGCTCCGGCTGGTAGAACAGCTGGATAAGAAGGGCAACATCCATGAAAAGGGTGTAAAGAAGCTGGTCAGTGCCGTAGCTGAAGCTAGCGAGCTGGGTGAAAAGCTTGGCTGCGCTGAATTCATTGCCTTTGCTACCTCGGCGGTGCGCTCAGCGCCCAATTCGGAGGAGGTGCTCGATGAGGTGGAAAAGCATACCGGCGTGCGCCTGCAAATCCTCTCTGGCGTGGAAGAAGCCCAGCTGACCTTCCTCTCCGCTCGTCGCTGGTATGGCTGGTCCGCCGGTCGTATCACCAACCTGGATATCGGCGGTGGCTCGCTGGAGCTTTCCACCGGTACTGATGAGCACCCCGACCTTGCCTTCTCCCTCGACCTAGGTGCCGGCCGGTTGACCCATAATTGGTTCGATACCGACCCGCCAGAGAAGAAGAAGGTAAGTGCGCTGCGCGATTTTATTGATGCGGAGCTTGAGGACGTTGCCGCACAGATGAAGGCGATGGGTCCCGCCGGCCTCGCCGTGGGCACCTCTAAAACCTTCCGTACGCTTGCACGACTTACCGGTTCTGCGCCCTCGTCTGCCGGCCCATACGTCAAGCGCACGCTGACTGCACCGGGTCTGCGTCAGTTGATTTCCTTCATCTCCCGCATGACTGCGGCAGACAGAGCGGACCTAGAAGGTGTAAGTTCTAACCGATCGCACCAAATCGTTGCCGGCGCTCTGGTGGCCGAGGCATCCATGCGAGCCTTGGAAATCGAGAAGCTGGAAATCTGCCCGTGGGCGCTGCGTGAGGGCGTCATTTTGCGCCGGACCGACAAGGGATTGGAATAGGAAGAGATCATGGCTGACCAGAATAAGTTGACCGTGGCAGAGCTGCTGGCTCGCAATAACAAAGCCCGCGGCGAGAAGGAAAGCAAGAAAGACAACCGTTCTCGTCGCCACCGCCGCAGCCTGGATGAAGGCGGCATTTCCGTTGCCGAGCTGACCGGCAACCTCAAAAAGGTCAAGGCTTCTCCTGCTGAGGCCAAGCACACCTCCGTCTCTATCGACGAAGACGCCCCCGTCATCCGTTCCCCCAAGTCAGCCGAACAGGCCGGTGCCGAGAAGGCGGTTGCCGGGAAGGCCGGTGCCGATTCCACGAAGAAGCCCGCCGCGGACCCAGCCGCAAAGCCGGCGGCAAAGCGCGCGGCACAGCCCGCAGCTAAGGCGGCGCAGACTACCAAGCCTGCCGCAAGGCCCACCACAAAGACCGCAGCTGCTTCGTCCGCTACTCCGGCTGCCGCTGCTCCGGCCGCACAAAAGCCTGCTGCCACCGGCGCGGCTCAGGATGCGGCGAAGAAGAACCAGCCTTCAGCCGATGACACCGCGGTAATCCAGCGGGTGGATAAGGCGGGCGACGCTAAACCTGCTGCTGCAAAGCCTGCTGCGGACACACCAGCGGCAAAGAAGCCAGCCGCGGAGAAGGCCCGCGCTGAAAAGCCTAAGGATGACAAGCGCGCGAAGGCGGCCGGAGCAGGAGCTGCGGCAGCGGGCGCTGGAGCGGCCGCGGCGGCGGTGCCGGCGTCGAAGAAGGCGGGCGTCGCCAAGAGCGCAGAGGAAACCGGCAACCTACCCAAGGTCGAGGACAACGAGGATTGGGTGGAAGAAAAGCACGAGAAGCTCAATCCGGTATCCATCCTGCTGATGATTGTCGCGGGCATCCTGCTGGCGATTGTCATCTTCAAGGGCTTTGAGATTCTGTGGGATAACTTCCCACGCCTGGTCGTGGCCGTCCTAGCGCTGTGCGTCACCGCGATTATGGTCGGCGTGACCCACGCGCTACGCACGGCGCGCGATGGATTCTCCATGTTCCTGGCCGGCTTTACCGGCCTTATCCTGACCTTCGGGCCGCTGCTGTTGGTCATGCTCTAAGCCCCTGCTTGTCGACGCCCCGGTTACCCCACACGGTAGCCGGGGTTCCGCATTTTTGGCATGGTGGAGACTATGACAAAGATTGCAATTTTAGGCGGCGGACAAATCGGTGAGGCTTTGACCTCGGGACTCGTAGCTTCGGGCTTTGCGGGCTCGGATATCACGGTTACCAATCGCACCGAATCGCGCAGCCAAGAACTCGAACAGACCTATGGCGTGAATACCACCAGCGATAATGCAGCGGCGGTAGACGGCGCGGACTATATCTTCGCGTGTGTGAAGCCCTACGCCATCCTGGACCTGCTCGAAGGCCTTGAGCCGGCCAAGAATGCCGTGGTCGTGTCCATGGCCGCGGGCCTGACCCTAGAGCAGCTGCAGGATGCGGCGGGCGAAGGCGTGCCGGTGGTGCGCGTTATGCCCAATACCCCCATGTTGGTGCGTCGCGGCATGTGCACCTGCGCGGCCGGTGAGCACGTGAGCGACGCCCAGATGGACGGCGTGCGCGAGCTGCTGGAGGCCGTGGGCGAGGTGGCGGTCATCCCGGAGAAGAATATAGACGCCGCCACCGCGCTGGCAGGCTCCTCGCCGGCCTATTTCTTCCTCGTGGCAGAAGCGCTTGTCGATGCCGGCGTGCAGCTCGGGCTTCCCCGCGACGTCGCCGAGAAGCTTGCCGCCCAGGCCGCAGCCGGCTCTGGTGAGATGTTGGCCAGCTCTGGCCGCTCGGCCACCCAGCTGCGTGCCGGAGTGACCTCGCCGGGCGGCACCACCGCGGCCGCTGTTCGCGAGCTGGAGGAGTCCGGCCTGCGCGGAGCGTTCTACCGCGCGGCAGAGGCCTGCTCCGACAAGGCTAAGGAGCTTGGCTAAAGCTTCCGTGCGCGACCTTCCCGTGGTGGGGGTGTACCCGCCCGGGAGCGTTGGGGCGGGTGTTAAGCAGCGCTTTCGGGGTAAACCCTAATGAATGCTGTGAAGAAATTTGGCACTTGGGTCGCATTAGTCACATGTTTCACGATAGGCTAGGACAAGCACGTGCGTGAAGTCCTGTGGGAGGGGAAGCCTACAGCGCGCACCGAGCTGAAGGGTTAGATATATATGGCAAATGAAGATAAGGGAACCTTTCTGACGATCGCGGAGGTCGCCGAGATTATGCGCGTCTCCAAGATGACCGTCTACCGTTTGGTTCACGCAGGCGAAATGCCGGCTGTTCGCGTTGGACGCTCTTTCCGCGTCCACGAGTCCGCCGTCAACGAGTACTTGGAGGCATCCGTCTACGGAGCCTAGGCTCGCGCCGCACTAGACAGCGCCCACCTCTGCTGGCCATCGTGGTCAGCGGTGGTGGGCGCTGTTCTTTCTCCTGGGCCCTTTTTGGTCACGGGCTGGGGGCTGGGTAAGATGGTGTGCATTCGTGTCGGCTCGCTGATGTGGCCCGCGGTCCGTGTGGCCACGGCGGCAAGAGTGCACCTTCGCCGTTTTAGCGCTGACAAGTTTGACAGTACGTACTATTTGAAAGTGAGGACTCTATGGGTTCCGTCATTAAGAAGCGCCGCAAGCGCATGTCCAAGAAGAAGCACCGCAAGATGCTGCGCCGCACCCGCGTGCAGCGCCGTAAGCTGGGCAAGTAAACCCAGCTCGCTTCTTACCCTCCGCCTTTGTGCGGAGGGTTTTTGCATGTTGCTACAGTCCCTTCCCAGCGCCGACCGCTACCGCAAGCAGTAGCTTAGCGACGGTAGTAGCGCCAGCCGCCATAGGAAAAGGCAGCGGTGGCCAGGGCCGGCAGGCCATAGGTGCGGATAGCGCGGCGCACGGATCGATAGTCGCGCACCAGCCAGCCGCGCTCGCTGGCGATGGTGCGCAGCTTACGGTCTGGATTAATGGCCACGGCGGTACCGACCATGGACAGCATGGGCACGTCGTTGGCGGAATCCGAATACGCGGTGCAGCGCGAAAGGTCCAAGCCCTCGATGGTCGCGAGCGCGGCTACGGCGTGCTTTTTGCCGGGGCCGTGCAGGATATCGCCGACCAGCCGGCCGGTGAACTTGCCATCCTTGACCTCCGCGACGGTGCCGAGCGCTCCCGTAAACCCGAATCGCCGCGCGAGCACCTGCGCTAGCTGCACCGGGGTGGCCGTGACCAACCACACCTGCTGGCCGGCGGCTAAGTGCATTTCTGCTAATTGGGTGGTGCCGGGGTACGCGCGGCGTGCGAGCGAGGCGTCCACGATCTCCTCACATAGCTCGACCAGCTCGTCGACGCTGCGGCCTTTGACAAACTCCAGCGCCTGCGCACGGCCGGCGGCGACGTCCCTGGCATTTTCGCTGCCGGAAACGCGGAACTTAAGCTGTTTCCATGCAATCGGCACGATTTCCGATAGTCGGAAGTAGCGCTTGCGGGCCAACCCGAAGGCGAATTCCACGAGGGAGGAGCCTTGGATGAGGGTATTGTCGACGTCGAAAAACGCCGCCGCGCCCACATCTACCGGTACGTCTGGGTCCTGGGCGGTAATACGCTGCGCGCCCGCCGCGTCATAAGAGCCGGTTACCGAATCCACACCGGAGGCAAAATCCTCTAGATCCAGCCCGAATTCTTCCAATGCCGCCGCGGCCGCGGCTTCGCCGGCGGTGCGCTGGGATTCCTCGTCCAGCGGGGCGAGCGCCTGGTTTTCTAAAAAATTACGCAGATTGCCGCGCGAGGCGGTCCAGTTGGCCAAGAATTCGCGGGGAGTTTCGGGGAACCCTGGGGGAGTGGTAGCGGACACGAGTCAGACAAACAGCTTTCGCAAACGCGGGGTGGACTAACGTGTCCATAGTAATGGTTTCGACCGCCGCCGTCCCTGTGAGGAGAATATGTCTCAGTATCTCGTCGAGCTCATGGTGCGCACCACCTGCGGTTCTTGTGCGCGCGTGAGGGAGCAGATTACCCCCGTTGTCACGCAGGCAGGTGCGGAGCTTGCCGTGCGTAACGTGGATGAGGATGCGGAGCTGGCCATGGAGTTCGGTGATCGCGTACCCGTCGTGGTTATCGACGGCGAAGAGTTCGCCTGCTGGGAAGTAGACAATGCCGAGCTCGCGGCCGAGCTAAGCAGATAATTCGGGATCCCTGCCACCGACGGGTACTCTTTTGGTGGGTTAAAATCAATCAAATGGTTGAGGAGTGTTGTGCATGAGCGTGCTCGTCGTGGGCATGTCCCACCAGTCGGCGCCAGTGGCGCTGCTGGAGAAGCTGAGCATGGATAGTGCGGTCCAGGATTCCGCCTGCGGGAAACTGGTGGCGGCCGACTCACTTTCAGAGGCGATGATCATCTCCACCTGCAACCGCATGGAGGTCTACACCGTTACTAACTCCTTCCATGCCGGCGTGCAGGAAGTCGTGCGCGTGCTCACCCAGGTATCGGACGTGAGCGAGGAGGAGCTGCGCAGCTACCTCTACGTGCGCTATGCCGACGCCGCGGCCGAGCACCTGATGTCGGTGACCTCCGGGCTGGATTCCATGGTGGTAGGAGAGCAGCAGATCATCGGCCAGGTGCGCAGCGCCTACCAGGCCGCCTCCGAGCAGGGCACGGCCGGACCGCGCATCCACGCGCTGGCGCAGTCGGCGCTACGGGCGGGCAAGCGCGTGCACTCCGAGACCGACATCGATGAGGCAGGCTCCTCCATGGTGTCCTTCGCTTTCGACCAAGCCCTGCAGCGCCTAGACGCTGAGGACTTGGCCGGCAAGACCGCGTTGGTCCTCGGCGCGGGCGCTATGGCATCGCTCGCCGCCACCCACGCCGGCCGGCTGGGGGTCAAGGAGCTGGTGCTGGCCAACCGCACCCGTGAGCGCGCCGAGCGCCTGGCCAGCCACGCCGAGGAGGCGGGCGTTGCCGCCCGCGTCGTGGACTTTTCCCAACGTGCCGCCGCGCTTTCCGACGTCGACCTGGCCATCTCCGCCACCGGCGCCGATAATTTCACCATCGAGGCCACCGACATTCCCGCCGGCCGCGAGCTCATGCTCATCGATCTCTCCCTGCCGCGCGATATCGACGATGCCGCCGCTGCGGCCGAGGGCGTGGATCTGGTCAATATCGAGCGCCTGAGCAAGTCGCTCTCGGCCGCCGATACCGACGTCGCGGCCGGCACTAGCCCGCACGCGCAGGCCCGGCGCATCGTCGACGAAGAGCTGGCAGCCTATACCTCTGCGCAGCGCGTACGCGATGTCGTCCCGGCCGTGAGCGCCCTGCACCGCCGCGCGGCCGACCTCGTGGAATGCGAGGCCGCACGCCTGCAACATAAGCACCCCGAAATCTCGGGCAAGCAACTTGAGGACGTCCAGCGCGCCCTCAAGCGCGTGGCCGATAAGCTGCTGCATGAACCAACGGTGCGGGCGAAGAAACTGGCGGCGTCGGAAAGCAGTGTCAGCAGCGAGAATGCCCTGCAGGAACTTTTTGGCCTGCAACTGGAAGGCTCCGGAGTGTCCGTGGCCGTTAATGAATTGCCCACCATGACTAAGGAGGCCTAAATGTTTCAGATTGGTACCCGCGGCTCCAAGCTTGCCACCACCCAGGCGGGCCACGTCCGCGATTGGCTTATCGACGCCGGCTTTGACTCCCAGCTCCACATCGTCACCACCGCCGGCGACGTCAATATGGCACCGGTCGAGCGTATCGGCGTCGGCGTATTTACCCAAGCGCTGCGCGAGGCCCTCTATGCCGGCGAGTGCGATATCGCCGTCCACTCTTTTAAGGACCTGCCCACCGCGCCCGATGATCGCTTCCGCCTCGTGGTGCCGCAGCGCCAGGATTCCCGCGAGGCGCTCGTCGCCCGCGATGGCCTGAGCCTGGCGCAGCTGCCGCAGGGCGCGCGCGTGGGTACCTCCGCCCCGCGCCGCATCTCCCAGCTGGCCGCCATCCGCCCCGACCTGGAGATTCGCCCGCTGCGCGGCAATATCGATACCCGCATGTCCAAGGTCACCGACGGCGAGCTCGACGCCGTCTTGCTGGCCTATGCCGGCCTGCTGCGCGGCGGCTACGCGGACCGCGCCACCGAAATCTTCGAGCCCTCCGTCTTCATGCCGGCGCCGGCCCAGGGCGCCCTCGCCATCGAGGCTGTGGCCGGAACCGAGGCTGCCGCGGCCCTCGATGCCATCGTCGATGACCGCGCCTCGGCCGCCGCGGCCGGTGAGCGCGCTGTGCTGGCCCGCCTTGAGGCCGGCTGTACCGCGCCGGTGGCCGCCACCTCGCGCTGGGACGGCGACCAGCTCACCGTGCGCGGTGGCGTCTTTGCGCTCGATGGTTCGCGTCAGCTTACTGCCACCGCCTCCGGGCCTGCGGCCGAAGCCGCCGAGCTCGGCGCGCGCGTTTCCGACGAGCTTTTCGCCGGTGGTGCGGCCGAGCTGCTGGGCAAGTAATTTCGCCTTTAGGCGCTAATAATTTAAGGTGTAGATACCACAAATCATTGTCCCGCAATGATCCGGCCCCCTTTAAGGGCATCCCAGGACTTAAGGCCTGGGATTTTGGCCGTTATGACCGTGTCACCCACCGCCGGCGCGGGGAACCACACCGCATGCGATCATGTCCGTGCGCGGTGCCGCGCGCCCGAATTTAGAAAAGAACTTTATGAGCAATGCCGCGCCAGACACCCAATTGGGCAAGATCGTCTTTGTGGGCGCTGGTCCAGGTAATCCCGACCTGCTGACCGTCCGCGCCCGCGAGGTTCTGGCAAATAGTGCCATCGCCGTGACCGATCCAGAGGTCATGCAGGGGGTGCGCGATGCCGTCGCAGCCGCCCTGCCCGTACCGCAAGAGCTTCTCGATGCCGCCGAGGCCGAATACGCCCAAATGTGCGCCGATGCCAAGGCTAAGGGCGCGCGCCGCAAGCCGCCCCGCCCCGCGCCGCCAACGGCCGCGGTGTTGTATGAACCGGGAGAGGATATCGTCGGCCAGCTGCGTGAGTGCTTGGTTGAGGCCGACGGCGAAGATGTCATCCGCCTAGTGACCGGCAACCCGCTGCACCGCGAGTCCATCAAGGCCGAAATCAATGCCGTGGCCTCCGCAGGCCTGGAATTCCAGGTCGTGCCGGGCATGTCCCTGCCGTCGACCGTGCCGTCCTTTGCTGGCATTGCACTCGGCTCGACTTATACCGAGGCCGATGTCACCAACGGTGCCGATTGGGACGCATTGGCCAACGCCACGCAGCCCATCGTTCTGCAGGCCACGAAGGAGGACCTGCCGGTCATCTCCGAAGAGCTACAACAACGCGGCATGCCGGCCGAGACCGAGGCTTTTGTCACCGTGCACGGCACCACCCGCCTGCAGCGCACCTACGAGACCACTCTGGGCACCATGGGCAAGCTCGACGCTGACCTTGTCGGCCCGCTCGTGGTCACCCTCGGCCGCAGCATCGACGACCGCACCAAATACTCCTGGTGGGAAAACCGTCCCCTCTACGGCTGGCGCGTGCTCGTGCCGCGCACTAAGGAGCAGGCTGGCCCGATGTCCGCGCGCCTGGCCGGCTACGGAGCCATTCCCCAAAACGTGCCCACCATCTCCATCGAGCCGCCGCGCAATCCGGCACAGATGGACCGCGCCATTAAGGGAATCGTTGAGGGTCGCTATAAGTGGATCGTCTTTACCTCCGTCAACGCAGTGAGCGCGGTGTGGGATAAGATAGCCCAGCTCGGCCTCGACGCCCGCGATTTCGCCGGCGTTCACCTCGCGGCCGTGGGCACCAAGACGGCGGCCGCCATCCGCGCCAAGGGCATGGTTCCGGAGCTTTTACCGCACAAGAAAAAGCAGAACGCCGAGGGCCTGCTCGATGTCTTCCCCAACTTCGTGGAAGATATCGACGCCGTCGGCCGCGTCCTGCTCCCGCGCGCCGATATCGCGGCCGATACCCTCGTGGATGGGCTCAAGGCCCTCGACTGGGAAGTCGATGACGTCGTGGCCTACCGCACCGTCCGCGCCGCCCCGCCTTCGGCCGAGATCCGCGACATGATCAAGACCGGCGGCTTCGACGCCGTCGCCTTCACCTCTGGTTCCACCGTGCGCAACCTGGTGGGCATTGCGGGCAAACCGCACCAGCGGACGATCATTGCGTGTATCGGGCCGTCGGCAAGAGCGGCCGCGGAAGAGATGGGCTTGCGCGTTGATGTCGTGCCCGAGGTCGCGGACGTACCCGCGCTTGTCGACGCCCTCGCAGACCACGTCGCCGCCCTCCGCGCCGCCGGAAACCTTCCCGCGCCGAGGAAGAAGCGCCGCTCGCGCAAGAAGGCTACTAAGGTCGACAAGGCATAAGTTTTAGTCTCGCTCTAAGGAGTACCCAATGAGCACCTTCCCAGCCCGCCGCCCACGCCGCCTGCGCACCACCCCCGCGATGCGCAACCTTGTGGCCGAAACCCAGGTCCGCCCCTCGGACCTGATTTTGCCCATGTTCATCGTGGACGGTCTCGACGCCCCGCGCGAGATTCCCTCCATGCCGGGCGTTTACCAGCACACTTTTGATTCCCTGCGCCGCGCGACCGAAGAGGCGCTAGAAGCCGGCGTGACCTGCGTCGATCTTTTCGGCGTTCCGCTCGAGGAGGACAAGGATGATACCGGCTCCGTCGCGTGGGACCCGCAGGGCATTTTGAACCGCGGCATTTCCTGCCTGCGCGAGGAATTCGGCGATGACCTCATCGTGATGGCCGATACCTGCCTCGACGAGTTCACCTCCCACGGCCACTGCGGCGTGCTGGATGACAAGGGCCGCGTGCTTAACGACGAATCCGTCAAGCTCTACCAAGACATGGCCCGCTCCCAGGCCCGCGCCGGTGCCCACATCGTCTCCCCGTCCGGCATGATGGACGGCCAGGTGGCCGCCATCCGTGCCGACCTCGACGAGGCCGGCCACGAGGATGTGGCCATCATGGCCTATTCCGCCAAGTACGCCTCCGCCTTCTTCGGACCGTTCCGCGACGCCGTCGGTTCCTCCCTCGAGGGCGACCGCCGCACCTACCAGCAGGATCCGCGCAATTTCCGCGAATCCCTGCTCGAGGCCGAGCTCGACATCGAAGAAGGCGCGGACTTCGTCATGGTCAAGCCCGGCCTGCCTTACTTGGATGTGCTTTCGGCCGTGGCGGAGACTTCTCCCGTGCCGGTTGCGGTCTACCAGGTCTCCGGCGAGTACGCGATGGTCAAGGCCGCGGCCGCCAATGGGTGGATTGACGGCGAGGCCATCATGCTCGAGTCCCTGACCGCGTTCAAGCGCGCCGGTGCCGACCAGATTCTCACCTACTTCGCTACCGAAGCCGCCCGCCTGCTCAAGTAAAGGATCCCTGTGACTGTTACGCCCCCGTCGTCCGCCCCTGCTCCGCGCTCGCCGCGCACGCAACGCCCGGAATCCGTGGCGTACATGCTGTGGCTGTGGATGGGCGCGCTGTGCGGCGAGGCCGTGCACCAGGTGCTCAACGTGGTGCTGACGCTGCTCAACCACGACGTACTCATGTCGCAGGCCAAGGAGATGGCCAAGTCCGCACCGGCCGGCGTCGATGAAGCCCAGCTTTCCGACGCCTTCCTCCGCACCGCCGCCTACGCCTCCGTCGCCCTTTCGGCGGCCATTTCCTTGGCGATTATCGTGCTGCTGGCCTTCCTGCTGCGGTCCTTGGCGCGTCGCGGCAAGCGGGCCGGTACCTCGCGGCGCGTGTGGTTCGCTTTCTCGCTGTATTTTGGCTTCCGCATCCTGCTGACCTTCATGGTTACCCCGGCCGGCGCTGATGTGCCCGATTGGCTCTTTGCCGCCGATGGCATGGTGCAGATCCTGGTCGGCGTCGCGGCGGTGCTCGGCCTGATTTTCTCCGTGCGGGTCGATACCTTGGATTACACCGGCGAGCTCGAGCAGATGCGCGAGCTGGAAAAGGAACTCGAACAAGCGCAGCGCGAGAAGAAGCGCGCCGAGCAAGAACGCAAGCGTGCCAAGGATGAACAGCGCAGCAAGCGCACTGACCGGGAGGACAAGCGATGAGCAATACCGAGCGGCCCGGCCCCCGGGACTATAACCGCGCGGCCAGAAATACCTCCGCCAGCCAGAACCTCGACGCCTGGCCACGGCCGCTGCGCTGGGCCTATTGGGTGCTCGTCGTCAGCGCCGTGCTCATGTTGGTCAGCGGTCTGGTGGGCATCTTCGGCTCGGGCGGACCGCAGGTAGAACCCCAGAACGCGCAGGTCGCGGAGTATCTCCACTCCAATCGCCTATTTGTTGCGGTGACCAATACCGTCGGCGCCGTCGTGCTGGCGCTCTTTGCCGCGCAGCTGGCCAGCGGGTCCAAGTGGGCGCGCCGCATCATCACCATTGTCATCGCCATCGCGCTCTTTAATAATATCGCCGCCCTGGCGCTTGGCATTGGCGGGCTTAGCCTGCTGATTATCCCCATTTCCTTGATCATTGCCCTCGCGCTGCTTTTCCAGCCGCAGTCCAACCGCTTTATTAAGGACCGCAGCTTGCGTGGCTAATTAGCCCCCACTCCAACTTTTGATTCATAATTGGGGCATGTCTCGACTTAATCGTGCCCCGCTTATCGACGCCGCCCTCGGCCGCACCCCCTCCCGACCCCCAGTTTGGTTCATGCGCCAGGCTGGCCGTTCGCTGCCGGAATACCGCGCCGCCCGCGAGGGGATTAGCATGCTCGATTCCTGCTTCATGCCAGAACTGCTAGCAGAAATTACCCTGCAGCCGGTGCGCCGCCACGACGTTGATGCTGCCATTTTATTTTCCGATATCGTGGTCCCGCTCAAAGCCGCCGGAGTCAAGGTCGATATCGTGCCGGGCCGTGGGCCGGTGATGGAGCAGGCGGTGCGGAGTAGGGAGGACGTCGGCAAGCTGCCGCTGCTAGAGGCCGACGTCCCCGAGGTTACTGAAGGCATTGCCCGCATCCTGGCCGAGCTCACCGAAACCCAAGCGCTTATCGGCTTCGTTGGTGCGCCGTTCACGCTGGCTAGCTACCTCATTGAGGGCGGGCCGTCTAAGAACCACGAGCGCACCAAGGCCCTCATGCACGCCGAGCCGGAGACCTGGCATCTGCTCATGCGCCGCCTGGTGCCTACCATCACCCGCTTCCTGCAGGTGCAGGTCGACGCCGGCATCGACGCCATGCAGCTTTTCGATTCCTGGGCGGGCTACCTCAACGAGCGCGACTACCGCGAATTCGTTTTGCCGTATTCGCGAGAAATCCTGGCCGGCGTAGATATTCCGCGCATCCACTTCGGCGTCGGCACCGGCGAGCTCTTGCCAGCAATGTCGGAGGCGGGGTCGGAGGTCATGGGCGTCGACTATCGCGTGCCCATGGATGCCGCGGCCGAGCGCGTGAGCGCCCGCGTGCTGCAGGGCAACCTTGACCCGGCCATGCTTTTTGCCGGCGACGACGCCGTGCGCCAGGCCGTACGCACCATCCGCGGCGAGGTCGATCGGGCGCGCGAGCGCGGCGATATTGACGGCCACATCTGGAACCTCGGCCACGGGGTCCTGCCAACTACTGACGCGGAAGCAATCACCCGCGCCGTTTCCATCATCCACGAGGAGGGCTAAATGCGTATTGCGATTATCGGTGCCGGCCTGGCGGGCTTGACGGCCGCTTACGAGCTGCGCGACCACGACGTCGAGGTTTTCGAGGCCGCCGGCCGGATCGGTGGCAAGCTGTACTCTGTGCCGTTTAACGACGGCCCGACCGACATGGGCGCCGAGGCCTTCCTCGCCCGCCGGCGCGATGCCGTGGAATTTATCGAATCCCTCGGTCTCGGCGATAGCTTGGTCGAGCCCTCCGGTCTGCACTCGCTGGTGTACTCCGGCGAGCTCAAGCCGTTGCCGCGCGGCGGAATGATGGGCATTCCTTCGCACTCGGAGCCGGTCGCGCATTTGGTCTCGGCCGAGACCGCGCGCCGCATCGACAATGAGGAGCCCTTCGAGTGGACGGCGGGCAGCGACGTTTCCGCAGGCAAGCTGGTGCGCCAGCAGTTTGGCGACGACCTCGTCGACCACGTTATCTCCGCCCTCCTCGGCGGCGTGTACTCCTGTTCGGCCGATGATCTGGGTTTGCGCGCGACCATCCCGGCGCTGGCGGAGACCCTCGACGCGCTGTCCGAGCGCGGCCCAGTGACTCTCTCGGCCGCGGTCCGCACGCTGGAGGAGGCTCGCGCGGCCGCGCCCCGCAGCGGCGGCCCCGTCTTCCAGACTTTCCGCGGCGGCTACGCGCAGCTTTATGAGGCACTGGCCGAGCAATCCCGCGCCAAGATCTACCTCGATACTTTTATCTCCGGCATCACTCGCGAGGGCGAGCAATTCCGCCTGGCCGGAGCACCGGCCGATGCGGCGCCGTTTGATCGCGTGCTGGTAGCTACCCCGGCTCCGACCGCGGCGCGCCTTCTTAGCAAGGTCGCCCCGCAGGCGGCGGGACGGCTGAAGGGAGTGAAGTTGGCAGCGTCGGCCGTCGTGGGGTTGAAATTCGAGTCCGATACAGACCCTTCGGGAAACGCTTTGCCGCAGAATTCCGGCATTCTCGTGGCCACCGACCAAGACGATGTGCACGCCAAGGCCTTTACACTTTCCTCCCGCAAGTGGCCGCACTTGGCTGAGCGTGGCGGTGCCCTCGTACGTGCCTCCTTCGGCCGCTTTGGCGACGACGCCATCGTCCGCGCCGAAGAAGACGACCTCGTCGACTATGCCCTCGATGACCTCCAGCGACTCACCGGCTTCGACGGCCGCGCCGCGGGTGTCGCGGAGATCTTCACCCAGCGTTGGTTCGGCGGCCTGCCGCGCTACGACGCCGGGCACCTCGAAACTGTGGCCAGCGCACGCGGTACCCTCGCGGCGACGCCGGGAGTCGATGTCACCGGCGCCTGGGCCGGCGGCGTTGGAGTGCCCAACGTCATTGCGGATGCCCGCGCCGCCGCCGCGCGCATCGTCGGCTAGCGGTGCCGCACGATTCGTGCATTCCGGGTCATACGCTGTGGCGTGGTGCGGGCATGCCAAAGTGGCAGCAGGGCATCCTGCTGCCTAGCGGCATGAGTGCTAGTGCGGTGGATCCGGCGGGGTCGGTTGCACTGGCTCGTTCGGGCTGGACGGCGATGCGGCGGTATCGGCCCATGGCGGTTGCCACACCACGCGACCTCGGCGGCGAACGAGTCGCCCGCGGACAGACGGGGCATTCGGGTCATCGTCATTGACACCATTGTGGTACGGGCAGCAGGTGGCGAGGTTTGACATGTTGGTCTCGCCGCCGTGTCGCCACGCTTGCAGGTGATGCACCTGGCATTTATCCGCCGGGTAGTTGCACGCGGGCCACGGGCACACAGGGTTTTCGGCGGCAGCCATGAGCCGCTGCTTTTCGCTGGCCATGCGTTCCGTCCGGTAGAGGTTGACCGCACCTTCGTAGGGATGGACGAGGGTGATAAGCCCGCGCTCTGCCAGCGTGCGCGAGACAAGTTCCGCGCCGGTGAGGCGGGCACCGTTGGTGAGCCGGATGGTGATTTCCTCGCCGTCGCCATCGATGATGCGGTCGAGTTCGTCGAGCGTGATAATTGCATTCGTCGTAATGGTTGGACGGGTGGCTGGGGCGGCGCCGGAAGGGGAGAAGAGCTCCGCAACGGAATCGAGAGGCGCGTCCTCGTCCAGGCTGGATTCCAAGTCCGCGATGAGCGAGGAAGGCCCGGTAATCGCGAGAGTCCATGGCGCGTCCTTGCGCCGGCGGATGCGCACGCCGGGGCGCGGAGGGGCCGGGGGATTGAGCTCGCGCAGCTTTTTGCGCGCGAGCTTTTCCATTTCCTCGGTATCGGCGGCGGTGCGACACAACTCCACGCGCAGGCGCCAGGCGTCGCGCTTAGTCTTGGCGCGGGCGGCGTAGCGCTCGATTACCTCCAGCGTGGGCAGCGGGTGGGCGCGCTCGCGCGCGGCGTTAACCGCCTGGCGTTGGAGGCGGCTAAAGGAGGTGGGGGCAAAGAGGGCGTCGGCAAGCGTGAGCAAGGTGCGGGCCGTTTTATTGGGCGCGCCGGCGGCGCACAGCTGGTCTTCAGACATGCCAGCGCACCCGGCAACGATATCGATGCCGGGCGCCAAGGCCGCGAGATAGGTCTGAAGAGCTGTCATGCCCCGCAGCCTAAGCCACCGCGCGCAATCCGTGCGAGGGCGAGCGCGCGAATCTGTGGATAACTAGGGCCGGAAGGGCGAATTTCGGCCCGCACTCGCTGCGGGCCTGTGGATAACTAGCCCTTATTGCGGAAGACGAAGATGGAGGAGAAGTCCTGATTGCCGTGGCCCATCGCCTGCATTTCCTCGAAGCGGCCGATGGCGGCAGTCAGGGCGGGCAGCGGCTTGGTGGAGGTCATCTCCATGAGCTTCGCGTCCTTAGCCAGGGCGTCGACGGTGAAATCGCCCGGGTCGGTATTGCGCTCGCCGGTGATAAACGGAGCTTTCATATTCGCGATGAAAGACAAGCCGGTGATGTCGAGCATCTGCAGCACCACCTCGGAGTCCAAGCCCTCGGACTCGCCGAGTTGCAGGGCTTCGAGCAGGCCCTCGGCGGTGACGGCGAGCGCGAGGTTCGCCAGCAGCTTTCCGATGGCCGCCGTGGCCGCCGCCTCCACCCCGATGAGCTTGTCTTCTCCCGCCCAGGACTCGGCGAGGGACATGGCTTGCTCGCGGCGGGCGTCGTCAGGCGTGCCCACATAGACGCCGAGCTTGCCCTCGCGGGCCGGGCCGAGCGTGCCGACGACCGGGGCGTGGACGTAGGTTTCCACGGCGGCGGCGAATTCGCGGGCATCGTTGGGCGAGACGGTGGTGGTATCGATCCAGGTCACGCCGGCGGGGATGAGCTGCGGCTCGACGACGACCTCGCGGACATCGTCAGGCCCGAAGAGCGAGGTGATGATGACCTCGGCGTTCACTAGGGCCTCGGTGGGCGAGGCGGCAAGCTCGGCGCCTTCCTCCACCAGCGGCTGGGCACGCTCGGCGGTGCGGTTCCAGACGGTCAATTCGATGCCGTCTTGCTCATTGAGCAGGCGGCGGGCTAGTTCGGTTCCCATGCGGCCAGTTCCAAGAAATGCAATCCTCATGGTTTCCCAGTGTGCCATCATTGGGTGCAGGTTCGCCGCGTCTTGCGCGAGCCCCGGACGGGGGAGCCGTACCCGGCAACGCGACAAGACGGCCAGGAAGCAGTTATGGCGTGGTTCATCTTGATTTTCTCCGGCGCATTCGAGGCCGTGTGGGCGGCGGCATTGGATAAATCCGCAGGTTTTACGCGTTTGTGGCCCTCGCTTGTTTTCCTCGTGGCCTGCGCGATTTCCATGGGCGGGCTGGCGTGGGCGATGCGCAGCATCCCGGTAGGCACGGCCTATGCGGTGTGGGCGGGTGTTGGCACGTCGGGGCGGTTATCTATTCCTTCGCGGCCGGGCACGAGGTCGCCACGGTGTGGAAGGTGTTTTCCTCTCCATGATCATCGGCGGCATCGTGGGGCTGAAAGCGGTGAGTTAGAGACCCGGAATCCGCGGCGCGGGAGGCAGCGGCGGCGCAGGCGGTGGGGCGGGCGCAGGCACGGCGGGCACTGCCGGCATATCAGGCACCGCGTCCTCGATGCGCCCGCGGACCTCATGCGGCGGAATGTTGAGGTTCGGCAGTCCGCTCTTATCCCGCGCGGGAGGGCGTGGCGCTGCCGGTCGCGGTGCGGGCGCCAGGCCCGGTTCTGGGCGAGGGGCCGGCGCAGGCTTAGGCGCAGGCGCGGGCGCCGCGGTTGACGGCGAAGGTTCCGCGGCCGGCGGCGAAGGAGGCGCCGTGTCTTCCTGCGGCAGGTCGCGAGGGGTGAGAGGGTGGGGAGGGGCTGCCAGGAGGGGGCGTCGGCAAGCGGGGCGGCACCTACCGAGGTAGGCAGCGGCCGTTCGGGCGCGGGCCGGGCACAACCGGCGAGGCAGAAAGCGGCCAGGATGGCGAAAATGACAGTGCGCTGCATTGAAAATCCCCCCGAATTGAAAAGTGCAACGCCCCGAAGTTTAGCGGCTGACTGTGAATCGCGCAGTCCAACTTTTGTATAGCGCGCGAATCGCTAGAATGTCAGACATGCCTAATACTTCCCAGTCGCAACAGTGGTTTGAGCGTTCCTCCAAGGTGATTCCGGGCGGGGTGAACTCGCCGGTGCGCGCGTTCGGCTCCGTGGGTGGCCAGGCCCGCGTCATTGAGCGCGGCGCGGGTTCGCGCCTGTGGGATGCCGACGGCAACGAGTACGTTGACCTGGTCAGCTCCTATGGCCCGATGATTCACGGCAATGCCCACCCAGAGATTGTGGAGGCCGTGCAGCAGGCCGCTGCGGGTGGCTTGAGCTTCGGCTCGCCCACCGAGGGTGAGACTTTGCTCGCCGAGGCCATCGTCGCGCGCACCGCGGCCGATAAGGTGCGCATGGTTAACTCCGGCACCGAGGCCACCATGTCTGCGGTGCGCCTAGCCCGCGGCTACACCGGCCGCACCAAGGTGCTGAAGTTCGAGGGCTGCTACCACGGCCATGTGGATGCGCTGTTGGCCTCGGCCGGCTCCGGCGTGGCGACCTTTGCGCTGCCGGATTCCCCGGGTGTTACGGGCGCGACAGCGGCCGATACCATCGTCGTTCCTTATAACGATATCGAGGCCGTGCGCGAGGCATTTGCGCAGCACCCGGGCGAGATTGCTTGCATTATCGCGGAGGCCTCGGCCGGCAATATGGGCACCGTGGCACCAGATGAGGGCTTCAACGCCGCGCTTGCCGACGTCGCCCATGAAGACGGCGCCCTCCTCATCCTCGATGAGGTCATGACCGGTTTCCGCACCTCCTATAAGGGTTGGTACGGCGTCGACGGCGTGGCGGCGGACCTGGTGACCTTTGGCAAGGTCGTCTCCGGTGGCTTGCCGGCCGCTGCCTTTGGCGGCCGCGCCGAGGTCATGGACTACCTCGCGCCGGAAGGTCCGGTCTACCAGGCGGGCACGCTCTCTGGTAACCCGGTGGCAATGGCTTCGGGCCTGAAGTCTTTGGAGCTGGCCGATGAATCGCTCTATGAGCGCCTGCAGGCCAATGCGGACCGCCTGACCGGCATGATTTCTGATGCGCTGTCGGCCGAGGGCGTAGCGCACCACATTCAGCGCGCCTCCTCGATGTTCTCCATCCGTTTTGCCGAGGGCGAGGGTCGCAACTTCGCCGATATGCAGGCGGCCGAGACCTTCCGCTTCACCCCGTTCTTCCACGCTCTGCTGGATAACGGCATCTATGTCGCGCCGAGCCCATTCGAGACCTGGTTTGTCTCGGATGCACTGAACGACGCCGACTTTGAACTCATCGAGGCGGCCCTCAAGCCCGCCGCCCAAGCTGCGGCCGCTGCGCGTCCCGCAAACTAAGGAGAGACATGACACGCACCATCGTTCACCTCGTACGCCACGGCGAGGTCCACAACCCGGAGAAGATCCTCTACGGTCGCATCCCGGGCTATCACCTATCCTCGCGCGGGCATTCCATGGCGGCGCGGACCGCGGAGTCCTTTCGCGACCATGATGTGACCTACCTGGCAGCCTCGCCACTGCAGCGCGCCCAAGAGACAGCGCGGCCGATTGCGGAGGTAACGGGACTGGACGTGGAAGTCGATAAGACGCTCATTGAATCCGGCAATCGCTTCGAGGGCCTGCGCACCAAGGGTCTGCGCTCCGCACTGTGGAATCCGCGCCGTTGGCCGCTGCTGGTCAATCCGCTGGAGCCATCGTGGGGCGAGCCTTATGAGCAGATTGCCGAGCGCATGCTGGGCTCCATCGAGCGCGCCCGTACCGCCGCCGCCGGCCACGAGGCGATTTTGGTCAGCCACCAGCTGCCCATCGTGATGGTGCAGCGCACCGTGCTCGGCCAGCGCTTGCCGCACGCGCCGTGGAACCGCGAATGCGACTTGGCCTCGGTAACCTCCCTGCTTTTTGAAGACAACCAGGTCACCGATATTTTCTACTCTTCGCCGGCGCAGGAGATTTAATGGCACTACGACGCAAACGCGCAGTTGGCGCGGTGCTGGCGGCAGCAGCCGTGACCCTTGCTGGGTGCGCGCAGGATTCCGATAACGCCCAAAATGCGGTTGCTACCGGCGGTAACTTCGAATTCATCACCCCCGGCGGCGAGAAGGTCATCAATTACGAGGAATCCGAGCGCAAGCCGCTGCGCACGTTCTCCGGCGAGGATGTGCGCGATACGGATAAGACCATCTCCTTGGAAGACTATGACGGCGAAATCGTCGTGCTTAACTCCTGGGGCCAGTGGTGCGCGCCCTGCCGTTCCGAGGCCGATGACCTCCAAGAGGTCCACTCCGAGCTGCAAAAGCGCAAGATTGGCACCGTCCTGGGCATTAATGTGCGCGACTATAACCCGCAGGTGTCTAATGACTTCCTCGAAGACAATGGGCTGAAGTATCCCTCCATCTATGATCCGCCGTTTAAGACGGCTGCGGCCCTAGGCGGCGTGCCGACTTCCGTGGTGCCCACCACCATCGTCTTGGATAAACAGCACCGCCCGGCTACGGTCTTTTTGCGGTCCATCACCGCTAAAGACGTGATGGATGTAGTAGACAAGCTAGAAAAGGAATAAATGGACAACGCAGCGAGCTTCGGCAACTCCTTTGCCGAGGCCGTGACCTCCGGCCCACTTATTTTGGGTCTCCTCGCGGCCGCCGTGGCGGGGCTGGTGAGCTTCGCCAGTCCGTGTGTGATCCCGCTGGTTCCCGGCTATATTTCCTACCTGGCCGGCGTGGTGGGCGGTGAGGTTACCTTCGATGGGGAGCTGGGGGTGGGCGTCGGCAAGCGCAGGCAATGGGCTGTTGTGCTGGCCGCGGCCTTGTTCATCCTCGGCTTCACCGTGGTATTCCTCCTAGCGACGGTCTCGGTATTCGGCGCGATTTCCGCGCTAAGGCTCAACGAAGAAATGCTCATGCGGGTCGGCGGCGGCGTGACCATCCTGATGGGTGTGGTCTTCCTAGGCGCGATTCCAGCGCTGCAGAAAGACACCCGCATGGCACCGAAGCGCTGGACCACCTGGCTGGGCGCGCCGCTGCTGGGCGGGATATTCGCGCTGGGCTGGACGCCGTGCTTGGGCCCAACGCTGGCCGCCATCATTTCTGTATCGGCCGGCACCGAGGGCATGACGGCCGCGCGTGGCGTGCTGCTCATCATCTTTTATTGCCTGGGCCTGGGCCTACCGTTCCTTCTGGTGGCGCTGGGCTCCGCGCGGGCGATGCGCACGATTTCGTGGGCCCGCAAACACTCGCATACCATCCAAATAATCGGCGGCGTGGCCATGATCCTCGTCGGCCTGGCCCTGGTAACCGGCCTATGGGGCGAATTTATTAGCCTCATCCGCCAGTGGACCGGCAACTACGGCGCAACCCTTATTTAGGAGAGACGTGAAATATTTCCGCAAAGCCTGGCATTGGCTGACCAGTATGCGCACCGCGCTAGCGCTGCTTTTCTTGCTGGCGCTGGCCGCGATTCCCGGTTCTTTGCTGCCGCAGCGCGATCTCAACGAGCAGAACGTGCAGGACTTTATTGAGTCCAATGGCAACGTGGCGAAGATCTACGACAAGCTGCAGCTTTTCGACGTCTTTTCCTCCGTCTGGTTCCAAGCCATCTTCGTCCTCTTGGCGATTTCCCTGGTTGGCTGCATCCTGCCGCGCTCCTGGGATCACTATAAGGCGTGGAAGACCCCGCCAACGCGCGCCCCGAAGTACCTCCACAAGCTGCCGCTGGCGGCCGAGGGGCACTCGGAAAAGAGCGAGGAGGAACTATCCGCGGAAATTAAGAAGCGCCTGAAGAGGTGGCGCGTGGCCGAGTATTCCCCGGAGAAGGACCGTGCCGGCGTGCATACCTTTTCCGCGGAGCGCGGCTACGGCCGCGAGCTAGCCAACCTCATTTTCCACGTGGCGCTGGTAGCCATCTTGGTCACGGTTGCCGCCGGCAAGCTGGTCAACTACGAAGGCCAGGTCATCGTGGTCACTGAGTCTGGCTCGCAGGGCGGCGACCAGACCCTGGATCAGTCTACGGAGTTCTGCAATACCTCTACGTCTAACTTTGACTCCTTCCGCGCCGGCCCGCTTTTCGACGGCACCGGGCTCCACCCTTTCTGCCTCGTCGCCCATGACTTCGCGGCCGAGTACCTGCCGAACGGCCAGGCCGAGATGTTTACCTCCAACGTCTCCTACGCGGAGGGCGATGACATCTACAAGGATGACTCCGAGTGGAAGGATTATGAGCTCAAGGTCAACCATCCGCTGCGCCTGGCGCATAACCGCGTTTATTTGCAGGGCCATGGCTACGCGCCGACGGTCACCGTGGAATGGCCCAATGGGGAAAAGCGCACCCAGACTATTCAGTTCCAGCCGAATGATACGACCTTCTTCCTGTCCTCCGGCGCGATGCGCTTTGACCCGCCGGCCGGCATGCACCCGGACCTCTATGAGCGTCGTCAGAATCAGATCGCCATTCAGGGTCTCTTCGCGCCTACGGCCGAGTGGGCCGGTGAGAACGGCAAGCTGCTGCAGTCCTCCTACCCAGGTTTGCAGGATCCGGCCATGGCCATCGATATCTACCGCGGTGATGCCGGCTTGGATACCGGCACCCCGCAGTCCTTCTTCTCGCTGGATCCAAACCTGGTGCACTCCGGCCAGCTGCGAAAGATTGACCGCGTGAACCTCAACCAGGGTGAGGATGTCACCCTGGACGATGGCACCAAGATCACTTTCAACGGCGCCAGCGAGTTTGCCAATTACCAGGTCTCTTATGACCCCTTCCAGAAGTGGGTGCTGGTCTCCGCGCTGGTAATGCTCATCTCCTTGGTGGGTTCGCTGGTGATTAAGCGCCGCCGCGTCTATATCCGCCTGCGGCCGAACGCGGCCGGCGGCACCGATGTGGAAATGGGCGGTCTCGCCCGCACCGACCGCGCCGGTTGGTCCGAGGAATTCCACGAGTTGCACCGCGCGCTGCTGGAGCTGCCGGACCCAGATGAGGTCGAAGAAGACGAGCTTTATACCGATGATTAGTACGTCAGCCTAGTCCAACAAAAGTTGGACTAGGCCGTTTCGCTGAGTAAGGTAATCAGCACTATCCCGCACGTGTATTGGCTAGGAGCGTTCATGCAGATCGATCAGAATCTGTCTAATTTCTCGGATATCGCGGTGCAGACCGCCTTTGTGGTGTACTGCGTCGCGCTCTTTATGTCGCTGTTCTACTACGGCCGCATGCAGGGAATTATCGAGGGCCGCCGTGCCGTGAAGTCCCAGGCCGCGAAGGTCTTGGTGGGGGCGGGCGCTGGGGGCGTCGATAAGCAGAGCTATGCGGGCGAGGTGGCCCAGTCCTCTTCCGGTATCACGGAAGGTGAGCTGAAGGAGAAGGAGCGCAAGGCCGATAAGCTCGGCGGTATGACCAGCTCGCTGATGTGGGTAGGCATTGCGCTCCACGCCGCGGCGATTGTGCTGCGTGGCCTGGCTACCGGCCGTTTCCCCTTTGGCAACCTATACGAGTACGTGCTGATGGTGAGCTTCGGTGTGCTGCTGGTGGGCAATATTGCCATGCAGCGTAAGGAGTGGCGCACCGTGTGGCCATGGCTGCTCACCCCGGTATTGGCGCTGATGTTTTATGGCTCCACCAAGCTCTATGCCGAGTCTGCCCCAGTGGTGCCGGCGCTGCAGTCGCACTGGCTGCCCATCCACGTCACCGTGGTGTCCTTGGGCGCGTCCATTGGTATTATTTCCGGCATTGTCTCGCTGCTGACCCTATTCCGTATGGCACAGCCGAAGCATGCCGAGCATGGCTTTTTCGGTGCTGTAGCCCGCCCATTGCCTTCTGCCGCGAAGATTGACCAGCTGGCCTACCGTCTGGCCGTAATCACCCTGCCGACCTTGGGCTTGGGCATTATCCTGGGTGCCATCTGGGCTGAGTCCGCTTGGGGCCGCTTCTGGGGCTGGGACCCGAAGGAAACCGTGTCCTTTGCCACCTGGATCCTGTATGCCGCCTGCCTGCACGCGCGTGCAACGCCGGCGTTCCGCAAGGCGGCGCCGTGGATCAATGTCATGGCGATGGCGCTGATGGTCTTCAACCTCTTCTTTATCAACATGGTTGTCTCCGGCCTGCACTCCTATGCGGGGCTGAATTAAATGGCGGAGCATACGAGCCCGCGCCATAAGCCGGGCAAGCCGGCTGGTGATAATGCGGTGATTTTAGGCCTGGGCGCGCAATTTGCCGAGCGCCGCCGCGAGTTGGGCATTTTGCAGCAGCAGCTTGCCGACGCCGCCGGTATCTCCCGCTCCACCCTCCACACCATTGAGCATGGGGGCGCGGGCGTGCGGTGGGAAAAGGTTACCGCCGTGGCCGAGGCCCTCGGCTTGGAGATGCGCTTCGTGCCGAAGGAATCCTAATCCTTCTCGCCGTCGGTGTCGCGATTGCGGCGCTGGCGGCGTTTTTCTTCCTCTGCCTCCTGTGCGCGGCGTTGCTTGAAGCGCTCCTTTTCCAAGTTCCAGAGGAATTCTTCATCATCGTCGGGTCCCTTGATGGCGCGGGGTTGTTCCACCTCGCGCTTTTTCCATGTGGAGGGCCCGAAGGCCTTCCACACCAAGTAGGCGGCGAGGACAAAGAGTAAAAGGAGGATGATTCGGCCCATGCGTGGAATTCTACCTGCACCGCGTACAATCAACCCCCATGACGCATAACCCTGAGCCACCCAAGCCGGACCCAGAACTGCGACGCCGTTCCCGTGCGGCGCTGTGGAAGTATGGGCTCGCCCGCGTAGTGCTTTTTATCGCTTTGACCGTGGTGATCGAGCTTTTGTCCATCGCCATCCGCTTTCCCATCCCGGTGCTCGTCTCGGCGCTGTTGGCGCTCTTCGTGGCGCTGCCGCTATCGATGCTCATCTTTAAAAAGTGGCGCATCGAGGCCACCCAAACGCTGGCCGAGTACTCCGCCCAGCGCAAGGCCCACAAACGCTGGGTACAGGCGGAGCTAGAAGGGCGCGCCGCGCAGGACTAGACGAGGATGAGTGCGGCGGCCTCGATAATCGCCCACAGGAGCATCGCGCGGCCGGTCAGGCCGAGCACGGGGATAAGCTTTGGTCCTTGAGCGCCGCGATTGACGGTGCGAATGGCGCGCAGCGCGAAGGGAAAGTAGACCAAGCCGGCGAGTGCGAGCCAGCTGCTGAAGGCAATGCCAATGGTCAGCAGGAATGGCAGTAGGAGTAGCACCGTAAAGAGCAGGCGCGCCTTCTCGTTGCCGAGGCGTACGGCGAGCGTAATCTTGCCGGTTTCGGCGTCGGAGGGAATATCGCGGATATTATTGACTAGGTTCACCCCGGAGCTCATCGCGCCGATGCCCACGGCCAGCGCGAGGCCCGACCACGACAGGCGGCCGGCCTGGGTGAATTCGGTGCCGAGCACAGCGACGAGCCCGAAGAAGATAAAGACGGCGACCTCGCCGAGCCCGCGATAGCCATACGGGTTCTTGCCACCGGTATAAAACCACGCGCCGGTGATGCATAGCGCGCCGACGAGGATGAGCCACCAGGCGTGCGCCGCAAAAGACAGCGCGATGCCGGCGAGTCCGGCCACGGCGAAGGCGGCGAAGGCCGCGAGTTTCACCTGCTGCGGGCGGGCCAGGCCGCCGCCGGTGAGGCGCTGCGGACCGGTGCGGTCGTCGTCGGTGCCGCGGATGCCATCCGAGTAATCGTTGGCGTAATTGACACCGATGATGAGCGCCCACGCCACCACGAGGGCGAGAAGCGCGCGGCCGAAGTGCGCGCCGTCGGCAGCCGCTGCGGCACCAGTACCAGCGATGACTGGGGCGAAGGCATTAGCCCACGTGTGCGGGCGTGCGCCTTGGAGCCAGTCTTTGGCAGTTGCGGGATAGGCAGAAAGTGACATGTCAGTTATTGTGCCACGCCACCGCGGGCATGCTGTGCACAAGGGACGCACACGGCGGATATATAAAAGCCACGGGTATGGCGGAAGCGCGTCGTACGTACCCAAGAAAGGACGGCTGTGGGCCACACCCGTGACAAAAGTTCAATGCGTTGAACTTTCTTAAAGTTATCATGTGAATCGCTCGCGGGGCAAGGCCTTTACTACGATGAATGTCATGCATTTAAGCGATCTCCCTGAACGTACCCAGGACTACCTCAAAGTCCTGTGGGACCTCTCCGAGCACTCCGGCGGCGCGCCCATCGCGCTCAAGGAGCTGGCGGGGCGATTGAACCAAAAGGTGCCCACGGCGTCGGAAGCCGTAAAGCGTCTCGTTGCCCAAGGGCTGGTGGAACATGAGCGCTACGCTGGCGTTTCGCTGACCCCAGAGGGCCAGGCACTGTCCATGGGCATGGTCCGCCGCCATCGTCTCCTCGAGACCTTCTTGGTCAAAGAGCTGGGGTACACCTGGGACGAGGTTCACGAGGATGCCGATCTCCTCGAGCATGCATGCTCCGATCGCTTCATCGATCGACTCGATCAGCACCTGGGCCATCCTCAGCGCGATCCCCACGGCGATCCCATCCCCGACGCGCAGGGCAGCATCGAGGACCTTGGCACGCTCACGCTTGACGACGTCCCCCTTCACACCCCTGTCACCATCGAGCGGGTATGCGACGGAGACACCGAGCTGTTGCGCTACCTCGACAGCCATGGCGTCGGCCTGGGCGTCGAGGTCGTAGTCGATTCCCGCGTTGCGGGCCTGCTCAACCTGCACGCAGGGGACGAGGAGTTCTCTCTTGCGGAAGTCGCGGCCGCCGACGTGACGGTGCGCGCTAACGAAGTCTAATCAGTTCTTAAAGAGCCCTGCGACACCACGACGGTCCACCTTGCCGGGGCCGGTCAGCGGCATCTCAGCAATGCGGATAATCTCGCGCGGAATCTGCCACCGAGGCAGGTCATCGAGCGCTTCGAGGATGTCGGTGCGCGAGGCCCAGCCGGTGTAAGCTGCGGCGATCATCTGGCCAAGACGTGGATCAGGGATGCCCACCACGCATACACTGTCGACGCCCGGTACCTGCAACAAGAGCTGTTCCAGTTGTTCTGGGTGCAACTTCAACCCGCCCGAGTTGATGATGCTGTCCAGACGTCCAGTGACGGTGAGTTGACCGTGGGCGTCGAGCTCCCCGGCGTCGGAAGTTGCGAACCAGCCACCGACGAAGTCGCGCGATTCCACATTGCGGTAGCCCTGCGCAATGGTCGGCCCGCCCAGGAAAATGCGGTTATCTTCCCCGATGCGCACCTCGGTGCCGGGCAGGGGAGTGCCGTTGTAGACGCAACCGCCCGCAGTCTCCGAGGAGCCATAGGTGGTTACCACGGTGATGTCGAGCTTGCGCGCAGATTCCAATAGCTGGGGATGTGGCGCTGCTCCACCTACCAGGATGGAGTTGAAACGGCGCAGTGCTTGGATGCCGTCCAGCGAATCGAGTGCCTTGTGCAGCTGCATCGGTGTGAGCGCGGTGTACATGCGGTCCTCGGTGTGGGCGAGTTCTTCTGCTGCGCGGGCGAACTCGGTGATGTTAAAGCCTTGGGACAGGTCGAGGCACAGTGGCTCCACACCCGCCACCAACGAACGCACGAGCACCTGGATGCCCGCGATGTGGTGGGCGGGCATGGCCAGTAGCCATTGGCCGGGGCCACCCAGGAAAGAATGGGTGGCATCCGCACTCGCCACCAGGTTAAGCGGGCTTAGCTGCGCACCCTTCGGTGTGCCCGTGGAACCCGAGGTGGACACCACCAAAGCAATGTCCTCAGCAATCGATTCGCCCGCGCGCATGTGGTTGCGCAGCAATTCCGTCCGCGTGCGGTCCGCTGCGGGAAGGGGTAAGAGCGTGGTCTGCCCAGCGATGGCCTTCTCGAGGTCATCCAAAATTCCTGCGGGATTGCGGGGATCGACTGGGAGTGGGGCGAGGATATGAGTCACGAATAATCAGGTTACCCGGGCATATCGCTCGTCCCGGGAGGCGGCGCGCCGGGCGTTTAGAGCAAGGCGCGCAGCCCCATGCTGAGCAAATAGAACACACCCGCCAGCACCGCGATGCAGCCGCCCGCCGACAAACTGAGTGCGGCCGCCAGCCAGAGCCCGCCGCATGCCAGCGCAATGCCCGCGATACCGGCACCGAGCATGAGCTGGGTCGGGCGCTTGATCCACGGCTGCAACGCCGCCGCCGGGGCTACCAGCAGCGCCAGGGACAAGATAGTGCCCACTGCGGGAATCACCACCACCATGGTCACGCTGATAAGCGTGAGGGTAAGCAAGTCATAGCGGCCGGGCTTTCCGCCTTGTGCGCGGAAGGACGTCTGGTCGAAGTAGAAGGAGACTAACGTCCGGCGAAATGCCACCAGCACGCCAAGGCTGACCACCACCAGGGCGCCGACAAACCAGACATCCTGCGCATTGACAGTGGTCAGCGAGCCCACGAGAAAGCTATCCACGTGGATAGGTAGCGGTTGGAACCAGCGCAGCAACAAGATGCCCAGGGAAAATCCCAAGGTGAGCGTCACGCCGGCGGCAGCGGTCGAAGAAATGCCCTCGACGGTACTCAACCACCGCATAAGCCAGGCCAAAGGCAGGCAGAACAGTGCCGCCCCCACCATCAAACCCGTGGAGAGATCCAAGCTCAGAAGGTTGGCCACTACTACACCGAGCACCGCGCCGGGGAAGATTCCGTGCGACAGGCTCTCGGCGAAAAAGACGCGCTTGCCCATGACCATCAAGGTTCCAACCAAGCCAGATAAACATCCCACAGCAATGGCCTCAAGGAGGGGCATCCGCAGGATCTCTGGATCAAGATGAGACAGTCCCATTAGCTAAATACCCCCTTCAAGCCCGCTAGCGGCACGGTGGCAACCAGCATCAAGCTGACGATTGCCTGCGGCGAAATCTGGTGCGTGGTTTGGGACAGCATGATGGCAAATCCAACCACCACTGCCAGCGTGGACAAACCCGCAGCCCAGAAGCACATGCTGCGCGGGGATCCTGCGATCAAGCGCGCCGAGAGGCCTGGAATGACAATAAAACCGATAACCAGCAACACACCCACTGCCGAGCTAGCCGCCACCACGATTAGGCCAACCGCGATATTCGCAATGAGCTCATAAGCCGCCACGTTGATGCCCATGGCGCGGGCCGCTGTGGTATCGAAAGCGACGAGAATCTGCATGCGCCAGGTTGTCAGGATGAGTAGTGCCGCAATCACGCAGAGCGTGACGGAGGTTGCCAGCCTGGACTGCGTGACGTCGAGAAGCCGGCCAAACATGAGGGCCTCCAGCTGCCCGGACTTGTCGCCATAGGCCAAACTGATGACCACGCCGATGCCGTACATAAAGGTCAGCACCACGGCCGTTCCGGCTTCCATATCCAGCTTCTGCGCTGACTGGCCCTGCCCAGAACCCAGAGAAGCCAGCACCAGCACCGTCACCGTGGCCACCGCGGCCGCACCCGGCACGATGCCCGGGATGCCGCCCACGATGAGCCCTACCACGATGCCCGGAAAAACCGAGTGCACGAGGGCTTCCACCGTAAATTCCATGCGGCGGAGATTAACGAGGACGCTAATGGCAGCTCCCGCAATCGATAGGCACAGCAGGAAGAGGAAAGCATTGCGCAGGTACGGGGCGAAGAGAATCTGCTCTATCACAGTCGCGCGCCTTGCTCCATATAGGTTTCCACTGCTTCCTCGGTTCCCATGGTGCGGACCTTGCCGTCGATCACAAACGCCGCCCAGTCGCAGGTGTGCTGCGCCAAGATGGGGTCGTGAGTGGAGACGAGCAGGGCGATTCCTGCTTCCTTGAGATCCGCAATGATCTGAATCAGGATTCGGCGACTTTCTTGATCAAGCCCGTTGAAGGGTTCGTCGAGAAGCACCAGCTCCGGGGCCGAAACCAACGCGCGCGCGATGAGCACGCGCTGGCGTTGCCCACCCGAGAGCTGGCCAAACCGCGTCTCGGCGAGGTGCTCCATCCCCACTTGTCGCAGGGCATTGAGTACGCAGTCGCGGTAGCTACGCATGCTCGTGCACCTGTGCCACCAGCTCACTGAGGGCAAAAGGCCCATTTCCACGACCTTGTAAGCCGTGACGGGAAAGCTCAGGTCGGAGTCTTGGTACTGCGGGACGTATCCGAGCGAGGCGTCGATGGTGGCCATGCCGCGCAAGGCAGCCAGGCCAGTGATTGCCTTGAGCAGGGTAGATTTGCCCGCGCCGTTGGAACCTAGGAGCGCCACGGCCTCGCCCGCGCGGATCTCAAGGTCAACGTCGGTGAGGATATCCCGGGCGCCATAGCCGCAGGTGGCATTGTGCAGAGTGACTAATGGGGAAGACATAAAGAGCTACTTTCGCTTGGCGAAGTCGAATTCCTGCAGCGATTCTGGCAACGGTTGCTGCTTGGAGTCCCAGGCGCTGACCAGGGTGTTGATGTTGTGGACGATGGATCCGATGTAGGTCTCGCCCTCACTGCCTGGCACACCTAGCGAGTCGCCGTACAAAGCGTCGTCGGATGTAACCGCCTTGACGCCTGCGGCGCGGGCGATGGCCTCGATGGACTTCGAGTTGTTGGAATTCTCCGCAAAGATGGCCTTGGCGCCGGACTCGCGGACCTTCTTTACCTGCTCATCGATGTGGCTCGAGGTGGCGTCCTGCTGGTGGTTGAAGTCAGACAGTGCGGAGCCGATGAATTTCACGCCATACTCGTTAGAGAAGTAGCCGAAGGCGTCGTGGGAAGAGAAGAGCACGCGGTCTTGCTCAGGAACTGCGGACATGGAATCGCTGGCCCACTTGTCGAGGTCCTCCAACTGGTCGGTGTACTTCTTGCCGGCGGCGGTGAAGGCGTCCTTGGCCTGCGGGGAGGCCTGGGACAACGTGTTGACGATGTTGTCGACCTGAATCTTGGCCTGCTTCGGGGAGGTCCACACGTGCGGGTCGTACTTGAATTCTGGGGCCTCGCCGTCCTCCCCCGGGAAAGGCCACGGGCGCGGGCTCACGTGCTCGATGCCCTCGTCGATGGTGTACTTGCCGTTGCCATCGCCCATACCTTCGCTCTTGACGCCCGAGGTCACGGCCATGACGCCGTGGAAGCCGGAGGAGTCCACGGCTTGGTCGAGGAAGTGCTCGAGGTCGACTCCGTTGACGAACATGTAGTCGGCCTGGGAGAGCGCCTGCATCTGCTGTGGGGTCATCTCGTGCTCGTGGGCGCTGGCGTTGGGGGCGAGCAAACAGGTGAGGTCGAGGGTCACTGGGCCCTCGCCGGAGGTGGTCTCTGCACCTTGGGAGTCGACCTTGTGGAGCTTGACGCCGCCGGCGGCTATCTGGGTGAGGTAGTCGCAGATCTGGGTAGTCGTGGCCACGGCCTTGACGGTGTCGCCGTCCTTCGGCTTTGCAGCGTCGATGGATTCCTTCGAGGCGCTGCAAGCGGCGAGGCTGGCGCCGAGTGCGAGGGCGCAGGTGCCTGCGAGAATGCGCTGTAGGGGCCGGCGTGGGGTGCTGTGATTTGAGTTCATAATGAACTTCCTTTGTATTAGGAGAAGTGAACTCAACAAACACTAGCACCCTTGAACTAGATTGTTCAACGTAATGAACTTAGGTGGTCCTATCTCTTCCTTAAGCTGCCAAAATTTAAAAATGCCTCTCACTTCAATGAGTGAAGTGAGAGGCTAGGAAGCGGTGGCCTTATTTGGCTACTTTTGCCTTTTTGCTGAAGGGGAGCTGATCCAGGGAGCGTATGCCGGGGCCGGCGGCGAGCATCAGGCCCGCGACGGCGACGGTCCATTCGGAGAACTTTTGCCAGCCCTGGGCGATGAGAATTACGCCCAGGGCGACGCGTGCTGCGAGCATGACGAATGAGTTGCAGAGTTTCATGTTCGACACTTTAAGTATTAACTATGGGCATGTCCACAATTGCTTGAGATGTCTCACTCCGGTCCGAGGGCGTCCCACGCCATTTACTCCGCTACATGTATGGATTGCGCGGGGTGTCCTCCTGATCGAAGGGACGCTCCCCGCTGTCCTGCGCATCCTTGATACGCTTGAGCATCCACACTCGCGAGACGATGACGCCCGCCAGTGCAAGTGTGGCCAAGCCGATGGCGAAAATCCACATCGTGCTAACTCCTGGCTAGTAGTAATATGGGAACTGCTCCCACTGCGGGTCGCGCTTTTCGAGGAATGCTTCTTTGCCCTCGACGGCCTCGTCGGTCATGTACGCCAGGCGGGTCGCCTCGCCGGCGAAGACCTGCTGGCCCATGAGGCCGTCATCGGTCAGGTTGAAAGCGAACTTCAGCATGCGCTGGGCTGTTGGGGACTTGCCGTTGATTTCGCGGCCCATCTGGATTGCGGCGTCTTCCAAGTCGGCGTGATCGACAACCTCATTGACCGCGCCCATCTCATACATCCGCTGGGCATCATAGGTGCGACCCAAGAAGAAGATCTCGCGGGCGAATTTCTGGCCCACCATCTTAGCTAGGTAGGCCGAACCATAGCCGGCATCGAAGGAACCCACGTCCGCGTCCGTCTGCTTGAAGCGCGCCTCCTGGCGGGAGGCGACCGTCATATCGCAGACCACGTGCAGCGAGTGTCCGCCGCCGGCCGCCCAACCATTGACCACGGCGATAACCACCTTGGGCATGGTGCGGATAAGGCGTTGGACCTCGAGGATATGTAGGCGGCCGCCTTCCACCTTCTCGCGGGCGGTGTCCACGGTGGATTCATCCGCGGTGGCGTCATCATG
The DNA here is from genome assembly GCF_057458085.1 of Corynebacterium sp. LaCa_205. NCBI lineage: Bacteria > Bacillati > Actinomycetota > Actinomycetes > Mycobacteriales > Corynebacteriaceae > Corynebacterium > Corynebacterium sp. LaCa_205. The sequence goes on from NZ_CP190931.1 coordinate 306,304, forward strand.
GGCGTGCTCGGTGGCGTAGCGGTACCCGGAGCGGCCGCGAATGCGCTGGTCGCCGCCGGAACAAAACGCCCAGCCGCCATCCTTTTCGGAAGGGCCATTGCCGGTGAGCAAAATCGTGCCCACATCCGGCGTGCGGCGGGCGTGGTCGAGGGCGCGGTAGAGCTCGTCTACGGTATGCGGGCGAAACGCATTGCGCACCTCCGGGCGGTCGAAGGCGATGCGCACGATGCCGTTCTTGCGGCCCTCGCCGTTGAGCCGGTGATAGGTGATATCCGTCAGGTCCTCAAAACCTTCTACGGCATGCCATAATTCCGGACGGAACGGATTATCGGTGCTGTATTTTTTCTGCTCGCTCATGATGGCCAGCTTAGTGGCAAAAGAAGAATAGTCCCCATTCCCAACCCTCACCCACACACGCTGCCCAGCAGGCCGGTAATAATCAATACGCGATACTGCGAGGTTGTTGCCCCGCATAATACCCGTGTACGCCATACCAGCGCGGTACTCCATGCCATGGGGAGACTCGAACTCCCCGCCCCTTAAAGCGCTAAAGGGGGCCAGTGTCCCAGGATTTTCCCCTCCAGGGTGGGGGCCTGCTCGCTGCAGGTGTGTGGGCTACCATCGCGCGCTTTGAGCAGCGCGCGATATGACTATCCGTTTTTCAGTTCGGTATTCCAGTTCAGCTGCTGGATGCGGGTATCCAGCTCACGGTACTGCTTAGACAAATCATCGACGCGCTTGCGCAGCTCCGCCACCGGGATGGTAGAGACAAACTTGATCTCGGTGCGGGAATAGCGATCCGAGCGCGTGCCCGCCCGCTGCGCTAGGTCGTGGTAGATGCGGCGCTTGCGCAAGAGGCCGTCGCGAAGCGCGAGGGCTTCCATCAAGTTCCTCTTCTCATCAAAGGCGGTGGCGATATTCGTCGCATTGATGGCCTGCACCAGCTCATCGATGCGCCCGGCCACGCCGTCGAGCTCACGCAGCAGCTCCTGCGGATCCTCATCCGGGGTATCGCCCTCCTGCACGCGGGCCACGGTGAGCAGCCGCTCGTGCAGGCTATTGAGGCGCTCCTGTGCCTGGGCGCGCTCCGCTAATGCCTCAGCTAGCAGCATAATTCCTCCTTTATTGGTATAGGTTCTCAAAATAGCGCAGAGCGGGGGAGAGGTCAATGGCCGGCGGGCGCTACCATGAAGACCATGCATATCGATGACGTTCTCGACCGCGCCCACGTAGTCTCCCTCCCGCTTGCCGTGCGTTTCCGCGGCATCACCACGAGGGAGGCCCTGCTCATCGAGGGCCCGGCCGGCTGGGGCGAGTTCGCGCCCTTCCTAGAGTATGGCCCGGCCGAGTCCGCCGCCTGGCTGCGCGCCGGGCTCGAGGCCGCCTACGAGGGCTTCCCGGAGCCGGTGCGCGATTCCATCGAGGTCAACGCCACCATCCCAGCCGTACCCGCCAGCGAAGTCCCGGCCGTGGTGGAGCGCTACCCCGGCTGCCGCACCTTCAAAATCAAGGTGGCGGAGAAGGGGCACACGCTTGCCGACGACGCCGCTCGCGTCCGCGCCGTCCGCGACGCCGTCACCCAACGCGGCGATATCCCCATCCTTCGCGTGGATGCCAACGGCGGCTGGACCGTCGATGAGGCGGTCGAGGCCGCGCAGATGATGATGCCGCTGGACTATATGGAGCAGCCGTGCGCCACCACCGAGGAGCTCGCCCAGGTCCGCGGCCGCCTTATGCGCGCCGGCCTCTTTGTACGCGTTGCCGCCGATGAATCCATTCGTAAGGTTGCGGACCCTTATCGCGTGGCCGAATTGCAGGCCGCGGATGTCGCCGTGGTCAAGCCCGCCCCGCTTGGCGGCGTGCGCCGCGTCCTCGAGGTGGCCCAGCACCTGCGCCAGCGCCATATGGATATCACGGTGGCCTCCGCGCTGGATACCTCCATTGGCATCAATATGGGCTTGGCGGCCGTCGCCGCCCTCCCGCGCATCTACGACGACGAGGACATCGACGTCACCCCGGCCGCCGCCGGCCTTGCCACCGGCTCCCTTTTTGAAGAGGACGTCACCGCCCCGCGCCCGCTTATCGATGGCCACCTTCCCGCCGATATCCTCGCCCCCGACCCAGACCGCCTCGCCGCACTCGCCGCCCCCGCCGACCGCCGCGACTGGTGGTTCGACCGCCTTCGCGCCTGTTGGCCGCACCTGTCTGACTAGGCCCTAGAGCAAGCTTTGGTGAAACCGCCATGCCGGAGTCACCAACGCCCGCCGCACCTTTTGCGGACTGCTCTTTAGCCCGCGCACGCTGCGCCGATGCGCCACCGTTTCCTGCACCGTCTCCACCACTAGTTTGAGGTGGTAGTCGGTGCACTCATCCGTAAACTTCAGCGGCGCCCATCCGTGCTGCACCGCGTGATTGGTCTTCCACGTCCCGATGAGGAATTCCCGGTGATTATTCTCCGGCGCGTGATAATAAAGCGAGTCCAAGTCCACCACCGTCGTCCCCGCTTCGAAGCCTAAATCCCAGGTATACGGCCCAAGCCGGAAATTTGGCACCGGCTTGAGCCCCACCCGCCGCATCTCGTGGTACATCCGCTGCTCCCATTTCGACGCCGTCCCCACCGGCGCCTGCTCCGCCAACTCGCGCACCGCGTCCCTTTTCTTACTGATCACCAGCTCTAAATCGGCCGCGAACCTCCCCCTTCCGTTGAGCCCGCGATACGCCTGCGCCAGCGCATCCTTCAGCAGCCACTTGCTGCAGTGCTCAAAGCTCAATGCATCTGCTACCGCCTGCGCCGGCAACGCCATCTTTACGCCCCTCACTCGATTCGCCGGCACTGGTCGCGACCTCACCATATGCACCAGATCATCCGCCCGCATCCGGCTATTATTATCCACCCGGATCACCGCCGGCAGGCGTACTTCGCATAAGCCATAGGCCGCGAGAGCCGCTGTCCCTGAAAACACCGCGTCCGGATAAAGCTGTGCCACCGCGTTGAGCTTATCTTTCGCCTCTGCCTCCGCCGGGACGTAACAATTGCGCCTAAGCCGGAGGAGTCTGCCCTCTGCCACCTCCTTTTCAATTCGATATTGAGTCATTCCTTTTTCGAACAGGTCTTTTCGTGTGTACATAGCCTTTTAGACTGCTGCGCTGAGGATTCGGTTCCGCGGAACTGCTGGGATCACGACTTTCGTCCATACAAACCGCTTAAACCGTCGACGAAATCCCTGGTTTAGATGGACGAAAATCGCGATCGGTGCGCGATCAGCGGCGGAAAGCCAAGATAGAGGTCGCTGCCCAGCCCGCCACCTGTGCGTACGCTAGAGGACATGTCTACTATCAAGGTCCGCGATGCCCACCTGCACAACCTGCGCAACGTCGACGTCGATATGCCCCGTGGCAAACTCGTCGCTGTCACTGGGGTGTCCGGCTCTGGCAAGTCTTCGCTTGCTTTCGGCACGATTCACGGCGAAGGCCAGCGTCGCTACCTTGAATCGGTAGCCCCCTTCGCACGCCGCCTCATTAGCTCGGCCGTCGACCCGCAGGTCAGCCAGGTAGAGGGCCTGCCGCCGACGGTCGCGCTGCAGCAATCGAACTCCGGCGGCGGGGCGCGCTCCACGGTCGGCACAGTCTCCGCACTCTCCAATAGCGTGCGCCTGCTCTATTCGCGCGCTGGGGATAACCCGGAGGGCCTATACTCCGATTCCTTCTCGCCCAATACGCCTGAGGGAATGTGCCCGCAGTGCCACGGCACGGGTGTGGTGCATGAGCCGACCGAGGACTCGATGGTCCCGGATCCCACCCTTTCCATCGAGGAAGGCGCCATCCAAGCCTGGCCGGGCGCTTGGGCCGGCAAGAATTTCCACGACATCCTGATGAACCTAGGCTATGACCTGGATTCGCCCTGGCAAGAGCTGCCACAGAAAGACCGCGACTGGATTCTCTTTACCGAGGAGCGCCCAGTAGTCACGGTCAAGCCCCTGCGCGGCAAGGACCAGATTCAGCGCAATTATGAGGGCACGTGGCGTTCGGTGGCCAGCTACCTGAAGAAGACGCTGGCAGAGACCCAATCGGATACCCTGCGCAAGCGCACCCTGTCCTATATGGAATCGCGCGAGTGCGAAACCTGCGGAGGCCGCCGTCTCAACCCAGCCGCGCTGAAGGTGGCTTATGCGGGCATGCCCATTGATGAGCTGGGCGCGCTGCCGCTCGATAGGGTCCACGCGGTGCTCAGCAAGCAGAATCCGGAGGAGAATTCGGCCGAGGACTTATTGCTCAAACAGATTCTTCCTGCCTTGACCTCGGCGCTCGAGCTCGGCCTGGCGCATCTAAGCCTGGATCGGCCAACGCAGAGCCTATCTGGCGGCGAGATGCAGCGTATCCGACTGGCGGCGCAGCTGCGCTCCGGTCTCTTTGGCGTGGCCTATGTGCTCGATGAGCCCTCGGCCGGCCTGCACCCAGATGAGCGCGATGCCGTGATGGACATGTGCCGCCGCTTCATCGCGGCCGGCAATTCTGTGCTCTTGGTAGAGCATGACATGGATTTGGTCGCGCAGGCGGACTGGCTCGTTGACGTCGGCCCGCTGGCCGGCGAGCGCGGCGGTAACGTCGTTTATTCGGGTCCAGTCGCGGACTACGACGCGGACACCCCCACCGCCCGTGCCTTGGCTAATCGCACGCTCGCGCTTGCCGACGACCCCCGTACCCCCTCTTCCCACCTCACCCTTCGCGGCATCAAAGCCCGCAGCATCGACAACCTCGATGTAGATTTTGGTCTCGGCCAATTCACGGCGGTCGCTGGAGTATCCGGTTCCGGTAAGTCCACTCTGGTCAGTACGGTACTTGCCGGCCTGCTGCGCCAATCCGCTACGGCCGTCTCCGATGAAGAAGAGACCGAGGAGAAGGGCTGGTCGGTAGAGAGCACGGAAGGTTTTGACCGAGTCAAGCGCGTCGTGCAGATTACCCAAAAGCCCATCGGCCGCACCCCGCGCTCCACGCTGGCAACCTATACCGGTCTTTTCGATAACGTCCGCAAGCTCTTCGCCTCCACCGACGAGGCCAAGCAGCGCAAGTGGACGGTCTCGCGCTTTTCCTACAACGTGAAGCAAGGCCAGTGCCCCACCTGTGGCGGCGCGGGCAAAATCGAAGTGGAGCTGGTCTTTTTGCCAGGCTCGTATACCACCTGCCCAGAGTGCGGCGGCGCCCGCTTCAACGACGAGACTCTTGAGGTGACCTGGCAGGGTCGCACCATCGCGGATATCTTGGAGCTCACCGTCGACGAAGCCGCAGAGGTATTCGCCGAAGAGGAAAAGATTTACCGCGCCATCGCCACACTGCAGGCCGTCGGCCTGGGTTATCTCCGCTTGGGTCAAGGTGCACCGGAGCTGTCCGGCGGAGAGGCCCAGCGCATCAAGCTCGCCACGGAACTGCAGCGCTCTCGCAATTCTCGCCGCGGCCACACGGTCTACCTGCTCGATGAGCCCACCACGGGCCTGCACCCAGCCGATATCGACCTGCTCAATACCGAGCTGCATAAGCTGGCGGATGCTGGATATACGGTGATCGTCGTCGAGCATGATCTTTCGGTCATGGCGAATGCGGACCGCATCATTGAGATGGGCCCGGGCGCTGGCGAAGATGGCGGCCGCATCATCGCGGATGCCACCCCGGCGCAGGTTGCCGCAGAGGATACCGCCACGGGCCGCGCCTTGAGTGCACGCCGAGCGCATTAAGCGGCGAGCCTTAGCTACCCGTTAGCTGTGGGAGACCTCTCTGGGATCTCACAGCAAAATGGGGTAGAGGTAGAGGGTATGACTACTAAAGGCCCTCATGGCGATAATAATGAAACCCGCAGCTGGTCCAGCCCGGCGGATGATGCCACGCGCCAGATTGGCCGCGTGCCCGATAATGCCGCAGGCCCCAGCCGCGACCAAGCGCGCCGCGAGTACCCCAAGCAGTACTTCCCAGGCGAGCAGCAGACGCAGAATGAGACTCGTCAATTTGATGCGGCCGCTGGCTATCAGCAGGGCTACGGTCAGCAGCAAAGCTACGGCCAGAACTATCAGCAGCCGGCCGGGCAGGCATATGGCCAGCAATACGCGCAGCAGCCCGAGTACGAACCGGTGCCGTCGAACTATGATCCGGACCAGCCGGAAAAGCGCAAGAAGAAGGGCGGCGGAGGCGGCGCTATGGTCGGCGTCTTTGCGGCTATTGCGGTGCTGGCAGTGCTTGCCGCGGCTGTGCTGTTTTTCCTGTGGCGCAATGCCGCGGACGAGGCAGATAAGCCGGAACCAGAGCCGGTGACGGAGACACTGACCACGCAGGTTCCCACTACCGTGACGCAGACAAATGAGCCGGATACGCAGGATGAAAATTCCAATAAGCTGCCGAAGCTGCCGGATTTCCAAAACGAGCTGCCCTCCGATATTCCGACCGAACTACCGCCAGAGGTGCAAGACCAGTTGGATAGGGGCGGCGACGTGGACGTCGAGGGCCTCCTCAATGATCTCTTGGGCGGCGGCGGGGAGCCGGCCGACCAGCAAGGCACTCAGAACTAAGCGCCAGGCACCTGCCCGGTAAGGGAAATGGCGCGCGGGCAGGTAAAATCGGGCGGCATGAATGAATCGATGCAGTTGGCTGAGAAGGTAGCCACCCAACTGGCGCGCCACCTCACGGATGTCGTCTTGTGCCCTGGTTCGCGCAACGCGCCGCTGTCGTTGGCGCTTTTAGCACGTGATGATATCCGCGTTCACACCCGCCTCGATGAGCGCGGAGGCGCGTTTACCGCCCTAGGCATGGCGCGAGTGCAGCGCCGCCACGTGGGCGTGGTGATGACCTCGGGAACTGCCGTGGCCAATACCCTGCCGGCCGTGGTGGAGGCACATTATTCCCATACGCCGCTGGCCATCATTAGCGCCGACCGGCCAGAGCGTCTGGTAGGCACGGGTGCCTCCCAAACCATCGAACAACAGGGCATCTTCGGCGTATACGCGAAAACCACCCAGGTCACCAGCGCAGATGATCTGGAGGCGATGTCCCAGCGCTTCCGCACAGACCTGCAAGTACACATCAATGTGGCCTTTGATGCCCCGCTTGTCGACGCCGCCTTGCCCGCCCGTACCTCCGGCGACGGCGTGCGCGAGCCAGCACCGGCCTTTGTGGACCACGGCGAAGTAGCCGTGGACTTGAGCAAGAACACACTGGTCATTGCCGGTGATGAAGCCTGGGAGGTAGAAGGCTTAGAAGACGTGCCGACCATCGCAGAGCCAAGCGCGCCGGGCCCGTACCATCCGGTACATCCGGCGACGGCGCATATCTTCCGCAAGGCGCAGGTCTCCGCGAATGATTATGTGGTCAATACCAAGGTGGAACAGGTCATCGTCGTCGGGCACCCGACGCTGCACCGCAGCGTTTTGGCGCTGATGAATGATCCGGATATTGATCTGGTGGTGCTCTCGCGCACCAAGGACTTCACCAATCAGCGCGGCAACGATGCTCGGTTGGGCACCACTGTCAAGGTCACCGGCGAGCCGAGCCGCGAGTGGATGAAGATTTGCGAGGGTGCTACCGACATGGCGGGGCAAGCCGTGCGCGAGACTCTTGAGGACGAAGACCTAGGATTTACCGGGCTGCACGTGGCGGCCGCGGTGGGCGATACGCTCTCCGTCAACGACACCCTGGTCCTTGGCGCCTCGAACCCGGTGCGCGATGCTGCATTAGTGGGCCTGCCCTTCGACGGTGTCGATACGTACTCGCCGCGCGGGGCGGCCGGTATTGACGGAACCATCGCCCAGGCCATCGGCATTTCCTTGGCCACACAATCGCTGGATCCCACCAATTGGCGTGCCCCACGCGTTATGGCGCTGATGGGCGATGTCACCTTCTTGCATGATGCGAATAGCCTACTCATCCCGGAAGACCAACCGCGTCCGGAAAACCTCACCATCGTCGTAGCCAATGACAATGGTGGCGGCATCTTTGAGACCCTTGAGCAGGGGGCCGATGCGCTGCGCGCGTCATTCGAGCCGGCGTTTGGGACGCCGCATGGGGTGGACGTCGGCAAGCTGGCAGAAGCCTACGAGGCAGACTACCGCGAGGTCACTACCCCGCAGGAGCTGCTGGATACGCTGGCGGAACTTAAGGAATACTCCACCGGTATCACCATCGTGGAAGCAAAGACCACCCGTGCCACGCGCCGGGCGCTCACTGAGAAGTTGACCGCAAAGGTGGGCCAGTAAGTGGCTTCGCCGCAGCATAAACCGCACGCAGCCGTGGTGCCGCGCTATACGGCTGCGGTCTATCGTCGCCGCCTGCACCAGCTGACGCTGGCGTTGTATCTGGCCGCACTCGTGGGTGTGGTAGGCATGGTCATCGGACCGGCGCTTAATGATCACGCCATCGCCGCCCACCCCGCGCGTGCTCTGGCCACGGTCAAAGACGTGGGAATGCTGCGCACCACGGTGGATTTCCAAGACAGTGAGGGGATTTACCACACCCCGAAGCACGGGCTGCTTTATCCCAGCGGCCTGGGTGAGGGGCAGCAGGTGTGGGTGCAATACGCCCTCGATGACCCTGATCTGGTCAAGGTAGAAGGCCGTAAGTGGACGCTGGCTATCATCCCAGCGGCTTCGGTAGGGGTGGTGGCTACACTTATTGCGGCCGCTTTGTGGAAGCTGATTAGCTTCTTTACCCGCCGTGCGGAGAAATAATTAACCAAGATTTTCCACTAGCTTCACCATTAACTTAAGAAAATAGGTCATTATGGTGGCATGCGTGTTGCGATCGTGGCTGAATCCTTCCTTCCCAATGTCAATGGTGTGACCAACTCAGTGCTGCGCGTTTTGGAGCATCTGCACGAGACGGGGCAGGAGGCCATTGTTATCGCGCCGGGCGCCCGCGAAGGCCAAGAGGAAATTCCGGACTACCTCGGATTCCCCATCTACCGCGTGCCCACCGTGCGCGTGCCGCTGGTGGATTCGCTTCCGGTGGGAGTTCCTACAACGGCGGTGGATGAGGCGCTGCGTGATTTCAAGCCGGATATCATCCACCTAGCCAGCCCCTTCGTACTCGGCGCGGCAGGTGCCTTCTCCGCCCGTCAGCAACGCGTGCCGGCCGTGGCGCTGTACCAGACTGACGTCGCCGGATTCGCCACCAAATACCATGCTTCCGCGCTGGCCTATGGCGTCTGGGAGTGGCTGCGCACCATCCACAACTCCTGCCAGATGACCCTGGCACCGTCTTCTCTGACCATCCGGGATCTGGAAAAGCACCACATCAAAAACGTGCGCCATTGGGGACGCGGCGTGAATGCGGAGCTTTTCCACCCATCCAAGCGCTCTGCTGAGCTGCGCCGCAGCTGGGAGCCGAGCGGCACGAAGAATATCGTCGGCTTCGTTGGGCGTTTGGCTGCGGAAAAGGGGGTGCACCGGTTATCGGCGCTCAATGGACGCGAAGATATCCAGCTGGTCATCGTGGGCGATGGGCCGGAGCGGCCATTATTGGAAGCCCAGCTTCCTGGGGCCGTGTTTACTGGCGCTCTGTCTGGCGAAGAACTTGCCGCGGCCTATGCCTCTTTGGATGTTTTTGTCCACGCCGGTGAGTTTGAGACCTTCTGCCAGTCCATTCAGGAGGCGCAGGCCTCCGGCGTGCCTACCATTGGGCCGCGTGCCGGTGGTCCGGTAGACCTCATTGAGGAGGGCTATAACGGGCTTTTGTTGGACGTGAAGACCTTTGTGGAAGACCTCCCCAATGCGGTGGATGCGCTGCTCAACCCAGAGATCCATCAGGAGATGCGCGATAATGCCCGCGAGTCCATTTCTTCCAAGACGTGGAAGGCGCTGTGCGAGCAGCTCGTGGGCTATTACGAAGAGGTGCTGGAGGATACCCGCCGGGTGCCCCTGACCATTTTGGGGCAGCGCCCGGCGCTGCCGCGGTGGGCGGCTCGTGCCCTCGGCGCCCGCGTGGCCTAAACTGATCATTTGTGTCTAAGGCAGATCTGGATAAAAAGCCCTTCGATGTGGCGCGCATGTTTGACGCCGTGGGCGAGAAGTACGACCTCACTAATACCGTCTTGTCCTTCGGGCAGGACGCGCACTGGCGCAAGCGCACCCGCGAGCGACTAAACCTACAGCCGGGGGAGAAGGTCCTCGATCTTGCGGCCGGCACCGCCGTATCCACCGTGGAATTGTCCAAGTCCGGTGCGTGGTGCGTGGCGTGCGATTTCTCCCGCGGGATGTTGGCCGCTGGCCGTGAGCGTGACGTACCCAAGGTGGCCGGCGATGGCATGAAGCTGCCGTTTGCGGATAATACTTTTGATGCGGTGACCATCTCTTATGGACTGCGCAATATCCACGACTTTGAGCTCGGGCTGCGTGAAATGGCGCGCGTGACCAAGCCGGGCGGGCGTCTAGCGGTGGCGGAATTTTCCACCCCGGTGGTGCCGATTTTTGGCACCGTGTACAAGGAATACTTAATGCGCCTGTTGCCGCCGGTGGCGCGCGTGGTTTCTTCTAATCCGGATGCCTATATCTACCTCGCGGAGTCCATTCGTGCATGGCCGGGGCAAGAGGAGCTCGCGGCGGCTATCAATCGCAATGGCTGGGCCGAGGCTGGTTGGCAGAACCTTACCTTTGGCATCGTGGCGCTGCACTCGGCGGTCAAGCCCGCCTAGGTGCGGGCCTGGGCCCGCGCCTAGAGACATGAGGGGGACGGGGACTAAGCCGCGGTGGAATCCCACAGGGGAGTATCGCGGCGGAGAGACGATACGGTGCGGCCAGCAGCGCGCCAGGTGCGCGCGATGAGGTCGCGGTCGTCGTCAGTGATGAGATTGCCCATCAGGCGTGCGGCGGCCGGCATGAGCATGCGGCCGATGGGCCCGCGCAGGGCCAGCGGACCGGCAATCGGGAGGAACTGCGGGTAGGTCAAAAGGCGCGCGGCCGTGCGGGCGAGGAGGAAGGATTCGCCGTAGTGTTCGCGCAGGACGGCTGGCCAGGCGAGGGTGAAATCCTTTGGGCCGAGTAGATCCACGGCAAGCGCGGCAGTCTCCAAGCCATAATCGATGCCTTCGCCGTTGAGGGGGTTGATGCAGGCGGCGGCATCGCCGATGAGCATCCAATTGGCACCGGCCACGTTGGATACCGCGCCGCCCATGGGCAGTAGGGCAGAGGTGACGTGTTCAATCCCCCCTAGGCCCCACTCGGGGCGCTGCTGGGCGGCGTAGAACTCGAGTAGCTTCTTGGTGTTGATCTTGGCGGGGCGCTGCGCGGTCGAGAGCGCGCCAAGGCCGATGTTGACCTGGCCGAGCTCAAGGCCGAGCGGGAAGATCCACCCGTAGCCCGGCTGCACCTCGCCGTCTTCGTCCTTGAGCTCCACGTGGGAGTGCATCCAGGGTTCATCGGCATGTGCGGAGGAAGCATAGGAGCGTGCGGCGATTCCATAGACTTCCTCGCGGTGCCAGGTGCGGCCAAGTTTCTTGCCAAAGGTAGAGCGCACGCCATCGGCCACAATGACCCACGTGGCGTGTACGGTGGCTTCGCCCACGCGGAAAGACGTCACGCGGTTTCCTTCGAGCATGGGATCGGTAGCGGGGGTGCCGGTGATAAGGGTGGCGCCGGCGTCTACGGCGGCGTCGACAAGCAGGGCATCAAAGCGATAGCGTGGCAGGGCCGTACCCACCTGGGAAGGGTAGGTCTTCGGCCACGGCGCGGTAATATCGCCGCCGTATCCGTGCAGCTTCAGGCCGCGATTGCGGTAGGAGGCGTTGACCTTAAGGCCCAGCTCGTCGAGCTGATGCATCGCGCGTGGGGTGAGCCCGTCACCGCAGGTTTTCTCGCGGGGAAACGTCGCGGAATCAATAAGGAGGGTGTCAAAGCCCGCGCGTGCGGCGTGAATCGCGGCGGCGGCTCCGGCAGGTCCAGCGCCAATGATGGCGACCTCGACATAGGTTTGGGAATCGATCTGCTCCGACATGAGGACTATCATTGCATGAGTTCGCCCCCTCGAGTGTGTTTAGGGGCGCGGATTGGACTACGGTAGGTAATCGATTATCTCTGGCTTTTAGTTGCAAGGAACACTATTTAATGACTCACGGTCAATCGCATGCCACGCACGTGGATCTTGGTGATCCGCAGCTCAACGAGCGCATTGGTGCGGGCATGGAAGCAGTAGAAGACAAGCTGCGCAGTGAAATCGACCGCGGCCAGGACTTCTTAAAGGATAAGGTCAGCCACCTGTCCAAGGCCGGTGGCAAGCGCTTTCGCCCTATGATGGCGCTATTGGCCTCCGAGTATGGTTCGCGTCCGGGCTGCGAAGAGGTTGTTAAGGCCGCCACCGTCGTGGAGATGGTGCACGTGGCCACTCTTTATCATGACGATGTCATGGATGAGGCAGACCGCCGTAGGGGCGTGGAATCCGCGAATTCGCGGTGGAATAATTCCGTGGCCATCCTCGCCGGCGATGCGCTCTTGGCGCATGCCTCCCGCCTGATGAGCGAGCTGGATACCCACACCGTAGGCCACTTTGCCGATACCTTTGAAGAGCTGGTTACCGGCCAGATGCGCGAGACCATCGGCGCGGGCGAGGCTAATGCCGTGGAGCACTATACGGCGGTTATCCGCGAAAAGACCGCCGTGCTCATTGCCTCTGCGGGCTACTTGGGCGCCTATCACTCCGGTGCCTCGGCCGAGCATGCCGCAGCCCTGCACCGCATTGGTGGTGCCATCGGCATGATCTTCCAGATTGTGGACGATGTCATCGACATCTTCTCCGACCCTAAGGAATCCGGCAAGACCCCGGGCACGGACCTGCGTGAGGGCGTATTTACCTTGCCGGTTCTCTATGCCTTGGAAGAAGAGGGTGAGGTGGGCGATAAGCTGCGTGAGCTGCTCACTGGGCCGCTGCATTCCGACGCCGAGGTGGAGCGTGCCATTGAGCTCCTGCACCAATCTGGCGGCCGACAGAAGGCGCTGGAGGACATCACTGCCTACTTGCGCGTGGTAGAGGAGCAGCTCGCCGTGCTGCCGGAGAATTCGGCCAGCCAGGCCCTGCGCCAATTGGCGGATTACACTGTGCGCCGCGTTGGCTAGCTGCTTGGCGACGCCCTCCTCTATCGTCTTTTCCCCTTATGTGCTGGCGATTTGTAGGTAGGTGGGTGGTTCGTAGTAAAGTACTTACTCGCACCACACAGTGCATGCCAGGTTGCCCGAGCGGCCAAAGGGAGCGGACTGTAAATCCGCCGGCATTGCCTTCAGAAGTTCGAATCTTCTACCTGGCACAGAATGAACCCCGCAAGCAGATGCTTGCGGGGTTTCGTCGTACCTGCAGTCGTGAGACGGGTGCTACCGGCAGGACTCCTGTCTGCGGGAGCTTTGAGCCCTGTGGAACACCGCATAGGCACCGATGAGGGATACAGCTAGGAATATCCCAGCGGCCGTGAAGTAGAAAAATCCATTTCCTAACCTACGAGAAATATCCGGCAATGAGGTGGAATCCGATCCCGCCAGGGCCTTGGCAACGTATACCGCATTCAAACCGCCAATGAAATAGCCGAGGCAGAGCAATGATGAAATACCAACTGCAATCTTTAGCAGAACTGTTAAGGATGAATGGCGGGGTTCTGTAATCTTTAACTCCTCTCATTTTGGCCTTCAGGACCAGCAAACTACACCTTCCTAAGGTGCTGTGTACAAACAGGCGTGCTCGGTAGCCACACCATCAGTCACAGAAAGTCACTGTAGAGATGAAGGTATGAGGTTTAGCGATAGGATATGGGATATGAAGAAGATCCGAACGATGCTGGACGGGGTAAACGAGATTCACCTATTTCAAAGCCAGCGAGTAGCGCAGGCAGCGCAGCAAGCGCATCTGCGCAATCGGACTCGCAGTTATCGGGCGCACCGCAAAATAAACGCAGCGATTTCCCACCAGTTGGAGGAGCGCTCCCTGGCGTAAATAGACTTTCTAACCTTGACGACCAAATTGCTGTGTGGGCGCATCAGGGGCCAACTCCGCATCCACAGATAATCAAACAGCACAATGACATTCAGCCGGGCGCAGGCGATCGGATTATGGAGGGCGCTCATGCAGATATTGTCCTCGATAGGAAAGTTACAGCAGAATCTTTCGAGTACGCGATATTTGAATCAAAAGTACGGCTCTTTACGGCCGTAGGTGTCATTTTCGGCGCGCTCATCCTTATGCCGGCGATACTCGTTCTTTTTGACCCACCGGAATCGATAGTTGGTACTGCGGCGGTGGGCCTGGCGGCAGCAAGCCCACTAGTCCGCACCCTCATTGGCCCTAAGCAATCTCAGAAGGACCAGTTAGAGAGCGTGGAGCGGGGAGGGGTTTAAATCTCGAAGTAGGCGCGCAGGTCGGCCGCAATAGCATCGAGGCGGTCGGCGTCGGGGGACTCGAGGTAGCACTTGAGCTTCGGTTCCGTGCCGGAGGGGCGAACGATGACGCGGTCATCGTTGTCCGTGAAGAACTTGGAGCCTTGGGCGAATTTCTCTACCTTCGCCACGGGCGAGCCAGCCAGTTCGGTGGGCGGGGTAGATGCGACCTTATCCATCGCTTGGGCGATGATGCTGAGGTCATCTACGCGGAAGGTCAGCGGTTGGGTATACAGGGCCCCGACGGTGGCGTAGATGCCCTCCAAGCGCTCCAGCAGGGTGGTTCCTGCGGCCTTGCACTCGGCAGCGAGGCTGGCGAGCACTACGGAGGTAGCGATGCCGTCCTTGTCACGGACAGCGGTGGGATCGGGGCAGAATCCAATGGCTTCCTCGTAGCCAAAGGCGAGATCCGGGGTTCGTGCGATCCACTTGAAGCCGGTCAGTGTCTCCTCGTGGCCGAGGCCGTAGTGCGCGGCGATGCGCCCGAGCAGGCGGGAGGAGACGAGGGAATTGGCAAAATTGCCGGTCGCCCCGCGGCGGGCCAGATAGTCGCCCAAAAGGGCACCGGTTTCATCGCCGGTGAGCTGGCGCCAGGAGCCAGAAGCAGTAGGTACGGCGGCGGCGCAGCGGTCGGCGTCGGGGTCATAAGCGATAAGGATATCGGCGCCGATCTCCTCAGCGTGGCGGATACCCAGATCAAGGGCGCCGGGCTCTTCCGGGTTGGGGAAGGAGACGGTGGGGAAATCCGGATCCGGTTGGGCCTGCTCAGGAACTAGCGAGACGCGGAAGCCACAGCGGGTGAGAAGTTCTTTGCCCAAGGCAGCACCAACGCCGTGCATGGCCGTGAGCGCGATGGTGACATCGGAGCTTTCGCCTACGAGTTGTGCCGCGCGGTCGAGGTAGTCGGCGCGGGTATCGACGTTCTCGACATTCGCCGCAGAAAGCGGGATTTCATCGGCATGAGGTGCCGCGGCGATGGCTTCCGCGATTGCGGCATCGGCGGGCGAGATAAGTTGCACGCCTTCCGCAGGGCCGGTGGCGATGCGGCCGCCCAAGTACACCTTGTAGCCATTATCGGCCGGCGGATTATGCGAGGCGGTAACCATGATGCCAGCATCTGCCTTGAGCTTGCGTACCGTGAAAGCGGTCAGCGGGGTGGGGTTTTGTGCGGGCAAAACCAGGGCTCGGCCGCCAGCTGCGGAGATGACCTGCGCCGCATCGCGTTGGAACTGCGCGGAGCCGTGGCGGGCATCGCAACCAATGGCCACGACTGGGGTATCGACCTGCTGCTTGAGCCATGTGATGAGCCCGTAGGTGGTGCGGATGACCACGGCGCGGTTCATGCGGGACTCACCTGGGCCCACGGCGGCGCGCAGGCCCGCGGTGCCAAAGGCCAGGGGGCCGGCGAAGGCGGAGGCGAGCTCAGCGGTATTGCCCTCCTCAATCCAGGTGTTTACCCGGCGGGCTGTATCCGGATCAGGGTCGTGCTCGGCCCACGTACGGGCGTAGTCATAATCTACGGCGGCGTTCGACATGGACTAGAGCTCCTCGAGGATCTTGGCGGAGGAGGACAGGCCCAAGCGGGTCGCGCCAGCCTCAATCATGGCTAGGGCGTCCTGTGCGGTACGGATGCCGCCAGAGGCTTTCACGCCTAACTTATCGCCTACGGTCTCGCGCATGAGCTTTACGGCATATACAGAGGCACCGCCGGCCGGGTGGAAACCAGTGGAGGTCTTGACAAAGTCCGCCTGGGCGGCTGCAGCGGCCTTGCAGGCGAGGACAATGGCGTCTTCGGAAAGCGCGGCGGATTCAATGATGACCTTGAGAACCTTGCCCGGGATGGCATCGCGCACGGCCTGGATTTCGGCCTGCAGATCCTCGGCGCGGCCCTCAATGGCTAGCGGGATATTGATGACCATGTCCACCTCTTCGGCGCCATCGGCAACCGCGCGGGCTGCCTCAGCGGCCTTGATCTCCGGCTTTACGGCACCGGAGGGAAAGCCGACGACGGTGGCAATGTGCAGGGAGTCAGGAACCTCGATGGGCAAGGCGGAGGGGGAAACGCATACGGAGTAGGTGCCCAGCTCGGCTGCCTCATTTACCAGGGCGCGGAATTGTTCCGGGGTGGCCTCCGGCTTGAGCAGGGTGTGATCGATGATGGATGCAACGTCGGTGCGGGAAGTCATAATTTTCTCCTTAACGGGCTGGGCGGGATTCGGAACGGGCCATCTTGAGGTCAGAAACTACGTATAGGGCAATGCCAATAGCAGCCACGGTGGCCAGGATCCACAGCACGGTGTTATAGCTAGCGAGGTCCTGCAGCTTGGCGGTATAGGCAATGCCCAGCGGGATGGCGATATTGATGGTCAGGTTATAAAAACCAATGGCGATGCCGGACTTGACGGCGCTGATATTGCGCAGCGCGGTATTAACCAGCGGCGCGTACATCAGTGAAAAGCCGGAGGCGAAGGCCACGATGGCTGCGATGAGAATAGCGACGTGGAGTTGCACAAAAAGCGCGGCCATCACCAGTGCGCCGGCAACTAAGGCGAAGGCGGTGTAGATGGTGGCGCGGGAGGATAAAACGGTGCCGATCTTTCCGGAGAAGATGCCGATGAGGATGGCGCAGATATAGCCCGGGATCATCAACAGGGAGGCTTTATCGATATTCATGCCGTGCAGGTCATGCGCCGCAAAAGGCAGCAAGAAGATGAAGCCCATCTGGGTGGAATAGACGAAGAAGACCATGAGGATGGTCCACACGTAGCGGCCGTTGGTGAAAAACTCCGGGGTGACCACGGGATATTTGGCGTGGCCGATGTGGTAAACAAAGCCCACCACGCCGAGGACAGCCACGATGAGATATACCCAGTCGAACTCCTGCATGAATAAGGTCAGGCCAGTGGCAAAGACGGCGATGAAAAATAGGCCGAGCACATCGAGGTGTCCCTCCACGGCCTCATCTTCTGGCACCAGCTTGATGATTGGTGGGATGGTCAGAATGAGGATGAGCGGGATTAGGAACATCGCCGTCCACGAGACATAGGTGGAAATAAAGCCAGAGGTCAACGCGCCGATGAGCAGGCCGGCTTGGAAAGCGGCGGTGGAAAAGCCCAGGTAGGTCTTTTGATCGGCCTCGCTCAAGTGCTTGGTCACGTAAATGACATAAAGCGTCTCCGCGGCGGAGAGGCCGCCGGTTTGAATGAGACGACCGGTCAGCACCATGGGCCAGAAGCTAGAAAAGGCGAAGGCTAAAATCGATCCCACGGCAATGAGGACAACGCCGGTGAGCATGAGCTTGCGGATGGAAATGGAATCCGCCAGCGCGGCATAGACCACAGCACCGATGCCGATGATGACGCCGGCGAGGGAAGCCTGGAGGGAGGCGGTCTTAACGGAAAGGTCGAGCGCCTGGGCAATCGGCATGGTCATCGTCTTAAAGCCGTTATCAATAACCAGAGAAAAGACAAAGACGAAGAGCAGGATGGGGACGGCAACTTTGGGGTTTAGCGCGGGACCTGGCCGCTTGTCCTGCGGGGAAGCAGAGGTAGTAGAAGAAGTCACGGGGAAGGCGTCCTTTTAGTCGAGCGCGTTAAGCGGCAGCGCGAGTTCAATCATGGTGTGGAAGGCGGTTTGGCGTTCTTCGGCAGAAAGCTTGGTACCGTGCACGAGGTTGTCGGATACGGTGAAAAGCCCCAGTGCGTCGACGCCGGCTTCGGCCGCGGTGGCATAAAGCGCTGCGGATTCCATCTCTACGCCGAGCACGCCCATGTGCGCCCAGCGTTCGTTGACGGACTGGTCAAAGTTATAAAAGATGTCCGAGCTCAAGATATTGCCCACGTGAATGTGTGCCTGCTGCTTCTCGGCTTCATCCACCAAAGCCTTGAGGAGCTTCCACGAGGCGGTGGGAGCGTAGCTGCCCGGCAGGTTGTACTGGCTCAAGAAATTGGAATCGGTGGAGGCGGAGGAGGCGACGATGACATCGTGTAGCTCGATGTCTTCCTGCATAGCGCCGATGGAACCGACGCGGATGAGCTTCTTTACGCCGTAGTTGTGGATGAGCTCCCAGGAGTAAATGCCGATGGAGGGAATACCCATGCCGGTGCCCATGACCGAAACGGGGTTGCCTTTATAGGTGCCGGTAAACCCCAGCATATTGCGCACGCCGTTGAACTGGACGGTGTCTTCCAGGAAGTTTTCGGCGATGAATTGTGCGCGTAGTGGGTCGCCGGGCAGCAAGATGGTTTCTGCAATGGGCGCGCCCTGCGGGTTGATGTGTGGGGTGGCAATATCGGTAGCGGACATAGCTTCGCTCCTCGGTGTGTGGGGGGGATTTTACACACTTAGCTTAACCCCGCAGGAACCCATGTCAATGACGCAATTTACAATTGTTCAACATTTGTGGGAGGCCTCACTAGCCCAGTCCACGATCTTGCGCGCGGTGGCCTGATCTGTGACCAGATGGGTAGCCAATCCCTTGCGCAGCGCCACCCATATGGCCCGCGCCTTAGATGCGCCGCCAGCTACCAGCACCCGGGTGGGGCGCGTGGCCAAGTCTGCGAGGCTGATGCCCACGGTGCGGGCGTCTACGGCCGGGCAGGCTACTTCCCCGCGGGCGTCGAAGAAGCGCGAGCACACATCACCCACAGCATTGTCTGCAATCTGCTGTTTCTCGGCCGCGGTCAGATAGCCCAGGTTGAATGCTAAGGATTCCTGCTCGGCCGAGCCCACCGTGAACACTGCCACGCTTACCGACGCCCCCTTATGCAAAATCTGCCCAATATGCCTATCGCGCTCCACCCACTGCTTGGCCTCCGCGGAATCGAAGATGCCCGGCAGTGGTAAAAGGTGGGCCTCGGCATTGAAGGCGTGGGCAAAGGCCTGCAGGGTGTAGAAGTCTTTAGTGGATCGCTCCGTGTGTGAGTGGCCACCTTTTAGTTGCACAATCTCTACGCCTTCCCGTGGCTGTCGCCGCAGGTGAGAAGCGACGGCGGACATCGTCTCGCCCCAAGAGAGGCCGACGCTGGTGCCATCCTCAATGAGTTCTTCCAGGAGGGCGGCGCCGGCGCTGCCCAGGTCTGCTAGGGGAGAACCGCCGGGTGGGGTGGTGGTCACGCGGACGTCGGCAAGCGCAAAGCGTTGGCGTAGTTGGCCCACTAGTTCATCGGATTGCTCCCGCGGATCGGCAATGCTGATGGTGACAAAGCCGCGCGCGGAGGCGTGGCTGAGCAACTTGGACACCGTGGGCCGGGAAACCCCAAGATGATGGGCAACCTCGGCCTGAGAGAAGCCGGAGTTGTAGTACAACTTTGCGGCGTCAATGGACTGGGCATCCTTCTGATCCAACATGCCTTTCATTCAAGCACATTCACATGCGCGATAAGGTGTCATAAAAGCTTCCCATTTTTGCGCTCTGACGTGGCGATTTGTGTAAAACGTTGCAAGCGGGTTAGATTATTGGAGTCCGCAACGGAGAGCACAACGAAATAGCGATGTGTTCAACGCTAGGATGTGCCCCCTTAGCTCAGTCGGCAGAGCGTTTCCATGGTAAGGAAAAGGTCGACAGTTCGATTCTGTCAGGGGGCTCCATTCATGTTCGGAGGAAGAAATTCCCCAAGGTGAATATGGCGGTGTAGCTCAGTGGTAGAGCAAGCGACTCATAATCGCTGTGTCGCGAGTTCAATTCTCGCCATCGCTACCGGGAAAGAAAGGCGCCCGCAGGGCGCTTTTTTATTACCGCGCTGAAGGCTTTGCAGACCCGCCTGGTTTCAGATTGGAACTACGGCTCTGGTAAGGTCTTCAACGCTTGATGCTGAGGCATTAAGAGATAAAAGAATAGGGGCGTGGCGCAATTGGTAGCGCAACGGTCTCCAAAACCGTAGGTTGCAGGTTCGAGTCCTGTCGCCCCTGCACAGTAAACCCCGTCACTTGATTTCAGGTGGCGGGGTTTGTTCATGCCATATTTTCCCGGTCGAGCCTTGCTCGCCGCTGTGCTCGCCCAATGTATCCAAGGCCACGTCTTATAAATGCGGTGGTCAGCTTTTCATGCAGTGCAAGCTTTGCTAGGGTTGACAAAGTTATGGAGGTGCGCGTTAAGCGCCCTATTAGATTTAGTTCCCAAGGAGGGTTAGCTGTGAGCGATGAGCAGCAGCCGAAGAATTCGGGTGCACCGCGCCCGACCGGTAAGCGTCAGCTCTCTGGTGCGGCTACCACGTCCTCCGCGGACTACGCCGATAAGCACGTCGTCCGCGTAGAGGATAAGAATCACGATGACACCCCAGGTGGTGGCGTAGCCGCTTTCCCTGGCGAGGTGGCAACTGAGATGAAGAAAGTGGTGTGGCCGACCGCTAAGGAGATGCTGCAGTACACCCTCATTACCTTTGCCTTCCTCATCGTCATGACCGTTTTGGTGTGGGGTGTGGACGCTCTGGCCGGTCTCGGAGTTGAGCA
This sequence comes from Corynebacterium sp. LaCa_205, assembly GCF_057458085.1. Lineage (NCBI taxonomy): Bacteria > Bacillati > Actinomycetota > Actinomycetes > Mycobacteriales > Corynebacteriaceae > Corynebacterium > Corynebacterium sp. LaCa_205. The sequence continues at coordinate 327,138 of NZ_CP190931.1, forward strand.
GGTTCTCTCTGATTAGTAAGATAGCCGCATAATCTTTTATCCCGCTGTTTCCACTGAAGGAACGGCGGGATACTTTTTGCCCATACGCGGGCGGGTAGGCTAGTCCTACGCAACGCGCCGAGGAATTTTTGGAGTAAGAATCATGAGCGACGAGAATAACGTCGAAACCGTAGGCACCTCCCTAGAGGAGGCTATGCAGGCCAACGTGCAGGAGCAGGCGGCAGAGCACGCTAGCTCCGTTGAAGAAGCACAGCAGGAGGACGCTACCCCAAGCGCGCCCGCAGTAGAAGAAGCAGCAGAGTCCACCGACGCTGCAGGCGAGTCTGCGGAGGCAGCCGAGGCACCGGGAGCGGAATCGGAATCGGCAGCAGCCGACGCCGAGGGCGCGGCAGAGGCCGCAGCTCCAGAGGCTGGCGAGGATGAGTCCGAAGACGCCGCCTACCGCAAGCGCCTGCGTGCGTTTACCCGCGAGCTGAAGAAGCAACCGGGCCAGTGGTACATCATTCAGTGCTACTCCGGTTACGAAAACAAGGTAAAGACCAACCTGGACATGCGTGCCCAGACCCTCGAGGTGGAGGACTCTATCTTCGAGGTTGTCGTTCCTATTGAGCAGGTACTTGAGAACAAAGACGGCAAGAAGAAGATTGTGAAGCGCAAGCTGCTGCCGGGCTACGTCCTCGTCCGCGCCGAACTCAATGACGCCGCTTGGTCCGTCATCCGCGAAACCCCTGGTGTGACCTCCTTCGTGGGCAACGAGGGCAACGCCACCCCGGTTAAGACCCGCGATGTGGCTAAATTCCTGATGCCGAACGAAGCACCGTCCACCAAGGGCGATGCCGCCCCGAATGAGGCCGAGGGCGAGCAGGTCGTGGCCATGCCAGAAAAGGAAGTGGCAAAGAAGTACGCCCACGACTTCGAGGTAGGCGAGGCAGTGACCATCCTGTCCGGCCCGCTGGCCGCAGTCTCCGCCACCATTTCCGAGATCGACCCAGAGACCGGCAAGATGCAGGGACTGGTATCCATCTTTGGTCGCGAGACCCCAGTGGAGTTGTCGCCGACCGAGATCGAGCGCATCTCCTAAAAGTGATTTTGTGCAGGGCGCACGGTGTTCTAAACTGGAACGCCGTGCGCCTTTGGCGTGCGTATAAGAAAAACGTTTCATCCTCCGGTGGCCCACTGAAGGTGAGCATCCGGACGGGATCCCGTTATTCATCGTGGCGGCTATCCCGGTAACACAGGAAAGAGGTAATTCGATGGCTCCTAAGAAGAAGGTATCTGGCTTCATCAAGCTGCAGATCGAGGCAGGCGCCGCTAACCCGGCACCGCCAGTTGGCCCGGCACTGGGTGCCCACGGCGTCAACATCATGGAATTCTGCAAGGCTTATAACGCCGCTACCGAGAACCAGCGTGGCAACGTGGTTCCGGTTGAGATCACCGTCTACGAGGACCGTTCCTTCGACTTCAAGCTGAAGACCCCGCCGGCAGCCAAGCTGCTGCTGAAGGCCGCTGGCATCAAGAAGGGGTCCGGCGTTCCACACACCGACAAGGTCGGCTCTGTGTCTTGGGACCAGTGCAAGGAAATCGCAGAGACCAAGTTTGCGGACCTGAACGCACGTGACATCGAGAACGGCGCTCGCATCATCGCCGGTACCGCCCGCTCCATGGGCATCACCGTTGATGGCGCACCGGAGAAGTAAAAACTTTATGTGGTAGGGCCAGCTACGGCCCGCCGAACACCACACCAATCCAGAAAAGGAATTGTTAAATGAGCACCAAGTCTAAGGCTTATAAGGCCGCTGCGGAACTGGTAGATAAGTCCCGCCTGTACCGTCCGATCGAGGCCACCAAGCTGGCTAAGGAGACCTCCTCCAAGAACTTCGACGCCACCGTTGATGTTGTTTTCCGTTTGGGCGTTGACCCGCGCAAGGCTGACCAGCTGGTTCGCGGCACCGTTTCCCTGCCTAACGGCACCGGTAAGGACGTTCGCGTTGCTGTCTTCGCAGAGGGCGAGAAGGCTACCGCCGCTCAGGAAGCTGGCGCTGATATCGTCGGCACCGCTGAATTGATCGAGCAGATCAACGAGGGCAACATCGACTTCGACGTTGCTATCGCTACCCCGGATCAGATGGCCAAGGTTGGCCGCGTTGCCCGCGTCTTGGGCCCGCGTGGTTTGATGCCGAACCCGAAGACCGGCACCGTTACCGCAGACGTTGCTAAGGCAATCTCTGAGGTTAAGGGCGGCAAGATCTCCTTCCGCGTTGATAAGGCTGCTAACCTGCACGCCATCATCGGTAAGGCTTCCTTCGATGCTGAGAAGCTGGCTGAGAACTACGGCGCCCTCATGGATGAGATCCAGCGCCTGAAGCCTTCTTCCGCTAAGGGCATCTACATCAAGCGCGCTACCATCTCCACCACCTCCGGCCCGGGCATCCCGGTTGACGGTTCCGTGGTCAAGGATTACACCGCTTAAGCAGTTATCACGTACTGCGTTTAAGGTTAAAGGGCTTAGAGGCAATTCCTCGAAGCCCTTTTTCTATATCTCGAGCCACTAGTAGTTATGTGGCGTCAATATCGTCTGGCACCCATTCGCCGCCGTCGTAGTAGACGTTTCGAGCCAAGGGAATCTGGTGCGAAGCAGACTCGAGGATGTGCATAAAATATCCGGCCGTGTTGGGAATGGCGAGGGTATCTCCTACGGCAATGCCCGCTGGGAAGTCCAGTTCGCGGCGCAGAATCACCTCGTCTTCAATGCAGTAGGCACCGACTACAAAGCCGGTACGTCGCTCGCGGGAGACCTCCTTTGCTGAACCGGCTGTAGGCACGAGGAGGGGGTCTAGCAGGATGTCATCCGCGGCGGTCCGGCACTGCGTGCGATTCATCGCCACACCGATAAGGGGCAGGCCATCAGAACGTTCTTTGAGAAAGCTCACCTCGGCGAGGATGACACCACAGCCGTCGAGGAGGCTGCGGCCCGGTTCTAGATGGAGGGCGATGTCCCGCTCTCGCAGGGCACCACCGGCGTTGCCGTAGCCGGGGACCTCACCGGAGAGAAGTTGGTTCAGCCACTGACCGCGCGTCGGTTCCTGCCAGAATGGGTAAGTATTGGAGAGCGGATCCGATTTCCAGGTAAAGGGGTCACCGGTACCAGCGCGTTGCGCAGAGATACGCGCTGTGTAGTTTTCCCACTGCTCGCGGGATTCTAAATAGCTCATGGGCACGCCGCCGCCGATATCGATGAAATTAGCGGGTTGGTTCATTGCGCGTAGGTGCTCGACTAGAGCAATGGCCTCTGTAAGGGCGGTGCGGCGATCCGCCTCGCTATAGCCATGCAGGTGGACGTGGACACCCACGGCACGAAGCTCCGTGGGCCACTCCGCTTTCTGCCATGCAGGTAGCCTTTCCCCGAAGCGGGTCGGTGGTAAATCATCTGGATCTGGAGCAAGGCGCGGTGCCACGCGGGCGGTAGTTTCTAAAGCTCGGGCGATGGCGGCGATGCGGCCGCATTCTGCGCGAGAATCGCACGATATAGTAACGCCACGCGAAATCGCGAGGCGGAGCAAACCATCGCTTTTGATAGCAGCGCTGAGGATGATGCGCTCTGGGGCTACATCGCGCTCGAGTACTTGGCGTAGCTCGTTCTCACTGGCTACATCCACGCCGAGTCCACTCTCGCGAGCGGCGTCGACAAAGCACAGCGCCTTATTGGCTTTGCGGGCGAAAAATACCCGAGTTTTCACGTCGTGGGAAGCACCGGCGTCTAGTAGCTCTTGGGCATTGTGGCGCAGTGGCGCGGGATTAAGCACGTTTACCGGAGAACCATAGCGCGAGGTGAGTGCGCTAACGTCTTGCGGGTTCTCCACGAGCTCTTGCATCCACTGCTCCCATCGGGCACGCAGCGGGACGGTGCCATGGACCGGCAGTGGGGCAACGGGAGGGGTGGTCATGGGTTTCCTACTTTCTCCGCCCAGCGGGGGATGTCATCGTGTACTAAACGGTTAAGAGAGTCATGCCCGGGCAGGGAGAGCTCATTCATGCGGCCAATTTCCACCACACCAGGAACGTTATGGAAGGGGGAGTGGGTGGCTTGGGGAGCCACAGTGGCGTCGATAAGCAGGTCCACGCCGCCCTTCTCCCGCCAGGAATCTATCTGCTCAGGAGTGCCTAGATACTGGGTATCCACCACCCCGGAGTGGATGAGCTCGAGCAGACGCCTGGCTGTGACCGGTGGTGGGCCGAAGGCCACCCGCTCAAGGGTGCGTGAGAGCTCGCGGAACCCGGGCATTGGGCCGTGTGCCTGGTGCCAATCGACGCAGTCTTGGAAGACCCCACGAAAAGCCGCGCCCACGGCCGTGGCCGGAGTCAGGGGACCAGTACCCTCGACCGCACGGAGGGAAGCCTCCAGCTCAGCGAGCGCAGCGCCAGTGAAATCCTGACCATCAATAACGGCTGCTAGTTCCGCACTAGAGAAGTCACCGAACTCGGCTGCGGCCCCGATGAGGATCTCGCGCAAATCTGCGGCGTTAGTGATGTGCACACAGGCCTGCCGCCACCGCGTCGAAACCTCCGGCAGCGGTGCCTCCGGAGAGGGCTTTACCTCCATAAATCGCCCGCCGCGGCTAACCGGATAAATGACCTCGGCGGTATCGCCATAAAGCAGGCATACATCGATAAAGCTTAAGGCGGCACCGCGCACGCCGATTCGCCGTGGAGCGCTAGGGAGGTCGGCGCCGAAATAGAGACCGGTGACGGGCACACGCGAAGTTTCGTGGACCAAGGAACCAGCATGGAGATGGTCGTGTCCGGTGCAGACCAGGACGTCGTCGAAGGGGGCGCCGTCGACCATGAAGCCTTCTCCGTCATTACTCACTTCGCTCACGCGGTGCGGCAGATGGCGAATGTGAACGTGCGCCGGCGCGCGCTGCAATGCGGCGGACCAGGTATCGGCGAGGAATTGGCCCACTTCGGCGCGCGGTGGGAAGGCATCGGTGGTGTCCCCACCGCGGCGGGCCCGCCATGCGTTGAAATTATCGTGGGCGGTGGTGACGATGGCGCAGTTGACGTTGAGGCGCCAGTGGGGCGGCTGCTGCGGGCGGTAGACAGCGCCTGAACCGGCCGGATACGGGTCGAAGACCGTGACATCGATGGGGATGCGGGCGCGCTCGATGAGTTCCTCTACAGCCCAGAGACCGCGCGGACCGCCTCCGATGATGGCAATGCGTCGGGCAGGCTTAGCGGAAGTCACTGCGCCGTCCCTTCGCTGCGCGCGGCAAGTTCGGCAGGTGAAATGCCGAAGTTTTCGCACACCCAGGAATCGTTATAGATAGTGTCTAAGTAAGGCTGGCCGGCGTCGTGTAGCACGGCAACCACCTCCGCCCCCGCCGGCAGGGAGGGGGCGAGGCGCTGGAAGGCTGCGATAACAGCACCGCCGGAAGCACCCGGCAGCAAACCCTCGGCCCGGGCGAGCCTGCGGGCGGCCACGATGGCCTCGAGATCGGGGACCCGCTCGACGGAGGAGGGCGAAAATTTGGTGGATAGGTCGGTCACGATACCTGCGCCATAGCCGGGCAGCATGCGGGTGCCACGCTCACCGCCGAAAAGTACGGAGCCCTCTGCATCAACGCCGATTGTTTGGGTACTGGCTCCCACCTCGGAAAGTTTGCGGACACAGCCGCCAAGGGTTCCGGTGGTACTCATAGCCACGAGCACATGGCTGGGTGCCTGCCCGAGTTGCTCCAGGATCTCAGTCATAGTGCCCTCCGCGTGGGCGTGGAAGGCGGCTTCATTGGAATACTGGTTGAGGTTGAAAGAATCGGGGATCTCTTCCAATAGCTCGGCCACGCGGGTGCGGCGGGCGGTGAGCCAATCGCCGGTTTCAGGATCTGGGTGGTCGAGCAATTCCACGTGTGCGCCATAGGCCCGCATGGTGGCCACCGTAGAAGCGTTGACGCGCGGATCCACCACACAATGGAACTTCATCCCCTGGAGCGGGGCTTGGCGAGCTAGCGCCATGCCCAGGTTGCCGGAGGAAGATTCCACCAGCGTCGAGCCTGGGCGGATATCGCCGGCTGCAAGGGCTGCCTGGATAAGCGCTCGCGCCGTCCGGTCTTTCGCAGAACCGCCAAGGTTGAATTGTTCGAGTTTGAGATAGAGGTGGACATCCGGCCGGGGACTAGTCGCCTCTACTCGCATGAGTGGGGTATTGCCAATGGGCGGGTGCGCTTGAGAATGAATCCTGGGGCTCATCATTGGCCCCATGGTAGACCTTTACGTCCACCTTTTCTGCAGGCTTAGTCTTTGATCTCCGCATAGGCATCGAGCGCGGCTTGGCGCGATTCCTGCAGGTCCACGATAGGCGGGGCGGACAGTGCGGGTGCCCAGCGGCGCACGTACTCGCCGTCGGGGTCGAAGCGCTTGGCTTGCGTTTCGGGGTTGAAGATGCGGAAGAAGGGCGCGGCGTCATCGCCGCAGCCGGCCACCCACTGCCAATTAAACGGGTTGGAGGCGGCATCGGCGTCCACCAAGGTGTCCCAGAACCATTCTTCGCCCAGGCGCCAGTGGATGCCTAGGTTCTTGGTGAGGAAGGAGCCCACCACCATGCGCACGCGATTGTGCATATAGCCGGTGGCCCATAGTTCGCGCATTCCGGCGTCGACAAGCGGAATGCCAGTAGTACCTGCCTGCCAGTCCTTGAGCCGCGGGTCATCCCAGGACCAGTCGAAGCGGTCGAATTTCTCCCGCACGTTCTCGGTGGCGAGATTGGGCAGGTGGTAGAGACGGTGCCAGGCAAAGTCGCGCCACAGTAGCTCGGAGTGAAACTTGGCGGCCTCTGGTTCCTCGGCTGCGGCGAACCACACCTCGCGCGGGGAGACCTCGCCAAAGCGCAGGTGGGGCGAGAGTAGGGAGGTGGCATTGAGCGCGGGGATATCGCGCTCCTCGGCGTAGTTGGCCAGGTCCAGCTGGGCTAGTCGCTCGCGCGCGCCGGCCTCGCCGGGCGTCCAGTGCTCGGCCAGCGATGCGGCCCATGCCGGTTCGGTGGGCTGGGGCCAGGCAGATGCACTGCTTGCCGACGCCCCCATTTCCGGCACCCCCTCCGGTTCATCTCCCGCCACCTGGGAGGCGGCGGCCTTGGAGAAAGGAGTAAAAACCTTATAGGGCTGGCCCTGGCCATTGGTGACCTCCCAGGGCTCCACCAAGGTGAAGCCGGGCGAGGACGTCGCGGTGATGCCCTGGGAGGCCAGGGTTTCCTTGACGGTGGCATCGACCTCGCGCAGCGGGCCGTGGTAGCGGCGGGTCCACGTGACGGTGGTGGCTCCCAGTTCGGTGGCGAGGCGGGGGATTTCCTCGCGAGCATCGCCGGCGGCGCGAATGAGTTCTACGCCGTGGTCGGCAAGGTCGCTAGCGAGGGCATAGAGGGAACGTTCGCGCCACCACGTGGTCGCGCCGCCCAGCGGGCGGGTGCCGGGATAGGCAGGTTCGTCGAGGACGACGGCGACCAAGGGGGCGTCGCCAAGCGCGGCGGCCTCGGCCGCGCGGGAAAGGGCCTGGTTATCGTGCAGGCGCAGGTCATCGCGGAACCACATGAGGCTGGTCATGGCGGCCATCCTACGCGGCGGAAACGGCGATTTGGAGAAACCGCGGGTGGGGAGGTAGTGTTTTCCACGAAGTTTGAACGGCCACTTCACGGCCGAGTCAAAGTTCACCGAAGACCGTTGGTCATCCATTTGGATCGAAGGTTCTCCATCCTAGGAGGCGGCCCACGCAGGAGACACTTTGCGATTATTCGCGGCATTCTCTTATGTCGCGCGCCCTGTGCTCTTGCACGGGGCTTTTGTTGTTTCGGGCAACCGAAGCGAGGAAGGCCCCGGCGGAATAATAAAAGAGATGTTTTGGAAGGAGGCGAGAGACAATGGCAAACCCAAAGAACACTGCAGACCTGGCAGAGCTGAAGGAGAAGCTGGCTGGCGCTAACTCTGTTGTATTGACCGAGTACCGCGGCCTGACCGTATCCCAGCTGCAGGAGCTGCGTAACGATCTGGGCTTTGACGTTGAATACTCCGTCGCCAAGAACACCCTTTTCAAGATCGCTGCCAAGGAAGCTGGCATCGAAGGTCTTGATGATTTGCTGACTGGCCCGACCGCAATTGCGTTCATCAAGGGCGAGGCAGTGGATGCTGCGAAGGTCATCACCAAGTTCGCTGATGACAACAAGGCACTCATCATCAAGGGTGGCTACATGGACGGCAACGCACTGTCTGCCGACCAGGTTGAGGCCATCGCCAAGCTGGATAACCGCGAGACCACCCTCGCAAAGCTGGCTGGCGCTATGAAGGGTTCTATGGCGAAGGCAGCCGCTCTCTTCAACGCTCCTGCAACCAAGGCTGTACGCACCGTCGCAGCCCTGCAGGACAAGAAGGAAGCAGAAGCTTAAGTCGTCACAAAAGACGCACAATTACAACACCGTGTGCGCGGCATAAATCACGCGCAGCGCACACACAACACAGAAAGGACTTGCCATCATGGCTAAGCTCACCAAGGACGAGCTCATTGAAGCTTTCAAGGAAATGACCCTCATCGAACTGTCCGAGTTCGTTAAGGAATTTGAAGAGGTATTCGACGTTGAGGCTGCTGCTCCGGTTGCTGCTGTTGCAGCTGGCGCTCCGGCTGAGGGCGGCGCTGCTGCTGCTGAGGAGAAGACCGAGTTCGACGTCGTTCTGACCGACGCTGGCGCTAAGAAGATTGGCGTTATTAAGGCTGTTCGCGAGATCGTCTCCGGCCTGGGCCTGAAGGAAGCTAAGGAAATGGTCGAGGGTGCTCCTAAGGCTATCCTCGAGGGCGCTTCCAAGGACGACGCTGAGGCTGCTAAGACCAAGCTGGAAGAGGCTGGCGCTTCCGTCGAGCTCAAGTAATTTCACTGAGCTTTACGCTTTCAAACCCCCACTCTTACCGCCGCGCGCGGTGGGAGCTGGGGGTTTCCTCGTTTTATGCTCGCGGGCGCTATGCGGGTAGTACAGCAATGGCCAGTAGTGTCAAAGTGTGACACTATGGCATTGTGGAGTTCAGGAGGGGTAGCTTAGAGCGCTTTCACACAGATGGTAAGGCGCCAAAGTACGTGCCCCCTGAACTGCGAAGGATACTGCGTCGCAAACTCATCATGATTGACCGAGCAGCCTCTCTTGCTGATTTGAGGATTCCACCAGCGAATCACTTAGAGAGGTTGAAAGGGCAGTGGGACGGATTTTATTCCATCCGCGTTAACGCGCAGTGAAGAGTAGTCTTTCGATGGACAGGGAAAGGAGCTGTGGACGTTGACTTCATCGATTATCACAAATGAGGGAGAGGAAGCTTCGGATATCATATCCGTTCCACACCCTGGGGAGGTTCTGCGCGAGGAGTTTCTGGAGCCGCTCGGACTTACTCAATACCGCTTAGCCAGGGATATTTTTAGCTCCAAATCCCAAATTTCCAAGCTGGTGCGTGGGCGCATTGGGATTAGTGCGGAAATGGCGCTACGTCTTTCCGCCTATTTTGGCAATTCGGCAGAGTTCTGGCTGGGACTGCAGGAAGAGTTTGATCTTTGGTGCGCGCGCCAAACCACGGATACGAGCAGCATCGTTGCTTGGAATAAGCACACAGCTTAAAAATCAATCCGGCGTAGCGGGGCCTGTAGAAACAAGGAATCGCCGCTACGGGCTGTAGAATTAGCCCCCATGCTGCCCAAGTCCCGCATTTTTTCCGTCCTGCTCCTAGGCCTCGGTGTTGCGCTCATCGCCGCCGGTATTGTGGCGCCGGCGTTTTTGGATTACTCCCCGCGGCTGCCGCTGAACCTGAAAAACAGTACGTGGACACTGCACGATGATTCTGCGGATTCGCAGCAGCTGTCCAAGGACGGCACACAGCCGTATTCGGGCCCCATGACCTACCAAATCAACATGGATATCCAAGAGCCCTCGGACGAGGAGAATGCTACCGTGCGCATCGGTGAGACCCGCATGCGCGGTGAGGGAGAGGGCCTTAATGACCTGAGCCAGGCCCAGGTGTGGACGTACCCCGTAGATCGCCTGAGCGGCGAGGCAGCAGGAGAGGCCACGTTGAGCCACACACTCGCAACCCCGTCCGACACGGTGACCGTGGACGGATATTGGCTCAAGTTCCCAGCGGACGCGGAAAAGACCAACTACCCGGTCTTTGACCCGACCCTGCGCAAGGCCGTCGATGCAGTCTTTGAAGAAGAAACCACGATGGACGGCCGCACGGTCTACCGCTACCACCAAGAAATTGAGCCGACCAACGTCGCGCAGCTATTTGCGGCCGATGGCAATACCACCAGCCTGCCCAAGGAAGACGGCGGCGAGGAGCAGGGCTACCTGACCCACTCCGGAAGCCGTGACTTCTACGTGGACCAACAAACCGGCCTCGTAGTGGGCATGGATATGGATATCGATGATTACTACGCGGACCGCGAGGGCGTGGGCCGCGAGCGCGCCTTCGTCTTTAATGGCTCTACCTCCGAAGAGGACCAGCAGGCGCTGCTCAAAGAGGCGGCAGATTTCCCGCGCGACCGCGTGGCGGAGATCGTGCGGTGGGTTGCCATCGGCCTCGGCGCACTGTTGACCCTGCTCGGAATCATTGGCGCATTGGGCCTAATTGGCGGCAAGAATAAGCATGCCCGCCCGCGCCATAACCGCGGGCGCATCGGCGGGAGCGCGGTGCCAGCGAGCCGGTAAAAGCGCAGCTGGAAAACAAAATCGCCGCCGGGGTTGCGGTGTATTGAGATTTTAGTGGTAGGGTGCTCGGTGGTTGTCGCGCACAGTCGCGCGACGTGGACGCGTTAGCGCCGCGGCGAGCACGAGCTTGCCCCCTAGCGCGGTAGCGACACGCCCCAAGTGTGGTGTGTCTTTACATGGCAGGTCTTTTCCTATAAGCTGTTTCGTTGCGCTGGAATCTGGATCTTCGGTGCACATTTAGCCTTTCAGGCCGGTGATGGCAAAACCGACTTGACAAGGTGATTTTGTGCATTCTGAACCCAGACACTCCACAGCAGACCGAATGCTAGAATTACCAGCGGTTTTGCGGCTCGTCGGCCAGGGCGAGCAGGCAATCCGCGTGAGGTGCTGGAAGGACCCATCTTGGCAGTCTCCCGCCAGACCAAGTCAGTGGCCAATATCCCCGGAGCCCCGAAGCGATACTCGTTTGCAAAAATCAGCGAGCCTATCGCCCTGCCGGGTCTCCTTGACGTACAACTTGATTCCTTTGATTGGCTCGTTGGCGCGCCGGAGTGGCGCGAGCGCGAGCAGGCTGAGCGCGGCGATGACGCCCGCGTGACGAGCGGCCTCGAGGACATCCTCGAAGAGCTCTCGCCGATTGAGGACTACTCGGGCAATATGTCCCTGTCCCTGTCGGAGCCGCGCTTTGAACCGGTGAAGAACACCGTGGATGAGTGCAAGGAAAAGGACATCAACTACTCCGCGCCGCTGTACGTGACCGCAGAGTTTATTAATAACGACACCCAAGAGATTAAGTCGCAGACCGTCTTCATCGGCGATTTCCCGATCATGACGGATATGGGCACGTTCATCGTGAACGGTACCGAGCGCGTCGTCGTCTCTCAGCTGGTGCGCTCCCCGGGCGTGTACTTCGATCGCTCGATCGATAAGTCCACCGAGCGCCCGCTGCACTCCGTGAAGGTTATTCCTTCCCGCGGTGCATGGTTGGAGTTCGACGTCGACAAGCGCGACACCGTCGGCGTGCGCATTGACCGCAAGCGCCGCCAGCCGGTAACCGTGCTGCTTAAGGCACTGGGTTGGAGCGAGGAGCAGATCAGGGATCGCTTCGGCTTCTCCGAGCTCATGATGTCCACCCTGGAGTCTGACGGTGTAGCGAACACCGATGAGGCACTGCTGGAGATCTACCGCAAGCAGCGCCCAGGCGAGCAGCCCACCCGCGAGCTGGCTCAGTCCTTGCTGGATAACTCCTTCTTCCGTGCAAAGCGTTACGACCTGGCTAAGGTCGGCCGCTACAAGGTCAACCGCAAGCTGGGGCTCGGCGGCGACCACGATGGTCTGATGACCCTGACCGAGGAAGACATTGCCGTCACCCTCGAGTACCTGGTCCGCCTGCACGTAGGCGAGCGCGAGATGAAGGCACCGAACGGTGAGATGATCTCCCTGCACACGGATGACATCGACCACTTTGGTAACCGTCGCCTGCGCACCGTGGGCGAGCTCATCCAGAACCAGGTCCGCGTCGGCCTGTCCCGCATGGAGCGCGTTGTGCGCGAGCGCATGACCACCCAGGACGCGGAGTCCATCACTCCGACCTCCCTGATTAACGTGCGCCCGGTCTCTGCTGCTATCCGCGAGTTCTTCGGTACCTCGCAGCTGTCCCAGTTCATGGACCACAACAACTCGCTGTCCGGCCTGACCCACAAGCGCCGCCTGTCCGCGCTGGGCCCAGGCGGCCTGTCTCGTGAGCGCGCCGGCATTGAGGTGCGAGACGTTCACGCTTCTCACTACGGCCGCATGTGCCCGATTGAGACTCCCGAGGGCCCGAACATTGGCCTCATTGGTGCGCTGGCGTCCTACGCCCGCGTGAATGCCTTCGGCTTCATTGAGACCCCGTACCGCAAGGTTGTGGACGGCAAGATTACCGACCAGGTGGAGTACCTCACCGCCGATGAAGAGGACCGCTTCGCTATTGCTCAGGCCGAGGTCGAGCAGGACGCAGAGGGCAACCTCACCGGCGAGCGTATTGAGGTCCGCCTGAAGGACGGCGACATCGGGCTTACCGACGCCGCCGGTGTGGACTACGTTGACGTCTCCCCGCGCCAGATGGTTTCCGTGGGTACCGCCATGATTCCGTTCTTGGAGCACGACGATGCTAACCGTGCCTTGATGGGTGCGAACATGCAGAAGCAGGCAGTGCCGCTGGTACGCTCCGAGGCCCCGCTGGTTGGTACCGGCATGGAGCAGCGCGCTGCGTACGACGCTGGCGACGTTGTCATCACCCCGAAGGCCGGCGTGGTCGAAAACGTCACCGCTGATGTCATCACCATCATGGATGATGAGGGCCAGCGCGATACCTACATCCTGCGTAAGTTCGAGCGCACCAACCAGGGCACCAACTACAACCAGACCCCGCTGGTTTCCATGGGCGAGCGCGTAGAGGCCGGCCAGGTTCTGGCCGATGGCCCGGGTACCCACAATGGTGAGATGTCCCTCGGCCGCAACCTGCTGGTTGCCTTCATGCCGTGGGAAGGCCATAACTACGAGGACGCCATCATCCTTAACCAGCGCATCGTGGAGGAGGACATCCTGACCTCCGTCCACATCGAGGAGCACGAGATCGATGCCCGCGATACCAAGCTGGGCGCCGAGGAAATTACCCGCGAGATTCCGAACGTCTCCGAGGACGTCCTGAGCGATCTGGACGAGCGCGGCATCATCCGCATCGGTGCCGACGTCCGCGCCGGCGACATCCTGGTGGGTAAGGTCACCCCGAAGGGCGAGACCGAGCTGACCCCGGAGGAGCGCCTGCTGCGCGCCATCTTCGGCGAGAAGGCCCGCGAGGTCCGCGATACCTCCATGAAGGTGCCGCACGGTGAGGTAGGCAAGGTCATTGGCGTTGCTCGCTTCTCCCGCGACGATGATGACGATCTGGCCCCTGGCGTCAACGAGATGATTCGTGTCTACGTTGCCCAGAAGCGCAAGATCCAGGACGGCGATAAGATGGCCGGCCGCCACGGCAACAAGGGTGTTGTGGGCAAGATTCTACCGCCAGAGGATATGCCGTTCATGGAAGACGGCACCCCGGTCGACATCCTGCTGAACACCCACGGTGTGCCGCGTCGTATGAACATTGGCCAGGTCCTTGAGGTTCACTTGGGCTGGCTGGCACACGCTGGCTGGAAGGTCGATACCGAGGATCCAAAGAACGCCGAGCTGCTCAAGACCCTGCCGGAAGAGCTCTATGACGTTCCTGCGGATTCCTTGACGGCGACCCCGGTCTTCGACGGTGCTACCAACCATGAGATCGAGCGCCTGCTGGCTTCTTCCCGTCCTAACCGCGACGGCGATGTGCTGGTGGATGAGCACGGCAAGGCCACGCTTTTCGACGGCCGCTCGGGCGAACCGTACAAGTACCCAATTTCGGTTGGCTACATGTACATGCTCAAGCTGCACCACTTGGTCGATGAGAAGATTCACGCCCGTTCCACCGGTCCTTACTCCATGATTACCCAGCAGCCGCTGGGTGGTAAGGCCCAGTTCGGTGGCCAGCGCTTCGGCGAGATGGAGGTGTGGGCAATGCAGGCATACGGCGCTGCCTACACCCTGCAGGAGCTGCTGACCATCAAGTCCGATGACGTCGTCGGCCGCGTGAAGGTCTACGAAGCCATTGTTAAGGGCGACAATATTCCAGATCCGGGCATTCCTGAGTCCTTCAAGGTGTTGCTCAAGGAGCTGCAGTCCCTGTGCTTGAACGTGGAAGTTCTTTCCACCGACGGCACGCCGATGGAGCTGTCTGGCTCTGATGACGATGACATGGATAGCCCATCGCTTGGCATTAACCTGTCCCGCGATGAGGGCTCTTCCGCTGACATCGCCTAATTAGTTTCTTGGTCCACCGCGGGGTAAGTCCCCGTGGTAGGGCGTAAACGTTCCATTCATACAAAGCCATCAATTCCTCGACAACGAGGATGAAAGGGAGACATTACGTGTTTGACGTAAATCTCTTCGACGAGCTCCGCATCGGTCTGGCCACCGCAGACGATATTCGTCGCTGGTCCAAGGGCGAGGTCAAAAAGCCTGAGACCATTAACTACCGCACCCTGAAGCCGGAGAAGGACGGCCTCTTCTGTGAGCGCATCTTCGGCCCCACCCGTGACTGGGAGTGCGCTTGTGGTAAGTACAAGCGCGTCCGCTACAAGGGCATCATCTGTGAGCGCTGTGGCGTTGAGGTCACCAAGTCCAAGGTTCGCCGTGAGCGCATGGGCCACATTGAGCTGGCCGCTCCGGTAACCCACATCTGGTACTTCAAGGGCGTTCCGTCCCGCTTGGGCTACCTGCTGGACCTGGCTCCGAAGGATCTCGAGCGCATCATTTACTTCGCCGCCAATATCATCACCTCCGTGGATGAAGAGGCTCGCCACAACGATCAGTCCACCCTGGAAGCAGAAATGCTCCTGGAGAAGAAGGACGTTGAGGACGATACCGAGTCCGAGATCGCAGAGCGCGCCTCCAAGCTGGAGTCTGACCTGGCTGAGTTGGAAGCAGCCGGTGCCAAGGCCGATGCCCGTAAGAAGGTAAAGAACGCTGCCGATAAGGAAATGCAGCACATCCGCGAGCGTGGCGAGCGCGAAATCGCCCGCCTGGATGAAATCTGGAATACCTTCATCAAGCTGGCTCCAAAGCAGATGATCATCGATGAGACCATCTACGAAGAGCTGGTTGACCGCTACGAGGATTACTTCACCGGCGGCATGGGCGCAGAAGCTATCCAGACCCTGGTCCGCAACTTCGACCTCGAGGCTGAGGCCGAGGAGCTGCGCGAGATCATCAACAACGGCAAGGGCCAGAAGAAGATGCGTGCTCTCAAGCGCCTGAAGGTCGTTGCTGCCTTCCTGCGCTCCGGCAACGATCCGGCCGGCATGGTGTTGGATGCCATCCCGGTTATCCCGCCAGAGCTGCGCCCAATGGTGCAGCTGGACGGTGGCCGCTTTGCTACCTCCGACCTGAATGACCTCTACCGCCGCGTGATCAACCGCAATAACCGTTTGAAGCGCATGATCGACCTGGGCGCTCCAGAGATCATCGTGAACAACGAGAAGCGCATGCTGCAGGAGTCTGTGGACGCGCTCTTCGATAACGGCCGCCGCGGCCGTCCGGTTACCGGCCCGGGCAACCGTCCACTGAAGTCTCTGTCTGACTTGCTCAAGGGCAAGCAGGGCCGTTTCCGCCAGAACTTGCTGGGTAAGCGCGTGGACTACTCCGGCCGTTCCGTTATTATTGTCGGCCCGCAGCTGAAGCTGCACGAGTGTGGTCTGCCGAAGCTCATGGCGCTCGAGCTATTCAAGCCGTTCGTCATGAAGCGCTTGGTAGAAAACGACTATGCCCAGAACATCAAGTCCGCCAAGCGCATGGTTGAGCGCCAGCGCCCAGAGGTGTGGGACGTTCTGGAGCAGGCCATTTCTGAGCACCCTGTGATGCTCAACCGTGCACCTACGCTGCACCGCCTGGGCATTCAGGCCTTCGAGCCGAAGCTGGTTGAGGGTAAGGCTATTCAGCTGCACCCGCTGGCTTGTGAGGCGTTCAACGCCGACTTCGACGGTGACCAGATGGCAGTCCACCTGCCGCTGTCCGCTGAGGCACAGGCTGAGGCCCGCGTCTTGATGCTGGCGTCCAATAACATTCTGTCCCCGGCATCCGGTAAGCCACTGGCTATGCCGCGTCTGGATATGGTTACCGGTCTGTACTACCTGACGATGGACAAGTCCGAGGACGAGATCGGTGGCAACGGCCGCTTCCGCGAGGCAGAAGAGGACAAGCCAGCAACCGGCGTTTACTCCTCCTACGCCGAGGCCCTCATGGCCTATGACCGCGGCACCGTTGGCCTGCAGGCCCCGATCAAGGTCCGCATCGATCACCTTCGCCCGCCGAAGGAGATCGAGGAGGAGCAGTTCCCGGATGGCTGGACCAAGGGCCAGGCATGGATGGGCTACACCACCATTGGCCGCGTCATGTTCAACGAGTTGTTGCCATGGAACTACCCGTACCTCGAGGGCATCATGGTCCGTAAGGGCGGCGGCTCTGGCAACAAGGTCCTCATCGGTGACGTGGTCAATGACTTGGCCAATAAGTACCCGATGATCACCGTGGCTCAGGTGCTGGACAACATGAAGGATGCCGGCTTCTACTGGGCAACCCGTTCTGGCGTGACCATCACTATGTCTGACGTTCTGGTTCTGCCGAATAAGACCGAGATCCTCGAGTCTTATGAGAAGGAAGCAGAGCGCATCGAGCGTAAGTACTGGGAGCAGGGTGCTCTGACCGAGCGCGAGCGCTACGATCGCCTGGTTGAGCTGTGGAAGGACGCTACCGATACCGTCGGTGAGGCCGTCGAGAACATGTACCCTGACCACAACCCGATTCCGATGATTGTGAAGTCTGGTGCGGCCGGTAACATGCGTCAGATCTGGACGCTGGCCGGTATGAAGGGCATGGTTGTGAACTCGCACGGTGATTACATCACCCGTCCGATTAAGACCTCCTTCCGTGAAGGCCTGTCCGTGCTGGAGTACTTCAACAACTCCCACGGTTCCCGTAAGGGTCTGGCCGATACCGCGCTGCGTACCGCTGACTCAGGCTACCTCACCCGTCGTCTGGTGGACGTGGCCCAGGACGTCATCGTCCGCGAAGAGGACTGTGGCACCCGCCAGGGCGTTCGCGTCCCCATCGGCGAGGTTTCCGGCGACAAGGTGGTTCTCTCCGAGCTGTGGGAGACCTCCGCATCCGGCCGCGTTCTCGCGACCGATGTCAAGGACGACAATGGCGAGGTCGTGGCCGAGGCCGGCTCCGACCTCACCGAGGAACTCACCCAGAAGCTGTTGGACGCCAAGGTTACTGAGGTCAAGGTTCGCTCCGTGCTGACCTGCCAGACCCCGGCTGGCGTGTGTGCCAAGTGCTACGGCAAGTCCATGGCTTCCGGCCAGCTGGTCGATATCGGCGAGGCCGTCGGCATCGTGGCGGCACAGTCCATTGGTGAGCCGGGCACCCAGCTGACCATGCGTACGTTCCACCAGGGTGGTGTCGGTGGCGATATTACCGGCGGTCTCCCGCGTGTTCAGGAGCTTTTCGAGGCCCGTAACCCGAAGAACCGCGCTCCTATCGCTTCCGTTGACGGCACCGTATCCCTGTCCGATGAGGGCAACTTCTGGACCCTGACCATCACCCCGGATGACGGTTCTGATGATGTGGTCTATGAGAAGCTCTCCAAGCGTCAGGGCCTGGCTCAGGTCCGTCGCCCGATGGAGTCCAACCCGGATGCGATGATCGAGCGTTCCCTCAAGGACGGCGACCACGTCGAGACCGGAGACCGCCTGATGCGCGGTGCGGCTGACCCGCACGACGTGCTCGAGGTCCTCGGCCGTCGTGGCGTGGAGCAGCACCTCATCAACGAGGTGCAGGCTGTGTACCGTACCCAGGGTGTGGCTATCCACGATAAGCACATCGAGATCATCATCCGCCAGATGCTGCGCCGCGGTACCGTCATTGATGCGGGTACTACGGACTTGTTGCCGGGTAACCTCATCGACCTTTCTGAGGCTAAGCAGCTCAATGCTGCTCAGGTTGCAGAAGGTGGCGAGCCGGCTCAGCTGCGCTCGGAGATCATGGGTATTACCAAGGCTTCCTTGGCTACCGAGTCCTGGTTGTCTGCTGCATCGTTCCAGGAGACCACGCGTGTGCTTACCGACGCCGCTATTAACAAGCGCTCCGATAAGCTCATCGGTCTCAAGGAGAACGTCATCATCGGTAAGCTGATCCCTGCCGGTACCGGTATCTCCCGCTACCGCAATATCTCCGTCAAGCCGACCGAGGCTGCACGCAACGCTGCATACTCGATTCCGACTTACGGCGATTCCATCTACGGTGATGACGGCTTCGGTGAATTCACCGGTGCTTCCGTCCCACTGGATGAGGACTTCACCTTCTAACGTGCAGTTCAATTTGCGTTAACGCGGGAAATAGATGGCCCCGCCTTCCTGAACGATAGGAAGGCGGGGCTGTTTCGATGTCTAGGGAGCACCGCTAGACTGCTTTGCTAGTATGAATGCAGCTTTTGGCCAGTCACCTTTAAAGGAGTGCGGCCTAAGTCATTGAAAATTGCACACTTCACGGGTGCTTACGCGCTGCTCGGTTTTGCAGCTGTGTCGGGCTGAGATGCCACAGAAGTTGTGGCGAACCGTAGAACCTGATCCGGGTAATGCCGGCGAGAGGGAGGAAATTATGACAACTAATACACGTGTGTCCGCTGCCCCGAAGCGCAGCCTGAACTGGCGCGTGGTCGATATTGTGGTGGCGTCCGTTTTGGGCGTGGCCTGCGGAGTTTTATTCCTGGTATGGAATGCAGTGGGTTATGCCTGGTTTGAAGCTATGGACGCCGTGACTCCGGGCCTGGGAGGCATTGCTACTGGTATTTGGCTTATCGGTGGCGTGCTGGGTGGCTTGATTATTCGCAAGCCGGGTGCGGCCATCTATGTTGAGGTTTTGGCCGCCACCGTATCGGCGGTGCTGGGCTCCCAGTGGGGTATTAGCACCCTGTATTCGGGCCTGGCGCAGGGTATCGGCGTGGAAATCATCCTGGCGATCTTCCTGTACCGCAAGTTTGGCCTGGGAGTATCCATTCTGGCCGGCATGGCAGCTGGCTGGGGTGCGTTCATCTTGGAGCTGTTTACCTCCGGCAACCTGGCTCGTTCCTTCGAGTTCAAGCTCATCTATTTTGTAACTCTGAACATCTCCGGCGCTATCTTGGCCGGTGCGCTGGGTTTCTTCGTGGTGAAAGCCCTGGCTAAAACCGGTGCCCTGGATCGCTTTGCCGCAGGCCGTGAACAGCGCGCTTAGGGCGTGTTGTGTCCGTGTCTGATTGTGCATCATTGGCGGGAAACGCCACCAAGATAACGGCCCGAGGATTCGGCTGGACTCATGCCGGGCGCAGCGAACCGGCGCTATCCGATATTGACCTGATCATCGAGCCAGGAGAACGCGTGCTTTTATGCGGCGACTCTGGATCGGGTAAGTCCACTTTCCTTGCGGCGATGGCCGGAGTGCTGGGTTCCGATGAGGAAGGAACCCGCACTGGTGAAATTCTCTTGGAAGATTCCACCGGCATGGTGGAGGAGCCTGGACATACCATCCCAGTGGGGCTGGTGCTTCAGGATCCGGATTCCCAAGTGATCTCCGCGCGTGTTGGCGATGACATTGCTTTCGGCTGCGAGAACCTGGCGTATCCGCGCGGGGAAATCTGGCGCCGTGTGGCCGCCGCTAAGGAACTGGTTGGCCCATTCGTGGATCTGGATTTCCCCACCGAGAGGCTTTCTGGTGGGCAAAAACAGCGTTTGGCGTTGGCCGGCGTCATTGCAATGGGTGCGGGTGTGGTGCTGCTGGATGAGCCCACGGCCAACTTAGACCCCGAGGGTGCGCGAGATGTCGTGCGCGCCGTGTCCGCGTTGGTGGAGGAAACCGGTGCCACGCTCGTTGTAGTAGAACACCAGCACGCGGCGTGGAAAGGTGTGCTCGAGCGCGCGGTGGAGTTGGACCATGGGCGCATAGTCTCTGATGGTCCTTTCGCGGAGGTGGCCCAGCGTCGCCGAGTCGAAGGATTGCCGCAGGCGCGCCGTTTGGGCGAGGCCGAATTGGCAGGGCGCGAGGCCGCGCTGTGGAGTACGGACCTCGTCACCCGCTATGGACCGCCGCGCACGATTGCGCTGCCGGCGGGAGCCTCCACGGTCATTACCGGGC
Organism: Corynebacterium sp. LaCa_205; assembly: GCF_057458085.1. Classification (NCBI taxonomy): domain Bacteria; kingdom Bacillati; phylum Actinomycetota; class Actinomycetes; order Mycobacteriales; family Corynebacteriaceae; genus Corynebacterium; species Corynebacterium sp. LaCa_205. The sequence goes on from NZ_CP190931.1 coordinate 347,648, forward strand.
CGAATGGCGCGGGTAAGTCCACCTGGTTGATGACCATGGCCGGGTTACTGCCGGCCAAATCAGGGGAAATTGGGGTGGCCGATTTCGTGCGCCGCGGGGTCAAAGGGTCGCCGCTGCGCTGGAAATCACGCGAGCTGGCGGACCGCATTGGCTTTGTCTTCCAGAATCCGGAGCACCAATTTGTCGCCCGAACGGTGGCCGAGGAGCTGCGGGTTGCGCCCAAGGTAATGCGCGTGGACCCGCCGGAGGAGAGGATCGCGCAGCTCGTGGAATCACTGCGGCTGGAGCATCTCTTGGAAGCCAACCCGTTTACGCTCTCTGGCGGCGAAAAGCGGCGCCTGTCGGTGGCCACTGCCTTGGTGACCGCCCCGTCGGTGCTGCTCTTGGACGAGCCCACCTTTGGGCAAGACCCTCAGACCTTTGTGGAGCTGGTGCGCTTGCTGCGGCAATTGGCAGATGATGACACCACCATTGCCTCTATTACCCATGACCCGCTATTTATCCAGGCCTTGGGAGATCACCGAGTGGAGGTGCGCGGTGCCTAATCTTTTGCGCGGAGCTAACCCGCTAAGCCGCATCTTTTTGATGTTTATCTGGGTTAGCCCACTATTGGCCTCCATTGACCGGGTCTCGGCTGCGGTATCGCTGACGCTTACCCTGATCCTCGCGCCGCTGTGCGGGGTGTCATGGGGGCAGCTACTAAAGGGCGGTTGGTTCCTCTTTCTCATTGCGCCGATTTCTGGCATCTCGATGCTGTTGTATGGCGAGCCTGGTGGCACGGAGTACTTCAGCTGGTGGCTCATCGCGGTAACGCAGAACTCGCTGACCCTCGCGGTTGCCATTACGCTGCGCGTCTTTGCTGTGGCGCTGCCCATGGTGGTCTTGGCTCGCGATATTGACCCGACGGAACTGGGCGATGCGCTCTCGCAGATCCTCAAGCTGCCCTCGCGCTTTGTTATTGGTGCGGTCGCCGGCGTGCGTATGATGACGCTCTTCCAGTCCGATTGGCAGTCGTTGGGGATGGCGCGCAGGGCGAGGGGGCTGACGGACGTCGGCAAGCTGCAGCATCTGCTGACCATGTCCTTTGGTCTTCTAGTAATTGCGCTGCGCCGCGGTGGCAAGCTGGCCACCGCCATGGAGGCGCGCGGTTTCGGCCGCACCCCACCTGGCGGTGGGAAGCGCTCGTGGGCGCGCGAATCGCGGCTGCGGGCCCGCGATGGGTGGATTATGACCTGCGGTGCCGTCCTGGCTTTCGTACCGGTGGTAGTTTCGGTACTCACTGGGGCCTGGAGATTCTTCGGCCTATAAACCGCGAAAGCAGTGATTGAGCGACCATGGACTTTGATAGCCAACAAGAGCGCCTTTTAGAGGACGTCGTCAAGCTGGCGGCAGCCAGAAAGCGTGCCTTCAAGCCAGTGACCGTGCTTATCGACGGCCCTTCGGGTGCCGGAAAAACCTGGACTTCCGCCGCGCTGGCCGAGCGCACCAACTGGCGCGTGGTACACCTCGATGAGTTCTACCCCGGCTGGCACGGCCTGGACAAGGGCTCTGACATGGTGGCAGAACAGGTATTGCGCACCATGAATCCCGGCTATTGGCGCTGGGATTGGGAGGCGGACAGCCCTGGAGACTGGGCTAGCCTCGACGTGCGCGATGATCTCATCGTGGAAGGGGTGGGCTCCGTAACCCCGGCCAATATCGCAGCCGCAAAGGAGAGGGGAACGGTAGTTAGCGTGCTTATCGACGGCCCCTGGGACCAACGCCGCGAACGCGCCATCGCCCGCGAGCCCGACTACGAGCAGTGGTTTGAAACCTGGGAAGCACAGGAAAAGGACTACTTTGCCACCAAGGCTGCTGAGGCTGATTTAGTTTGGGAATGGTCCTAGCAGGAAGAAGGTGCCGATCGCGTTTTGTATAAAGCGTGATCGGTTTGCTAGTCTAAACGGCAGTTCACTATGCGTGCCTTGCTGGCACGCGGTGAAGAGTCTGATCCTTAACAAGGCACCGACCTTGGGAAGAGTTCTGGACATGCGGCAGCGCCCCGGGAAAGAGCGCCCATTTTTGCATGTTTGGTTCTTTTCCTTCGGTATTGGTGCAATTCGACAGAAAGACTGTTAAATGCCAACTATTCAGCAGCTGGTCCGCAAGGGCCGCCACGATAAGCGTAAAGAGGTTTCCACCGCTGCGCTGAAGGGTTCCCCGCAGCGTCGCGGTGTATGCACCCGCGTGTACACCACCACTCCTAAGAAGCCGAACTCCGCACTGCGTAAGGTTGCTCGTGTTCGCCTGACCACCGGTATTGAGGTTTCCGCCTACATTCCGGGCGAGGGCCACAACCTGCAGGAGCACTCCATGGTCCTCGTTCGCGGCGGCCGTGTGAAGGACCTTCCTGGTGTTCGTTACAAGATCATCCGCGGCGCTCTGGATACCCAGGGTGTCAAGGACCGTAAGCAGGCACGTTCCCGTTACGGCGCAAAGAAGGGACAGTAATAAACAATGCGTAAGAATGCTGCTCCGAAGCGTCCTGTAGTCAAGGACCCGGTATACAACTCCGAGCAGGTAACCATGCTCGTCAACAAGATCCTCCAGGACGGCAAGAAGTCCACCGCAGAGCGTATCGTCTATGGCGCTCTCGAGGCTTGCCGCGAGAAGACCGGTACCGATCCGGTTGGCACCCTGGAGAAGGCACTGGGCAATATCCGCCCAGACCTTGAGGTTCGCTCCCGCCGTGTCGGTGGCGCTACCTACCAGGTGCCGGTTGAGGTTCGCCCTGACCGTGCAAACACCCTGGCACTGCGCTGGATGGTGACCTTCACCCGCCAGCGTCGCGAGAACTCCATGATTGAGCGTCTCGCAAACGAGATTCTGGATGCCTCCAACGGCCTCGGCGCTTCCGTTAAGCGTCGTGAGGATACTCACAAGATGGCTGAGGCTAACCGCGCCTTCGCTCACTACCGCTGGTAATTTCAGCACTCATTTCAATGGCCCAAGCAACGAGAAGAAAGTTTCGCGCTGGCTGCCGGCAGGTTTTCTCCGGCGGCGACACAAAACTACATATCTCTTGCTTGGGTCATTCTTTGCCCTAATGGGTGTGATTTCTGGGCGGTATGCCCGCCCGGTCCAGCGGCATCGTGGAGTGTCCAGTACACTGAAGCGATGGAAGTCTAGGGGCATGCGTGCACCTAGGACGGCCAATAGTGGCAAAAATTAAAAGACCTTATCCATGCAGGCGTCATAGCCAGAAACCTGGTCACGGCGTCGACGACTATTAAGTTGGGGTATAAACGTGGCACAAGAAGTGCTTAAGGATCTGAACAAGGTCCGCAACATCGGCATCATGGCCCACATCGATGCTGGTAAGACGACGACCACCGAGCGTATTCTCTTCTACACCGGTATCAACCGTAAGGTGGGCGAGACCCACGACGGTGCGTCCACTACTGACTGGATGGAGCAGGAGAAGGAACGCGGCATCACCATTACCTCCGCTGCCGTGACCTGCTTCTGGAATAACAACCAGATCAACATCATCGACACCCCGGGTCACGTTGACTTCACCGTTGAGGTTGAGCGTTCCCTGCGTGTTCTTGACGGCGCCGTCGCAGTCTTCGACGGTAAGGAAGGCGTTGAGCCGCAGTCCGAGCAGGTGTGGCGTCAGGCTGCTAAGTACGATGTTCCGCGTATCTGCTTCGTTAACAAGATGGACAAGCTGGGCGCTGACTTCTACTTCACCGTTCAGACCATCATTGACCGCTTGGGCGCTAAGCCGCTGGTTATGCAGCTGCCTATCGGCGCTGAGGATGACTTCGACGGCGTTGTCGACCTGCTGAATATGCAGGCAATCACCTGGCGTGGCAAGGTCGAGACCGGCGCTGAGCCTACCTACGAGGAAATCCCAGAGGACCTCAAGGACAAGGCGGAAGAATACCGCGAGAAGCTGGTTGAGACCGTTGCTGAGTCCGACGAAGAGCTCATGGAGAAGTACTTCGGCGGCGAGGAGCTGACCATTGACGAGCTCAAGGCCGGCATCCGTAAGCTCACCATCAACTCCGAGGTCTACCCGGTTTACTGCGGTACCGCCTACCGTAACAAGGGCGTGCAGCCACTGCTTGACGCTGTGGTTGACTTCCTGCCAAGCCCGCTGGACGTCGGCGAGGTTATCGGCCACGAGGTAGGAAACGAGGACAAGGAGCTTACCCGTAAGCCTTCCGTTGAGTCCCCGTTCTCCGCACTGGCATTCAAGATTGCTGCTCACCCATTCTTTGGCCAGCTCACCTTCACCCGCGTCTACTCCGGCCAGGTCACCCCGGGTACCGAGGTTATGAACTCCACCAAGGGCAAGAAGGAGCGCATCGGTAAGCTCTTCCAGATGCACGCCAACAAGGAAAACCCTGTTGAGCAGGCAGACGCCGGTAACATTTATGCTGTTATCGGTCTGAAAGAGACCACCACCGGTGACACCCTGTGTGACAAGGATAACCAGATCATCCTCGAGTCCATGGACTTCCCGGATCCGGTTATCAAGGTTTCCATCGAGCCGAAGACCAAGGCTGACCAGGAGAAGCTGGGTACCGCTATCCAGAAGCTCGCAGCTGAGGACCCAACCTTCACCGTCGAGCTGGATGAGGAGACCGGCCAGACCGTTATCGGCGGCATGGGCGAGCTCCACCTCGACGTTCTCGTTGACCGCATGAAGCGCGAGTTCAAAGTTGAGGCGAACATCGGTAACCCGCAGGTTGCTTACCGTGAGACCATCCGTAAGAAGGTTGAGTCCATGGAGTATACCCACAAGAAGCAGACCGGTGGTTCCGGTCAGTTCGCAAAGGTTATCTGCACCATCGAGCCGTACAACCCGGACCCAGAGACCTTGGAAGAGGGCGAGTCCGCAACTTACGCATTCGAGAATGCCGTCACCGGTGGCCGCGTTCCGAAGGAATACATTCCTTCCGTTGACGCTGGTATCCAGGACGCAATGCAGTACGGCTACCTGGCAGGCTTCCCGATGGTTAACATCAAGGCCACCCTGGAAGACGGCGCTTACCACGACGTCGACTCCTCCGAGATGGCCTTCAAGCTGGCCGGCTCCCAGGTCTTCAAGGAAGCAATGGCCAAGGCAAAGCCAGTTCTGCTGGAGCCGATGATGGCCGTTGAGGTTGTCACCCCTGAGGAGTACATGGGTACCGTTAACGGTGACATCTCCTCCCGTCGTGGCCAGGTCTTCGCTATGGAGGACCGTTCCGGCGCGAAGGTCGTTAAGGCTAAGGTGCCGCTGTCCGAGATGTTCGGTTACATCGGTGACCTGCGTTCTTCCACCGCTGGCCGCGCAAACTTCACCATGGTCTTCGATTCCTATGCAGAGGTTCCATCCTCCGTTGCACAGGAGATCATCGAGGAGCGCACCGGCAGCGCTAACTAAGCAGTAGCCCCGCTCCACCCGCGGTTTGTCCGGGCTGGTAATCTTCGCCAGTAGATGCCAGACCCGCCGCGGAGCGGGACAACTGGGCCAGGGTAGCGGCGGGCTGAGTTTGCAGCTTAACCATCTAGGTTGTGAATTGAGCCGGCCGTTACCCTCCCAGGATCCTTTTTAGAAGATTCTTGTCGAGGGAAATGGCCGCGATATTTCGCGGGGTTACCTCCTATAACGGCGGTTTGAAAAAACCGTGGCATAAATCTAGGATCGTGTAACTGGCACGTAAAGAAAGCGTCATTAGCGCTTTGCCCCACATACTGTGGGTCGGGTGCCAATGACAACTGTCAACCACGTGGCTGCGAAGGTCGTAGCCACCATATAGTCCAGGAGGACATACAGTGGCAAAGGAGAAGTTCGAGCGTACGAAGCCGCATGTGAACATCGGCACCATCGGACACGTCGACCACGGCAAGACCACCACCACCGCAGCGATCACCAAGGTTCTGGCTGACCAGTACCCTGAGGAGAACCAGGCATTCGCGTTCGACATGATCGACAAGGCTCCTGAGGAGAAGGAGCGCGGTATTACCATCAACATCTCCCACGTTGAGTACTCCACCCCGAAGCGCCACTACGCACACGTTGACGCTCCGGGCCACGCCGACTACATCAAGAACATGATTACCGGCGCTGCTCAGATGGACGGCGCTATCCTGGTTGTTGCTGCAACCGATGGCCCGATGCCGCAGACCCGCGAGCACGTTCTGCTTGCTCGCCAGGTTGGCGTTCCTTACATCCTCGTTGCACTGAACAAGTGCGACATGGTTGATGATGAGGAAATCATCGAGCTCGTTGAGATGGAGATCCGTGAGCTGCTCGCAGAGCAGGACTACGATGAGGAAGCTCCTATCGTTCACATCTCCGCTCTGAAGGCTCTCGAGGGCGATGACAAGTGGGTACAGTCCGTCGTTGAACTGATGGAAGCCTGCGACAACGCTATCCCGGATCCGGAGCGCGCTACCGACCAGCCGTTCCTGATGCCTATCGAGGACATCTTCACCATTACCGGCCGCGGCACCGTTGTTACCGGCCGTGTTGAGCGTGGCCGTCTGAACGTCAACGAGGACGTTGAGATCATCGGTATCCAGGAGAAGTCCCAGACCACCACCGTTACCGGTATCGAGATGTTCCGCAAGATGATGGACTACACCGAGGCTGGCGACAACTGTGGTCTGCTTCTGCGTGGTACCAAGCGTGAGGACGTTGAGCGTGGCCAGGTTGTTATCAAGCCGGGCGCTTACACCCCGCACACCAAGTTCGAGGGTTCCGTCTACGTCCTGAAGAAGGAAGAGGGCGGCCGCCACACCCCGTTCATGAACAACTACCGTCCGCAGTTCTACTTCCGTACCACGGACGTTACCGGTGTTGTTCACCTGCCAGAGGGCACCGAGATGGTTATGCCTGGCGACAACGTTGAGATGTCCGTTGAGCTCATCCAGCCGGTCGCTATGGACGAGGGCCTGCGCTTCGCTATCCGCGAGGGCTCCCGCACCGTCGGCGCTGGCCGCGTTACCAAGGTTATCGACTAGTCGATACCCAGTAACCGCTCAGTAGAGCTATAAAAAATCCGCTTCACTTTCGGTGGGGCGGATTTTTTGATCCTTAACCCACTTTCTCCGCGATGCACGAGCGTCGGCAATAGCCGTTGCTGCCTTGGCCGGGCGGTGCTGGCCTATAAAAGAGGCCTCCCGCTGCATCCTGTTTGATTGATGCTGCGGGAGGCTTCAGCGCATTGCGCTTTTAGGTGTGCAGGGAGTTGCTACTTTTCCCAGCCGATGTCTTCCTTGGGGAGGATGGCGAAGCCGTTGGCACCGTAGTTGGCCAGACCCTTCTTTACGCCGACCATTTGCGGACCGTTGGCGAAGGGGAGGATACCGTAGTGGCCGAAGGCCTCCGATTCGAGCTCATTGACGCGGTCGATTTGTTCGTCCTGGGAAGGAAGCTTCTGCAGCTCTTCAATCTTCTTATCAAATTCCTTGGTGCCAGTGCTGGACATATTTAGTGTGGAATCGCTGGCGTAGTACTGGCCAAAGTAGGCGACTCCAAATGGATCGGAGGAAGCAATGGCGGACAGGAAGAGGTCGAAGTCTCGCTCAGAGGTTACCTTCGAGAACTCAGCAGAAGGGCGCTCTTCAATCTTGAGGTCAACGCCGACGTCCTTGAGCATCTTTTGAAGTGCGGCGGCAAGGGACTTGGATACCTCATCGTCGCCGATGAGGATATAGCGCAGGGATAGTTTTTCGCCGTCTTTAGCAAAGATTCCGTCATCACCTTGTTGATATCCGGCATCCTCGAGCAGCTTCTTGGATTGCTCGGGGTCGAACTTGATGACGTCCTTGATATTGTCCTTGTAGCCCTCCTGGGTGGAGTAGAGGGTAAGCGAGCCCGGCATCTCTTCTTCATAGCCCAGGCCGTTATAGCGGATCTCGGCCAGCTGATCGCGGTCGATGGCGGAGAAGACGGCGTGGCGCACATCCTCATCCTTGAGCTGTGGCGCCTTGGAATTGAGGGTGAGGATGACATTGGCAGGGCGCAATGCTGCGCGGATATCGATGTCCTCGCCCATTTCACCGGCAATGGTGAGGCTGTTCTTATCGGCCACGCCAGCCGCGTCGATTTCCCCGGCCTGGAAGGCGTTGATGGTGGCCTGGGATTCCATGACGCGGAAGCTTACCTTCTTCATCTTTGGCTTATCGCCCCACCACTTTTCGTTCGGCACGAGGCTAAGGGTGCCACCCTTAAAGTCCACATTGTCCACCTTGAATGGGCCAGCGCCGTACTGCGGGTTCAGTTTGCCCAGGTAGGCCTTGTCAAACTTCTCTGGGCTATCAATAGCGGGGTGGAGCAGTTGATTGAAAAGACCCTGCCACCACGGGTAGGGGCCATCGAAGGTGATGACCACGTCCTTGTCGGTAGCTCCCATTTCCACGGAGGTGATGCGCTCGTAGCCGTCGGTGGAGTTTACCTGGACGTCCTCGTCCTTGCCGTTGTTAAAACGCCAGGTATTCTCAAAGGCCTTCCAATCGATGGGCGTGCCGTCGTTGAAGGTGGCGTCTTTGTTGATCTTGTAGGTGACGACGGTGTTCTTGCCCTTCTTGTCTTCCTTGGCCTCGTCGATGTAGTCGGGGTTTGGGGTGTAGTTTCCCTCGCCGTCGTAAAGTGCCAGCTGTGGGTTGTACCAACCCCATACCGTGCGGGTATCGGTGACCATATTGGCATGGAAGGTGTTTTGCTGCTCGGTCAGTTCGCCGATGGGGAGGGTGAGTTCACCGTCGTCCTTGAGCTCGTCGCGGGATTTTTCGTTATAGTCGCCGGCTGGATTGACCTCGATGTCGAGGCCGCCTACGGCCTTATTAGAGCCTCCGCCCGAGTTGGCGGCACAGCCGGTGAGCGCGAGGGCTGCGGCGGAAAGGGTGGCTACGGTAGCGATCCGGAAGCGAGTGAACTTGTGCATAATCGGGTTCTCCTTGAGTGAGAGGAAAGTGAAAGATGTGGAAGCGGGGCAGCCGCCACATCCTTCTAGGTGTGAGGTCAACTATATAGAACGGTTGCTGTGCGGCGGGTCACTTTCGTGAAATTGGGGATGTATCGGCCGGATCGGGGTTGCGTCGCCTGCGGGCGGCCTCCGGATCTGGAATCGGAATAGCTTCCAGTAGCTTCTTGGTGTAATCCGCTTGGGGGTTTTCGAAGACCTCGTCGGTCGGCCCGGATTCCACAAATTGGCCCTTATACATGACGGCCAACCTATCGGAGAGGTGGCGCACCACCGAAAGATCATGGGCCACGAAGAGGTAGGACAGCCCCAGCCTTCTCTTCAGATCTTCAAGCAAGTTGATGACACCAGCCTGGATGGAGACATCGAGCGCGGAGACGGGCTCATCCAGCACTAAGACCGAGGGGTTGGTGGCCAGCGCGCGGGCGAGGCCGATGCGCTGGCGCTGTCCGCCGGAAAAGTGGCTGGGGAAGCGATCCAGCTGGGAGGAGTCCAAACCGACAAGGCCCATGAGCTCGTTCACGCGGGCATCCACGTCGCCGTCATAGCCTAGGGAGTTGAGTGGTTCGGCGATGACCTCGCGCACGGTCAGGCGCGGGTTGAGGGAGCTCATCGGGTCCTGGAAGACAATTTGAATGTCCTTGCGGGCCTCGCGGCGCTCGGAATTGCTCATCCCGGCCGCGTCCTTCCCGTTGAGCACGACTGCGCCATTTTCGGGCTTTAAGTCCATGATTTCTAGCAGGGTGGTGGTCTTGCCGCAGCCAGACTCGCCTACGATGGCCATGCATTCGCCCTTGCGAATATCAAAGGTGAGGCCGTCCACTGCCTTGACCGTGCCCACGCGGCGCTTGACCAGCGCGCCCTTGGTAAGTGGGAATTCCTTGCGCAGGTCCGTGACCTCCAGGGTGGTGGCGCGCTCCTCGCGGGAGATACCGGCCATGACGTCCTCCGCGAGCTGCGGGGGCTTGAACATGAGCTCGCCGCCGATTTTGCGGTCGTGGATTTCGGGCGCGCGCAGGCAGGCACTCTGGTGCGAGGGGGCGTCGTCAAGCGCGATAAGCGGCGGCTCCCCGTCGGAGCAGGCGGGCTGCGCCACGGGGCAGCGCGGGGCAAACTGGCAGCGCTGCTTGAGGTCCACCAGCACCGGCGGGCTGCCCACGATGGGTGTGAGCGGCTCTTCTGCGGACACGTCCGGGCGGGGCGTAGAGCCGAGCAGGCCCACGGTATAGGGCATGCGGGGTTGGGAGAAGATGGTATCCACATCGCCGCGCTCCACGGGTCGGCCGGCGTACATGACCATGACATCATCGGCCGTTTCTGCCACCACGCCCATGTCATGGGTAATCATGATGGTGGCGGCGCCGGTTTCGCGCTGGGCGAGCTTAATGACCTCCAGAATCTGCGCCTGAATGGTCACATCCAGCGCGGTCGTGGGCTCATCGGCGATGAGTACGCGCGGATTATTGGCGATTGCGATGGCAATTACCACGCGCTGGCGCATGCCGCCCGAGAACTCGTGCGGGAAAGACTTCAGGCGCAGGTGCGGATCGGGGATGCCCACGAGATCGAGCAACTCCGTGGCCTCTTTGAGGGCCTGCTTCTTGCCGACGTCCCTATGGGCCTGAATTGCTTCCACCAACTGCGATCCAATATCGAAGACCGGGGTGAGCGCGGAGAGCGGATCCTGGAAGATCATGCCAATGCCGTTGCCTCGAATCTCGGACATCTGCTTATCGCTGAGACCGAGCAGCTCGCGGCCGTCGAACTTTACGGACCCGGTGATCTTCGCGTAGTCCGGCAGGAGCCCCATGATGGACATGGAGGTCACGGACTTACCGGAACCGGATTCGCCCACGATGCCGAGCGTGCGGCCAGGGTAGAGATCAAAATCTACGCCACGGACCGCGGAGACGGATCCGGCTTCGGACGGGAAGTTAACGCGCAGGTCTTTGACGGATAAGACGGGCGAGGTCATGCTTTACCTCCGGAATTCGAGTTGGGGTCGAGCGCATCGCGCAGGCCATCGCCAATGAAAGCCATGGACACGGTGAGCAAGGTCAGGGTTGCGGCAGGGAAGTAGAACAGCCACGGGGAGGACTGCACGGCGGCGGTGCCGCCCTGCAGGAGGGTGCCGAGGGAGACGTCGGGAAGCTTGACGCCCAACCCCAGGAAGGACAGGGCCGTCTCGGAGCCCACGGTGCCCACCACGCCGAAGACGAACTGGATGATGAGCAGCGAACCAATATTGGGAATGACGTGGCGCACGATGGTGCGCAGCTTGGACACGCCCATGTAGCTCGCCGCGCGGACGTAGTCTTGCTCGCGCACCGTAAGCGCCAGCGACCAAATCACGCGGGCCTGGTACATCCAGCCAAAGAGGATGAGCACGACGATAAGCAGCTTCCAATCTCCGCCGGAATCCGCCACTACCAATGCGATGAGTAGGAAGGTAGGGATGGACAGCAGGAAGTGAATGACGGCCAGCACCGCCTTTTCGGCTATGCCTCCCCACAAGGCTGCAGCGGATCCAATGAACGCGGAGATGACCAAGGTGGCTAGGGATACCACGATGGCGATGGTCAGGGACCTGCCTAAACCGTGAATGGTCTGGGCATAGAGGTCATTGCCGGTGTCATTCGTGCCAAACCAGTGCTCGGGGCTCGGCGGCTCCGACAGCGCAAGGAAGTCCGGCTCGGTGTAGTCCCACTTGGCAAAGAAGCCGCCAAAAAGCGCCGCAAGGACCAAGAAAGCCAGGATGATAAGGCCCAAGGTGGCGAGCTTATTGCGGAAGAAGCGGCGCAGGTACAGCTTGTAGCGCGAGGTGCCACGGGGCATCTGCTCCAGGGTGGCTACCTGCTCGGCCTCGGCGGGGGAGAAGGGGTCTCCCGAAGTGACCTCGCTGTGTGCGGTGATTTCCCCGCGCGGTTCCTGCTTGAAATAGTTGCGGTCTTTAGATGGGGTCATTTAACTCACCCTCACTCGTGGATCAAGCGCGACGACAACCAGGTCCGCCAATACCGCGGAGATGGCCGTCATGGCGGCGCCAAAGGCAGCGACAGCCGCTGCACCGTTGACGTCGTTCTTGCTAATGGTCTCGATGAAGTACTGGCCCATGCCGTTCCAGCCAAAGATGCGCTCGGTCATCACCGCACCGGTGAAGATGCCGGGGATGGAAAAGGCCACCGAGGTTGCCACCGGGATGATGGAGGTGCGCAGTGCGTGCTTGCGAATCGCCTGTTGGCGGGTCAAGCCCTTAGCGCGGGCGGTGCGCACATAGTCCGCATCCAAGTTATCCAGCAGCAAGGTGCGCTGGGTCATGTGGTAGCTGGCGTAGCTAATGAAGACCAATGAAATGGTGGGAAGGATCAAGTGCTGTGCGGAGTCCACCAGCTTGGGAAAGAATCCTTCCACGTCCAGCGAATGGGAGCCGACCACATAGAAAATCTTCTTGCCGCTGAGCTCGTTGATTTTCAGTGCGCCCCACACCACGGCGATGGACGCCACTACCACGTGGGTATTCATCGCGATGATGGAAATGCCCTGCCAGATGCGGTCACCGGTCTTGTACTGGCGCGAAGCGGTGTAAACGCCCACTGCCACGCCGATGAGAATGGACAAAATGGTGGAGAGCAAGAGCAGCTGCGCGGAAACCCAGATGCGGTAGCTAATTTCTGAATTCACCACCTCGCCCACTGGGGATTGGCCCCAGTCCCATTTGGTGAGGATATTGGTCAGCCAGGTCCACCAGCGTTGTACCAGCGGAGTATCGGGGCTGAGGTTATAGGGCTCGAGGAGGCTATTGATTTCCTCCGGTGAAAGCGGTGGGCGGCGGCCGGTGTAGTTGGACCGTGGGTCCAGGAAGCTGGCCGCCAAGAGATAGGCGAGGTTGGTAGCCAAAAAGATCATGAGTAACCAGCCCAAGGTCTTTTTGATCAGATATTTAGTCATAGAGATTCTCCGTGCGCGGTTAAGCAGGAAACGGGGTGCAAGGTGTATCCAACGAGCGAATCGTTGTATGTGACTAATCTAATAATCTGTTATCCAGAACACAATCAAATTAACCCCGTGACATAAATCCCCAATAATACGACAGGTATTACTGAACGTAGCTAGGGTGGAAAAATCTGCAATAAATACATTGTGAGCAGGCGATATGTGGCTCGAGATTGTTGAACACTTATAGTATTTATTTAATTGAATGAAATTAACTCGGGGGTGAAAATTTTCCTCTCGGCCCCGGCTGTCTGGCCGGCGCGGGTGCTGGGTAATCTTGGCGGATATGGATGACCCCACCCGCATCGATCCCACGCTTGAGTCCCTCCGTCGCGCCTGGGAAGGCCAACCCGACCTCAGCCTCGCCACCTTCTTTGCCATGCTGGCTAATCGGGGCATCGGTTGGGGTGCGAGCGATGCGGAGCTGGTAGCGGAGTTGCAGCGACAAGCGGCCGTGCATCCACCGCTTCTGCCCTTGGATAACGGACGCATTGCGGAAGGGGAGTGGCTGGTGCTTGCCGACGCCCCCACTAACCGCATTACCGCCACCCCCACCCACGTCATCGTGCGCCGTCCACAAGCTCAACCCGTGGTATGGGCATATGATTCCATTCGCCCAACCGGGCCCGGCCGGCCTTTTACCATTCGTGATACAGAAGGCTTCGAGCACCGCTTTGGCGTGGTTACCAGCCTCATGCGGTTGAGCACTACGTGCCCAGACCTCAAGGGCCTGAAGCGACAGGAGTTAGGCGATTTCGTCTTTGTTCTTCGCTTCTCCGGGGCCATTGGCGTTCTTGACCATGGGTTACACCTATTTGCCAAGGAAAATCGCCGCGTTACTCGCCAGGATTATTCTTGGCAGCGAATAGAAAAATGCCGCCCCGGAGAGGAACTGGAAGTGATCCTCGGGGGCGGCGAATCGGCCCGTTTGGGGGCCATTGAAGAGGTCCTAGTGGCAGAGACCCCGAACCCGCTATTCGGATAGGTCCTTCAGAGGCCCAACCTTGCTGAATTGCAGTTTATAAATGGTGTCCAAATCCGCGTCCGGGAAAGCCGCGCGGAAATCGCGTTCATTGGTCTCCACGGCGCCAGTAAGGCGCTCCACCGGGGTATCCGGATTGGCCGTGACCGTGTACTGCAGGGTAGGGCGGGCACGGTCATAAGCCACGAGCCGCTCCACGTGCTCGACGCCCTTAATTCCATCCAGATCCTGGGCCACAGCACCGGCAATAGCGTTCATCGACGTCGTGATAGATCCCTTGTCATTAGACGATGCAGACTCCACGTTATTAAAGCGACGGTGGCGCAGGTTAGCTACCACGAGCCACAGGCCTACGATAAGCAGTAGTGCGGAACCACCGGCCAGCGCCCAGACCCACCAGTCATTGTCCGCCAACGTCTTCCACGCATCGTGGTCCACCCACAGGGCTAAGTACTTGGCAAACTCCACATTGAAGTGGATAAGGATGGGCCACACGCCCAAAGCGATGAGGATTATTCCCAGCAGGCCGAGCAGGATACGGTCAAAAGTAGCAAGTTTTCTAGACATTGTTATCCAACTCCGGAATCTTTTCTACAGCTACGGTGACCTGTGGCGGATTCTTTAAGTGCGCCAGGCACTGCGTAACCGCGGTCTCTACTCGGCCCTGCAGCTCGGCATCGTCGGTATCACCATTGACGGTGACCTTAGCGGTCTTTTTATCCGCTGAGGTCTGTGCGGAGGCAACGCCCGGCACGCGGCGAGCAGTCGCCGAAGATAGGCGAGCGATATCTACCGGCCGCATCCACATGGACGCGGTATCGGAAGCCAGCTGCAGGTGCGTTGTGCGGCGCGTCTTTAGCGTTGCAAATAGGAAGATAAGGCCGACGATGATGGATGCGACACCGGCCCAAATCATCCAGGTCTGCAGCTGTTCAGTGGCGATGAGGTTAAGTACTGGCTGTACCCACGATTGGGCATCGGAACCAGAACCTACAAGCCACGTCTCGCGCACGCCGACGATGCCCGCGGCGATCAGAAGCAGCCCTAGAATCACAGCCCACGATCGCGCCGCTGGAGACGCCTTCGGCTGCTGCCCAAAGTGTTCAGGCATGTGCTGTTCAGCCATGGTTGCCTCCTTGTGGGCGGTAGGGGTTTATGGAAATGGCGCGCAACGGCTCCGGCCGTGGCACATCCACGTGCAGTGGGCGAGGGTTGGCCGGGGTGACCTCAATACGTTTGAGTGCTTGTGGTCGAGGGGCTTGTACCTTTCGCGCAGGAACGGACTTAGGGGTCTGCACGCGGCGCGGTGTCCACTCGTGGCGGATCTCGATATCACGCAGCGGCTGCGGCCGAGGAGCTGATACCTGTACTTTTCGCGACAGCGGGCGAACCTGTCCGCTGGGGACCAGCTTGGCTGGGCGCGGTGCCGCCACGCTGTGAACGTGTACCGGCTTAGGCTCTTTGAGAGGCCGCAGCGCATGTTCACCTGGGGAAGAGATTTCGCGCAGGTGGTGGTCAGGGAGATCAGCAGAGACACTGCGTACCTCAGCCTCGCGCGGAGTGTTTACGGACCGCACCGCGATGTCGGAGTCCGGGGCAGTGACGCTGCGCACCGGTGTTTTCTGCGGTGTGGCAATGCTGCGTACGTTGACCGACTCGGCAGTGACCGGCTGCCAGACCGGCGAGGGCGTGATGTGCGGCGCGACGGCAGCAGCAACCTGGCGCTGCTCCACTTCTGCCGCTGTTACCCGATTGCCCGGAACGGAACCGCCAACGGTGACATTAACGCGTGTAGTGGAATAACCGGTATGTGCCGCGATGGCTTCTGAAATGGCGGCGCGGGTATGCTCCGCCACCGTAGTAACCGGCGAGGGCCACACTACGCCGATAGTGGCGTTGACGGCCGCTACCTCGCGCTCCGAGTCCATTTGGACCGAGACCCGTGGAAAACCGCGGCCGCCGATGCCCGCTAGCTTGGCCTCTATGGCCTTGGTGCCGGGGACGCTAGCGATCGCGGCGGTAACGATGCGTTCCATGGTCCGCAGCGAGATACGCGTGTGGCCCTGAGTGGAACTATCTGTCATTAACCTTGGCCTTTCTCCTTACCGATGAGGCCATTCCACACCGAGGTGAGATCGATACGGCCATCAAAGTGTGCTCCCACGATTCCGCCAATGGCAGCAAGGAGTACGGCGAGCAGGGTCGGACCCCAACCTAGGTGCAAAAAGAAGGCAAGAATAAGGCCGGAAATGATGCCCAAAGTGGTGTAATTTTTCATATCTATTCCTTCGATGGAGCAGCGGATAAGCCATCCACGGCGTCAGAAAACTCAACGTCAATGCGCTGCAGTTCGGGACATGCCCCTCGTGCGGCGGACCGGATGTCTTCTGCCAAGGCATAAAGGTCCGGCGCCGCGCTGATATCGACGCGGATGTTGATCTGCAGGTGGCGATCGTCGCGCGGATTGGGTCGCCGCATACCGACGATGCGCTCGCCTGGGAGGTACAAACTCACCGAACTGAACGAACCGCCGTCGAGTGCAGCGACGCCGCGGACCTTCGTGACGGCCTGTGCAATAGCGTGGGCGTGGCTTACCTCGAGCTCGAAATGTGCTCGGGGCTCAGGCATTGGGCTTAGGCCTGACCCTGGTTCAAAGCAGCCTGGTCTTCAGACTCGGACTCATCTTTCGGCAGCTTGACATCGTGAACAACAACGTTGACGCGCTCGACACTCAGGCCAGTCATGCGCTCTACAGCATTCATGATGTTGCGGCGGATAGCCTCAGCGAGCTCGTGGATGGCCACGCCGTACTCAGCCGTAATTGCAATCTCGATGCGGGCGGAGCCTTCTGCTACCTCTACGTCTACGCCCTGGCGGACGTCCTCGGAAGCACCGAAAGACTCGCGAATATTGCCGATCATGCGGGCGCCGCCGCCACCCAGGGAATCCACGCCGGAAACCTCGCGGGCTGCGATGCCGGCAATCTTGGAGACCACGACATCATCGATGGTGGTGGTGCCGTACTGGGTTTCCAGGTTGTTATTGACCTCGCGCTCCTCGGAAGCGGGAACCTGGTTGTCAGAGTTTTGTGCAGGGGTCTTGTTTTCAGACATGGGCGAGTGAGCCTTTCTTTATTGGGTAATGCATGAACGCGATATTCAACTATCTAGGCAGGACAAAGAGTCCACAGCCATTGCCTCCGAGTTTAGATACTTCTCAGCCGAGTGTGGGGTGCGAGGCAACAAAATTTTCCAAAACGTGATTTTTGGCACGGTTTAATACGCGGCTTGAAAAACCGCAGCCCAACATGCTTAAATACAAAGGTTGCTTTAACAGGGCAGCGAGAACCGAGATGTGGTGCGAGCGACGGACGTCGTCAAGCGCAGTCTCGGGGAGACGCTGAGCTGGTAAAGCGAACATGACACCTTCGTTGTCGCCATGTTTCAGGGGAACTTGAAACATTGACTGGAAGGTCATCCGATCGGGCTAGGTCCGCGTTAGAGCAGTGACACCCCGAGAAGATGGACCGGAGAAGGGGCATGGCAAATAAACAGCGGCAGTAGACGAATTGGACACTCTCCACGTGTAATGCGTGAAAACCGTCCTCTTCACAATACTTTGACCACGGGTCTTGTACCCCGTCGAGAGCACTGCGTTCTGGCGCTTGCCATGTACCGCAACTCTTGGTCGTCATGACAGTCAGACCACTGGCGTTGTGTCAGGCCCCCAAGCCCGGACAACGTTATAGAGAAATCGAGAAGCAATTTCCCACCGCTTCACGCCCCGGAAACGCCGGGAATGTGAAAGTGGGGAAGCGAGGAAGAGGATAAGCGTGGCGGGACAAAAAATCCGCATTCGGCTGAAGGCCTATGACCACGAGGCTATCGACGCTTCTGCAAAGAAGATCGTCGAGACCGTTACCCGTACCGGTGCTCGTGTAGTCGGCCCAGTGCCGCTCCCAACCGAGAAGAACGTATACGCAGTTATTCGTTCTCCGCACAAGTACAAGGACTCTCGCGAGCACTTCGAGATGCGCACTCACAAGCGCCTGATCGACATTCTCGACCCAACCCCGAAGACCGTTGATGCTCTTATGCGCATCGATCTTCCGGCAAGCGTCGACGTGAACATCCAGTAAGCGACTTTGGTGGAGAACAAATAATGAGTGAAAACGAGATCAAGGGCATTCTGGGCAAGAAGCTCGGCATGACCCAGGTCTTCGACGAGGACAACCGCGTTGTACCGGTTACCGTCGTCGAGGCAGGGCCATGCGTTGTCACCCAGATTCGCACCCCCGAAACCGATGGCTACAGCGCCATCCAGATCGCCTTTGGCGAAATCGACCCACGCAAGGCAAATAAGCCGGTTGGTGGTCACTTCAAGAAGGCTGGCGTAACCCCACGCCGTCACGTTGCGGAAATCCGCATGGACGACACCTCTGCTTATGAGGTTGGCCAAGAGGTCAAGGTTGACATCTTCGAGGGCATCACCTTCGTTGACGTCACCGGCAAGACCAAGGGCCACGGCTACGCTGGTGCCATGAAGCGCCACGGCTTCGCAGGCCAGGGCGCAGCTCACGGTAACCAGGCCGCTCACCGCCGCGTTGGTGGCATCGGCGGCGCTGCTACCCCGGGCCGCGTCTTCAAGGGCAAGCGCATGGCTGGCCGTATGGGCCAGGACCGCGTGACCACCCAGAACCTGAAGATTCAGAAAATCGATGCCGAGTCCAACCTGCTGCTCATCAAGGGTGCTATCCCTGGTGCGCGCGGCGGCCTCGTCACCGTTAAGACCGCAGTGAAGGGCGGTGCACACGCATGAGCAACCTCAAGCTAGACGTCCACACTTCCGAGGGTAAGACCAACGGCTCTGTAGACCTGCCTGCTGAAATCTTTGACACCGAGGCATCCATTGCTCTGATGCACCAGGTTGTTAACGCTCAGCTTGCTGCTGCACGCCAGGGCACCCACGCAACCAAGACCCGCGGCGATGTCCGCGGTGGTGGTCGCAAGCCTTTCCGTCAGAAGGGCACCGGCCGTGCACGCCAGGGCTCAATCCGCGCACCGCATTACACCGGTGGCGGCACCGTCCATGGCCCACAGCCGCGCGACTACGCACAGCGCACCCCTAAGAAGATGATCAAGGCTGCTCTCTTCGGTGCACTGTCTGACCGTGCTCGCAACGAGCGCATCCACGTCATCGAAGAGCTCGTACCGGGCCAGAAGCCGTCCACCAAGTCGGCTAAGGCCTTCCTCGAGTCCCTGACCGAGCGCAAGAACGTGCTCCTGGTCATCGGCCGCGAGGACATCAACGCTCGTCGTAGCGCTAATAACCTGCCTAACGTTCAGATCCTGGACGCTGGCCAGCTCAACACCTACGACGTTCTCTACTCCGATGACGTTGTGTTCTCCGTTGAGGCGCTACACACCTTCATCAACCGCGCAACCGGCGCGGATAAGGAGGAGAACTAATGGCTAAGATTTCTAACCCACGCGATATCATCATCGCCCCGGTTGTATCCGAGAAGTCCTACGGTCTGATGGAGCAGAACGTGTACACGTTCTACGTCTCCACGGACTCCAATAAGTCCCAGATTAAAGATGCCGTAGAGCAGATCTTTGACGTCAAGGTCGACTCCGTGAACACCGTGAACCGTGCAGGCAAGCGTAAGCGCACCCGCACCGGTTACGGCCAGCGTAAGTCCACCAAGCGTGCATATGTGACGCTCCGTGAAGGCAGCGACTCCATCGACGTCTTCGGCGGCGGCGCTTAAGCGTCACCGGAGAGCCGAAAGGAAAAGGAAGAATTATGGCTATTCGTAAGTACAAGCCGACAACTCCGGGTCGCCGCGCATCCTCCGTTTCTGAGTTTGACGAGATCACTCGTTCTACTCCGGAGAAGTCCCTGCTGCGCCCGCTGAGCAAGACTGGTGGCCGTAACAACTACGGCCGCATCACCACCCGCCATATCGGCGGTGGCCACAAGCGCCGTTACCGTCTGATCGACTTCCGTCGTAACGACAAGGACGGCATCCCGGCAAAGGTCGCTCACATCGAGTACGACCCGAACCGCACCGCAAACATTGCACTGCTTCACTACGTTGATGGCGAAAAGCGCTACATCATCGCCCCTAAGGGTCTGAAGCAGGGCACCATCGTAGAGTCCGGCCCGAATGCAGATATCAAGGTTGGCAACAACCTGCCTCTGCGTAATATCCCGACCGGTTCTACCATCCACGCTGTTGAGCTCAAGCCGGGTGCTGGCGCTAAGCTGGCTCGCTCCGCTGGTGCTTCCATTCAGCTGCTGGGTAAGGAAGGCAAGTACGCAGTTCTGCGTATGCCGTCTTCCGAAATCCGCCGTGTGGATATCCGCTGCCGCGCCACCGTTGGTGAGGTTGGCAATGCCGAGCAGATGAACATCCGCTGGGGCAAGGCCGGCCGTATGCGTTGGAAGGGCGTTCGCCCGACCGTCCGCGGTGTCGTAATGAACCCGGTTGACCACCCACACGGTGGTGGTGAGGGTAAGACCTCGGGTGGTCGCCACCCTGTGTCCCCATGGGGCCACAAGGAGGGTCGCACCCGCAACCCGAACCGTTACTCCAACAACATGATCGTGCGCCGTCGTCGCCCGAACAAGAAGCGCTAAGAGGAGGTAAACAATGCCACGCAGCCTTAAGAAGGGCCCGTTCGTCGATGAGCACCTCCTCAACAAGGTGGATGCTCAGAACGATGCAGGCACCAAGCAGGTCATCAAGACCTGGTCTCGCCGCTCGACCATTCTCCCCGATTTCATCGGTCACACCTTCGCCGTCCACGACGGCCGCAAGCACGTGCCGGTTTTCATCGAGGACTCCATGGTCGGCCACAAGCTGGGCGAGTTTGCACCAACCAAGACCTTTAAGGGTCACGTCAAGGATGACAAGAAGGGACGTCGATAAGCGATGAGTGAGACCATCACCTCCGCATCCGCCACGGCCCGCTACGTCCGCGTCACCCCGATGAAGGCACGTCGCGTGCTCGATCTGGTCCGCGGCAAGTCCGTAAGCGAAGCCCTGGCTATCCTGAAGTACGCACCGCAGGGTGCTTCCAAGCCAGTTGCTAAGGTCGTTGCTTCTGCAGCCGCTAACGCTGAGAACAACTTCGGCCTCGACCCACGTACCCTGGTCATCTCCGAGGCTTATGCCAACGAGGGTCCGACCATGCGTCGTTTCCAGCCGCGTGCACAGGGTCGTGCATTCATGATTCGTAAGCGCACCAGCCACATCACCGTGGTGGTCGAAAGCCAGCAGGAAGGGGCCAAGTAATGGGCCAGAAGATCCATCCTCACGGCCTACGTTTGGGCATCACTTCCGACTGGAAGACCCACTGGTTCGCCGATAAGGACTACGCGAACTACGTAGCCGAAGACATCAAGATTCGTAACTACCTCAACAAGGGCCTCGAGCGCGCCGGCATTGCCGACGTCGTTATCGAGCGCACCCGCGACCGCGTCCGCGTCGACATTCACACCGCCCGCCCAGGCATCGTGATTGGCCGCCGCGGTGCTGAGGCTGACCGTATCCGCCGCGAGCTGGAAAAGCTCACCGGCAAGATGGTTGCCCTCAACATCCTCGAGGTCAAGCAGGTAGACGCAAACGCAACCCTGGTTGCTCACTCCATCGCGGAGCAGCTGGTTAACCGCGTCGCATTCCGTCGTGCAATGCGCAAGGCTATCCAGTCCGCTATGCGCCAGCCACAGGTCAAGGGCATCAAGATTCTGCTGTCCGGCCGCCTGGGTGGTGCTGAAATGTCCCGCGTTGAGCGCTACCACGAGGGTCGCGTTCCGCTGCACACTCTTCGCGCCGAAATCGATTACGGCACCGCAGAGGCCCACACCACCTTCGGCCGCATTGGCATCAAGGTGTGGATCTATAAGGGTGACGTCGTCGGTGGCGTACGCGAGTCCGAACTGAACGCTCCGGCACAGGGCCGTGGCCGTGACCGCAATGGTCGCTCCCGCCGCGGTGGCCAGCGCCGCCAGCGTGCACAGCAGAAGCAGGAGGGCTAATCCATGCTGATTCCTAAGCGTGTTAAGTACCGCCGTCAGCACCGCCCGAACCGTCGCGGCGTGTCCAAGGGCGGTAACCGCATCAACTTCGGCGATTACGCTATCCAGGCTCTCGAGCCGGCGTACATCACCAACCGTCAGATTGAGGCCGCACGTATTGCCATCAACCGCCACGTCAAGCGTGGTGGCAAGGTGTGGATCAACATCTTCCCGGACCGTCCGTTGACCCAGAAGCCGCTCGGCGTTCGTATGGGTTCCGGTAAGGGCCCGGTTGAGAAGTGGGTGGCTAACGTTAAGCCGGGCCGCGTACTTTTCGAGATGAGCTATCCGAACGATGCCGTTGCAATTGAGGCTCTGCGCCGCGCTGGCCAGAAGCTTCCTTGCAAGGTCCGTATCATCAAGAAGGAGGACCAGTTCTAATGGCAACCGGTACCCCCGCCCACGAGTTCCGTGAGCTCGACAATGCTGAGCTGCAGTCCCGCCTGAAGGATGCGAAGGAAGAACTGTTCAACCTTCGCTTCCAGAAGGCCACCGGCCAGCTGACCAACAACCGCCGCATCGGCACGGTTAAGCGCGACATTGCCCGCATCTACACCGTTCTGCGCGAGCGCGAGCTGGGCCTGTCCGTTGCTCCGGGAGCTGAGGCTTAATCATGAGTGAGGCTAACGTGACTGATTCCAAGAAGGCACCTACTCCGAAGAAGGAGAAGGTCAAGGGCGCTCCTAAGGTTCGCACCGGCTATGTAGTATCCGACAAGATGAACAAGACCATCGTTGTCGAGCTGGAAGACCGCAAGCAGCACGCCCTGTACGGCAAGATCATGCGTTCTAACAAGAAGGTTAAGGCGCACGACGAGGAAGAAACCGCAGGCATCGGCGATCTCGTACGCATCGCTGAGACCCGCCCGCTGTCCAAGGACAAGCACTTCCGTCTCGTTGAGATCATCGAGAAGGCTAAGTAAAAACTAGCCAGCGCAGCCCCTGCTCCGAATCTAATGGTTCGGGGTAGGGGCCTTCGCCGTTTTCGGGCTTAGCTACGGTCGGGCCCTTCCATAAAACCAGTAGGGAACCCACGTGACGTCGGTGGTATCCAGGCCCCACTCATTCACCGCGAGGCCTCGTACGCTCTTTGCTAGCTCCCCCTCGCCGGAAGCCCACACGTACCCTGGCCCCGGCGCACGGGCATAGTCCGCTCTTAGAGCGGCTACGACAGCATCCGCCTCCTGACGCGGTTGGGTATGAATGATGCGCAGGCTGCGGACGCTCGTCTCCCACCGAGTTGCAAGGCCCGGCTCTACCTCGTCCTCGCTGGTTACCACGGCCATAACGTCGGTGGCTCGAAGCATCGCCGGGTTATGGTTTTCTTGGTAGGCCAAGATGTGCCGCAGGGCGGGCAGGGCGGATGCATCGGCGACTAGAAGTTGTGCCGACTCGGTTGGTCGCCACAAGTCGTTGCACGTAAAGAATCCCGCCGTATCGCCGGCTCGTGCGCGGCGAATCCACCGCGAGCCAGGTCCGGAATCGCCGTGGGTGACCACGTCGACATCGACTGTGGCCTCTTCTGAATGGAGCGCGCGGATGGTATACCAGCGCAGGTCCGGCCGCCTCTCCTCGCAAATCGCGCTTACCGCCGAGCGAAGGTTTATGCCGTCGACGGGGAAGGGCCTAAATTCCTGTCCGGCTTGTGGCATGACGAGTCCAAAGAATTCATCGGGTCCGGAGAGGGTGTATGTCCGGAATGCCTCGGCATAAAACGTCAGGCGGTGCAGGCGCGGCCGGATCCGTTTATTAGCGGTCAGAATAACGGGGATGAGTTCGTGTTGACGCATCGTGGCGGATTGTGGGGAAGAGTTCATGCGTCTAATATACTCATAATAAACTAAGGCTTGCCTAAATTACTCTTTGCGGTATAGGCTAAGCAAAGTTATTTTCCTCCTTCTTGAAAGGGCTAGCCTGGTGAAGATTTTCGGCCGTCGTAGTTTGGGTGCAGTAGCAGTGCTTTCTGCCGGAGCCGTAGCCTTAGGAGGCTGCTCCCGCGGTGAAGGCGATGAAACGGCTAAGGCTACTGACGCTTCCAGCGAGCAGCGGGTGGCTAGCCTGGGCCTGGGTGACGCCGATACGCTACTTGCCCTGGGGATCACTCCCGTGGCGGTGGCACCGTGGGGTGCTGAGGGCGATGGCGATCCCTCCGGCGTCGGCCCCTGGGCAGATAAGCTTTTGGGCGATGCAAAGCCTGAGGTGATTTATAATACCGCAACCGGATTCACCGCGGATACCTTTGAGCAGATCACCGCGGCAGATCCCACCCAGATCATTGCGGTGAACCAGGCCGTGGATGCGCATACGAAGGAATCCCTGGAAGACATCGCGCCTACCACCGTCAAGCCAGATGGCTATGAAGACTGGCAGGTGCCCTGGGAAAAGCAGGTAGAAACTATTGCAGACGCGGTGGGTAAGGAAGACGAAGGCGATAAGCTTATCGATGACACCGAAAAGGCCTTCGAGGAATTCCGCCGCGAGCACACGGAATTGCAGGATAAATCTGCGGCCATCGTCATGCCTTATGACGGCAAAATCGGCCTCTACACCGAGGAGGACGGGCGCGGACAATTCATCGAGGATCTTGGCATGGAGATCCCCGATGCCTTGCAGGGCGATGGCAGCAGCTTCTTCGTTGACATTGCCCCAGAAAATTACGCAAAACTTAACCAGGTTGATTACCTCTTTGTCCTGGACTACAACGGTTCCTCCGAAGCCTTGAAGAAGGATAAGACCTTCCAAGGCCTCGACGTTGTCAAGGATGGTCGCGTGCGCTACCTGGATACGGATACCGGTAATGCCATGAGTATGCCGAACCCGGTGACCATCCCCTGGGCAGTAGATAAGTTTGAAGAGAAGCTGTAATTGTCAGCAACCACGAAAGTCGGCCAAAAAATCCAGACGGATAACACCGCAGATAGTCCTACCGCCACCGGCGCCGCCGCACCGGTAATGACGCGGGCACAGAGTCACAAGCTGCTCCTTGTTGCCCTCATCCTCGCCAGTCTGGTGTTGGCGGTGGCGTCCTTGACGCTAGGATCCCGCTCGATTCCGCCCGGGGAGGTCATCGCCGCCCTGCACGGAGCAGGGGAGCAGGATATCCACGATATCGTGTGGAACCTGCGCATGCCGCGCACCTTCCTGGCTTATTTCGCCGGCGCGGCCCTTGCTGTGGCCGGTGTACTGGCGCAATCGTGGACCAGAAACCCGCTGGCGGATCCAGGGTTTATTGGCGTTACCGCGGGTGCGTCATTCTTTGTTGCCATAGGCACGGCCATCGGCATTGCTACCTCCACCGGTATGCGGACTACCCTCGCGCTCGCTGGCGCGGGTATTACCACGCTGCTGGTCTTAGCCGTATCGCGGCGGTTTCAGGATCCTCTGACGCTCGTTCTGGTAGGTGCCGGCGTCTCCGCCGCCTTGGGATCGGGCGCGATGATCATCGGCCTTTATTCCACGGACGTCCTCGATAGCATGCGGCGGTGGACCATCGGATCCACCTTTGGCCGCGGCCCAGAAGACGTCGCGATCGCGGGCATAGGGCTTGTTATCGGCCTAGCGTGCGCGGCGATGGCAGCCAGACCCCTCGACCTTTTGGCTATGGGGGAGGAGTCCTCCCTCGCCTTGGGCGGGTCCCCCACCACCGCGCGGGTGGGCGCGGCGCTCAGCGTCGTGGTGCTGGCCGGCAGTGCAACGGCGGCAACGGGGCCCATTGCCTTCGTCGGCTTTGCCATTCCTCACATCGTGCGGCGGGTGGTGGGCCCTAGCGTTGCTACCATGCTTTTGCCCTCCGCGCTCTTAGGTGGTTGTGCCGTGCTTGCCGCCGATATCATCGGCCGCCTCATTGTGGGTAACTCGGAGCTGGAGATGTCCATCGTCCTCGCAGTAGTGGGCGCACCCTTCCTCATTTGGGGTGCCCACCGAGGAATGGGCAGAACGTGGGGGTAAAACGCATGACCACGATCAGCACAATTTTAACAGCGCAGCAACGCCGTCGGCACGCGCGCGTGCTCGCTTCCACGTTGGCATTTATCCTTATCGCCCTTATCGCGTACTTAGTATTGTTGGGGCAAGGTTCCGTGGAACTGAGCCCACGGCAAGTCATCGATGTCCTCACCGGCGGCGGCAGCGAGAGCCACATCAGGGTGGTGTGGGACTTGCGCCTGCCGGTTGCTATCGCCACCGTCATCGTGGGCACCGCCCTCGGTCTGGCCGGTTCTTGGACGCAAACCATGGCCCGCAACCCGCTCGCCTCGCCGGATATTTTAGGCG
This sequence comes from Corynebacterium sp. LaCa_205, assembly GCF_057458085.1. NCBI lineage: Bacteria > Bacillati > Actinomycetota > Actinomycetes > Mycobacteriales > Corynebacteriaceae > Corynebacterium > Corynebacterium sp. LaCa_205. Next base: position 373,939 of record NZ_CP190931.1, read on the forward strand.
TTACCGGCGGGGCATCGGTGCTGGTGGTCCTGGGCACCGTGCATTCGCGCCCCAGTTTCGCTGAGGGCATCCCGGAGTTTTGGTGGCGGGCATGCTTGGCGACGATCGGCGCCCTCCTCGTTGTCCTCCTCCTCGCCACCCTTGGTGGCATCGGTACGAGCAACCGCATCGTCATCGTCGGTATTGCCTTATCGCTGCTGTTTCAGGCCATCGTGGCGTATTTGATGCGCAGCGCCCAGGTCCTGCGCGCTGCGGAGGCGCAAACGTGGCTTGCGGGATCGACTGGATTTGTGCGCATGGAGGTCATCCTCCCCCTGCTGGCGGCATTAGCGCCGTTTCTCGCTATAGGCATCTGGTGCGCGCGGGAATTGCCGTTGCTTGCCCATGATGATTCCTCCGCAACCACCCTGGGCGTGAATATCTCCCGCCAGCGCTCTCTTCTGCTTATCGCGGCAACCGGTATCAGCGCCGTGGTGGTCTCGGTGGTGGGACCCATTGGGTTTATCGCGCTGCTAGCGCCGCACCTGGCGCGGATGGTGGCGCGCACCCCCACGCCATCGCCGCTGGCGTCGGCAGCCGCGGGCGCGGCGTTGCTTACCGTGTGCGCCGTCATCGCTGGCGCTATCCCGGTAGACGCGCCGGTGGGTGCGGTTTCCTCGGTCATCGGCGGCTGCGCCTTGGTGATAGTGGTGTGGAATGCGGCCGGGCGCAGCTAAACGTTGCGCCGCGGCACAGCGGGGGAAACGGACAAACACAGCGCCGGATGGTGCTAGATAGTCGTACGTGGATGAAGGAAAAGATATGACGAATAATCAGCCTAAACAGCCCACGAGCGCGAAGCCTCGGTGCAGTCTCCACGCCACCGGCATTCATGCGGGATATAAGGATGGCGAGGACATCCTTGCCGGCGTCGATCTGCACGCCCGTGCCGGCGAAGTCACCACGCTCATTGGGCCCAATGGCTGTGGCAAGTCCACGCTGCTGAAAACTCTCTCGAAAATCCTGGCCCCGCGGCAGGGCAGCGTCATGGTCGGGGACGCTGACCTACATGCGTTGTCCGCGAAGGATGCCGCGCAGCAGGTGGCGCTGCTGCCGCAGCACCCCGTGGCCCCCGATGGGCTACGGGTAGGCGAGTTGGTCGCGCGCGGGCGTCATCCCTATCAGGGGAGGATGCGCGGCCTTTCCGCTACGGATCGGGAGACTATCGCGCAGGCCTGCGAGGCTACCGACATTGTGGACTTCCTCGATCGTGATATCGCTTCGCTATCGGGTGGGCAGCGCCAACGCGTCTGGCTGGCGTTGGCACTGGCACAAGATACGCCTGTGCTGCTTCTCGACGAACCCACGACCTTTCTCGACCCCGCCCATGCCATGCGCATGCTGGAGTTGGCTCGCGCACAGGCGCAGGTGGGAAAAACAGTGGTTGTAGTCCTGCACGATCTCATGCTGGCGGGCCACTATTCTGATTCCATGGTGGTGATGAAAGCCGGCAAAATTATCGCTCGCGGGGCGCCGAAACAAGCGCTATCCCCGAAGGTATTGGAGCAGGCCTATGGCATCGAGGCTGAAGCCTGGGACGATCCGGATAGTGATGCCCCCATCATTGTTCCCCGCCGCGTCGTAGCGGCGCATTAGTGGAAACCTGCCAATTGTGGCTGTTGCCCAGTCGCTCTAGTTGACCTTTCTTTGTATATCTAGAAAGGAAATTGCCACTACAAAAAGATTGAGCACGCTTCCCGCGCCGAGCAAAAAGGTACCGATTCGATAGGATCCTGTGCCGACGGCCGCCATATTGCCGTAGATATAGACCCAGATGCCCCAGCCGATGAGCAGAACGAGGCCGGCAAGACCAGAGAGCAGGCGGAGGCTACGAGGGGAGGCGGGGGCGAAGAATTTATAGGCGGCGTCGACAAGCGTGCAAGCCGCAAGCCCCAAACTCAGCCCGCCGGTCAACCAAACAGGAAGTAGAGCGGAGGTGCCAAAAACTACGGGCAGGATAAACGCGAGAAACGCGAGGATAAAGAGCGCGGAGTGCAGCCACAGGGTGCGCTTGGTGTAGGTCATAGCGCTGACTCTACTTCCTCACGCCGTGGTGGGTTAGCACCTTTGCGTGAAACGGTGATCCCTGCGGCGGCCGCGGCGAAGGACAGGATTTCCTTCCACTCCGCAGCTCCTAGTTCAGACAAGGCGGTGGCGTCGAGCCCGCGCTCATCAATCTGGGTCAACAATGCGGCCATGATGGTATCGCCGGCGCCAATGGTGTCGGCGACGGTGACCTTTGCGGCCGGCACCTGTAGTGCGGTGTCACCGGCCTGAACGCTAAGGCCCTCCCCGCCGCGGGTAATTACGACGACGGGGACCTGGGAAATGAGGTCGGTGCCGAGGAATTCCACCTCCTCGTCGGAAAGCTTGAGCACAGTGACGTGGGGGAGCAGGTCCGCTAGGAATTCTCGGTGCTCCTGGGTGGCGTAGAACGGGCGGATATTCGGATCGAGGGCGACCAAGGTACCTTGTGCGGCAAAATCCTTCAATAGTTGCGCATAGCGGGAGGCGCCAGGTTCAAGGGCAAGGGAGACCGTGCCAAAGCACGCGATATCGGCCGGAACCAAGTGTGGCTCAACCAAGCGGTCGGCGGTGCCCTCGATATAGAAGTTATAGGAAGCGGAGCCGTCCTCATGGATGGTCGTGACGGCTAGCGTGGTGGGCTCATCGCCACGCTGCAGGTGGGTGGTGGTCACGCCTTCTGACTTAAGGCGGCCAACGAGTTCCTGGCCAAAACCATCGGTAGAAAGGCGGGACTGGAACTCTACGTCCGCCCCCAGTCTCGCGGCTGCGATGGCCACGTTAAATGGCCCGCCGCCCAGCGCCGGGGTGTGGTCGTTCAAGCTGCCAGGGGCTACTGGAACGAGGTCCACGAGCCCTTCACCGCACACATGAATAGTCATATTTTCATAGTATCGGTGATATGAACTACCGGCCCAATTTTCACCTTGCCCCACCACAAGGCCGCCTCAATGATCCCAATGGTGTCTTTGTAGACGGTGATACCTTGCATGTTTACTACCAGCATGACCCTGCCTTCCCGCGCCAGCCCAAGCGCACCGGCTGGGGCCATGCGACCACACGTGTTTCCGCGCCCACGCCATGGCAACACCACCCGGATGCCTTATACCCGGATCTGCCCTATGACAAGGATGGATGCTATTCGGGCGGCGCGGTGGTCGATGGCACCGATGTCTGGCTGTTTTATACAGGCAACCTGAAACAAGACGGCCGCCGCATTCCCTCGCAGAACCGCGTGCGCGCCCTCGACCCTTCGGGCCCTGAAGGCGGCATCTATCTCCGCGATGAGAATAACCCCCTCATCCCGGACTCCCCGGAGGGTTATACGGGCCACTTCCGTGACCCACAGATCACCCGCGACGGTGACGGTTGGCGGATGGTCATCGGCGCCCAAACCGAAGATGAACGCGGCACCATTGTTCTCTACCGCTCCCAGGACTTAGCGCAGTGGGACTTTCAGGGCGAGATTGTTTTGGATGATCCTTCCCAGCTGCCGGGCGGATATATGTGGGAGTGTCCTAATCTCCTCACGCTAGGGGACAAGCAGGTACTCATCTTTTGCCCGCAAGCAGAAACGGACCGCTGCGGCTATGTCGTGGGCACGCTCGAAGGGTTGGATTTTCACATTGAGCGCGGCTTTACACTCTTGGATCACGGCACCCAGTTTTATGCGCCGCAGGCTACCGAGGACGGCATCCTGCTGGGGTGGATGGGCATGCCCGCCCAGGATGACACTCCGACGCAAGGCTGGGTGCACACCTTGACCCTGCCACGCCGCATCTGGCTTGAGGGTGACTACTTGCACCAAGAGCCGCTGTGGTCTGCCTTGCCGGAGACCCACGGGCGCGAAGGCTTTGGCTCCACCATCGATATCAAGGGCGAAGGTTCCTTTGCTCTTATCGACGCCGCCGGGGATGAAGCTTTCCGTGTCACCCAACGCGACGGGACCATTTCCTTTAATGGCGGAGAACCCATCGACTGCCCGGATGGTGAGATGCGCTTGATTGCGGATGGCTGCGCCGTTGAGGTCTATGCCGGGGGTGGTCGGATTGCTGCTTCGTTCGCGGTGTTTGGCGAGTCACCGTGGCAGGGGTGGGAACCGCGCGGGTAGGTGTACCTATCACCGGTGAAGTTGCCAACACTCCGCCCGAATGTGTGGACTTAGGCCCGAATTCCAGCTGTAATGGACATAAGTAGTCACGTCCGGTATCAGGATGTGATCCATTACACTGAAGGGCTCTTCTATGGACCACAAGGAAGTAGCCGCCCGCACGCTTAAGGCGCTCGGCGGCGAAAACAACATCAACGCACTCGCGCACTGCGCCACGCGCCTGCGCATGGTGCTGCAAGATTCGGACAAGGTGGATACCGCCGCGCTGGATAATGACCCCGATCTCAAGGGCACCTTTGAGGCTGGCGGTATGTTCCAGGTCATCGTCGGCCCTGGTGACGTCAATATCGTCTTCCAGGAAATGACCAACCTGATTTCCAAGGACGTGGCCGTATCCACCGACCGTCTAAAAGACATCGCTGCTGAATCCGGCAACTGGTTTAGCCGGGCCGTCAAAGTCTTGGCGGATATCTTCGTGCCGCTCATCCCCATCCTATTGGGCGGCGGTTTGCTCATGGCTCTCAATAACGTCTTGACGGCCGAAGGCCTGTTTGGCGATAAATCCGTCATCGAGATGTTCCCGGCGTGGGAAGGCTTTGCTGGGCTAGTTAATTTGCTCGCCGCCGCGCCGTTCGCCTTCCTGCCCATCCTCGTCGGCTTTACCGCGACGAAGCGCTTTGGTGGCAACGAGTTCCTTGGCGCCGGTATGGCTATGGCGATGGTCATGCCGGATTTGGTCAGCGGTTACAACGTGGCTGAAGCGATTGAAAGCGGCGAGATGTCCTATTGGAATATCTTTGGCTTCGACGTCGCCCAGGCCGGCTACCAAGGTTCCATCCTTCCTATCTTGGTGATTTCGTGGATCCTCGCCACCTTGGAGAAATTCCTGCACAAGCACCTCAAGGGCACGGTGGACTTCATGCTTACCCCGCTGCTCACGCTGCTCATTACCGGTTTCTTAACCTTTATGGGCTTGGGGCCCATCCTGCGCACGGCCGGCGACTGGCTTGGCATGGGACTAGCTAACCTCTATGACTTTGCCGGTCCAGTGGCCGGTTTCCTCTTCGGCCTTGTCTATTCGCCGATTGTGATTACCGGCTTGCATCAATCTTTCCCGCCGATTGAGACGATGTTGTGGAACGAGGGCGGTTCCTTTATCTTCCCGATTGCCTCCATGGCCAATATCGCCCAAGGTGGTGTCGCGCTCGCCGTATACTTCCTGGCCCGCTCCGAAAAGCTCAAGGGGCTGGCCGGTGCCTCCGGCATTTCCGCCCTGTTCGGTATTACTGAGCCCGCTATCTTCGGCGTAAACCTTCGCTTGCGCTGGCCGTTCTATATCGGCATGGCGGCGTCCGCCGTTTCCTCTGCCTTCATCGCCATCTTTGGCGTGCTTGCCGATGCCCTCGGCGCCGCCGGCTTCATCGGTTTCGTCTCCGTCCCCCGCTTCGTGCCGACCTTCCTCCTGTGTGGTGTCATCTCCTTCGTGATTGCCTTTGTGGGCGCGTACCTCTACGGCCGCGTGCTCATTCGGAAGAATGGCTCCATCGACCCGGACGAGGTCAATCCTCCCGCAGCCGAGGCACAGGCTGCCGCTGCCACCCCAGCTGCGGTAGCTGCCGACGATGCCTGCACCATCTTCTCCCCACTGGAGGGCACCGCCGTGCCACTGTCTCAGGTCAGCGATCCTATGTTTGCCGGTGGCAAGCTGGGCCAAGGTGTGGCAATCGAGCCCACCGTGGGCAAGCTGGTTGCGCCTGCCGACGGCAAAATCACCGTTACTTTCCCCTCCCACCATGCCTATGCCATTCGTGCCAAGGACTCAGTGGTGGGCAACATCGATATCCTCATGCATATCGGATTCGATACGGTAAACCTCAAGGGTGAGCACTTCACCTCCCACGTCACCAAGGGCGATGAGGTCAAGCGGGGCGATATCCTCGCCGAATTCGATATCGACGCTATCAAGGCCGCCGGCCTTCCCGTGACCACTCCGGTGGTTGTCTCGAATTCGAAGAAGACCGGCCCGGTCATCCCTACCGAGGCCTTCCGCCCCGGCGAACTTATTGGCTCCGGTACCGATATCTTCACCGTGGATCCCAAGCTCGAGCCAGCATCCACACCAACCACTGGCCATGCAGCTACACCTGCATCCACTGAGGAGCCTTCCAGTACAACCAGCTAGCTCTAAAGAACAAAGGCCGAACTGAGAGATACTTCTTCCCAGTTCGGCCTTTAGTGTATTAGAAACAACTGTGCTCCCATGGCCAAAAGCTCATTTGGAGCCCAAGCGAATTGCGATGCACCAGGGAGTCCACAGCAAAAAGCTGCGCCGGCCGGACCGAAGCCCGACCGACGCAGCAAGTCTCAATTCAGTTTCCTATCTAGTAGGGAGGCTCTTGCTTAAGCGAAGAACTTGCGGCGTGCGGTGAAAGCGCCAGCAGCAACCATTGCAGCTACGGCCAGAGCAGCCAGAGCCTGTGCAACGGAGTTGGAGCCGGTCTCAGCGGACATGTCACGTGCGGAGTCTGCAGATTCGCCAGTTGCCGGGGCAGATAGTGCGGAAGGAACCTCAGCCAGGGCAGCGTCGCCCTTAGCGAGCTGACCGACCTGGGCGATAACTTCGTCCTTGTTAGCGTTCAGCATCTGCTCGGAAGCAGCCTTTTCCTCAGCGGTCGGTTCCTGGTTCTTGCGTGCCTCGTCCTTGACGTAGGTCTTGCCGTCCTGGGAAAGGTACCAGGTGATGCCACCGATGATCAGTGCAGCTGGCAGTGCCAACCAAGCCAGCTTATTCTTGTCGAATTCAGGCTTCGAATCCTCAGACAGGAACGCCTCAGCGTAAGAATTGCGCATCTCGTCGGTGATCTCTTCATTCACCAGAGCTGGGTCGTTGACGTAAACCTTCGGATCCTTCAGGCTCTGGTACCACTCGTTGCCCTCGGCGTCCTTCTTCGTAGCTGGAGCAGGGATACCTTCTTTGTTGGAGCTCTCGGAGTCAGTACCCTCGGCGTCGGCTGCGCCTTCAGTGTCAGTCTCGTTTCCAGGGGTCTCAGGATCAGCGCTTTCACCATCCTTTGACTGCTGACGCTCCCAGATGGCGCGAGCTTGATCCTCAGTGAGGGTAGGTACGGTGTCCTCGCCGGCTGGGTTCTCAAAGCGGTTGCGTGGTGCGTAGCTGCCGTCGGGCTGCTTGTCGTAGGTAATGCCATTGGTCTCGATGGAAGCCGGTAGTGGCATCTGAGCCTGGGCAATAGCTGCGCCGCCAAAGGCGAGTGCGCCGGTCAGTACAGCAGCAGTCAGGGTCTGTGGCAAACGCTTCATGTGTTTCTCCTTCGGGAAATATGGGAAAGAGCAAAGAAACGTCTTTCGCGGGCAAATACCAGTAGTCACAGAATTTGCAGTTGTTGCATGAAAATCAGAAGTTAACTGTAATTCTCATGCGTTACAGCAGTGAAAGATCAAACCATTAGAATGGCTGCGCGATGGACTTTGCACTGAGCGTTGTTAAAGTGTGGTTCATATGTGCAGATTGTGGCGATGATTTTGGAGCCTATGCGTGTCGTAGTATTCGAAATAAGAGGCCGAGGGGTAAGCGGGTGTACTGACGGAAATATATGTGGAGGTAGGGGGCGTCGGTAATCACTAAGCGGCGTTTTGGTATGGGCGCTGGCGTGTGGTTGAATGTATAGGTTGCAAAAGCTGGTCGGCCCGTAGTGGTGCGTTTCCGAACCGCCGGTCCGAGACCCTTCGGCACAGTCCGTTGTCAAGGCTTGAGCATCGCAAGTTTGTAGACCGCGTGCGGCAAGGACGGAAATCTTACCGCACATCAATCCAGGTCAGGAGACCCATAGTGATTCAGCAAGAATCGCGTCTGCGCGTCGCCGACAACTCTGGTGCACGTGAACTGCTGTGCATCCGCGTTCTCGGCGGCTCTGTCCGACGCTCCGCTGGCATCGGCGACGTCATCGTCGCGACTGTCAAGGACGCTGTCCCAGGTGGCAACGTCAAGGAAGGCGACGTAGTTAAGGCAGTTATCGTCCGTGCGAAGAAGGAAACCCGTCGTCCAGACGGCTCCTACATTCGCTTTGACGAGAACGCTGCAGTTGTTCTCAAGGGCGATAGCGAGCCTCGTGGTACCCGTATCTTCGGACCGGTTGCTCGCGAACTTCGTGACAAGCGTTTCATGAAGATCGTTTCTCTCGCACCGGAGGTGATCTAGTCTTATGAAGATCCATAAGGGAGATATGGTGATCGTCATTTCGGGCCCAGATAAGGGCGCGAAGGGCAAGGTCATCGAGGCATACCCAAAGCGTGACAAGGTCCTCGTAGAGGGCGTTAACCGCATCAAGAAGCACGTCGCAAACTCTGCTGCCGAGCGTGGCGCCGAGTCCGGCGGAATCGTTACCCAGGAAGCACCGATCCACGTGTCCAACGTTGCGATCGTTGACTCCGAAGGCAACCCGACCCGCGTGGGCTACCGTTTCGACGAGAACGGCAAGAAGGTCCGTATCGCGCGTAGCAACGGGAAGGACATCTAAAAATGAGCGAGAACTACACCCCGCGTCTGAAGACTCGCTACCGCGAGGAAATCCGCAAGACCCTGAATGACGAGTTCAAGTACGACAACGTCATGCAGATCCCTGGTGTCACCAAGGTTGTCGTCAACATGGGTGTTGGCGAAGCCGCACGTGACTCCAAGGTCATCAACGGCGCACTCGAGGATCTGACCGCTATTACCGGTCAGAAGCCGCAGCTGCGTCGCGCTAAGAAGTCCATCGCGAACTTCAAGCTTCGTGAGGGCATGCCCATTGGCGCACGCGTTACCCTGCGCGGCGACCGCATGTGGGAGTTCCTAGACCGCCTGCTGACCATCGCGCTGCCACGTATTCGTGACTTCCGCGGTCTGTCTGATCAGCAGTTCGACGGCCACGGCAACTACACCTTCGGCCTGTCCGAGCAGTCCATGTTCTACGAGATCGACATCGACAAGATCGACCGCCCTCGTGGTATGGACATCACCGTCGTTACCACCGCTACTAACGACGACGAGGGCCGCAAGCTCCTGCGCGAGCTCGGCTTCCCGTTCAAGTAAATAGCGCTTGAGGCATTCCCCCGGCACTCCGAAAGGAGGCCGGGGGAATTTTTTGGTTTTAGTGCCGTCGGTGAAGCCACGCAGCCGCGCCTACAAGGAAGATAGTGGCGCACACGATGGCAATGATGGGAGACATACTTTGGCCGAGGGAATTGCCCAACGGCGTGGTTTCGCCCAAGCACCAGGGAAAAAGGAGCGCCAGCAACGACAGGGGGAGCGCAATTCCCGCAGATGCCTTCGAGTCCAGTGCGCTACGCAGCGTTAACGCGACGCCAACCGCAGCGAGACAGAAAAGGATCGTGGATGCTGAATGAATAGGTACTACCCCAATGAATAATCCGAATCCGAACACAGCGGTCCACGCTGCGGTAGCTGCACCCAACAAGGCAGTTTTCTCCTTGCGTAGCGAACGGGCCGTGCTCGTGGCCTCGTATTTCTCATCCCATGAACTATTCAGCAACGCCAGTATGGAGCCTGCGACGAGCAGTGGCAGCAGATTGAAAACGAATACGGGACGGTTCAGTGGCGCTCCGAAGAGCTGTGGAACGGCCAAGTTATCCAGGAACTGCGCTACCACGCCAAGGCTGAGGATTAAAAAGAACTCCGGCCAACGGCGAAGTCTCAGGTAGGGACTCATTGTGCAACCCCCAGCGGTGGTAGCTCGGAGCTGTACGTCTGCATGGTGTGAATAAAGGGAGCCAGAGCCACGGCTTGCTCTGCGGGCGAACGGTGAGAAAGCTCGTTTTCAATCCAGGCGCGCGCAGGAGTAGTTGAACTTTGTGCGCTGAGGGTAGTAAACCTGTCGTCCTCCGCTCTGAACGCATACGTGGCCCAGTCCGAAAGTACCTGGTGTGCGTTGCGAGAGGCAGAAGTTTCTTCGCAGGGGGCGCTGAGCGCGCAGCGCCGCAGCTTGAGCCTCATAAACCCGCGTGTACAGGGCCGCTGGGCTGGCCACTGTGTGGGACAACTCCGTGGCGTGATCGGAGCCGGGTTGACCGTATGTGCCGGTGAGGGGAGGAAGGCCGGCGTCGACAAGCATCTGCGTGAATTCCTGCCAGTGCGCGTCTGCGGCTACGACGAGTTCGTGATCTTCTGGCCAACTGCAGTATCGCTGTTTGTTCGCATCCCGGGTGCAGCTTGCCGACGCCTCCGTGGTGTCCCGTGCCCGCGTACCTTGGGGCCCACTGCGGCGGAGCCAACAGCGGCGATGGTGATGATGGCGAGGAGAGTCAGCGCGGTGTAACGCGGGGCAGGGTGGTGGCGTGTCAGTGCGGCAAGGACACAGGCGCTTAAGGCCGCTACCATGACGGCAGAAATTGCGACCGAAGCCACCCGTCGCTGCCGTGCTATCAGCTCGTACCCATTGCCGGGGAAGAAAAGAAAGCGTAGGGAAGCCGGCGTGGAATCCGCACACGCCGATACCACGCACAAAGCTAGCGTGAGCAGTGCTGCGAGTAACACGGCGAGAAGCCGGCGCCGGACAAAGACACCCAAACCCGCACCGAGAACCGCACACAACACAACCCACACAAGGCTGCTAATGATGACGAGGAACCATGGCGAGCTGCCCACGGGTGCGGTATAGACAAACCCTGCCAGGATCATGAAGTCGATAAGAATGCTGGCCAGTCCCCATGCCAGCGCCAGGCCGACGAGAAGTACTGCTGTGCGGGCGCGCGAGGTGGATGTGGAGCGTAGAAACGTGGCGTCCTGGCTTCCTGCGTCCCATGCAGCAATACTTTCGAGAAGTACGCCCGTAGCCGCGGCGACAACCGCGCAGATTGCGGTGGCCTCTGGCCAGGAACCGGCGACGTTACTGCCCCGCGCAGAGGCAAAACTCAGCAGTGCGGTGAAGAGTACAACAGGAATGAAGCGAACGTGTCTCACAAAGCAGCCCCTCCCCGTGCCCCGTCGGTAGCTTGTTCGGTGACGGCGCAGAATCCTTGTTCTACGGAGCCGTACCTTTCGATGAAATCTGCAACAGAAGAATCGACTGCGATGCACCTACGATGAAGAATGAGCGTGCGATCGGCGGAGTCCATATCAGCCGCGACGTGCGTAGACATGAGGACAGTGGTGCCGTTCGAGGCCATGTCACGCAGTGCGCGGATGAGTGAGGATCGTTGGTGTGGGTCGAGACCTGCGGTGGGTTCGTCGAGAAGCAGTACATCTGGCTCGTGGACAATGGCCCGCCGCGACCATGGCGCGGCGCTGCATTCCACCGGACATCGCGCGCAGGCGGGTAGTGCTGTGGTCCTCCAAGCCAATTATCCGCAAGGCATTTACCGCGTGCTGGCGTGCTGTCGCGCGGTCTAGTCCGCGCAGCCAGCCAACGTCTGCTACGAAATCCACTGCGCGTTGCGCCGGATCAAACACACTGCGTTGCGGAACCCAGCCGACACGTTGCCGCCACGAGTCGGAACGGCGGACGTCTTCACCGCCCACGAAGATGGTTCCTGTTGGCGGGCGTAGCTCACCGGCGATGAGCTGCATGAGCGTGCTTTTCCCCGCGCCATTTGCGCCGAGAAGGACGGTGAGCCCTGGGGCGAGGTCGAAGGATATATCGCGAACAACCTTAGTGCGGGCGGAGTAGCCGTAGCTGAGGTGCTGGACAGACAGGAAGGGTGTCATTCCCGCCAGTTTTTCTTAAGTGAAAAGTGATTGCAATTGGTTGCTGAAGATCAGGGATTCACCTGCGGTGCGTGCGGCGGAGTACGATACAAAGGTCTCTGAAATCTGAACCGTACGAGGTACTTGATGTCCTTGAATGATGCTGCCGCAGCAGCCGTGACGAAGAAGGTCACGCTCCTAGAGCAATCTTTCTCCCGCTTTGCTGTCCGTTCTACTTTGGCCGGCGTGTACCTGGCGATCGGTACGGCATTTGCTGCGGTGATGGGTATGGGCGTCGAGAAGCATGTGGAAGGCCTCGGTTCTCTGGTCTTTGCCTGCCTGTTCGGTTTGGGCCTTTTTGCCATCGTCATTCTGGGCGCGGACCTAGCCACCGGCAACATGATGTACATGGTCTACGGCGCCGTGAAGAAGCAGGTGGGCTGGGGAAAGGCGCTGTGGCTCCTCGCAGTCACCACGCTATTCAACCTAGTTGGCGCCGTGCTTTTCGCCGCAGCCATGGGTATGTCCGCCAAGCTCGGCGGCATCGACCCAAATCACCTTATCGTCGACCTCGCGATGGGCAAGCTCCTCAAAGGACCAGGCGGCATGTTCGTGGAGGCCATACTGGCCAACTTCGTGGTCAACATGGCGATTATCGGCGCTATCTTTGCCAAAGACATTGCCTCCAAGTTCTTCGTCATCGTGCCGATCATCGCCTGCTTCGTGGGCTTGGGCCTCGAGCACGTCATCGCCAATTTCTGCCTGATGACCCTGACCTTCTTCTGCGCCAGCCCGCTACCGGAAGGTTTTACCCTTTGGGTGGTGTTGGCCAATTGGTCCATCGTGTGGGTAGGAAACCTCATCGGTGGTGGCTTCCTAATTGGTGGCGTGTACGCCTGGCTTAACTCTGGCCCGGAAGCGTATCGCGACTAAGCTGCGGCGTAGTACGCGAGAAGGCCAACCCCGCACGAGCGGGGTTGGCCTTTACTTATCGCGCCGTCGATTCTGGAGAATGCAACGGGTTGTCCATGTCCCCGGCGTAGATGAGCGAGGACTCCTGGTCGCCCAAGTTCACCATCGATAACGGGTTGCGTAACTGCAAGCGGTTGAGGCACGAGTGCTTGAACTGCGGCGCGAGCACCGGAAGTTTCTCCAGCGTGCCGGGGAAGCGGCGTTCGTAATCCAGTACGACTTCACGGCAGGTGAGCCAAAATTCGGTCTCAGTGAGCAATCCCTCCCGGTCGAAGAGCGCGGCGAGGTGGCGCAGCACGCCGTCGAGGACGTCGGTGTGGATAGATAGCGCGCGCTGGGCACCGGTGAAGTCGCCGTGATCGACCTGCAGGCGCTCTAGTCCCGCAGGCATGTCCACGCGGGCGTCAACGACCGCGGCCTCTTCCCCCAGGTCCTTGAAAAACGCGCCGACGGGCGCGCCGTTGTCGAGCTCGAGGATGACATTCTCGCTGTGCGGCATGAACACGATTCCGTACTGGGCGAGCGCGTGGAGGACTGGGACAAGGTACACGTCGAGCAGCTGACGCAGCCATTCTTGCGGCGGTAGACTCGATTGCGCGATCCACTCGGCGGCGAGTGACTCTCCTGCCGGGTCGACGTAGAGGCAGCCCGCCAGGGTCACGGCCACGCTCGTGGCGGATAGCTGCGGCACGGGCGAGTCGCGCCACAGCGCGGAGAGCATTTTCTCTCGCCCGCTTGTTGAGTCCGCGGGCAGCGGGTGGCGGTGGTAGGTGTCGCCGCGGTAGCCTACGGCGACGATTTCTTTGAGCAGACGCACGTTGCAGGCCCGGAATTCCGGATCGACATTGAGCTGTTGGGATAACCAATCGTTGATGGCGGGCGTGGTTTCCATATACGCCGGCGAGAGCCCGCGGACGAACCCCATGTTGCGAATGCCCACGGCAGTCTTGACATAGGGCAGCGCCGGGCGCGAGTGGTTGAAGAACGTCCGCAGCGACTGCTGGGGGCGAAATAGGTCGCTGCTGGTGCCGATGTACACCAGATCCCGGGAAATGAGCTGGGCGAAAAAGATCGTGGAGATGCAGTTGTCCCACTGCCACGGGTGCAGCGGCAGCGGCACATAGTCATCCGGGTCGCAGCCCAATTCTGCGAGCGCCTGCTCATAGCGCGGCTCGAGGTCTCCGAGCTGTTCGGCGAAGAACCCGGCTAGGTCCGCGACGTCTTCTGATGCCGCCACCACGCAGTGCTCCCGCTTGGCGGCGAGCCACACGATGTGTACGTCGGCTCCCGCCTCCGGCGCGTAGGCGCGTAGCTCGGTAAGGCTCATCCCGCCGCGCCCCGAATTCGCGAGGAACCCGGGGTGCCCCTCATACATTGCTGACTCAGCGGAGACGAGATAGTCCGCCTGGGCATTCGCGCGCTCCTGGGCGCTGGCGGCGAGCTGCGGTGCGCGCAAGCTTTGCGCGGCGGGGCGAGTCGCGAGGGCGCGGGCACGGCCGGCGAGGGTCGCCTGAATTTCTTCGATGTAGGTGTGCAGGAACCCCGTTTCTATGCCCAGCTGTTCTGCGGCCCCGGCGATGAGCTCGGCCAGGTGCAGCGGGGCGGCATCGGCAGCTTCGATGCTTTCGGGGACGACTTCGAGATGCTCCAGCCCGTACTGGTGGGCCGAAAAGCTCAGCTCCCGCGGCCCCAAGTGGACCGACCATCGTTCTGAGTCCGGGTGAAAGCTCGGCGTCAGCAGTCTTTCATGGCTAAATTCGCGGATGGCCTTGGCGATGAGCTGGCGCTCAGCGGTCTCGGCCGCGCACAGCGCATTCGCCACCGGCGACAGCGAGGCGCGCGCGGCAGCCGCTGAGGAATAGAAGTCTGAGGCAGTACAACGCTGCACCCGTGCCGTCTTCGTGTGCCCGCCTTGAAGCAGGCGGACCTCGTTAAGTCCCGGCACATCAAGGAAGCCGGCCTCGGCGTTCTTGCGGTGAATTGCGCCATTGGCTACGTCGGGCTCCACGAGGAGTTCGCGGAAACCCCGGCAGTCGATGAGCCAGCGGATGACCGCGGCGAAAAGGCTGCTGGTTAGCCCAGAAACGTGGGCACCGGCCGGCGGGGCGACGAGGAAGTGCAGTCCGCGTATTGGCTCTTCCAGCGTCAACTCCCTGACACCAGCAGCCTCCGAGCTAGCAGCCCCGGCCAACACCGAGTCCAGAACCACGCGGCGCGGGTCGTAGTCCTCGACGATGCCCATCGGTCTGCGCGGGGCGGCAGGGTACGGGCGCAGCTCGAGGATCCAGGCTTCTTCGTGCGGGGAGGCGCGGAGCCGGTCGTATTCGACGGCGACGTCGTTGACGCTGGCCTGTTGCATGCCCCAGAACGCGCAGTGAGGATCGGTGAGCCACCCGTGAACGAGCTCGGTGTCGCCGGGGGTGAGCGGGCGAAGGCGCACCGTGCCGTGGGGAGTGAAGATTTCGTCACGTTCGGTATTGAGCATTACTGACCCCCGAAGGTCTGGAAGGCGACGGAACGCTCGATGGGATAGTACTCGCGGCCGGTGATGGCCTTGAGAATAATGGAGTTCCTCCACGGTCCCATCCCGAGATCCGGCGCGATGAGCGAATGAAGGTGTTCCTCGGCGTTTTGGACGAAGAGCGACTGGGCGGCGTCGATGGCGAACTCGGGATCGATGGCCAGGCGCCCGGCCGTGTCGAACTGGACTTCTTCGCGTGCGGTCTCCAGGAAGCTGGGGAAGAGCGGGGCCTTGTAGCCGGTGGCGAGCACCAGCGCGTTTGTCGCGTGCGTGCGGGTTTCGCCGGTCTCGCCGTGGGTCAACGTCAGCTGGAACGGGGCGGACGCGTCTGCGTCGCATAGCGCCGCGCTCCAGCCGGCTAGGAGCGTCGAGGCGAATGGGCGCGGCAGGCCCTTCGTGATGGACAACCGGTAGTAGGTGTCGTAGATGTGATTGACGAGCTGGCCGGAGATTCCCTTGTAAAGATTGCGCTGCTCGCGGTTGAGCCGGTCGCGCGTCGCGGCGTCCAGGCTGCGGAAGAACTGCGCGTACTCGGGGCTAGTCATCTCGAGGGTGAGCTTGGTGTATTCCATGGGGAAGAAGCGCCCCGAGCGGGTGACCCAGTCCAGCCGCGTGCCTTGGTACGCGGCAGGTTCCATGAGATTGGCGTAAATCTCGGCCGCGGACTGCCCCGACCCGATGATGGTGACGGACTCCTGGGCGAGCAACTCCTCCTTGTGCTCAAGATAGTCCGCCGAGTGTACGGCGAGCCCGGCTTCCGGCGCAGCCCGCAGCTCGGCGGGAATAAACGGTATGGTGCCCACTCCGACCACGACGTTGCGGCTGAGCACCGTGCAGGTGTCCCGTGGCCCGTTGACGGTGACCTCCCACAGATCGTCGACGCGGCGCACCGACGTCACCGTGGAGTTCCACTCGAGCGTGCTCAGCTGCTGGGAGACCCAGGTGCAGTAATCGGAGTATTCCTCGCGCAGCGGGTTGAAATCCTCCTTGATGTAGAACTGGTGGATGCGCCCTTGCTGCTTGCAGTAGTTGAGGAAACTGTACGGGCTCGTGGGGTCGGCGAGGGTGACCAGATCGGCCATGAACGGAACCTGGATCGTCGTCCCAGGAATCATCATCCCGGGGTGCCAGCAAAATTCCGCGCGCGAATCGAAGAACGCCGCGCGCAGCGCGCCGCCGTCAACCAGCGGCTGGCTCAGCGCCGCCAGGCCCAGGTTGAACGGCCCGATCCCGATGCCCACCAGGTCATAGGGCTTAATGCTAGATTCGGCATCAGCGGCGGCGGTAGTGCGGGCGGTGGTGGAAGAAGACATTACAAACTCCTGTTTTAAGTTTCTGTGGGTCGTGGTCTAGCGCGCGGGTTGTATCGCGAGAGCGCTGGGGCTCGGTTGAGCGTTGGCTTGGTCGACGGCGTCCATCTCGCGCTCGATGAGCCCGAGGATCGCGTCGATATCTGTGCCACGCAGCTGCGGATCGAGAATGGTGAACTTCCAGCACGGCGCGCCCTCGAAGGTGGTGGTCGCGACAATCACGTCGCCCCGCTCGAGCAAGCGCTGGCGGACGATGTGGACGAGGCTGGCGGGGGCATCGGCAGGCGTAAACAGCACTGTGGAAAGCTCCGGTGTGGCGCGCAGTGCAAAGCGTGGATGGGCGTCGACGCGCCGGGCGGCATCGCGGGCCGCGGCGCAGCAGGCGTCGAAGGCCTCCCCGAGGGCGTCGGCGCCGTGGGTGCGCAGCGTCATCCAGAGCTTGAGCGCGTCGAAGCGACGCGTGGTTTGGAGCGAGAAGTCTGCGAGATTGTGGTCGGTGGCGTCTTCGGGGTTGAGGTAGTCCGCGTGCCACGACACGAGGGCGCAGTCGGCGGGATCGCGCAAAAGAATCGCGCTGCAGGCCACCGGCTGGAAGTAGCCCTTGTGGAAGTCGACGGTGACGCTATCGGCCGCGTCCATGCCGCGCAAACGGTGCCGTTGCGTGGGTGAGAGCAGCAGGATGCCCCCGTACGCGGCGTCGACATGCAAGTGCACCCCTGCGTGGCGGCAGACCTTGGCGATGCTCTCTAGCGGATCGATGGTGCCGCGGTCGGTTGCCCCAGCGGTGGCCACGACGGCCATCGGCGTGTAGCCGTCCGCCACGTCGGCCGCGATGCGCCGGGCGAGATCAGCCGCGTCGAGTCGGTGTTCGGCATCCGATTCGATAGTGATGACGGCGGTGTCCGCGAGCCCAAGGAGGTGGGCGGCGCGCAACACGGAGTAGTGGGCGTGGCTGCTGGTGTAGAGGCGCAACTGGGAAAGTCCCTGCACGCCTTGGGCGCCCAGCGCCTTTTCGCGCGCAATGTAGAGCGCCTGCAGATTGGATTGCGTACCACCGGAGGTAAAGACCCCGCGGGTGCGGGAATGCGGGTCTTCCGGCCAGCGCAGCTTGCGCGCGAAGAACTCGAGGAGGTGGCCTTCGATTGCGGCGGCGCTCGAGGCCTGATCCCAGCTTTCGACCGCGGTGTTAACTGTGGTGGCGAGCAGATCCGCGCCCACGGCGGTGGCGGTGATCGGACAGTTGAGGTGGGCGATGTAGCGCGGGTGGTGGTACCACACGGCGTGGTCGAGCCAGAGTTCGCAAAGCTCAGCCAACGCGGCGTCGAATGTACCAATTGGGTGCTCGAGGTCAACGCGTGTGACGGCCGCTGCTGTCTCATGGGCGTTGCGACCGGAGCGTGGCGCGTCGCCCTCGGCGAGATACTGCGTGAGGGTGTGCTGGCTGTGGTGGATGATTGTGTTTAATGCAGTCGGATCGGCTCTTACGAAGGAATCGACGAAAGGGGCCGGTCTCTCGTGACGAATTTTGTGCATGTTAGGATACCCTAACATAGAGTAGGCTACGGTAAAAGTGTTTAATGGAAAGTGGTGCTGCGCGCGGGCACGCTGCGGTGATCCGTGGTCACGGCGGGATGTATTTGCTGCACCGGCTCGGGGAAGGGTGCGAAAGCACTGGTCTGATGCGCAGTGCGCGGGGGCGACGGCTGAGGTCTCGGGCATAGCAGGAGCGGCACAGGGGCGAGTAGAAGGAATGGGCGTGCGGTGCATTTCTATGGGTTGGTTGCGGGCGCAGGACGTGGCGAGGGTGGGATGTGGAAAAGCGTCTTTCACTTCGGACAAGGCCGAGGCGGGTTAAATCAATTCTTGTAGACCTTTTGTGTGGCGGTGGCCATACAACAAACCGTGTGGCCGCGAGCCAGAAGGCCCAGGCTAAAAACATGAAGACAGCATTGCTTGTAGGTGGCGGCCTGATCGGTTTCTCGTTTGCCCAGCGCTTCGTCGGCGCGGGGTGGCAGGTGCGCATGACAGACGTGCGCGCAGAACTCGCGGACGCGGTGGCGCAGGAGTTCGGGGACAAGGTTCGGTTCTCGACAAACCTGGAGGATCTCACGGACAGCGTCGATTTCGTCCAGGAAGCAGGGCTGGAGTCGCTGGAGTTCAAGCACAAGATCTTCGCACGGCTGGCGGGACTTACCGATGCCGCCATCCTCGCCAGCTCGACCTCAGCCATCCTTCCTTCCAAGAGCGCGGCAGACAATCCCGCAGCCGAGCGGATCGTCATCGGTCACCCGTTCACCCCGCCGGCACTCATGCCGGTTCTCGAAGTCGTGCCGGAACCGGAGACCGCGCCGGAGACGGTCGAACGCGCGCTGGAGGTCTACCGAGAGCTCGGCTTCGAGCCCAGCGCGATGAAGAAGGAAATCCCCGGATTCGTGGGCAACCGCATTCAAAAGGTCGACATGTGGGAGGCGATTTCACTCGTGCAACAGGGGGTCATTGACGCGAAGGACCTCGACACGATTTTGCGCAACTCGCTGGGGCTGCGCTACGCGGCCACAGGCCCGTTCGAGTCCAACCGTTTGGGCGGCGGCCCCGAGGGCATCAAGTCGACTATCGAACATATCGCGGGAGCCTGGGAGACCGAGCCTGTCGCCGGAGTGCCCGACATGTCGCATCTCGACGAGGTGTACGCGCAAGTCGATGTCCCTACGGCAACTACGCCGAGACCTTCGAGTCCGGCACCCGCCGCCGCAATGCGCTGCTGCGCGGCTTCCTCGACGTGCGCGCTGCACACTAGCGCTTACTCGGCGCGCGGAGTTATTCGGGGCGCAGGATGCGCTGGGCGACCTCGACATCAGGGTTCGCCGCGCGCAGGGCGTCGAGGATGTCATCTGCCGCCAGGCGCAGATCGTCGTCCGTGAGCGGATCCAAGGCCTCGAGGATATAGAGCACGCTGGTGGTCTCCGGCGTGGGCTGGACTCGGTGCTCGGGCCGGAAGCGCCGCGCGGCACTACCCGCGGCATCGCGCACCGTAGCGGTGCCTACCTCGATGCGCACTAGGCCCGCGAAGCCATCGAGGGCGAACGCCGTGACAGGCAGCTCGAAACGGCGGGCGACGGCGTTGCCGAGGGCAACTACGGGGGCATCGGAAGGCTGGGCGCCCAGATCAAAAAGTGCGGGATCGAGCCCGGCGTTCTGCCACGCCGTGCGCCACGCGGCGACATGGGGCTGGAATGCTGACGGGGCGGCGGGGGTTTCGGCAACCGGGGAAGTGACGTTGCGTGCGGCGATGAGCAGCGCGCGGTAGTCGGGGCGCGGGGTGTCCAGCTCGACGTTGACAAGGAAATCGATAAGGCTCATTTCAGGTCTCCCGAGTAAAGGTTGAAGCGGTCGCCGCGTGCGAAACCGACGAGTGCCATGCCGGTTTTGCGGGCAGTGTCGACGGCGAGCGAGGAGGCTGCCGATACCGCCACGAGCTGGCAGAAGCCCGCCATCGCAGCCTTCTGCACGAGCTCGAAGCTGGCGCGCGAGCTCATCACGAGGATGAGATCGCTGGCCGGAAGCAAGCCCTCCATGAGCAGGTGGCCGATGACCTTGTCCGCGGCGTTGTGGCGGCCGACGTCTTCTCGGATGACGATGGGCTCGCCACCCAGCGTGAAGGCGCCAGCGGCGTGGATGCCGCCGGTCTTGCGGAACTGCTTCTGGCCCTCGCGCAGCCTATCCGGCAGCTGGGCGATAACGAGCGGGTCGACCGGCACGTGGGGGATGGGGTAACGGGTCTTCTTGGCTAGCTCCTCGATGGACGAGGTACCGCACACGCCGCACGCGGAGTTGGTGAGTGTTAGGCGCAGCTCTTTGAGCGAGATGACGTTGTCGTCGCGCATCTCAATGTCGAGGAGGTTGTAGGTGTTGACACCGTCGCGGGTGGTGCCCTCGCAGTACTTGGCGGACTCGATGTCGCGGGCGGCCTGGATGTGGCCCTCGGAATGGAGGAATCCATGGGCGAGCTCAACGTCGTGGCCCGGGGTGCGCATGGTCGTGGTGAGAGTCTGGCCATCGACGCGGATTTCGAGCGGCTCCTCGCCAGCGACGGTATCGGCGCGGGTATCGACCTGGGTGACCTGCGTGCGCTCCTCGTTGAGGCGGACCTTGGTGACCGCGAACTTGGAGGTGGTGCGGCCCGCCACTACTGCACGGCTTCCTTGAGCTTGGCGATGTTGGCGCGGGCTTCCTCGACGTCTTTGCTGGCCAGACCGACCACGAAGGCGGTGAGCGGGGCGGCCGGGCGGGAGCGATTGTGCGCGACGTCCTTGGTGAGATCGAGCAGCTCGCGCACCAGCGCCGTGGCGTCGTGCGGATCGAGATCCAGCGTCGTTGCGACCTCTTCAAGCCACTCGTGCGCGGTCTGGATGGGGTCTTTGTCTTCAGTCATGAACTCAACTGTAGTCGCGGCCCTGCCTACAACCGCGAAAGTCCCGCTCGCGACGGGACTAACGGGGGTGCGGCGACTTAGAAGTCGTTCGCGTTCTTGCCGGTCGGTTCCAGACGGACAATGAGGGACTTGGAAACGGGAGTCTCGGAGTCCTTAGTCATCTCTTCCACAGGCACGAGGATGTTGAGCTCAGGGAAGTAGCCGCCCACGTAATCCTTGGCGATGTCGTACTCGACCAGGCGGAAGTTCGGCGCGACGCGGCGGCCCGAGGCGTACTCGGAGACAACGTCGACGATGTCGCCGTCCTTGAGCCCGCGCTCGGCCAGGTCCTTCTTGCGGATGAAGATGACACGGCGTCCACCGCGCACACCGCGGTAGCGGTCAACCAGGCCATAGGAGATGGTGTTGTACTGGTCGTGGCTGCGCACCGTGGTCAGCAGCAGCTGGTCGCCCAGCTCGATGGTGTCGGTGGCATTGATGGTCAGCTGGGCCTTGCCGTCCGAGGTGTTGAAGATGCGTTCGCGGGTCGCGTGCGGGAGCATGAAGCCGCTGGGGCGTTTGAGGTGCTCGTTGTAGTTCTCAAAACCAGGGATGACGTTCGCGATGTGATCACGGATGACATCGTAGTTGTCCATCATCGGGCGCTAGAAGGCGTCGCCGAATGCACGCTCGCCGATGCCGCAGATGATCTGCATTTGGGAGTGGAGATTCAGGTCGCGGTTTCCGCGGCGCTTCGGGAAGGACGCGGAAACCTTGGAGTCCGATGCCTCGACAGAGACCTTCTGCGGGCCCGAGGCCTGAATGTCGACATCGGTGCGGGAGCGCACCGGCAGGATAAGCGACTTCTCACCCAGCCACGCACACGTGCGGTTGAGCTTGGTGAGCATGTGGGCCGACTGCTAGGTGGCAGAAATGCCGTCTTCAAGCGCCGTCGTGTCCGACATCGCGCGGATGTAGTTTCCGCCCAGTGACAGGAAGAAATCGACGTTCTTTTCGCGCAGCTGGATACCCGCGCCAGTGGAAGAAACGCCGTGCTCGCGCGGAACGTCGAAGCCAAATTTTTCTTCCATGTTGGCCAGGAACCACTCCGGCATCTTCTACGAGATGCCCATCGTGCGGTCACCCTGGACATTGGAGTGGCCACTGAACGGGCCGGAGCCCGCGCCGGGCTTGCCGTAGTTGCCGGTGAGCAGCAGGAAGTTCATCATTTCCTGGATGGTGGCCACCGCGTTGCGGTGCTGGGACACGCCCAGCGTCCACGCGAGAACAACCGTCTCGGACTTCTCCACGTAGTCGACGATGTTCTTGACCTCGGCCTGGGAGACTCCGGATCCGCGGGAAAGGGCGGCATCGTCAAGCGAATTAAGGTGCGCGATGGTCTCGTCGACGTTGGAACAGAACTCCTCCAAGAACTTGCGGTCGAGCAAGTCGCGGCGAATGACCTCGCGGTTGATCTGCTGGAACAGCGCGCGGTCGCCGTCGAGGCGAACCTGGACGTACTCGTCGCTAATCTTGTCGGCCACGCCGAGGGCGCCCTTGACGGACTGCGGCTCCTTGAACTTCATTAAACCAGTCTCCGGCATGGGATTGATAATGATGAACCTGCCGCCGTTTTCCTTCTGCTTCTTAAAGGCGGTCAGCGAGCGCGGGTGGTTGATACCCGGGTTCTGGCCCACGGAGATGATGTGTTCCGTGTTGTATATGTCTTGCATGACGATGGAGCCCTTGCCCACGCCCACGGTCTTGGCGAGCGCGACACCCGTGGAGTCGTGACAGAGGTTCGCGCAGTCCGGCAGGTTATTGGAGCCGTGGCGGCGGCCCAGCACACCGAAGATGAAGGCGGACTCGTTGACGGCCGTGCCGGAGGTATAGAAGATGGCGCGGTTTGGGTCCGTGGCCTTGAGCTGCTCCGCGATGAGGTCGTAGGCCTCGTCCCAGGAGACGGGGTGGTACTTCTCGTCGCCGAGCGAGCGGTCGCAGAGCATGGGCTCGGTGAGACGGCCGAGCTGGTTGAGCTCCTAGTCCGGCATCTCGCGCACCTGCCGGACGGTGGTGTTGGCGAAGAACTCGCGGGACACGCGCTTGGACGTGGTCTCCTGGGCGATGGCCTTGGCGCCGTTCTCACAGAACTCGACGAAGTTGATGTCGCCCTGCCCCGGCTCCGGCCAGGCGCAGCCGGGGCAGTCAACGCCTCCATGCTGGTTCATTTTCAGCAGCGGCACGAGGCCGTGGTTCGGGATTGCCTTCTCCATCGCGTGGTATACGCCGCCCACGCCTGCAGGCGCGGTGACGCGGTGGCCGATGCGTGGGTTGTCGAAGCGGTTAGCGACGGGATTGGCACGAGAAACTGTAACGTTTGGGGTCATGCCGGCAAGCTTGCCGATAAGCAGGGAGAATTTTGGAAAAGGCCAGGTCGACGTGTAATGTAAATGCTCGGACTCGTGCCCGCACGCTGTTTATGCAGCTCACATGGGGATGAGTACCCGCAATTCAAGAATTTCATTTCAACTTTGTTGTAGGCCCCTCGCCGTAGATAGCGGACCGTTGTCTGAATTAAAGGGTGGCGAGCGCCTCACGGTACTGACCGTGGGGAGCGTGAGTAGCCCGAAATCACACGGAGAACGCTTTGGTGAGCACGGGAACCGCAACGAGAAAGGTACACGGTCACTCATATGACTATGACTGATCCTATTGCCGACATGCTGTCGCGCGTGCGCAACGCAAGTAATGCGCACCATGACACCGTGTCGATGCCTACCTCCAAGCTGAAGGCAAATATTGCCGACATCTTGAAGCAGGAAGGCTACATCGCTGACTACACCGTCGAGGGCCACACCCTGTCCCTCGAGCTGAAGTACAACAACCGCGAGCGCTCCCTGTCTGGCCTGCGTCGCGTGTCTAAGCCGGGTCTGCGTGTGTACGCAAAGTCCACCGAACTGCCACAGGTCTTGGGCGGCCTGGGCGTGGCTATTATTTCCACGTCCCACGGCGTGCTGACTGACCGTCAGGCTGAGGAGAAGGGCGTAGGCGGAGAAGTTCTCGCCTACGTCTGGTAAAGGGAGGTTTGACACATGTCTCGAGTCGGTCTAGCACCAATCGCCGTACCAAACGGCGTCGAAATCAAGATCAACGGCCAAGACGTTGAGGTGAAGGGCCCAAAGGGCACCCAGAGCGTTAACGTTCCAGAGCCAATCGCCATCAACCTGGAAGACGGCGTACTGTCCGTCTCCCGCCCTGATGACCACCGCAAGCACCGTGCTCTGCACGGTCTGTCCCGCTCCCTGCTGAACAACGCCGTTATCGGCGTGACCGAGGGCTACACCATCAAGATGGAAATCTTCGGTGTCGGCTACCGTGTCCAGCAGAAGGGCAAGGACCTGGAATTCAGCCTGGGCTACTCCCACCCGATCCTCATCGAGGCTCCGGAGGGAATTACCTTCGCAGTGGACGGCGCAACCAAGCTGTCCATTACCGGTATTGACAAGCAACTAGTCGGACAGATCGCCGCTAATATCCGTCGTCTGCGTAAGGACGATCCTTATAAGGGCAAGGGTATTCGCTACGAAGGCGAGCAGATCCGTCGCAAGGTCGGAAAGACGGGTAAGTAAGCAATGGCAAACACTGAAAACACCAAGCGCACTCCAGTCGGCAAGGACATCTCCTCCCGTCGTCGCGAAGCACGCGCACGCCGTCACTTCCGTATCCGTAAGACCCTGCGCGGCACCCCTGAGGCACCGCGCCTGGTTCTTCACCGCTCCTCACGTCACATGCACGTCCAGGTCATCGATGACCTGGCAGGCCACACCCTGGTCTCCGCATCCTCCATGGAGGCGGACGTTCGTGCACTCGAGGGCGATAAGAAGGCCAAGGCTGCCAAGGTAGGCGAGCTGGTTGCCGAGCGCGCAAAGGCCGCTGGCATCGAGCACGTCGTATTTGACCGCGCAGGCTACAAGTACCACGGCCGCGTCGCTGCGCTGGCTGACGCCGCACGTGAAGGTGGTCTGAAGTTCTAATGATCATCGTCAACGGAAACATCAACGGAAGGAACGCCTAATGTCGGACCGTGAACAGCGTGACGGCGGACGCTCCGCCGAGAACAACAAGAACAACCGCGGTGGCAACGGCCGCCGCAACGATCGTCGTAACCACCAGGACAACGAGCGCGATAAGTACATCGAGCGCGTTGTGACCATCAACCGCGTCTCCAAGACCGTTAAGGGTGGCCGCAACATGTCCTTCACCGCTCTCGTCGTCGTTGGTGACGGCCAGGGTCAGGTTGGCGTTGGCTACGGCAAGGCCAAGGAAGTCCCGGCCGCAATCCAGAAGGGTGCTGAAGAGGCTCGCAAGAACTTCTTCCGCGTTCCGATGATTGCCGGCACCATCACCCACCCGGTTGAGGGTCGCGACGCAGCTGGCATCGTTATGATGAAGCCTGCCGCACCTGGTACCGGTGTTATCGCCGGTGGTGCTGCTCGTCCAGTGCTTGAATGCGCTGGCGTGCAGGACATCCTGTCGAAGTCCCTGGGCTCCGACAATGCACTCAACGTCGTCCGCGCTACCGTGGACGGCCTCAAGCAGCTGGTCCGCCCTGAAGAGGTTGCCGCACGTCGTGGCAAGTCCATCGAAGAGGTCACCCCGGCCCGTATGCTGCGCAAGCGCGCAGGTCAGGAGGCATAAGCAATGGCTCTGAAGATTACACAGGTAAAGGGCCTGGTGGGCACCAAGCCGAACCATCGCAAGAACATTGAGGCTCTTGGCCTCAAGCGCATCGGTCAGTCCGTAGTTAAGCAGGACACCCCGATCGTTCGCGGTATGGTTCACAAGGTTCGCCACCTGGTCACCGTCGAAGAAGTGGCAGGGGAGTAAACCATGGCTGATATCATCAAGCTGCACGACCTGCGCCCAACCGCAGGAGCAAACAAGCCTAAGACCCGCGTCGGCCGCGGTGAGGCATCCAAGGGTAAGACCGCTGGTCGCGGTACCAAGGGTACCGGTGCTCGTAAGCAGGTTTCCGCTGCTTTCGAGGGTGGCCAGATGCCGATCCACATGCGTCTGCCTAAGTTGAAGGGCTTCAAGAACCCGAACCATGTTGAGTACCAGGTAGTTAACGTTGCTGACTTGGCTGAGAAGTTCGCAGATGGCGGCGACATCACCGTTGCTGATATCGCAGCTGCTGGCCTGGTCCGCGCTAATAAGCCGGTCAAGGTTCTGGGCAACGGCGACATCAACGTTAAGTTGAACGTCACCGCTGACAAGTTCTCCAAGTCTGCTGTTGAGAAGATCGAGGCTGCTGGCGGATCTGCCAACACCAAGTAATCTCTTTCAAGTAGATTTTCGTCCCCCTCTCCGCACCAGCGGAGCAGGGGGATGATTTCGTTTGGTAAGCGCCCTGGTGCCGGTATAGAGCGCAGTACCTTGGTTATGGACACAATTGGTGCTGGAAATAGCTGACAGGAAACCTTTATTAATAAATAAGGTTGCCGGTATGGCGATATATATTCATGAGTGTTAAAGTCAATCTTAGTTGAAAATCATCTACCGTTAAGGAGACTCTTATGTCGTCTATTTCTTCGCTGCTCGCAACCGCAGTCGCTGCCATCATGCCATTTGCCGGCTCTACCGGCCCAGTCGACGCCCAGGAACAGCTCTCCCAGCCGGATCCTGCTGAGACCACTCAGACCGCGCCTGCCGAAGTTGGCGAGCAGAACGCTCAGGACCAGCAGCCCGGCGCTCACGCTGAGAAGGGCCGTATCACCGGTGACAAGGAAGACGTCATCAACGGTGACGCAGAGGGTGCCGAAGAGGTCGATCCAGGGTTCAACGGTGGCAACCTGCAGAGCGGTAAGCTGGCCGTGCAGCGTGAGCTGGCCCTAGCTACCCAGGAGGCCGGCCACGAGTTCATGAACATCGAGTTTAAGGATGACCACTCTGCTCACCTGACCTTCCCGGAGACCTATAACCCGGAGAAGGATGAGGCAGCTGTGCAGCGCGTCATGGACGCCCTGAAGATCAACGGCTACGACAACATCACCGCGGCCTACTAAAGCGCGAGTGTCCCAAGACTTCGGGACGATAAAAGAGGGTGGAACGCTCGGGGAGGGCGTTCCACCCTTTATGCTCTTCCAACTAGGGTAGGCGCGGGGGGGGGAGGGAAGGCCTAGGCCTCGTCTACGGTTTTTTCGTACAGGCCAGGGAAGCGGTCATCCGGATCGGTAACCGCTTTGATGGTGGCGGGAAGGCTGCCACCGTAGAGTTCTTCGAATTTTTCCCGGGAATAGAAGGCTTCGGAGTAGAGGGACTTGTGTCCGCCAAGCTCGTTGACCTTGGATTCAATGACGCGGTTGAAAGCGCCATTATTCGGGGCGGAAGGGTCGACGTGGTCGCCTTCTACGCCGGACCAAAAGCCAACATTGACCCAGGTCTGCCCGGGGCGAAGCGGGTAGAGCGGCCAGGGGTCGCTCGAGTTAGAGGCGAGGTCGCCGGTGCCTACTAGCTCTTCCACGCCATCGCGAAGTCGGATTGGACAGAGCCACACCGGCTGGATATCGGAAGCATTAAAGAACCAATGGAGGAATTCCGGCAGGTTTTCTGGAGTGACCTCGATATCTTGGACCACGCGTTCAGCACGTGGCTTGCCGTGGGGCTTTTTAATGAAGTTATATTCCAGCTCGTATTTGCGGTCGAGCCGGACCAATTTCCAATAAAAAGAACTGCGGCGCAATTCGCGCGGCCACACCTTGCGCACCTTCGGGTTCTGCGCGCCAAAGGCGCGCGAGCACCAGAACCAGTCGGTATCCCAGCGCCAGATATAGTCGCGGATGGTCAGGCGGTCGCGCCGGATGTCAGAGGCGTGCTGGAGGCTGCGGTAGTAAATCTTGTCCCGCGTGTAATCGGAGGTTGGGCCCTCCTCGTCGGTAAAGCGGGCGAAGACGAGGTAGGCCTCGTCCTCGGAGAAGACCACGCCGTCGAGGCCATGGACGGGCTCGCCGCGGTGCGTGTGGGAAGAGGCGACGTCGGCAAGCACGCGGCTCGCCTCCTCCACGGTGTGGAAACGCTCCTCGCGCAATTCCACATAGGCGGGCACGGGCTCTAACTCGATCTTCAGGCGCACCGCATAGCCCAGCGAGCCATAGGAGTTGGGGAAGAGACGGAAGAGATCCACATTCTGCTCGCGGGAGCAGGTAAGGATCTCACCCGTGCCGGTAAGCACGTCCATCTCGAGGACGGACTCGTGCGGCAAGCCATTGCGAAAGCTCGTGGATTCCACGCCCATGCCAGTAACCGCACCGCCCAAAGTAATGGTCTTAAGCTGCGGTACGACGAAGGGCATGAGGCCATGGGCCAGGGTGGCATCCACGAGGTCCTCATAGGTGCACATGCCCTGCACATCGGCCGTGCGGGCAACTGGATCGACCTCAATGACGCCGCTAAGGCCGGATACGTCGAGGCCTTCCTGCGCCTCGCTGCGGCTACGGAAGAGATTGGAGGTCTTCTTGGCTAGGCGCACGCGCTTTCCGGCCGGGACAGCACGGAAACTCGCCAGCAGCTTGTCGACGCCCTCTTGGTGCGCCGTCCATCCCACCGGCTCAATGGGCATGGCATCCACCGGTCGCGGTTGGGCAGCGGCGAGGCGTTCGCGCAGATTATCAATGAGAGTCATGGCACCCCTCCTTAAAAGCGGCTATCTTCCCACCAGCGGCGCTCAGGCACACCGGCGCGGGAGCCGGCCTCGCCCAGCTTGACGCCGAGGAAGTGATAAAGGTTGATGATATTGCGCTCAAAGCCCCATTCGGATCCGGCCATATAAATGCCGTAGAGGCGAGCGGTGGGTAGGCCCACGGTTGCGCAGGCCTCGTCCCAATTGTCCTTCAGGTTCTCGCACCAGTCATGCAGCGTGCGCATGTAATCAAACCGGAGGGACTCGGTGTGGATGACTTCGAAGCCATTGTCTTGCATCGCCTTGGTGACATTGCCGGAGCCGGTGAGCTCGCCGTCCGGGAAGATATAGCGGTCAATGAAGCCGCCCTTGGGCGTCTTGTGGTTATCCGGGTAGGTGATGTTGTGGTTGAGCATCAGGCCGCCCACCTTCAACTTGCCATGGAGGAACTTGAAGAAGTCATCGTAATTCTTTACACCGATGTGCTCGATAATGCCGATGGCGGAGATAGCATCGAAGCCCTCTTCGGTGATATCGCGGTAATCCATGAAGCGTACTTCCGCCAAGTCTTGGAGGCCTTCCTCCTCAATCTTGCGCTGGCCCCACTCGGCCTGTTCCTTGGATAGGGTGACGCCAATGGACTTCACGCCGCGGCGCGCCGCGTAGCGCACCATGCCGCCCCAGCCACAGCCCACGTCCAAGTGGCGGTCGCCCTCCTGGAGGCGCAGCTTGTCAAAGATGAGGCGGTACTTATTCTCCTGCGCTTCCTCCAAAGTGGCGTCTGGGGAAGGGTAGTAGGCGCAGGTATAGGTCATCGAATCGCCCAAGAAGAGCTCATAAAAGTCATTGCCCACGTCGTAGTGATCAGAAATGACATCAGCATCGCGCTGCTTCGAGTGCTTGGATAGGCCGTCGTGTAGCTTGCGGCGCAGCCAAGAGGCACGCTCTACCTCGGGAACAGGCTGGATCTGGAAGGCGCCCATGGACGCCAGCGAGCGCACCACGCGCGCCAGTGTCTTCGCATCCGGCTTTTCAAACTTGTCGTACATGGCATGTAGGGCGTCGAAGATGCCATAGGGGTGGGCTGGGTGATCGCCGTGTACCGTGATGCCGTCGGTGACATAGGCGCGGGCGAATCCCACATCGCCGGGATGGGTGGCTATAAAAGACAAGCCTTCAAGGCTGTTAATAGTCACCTTGTACTGGGCATCCTCCGGTCCGGTCGCGGATCCGTCGAAGGCTTCCCAGCGGAAGGGATTGGGGCTAGGGACAAATACGTCGATGATCTCAGCAACGGTCATCGGGGTGAATTTCTTGCTCATAAGTACTTCTTTCGAAACATTTGGTTCACACCAATAACGGCCTCGAAGCGCGAAAGGCTGTGAGGTCGGAGATATTTTCGGAGAATTGCGTGTGTGCAATACCTCCTCATGGTAGACCCCGTAGGCAAAACGTGCGAAAGAACAAGCAATGATGGTCACACTATTGGGTATTAATGTGGCTATGGGGGACAAGGCTGGTAGGGTTGTGGGGTCATAAGTGTTCAACCGTCCCTGAAAGAAGCCTAAAATTCCCCTTAGCTGTCCAGCTTAAGGGGTGCGGTTTCCTAGGGGCAGATGAGTTTCCACCTCCGTGTATGAGCGCGAAACCCTCCCTAGATTTCGCGTTCGGCAGCGGTAGGCCAGGAGGATTTTGTAGTGTCCGCCATTATCCAGGCTTTTGAGGATGCCGACCTACGTAAGAAGATCATCTTCACCATCGTGATGGTCATTGCGTACCGCGTCGGCGCACAGATCCCGTCCCCGGGTGTTGACTATGCGTCAATTGCTGGCCGCTTGCGCCAGCTGACCGAGCAGTCCGGAGACCTTTACTCCGTCATTAACCTCTTCTCGGGTGGCGCGTTGCTGCAGCTGTCGATCTTCGCCATCGGCATCATGCCGTACATTACGGCCTCGATTATTGTGCAGCTGTTGACCGTGGTCATTCCCCGCTTCGAGGAATTGAAGAAGGAAGGCCAGTCCGGTCAGGCCAAGATGACCCAATACACTCGCTACCTGACCTTGGCGTTGGCGTTGCTACAATCCTCCGGCATCGTCGCACTGGCAGACCGCGAGCAGCTGCTGGGCCAGGGCGTACAGGTCTTGGCAGAAGACCGTAACTTCTTTACCCTCATCGTCTTGGTAATCACCATGACGTCGGGCGCCGTGCTGGTGATGTGGATGGGCGAGCTTATCACCGAAAAGGGCATCGGTAACGGTATGTCCCTGCTCATCTTCGCTGGTATCGCAACCCGCCTTCCAACCGATGGTGTAAGCATCCTGCAGAACAATGGTGGACTCGTCTTCGCCATGGTGGTAGCCGGCTTGGTCATCCTGGTTGTTGGCATTACCTTCATCGAACAGGGCCAGCGCCGCATTCCGGTTCAGTACGCAAAGCGTATGGTCGGTCGCCGCCAGTACGGTGGTTCCTCTACCTACCTGCCGCTGAAGGTCAACCAGGCCGGCGTTATTCCGGTCATCTTTGCCTCCTCCCTTATCTACATGCCGGTTCTCATTACCCAAATTGTGAACTCTGGCTCCGCCGGTACCCCCGATAACTGGTGGCAACGCAATGTCATCGCACACCTGCAGGCGCCATCGTCCTGGCAGTACATCGTGCTGTACTTCGTCCTGACCATCTTCTTCGCTTACTTCTATGTCTCGGTCCAGTACGATCCGGCGGAGCAGGCGGATAATATGAAGAAGTACGGCGGCTTCATCCCGGGTATTCGCCCGGGCCGCCCGACCGCGGAGTACCTTGGTTATGTGATGAACCGTCTGCTGTGCGTAGGCGCCCTGTATCTGGCAGTTATCGCCATTTTGCCGAATATCCTCTTGGACCTCGGCGTGGGCCGCGCTTCTGCCAGCGGTACCTCCGCCTTTGGCGGTACGGCCATCCTGATTATGGTCTCTGTCGCTTTGACTACGGTCAAGCAGATCGAGTCCCAGCTACTGCAATCCAACTACGAAGGACTACTTAAGTAATGCGTCTTGTACTTCTAGGACCTCCCGGTGCCGGCAAGGGCACCCAGGCAGCTATCCTCAGCGAGAAGCTGAACGTTCCGCATATCTCTACCGGCGACCTCTTCCGCGCCAATATTGGCGAGGGCACTCCGCTGGGTGTGGAAGCAAAGTCTTATATCGATGCAGGCAAGCTGGTACCTACCGACGTCACCGCTCGTATGGTCGAGGATCGCCTCAACCAGGACGATGCCAAGAATGGCTTCCTGCTGGACGGTTTCCCTCGTACTACCGAGCAAGCAGACATCCTGGAAGAGCTGCTGTCCAAGAAGGGCGAAAAGCTCGACGGCGTGCTCAACTTCGAAGTATCTGAGGACGTAGTTGTCGAGCGCATGATGGCCCGCGGCCGTGCCGACGATAACGAGGAAACCATCCGTACCCGTCTCGGCGTGTACCGTGAGGAAACCTTCCCGCTTATTGAGCACTACGGCGATGCCATTATCCCCATCAAGGCCGAAGGTACCGTGGAGGAAATCAACGCCCGTGCGATGGAAGCACTGGGTAAGTAAGCATGGCTTTTCGACGCCGCAGTAAGCGCATCCCCGCCCGCACCCCGGGTGAGCTAGACGCCATGCAGGCCGCCGGCGAGATCGTCGGCAAGGCACTGCAGGAAGTCCGCGCTGCTGCGGCGTCTGGCGTATCTACCCTCGAGCTAGATGCAGTGGCCGAGCAGACCATTCGCGATGCCGGGGCATATCCCACTTTTAAGGGCTACGAGGGCTTCCCGGGCTCCATTTGCGCTTCGGTTAATGATGTCATCGTCCACGGAATCCCAGACCAGGAAACCGTCCTCGCCGAAGGTGACCTAGTTTCCATTGATTGTGGGGCCACGCTCGACGGCTGGGTCGGCGATAGCGCATGGTCCTTCGCCGTGGGCAAGCTCGATCCAGATGTCGAGGCCCTCAATAAGGCCACCGAGTGGGTCCTTATGGAAGGCATGCAAGCTATGGTTCCGGGCAATCTGCTTACCGATGTCTCCCATGCCTTAGAGCAAGCCACCCGCCGTGCCGAGGACAAATTCGGTGTGGAGCTTTTTATCGTCGATGGCTACGGCGGACACGGAATTGGCCGCACCATGCATGAGGATCCCTACCTAGCTAACGAAGGCCGGCCCGGACGCGGCCCGCTGATTCAGGAAGGTTCCGTACTGGCCATCGAACCCATGCTAACTTTGGGCACAGAGGATTCCGCCGTCTTGGAGGATGACTGGACGGTCGTTACCCTCGATGGTTCCTTTGCCGCCCACTGGGAGCATACGGTGGCCGCCACCGCCGATGGTCCCCGTATTCTCACCCGTCGCTACTGACATATATTCCCCAATATTGCCTGTTGTACTAGGCAGATACCCCCCCCCGAAAGGTTATACTCACAGCTATGTCTAAATTTAGCTTCCGCAAGTTCCGTGCCACGGTCGCAGCGCCCGCAGTCGCTAGCGTGATGGCCTTGAGTGCCACCGTTGCGGCTCCTGCCGCTACTGCCCAGGAGGTTCCTAACCTGGATCAGCTCCGCTCCAAGGCAAACTCTGACCTCGCACAGCTCTCTTCTCAGTCCGGCCTAGATAGGCTCACCGCTGATGCAAAGGCACAGCTGGATAATTTCTACGGCCAAACCCGCGAGCAGGCGTGGAACACCCGCAACCAGATTTTGGACCAGGCGGAGAAGTTCTCTCCTGAGCTGGTTCCTAGCGTTCAGACTGCGGTGGATGGCGCCGTTGAATTCCTCTTCCCGGGTCTGATTGCTCAGAAGAATGAGGAAGCACGCAAGGCTCGCGAGGCTGCGGCCCGCGCTAATGCCGAGCGCGTTGCCGCTGAGAAGGCTCGCTCCGAGGCTGCCGCACGCAAGGCGGAAGCACAACGCCGCGCTAACGAGTTTGACCGTGGTCCGTGCCCAGCGGATGCCAAGGTGTGTGTTGACTTGAACGGTCGCCGCACCTGGCTGCAGGACGGTGGAAAGGTCTCCTATGTTTCCCCGGCAATGTCGGCTGGCATGCAAGGTCAGGAAACCCCACGCGGCACCTTCCACGTCACCCGCAAGGTAGAGCACGAAATCTCCCGCGAGTTCAATAACGCGCCGATGCCGTACTCCATCTACTTCACCAACAATGGCCACGCCTTCCACCTGGATGACCCGGCCGTTGACTCCAATGGTTGCGTACACCTGCCGCCGGACGCTGCAAAGCGTTACTGGGATAACGTGCAGGTCGGCGATAAGGTATTCATTTACTAAAGCCTCCCGCCACTGCGCTTATTGATTCCCCCGCGCTGGTTCCCCGAGAAGGGGGCCGGTGTTGGGGGATTTCTTTGATCTGCAAGTCTTAAGAACTCTGACCGTGGGCACAAGGGTAGGGCAGCGGGGAAGTCCATTATGGGACGTCGAAAAGCGCACTGGTTTGGAAATCGTGTCGCTGCAGCGTATGCTGTTAAGTCGGTGTATAGCGTCAGTGAGGCTGGCGCGGATACGCCACCGCAGTAGACAACAAACATGCAGGTGACGGCACACTTGTCCGTCGCCAGAAAAGTAGAGGTTATGGCTAAGGAAGGCGCAATCGAGGTAGAAGGCCGCATTATCGAGCCTTTGCCCAACGCAATGTTCCGTGTCGAGCTCGACAATGGACACAAGGTTCTTGCACATATTTCTGGCAAGATGCGTCAGCACTACATTCGCATCCTCCCAGAGGACCGCGTGGTTGTAGAGCTGTCTCCTTATGACCTGACCCGTGGACGCATCGTCTACCGCTACAAGTAAAAACTGTAAGCCTCCTCACCCAAGGGTGGACCTGTAGGTTCACCCTGTCCACCTCAGGCTACGGTGGCCTGAGCCCACACTGGTAAGTAACCCAAGGATTCCCGGCACGGTCCGGGCGAAGCGTTGCATGGAGTGGGACGGATGGGGAGAAAACCGCCGTAACAACCCGAAAGGACACGCCATATGGCACGTCTAGCTGGTGTTGACCTCCCACGCAATAAGCGTATGGAGGTCGCTCTCACCTACATCTACGGCATCGGTCCAACCCGTGCCAAGGAACTGCTAGAAAAGACTGGCATTTCTCCTGACCTGCGCACTGACAACCTGGATGATGACCAGCTGTCGGCGCTCCGTGACGCAATTGAAGCTACCTGGAAGGTTGAGGGTGACCTCCGCCGTCAGGTTCAGGCTGATATCCGCCGCAAGATTGAAATCGGTAGCTACAAGGGTCTGCGCCACCGTCGTGGCCTGCCTGTACGTGGCCAGCGCACCAAGACCAATGCGCGCACTCGTAAGGGTCCGAAGAAGACGATCGCAGGAAAGAAGAAGTAATTCATGCCTCCAAAGACTCGTTCCGGCGCGCGCCGTTCCGGCCGTCGCGTCGTAAAGAAGAATGTGGCTCTCGGCCACGCATATATCAAGTCCACCTTCAATAACACCATCGTCTCGATCACCGATCAGACCGGTGCTGTTATTTCCTGGGCATCCTCCGGCCACGTTGGCTTCAAGGGTTCCCGTAAATCCACTCCGTTCGCCGCTCAGATGGCAGCTGAGAACGCTGCACGCAAGGCAATGGATCACGGCATGAAGAAGGTTGACGTATTCGTCAAGGGTCCGGGCTCCGGCCGTGAGACCGCCATCCGTTCCCTGCAGGCCGCAGGCCTCGAGGTTTCCTCGATCACGGATGCCACCCCACAGCCGCACAACGGCTGCCGTCCGACCAAGCGCCGCAAGGTTTAAGGGAAAGGAAGAGGTAAGAAAATGGCTCGTTACACTGGCCCCGCTACCCGCGTATCCCGCCGTCTTCGCGTCGACTTGGTCGGCGGAGATATGGCATTCGAGCGCCGCCCGTACCCACCGGGACAGGCTGGCCGCAACCGCATCAAGGAATCTGAGTACCTGCTGCAGCTCCAGGAGAAGCAGAAGGCAAAGTACACCTACGGTGTGCTGGAGCGTCAGTTCCGTCGCTACTACGCAGAGGCTAACCGCCTCCCGGGCAAGACCGGCGATAACCTGGTTATCCTGCTCGAGTCCCGCCTGGACAACGTAGTTTACCGTGCAGGTCTGGCACGCACCCGCCGCCAGGCTCGCCAGCTTGTCTCCCACGGTCACTTCACCGTGAACGGCAAGAACATCAACGTTCCTTCCTACAAGGTCACCCAGTACGACATCATCGATGTCCGTGACCGCTCCAAGAAGATGGAATGGTTCGAAGATGCTCAGGACGCCCTCATCGATGCCAACGTACCGGCATGGCTGCAGGTTGTTCCTGATACCCTGCGCATCCTCGTGCACCAGCTGCCCGAGCGCGCTCAGATCGACATTCCGCTGCAGGAGCAGCTCATCGTCGAGCTTTACTCGAAGTAAACTGTTATTCCGCGAGGCCTTTAATGGCCTGGCGGAGAACCAGGAATCTTCGAACCCGAAGATTTTTACCCCTCTACCGGCGTCAAATAGCGGTCGCCGAAAAGGAGAATTGCAATGCTCATTTCCCAGCGTCCTCAACTCACCGAGGAATTCATCGACTCGTCTCGTTCCAAGTTCGTCATCGAACCGCTCGAGCCGGGCTTTGGCTACACCCTCGGTAACTCGCTGCGTCGTACCCTGCTGTCTTCCATTCCGGGTGCAGCAGTAACCTCCATCAAGATCGATGGTGTTCTCCACGAGTTCACCACCATCAACGGTGTGAAAGAAGACGTTTCTGAGATCATCTTGAACATCAAGAGCATGGTGCTTTCTTCCGACTCTGATGAGCCGGTAGTTATGTACCTGAGCAAGGAGGGCCCGGGCGATGTCACCGCGGGCGATATCCAGCCGCCGGCTGGCGTGGAGATCCACAACCCGGATCTGCACATCGCTTCCCTGAATGACACCGCCAAGCTGGACATTGAGCTCGTCGTCGAGCGCGGCCGTGGTTACGTCCCAGCCGCTCCTACCTCCGGTGAGATCGGCCGTATCCCGGTCGACCAGATTTACTCCCCGGTTCTGAAGGTCTCTTATAAGGTCGAGGCAACTCGTGTTGAGCAGCGCACCGACTTTGACAAGCTGACCATCGACGTCGAAACCAAGAACTCGATCTCCGCACGCGATGCACTGGCTTCCGCCGGTGGCACCCTGGTTGAGCTTTTCGGCTTGGCTCGCGAGCTGAACAACGCTGCCGAAGGCATCGAGATCGGACCCTCCCCGCAGGAGACCGAGTACATCGCTGCTTATGGCATGCCGATCGAGGACCTGAACTTCTCCGTCCGCTCTTATAACTGCCTGAAGCGTCAGGAGATCCACACCGTGGGCGAGCTCGCTGAATGCACCGAGTCCGACCTGCTGGATATCCGCAACTTCGGCCAGAAGTCGATCAATGAGGTAAAGATCAAGCTGGCTAACCTGGGCCTGGCTCTCAAGGACACCCCTGAGGACTTTGACCCGACCCAGCTCGAGGGCTACGACGCAGAAACCGGTGACTTCAAGGACCCGGCTGCTGAGGATTCCGAGTAAAGAACCCCGCTGACTTGCGGCAATTACCTAATTGCCGCGCGCTCAACTTTTACCGCATACGAGGAGTACACAATGCCAACCCCTAAGAAGGGTGCCCGTCTCGGCGGCTCCGCCAAGCAGCAGGCTCACATGCTGAACAACCTGGCAGCCAGCCTGATCGAGCACGGCGCTATCAAGACCACCGATGCTAAGGCGAAGGTTCTTCGCCCGTACATCGAAAAGATCATCACCAAGGCTAAGTCCGGCACCGTTGCTGACCGCCGCGCAGTGCTGAAGCTCATCCCACGCAAGGATGTCGTTTCCTACCTGTTCGACGAGGTCGCACCGAAGTTTGAGAACCGTGAGGGTGGCTACACCCGCACCATCAAGCTGGACAACCGCACCGGTGACAATGCCCCGATGTCCCAGATCTCCCTCGTTCTTGAGGAGACCGTGACCTCCGAGGCTAACCGCGCTACCCGCGCTGCCGCTTCTAAGGCCGCCGAGGCTGAGGAAGCTAAGGCAGACGAGGCTGCAGAAACCGAGGCACCTGCTGAGGAGACCGCAGCTGAGGAGTCCGAGGAGAAGTAGTTCCCCTTCGGCCTTAGCGCTTTGCCGCCGCCTTTCCCACTTGTGGGAGGGCGGCGGCTTTTTATTTCTGGACTCTTCCGAACGGTGCACGGGGAGCTGGGCCCGGCTCTGGTCGAGGGAAGTGCCTCCGGTAGCATGAGTCCCACCATGACTGTTGCAGCATCTACCACGGCAGAAGGGCCGGCAGACGGGTTCGTGCGCCTGCGCTTGGACTTGGCCTATGACGGAACGGATTTCCACGGCTGGGCGAAGCAAAAAGGCGGTCTGCGCACCGTGCAAGGCGTGCTGGAAGAAACACTCGCGATGATCGCCCGCGCAAAGGTACCGCTAACGGTCGCCGGCCGGACGGACGCCGGGGTCCATGCGCGTGGCCAGGTTGCCCACGTGGACGTTCCCAAAGAGATGCTGGAGCAGCGCTCAGTGGCGGGGGAACCGGGGAAGCTGGTGCGTCGGTTAGCAAAGCTTTTGCCTGAAGACGTGCGGGTACATAGCTGCGAGTTTGCGCCCGCGGGCTTTGATGCGCGTTTCTCGGCGTTGCGCAGGCATTATGTATACCGGATTACTACCAGCCCGCGGGGCGCTTTGCCGACGCGTGCGCGGGATACCGCCGAGTGGATAAAGCCAGTGGATATCGATGCCATGCAGGAGGCCGCCACCGCGTTGGTAGGCCTGCATGACTTCGCGGCCTTCTGCAAAGCTAAGCCGAATGCCACGACCATTCGTGAGCTGCAAGAGTTCTCCTGGCGGGATATTTCAACGCCTGAGGAACCAGAGCTCTTCGAGGCCCGCGTGAGCGCCGATGCGTTTTGCTGGTCGATGGTTAGGTCCTTGGTGGGGTGCTGCCTGCGTGTAGGGGAGGGGCGCCGCGATGCCGACTTCGCCGAAGCGCTGCTCCACGAGACCAAACGCTCCTCCAGCATCCCCGTGGCTCCGGCGAAAGGGCTTTCTCTGGTGGCCGTAGATTACCCGGCGGCGGATCAGATGGCCGCCCGCGCCGAGGCTACTCGGGAACGGCGCAGCGCCGACTAGCTTTCCAGGTGGCGGTGGGAGCCCACCTGGGATAGCCTGTGTGCTGGGTGTACACAGACTTTTCGGGGGAAAATCATGGCACGTCCGCTGCCTACTACTAAGGCCCAAGTTTCGGGGCATAAATTTCTGCGCCGCCGCGTCGAGCACGGGCTCGTATTGGGCGATATCAGGATGATTCATGATCCTTTGGCAAGGCGGCGCAAGGCCCTGCTTTTCGGCGGAGTGGGCATAGCCTTCCTCGCGGTGGGCTCTGGCATGCTCGCATGGCTGCAACCGAGCCCGCAACCGGGCGATGCGCCCATAGTGCGCTCGGAGCAGGGCCAGCTATTTGTGGATGTCAATGATACCTACCACCCAGTCTTTAACCTGGCGTCTGCGCGCATCATCGCCGGTCAGGCTGCCGAGGCTCAGGCGATAGGGGATGAACACCTGCACGACGCGCTTCTGGGGTCCCCGGTAGGGATCGCGGATGCCCCGGGGTACCTTGCGGCTGCCAGCGAGACTCCGCAGCAGCGCTGGGCGGCCTGTTTGGCAGGTAAAGAGGAGTCCTCAGGGGCGGAAAACCCGACTAGCATCGGCGGCCACCAGGTTGCTGCACAAGAGGTCATCGTGCTTGCCGAGCCCGACCAGGAAGGCCTGGGGCCGGAGCGCGCCGCATTGGTGGAGACCGAAGGCACGCAGTGGCTTATTACTCAGGACGGCCGGGTGGCGTTGCCTGATCCCTCTAACACCCAGGGGCGTGTGGTGCGTCGCGCGATTGGTGTGGACGACGGCACCCACGCCTGGCCCATGCCGCCTGAGCTGCTCAATGCTTTTGCGGAGTTGCCTCCGCTGAATTTTCCGGCGCAGCCGCCGGAGGTCGTAGACACAGGCCAGGGCCTATGGGCGCGCACACCCGATGGCGTCGCCGAGCTTACGCCCACGCAGGCGCAGATGCTTATTGGATTAGGCGCCAAGACGGCGACATCCACGGCCCAGGAGATTGCTGCGCTTGCCGACGTCCCCTTAAACCTCAACCTTCCCTCCACCACTTTCCGCTTTGTGAGCCCAGACGATGGTTGGATGTGTGCGAGTAATGAGGGCGGCGGGGAAGTGGTACCTGCCCAAGCGGGTACCGTAGCCTTGGCTGGTGAGACGGTGGCGCAGCGCTTTGGTGGTCTCAACGGCGGAGGCGTAGGAGTAGATAGCGGTCATGGCTACCACGTGGTTGCACCGACGGGTCAGCGGCACGAGGTCAAGGATAAAGAGACCTTAGAGGCGCTGGGCACTGGTGTAGGCGCGCGGGTGCCCTGGGAGATTCTGCGTTTGCTGCCGGAAGGCTCG
The DNA here is from genome assembly GCF_057458085.1 of Corynebacterium sp. LaCa_205. Lineage (NCBI taxonomy): Bacteria > Bacillati > Actinomycetota > Actinomycetes > Mycobacteriales > Corynebacteriaceae > Corynebacterium > Corynebacterium sp. LaCa_205. The sequence goes on from NZ_CP190931.1 coordinate 414,142, forward strand.
GCGCTTAGCCGGGAGCAGGCGCTGCAGGTCAGCTCTTAGACCACAGCCCGCGCCACGTTGCCCACGCGGCTAGCGCCAACGCCAACCCGCCGAGTACCCATGCACTGTGCATAGGTGCGCGTGATGTGCTCTTTTCGGCGGGGCGGATAGCCATTGCTCGGGTATCTCCGAGCGTGGATGATTCCACGTGGGTGAGCACCGTGAGCGGGTCGACGAATCCGTGTCCCGGCTCCGCGGCGTCTTCTAAGCGTTTACGCAGGGCGGCCGGGCTGTCATCGGGGAAACGCTGCGCCAGTAGGGCCGCCGTGCCGCTGACTACCGGCGCGGCAAAGGAGGTGCCGTGAAATTGTGACGTGCCGTCCGTACCCTCTTTGCCGTCGGCCCATCCGCCGGCGGGATTGAGCGCGAGTGGTACAAATCCTTGCGCGGCCAGTTGTGGGCCATCCGCCGAAGTCAGAGAGTAGTCAGCGAGCTCGTGCGAATCCGCTTGGGCGCTTACTGAGAGCACTGTGGGCGAATCCGCTGGAAATACTCGGTCACCCATCTCGCAGCTACCGGAAGAAGCGTTGCCGGATGCGGCAATTACCACGGATCCAGATTCTTCCGCATGTGCTAAAGCACCGTCCAACCGGGAAGTATCCACCTGGGCGGCCACATCCGGCGGGACGCAAGAAACAACGGAGATATTGATGATGCGGGCGCCGGCATCGGCGGCGTCATCAATCGCTTGGGCCAAGGTATCTAGCGAGCCGGTGGTATTGTCTTCTCGCTCTTGGCGATAATGCGCGCTGGTTTGGCGCACAGCGTAGATTTCCGCCCGTGGCGCGATACCGATATCGTGGCCGGCGATGATACCGGCTACGACAGTGCCGTGCAGGTCGCAGTCGCGGTGCGGCTCCGGTTCCTCCGGCGCGATAAGGTCCGCGCCACCGCTGAGGTGCCGCAGCTGATCGTGGGTAGCCACGCCGGTATCGATAACGGCAACCTTTACGCCCTCCCCGGTGGCAAAGGAGTGCAGACGGGCGCGGTAGTTGAGCTGATCCTCGCTAGGTTGGGGCGAAAGCGGTGAGGAATGCGCGATTGCGCATTCGCGGTCCGGTTCACGCGCGGTCGCATCGGGAGCGGTTACTAATGCCGCAGCACCTAAGGTAACGGGAAGTATTGCCACAGCTACGCAAGCAAGAAGCGCCGGGCTTATCCACAATGTAGTAGGTAGACTGCGCATCATCCGATACCCCTGATGAGCATGAAAACGCCGGTTAGGTGGGCGGCGAGTGGCAAGCTGGCGGCAATAGCTAGGGATTCGATGCGCTCAAACCAAGCGATGGTGGTGGGCTCTAGCCCCGCCACCTTGGACGCCCACAGCGGGGCGCTAATCATAGCGATGAGAACGAGACCGGAAATCAAGGCCGGTGCCCAAGCATGTGCAAGCCCGGAATCTACTATCGCGTGGGTGGCACAGAGACAAGTAGCCAGGCACGCGGCAATTGCCAAAACCATGAGTGCCCAACTGGCTAGCGCACGACCGTGCCGGGAGGCGTGCATCATTACGGCACCCGCGGAAGTAACACAGAGTGCTTGGACGAAGCCCGCGCCGGAGCCCTCTGTTCCAAAAAGCACCGAAATGTACTCGGTGAGAGAATCAGGCGCGCCATGGGTCGGTGATAGAGCCGGACCACTGCCTGTAAACGAGAGAGCGATGAGCGCCGGAATAAGACAGAGTGACAGGCCGCAGCACATTCCCTCGTAGGCGCTGCTGGCGCGGCACGCGCGGCTATCGACATCCGGCTGGCTAGCATCGGATACCGCAAGATCTTGGCCGGCCGTGGGCAGCTGCGGAACCTTGAGGCCAGCAGTAGCAATGCTCAATGCAGGGGCAGTGGCCAGCATAATAATGCCGGCGATGATGACACAGGCAGCGGCCGCCGTACCGTGGCTGGCGTGTAGCCCTGCCCTTGGTCCGGGCAGCAGATACCCCAATGCCGCGATGAAGATGAGAGCCGAGACAGTGAGTGCCGCAGAGCTGGTGCGAACCGTGCTTAACCCGGTGACGTGGCAAGCAAGTAGCACGATGAGCAGGGTGAAACAGGCGGTAAATGCGGCAAACGGCGCCTCATCCAGCGAGGGCGAAATTATCACCCAGCCGCACGCCATGCTGGCCACCAAGCTAAGGTGCACCAGCGACAGGACACGGATCCACAGGGCGAGCAAAAGCGCTCCTGCGGCCAGCGCCGCCCACGCCGCAAGGGGAAGGGTGCTAACCCAGAGCAAAGCGAAGGCGGCAAGTAGCCCTCCCCACGCCCAAACAACAGGAAGGGCAGCGGTAGTATCCTCCTCGGCCGCGGCGGCAAGCGATTCTGCTGCATCTCGAATCACCGGCGCAGGGCGGCGCTCGCGCGGACTAATAACCAGGATGGCGCCTTCGGTAAGTGGAGTGGCGGCCAGCGGGGCGGTGAGATCGATAGCGCGGCCAGAAACAGTACTGGCGCGCCAGGGCTCGGAAATCGTGGGCGCATCCACTAAGTCCGTGATTTCAGCCAAAAGCTCGCCCACGCTGGAACTCAACGGTAGTGCCACGTCCGCCTCTTTGTGGAATGTACCGGCGTGAATGCGGATGGTAAGGCGCAGGTGGTGTGCTGTAGCAGTAGTCATTATTCCCCCGAAAGTCAATGGATTGTGGGCGTCCCCCTTGCCCAATGCCACATATTGTGGCTTACTAGTGGCGACGTGTCCACCGCAGCGCGGGGAATCTTGGCAGGGGGCTAAGGGCGCTGGCGCGTGGCTCGGGGGAGGTTACCTAAGCATGCTTGGGATCGGGGATACCCGTGTAATTGAGCCGTTGACCATGCCATTGCGGGATGCTGCACCGCCGCTGCCCGCCGGGAGCATTGAGGCCGAGGAGGTCCCAGAGGCAGTACGCCCACAACCGGTACCGCTGGTGCGGCTGCTTCTTCCGGTGGTGATGATTGCGGCGATGCTTGGCATGGTCGCCCTTATGGTGCTTGGTGCGGGAGATTCCCGGCAGATAAGCCCGATGGCCTTGATGTTTCCGCTGATGATGCTGGCGAGCATGGCCATGATGTTTGGGCCCAATAACAGCGGGCAGGATCCTGATGAAACCCGACGCACCTACCTGCGCCACATCAAAGCCTTACGGGAAAAGGCCCTATGCAACGCTTCTGCGCAGCGCGCACATGAGAACTATCGCCACCCCGCACCGGAAGAGCTAAGTGCGCTGATAGGCTCGCGTCGCATGTGGGAGCGCGGCCCCGATGACTCAGACGCCCTCGAGGTACGCGTAGGAACTGGGCCTACCACGCTGTGCACTCCCATCAACGTGCCGGATTCTGGAGCCACCGAGGACTTAGACCCAGTGTGCGCAGTGAGCATGCGCCAGACCATCAAAGCGGTGGGTACCGTGCCCGATATGCCGGTGGTTATTCAATTGCAGGCTTTTCGCTTTCTTTCTGTTTCCGGTACGGCGTCGACGCGAGGTGAAGAGCCTGCGGATCCCGCCCGCGATATGGTGCGCGCTATGGTCCTCCAGATGGCATTGGCGCATGGCCCAGAAGCTTGCGGCATTGAAGCTCGTGGTGGGCAGTGGGAATGGCTAAAGTGGCTGCCCCACGCTCGCACGCCGGAGAAGGCACGCTTTCGCATCCTCATTGTCGACGGCGTGCTGACAACGGGAACCGAGGATTTTTTCCACGATGATTCCTACACCACCATCATCGAGGTCGCAGGGGCGCCGTCTTCGGCGCTGGGGGTACGTGCCGAGCACGAAGGCCTAAGCCTGGTGGCAGGGGACCACTTGCAGGTAGTCACCGCAGCCGGGGTGGAAGAACTAGGGGCTCCCGATGGAATGAGCGTGGCCGCTGCGACATTGCTTGCGCGCAGCATGGCTTCCTTTCGCCGGCCCGATAGCACCTCTGGCCGCCATGGAAGTGACCTCATGGGCCTTTTAGGCTATCGCGATGTGGAGGAGCTAGCGGCCAGCGGCATGTGGCATGGCCGAGAAGGCTCGGCGCGCCTCATGGTGCCCATCGGCATCGATACGGTCGGCCAACCCGTCACGGTGGATCTTAAGGAATCTGCGCACGGCGGCATGGGCCCGCATGGCTTGTGCATTGGGGCTACCGGCAGCGGCAATAAGGAATGTGGGTTTGGGGTACAATAGGGCATATGACAGCGACTACATCACAGCGTGCGGCGATTTACGCACGTATTTCGTTGGATAAGCAGGAAGAAGCCGGTGTGAAACGGCAAATTCACCTCGCCACTAAGCAGGCTGAGGCTGACGAGGCTAAGGTGGTCGCCACCTACGTGGACAACAACATCTCCGCCTTCTCTGGCGACCCTCGCCCTGATTACAACAAGCTTATTCACGCCATCGAGAACCACGAGATTGACGTTGTTTACGTCTACGCACTCGATAGGCTGACCCGTCGCACCAAAGACACATTGGCGCTCTTTGAGTTGTGCGAGAAGTACAACGTCACCGTCAAAGCGAACCGTGGCTACAACATTGACCCTTCAGACCCTGCATCGCGGCTCACTATCGTGATTCTTGGTCTGATTGCTGAGCAGGAGTCTATTGATCGTGCTGCACGTATCCGAGCTGCCTACGAAGACCGGGCCCGGACAGGGCGGCCTAAGACAGGCGGGCGGCGTATGTTCGGCTACGAGGCTGACGCTGAGACCATCATCGACGAAGAGGCCAAGGCTATTCTCGACGCCGCCGCGATGGTCATTGCTGGAAAGACTCTGCGCGAAACCGTGCGCGAGGTCTTTCATGCACGCAGTCTTACTGCGACTTCAGGCAGGCCTATGTCGGCGCCAACGCTGCGAGACATTTTACTCAACCCACGCGTGCGCGGCTTGAGTACGTTCAACCCAACTGACCCGGATACGGGGAAACGTCTTGTTAAAGATCGCAAAATCATTGGTAAAGGCAACTGGTCTGCGATTATCGACGAGGTTACAGGTGAAAAGCTCGATGCAATCTTGCGCGACCCGTCGCGGCGGCTCTCACATAGCGGTAACGCACCGCGCTATTTCCTCGCTTCTGTCCTGACCTGCACCTGCGGAGAACCGATGTATTCGCGTAGTCGGCGGAACACGGATGGTAAACCTCGTCGTTTCTATACCTGCAAGCGCTCTGAGCCGGGCGGTACCCATGTCTCTATCGGTGCTGAGGTTGATGATCTTATCGAAGCTGTCATTCTTAAACGCATGGAGCAACCTGACGCCGTGGATGCGTTGCGTAAGGCCTTGGCACCAGAGAACAACACCCTTACCGAACGACTCCAAGAACTTTCAGGACGGCGAAACGCGCTGTTGGCCAAGCGTGAGCAGATTGAAAATTCTGCTATCGATGAAGAGATTGACATGCCAACATTCGTGCGAATGTCAAAGAAAATTGAAGCTCAGATTGCAGGTCTTGATGGAAAAATGCGTGAACTAACGACCAGTCATGCTGCTGACCCCCTTGCTGTAGAACTTGTCGACGTGCCGGACTTTGCCAAGTGGTGGGGCGGTGCCTCTGTTGAGGATAAGCGACGGCTGACTCGGCTGCTAATGGAAATTCGCATCCTGCCTGGCAAGCCTGGCGCTAAGAAATTCGACCCGCACCGCGTGAAGATCACCTGGCTACAGTAGCTGTCTGTGAAGCGCTTCTCCGAGGGAGTGCTGCGAGAGCTGGCAACCAATCTGTCCACGTTCCTCGGGGGCGACACCGCTCAACCGTAGCGTTTGGGAAAAATTAGACACGACTCTCGCAGCCTCGCATGTCGAGCGCTGGAAAGAATATCTTAACTGTCTGATATCGTTAATTTTTTAATTGGGTTACACTTCTCCGCTACAGTGGAGTTACATTCTCGACCTCCTGCCAACAGCGATGGCGGGAAGATTGGCGGTAGTAAATTGCGCACTTCCATCAAAGGCGGAGAAAGATGCGGATTTGTACATGAACAAATTCGGAAAATGTGCATAAAAGACACTGCTACCCTCAGCCTAGGTATGCAAATTCTGGAGCTTTCACAGTAAAAGGTGATCCGATTTAATATGTTGGGCGAAACTCTTCTTTTTACAACTTACTTCCTCGCTCGAGAGTCTGACCTTGAACAATTCCATAAACAGTATTTAAAAAGAGTGGATAAGGCTCGAGATATCACAGAGATACTCTATGTAACTGACGAAATTACACATGGGGGAGACGGAGTAATTCGCGAAGTCATGATGCAAGATTTCCGTAGGGATATGCGAGACTTTGGCACTTACCCATTTGATGAATCTGAATGGGGTTTGTATAGCCTTTCATGTGTGGCTAAAGACGTTGACGAACCCGCGATGGAAGGGGCTGGTGTCTCTCGGCTATGGCGTGATTTGGCATTAGGTGAAGAGACAGTACCTAGGGAATTTACCAGTCATGTAAAAGCCGTTAATGTGTCGAGCGATGGCAGAGGGTTCCCTCTGGGATCTATTTGTGCTTGATTGTGATCCGGAAATTCAACGGAATATCCATATGATAAATGCCGTCACCTCTTGATTAAGGCAGAGGGTGTATCAGTGTGGTACACCCTATTGTTACGCCAGTCTGAGGAAGAATGTTTCCTGTAAAATAGGGCCGTTCCTAGCATTGTTTTACACATGTCTAGCGGGGTCTAGGCCTTATGTTTACAGAAAGTGGCGAGTGTGGTGTTATCGTCTGACGGTTTCCATATTGAAGGTCATATTGATGAAGTGCCCGCGTTGGCGCGGGTGAAAGATCTGCATGGTGGGTTGTCGTCGGGGCAGCAGGCGTTGGGCAGGATTGTGCAAGCCTTGCTTGCTGACGCTGATGGTCTCGACGGGGCACAGTTGTCTGACTTGGCGCGGGTGGTTGAGTCGTATCGTGATGCGGTTGTCGCTCAGGAGAATGCTGCCTTTGAACCCTCGCGGGGCGAAGACTAATGGCCAAAAGCTCTGGTTCGCATGGGCAGCGGGTGGGCTATATCCGTGTCTCGACGGTAGAGCAGAATAATCAGCGCCAGAAAGAACTGCTCAATGCTTCCGGCAGGATTGACCGGTTCTTTGAAGATAAGATTTCCGGCCGCACCAAGACTGCCCGCCCTGGGCTTGTCGAGTGCATGGCGTATGTGCGCGACGGTGACGAACTCGTCGTGTCGTCGATTGATCGCCTCGCCCGTTCACTTACGGATCTGCGCGGCATTGTTGATGAACTCACCAACAAGGGTGTGACTGTTACTTTCCTGCATGAGAATCTTGTCTTTGCGAAAGACACCACAGATCCGCGTGCGGATTTAATGCTCGGTATTCTCGGTAGCTTCGCGGAGTTTGAACGGGCCATTATCCGCGAGCGCCAAGCAGAGGGGATTGCGCTGGCCAAAAAGGCCGGAAAGTACAAAGGCCGCAAACCCGCTCTAAGCCCGCAGCAGGTGGCGGAGATTAAGCGGCGTGCATTGGCGGGGGAGTCGAAAACAGCCTTGGCGCGGGAATTCGGAGTTACCCGACCCACGGTGTATCGGGCGTTGAAAAACGCCTAGATACGGCGGGGAGTGCGGGTGAATATACTCCCCACAGTATGTGCCGTATGGCAGGACATATGTGTAGGCATATGGTAAGACATACGCTTTACCATATGTCTGTCCATATGTAGTTCTACCTGCTGCTTTCCGTTCAAACCCGACGCCGGTTCCGAGAAAGCTGGAATTGGCGATGTGATTATGGCACCACAGTTGGGACCTGGCCAATGGTTGCTTTCGCAGGCGATTATCTTCTTCCGCTCGGACACGCCACCGCGTTGTGTGACGTGAAAGTAGTGTTGATCAAAATATCGCTGCGCCAGCGGGGTGCCAGCGCAGCGATATGCAGAAATACGGACGAGGATTAGTCGTCCTTCAGGCCGCCGATAACCTCGTTGGCCTTGTCCTTGATGCCGTCGGCAGCGTCGGACAGCTTGTCCTTAGCCTCGGAGGTGACCTGGTCGGCCTTGCCCTCGTTAGCTACGTCCTCGTTGCCGGTAGCTTCGCCGTAGGCTTCCTTTGCCTTGCCTACGAGGCCGTCCTTCTTGTTTTCCAAATCGCCCATAATCACTCCTTTGGGGTAGTCAGTCGATAACTAATACCCATAATACGCTCCTCTTTTAGTGCAGGCAAGAGAAGAACTTTCGGCACACCGCGGTGTGTTTAGCCGTAAAGAGAGACACCATAGATCTAAAAGCCACATGATGAAACATATGGCATAGCGCATGTTCCGCCATATGGCACGGCACACGCTATGACATCTGCCAAAGCAAATGTCCGCTCGCGTGCAGTTCTGCCTGCGCGTTCACATGCTCATCCCCAGCATGTAGGCGCGGAAATTGACGGATCCAGGTACAGCTACGGGTAGCTCTGTGCGCGTTTTCCCTCGTGGGCGGCTTTTATAAAGGCAGGGGTGGAATCATGCTTCTAGGTCTCGTCAGGTGTGGCTGCTAGCGTTAGTGCTGGTTCACAATCACACCCCGCTGGGTGTGGGCGTGACTTCCTCGTCGGTGCGCGGTAAGGCCCGCGCGTGACGTGGGCTGTCCCGCGCGCCCTTTTTCAGGCGAGCGGACAACCCTACGACGCAAGGGAGGTAGACAATGGGTAAGCACTCATTGGATACACCCGGTCGCACAAGAAAAGACCTTGATGCCACCAAGCTTGACTGGCTAGATGTGGCTACCAAGGTCATAGTTCTTGCGACCGTAATCGTGAAGCTCGTTACCGCGATGCTTCACGTGGGTCTTTAGGCCCGAGGGTCTCAACCGAGTACCAGTCGGTTGGGGCCCTTTTTATTGTGCAGCCGCAATTCAAAGATGAACTGTGCTGTCACTTTTTAGGCTAATGCGCGCGCTACAGTTTCGCAATACTCCCGCCCTAGGCCCGTACCCCCCCTTTCTCTGCTGTGGGCAGGAATCTGCGTAGTCGTTCTCCCACCTCTGTGAGCCCGCGAGGCCCATCATATGGTATACCATATGTCCACCCGCATGGACTGCCATGGTTAGTGTTCGCGCTGGTGGGCGTCTATATTTCGCGGAGAAGCAGCGGGGCGGAGTGGCTTGTACGCCAGGTGTTGGTGGCGCGGAATGCTTGACCTTGACGCAAAATCTGGCGGCCAATTTCGCCGCGCTTGAAACCGAAGAGGGCGTGAAGCATGTTCACCGGGGCGGTCGCATCGGCTACTGCTGCGTGCGCGTCCGGATTGTCCAGTCCCAGGCGGTGAAGAACTCGTCCTCGTCATTATCTCCGCCGGTCATGCGGTCGACCTCAGCAACGATCATTTTTGAGTCAAACGGGGCGTTGCGGACAAATAGCTGCATACTGTCAATGTTGAAGTGTCCCGCCTCATTTAGGAGTATCTAACTAGACACTTTTGAATGAGCCCATAACCATCGGTCTTTTGTTAGTCTTTAATTGGCTCTCCCTAAGAGCTTGAAATTTTATCTTCTTTCATGAAAGGTGGCTTAGTCCATTGAAATCTCTTGTTTCTCGATTCGTACCCGCCGCAACTATGGCGGCAGCTGCTCTCGTTGGGGTGGTTGCTGTAAACGGTCCAGCGTATGCTGCGGAATCGGTTTCTACTGCAGATCCCGTATCTTCTGACCAGAAAGAGCGAGGTGATTTTTGGTTTGAATCAGCGGATGGGATTCGTAGCTTTAACGCTGATGGCAATGTCCTCGTTCCTAAAGTTCTTGATGGTGATCAAATCAAGATCGAAGGAAATATTATTAATACTTATGACACGCAGGGGAACCTCGTGGCGAGTATCAAAGCAGATCTTCCGGAGGGCGTTGTTCTGAAGTACACCGACGGAGTAATTTACGCGGGTAACGAGAGTGGACAAGCTGCGCGTTGCATCAGCAACAAGTGGGTAAGTTTGGGTATTAATGCCACTGCCGATGCATTGGTCTGTGCCCCGTTCGGCGCCGCTACTGGTACTGTTGGCGGTTGGGGATGTGGCGCTGCTGTAGGTGCAGGTATTACTGCAGCCAGCTGCTAGCGTATCGGTTCTGAGACGGAGGCTTAAAGGAATGAATAAAATATCCGGCAGGACTATTGTAAAGACCCCGACGGGATTGCGGGTTCCTCTATTTCTCTACGCAGTATCAATTGCGGTTTTAATTGCTGCCGGATCTGCTACTACAATGTACAAATTGAGCTTCCCATGGTGGGTTTGGGCTGCAGAGGCTTTGATCCTTCTACCTATCGTTTATATGATTTCTCGTGATCTGACTACCGCTGATGGTTCCGAAGGCTATGCGGTTGTCAGCAAACCGAAGGTTATTGGATTCGCTACAATTTCAGCGATCGTGATTGTCCTGTTGATTATGCTTGCCGTACTATAAGGATATGCGACAGAAGGGGATGCGGAAAACTCTTCAAGATTTCGTCCGCATCCCCTTTTTGCTACTTAATTCCGCAAGTCCAAGGAAGTGCGACTCCAGCCACAGGTGGACACATTCCTATCTTGGCTATTGCGGGATCATTCAACGGAGATGTGAACGAACTCGAATTCGGGAATGTATCAGCTAACGCCGTAGGAGCAATAGCGGCTGATGCCAAGATGGTGGTTATCGCTACACCTAGACGATTGACTTTCTTCAAAATTTCTCTTTTCACTTTGAAAGTGACGTTGGTGGAAGTCGTGAATGCGCTATTAGGGAGAAATCATACCCTTAAGCACTGATCTTTAGAGTACAGAATTTTTTAAACGTCGACATTTAATGTGCCACAGTCTATTTACCTTGCAATGTAAAAGAACTGAAGGAATTTTTAATTTTAATTGCGAGGTTTTGGTGGCAACCAAATCTATTGATTTGGGCGGCAGCCCAACGAGCCGCAAGGCGAGGCGGGAGCATAAACCGTAACCCGTAGTGAACGGTTTTGTTGGTTGATCGGCTGGGGATATAGATTTACAGGGATATAGTTATAAGCCACCTGGGAAAACAGGTAAACTGAAGTGCCCCGGGTTTTGTTCCTAGGCATTTGCCTTGATTTCCATTATTTCTTGGGCCGGGTTGGTTTCCCAAAACTCTGACTCAACCTCAGCTGGCGTGCGATAGCCGAGACTTTGGTGAAGCCGTACCTCGTTCCACCAATTAACCCATTCAAACGTCGCGATCTCCACGTCAACCACGCTGTCCCACGACCGCCGATGAATCAGCTCATTTTTGTAGGAACCGTTGACGTTTTCGGCCAAAGCATTGTCATAGGAATCTCCTACTGTCCCGGTAGAGGCAGCAATTCCATACTCAGCCAGCCGTTCGTTGTAGACAATGCTGACGTACTGTGAGCCATGATCTGAATGATGAATCAGCCCCGTTGTTTCCTTCGCGCTGACAATCGCCTGATTAAGCGCCTGCAGCGGCAGCGCCTCGGTACGCATTGAATCAGATAGTGCCCACCCGACGATCCTTCGGGAGAACACGTCGGTAACAAAAGCGGTGTACACGAATCCTTTTCTAGTGCGCACATAAGTAATATCGGCCACCCACAATCGGGCCGGTGCCGGGGCGTTGAACTTGCGATTAACTAAATCAGGACGCAGATCTGGTCCCTTCGGCTTGCGGGTAGTAATAGGAGACTTACCTTTACCTTTGCCTCTGACTCCAGCAAGACGCATCAGGCGTGCGGTCTGCTCACGGCCAATGTCGATTCCTTCACGGCGCAGAGTATGCCACATCTTACGGATGCCGTAGACGCCAAAATTTTCTTCATGGACCTCGGCGATGTGCGCGACTAGAGCAGCGTCACGAAGACTGCGGGCACTCATACCACGGGCTTTTGATTGGCGGTATCCACGGGACGTGATGAAACCGCCAACACGGTGGGTGTTTAACGTCTCGCAAATGAACTCGATGGAGAAACGATCCCGATACTCATCGATGAACCGGATCATTTCCGACGTTTTGGGTCGAGTTCCGACGCGAAAAAAGCCGAGGCAGCCTTCAGTAGCTCATTGGTGTCGCGTAGCTCTTGATTTTCACGGCGTAGCCTCGCGTTTTCCGCGGCCAAGTCTTCAGGCACAGGTTCTGGGATGCTTCCCGCACGACGGGCCTGCTGGGTCCACTGACGAGCCGTGTGCCATGAAACCCCCAACTTTGGAGCTACTGCCTTGCACGCGGCTTGCATCGACATATTTTCCGCCAAGATACGGTCCTCTACAAGACGGACCACACGGTCCTTCGCATCCTGGTCAAATTTTCTTGGCATATTCCAGATTTTCCCATCTACTCAGACGGAACAAAACCTGGGACACTTCAAACCCGCAGGTAAAACTCTGTGTATAAGCGCCTTTATGTGTCAACTTATGCGCAGGCGTGTGTCAACTTATGCGCAGGCTCTTTTTCTGTGTGTCAACTTATGCGCAGGCGTGTGTCAACTTATGCGCAGTAGTCTCATGTGGGTTTCCGTATGGGTAAATCAGCGCAGTCGTATTTTGCGTGAGGGTAAATCTGTGCAAGCTGTTTGGGGTAAAAAGAAAGCGACCTAGAGGGACGCTAGTCTTCCGCGTTCGGCTTAGTCGAGTTCGGGGCGGGGCGGTTTCTGCTGAACTGATGGGGCAGTCCTCGTGACCGTCACTCCGTCAGTCTTGCCATATGTCTTGCCATATGGCGGGACATATGTTATATGCGTATGCTTTGCCATATGCTAAAGCATACGCCTAGTAATATGTAGTCTTACCTGCTCTTTTGTACGTCTAGCTAGGGTGTTGGGTGGTGAAATCGACAGACTTAAGGGCGGCTACGAGTGTCTCTGTGTGCATATTTTGCCTCATGAGCGGCTTTTATAAAGGCAGGGGTGGAATCATACTTCTAGGTCTCGTCAGGGGTGGCTGCTAGCGTTAGTGCTGGTTCACAATCACGCCCCGCTACTTGTGGTGGGGTGTGGGCGTGACTTCCTCGTCGGTGCGCGGTAAGGCCCGCGCGTGACGTGGGCTGTCCCGCGCGCCCTTTTTCAGGCGAGCGGACAACCCTACGACGCAAGGGGAGGTAGACAATAGGTAAGCACTCATTGGATACACCCGGTCGCAAAAGAAAAGACCTTGACGCCACGAAGCTTAGCTGGCTCGATGTGGCAATCAAGGTCATAACACTTGCGACCGTAACAGTGAAGCTCATTGCAGTTGTGCTTCACGTGGGTCTTTAGGCCCGAGGGTCTCAACGAGTGGCCGCTCGTTGGGGCCCTTTTTATTGTGCAGCGATGGTTCAGGGACGAACCATGCTGTCATGTCTTAGGCTAATTGGCGCGCGAAGGTTTCGCAATACTCCCACACTGAGTACCCATGTCTCTTCTCCTGCTTAGGTATTCATTCCTGCCACATCAGTTGGCTGCGTTCTCTGCCCTCAGGGTGTGTTAGCGTTATTCCCGTAAGATCCTGATGCGCAAAACGCACAGTCTCAGTAGGAAGTCTGAGCGATAACACTAGCTAGTGCTATCCGTCGCTTTAGCTCTTGCTCTCATGAGAGCTAAAGAATCCAGCGTCGTCAGGTCCGCTTTAGCGTACCTGGAGACAACTATGCCTGCTCAATTCACCCTTTTCCACGATGGTCAATTTTGGTGCGGAGTCTACGAGACTTCCAGCAACAACCAACTCCGCGCCGTCCGAGTAGTTTTCGGTCCAGAACCTAATAATGCCGAACTCTATGAGTGGTTACTCGTCAACGGTTCCTCCCTAGTCAAACGGGCCCATCGTTCCGTACCTATACCTGGCACTATTGAAGCGCCACAGCGAGGAAATCCCAAACGCCTGCAGCGGAAAGTCAATAAGGAGCAACGCAAGACCTCAGGTGTGTCTTCGAAAGCCCAAGAAGCAACAAAATTAAATTTCGAATTAGCTAACGCAAACAAGAAGAAAGCTTCGCGGATCGCTCGGCGCGAAGAAGCACAACGGAAATTTCAGATCCGTGCCGCTAAAAAGAAGGCCAAACATAAAGGCAAGTAGTCGAAGACATCAAAGCGAAGTTGCCATACTGCGGGAGTAAAGCTGTGTAGCCGCCTATCAAGCTATACGCAGTCGTCAGGCCTGCCGTATGGCGCAACATATGTCCCGCCATATGCCTAAACATATGCTTTAGCATATGTTTAATTACATATAGTTCTACCTGCATTTATATAGTCCTACCGAGAAATAAGAATCACTCCGCGAGAGGGATACGAGCGTTCTCCACTACGCGCATAAAGTAGAAAAGCAGGTCCCTGAGGGCGCTTTTAGGATTGGAGGAGATTTCTTCGAAAACGGGAAAACTTCCCGCGCGGTTGGTTTTATTTTGAATAATGGCGCTATGGACATGGACAAGGTACAGAAGATAAAAATCGGAGTTTTGCTCGCCTTGGCGGTTGCCTCTTTAGTACTCCTCGTTTTGTGGCTGACTGATGTAATAGGGCTCGGCTTAGCGGTTGTTCTCGTTATTGTTCTGACTGCTGCTTCTGTGGGAGTGCGTGTGCGGGCAGAAAACGCAGGGCGCAAGCCGGAGTAAGCGAGATACCGCAGTGGTAGTAGATGCGCCCCCTTTTTTCTTCTACAACTACCACAAGACGCGGGGCATGGGCGCGGCTCCTTCACCGGTACCGCCTACCCGCACCGGCCCGCGTGACATATCTCGCCATATGGCGGGACGTATGTTTAGGCATATATTATAGCGTATGTTCCGCCATAGGGCCTAACCCTGACGTGTCCACTGTCCGGGGGTTAGGCCCGCGTTCACAACGTCGCGGGAAGTACGCGCCCGAACCATCGATAGGCTCGAGACGAATGCTAGTAGAGCACGGCAGTCATCGGGGAGTTGTTAATTATGGCTGTCTTGGCTTCTAACTCAGCATGTGAAGGGGAAACCTCGATAGGGGAGCTCTTACATCTAATTTTCGTATCATGGAAAATACGATAACTAAATCCAACCGTAACCGTCCCACCATCCCTCACTAACGCTTTGTTTCTTCCCCAGTGACAATTGCTTACGATCCCATCGCACTCAACACGCGGGAACGTAAAAATCTTGTGGAACCACCAGCTCACCCAAGTTGGTTTGAAAACCGTGCGGATTTCGCGGCAGTCCACAAAGTTCTCTACGTTTTTATCGTCTTTCAACTCTAGGTACCCTTTCTCAACAGGAATGGTCGAAGCACTCACATCAGCTACACTGACCAAAGCAGCATAGCTAACCCCCGATGTGTCCACTGTCCGGGGTCAGGCCCGTGGTTGTTGTGGGGTGTTTTGGTGGCAACCAAATCTATTGATTTGGGCGGCAGCCCAACGAGCCGCAAGGCGAGGCGGGAGCAAGAACCGCACCCCGTAGTGAACGGTTTGTTGGTTGATCGACTGAGGATATAGATCTACAGGGATATAGTTATAAGCCACCTGGGAAAATAGATAAACCAGCAGGTGAACCCCTGTGGATAACTAGCTCTGTATGCGTAAATCTGCGCACGCGTGAGGGTAAATATGCGCAGCCCGACCAGCAAGAGGGAAAGCACCCCGAGGGGTGCTGCCTTTGTTTGTCTTGTTTGGGGTTAGTCGTTGAGAACGATCGAGACTGGAGGGCCGTAGAGCGATGCTTGGCGTAGGTCGATCGTGGAGTAAAACTCGTATTCCTTGTTCAGCGTGGCGTCTGCGAGGTTGCCTCTTACTGCGGCGTCCTACTCCCCGCTATAGCGTGCCAAGATGAACCCGGTTGCGCATGCCCAGGCTTCGGCGCGAGTGCTGAAGCATGGAGTGGTGAAGTACTCCTCATTGGTGGTGGGGTTGAAAATAACTTGCTGTCGTCACAGTGGTCTTCTCTCTCGGTGTGACTCTTTTAGTGTATGAGCGCTGTGTGCATACCCCTGGTGGGCTGAGGAGTATAGGTGACTGCGAGAAAGGACTGCGCTCGCGCCCTAACGTTTTGAACGCGCTCTGTTGCTCATACTGGTCAGGCAATGCGCCGGCGCATTGCCTGACACAAGCGACCTGCTATCTGGTCACCGGTGTTCATACTCTCTGACCATGGCCTATGGTCGCTGGCGCGCCTAGTTTCATGGTACAAAGCCCTAGGCGACTGGCCTCAGGGCTACAAGCCTTGCAGCGCGCCTCGGCTGCCTATGCATGAGAACGAAACTCCTGGAGCGTCCAGGAAAGACGCACTCCGGAGCGTTCCTCGCCGAGACAGACCCGTACAGTGTCATTAGTTCGCCGGTGGTTTGCCCCAGTCAGGGCGCTTGGTTAGGTGCCACGACCCGCACGAGGGCATTCGTAGATCCGCAGCGGCCCTGCCCGTCGCGACCGTTTCAGTGCTACATGCACGGCGTCATCATAGTGCTCGTGTTCGCGTTTACCAGTTTCGGAGCACAGTACGCGTTCGACTGGCGGCTTCTTCGACCTCCTCCGATGGTGCTTCATCACACAATGATTCTAAACTTCAGGTGTAACTGGCTCCTGTAGGTGACTGATGATGGTGGCAGCAACTACGAGCGCTGCGGCACCGAAGACTCCACCGGCGACCGCGACGGCTGTGTGGAAGCCTGTGAGGAACGCTCCACTGGCGACCATTCCGCCGAGGACTGCGACGCCGACGACGCTGCCGGTCTGGCGGGCGGCATTGATGACTCCTCCTGCGATGCCGACATGTTCCGGCGGGGCCGAGTCCACTGCGGCCGAGGTCGCGGCCGGCATCGCGAAGGCCATCCCGAATCCAGCCGTGAAGGTCAACACCGCGACCACCACGTAAGGGGTTTCTGCGGTGAGCAGCACGAGGCTGCTGAAGCCGATCGTGCCGACTACCAGGCCGGTGAGCATGGTGGGGAACGCGCCCCACCGGGCGACGGCACGGCCGCCCAGCGGTGACGCGACCACGGCGCTGCACGCCTGTGGTGCCAGCGCGAGGCCTGCCAGCCACGGCTCGTATCCCAGGTACTGCTGGAAGAAGAGGGAGAGCACGAAGAGTTGTCCGAAGAAGCTGATGTTGAGCGCGAGCCCTACCATTGCGGCCACGGAGAACCGGGCACGAGTGAACAAGGCCATCGGCAGCATTGGGTCCGGGTGTCGTCGCTCTGCGATGATGAACAGGGCGAGGAAGACGCCCCCGGCGATCAGCACGGCTACCTGCCAGGGTGACCATCCGTGTTCGCCTGCGGTGATGACTGCATAGGTTACTGCCACCAGCGTGAGCATGGAGAGCACCTGTCCGGGTAGGTCCACCCGTCTCGCGCGACCGCTCGTGAGCGCGGGAATTGCCCACAAGGTGAGCAGACAGCCGATAGCGACGATGGGGAGGTTGACCCAGAACACCGCCCGCCACCCGATCGTCGACACCAGCGCTCCGCCCAGGACCGGTCCGATCGCGGCGGCAACACCTCCTGCGCCGCCCCACAGCCCGATGGCGCGTGCTCGTTCCTTCGGATCGTCGTACACAGCCGACAGCAATGCCAGAGAGCCCGGCACGATCGCTGCCGCGCCCACGCCCTGGACGGCGCGACCAGCGACGAGGAACCCGCCTGTGGGAGCCAGGGCACACACGGCCGAGAGCACAGCAAAGACCACCAGGCCAGCGAGGTAGACCCTGCGGGCCCCGAGACGGTCGCATGCGGCCCCAGCTGTGAGAAGGAGCGCGGCGAACACGAGGGTGTAAGCGTCGACGACCCACTGCAGTGAGCCCACGGTCGTGTCGAGGTCAGTGCCGATCTCGGCGAGGGCGACATTGACGATGGTCGTATCGAGCATGACGATGAAGAAACCGAGGAGGGTCGCGACCAGCGCCGTGCGCCGATGCGCGGTCATACGCGAGACTCCAGCGAAGCCTCGGCGGGCGGGTGGCCGAAGTAGGTGCGCTTGCTCAGGTCTTGATCCCAGGTCCGGTAGGACCGGTCCAGCAGTGTCGGCAGCACCAGATCGAACAGGCGCCAGGACGCGGCGAAGTGCATGTCCCGGATCTCCCTGGCCGTCTCTCCCCCGGTGAGCGCGAGGAGTTGCTGGGCGACGAGGGGGCCCTCGTCGAGCCAACCCAGGTTGCGGTCAACGCGTTCCCAGTAGAAGTCCTCATCGTAGTGCCCGCGTAGCCGTTGGCGGTCCCCGTTCATCGCGATCGCTCCCTTCGTCTCCTGATGCAATGAATCTGGTGAGTTCAGACTACGCCAGCGATTGTTCGGTCGTCACCGAACAGTTCCGGGTGCATACTGGAGGCATGGTTGCGCGCGTGTTTCCTGAAGCGGTCCCGGATATCTCGACAGTCGCGTCGGCTCTGGCTGACTCGTCGCGGGCGGCCATGTGTGCTGCGCTCATGGACGGGCGGGCCTGGACGGTTGGTGAACTGGGCAGGTACGCGGGCCTGGCCCGGTCGACGGCGAGCGAGCATGTTGACGTGCTCGTCACCCACGGTCTCGTCCACGACATTCGGCAGGGCCGGCACCGCTACATTCGCCTGGCCGGGGAAGATATCGCACGAGTGGTCGAGAGCCTTGGCGTGGTCGCCCGCTCGCCCCTGCCCACTCCTCACAGCCTCAGCGCGTCACGGGCGAATGCGAACCTACGTGAAGGCCGCACCTGTTATCAGCACCTCGCCGGTAAGCTCGGGGTGCGCCTGGCTGAACAACTAGAAGAGCACGAGTTCATCGACTCGCACTGTCAGGTCACTAATCAAGGTCATCGCTTGTTCATACAGTGGGGTGTGCCCCCGAAGATGCTCGACACTGGCAGGTCGTGCATGGACTCCACCGAACGCCGCTTCCACCTCGCCGGCCCTCTCGGCACGGGAATCTGCAAGACTCTGCTGGATAAGGAATGGCTTTCCCGCAGGGGTCGTACCCGGGCCGTGCGTCTCACTCCCGCCGGGCGGGCAGCGCTCAACGACGCGGGGATCTCCCTCAATTGCCCGACAGCCGTCCCTGAGGGCTGAAGTCGTTCTTTGGCACCGACGTGACCTTTCGGACGATCGAAAGCCGGTCGGAACAGCACCAGAGAGAGCATAAAAGAAGCGTAGCGGTTAACCGCTACGCTGTGTGTGGGAGTCTTTTAGCTTTTTTACAGTGCATGTGTTCGAGTTAGTGGTTCGTTTCTTTCCTCGGGTGGCTGCGACGGTATTCCTCGACCAAATGAGCAATACCTGGCACAGCCTGGGATAGCATCCAGGTCATAAGCGCTATAAGGATGCCTATGGTGATAAGGGTTAGCACCAACCATCCCAGTGTCGGGCCGATGCCGTTAGCCTCCTGGACGTGGCTCCACAGAGCACCCATGCCTTCAGGTATGCCGAGCATACTTAGCAGCCCTTTCCCCAAGGCGCCGACAGCAACGAGTGCAATAGTAACGAAGAGAACACTGGCTGCAATCCACGAGGCAGACATGCAGGCCTTAATGAAGTGAGTGTTTGATTTTGCCATGTCCTCGTTATACTGCTTGCGCTCTGCGCGTATCTCCTCCAGCAGCTTTTCGTTGGATTCCTTCTCCTGGAGCAAGGCGCTGCGGGCCTTCTTAGAGGCTTCTGCTGCCTTGTGCAGGCTTTCTGACTCTTTCGACATTGCCTCAGAGACCGCTACTGCTACCAGTGGCTCCAGGTCAGTAGTCAGGCTGGCCGTCATCTGGTTGTTGAGGCTCTGGGCTACTGCTTGGCTGGAAGCCCGGTCGAGCTGGATGGGGCTTTGTGCTGCCCTGATTACCTCCCGTTGCAGCTTTACGAGCTGCGACATCTGCTGATTTAGCTCGAGTAGAGTTCCCTTGACCCCGTCCATGCCGCTGGGCAGTGCCTCGATATTCCTTATCAGGCCGGTGATCATCTGTTGCACTCCCATCATCGTTACCTGGAAGTGACTGCTGCTCACGTAGTTCTTGTTCTCGGCGAGCTTGCCCCTTACGCTTCCTAATTCGGTCTCCACTTTCGCTAATCGCGTTGAGAAGTCGCTGGGCAGACTGTTGATAATCTCCCCCGCGTTCTCCGGCAGACTCTTCAGTTTCTCCTGCGTCGCCTTGATAGCCCTCTCCGCCTTGTCCAGGCGCGGGCTGACGATCTTCAAGACGCTTTCCGCCTTGCCCTTGGCTGCTGCCTGGGCCATCTGTTTCATCTCGGTCACTGAGACCATAATTAAATCCCTCCTGGGAGTAGTAGTTATCCTCTTCCTCCTCGTCATCGAGAAGGCTGGAGCCGTATTTCGCCTCCAGGTCATCGTCAATTGCATCAGCTTGGAGTTCCACCTCCTGTCGCGCAACGAGAGCTGCCTGAGCTTCGTTAACGCGCTCGGTCACACCCTCTAGCGAATAGCTGCGGCCTAATTTCGAGCCGGCCTTAGCTGCTTTACGCTTTCGGGTACGCCCGGCCTTCGTGGTGTTCGTAAAATAGGCCTCCTCTCCGTCGTCATCGACCAGGGCCACGGTTAACGACTCGCCCTCGGTCTTTGAGTTAGGCTGCACTTTCAGGGACAGGTTGTAGTCGCCAGCAACCTCTAGCGCCTTGACCAGCGGGTCCTCAGCATCGGCTACTCGTTCATCAGCACACAGCGCGTCTATGCGCTTGCGAGCGAAATCAGCCCAGGTGATTGCTGTTAATTCATCCACGCCCAGGCCCGTCGAGTCGGTGGACTGGCCCTCTTTGCGTGCCCTGCGCTCGGCAGGAAGTAGCGATATTTCCGGCTTTATCGGCTTGCTTCCATTGCCTCCCTGCCGGCCTCCCGGCTTGCCCAGGACACGCATCCCCAACTCGCGCATCAACTCATCGTTGACGTTGCGCAACTTAAACCAGTTACGCATGTCCCTCGGCGCAGCCTTCTTTGTCTGCGGGTCGTGATTGGCAAAGACGATGTGGTTGTGGACGCAGCCGCTTTTACTGTCGGTGTGCGTGGCAACGGTAAACGGAACTCCCGTGCCTTTAGTCAGCCGCATCGCCAGCTCTGAACCGGCTGCATTAGCCCGAGCTACATCAGCCGGGTCATCCTTATCCAGCTCGTCTTTCGCCCACGACTGGATATAAATAATTGCTTGGTCAGTGCGCTGAGCCGGAGCATAACGCTCCATCTCGTCCACACTGGCCTCCATGAAGTCCACTCCAGACCAGCGGCCAGATGTCGCCGACGGCGAGAACGATTCAGCATTAGGTTGAACCGTGCATAAAGCATCAGCTCGCACCCGACCCTTGCGGGCATTGTCTGCCGTTCCGTAGACGGCATACACCGTCGCCGCGCGGAGGTTCTGACTGTAGCTAATCTTGATTGTGGACAAAGTCTTTCACCTCCTGGCGGAGAGAATCGACTTTATCAGCGATGCCTTCTACCAACTCGGACACCGATTCAGTCCCGTCGATATTGGCGCGCCGAGCCAGCTGGTTCAGATTGATGCCAATCCGACGCAGCTGCTCGTTCATCTCGTCCCACCGGCGCAGCGTCTCCGGGGCCAAACGCTTCTGCGTTAGCACGCTCTCCTCCTCTGCGAGGACATAGAGAGCTTCCCGGAACACGACTGCTTTTTGCACACCTGCGAACCGTGCGACCTCCTCGACAAATTTGTCCAAATCCTTGTCGAGGCGCACGGTTGTCCGCGAATATGTCGAGAACTTGTCTCGCATATCCACCTCCTACATTCCATACTTACTGTGGCAGGGTGGCCCCGACTGCTGACGCAGCCAGGGCCACAGTCTGTTAGTGAGGGTCACGCTTCTCCGGTGTCGGCCCCCTGAATCTGCTGCGCATCTTCAGGCGTACTCGCCACCGTCAAAGACGGCCCTCCCTAACAGGCGGCGGCCAGCAAGCCACTCGGGCACCTCCGGTGCCTCGTGGCGCTGGCGAGGGAGATTCTCTCCCTCGACCCTCTGGCCCTACGCTCACTGACCGTAGTAGTCAGTTTGCTCCGGTCCTGCGGGGGATTCCTCCGGCTCTGGGGAGCCTTCGGAATCTGCCTCAGAGGCTTCGTCAGCCTCTTCGTATTCCCCGCCGTGGGAGTCCTCAGAACCCTCCGACTCCTCCGACTCTGTAGAGTCATCGGAGCCTTCATCGGCTTCTTCGTCCTCCGACTCCTCCGGCTCGGTAGAGCCTTCGGAATCGACTTCGGAGCCTTTATCAGCTCCTTCGTCCTCCCCGCGATGAGCGCCCTCGTCCTCCTCGGACGCTTCGCGGGAGGGGGCCACCTGTGCGCCGCATTCCACGAGCAGTTCCCAGACAGAACGGTCGAGAAATGCGGCCCATTTGCTCGACGGTTCATAAACGCAGGCGGCGAGAACTTTGCCTAACCTACGCTCAATTTCCTCGAACTCCGCAGCCAATTCGGCTTCCTCTCGCTTCTGCTTCTCCAGGCGAGCTTCAAACTTTTTTATCGCAGAAGCGGTCTGAGACTTCGTAATCATAGTTCTGGTTCCCATCCTTTATCTGTGTCGTTTTCTTCTGGTTCATTCTGGAAAAGAGGGGCAAATCGCGGGTCTTTAACCGTGACGTTACGGGGCTTGCGCTCGGGCTGGCCCGGGGGATTGCCGTTGGGCTTGCCCTGCATTTTCCTGTCGCGTTCGTCAAGCTCTCGTGACAGCTGGTCTATTTCGGCATCGACCTTTTTCCTCTCCTCCCTAAGCTGCTCCAGGGACACGCCCTCTGCGGGAGCGTGTTGGGCAAGATCCTCGAGAATCTCCTGGACGCGATTAGAACGACGAATGATGTCGGCGCAGTCTAGGCCGACTAAACCTGCGATAAGGCCTTTTGCAGATTCCTCGGCTTCGTAGCGTTCCTTCGACCCGCCGCGAGGTGTCCGGGGTGGCTGCGGTGATTGTGGCTCCATGGCCAACTCCTTTCTTTAGGTTGCGGTATTTCGGTGCCATCGGGCACTTGGGTTAAGCGCCCGATGGTTCAAGGCTTCCCAGGGGTACTGTGTTTCCTGCGTTGTTAACGTCTCTGTGACGATAAAAGTGCCTAGGGGAGGGCTGCGAGAGAGCTGCATGCAAACCGCCTACTTACACTCAGACCAGTTGTCGCCAGGGCCAGCTGAATCCGAGAGCACAGGGACAGAGACCCCACCAGAGGAAGGCAGCTCGACAGCCTTAAAGGCGGCTACCACACACTCCTTAATCCCCTCAGCACGCTCGCGTGGCACCGAGAGAATAATCTCGTCATGGACGAAAATGCGTACCATCTCCAGGACTTCCCTCGGGAGATTGAGAACGCCCTCCAGGAATACGTCTCGGGCCGTGCCTTGACCGTATGCAGCCGGTGCTTGGGTATAAGCCCTATCTCGTGCGACAGCTACACGGCGACCGAAGCCGGTGGAAACCCAGCCACGAGTCTCGGCGCTTTTACGCAGAGACTCTTTGAAGGACTCCAGCTCCGGGAACTCACGATGCAGGCGGTCAAGCTGAGACCGAGCCTCAACAACAGAGATGCCAGCATGGTCGGCAAACGACTTTGGCCCCATGCCGTAGTTTGCCGCATGGCCGAGAGCTTTAGCCTCAGACCTGCGGGACTTATCGCCAAATACACGGACAGCCATCTCTGTATGTGCGTCACGACCAAGCGCGAATAGCTCTGAGTAGCGCTCGTCACCGCTGCCAGCAGCCATGCACCTAGCATCAATCTGGCTCAAATCCACGCTGATAAGAACCTCGTCAGCACTATCCGAGAGGATCATCTCGCGTTGACGGATAAGCCTTTTATCACGAGAACCGAAAACCGTCATACCTGGATCTTTGGTGCTCAAGCGTCCAGTGTTCTGACTGGACTTAATAGACGGGTACACACGGTCACCGTGCAGATACTTTTTAATCGTCGCAGCAGGCGTCGAGGCTTGCAGCAGTGTTTGCATCCTGGTCGCCAGCTCGACTACCTCGGGGGTGCCTGCATGTTGCTTAGCAAGCTCCTGCATCGCCTTACCGCTAATCGAGATTCCACCTTTCTTTGTACGCGGCACTTCGGCACCGAATCGGCCAAAGTAGTCTGCAATAGCCTGCTTGCCATCTACCGAAGCCCATGGCGACGTACCTTCGTCGGGCATACCGACAGTGTCTACTAGCCACTGTCGGATATTGCTTTTCGTCTGTTCTTCCTCCGCGAAAAAAGCCTCGACCTTACCGGTGTCTACACGGATACCTTTCGCTTCCACGACGGATAGAGCGTACGTCTTTTCGTGCTCACGCTGGAGATATTCCTCGCCCACTGCGTCGATGGTCTCAGGCAGAAGCTTGCTGTATACGGCAGTGTTCGCCCGCACGTCCTGGAGCGCGTACTTGACATAGTCAGGGTGATCGGTGGGTATCTTGTCGAAGCCACCAAACTGCTCCGCCTGCGCGTCAAGTACTGTTTTCCCATCTTTGAGCAACTTTCCACCAACGCTGTAACGTGACGCGACAGCATTGAGGTCGTACTTTAAGTTCTTAGCACCACCTGCAGCCAGCCGCGCCATGACGAGAGTGTCATGCACACGGTTAGACTTCACCAGAGCCTCAACATCGAGACCATAAAGACGGCGTAGCGCAGCCAGGTCGTATTGGACGATGTTGTGGCCTACGACCACGCCTGCACGCTCGATTAGAGGTAGCAGCTCACCTGCAATATCGGTTGTAGCTACAGGTTCTGCACCATTGATGGAGTAAGTAGCCAGCCGGACAAAGCCAGGGTCATCCGTCACGTGCAGGTCATCGGCACTGCCGGTCTCCAAGTCGAATACCAGCGTGTCAACACTATCTGTATCCGAAGGCTCAGGTGTTGCAGGCGTAGAAGGCTCTGGCGGCACACTGTTATCGGGACCAGCACCAGGGCCGGGGCCACCACCCCAGTCATCCTCGCACACCACATGAAAAAGCTTCGTGTGGTGCTTTACACCAGCGCTTTCAAGACAGTATCCACCAATCCACGCGCCTTGCAGACGGGAGTAGACACGCCCGAGGCGGCGTGCTGAGACCTCGTCCAAAGAAACCAGACCCTCAGGCAGAGGGACATAGTCGCGGGAGTCAGCGATCTTGCATTCTGCGTCGAAGGCGCGAAAATCGTCGCCCTCCATTGCTTCATAGAGCCACGCTAGGTGCTCAGCGTTTTCCTGCTCAGAAGCGTTATACCGTGCTCGGATCTCCTCCAAGTCTGTCGTGAGATCGGCATACCCGACGTGCTCCAAGGTGCCACCGACCACGTGATACCAGCCCTCGAAAGAGCCGAACGGGCCGGCCACATTAGGCGATGGCCTGCCAGCCACAGCCCATGCACGGATTAGTGTCAGTGCCGCTGCCAGCAGTTCACGCCGGTGAGCACGCACATATCGGCGCAGGTGAGGATGCCGGAAACCGCTGCGAGATTCAGGCCTGGAGCACTTCGGGTCGAGAAGAATAGGAACGACACGGCGGGCCAGGTCGCCGTCAACAGCGATATTATTTCCGGCTGCGTACACGCACAGGTTGTTTTGTACCGAAATCATGCGCGACTCACCAAGGATGCGGTCGGTATAAGACTCGGCTGTCAGCAGGGCAGATAGAGCTTTACTATCCACACCGACGCTACATTCGTCGAGGAAAAGTGTTGCAGCACCAGCAAAAAGCTTCGACGCAATTACCTTCCGCATCTCTGTCTCAGTACCAGGCAAGTCCTGCACCGCAGCAGTCTCGCCTGTTGCGATCAGATGGAAAACATCTGTGAGCAGACCTTTTCCAGAGGATCGGCGCACGGCAGAAATCACGTGCATGGGTGCTGTAGTAAGCATCGGGCGCGCCAAGGGAGTTAGCAGAGCACCGAGAGCACGGGTGCGATCAGCAGGAGTTACCCACGGAAAATCGTAGAGAACATCCTCAAGCAGCACCTTTGCATTCTCCACGTCCTGATCACTTGGTTTATCTGGCACAGAGATACCGGTAAGGGAATCGTCGAGGTCTACATAGACACCCGTGCCCTTGTGGTAACCCGAGCGCGTGATAATTTCGCCAGTCTCTGTAACCAGCGGCGACCGCGTCACGCTGTGCAGCGGCGGCAGACTATCGGTATAGAAAGGAGTGAAAATCACGTCGATATCTTTGTCCATCGGTGCCACGACAGTGGTGGAATCGTCAGTTTCACGCACCAAATCGAAAGCAGCAGCAGCCAGACGCCGCCCCGTTGCACGGTCTACCGGCACCAGGACAGCCTGGCCATCACGCCGAGAAATCATTACAGGACGAGAATCCTGGCGAAACAGTGTCACACCTGCATGTTTACTCTCAATTGCCTCCCAAGCTCGATCCCATAGCGTTTCAGGCGGCAAGTCGGTATGAAGCTTCG
The DNA here is from genome assembly GCF_057458085.1 of Corynebacterium sp. LaCa_205. Taxonomy (NCBI): domain Bacteria; kingdom Bacillati; phylum Actinomycetota; class Actinomycetes; order Mycobacteriales; family Corynebacteriaceae; genus Corynebacterium; species Corynebacterium sp. LaCa_205. The sequence goes on from NZ_CP190931.1 coordinate 440,334, forward strand.
GACGCGAGTCGTTGCGAGTCTCGTCAGTGTTGCTGCGCTGCTTCTTGCTAGCACGCTTCGGCATCTTGCTGGCAGGCTTAGCCTGCGCCTGGCGAATCCACAGTTCAAGCATCTCCGAGCGCTCGCCATCGTCCACAGTGGCAAGGACATCATCTAACCCTTGCGACCCGTGGCCTGGCATACGCACGAAACGGACAGGGGATGCACCCCACGCCTTACAGTGTTCACCAAGGCCTTGCGCACCGTCGTAGACAGCACGGTTAGAGCCAGCATCAGCATCAGGGATGATGTAGACAGACTGCCCTTTAAGACGGGCAAAAGCAGGGTTAGGCCCGTCCTCGCCACCCATCCATGTCTGAATACCAGGGATGCAGTACACAGCAGTCGTGTCATCAGTCCAGGTCATCGCAGCAAGAGCCTGCTTCGTACCCTCGACCACCAGCACGCGACGTGTGGCACTCGTAATCGGTCGCCGCTCGATAAACGACGGCGAGATATTCGACCCTTCTTTCTTCGGGCAGATGTATTTACGGGGTCGCCCCTCCTCGTCCACCAAAGAACCAGGTTGTGGCTTTACTTGCCACGTCACACCGCGCCCGGCCTCAACCATTGGATAGACCAAAGCCGGAAGGGTGTCGTTTCTATCTGCAATCCAGCGCAACGGCTCAGGCAGCTCGTCACGGGTGGAGGCAGTATAGACACCAGTTGCAGCGATTGTTTCATCGCTAATAGCAGAGGCATGAAGCTCAGCTAGATGGTCTGAATTAAGGTCAATGTCTGGACTTATGACAGTCGAGGCAGTAGAATCAGAGTTGTTCAGATTATGAGAGGCGCTCTCCGGGGCGCTTTTCTTATGTGTCACGCCGCTGCACCCCCAGACAGAACAGTTGTAAGGCGGCAACGTTGCTCCTCACTTAAAGCAGGCGCAACAGCTACAATGGCATCGACGAAATCCTCGACAGTCGCCGGGCGGTGACATGCCGCTAAGTAAGCATCGAGATCGGCGCGGCTTACTCGGTACGTGCCGCCGATAAGATGTGCTCCCAGCTCGCCACGCTTAATCCTGTCGCGCAGAACGTCAGCGCTGCCGAGACCCATGTCGGTGAGGTCAGCGAGGGTATAAAACGAAAGACGGGGGTTGACCGCAGGAGCGGTAACAGAGGAAGACAAAGCGTACTCCAGACAGCATTAATCGCTATCCGGAGAGGGGTGCGTTCCCGGCTTATATCTGGGCGGTCTGAGAGCACCGTGCGCAGCTTCGCTTTACGGGAGCGCTAACTCCCTACCCAACCTCTGTCCCCAGCCTGGCTTGCCGTTCCAGGACTTACGCGGATGTATCTTTTATCGTCGGAGAAACGGCATGCTCGTGCCGTCGGGGCTACCCATTTTAAGCATTGTTCTCGGGGTTATCCCTGCCGACTCCCTCGCATAACGGAAAATCGACACTGATGACAAGTATAGGGAGCAACCCGCCAGCCGTCAAGAAAAAAGAGCACTTTTTCGGCACAGGTCGCCGCCGTTAGGTACGGGACATGTAGGGGTTGGCGCGGCCTAGGTACCGTCCGAGATTGCTCCGGTGCTATCAGTCTTACTGCGTGCTTTTTGGTGGGGGTTATGGGGCTTATGGGGCTTGGATTTCGGCCCTCTATGCAAAACATGAAAAAATGGAAGATTAGGTACACAAAACCTTTTAAATTTTCCTATTTTCTAGCGCAGGGTTAAAAGTAAGCCCCCTAACCCCCACCTGCTGCTGTACCGTGCTGCTGTGCTGCCGTGCTGCTGTGTATGGAAATGCTATATAGTACCCACAACCCACATTCATTTAAGTCGGAGCTCCTACGCACCCTCGTCACCGCGCTTGCAGCTACCCATAGTCCGGACGAGCTGAACCTCGTACTGGTGGATTTCAAAGGCGGCGCTACTTTCTTAGGATGTGACCACCTGCCGCATACCTCTGCAGTGATTACTAACTTGGAAGAGGAATCTACGCTGGTAGAGCGCATGTACGATGCCATCTCCGGCGAGATGAACCGCCGCCAAGAGTTGTTGCGCACCGCCGGAAACTTCGCCAACGTCAGCGAGTACAACGCTTCCGCCGCTGCAGTACGCGAGCACGGGCCACTGCCCGCCTTGGTCATTGTTGTTGACGAGTTCTCGGAGCTTTTGGGCCAGCACCCTGATTTTGCGGAACTTTTCGTTGCCGTTGGCCGCTTGGGGCGCAGTCTCCACGTGCACCTGCTTTTAGCCTCTCAAAGACTTGAAGAAGGCCGGTTGCGGGGGCTGGATTCCCACCTGTCCTACCGAATCGGGCTAAAAACCTTCTCTTCGGCGGAATCCCGTCAAGTATTGGGCGTGGCCGATGCCTACCATTTGCCCGGCCAACCCGGCGCGGGCTACCTCAAGTCTGATGCCGAGGCGTTGATTCGTTTCCAAGCCTCCTATGTTTCTGGGCCCGTGCCGCGCCGGGCGATAGCTGAAGCTCATGGGGACGGACCCGCCGTAGCCCGCGGCCGCGTGCAGTTCTTTCGAGGTTGGGCAGAGGAGGAAGAAAGCACTAGCCCTGTGGTTGTTCTCGATGACACCACCACTGTGCTTAGCGAGGTCGTGCGTGCCGCGGCAGAAGAAGCCCGATTGCGTGATCAATCGGCGCACCGTATCTGGCTGCCGCCGCTACCACCGGTCATTGAGCTATCTGCATTACCCGGACTGTCTAGCGGAGCGGACGTGGGCGCCTCGTCGTTTGTTGCAGGTAACGGGACGCTGCTGGCTCCCGTCGGCATTATCGATAGGCCGTATTATCAACGTCAAGATGAACTGATAATTGATTTCCACCAGCACGGCGGGCACATGGCCCTATGCGGCGGCCCGCAGTCAGGAAAATCAAGTGCGCTGCGCACCATCGTCTCGGCTCTGGCGCTACGGCATAGCCCCAAGGCGGCACGCTTCTACGTCATCGATTTGGGTGGCGGTCAGCTAGCGTCTTTGGAGAGACTTCCCCACGTTGCCGGAGTTGCTGGACGAGATGAAGGGGAAAAGGTGCGGCGAATCGTGGACGAAGTAGCCGGCTTTATTCGCCGCCCGGAACAGTGCGCAACCTTCCTCGTTATCGATGGCTGGCACCACATTGGCACCTCCAATGCAGAGTTTGAAGACATAGCGGAGAAAGTTACAGAGATCGTCGCCGATGGCGCCTCTGCCCACGTACATGTCATCATTGCCACCTCGCGGTGGACCACGATGCGCCCCGCCATTCGCGATCTCATAGCCAACCGACTTGAGCTGCGTCTTGGTGAGTCCTTGGATTCGCTAATTGACCGCAAGTTGCAGCAGAAGCTACCCAGCGCGCCGGGCCGCGGGCTTACCTTGGCCGGAGAGAATATGCTTTTGGCTCGCACATCAAACCAGGACATCGCCCACATTTGCCGCGTTCATGCCGCAGCCGATCCAGTTCCGCAACTCAAGATGCTGCCCGCGGTACTCACCCCGTCTGCCCTTGCTACTCAAGGGAACGTTCCCGACGGCGAGATCGCCTGGGGTATCGGCGGACGGGATCTCGATCCGCTGACGTGGAATCCATCGCGCGAGCCGCATCTAGTGGCCATAGGAGCGCAGGGTTGCGGCAAGTCCACCTTCTTGGCGCAGATAATGCGCGGCATCTGCGCCTTCGCGCGGGAAGACGCTCGCCTTGTGGTCATCGACCAGCGGCGGGCTCACTTAGGAACCTTGAACCAAGACATGGTTGCCGCTTATGCCGCAACGCAGACAAGTGCACAAGAGACCATTCTCGATACTGTCCGGACACTGGAATCCCGCCTGCCGGGCCCGGATATTACCCCAGCGCAGCTCGCCGCACGAGACTGGTGGGAGGGCCCAGATATCTACTTAGTCATCGACGATGCGGACCTGCTGAGCGATATTGCCCTTTCACCGCTCCTGGAGCTACTCCCGCACGCCCGCGACATTGGCTTGCATCTCATCGTCGCTCGCAAGTCTGGTGGCATTGGCCGCGCCCTTTTCGGCCAATTCTTCTCTGCAGTGCGCGATCTTCAACCAGCGTTGCTGCTTTTCGACGCCGACCGGGACGAAGGCACCATCTTTGGCCTTAAACCCAGCCAACAACCACCCGGTCGCGGTCAGTGGAGCATCCGCGGTGAAAACCTTGGCGTCGCCCAAGTGGTGTACCCAGAAGGAGAGAAGTAAATGACCACCAACCTCAGCGCGAATTCGCACACCGACGCCCCAATCACTGACGGTGGGGAGACTAACGCCGTACCAATTACCGTCACGATCCTGGACGCGGTCACCATTTTTGAAGGGCCTGATTCGGTATACCGCTACGACCTGCCGGGTACCGGCATCGTGGAAGGTTGGGCTTTGGGCCAGGTCATGGATCAGATTTCAAAGTTGGCCGGACCGTCCTGGCCCGACGTGGAAGCTTGCGTGGTGGCAGACTCGTCCGGCACGGACATTGCGCAGGAAGCCACCACCATCGTCAGCCGGCAATTGGAAGTCACCGGGGTGCGGCTCATTGACCCAGAACCAGCTATCTCCTCGTTAGCTACGTCAACCTCATTTGGAACTCCTACTCATCCGGCTACGGAGATTGCGGAACCAGCTTCTCCCACCAGAGTGATGGAAGCGCCAGCCTATGATGAGCCAGTAACACCAAGCTGGTCCGACCGGCTGCGCGGTTGGCTCGGGGCTATTGATATCTTCCACCTCGCAATTGCAGTGGTCATTATTGCCGTTGCCGGAGCTTCCTGGTGGGCTATCGGCGCACGAGATTCAGCAGACAGTGATGCCGCCTCAGGTGATTCCCGCCCACAACCACGCGCTGCAGAGCCGAGCCGCGATACCGCGGTGGAATCCGTACCCAACTCGCCAGAGTCTGGTGCCACGGGTGCTGCAGAACCGGGTGGTGATGAATTACATCCGGGAGAAAAGCGCTTAGATATTGAGGGAATGTCTGTGGTCGTTCCCACCGGGTTTCATACCAAGGTAGAAGATGGGTTGGTTACCGCCACCGGGGAGGATCCGAACCTGCGTATCCTATTGGCGGCGGATGAAATGTTTAACGTTCCGGCGGATGCACTTTTTAAAGAAATCCGCGCGCAGGTCGACGAAGACCCGGCGCTACGCGATGCTACCGATAAGGCCGGGCGCCTGAGCTATACCGAAGACCCAGGGGACGGCTCTTTGGTGGAGTGGACTACCTGGGAAGACCGTGGGCATCAGATGTCTGTGGGGTGCCATACCCGCCACAATTCCAATGCTGTCCAAAAGGCAGCCTGCCGCATGGCTACGGAAAGCCTGGTCAAAAAATAGTCTTAAAAACTTTGTCCCAGACGGGAACCGTTTGGCAGAAAGTTCAGTCCAATAAAGGTGAGAAAGCACAGATGCTTTTTCGGGGGAATATACACAATCTCATCCGCCCTAAGGAGGGGCGCACTCTTATGTCTCAGACTTTCAAGACACAAGCCGATGTCATGGTTGCCACCGCCGGCAAAGTCGATAACACCAATGATGAAGTCCAAGGCGAGCTCACCCGCCTGCAGGGAGTCGTCGACTCTGTGCGCGGAAGCTGGGTAGGCCAAGCCCAGGTCTCATTCGATGACCTGATGCAGCGCTACAACACCTCTGCACAACAGCTGCGCGAGGCATTGGCCTCTATCTCTGACAATATCCGCAGCAACGCCCACAACTTCGACAACGTGGAAGCAGAAAACGCCCAGGCATTCTCCAATGTTGGTGGCGGCCTCGCCCTCTAAACCGCACTGCACAGTTCTCTAGTCCACTGACCAAAACCTATAGATTCACAGAAGGGAATCCACCACCACATGTCCGAGATCAAGTACGAATTCGGTGCCATTTCTTCCGCCGCAGCTGATATCAACGCCACCTCAGGTCGCATCAACAGCACCTTGGCAGACCTGAAGGCGCGGCTGCAGCCGATGGTGAGCACTTGGGAGGGCGAGTCCGCAGTGGCTTATAACCAGGCACAGGCCAAGTGGGACAAGGCATCTCAGGAACTCAATACCGTGCTCGCGACCATCTCCAAGACCGTCTCTCAGGGCAATGATGCAATGAGTGACGTTAATCGTCGCGCCGCCGCAAGCTGGGGTTAGATCCGCGCCTCGCCTGCACTGTTTCAGGCTGTCTTGGCCGAGCTTGCGGTGCCACTGACCACACCCGAGTGGCAGGAGGCGGACGCAGCCGCAGTCTTGGCAAAAGATTGCAGCGTGAGCACTTTTTGACCAATACCTCTTTTCCTCTCTTCCACCTTTTCAAGTCGTACCTTTCTAGTCCACACCCACGAGCCGGTACCTTCCGTTTGAGCCGCGGAAGGTACCGGTTTCGGCGTTTTGGTTTTCGAGCAGGTGAGCAAGTAGGGTAGGAGACCTATGTGTTCGCTCGTCGGTTAGCAGCTGGCGAAGCGCTCCCTGCAGGTCTCCACCGGCCGCTGTACGGGAGTGGATGGATGCTTAGCGCTGGCCGGCAGTTCCGAGACAGACTTTCAAGGAGTCAAATTGTCTACTTTCCACCCAAAGAGCGGTGACATCACCCGCAAGTGGTACGTCATCGACGCTACTGATGTGGTGCTGGGCAAGCTCGCTTCCACCGTTGCAGACCTGCTGCGCGGCAAGCACAAGCCACAGTTTGCACCGAACGTTGACGCTGGTGACCACGTCATCATCCTCAACGCTGACAAGATCCACGTTTCTTCCGTTAAGCGCGGCCGCGAGATGCGCTACCGTCACTCCGGCTACCCGGGCGGCCTGAAGTCCATGACCCTGGGTCAGTCTTTGGACGCCAACCCGGTTCGCGTTATCGAAGAAGCCGTTGCCGGCATGATGCCGCACAACAAGCTCTCCCGCGCTTCCATCAAGAAGCTGCACGTCTTCGCAGGCGAAGAGCACCCGTACGCCGGCCAGAAGCCGGAAACCTTCGAGTTTAAGCAGGTGGCACAGTAATGTCTGAGCAGAACATCGACAACAACGTAGCCGACGCTGCTGACATCGCTGCAGCAAGCGCCGCTACCGAAGAGTTCACCAACACCATCGGTGATTCCATCGCACCGGCCGAGACCGAAGAGGTTGAGGCTGCCGCTCCGGTACACGAGGGCCCGATCCAGACCGTCGGACGCCGTAAGCGCGCCGTCGCTCGTGTTCGCCTTGTTGCTGGCTCCGGCCAGATCGTGGTTAACGGCCGCGAGTTCGGCGAGTACTTCCCGAACAAGCTGCACCAGCAGGACATCCTGTTGCCGCTTACCCTGCTGGAGCGCGAGAACCAGTTCGACCTCAAGGTCACCGTCAACGGCGGCGGCCCAACCGGTCAGGCTGGCGCCCTGCGTCTGGCTATCGCTCGTGCACTGAACATCTACAACCCAGGTGACCGCACCGCCCTCAAGAAGGCTGGTCTGCTCACCCGAGATGCTCGTGCAGTTGAGCGTAAGAAGGCTGGTCTGCACAAGGCACGTCGCGCACCGCAGTACTCCAAGCGTTAATCTCGCTTCTACTGCGCGCGCAAGCGCTACGAAAGCCGCTGCTTCCTTTTGGAGGCGGCGGCTTTTGTCATTTCGAGTTTCAGTCGTGTTGCTTCTTGGGGCCCTAGGAGGAAGGTCTAGGTAGGAATAACAGAGCCCGTCTGCCACCGCGGACGTTATGGGAATCGGGGTGGGCCAGACGGGCTTAGCGGTGAAAGTGAAAGTGAAAGTGGATGAGACTATTCCTCGTGTGCCGAATCCTTTTGATGCTTCTCTTCGAATTCTTCGAGCTCAGCTCGTTGCCCATCCCGCACGGATGCTTGGTCTGCTAGGTACTCGTCCGTTGCGGATTCGGTGTACCATTCGTGGAGGTACGGATCATCGCTTTCGATCTTTGCTCCGGCGCCTTGGCTTTCGGGAACGGCAGACGAGCCGAAAATGAAGTCACCGTTATGCTCTTGCAGACCGTGCTGGACGCCTCGGGCGATGGCGGCAGTGGCGTAATTCCTCCGTAGCATTAGCGGATCTCGTGCTAGATCTTTGCCCCACGCGACCATCACGCCGATGAGGATAAAGGCAAAGGGCAAAGAGCAAGACACCATGATTGACTGCAGACCACTTAGAGCATCTTGGCCAGCGATGAGAAGAAGCGCCAAGGAGATCCCGCCCAGGGCAGCTCCCCAAATGATGGAGATTGGTGTTGCAGGCACGGGGCGGCCGGATTGGGACATCGAGCCCATCACATTGGTGGCGGAATCGGCGGCAGTATTAAAGAATACGACCACTGCTACGAGAACGGCGATTGTACTGATGCTAGAAAGCGGCAGCGTTTTCATGACGTCGAACATGACGTTTTCACCGGAATCTTTGATTTCGATGCCGTGTCCGTCGAGGTGAGTTTTGATAGCTGTGGCCCCAAAAATCACGTACCAGAGCAGCGACAGCGACGTTGGCACGAGCATGATGACCAGTACAAATTCGCGGATAGAGCGGCCGCGCGAGATTTTTGCAATGAACATACCGACGAAGGGCGACCAAGAAATCCACCATGCCCAGTAGAGCATTGTCCAAGCGGTAACAAATTCTTTTTCTGTCTCACCTTGCGAGGGAGCAACGGACATCATGTCAGCGAAGTTGTTGAAAAACTGCAACAGTGACGCTGGAATCAGATCGAGAATATACATCGTCGGTCCCGTAATTAGGACGAATATGCCCAAGCCGATAACGAGGCCCATGTTGATATTCGACAGAATGCGAATACCTCGTTTGATGCCGGACATCGCCGAAATGATGAAGATGACGGTGAGTATGGAAATGATCACAACGATTATTCCGTCGCCTTCCAAAGGCTTTCCGGTGACAATCGATGTTCCAGTACGGATCTGTAGCGCGCCAATTCCTAGCGAGGTCGCTGTACCAAAAAGCGTGACCAGGACAGAAAAGATGTCGACGATCTTTCCTATGACGCGGTTATTGGAGTTGGTTGCGATGGGCTCGAAAAGGGAGGAAATGAGCGGTAGACGCCCGCGACGGTAGGCAGCATAAGCGAGGGACCCGCCGACTAGCGCATACACCATCCACGGCAATGTAGCTTGGTGGAGAATAGCTTGCGAGAAGGCTGGCAGGACTGCTGCCTCGCTGGCTGGTTCCACATCGGAGAGATACGGCGGTGGGGTCAAGAAAAGGGATAGCGGCTCCATTGGGCCGTAAAAGACCAGCCCGATTCCCAATCCTGCGGCGAATAGCATTGCGATCCACGAGGAACGGGAGAAGTCAGGTTCCGAATCATCAGAACCTAATTTGATCTTTCCTGTGGGAGCGATTGCAATGGACAGTAGAAAAATCGTAGTCGCGATCATGACAATCGTGAAAAGCCAGCCGAAGTGTTGGACCACCCATGCCTGCAGGTTGGTTCCCGTGCTGGCCAGGTTTTCTGGTGCCACGATCGCCCACACGATGATCGCGATGGTCGCGGCAAGTGCTACTGCGAAGACAGTTTTATTCGTCTTGAAATTGGCACGCGTATCTTCAACGCTGACGCCGGGAATGAGCGCAGGATGGATAGAGCGCTCGCCCGAAGCCGCCTTGGCTATAGCCGATCGTGCCTTCTGCGAAGCAGAATCAAGTGAGTCATCACCTATTGAGCGAGATCTCGTCATGAGAAGTTCCTCTCTAAAGGGTAAGAGCGAAATGTCACTTACTAGATAGTTACATACTTCATCCGAAATGGAACACTTAATTATGTCTTCGGGGTTAACAAGGAAGGACTGGTTGGGGGTTAAACCTGCCTAGGGCCGCCCCAACATGCAATCGCTGGGCACAGGCGTGCATAATTGACTGCATGACTCGACTTTTTGGAACCGATGGCGTTCGCGGCCTCGCGAACAAGAAGCTGACTCCGATTCTGGCCTTGCAACTAGGCCAGGCCGCTGCGGAGGTATTCACCGCCCAGCGGGAATCCTATGAGCGTCGGCCGTTGGCCATTATTGGTCGCGACCCGCGCGTTTCCGGCGAGATGCTGGATGCGGCGATTGCCTCCGGTTTGGCCTCCCGCGGCGTTGACGTGGTGCGCGTGGGCGTGTTGCCGACCCCGGCGATTGCCTACCTGACGGATGATTATGGCGCGGATCTCGGCGTAATGATTTCTGCCTCCCACAACCCTATGCCGGATAACGGCATTAAGTTCTTCTCCGCCGGCGGCAAGAAGCTACCGGACGAAATAGAAGACAAGATTCAGGCCACTATGGAAAACCTCACTGAAGACGGCCCGACTGGCACCAAGTTGGGGCGCATCATTTCGGAGGCGCCAGACGGACGCGAGCGCTACCTCAACCATTTAAAGGAAGTGGTCTCCACGGATTTGAGCGGCATCAAGGTGGTCGTAGATACCGCCAATGGTGCGGCCTCCAAGGTTGCTCCCATCGCCTATGAGGCGGCCGGGGCTGAGGTTATTGCTATCCACAATGAGCCGAACGCCTTTAATATCAATGAGGACTGCGGTTCGACGCATATTGAAAAGGCACAGGCGGCCGTCGTCGAGCATGGCGCCGATTTGGGCCTGGCCCACGATGGTGACGCCGACCGTTGCTTGGCTGTGGACGCCGAGGGCAATGTGATTGACGGCGACCAGATTATGGCGCTGTTGGCCGTGGGCATGAAGGATGATAATGACCTGCGCTATAACACCTTGGTAGCAACCGTGATGTCCAACCTAGGCCTGAAGCTGGCGATGCAGGAACAAGGCATCGAGGTGCGTCACACCGCAGTAGGCGACCGCTATGTTCTAGAAGAGCTCAACCGCGGCGATTTCTCCTTGGGTGGCGAGCAGTCCGGCCACGTGGTGTTGACGGATGATTGCACGACCGGCGACGGCACCCTTACCGGCCTGTCTATCATGGCGCGCATGGCCAAGTCCGGGAAGTCCCTAAAGGAATTAGCATCGGTAATGACCGTGCTACCGCAGGTGCTCATCAACGTGCCGGTTTCTGATAAGGGCGTCATCATGGATGCCCCCGAAGTACAAGAAGCCATCGCTCAGGCCGAGGAAGAACTCGGCGAGACCGGCCGCGTCCTGCTGCGACCTTCCGGCACCGAGGAAGTTTTCCGCGTCATGGTAGAGGCTGCGGACAAGGAGCAGGCCCGCAAGGTTGCAGGGAGGCTTTCCGCCATCGTTTCTTCGGTCTAGAGTCACCGCTTAGTGTGGAAGATTTTTATAATCCGAGGGAACCATTTGGCGCAATCCCCAGTCCAATGAAGGTGAGAACTTTTACCGCATATGGATTTGGGGGAATACACAAGTGTCTGAGGTTTTTCTTCGCCCCTTGGAGGCGATGTCCGCACTACGGCAGGTCGTAGCCGATAACGACGAGCAACGCGATGCCCACCGGGCCGAGGTACCGGATTTTCCGGTGGCCGCGGCTGGACGCAATTTTGGCGGCCACGGTGAGCGCATTCGTGATGTCTTGGCGCGCATCCATGAGCGCGGCGGGCAGAGGTTGGATAATTTATCCGCCACCGCCCACGCCGCTCATGAACAGGTGCGCGCCTTCGCCGATTTTGATGAGTCCTTTGGCAGCTCCTTTGCACGCGGTAGGGAGGCTGGCAGCAAGTGAGTACGCTGACAAAATCCCTGTTGGGGACTACTCTAACGCTATTTCTCAATTCCAATTCGCCTGCCTGGGCAGCTACTCGGGCCCCAGCATGCCGATGAATCTACTAGGAGAGTTAGTCGGTGCGGTTGATGGCATTGCGCCCGAAAATTTGGTGAAAAATACCGTTGCGGCCGTGGGCGGCAATCGCCCGAAGGGAGGCGGTGCTGAACTAGCGGGCTATTTGCAGCAGGATGATTCCGAGGTTGCTCAGGGCGCCATGCGTGAGCACCTGTGCGGCGTGCAGGAAGACTTCGACATTGACCGCCAAGATGCCGCACATCTGACTAGCTCGGCGGAGCAGTGCTCAGGCGCTATTGCTGACGTCGTTGATGTCTCTGACACGGCCCTTACCGAGCTCGTCTCTGCGGTCATCCCACTGTTAAATATTTTGTCCATGGTCGCCACCAAACACCCTTTAGCCAGGTTCATCATCCCGATTCTTTCCACGATCGGGGGGCAAATTATTGAGGAGACAAATCACAATATCGCCAGCACCTGCCGCGACCGCGATGATGCGATCGAATCCTGTTATAGCGAGTTCGAATCGCGCTGTGAGTGCGTCTGTGAGCGCCCGATGCCGGAAGAATGCCCGACGCCGGCTAAACCTGCAGATGAAGCCTGCCCGGCACCCGTAGAGAAGTGCCCAGACGCTCCACCTCCCACGAATCCGATGCCAAAGGATGAGTGCCCGCCATCGCGGCCCACCGAGCCTGCGCAAGTGGAGTGCCCACCTGTGCCCAAACCGATGCCGGAGCCTGATTCCAAGCCGGAATCACACCACGCCACCTCCGTTCCACCACAACCGACGCCTCTTTCACCAACGCCTACTCCACCTGAGGCATGCCCTGCACCGGAGCCTGCAGCCGAGACGGAAATGCACACGGAGACCTCATCAGAGCATGGTGCTGGGTGCCACTGCTGTGAGTGCACCGAGCAATCAAACACCGAGCGGCCAGTACAGTCGGAGCGCGAAGTAGAGACCACTAGGCCGGCGCAGGCGGAGATCATTCCGCCGCAGGAAGCACCGGAACAGCCGCAGCAGGTAGAAGAGCCGTGCCCGGAACCAGAATCTCATCCAGAGCCGAAGCCCAAGCCAGAAATGGAAACCGAACCCGCTTCTGAAACGGACACAAGCGAAGAACCACTGTGCCCAGAGAATACCGGGGAGAGTACTGAAGAATGTGTCACTACTACCCAGACCAGCTCAGAAGTCTGTGAGATCGAATCCTCCTGTAGCGGTAGCCTCGGCTTGGTCGGAGCCGGAATCGCATTGGTGGGCGTGGGCCTCATTGTGGAAGGCGCTGCACAGTGCTTGGAGAACATGTCCGAACTGGATTGTCCGGTGCAAGAACCCGAACCCGATCCCGTACCTGAGCCAGAACCTGATCCCTGCTCTGAGCCTAAGCCAGAGCCCGAACCGGAGCCTTGCCCTGAACCTGAACCGACTGGTGATGACGGAGTCATAACACCGCCCCCAGAGCTGTCTCAGGTAGAGGAGCCAACGCCGCCACCGGAAAAGGTGGCGCACCTCCAAGCCGCTGGTGCAGCGGAGACACCAGCCCCAGCACCGGCGCCTGAACAGGCACCTGCGCCAGCGCCTCAGCCGGGCCCAGAACCGGCTCCTGAGCCAGCACCAGCTCCCGACCCAGCACCTGCGCCGGCGCCAGCGCCCCAGCCAGAGGCAGGACCCGCGCCAGAAGAACCATCCATTAAGGCACGAAAGGCAGGGCAGTGGTAATGAATAATGATTTCGCAGAGTTTGCGCAGGGCTTTCGAGAAAGGACGGCTAAACGCTTGCTGGAATTTGAAAAAACGCTGGCGAAAGCGCAAGACGAGCTTGAAAAATCCGCGGATAAGGCCATGCAGGAGGCACGGAGGGAGAAGGGGCAAGTGGGGCGTCGACAAGCAGCGGCGCCCAGGCCCCGATATGGCGCTGCCCCGGCGCGTTCACGAAACGCGTCGGGGCAGGTGCAATCAGTGCTGCGGCGGGGCTAAAGCCTTAGGCGTCGCGGGTTACGCCGGCGCGCTCGGCCAGGTCTTCGCCTACCAGGCTTTCTACCTTCTTCGCGCTTGCCTCTGGATCTGCAAAGGCGGCGTAGGTGGAATCATCATTTAGGGTGGCCAGCAGGAAGCCGGTGAGCAAACCGCGGGTGATTTCGGTAGGGCCGGACTGGAAAGCAGCCGTTCCGATGGCCAACTTGCGCAGGCGATCCTCGGTAAAACCAGCCTGGCTGCCCTTGTCGATGGCGCGGAAGCACACCGGGCCACGCCAGTTATAGGCCAGCTTGGCGGGGTTGCCAGCATTGAAGATGTCTTCTTGGCCGGAACCGATGACTAGGCCCGGGGTGTCAATGCGGCGGGCAGCCTGCACCGCAGAGGGGGAGGTGACCGAGGGGTAAATAGCGGCGACGGCGGCGACTTTCTTATTGTCCAAGGCCCCAAGCACGGCGGTGCCACCGCCCATGCCGTGGCCAATCATGCCGAGCTTGCCCGGGGAGACCGTAATGTTTCCGGAGCCTAGCTTTACCCCGGCGGCAATCTGCAACGCGGATTCCATATCCGCAGCTAGGTTGCGGTGGTCGGGGAAGGGGCCGGTCTCAGAATCGGGGGCTACCACGACGATGCCCCAGCTAGCCAGGTGGCGCAGGGTGGCGTGGTAATCCTTAATTTTGTGCATCCAGTCATGGCCAAAAGCCACCGCGGGCAGGCTCTGGCCCTCCGCGGGGGTATAAACCTTGCCGGTGATTCCGGCATAGTCAAGGTCGCCAACCAAAACTCGGTTGCGGCCACGCTTCGACAACGTTGCTAGATGTTTTTTCAAATTCGCAGACACGCATTCCAGGATAGATGAAGATCACCCGCCAGGCGGGAAAGGGTGCGGGTTTATCTGAGAAAAATCTACGCAGTATCCGGCCGAGGAGCGGGTGTGGCGGCGAGCTTTCCTAAGCCCCTCCTAACTTGCGACGCTAAGCGCAGGGGAGTGCAATGTGTGAACAACTACGTACTCTTTTTCTGGGAAGGCAGGCTGCGGTACATGACTACCGGCGTCGTTGATGTGCAAGAACTTTCTACTCGCTATGGGATGGAGGTAAAGACCGAGGTCATTGACCGCGTGGCACATGCCTCCGATGCCTCGCACTACCTGTACACCCCCAAGGCAGTCATCGAGGCTCGCTCCGCCGAGCATGTGGCGGCCATCTTCCGTGCGGGCCGGCAGCAGAATGTTCCGGTAACTCTGCGCTCCGGTGGCACCTCTCTGGCAGGTCAGGCTTCCGGCGATGGATACCTGGTGGATGTGCGCAAGCACTTCCGCGGTATAGAAGTTCTTGATGAGGGCAAGCGCGTGTGCGTTCAGCCCGGCGCGACGGTGCGTCAGGTCAACGCCCGCCTAGGCCTGCGCAACCGCAAACTGGGGCCGGATCCGGCCAGCGAGTCTGCCTGCACCATCGGCGGCGTGGTGGCTAATAACTCCTCCGGCATGGCCTGCGGCACTGAGCTCAATACGTATAACACTCTGGAATCGCTGACCTTTGTGCTGCCTACCGGCACCGTAATTAACACCGCCGATCCGGATGCAGACCGGCAGTTCCAGGAGCAGGAACCGGAGCTGGTGGACACGCTTATCCGCCTGCAGCGCCGTGTGCGCGATAACCAGGAATCCGTGGATATTATCCGCCGTCACTTCCAGCTGAAAAACACGATGGGCTATGGTCTCAATTCCTTCCTCGACTTTGATAGCCCGGTCAAGCTTTTTGAGCACCTGCTTATCGGTTCGGAAGGAACCCTGGCCTTCATTGCGGAAGCGGTTTTCCGCACGGTGCCGATTTCTAAGCTGACCACCACCACGGTGGCCGTATTTGATGATCTCAGCGCTGCCACCAAGTCCCTGCCGGCACTTTTGGAGACCGGAGCGGCCACCCTGGAGCTGATGGACTCTGCCTCTATTCGCGTCGGTCAAGGCTTTGATAAGGTGCCGCAGGCCATTACCGGTTTCGATGTGGATAAGCAGGCCGCGTTGCTCATTGAGTATCACGCTGATGCCCAAGAGGAACTGCAGGAGAAAGAAAGCAAGGGATCGCAGCTCTTGCGCGAATTGCCGCTGCAGTCCCCGGCAGCCTTCTCGGCTGATGCCACAACGCGCACTACCGCTTGGAATTTCCGCAAGGGTCTGTACGCCCAGGTAGCAGAGGCGCGCCCGTCTGGCACGACGGCCCTTTTGGAAGACATCGTCGTGCCTGTCGGCGATCTGGCAGATACTTGTTCTTCGCTGCAGGAACTCTTTGCCCGCTATGGATATGATGATGCCGTCATTTTCGGCCACGCCAAGGACGGCAATATCCACTTCCTGCTTACGGACCGCTTTGAAGGCGATGATGCCATCGGTCGCTATAACGGTTTCAACGAGGGCATGGTGGACTTGGTCCTCTCGGCCGAGGGCAATCTCAAGGCGGAACACGGCACCGGCCGCGCCATGGCGCCGTATGTGCGCCGCCAGTACGGCGATGAGCTCTATGAGGTAATGCAGGAACTCAAGCGGGCCTGCGATCCCACCAACACGATGAACCCCGGCGTCATCTTGGACGATGACCCCGATGCACACATCAAAAACATCAAGCTCAATCCCACCGTGGAAGAGGAAGTAGACCGCTGCGTGGAGTGCGGCTACTGTGAGCCGGTCTGCCCGTCGCGCGACCTCACGCTTACCCCACGCCAACGCATTGTGGTGCGCCGCGCCCGCAAGCGCGCGGAAGAAGCTGGCGATAGCCAACTCGTCGCTGAGCTAGATCGGGCCTACGAGTACATGGGCGTCGAGACCTGCGCCGTGGATTCGATGTGCCGCACTGCTTGCCCAGTAGGCATCGATACCGGCAAGTTCATCAAGCGCTTGCGCCGCGAGGAAGCCCAGCCAGCGCAGCAAAAGCTGTGGGGTGCTGCCGCCAAGAACTGGCAGGTAGTCAGCCAAGGCGCCGGGGTAGCGCTTACCGGCGCGCACCTATTGCCCACCGAGCTAGTCAAAAAGGTTACCGATGTGGGCCGCAGTCTCATCGGTGCCGATAATCTCCCGCAGTACCAGCCAGAGTTGGGCAAGGGCGGCAAGTCCCGCGGCCGCTTGGCCGGCCGCGTAGGTGATCGCTATGCCCAGACCACCGGAATCTATCTGCCCGCCTGCGTGAACACCATGTTCGGCCCGCAAGGCGGCGGCAAGGGTGCTACCGATTCCTTTGTGGCACTCTTGGAGCGCGCCGGGGTCGCGCTGGAGGTTCCGCAGGGCATCGACAAGCTTTGCTGTGGTACACCATGGTCTTCCAAGGGCATGCAGGCCGGCCACGATGCAATGGAGCAGCGCGTGCGGGATATCGTCATGGACGCTACTGATGGTGCGCGCCTGCCGGTTATCGTGGACGCCAGCAGCTGCACCGCTGGCTTTAAAGATATGTTGGAGTCGGTGGGTATCACCGTTATTGACGCCATTAGCTTTACGGCCGATACCTTGCTGCCGCAGCTGGAAGTAAAGAATCCAGTGGCTTCCGTGACTGTGCACCCTACCTGCTCTGCTTTCCAACTGGGCATGATGGATGATGTAGAAAAGGTGGCCCGCGCCGCCGCGGCCGAGGTACACATTCCCACCGAGTGGAATTGCTGTGGCTATGCCGGCGACCGCGGCATGCTTCACCCGGAGCTTACCGCTGCCGCCACCCGCGCCGAAGCGGCACAGGTCAGGGCAATCGGAGCGCAGTATCACGCCTCGACCAACCGCACTTGCGAGCTTGGTCTCACCCGAGCCACCGGCGAGGATTACCACCACATTTTGGAGCTTTTGGAACAGGCATCGCGCTAGTTTTCCCAGCACAGTAGCGGGTGGGGTGCCGTGCCTTGCTTGCCGACGCCCCGCCCGCCTAGAGCTTTGCCCCTTGTGCTGTAAAATCAGCAACCATGTGTGGAATTGTTGGATATATTGGTCACGCTGGTGGTGGCCGTGATTACTTCGCCCTCGACGTAGTTCTAGAAGGGCTGCGCCGTTTGGAATACCGCGGTTATGACTCCGCTGGCGTAGCAATGTACGCCGATGGAGATATCAGCTGGCGCAAGAAGGCCGGTAAGGTCGCTGCGCTGGATGCTGAGATTGCAGCCCGCCCGTTGCCTGACTCCGTGCTGGGTATCGGCCATACCCGCTGGGCTACCCATGGTGGCCCCACCGACCTGAATGCGCACCCGCACGTGGTCGATGGCGGCAAGCTGGCAGTGGTACACAACGGCATCATCGAGAACTTTGCGGAGCTCAAGTCCGAGCTTTTGCACAAGGGCTATAACTTCGTTTCCGAGACCGATACCGAGGTCGCTGCCACCTTGCTGGGAGATGTCTTCCACAACGAGGCAGCCGGTGACCTGACCAAGGCTATGCAGCTAACCTGCGCTCGCCTGGAGGGCGCGTTTACCCTGCTAGCCATCCACGCCGAGCAGGCCGATCGCATTGTTGCCGCTCGCCGCGACTCCCCGCTGGTTATCGGCTTGGGCGAGGGCGAGAACTTCCTCGGCTCCGATGTATCCGGCTTTATTGATTACACCAAGTCTGCCGTGGAGATGGACAACGACCAGGTTGTGACCATCACCGCGGACGAAGTGGAAATTACCGATTATGAGGGCAACCCTGCACAGGGCAAGCCTTTTGAAATCAAGTGGGATGCCGCCGCTGCGGAAAAGGGCGGCTTTGATTCCTTCATGGAAAAGGAAATCCACGACCAGCCTTCCGCCGTGCGCGATACCCTGCTGGGCCGCTTCGATGAGCAAGGCCAACTGACCCTCGATGATCTGCGCATCGATGAGACCGTGCTGAAGTCCATCGACAAGATCATCGTCATTGCCTGCGGTACCGCCGCCTACGCCGGCCACGTGGCGCGCTACGCCATCGAGCACTGGTGCCGCATTCCTACCGAGGTCGAGCTCGCCCACGAGTTCCGCTACCGCGATCCGATCGTGAACGAGAAGACTCTCGTTGTTGCGCTGTCCCAGTCCGGCGAGACCATGGATACCTTGATGGCCGTGCGCCACGCCCGCCAGCAGGGCGCCAAGGTCATTGCCATCTGCAATACCCAGGGCTCGTCCATCCCGCGCGAATCCGATGCCGCGCTCTACACCCACGCCGGCCCGGAAATCGCCGTGGCCTCCACCAAGGCCTTCCTCGCGCAGATTACCGCCACCTACCTGCTTGGCCTCTATCTGGCTCAGCTGCGCGGCAATATGTTCGCCGATGAGATCCAGGGCGTTCTTGCTGAGCTGCGCCACATGCCGGATAAGGTCCAAAGCGTCATCGACGAGGAAGACCAGGTGGCCAACCTGGCCAATTCCATGAAGGACGCGGAATCCGTGCTCTTCTTGGGCCGCCACGTCGGCTTCCCGGTGGCTCTCGAGGGCGCGCTGAAGCTCAAGGAGATCGCTTATCTGCACGCCGAGGGCTTTGCCGCAGGTGAACTCAAGCACGGCCCAATTGCGCTTATTGAGGAGGGCCAGCCGGTCTTCGTTATCGTGCCATCCCCACGTGGCCGCGACTCCCTGCACTCCAAGGTCGTCTCCAATATTCAGGAGATCCGTGCCCGCGGTGCCATCACCATCGTGATCGCGGAAGAAGGCGATACCGCCGTGGAGGATTACGCAAACCACGTCATCCGCATCCCGAAGGCCCCGACCCTCATGCAGCCGCTGCTGGCTACCGTGCCACTGCAGATCTTCGCCGCCCACGTAGCCAAGTCCAAGGGCTACGACGTGGACCAGCCGCGCAACCTGGCCAAGTCCGTGACCGTGGAGTAATCCACTCCAAGCGTCCGCCGTTAGGCCCCCTTACCTGCCGCGTTTCTTGCGTGGTAGGAAAGGGGGCGTCCTTTTTGTTTGTACAAATCTGTGTAGGCACGTTGCTCGCTCACCGGCCGCTACCCGCCCGAATTCAGCAAAAGGGTGAGCAGTGGCACAATGGTGGACATGCTGAAAACCACCATTGATCTCTCCGCCATCGCGCACAACGTCCGCCTCATCAAAGAAAAGGTAGGGCCTGAGGTCAAGCTCATGTGCGTGGTCAAGGCCGATGCCTATGGCCACGGCGCGGCCAAAGTCGTGCCGGTAATGGCGCGTGCAGGCGCGGATAGCTTTGGCGTGGCCACTCTGCGGGAGGCGGTGGATTTGCGCCGCGCGGGTGTGGAGGCACCCATCGTGGCGTGGATTTGGCAGACGGACGAAATCCTCGAAGAGGCACTTGCCTGCGGCATTGAGGTAGCAGTTAACTCTCTTGAACAGGCACATAAGCTGGTTAAAGCCGATTTTCCTGCTGAGATATATGTCAAGGTAGAAACCGGCATGCACCGTTCCGGTGTGGATGAAGAGGATTGGGCGGACACTTTTAAGGTGCTGCGCGACGCCCCACAAATCAAGGTCCTCGGCCTTATGTCGCACTTTGCCTGTGCTGATGAGCCGGATAATCCACACAACGACGCCCAAGAGGAGGCGTTCCGCAAGGCCCTGCGGCTCGCGCGCGAGATTGGGCTGGAGTGCCCAGTCAATCACCTGGCCAATTCACCAGCTGTGCTGACGCGTCCTTCCTCCTATTTTGAGCAGGTACGTGTAGGCGCCGCCTGCTATGGTTTGGAGCCTATTGACGGCCGCGAGCATGGTCTGCACCCAGCCATGACTTGGTCCGGGCAGATTTTTAACGTAAAGCCGATTCAGCCAGGGGAAGGCACCTGTTATGGACTGACCTGGAAGGCGGATAAGCCGGGATTTTTGGCCACCGTGGATTGCGGATACGCCGATGGTCTACCGCGTGGTTATCAAGGCGACTTGCATGTAGGCATCGGCGGGCACCTGTATCCACAGGTAGGCCGAATCTGTATGGATCAGATTGTGGTGGACTTGGGCGACAACCCCCATGGCGTGGACACGGGTCAAGCTGCCGTGATTTTCGGCAACGGGGGAGTATCGGCTACGGATCTCGCCGCGGCGGCAGGAACCATCAACTACGAGGTGGTCTGCTTGCCCGATGGCCGCACCGAACGCGAATACATAGGAGAAGAAGATGCGCAGTAGCTTTCCGGAATCCGGCAGCCGTGACCTATCCACGGTGGAAGAAACCTATGCTTTCGGCGAAGAGCTGGGCGCGGCGCTCGAGGCTGGCGATGTGGTGATCCTGGATGGGCCATTGGGGGCTGGAAAGACGACGCTAACGCAGGGCGTCGCCAAGGGCATGCAGGTCAAGGGGCGGGTAACCTCGCCGACCTTCGTGATTGCCCGGGTGCACCGCTCAACCGTAGGTGGGCCGGACCTCGTTCACGTTGATGCCTACCGTTTGCTCGATGAAGGCGGCGCTAATTCCGGGGATCCGCTAGGGGAGCTCGATGCTTTGGACTTGGACACGGAGCTAGAAAACGCCGTGGTCATCGCCGAATGGGGCGGGGGACTGGTAGAGCAGATTGCGGAACGTTACCTGTTTATTAGCATCGACCGCGAGCCGGCGGAATATGCGGGCGCAGACGAGGATGTTCGCCGCTTCACATGGTCGTGGCGGGGAGGTCTATAACACATATGCCCACCTTAAGGGCGGATAAGTGATGAATATCCTAGGTGGAGAACTTGCTCCGAGTATAACCAGTACGTAATTCTATTGAGGTGTTGAATTTTCTCGCCTCTAGTCCTTTGCTATCTCTCTTCGTCATCATGGCGGTGGGTCTAGCGATTGGCAAGATCAAGATCTTCGGCATCTCCCTCGGTGCCGCGGCTGCGATGTTCGTAGCTTTGGGTCTATCTACCGCTAATCCTGATATCCAAATCCCGCCTTTGGTCTATCAATTTGGCCTGGCGATTTTCGTTTATGCCATTGGCCTAAGCTTTGGGCCTTCCTTCGTCCGCGAGTTTAAGACCCGTGGCTGGAAGCTCACGGTATTCATGCTGGGAATGCTGGTTATCCTGGTCGCCGTAGGCTTTGGCCTCATCCGCGCCTTTGGCCTGAGCGTGCCAGAAGCTACCGGTATGTTCGCTGGTTCGCTTTCCTCCACACCGGGTATGGCCGCCGTGGTGGAAATGGTGGGCGATTCCACCCCGGTTGTCGGTTACTCCCTGGCCTACCCGGGTGCGGTTATCGGCGCGATTCTGGTCGCAGCTATCGGCGCCAAGGTGGTTAAGGTCAACCATGAGGAAGATGCCCGCGCGGAGGGCATGATTCCCGCCGAGCTCGTGGCCAAGGGCGTGCGCTTGACCAAGAACTTTAATGATACCGCTGGTCATATCTACCGTGTAACCGGCCAGACTGTCGTTGCTACTCGTATCGTTTCTGACGAAGAGCGTCACCGCCTCGCCGTCCCAGAAATGCCGCTATGCGAGGGCGAAGCATACCTCCTCAATGGCTCCGAAGAGGCCGTCGATAAGGCCATTGAGATTTTGGGTGAAGAATACCCGGTGGAGCTGACCGAGGAAGCCGGTCTAAAGTACGCCCGCGTTACCGTGTCTAACCCGGACATTGCAGGTAAGTCGCTTCGCGAGATCAAGGCCCTAGACAACGGCTTTATCATCGCTCGTATTCGTAAGGGCGATAAGGACCTCGTCCCGCATCCAGATACGGTGCTTAACTATTCGGATCGTGTTCGCGTAGTAACCAGCCCGAGCCGCTTGTCTTATGTACGCAAGTATCTCGGTGACTCTGAAGCTGCTTTGGGTAACGCGGACCTGCTGTCCATGGCTATCGGCCTGACGCTGGGCATGTTGCTTGGCCTCATTCCGATTCCGATGCCAGGCGGTTCCACCTTGCAGCTAGGCTTCGGTGGCGGCCCCGTGGTCGTCGGCTTGCTGCTGGGCTACCTCAACCGGACAGGTCCGCTTAACTGGCAGATGCCATTCCATACGCGCGAAACCATTTCTAATATGGGACTGACCCTCTTCCTCGCTGGCGTGGGTACTTCGGCCGGCGCTTCCTTCCGCGATGCCCTAACGGATCCGTCCTCCCTGACCATTATGGGCGTGGGTCTCATTATCACCTTGACCTCCGCTATCCTGATTGGCGTCATCGGCATGCTGGTGCTGAAGCTGAAGTGGGACGAGGCCATGGGCTGTGCGGCTGGCATGACCACCAATCCGGCGGTCTTTGCCTATATTCGCGACCAAACCGGCACCGAGCTGGCCGGTCGTGGCTGGGCCACGGTGTATCCCACGACAATCATCGGCAAGATTATCGCCTCGCAGGTGCTGCTTTTGCTATTGCTATAGCGTCAATACATCGCGTTAATTACTCACCCACAGGGGTGCCCGCCTACACTGGCAGGCACTACCCTGTGGGTTTTGTGTTGCGGCTAACCAGGTAGCATCGGTTGCCAGATAAACCGCCCACCGCCTGAAATCTAAAACTTTTCAAGGAGCTTTACTCACCCCATGACTAAATTCGCTCGCAACCTTACCGCCGCCATTATCGCCATCTTTATTGTTGTCATGATGGTTCTCCTCGCCTCGTCTACCTTGCGCGAGGACAATCCATTGGAGGGAAACCTCAGCTCCACGCTGTCTAAGACGCCGAAAAACCTGGAGGCGATGAGCCTTATTCCGTCCGATGTCTACGGCAAGGACTATGCCGCTATTGGCTTCATCTGCCCGGGCATGCAGGAAGAGAAGGTCAAAGAGGCACAGATCGATACCAAGGACATCACTTTTGAAGATGGCAAGGTCCCAGAGGGCAAGAGCTACGCGGTTGCCATCTCCCAGAGCACTGAGCCCTTCATCGAAGAGCTGGACCCGGAAAAGGTCGAAGTCTGTGAAATGATCAATACCCAAATCAAGGCCATGGAGCAGCAGGGCCAGAGCCTGGATGGCGGAGTACCGATGGTCCAGGGTGCTCAGCCTTTGGCGTTCCAGCGTCAGGATGGAACCTGGAAGCTGGTTGGCTAATGCGCGTCCTCGCGATCGACACGGCAACTACCGCCTTGGTCACCGGGGTAGTAGATACCGCCACTGGGCAGACCACCGAGCGCGTATTGGAAGATACCCGCGCTCATAATGAGCTGCTCATCCCCACCATCACCGAGGTCCTCGCCGAGGCGGAAATGGAGTATTCCGACCTCGATGCGGTGGTCACCGGCGTAGGTCCAGGTCCATTCACTGGCTTGCGCGTGGGTATGGCGACGGCCTCCGCGCTTGCCGACGCCCTGTCCATCCCCCTCCACGGCGTATGCACCCACGATGCAATCGCCCATGCTGCCGGCCTCCCCGCGAGCCCCGCAGACGCGGACGGCGAAGCCACCGCCTTGGTGGCTACCGACGCACGCCGCAAAGAGATCTATTGGGCCACCTACCGCGCTACCGGCTCGGGCGTGCAGCGCATCTCTGGTCCTGAGGTAACTAAGCCGGCAGAAGTTGAGGTGGGACTTAACGCTACGGCCGAGGTCATCATCCCCGAGCGCCTCGCCGCACAGCTACCGGAGGAGCTGACCGAGCTGCCACACCGCGCGGCCCATCCCACCGCAGCAGCCCTAGTGGCCGTAGCTGACCTCACTGCGGAACCAGCCCCCGTTGTGCCGCTCTACCTACGCCGCCCGGATGCGGTTCCGCCGAAGCAGCAACAGCTGTCTGCCGCCATCCCCAAGGTGGAACTGTGAAGCTGCGCGAGTTGACCCCGGCCGACGCGCCTCGGTGCGCCGAGCTGGAAAAGGTCCTTTTCCCCGGAGAGACCCCATGGTCCAGCGGAATTTTTTACCAGGAAATGGCCCAACCCTTCAACTTCTATTTCGGGGTAGAAGGCGCGCTAGACCTCGCGCACGAATCTACAGTGCTGCTAGGTTATGCGGGAATCGGCATGATGGGCCCGGCTGCGGACCCGGAATTTGAAATCCACACCATCGGCGTTGACCCCGCCGCACAGCGCCGCGGCATCGCTCGCATGATGATGGACAATATTTGCCATATCGCGGATCTTAAAGACGCCCCGGTCTTCCTCGAGGTACGGGTAGGCAACGAACCTGCTATCGGTCTCTATGAGCGTTATGCCTTTGCCAAGCAGGGGATCCGTAAGAAGTATTACCAACCTTCCGGAGCAGATGCGCACGTGATGGTGCGCCCGCGCCAGTCCGAGCGTTAAAGATAATTAAGGAGCAGTCATGAAGATCATGGGCATCGAGTCCTCCTGCGATGAAACCGGCGTGGGCATCGTCGAGCTTAGCGAGGACGGTCACATGGAGATCCTCGCAAATGCCGTCGCCTCCTCCATGGAGCAGCACGCCCGTTTCGGCGGCGTCGTCCCGGAAATCGCCTCCCGCGCTCACCTTGAAGCCATGCCGCAGGTCATGCAGGCGGCGCTCAAAGAGGCCGGCATCGCCAAGCCAGATGCCATCGCCGCCACCGTGGGGCCCGGCCTGGCCGGCGCGCTGTTGGTGGGGGCCTCGGCAGCTAAGGCCTATGCCGCAGCCTGGGGCGTGCCTTTCTACGGCGTGAACCACCTTGGCGGCCACGTTGCCGTGGCCAACCTGGAAGGCGAAGAGCTGCCGCACTCGGTGGCCCTTTTGGTCTCGGGTGGGCATACACAGCTGTTGGAGGTAGAGGCCGTCGGCAAGCCTATGCGCGAGTTGGGCTCCACGCTTGATGACGCCGCCGGTGAGGCCTACGACAAAGTCTCGCGCCTGCTTGGCCTCGGCTACCCGGGTGGCCCGGTGATTGATAAGCTCGCCGCGCGCGGTAAAGCCACCATCGACTTTCCGCGCGGTATGTCCCGCGCCGAGGACCTGCGCGGCCCTCATCGTCACGATTTTTCCTTCTCTGGGCTAAAGACTTCCGTGGCTCGCTATGTCGAGCGTGCCGAAAAGGCAGGGGAGACCATCAGCGTGGAAGACGTCTGCGCTAGCTTTCAGGAAGCCGTGGCCGATGTTCTGACTGCCAAGGCCGTCCGCGCCTGCGCAGATACTGGCGCCCGCGTCCTGCTGCTGGGAGGAGGGGTGGCCGCAAATTCCCGCCTGCGCGAGCTGGCTAGCGAGCGCTGTGCCGCCGCTGGGGTCGAGCTGCGCGTGCCGCGCTTTTCGCTGTGTACCGACAATGGCGTGATGATCGCGGCCATTGGTGCGCAGCTTATTCATGAAGGTGCCCAGCCCTCTGGCCTCGGAGTTGGCACCGATACCCAGCTGGATGTGGAAGAGCCGCAGTTAACCTAAAGTTCTTCTTTCTCGCTCTGCAGGCGGGGTGCGGGGCCGGTACTCTAAAAGGCGTTCATGCCCTCTCGGCTTTGTGAAGGAGCTTTCTCTCATGACCGTCGGTTTCCTTGTCAACCCTGATCTCACCCGCCGCAAGCTGGAATTCGAGCTGGAGCACGCCAACCAGTTCTTGGGCGGCACCACTGAGGACCGCGTCTCCGTAGTATTCCAAGAAGACGGCACCACCTATGCGGCGCTCTACAACCCCGAAGCCAAGGCTGAAGGCGCCGAGCCCAACCCAGTAGCCTCCTTGGCGCGCAACGCCGCCGCCACCGGCAATGCCGCTTTCTTGCAAGACCCCATCCGCTCCATTTGTGGTCCGGTCATCTTCGTTGATGCCGAGGGCGAAGATAAAACCATTGACGCCGTCATCGAGTCCGTGGAGCAGGGCATTCGCGCCGTCAAGAACTACCGCGAAGATAACCCAGAGGAGTACACGCTCTGGCGCGCGGCCGTTATCAATTCCACCAAGAGCCTTTAAACCTAGCCCCTCACAGGTAGGGTTCAAGCGCTTTTCGCGCGCTCGTAATACGGTGTTCACATTCTTATGGTGTCCTAGGGAGCCGTACTGCTTTTTCTAAGACTCCAAAAGGTGAAAACTGTATGCTTCGATCATCGCGCTTCGTCGCCTCCTTCGTTACCGCCCTTGCCGTGGGCGGTGCCGCCACCATCGTGCCCGCCACCCCGGCGCTGGCCGCTGATTCGCCCATCTACCGCACCATCCTGCAGCCGGGCGAGGATGAATCCCAGGTAATGGTTACGTGGCGCACCAAGTCCAAAGCCGACGAAGTCCTCGAGGTTACCGGCCCGGAAGGCACCAAGACTTTCCGCGCCGAGGAACGCGATTACGGCGCCCTGCTTTATAAATCCCAGTTCGCCACCGCCACCGATCTGCAGCCGGATACCGAGTACTCCTATCGCGTCGGTTCCGAGGAAAGCGGCTGGTCCGAACCAGAAACCTTCAACACCGGCTCCAACGGTGATGAGTGGTCTTTCCTCACCGTTGCGGACCCACAAATCGGCGTGGACCTCAAGGTAGATGACCAAGCGGAGCAATGGCGCAAAACCATCGCTCACGCGGCTTCCCATGTGCCCAATGCCAACATGATCTGGTCCCTAGGGGATCAAGTAGAAGGCTGGGGCGCCCAAGTGCCGCAGTACGATGCCTACTTCTCCGCCCCGGAAATTCGTCACATCCCGACCAATACCGTTCCGGGCAACCACGAGACTTATAACCTCACCATGAAACATCATGATGAGCACTTCTCTAACCCCCACCAGGCCGAAGATATCCGCGACCACTACTTCGAGCGCAATAACGTGCTCTTTATTGGCCTGGACTCCAATGCTTCTTCCGACGCCGATATTGCCCGCCACGAGCAATTCCTGCGCGAGGCCGTGGAATCTCGTGGCGCGGATAATGACTGGATCGTAGTTGGCATGCACCACGGTCCGTATTCACAGGGCTCGCACCACTTTGATAAGGACGTCACCAACCTGCGCGAGAAGCTCACCCCGGTACTCTCTGAGCTCAACGTGGATGCCGTGCTCTCCGGCCACGACCACATCTACACCCGCAGCCACCTGATGAAAAACAACAAGCCAGTCCTGCCAGAAAAGAAGCCGCAGCGCGGCGATGTCCTCGAACCCAAGGATGGTGCGGCCCTGTATCTGACCACCACCACCGCGGGTGGCGGCAAGTACTACGACTTCACTGACGTTAATAATCAGAAGCACAAGGGCGCACGCATGGAGACCATCGATCCGAAGCTCGCCCATGAGTCCACCGCCATGTGGCGCCAGGACTACACCGAGGACTACATGCGCGTGGATGTCTCCGATGACAAGCTCACCTTCGCTACCTTCAACGAAGCCGATAACACCCTGGTAGACAAGGTTTCGCTGAAGAAGAAGGACCGTGGCGCTGCGCCTGCCGACGCCTCTACCGACCCCGACACCCCAGAGGTGCCACAGGATCCGGAAGGCGGCAGCTCCCTGAGCTCCAGCGATGCTTTGAGTGGACTCAGCTCCAAGAAGTAGCTCGCGTCGCCGGCGTTATTAGCGCTCGGTGTGGCGCAGCCACGCCAGCACGGCCTTGACCCGTCGGTTAGAATCCTCGGGCAGGAACCCGAGCTTCGTAAAAACATTGGAGACATGCTTGCTTACCGCGCCAGCGCTAAGAACGAGCGTGCCTTCAATTTCTTTATTGCTCAACCCCTGCGCCATCAGTCCCAGCACCTCCCGTTCGCGGGCGGTGAGTTCGGCGAGGCCAGTGCGCTTTGCAGACAGCAGTGCCGTAACCACCTCTGGGTCCACCACGGTGCCGCCGCGGGCGACCTCGTCGAGCGTGCGCACGAATTCCTCTACATCAGAGACGCGCTCTTTGAGCAGATAGCCAAATCCCCCGTGCTCCAAGAGGCGGTCGAGGTAGCTTGCCGCTACGTATTGGCTTAGCACCACCACTGGTTGGGTAGGGTTTAGCGCTCGCAGGTCATGGACGGCTCGCAGGCCGTCGTCAGTCATGGTGGGCGGCATGCGCACATCGCTGATAATGAGGTCGAAGGCTTCTCGCCCAGCGATTGCGCGCAGTTCTTCGGCATCCGTGGCGGCTGTAACTCTATGGCCCAAAGAGCTGAGTAGCTGCTCGAGCCCGGCGCGCAGCAGCGCGGAATCTTCCGCGAGTAATAGTTTCATTCCGCCTCCTTCAGCGGCAGCTCGACTAGTAGTCGGCCGCCGCGTTCGCCCGCGGCAGTCTCGTGTGCCGCGGCAAGTTTTAGCGTGCCGCCCAGTGCGGCGGCGCGCTCGCGTAGCCCGGCTATGCCGGTACCGGCCCCCGTCGTGGCGTCTGTCGCTGCGCCGGAAGCGGCTGCCTCGGCCGAGGGGCGGTCGGGGCCGGTGCCATTATCAACGATGTCCAAGCGCAACATGTCCTCAAAGGTAACCATTACTGTGGCTTCGGTGGCCGCGCCGTGCTTGGAGGCATTGGTAAGTGCCTCGGCCACCGCATGATAGGCCAGCAGGGCAGTGGTCTCGTCCACGGAGCGTTCCGGCCCGTCCACGTGCAGTTCAGTCTCCAGCCCGGAGTGGGCGAGTAGCTCGTCGAGGGCGGGGATAAGCCCGGCGTCGAAAAGCACCTGCGGGGCAATGCCGCGCACCGTTGCGCGCAGGGAAGCCAGGGCCAAAGAAGCATTATGTTCCGCATCGGCCAAAGCAGGCAGCGCCTCGGACGGGGCCTGCAACTTCGCCGCCGCCAAGTTGAGCTTGAGCGCGGTCAGGTACTGCTGCGGTCCATCGTGCAGCTCGCGCTCGATGCGGCGGCGCTCGCCGGAGAAGGCATCGATAAGCGTGGCGCGCGAGGCCGCCAACTCCTCGGCCGAGGGGCTCAACGCCAGCCGAGTCAACGAGGTCGACGCCAAGACCAACAGGCGGTTGAGCCCCACCAATAAAGCCACCAGCAACGGCGCGGTGAGCCAGCAGGTAAAGAAAATGAGCGGCCGGTTGGTGGTAGACCACTCGCCAAAGGAGAATTCGGTCTTTGGCACGAATGGCGCAATGACCAGCACACCCGCCGTAAAACCCAAGGCAGTCCACGCGGCAAAGCAGGCAGCTGAAAGCAATAGCTGCATAATAAGGTGATAAAACTGCTGCCAATCAAACCACCGGCCCGCACGCCGGGAAGGGATCTCCACGCCCATCCACCGTGCACCCAACCGGCCGACAAATTCCGCGGCGCGTCCCACCAGCGGAACCCACGGCAGCATCAGCACCGAAACCACCAACGCCGGGATAAATAGCGCGCCAAGGACAAGGCTCCACGCGCAGGCTTTGAGGGTTCGCATAACCCAAGAGCCTAGCCGCCTTACCCGGCGTGGAGCAGTAGAGCTAGCTCTACCATTTTCTGGGCAGCCCGCCCCATGTCTTTCTTCTGCGCGGCCGAGTGGAATCAAAGGCATGTTAAAAGCAGAAAATCTCACCAAGCGCTACGGCCGCCGCACTGTGCTCAAGCGGGTCACTGTTTCCATCGCCCCGGGCGAATTCGTCGCCATCATGGGGCCTTCCGGTAGCGGTAAAACCACGCTCCTAAACCTGCTATCCGGGCTGGATAAACCCACTTCCGGACAAGTCAACGCGCCGGGGCGCAGGCAGCGTGCCTTTGTATTCCAGGACTATAACCTCTTGGAATCCCTCAATGCGCAGCGCAATGCCACCTTGACCGCGCGATTTTCCGGCCGGCGCCCGTCACGCAGCCGGGTGGCGGAGGTCTTTGATTCGCTCGGCCTTGCTGGTCTGGAGCGCCGCCTGCCCGCACAGCTTTCCGGTGGTCAGCAACAACGCGTGGCTGTAGCCCGGGCCCTGCTGGCTCAAGCGCCCTATATCTTCGCCGACGAACCCACAGGCGCGCTTGACGACGCCACCGCATCCACCGTCCTTTCCCACCTGCGCACCGCCGCCCGCGATGGCGCCAGCGTGATTATGGTGACCCACTCGCACCTCGCCGCTGAAGCGGCCGACCGCGTTATTTCCCTTGAGGAGGTAGCCCATGCTGGTGTGGCTTAAGGACTTACAGTCCAATTGGTTATCGTGGCTGGCCGTGGCGCTGACGTTGGTGGTCTCTTCCACCTCGTGCACCCTGGCGCTAGCCATGCTGGTCGCCTCCTCCGGGGCCGAAGAAAACCCCGCCGGCCCGGTGGGCGGCACGGTACTCGGCATGGCCCTGTGCGTGGTGGTGTTGGTGACGCTATCGCAAATGCGCCTTATCATCGCCGAGCGCGAGCCGGTCTACCGTTCCTGGCGCATGGTGGGCATGCCGGGGTGGATGATTATTGCCTTCATTCTAGGCCAGGTCGCCGTAGTCAGCGCGGCCGCAGGGCTCCTTGGAGTACTGCCGGCCGGCCCGCTGCTCGCTCCGTGCGTACGCGCGCTACGCAGCGATGGCATCCCCATGCCGGACCTTGCCATTACCGGCCAGGTCACGGTCATTGCGGTCATAGTCTGCATGTCCGCAGCGCTAGTTGGCGCGCTGCCTCCACTGCGCCGAGTCTTCCGGCCGCGCACCACCGCACACCCGGCCTGGACCGTGGTGAAATTCTTGCTCGCGTCCGCGGCCATCGGCAGCACGGTTTACGGGTGCCTGCACATTGCCGATCCCGGCGATCTTCTCTCGGCCGAGATGGGCTTGGTCATCCTCGTCGCCCTCTTTTGGCCCTGGCTTATGCCCGCTATCGACCAATGGACCCGCGCGGCCGGCATCGCTGGGGCCAATGTACGCGTGCGTCGCAACTTTTCTACCCCGCACATCGTGCCGTGGGTCCTCGTCGGCGGATTTATCGTCGCCGTAGGCTCTGGCCTGCGCTTTGAAAGCGCCGCAGGCGCCGGCGGCACCCTATCGTCCTGGCAGATCTTCGTCGCCCTTTTAGGGCCTGTCTTTGCCCCCAGCATCGTGAGTGCCGTGCTCACCTCGCTGCTCATGCACGGGCGCATTGCCTCCGATATCCGCGGCCTCACCCTCGCCGGCGCTACCCCCGGGGCCTGGGCGCGCATACAAGTGGGGGAGGCGGCCTGCCTCACCCTGACTGCGGCCGGCGTGGTCTGGGCGCTGTGCTTGGCGACGCTCCTCCCACTCCACCACCTGCTCACCCCACAGGTTCCTTTCGGCCAGACGTTGGTGGAGCAGCTGTGGTGGCCGGCCTTCGCCGTAATTTTTGGTGCGATGTCTATCGCCCTGGGCGTCGTCAAGCTGGCGCTTGCCGGCTTTGTACGCGCGGGGAATCGGGAGCGCTGAAAGGATCGCTGAGGGCTTAAGAATGTGGGCCGGGTCATTGTTGAGGGTTAGCAGTCGCGAGGGTAGAGTGCTAATCAGGTTGTTTGACCCACAGTTGTTCACCCGCGACGACGGCTGTGCTGGACATCCACAACCGGCACGCGCGTGCCATACCGGCGCGCATACGAACACTACGGAGGAAACATCATGGCAAACATTAAGCCTCTCGAGGACCGCGTCCTCGTACAGATCGTAGAAGCTGAAACCACCACCGCTTCCGGCCTGGTTATCCCGGATTCCGCTAAGGAAAAGCCGCAGGAAGCTACCGTCGTTGCAGTAGGCCCAGGCCGCACCAACGACAAGGGTGAGGTCACCCCGGTAGGCGTCAACGAGGGCGATACCGTGGTCTTTTCCAAGTACGGCGGCACCGAGCTGAAGTACAACGGTGAGGAGTACCTGCTGCTGTCCTCCCGTGACCTGCTCGCCGTCATCGAGAAGTAGGCCTCACTATGGCAAAGCTTATTGCATTCGACCAAGAAGCCCGCGAGGGAATTCAGCGCGGCGTCGATACGCTGGCTGATGCCGTCAAGGTCACTCTCGGCCCGCGCGGCCGCAACGTCGTGTTGTCCAAGGCTTTTGGCGGCCCCACCGTCACCAATGATGGCGTGACCATCGCCCGCGATATCGACATCGAGGAACCATTCGAGAACCTCGGCGCCCAGCTGGTTAAGTCCGTTGCAGTCAAGACCAACGACATCGCAGGTGACGGCACCACTACCGCCACCTTGCTGGCCCAGGCACTCATCTTCGAAGGCCTGCGCAACGTCGCAGCTGGCGCTAACCCAATCGAGCTTAACCGCGGCATCGCGGCGGCGGCCGAAAAGGCCGTGGAGGAGCTCAAGGCTCGCGCCACCGCGGTCAACTCCTCGTCCGAGATTGCCCAGGTAGCCACCGTCTCTTCCCGCGACCCGGAGGTCGGCGAGATGGTTGCCGGTGCTATGGACAAGGTGGGCAAGGACGGCGTTGTCACCGTCGAAGAATCCCAGACCATCGACTCCGCCGTCGATGTCACCGAGGGAATTTCCTTTGACAAGGGCTACCTTTCCCCGTACTTCGCTACGGAGGAAGAGACCTACCACGCCGTGCTGGACGACGCCGCTGTGCTCCTCGTCCGCAATAAAATCTCCTCCCTGCCGGACTTCCTGCCGCTGCTGGAGAAGATCGCCGAGACCAACCGCCCAACCCTCATCATCGCAGAGGACGTTGAGGGCGAGCCGCTGCAGGCGCTCGTCGTCAACTCCATCCGCAAGGTGCTCAAGGTCGCGGCCGTGAAGGCCCCGTACTTTGGCGAGCGCCGCAAGGGCTTCATGGATGACTTGGCTGTCGTTACCGGCGCCACCGTCATCGACCCAGAGGTGGGCGTTAACCTCAACGAGGCTGGCCTCGACGTTTTGGGTTCCGCTCGCCGCGTGACCATCACCAAGGAAGACACTGTCATCGTCGATGGTGGCGGCACCGCTGAAGCGGTAGAGGAGCGCCGCGAGCAGATCCGCCGCGAAATCGAGCGCACCGACTCCACCTGGGATAAGGAAAAGCTGGAGGAGCGCCTAGCTAAGCTCTCCGGTGGCGTGGCCGTCATCCGCGTCGGCGCCGCCACCGAGACCGAGGTCAACGAGCGCAAGCTGCGCGTCGAAGACGCCATCAACGCGGCCCGCGCGGCCGTTGAAGAAGGCGTCATCGCCGGCGGTGGCTCTGTGCTGGTCCAGATCTCTAAGGAGCTGGAGTCCTTCGCTGAGGGCTTTGAGGGCGAAGCAAAGGTCGGCGTCCTCGCCGTCGCCCGCGCGCTGACCCGCCCGGCGTTCTGGATCGCCGAAAACGCCGGTCTCGACGGTGCTGTCGTCGTCTCCCGCGTTGCCGAGATGTCCAATGGCGAAGGCTTCAATGCCAATACCCTGGAGTACGGAAACCTCATTGATAACGGCATCATTGACCCAGTCAAGGTCACCCACTCGGCCGTGGTCAACGCCACTTCCGTGGCCCGCATGGTTCTTACCACCGAGGCCTCCGTGGTGGAAAAGCCACAGGAAGAGCAGCCAGCTGACACCGGTCACGGCCACCAGCACTAAACTGGCTACCAACATCACCCGCCCCGCTTCCCGCGAGGCGGGTTTTGTTGTACCTGGACTAGGGCCGTGGAATACATCAAGGTCACCGGTGATACCGACCCCGTTCGCAAGGCCTTCGCCAAGGCCAATGGCATCAAACCCGCACTCTTATTCCGCGAGTTTCGAGGGTGCCTGCCTCAAGCGCAACGGCGCGGGTGTGGTCTACGTGGAGCCGGGCGTGATGAGCAGGTGGACTCCGGCCATACCGTCATCCGTATCGACCACAACCTGGCTGTGCTCGCGCACGCGGACTACGCCATCGATTTGGGCCTCGGAGCCGGTTTGGCCGGCGGCCAGGCGGTCTTTAGCGGCACGCCAGCAGACTTAGCCGAACAGCGTGACTCGGTGACGGGGCGTTTTTGCCGACGCCCTCGTCTCCCCCTAACTTTCCTGCCTTAAGCGTTGACCGGCGCGGCGGCGCGGCGACGCTGGCGAAGCTCTACCACGCGTTCGGATTCGCTCATTCCGCCCCAGACACCGTAGGGCTCGGCGGATTGCAAGGCATGCTCGCGGCACAAATCAATGACCGGGCAAGAATTGCAGATGGCTTTGGCGCGATTCTCGCGCTGGGCGCGGGCGCGGCCGCGCTCGCCATCCGGGTGATAAAATACGTCCGAGTTTTCTCCGCGGCAGGCGCCTTGTAGCTGCCAATCCCACAGGTCAGCGGTGGGACCGGGAAGCAAATGAGGCTGAGACACGTTATTAAGCTCCTTTGTAAGGGCGAGAATTCTTGTGTGGCTTCCGCAGCGTCGCGGAAAGCAACCTCACGTAGTGTTTCGCGCGTGGGTAAACGGTGGGTTACCGATTTTTGACTTTTAAGTATTATTCTCGCACTTCCTCTTCCTGCACCATGGTTTACCAGCGCAAACGCCGAAGGTTAACGGTTTGTGAATTTTCTGCCGCTCAGCTTGCATAGGTAATGGGGGTGCGCGTTGCCTTTGCATAAACTCCCCGTGTGCCAATATGGTTAGTTACCGGTCGAAAACATCTCAGAGGGTGCATACGTGAGCGATAGGGAACAGGAGCTAGCGGATCTCGTTCCGCATGCCGTCGACGGCAGCCGTCGAGCGCTGCAAAAAGTCCTGCAGATCATTCACCCGCAGGTCCTGCGTTACTGCCGCGCCCGCATCGGGGGCGGCAGCCAACCCACCGCGGAAGATGTGGCCCAAGAGATTTGCCTAGCAGTGGCTACCTCGATTGGTTCCTATGAGGACAAGGGCCGTCCTTTTATGGCCTATGTTTATGGCATCGCATTTAATAAGGTCACTGATGCTCACCGCGCGATGGGCCGCGATAAGTCCACGCCTACCGAAGAAATTCCGGAAGACTCCGCGCGTGAAGCCACTCCTGAAGAGTGGGCGCTAGAGGCCGACGGTAGTAACAGAATGCGCGCCTTGCTCGATACATTAAGTGATAAGGCGAAAAACATCGTTATTCTGCGCGTGTTCAACGGGTTGTCAGCAGAAGAGACTGCGGAAATTGTGGGTTCCACTCCAGGCGCGGTCCGTGTGGCACAACACCGAGCACTAGCTCAATTGCGAAAGACCCTCCAAGTCGCGCAGGAAACTGCACACTAAGGGGCTTGTGGCCCAATCTCACAGCAGGTATTTCATAACAGAAAGGAAGGGGGAGAGACACCATCATGGCTTCTAAGCACCACGGCGATAACGACGACCTAGCGGACCAGCTCCAGCCCTTGGTCGATGATGATGCATTCCTCACTGAGCTTTCGAAAGGCAACGACCCTTCCGACCGTCAGGATGACCTGGCGGGGTTGCTGCTGGAGTTAAAGGGGGACGTCGACAAGCACATGCCTCCGGCCCCGCTGGTAGAAGGCGCTGAGGCGGAGCCTCAGGTTATTGATCTTGGTAAGGCGCGCAAGCGTCGCCGCGGCGGGCCTTTCGTGCATGGTCTCATTGGCGCGGCCGCTGCAACCCTAGTCATTGCTGGAGCCGGTGGCGCAATGCTGCATGCCGGAACTTTTGATAAAGGGGATAAGACCCGCAATGTAGAGCTGGCCGGAACGCTGGAAGAGATGGAATCTCGCGCGGCCGAAGGCGATATTGAAGGTGCTCGGGAACTGATGAGGGATGCCCGAGCCAAGCTGGACGCGGCCGAAGGCAAGGAAGAAAAGGCCATCGCCGCCAACAGTGAGGCGGAACACAAGCGCTCTGCGCACCCGAAGCCCGCCCCGCACACCGTGACGGAGACCGCCACCGAAACCGTGGCGGAAGAAGCTTCCCAACCGGAACAGCAGCCGGAGCAGGTTACCGTGACCGAAACTCAGTACGCCACCGAAACCGTGGTGGTCACGGAACAAGGGCAGCCAAACCCGCAGCCCAACCCCAACGTTGAGGATGAGCCGACGACCACCATCGAGTTGGGCCAGCAGCAGTAGAAGCTAGCGGCCCTCTAGGCCATCCAAGTAACCCAGGGCGTAGTCCCAGGGAACATAGCGGGAGGGATCCGGCTCGGCGCCTGGCTCATGCACTGGCGCTAGCTCCCCTTCGAGCGTGGCGCGCATATTTGCGGCCATGATATCCCACTCATAAAAGTGATTTTCCTGGCAATCCTCGCAGAGGAAGAAGATGCCGTCGATGCCGCGCGGGCCGAGGATGGACGCGAATTTCTGCACCAGCGCGAGGTCGTGGATGATGGCGATTCGGTCGTCGTCGGTAAGCGGCATGACTTGCTCGTCCTCCTCCAAGAAGGAGGCGGGGTCATTCGGGTCATCGGCGAAAGGATCGCGGGGCATATTGGCGAAGAAGTTCACGCCTGCGAGCCTATTGAACTTACCCTCCCGAGGCAATTTACCCCTGCCCAAATGGTGTCGTCGGCCGGCAAAGCACTACAGTTGTGGTAGCCGCTAAACCTGTTAAGGAGAGACCTCGATGAGCGAGAACCGTATTCATACTGGTGGAGATGACCCGAACAAGGTAGCCCTGCGCGGCCTGACCTTTGACGATGTGCTTCTGTTGCCCGCCGAATCCAATATCGTGCCCTCCGAGGTCGATACCGGCGCGCAGTTTACCCGCAATATTCGCCTCGGCGTCCCGCTTGCCTCGGCCGCCATGGATACCGTGACTGAGGCCCGCATGGCCATTGCCATGGCGCGCCAGGGCGGCATCGGCGTGCTGCACCGTAACCTGTCTACCGAGGACCAGGCCGAGCAGGTAGAAATAGTCAAGCGCTCCGAGTCCGGCATGGTCACCGACCCCATCACTGCCCGCCCGGATATGACCATTGGGGAGGTAGACGCGCTGTGCGCCCGCTTCCGTATCTCCGGCCTGCCGGTGGTAGATGAGGACGGCACTTTAGCCGGTATTTGCACCAACCGCGATATGCGCTTCGAGCCTGACTTTGATCGCAAGGTCAGCGAGGTTATGACGGCCATGCCGCTCGTCGTAGCGCGCGAGGGCGTATCCAAGGAGGAAGCCCTCGAGCTGTTGTCGGCCAATAAGGTGGAAAAGCTGCCCATCGTCGATGCGGATAATAAGCTCACCGGCCTGATTACCGTCAAGGACTTTGTAAAGTCCGAGCAGTACCCTAACGCGTCGAAGGACTCGGCCGGCCGCCTGTTGGTTGCGGCCGGCATCGGTACCGGCGAGGAGTCCTACCAGCGCGCCGCCGCGCTTGTCGACGCCGGCGTGGACGCCCTCGTCGTCGATTCCGCCCATGCCCACAACAACCGCGTGTTGGAAATGGTTTCCCGCGTCCAAAAGGACTTTGGCTCCAAGGTCGATGTCATCGGCGGTAACCTTGCCACCCGTGAGGCCGCCCAGGCAATGATTGATGCCGGCGCGGATGCCATCAAGGTCGGCATTGGCCCGGGCTCCATTTGCACCACCCGCGTCGTCGCTGGCGTGGGAGCGCCGCAGATTACGGCCCTGATGGAAGCCGCCGCGGTAGCTGGCCCGGCCGGTGTACCGGTGATCGGCGATGGCGGCATGCAGTACTCCGGCGACGTCGCCAAGGCCCTAGCGGCCGGCGCCGATACCGTCATGCTGGGTTCCATGTTTGCCGGGACCACTGAGGCGCCCGGTGACATCGTGGTCTACCAGGGCAAGCAGTACAAGCGCTACCGCGGCATGGGCTCCATGGGTGCCATGCAGGGCCGTGGACTTTCCGGCGAAAAGCGCTCCTATTCCAAGGATCGCTACTTCCAGGCCGATGTTCGCAGCGAGGACAAGCTGGTTCCAGAAGGCGTCGAGGGCCGAGTGCCCTTCCGCGGCGATATCGATGCCATCGTGCACCAGATTATCGGCGGCCTGCGCGCTTCCATGGGCTATACCGGCTCCGCCACCCTGGCCGAGCTGAAGACCAAGCGCTTCGTTCAAATCACCGCCGCGGGCCTGAAGGAATCCCACCCGCACCACCTGCAGCAAATCGCAGAAGCACCAAACTACCGCTAGGAATATCATGCGTGAATACGCCGAAATTGGCATCGGCCGCGAGGCCCGCCGCACCTTTGATCTAGAGCAACTATCCATCGTGCCGCAACGCCGTACCCGCTCCTCCAAGGACGTGGATACCACCTGGCACATCGATGCCTATACCTTCGACATCCCTTTCCTGTCCCACCCCACCGATGCGCTCGCCACGCCCGAGTTCATCATCGAGATGGGCAAGCAAGGTGGCCTGGGCGTCATTAATGCTGAGGGGTTGTGGGGCCGCCACGAGGATCTCGAAGGCGCTCTAGCTCGCATTTACTCGCAGCCGGGCGATAACTCCATCATTCAGGAGTTGCACGCCGCCCCGCTTGACGACGCCCTCCTTACCGAACGCATCTCCCAAGTCCGTGACTCCGGCGTCACCGTTGCTGTGCGCGTTTCTCCGCAAAATGCTCGTGAGATGGCCCCGAAGGTGATCGCGGCCGGTGCCGAGCTGCTGTTTATTCAGGGCACCCTGGTCTCGGCCGAGCACGTAGCTACTGGTGGCGAGCCGTTGAACCTCAAGGAGTTCATCGGATCGCTGGATGTGCCGGTCATCGCGGGCGGAGTTACCGACTACACCACCGCGCTGCACCTGATGCGCACTGGCGCGGCCGGCGTTATCGTGGGCGCGGGCGTGACGACCAACGCCGAGACCGTTGGTATCGACTCGGCCATGGCCACCGCTATTGCCGACGCCGCTGCCGCCCGCCGCGACTACCTCGACGAGACTGGCGGCCGCTACGTGCACATCATCGCCGATACCGAGTTTGAAAACTCCGGCAATATTGCCAAGGCTTTTGCTTGTGGCGCCGACAGTGTCGCTCTCGGCCCACTGCTTGCTCAGGCCCGCGAGGCCGGCGGTAAAGGCTGGTACTGGCCCGCCACGGCCGGTCACCCGCGTTTCCCCCGCGGCTTCGTCCAGTTCTCCGGAGCTGATGCCGACTTGGATGTTGATTTCCTCACCGCCGGTACCCCGGCCGAAGCTGCAGAAGAGTCTGCCGCTCCTTCGCTTGAAACGGTGTTGCACGGTCCCTCCAGCGAGCCCTTCGGCCGCACCAACTTGGTCGGCGCGCTACGCCGCTCCATGGCAAAGTGCGGCTACACCGACCTGAAGTCCTTCCAGAAGGTTGAGCTCGCCGTCCGCCACTAATCGGCAATCTCGAACGCGGCTGTGCTTTCTTGGCGCAGCCGCGTTTTGTCTTCAAGCTTTCTTTTCCTCTGGAGAGGTAGAGCGTGGCGGAGAAGGAGGGTGGTCAGGAAACCAACTGCCAACCGCCTTCCCTCCTCCATGTGGTCTCGCGCGACATCGGCCGCCATTGTCCTGCATCGTGGACTGGGCACACGCGTGCTCCCGCAGGATTGAGTTCTACAACCTTCTTTTCCTCTTTCGCGCGCAGCACTACCGAATTATGCGCTACTTCTGGGTATCCCATGCGCTCTGCCTGCTGAGTGCCGCATAAGGGAGCCCACTCGTCCCACTTGCTTCCAAAGACTTCTGCGGCTGGGAGTGTTACCCGTTGTGGACCTTGTTCATCCAGCGCAGACGTCACCTCGGCCGTAGTTGGGGTAGCGTCACAACCGCATAACAATAGCCCGGTGGTGAGCACAATAGCCAAGCGCTTCATAAGCTATCAGTTTAGTGGGTTAGACTATGGGGCGTGACTAAGCCAAACACTACCCCGCGCCCCGTCCTCGTTGTGGACTTTGGCGCTCAGTACGCGCAGCTTATTGCCCGTCGCGTGCGCGAGGCCAAGATTTACTCCGAGGTTGTCCCTCACTCCGCGTCTGTGGAGGAAATCAAAGCTAAAGATCCCGCCGCGCTTATCCTGTCGGGTGGCCCGTCCTCCGTCTATGCTGACGGTGCCCCGGCCCTGAAGCCGGAGCTGCTTGAGCTCGGCATTCCTGTCTTCGGCATCTGCTATGGCTTCCAGGCCATGAACCACGCTCTTGGTGGCACTGTGTCGTCGACTGGCGAGCGTGAGTACGGCCGCACCGATATGAACGTTAAGGGCGGCGTACTGCACGCTGGCCTGGAGACTACCCATAAGGTATGGATGTCCCACGGTGATGCCGTATCTGCCGCTCCCGAGGGCTTTGAAGTTACGGCCACTTCGGCCGGTGCCCCGGTTGCAGCGATGGAGTGCCTGGAAAAGAAGATGGCCGGTGTGCAGTACCACCCTGAGGTGCAGCACTCGCCGCACGGCCAAGAGGTACTTACCCGCTTCCTGACCGAGATTGCCGGCCTAGAGCAGAACTGGACGGCCGATAATATCGCCGAGCAGCTCATCGCGGACGTTCGCGCTCAGGTGGGCGAGGACGGCCGCGCCATCTGTGGCCTATCCGGCGGTGTGGATTCCGCTGTAGCGGCGGCACTGGTGCAACGTGCCATCGGTGATCGCCTCACCTGTGTCTTCGTCGACCACGGCTTGCTGCGTGCTGGCGAGCGGGAGCAGGTGGAAAAGGACTTTGTCGCCTCCACCGGCGCGAAGCTGGTGACTGCGGATGAGCGCAGTGCCTTCTTGGAGAAGTTGGCCGGCGTTGACGACCCAGAAGCAAAGCGCAAGGCCATCGGCGCGGAGTTTATCCGTGCCTTTGAGCGTGCGGTTGCGGGCGTGCTTGACGACGCCCCTGCAGGCTCCACCGTCGACTACCTCGTCCAAGGCACGCTGTACCCGGACGTGGTCGAGTCTGGCGGCGGCGACGGCACGGCGAATATTAAGTCTCACCACAATGTTGGCGGTTTGCCAGATGACGTGGAGTTCGAGCTGGTTGAGCCGCTGCGTCTGCTGTTTAAAGACGAGGTACGCGCCGTTGGCCGCGAGCTGGGATTGCCGGAAGAAATCGTTAACCGCCAGCCATTCCCAGGCCCAGGTTTGGGTATCCGCATTATCGGTGAGGTAACCGAGGAGCG
Source organism: Corynebacterium sp. LaCa_205 (assembly GCF_057458085.1). Lineage (NCBI taxonomy): Bacteria > Bacillati > Actinomycetota > Actinomycetes > Mycobacteriales > Corynebacteriaceae > Corynebacterium > Corynebacterium sp. LaCa_205. The sequence continues at coordinate 481,439 of NZ_CP190931.1, forward strand.
CTTGGAGACGCTGCGTGAGGCGGACCTCATTGCCCGCACCGAGCTGACCAATGCCGGCCTGGATGACCAGATTTGGCAGTGCCCGGTCGTGCTGCTGGCCGACGTCCGTTCCGTTGGTGTGCAAGGTGATGGCCGCACCTATGGCCACCCGATCGTGCTACGCCCAGTGTCCTCGGAGGACGCCATGACTGCGGACTGGACCCGCTTGCCATACGAGGTACTGGAGAAAATTTCTACCCGCATCACCAATGAGGTGAAGGACGTCAACCGCGTGGTCTTGGACTGCACTTCCAAGCCACCGGGAACCATCGAGTGGGAGTAAAACGGCATGCGTAGAAGGCGCTCAGGCTATCTCTGAGCGCCTTTTCGCGCGTTTGAGGAGCGTGTTTACTCGCGCGGGGTAAACGGTGGACGCCACACAATGCGCCCGCCCACCCGCTCGAGGCGGCCGCGCCGGGGCGGAGCGTTGGGGTCATCATCGTTGACGCCGTTATGGTAGGCGCAGCACATGACCAGGTTTTTCATATTCGTCTCCCCACCGTTACTCCACGCCTTGAGGTGGTGGACCTGGGAGAGATCGGCCGGTTGGTTGCAGCCCGGCCAGGCGCAGCGTGGGTTTTCTGCAGCGGCCATGATGCGCTGTTTGTCATTGGCCACGCGCGCCGTGCGGTAGAGGTTGACCGGCCCTTCTTCGGGGTGCACGAGCGTGACGTAGCCGGTTTCTCTATCGCCAGAAAAGCCGACGTCGTTGAGTACGCGCCGCAGATATTCGGTGCCGGTAATGGTGGCGCCATTGGTCAGGTCGAGCTCGATATCGTCGCCGTGGCCGTCGCGGATGCGAATGAATTTGTCTAATGGCACGATGGCATTGGTTATCACCTCTGCCCGCGCGGCCGCTGCCTGGTCAAAGAAAATTTTTTCTACCGCCTCGAGCGATTGCTTCCCGGTCGCGGCCAGCGCGGCGTTGAGATCCGCGATGAAACTAGAGGTTCCGGTGATGGCAAGCGTCCAGTAGTCATTGGGGCGTCGGTAAGTGCGCACACCTGGAGTAACGGTGTTGTCTTTCATCTCGTGCAGGCGCCGGCGGGCGTGCTTGAGAATATGGCTCATCGCGCCGGTCATTGCGCAGCACTCCGCGCGTAGCTCCCAGGCCTGTTTCTTGCTCGGGGCGCGGTTAACAATGCGCTCTAGGGCGGTGAGTGTGGCGATAGAATGGGTGTTGCGACGGGCGTCGGCAATAGCACGGCGCTGTAGCCGGGTAAATTTGGTGCGGCCAAAGTAGCTCTCACACAAAAGAAGCAGATCGGCCGCGATGGCATCGGGCGCGCCGTGGTCCATAAGCTCGGACCCGGACATGCCCTGGCACCCGGCGATGATGTCCATGCCGGGGCCTAAGGCAGTGAGGTAGGTCTCGAGTGCGTTCATGCCTGCAACGCTACGACGCGCACCTACACCGGCGCACGGCCGGCGCAACCGCTGCGGCCAGTTGTGTGGATAACCCGGCCTACATACCCGAGGCGGGGCGGAAAAGCTGTGGATAACCCCGAAAAGTGTCGTATAGATTAGGCAAACGCGAGCCGTCGCGTGCCATCCACGTGGGGGAAGACGAGAAAGCTCAGGCCAAAAACCACCAGCCATACCAGGCCGGCGCCCCACGCGGGTAGGGCCACGATGGGGGCGAGCATCACCATAAGCCACAGAATCATCAGCGGCACGAGCTGTGCGATGCTAGGAACCAGAGTGACATTGCGCTTGGTGGCATAATCGCGCATCGTGTGGCGGTAGGGGTGGGCAAAGACGAGAACGAAAGCCGCCACGAGGCACACGAGCGCCCCGATTAGTGCAGCAAAAATATGTGCGCGGCTGGCCAAAAGCGCCACGGCCGCACCGATGAGGATGGACGAACCCAAACGCACCCATGGCGGAGTGGGAATGGGGGTGGTGTGCTCGCGCATGGCACCGTAGGCAGCGTTGAAGTTCATGCCGCTAAGGCTACCATTCGAACATACACTTGCATGTGTCCGGGTGAGGGTTCATACTATTCGGGTGAATCAAACGAGCGTTCGCCTAGAAAAAGCGGTGGCCGGACTAAGTAGGTCGGACCGTGTGGCGATGCTGCGTACTCGCATGCGCGCTATGGAGCGTGGCCCGGAAGAGGAGCTGGTAGATACGCTTCCTGGCCTGGCACGTCTGCTTCCTGCGGGCGGCTTGGCGCGCCGGCACGTGGTGCACTGTACTAACTGTCCAGCGCTTGTGGTGGAGCTTATCTGTCACCTCACGGCCCGCGGTGGGCATGTGGGTGTAGTGGGGTGGCCAGATCTTCTACTCACACAAGTGGCCGAGGAAGGTGTTATCGAACGTGTGGTAACCGTCCCAGATCCGGGCGTGGATTCCTGGATGGTGACAGGGGTATTGGCGGAAGGACTGGACCTAGTCATCCATCATGGGCCGCCCGGTGAGGTGAGCCCAACCAAGGCCCGGCCGGTGCTGGCGAAGGTGCGCGGCGGGCGCGCGGCGGTGCTGACGGTGGGCACGCGCTTGCCCGGCACGGCGGTGGAGATAGGGGCGCAGGTGAGTGCCTATCGGGGCGTCGGCAAGGGCAGTGGGCGCATTCGCGGCGTGGACATGGACGTTGAGGTGACCTCGAAGCAGGCTAGCGTGCATGGGGTGCTCACGGTGGGCCAACACCGCAGACTGGAGGCCGTATGAGGGTAGCGGCCGTGTGGTTTCCGGATTGGCCCATCCAGGCCGTCGGCGGGCAGGGCCCTATGGTCATTGCGCGCAATCACGCGGTTGCGGTATGCGATAGGACGGCGCGCCGGGCGGGGGTGCGGCGGGGGATGCGCCTGCGTCAGGCCCAAGCGCTGTGCCCCGAGGCGACGGTGGTGGAGGCCAATCCGGATCGGGATGGTGCGGCGTTTGCGGAGGTTGCGGCCGGTTTGGATGCGGTGGCGTCCTCGGTGGAGGTGCTGCGCCCTGGTTTGGCCATTGTGGACGCGGGCGCGGCGCTGCGCTACCACGGGGAGAAAGCATTAGAGATGCTTGTCGACGCCTCTTCGTACGCCGGCTTCGATTCCACCCTCGGCGTCGCCGATGAGATTGCTACGGCTGTCATCGCGGCCCGGCACCGTGGCATGGGTGCGGTGGTGCCAGAGGGCGGCTCGCGAGAGTTTTTGGCCACCCAGCCCATAGGAGTGCTCGCCGCCGATGAGGCCTTGGGCTTTGATGCTGGGTTTGTTGCGCAGCTCGATAAGTTGGGTGTGCGGCGCCTGGGTGACTTAGCGGCGCTGCCGTTTAAGCAGGTAGCCACCCGTTTCGGTGAGACCGGGCGTCGCGCGCACGAGTTGGCCCAAGCCCGTGCGGATAGGCGCGTAGCTCCAGAAATGGCACGCCCAGACCTGGCCGTGGAAATGGAAGAGCGCATCGAGCGCGTGGACGCGGCGGCCTTCGCGGCCCGTCAGCTAGCGTCCCGGCTGCATGCCCGCTTGGAAGAGGCCGGCAAGGTCTGCCTGCGGCTGCGCGTGGTGGCGGAGTTTGGCACCGGCGAGGAGTTGGCGCGGGTGTGGCGCACACAGGAAGCACTGACGGAGCAGGCCACCGCGGACCGCGTGCGCTGGCAGCTCGATGGCTGGCTCTCGCGTGCCACTGGTGGGGGCGCGGCTATCCGCCGCCTCGCACTGGAGCCGGTGGAGGTGGCCACCCCGTCCGCCACCGGGCTCTGGGGCGGAGAGGGATCTCAGGAGCAGGTCAAACGTGTGATCGCTCGCGTGCAATCGCAGCTGGGGGTTGACCGCGTGCTGCAGCCGCGGGCGGTGGGCGGCCGTGGGGTGGCCGAGCGCATCGAGTACGTGCCCTATGGCGAGCAGCGCGACGCACCGCCACAAGGCGAGTGGCCTGGCCGTATTCCGGCACCCCTGCCTGCGCGGCTGGGCGGTGGGCCTAATCATCCGGCCGCGCGCATCCGGCTTATCGACGCCGCTCGTCGCGAAGTATTCGTCACCGCCGAGGCTCTCCTTTCGGGGGCGCCGGTGGCATTGAGCTGGGGCGCTCATCGCTTCCGCGTGCTGGGCTGGGCCGGTCCCTGGCCGGTGGATACGCAGTGGTGGACTAGTAACCCGCAGCACGTAGCGCGCCTGCAGGTGGTGGGCCAAGCCGACCACGAAGAGCACCAGCGGGCCTGGCTTTTGGTATGGTCCGGCGGGCGCTGGCGGGTGGAGGCGACCTATTAATCGCGAATATCGACTACGAGGCGGGTGGGGTTATCGAGCACCTGCACGGAATAGGGCTTGCGCGAGGTCATGCCGATGACGAATTGGCAGCGGCCCTCGTAGGTACCGCCATTGACCACCTGGGTGACGACTCCCTCTACGGGGGCATCCACCACGCCGATGTGGGGATCGTCCTTCCCCGCCTCGAAGGGGTAGACCACGCCGTCGATATTGACATTGAGTGCGGTCTCGCCGGAGTGGTCAATAGTCTTGCCAGAACCCTGCTGCGTGGGCGTGTCGGCATAGTCTACGAACCAGCCGGGAGAGCCGCTGCCGTCGAGTTCGAAGACGACGCGCTCGAAACCCTCGTGCTGGCCGATGCGCACGTTGGTCACCGTGAGCTCGGAGGGGGCCTGCGGCCGGAGGGTTTTCATTTCCATATTGGCCTGGCCTAGTGGATTGAGCCGGGAGTTATCCGCAGATGCAGCCATGGTGGTGCGGTCCGTCTCTTGGGCGGCGCAGCCGCTGAGGGAAGCAGCGACGAGGAGTGTTGCGGCGAGACGGACTTTTAGCATGCCCCCTAGGTTATAGTTTCGGCCGTGAACTGTATAGCCGAGGGGGTATTTCGTGGCCGAATTGTGGCCAAGGGTGTGAGCTGAAATGCAGAAAGGTTAGGCTTAGGTATATGACCGAGTTCTGTTCAGATATCCAGGTAGAGCCGCTGCCAGGCACGGCGAAGAAGGAATCCGTCTATGTGCTTTTTGAGTGGCCGGGCGGATGGTCGCGAGACGTGCTCGATGGCGATACCTTTGGGCCGGATCTCACGGCGCAGCTCAAGGCCAAGCTGAAAGGCGTGGCGGGGCTGCAGCTTATCCGTCGGCCGGGCCGCGACGGCCGCCAGGTAGGCAAGATGCACCGCTGCTACCTGGTGTGGGCCGAGCAGGGAGTGATGGAACTCGTGCTGCTGACAGAGCCAGAGAAAATCCTCGATCTGGATCTGACCGGGCCTGGACGCAATGGAGGCGGCGCAGTGGAAACACCGCTGGTTTTGGTGTGTACGCACGCGAAGCGCGATACCTGCTGTGCGGTCAAGGGGCGGCCGTTGGCCGCGGAGCTGGTGGAGGATTACCCGGATATGGTCTGGGAGACCTCGCACACGAAGGGACACCGGTTCGCGCCATCGGTCATGCTCATGCCGTGGGGCTATTCCTTTGGACGAATGAATAAAGAAGCCGCCGCGCAGATGATTGCGGCGGCGGCGCGGGGAAAGTATTTTTACCCGGTAAATCGCGGGCGCGGTATTTTCGGCCCGCGCGGCCAGGTGGCGGAGTTGGCGGTGGCCCGAGCGCTTATCGACGCCGGCGAGGAGCTCTCCTACGGCCAGCTCACCGCCACTGATAGCGGCGAGGTCAGCCACATTGACGGCCGGCGCTGGCGCGTGACGCTCGAGGAGCGCGAGGTAGAAGGTGTGGTTTCTTCGTGTGGTGACGCCCCGAAGACGGGCCAAGCCATCGTAGCGACCGGCGTGGAGCCGGTCGCGGGGTAGGGCGCCGTCGGCAAGCGGGGGCTAGCGGCGCATGACCTTGGAGGAGAGCCAGTTGCCGAAGAACTGGGCGGCCTGCACCAGCACGATGATGATGAGCGTGGCCACGACGGTGACTTCCCATTCGAAGGCGCGGTAGCCGTAGACGATGGCAAAGTCACCCAAGCCGCCGCCGCCGACGTAGCCGGCCATAGCGGACATGTCCACGATGGCGATAAACAGGAAGGTGTAGCCCAAAATCAGTGGGCCGAGGGCCTCCGGGACGATAACGGAGGTAATGATCTTCCACGGCGAGGCACCCATGGAGCGGGCGGCCTCGATAACGCCGGGGTCGATGGACACGAGGTTTTGTTCCACCACGCGGGCCACGGAGAAGGTCGCGGCGATCACCATGACGAAGGTGGCCGGTCCGCGGCCGATGGACCCGCCCATCACTATGACGGTCAGTGGCTGGGCAAAAGCCAGCAAGATGATGAACGGGATGGGGCGGACGAAGTTAACCAGCAGGTTGACAATGAAATAGACGAACCGGTTTTGCAGGATGCCGCCCGTGCGGGTGGTATAGAGCAGCATGCCTAGGCCAAGGCCGAGGATGCCGGAAACGATGAGGGTAGTCGAGACCATGATGAGGGTATCGACGATGGCATCGGCCAGTGAAGGGCCGAGGCGGTCCCAGTTGGCTTGGGCGAGGGTGGTGACGGTCATCGTGCAATCTCCTCAATCTGGGTGGTGGTAGAAAGCGTGCGGTAGAACTCTTCGATGGCGTTATTGTCGCCGCTAAGTCGCACGGTCAGCTTGCCAAAGGAATGCTGTTGCAGCGTGGTGATGCCGCCGTGGACGACGGCGATGGATACGCCGGCTTCCTTGAGCCGGGCGGCGGCGGTGAAAAAGCCGGATTCCTCGGTGAGGTTGATGGTAAACAGGCGGCCTTCGTGCGCGAGCAGATCGTCGGTTTCAACGACGTCGGGCTCGTTGCGCAGCGAGGTGGCTACGAACTTGGCGGCCACGGAGGTCTGTGGGTTGGAAAAGACCTCGTAGACGCTGCCTTGTTCCACGACGCGGCCGTTTTCCATCACGGCGACCTTATCGGCGATGGAGCGTACGACTTCCATCTCGTGGGTAATAACCACGATGGTGATGCCAAATTCCTTGTTTACCTGACGCAGTAGGTCGAGGACTTCCTGCGTGGTGGTGGGGTCGAGGGCGGAAGTTGCTTCGTCGGCAAGCAGCAGCGAAGGGTTGGTGGCCAGCGCACGGGCAATGCCGACGCGCTGCTTCTGGCCGCCGGAAAGCTGCTCTGGGTAGCTCTTGCCCTTGTCTCCTAGGCCGACGAAATCCAGCAGCTCTTGCACGCGCTTGGCGCGCTCCTGCTTGCCGACGCCCTGCAGCTGCAGCGGGTATTCAATATTGCCGGCTGCGGTGCGCGAGTTCATCAGGTTGAACTGTTGGAAAATCATGCCGATATTGCGGCGAATGCCGCGCAGCTTCTTTTCGGACATGCCAACGATATTGGTGTCATCAAGCAGCAGCTCTCCCGCGGACGGGGTGTCCAAGCCGTTGATCATGCGTACAAGGGTGGACTTGCCGGCGCCGGAGTAGCCAATGATGCCGACAATTTCGCCGGGCTCAATGGTCATGGAGACATGGTCGAGTGCCTTAACTCGCGCCTTTTTCTGCTTAAAGATCTTGGTGATCTCGCGGAACTCGATGCGGGTGCCGCGTTGAGTGGAATCTGCCACGTGTTTGCGTCCTTAGTTAGGAAAGTGCCAAACCCCGCCGGGGGTTCCGGCGGGGTAAAAGCAAGGGTGATTAGTCCAGATCTGCTTCGAGCTTATCTAGGATCTTCTGCAGATCCTCCTGGCTGCGCTCCACCTCGACGGAGGTGCCGGCGGAGTCTTCATCGACGCCCTCCTGGACGGCGTCGGAGTGCCATAGCTCGGCAAGCTTCTTGATGTCTTCGTTATCGGCGTCCTCCTCGCGAACGGCGAAGACGTTGATGTACGGTTCTGCTTCTTCAGAATTTGGATCGTCTTGGAAGATGGCAGTCTTCGGATCGATGCCGGCGCGCTCCAGGAAGGAGTTATTGATGATGGCTGGCGTGCCCTCGCCGTGCGCGGACGTGGTCTGTGCGGCGTCTACCGGGGTGACCTTGACCTTGGACTTCTTTTCATCAATGTCCAGCGGGGTGGGCTCCAAGTTGTCCTTGTCCTTCAGGGTAAGAAGGCCGGCCTGGACTAGCACGTTAATGGCGCGGGCCTGGTTGGTGGAGTCATTCGGGATGGCGACCTCTTCGCCCTCGATGCCGTCGAGGGAGTCGTGGTCCTTCCAAAACAGTGCTAGCGGCACGATTTCGGTGGCCACGATAGGCACCAGGTTGGTGTCATTGCCGTGGTTGTACTCCGCCAAGAACTTCAGGTGCTGGAAGTTATTGGTATCCAACTCGCCTTGATCCAGAGCCTGGTTCGGGGTGTTGTAGTCCGCGAATGGCTGGATATCAATGTCATAGCCAGCGTTTTTCGCTTCCTGCTCGAATGCTACCCACGCCTTCTTGGCGTCGTCGGTGGTGCCCACCTTGATGGACTTGGAATCATCGGAGGAGCAGGCCACCAAGCTGGTGGAAGCGATAGTTACAGCGGCGGCAGCAGCCACTACGCGACGGATCTGCATGGGGGTTCCCCTTCTTGTAGGAGTTGAAATAATTTGTCTGTTTAGCAACTTAGCAATCAGCGAACCGCTTTGTCTATTGTCGGCATCACGTCTTACGGGGTTGTATAGAACAATGATTCGATATTACGCTGTGCGGGGTGGAATTTAATGGCGGAAAAGCACTGTCGTGGTCGCGGGTGGAGCGCATTCTCTCTGGCCGCGAATCTGCCGCGCCCGTGCCGGTTAATCACCTTCATGGGCCAGCCGATTCTGCTCAGCGCGGCCATTCTGCCGTCCCCTTTGCGGAGTTGCACGCGGTAAGTTCGTATAGCTTTCTCGACGGCGCTGCTGAGCCGGAAGAGCTGGTTGGCCGGGCTGTGGAGCTGGGGCTCGAGGGGCTGGCAATCGTGGACCGCGATGGCTTTTATGGGCTCATGAAATTCGCTGAAGCCGCTGCTAAAGCGAATCTTCCGGCCGTATATGGCGCGGAACTATCGCTCGCGGAAGCGCCGGTGACCGTGTTGGCGCGCACCCCGGAAGGCTATCGCCGTTTATCGCGCCTTATTGCACACGCGCGGATGGAAGCTGGGGAGAAGGATCGGGTGGATTATCCGCCACTAGATGAGGTGGCGCGCGAGTTGGAAGGGGAGTGCTTCTTTCTGGTGGGGCCGGAAGCGTTAGCAGAAATCGATAACCTGCTCGAAAGAATAAAAATAGACAGCATAGTTCTCGAATATTCGTGCAGCATGTCCCCTGAGGATGCGGATCGGCACCGGTTCCTCGATAAATACAATAACCTGCGGGCCATCGCAACCGCACGGCCCGCGGCCGCGACTCGTGATCAGGCTCGGCTCGCCGCCGCCAAGCGCGCCTTGGCTCGCCGCGAATCCCTCGCGGCCGCTGCGCCGCACGCCCACCCCATGGGCGCCGGCTGGCTACGATCCGGCGAGCAGATGGCACAACTTTTACCTGACCGGCCGGAGCTTATTGCGGAAACTGTGCGTCTGGCTCGCGAGTGTTCCTTTACCTGGGATGCGCTTGCCCCGAACCTGCCGCACTTTCCCGTTCCGGAGGGGCATACCGAGATGAGCTGGCTGGAGCATGAGGTCTGGCGCCGTGCCAAGGAGCGTTATGCCTCGCGGCCGGCCGAGATTAAGCAGGCGGCGAAGAAGCAGATTAGGCATGAGCTGGGCGTCATCAAGCAACTGGGCTTTCCCGGCTACTTCCTAATTGTGTGCGACCTGGTGGATTTTTGTCGCCAGGAAAATATTTTGTGCCAGGGCCGCGGCTCGGCCGCTAACTCTGCGGTGTGTTTCGCACTGGGTATTACCAACGCCGAGCCCATCTCCGCGCAGCTGCTTTTTGAGCGCTTCCTTTCCCCGGACCGCGATGGCCCGCCCGATATTGATATTGATATTGAGTCCGGCCGCCGCGAGGAGGTAATCCAGTATGTCTATCGCACCCACGGCCGGGAACGCGCAGCACAGGTGGCCAATGTCATTACCTATCGCCGCAAGGGCGCGACCCGCGATGCCGCCCGCGCGCTGGGGTATCCGCAGGGCTCGGCCGATGCGTGGTCGAAGGGTACCTCCGAGCCGCCTGCCGATGTTTCCTCACTGGCTGAGCAATTCCTCGGCCAGCCCCGCCACCTAGGAATCCACTCCGGCGGCATGGTGCTGTGTGACCGCCCCATCGCGGACGTCGTGCCGATGGAATGGGCCCGCATGGAAAACCGCTCCGTGCTGCAATGGGATAAGGACGATTGTGCGGCCGCCGGCCTAGTGAAATTCGACCTGCTCGGCCTTGGCATGTTGGAGGCGCTGCACCACATGATTGACGCCGTGCGCGCTACCACCGGCCGCGAGGTGCACTTGTGGGAGCTCGACCTCGCCGAGCCGGAAGTCTATGACATGCTCTGCCGCGCCGATGCGGTGGGTGTCTTCCAGGTGGAATCTCGCGCGCAGCTAGCCACGCTGCCGCGCCTGAAGCCGCGCCGCTTCTTTGACCTGGTGGTGGAGGTCGCGCTTATTCGGCCCGGCCCCATCCAAGGCGGGTCCGTGCATCCCTACCTGCGCCGCCGCGATGGCTTGGAGGAGGTCACCTATGACCATCCCGTGTTGGAGAAATCCCTGGGCAAAACCCTGGGCATCCCGCTTTTCCAGGAACAGCTGATGCAGATTGCAGTCGATGCCGCCGGCTTTTCCGGCGCCGAGGCCGATGACCTACGCCGCGCCATGGGGTCGAAACGTTCCCCGGAAAAGATGGACGCGCTGCGCAGCCGTTTTTATGCTGGTCTGCGCGAGACTAATGGCATCGAGGGCGAGGTAGCCGATAAGCTCTGGACCAAAATTGTGGCTTTTGCCGCCTATGGTTTCCCGGAATCGCACTCGCAGTCCTTTGCCTCGCTGGTGTATTTCTCTGCGTGGTTTAAGTATCACTACCCGGCGGAATTCTGCGTGGGCCTGCTGCGCGCGCAGCCGATGGGCTTTTATTCCCCGCAGTCGCTCATCCAAGATGCCCGGCGCCACGGTGTGCGGGTGCTGCCGGTGAGTATCAATGATTCTGGTGCGCAGGCCCGGGCGACAAGGTCGGGCGAGATTCGGTTGGGCCTGAACCTCATCAAGGGGCTGGGGGAGTCTGCCGCCGAGCGCGTGGAGGCGGCCGCGCCTTTTGCTAGCGTGTCCGATCTTTCGCGCCGGGCGGATCTCAGCGTGGAGCAGGTGGAAGCGCTGGCCACGGCTGGAGCATTGGAGTGCTTGGGGCTGGATCGTCGTCAAGCGTTGTGGCAGGCCGGAGTTGCCGCCACCGAGCGCGAGGGAATGCTGCCTGGCACTTCCGCGCTGGCTGCACCGCACCTGCCTGGCATGTCCGCCTTCGAGCTTATGGCTACCGACGTCGCCTCCACCGGCGTGACCCATAACCAGCAGCCCATGGAGCTGGTGCGTGCCTCGCTTGCCGACGTCCTACCTGCTTCCCAACTTCCCCATGTTCCCGATGGCACCCGCGTGTGCATTGCCGGCATTATTACCCACCGCCAGCGCCCGCGTACCGCATCTGGCCTGACCTTTTTGGGTGTGGAGGATGAAACCGGCCTGATGAATGTGATGGTTTCACCTGGATTGTGGTCGCGGCACAAGGTGTTGGCCCGCACCGCCCGCGCAATGATTATTCGAGGCATCGTGCAAAATGCCACCGGGGCGGTCAGCGTGGTCGCGGACAAGCTCGAGCCGCTGGACTTTGGCGAATTCCTCTCCCGCGGCTCCCGCGATTTCCGCTAGTTTCCTCCGCTGCGCAGCTCGTCCGCGTTGAGCTTATTGGCCAATTCCTTGGCTACCGCAAAAGGGATCCACAGCAGTTGGGTATAGATGAGCTTGGCAAAGAAGATGGCGATACTAGCCCCCGAGGTCGCCTCCTCCACTGCAACCTGCTCCGCCCCGAGAAAGCGCAGGCCGAATGCGGTGGTGACGGCGACGAGGAAGAGCACTATAGAAATAACCACTGCGGTCTTAAGTCCTGTGTCGCGGGCGTCGGTATGCAGGCGCAGTTCGTACTCATCCATCTCCGTGGTGGGTGCGTCGAGGTGACGGATGGACTGCCGGAGCGACGTGGTGTAGATGGTGGCCGCGATACCGGCAATCGGCCATAGCAAGTTAGACAAGCTGAGCGTGAAGAAGTGCAGGGCCGCAGCCACGATGGCCAGGCCGAGGAAAATGTCGCCGGCCAGGACAAGGCGCTTGCGGCGAGAAACGGAGGCGGGGATTGGGCTAGCCATTAGGAATTCTTCCTATAGATTTCAGTGGACATGGGAGAAAATTCCTGGCGGGAAAAGATAGCCTCCACGGGGAGATCAAAGACCTCGCAGACGCGGAAAGCTAGGTCCAGGCTGGGCGAGTGGTCGCCGCGCTCAAGCGCGCCGACGGTCTGAGGATTGACGTCGATGGCCTCGGCCAACTGTGCGCGCGACATGTCCCGCTCGGCGCGCAGCACACGAACCCGGTTATAAATGGGTGCGGAGGGCTTCTTCTTTGGGGACATAAGTCAAAGTATTGCATAAACCCAACGACCTGGCAAGGGTTACTACTCGACGCCGAAGATATCCCCTGGCTGGCAGTCCAGTGCCGCGCATAATGCTGCCAGAGTGCTAAAGCGTACGGCCTTGGCCCGATTATTCTTCAGAACGGAGAGATTAACTGGAGTGATGCCGCGCTGGATGGCCCACCAATCGATGTCGAGCTGACGAGGGTACCAATGGTTTTCCGTTAAGGAAACGGTAAGTTGCCCAAGGGCTTCTCCTGATTGTTACTGTCAATAACTATGAGCGAAGAAATGAATCCCGTCTCGCCGCGGCTGGTGACCTCGCGCTATATCCACCATTTGAGCTGGATGTTTCTGCTCGCCGCGGCCGCCGCTGCAGCGGGGTTTTGGTGGACCCCGTGGTTCTACTGGGCGGCCGGCATCTTCGTCGGTCTTTTCTTCTGGCTGCTCTGGCTCATTCCCGCTCAAGTGCGCAATATGGGTTGGCTCGAAACCGACGACGAGCTGCTTATCACCCGCGGCAAGCTCTGGTACACCTTCACCGTCGTGCCCTACGGCCGCATCCAATTCGTCGACGTCACCTCCGGGCCCATCGATCGCGCCCTCGGGCTGAAAAAGCTGCAGCTCCACACGGCTTCGGCCAGCACGGATGCCACCATCAAAGGCCTAGAAGCCCCGCTTGCCGACGCCCTCCGCACCCGCCTTGCCCACCAAGCCCGCGAACGGATGAGCGGCCTATGAGCCCCCAGCCGAGCTTCCGTCGCGTCCACCGCCTTACCCCACTGTTGCGTCTGTGGTCGGTCATCCTGGCCCTCATCGCGGGCTTCGCCCTCAACGCCAACATGGAGGCCCTGCGCGATATCTTTGCCTTTATTACCGGCGAACACCGCGGCGAGGCCTTGCGTGATACCGCCCTTGCCCTCGCCGGTTTCATCGCGGTCTGCGCGGTGGTGTGGCTCGCCTCCGGCCTATGGTGGCGCCGCATGGGTTATCAGCTCGGCGCGGAAGAGCTTTCCCTGCGCCGCGGCCTCTTATCTGTCCAATTGCGCACCGCGCGCTATGACCGCACCCAGGCCGTTGACGTCGTGGAACCCGTCATCGCCCGCCTCTTTCGTCTTGCGGCCGTGCGGGTGGAAACCGCAGGCGGCCAATCATCTGTCATCGAAATCGCCTACCTCAAAAAGTCTGACGCCGAGGCCCTCCGTGATGACATCCTCGCCCGCGTTCACGGCGCTCCCACCTCCCAAACCGAGGCGCCGGCCGAGGAATCGGCTGAAGAAACGGCCGAGGAACCAGCTCTCGTGCCCGAGATCCCCATCGCCCGCTCCCTTATTGCTGCCGCGTTGCGCACGTCCACGCTTTTCCTCGTCGGCTTCCTCATCCTGGTTGTGGTTACGCGGCTGCCGCTCTCGGCCGCGCTGCCCATCCTCGTCGGCGCCCTGCCCAACGCCTGGAACGTGCTCGATTCTTCCTGGCGTTATACCGCCCGCACCGACGGCGAGGTACTCAATATCACCTACGGCCTGGCCGATCGCCGCCGCCAAAGCATTCGCCTTGACCGCATCCACGCCGTGCAGATAACTCAGCCCTTCCTCTGGCGGCCACTAGGCTGGTACGAGGTACGGGTCTCGGTGGCGGGGTATGGGGCGTCGGCAAGCGGAAAGGCTTCTGGTTCCACCCGCATCCTGCCGGTGGGCACCCTCGCCCAAGCCCGGCAATTCCTGCCGGCCGACGCCGCGCCCACCTACGCCTCGCCAGCCCGCGCCAAGTGGGTCTCCCCGCTGGACTACCGCCAACAAACCGTGGCACTTACCGGCGGCTACGTCATAGTGCGCAACGGCCGGCTCAATCGCCGCGTCAAAGCCATCCACACCTCCCATATCCAGGAGCTGACCTACCGCCGCGGGCCGATTTCCCAGGCGCTCGGCCTAGCCACCGTCGGCCTCGACCTAGTCCAGGGCCCGGTACGTATGGACGCGCGCAACCTCACGCTTGCCGACGCCACCGCACTCCTTACCCAGCTACGCTCCCGCCAACTGCCGGAGCTTAAACCGCCCCGTTAAATCCCAATTGGCGCCACGCCTCAAATACGGCCGTCGAGGCCGAATTCGACAAGTTCATTGAGCGCCTGGCCGGCACCATCGGAATGCGCACGTGGTCCGTTACGCGCGGATGATTGATGTGCTCCTCTGGCAGGCCGGTCGGCTCCGTGCCAAAGAGTAGGACATCGCCTTCTTGGTATTCGATATCCGTAAACCACTTATCCGTATGCGTGGTAAAAGCGAAGACGCGCGCGCCCGGCACCGCATCCATGCAGGCCTGGAAGTCCTTGTGAATCTGCACATCGGCCAAATCGTGATAATCCAGACCGGCGCGCTTTAAGTGCTTATCGTCGAAATTGAAACCCAGCGGCTCAATCAGGTGCAGGCTCGCACCCGTCACCGCGGCCGTGCGAATCGCGTTGCCCGTATTAGTAGGGATGACTGGGTTATCAAAGACAATGTGCAGCTGGCTCATGCCTTCAGTCTAGGATGGTGGCTATGAGCGCTACCAAACTAGATGGCACACTGTACCGCGACGAGATTTTTTCCGACCTTGCCCAGCGCGTGTCCGCGCTGAAGGAGAAGGGGATTACCCCTGGCCTGGCGACCGTCCTCGTAGGTGAGGATCCGGGCTCCCAATCCTATGTGAAGATGAAACATCGTGACTGTGAAAAGCTTGGCATCAACTCCATCCGCAAGGACCTGCCGGCCGATATCACCCAGGAAGAACTAGAAGCCGTCATCGATGAGCTCAACGCCGATGATGCCTGCACCGGCTACATCGTCCAGTTGCCGCTGCCTAAGCACCTGGATGAAAACGCCATCCTCGAGCGCATTGACCCCGCCAAGGATGCCGATGGCCTGCACCCAGTCAACCTGGGCAAGCTCGTGCTCAACGAGGAGGCGCCCTTGCCGTGCACCCCGAACGGCTGCCTGCATCTGCTGCGCCGCTTCGGCGTCGAGCTCAACGGCGCCAAGACCGTGGTCATCGGCCGTGGTGTTACCGTAGGCCGCCCCATCGGCCTGATGCTTACCCGCCGCAGCGAGAACTCCACCGTCACGCTGTGCCACACCGGCACCAAGGACTTGGCCGCTGAGACCCGCGAGGCCGATATCGTCATTGCCGCCGCCGGCCAGCCCCACATGCTCACCGCGGACATGATTAAGGAAGGCGCCGCGCTTCTCGACGTCGGAGTCTCCCGCGTCGACGGCAAGCTCACCGGCGACATTCACCCAGATTGCTGGGATAAGGCCGGGTTCGTCTCTCCGAACCCAGGTGGCGTCGGCCCGCTGACCCGTGCCTTCCTGGTACGCAATATCGTCGAACGCGCGGAAAAGTTGGCGTGAATCTAGATAATCCGCACGACGCCGAGCTCGCGCCCTCCCCACTGCCGCCTGCCGCGCAGTGGGCAGCAATTGGCATCTTCGTGGCCGGCGTGGTTATCTCCGGCGGCTATGCTGTCTTCGAATACTGGCGCCGGGCCACGTTCCTCCTCGGCCTGGCCTTGCTGTGGCTCACCGTGGTCCGACTGACGTGTGATTCCAGCCGCGTCGGCGTGCTGGCCGTACGCTCGCGCCGCTTTGACGCCTGCTTTACCGGCTTAGTCGGCGCCGTGATGGCCTTTCTGGCCTTTTCTGTGGACGCGCTCGGTAGCTAGTTATCCACAGGTTTTTGTAGAGCCTTCACCTAACTCGGCCCGAAAGGGTGTGGTTCGGGCGGTTATCCACAGGCTCTGGGCCACCACCGCGCGCCGTTATGCACGGCCGGCTTAGGTTCGGTGCCATGATTTCGAACTACCTGGCTGCCGTGAACTCCCCGATGGTGCTCATCGAGGAGTGCGTTGGGCTGTCGGTAGAAGAGCTCGTCGATAAGGGCTTTAGTGATCGCGAGGCCGCCGAGTTTGCCCGCCTGGCCGATACTTACTTCGGCCGCACCGCCTTTGGTGCTAAACAGCGCGCCGCCCGCCGCACTTCGCTGCCGCTCGACGCGCTGAAAATTATCGAGCACTTCGCACAGAAGATGAAAACCCAGCGGGCGGCCTGGGCATTGCGCGAGGAACTATGTGCCCTGCGCCTTTCCACCAGCGAAATTGATAAGCACGCCCGTCGCCTAGTGCGCGAGGAGCGTACCACCAAGCGCTCCGAAGGCGTGCGCCTGACCCGCCGCCGCGATGACCTGTGGACCCTGACAATTACCGCCGAGTCCGAGTTGGTTGCAGAAATTAATAACCACGTCTCCACCGTCGCCGATGCTCGTCGCGTCTTTGCCGAGGGCGCCTCTACCTCCACAATCACCACCAATGTGGTGCTCAACCTGAATGAGATGGTGAAGGTCACCCACGGCGAGGACGTCACCTTGCAGCTGACCAACGGCGCCCAGATATCTGGTGCGGATCTTGTCCGCCGCGCGCTTGCCGACGTCGGCCTTATCACCCTCATTCACCCCGTCACCGGCCCCGTCAACCTTTATCAATCGCGGCGCTTGGCTACATGGAAGCAACGCCAAATGGCGATGGCAGAAAACCCGGTGTGCCCGTGGCCCGACTGCCACACGCCGGCGGATGAATGCCAAGTCCACCATCTCACCCCGTGGCTGCTCGGCGGCGATACGAATCCCGAAAACCTCACCATCGCGTGCAAGTATCACAATGCTGTGAACGACGATGACCCGAATGCGCCGCCGCGTCGCGGCCGGCTCGAGCGCCGTCCTAGAGAAGGCATCGTGTGGCGCCCGCCTTGGGCGAAGCCACCCGACGATCGCTGAGCCGCTTCGTCCCTTCGCCGCCCCAGCGCAGCGCATAGTGCGCGCTGCGCGGCTTTGGCGATCCTTGCTGCCGCGAGTTTTTTAAATCGAGTACTCGGTGGGATCGCCTGCCGCTGCATCAATGCGTGGGTCCGGCTGGGAAAGTCTAAGGAAGTTGCGCAGTATGCGATCCATTTGGCGTGACTCGGTAAGGAAGGCGTCGTGGCCTACCGGGGAGACCACCTTGGCCATAGCCAATAGATTTCCCAGATTGCGCGAGATATGTTCTTGCTGGTGATACGGGTACAAGATGTCCGTGTCTACTCCTACGACCATTGTAGGTACCTTGGATGATCCCAGCGCGCGGTTGAGCCCACCGCGGTCACGGCCGATATCGTGGCGGTTGAGCGCCTCGGTGAGAGTGACATAGGAGCCGGCATCGAAGCGGTCGGCCAGCTTGATTCCTTGGTAATCCAGGTAGGAGTTAACGGCAAAGCGATTATCGCGGCGACGGTAAGGCCCGAGCGGGTTCTCGCCGGTCTGTGCATGAACGCCGAAGCGCTCGTCAATTTCTTGTTCGCCGCGGTAGGTCAGGTGCGCAATGCGGCGCGCGGCCGCCAGCCCCTCGCGCGGGCGCTGGGCGGAAGCGTAATAATCGCCGCCGTGCCAGAACGAATCTTGCTCGATGGCCGCGATTTGCGCCGACTGGATGCCAATCTGCCAAGCAGAGGCGCGGGCCGAAACGGCAATGACGCAGGCTGCGTCGAGGAAATCGGGGTGCATCAGTGTCCACTCCAGCGTGCGCGCGCCACCCATTGAGCCGCCGATGACGGCATGCACGTGGGTGATGCCAAGTTCATGCAAAGCGGCACGCTCGGCCGCAACGAGGTCGCGCACGGAAAGCGCGGGAAAACGCGAACCCCAAGCACGGCCATCGTCTGGGTGCGGAGAAGCCGGGCCGGTAGAGCCTGCGCAGCCGCCCAGTGCATTGGTAGCGATAATGCACCACTTCGTCGTATCCAGCGCCTTGCCGGGGCCTACTAGGTCGGCCCACCACTCGGCCACATTCGAGTCCCCGGTTAGCGCGTGTTCGACCAGGATGACGTTATTGGCCCCATGCGGATCGCCGAGAAGGTGGCCGAAGCGGTGGTAGGCAATGTGGGCGTCGGCAAGCGTGGCGCCGGCTTCGGTGTGGAAATCGCCGATGCTAACTAGCTTCATACCAGCGCGTTAAAGCCCAGCTCGAGGTCCGCGATGATGTCATCGATGTACTCGATGCCCACGGACAGGCGGATAGTGGATTGAGTAATGCCGGCCGCTGCCAGCGCAGGTTCATCGGATTGCGAGTGCGTGGTGGTTGCCGGATGCACGGCCAGGGAGCGGGTATCGCCGATATTGGCGAGGTTGGAGTGGAGCTTGAGGGCGTCGATAAACGCCCAGGCTTCTTCGCGGCCGCCGTCGATGTCGAAGGAGAGCACGGAGCCGGTATAGGCATAGCCGAGCTTTTCCTTGGTGGCCTTATACGGCGAGGAGTCGAGGCCGGCGTAGTTGACCTTGGTGACCTTGGCGTGGCCTTCCAGGTACTCGGCGACGGCTTGGGCGTTGGCATTGTGCTTTTCGACGCGCAGCCCCACCGTCTCAATTCCATTCAGCGTCAGCCAGGCGTTGAAGGGGGAGATGGCGGCGCCGGTATCGCGCAGCAGGCCGGCGCGGGCCTTGAGCGCGAAGGCCGAAGCGCCGAGGTCGGCGTATTTGAGTCCGTGGTAGGCCTCATCCGGGGTGACGAAGTAGGGGAATACGGGCTCGCCGTTGCGGGTGACGGTCCAGTCGAAGGAGCCGCCGTCGATAATCGCGCCGCCGACGGCCGAGCCATTGCCGGTATAGAACTTGGTGGTGGAGACCACGACGATGTCCGCGCCGAGGTCCAGCGGCCGGGCGAGGGCGGCGGTGGCGATGGTGTTATCCACGATGAGCGGGACCTGGTTATTGTGGGCAACCTCGGCGATGGCGGGAATATCAAGGACATCAGCCACGGGGTTGCCGAAGGTCTCGCCATAGAATGCCTTGGTATTTGGCTGAACGGCGTCTTGCCAGGAGGCCGGGTCGTCCGGGTCCTCGACGAGGGTGACGTCGATGCCTAGGCGCTTGAGCGTGACGGTAAAGAGGGTGGAGGTGCCGCCGTAGAGACGCGGGGAAGTCACGATGTGGTCGCCGGCCGAGGCGAGGTTCAAAATGGCCGCGGTTTCGGCGGCCTGGCCGGAAGCGAAGGCAACGGCCGCGACGCCGCCCTCGAGGGAAGCGAGGCGTTCTTCCAGCGCGTCCTGGGTGGGGTTGGTCAGGCGGGTGTAGATGGGGCCGGCGTCGGAAAGATTAAAGCGGTTGGCCGCGTGCTCGGCATCGTTAAAAACGTAGGAGGTGGTCTGGTAAATCGGCACATTGCGGGCGTTGTGGTGCCCGTCGAGGTTTTGGCCTGCGTGTACAGAGCGGGTAGCGAAGGACCAGTTGGAATTGGAGTTATCGTATTTCGTCGTCATGCTTGGCAAGACTAGACCAAGCGGTATATATAGCGAACGATTTTGTGGAAACGCGCTGGCAGCCGTGAGAATAAAAATAGACCAAGCGGTCGGTGTGGAGCTTGGTCTGGTGGGGTGTCTTTCTTAGCTGCGGCGGTCGTGTTCCTCGAGCTGATTAGCAATGCGGCTAGTATTCGCGCGGGTGTCATTGCTATTGCGCACGAGCTTGACCACGAGGGCGATAATTCCAGCGAGGATAAGGACGAAAACGAGGATGAGAAGGAGCTCAATCGGACCTAAAGACATCTATTACCTTTCGTTTATAAACGTGGGCTTTACGGTATCACCCCTGTAAAGCCGCCGCGACTGCAGAAAGGCTTTCGCGTAGCTCGGTATCGCTGAGGTGGCCGAAGCCGAGTACGACGCCGTCTTCAGCTTCGGCCCCGCCCCAATAATCGCGCAGCGGGGTGAGTTTGATGCCGCGGGCGGCGGCGCGGGGGACAACGGCCGGGTCGCACAGTAGGACCGCGTGGAGTCCACCGTGGATGGGAAGGAGCTGGGTGCCATCAATGGAGCCAAGCGCTTCGGCCACTAGGTTGCGGCGGCGTTTATAGGTGCGGCGCATGCGGCCGGTGTGGCGTCGTAAAGCGCCGCTGGCAAGGTAGTGGGCGAGCGCGGCCTGGGGGATGGAGCCGACGGGTTGGCCGAAGATATCGCGCACACGGTCCACGGCCGGGCGCAAGCGTGGCGGGAGGACGAGGTAACCGCATGCAATCGAGGGGGAAATGACGGAGGAAAAAGTCCCGAGTAGCACGGTGTGTTCTGGGGCGAGCGCGGCCAGGGCGGGAAGTGGCTGGCCGACGTAGCGCAGCTCGGAGTCGAAGTCGTCCTCGATGAGGAGGGCGTCATGTGCGCGGGCCCATTCGACGAGCTCTGCGCGCCGGGCTGCAGGCAGGGAGCCGCCGTAGGGATATTGATGGCTGGGGGTGACGATGAGGGCGTCGAGGTCGGCGGTGGGAACAGTGACGCCGTCGCGGCCGGTGGGGATTTCCAGCAGCGTGTGGCCGAGGGCCTGGGGGACTCGGCGCAGGCTAGGGTAGCCGGGTGATTCCACGCCCACACGTAGCTGGCGGCCGAGGGCGCGCAGGAGTACCGAAAGGCCATCGCGGGCACCGGCTGTGATGAGGATGCGGGTTGGGTCGACGTTAAGCCCGCGCATGTGGCGCAGGTGCGCGGCGACCTCGCGGGGAAGGTCGCCGGAGGGGTCGACGGCCGCAGCGCGCCACGCGGCCCTCCATTCAGGGGTGAGGATTCCCGCGGTGTCGGGCAGTCCGGGCGTCAGTGACACCAGCTCGGGCTCGGCGGCCGGTATGGGGGCCGGCTCCGGGCGCGGGGCGCGGGCGTGGGGGAGCAGCGGGTTGATGACGGTGCCGGAGCCAACCTCGGCCGTAAGGTATCCCTCGGCCGTGAGTTGCTCGTAGGCGGTGACTACGCTGCCTCGGGAAACGCCGAGCTGCGAAGCCAAGTTGCGGGTCGAGGGAACGCGCTCGCCGGGCCGGAGGACGCCGGCGGCAACCTGGGTGCGCAGGGCCGCGGCGATTTGCACGGGCAGCGGCCGCGTATCAGAGGGATCGAGGCGGAGAGGCACTCCTTCATCATAAGTGGTCTAATCCAACACGCTGAAAATGGCTCTTGTCTTGTACCAATTGTGTGGGCCACTATGTGACCTATGACTGAACAGGTAAATGAACAAGGACGCGCCACTACGCGCGTGAAGCGAGGACTAGCCGATATGTTGAAAGGCGGCGTCATCATGGACGTCGTCACGCCGGAGCAGGCGCGCATCGCGGAGGATGCGGGTGCGTCGGCAGTCATGGCGCTCGAGCGCGTGCCGGCCGATATCCGTGCGCAGGGCGGGGTGGCCCGCATGTCGGACCCAGAACTAATTGAGGGCATCGTCGAGGCGGTGGACATCCCGGTCATGGCCAAGGCCCGCATCGGCCACTTTGTGGAGGCTCAGATCCTCGGCGAGCTGGGTGTGGACTTCATCGATGAGTCCGAGGTGCTCAGCCCGGCCGATTATGTCAACCACATCAATAAGTGGGACTTCGACGTGCCATTCGTGTGTGGCGCGACCAACCTGGGTGAGGCGCTGCGCCGCATCACCGAGGGTGCGGCCATGATTCGTTCCAAGGGCGAGGCCGGCACGGGCGATGTCTCGGAGGCCGTGAAGCACCTGCGCACGATTAAGGCCGAGATTGCCCGCCTGCGCCACCTGGATCGCGATGAGCTCTACGTCGCGGCCAAGGAGCTGCAGGCGCCGTACGACCTGGTCGCAGAGGTTGCGGAGACCGGCAAGCTCCCGGTTGTGCTTTTTGTTGCCGGTGGCGTGGCCACGCCTGCCGACGCCGCCCTTGTCCGCCAGATGGGCGCCGAAGGTGTCTTTGTCGGCTCGGGCATCTTCAAGTCCGGCGAGCCCGCCAAGCGTGCGGAGGCCATCGTCAAGGCGGCGACCCTCTACGACCAGCCCGCCGAACTAGCCAAGCTCTCCCGCGGCCTGGGCGAGGCCATGGTGGGCATCAATGTCAACGACGTGCCCGCGCCGCACCGCCTGGCTGAGCGCGGATGGTAGCCACCGTTGGGGTGCTGGCGCTGCAGGGCGGCGTCGAGGAGCACCTGCGCATTCTTGATGAGCTCGGTGTTGCTACTCGCCGGGTGCGGGTGCCGCGGGACCTGGACGGGCTCGACGGGCTGGTGATTCCGGGCGGCGAGTCGAGTGTCATCGACAAGCTGGCGCGCAGCTTCGATCTGGCCGAGCCGCTGCGCGACGCCGCAGCTGCAGGCCTGCCCGTGCTCGCGACCTGCGCTGGGCTCATCTACTGTGCCCGCGAGCTCGATAACCCCGCGCCGGGCCAGCAGACCTTGGGCCTGCTGGATGTGACGGTGCGGCGCAATGCCTTTGGCAACCAGCGTTTTTCCGCCGAGCGGACAGTGGACGTGGTCGTTGCTAAAGACCAGTCGCTGCCGATTGAGGCGAGCTTTATCCGCGCACCGCTGGTCACCCGCGTAGGCGAGGGCGTCGAGGTCATCGCGACGGCGCCGGGCGAGGACGGCGACGCGGTGGTCGGTGTGCGCCAAGGCCGCGTGACGGCGCTGAGCTTTCACCCAGAAGAAAATGGCGACGCTCGCGTGCACGCCGCCTGGCTCGATAGCTTCTAAATCTGCGCGCATACCAAAGCCGCCCCGCAGCGAATTGATGAACGCTGCGGGGCGGCTTTTGCCTGGGAAGAATTACTTCTTCAGTCCGTCAATGATCTCGTTGAACCTAGCAACTGGGCGCATGACGGCAGAGGTCTTCTCGTCATTTGGCCAGTAGTAGCCGCCGAGGTCGGCGGGGCTGCCCTGGGCGTCTACAAGCGCCTGGGCGATCTCGTCTGCCTGGGAGGACAGCTGGGAAGCCACGTCCTTGAAGGCTGCGGCGAGATCGGCATCATCGGTCTGGTTAGCCAGCTCTTCGGCCCAGAAGGTGGCCAGGAAGAAGTGGGAACCGCGGTTGTCGATTTCGCCTACCTTGCGGGACGGGGACTTGCCCTCATTGAGTAGGCGCTCGGTGGCCTTGTCCAAGGTAGCGGCTAGGACGCCGGCTTTCTCGTTGCCGTTGGTCTGCTTTTCGTGGCGGAAGGACTCGGCCAGGGCCAGGAACTCGCCGAGGGAATCCCAGCGCAGGTGGTTTTCTTCTTCTACCTGCTGGACGTGCTTCGGGGCGGAGCCGCCGGCACCGGTCTCGAAGAGGCCGCCACCTGCCATGAGTGGAACCACAGATAGCATCTTGGCGGAGGTGCCCAGCTCGAGGATGGGGAAGAGGTCCGTGTTGTAGTCACGCAGCACGTTGCCGGTAACGGAGATGGTGTCCTCGCCGCGGCGGATGCGCTCGATGGAGGTCTTGGTAGCGGTTACCGGGTCCTCGATGGAGATGTCTAGGCCCTCGGTGTCGTGGTCCTTAAGGTACTTCTCCACTAGGGACTTGATGTTGCGGTCGTGGCCGCGCTCTGGGTCGAGCCAGAAGATGGTCTTCATGCCGGACAGGCGAGCGCGGTTGACGGCGAGCTTGACCCAGTCCTGGATCGGGGCATCCTTGGTCTGGCAGGCGCGCCAGATATCGCCTTCCTCCACGTCGTGGGAGATGAGGACCTCGCCCTGGGAGTTGCGAACCTCAACAGTGCCCGCGGCCGGGATCTTGAAGGTCTTATTGTGGGAGCCGTACTCCTCGGCCTTCTGCGCCATCAGGCCAACGTTCGGCACGGTACCCATGGTGGTCGGGTCGAAGGCACCATTTTCCTTGCAGTCCTCGATAACAGCCTGGTACACGCCAGCGTAGGAGGAATCCGGAATGACGGCGAGGGTGTCCTGCTCCTCGTCGTTCTTATTCCACATGTGGCCGGAGGTACGGATCATGGCGGGCATGGAGGCGTCAATAATGACGTCGGAAGGCACGTGCAGGTTGGTGATGCCCTTGTGGGAGTTGACCATGGCAAGGTCGGGGCCGTCGGAAAGCGCGGCATCGAAAGCGGCCTTGATTTCTTCGCCATTGTCCAGGTTCTTCAGGCCCTCGTAGATAGCGCCCAAGCCGTTCTCGCCGTTGAGGCCGGCAGCCAGCAGCTCCTCGCCATACTTGTCATATACATCAGCAAAGAAAGCGCGGACGACGTGGCCGAAGAGGATGGGGTCAGAGACCTTCATCATGGTGGCCTTCAGATGGGTGGAAAAGAGCACGCCCTCTTCCTTGGCGCGCTTGACCTGTGCGATGAGGAACTCATCCAGAGCCTTGGCGGACATGAAGGTGCCGTCGATGACCTCGCCCTTGAGAACCGGCAACTCCGGCAGCAGGGTCTGCTCGCCGTCGGCGGTCTTAAGGACGATGGACAAGGTGTCCTCGTTTTCCAGGATGACGGACTTTTCATTGTGGCGGAAGTCGTTGTCCGCCATGGTGGCAACGTTGGTCTTGGAGTCCTTGGACCACTCACCCATGCGGTGCGGGTGCTTCTTGACAAAGTTCTTCACGGCCTCCGGTGCGCGGCGGTCGGAGTTGCCCTCACGCAGCACCGGGTTAACAGCGGAGCCCTTGACGGAATCGTAGCGGGTAGCGATGTCCTTTTCTTCCTCGGTGGAAGGGTTATCCGGGTAATCAGGCAGGTCGTAGCCGGCAGCCTGCAGCTCCGCGATGGCCTTCTTCAGCTGCACCAGGGAAGCGGAAATATTCGGCAGCTTGATGATATTTGCTTCCGGAGTCTTGGCCATCTTGCCCAGCTCTGCCAAGGCGTCTTCGACCTTCTGCTCTTCGGTCAGGCGCTCTGGGAACTGCGCGGCGATGCGGGCGGCCAGCGAAATATCTCGGGTTTCTACGTCAATGCCCGCAGTAGAAGCGAAGGCCTCCACGATGGGCTTGAGGGAGTAGGTCGCCAGCAGCGGCGCCTCATCGGTACGGGTCCACGTAATCTTTGCCATGATTCTCCTAATTAACGTTGGAAAATTGCTCAAGTGCCCAGAATACCGATTTTGTGGGCGGCATGTGGGCCAGTTTGCTGATAGTGATCCCCCATTTGTTCCCCTTGAAAAGGGTTGCGTGGCTAGCATCACCCACTGGCTGGCGGGGTGGAGATATTCACGGCCTCCCGCTGCGGGCATGCTGCAGATAAACGCGGGGTGTACCCTCACTCTCCATGAAAATCATCGACGAGCTAAGCCCGCGCAGCGCCCATGAACCCCGCATTCGGCGTCGTCCGTTGCCTTTACAAACGGAGATTACCGCTGGTCGCCGCGCTATTGTCATGGTGGCGATGGCGCTTGGTGCCTTTGCCATTGGCACTACGGAGTTCGTGTCGATGGGCCTGCTGCCGCTTATCGCGGATGATTTTGGCATTTCGGAAGAAAACGCCTCGACTCTCATCACCATTTACGCGATGGGCGTGGTGGTCGGTGCCCCGCTGATTGCGGCCTTTACCGGCAAGCTCCCACGCCGTCGCTTGATCCTGCTGCTCATTGGATTCCTCGTGGTGGGAAACCTGCTATCGGTGGTGGCACCGAATTACGCCATCCTCATGGTGGCGCGCTTCATTGCGGGTATGCCGCACGGTGCTTATTTCTCCGTGGCGAACCTTTCGGCCGCATCCATGGCGCCTCCAGGCGGCCGCGGCAAGGCCATGGCCTACGTAGGCATGGGTCTGGCCATCGCCACGGTCATTGGGGTGCCGGCCGCGCAGGCGCTTGGCTCCGCGTTAGGCTGGCAGGCGGCCTACCTTGTGGTTGTGGCGCTGGGCATTATCACCGCCATTGCGTTGTTTTTCCTGATGCCGCACATGACGGAGATGAAGCAGACCGATATCCGCACGGAGTTCGGGGCGTTTAAAAACAGCCAGGTGTGGTTCACCGTCATCATGGGCGTGGTGGGCTTCGGCGGTATGTTCTCCGTCTATACCTATATTTCCTGGACCATGACCGAGGTCGCCGGCATGGATCAGAGCCTCATCTGGGTGGTGCTCATGGCCTATGGCATCGGCATGACCATCGGCAATGCCTTCGGCGGCTGGCTGGCGGACCGCAACCTGGAGTTTGGCATCATCTTTGCCTTGGCCTGCCTTATCGTTATCCTTACCGCTTTTTACTTCCTCTCTGGACACGCCATCCCGGCCACGATTTGCTTTGGCTGCGTGGCATTTATGGGCTCGACTCTGGTGCCTTCGCTGCAGCTGCGCTTGGTGCATGTGGCTGGCGACGCCCAGACTTTGGCCGCCGCGCTCAATCAGTCCGCGCTGAACATTGCGAATGCAGCGGGCGCGACCATTGGCGGTGCCGTCGTGGGTGCTGGCTTGGGCTACTCCGCTCCGGCACTGGCGGGTGCTGGCCTGGCGGCTGCGGGTTGCCTGGTGTGGGCTGCGACGATGTGGGATAAAAAGCGTCTTGCTCGCCATTCATAAGCGGACCGATATGCTGTTGGCATGACCCTTACCATCGCGAGCGTTAACGTCAACGGAATCCGCGCTGCGTGCAAGCAGCGCAATGAAAATAACCCCGGCATGAATGCCTGGTTAGAAGAGACTTCAGCCGATATCGTGCTCATGCAAGAGGTGCGCGCTACCCCGCAGCAGGCCGAAAAGGCCTTGGCCCCGGCCCTGGAGGCGGGCTGGCATTTGGCTCTTGCCGACGCCGCCGCAAAAGGCCGCGCCGGCGTGGGCATTTTGTCTCGCACCCCGCTTGCCGACGTCGAAGTGGGCTTCGGCTCCTTTAGCGACGCCGGCCGCTGGGTTGCGGCCACCACCCGCGATATCCGCGTCGCTTCTCTGTACCTGCCTTCCGGTGATACGGATTCGCCGAAGTTGGATGAAAAGTACCGCTTCTTGGACGAGTTCCAAGACATTCTGGCGGATAACGCGGCGCGCACCAATCCCGATGGCAGCCCGGCCGAAATGGTGATCGGCGGCGATTGGAATATCTGCCACCGCGCCCAGGACCTAAAGAATAATAAGGCCAATGAAAAGAAGGCCGGCCACCTGCCCGAAGAGCGCGCCTTCATGGACCATGTCTTTGGGGCGTTCCCGGATGATGAGCCGCAGGAAAAGAAGAACCTGGGGCAATGGCAGGGCGTCGTCGACTACGCCGGCGGCGAGCCGTGGGCCCCAACCACAGAGCCACAGTGGTTCGACGTAGCCCGTCGCCTCCATCCGGACGAAGACGGACCCTATACCTGGTGGACCTACCGCGGCCAGGCCTTTAATAACAACGCCGGGTGGCGCATCGATTACCAGGCGGCTACCCGCCCGATGCTGGAGCGCGCGCAGCGCACCTGGGTGGAAAAGGCCCCCACCGTGGAGCAGCGCTGGTCCGACCATTCCCCACTAGTGGTGGAGTACAGCTGATGACGCCACTATTTAGCGTCCTTTATGTAGTCGGCATTACGGCCGAGTCCATGACTGCCGCATTATCCGCTGGACGCCAAAAACTCGACCTATTTGGTGTCACCATGATCGCCTCCATGACTGCGCTAGGCGGCGGCACGGTGCGCGATATGATCCTCGATGATCCTCCATTTACTTGGGTAGAACACCCCATTTATCTGGTGATTGTCATCGTGGCAGCAGTGGTGACGGTGGGCATGTCCTTCCTTATGCACTACTTCCGCCATCTCTTCCTCATCTTGGATGCCCTAGGGCTCGCGGTCTTTTCGGTGCTGGGCACCCAAATCGCAGTCCACCTGGGCCACGGGTTCATTATTGCCTCGGTGTCTGCGGTGATTTCCGGCGTCTTTGGTGGCGTGCTGCGTGACCTGCTGTCAGATCGCATTCCGCTGGTCTTTTCCGGCGAGTTCTACGCCGCTATCTCGGTGCTGGCCGCGGTGCTCTTTATGACGCTCTACCACGGCGGTCTGGCCGAGGAACCGGCCGCGATCATCACCGCCTCTGTGTGTTTCATTGCCCGCTTGGCTGCGATTTACTTCAAGAAAGGCCTGCCCGTCTTTGAATATCGCGATGCCGAACAGCAGATGGACCCGCGCCTGCGGTTGTCCGCGCGCATCGTGCGCGATGGCGCCCGCAAAGCCAAGCGCAAGGCAGGCGCGGCCACGCGTTACGCCAGCCCCATCACGCGTCCGTTGACTAGGCCTTTAAGCCGCCCGTTTAAGAACAAGACACGAGCTTTTTCTACTGCGGCAGAGGGGGCGGACTACGACGATGTTTCCAGCAACCGCATCGCGCGCCGCCCGAAGCAACAATCGATTACCCGGCCGAGTGGCCGGCACTCGCCAGGGGCGAGGGGAGTAAACGTGGAGCAGCAGTGGAGCTTCAATAAGGGGGACGTCGGCAAGCGCAAGGCGCCTAAACACAAGCAGTAGTGCTACCATAGGCAGGTCAAAAAAATCAGTAATCTGCAACGGAGAAAGTTCATGGCTCGCGCAATTATTTCTTTCGTCCTCGGCGCTGTAATCCTCGGCCTGAGCATTTGGTGGTGGACCATTGTTGGTCCGTCCTTCGCTTTCCTCGGCCCCATCGTGCTCATGGGCGTAGGTGGCGCGCTGATGGTTTCCGGTTGGGCCATCCTGATGGACGTGGTCAGCCCCACCTCCCGCAAGATTTAAAATCTTTGCGTCGCATTCCCTCTGCCCTCCGGGCGGGGGGGAATTTTTCGATCCGGGAGGGGCACTGCTGGGGGAAGGATGTGGACCGCGCGCGGGAGCTAGGGGGTAGGATAAAGCACCATGACTGCAGACAATTCCACCGTTTCCCGCGTCCTGTCCGGTATCCAACCCACCGCTGATTCCTATCACCTGGGTAATTACCTGGGAGCGCTCAAGCAGTGGATTGACCTGCAGGACGGCTATGATGCCTTCTACTTCATCCCTGACCTGCACGCGATAACCGTAGAACAAAATCCCGAGGAGCTGCGCAACCGCACCATCGCGGGTGCCGCCCAGCTTATTGCCCTAGGCATTGACCCGGACAAGTCCACGCTCTTTGTCCAGTCGCACGTGCCTGCGCACACGGAGTTGACCTGGGTCTTTCAGTGCCTGACCGGTTTTGGTGAGGCCTCCCGCATGACCCAGTTCAAGGACAAATCCGCCAAGCAGGGAGCGGACCGCACCTCGGTAGGCCTATTTACCTACCCGATCCTCATGGCCGCAGATATTTTGCTGTACTCGCCGGATTATGTGCCCGTGGGCGAAGACCAGCGCCAGCACCTAGAGTTGACCCGCAACCTGGCCGAGCGCTTCAACAATAAGTACGGCGATACCTTCAAGGTACCGGAGCCGTTTATCCCAGAGGGCGCGGCCAAGATTTATGACCTGCAGGAGCCGACCTCCAAGATGTCTAAGTCCGGTGCCAACCCCAAGGGCTTGGTCAATCTCTTGGACGCGCCGAAAACCTCAGCCAAGCGCATTAAGTCCGCCGTGACGGATGACTTGGGTTCGGTAGCCTTTGACCGCGAAAATCAGCCGGGTGTGTCTAACCTATTGGTCATCCAGTCCGCGCTGACCGGTGAATCCATCGATTCCCTGGTGGAGAAGTACGCCGACCAGGGCTATGGCCACCTCAAGGTCGATACCGCAGATGCGCTGCAGGAATTTACCACTCCGCTCAAGGCACGCTACGACGAACTGATGGCGGATCGCGGCGAGCTCGAGCGCATCCTGGCCAAGGGCGCAGAAACGGCGCAAGAAATTGCCCAGCCGCTTGTCGACGACGTCTATGAAAAGGTCGGCTTCCTTCCCCGCCTGCGCAAGTAGCAAGGGGGCTGCTTCCCCGTGCTCCACCCTACAAAGGGACAACAGGGCATTTGCCAGTTACTCTAGGTGGGATAAATACTGTGCGAGCAAGAAGGGAAGCACGTGCCTACCACCACGCAATCCTCCTCGAAGAAGACGGACCACTACGGCATCGAACGCGCCAATGCCGACGATCCTGGTGCGGTAGATAAGATCCGCGCCAAGTCCGGATTCGTTGATCATCTGATGCGCATGAACGAGCGCTATGGTGCAGAAGGTGGCAATCAGTTTGCCGCCGGCATCACCTATTACTCGGTGCTATCCATCTTCCCGCTCGCGATGCTGATCGTGGCTACCGTTGCCGCCGTCTTGGCTAACCGCGAGGACTTGCTCAATGATTTGCAGTCCCAGATCACCAGCTCGCTAGATGGAGATATGGGCGATACGGTCAACGAGATTCTCGATACGGCCATTGAGCAGCGCGGGGCCATGTTTGGTATCGGTGGTTTGACCACCCTGTGGTCCGGACTGGGCTGGATGAATAACCTGCGCATCGGCATCTCGGCTATGTGGGGCATCGACGCCAACGAAGGCGGTTCCTTCCTGAAGAAGAAGCTTTCTGACTTGGTAGGCCTCATCGGCCTGATCCTGGCGTTCCTCATCGCCTTTGGCGTGACTGCCGCCGGTTCCTCTGGTCTTACCCAGAAGATTTTTGAGAAGGTCGGCATCGAGTCCTTCCCGGGCATGGATTTTGTGATTTTCTTTGTCGGCTTGGCAGTGGGCCTCTTGGCTAACTTCATCGTCATGTGGTGGATGATTATGATCCTGCCGCGCACCAAGGTGCCGAAAAAATCTGGCCTCATCGGTGCGGCCATCGGTGCGGTGGCTTTCGAGCTGCTCAAGCAGCTGTCTACGGTCATCATGTCTTCTGCTACCGGCAGCCCGGCCGGCGCGGTCTTCGGTCCGGTCATCGTGCTCATGGTGGTCATGTACCTGATTTGGCGCGTGGTGCTGTATATCTCTGCGTGGACCGCCACCACCGCCGAGTCCCTGAAGTTTGCGCACCCGCCCGTCCCAGAGCCAGCCGTTATTCGCGTGCGCAATGAGGTCAAGGAGGGCGCACCGGCAGGCGCGACCTTTGGCATTGGTGCTGCTTTGGGTGCTGCGGCCGTGGGTGCGTTTAGCTTGCTGCGCCGCAAGTAAATCTCCTCCTAAGGGGTGAGGACGCCGCTGCTATTCGGCTTTAAGATAGAACATTATGAACGCCAATGACATCGCACCGAATCTTTATGAAGAATGGGGACTAGACCGCCGCGATGGCGAGCGGGAACTCTTAGTTTTACTGGAGTCCAAGGATTTGTCGCTAGAGCAGCAAGGTCAAGACATCGAGGACCCGCGGCGTGCGCAGCTCCGCATCGCCGCCAGCGTCTTGGGGTCTGCTGCGAAGCGCGCGGAATACGATAAGGCGTGTGAGACGGGTCTGCGCCCCACGTGGGGTGACTTGGGACAGCTGGGCGCGATAGGCCAGTGGAGCCCGCGGCCGCAGCAACAGCACGCTCAGTCCTTCCAGCCCGGTCAGCCGGCAGGACCGGGGCACCAAGCGCACCAAGAACCACGATTTGCGCAGACTGCTAGCCCTTATGGGTCGCCGTATTCACGCAACCCCTTTGCCCCGCAGCACAATCCTTTCCCTCCGGCGGCGGCGAATGCGTCCATGCCCGCACCGCAGATACAGCACCCAGCGCCTGAAATTAGTCAGCGCGCCGGTCAAGATGCGCGTATCGGAATGGCCATTTTGGATCTATTCTTTTTCTCACTTATCAGTGGTAGCTTCGGCGGCGCGCTGCTTTCTGGTGGTGTGGATGAACTCTCGACGTTTATCGGTGGTGTCATCATCTTGCTGCTCTACGTTTTGGGCACTGAGTGTTGGCTCGGCGCCAGCCCGGCCAAGCTGCTGATGGGCTACACAGTGCGCGATGTCGATACCAAAGAGCGGCTTAGCCTCACCCAGTCCGCAAAGCGTCAGTGGTGGCGCCTAGTCAATATTGTGCCGGGCCCCGGCACCTTCGCCAGCTGGGTGGGTGCCGGCGTGCACACCTTCACCATTACGGAGAAAAATAACCGCCGCGGCTCCCACGATGAGTGGGCTAACGCCGAAGTAGTGAAAAAGCACCCACGCAAATAGCCAGCAAAGCTACAGCGCCAGCGATGACCCAGCCAAGCCACCCCTGCACCCCAGCTAAAGAGGAGTTTGCAGATTGTTCCTGGGTATCGGGCGCAGGTGTGGGTGCGGGGGAGGCAGGGGAGTCGGCGTCGGAAAGCAGCTGGCCTACGCCATCCCCAGGGGAAACCTTATAGGCCTCGTACAAAAGCTTTTGGGCCTGTTCCCAGGCACGCGGGCCGTGCTCCACGGTGGTATCGAGTAAGACCGCCTGCAAGCGCCGGCCGTGGCGGTCGAGCGCACCGACGAAGGTATGGTGCGCATCATCGGTAAAACCCGTCTTGCCACCAATGCCGTCCGGATCGTTGAGGAAGAGCCCGTTATCGTTGCCTAATTGGTAGCCGTCAAAATCTCCCCA
This sequence comes from Corynebacterium sp. LaCa_205, assembly GCF_057458085.1. Classification (NCBI taxonomy): domain Bacteria; kingdom Bacillati; phylum Actinomycetota; class Actinomycetes; order Mycobacteriales; family Corynebacteriaceae; genus Corynebacterium; species Corynebacterium sp. LaCa_205. The sequence continues at coordinate 514,000 of NZ_CP190931.1, forward strand.
GCCGGGAAAATCTACGGACTCCGTATCGACAATGCGCGCAAAGGTCGGGTTATGGAAGGCCGCGCGGTAAATGAGGGAAATATCCTTGGCCGAGGTAGACATGCCGGGGGCGTCGAGCCCAGAGTAGCTGGCCGCAAAGGTGGAATTCGTGCCAATCTCGGCCGCCTTGTCATTGACCTTGCGCAAAGTGACCTCGTCGCCACCCAATTCCTGAGCCAGCGCGTGCGCGGCATCGTTGCCGGAGGCCATAAGCAATCCTTCAAGGAGCTGCTCCACCGTGTATTTGCCACCGGGACCGATGCCCACCGCAGAGCCGTCAATCTGTGCAGATTCTTCGCCTACCTCGACCTTCTTGTGCAGATCCAGTTCGTCGATGACCACGAGCGCCAGCAGCGCCTTAATGATAGAGGCCGGCCGGTAGCGGCCGTTAGGGTCCTTCATCGCGATAATCTCGCCGGTATCGATATCGGAGACCATCCATGCTGCGGCCACTACATCCTTGTCCACATGGAACCCCGCAGGCAGGGTAGTGCCACAGGCCTCATCGCTATCCACCGGCGGCAGCGGGGTGGGAGAGGCTTGCCCGGGGGCGAGCCGCTCCGAGGTGGTAGTGGCCTTTTCCGGCCGCTCGGCGTGGGGGCACCTATCGGTATCCGGGGCAGTGGTTCGCGTGGTGGTAGGAGTAGTCGGCGCTTCCGCCAGCGCGAGCGGTGGGCCGCTCAGCAAGACGGCGGTGAGAGAACTAGCGAGAATTCTTTTCATGACATGACACATCTTAGGCCCGTGCCTACGATGGGACGCATGCATGACGCGCCTTTGATTAGCCCTGAAAACAAGGACTCCGCCGCCGACGTGGTGGCCAAGCTTCCTAAGGTCTCCCTCTTTGAGACCATTACCTCCACGGCCGCTACGCCGGAGGAGCTTACCGCGACCATCCGTGAGCGCTACGAGGCCTTGGCCGCAGACGGCGTGGTCTACGCAGAGGTGCACCTAGACCCCGCAGAGCTTGGCCTCGACGCTGCCGCTGTGGTGGAGGCCGCCGCAGCCGCCTGCATCGCTGGTCTTGACTCCCGCCTTGTCCTCGCTGGCTCGGCCCCAGAGGAAGCAGTGCCTGATGATGCCCCCGTGGTGGGTTATAGCCTGCCGCAGGGCCAAGCGAGCGGGGCCGCAGATTTTCGTGCGGCTTACCTGCCCACCCAGATCCAGGTGGGAGAAGACTTCGCAGAAGTAGAACGTGCCGCCCAGGCAGGCGTGAATCGCCTGATCCATCCGGTCAATATGATCGATGACTTCAGCGCGAATATTGAGGGCATTGTGCCCGGCCAGGCCTCTGGATACATCCGCGACCGTCACATCCCGCTCGTCTTTACTCCCCTTGAGGAAACCGAGGACCTCAATGACCACCCGCTGCCACTGTTGCAGCAACTGGGCTTTACCTGCACTATTTCCTCTGGTGATACCACGCTGACCAAGCAGTTCCTCGCGCTAAGCGAGGCCTTTGGGTATGGGCTGGAGGAATTTTTCGATCTCACCGTCAAAGCGATAGAGAATTCCTTCGCTGACCAGGAATTACGGCAGCATCTGCTAGAAACGGTTATCCTGCCAGCATACGAGGAACTATCTGATCCGGAGCTTGCCGGCCCGGATACGGAGGAATCCCTCGCTGATGCGGCAGAAGCCGCTGAAGAATGAAAACGATTAGAGGAGATTTAGATGCCTTCTGTACTTTTTGTTGTTACCGCCGCTGAGGAATGGACGCTGGCCGATGGCACTAAGCGCCCTACCGGCTACTGGGCCGAGGAGCTTATTGCTCCGCACCGCGTCTTCCAGGGCGCGGGCTGGGATATCCACTTCGCTACTCCGGGCGCGAAGGCTCCTGTAGTAGACGAGTACAGCCTGGAGGTTCTGCCAGACAATGTGCGCGAAGCGCAGGAAAATTACCTCGCAGAATTGGGCGTAGCACTGGAAAACCCGATGAACCTGGCCGATGTCAATGAGGAAGACTATGACCTCATCTTCTACCCAGGCGGCCACGGCCCAATGGAGGATCTGGCCTATGACCAGGATTCCGCTAAGCTTCTGCAGGCTCGCATGGATTCTGGCCGCGCCCTCGGTTTGGTCTGCCATGCCCCGGCTGCGCTCTTGGCAGTAGATAACGAGAATTGGCCGTTCAAGGGTTACAAGATGACCGCCTTTAGCAATGCCGAAGAAGGCGAGGAGATGGTGGCCGCAGCTAAGTGGGCGCTGGAGACCCGCCTGCGCGAGCTCGGCGCGGATTACCAGGAAACCGATCCCATGTCCCCGAACGTCATCGTGGACCGCAACCTCTACACTGGCCAGAACCCGGCATCTTCCGAGCCGCTGGCACAGCGCATCTTGCGCGACTTCTAAATGCGCATGCCGCGATTTCTCAAGGCCGGGGCAGCCCTAACCGGGGTTGCCGCGGCCGCTGGGGCGGTGGCATATGCACTAAGTCGGCGGCCGTACCTGCGCGAGGTAGCACCGGGGTTGCGCAGCCCGGTTTTATATCTGCCGATGCACGTGCTTCCCGACGCCACCTTTGCCCGCGCCAGCCGCTTCTTCGCCACCATCGACTTTTCTCGGCCGATCCGGCATGCGGTGGACATTACGGAGCTTTCCGCCTCCTTCGATGGCCACGCTTTTAGCGCCCGCGTACTTACCCCACGCAGTGCTTCCGCAGGAGCAGCCGCATCAGGACCGCGCCCCGTGGTGGTGTGGACGCACGGCGGCGGCCATCTCATCGGTGGTCCGGCCATGTATGACCCGCAAAATGCTCGTATGGCGGCCGAGCTGGGCGCGATCGTGGTAGCCCCGCGCTACCACAAATCCACCCAGGAGCCGTTTCCAGCAGACCATCATGAATGCTATGCCGCGCTGCGTTGGGTACAAGAACACGGCGATACCTTGGGCGGAGATACCTCGCGCATCGCCGTCGCCGGTGATAGCGCAGGCGGCGGACTCGCCGCAGGCTTGGTCCAGCGTGCTTTCGACGAGGGCCATCCGGTCCGCGCACTCGGCTTGGTCTATCCCATGCTCGATCACCGCACCACGGATAAGTCCGGCGCGGTGGGCCAGTTCATCTGGACGGCCGGCTCGAACCGCGGCGCGTGGTCCATGTACCTGGGAAACGATCACCTGGATGTTGACCTGCCGCGCTATGCTTCGCCGGCCACGCGAGCCGATCTCTCCGGCCTGCCGCCGACCTGGATCGGAGTCGGTGGCATTGATCTTTTCTGCGATGAATCCGTCGCTTTTGCTCGAACCCTCGACGCAGCCGGCGTGGAAACCACCCTCGATGTATGGGCCGGTGCCTACCACGGGTTTGACCAGATTAAACCCAAAGCCCCGCAATCGAGTGAGCTTATCGACGCCCTCATTGACCACCTCCGCCGCCACCTTTAAAGTCACACTCAGGGAGGTCAAGCGGTGAACTACAACACGCACGTATCGTGGGTCGTATTCTTCGTCAGCGCTATTGTGCTCGGCCTGATACTGGGCGGGGTCTTTGGACTAGGGACCCTGGCCCGGTCCATTGTCGGGCTCGGCTTGTTTATCGTATGGCTGCTTTTCGATAAATACATGCGCGACCGGAGCCGACGCCAAGAAAAAGAAGAACGGGGCCACTAAACGCAGAAAGCCGCCCCGCTCCTCCCACCTGTTGTGTGGTAGAGAAGAAGTGAGGCGGCACAGACCGTGCTGGTTTAGAACTTGGAGAAGCGCTTGATGAGCATGTCTTCCAAGCCCTTCCACGACTCGGCGTGCTCGGTATAAGGCTTGGAGGGAACGTAGCCGGCGTGCTCGGTAGAGCCGAGCATGTAGCCCAAGTAGTCCTGCAGGCGGGGGTTGGCCAGCATATAGGAGTTAATGGAATCGTCGCCGGCCCAGTCGGCGGCATCGGCGCATACTTCGTAGCAACGCGCCATCTGATCGGAATCGACAGCCTCTGGGCCCTTTTCAATATCGCGCACAATGCCATTGAAAGAGTACTGGTTATCCGGGTGGACCTGTACCTCCAATTCGCCGGCGTTGGCAGCGGAGACAACCTCTTCCCAGGTGGATACGCGGGCTAGGTCGTGGTCATCGTTGTCCATGATCCAGCGCACCAAGGTCTTCGGAGAATCGAAGGTGAAGATTTCGCCCCACTTGCCCAAGAAGATGGGTTTGCCGTCCAGGTAGGTGCGCAGGGTGTAGACGGACTTGGATTGCGCGGTGATCTTGATGGGATCGATGCCGGCGGCGGCCCACGGGGAGTTGTCGTACGGGTCGGCTGCCTCGGCGGCGGCCTTGCGCTTTTCTTCGGCTTCCTTAGCCGCTGCTGCGGAGGCGGCGGCAGCAGAAGAGATGCGCTCCTTGGCATCGGAAACCTTGGCCGCGTCAAAGTCATCGGTGGAGACCACGCGAACGTGCTGATCCAGATCCTCGATGACTCCCTTCCAATTGCCGGCGATGACGTGGCCCACGCCGGACCACTCGCTCATGCCCTGCTCGCCGGAGTAGTGGTCGGCGCCGCGGGAAACATTGCGCAGGATGGAGTGGGAAGCGAAGAAGATGGTGGTGTGTTCTGCACCGGCGACGTCGGCAAGCGCGGAGGCAATCTCCAAGTTGCGGGCCACGGTGGAGACGTTCTGGTGGCTCGGGCGACCAGCCAGAGCCTCCGGCATGCCGATGAGGTCATACTCATGGCGCTCGGCAGGGGTAACGCGGTCCGCATCGCGGCCGGCGAATTGGTCCCACTGCGGATGGTCCAGCAAATCGTGCTTGGTGCCAGACTCCACGAAGCACAGCAGCTCGGCCGGCGAGTTAAAGGCTAGGACATCCTCATCATCGCCCAGAAAGGCCTGCCACTCGGAGCCATTTTGGCGCCACTTGGGTGCCCAGAGGGTATAAAAATCGCCCTCGGTCAGCGAGAGCTTTACAGGTACAATTGCGCGGGTGCTCATGGCGTTTTAGTCTACCCAACGCCCCAAGTAGCGCGCGAGAGAGCATCGGCCTTAGGCCGTAGGGCGCCAAAAGCCTTTGAACTGCATACCCATATTTGTAGTGCGCAGCGGGTTAGTTTGCACCGGATCTCCAGCCTCCACGATTTCGCCATTGCCGGAATACATTGCCACGTGCCCGTCCCATACCACCAGGTCACCAGGCTGGAGTTGGTCCGCGCTGACTTGTTGGCCCACCGCTTGTTGATCCGCGGTGCGGGGTAAGTCCACCCCGGCCTGCGAATAGGCCCATTGGGTAAGTCCCGAACAATCAAACCCGCCGTTTCCGGTACCGCCCCATACATAGGGCTGGCCCACTTGGCTCTTCGCGGCGGCGACGGCAGCCTGACCCGCGGCCGAACCACCTTCGGCCGCGGGCTCTGGTGCGGGGGAGGGAAAGGGAGCCTCGTGTGCCGTGGCGTCGGCACCAGCGCCCGCCGCGGATTGTTCCGGAAGAGCGGTGGCTTGCTGGGCGCCGGTGGGGCTTACGGGGGCGTCGGCAAGCGCGGAGTGCACCGGCCGTTGCGCTACCGGCTGCAAGGATTGAGCGGCAGCGCTGAGATCACCCATCAGGCGTTGCACGCGAGCAGAGGCCATGCCCAGGTGCTGGGAGATAAGTGCGCGAAGCTGAGCCAGAGCGGCTGCACGCGCCGACGGATCCAGCGAAAGGAGACCCAGCGCGGTGGGAAGTCCCTGGCGCAGCAATTGTGTCGCGATGCCCACCAGATCCCGGATGGTGCCTGTCACTAAGGTGCGGGCCTGGCCGAGCGCAGCCGAGATGGTTTCCTTATCGAGGTCGATGTTTTTCGCTGACTCGAGTAAAGGAGCGGGATTGCCGTGGGCGATGGCTGCCAAAGGCGCGGCGGCGGAAAGGTCCGGTACGCGGGGAAGCTCTACCTCCGGAAGCTGCGCCGGTTGCATGGTGGCCATCTGCTTGAGCGCGGTATCGAGCATCTACATCGCCGCCCCAAGATGCTGGCCTAGCGCGGCATCGGTATCTTCTGCCTCGCGCGACATGCGGAAACCGGAGTGGGCTACCTGCCCCATATCGTTGCGTAGCACGCTCATGCGCGCGCCCACATTATCGAGCGCGGCATGCACGGCCTCATTAAAAGCAGTGAAAGTGGAATCTTCAGGCAAAACGGGATGGGGCGGATTCTCTCCTTGGGACTGGGCATGCAGGTCGCGGGCGAGGTGGCGGGCATAGTCGGTATCGATCGTGAAAGGTCTCATGCCCTATTGGACTGCCCAATGGCCCATTTGGTTCCCAAAAAGTTTAAAGTGGTGGTCATGGACATCCACGTAGTAGACCACCCGCTAGCCGCCGCCCGCCTGACACTCATGCGCGATGCGCGCAGCGATAACTCCGCCTTCCGCGCCGCTTTAAAAGACTTGGGCGCCATGCTCGTATACGAAGCATCCCGCGACCTTGCCGTGGAGAACTTCGACTGCGCCACCCCGGTTTCTACCGCACAAGGCACCCGCCTGCAGGACCCGCCCATTATCGTGCCGATCATCCGCGCCGGGCTGGGCATGGTGGATCCGGCCCTGTCCATGATTCCGGATGCACAGGTCGGCTTTATCGGCATGGCCCGCAATGAAGAGACACACGAACCGGTGCCGTACTTGGAAGCACTGCCGGAAGATCTCACCGGCCGCACTGTGTTTGTGGTGGATCCGATGCTGGCTACCGGTGGTTCTCTGCTGCACGCATTGCGCCTACTTGCTGACCGCGGCGCCACCGATATCACCGCCATTTGCATGGTCTCGGCACAGCCAGGCGTGGATGCACTGGCCGAATCCGGCCTGCCGGTACGTTTGGTTACCGCCGCCATCGATCCTTCCCTGAATTAAGATGCTTATATCGTGCCGGGATTGGGCGATGCTGGCGACCGCCTCTACGGCCCGCGCAATATCGACCTTTAAGGTAGTGTTCTCCCTGGAAAGGCGACCGCACTTTCCAGGGGGAGTATATGAGTTTCATTCATTTAATGTGGTCGAGTTATGGCCACGGATTTTCACAGCAATTGCGGCGCGTGCGGAAACGTAGGGGGATTTCGCAACAGGCGCTCGCGGAGATTTCTGGGGTCTCCCGCAGCCAAATTTCCAATTTGGAGCGCAATGAAAATGGCGTGCATGCCATGGCCGACCCGCAGCTTTCTACGGTATATAAGCTGGCCCTAGCCCTAGAGATCCCGCCGGCGGTATTGCTGCCAGCCGGCGGAGACGTGGTGGAAGGGCACTTAGCTGATTCCGCGGTGGCGGCCGCCGAGGATGTCGCGCCCTTCCCACAAGGCTATGTGGATCAGCGTCGGTTTGCCGCTACGTGGAATGGGGCCTCGGCCTAGCGCGAGCCGTATCACCACCTGAGTTACTGAACCGCATGGTCTAGTTGTAGACTTTGCACCCAGACGTATTTCAACGACAGGGAAGGCACGCGGATGATCTCGGAATTCATCAACGAGTGGTTCAATGCCCACCGTGCGGAGGTCATCGCGTGGCGGCGCCATATCCACCGCCACCCGGAAACCGCGAACCAAGAGGTAGAAACCACCAACTTTCTCGCCTCAATCCTGCAGGACTACGGTCTGGTGCCCCAGCGTTTCCCACAGACCGGCCTCATGGTAGACATTGGCCCCGATACGGAATTAGGCCGATTAGCTTTCCGCGCGGATATTGATGCCCTGCCAGTCACCGAGGTCACCGGCCTGGAATATACCTCTGAGGTGCCCGGCAAGATGCATGCTTGCGGCCACGATGTACACACCACCGTGGCGCTCGGCTTGGCCTGCGCGTTGGCGGATTTTCAGCGTGTCCACGACCTGCCGCTGGGTATTCGAGTCATCTTCCAACCCGCCGAAGAAGTATGGGTCGGCGGTGCGACCGACGTTATTGAATGGGGCGCGTTGGAAGGCGTGCATTCCATTTTTGCTATCCACGCCGAGCCCAAGCTGCGCGTGGGCCGAATTGGCATTCGCGCCGGGGCGATAACCTCCGCTACTGACGTAGTGGAGCTCAATATCAAGGGTCCGGGCGGGCATACCTCCCGTCCGCACCTGTCCGCCGACGTCGTCTATGCCCTGGGCAAGGTCATCACCGAACTGCCCGCGCTGCTCTCGCGCCGCGTTGACCCGCGCACCGGCACCGTTTTGGTCTTTGGCCAGGTCAACTCGGGGTATGCACCCAATGCCATTCCAGAGACCGGCAGCCTGACTGGCACCATGCGCACGGCCGATATTGGCATCTGGCGCGATATGCAAAGCCTCTTTACCGAACTGGTGGATCAAATCCTCGCGCCGGTAGGCGTAGAACATGAGCTGACCTATAACCGCGGCGTACCACCGGTGCTTAACGACGACGTCGCAACCGCCCTGCTTGCCTCCGCCGCCCAATCCATCGATCCGCAGGCCGTGGTCCAGGCCCCGCAGTCCTCCGGTGGCGAAGACTTTTCTTGGTACCTGGAAAAGGTCCCTGGTTCCATGGCGCGGCTGGGCTGCTGGTCCGGCGAAGGCGAGCAGCATGACCTGCACATGGGCGATCTCATCGTGGACGAGCGAGCCATCGGCGTGGGCATCAAACTCTTCGGCGCCGTGGTTGAGCAGTTCATAGGGGAGAATGCGGAGACAGACTAACGCGCTTTAAGGTCCCACACGTTAGACTCGTAAGCGACTTTTAAAGTGGAGCCGATAAAGGAGCAAGTGCGTGTTGAACCAGACCAAGCGAATCGTCATCATCGGCGGCGGCCCAGCCGGCTATGAGGCCGCGTTGGCAGGTGCTAAATATGGTGCAGAAATCACCATTATTGAAGACCAGGGCATGGGCGGCAACAGCGTTATCTTGGACTGTGTTCCTTCCAAGTCCTTCATCGCTGGTGCCAATATCAAGACCGACCTGCGCCGTGCCGAGGATATGGAACTTAACCAGGGCATTGGTCAGGCCCATCTTTCCTTGACCGCACTGAATAAGCGCGTGCAGGATCTGGCAAGCAAGCAGTCCTCCGATATCCGCGCCACTGTGGAGTCCCTGGGCGCACGCGTTATCGATGGCCGCGGCTATTTCCCAGAGGATCAGGAAGCCGATGCCTTCGGCGGCCATAAGGTCACTGCCGTATTCAATGAGGATGGCCACGAGGAAACCATTAACGCAGATCTCGTCTTGGTAGCTACCGGCGCCACCCCGCGCGTGCTACCTGGTGCGCAGCCGGATGGCGAACGCATCCTTACCTGGCAGCAGGTTTATAACCTCACCGAGCTGCCGGAGCACCTCATCGTCGTCGGTTCCGGCGTCACCGGTGCCGAGTTCGTCTCCGCCTTTGCGGAGCTGGGCGTTAAGGTCACCATGGTTGCCTCCCGCGACCGCATTTTGCCGCATGACGACGCCGACGCTGCCGACGTCCTCGAGACCGTGCTTAGCGAGCGCGGCGTTGAGCTGGAAAAGAACTGCCGCGTGGAAACCGTCAATCGCACCGAGGACGGCAATGTGCTGGTGACCACTCAAGACGGCCGCGAAATTACCGGTTCCCATGTCATCATGTCTATCGGCTCCATCCCGAATACCAAGGACTTGAAGCTGGAGAACGTTGGCGTGGAAACCGCCAAGTCTGGCCACATTCAGGTTGACCGCGTCTCCCGCACTAATATCGCGGGCATCTACGCCGCTGGCGACTGCTCTGACCTCTTCCCGTTGGCTTCCGTTGCTGCAATGCAGGGCCGCGTAGCTATGTATCACGCCCTCGGTGAGGGTGTGTCCCCTCTGCGTCTAAAGACCGTGGCTAACGCCGTCTTTACCCGCCCAGAGATTGCCGCTGTAGGCTTCACCCAGGCAGAAATCGAGGCCGGTGAGGTAGCCGCCCGCACCATCACCATGCCGCTGAATACCAACCCGCGCGCCAAGATGCGCTCGCTCCAGCACGGCTTTGTCAAGCTCTTCTGCCGCGCGACCTCCGGCCGCGTTATCGGTGGCGTCATCGTTGCACCGACCGCCTCCGAGCTCATTCTGCCCATCGCCATGGCCGTGACCAACCAGCTCACCGTAAATCAGCTGGCCGATTCCTTCGCCGTTTACCCGTCTCTGTCCGGCACCATTACCGAGGCCGCGCGACGCCTCGTGGCTCACGACGATCTGGAGTAAAGTTTCTTTCGGTTCCTTTCTTTTGCGCCCGCCTTGGTAACCAGCCTAGGGCGGGCGCTTTTGCATGCGTTGCTAGAAGGTGGAGTAGGAATGCTCGGCGGTGCGATTGAGCGAAACCTGGATGGGGCGATCTGCTTGTGGAAGGGCACGCTGGGGACAATGTTCACGCGGGCACGCGATGCAACCAGGGCCGATAGGGGTGGCGGCGGATACATCTAGATTAAGAGCATCGGCGTAGACGATGCGGTCGGCCTCAGAGATATCGCAGCCTAAGCCCACGGCGAATTCCTTGCGTGGGGTGCCCCAGGATTTTGCGGTTCCTTGCACAAAGCGGCCTATCCACAGGTAGGCATGGCCATCTGGCATGGCGGCTACCTGGCGAGTGATGCGGTTGGGCGTTTCAAAGGCGCGGTGGACTACCCACAGCGGGCAAGAGCCTCCTGAGCGGGCGAAGTGGAAGGCGGTGGAGGATTGGCGCTTGGAGATATTCCCAGCGCGGTCAGTGCGGATGAAGGAAAAGGGAACGCCGTTAAGGCCTGGGCGCTGGAGAGTAGCCAAGCGTTGCGCGGTGGTTTCGAAACCGGTGCCAAAGTAGTTGCACAAAAGGTCGATATCGTAGCGGGTTTCCTCAGCCATCGAGAGGAACGGTTGATAGGGCATGGTGACCGCAGCAGCGAAGTATTGCGCGAGACCTAAAGTAGCTAATTCTTGGGCTTCGCCTGCCGGAAGTTCGGAGACGAGGTTATCGCAGACATCGCGGTAGGCAAGCAGGCAATATTGGAGCGCCATTTCAAAGACTAGCTGGGCTTCGGAGAGGCCGTCGCGAAGCGCAAGCTCTCGGGTGTCAGGGTTGAAGCTGCGGCGTGGGCCCGGCCGGGAAAAGCGGACGGTAACGCCAAGGTCCTCGTGCATGCGGGAAGCTAGGCGGCCACGGCGTAGCACCCGGTCACCGAGCTGGCCGGCGAGCTCTTCTGCCAGCACATCGAGCTCGTGAATGTAGTTATGGGCGTCGTAGAAAAAATCTCGCACGAGCTCAAAGGGGGAGCGCTCGCGCGCCGGAGCGCGGGTGGCGACATCGACGAAGCGTGGCATGAGCTCCGGAAAGCGCGAGGCGAGGTCGGCCAAGGAGTCTTCGGTGGCCTCGGGGAAGATCCGGCGCAGGTCGGTAATGGTGCGTGCATCGCGGTCGTTCGCAAAATAGCCGGGGTCCAGGTTAAAACGCTGGGCTAATTGCATAAGCACGGTGACGGTAAGCGGGCGCTGGTCGTTTTCGAGCTGGTTGAGGTAGCTGGTGGACAGCCCCAATTGTTTGGCCATCGCTACCTGTGTGAGTCCCCGTTGCTTGCGCAGTGCATGGATTCGTGCCCCCGCATAATGCTTGGTCATCGGTTGCTATGCCGCCTTTCACCGCCATGAGCAGTTGAAACCACAAACTTTGCAGATTTCACTGACTCATTCCGCTAGATTACACACACCATACTTATAGCGCGCAGCACATTCAAGCATTTAGTGTGATCCACAACGCATTTACAGAGTGGAGGAGGATCCATCTAGTGAAGAACCACGAGGTAAGAACCCATAAATCCGCTGAGGATTTCCCCTATGAGGAGCACCTGGCGTACAAGGTGGCAGAAGTAGCCGCGGATCCGGTAGAGGTTCCCGCCGAGACCACCGATATGATCATCAACCGCATTATTGATAATGCGGCCGTGGGGATGGCGTCCGTAGCGCGTGGCCCGGTAACCTCTGCCCGCGTCATGGCTCAGGCACACCCAGTAACTAAGGGAGGCTCCACGGTATTTGGTGTGGATGGTACTTACTCGGCCGAATGGGCCGCGCTTGCCAATGGCACTGCAGTCCGCGAGCTGGATTACCACGACACTTTCCTGGCTGCTGAATACTCGCACCCCGGGGATAATATCCCACCTCTGCTTGCTACCGCCCAGCATAAGGGGCTTAACGGTCGAGACCTTATCCGGGGCATCGCTACCGGCTATGAAATCCAGGTCAACCTCGTGAAAGGCATGTGCCTGCACGAGCACAAGATTGATCACGTGGCACATCTTGGCCCCTCCGTGGCCGCCGGCATCGGCACCATGCTTGGACTAGATAGGGACACCATCTACCAGGCGGTGGGCCAGGCGCTGCACACCACTACCGCCACCCGGCAATCCCGTAAGGGCCTGATTTCCTCTTGGAAAGCCTACGCCCCAGCCTTCGCGGGAAAGATGGCTATTGAAGCCGTTGACCGGGCGATGCGCGGCGAAGGTGCGCCGGCGCCCATCTGGGAAGGCGAGGATGGATTCATCGCGTGGATGCTGCATTCGCCGGAGCGTACCTACACGGTCCCCTTGCCAGAACCTGGTGAGGAAAAGCGCGCCATCTTGGATACCTATACCAAGGAACACTCGGCGGAATACCAGGCCCAAGCGCCCATCGATATGGCCTTTGCGCTAAAGAAAACTCTGGCGGAAAAGGGCCTGAAGACTGCGGACATCGAGTCCATTGTTCTGCACACCTCGCACCATACGCACTATGTCATCGGTACCGGTGCCAACGATCCACAAAAGATGGATCCCTCTGCTTCTCGCGAGACGCTGGATCACTCCATCATGTACATCTTTGCCGTAGCCCTCGAGGATGGCGAGTGGGACCACGAGGCTTCCTACGCGTCCGAGCGCGCCAACCGCCCGGAGACTATCGAGCTGTGGCACAAGATTTCCACTGTCGAAGACCCTGAGTGGACCCGTCGCTATCACTCCAACGACCTGTCTGAAAAGGCCTTTGGCGGCAAGGCGGTTATCACCTTCAAAGACGGCACCGTGGTAGAAGATGAGCGCGCAGTTGCAGATGCCCACCCGCTGGGCGCGCGTCCTTTTGCCCGCGAGCAGTACATAGAGAAATTCACCAAGCTTGCGGCCGGCATCGTGGAGGAGGCCGAACAAGAACGTTTCCTCAATGCGGTCCAGAACTTGGAAAACCTCACCGACCTGACCGAGCTCAACGTTCGGGTGACTGATGCTCACGTGGCCAGCGCGCCTGAGAAACCGAAAGGAATCTTCTAATGGCAGGACTATTTGGCTCTATAAAAACTGCCGCGGAAAAGCGCCAGCACTTCCGCGCTGACCTTGAATCCGGCACCATCACCCGCTTGCCGGGCGCGTTTAATCCCCTGACCGCGCGCCTAATCCAGGATATCGGTGGTTTCGGCGGCGTTTATGTCTCCGGTGCGGTGCTGGCTAATGATTTGGGTCTTCCCGATATTGGCCTGACCACCCTGAGCGAGGTGGCGCAGCGCTCCGGGCAGATTGCTCGTGCGACGGATTTGCCTGTGCTTGTCGACGCCGACACTGGCTTCGGCGAACCCATGTCCGCCGCCCGCACCATCGCCGCACTCGAGGACGCTGGTCTTGCCGGCTGCCACCTTGAGGACCAAGTTAACCCGAAGCGCTGCGGGCATCTCGACGGCAAAGAAGTGGTGGACAAAGACATCATGGTCCGCCGCATTAGCGCCGCGGTCAACGAGCGGCGCGACCCGAATTTCATTATCTGCGCCCGCACCGACGCCGCAGGAGTAAACGGCATCGATGATGCCATCGACCGTGCCAAGGCTTATGCCGATGCCGGAGCAGACCTCATTTTCACCGAGGCTTTGTACCGTCCGGAAGACTTTGAGAAATTCCGCGCCGCGGTGGATACCCCACTGCTGGCAAATATGACCGAGTTCGGCAAAACCGAGCTGCTTTCGGCGCAACAGCTAGAAGACCTCGGCTATAACGCGGTTATTTGGCCCGTTTCCTCTTTCCGCGTGGCTATGGGGGTGACCGAAGACTTCCTGCGCGATATGCAAGAAACCGGGATTCAAACCGATTGGCTTGAGCGCATGCAACACCGCTCCCGCCTTTATGAACTGGTGCGCTACGAGGAATACAACGACTTCGATAAATCCGTATTCACCTACTCCAAAGACACCTACCAGCCCACTTTTGAAAGCTAAGGAGATTTCCCACCATGTCTGATAAGAACCACACCCCCGAAATCCGCAAGGGCCTATACGGCGTCGTCGTCGATGAAACTGCCGTTTCCAAGGTCGTTCCTGAAACCAACTCGTTGACCTACCGCGGTTATCCCGTCCAGGAGCTGGCTCGTTACTGCTCCTTTGAGGAAGTGGCCTACCTGCTGTGGAACGGCAAACTACCAGGCCAAGAATCGCTTATTCGATTCTCCGCCCGCGAGAAGGCCTTGCGCCACCTAGAGCGCCACGTCATCGACCTCATCATGTCCATGCCGCTCTCGTGTCACCCGATGGATGTACTGCGTACCGCCATTTCCTATATCGGTTCCCAGGACCCAGAGGAATACACCAAGGATTCCGAACATATCCGCCGCACCGCGCTGGAGCTTATGGCTAAGATTCCCACTATCATTGCGCTTGATATCCGGCGCCGCCGCGGCGAAGGCTACATCCAGCCCTCTCGCAAGAAGGGCTTTGCGGAGAACTTCCTCTGGATGGTCTTCGGTGATGAGGAAGGCTCCCCAGCTACCAACCGCGCCGATATCGAGGCCTTTGATAAGTCCCTCATCCTCTATGCGGAGCACTCCTTTAACGCCTCCACCTTTGCAGCCCGCGTGGTGACCTCGACCATGTCCGATACTTATTCCGCCATCGTCGCGGCCATCGGCGCGCTCAAGGGGCCTCTGCATGGCGGCGCCAACGAGGCTGTGATGAAAAACTTCCTGGAGATTGCTGATCCTGCCAAGGCAGAAGAGTGGACCAAAAAGAAGCTGGCGAACAAGGAATTGGTCATGGGATTTGGTCACCGCGTCTACAAAAATGGCGACTCCCGCGTGCCAACAATGGAGGCAGCGTTTAAGGAGCTGGCCGAACAACACGACCAAACTCAGTGGGTTGAGATGTATGACGTCATGGCCAAGACGATGGAGGAAAATACCTCCATCAAGATCAAGCCCAACCTCGACTTCCCGGCTGGACCTGCCTATCACATCCTGGGCTTTGACATTGAATTCTTCACACCAATCTTTGTCATGGCCCGCATTACCGGTTGGACTGCGCACATCGTAGAGCAGAACGAGAATAACTCGCTTATCCGTCCGCTTTCCGCCTATAACGGCGAGGAGCAGCGTTCGGTTCCACCGAAGTCCTTCTAAAACGTGTCAGCTCCCCCAGACTCCGGCACCGTCAAGTTGGCCGGAGCGGGGGAGCCGACATTTCTGTCGTGGTTTTTCTGCAGTCGGGCTATGGCTGGATACGCCGCGCCAGGATGTGAATTGCTGCGGTGCAGATAAGGACAGCTAAACCAGCGAAGAAAAACATGCCGGGCCATGGGGCGCCGATTTCTACAGCTCCAAATGATTCAGCGAGAGTAATCACGATGCCATCCGCTAGGAATAAGCCGATGATGATGCCGGCGATTAGCAGGAGCCGAACGAATAGGGAGCTTTGGTTTGCGCTACTTACTACCACACCGATGAGTGCGCCAATGTATCCGGTTATGAGGTGACCACAGGCGAAGCTACCGAAGGTTGCCGCGTAGCAAAACGGAAGGCTGGCTTCTACTGCGCCGGGGGTGATTGCCCACGAAGAATTCGCGTACGCACCCGATTGCAGCGCGATGTAGTAAGCGGTCCAGGCGACGGCTCCAAAAATGAGCGCGGCTAGCCACAGTGTCGCGTGCATGCTGCTAAGCCATTGCCGGGGTCGCATCCCCAGGCCACGCAAGGAACGGTATTCGGTTGCGGCGAAGGCGCAGTAGAGACCCCATATAAAGACTGCGAAGATTCCCCAGCCAGTCGGATTGGCACCGATGGCAGAGGGATCGCTGGGGACGGCATACGGGAGAACCCACAGCAAAATGACGATGATGCTAATAACGATGAGCGCTTTGGTGGCGTTGAGGTTGAAGGACTTCAATAGCTTCATGACTAGGACTCCTCTTGTGAGGTGCGGGTGGATTCATGGGCGCGGGAGACAAGGGAATCAATGAGTTGACCATCGTCGAGGTAGGAAACAGTGACGTGGGCGGCGGCTGCGGTATCAGCTGGAAACGGTACTGGGGACCAGGCATGAACCTTGGCGGTGGAGCCGAGGGAGGATTGGTGGAGGGGGAGGGCGTCGGCAAGCGCGAGTGCTTGCTCAACGTCTTTTGCGCTGCCGGTGAGCACGGGGTAGTGCGGCCGCTGAGATTCAAGATCGGTGGGCTTATTAACAGTGCCGTCGTGCACGGTAATGACCTGGTCAACCAAGCCGACGAGGTCTTCGGCGCGATGAGAAGAGAGCGCGAGTAGCCAATCCGGAGTGGTGGCGGCATGGGCGATGATGAGCTCTCGCAGGCGCGTGCGCGTCGGTGCGTCCAAGCCATTGAAAGGCTCATCGAGCAGAGTGACCGGGGTGCGCGCTGCCAGGGCAGTGGCACAGGCAACCAGCTGGCGCTGGCCGGTGCTGAGAGAGCGATTCTTGCTGCGCTTGTCGACGCCCAAACTATCCAAAAGCTCCTCCGCATACCCCACGTCGAATCTTTCGCGGACGTGCTCTGCGGCCCGCAGGTGTTGGGCCACAGTAGAACCGGAAAGCAAGATATCGGCGCCGGTGCGCGCGATCGCCACCTGTGGGGTATCGATGCTGCCCTTGGTAGGCAGGAACCCCGCTACCGTGCGCAAAAGCGTGGTCTTGCCGGCGCCATTGGGCCCGATCAATCCGTACATGCCGGAGTTGAGAACGAGGTGCGGCACGTGCAGGCGGCGCTTGCAGGTAACGTTCTGCAACTTAAGGTGCGTCATGATGGTCTCCTTCGGCTTCGATGAGGTCAGCGATGTCACTAGCGCTTAATCCCAATGCGGCCCCTTCTTTCAGGAGGGGAACGATGAAGTCTTCCCTGAGTGATTCTTGGCGTTGATGGCGAACCTTCTCGCGCGCGCCTTCGCGTACAAACATGCCCAAGCCGCGGCGCTTTTCTAGCAGCCCTTCCTCGAAGAGGACAGTGAGAGCCTTGGCAGAGGTAGTCGGATTGACGGAGTGGAATGCGGAAAGCTCGTTGGTGCTGGGGGCGCGTGTCCCCTCTGACAGCTCGCCGCTGATAATCATGTCCCTGATTCCTCCTGCCAGTTGCTGGTAAATAGGCCGGGTGTCACTCATGATGTGGCCCCTCTGATTCGTGGCATATGGTTCCCTTCCTGGTGTATGGGTTATCCACCTATGTGTGTAACCATATAACGAAAAGTGACCACGGTCAACGGTAGGCGTGATACGAGGTGGAGCTGCGGTGTAAAAGCGGGTGTCCCCGTTGTGTAAGTTGTTGAATCAAAAATTTGCAACATTTACAGAATCGCTAACCTTGTTATTACTGGTCGACCTGTAGAAATATCCGCAAGGCGGCTCCGTGGCTGGTAAGTGTGGCGAATTAGGCGTCAAAAAGGGCAGACATTTGAGGAGTGGCCCTCTAGACTGAGATGCGGATCACCCAACAGGAGGCGTTGCATCGCGGCGTCTTCCGAGCTGAAAGGAACACAGAAGTGGCTAATCCCGCGCTTCCATCGTTCAAAAAGATTCTGGTAGCCAACCGCGGCGAAATCGCCGTGCGTGCATTCCGCGCTGCCTTTGAAACTGGGGCAAAGACCGTCGCGGTCTACCCTCGTGAAGACCGTAACTCCTTCCATCGTGCCTTTGCAGATGAAGCCGTCCGTATTGGTACCGAGGGGCAGCCGGTAAAGGCTTATCTCGATATCGATGAAGTTATTCGCGCCGCGAAGAAGGCGGAAGCGGATGCTATTTACCCCGGCTACGGTTTTCTTTCGGAGCGCGCGGATCTCGCTCGTGCCTGTGAGGACAATGGAATTAAGTTCATTGGCCCGACCCCATCCACACTGGATTTGACTGGTGATAAGGCTGCAGCGGTAAGCGCGGCGAAGGAAGCTGGGCTGCCGACGTTGCAGGATTCGGAGCCATCGACGGACGTCGATAAGCTGGTGGAATACTCCAAGGATTTCAATTTCCCCGTATTCGTTAAGGCCGTTGCCGGTGGTGGCGGGCGCGGAATGCGCTTCGTAGAATCCGAAGATCAGCTGCGCGAGAAGGCTGCCGAGGCCTCCCGCGAAGCGGAAGCCGCTTTCGGCGATGGCAGCGTCTACCTCGAGACCGCGGTAATCAAGCCACAGCACATCGAGGTGCAGATTCTGGCTGATAGCCAAGGCAACGTTATTCACCTCTTTGAGCGTGACTGCTCCGTCCAGCGCCGCCACCAGAAGGTAGTGGAAATCGCCCCAGCGCCGACGCTAGACCCAGAGCTGCGTGACCGCATCTGCCAGGATGCGGTGAAGTTCTGCGAGCACATCAACTATGAGGGCGCGGGTACCGTGGAATTCCTCGTGGATGAGCGCGGCAACCACGTCTTTATCGAGATGAACCCGCGTGTGCAGGTTGAGCACACCGTGACCGAGGAAATCACCGGCGTCGACATCGTGAAGGCCCAGATGAATATCGCAGCCGGTGCCTCGCTGGAGGATATTCACCTCTCCCAAGACAAGATTTCCATCACCGGGTCTGCCCTGCAGTGCCGCATTACCACTGAAGATCCGAATAATGGTTTCCGCCCGGATACCGGTACGCTGACCGCGTATCGTTCGCCGGGTGGCGCTGGCGTGCGTTTGGACGGTGCAACTTCTGTGGGCGCAGAGGTATCGCCGAACTTCGACTCCCTGCTGGTAAAGATGACCTGCCGCGGCGTCAATTTCGAGCAGGCCGTGCAGCGCGCCCAGCGCGCGCTCAACGAGTTCCACGTCTCCGGTGTGGCCACCAATATCGGCTTCTTGCGCGCCCTGCTGCGCGAGCCGGACTTCACTCAGACCCGTGTGGACACCGGCTTCATCAACGCGCATCCGCACCTGCTCAAGGCGCCGCCCGCCGTCGATGAGTCTGGTCGAATCCTCGAGTACATTGCGGAGACCACCGTTAATAAACCCAACGGCGAGCGCCCGACGGCACTTCGTCCCTTTGACAAGCTCCCCGAGCTGGACCTTTCCGAGCCGCTGCCACGCGGTTCGCGTGATGATCTGCTCGAGTTTGGTCCACAGAAGTGGGCAGAAAAGATCCGTAAGCAGCACGCACTCATGGTTACGGACACCACTTTCCGCGATGCCCACCAGTCCCTGCTGGCCACCCGCGTGCGTAGTACTGCGCTGGTTTCCGCCGCCGAGGCTGTCGCTCGCATGACCCCTAATCTCTTCTCCGTGGAGGCATGGGGTGGTGCGACTTATGACGTCGCCATGCGCTTCCTCCACGAGGACCCCTGGGTACGCCTAGACATGCTGCGCGAGGCTATGCCGAACCAGAATATCCAGATGCTCCTGCGCGGCCGCAATACCGTGGGCTATACCCCATACCCGGATTCGGTCTGCCGCGGCTTCGTCCAGGAAGCAGCCAAGTCGGGCGTCGATGTCTTCCGCATTTTCGATGCACTTAACGACGTCTCCCAGATGCGCCCCGCCATCGAAGCCGTCCTCGAGACCAATACCACCGTTGCTGAGGTGGCCATGGCGTACTCCGGCGACCTTTCCTCACCGAAGGAGAACCTGTACACGCTGGATTACTACCTCAAGCTGGCCGAGCAGATTGTGGAGTCCGGCGCCCATATCCTCGCCATCAAGGATATGGCCGGTCTGCTACGCCCTGAGGCCGCTTCCAAGCTAGTTATGGCGCTGCGCAAGGAATTCGACCTGCCGGTGCACGTCCACACCCACGACACCGCGGGCGGGCAGATGGCTACTTATTATGCGGCTGCGCTCTCTGGTGCCGACATCGTCGATGGCGCCTCCGCACCACTGGCCGGTACTACCTCGCAGCCATCGCTGTCTGCGCTTATTGCTGCCTTCTCCCAATCCAATCGGGATACCAGCATTGACCTGCAAGCGGTTTCCGATCTCGAGCCGTACTGGGAGGCCGTGCGCCAGCTCTACGCCCCGTTCGAGAACGGCATCCCTGGCCCGACCGGTCGCGTGTACAAGCACGAGATTCCAGGCGGTCAGCTCTCCAACCTGCGTGCCCAAGCCGTTGCTCTTGGCTTGGCGGATCGCTTCGAGGTCATCGAGGACACCTATGCAGCGGTCAATGAGATGCTGGGCCGTCCGACCAAGGTCACCCCGTCTTCCAAGGTTGTAGGTGACCTTGCCCTGCACCTTGTGGGTGCAGGCGTAGACCCTGATGACTTTGCTGCCAACCCGACCAAGTTCGATATTCCGGACTCGGTCAACCAGTTCCTGCGTGGCCAGCTCGGTACTCCTCCGGGCGGTTGGCCGGAACTGCGCGATAAGGTGCTCGACGGTCGCGAGGCGACCGGCGCCCAAATCAGCGAAGTTCCTGCTGAGGAGCAGCCACACCTCGAGTCCGATAACTCGGAGGAGCGCCGTGCCTGCCTGAACCGTCTGCTTTTCCCGAAGCAGTTTGAAGAATTCAACGAGTTCCGCCGTAAGTACGGCAATACCGAAGCACTTACGGATACCACCTTCTTCTACGGTCTGACTGAAGGCGAAGAAAAGGTCGTCCACTACTTCCCAGAGGACTCCACCGATCGCGCAGACCTCAAGCAGGTCGTGGTGCGTCTCGACGCCGTGGGTGAGCCGGACGAGAAGGGCATGCGTAACGTGGTTCTCAACGTCAACGGCCAGATCCGCCCAATGAAGGTGCGCGACGAGAACGCCGAATCTACGGTCGCCACGGTAGAAAAGGCCGACCCCTCCAACGAGGGCCACGTCGCCGCACCATTCGCCGGCGTGGTCAACCCGACCGCCAAGCCTGGCGACGAGGTAAAGGCCGGCGACCAAATCGCCGTCATCGAGGCGATGAAGATGGAAGCATCCATCTCCGCCACCAAGGATGGCGTGGTCGAGCGCGTGGCCATCGGCCAGGCCACCAAGGTTGAAGGCGGCGACCTCATTGCCGTAATCAACTAGTCTGCACACTTAAACGCCCCGCTTCCTTCGATTTATCTCGAGGCAGCGGGGCGCTTTGGTGTCTAGCTGTGGTGAAAATCAACGATTTCGCCCGTCCAAATGACCAAAACCGTCGACGAAACCGTTGGTTTAGATGGACGAAATCGTTGATTCGCGATGATATCGGAGGCTTGTCTTAGTCTAAGATAGCGGGCAATGCTAAAGAACCAACCAAGATGAGTGCTACGAGGCTGAGAAAGACTTTGGCCTGCCACCGGGCATAATTGAAGGACATTCCCGTACCGAAGCGCTTGTCTACCAGTACCGCCGGATCATCCGGGTTGTAATACATCACACCCCATTTATAGAGGTGGTCATTGTCCGGCGATTCATTGTCTTCATCGGGAAAGCGGATTCCACGCAGTTGCTCAGACAATTGAGATTGCTTGTAGAGAAGAAACGCAACCAGTCCGATGCTGCCACCGACGGTAAGAACCAACATCGTGATAACGGCGGCGCCGGTGAACCGTTGAAATTGCGGTACAGGGCCGGTTACTTGTAGGAAGGTCATGCCGGCACACACGAGCAGGGTGAGAACTCCCATTCCGGTGTTCGTGAAGGCGAGGTTTGCTTCGTTGCGCAGTCGCGCTTTAATGCTGCGTTCTGAACGTGGGGATACCTCACTATGTGCGATAAAAGAGCAGATGACGGCGAAAAGAAAGAGCATTCCTAAGGCGGTGAATGAGGTAAAAAATACGCTGCCGATATTCTTTTCGCTCCAATTATCTGCCTCCATGGAAGAATTCCAGTGCACTGGAACGGGGGCAGGAATATCGGACCAGTGGGAAGCGACGATGATTACACCGGCCGCGATGCACAACAGGGAAGAGAGCATGGTTACCCATGGAAAAGTCGGCGTAGGGAAGCCGTCGAAGTTGGGCGTGCCAATGGATTTGTGGGAAACACGGGCAGCGATGGTGGTTTCCACCTCGTCGAACCAGCCGCCCGCTTTTTTAGCGGCGATGATGCGGCGGCGCTGGGATAGATAAGCCCACATGCCACCGAGCGCTACCACGAGGGAAGGTACGGCGGCTAATAGCGGTAGTTTCCAGGCAAAGAGGGACAGGACCGTCGCCGCAATGCCACAGGTCCACGTTCGTACCTTGAATCCGGCAAGGGCGGAGGTAACGGCAGGATCGGAAAGATAAGCCTTGGGTACGCGGACGCCGAGCGGTGTGCCAGGTGAGGCCAGGGAGGGCGTTTGGGCCATAATCCAAGTGATAGCAAGGGTGGTGGCGGCCATTAAAAGTGTGAAAATCATGACGATACTTCCAGGTCATTAAGGGTGGAGCTGAGTCGAGCGTGTAGCTCATCTGGGCTAAAGCCCTGTGCGCGGGCTAGTGCGACTATGCGGCTTAATTGCTCTTCCAGTTGTTTTTCTTGCGCGGTGGTGCGAGCACCAGGCCGGACGATGGAGCCGGAGCGGCCAGCGGTTTCTACGAGGCCATCGGAAACCAAGAGGTCGTAGGCCTTCTTCACGGTGGCGGGGTTAATGCCTATATCCTTGGCAACGCGGCGGACGGGATCTAGCTTGTCGCCATCGGAAAGTTGTCCGCGAGCGATAGCCACGACGATTTCATCGTGAATTTGTTGAAATACGGGGACGTCAGATTCGGGGTTGAGGTTAATAAACATGTGTCACCTCCAATCTCTTTTGTATCACTTACAGTAACACAATCTGTATTGCTTAGTGTAATACAAAATAAGATCACAAAGAAACCCCAGGTATGTGTGACTTAAAGCAGTGATATACCTGGGGCGTTGAGGCGAGGAGACTAGAGGAAAAGGGCTACTGCGATGGCAGCAATACCGTAGCTCCCGCGCATGAAGTAACCGAAGACCTCGGGAGAGAAGGAGGCGCCGAAGCCGCCGGTATCGATGATATTCATGGTGGTCACACGTGCGGGGCGGGAACGTTTAAAGGCGGCGTAGGTAAGCCCTAAACAACACGCTGCGAGCGTGATCAAAGACAGCTTCCACACCAAGGCGATGAAGGTGGTGCCAAGAACTGCGGCACCTGCGGAAGCAGCCAAGGGTAGCCCCCAGTCGGGCCAGGTGCCGTCGGTGATGCGGCCAAAGGATGCAGCGCGGCCGGTGGCGGCGCCGACAATTGACCATGCGGCAGCGAATCCTATGAGCGCCAAGCTGCCGAGTTGTGGGGCAAGCGCTAGGGTCAGCCCCATGACGGCGACCGCACCGAGGGGGATGTACCACCGGCGATACAGGCGCCAAGCAAAAAGGAGACTGAGCGAAGCCGTGGCACGCGAGCGCGGGCGCAGGCGCGCGGATTGGGAGGCGATGGCATCGGCAGAAACCTCAGAATCCAGTAGCCCAAAGGAGGACGAGCCGATGGCACGGGTACGGCCCGCGTGAAGGAGCGAGGCGAGATCGAAGGACCGCCAGCCGATGACAAACCGCAGCAGGGGTAGGGTTATCGCCGCATAGAGTGGAAGATGCAGTGACGTGCACAGGGCGAGGCCAAGGAGGCTTATGCCGGCGAGTTGCGCAATAGACAGCTTATCGACGCCTCCCATGCGCCCCCGCGGCCTATCCGCATAGACCCAACGCCCGAGCGAAAGGCTGCGCAGCGGATAGAGCGCCTCGAGGAGAACGATGAGGGCGATCGAGCCGAGCCCGGCGCCAATGGTCGCGGTTGCGGGCAGAGCAGCGGCCGTGCGCTGTGTTAGCGAGGGCAGAAGCGCTGCAGCATTGTGCCAGGCGTAGACGCTGACGCTCGCGATAAGTGCCGCGATGAAAGTGTAATAGATGGCTGAGGAGGCTGTGGAGAGAAGTTTCATGAAATCTCCACCACCTCGTCGCAGGCATCGAAGATGGCTGGAGAATGGGAAGCAAGTACAACACAGCGGCCATCGGCTGCGAGGTGGCGTAGCTCCTCGGCCAAAAAGTCGATCCAGGTGTGGTCGAGGTGGCGTTCGGGCTCGTCGATAAGCAGGGCTTTGGCCGGCTGATAGAGCTGGGCTGCGAGGTAGACGCGCTGGCGCTGGCCCGAGGAAAGATCGCTGACCGCAGAATTCAGGATGGCTTGGTCGAGGGCCCAGAGCTCATGGATCTCGGTAAAGTCCACGCCGGTCCGGCGGGATAGCACACTAAAGTGCTCACCCACGGTGAGGTCGGGGAGAAAGACTGGGTCCCCGACGGAGATGACGGAACCGGCCGCCGCAGCGCTACCGGGCGCGGCACCGTCGATGAAAACGGTGCCATTTAGTGGGGCAATCTCGCCGCTCAACGTCTGCAGCAGCGTAGATTTACCCGCACCATTCGGGCCTTTCAGGCCGTATACGCGACCGACATCAAAGCTGCGATTTAGGTGCCCCAAGGCGGCGGAATGTCCGTAGTCTGCATCTATTGTCAACATTGTTGCCAGGTTAGCAGACAGGCGGCTGGACCCTGGGGGGGCTAAAAGCGGCGGAAGAATTTACCTGGGGCAAGCTCCTCGAAACCAGGTAGGGGCGTGGCCGACGAGATACCAGGAGCGGTCTGCTCGGCCGCGAGGTCGATGGCGTTGCTAATGAGCAGGGTGCGGGCGGCTGGATCGTCGGTGGCGACGACGAGCTCGGGGATTTCCTCGGGATCGAAGGGGGTGAGCCAGGCGGCGTCGTCAAGCGGGTGGGCTAAGGGATCGCCCAAGAAAGCTGGGCCTTTGTCAGCGGCGGGGTAGTAGCGCAAAAGCGCGGCGCCGCGGGGAGCAGTGGTGGGATCCTCGTTCGCGGACATGGGCAAGGCGAGGACACCGCCGTCCACGATGGGGGACCACTCAGAGATATAAGAAGGGAAGAGGACCGCGAGATAATCACGATCCTCTTCCTTGGCCAAGCGTACGCCGAGGGAAGAAGCAGTCATTCTTCCAAGGCTAGCGGGGTAGGCTACTTGATTTCCAGCAGCACGCTGCCCTTGGTGGTAGAAGCGCCTGCTTCTACTGCCAGACCGGTAACGGTGCCGGCCTTATGCGCCTTGACGGGATTTTCCATCTTCATGGCCTCGAGAACGAGGAGGACCTCACCTTCGGCGACCTCCTGGCCCTCTTCCACATTGACCTTGATGACCGTGCCCTGCATTGGGGAGGTAACCGCATCGCCGGAAACGGCGGCCTTGGCGCCGGAACCCTTGCGCTTTTTCTTTTTACGTGGGGTGCCGTTGGCACTGAAGGACGCGGGGAGGGCTACCTCGATACGTCGGCCGTCGATCTCCACGGTGTGTACCTGGGAAGGTTCTGCCTCGGCGGCTTCGGCATCAGTGGAATCATCGTGGGCGGGAAGCTGGTTATCCCCTTCCTCTTCGATCCACTTGGTGTAGACGCCGAAGTTGCCATCTACTGCAGTGAAAGCTGGGTCAGCAACGATAGCCTGGTCAAACGGGATAACGGTGGGCAGGCCCTCAACCGTGTACTCGGATAGGGCGCGGGCGGAGCGACGCAGTGCGGTCTCGCGGTCTGGCCCCCAGACGATGAGCTTGGCCAGCATGGAATCGAACTGTCCACCAATGACGGACCCCTGGACGACGCCGGAATCTACGCGCACGCCCGGACCAGCTGGTTCGGAGTACTTCACGATGGTGCCGGGGGCTGGCATGAAGTTTGCGGCGGCATCCTCACCGTTGATGCGGAACTCGAAGGCATGGCCGCGCGGGGTGGGGTCTTCCTGCAGGGAGAGCTCGTGGCCCTCAGCGATACGGAACTGCTCGCGCACGAGATCGAGGCCGGTAGTTTCCTCGGATACGGGGTGCTCCACCTGCAGGCGAGTATTGACCTCCAGGAAGGAAATGAGGCCATCGGCGCCCACCAGGTACTCAACGGTGCCGGCGCCGTAGTAGCCGGCCTCGCGGCAGATGCGCTTGGCAGACTCGTGGATGGAGGTGCGTTGCTCATCGGTAAGGAAAGGCGCGGGGGCTTCCTCGACTAGCTTTTGGAAGCGGCGCTGCAGGGAGCAATCGCGCGTGCCGACGACCACTACGTTTCCGTGCTTATCTGCCAGCACCTGGGCCTCGACGTGGCGGGCCCGATCCAGGTAGCGCTCTACGAAGCACTCGCCGCGGCCGAAGGCGGAGGTTGCCTCACGGGTAGCGGATTCAAAGAGCTCGGGGATTTCCTCTGCGGAGTAGGCCACCTTCATGCCGCGGCCGCCGCCGCCAAAGGCAGCCTTGATGGCAACGGGAAGGCCGTATTCCATGGCGAAGGACTGCACCTCATCGGCGCCAGCCACCGGATCCTTAGTACCCGGGGCCATAGGGGCTTCGGCGCGCTCGGCGATGTGCCGCGCGGTGACCTTATCGCCCAAGTTGCGGATGGACTCAGGAGAGGGGCCAATCCAGGTCAATCCGGCATCAATGACGGCCTGAGCAAAGTCGGCGTTTTCGGATAGGAAACCGTAGCCCGGGTGGATGGCATCCGCGCCGGATTTTTCTGCGGCCTCCAGAATCTTGTCAAAGACGAGGTAGGACTCGGCAGAAGTGGTGCCCCCGAGTGCAAAGGCTTCGTCGGCAAGCGAGGCAAAGGGTGCCTGGGCGTCTGGCTCGGCGTAGACGGCGACGGAAGCAATGCCAGCGTCGCGGGCCGCGCGGATCACGCGAACGGCGATCTCACCGCGGTTCGCTACGAGAACCTTTGAGATCTTTTTGGTTTCTACTGCCACGGCAGCAACCTCCTGAACACATTAGGTTGAATACGCAATCTATTCTTGCACACAAAAGCATGAGTTAATTTTCACGCACGCAAGGGGGACATTTTTGAACAAAAATAAACCCACATCCAGTGTGGACATGGGCTTATACGGCTAAACCGAAAAACTAACGCTCAATCGGCATTTTCACCATATTGCCCCACTCAGACCACGAACCATCGTAGACCTGCGCCTTTGTGAATCCCAAAAGATGCGTGAGCACAAACCACGTATGCGCGGCTTGGGCGCCTACGTGGGAATAGAGGATTGTGGCAGATTCAGGCTCCAACATTCCGTAATTGACCTGAAGCTCTTCGGCCGAGCGGAAGCAGGAGTTGGGGTAGGTGGAACGATCCCACTCGAGGTTGATCGCGCTAGGGATATGGCCGTGGCGCATGGTGGTGCCGTAGGCGGAATCGCCATTGGGATCGTGTTCGGTGGCCTCGCCCGCAAACTCTTCTGGGCTGCGGGTGTCTACGAGCGTGCCTTCGGTCTCGCGCACCTGATCTACGAAGGCGCGCAGCATAGAGTCATCGCGGCTTACTTCGGGATATTCGGATGCTGGGAAGTCTGGAACCATGAAAGAGGTATCGCGTTCCTCGGCCATCCACGCATTGCGGCCGCCATCGAGCAGGCGAACGTCCTTGTGCCCGAAGAGGGTAAATACCCACAGGGCGTAGGCAGCCCACCAATTGGACTTGTCGCCGTAAAGAACAATCGTATCGTCGGCGTTAATGCCCTTCTCTCGCATTAGGGAAGTGAATTCTTCTCCGTCGATGAAATCACGGGTAAGTGGGCTAAGTAGTTCCGTGCGGAAGTTAATGCGGGTGGCAGTGGGGATATGGCCAATGTCATAGAGGAGCGAGTCTTCATCCACCTCAATAACGCGCAGGCCTTTGATGCCTAGGCGTGCGGACAGCCACGGTGCAGACACGAGGCGTTCGGGATGTGCGTATTCCTGGAATGGGGGATAGGGATCAACGTCAGCCACTGTCCGCCTGCCTTTCCTATAAGGGTTAATAATTCGCTCCCACCACTTTAACCCGATTTTTCCCGTGATGATCACTCGGGCATTATTCCTGTGGCCTGAGATACAGGTTTTAACCGGTGATTGGGGCTGCCGGCCGGCGGGGTTAAAGGGAGGGGGCAGTTGGGCGCGCGGAGGAAGAAGAGCTGGGATAAACTCGGGATATGGTGCGACAACGTGCTATGAACACCACCTATGAAGGGAACTGCAAGTGCACAAGGCAATTGTTGTATTTGAGGTAGAAGGCGGCTCGGATAAAGGCGCAGATGGCCACCGCAAGGACACCATGCCAATCGTCAATGCGATCAAGGAACAAGGCTGGGAGGCAGAGGTAATCTACTTCCATCCGGACAAGTCTGAAGAGATCTACACTCAGGTTTCTGAAAACTTTGATGCCTATATCTCCCGCGTCAACCCCGGCAATATCCCCGGCGGTGAGAAGGGCTACTTCGAATTGCTGAGCAAGCTGGCAGATGCCGGCCTGGTAGGTATGTCCACTCCGGCGGACATGATGGCCTATGGCGCCAAGGACGCACTGGTCAAGCTCAATGACACCCCGCTAGTGCCGGACGATACTGCGGCGTACTACGAGGTGGAAGAGCTGCATAATACCTTCCCCACCTCCTTGTCCTATGGCGAGCGCGTGCTCAAGCAAAACCGCGGTTCCACGGGTGAAGGCATCTGGCGCGTGCGCCTCGCGGACCAGGATCTTGCCCAGTCCGTTGAACCGGGGACCGCACTTCCGCTCGATACCGCTTTGAAGTGCACTGAGGCAGTGGATAACCAGACCCATGACTACAAGCTGGGCGCTTTCATGGACTTCTGTGACCAGTACATTGTGGGCGATAACGGTATGCTGGTGGATATGCGCTTTATGCCGCGCATTGTAGAGGGCGAAATCCGCATCCTGCTCGTGGGCAATGAGCCGGTATTTATCGTGCACAAGAAGCCGGCGGAGGGCGGCGATAACTTCTCCGCTACGCTCTTCTCCGGTGCCAAGTACACCTACGATAAGCCGGAATCGTGGCCGGAACTGCTGGAGATGTTTGATAAGGCGCGCCCCGTTATCGCAGAGAAGCTCGGCGATACCAAGGATGTTCCGCTGATTTGGACTGCGGACTTCATGCTTGATGACGCCCCCGATGGCACCGACACCTACGTCCTCGGCGAGATCAACTGCTCCTGCGTTGGCTTCACTTCCGAGCTGGACATGGGAATCCAAGAAAAGGTTGCCGCCGAGGCGATTCGTCGCGTGCAGGACGCGAACGCCTAGCGCACGCTGTATCCTGCCAAGTAGCCCCACGGGAGACCGTGGGGCATTTTCCTACCATCCCTAAAACATTTTGAGGACCGCATAATGGCTGATAATGACTTCAATTCCGACGGTTTCCCGAAGGATTTTTCCCCGCGCGATTTTTCCGAAACTCCGCACCACCGCGCTGGGGATGTTGCGAAAAACGCTGAGGGAGCCAGCGCTGCCGAGGTGAATGAGACCAAGGAGTTTGGCTCTTTCGATGTAAATGAAACGAAGTCATTTGGTCACACTGATAAGTTTGGTGATTCTGGAAACTCGCGGGATCTTTCCTCTCAGAAGCCAGCCGAGGAGGACAGTTCGACTGCTTCTGCGGCATCTCCAAGTACCGGCAACTCCGATTTCTGGGCCATGCAGTCCTCCGCCGCAGGTCAGGGCGCTGCCTCCCGTGCGCATAACCCATTCACGGATTCGGCATCAACGGACGCTGCTGCGAACGGCAACCAATTCGGTTCCGTCCAGTCCACGAACGAGCAACCGGCTTTTGGCGGTTACGCTCAACAGCAGAGCACGGGCCAAGGAATCGGAGAGTTCCCTTCGGTTAGCGCTGCTCCTGCCGATTCTGGCCAAGATCTGGGTAATAAGAACAGTCGCATGAGCGGTGCTCTCAAGGGCTTGGCCAAAAAGGATGGGCTCTTGGGCGGACTTTTTGAATTCGAGTTCAAGCACTTCTTGACCATCACCCACGTGAAGGAGATCTATAAGGTCGCCATGATTCTTGGTGGAATCATGTGGATTCTGCACCTTCTCGGTGCCTTCTTATTCGCTACCGGCATGGGCATTTATGGCATCCAGGAGGACTCCGCGTCCGCCATCTTCGGAAGCATTTTTGCTTTCATCTTCCTAGCGGTCCTGAGCACCATCATCTTCTACGCTTTTATGGTGGCTATCAGGCTGTTTCTAGAAGCCATGGTGGCAAACGTGAGGATCGCCCAAAACACCGGCGATATCCTCGACAAAATGGACTAATCTTTTGTGATGAGTGGCTCGCTGAACAAAGCGAGTGGCAATGCGAGAAATGAGGAACGCCCCAGCAGATTGCGCTGGGGCGTTTGGCGTAGAGTCCTAGGCCTTTTGCGGGCTGGCTAAAGGCTAGTCGTAGGTTCCGAGCTGGTAACTGGGAAGATCAACCCACATCTTGTTGAATTCCTCGACTTCACCAGAAATTGGTTCAACGGTGTCGCCTTGTGCCTGTAGGCGCACGGTGTGGTGCGCGGTAATGCCCTCCGCGGTGGAGCGACTGCGCTCTCCCCAGGTGAAATCGACTTGGTTGTCGGAGACTGGGGTGACGCTTTCTACCCTGTCGAAGACGGACATGTCCTTGGCCGGGGCGCCGTTGACATAGAGGGCTAGCCCATCAGCAATCGAGGCACCGGTGCCTGTTGGGCCCTCCACATCGCCCATTGAGCCGCGGAAAATGATCCAGCTGATCGTGGCGCAGGGGTCGTAGGAGTTGTCGATATCGGCGATCCAGTAGTTGAAATCGCTGCCATCGTCAGCGGGCATGCGCCCAGGTGCGGTGCCAGAGGCATAGACCGTGCGCGGGTCGTTGGGCAGTTCTGTGCATGTGCGGTCTTTGCCTTTTTCCTGTTGCTGCGTGGTGGCCTTTTCACCTTTGTCGGTTGAGTCTGACGGGGATGACGCCTTAGTAGCAGCGGCCTCGTCTCCTGCGGATGCTTCAGTCTCGGCCGGTGCTTGGCTGGAAAAGACTGGCTGTTCGGAGGAAGAAGAATCTTCTTGGGAACTGCAGGCGCTAAGCGCTAGTGGCAGGGAGGTGGCAAGTAGTAGGGCGGCAGAGAATCGCCGTAAGCGGCGAGGAGGCACGGCAGGCATGGCGGCTCTCCAACTCTAGTCGAGGAGGGTGGCGACGCTGTCCGGGTCGGCGTCGGAAAGCATTTGGCGAATGCGGTCGTACTCATCGTCCTCGCCGATGGCCTTAGCGGCATGGCCGAGGGCGGCGATGGCGCGCAGCACGCCCTGGTTCGGTTCGTGGGAGAAGGGGACCGGGCCCCAGCCCTTCCACCCATTCCCGCGCAGGCGGTCCAGGCTACGGTGGTAGCCCGTGCGCGCGTAGGCGTAGGCGGTGATGAAAGCGGCTGGCTCAGCGCCCTCCTGCTGCTTAAGCTCTTGCTCAGCAAGCAAGGCCCACAGCAGCGGAGAATCCGGATGGGCAACGATGCCGGCGGCGAGATCCGAGGTGGAGTCCGCACCGGGATCGGCTGGCAGCTCAATGGGTTTCGGGGCAAGCATGTCTTTCATTTCCATGCCACCCCACTGTAGCGACGCCGGCGCGCAGCTACCAGAAATCGGAGACGTTAAGGTCAAATGAATACAGCGCGCGGCGCACCACCGGCAGGGAAAGCCCAATAACGGAGGAAGGATCGCCTTCGATGCGGTCAATGAACCAGCCGCCCATTGCCTCCAAAGTAAAAGCACCGGCGCACTGGAGTGGCTCACCGGATCGGGCATACGCTGCGATATCGGCTTCGCTGGCGTGGGCAAAGTGAACCGTGGTGGTAGATGTTTCCACATGGCGCCTATCGCCAAAGAGGAGGCAGTGGCCGGTAAGCAGCTCGGCCGTGCGGCCGGCTTGCTGGTGCCAGCGTTCGATGGTGGCTTCCTCGGTGTGCGGTTTGCCTTGTAACTCGCCGCCGAGCAACAGCATAGAATCGCCGCCGATGACGGGCTCGGTGGGGTAGCGCTCGGCCACCTTTTCGGCCTTGGCTGTCGCTAGGGCCGCCACGATATCGGCCGGTGGGCGGCCGGCGAGCGAGGCTTCAAGGGAGCGTTCATCAATGTCGGCCGGTTCCAAGACAGGTTCTACGCCCGCGCCGCGCAAGATGGACGCACGCGAGGGCGATTGGGAGGCGAGGATGAGCCGCATTAGAAGTACCGCACTGTATGGAAAGCGGAGGGATTATAAATGCGCTGCGACCCAAAGCGCTCGAAGCGCTCAGCCGGGTTGCCCCATTCATTGCGCTCGCCGGTAGCACCCGAGTGCTTTGCACTCATCTGCGCCAACACCGTGCGCAGGGCCGCGAGCTCGTCTTCAGTGGGATTGCCCTTTACTACCTTGATTTCAGGCGTAGACATCTCGCCTCCTAAACAGTTCCGTGCTTCTTGGGTACCTGCGCCACGGCCTTGCGCTCTAGCAGACGCAGGCCTTCCACCAGGTAGTGGCGGGTGGCGGAAGGCTCGATGACATTATCGGCCAGCCCGCGCTCCGCAGCGGCATACGGGTGCAAGAAGAGCTCGTCCATCTCTTCTTCCTTTTCCTCAGAGCCATAGATGGCCAGGGAAGCCTGGGAGGCTTGGGTGACGGCAATTTCTGCGGTGGGCCACGCGTAGACCAGGTCCGCCCCCAGGTCTTTTGCACCCATAAATACGTAGGCCGGGCCAATAGCCTTGCGGGTAATTACAGTGAGCTTGCCGACGCTCGCTTCGGCCTGCGCATAGGCAAACTTCGACGCCCTACGAAGCAGGCCTGCCTTTTCCTCTTCCGGGGTAGGCACAAAGCCTGGGGAGTCCACGAATTCCACGATGGGAGTATTGAAGGCATCGCACGTGCGCACGAAGCGCGCGGCTTTTTCTGCGGCGGCGGAATCCAGTGCACCGGCCAATGCTAGCGGCTGGTTGGCAACGATGCCGACGGTGCGGCCATCGATGTAGGCAAAGCCAGTGACGATATTTTGGGCCGCTTCTGCAGAGAGTTCGAAGAATGACCCCTCATCGACTACAGCCTTAATGACATCGTTTATGTCATAGGCCTGCGCGGCGGTATCCGGGATGACGCTATTGAGATCAAAGTCCGCGACGCTACCGGCATCCACACGCGGCGCCTCTGCGCGGTTATTGGCGGGGAAGTAAGCCAAAACGTCGCGCACGAGGGACAAAGCCTGCTTGTCGTCGCTGGCCACCAGGTGAGCGGTGCCGGACTCTGCGTGGGCTGCGGCGCCGCCAAAGGTCTCTGGCTCCGCGCCGGCCACGTGGCTGGCAGCCTGGTGGAGGGCGGTGCCTTGGGTGACTATGAGCACATCAGCAAACGTCGGCGCGAACGCCGCAATGCCGCTGGTATTGCCCGCGATAACGGAGATCTGCGGAATGAGGCCCGAGGCTTGGGAGACACGCGCCATGAGGCGGGCGTATCCAGCCATGGTGACGATGCCTTCTTGTACACGCGGGCCGGTGGATTCATAAATGCCGATAACGGGAACACCGGTCTTGATGGCGAGGTCATAAATCTTGGTGAGCTTTTCGGCATAAACCTCACCCATCGTTCCATCGAAGATTTCTCCGTCCTGGCTAAAGACGCATACGCGGCGGCCATCGATGGTGCCGTAGCCGGTAACCACGCCATCTGTATAGGGGCGGTCATGCTCGCGGCCGAAGTCGGTGGAACGGTGGCGGGCCAGTGCGTCCGTTTCCACAAAGGAGCCCTCATCGAGCAGCTGCGTCACGCGGGTGCGGGCGGCCGGCTCGCCTTCTCCCAGCGGTGCGCGGGACTCGGCAAGCTTGGCGTCCAGGTCCTCGATCTTGCCGGCGGTGGTTTTCAGGTCAGTCATAGGCCCCCACACTACTAGCGCACCCCGGTCAATGCGGAATGAAAGGCAGCAAGAGCGAGGAGTGAAAATCGTTTATGTGGTACTTGCCACCGCACCGTGGACTAAGCATTAAACCTGGGAATTCCTTGAATGGCACCCCGCTCGCTTACCCTATTGTGGGGGTGGTGACCAGTGTAAACATTTTAGGGCGCTGGGCAGGTGAGCGCTAATTGTTGCACCTCAAGGGAGGTAAAAAGATTAGAAAAGTTTTCATTCAACTATTGATGTGAGTCTTGTAATCCCTTATTATTATCTGAGTCTTCATGAATGTTTCCCCTGTTTTTTAACGATCTATTAAGGACGGTCTTCTGGTGATTAAAAAGGGACTGCGCTTGCTCGCACCGCTCGCCGTAGCGACTCTCTTCACGCCAGTGGCGCACGCGGGAGATATTCCCCCGATGCCGCAGGCATATCCCATTTCCAACCTCTATAAGAGCTGCAGTGCCGCTGGCGACAATGTCGAGCGCGAATGGCGCTTTGCAGAAACCGGCCGCCGCTACATGAGCGATGGCACCCTGCAGTTCAAAAACACCACCAATCAAGAAGTGCCCTACACCGCCGAGGTAGAAACCGGTACCAATCACGAGATTGATGCCAATTCTAAGGCCAAGCTGCCTTCTGGTTGGGACACCACCGCCAAGTCCGATATTGGTCTGAAGATGACCAATGGTTGGCGCGATAAAGAAACTTTCGGCCCAGTGAAGCTGAAGCCGGGTGAGTCCTTCCGCGTCGAGTACGGGGTCATCGAAAAGGACTTCATCTCCATGTTCGTGGGCTGCAATGATGACCGCCTGGAAAACATCCCGGGTGCCAACGTCATCCGCGGTAAGGGCCCGGCCGAGCGTTACGCCTTTGCCTACATCATTAAGGCAGATGGCTCCGTGTCCGATCTGGCCATGGAAATTCCTTCCCGCTCTCCGGGGGCAAACTCCAAGCCGATCGAGGGTAACTACACCTCCGTATCCGGCCCGAGCCTAGAAAAGATTGCCGATCCTAAAAAGGATGAGATCATGCAGCCGGCCGCGGAACTGCAGCGCGATCCATCCTGGCCAAAGGAAGGCGATAAGTGTGAAGCTGGCGATACCTCCTGGTACCCGCTGGACATCACCGCTGTAAAGCCGACCTACCGCAAGGCCGGCTACTCCACCGACTTCCTCAACTGGTCTAAGGGCGATTATGAATTCGCCCCGGTGACTGACTTCGTTGTTGGCGCCGAGCACGCCCCGTACACCAACTGGCAGGGCAACCGCGGCGATATTCCGAAGGGCTGGCTTGAGTCCGTCGGTGCCGTAAAGCGCGCCTACATGCCGGTCGGCACCGAGCTCAAGCACGTTGACCTCAAGCCAGGCGAGCGCGTGCGCGTGGAGTATGGCACCACCATGACCCGCATCAACTACCGCGAGATTCACTGCGGCAAGAGCGGAAACTACGACCTCACCTCTAACTACAAGCAGACCTCCGCCCCGAGTGGGTTCTGGGCAGAGGCCAAGATCACCGATAAGGCCGGCAATACCCGTACTGAGGACGTCACTCCGGACGAATTCCGCGACCTGCCGGTTCCGACCCAGACCATCTACTAAACCCCACCACACCTACACAAGGAGAAAGTTCCATGTTCAAGTCCAAGATTGCTTCTACCACCGCGGCTCTCGCCGTTGCCTCCGGCCTGATCTTCGCTCCGGCCGCTAACGCCCTACCACAGCGCGACCTAAGCCCAGCTAACCCGACCACCATCGGCGAGCGCTGCTCCAACCCAGGTGACACCGGCCAGACCGTAAAGATCAAGCGCACCTATTTTGATGGCTCCGCCGGTTCCTGGACTGTGTCCAACTACAACGATGAGCCATTGCCTGTCACCCGTTCAATCAAGGAGACCAAGACAAAGACTTGGAACGTGTCTGCTGGCGTCGATTTCAAGCTGTTGGATCTCATTAATTTCACCTTCTCTTCCAGCTACACCGATAGCCAGTCCTACGAGGTAGGCGAACAGGTTGGTCCGTACGACATTGCTCCGGGCAAGACTGCCGTGCTGCGCGCCGGTTGGCTTGTTTCTGATTTCGAAGGTCAGAAGACCGTGTGTGGCTCCGACCACAAGTGGCAGGCTAATGGCGGCACCTTCACGGCTTCTCTGCCGAAGGAACGCCACGTCGAGGTTTCCACTCGCGATAACAACGATTGGGGCTAAACATGAGCAAGACGTCCATCGCCAGCGCCCTTGCGGCGCTGAGCCTGGTGGCCGCTCCTGTTGCCCACGCCGCTGATTTCGGTGGGGACTTCGAGCTGCCCCAGCGCTGGAACGACGATTATAAGCCGGGCACGCATTGCTCGACACCGGGTGAAAACGGCACCTACGTCACCGCAAAGCGCCGCTGGTTCAAACAGACTGATGCCACCAGCGTGGCCAACCGCAACGACGAAGAAGTGCCGGTCAAGCACACCGTCACCAAGGCCCGCACCCAGACCATCGAGGTCTCCGGCTCCGTTGAGGGTACCGGTGATCTGGCCAAGGTGTTGACCAAGACCTATGGCTTCAACTACGTCAGTGAGCAGCACTGGAAGCTAAACCAGGTGGTTGGTCCGTACACCCTGCCAGCGAATTCGCAGGGCAAGCTGGTGTGGGGCTTTACCATGCTCGATACTGACGGTCAGGACGTTCGTTGCAACTCTGACCAGCAGTGGGAAGCCCAGGGCAAGCCGTACTCGGCCTCCGTGCCAGAAGCGCGCTACTCTGAGCTGCGCTTGGAAGACGCCCCTGAGTGGAACTAATCCACCCCATTAAGGAAGCGCCTCGCCAATCTGAAAGGACTGGCGAGGCGCTTTTCTTTCGGCTAGGCGCTTTCGGAAGCTTGAGTCGAGAGGACAGGGGTTAGGCAGGTAGCCAAGCGTAGCCATAAGGGCCAAGCTCCACCGGTCCGAGATCGATGGAGCGATCGCTGAAATTGTGCAGGCACAGCAGATCGCCGCGTTGGTAACCAAGGACGGCCTCTTCGCCGGTCTCAACCGGCTCACACGGCGCGGTACCGAGATCAGAGTGGGCATGGCGCTCGGCGATCATGGAGCGCACAGTATTGAGCAACGAGGCGGCGTCTTCAATCTGGGCGGCCACAGACGTTCCGCCTACAACCGGCAGCCGGGATGGCGCATTGATGCTGAAACCGGCGTGTTCGGAATCGTCCCACTGCATGGGGGTGCGCACCGCATAGCGGTCTGGGAGTGTCGTGTCATCGAGCATGCCAATCTCATCGCCGTAGTAGATAAACGGTGCGCCCGGCAGGGTCATCAATAGGGAGAACATCAGCTCCACCTTGCGGCGGTCGCCGTTCATCAGTGGCATAAGCCTGCGGGCAATACCCACGTGCGCGCGCATACTGTCTTCTGGCAGGTACTCCTGGTACATCAGATCTCGCACGGTATCGTCCACCATTTCCAAGGTGAGCTCATCGTGGTTGCGCAGGAAGGTACCCCACTGGCAGCCTTCCGGTAGGGAAGGCAGTTCGTCGAGGATGGAGTAGACCGGGGTGGCGTCGCCAAGCGCCAAAGCCTGATACAACCGCGGCATGACCGGGAAGTTGAAGACCATGTGGAAGCGCTCGCCCTGGCCGTAGAATTGCATGGTTTCGGCCGGCGGCTGGTTGGCCTCCGCGATGAGCACGGCATCCGGGTAGTGCGCGTCCATGAAGGAGCGAATCTTTTCCACAAACTCGATGGTCTCCGGCAAGGATTCGCCGCCTATACCATCGCGTTCAAAGAGATAAGCAATAGCATCGAGGCGCAGACCGTCCAAGCCCTTGTCCATCCAGAAAGACAAAATTTTGAATACTTCCTCCTGCACGGCCGGGTTATCGTAGTTCAAATCCGGCTGGTGGGAATAAAAGCGGTGGAAGTAGTACTGGCCGCGCTTGTCATCCCAAGTCCAGTTGGAAGTCTCCACGTCAGTGAAAATGACGCGGATTTCGGGGTAGCGCTCCGTGTCATCGCCCCAGACGTAGAAATCGCCATAGGGGCCTGTGGGATCCGTGCGGGAGGCCTGGAACCATGGGTGATCGGAGCTGGTGTGGTTGAGCGCCAAGTCCGTCATAATGCGCATGCCGCGGCGGTGCAGCTCCGCAATGAGCTCTTCAAAATCCTCCATCGTGCCATAATCTGGGTGGATGGAGTAGTAGTCCGCAATATCGTAGCCATCATCGCGCAAGGGGCTGGCATAAAACGGCGAAAGCCACAGGCAGTCCACGCCGAGCCATTGAAGGTAGTCCAGCTTATCGATGATCCCGCGCAGCGTTCCTACCTCCTTATCACCATCGGCCTTAAACGAGCCGACGAGGGCCTGGTAGAAGACTGCATTGTGGTACCAGCTCATGAAAGGTCCTTTCTTTTGGCCCGCCAGGTTAGGTAGGTAAGAAGGCACAGTACTCCGGCCACGAGACCGGGCCAGATGGCGGGGGAGTCGTGAAAGAGGTTGATGATGGCCTGAATAACCGCGAGGATGCTGAAGAAACCAAGGAAGCCCAGCGCGGTATCCCACAGCATGGCCCTGCGCATTAGGCCTTGACACCACCTGCGGTCAGGCCAGCGACGATGCGGTGCTGGAAGATGAGCACCATGATGACCAGTGGGATGGTAACCAGCGCGCCAGCGGCCATGGTCGCGGCATAGGGGTACTCAAAGGCCGAGGGGCCGGAGAAGCGTGCAATGGCCACGGTCACCGGCTCAGTATCGGTGGTGGAGAGCTGCTTGGCCAGCATGAACTCATTCCACGTGGTGATAAAGGCGATGATCGCGGTGGTAAACAGCGCTGGCGCCGCCAGTGGCAATAGCACCAAACGGAAAGCTTGAGAACGCGAGGCTCCATCTACCCGGGCTGCTTCTTCCAGTTCCCAGGGAAGTTGGCGGAAGAAGCTCAGCAGCGTATAGACCGTGAGAGGAAGCGCAAAGGAAATATTGGGGATGATCATTGCGCGGTAGGTACCAATCCACTCCAGGTTGCCAAAGAGCTGGAAGAGCGGGGTGACCAAGGCAATGGCCGGGAACATGGAGGCGGCCAGAATAATGCCGGTCACGATTCCCTTGCCAGGAAAGTCATAACGGGAGAGCGCATAGGCGGTAAAGACACCGATGAGCACGGCCACCGCGGTGGTAATCAGTGAGATGAGAAGCGAGTTACCGAGCGCGGCAAGGAAGTCATTTCCCTTATCGGTAGCCAAGGCATCGCGGAAATTATCCAGCGTGACATGGGTAGGCCATGGCGTTGTATCAAAGGTGAATCGCTGATCTCGCAGCGCGGTTACCAGCATCCAGTAGAAGGGAGCGAGGCCCCAGAACATGATGAAAATGATGCCGGCGAAGTGTCCGAATTTACGCATTATTTAGCTGCCTTCCTGCCGGAGACATCCGCACCAAGGAAGCGAATGAGGATAAAGGCGACGACGAAGATAAGAAGGAAAATGAGGGTGGAGAGCGCGGAGGCGGAATTGAAGTTGCCTTGGCGCATATCCTCCACCACCAGCTGCGAGATGGTCGCGGTAGGGGAGTTGGAGGAGCTAGAAATCATGATGACCGGCAGGTCATACATGCGCAGTGCGTCCAGGGTGCGGAAGAGTACGGCCACCATGAGCGCCGGGCGCACCAGCGGGAGGGTGATCCGGAAGAACGTCTGGATACGATTGGCGCCGTCCACGCGGGCGGCGTCGTAGACGTCCTTAGGAATCATCTGCAGGCCCGCCAGGATAAGCAGTGCCATAAACGGGGCGGTCTTCCACACATCCGCGATGATGACGGCCAGGCGGGCGTAGAACGGGTCCGTGGTCCAGGCGATCTGTGCTCCAAGCAGCGAGTTGACGATGCCATCCGGGGCAAACATGAACTGCCATAGCTTGGCCGTGACGGCCGTTGGAATGGCCCAGGGGATAAGTACCGCCGCACGCACGAGGCCGCGGCCGCGGTACTCACCATTCATGATGAGAGCCATCAGCATACCCAGGATGGTCTCCAGCAGCACGGTAACGACGGTGAAAAAGAGCGTAATCTTGACTGCGGGCCAGAAATCTGTGGCGATAACCCCCGGTGGGCAGGTGGAAATCTGGCCGGTACCGGAAACGCATCGGTTATTGATCCAGTACAGGTAATTTTCCAGTCCGGCAAAACCGCCTTCCTCAAAAAGCCCCGTCTGCGGGTTGAGGTGCCTATTGCCTTGGAAGGACAGGAAGATGGCGCGGATGATGGGGTAGCCGATGATGACGGCGAGCACGATGAGCGCCGGAGCAATCAGCCCGGCCACGCGCCCGTAATTTTTGCGCTGGGGTTTCGGCGCTCTTGCCGACGCCCCTTTCGGCGTCCCCTTGGACGCAGTCGGCGAAGCTATAGCCACGCTGGTCCGCCTTTCTGTTAAAGAAATGCTGTCTATTGGCTAGATTCTATCCCCAATAGGGGAGTGAAAACCACAAAGGGTGAGGCGGCGGTATGCCCGCCTACCTCACCCGGATTGGGAATTTAACCCTGGGAAGCCGATTCGATGGCCGCCTTCATATCGGCGGTGGCATCATCGACCGACTTGTCATCCGTCAATGCAGCGTAGGCATTGTCCTGGATGGCCTTAGAAATCGCCGAGTAGAACGGGGAAACCGGGCGCGGTGCCGCGTTCTCCAAGGACTCCTTGAGCGCCGGCAGGTATGGGAACTCCTGCTGTAGCTGCGGGTCATCGTAGATGGAGGCCAAGACCGGTGGGAAGGACTGCTCCGCGAAGGACTTCTGGTTGTCTTCGTTGATGATGAACTTCATAAAGTCGAGCGCAGTGCCCTTATTCTTGGAGTTGATATTGATACCGTTGTTGTAGCCACCCAGCGTGGAAACGCCTACGCCGTCCTTGCCCAGTGGGGCCTGGACCTCGACGTCGACGCCGGCATCAACCGCATTGGAGTACATATATGGCCAGTTCACGGCGAAGGCGGTCTTGCCTTCGGTGAAGGCCATATTGGTTTCTTCCTCGGTGGCGGCGGTGGAGTCCTTGGAGATGGTCTCCTCCTTGTACGCATCCACCATGGCCTGCAGGCCGTCTTTGGCTTCCTTGGAATCCACGGTGACATTGCCGTCCTTATCCAAGACAGAGCCGCCCCAGCCTTCCATGAAGTCAGCGGTATTGAGCGCAAGGCCTTCATACTGCTTGAGCTGGGTGGTCAGACAGTTCTTGCCGTCTTCCAGCGCCTTACATGCAGATTTGAGATCTGCGAACTTCTCGGGAGCCTTATCCGCGAGCTTGGTATTGCGGAAAAGCAGCTGACCATTGGTGTTTTGCGGCAGCGCGTAGAGGACGTCGTTATAGGTGGCGGACTCTACGGTGGCCGGCAGTAGCTCATCCGTATTGGTTTCAAAATCACCATTGAGCGGCTGGAGCCACTGGTTGGCAGCGAACTCCGCGGTCCACACGACGTCCAGCGCCATGACATCGTAGTCATCGCTGCCCGCCTGCAGGGACTGCACGAGGGTCTCGCGCTGGGCGTCAGCCTCGCCGGCCAGCTCCTTGAGCGTGACCTTCTCGTCTGGGTGCTGCTCGTTCCACTTTTCGATGATGGGGGTCACCTTGTCCGTGTCATTTTTGCCCATGGCAAAAGTGATGGGGCCGTGCGCATCCGCCCCGCCTTCGGAGGAACCGCCCGCAGCGGAATCGGAGGAGGACGAAGAGCAGCCGGCCAGGGCCAGAACTGCAGTAGTCGCAACGGTGGTGCGAAGCAGGAATCTCTTCATGGAATTCACCTTTCGGAAAACTTTCGGTTCTTTAAACCTAAAATACGGAAATCGAAAGGTGGATAATTTTGACCTATTTAACTCTAAATGGGGGTAGTAAAGGGGCGGCGGGAGGTTGGACTACGTACCTGCGGCACTGTGGCCCAGTGTCCGCCGTGGGGCTAATCCTGTGAGATACGGCGCCCCGTTTCTGGGTCAAAGCGGAGTGCTTCGCGCGGGTTGAATGTCAGTACTACATCTTCGCCGCGCTGTGGTGGGGTACCTTCGGCGCGAGCAACAAAGCGGTTTTCGCCCACGGTGACGTAGACGTAGGACTCGGCGCCCAGCTCTTCCACAATGTCCACCACACCCTGAAAACCCACTGGACCCTTGTTGATAAACATCTTTTCTGGGCGTACACCTACGCGGCCGCCGTTGTAGTCAAAGATATTCATGGCTGGCGATCCGATGAAACCGGCGACGAATTCGTTTGCGGGGGCGTCATAAAGCTCGCGCGGCGGGGCAACTTGCTGCAGCTCGCCGTCCTTGAGCACCGCCACACGGTCACCCATGGTCATCGCCTCTACCTGGTCGTGGGTGACGTATACCGTCGTCGTACCCAGTCGCTGCTGCAGGCTGGCCAACTCGGCGCGGGTCTGAACGCGCAGCTTGGCATCCAGGTTGGATAGTGGCTCATCCATGAGGAAGGCCTTCGGCTCGCGCACAATGGCGCGGCCCATGGCCACGCGCTGGCGCTGGCCACCGGAAAGGTCCTTGGGCTTGCGCTTGAGGTAATCGGTCAGACCGAGTGTCTCCGCAGCTGCGTGTACCTTGGACTTGATGTCGGCCTTGGGCAACTTTGCCAGCTTCAAAGCAAAGCCCATGTTTTGTTCTACTGTAAGGTGTGGGTAAAGCGCATAATTCTGGAAGACCATGGCGATATCGCGATCGCCTGGCTCTAAGTTGGTCACGTCCTTGCCATCAATGGTGATGCGGCCGCTCGATGTCGGCTCTAATCCCGCCAGTGCGCGCAGCGTCGTGG
This sequence comes from Corynebacterium sp. LaCa_205, assembly GCF_057458085.1. Taxonomy (NCBI): domain Bacteria; kingdom Bacillati; phylum Actinomycetota; class Actinomycetes; order Mycobacteriales; family Corynebacteriaceae; genus Corynebacterium; species Corynebacterium sp. LaCa_205. Next base: position 556,501 of record NZ_CP190931.1, read on the forward strand.
ATTTACCGCAGCCCGAAGGACCAACGAGCACCAGAAACTCGCCGTCCGCGATTTCGAGGTCCAAGTCCTTTACCGTGGGCGCGCTCGCGCCAGGGTAGGTGATATTGACCTTTTCAAAAGTGACCTTTGCCATGCGCAACACACTAGCACCATTGATGGCCGGTATCCTTAAAGCTTATGACTGCACTTGATTTGGAACGCATTCGCACCGCATTGGCCGATGATTTCACCACCATCGATTTCGTGGAAAAGACCGGCTCCACCAATACCGACTTGATGCAGGCCACCAACGTTGCGGATGGCACCGTGCTGCTTGCCGACGAACAACTTTCCGGCAAGGGCCGCCTCGGCCGCTCCTGGACCGCGCCGGCCGGTTCGCAAGTCATTTTCTCTGTGCTTTTGCTGCCGGAATCCCTCGATCACTTGGGCACCCTACCTCTGGCCGCGGGCTTGGCGGTCACCGATTCCATCGAGGGCACCGTGCTCAAGTGGCCGAATGATGTGCATATCGACGGCAATAAGCTGTGCGGCATCCTCGCTGAGGCTGGACCCGTGGGCCAGGCTTTCAAAGCCGCGCCAAAGACCGAGCTCACCAAGGTGGAAGTGGGCAAGGCTGAACTTAATAAGGCTGAGGTCAACAAGGCGGAAGTAAATAAAACCGAAGTCAATAAGGCGGAGCTCAATAAAGCCGTAGGCGGTGCCGCGCCCTCTGCGCGCGTCGTCGTAGGAATGGGCATCAATGTCACCTTGACCCGCGAGGACCTGCCGATTGAAAAGGCCACCTCGCTCGCGCTCGAAGGCCGCGATACCGACCGCACCGAGCTCGCCATTAACGTGCTGAAGAACCTGCGCCGTCGTATTGTGCAGTGGGAGAACCACGATCCGCAGCTCCTGCGCGATTACCGTGCGGTGTGTTCCTCACTGGGACAACAGGTGCGCCTAGAAACTCCATCCGGCGATGTTATTGGGCACGTGGATGAAATCGGCGAGGACGGCCGCATCATGGTCGCTGGTGAGTACTATTCCGCGGGCGATGTCACGCATCTGCGCCCACAGCAGTAGACCGCACAAGAGACACGGGAGGTAGCATCCATAGCTATGGGATTAATGAAGATGGGCCAAGGCGAGATCAAGCGCGCAGATGTCTCCGCGCCTTTTCGCGCATTGATTTTCCCTTTTCTCGAGCTCATCCTCATTACCGGTCTACTGTGGATTGCCATCGGTTGGTGCGATGTCCAAGCAGTAGACCCGATGCTGCGCAATGGACTGGTCGCGGTGTGGGCGCTGTTGGGAATCTGGCGCTTTGTCATCCCGCTTTATAAGGCCCGTCGCAAGCGCTTCATAGTGACCAATAGGCGCGTCATCGCGCGCGAGGGGCGCACTATCGATTCGATTCCGCTGCAGGATATTCGCGGTGCTCGAAAACGACGCGGCGGAGTGTCTCTAGCCATCCATGGTTGGGACCGCGCCATGTATTTCCCTAATGTTGCTAAGCCCAAGCGCGTGGCTGAGATTATTAATGATCGCCCTTGGTTTTAACCTCGGTGGTGTGCAGCTGGCTATCTAGGTCCTCCGGCGAGAGGTTGGCGCGGCTAAATTCCTGCGTCAGCGGCAGGCGCAGCTCTAAATCAGAGGCGGGGCAAAGCTCAACCGTTGCCTTATCTACTACGTAGTCCAAAACGTGCCCACCGGAGGTGCGGGCGGCGTCGATAAAGTGCACGTGACAGCCTGGCACCGAAATTCCTTTTTCATAAACGGGGGTGCGGAAGCCGCCGATGACTCCTTCGACGTTCTGAAAGTGCAGCTCTTTATCTCCGCCGACGGCCTCTGACATCGGTGGGTAGGGCTTTTCCTGCTTGACCACCGTGCGGGTGGTGACCTCCTTAAAAGTGCCCACGATGCGCACCGCATACATGTAGTTGGCGGAAGGCTCGAGCCTATCGATAAAGGCGGAGAGCTGATCGCGGCGCAGGCCCGCGGGGGCGTCGGCAGTAATGCGAGGAACAAAATTGGTGGCTACCGCATAGGGGGTGCGCTGATCCAAATCTGCAATCTGTGCGGAACCATCGCCCCGCAGTTGGTAGCAGGTGCCGTCCAAAATGATCATCTCACCGTCGAGGCCATCGAAGGTGCCCAAGCCGAAGTTTCCCTTACCTAGCAGCTCTGAAATGGTCATTTCGCCGTCATAAATGCCATCAAGCAAAGCGGTCATGAGTGAATTTTGGAAGATGGTATGACGAGTGAACATAGTATCCAGGCTAGTATTGGGGGACGTGAGTGACTTAAAGCCTATTGTAACTGTTTGTGGCGACGGCCAGCTGGCCCGCATGATGCAGCCGGCCGCCGCGGAGCTCGGTATTCACCTGCGGATTCTAGCCAGCAAGCCGGATTCTTCCGCGGCGCAGGTCACCCCGGACGTGGTGCTGGGGGACTATACCTCCCTGGAGGAGCTGCGCGGCGTGGCCGAGGGCGCGGATGCCATCACTTTCGAGCACGAGCACGTGCCCAATGAACACTCCGCCGCGCTTATCGACGCCGGTTTTAACGTCCAACCTCAGCCCACCGCCCTCATTTACGCGCAGGACAAGTTAAAGATGCGCGAAAAGCTTGCCGCATTTGGTGCCCCCGTGCCACGCTTTGCTGCGATCGACTCGGTGGCCGATGCCCGCGCCTTCTTCGACGCCGTCGATGGTCGCGTCTGCCTCAAGGCCCGCCGCGGTGGCTACGACGGCAAGGGCGTGTGGTTCCCCACCGCCGATAATTGCTTTGAGCTGGTTTCCGAGCTGCTCGAGGCCGGTACCCCTCTCATGGCTGAGGAAAAGGTGGACCTGACCCGCGAGCTTTCCATCCTCGTTGCCCGCCGCCCCTCCGGTGAGGCCAAGGTGTGGCCGATTACCCAATCCCGCCAGGAAAACGGCATCTGTGCCGAGGCCATCGCGCCCGCCCCCGGCCTTACCCCGGAACTTTCCCAGCGCGCTTCCGAGCTGGGACTATCTATTGCCGAGTCCTTGGGCGTGACCGGCGTGCTCGCCGTAGAACTCTTCGCCTTTGACGGTCCCGACGGCGAGGATATCTCCGTTAACGAACTGGCCATGCGTCCGCATAACACCGGTCACTGGACTCAGGACGGCTGTGTTACTTCCCAGTTTGAGCAGCACCTGCGCGCCGTGCTCGACCTCCCGCTAGGTGCGGTCGATGCGCTTGCCCCCGTCACCGTCATGGCCAATGTCTTGGGAGCCGACGAAGATCCTGCCATGCCCATGCCGGAGCGCGTTCGTGAAGTAATGAAGCGTTACCCGCAGGCCAAGATTCACCTCTACGGCAAGGATCACCGTCCCGGCCGCAAGATTGGCCACGTCAACGTTACCGGTGAGGACACCGACGAGACCCTGACCATCGCCCGCAAGGCAGCGCACTTTCTCGTGCACGCCGAATGGGCATAAAACTCTGCTTATAGAAAGGACAGCATGCAACCACACGTAGGCATCATCATGGGCTCTGATTCTGATTGGCCCACCGTTGAACCCGCCGCCCAGGTCCTCGCAGACTTTGGCATCCCCTTCGAAGTTGGCGTGGTCAGCGCTCACCGCACCCCAGAAAAGATGCTCGCATACGCAAAAGAAGCCCATACCCGCGGCCTGAAAGCGATTATCGCCTGTGCCGGTGGCGCCGCGCACTTGCCCGGCATGGTTGCAGCGGCCACGCCGCTGCCAGTCATCGGCATCCCGCGCGCTTTGAAGGAGCTCGATGGCCTCGATTCCCTTCTTTCCATCGTGCAGATGCCTAGCGGTGTGCCGGTCGCCACCGTTTCTATCGGCGGTGCAAAAAACGCCGGCCTGCTTGCTGCGCGCATTCTCGGGGCAGGTGACCCCGCTATACAGGACAAGATGGTGGACTACCAAAAGCAGATGGCCGAGGAAGTCGAGCAGAAGGATAAGAACCTGCGCGACAAGCTGCTGGGAGAGTAGCTCTTAGGAAAAGAAGTAAATAAAACAAGCACGTTTAGCCACAACCGCGGAGGTTTCGGCAAAACGTGCTTGTCTTCTGCGCGGTGACGTCGACGAACGCTAGAAGGGCACGCCGGAGCGCAAGATGACATTGGCAAACGGCGTGGTGGAACCGGTGCGCACGACAAAGGAGGCGCGGGCAACTTCGCGTTTGAGGTCGTCATGGGAGACCTCGGTGAGGGGTACTGCGGGAAGCAAGGAACGCACCTCGGTCGGGGTGGAATCGGCGATGGTGGCGGCTTCGACTACGACTTCGTCGAGGAGGGCGGCCAGCGTATCGGCAAAGGTGGGGATGCCAAAAATCAAAGTGAGGTCGATGACCGGCACCTCGTGGGGAATGGGCAGGCCGCAATCAGCGATGACAAAGGTATCAGTGTGGCCAAGGCGCGCAACGGCACCGGCGAGCGCGGGATTAAGGAGACCGGACTTACGCATTGGTGACCTCCGGCAAAGTGGATGCGGTCGTGGGGTAGGAGGGCTGCGCGCCGTTACCGGTGGCGGCGAAGGCGCCGACGCGGGCGGCGAAGGTGGCGGCATCGACAAGCGAGGCTCCAGCGAGGAGCTGGGCGCAAAAGGCACCTGCGAAGGCATCGCCGGCGCCGGTGGTATCCACGGCGGTCACGCGCGGGGTGGGGATATCCGCGCCGCCATCCGGGGTAGCAACGTGGGCGCCGTGGGCGCCAAGGGTCAGCACGACGGAACGGAAGCCTGCCTCTACCAGGCGGTGGGCGAGTTCGCGCGGGGCGCCGTCTGCAGGTAGGCCGAGCTGGTCCAAGATGAGCCCCGCTTCGTGTTCGTTGGCCAGCAGGGGATCGGCCTGCAGAAGCGAGTCACGGTCGACCTCGACTACCGGAGCGAGGTTAACCACCACGCGACCTTGCGCAGCGTCGACTGCCGCCTGAAAACCAGAGGCAGGGATCTCGCCTTGGAGGAGCACCACGTCGGCATCGGCGATGGTGGAGGCGCGGGCGGTGACAAAGGGGGCGTCGACAAGCGCATTGGCGCCGGGGGAGATGACGATGGTGTTCTCGCCATCGGCCGAGACGGTAATGACGGCGAGGCCGGTATTGGTATCGGCCTGCTCTACAGCACCCAGATCGATTCCGGAGGTGCGCATATAGTACATGGCGGGCTCAGCATAAGGATCGGAGCCCACCGCGCCCACAAAAGCCACGTTGGCGCCCAGCTGCGCCGCCGCAACTGCCTGATTGGCGCCCTTGCCTCCAGCTAAAATCTCGCCGCCGGAGCCCAGCAGGGTCTCGCCGGGCTGCGGGTGGCGCTCGGCGTGGACGATGAGATCGGCATTGATGGATCCGACGACGGTTAGCTTGCTCATTGGAAATCCTCTACATTGTCGCGGGTGACGGTGATGACCTCGACGGGGACGTTCTTCTCCGCCGTGCCACCGTGCAGGAGCGCTGCGGCTTGTTCGATGGCGCGGGCACCGAGCTCTGCGGGCTGCTGGGCGATGGTAGCTTCCAGCTTGCCATCTTTGACCGCCTTGAGGCCATCGAAGGTGCCGTCAAAAGCCACCACCTTGACCTCAGTACCGGCGCGCGAGCCCAAGGCTTCGACCGCGCCGAGCGCCATTTCATCGTTTTCTGCAAAGATCGCCTTGATATCGGGGTTGGCTTGCAGCAGGTTGGTGGCAACGTTGAGGCCCTCCGTACGGTCAAAATTCGCCGATTGCTTGCCGACGACCCGAATATCCCCGTACTTCGCAATCTGCTCTGCAAAGCCTTTGCCGCGCTCGCGCGAGGCGGAGGTACCGGCGGTTCCCTGCAGGATAAGTATCTCTCCCTTTTCCCCGATGGAGTGGGCGAGGGTATCCGCCGCCTGTGCGCCGCCGGCGACGTTATCGGAGGCCACCATGGAATCCAGTTCTACGCCGTTGACGTCGCGGTCCACGCCGATAACCGGCACGCCGTCATCCCTGATGCCGCGCACGGCCGGGGCGACGGCATCGGAATCGGTGGGGTTAACCACGACGACCTTGGCTCCCATCGACGTGGCATTGCCCAGTTGATTGACCTGTTGGGCGGGGTCATCGGAGGCGTCTTGGATATCCAGCGGAACGCCGAGCTCCTTGGCCTTATCTTGTGCGCCGTGGCGCAGCTCAATGAAGAAGGGGTTGGTCTGTGTCGACAGCGCTAGCGTGATGCGGTTGCGGTCTTCTTCCGAACGATTGCAGGAGGCAAGGCCAAGCGCGAGGGCGGGCACGAGAAGGGTGGCGATGAGCTTCTTCATGGTGGGTGCTCCTTAGCTGGCCGTCTTATTACGGATAACGTCGAAGCCGACGGCCAGCGCAATGACCAAACCAATGACGATCTGCTGCCAGAACGAGGAGACATTGAGCAGATTCAGACCGTTGCGGATAACGGCCAAAAGAATTGCGCCGACCAGCGTGCCGGTGGCCTTGCCCTGGCCGCCGGAGAGCGAGGCGCCGCCGATGACGACGGCCGCGATGGCATCCAATTCATAGCCGGTGCCGGCCTGAGGTTGCGCAGATTCGAGGCGGCCTGCCATGACCATGCCGGCCCAGGCGGCAAAGAAACCGGAGAGTGCGAAGACGGCGATCTGGATGCGCTTGACCGGCAGGCCCGAGAGACGGGCGGCCTCGAGGTTGCCGCCGATGGCGTACATGGAACGGCCGAGTACCGTGCGCTCTAGGATGAACCAGCACATGAGCCCGGCGATGACCATCATGATGATTGGAACTGGAAAGCCCGCGATATCGCCGCCAAAGGCGTTGACGGCTGGGGCGGTTTCAATGGGCGAGCCTTGGGAGATGACCAGGGTAAGTCCGCGGGCGATGGACATCATGGCCAGCGTTGCGATGAAGGACGGAATCTTGCCCCACGCGGTGGCCATGCCGCAGATGGCGCCGGCCAGCGCTCCTACGATAAGGCCGATGAGCAACGTGAGCCAGCCAGGTAGACCAGCGGTGGAGAACATATAGGCCGAGACCATGGCACCGAGCGCGGCGACCGAACCTACCGAAAGGTCGATGCCAGCGGTGACGATGACAAAGGTCATGCCGAAGGCCAAGATTGCCACCGTGGCGGCCTGGATGCCGATATTGAGCAGGTTCGCCACGGTAAGAAAGTACGGGGTGGCGATAAACAGCGCGATGCACAGGGCAATAAGGCCAACGAGTGCGCCATTATTCATCGCCCAGTTAACTACTCGATTCTTGGTCAAGCTTCATCCTTGGGGTCAGTTCCGGCAGGTGCGGCAGCAGCGGCGGAAGTAGCGGAGGTCACATTGGATACGGCGAAGGCCATGACCTCGTCTTGGGTGGAGTTCTTGGGGAGTTGGCCGGCGAGTTGTCCACCGGACATGACGAGGATGCGATCGGACATGCCGAGCACCTCGGGTAAATCGGAGGAGGCCATGAGCACGGCGCCACCGGCTGCGGTGACCTCATTAATAATGTTGTAGATTTCCACCTTGGCGCCGACGTCGACGCCGCGGGTGGGTTCATCGAGCAGAAGGACCTTGGAACCGGCCAGTACCCAGCGGCCGAAGACCGCCTTTTGCTGGTTGCCGCCGGATAGGTTGCGGATGGGCTGGGAGAGATCCGCCATGCGGATGCGCAGCTTTTCTGCTACTTCTGTCGCGCGGCGGTGCTGGCCGCTGCGGTCTGCAAGCCCCGCCTTGGCGGTGGGGTAGAGGGTGGCAAACCCCAGGTTATCGCCCACGGAGGCGTCAAGGACGAGCGCCTGGGACTTGCGGTCTTCCGGGATATGGCCCACGCCGGCGCGGATGGCGGCACGTATATCGCCGCTGCGCAGCTGCGTGCCGCCAACGCGGATGGAGCCGGAATCGTAAGGATCGGCGCCTGCGATGGCGCGAATGACCTCGGTACGGCCAGCACCCACGAGTCCGGCTAGGCCGACGACTTCGCCGGCATGGACGGAGAAGGTGACGTCGTGAAAGGCGCCGTCGGAAGTCAGCTCGGAGACTTCTAGTAGGGCCTCGCCGTGTTCAGGGGGAACCTTGCGCGGGTATTGATTTTCAATCTCGCGGCCAACCATGAGCCGGACCAGCTCGTCCTCGTCCGTATCGGCAGGGACTTCGGCAATGAAAGAACCATCGCGCAGCACGCTAATGGTCTCTGCAATTCGCGCTAGTTCCTCCAAGTGATGGCTGATAAAAATCATGGCCACGCCCTTGGCCTTGAGCTCCTCAAGCACGGCAAAGAGGGCATCGACCTCCTTACCGGTGAGCGCGGCCGTGGGCTCATCCAGGATAAGAATTCGCGCATTCATGGACAGCGCCTTTGCGATTTCTACGAGCTGCTGCTTGGCGACGCCGAGCTCACCCACCGGCATATCCAGGTCCACGTCCAAGCCGATGAGATGCAGCGCGGCTTGGGCCTGTGCCTTGAGGTGTTTGTGGTTGACCAACCCGAAGCGGCGCGGGGTGCGCCCGAGCATGATGTTCTCGGCCACCGATATGGTGGGAACGAGGTTGAGCTCTTGGTGGATGGTGGCGATGCCCAACGCCTCGGAGGCCTTGGTGTCGGGGATTTTAACCTCTGCGCCATCCACCACAATGCGGCCGGAATCTGGTTGGTGGACACCGGCAATCATCTTGATGAGCGTGGATTTTCCGGCGCCGTTTTCACCCAGCAAGGCTTGGACCTGACCCCGGCGGACGGTGAGATCCACGCCTTTAATGACTTCTACCTGGCCAAAGGATTTGGTTACGCTTTCTAAGCGCAATACGTGGTCACTCATGGCGTGGCCTCATTGAGGTGGTGGGCGGTGGACATGCGTGGGATGTAGCGGGTGTCTAGCACTTCGCCCTCTGGCTGGCGCTTTTCGTTAATAGCCGCGATGAGCTTAGCCGTGGCGGTCTCGCCCATCCGTGCAACATCCTGGTCCACTACCGAGATGGGGGAGGGCTGGAAGCGCAGGTAGATAAAATCATCGAAGCCCACGAGCGCGATCTCTTCTCCGATGCGCTTACCCGCATTATGGCAGGCCTCTAGTGCACCGGCAGTCATCATGGAATCGCCGGCAATAAGCGCGGTGACGCCCTCCTGCAGGAGCGCGATGGCTCCCTTATAACCTTCGCGGTGGCGGTAGCTGCCGTGGTGGATGTGGGTAGGCATCCCACGCGTGGCGGCCTTGAATGCTTCGAGTCGCTGCCGGCCGGTGGAGGTTTCCTGAGGGCCGGACAGGTAGCCGATATGCGTGTGCCCTTTCTCCTTGAGCTGTTCCACGGCCTGTTCGATTCCCTTGTGTGGATCTGATAGCACTGCGGGAATCTGGCTCAGGGTCCGGTCAATGAGCACGAGCGGCCGGTAGGTGCGCGCCTGCTCGAGCGCTTCTTCGGCACCTTCGAGCGGTACGGCGATAATTCCGTCCACCTGGCGTTCCATGAGGGCATCGAGGGCCTTGACTAGCCGCTGTGGTTCCTCGCCGCAACTGGTAATCATTGTGGCTAGACCCTGTTTATCGGCGGCCTCTTCAACGGCTGCCGCCATCGCGGCGAAATAGGCATTATCCAGGCTGGGGATGACTAGACCGATGGCATTCGACCGGGAGCTACGCAAGGCGCGGGCCTGGGCGTTGGGCCTATAGTTCAGCTTGACGGCCGTGTCCTTGACACGTTGGCGCGTGGATTCAGAGATAGCAGGGTTGCCCGAGAGTGAGCGGGACGCGGTAGAAATGGATACTCCAGCAGCAGCGGCCACGTCTTTAAGGGTGGTTCCGGCCATGCTGACCTCCTTGGGTTTTAAGGCGTATGAGCCATCGTCTGGCCCTACGGGGTGCAATCGATTGCATGCTCGAGTTAAACCTAAGGCCTTTTCTATCTTTCTGTCAAGGTGTGGCGAGTCTATGCTGGTATCCATGTCTGACCCGCTCCTCGTGTTGGGTTCCCGCGTAACCCACGGCTATCCCGGCGCTATGTTGCGTTCGCGTCTGGATAAAGCGCTGGCCCTTTATCATGGCCAGCAGATTATTGTCTCTGGTCGCGGCGAGGCAGGTCCGATGGCCACTTATCTTATTGAGCGCGGCGTACCTGCTGAGCGAGTAGTGGTGGAGCCAGACGCCACGAGTACCAATGAGAACCTGGAAAATGCACACCGCTTGGCCCCGCACGCCGTTTTGCAGGTGGTGACCAATGATTTTCATGTCCTGCGCACAACGCTGTGGGCCCGGCACCTAGGTATTGCTGTGCGCGTGCATCCCGCGCGCACCCCGTGGCGGTTAATGCCGCGTAACTATCTGCGTGAAGTTCTAGCTACCCCGCACTCCGCAGCGCGAATAGCGTGGCGGCGGGTGTGTAGATAGCACTGCCGCTTAGTTGGGGGGCTGTTGAGTCCCTTTCAGGTGTCCTCAACCCCCGAAAGAGGTTAACTGCAGGTTAACTCCATGGCGGTGAGCTGGTGAAACGGTAGATATACGCTCCTTATTATGCAAACGATTGACCGGCGCTTTGCCGTGCTCCTAGGCTAAATCCAACGAAAGTTATAGCCAGAAAGGTCTTTGTTATGACCAGTGGAGGAGCGGCTGGCTCTGACGCTGAATACCCCAGCGTCGCCATTTCTCATGGCGATTACGCGGCCGAGATTGCCCTTTTCAGCGGTGCAGTAAAGGCGCTGACCTATCGCGGCGCACCCTTGGTAGAAAGCTATGAGGGCAAGCCACCACTGATGGCCGGTGTGGTGCTGGCGCCGTGGCCCAATCGCACCGAAGATGGCTGGTTTGAATGGCAGGGGACTGTCCACCAGCTAGAAATTACGGAGCCGGAGCGCAATAACGCCATCCACGGCTTCGCGGTGGACTGGTGGCGGGTAAAAGAACGCACAGAAAGCCGAGTGATCCTCGCTTTTGACATTGAGCCGCGGCACGGTTGGCCATGGGCCATTCAGCTGGAGGCTACCTATGCTCTCGATGAGCAAGGATTGCACCACCGGCTGACCGCCCGCACCGCGGACCCCGGCGAGGTTCCCTTTGCCTATGGCCTCCACCTCTACCTTTCCCCACAGGGAGCTGGGGCGGAGGAAGCGGTGCTGAGTGTGGACGTCGGCAAGCGCCACGTGCTAGACGCGCGCAACCTGCCTACGGGCAAGACGGAGCAGGTGCGCATTGTCCACCAACCCATCGCCGAGGTGGATTGGGACGATTGCTTCCACGGTGAAGGGCCGCTGACGGCCAGATATACAGCCGGTGGAAAAGGTGTGCGGCTGGAGATGGGCGAGGGCCTGAACTGGGTGCAGATGTTTACCCCAGCCAACTTCCCGCGGGAACAAGGCCCAGGCAAGGCGCTTGCGGTAGAGCCCATGAGCGCGCCGCCGAATGCGCTGCGTAGCAGGGAAGACCTCGCGCGCTTGAGTGCTCAAAATCCACAGACTTATACGCTGCTGCTGGCAGCAGAAAATAATAACTAGAAAGGTCAGCCATGGAGACTGCTGAATCCGTATTGAGGCTCGATGCCTCTTGGGCGGATTACTTATTGGTAGCCATCTACTTCCTCTTCGTTCTAGGCATTGGCTGGGCCGCCAAGGCCAGGGTGTCTAGCTCTATCGACTTCTTCCTCTCCGGTCGAGGCTTGCCCGCCTGGGTGACCGGACTGGCCTTCGTCTCGGCCAACCTAGGCGCGGTAGAAATCATCGGTATGTCCGCCAATGGTGTGGAGTATGGCTTCCAAACCATGCACTACTTCTGGATCGGTGCCATCCCCGCCATGGTCTTTTTGGGCATTGTGATGATGCCGTTCTACTACGGCTCCAAGGTCCGCTCGGTGCCGGAATTTATGCGCAAACGTTTTGGCAATGCCGCGCACTTGGTCAACGCGATTTCCTTTGCCGTAGCCCAGCTGCTCATTGCAGGTGTGAACCTGTACCTGCTGGCCACCATCGTAGAGGCCCTATTGGGCTGGCAGATGTGGGTATCGCTCTTGGTCGCCGGGTTTATTGTGCTGTCCTATATCACCTTGGGGGGCCTTTCGGCCGCCATCTATAACGAGGTGCTGCAGTTCTTCGTTATCATCGCCGCGCTTGCCCCACTAACCATTATTGGGTTGAACCGCGTGGGCGGCTGGAGCGGGTTAAAAGACGCCGTGGCCAATGACTCTCACTTCCACACCTGGCCGGGCACGGACATCTCCGGCTTCGAAAACCCGGTGTGGTCTGTCATCGGCATCGTCCTAGGCCTAGGCTTCGTGCTCTCCTTCGGCTACTGGACCACCAACTTCGTAGAAGTCCAGCGCGCCATGGCCTCGGATTCTATTTCCGCGGCCCGCAAGACCCCGATTATCGGTGCCTTCCCCAAGATGTTCGTACCTTTCCTGGTGGTTATTCCGGGCATGGTTGCTTCCGTGTCCGTGGCTGACTTGATGGAGGAGCGCGCCGAGCCGAACGACGCCATCCTGCTGCTCATGCGCGACCTGCTACCCAATGGCCTATTGGGTGTGGCAATTGCCGGTCTCTTGGCGTCGTTCATGGCCGGCATGGCGGCAAATATCTCGGCTTTTAATACCGTCATTTCCTATGACATCTGGCAGACCTACGTGGTCAAGGACCGCGAGGATGCCTACTACTTGAAGTTCGGCCGCATCGCTACGGTTATCGCCACCGCTATTGCCATCTTCACCGCGCTTTTGGCACAGAACTTTGGCAATATCATGGACTACCTGCAGACCCTGTTTGGCTTCTTTAATGCGCCGCTATTTGCCACCTTCATCTTGGGTATATTCTGGAAGCGCATGACCCCGCACGCTGGTTGGTCCGGACTGGTGGCCGGTACTGGTTCCGCCATCGTTTTCTGGTACGTCGCTTCTTTCACGGACATGATTAACCTTCCAGGCCAGGGCACCGCCTTCGTCGCGGCCGGCGTGGCCTTCGCCGTGGATATCGTGGTCTCCATCGTGGTTACCTTGTTTACCCAGCCCAAGCCGGATGCCGAGCTGGTCGGCTTCGTTTCCTCCGTAACCCCCAAGGACCACTTTGAGGACTACACCGAAAAGTCCTTGCCGTGGTACCAACAGACCGTCCCGCTGGGCATTATCTGCCTAGTTATGGCCGTAGCACTCAACGTCATCTTTGCCTAAGGAGCCCAACATGTCTGAGAAAAAGCGCGCGGGCGCATTCGACCTGCGCAACGTCATCGCCGCACTCCTCGGCCTCTACGGCCTCATCTTGCTCGGCTGCTATTTCTTCCTTGACCCAGGCATTAACCCAGATACCGGGCAGGCCAAAAACGTCAGCGATAACCTATGGGCAAGCCTTGCTTTGCTGGCCGTGGCCGCCGCCTTTGTGCTGTGGGCGCGCCTGAAGCCCATCACCATCCCAGGAGAAGACTAATGGTTGAGATTACCTCCGCCACGCTTGCCGACGGCCGCGAAATCCTCTACTTCGACGACCAGCCCCACCCTGACCGCGTGCTCGTTGATTCCCGCGATATCCCTACCGTAGCCCCTGCTTCCGAGATGCGCCGGGATCCCCTGACAGGAGACTGGGTGGCCTTTGCCGCCCACCGAATGAACCGAACCTTCCTGCCACCTGCCAATGAGAACCCGCTAGCGCCCACGCGCGAAGGCCAGCTGCCCACGGAGATCCCCAGCCCTAGCTATGACGTGGTGGTCTTTGAAAACCGCTTCCCGTCTTTTGCTACCGCGGCCGACATCGAGCACCCCGAGGAGGATAACCTGTTTGGCATGGTGCCGCGCCTTCCTGCGCGCGCCCGCTGTGAGGTGGTCTGTTTTACCGAGGATCCCGCCCTTTCTTTCAAGGATTTGCCCGAATCCCGCATTCGCACCGTTATTGAGGCGTGGGCTCATCGCACCGCCGCGTTGTCCCAGATTGACGGTGTGCAGCAGGTTTTCCCCTTCGAAAACCGTGGTGAAGAAATCGGCGTGACCCTCCAGCACCCGCACGGCCAGATTTATTCCTATCCATTCCTCTCGCCGCGCCTGCGCTCCATCGTGGATTCCGCCCGGGCCTACGACGGCGACCTCTTTCAGGATCTCCTCGATCGTGAGCGCGCCGCCGGCACCCGCATCATTGCTGAGACCGAGCACTTCACCGTCTTCGTCCCCGCCGCCGCCAAATGGCCGTTGGAAGCTATGGTCTTGCCCAATGAACACATCCCTGACTTCGCCGCGCTTAGCGACGCCCAACGTGCCGACCTCGCACCCTTGCTTAAGAAGCTGTACTCCGCGGTGGACCGCTTCTTTGATGGCGTGGACAAGACCCCCTATATCGCCGGCTGGACCCAGGCACCGGTGGACAAGGCACTGCGCCCAGGCATCCGCATGCACCTGCAGCTCTTTTCGCTTATGCGATCGCCCGGCCGCATGAAGTACCTCGCCGGCTCCGAGTCTTCGCAGGCGGTGTGGATTAATGACACCACCCCGGAGCGCATTGCCGCCCGGTTCAAGGAGATCTGGGATGCTTAACTGGATTGAGACCCGTACCGATGAGGAGCTCGCTGCCGCTGCGCGCGCCCTCTTCGCCTCTGCCTTCCCGGATTCGCCCGAGCCCGCCGGCGTGTGGGCCGCTCCCGGCCGCGTGAACCTCATCGGCGAGCATATCGATTACGCTGGCGGCGCCTCCATTCCCTTTGCGCTGGAGCAAAATACCGCCGTTGCTGTCGCGCCTCGCAGCGATGGGCTTATCCGCATAGCTTCCGAGTTCGACGGCTCCATCGCCCATGCAGAGCTTCCGCTTGCCGATGTTCGTCCGGGCCACCCCGCCGATTGGTCCGGCTACGTTGCTGGCACCGTGTGGGCCGCTACCGCGGCGGGCACGCTGTCATGCACGGGCCTTGATATCACTATTGTCTCCGACGTCCCCGTCGGCTCTGGCCTGTCTAGCTCTGCCGCCCTCGAGTGCTCCACGGCCGTGGCCGCGTATGAGCTCGCGCACGGGCATTCTCCCGATGACGCTGCCCGCAGCCAGCTGGCGCAAGCCTGCATTCGCGCCGAAAACGAGGTGGTCGGCGCCTCTACCGGTGGATTGGACCAAAACGCCAGTCTCTTTGGCCAGCGCGGCAAGGCCCTCTTTTTGGACTTTTCCACTGGCGCCGTCGAGCGCGTGCCTTTCAATATCGAGGCCCAAGACATGGTGCTGCTCATCGCGGACACCAATGCCCCGCACACGCTTTCCGACGGCCAATACGCCTCCCGCCGCGGCATCATCGACGCCGTCCAATCTGCCGCCGGTTGCTCCATCCGCGAGATCTCGAATGCCGTGGACTTTGCCGCCACCGTCAATCCCGCCGAGGCGGAACTCTATCGCCGCCGCGTGCACCACGTGGTGGAAGAAACCAACCGGACCCTAGATGCCGCTACCGCGCTGGCATCTTCCGATCTAGATACATTCCGGCGTCTTATGCGCGAGAGCCACATCTCTCTGCGCGACCTTTATGAGGTCACCACTCCGGAGCTCGACTCCGCTTTTACCGCGGCCGGAGAGCTGGGCGCTCGCATGACCGGTGGTGGTTTCGGCGGCGCGGTTATCGCGCTCATCCCGCACTCCTCCGTCGAGTCCACCGCCCAAGCCATTTATGATGCTGCGGTTTCGCGCGGCTTTCCGGAACCTACCTTCTTGGTTGCGCGTCCGGGTGAAGGCGCCAGGCGCTTGGTCTGACTCCGCGGCCCGGCTCGGCTTAGCCGCGACCCTCCCAGCGCGCCTCTTGTCGTTGGGTCCATACTGATCAGGCTGATCTGAAGGCCGGGCCGCCTCAGATCGGCCTTAATTCCCTCAATTCGGCCTGATCAGATCAGCCCCAAAGCCCTAAGCGTTCGGGTCACAACGCCAAGAGAGCTTTCTGGATCCCCTCGCGCAGAGTCTCGCGAGACTGCTTCATCGGATGCGCAATCGCGCGCAACCCCATGTACGCAATCTGGTCGGCCGCCCGATTCAGCGGATCACCCGCATGCCCAAGTACACGGCGAATGTCGACCTCGCATTGGCCTTGGATATCGCCCCAAGCTTGCTGGAATCGGGACCGCGCACCCGAAGACACCCCTCGCCACGTGCGTCCCGGCCGCGACGCTTTAGAGCCGCGCTTATGCACAATCTGCTCGACCGCCTCCAAAGCGGCTACGGAATCGGACTCAATAACCGCCTTGCGCGCACCCACCTTGAGCAGGTATTTCAGCGCGAGCGTCAGTGCTTCGAGCTCGAGCTCATCCGTGCTCGCCTTGGTTTCTCGAGTTCGTAACCGGTAGTCGCCGTTGCCCGCAACGAAGCACATCGACCCCTTGAATACGGTATCCGAGGAAGCGTCGGTGGCTATGCGAACCACGTCGCCCTTGGACCATGAGGAGGCGCGCGAGAAGTTCGGCCACCAGTGTGCTTTCGGCGTCTCTACCTGTGCCGCTTGCTTCTTTTTCGGTGCTTCACCCATCTTGCGCGCCTTCCGTGCAGTAAGGCCGGCTTGTTTTCGGCGCACGGAGCTCGCGCTCTTCGAAGCCCTATTTTCTTCCGCAAAGCTTCCCGTCACCGTGAAACCGTCTGCCGTGAGTGCCGCTCGCAACGCATTCTGCCTGCGACCAGTGACAATCCACACCCGTCCGTCGAGTCCCTTGAGTGCGCGTTTGACCTCCCGTACGGCGATATCGACGATATCGCCCTTCTTAGTCTGGCCGCGGCGCACAAAACGCGTCTGCTTAGTATTGACCGCGATGACCCAGCCTTCGATGGTGCCGTTGGGGGCGGAATCCCAACGCTCGTCCCAGAGCGCGACCGCAACATGGATTGGTGCCGAGACCATGCCCGAGGTGATCTTGCGGGTACCGTAGGTGCGCGATTGCGTACCGGTAAGTTCTGAGAGCTCGATGGGTTCCATTATCTCTAGTAAAGCACGGTTAACCGCGCTGCTGAATTATCCCCGCACACCACCGCATTGAACTACTTCCCCTTAGGTCGAATGTGATCGAGCCGATCTGAGCACAACCCGCCCTCAACTCAGCCTCAACGCTCTCAATTCGGCCCGATTACCTTGGACCTAAAGTTCCGCCTCTCACTGAAGGTTCTCGGAAGTTCACCTTCCTGAGCCCCATGACGCGTGCTCCGCCCCTCCAGTAGTGAAGATGAAACCATGATTACAGATCACTTCATCAACCTTCGTTACGCCGGAGCCGAAAGTCCGCACCACTTAGCCCTCCAGTGCGGTGAGCTCACCCAGATAGCGCCCTGGGTCGCCGTTCCCACGGCCACCTGGAGGCAATGGGTGCGCCATAAACAACAATTCGCCAAAGTAGTCGCTGCCGGGTGGAGCACCCACCGCGCCGTCCTCATCAGTAAATCGGCCGCGCGGCTGTGGGGAATGTGGGTAATTTCCAGGAAAGGGGAGGAGGTGGAGTTAGCGGTGCCTTCGGGAAGCGTTCCCCCACGCAGGCTCACCGCGAAGGGCTATCGGTACCGCCGGGTAAAGTCCCTCCAGGAATCCACGGTGACGGTAGCAGGTGTGCGCACCACGCATCCCGCCCGCACCTGCCTCGAAATCGCCCGGCTACACGGCTTCCCAGATGGCCTGGTAGCTACCGATTCTGCTCTCAGGCAACACGGCGTCACCACCTATGACTTGCGCGAAGAACTGGCAAGAATGCAGCGCACTAGGGGACAAGCAGCCATGCGTAAGGTTATCGAGCACGCGTATGGCGGATCGGAATCGCCCTATGAGTCCTATCTGCGAGCCCTCATTATCGAGCGTTTCCCGCAGGTGAAAATTGAGCCGCAGAAACCGCTGCTCGGGAAGTATCGGGCGGATCTCTGTCTCGATGGCTGGCTGGTGGTCGAGGTCGATGGCGATGCCAAATATGACGGTACCTACGGCAAGGAGCCCGTCCACGTGGTCAAGCAGCAGATAAAAAGGCAGCGAGCGCTAGAAAACCGCGGATACGTGGTGCTGCGCTTTGGTTCCAGCGAGGTGAAAGCGTCGGACGAGGCATTGCGGATAATCGCTAGCCACTTGGGAAAACGCGGCAGGAAAGTAGCCTAGATCACCCCCGCGCCACCCCACAAAGCATAAAAGTTGTTGAACAAAAGGCATAGCAAC
The DNA here is from genome assembly GCF_057458085.1 of Corynebacterium sp. LaCa_205. NCBI lineage: Bacteria > Bacillati > Actinomycetota > Actinomycetes > Mycobacteriales > Corynebacteriaceae > Corynebacterium > Corynebacterium sp. LaCa_205. The sequence goes on from NZ_CP190931.1 coordinate 574,529, forward strand.
CCTTAAGATGATGCGCATCACAAATTTAATGCGACCTGCATCACGAAAGGTAAAATCTAGTGAGTGCTGAGACATCACACGCCACTCCGGCGCGGGCGGAGGATAAGACCCCGCCAAAGGGCCTCGGCGCCATGGCCGGTGCCATGTTCCTCATGGCCACCTCCGCCATCGGTCCGGGATTTTTGACCCAGACCTCGGTCTTTACCGTGCAGATGGGGGCTTCTTTCGCGTTTGCGATTATGCTGTCCATCCTCGTTGACATTGCCATCCAGCTCAATGTGTGGCGAGTGCTGTGTGTAAGCGGTATGCGCGCAAATACCTTGGGTAATACCGTTCTCCCCGGCCTGGGCTGGGTCCTCGCCGTATTCGTCTTTATCGGCGGCGCGGTCTTCAATATTGGCAATATCGCCGGTTCGGGCCTCGGTATCAACGCGATGCTGGGCATCGATGCGCGCATCGGCGGCGTCATCGCCGCAGCTATCGCCGTTTTTATCTTCCTCTCCCGCAAAGCCGGCATGGCACTTGACCGCCTTGTTGCCGTCCTCGGTGCGGTCATGATCCTGCTCATGCTCTACGTCGCGGTGGTCAGCCAACCACCGGTGGGCGAGGCACTAAAGAATACCGTCGCGCCAGGCGAGATTGACTTCTTCGTCATTACCACCATCATCGGTGGCACCGTGGGCGGCTATATCACTTTTGCCGGCGCGCACCGACTCATTGATTCTGGCCACACCGGCGTGGAAAACGTCAAGAACATTACCTATACCTCGGTCAGCGGCATCGTGGTAACCGGCATCATGCGCATGCTCCTCTTCTTGGCGGTGCTCGGCGTGGTAGCCACTGGGGTGGCGCTTTCCGATGACAACACCGCGGCCGATGCGTTCTACCATGCCGCTGGCGAGTTCGGCCTGCGTGCCTTCGGCGTAGTCCTCTTCGCTGCCGGTTTGTCCTCCGTTATCGGTGCGGCCTATACCTCGGTGTCCTTTGTGACCTCCCAGGAGACCTCGACGCGCACCCGTAATATCCTCACCATCGTCTTCATTGTGGTGTGCACGGTGGTCTTCGTGGCCATTAACTCCGCTCCGCAGAAGCTGCTCATCTTCGCTGGTGCCATCAACGGCCTTATCCTGCCCATTGGCTTTGCCCTCGTGATGTGGGTGGCCTGGCGCCGCCGCGACCTTTTGCATGGTTATAAGTACCCCAAGTGGCTTCTGGTCATTGGCGCCTTGGCGTGGGTACTGACCATCTTTATTGGTTTCAAGGCCTTTTCCGGCATCACCGAACTATGGGCTTAATGCGGACCCCGGAGCAGGTGCGCGAGTATGCGCGCACCCATGAAATGGCCACCACCGCTGGCCATGCCCGTGGCTTTATGCAGGCTAATCTGCTGGCGGTGCCGCAGGAATACGCCTTCGATTTCTTGCTTTTTGCCCAGCGCAACCCCAAGCCGTGCCCAATTGTGGGCGTGCTAGAGGCGGGGCAGTACACCTCCGAGCTACTTCCAGGTGGAGATATCCGCACCGATATCCCCGCCTACCGCGTCTTTGAAAACGGTGAGCACAGTGCCACGCTTGGCGACGCCACCTCGTACTACACCCCAGACATGGTCAGCTTCCTTATCGGCTGCTCCTTTACCTTTGAAACTGCCCTGCAGGATAACGGCATAGAGGTCGCGCACATTGCCCAGCAGCGCAATGTGCCGATGTTCAAGACCTCGATTCCTACCACCCCGGCCGGGGTCTTTTCCGGTCCCATGGTGGTGTCCATGCGGCCGATTCCGGCCGCACAAGTCTCCGATGCCGTGCGCATTACCTCCCGCTACCCCTCGGTTCATGGCGCCCCAGTGCACGTAGGTGACCCAGCGGCCATCGGCATTGCGGATCTCTCGTGTCCAGACTTTGGCGAGCCGGTAGAAGTACCAGACGGCTGCCTACCGGTCTTTTGGGCCTGTGGTGTCACCCCACAAGCCATCGTGATGGAATCCAAGCCGCGCCTGGCTATCACGCACGCGCCGGGGCAAATGTTAGTGACAAATGCCCGCGATCAAGATTTTCTCATTCCTTAATCCTCGAGCACGGCGAGGATCTTGCCGCACGTATTCATGAGGCTGTCATGTGCAAGCGTGGCAGCCTCATCCCGTTTTCCATCTGCGATGAGCGTGGCCAAGGTGATATTTCCTTGAATATGGTCCGCATGTAGTTGCGGGTAGCGCGGGATGGCCAAGAGGAAGGTAAGCCGCATGCGGGCGAGTAGATTATCCATCTGCTCATTCAGGGTGGGGGAGCCTAGCGCGGCCACCAGCGTGCGGTGGAAACGCTGATTGATGGCGGAGACTTCCTGGTGCTCGCCGCGCGCCGCGTAGTCGAAGGCGGAGGAAGTGAGGGTGACGAGTGAGGGGGCGTCGGGAAAAGCGCCCCAACGTACCGCGGCCGGTTCAATGGCTGCGCGGGCGGCGAAGAGATCACGGATATAGTCTGCATCTGGCATTGCGAGGAAGACACCCCGGTTAGGGATGCGCTCGACAATGCGCTCCGCGGCGAGCCTCGTGAAGGACTCACGCAGGGTATTGCGCGAGCAGTTGAAGCGTTCGGCTGCCTTGACCTCGCTGAGGCGCTCGCCGGGCTGGAATTCGCCTGCGGAAATGGCTTCGCGCAACGCGGAGGCGACAGACTGGGAAAACATGCTCACAACTGTACTAAAAAGTTGTGCACCTCACATTGAATATGAGGTGTACAACCCCTACACGAGCATTAATCGATGGTCGCAATAACCTTCGAGGAATCCAGACGGTCTCCCTCAGCAGCCAAGAGCTTGATGGTGCCGCCGCGCGGCGCCTTAATAGCAGATTCCATCTTCATGGCCTCTACAGTGGCGATGGCATCGCCTTCGGCTACGGTATCGCCGTCCGCGACGTTCCACGCCACAAGGTTGGCCTCGAATGGGGAGGTGACTGCGTTGTCATCGGTGGACTGCGCACCAGCCGAAGATGGTGCCGTGGATGCAGAGCCGCCGGCCGAGGCGGCGCCCGGTGCGGCAAGGAAATCTACTGGAACGCCAACGTTGACCAGCTTGCCATCGATCTCCACGGCAACATTGCGACGCTGGGTGTAGATGGCTTCGACCTTTTCCACCTGGTTGGCAGCAGATGGGCGGTAGTTGTGGTCAACCCAGTCAGTAAAGACACCAATCTCGGAAGCCCCCGCGGCAGCGGCATCCTCTGCCGGGGCAGCGGTACCGATGAGCGCAGGCTCGTCCATCATGTCGCGGTGGAACGGCAGCACGGTGCGCACGCCGGTGACGGTGAATTCGCGCAGGGCAAAGCGGGCGCGGGCCAAGGCGATCTCGCGGGTCGGGCCCCACACCACCAGCTTGGCAATCAGCGAATCATAGTAGGGCGGGATGATGGAGCCAGAGCGTACCGCGGAATCAACGCGGATGCCCGGGCCGGTCGGCGGCTCGAAGGAGACAATGGTGCCAGGGCACGGAGCGAAGCCATTGAGGATGTCTTCGGCGTTGATGCGGAACTCAAAAGCATGGCCGTGGGATTGTGGATCCTCATCGAAGGACAGCGGCTCGCCGGCCGCGATGCGGAATTGCTCAGCGATGATATCGGTGCCGGTGACCGCCTCGGTAACGGGGTGCTCGACCTGCACACGGGTATTGACCTCGAGGAAGGATATGGTGCCGTCTTCGGAGACGATGTACTCGACAGTGCCGGCACCGACATAGCCCACCTTGGCGCAAATGGAGCGGGCGCCTTCGATGATGCCGTTGCGTTGGGCGTCGGAAAGCGCGGGTGCTGGGGCTTCCTCAATGAGTTTTTGGAAGCGGCGCTGGGTGGAGCAATCGCGGGTGCCGAGCACGCGCACATTGCCGTGCGTATCGGCCAGCACCTGGGCCTCGACGTGGCGCGGGTGGGTGAGGAACTTTTCTACGTAGCACTCCGCGCGGCCGAAAGCCTCCATGGCCTCGCGGCCAGCGGAGTTGAACGCGCCCTCGATTTCTTCCATATTGTCTACGACCTTCAAGCCGCGTCCGCCGCCGCCATAAGCGGCCTTGATGGCAATGGGCAGACCGTGCTCTTCGGCAAAGGTGCGGGCTTCTTGCCAATCATCGATGGGATCAGAAGTACCAGGTGCCAGTGGTGCGCCGACCTCTTCGGCCACGCGGCGGGCAGCAATCTTGTCACCGAGTAACTCAATATGCTCGGGCGAAGGGCCAATCCAAATCATTCCGGCTTCAGTCACCGTGCGGGCAAAGTCGGCGTTTTCGGACAAAAAGCCATAGCCTGGGTGAATAGCATCTGCACCGGCACGCACCGCGATATCAAGCAGCGCGGGTACGTTCATGTAGGTATCGGCAGCCGTATTGCCCGGCAGCGCATAAGCTTCATCTGCTACCTGGGTATGCAAAGCACCCGCATCTGCTTCGGAGTAAATGGCGATGGACTTAATGCCTAGGTCGCGGGCGACGCGGGCGATACGCACGGCAATTTCGCCGCGGTTAGCAATGAGGACGGTTTTAATCTGCATTTTTATCTCCAGTGTTCAAGGCTTGAGGTGCTACGAGTTCAAAATTCACGCGTGCGCCGGGCGGCAGCTGCGCGGCAATATCAATATCTTCTTCCAAAACGGTGGCGATGACGGGGTAGCCACCGGTCACAGCGTGATCGCGCAGGAAGACTACGGGTTTGCCATTGGGCGGGATTTGGATGGATCCGGCGACCATGCCCTCGGACGGAAGTTCGCCGTCTTTAACGCGCTCAATCGGCTCATCGCCATCGAGGCGCAGGCCCACGCGGTTGGAATCTGAGGTGACGGTCCATTCAGCATCCAGGAAGGCGGAGACATTATCGCCAAACCAGTCATCGCGGGGACCGAGCACGCAGCGCAAGGTAGCGCGGGTCTTGCCATCGGAGCTTTCGCGTACTCGTAGTGGGTTGGAAAGCTGGGCATCGGTCATGCCGGTAGAACGCGGCAGCACACCGATGACATCGCCGGTGGTGACGGGGTCTGGGCCGAGGCCCGACAGGACGTCGGTGGCTGCGGAGCCAAGCTCGGATTCGGCGATGATGCCGCCGCGAATAGCGACGTAGTTGCGCATGCCTACCGTTGCGGGATCCACCGTGACGGTTTGCCCGGCCGTGACCAGGACAGGACGGGCGAGGTGAACCGGCATCTCACCAAGGCGGACACGGGCGGTCGCACCGGTGACGCAAATGACGGTATCGGTGAGCGCGTGGAGCTTAATGCCGCCAATATTTTCCAGCACGGTTGCTCCGCGCGGGTTGCCCACGGCCACATTGGCGGTCGCGGCGGCGGCGCGGTCCGCAGCACCCGATGGGGTCACGCCGAGGTCGCCCACGCCTGGGCGCCCCAAGTCTTGGTAGAGAGTGAGTAGGCCGGCATCGATTACCTCCATGCGCGGCAGGCGGGCAGGAGCGCGTTTAGAGCGCGCAGAGTGATCGACGAGCTCCGGTAGCTTATCCACGCTGCGGTAGCGCACGCGGTCGCCCGGCTGCACCAAGGCTGGCGGGTTGGCATTGGAATCCCACATCGGCGTATTGGTGGTGCCCAGCAGCTGCCAGCCACCTGGGGAGACGCGTGGGTAAACCGCGGAAAACTCGCCTGCAATGCCTACGGCACCGGCCGGTACTGCGGTACGGGGGCTGGAGCGGCGCGGCACGGCGCGGGCCAAGGACGGATCCGAAGGCGCGCAGTACGTAAACCCTGGGGCAAAGCCACCGAAGGCGGCAGTCCACTCGGTGGAGGTATGCCAGTTGATGAGTGCCTCGCGCGAGAGGCCAAGTAGGTCTGCAGCCTCATCGACATCTTTTCCGTCATAGAGCACATCGATTTCTACCGTGCGCGCCTCTGCGGTCGCGGCTGTGGCAGGGGAAAAGTGTTGCAAAAATTCCGCCGCATCGCGCGCCGAATCGGGTGCCTCAAAGGTCAGCAGCAGGGTAGTGGCGGCCGCAATGCAGTCCACCTGATTCTTCAAAGGCTTGGCAGACAGCGCAGCGTGCCAGTCCATGACTTGGTTTAATCCCTCCAAGTCAATGAGCAATGCGCGAGTGCCCACAAAATTAATGTGCATTAGATGAAGCTCCGAATCTCGATACCCTCAGCCCGCAAGCGCTCCACTACGCCGCGTAGCAGCTTCACCGCGCCGGGGGAATCACCGTGGGTACATACGGATTGCGCATCTACCTCGAGCTTCGTGCCATCCACGGCGGTAATCGAACCGGTTTGTGCTACCTCGAGCACTCGCTGTACCACCTCATCGGCGCTATCCAGCACCGCATTGGCTTCCTTGCGTGAGACGAGCGTGCCATCGGGGTTGTAATTGCGGTCCGCAAAAGCCTCACGGATGACGGTGAGCCCGCTTTGCTTGGCGACGTCCACTGCTACGCCCCCAGGCAGCAACATTACCGGCAAGTCACCAAAGGCCTTGATGCCCTTGATGACGCCCTCTGCCTGTGCCTTATCCTTCACGATCGCGTTATACATCGCACCGTGTGGCTTTACGTAGGAGACCTTAGTGCCATTGGCGCGAGCCAAAGCATCAAGTGCACCGATTTGATAAGTCACCTCATCGGCGAGTTCGTTCGGGTTGTAATCAATAAAGCGGCGACCGAAGCCTGCGGCGTCGTTATAACCCACGTGCGCGCCTACGGTCACGCCGGCCTCTGCGGCTGCCTTCAGTGTGCCAGCAATAGAGTGTGGGTCACCCGCATGGAACCCGGTGGCCACGTTTGCTGAGGACACCATCTCCAGCATCGCCGCGTCATCTGCGACCGGGTTGCCTGCAGTGGTCTCTCCCAAATCCGCATTGAGATCGATATGGAGCGCGGACATTCAACACCGTCCTTAAGATTGTTGAACAATTCGAATGGGCTTAAGTGTAACCCTCGACACTGACATTTGTGAAGCTGATTACGTTTGCACTACCCGCGTGTACACCCCCACCCGTATACGGGAAACCGCCCCGTCTCGGAGAAGGGATCCGAGACGGGGCGGCATAGCTCGCTAGAGTCCAAGAGTTCCTAGGCCCTAGCTTTATAAATCTTTAGCGTCCGTAGTTCTGGACGGCGTAGAGCTTGCCTTCAGAGTTGATGGCAACGCCAACGCCGATGGTCTTGGCGCGTGGGTCCAGCATGATCTTGCGGTGGCCCGGGGACTCGTACCAGAGCTTTACTAGCAGCGCATCGGAGTAGTCGCTCCATGCCTGCAGCACGTTCTCACCGCCGGCCGGGATATTGGCTGGGTAGTAGTTCCAGTGCTGCGGGCGGTGGCTGAGCTTATCGGCGCGAACCAGCTGATTGGCCCAATCCTGGGCTAGGCCATTGAGCGCACCGTTGGCGCGAACCGGGCGCAAGCCGTGTGCCTTGCGGTAGTCGTTGGTGTAGTTGATGATGTTCTGGACGCGGCTGGAAGCTGGAGCGACCGGTTTTGCAGCGGCAGCCGGAGCAACGGGAAGATTGGCGGAAGGTACCGGAAGGTTCACGCCACCGAAGCTACTCAAGGAGCTCGATGCCTCTGCAGGAGCTACGCCAACGCCGAGGGCGACGGCTGCTGCAAGTGCAGGAGCGACGAACTTCTTGGCGCAGAAGTGAACTTTGGGGGTAAACATAAGCGGTGCCTTTCTGCTGGAACCTAGCGGGTATCACAAGGGTGGAAATCGCGGGGTGTTCACGGCGAATTTCCGTTCCTCTTCACTTAAAATTTAATCAATTACCACGGGGTAAAAGCCAACTGACCAGCAATTATTAGGATTCCTAAAGATGATTTCCCGGAAAACTAATTACTTCTTAGTTATTTCTCGATTTGAGCTAGGAAACCCCTAAATTCCCTCAGTGACGGCGTTGAACGCCTCGCCCCACGGGGGTAATTTCCAATCCATATCTCAGGTTCCCGGAGAAATGAGGTTGATTTAAGGTATATGGGTCTAGTTTTAAGCCAGCCACCGGCGAAACTGGCCAGTTTCTTGCTAGAGCCTATGAAGAACCTTGTGGTTTCTGGTTGTCATAAGATTTATGAGATTCCACCATGTCGGCACATAGTCTCGCCGGAGCCTTTTAGGCGCATTGCCCCGTCCGTGGGGGCAGCAGAATCGCGGTATCTTCGCGCTGTTTAGGCATAAAAGAGCGCTCAGCGGAGAAATCGCTGAGCGCTCGCAAAAGTAAGGCTTTTTAAGCCTGGCTGGTCGCGGCCGCCTTGTTAGTAGAGGGGGCGGGCGAAAGGGCCGAGGAAATGATGTCGGCGGCTTCCTTCCGGTTCCGTGCTCCGTGGAGTTGGGCGCGGAAGTCTTCCTTCATGATGTTGCGTGCGAGCTTGGATAATAGCTTGAGATGCTGCTTTCCGGCATCGTCGGGAACGGCGATAAGGAAGGCGAGGGTGGTTGGGTCCTCGCCCTCGGCCCACGTGACACCTTGGGGTAGGCGGGCGAAGGCAAGGGTGGGTACCTTTACCCCGGCAGACCGCGCGTGAGGAATGGCTACGCCGTGTCCCACACCGGTGGAACGGGTAGATTCGCGCTGCAATGCGGCGCTAGCGACCGCTTCCGCATCGGACATTCGCGGAGAGGTGAGCTTCACTAGGGAACGAATGACCTCTTCGCTGGAAGAGCCCAAGTCCTTATCCAGACTGATCGTGTCCACGGCTACCAGCGGTTTATCCTTGCGCTGCGTCAACCCTACTAGCAGGAGGATAAGGCCGGCACAGACCGCGATGCCGGCGAGCATGGCGATAAAGAAACCTACGACATTGTCTACGGCGCCGAGCGCCGCGACGATTGGCCCGCCGTGCATCACGTGGTCTTGCGCGCCAAATGCTCCGGCAAGTGCACCGGCTACGGCACCACCAGCAACATTGGCGGGAATAACCTGCAATGGACGTGCGGCAGCGAGCGGAATAGCGCCCTCAGTAATGCCGAAGAATCCCATGAACAATGCCGCGATGCCGGCATCATTTTCCGCTTTGTTAAACCAGCGGCGACGCAGAAGCGTCGCTACGCCCACGGCAAGAGGTGGCACAGCAATGGCGCAGGCCGCCATGCCCATCGGCGCCGCGTTGCCAGCCGCGATCATGCCGCCGCCAAAGAGGAAGGCTGTCTTATTGAAGGGGCCACCCATGTCGAAGGCAATCATGGCGCCAAGGATGAGGCCCAACACGATGACGGAGGATCCCTGCATGCCGGCGAGGTACTCAGTCATTGTTTCGAAAGCGGCCGAGACAGGTGCGCCAATGAGCAAGATAAAGATAAGGCCCACGATGAGTGTGGTGAAAATCGGGATGACAATGATGGGCCAGATCGGTGCAATGAATTTGTGCACTGGAATCTTCTTAATGGCCAGGGCCACATAACCAGACAAAATACCGGTGACAATGCCGCCCAAGAAGCCGGCACCCGTTTCAGACCCATATAGTGATCCGGTGGTGGCGATGAGGCCGGTGATAAGGCCAGGCGCAAGGCCCGGTCGGTCCGCGATGCCCACAGCGATGTAGCCGGAGAGAACTGGAACCATCAGTGAAAACGCCAGAGCGCCGAGTTCATTGACAGTGTTCCAGAAGCTATCTTCTGGAATCGCCATGCCCTCAGGCGTGGGGGTGCCACCGATAGAGAGGGCTACCGCAATGAGCAAACCGCCGGTAACTACGAACGGGATCATGTGCGAGACGCCGTTCATCAGCGCTTTGTACAAGGTCTGGCCAATACTATTTTTGCGGGGCGCTTCTTCTTCCTGGCTGTCTGTAGATCCTTCCCAGCGCGCAGCGCTTAAGGACCTGCTTAGTAGTTCCTTTGGGTGTTTGATGGCCTCGTCCACGCCGGTGGCCTCGAGGCGTTTGCCATGGAAGCGGTCTTTGGAAATTACAGTATCGGCACCAATGACAATGGCATCGGCGTCTTCGATATCTTGCTTGCTAAAGGTTCCTTCGACGCCGATAGAACCGTGAGTTTCAATCTTGATGCGGTAGCCCAGTTCTTGGGCTGCGGCCTCAAGGTTCTCGGCCGCCATATAGGTATGCGCGATGCCCGTCGGACACGCCGTGATGGCGAGGATGAGGGGCGATGACTCTGAAGTGCTCATGAGTCTTATTAAACGGCAAACGTTTGCGTTGGCACAATAGGGGATTGTCATCTAATGCGCCGGTACGCTGGAAACACCCGACCGCAGAAAGGGACGCCACGCCGTGAGTAAAGCATCGCCGGATAATATCTTGCTCTACCTGCCGCAAAAGCAGGAAGACCAAGTACGCGAAATCTTTGCCGGCCTTGCCCAGCGCGGCTTTCCCGTCCAACATCAACGCCCGCACATTACTGTGACCTTTTCACCGCACATGCAGCCAGAGGTCGTGGATTTAGCGGCGCAGCTGCTGCCGCCTGTCATGCCGGCAGATTTCCGGCGGGTAGGAAACGTCGTTTTCGGCACCAAGCGCAAGCAGACGGTGGCTTGGCTGCTTGAAACGACCGACGAGCTAGAAATTGCCGCGCGAAAAATCAGTGCCGCCAATCCGGACGGGCGCGGGCCGCGGTGGACCCCGCATCTGACCATGGGGTTGCGCCTGCCGCGCGAGGAGGTTCCTGGCTATATCCACGCAATGGATGAGCTCACCTCAGCGCATTTCAAGGAGCTTAGCGCCGTAGAAGCCGCCTATTGGCGGCCGCGCACGCAGGAAAAGACAGTACTGGCCGAGGCCTAGAGCAGGGCTTGTAGAGCACGGGCAACGCGCAGCACGGTCAGGTCCTCGCCCGGCTTGCCGACGACCTGCACCGCATCACCCACGCCTTTTTCCTCTTCGCCGCGCAGCGGCACCGTAATCGCCGGCCATCCAAGCACATTGAAAGGCTCGGTCCAGCGTCGCAGGCTCGCGGCCGATTCCGCGGTATTCTCCGGGGTGATATCGGACCACTTGAGGGGGCCGGAATCGAGGGTAGGGGTAAGAATAATGGGGGCATCGCCAAGCAGGGCAAGAGCCTTTTCGCGCAGCTCTTTCACGCCCTGTGCAGCTGCGTCATAATCTTCCTGGCTGATATTTTCTCCGCCCAGCACTCGCTGCAAAATGACATCCTGGTACCTTTCGCGCTGGTCCAGCAATGGCCGGTGGACATCATAGACCTCTTTCAAGCGCATCGGCTCGTAGAGCTCGGCCGTGGCGGCGATGGTGTCTTCCAAGTCCACGCCCTCGGTGAGCTTAAAGTCCGAGTGCTCTAGCACCGCCAAAAGATCTGCGAAGCGCTCTCCCTTGGCCTTGAGGGCCGTGACATCAAGAGCAGAAACATCCTGCGCCGCGGCCGGTTCCTCATCTGCGGTAGCAATAAAGGCCTGCTCAATGAGGTCAATTGAGCTGGCAAAGAATCCAATGCAATCAAAGCTCGGGGCGAAGGGGAAGACACCTTCTACCGGAATGAGCCCGAAGGTGGGTTTGAACCCCAGCACGCCCTGGCAAGCAGCAGGCACACGCACCGAGCCGGCGCTATCAGAACCCACCGTAAGCTGCAGCGCGCCGCAAGCCACCAAAGCGGCAGAACCAGAGCTAGAACCACCGCCGCAGATTTCGGGATCGCGTGGGTTGATAACGCGACCGTAGGCCGAGGCATCGCCCAAAATGCCATAGGAAAACTCCTGCAGGTTCGCCTTCGCTACCGGCAGCGCACCCTTCGCCGTCAAACGCTGCACCACTGGTGCATCCTTAACCGGTGCGCGCCCAACTTTGACCTTGGTGCCGCAGGTAGTAGCTACGCATGCCACATCCACGATGTCCTTGAACGCCACCGGTTGCCCCATGAGCGTGGGTGATTCATCCACCGCGTGCTCATCAAACGGGATGACGGTAATCACCGCGTTAAAATCCTGCTGGGCTCGGTGCAGGCGATCAGAAAGTGTAGCCATAACGGAAGCTAAGTCCTTTCAACGTCGGCGTCCTCTGCTGTTTACTATGTATTAGAAGAATGCAGATGTTACTACCGTACATCAGGAATCGGTGAACAATATCCCGTTTCTAGGCAAAGCACCGCTTGCATGGTGTTACCCAGCAAAAATCCCCAGTGCATCCCATGCCAGCCAGCCTCCTTCGCGGAGGGTGAAGACGAGCTGGTTCTCTCCTTCCTTCAGGGTGTCTTCGGCGAGAGCAAACTCGATTGCTGCCGGTCGCAGCGGGGTCGGTTCCCCGCTGGCATCGCCTTGGCGCGAACCTTGCGTTGCGCCTTGCGGGAGCTCTATTTGTTTATGAAAATCATTAACCGTGATATCGAGAACACCGCCGAGCTTGGTGGTATCAATGAGCCACAGTGCCAGTGCCGCCTTTGAGGCAGGCTTATCCAATTTCACCGTCCACTTCAGCGTGTAGGATTTGCTGCCGGCCCATTTATCGCCGGGGCCGGGGAGGAGATAAGGGACGTCGGCAGGCGTAGCATCCGGTCCAACGGTGATCGTCTGGTCTGGGTGCGCAGTGACGATCTTCTTGTAGTCCTTTGGCGAGTACTGGAACTCTGTGCCTTTTCGATCAAAGGAACCAATCGTGGCTAGCGCTTGGCCAGCAGTGACCGAAGGCAGGGAGGTAGACGTTGCCTTGCCAGAAGGAGCGGACTCGGTACCGGAAGCATCTACTACCTTGACGTAGTAGGACCACTTTTCACCGGCGACGTCGCGCCGGGAGTGGTGGAAAAAGGGGAAGATGGTCTTGCCCAACAGCACGTCTACACCATTGGGATCGGTGCCGATGACACGGTAGTGATCCAAGACGACGTCCCAGGAAACAGGCTCCCAAGTGACGTAATTTTCCATGAGCTGCGGTTCTGCCTGAATGTTAGCTACGGCCGGTGGAGCAGCACTCGCGGTAGGAGCTGGGGTAGAGGACCCTTGGTCAGAGGAATGTTTGCGGGAAGAACCGTGGCGAGAGGAAGAAGAGGAAAGCGAGCTAAAAAGTCCCATGATGAATTGTCCTTTCGGGGTTTAGAGGGAGCGCAGCGTGTGCTCGCCGGCATTGGTACGGAAGGAGAAAGCAGTCTCGCGCGGGGCGGTATCATCGCGCTCAATCCAGGGCACGACGACGAATTCGGAATCGAGGTGCTCGCGGGTAGCGTGCACTTTGATGTAGCCACGGCGCTTATCCATGGCCTTCACATATGGCTTTTCCAACCACTCGGTGCTCTTGGAACCGGCAAAGCCATCGCCATCGGAAGCAATGGAGGTCGCGACCAATTCCACGCCGACGGGCTGGCCCGATTCGGATTGAATCTCGGCAGCGCAGTGTTGGTGAATATCGCCGGTAAAGACAACGGGATCGCTTACCTTAGATAGGGACTCGATAAGGCGGCGGCGCGCTGTTGGGAAGCCGTCCCATTGGTCGGTGCTATCGGCGATTGGTACGACGACCACGCTATTGACCACCACGTTCCACTGTGCCGGGGAGGTGGCGAGCTTATCGTTGAGCCACTGCTCCTGTTCCGCGCCCAAGATGCTGGCATCCTCCGCGGATTCCTCGCGGTATTGGCGGGTATCGACCAGGTTGAAACGCATTAGCGTGCCCACGTCGAAGGAATCATAAATGCGGTTATTGGGGCCTTCGGGAAGCGCGGGCGGGGCGACCGGAAGATTCTCATAAAAGGCACGGTAGGCAGCTGCGCGCTGGTAGAGGAAGTGCTCGGCCTTGGTGCCAATCTCGGACCATTTGCCGGCGTAGTTATTTTCTACTTCATGGTCATCCCACACAATCGCCATCGCGGCGCGCGCATGCGCGGCCTGCAGGTGCTCATCAGATTTGAAGAGCGAGTAGCGCAGGCGATATTGCTCCAGAGTCTCCACCTTTGCCTTGAAAACATCGGGCACGCTTGCGCCCTGGCGCCACAAATTATCTCCTTCCACAATGCCGTATTCGTAGATATAGTCGCCCACGAAAATGGTCATATCCAGGTCTGGTTCCTGCGCAATATGCTTCCACGGGGTGAAATAGCCGTGATACCACGCTTGACACGAAGCTACGGTGAAGGTGAAATCATCCACCTTCGCGCCGGGTGCGGGCAGAGTTTTAAACCGACCTACTGGGCTTACCTTGCCATCCACGCGGAAGCGATAAAAATACTCAGTTGCCGGCTCCAGCCCAGTGACCTGCGGATGTACCGAGTGTGCCAGCTCGCGTTGGGCTAAGGCCTCGCCCTGCTTGACGACGTCCCCAAACCCCTCATCCTTCGCAACTTCCCAACCCACGCGGACATCGCCGCCGGTCATGCCGCCGTGACCATCCTCAGCCAGCGGTTCCGGGGCCAAGCGGGTCCACAGGATCATGGAATCATGCCGCGGCGTACCCGCCGCTACGCCCAAGCCAAAAAGCTCCGAATCCTGCGGCAGATCCCCACCTCGTGACGATCCCCATGAGCTTAGGCTCGACTGCGCACCCGCCTTTGCTGGTGCATTAATACCCGCAGCCACCGCCGCGGCCGACACACCTGCAATCTGCAGGAAGTTACGACGATTAAAAGAAGAACGACTATTTGAATAAGGCATACAAAGCTCCACAAAAGGTTTAAAAGGAACTTTTTCAGCCTAAGCAGCCGCGGTGAATCGCTGGTTAAATCAGCATGAAATCTATGGACTCCAAGGATCGTTCTCGAGGCAGTATTCAGCCGAATGTTCTGCCTGGCAGTTAAACCACCACTTCTGGTTTTCAGCGCGCATCTGCTCAACCTCAGCGGAACGTGTCATATAAGCCGGGATGCTGGGATCATAATCCGAATCTGAGCCGCCAGTACCGTTGCCTACCGGGGACGAGCACTGAGACGGATCGGAGACGTAGTGATCTGTTTGCGGGCACCGGTAGGGGTATTTTGCCATTTGCTCGTCGTGGAGGTTTTGGCATTCTTGCGCCCAGCGGATAGTTCCATCGCTGTACCAACCGTTGGTAGTCCAGCTACCGCCGCCGTAGACGCACTCGGTCAGGGTGGGTTCTGAGGTGGATTCGGTGGTGTTCGCTAGGGGAGCGTCGGCAAGCGAAGGCTCAGCTTCCGCTGTCGGTTGCGGCTCCGAAGAGGACGGCTCGGGCGCAGAGCTTGTGGAACTAGAGCTGATAGTTGAACTATTGGCCGTGCTGGAGGAACTAGTTGCGGTTGCTCCTGACGGCTGCGAATCCGGAGAGGAACAGGAAGCCAAAGAAAGCATCACCGTTATGAGAGCGACGAAGTAGGAGAGAGTTTTCATAATCTATGGATAGTAGACAATGAGAAAATATCTGGAGCGCAGGATTCATCAACTACATTGAAAGCCATGACTTCCACCACCTCTGAGCCCCCAAAGCTCCAGCCAAGCTCCTATATCCCGTTGATGTTCGCACTGCTTACTGCGGTGTTTGCGTTCCAGCTCAATGCGTCGATGCTCTCGCCAGCCTTGGCGACGATGGAAGATGAGCTGGGAGCTACCACCGCGCAGATCGGCCTGACGCAAACGGCATTCTTTACGGCCGCAGCATTGTTCTCACTGTTCCTGCCGCGCTGGGGTGACCTCATCGGACGCAGGAAGGTCCTCGTTGGCATGATGGCGGTAGCTGCGCTGGGCTGCGTGGTATCAGCCATTGCACCGAACGTCGCTGTGCTGCTTATCGGCCGCATCATTCAAGGCGTGGCAGGGCCTACGGTCCCACTGTGCCTGATTATGCTGCGCCAGCAAGTGCTCAATGAACAGCAGTACGCCCTGTTGCTGGGCATTGTGACCTCGGTAAACGGTGGTATTGCCGGTGTGGATGCGCTGGCCGGCGGCTGGCTGGCAGGCAACTTTGGCTACCGCTCGGTCTTTTGGACCATGGCAGTTCTGTGCGTCATTGCAGTAGTAGCGGTGCAGGTATTTACCAAGGAGTCCACGGCCGCCGAAACCCCGCGCATGGATTGGGCAGGAGTTCTACCTCTGGCCGTGGCGCTGGGTTGCGTTCTTACCGCATTCAACGAAGCCGGCAAGCTTGCTGAGGCCAATTGGCTCCTCGTCATCATCCTTCTCCTCATCGGTGCCGCCGGCTTCTGGGCCTTCTGGAATGTGGAGAGGAAGGTCGCCGATCCGCTCGTACCGGTGGCCTACCTCAAACAACGCCGCACGTGGGCACTGCTTTCTACCACGCTGCTCACCATGACCGGTGTCTTTGCCGTGATGAATGGCCTTATCCCTAACCTTGGCCAGGATGCAGATGCCGGCGCCGGAATTTCTGCCAGCGCCATTTCTTGGGTCACGCTCACCCCATACGCCCTCGCCGGCTTGGTCTTCGGCCCGATTGCCGGCTGGATGGCCTCCAAGTTGGGCTATAAATACGTCTTGCAAACCGGCCTCATCGGTACCGTCGTCGGCCTGATTATTTCTATCTTCGTGGTTGGTGCCCCGAACGCGTGGACCCTGCTTCTCGTCTCTATTTTCTTGGGCGTGACCTACGCGGGCATTGCCAATATCATGCTCAATGGCTTAGGAATTGTGCTCTCGCCGGCCGATAACCAGGGCTACCTGCCCGGCATGAACGCCGGCGCCTTCAACCTAGGCGCGGGCTTGTCCTTTGCAGTGCTGTTCGCGGTTTCCGGGTCTTTCGAGCATGGTTACCGCGCGGGCATGATTGCCGGCGTCATCATTCTGCTTGCAGCCCTAGCTTTGTCCTTCCGCATTCCACGACCGGAGTCCATCGGTGACACCGTGGCGGCCGTCAACGCCCGAAAGTAGGCTCGTGGCATGACGCGAAAAATCATTCTGGACTGCGACCCCGGCCACGATGACGCGGTGGCCCTGCTTCTAGCCATGGGCAACCCCACCATCGAGCTGCTGGGAATTACCACCGTGGGCGGCAACCAGACCTTGGATAAGGTCTCCCATAATGCCCTGGTGGTCAAGGAAATCGCTGGTCACCCGGAGATTCCCGTTTATGCCGGCTGCGACCGCCCACTCGTGCGCCCCGTCGAGGTTGCCGAGGCCATCCACGGCTCCACCGGCATGGACGTGGAAGGCGTCCAACTTCCGGAACCAAGCACCGCGCTTGCCGACGCCCACGCCATCGACTTCATCATCGACACCATCATGTCCCACGAGCCCGGCACCATCACCCTCGTGCCTACTGGGCCGCTAACTAATATTGCGATGGCCGCGCGCAAGGAGCCGCGCATCGTCGAGCGCGTCAAGGAAGTAGTCCTCATGGGCGGCGGCTACCACGAAGGCAATTGGTCCCCAGTCGCCGAGTTCAATATCAAGATCGATCCTGAGGCCGCCCACATCGTCTTTGAAGAGCCTTGGCCCGTCACCATGGTTGGTCTCGACCTCACCCACCAGGCGCTTGCCACCCTGGAGGTCGAAGCAGAAATCAAGGCTTTGGAGACCCCAGTCTCGGAGTTCGTCGTCGGCCTTTTCGGCTTCTTCCGCAAGGCCTACCAGGCCAACCAAGGCTTTGATAACCCGCCGGTCCACGACCCGTGCACCATCGCCTATCTCATCGATCCGAATATCGTCCAGACCCGTAAAGCACCCGTCCACGTCGAGCTTGCCGGCACCCTTACTACCGGCATGACCGTCACCGACCTGCGCGAGCCTGCCGACGCCTCCTGCCACACCCAAGTCGCCACCACCCTCGACCACGCCGGTTTCTGGCGGCTGGTTACCGAGGCCCTCAAGAACCTCGCCTAGGCCACTTTCGTCCCGCGAGCCACCCAACTTTCAGCCACGTTATCGCCCCTAAGCCCTCAGTTAGGGGCCATAGCGTGGCTGTTTTCTCTTGGCAGAGGCTCCCACCGAGTGGTTTATGCGAAATCACGTAGTCGGTGAACCAATTCAGCCATGGAACCGTCCTTAATTTTCTGGTGGAAGTAGCTTCCGCCGAGCATCTGCGACACCTTGATGTGCTGAGTTAGAACAGCTAGCACTTGGGCATCGTTCATTTCAGAAGGCACGGTGGTGGAGATGAAACTATCGAACTCTTTACCATCAAATAATGCTTCAGGATTCGTGGTGCTGAATTCTTCAAAGTCCTTGATGAATTCTTCGCGAAGCGACTCAGTATTTTCGGGTGCATCCGTCAGCTCTCTAGCTTCAACCAGTTGATCAAAGAATTTGGTTAGCTCTGCGTATTTGCCAACAGGGGTTTCGTTATTCTGGTCATCTATGCCTTCCGCTGGGTCCGTCTTGGAAGCGGGGAAGGTAAAAACGAGGTCTTCAGTATTTAGGTCGAGGTGTTCGAAAAGAGCGCGCAGGAACCAGATTTTAGCGGAGGTGTTGTTTCCCACTTGAGCATAGAGACCTTCCTCGATTTTTCTATAGGAGCGGGTCTTCTCAGTCGCAGGCTTTTCAAAGCGCAAAAACTTCGAAGATTTCGCGAAGGAGAAAATTTCGGTGCGATGCTCGTGGAGTAGATAGCTTAGTACCGCTTCGACCATATCAGCCCAGGATTTCGTGGTCTTTCTAAAATCGCCGAACTCGAACCCACTTATTTTTCTGCCACTGAAATCTTCGCTGTCTCCCATTGGCTCCTTGGGGAGAATGGCTTTCGGCGGCGTGAAGTCAGTGGTTTTAGAGGTCCAGAAGTTGAGCGCCTTATCGGTGAGAAGCTCGTTTCTCTCTTCAAGCTGGATCAAGGTCCAGCGGTCGGACTTCTTAAGAAGATCATTAAGGCGATACGGCGAGCTATCGAAACCATTCTCCATTGACTTCTTGGCCTTGAATGGAGAATTCGAGTAAGAGGAGTTGTAGCCCGTGACAGTTAGATTGCCAATTCGGTTTATCCAGGTCTCATGAATTTCCTTGGCTTTGTCACCAAGTTCTTGGCGCCAAGTCTCAGTAAGTGTTTGGGGCATGATGTGCTCGATGGAAATCTTGTTTTCGGCCAGAGCAGAGGAGACATCACGAATATCTTTTGAGCTGCCGTTTTCTAGACAATTGAAGAGATACTGACGCCAGTATGCTCGAATATTGTAGAAATCCTTTGTTGCGAAGGACTCTCTAAATTCAGCGTCGGTTGGGAAACGTCCGCTGCCCGAACGCCTATTGAGCTGATAGATGACGATTGGTGCGAAAGGAGCCCCGTCAGTATGCAGCTTTCTGACCTCTGAGTACATAGTCGCGAAGATCTTATTGAGCGAGTTGGTGGCGATACCAGTGACAAAACGTCGGACAATGTAGGACTCAATTGTGAGCAGTACCTCGAGGAAATCCTCGGGCGTGGTTTTGTGCTCGTGGGCGTCACGCAGAAGCGGCATGAGGAACGGGAGTACTACCGCACCCATAATCTCGTTCATCCGCTTAAGTTGCGTGTCTACTGCAGGATATCCGGTATCGGATTCTCGAATTTCTCGGAAATACTTGGAATAGGCGTACAAGTCATCCAGTAGTTCTGGCATGCTCGTTTTTCGCTTGGAAGCGAATGCTTTAAAAGCCTCGTATACGTCCTGTTCACGTGGGGTTTTAGTGGTGTAGGTAGTGAGGTACCAACGAATGAATGAGTCAGTCTGAAAGCGACAGTTAGCTTCAGTTGGATTCCAGCGATCGTTATACAACTGCTCTTGTTTGGCTGAATCCAACCCCATGAGCACGTAGTTGCGGACCTTGTCAGCTTCCTTAAGCTCTAGGCCGGTGGAATTGAGGCTTTCGAAGATGCGCTGCGGCTCGTCGTACTCTTCGAGATCCAAGTGCATTACTTCAAGGCGGCAAATCGCATTCCAAACTTGGTCAGCGTTTAATTGAGTAGAGCGCAGCTTTTTTCGGAAAAAGCGGTAATTAGCCGTTACGTTGGAGGAGCTGATGAATTCGCTTTCAGGGCCAAATAGTTTCCGGTAGGCCTTGTCATCATCTTTCACCGGTTTAAGTTTGAAGCGCGGGTTTTCTTTGTTTTGGCCGATCCGAAGGTAGTCCGAAATGATTTTCTCGGCCAGCGTGGGATCTTCACTTTGTATTTCGCCCTCTTGGAGGGCGTGCGCGAATGCAAGCATGAGGATACTGACGGTTGTAAGTCTTTGTTGGCCGTCGATAACAATCCAATTCCAAGAATCTTGGTTCTTTCCCACCACCGCACCGAAGAAGTGTTTCTTTCGCTCGCTGCTAATTATTTCTTCCAGATCATCGAATAGCCGAGCACACTGTTTATGCTGCCAGTCGTAGTTGCGCTGGTAAACGGGAATGAGAAGACAGCGATTATTACCATCATAAAGCGTATAGATTTCACGGATACTGCCGCGCATGAAAGGCCTTTCGCGAGAGAGAATAGACGACAGGGCCATAATAGATGACATAAATGGTGTTATTCGGGCAGAGGTGAGTACGTAGTCAAGTAGGGCAGCGCTCGATTTCTGCATAAACTCGAGGGGTAGACACCACTAACCCAAGGAGCCACCATGAAGCAGCACCCTTTCCGCCACGTCGTTGTCATGGGAGTATCAGGCTCGGGCAAGACAACGGTGGGGGAGGCGCTCTCGCCGCTGGTTGGGCTGGAGTATCGCGATGGCGATGATATGCATCCGCAGGCCAATATCGACAAGATGGCGGCGGGAACTCCGCTCAATGATGCGGATAGAGAGCCCTGGCTGAAACAGATTGGTCAGTGGTTGGCGGATAGGCCGGAAGGCGCGATGGTGGGCTGTAGCGCGTTGAAGCGGAAATACCGGGATCTTATTCGCCAGTACTGCCCGGGTGTGGTGTTTGTCCACGTGCACGGGGACTTTGATGTGCTGTATGAGCGCATGCAGCATCGGCCGGGGCACTTTATGCCGGCATCGCTTTTGCAATCGCAATTCGATACCTTGGAGCCGCTGGAAGATGACGAAACCGGCCGGGTCTTTGATGTGACACGGCCTGCGTCGGAAATTGCGGGCGATGCCGCAGCATGGATTAAAGCGGGTACTTAAAGCTGGCGCTAGAAGGCGGCTGCGGCGCCGTACATGACCAGGACTAGGGCGAAGCCGATAACGGAGATGAGCACCTGGTTGACAGTCCAGGTCTTAAGCGTGGTCATGGTGTCCATGCCCATGAGACGGCCGACGAGCCAGAAGCCGGAGTCATTGACATGGGAGCCGAAGACGGAACCGGCGGCGGTTGCAACAACGATAAGAGCGAGCTGGAGCTCGTTGAAGCCACCAGCTTCTACGGCTGGGACCATGAGGGCGGCAGCCGTAGTTAGCGCAACGGTCGCCGAGCCTTGGGCCAGGCGCAGGGCCACGGCGATGAGGTAGCAGGCCAGGATGACGGGGATGCCGAGGCCGGAAAGGGAATCAGCAAGCGCATCGCCAATCCCGGAGGTACGCAACACACCACCGAACATGCCGCCGGCACCGGTGATAAGCACGACCGAGCAGATGGGGCCGAGGGAGGAATCGACAAGCTTTTCCAACGCGGTCTTTTCTACGCCACGGCGCAGGCCCAAGACCACGAGCGCGACGAGGAGGGTAATCAGCAGGGCAATGGGGGTTTGGCCCAGCATGACAAAGAACCGTACCCACGCGGCGTCGGCGTCGATGGTGCCATAGGACGCCAAAGCATTGAGACCGGTGTTAAAGAAGATGAGCACCATCGGGATGAGCAGGATGGAAATCACCGTGGCGGCAGAGGCAGGCTTGTGAGGTTGCTCGTCCTCCGTGAGGAGGGGACCGGCGATGGCATCGGTTACCTTGATGGGGAATTTCTTACCGGAGAGCAGTCCAAAGCGGTAGCCGGAGATATACCAGGTGGGCAGGGCTAGGATGAGTCCGACTAAAAGAACGAGACCCATATCGGCGCCGTAGAATTCGCTGGCTGCAACGGGGCCCGGGTGCGGCGGCAGGTAGACGTGCATGACCGAGAATGCGCCAGCTGCCGGCAGACCGAAGGCAAGGACAGGGCCATTCAAGCGGCGAGCGACGGCGAAGATAACCGGCAGCATCACAATCAGGCCGGCATCGAAGAAAATGGGAAAGCCCATAATGAGCGACGCTAGGCCGAGTGCTAGGGGTGCTTTGGATTCGCCGAAGCGGCGGACCATGGCGTCGGCAAGCGATTTAGCGCCGCCGGAAGCCTCCACCAGCCGGCCGATCATGGCGCCCAAGCCTACGAGCAGTGCCACCGAACCTAGGGTGGAGCTAAAGCTCTCTGTCATGGTGGGCACGATTCCGTCGAGGGGAATGCCCGCAGCCAGCGCCGTGAGTGCCGAGACCACCAATAGTGTGAGGAAGGCGTGAAGCTTGAAATAGATGACCAACACCAAAGTTACGGCGATGGCGGCCACCGCAATGCCCAGCAGCGGGCCGGTCGACAGGGTGGGTTCCCACGTATCCATGGGCGGACTCCTTTTCTAATGCAAACCTTTGAATAACGGCAACGTTAGCAGTAGGCCTGTGTGCCGCCTAAAACAATCGGATGAATGCGACCTACCCAACACGTAGCCGGGTAAAGACAGAAAAATCCCCTAGACACAGTGCTGGGCCTAGGGGAGAGGAGTCGTCGGGCGTTTAGTCGAACTGACCCTGGATAATAGCCGCCGCATCCAGCGGGGTCACATGGTAGGAGATGGGGTTCTGGTTAGCGCCGGCCATGAGCGCGCCGGCGCAGGAGTGACCGGCGCCCATCATGTGGCCCAGCTCGTGAGCGATGGTGCCCTGGACTGCTTCTGGGTACTGGGCATTAGGAATCTTGATGAAGACCATCTTGTGATCCGGGTAAGCGGCACCCTGGACGTAGCCATTTGGGTCGGGCTTGAAGATGATGGCGATGGTGTCATCATCAGCCTCAGAAGGCTTAACTTCCTTCAGGGAAGCCTTGCCCTTGAGGGCCTTGTTCCACTCGGCAACCGCGGCATCCAGCTGCTTGCGGTACGGGAAGTTTTCGACCACCTTGTACTCCAGCACGCCATCTTTGAAGTACGGCTTTACGGAGTCTTCATCGTGGAGAATGGAAGGATCCGGGACCGGCTTGCCATCGTTGGCCAGCTTGGTGATGGTCTTGCAGGTGCCCGGAGAAATAAGGGAGCGAACTGGGTCGCTCTTGGCGCTGGCGGCCGGTGCGGCGACGGTGCCGAGGATGGCTGTTGCAGCCAAAGTGGCGGCAGATAGCTTCTTGAAAGAAGGCATAGGCAGTGAATTACCTTTCGGTTGATTTTAAGGTTCGCTGAGTGCAATATTCCGAGCAATATCCGTGGTAAACGGCACTGCACGGGCGTCTTATGTGTGCGAGCATATATCAGTTTCTTATCTTCTGCAAAGGGAAAAATAAGAATCTAAGGTGTCAACTGCCTATTTGCTGCTTCTAGTTCAGGCGCTGCCCGGTGGTGGTGCTAAATAGATGCACTCGGTCCGGGTCGGGGGAAACGTAGAAAGTATCGCCCACCGCATAGCGGCCGCGGGCATTGACCAGGATGCCGGTCTGACCGCCCATGCGGGTAGAGGACTTAAGGATGCCATCGGCGGAGCTGCTGCCCGCGGCGTCGTTCAGGTCGCCATAAACGTAGGTCTGGTTACCCAGTTCCTCGATATGCGCGACAGTAAACTTTGCCCCACCGTTGCCGGTATCGCTTAACTGCCAGTCTTCAGGGCGGATGCCCACGGTGACAGTCTCAACGCCATCGAAGTTGTAATTGGCCAAGTTGATGGGGGTAGAGCCGATACGCAGCTCCGAGGAGTTATGGGATAGGTCGTAGATATTCATCGCCGGGGAGCCAATGAATCCGGCGACAAAGACGTTCTGCGGGCGGTCATAAATGGTACGGGTGGTATCCACCTGCTGTAGGACGCCGGCGTTGAGAACTGCGACGCGGTCACCCATGGTCATCGCCTCCGTCTGGTCATGGGTGACGTAGACGGTGGTGGTGCCAAGGCGGCGCTGCAGGTTAGAGATCTGCGCGCGGGTGGATACGCGCAGCTTGGCATCCAAGTTGGACAAGGGCTCGTCCATGCAGAATACGGCTGGCTCGCGCACGATGGCGCGTCCCATAGCTACGCGCTGGCGCTGGCCGCCGGAAAGATTGGCGGGCTTGCGGTCCAGCAAATCTTCCATCTGCAGGATCTTCGCAGCCTCTTGCACGCGAGACTTAATCTCGCTTTTAGGGACCTTGCGGTTTTCCAGTGCGAAAGACATATTCTGCGCTACGGACATATTGGGGTAGAGCGCATAGTTTTGAAAGACCATGGCCACGTCGCGGTCCGAGGGGCTCACCCCGGTGACGTCCTTACCACCGATACGAATGGAGCCGCGGTCGGTGGGCTCGAGGCCGGCGAGCATACGCAGGCTGGTGGACTTACCGCAGCCGGAGGGGCCGACAAGGACCAAGAATTCGCCGTCAGCAATATCGAGGTTGAGGCGGTCAACGGCGGGGCGCTTAGCATCCTTGGAGTAGATGCGGCTTGCGCCATCGAAGGTGACAGTAGCCATGGTTACCTTTCAGAATGTAGTGAGGGGAGGAGGGCGCCAGGGGGAGCCTACTTATTGATGACGGTCTTGACCTGGTTGTCATAAATGGACTGCAGGGTCTTTTGCAGGTCTGTAAGCACCTTGGTGACGTCATCGCGGTTGGTGACAATCTTTTCGAAAGCACCACCAATCTCCTGGTCCGCGCCGGGCAGGAAGACACGGGCATTATCCTGCGGGCGAGTCTCCGGAAGTTGCTTGATGGCGGTTTCGAAGTTCGGGTTTTCCTCCATGAACTTCTTCTGATCCTTGTTGTCTACCGCGGTGGAGCGCACCGGCATATAGCCCACGTTCTGGGACCAGTAGCAGGTGTTTTCCTCATTGGTGATGAAGTCGATGAGCTTAATTGCAGCCAACTGGCGGTTCTTGCTGATGCCAGCTGGGATGGCAAGGCCAGCACCACCGGTAGGGCAGGCGCCCTCGCCAGTCGGGTTAGGCAGGAAGGCGGTACCGAGCTCGAATTTGGCGGTATCGGTCAGGCCTGCCAGGTCACCGGTGGACAGCACAGTCGCGGCTGCGCGGCCGGTGCCGAACTCCATGGCCATGTCATTGCCCACGTAGGAGTAGCCCTTCTTTTCATCGGTGATGTCTTTGAGCCACTCGACGGCCTTGATGGTCTTGTCATCGGTGAACTTCAAGTCCCACTCATCGGAGTAGGCACCGCCCTTGGACCACAGTGGGCCTTGGAAGATCCAGCCCAGGTAGTCCACGGCATCGCCCCAGCCAAATGGCTTCATCTTGGAATCGGCCGCGGCGAGCTTCTTGGACCACTCGTCCATCTCATCCCAGGACTTCGGGCCGCGGTCAGGCAGACCGGCCTTCTTCCACGCATCCTTGTTGTAATAGAACAACGGCGTGGAACGAGCGAAAGGAAGCGCAAAGTGGCCGCCGTCGTAGTTGTAATCCTCGTAGAGTGGCTGCACATAGGTAGACAGGTCGATGCCGGCTTCCTTCGCCAGGTCATCCACGTTGGCGACCTGGCCGTTGATGGCAAAGTTGTACCACCAGACGTCGGAAAGCACCACGATGTCCGGTAGATCTTGGCCGGTGAGCGCGGCGTTGAATTTCTGTGCAGCCTCTTCGTAGTTCTTGCCGGCATCAACGAGGTTGACCTTGATATCAGGATTCTCCTTTTCAAAGCGGGAGATGATTTCCTTCTCAATGTCCTTAGACGTGCCCGGGTGGTTGGACCACCAGGTCAATTCGGTGACTTCACCATCGCCGCCTTTGTCTTTACCGCCTTGTGGGTTAGTAGAAGAGGTGCCGGCGCAAGCGGCGAGAGTGGTGGCAGATGCGGCTGTGGTAGCAAGGGCGAGGAATGTGCGGCGTAGCATGTAGTTCTCCTGAAAAATCCTGGTTAAGGGGGGGAAATAAAGTATGTGGAAACGGCGAGCGTGGGTGGGGTAGAAGTCCTTCTATCCCTTGACGGCGCCAGTGGTCAGGCCTTGAATCATGTACTTTTGCAAGGCTAGGAAGATGATCACCATCGGGATGATGGTGAGGATGGTGGCGGCCATAACCGGACCCCAGTTGGTCACGCCATCGTTGTTTTGCAGCATGGTCAGGCCCACCTGCAGTGGGGCAACGTCCTCAGTATCGGCCATGAGGAATGGCCACAGGTAGGTATTCCATTCATTGACCATGGTGATGACGGAAAACGCGGTCAGCGTTGGCCAAGAGACCGGCAGGAGCACCTTGGTAAGCAGGCGGATGGGGCCGGCGCCGTCCATACGGGCGGCTTCCACCAGCTCATAGGGCAGGGATAAAAAGTGGTTGCGCATGAGGAAGGTGCCGAAAGCCACGCCGGCCAGCGGCACGATGATGCCCACGAAGGTATTGCGCCAGCCCAAGGAATTGACCAAGGCGTAGTTAGAAATGACGGTGATCTCGCTGGGCACCATGAGTGAGGAAATGACCAACAAGAACACCAGATGGCGGCCTGGGAAGCGCAGGATGGCCAGCGCATAGGCAGAGATGACACCAAGCACAATCTTGATGATGGACAGCACTGCGGTAATGACTACCGAGTTGCGCAGGTAGGTCCAGAAAGGCACGCGGGTGGTGGCATCGGAGTAATTCTCAGTCTCCCATACCGGCGGCAGCCAGTTGACCGGATCTGTATAAATATCGCCCTTGGCCTTGAAAGAGGTCATGAGGATCCAAAAGAGCGGGAGACCAATAAGGAGCAGTACCGCGAGGATGCCCAAATAGCCGCCTACGAGCTTGGCGCGACGGGTGGTGGGGGATTCATCCGTGACCATGTGAAGGGTTGAAGTAGCCATAGTGGGTTAACCTCGCTTATCCATGATGCGTACCTGGATCAGGGTGATGATGAGCAGGATCAGGAACAAGATGGTGGCGGCAGTCGCACCGTAGCCGGCGCGGAAGTTGACGAAGGTCTCGTTATAAATCTGGAAGACCAACGTCTGCGTGCCATTGCCCTGTGGGCCGCCACGGGTCATGACGTTGATGATGTCGAAGACCTGCACGGAGTTAAGAAGCACCGTGATGGAAAGGAAGAAGGTCGTATTGCGCAGCTGCGGCATGGTCACACGCCAGAATTTGCGCCAGCGTCCGGTGCCGTCGATAGCGGCGGCTTCATCCAGTTCCTTGTCTAGGCCTTGGAGCGCGGCTAGATAAATGACAAAGGTATATCCAAGGTTTTTCCACACGAAGGTGAACGTCACCATGAACATCGCCCAGCCTGGCACGGCATAGAAATTCGGGGAGTCGATGCCGAACCAGCCCAGCATGTCCTGGATGAGGCCAAAGTTCGGGTCAAAGACGAATTGGAAGGCGATACCAATGGCCGCGCCAGAGATGGCATAGGGCGCGAAGACCACCGAGCGTGCAAAGTTGCGGCCCTTAATGTTCTGGTTGAGCAGCAATGCCAGTGCTAGACCGATGATCATGGAGCCAATGACCGCAAAGAATGTAAATACCACAGTGTTGAGCACGATGGTCTTCGTATCCTCGCGGCTAAACCACTCCACATAATTGTCCAAGCCTACAAAGGTGGAGGTAGGGCTGGAAATATTCCAATTGAAAAAGGATAGCCGGATATTATCTAGCAGCGGCCGGTAAGTAAATACAGCCAGCAGGATCAGGTTCGGCGCTAAAAGCGCTGCGGCCAGCAGCCATTCCTTGTGGCGATTGCGCGCTGCTTTGCGCACCAGCGCCGCAGAATCACTGGGGATTTCCGTGTGGGCGTGACGGGCGATGGTAGTGCCTGAGTTGCCGCCACTGAGAGAGTCTTCCTGAAAGGTCACTCGGTCAATCTAGGGTGGACGGGTGAAGCCCAGATACATGAAAAACAAACAATCAGTGAATTATTAATGTCCGATGGGTTAAAAGTGGATGCGTCATCAAATTTTTTTAAAAACTCCAGCTCAGCAGGCCGTGGTGCCTGTCTCTTTTCCATAAAACTATGGCTGGCATTACAAAAATGCCTTGCTTGCCGACGCCCACCTTCCTCCCACCCTTCTACACTGGCACCCATATTCCACCGCGATTCCACAAGGAGGAAGCAATGTCTGTCCGCACTGTCTGCAGCAACTATGACTCCGTCAAAGTTTGGCAGGAGCCACTTTATAAGGACCTGCATCAGCACCCGGAGCTATCAATGCAGGAGGAGCGCACGCTTGGCATCATCAAGGGCAAGCTTGCTGACCTCGGGTTTGAACAAGTGGATGTAGGCGGTGGCGTGGTTGGCATCTTAGAAAATGGTGCCGGGCCAACTGTCATGCTGCGCGCGGATTTTGATGGCCTACCAGTCAAGGAGGACACTGGCCTGGATTATGCCTCCACCGATACCGCTCTTGACCCGGATGGAAACCCCATATCCGTCATGCACGCCTGCGGTCACGATTCGCACGTGGCCAGCCTGCTGGGCATGGGTGCGCTCATGGCGCAGGCCACCGACCAGTGGTCCGGCACCCTGCAACTAATTTTCCAACCGGGCGAGGAAATCGCTGCCGGTGCCCAGTCCATGGTGGATGACGGTCTGGTAGATAAGGTAGCAACTCCCGATGTTGTCCTAGGTCAACATGTTTTTGCTAGCCAATTTCCTGCTGGCACCGTTGCTCTTGCCGCAGGACCCTTCATGTCCACCGCGGTAAGTCTGGATGTCAAGGTTTATGGCCAAGGCTCGCACGGTTCCATGCCACACCGCAGCGTCGATCCAGTGGTGCTGGCCAGCTCCATTGTGATGCGCCTTCAGACAGTCATTTCCCGCGAACTAAGCCCTTCCGAGTTTGGGGTGTTGACCGTGGGTGCTATCAATGCCGGTTCGAAGGCAAATATCATTCCCTTTGAGGCTAACCTGAAGATCAACGTGCGTGCCTATAGCGAGCAAGTACGCGATAAAATCTCCGGCGCCATCGAGCGCATCGTCAACGCTGAGTGCCAGGCTGCCGGTAGCCCTCAGCCTGCTGAATTTAACTATCACGATGCCTACCCGCTTACCAGCAATGATGACGAGACCACGGCGCGGCTCCAGAAAGTCTTCACATCCTACTTCGGCGCCGACCGCGTTCTTACCGCAGAACCCCTCACAGCCAGTGAGGATTTCTCCACCATTGCGCGTGCCTTTGGGGTTCCCTATTGCTTCTGGGTATTTTCCGGCCGCGAAGAGGGAAAAGATGTTCCCAACCACAGCCCGCACTTCGCCCCGCTGCTCCAACCCACATTGCGCACTGGCACCGAAGCACTTGCTGCCGCTGCATTGAGCTATCTGGGCAACGACTAAGCGGGAAACTGTACATGGCCGCACGGTTCTTAAAAGATGTGCGGCCATTGCTGCTGGCATCCGGGCTGTGGGGGAGTAGTTCATAGCCGCCAATTCTGGTGAGTTTTCTCTATGCAAGGTTTTCCTGCGTCCACCGTTTCTTAGTGCAATTAACCGGCAGACCCCTAAAACAGCTCCAACGCCCGGGCCTCACTTGGGGCCGCAGGGCGCTGGAACTGGTTCTCTCTATCTCTCTTGCGTTCTCTCAAACGCATGAACTTAAGATAACTCCCTAGCCTGTTACAGGCCTGCGTTTTACCTGTGAGTATTGTGGTAATGGGGTGGAAATCGCCATATAAACGCGCAGACCAGCCCACGGTGTAAAAGGCGGCGACCTCTAGGTCGATGAAGAACTATTCATAGGGGTGCGGTTCTGCGTAGGATTCTAGGTAAAACTAAAAGTGTGTTCTCGGGCTTCGGTTGGGGTCGAGAAGCCTTTAAATAGGCGCTAAAACCGTGTCAGAGGAGGAGATGTGTCGCAACAATTTGATCCAGAATTGCACCGGCAAATGGGCGTGGAAGCGGATGTTGTCTTGCGGGTGGGAATGCTCCTAATGGGTGCCGGCACTTCTGGTTACCGTGTTTTAAGGGGGATGAAACGCAGTGCGCGAGCTTTGGGGTTTGACCACTTAGATGCCACAGTGGGTTTGACGCAGATTACTTGTACGTTCCACCGCGGGGAATATTTCAGGACAGTGATTGCCCGGCAACATTCTCCTGCGGTTGATGCTTCGCGGATAGAAGCCTTAGAAGACCTGACCCATAATCGGCTCTATGCGGGGATTACTGCCCAAGAATTGGCCGCAAAGCTGGATGTTATTGAGTTTGGAGTCAAAAAGCGCTGGAGCGGTTTAGTTCTTTCTTTTGCCGCCGCGATCGCGTGCGCGGCGTTTGCGTATCTTAACTGTTTCCCGCTAGAAGCGGTGGGGTTGGTGGCTCTAGCGGCGTTTGCAGGCCAGTTTGTGCGGTACACGGTTCTCCACCGGCACGTCCATCAAATCGGGGGAGTAATTGCTGGCGGGGCAACGGCAAGTATCGTTTTCTTCCTTTTAACGGAATTTTTTGGTGCGATAGGCTCAGTGGCTCCGAGTGAATTGTCCTCGGGCGTGGTAGCAGCGGTTTTATTCTTGATCCCCGGATTTCCTCTTTTCTCTGCTTTGATCGACATTGCGCGTTTTGATTTGGACGCAGGAATAGTCAGGTTAGGGTACGCCTTCACTGTTATATTTACAGCGACTTTCACAGTCTCGATGGTTAGCTGGTTGACACAACTTACCCCTGATCCGCCCGCCCCTGCACAGGATATGAAGTGGTTTTTGTTGGCGCCGGTCGCAAGTTTTCTGGGAATTGCTGGCTTTGCCTTTCTTTTCAACTCTTCCCGCCGCATGGTTTTGGTCGCAGCGTGTGTCGGAACGGTGGCAAACGAGCTCCGTTTGATCCTCATTCACGCAGGTACAACTATTTTCTTTGCGGCATTCGTGGGAGGACTATTGATTGGGCTGTTAGGTGCGGTTGCTTCTAAAAAGGCGCGCCTTCCTCGTATTACAACGACCGTTCCGGCTGCCGTGATTATGATTCCGGGGGTTACAATGTTTCGAGCAGTGTTTTATTTGAATGACGGTCAAATGGATCAAGCTTTGGCAAACGTTGCGACAGGAATGATGGTGGTTGGTTCTATTGGCGCCGGATTGGTGTTTTCTCGCCTGCTAACTGATAAGGATTGGGCATTGGGCCGACTTATTGATTTTGATAAAAAAATTCCGCAGAAGCCCTCTACAGCATGAAGTTAGGGTCTTAACTGGGAAAACGCCTGTGGCCCCCACTTCCTTTCGGAACTGGGGGCCACAGGCGTCTCTCTCACTGTTTCCATATATCGGCATGTGCCGCCCTGTGGAAACTGCAGGGGGTTCTCTCTATCTCTCTCATATGCGCTCTCTCAAACGCACGATCTCAGTATGGGGCACTGTGCTGTAGTGTCCATGAGGCTCGGCTGTTGGGTGGCTGTTAATGGCTGGGAGGGGATGGATAAGGCGCTGACAAGCGTAACACTTGTGGGGGAGTGCAATATTGGCGCATAAAAGTGACGTACACCATAAGTTGATTCTGTAGGGTTGAGGGCATGCGCGCAGCGGGCCTGCGCCGTTTTCAACTGCTTGTATAGCTACAGAATTGAGGTGAGGAGCATGTCTCCTCTCACTTCCCAACCCCCAGCCAATGATGCCGTGCCGGCACAGGTGGAAGATACAGAAGAAACAAAACGCCAGCATCGCTCGGCCATAAAGGCAGCGTTTATAGGCACCTTCATTGAGTGGTTCGATTACGCAGCCTATATCTATATGTCCGCGATTATCTCCCGAGTCTTTTTCCCGGAGATGGAAGGCCGCCGTGCCCTGATTATGACGTTTGCGCTCTTTGCGCTGTCATTCTTGGTGCGGCCTTTGGGTGGCATCGTATGGGGTCACTTCGGTGATAAACACGGACGCATCCAGACCCTAACGGTCTCCATTGTGATGATGTCCCTGGCTACCGCGTGCATCGGTTTCCTTCCTGGCTATGCCACCATCGGCTTCGCCGCGTCCCTTTTGCTGCTGCTGTGCCGCATGGTGCAGGGCTTTTCGGCAGCCGGTGAGTATGCAGGCGCGGCCACGCACTTGGCCGAGATCGCTCCGGCCGGCAAGCGCGGCATATATTCCGCGGTGGTGCCGTCCGCTACGGCTTCCGGCTTGTTGCTGGGCTCGCTCATTGCCTCGTTGCTGACGGGCGTGCTCGACGATGCCGCCTTGGATTCCTGGGGCTGGCGCGTGCCTTTCTTGATTGCGTTGCCTTTGGGCATGTACGGTCTGTGGATTCGCCGTCATACGGAGGAGTCCTCCCACTTTGAGGATCAGGATGAACCGGAAGAATCTCCGTTGCGGGAGGTGCTCAAGTATCCCAAGGCCTTGGCCATTGCCTTTGCTGGTGCGGTGCTCAACGCCATTGGCTTCTACGTCATTTTGACCTACCTGCCCACCTACCTCTCAGAAGAGTTGGGTATGGCCGCAACCCCGGCGTTTATAGCGTCCTCTGTTGCCTCCGCATTCTATGTGGGCTTTGCCTTGCTTACCGGCATGCTTTCGGACCGCCTGGGCCGCCGCACGACCATGCTGTGCGCGGCCGCTTTTATGGGCGTGACTATCATTCCGGCCTTTATGCTTCTCGACGGCGCCGGAATCCTCCTCGTCATTATCATTCAGGTCTGCTTGGGTGGCGTGCTGGCGCTCAACGACGGCGTCCTGCCCTCCTTCCTTTCCGAGCAGTTCCCCACGCACGTCCGTCTATCCGGTTTCGCTCTGACGTTTAATACGGCCAATGCTGTCTTTGGCGGTACTGCTCCGATGATCGCCACCTGGCTTATTGATGTCACTGGTCTGCAGCTTGCCCCTGCTTTCTATTTGGTGGCTGCGGCGCTGGTGACTGGAACCGCGGTGCTATTCGCGTCGAAAAAGAATAAGCTGCACCAGTAGCGTTTCGCTATAAAAGGATAAAACGCCTGCGGCCCTCGGAACCGGAAGGAACCGAGGGCCGCAGGCGTCTCTCTCTACAAGGTGTTTCCATGTATCGGCCTAAGCCGCCCTCTGGAAACTGAGGGGTTCTCTCTATCTCTCTCGTATGCGCTCTCTCAAACGCATGATTTAAGTATGGGGCACGGGGCTGCTACCACAATGGATTGTGCCTGATAGGTCCCTGCTAGTTGCTGAAAGTTTACTGCTAGCCCATTTGTAGCTTAATAGTCATAACTTTCGGCAGTATTTGCATCCGCGCCAATGCGTTGCAAGTGTGTGCGGCGCCTTTTCCTGTTCTGACATGTTGTCTCCCGCCTTGTCAGACAGGAAAAGTAATTGTCGAACCACTTTTTTATGGGATTATTGGAACATTCCCCAGATGGTGGCAAAGAGCACGATAAAGCCCATGACCGCCACGAAATAGTTGGTCTTTTTGCCACGGAAGCGGGCTAGGGCGTCCACTCGGTAAATGACCCAGATGGGAAGCAGGTAGGTCATGAAGGCGAAGAAGACGCCGCCCACGACAGAAATCATGTCCAGGATGGAGGGGTTGAAAATTCCTACCAGTGACGTGGCGATGAAGATGAAGAGGTAGGTCCATAGGTCGAGCGTGCGGGCAGACATCTTCTTTGTGGATTTCGGTGCGGCCAGGTTGAAGAGGTACTGGGTGCCCTCGATGGTGCCAAGGGCATGGCCGAAATAGGAAGAAGCCACCGCACAAATAACCACGATGGGTGCCATGTAGGCCATAAATGGGGTGCCGGTTTCGTTGGCGAAGTAGGAAAGTACCGGCAGGTTCTTGTCATTTGCCTCCTCCATGCCGTCTGCGCCCATGGCCAGTGCGCAGGACCAGACAAAGAACATGGTGAAGACGGTCGGCAAGATGGCGGAATTGCGGATAACCTTATCGGACTGTGCGTGGTGGTCCGCTCCGTATTCCTTTTCCATGCCCAGCGAGAATTGGGAAATCGCAGCAACGAAGGAGAAGGAGAACACCAAGACGGGAAGGATAAGGATAATGGCCTTGATAGCCCCGCCAGCGGTGTGATCGCCGGCCTCCATGAAGGAGCCGAGGTCCCATTGCGGACTGAGGTAGAGCGATACTGCTGCCAGCGCCACGATGAGCGGATAAACCACGAACTGGGCAATCTTCAACATGATGGCATTGCCAAAGGCAAGTGCCAGCGTCATCAGTCCTACGCACAGCGGTGCCAAGATATAGCGAGAAATTTCCGGCCCACCTAGCTGGTTGACGATGAAACTATCGACCGTATTAGTAATCGATACGCCGTAAATGAGCACCACCGGGAAGATGGTGAACCAGTAGATAATCGCGAGGATAATGCCGTTGCCCCGGCCAAAGAAGTGGGTGAGTACTGCAAGGACGTCTTCGCCATGCAGCGGCGAATAGCTAATGATCCAGGAGAAAGCACGGTGGGCCAGGTAGGTCATCGGGAAAATGAGCAGGGTGGCTACCAGTAGCGGGATGAAGCCGAAGCTGCCGGCGGAAATCGGCAAGAAGAGGATACCTGCGCCCACGGCAGTGCCGAAGAGCGTGATGGTCCACTGGCTATTGACGGCCTTATTGGTAGTCACCTGGCTGCCGCTTGGGGTGTCTGCGTTGCCGGTAGTGGGTGAACTGGCCGGTGAAGCAGGCGCATTCGCAGTCGTGTGAGACATAGAATTCATCCTTCAGTATGTGTGAATAAGACAACATAAACAATCTATCTGAAGGTTTTGGCGAACGAAAGTAAAAGTGTGATCTAATTTAAAGAAATATTAAAGACCGCCGCACCGAGGGTGGTGCAACGGTTTTTGGGAATCTTGCTAAGGCTTGGCAGCTAGTCCGCGATCAGGTTTTCTTCCTTCAAAAAATCGAGTGCCACGGTGGTGTAGTCCTCACCGTCGACGTCGACGCGGGCATTGAGTTCCTGCATCTTTTCGTCGTTAAGCAGCTGTGAAACGATCAAGAAGAAGGCCGCCGCACCATCAGTGGTGCAGCGGCCTTCTCTTTGAGACTGGCTAGGAAACTATGTTCCTAGGGAAGAAGTAGGGGTTCTTAGAACAGACCCTCAGCCTTCTTGCCAAAGTCATTCAAGGTGTGCTCGCGGGAATCAACGTTCTGGTCGTTGTGCTTGGAGTCATCACCCTTGATGCGGGAGGTCTGGGTTACCTCGATGTTATTGATGAGGCGGCCTTCCTTGGTCTTGCCATCGCCGAAGTCCAGGTTCGCAATGCGAGCCTCTTCGCCAGCGTTAATCGGGTTAGCCAAGGTCACCTCGAAGGAACGGGTAGAGGTCTTCTCGTTGAAGCCCAGGTCACGGATGTGAGCGCCGTTGGAGGAACGCGGAGTGATGAGACGGTCAACGCCCTTCGGGCCCTTGGCGGTCTTTACATCAACGCGGAACTGGGTAGCTGGGAACCCGCCGTAGTAGCGCTCGGAGCCAACGTTCTTGGCGCGGACTGCAACGGTGCCTGCGAAGCCAGCGTGCTTAGCGTCGGAAACGGTCATGTAAGGTTCGAGGTCGAGCTTGTGCTTGGAGTCCTTCTTGTCCTCCTTGGCATCAACCTCTTCCTGCTTCTTCTTGTCAGCAGCCTCTTCGTTCTTGCCCTCTGCCTCAGAAACCTTCTCGGCATCTTCCTTGGCGGTGCCCTCGGTGTCCTTGATTACCTCTGCGTCAGCCTCGAGGTTCTTGTCCTCTTGCACAACCTTCGGGTCGTTGACGTCGGTGGTGTTCTGGGCATCCTTGTTAGGAGCGTAGGAATCAGACAGCTTGTCGTACAGTTTGACGCGAACTTCGTTCTTAACCGGCTGCATTGCATTCCAAGCGGTCGGGGTGGACCAGGTGCCGTTTGGCTTGCAGTACTGCTGGGTACCGGTCATGTTCAGCACGCGGAAGCCGTAGGTAGCTTCACCGGTGTGGTTTGGCGGAACGTCGTAAGGTCCGATGGACTGGCCAGCCTCCCAAGACAGGGAGTAGGAGGCGCTAGCACCAATCTTGGTTGCGATCTCGTGGGAGATGCCTGCGGAGCCTTCAGCATTCTTGCCGGAGCCCTTGCCGCCCAGGTTCATGGACGTGGTCTCGGTGCGGTCACCGTTGACGGAAACGGAGATGGACTGGGACTTGGACAGATCCTGCTGCAGCGGGATGTCCTTCTTGGTCTGGTTGGTGGTGGAGATGGTGCCGGCCGGCAGGAAGCGATCGGAAACCTTGTAGACCACGGTGCGGTGGTCCTCCCACGGGTTACATACCGGGCGAGGGTTCAGGACGTTCGCCTTCATGTGATCGGAACCGTGGGTGGTGTGGATGATGGGCAGCTGCGGGTTCAGGGCCGGGGTTTCCGGGTAGGACTCGGTCTGGGTGGTTGCGCCAGCCAGCGGTGCCGCGAATGCGGTGCCGGCGACGATGAGGCCGGCGGTCAGGCCGGTCATGCGACGACGAATCGACATCTAGAACTTCTCCTAATGCAGGTAGAAAATGAATGAACTTATGAATGAAATCCAGCAACTCTCGACGTTGCGCTAAGAAAACGCTAAAACACGCTTAAAGTTACGTCATCTCTTAGATGTCTATATATCTTCCCCAAAGAAAGGTCAATATGTTTTATATAGACCGAGCTGTTTAATGGGGGTTGTTCCCGCTAAGTGGTCGATAGTGCGTCAAAAATTATTGATGAATAGATGTCTATACATCGCTCGTTTGAGACGAATCGACGTATCCCCTATGTGGGGGTATTTTGCTATTTTCTAAAGTGGTGCACGAGTCTTGTAGGGAAATTGTAGGTGTGTCACTGTATGCGTCGTGCGCTGCATTTGAGCGGGTGAAAGGCGGTTATAAAATGCCTGCTGGTGAATGTTACATGTCATAAGTTATAGGCGTTTACATGGCAGAGGTTGGTGCTTTTCGCAACCGGAACTGTCCAGGATGTTCCGAAGAGGGTGGGGTGCAGGGCTAGAAGAGGGCGGATTCAACGATCAGCATGAGGGCTGCAGAGATGGCCACAATGATGACGATGCGGTTGAGCAGTTTCCTATCTATAAATCGGTTGAGGTAGTTCGCTGCGATAAGTCCAATGACAATAAGGGGGAAATAGGCCGCCGCAGCGGTTACTTGGGTGCTGCTGATCTGTCCATTGAGCGCCAAAATTATAAGAGAAATTAAGGTTCCGAGGACGAAGGTGCCCGCCAAAGTGCCGCGGGTACGGTTCGGATCAAAACGCTTCATAATCAACGCCATGGGCGGGCCGCCTATGGAAGTGGAGGTGCCCAGGATGCCGGAGGCTACGCCGGCGATGAGCGTATTGAGGGTGGTCGGCCGCGGGCTCCATCCCAAACTGGATAGGGTCATGGCAAAGAGTACGGCGGAACCGATGAAGATGGATAGTCCATTGGGGGACAGACTCGCGATTGCCCAAGCGCCTATTAAAGAACCGGGGATGCGGGCAAGAGAAGAGATTCCCACCACGCGCCAAGAAGTCTCGCGGTAGGAGCGCGATAACGTATAGCTAGAAATGCACAACGCGAGCAACAGAATGAGCGTGGGTAGGAGCTCAGGCCGAATGAGCGCGATGATGGGCGTGGCAATGGTCCCTAAACCAAAACCGATGGCGCCCTGAGTGATGGTGCCGGCAAGGATGAGGAGGCCGATGAAGATATAGGACCATGCGTCCGCGGAGATTCCCAGAAACATAACGAGTGCTAAGTGTATCTGGGCTCAATCCTGCCGACTAAACCTAGGAAAGGCGAGCTGTCACTTTCTCATTGGAGGCGATTTCCTCCAACCGCTCTGCTGGGCACACGCCGGCAACGATGACGGCGGAACCTCCCGCGGCGAGGGGCTCGAGCACGGCGCGGGAAAAAGACTCATTATCAGACCAGCCGGTAGATAGCAGGCGCTCGGCGCTCGCAGGAGTATTGACGAGTTGCGGCAGTGGCTGGGTTTCACCAAAGTACTGATCGCCGTAGAAGCGCACGGTAGGGCCGAAATCAATAGCGCCAGTGGGTAGATCGCCGCCGGATTCTACGACGCCGCGGCCAAAGGGGTCCTCGCTGATGAGCACGATATCGGCTTGGGGTTGACGATCATGGGCGGCGGGGTAGCGGGAGGGGGAGGTAAAGACGACGTCGGCAAGCGCGGCAGACTCGCCAAAGCTATAGGAAGGGCCGGAGCCGAGCGCACCCAAGGCCACAACGGCCGCTTGCCACGAGGAGGGCAGATCGATGGCAATGGTGGAATCTGCCTCTAGGTCGAGCTCTTCTTCCAACATATTGGCGATCTTCGCTACCCAATTGTCGAGCGTTTGCCCGGAAAAATCCATGCGTGCGCCGGTGGTCTCGTTATATACGGTAAGGCGCGGAGAGGCGGCATCGGCATGCAAAAGATGGGCGAGTAGTTCCATACTCGCCCATCGTAGGGGAGAAGTGCTAGTTCACGCAGCGCGGGCCATCGCCACCGGCGTCGATTTCTGGGGAAACCTTGGCGGTACCGAAGTCATCGCCCGGGGTGCCTACCGGCTGGCTGGACTTGTCTTCCTCCGGCTCTTGGGCGCTGGCCTCCTTATCGGAGGGGCCCTGGTAGTCATCGGTGGCCACGACGATGAGGGTGTCATTATCGAGCTGCGGGTTCTCTGCCACCGGCAGGCCACCCAGTTTCTTGGCTAGGGATTTCGCCTCCTTGCTCGTCGGATCAGCGGCTACCACTTGCGACTCACTGTAGATGCCCGGTTGCGCGTTAGCGGAGCGCTCTACCGTATAGCCCTTGCCCTCAAGCCAAGAGCCGATGCCGGAAGCTAGGCCGTCAATATTGCCGGCGTTGAGGACGTGGATATTGATATTAGGATCGACGTCCTTGTCCTTGTCCGCCTTTTTCTGCTTGTCCTTATCCTCGGCCTTGGCCTCATCGGTGGCTTCATCGTGGGACTTAGCCAAATCGTCCATGAAACGGTGAACCTCGGCGGCGTCGATAGTGACGATAGATTCGCCATAATCGCCCTGGCCGTCGATGGAGGTAACAGGGATGGTGGTGAAGGTGACATTGCCGCCTGCCAGGCCGGCAAGCTGGGTAACAAAGCCCATAATGTCCCAGCCCTCATCGATGACTACGGAGCGTTCCACCGCCTTGGCAATCTTGGAAAGCTTGGAGGGATTAGCCAGGGTGTCATTGTCCAAGATCTTATTGACCAGGGAAGCCATAAAAGCCTGCTGGCGCACGATGCGGTCGAGGTCGCCGCGCGGCAGGTTGTAGCGCTGGCGCACAAAGGCTAGGGCCTTGGCGCCATCGAGGGTCTGCTTGCCCTTGCTGAACTTAGCGCCAGACATATCGTCATTGACGTCATCATTGAGGCAGACTTCGACACCATCGACGGCGTCGGTAAGCAGGGTAAAGCCCAGCAGGCCCACCTCCGCGTAGTGGTCGATGGACACACCGGTCAAGGACCGCACCATGGCCAATAACCCTTCGCGGCCGGCCTCGACGCCCTGCTTTTCGATGTCCTTATCCGAGTGCGGCTTCTTTTTGCCCTTTGCTTCTGCCTCTGCGTTTTCCTGCTTGAGCTCGTCCACCTTGGCGTTCTTGTGAGAGGCGAAGACAGCATTCATCTTCATATTGCCGTACTCCGGATCCTTAACATAGGTATCGCGCGGAATGGACACGGCGGTAGCACGGGAACCATCCTCCGGAACGCGGATGAGCATCATGGTGTCGGTATTTTCCTCACCATCGGCCACGCCCGCGTGCAGGTCTGCTAGTTCCTTATCGGAGAGGGGATCGCCCTTAGCATCGGTGCGCGAATCCTTGCCCACCAGCAAGATATCCACCGCGCCATCGAGCGAGTCACCGGAAAGTCCCTTGCCGCCTAAGGACAAGTCCTTGGCAGAAGACATACCATTATCAAGCCGGCCGACGGTGGCATAACCCACGCCAGATACCACCAGGATCAGGGCGGATAGCAGGGCTACGATCGTCTTTATGGCCGTGGAACCTTTTTGCTTTACCGCACTAGCGGCAGAGGGCGCCGGCTGAATGGTGCGCGCCCGGCGAGTGTTCTCAGAAGTCACAAGTGGAGGCTTTCTAGATTGGTGGGGATCTGGAGACAGTTTAGGGCAGAACGTTAAAAACTTAGTGATCCGCGTCCGATTTCGCGTGTTCGGGCAGTGTCCCTGCCCAGCGCGAGGAGTGCTTGTGACTAAGCTCGTGGCCATTGTGACTACTCCAACTCAACTCCCACTGGCCGTGATCACCGTGACTTATAGTCCCGGACAATACCTCGGTAGTTTTTTAGACTCCCTGCCGAGTGCGTACGCCCGCGGCACCAAGGTGGTGCTTGCGGATAATGGCTCTACCGACGGTGTTCCCGAGGCTGCCGCCCGCGAGCGCGCCGGGGTAGATTTCCTCGATACCGGCGGGAATATCGGCTATGGCGCCGGCATGAACGCCGGTGCCCGCTTCGCCCGCGAGCGCGGCGGAGTAGATGAGGAATTTTTCCTGATTTCCAACCCGGACGTTGCCTTTAGACCGGGATCTATCGATCGGCTCATCGAGTGTGCCCGCAAATGGCCGGACGCTGCGGCCGTGGGCCCGCGCATAGTAGAGCCGGACGGCACCAATTACCCCTCTGCCCGTGCCGTGCCTACCGTCGCCACCGGCATTGGGCACGCCCTCTTTTCCTCGATCTGGCCCTCTAATCCGTGGTCGCGCGCTTATCGCAATGAAACCGATATGACTACGCAGCGGCCGGCTGGTTGGTTATCTGGTTCCTGCCTTCTTGTGCGTTGGGAGGCTTTTGAAGCCATCGGCGGATTTGATGAGCGTTACTTCATGTACCTCGAAGACGTAGATCTAGGCGATCGCTTCGCGCGCGCCGGCTACCAAAACATTTTCTGCCCAGAAGCAGTCATCAGTCACGCCAAGGGGCATTCCACACAAGCACACGCCGGCGCCATGCTACGCGCGCACCATGACTCCGCCTACCGCTTCCAAGCAGACCGCCACCCCGCCTGGTGGCAGGCCCCATTGCGTGGTGCACTGTGGCTGGGGCTGCGGGTGCGTGGGTTAATTGCCTCGGCATCGGCAGGTTCTTAGGCCGCGGTGCGCGTGCCGTTGACCTAGATTGCGCTTTTAAGCTCTACACTGTCCCTCAGAAAATCACCGAATAAAACTGTCTGCATACATAAGGAAGACTATGACTGAAGCAGTCACCACTCACGGTGCCAGCACGGATGCAGTGATTCTCGTTGGCGGTCGCGGTACCCGCCTGCGTCCACTAACCATCGGTACACCGAAGCCGATGCTGCCGACGGCCAACTATCCGTTCCTGCAGCATCTTCTCGCCCGCATCAAGGCCGCCGGCATCGAGCACGTGGTCATGTCTACCTCATATAAGGCTGAGGTCTTTGAGGAGTACTTCGGCGACGGTTCGGACCTAGGCCTGGAGATCGAGTACGTGGTGGAAGAGACCGCACTCGGTACCGGCGGCGGTATCCGCAATGTCTACGACAAGCTGCGCAATGACACCGTCATGGTCTTCAACGGCGATGTGCTGTCCGGCATGGACCTGGAGGGAATCCTCACCACGCACCATGACAAGGACGCCGATGTCACCATGCATCTGCTCAACGTGGCTGATCCTCGTGCCTTCGGCTGCGTGCCTACCGATTCCAATGGTCGGGTAACCGCCTTCTTGGAAAAGACTGAGGACCCGCCGACCAATCAGATCAACGCCGGCTGCTACGTCTTCAAGCGTTCGGTCATCGAGTCTATTCCGGCCGATCGTGTCGTCTCCGTCGAGCGCGAGACTTTCCCGGGACTGCTGGCAGAGGGTCGCCTCGTTGTCGGTCACGTGGACAACTCCTACTGGCGCGACATGGGCCGCCCAGATGACTTCACTCGCGGATCGTCGGACTTGGTGCGCGGCATTGCGCCTTCCCCGCTGATTGAAGGCAAGACCGGCGAGTCCTTGGTGGATCCTTCGGCCGGTATCGCTGGTGGCGTGCTGCTGCTGTCCGGTACTGCCGTGGGCCGTGGTTCCGAGGTAGGCGCCGGATCTCGCCTCGAGGGCACCGTCGTCTTCGATGGCGTGCGCATTGAGCCAGGTGCCATCATTCATAACTCCATTATTGCCTCCGGCGCACATATTGGCGCCAACGCGGTCATTGAAAACTGCGTCATTGGCGAGGGCGCCCACATTGGAGCGCGCTGCGAGCTTCTCGACGGCATGCGTGTCTTCCCCGGCGTTTCCATCCCGGACGCTGGAGTGCGTTTTAGCTCCGATGCTTAACGCTCCTGCCGTGGGCTGGGCCATGCGATAAGTCTGACTGGGATAGGCCGAACTGAGGAAAATGAGTCCTTGGTTCGGCCTTTTCCATGCGGAATTACTC
This sequence comes from Corynebacterium sp. LaCa_205, assembly GCF_057458085.1. NCBI lineage: Bacteria > Bacillati > Actinomycetota > Actinomycetes > Mycobacteriales > Corynebacteriaceae > Corynebacterium > Corynebacterium sp. LaCa_205. The sequence goes on from NZ_CP190931.1 coordinate 616,603, forward strand.
AGCCTGTCCTTCTAAAGCTGCCACCATAATGCGAAATCTGTGCAGCGTTGGTGAGTACGTAGATCCCTTCTTTGAGAGATTGTGCGCGCGACACGCCGGAATTTTCTGAAAATTGTTGACAGAAAAACGGGGTGCCACTACATGTAGTACCCCCTACCTATACCCCCAGTGGGGAGTAGTTGTTACAGATGTGACGCGTGGGGATCGTGTGCTGCGTTTTTGCCGAAAAGTGCGAAGAAGCCGCTAATTCGGGTTGACGATATTTAGTGATCCGGTGTGAAATTACATCAGTGAAAGAAACAGCGGCCGACGCCGTTACTTCCACACCGGCCCAGCGGGGTTACCCAAAGGGAATGTGGTGTACGGTCGGTTGCACTGATTAGAATTACCCAACCTCGGAGAAAGGAAAAGGCGTGGACAAAATGGCTAATAACAACGCCATTCTCCGTGGCGGTGCTGCTGCAGAGATGTCACTCGATGAACTCTTCGGTGCCGTCGAGCAGGAGTGGCAGGACCAAGCGCTGTGCGCGCAGACGGACCCTGAAGCATTCTTCCCTGAAAAGGGAGGTTCTACCCGTGAGGCTAAGCGCATTTGCCAGGCCTGCGCGGTGCGTGATGAATGCTTGGAGTACGCGTTGGAGCACGACGAGCGCTTCGGTATTTGGGGCGGGCTATCGGACCGTGAGCGCCGCCGCCTCAAGCGCGAGATTGGATAATTAAGGTGTCCAGAAAGGCCCCGGGCAAGCACATGACGTGCGGCCCAGGGCCTTTCTGCTGGGTCATATCGTGAAGGTGGCTACCAGCTATAGCGTGGATCCACTTCCTCCGGGTCCAAGTTGAGATAATTCGCCACGAGCGCGGTAATAACCGTACCTAGAAGCTCGGAACGCTCGGACGGGGTGGAAGCGCGCTGCTCGATGGGCATGCGGAAAATGACCAACCGGGCGCGCGTGGGGTGGCCGGCGGAGTCTACGCCGGCAGGAACCACGCGCCCGAGGGGGACCGGCCCATCGGCGATAATCTCATCCGGGAGCACGGTCATATCGGGTGAGAGCCGCATGCGCGGAATGGTGTCTACGGCTAGGTCGAGGCCACGCAATTGCGGGGCGAAGGAGTTTTGGATGGGGGCATAGGCCTCCAAGACGGCCATGTCGAAGTGCTCGCGCGCGCTGCGGTAGCGCGGAGTCTGCTGGGGGAGGAGGGGTCCGCGCATGCCGTGGCCGTGTCGGTCGCGGGCGGGGCGGATGTGCGGGCGAGCGGCGGTCATGCCCTGATTCTAAGGCGCAGGTGGTCTGGATTTAGCGGAGCCACGCCGGGGCGAAGACTATCTAAATCTCAACTAAGGGTTTAGACTTATGCGCTGTGACTATTTCTCGCCATTGCTCCCGCCCAGGCTGCGGCCGCCCCGCCGTGGCGACATTGACCTATGCGTACGCGGACCAGACGGCCGTGGTCGGCCCGCTGGCGGAAGAAGAGAACCCGCACAGTTGGGACCTGTGCGCCACGCACCGCGATCGCATCTCGGCTCCGGTGGGCTGGGAGCTGGTGCGCGTCGATCGCATCGAGCTGGATGAGGAAGACGATCTGATGGCCCTGGCAGAAGCGGTCAAGGAAGACGGCCGCGTGACCACCGGCTTGGTCGATGACGGTAGCGCCGGTTCGGGGGCAGACCCTATCGACTATTCCGCGACCTTTGATGGCGCTGACCCAGCTAATTCGAATCACCCGGTCTTTCGTACCCGTCGCGTGGCTTATGCCAAAAAGGCCCGCCGTGCCCACCTTTCGGTTGTACCCGATGAAATAACGCCGGCGGAATCGGAACTGGACTGACACGGACCCCGCAGTGCAGTAGTTTCCCTGCGGGCGAGAGTACTATTGCTGGGTATGCGAACTCGTGAGCAGCTTGATGCAGTAATTAAGGCCTATGACGTCCGTGGCGTGGTGGGCGAAGACATCGATGAACACTTCGTGCGCGATACGGGCGCTGCGTTTGCCGCCATCTTGCGTGAGGAAGGCGAAAATACCGTGGCCGTCGGCCACGATATGCGTCCCTCCTCACCGTCTTTGGCGCGCGCCTTCGCTGAGGGTGTGACCTCGCAGGGCCTCAATGTGACCCTGTTGGGGCTGACCTCTACCGACGAGCTTTACTACGCCGCTGGTTCCCTGGAGTGCGCGGGCGCTATGTTTACCGCCTCCCACAACCCAGCCAAGTACAACGGAATTAAGCTCTGTCGTGCCGGCGCAGTGCCTGTGGGCCAGGAGACTGGTTTGGGGCAGATTAAGCAGATGCTTATTGAAGGCACCCCTGAGTACACCGGCACTGAAGGTGCGATTGCAGAGCAGGAGATTCTGGCTGGCTATGCGGACTTCCTACGCAAGCTGGTGCCGTTGGAGGATTCCAAGCCTCTCGTCGTGGCTGTAGATGCCGCCAATGGTATGGGTGGCCACACCGTGCCGGCTGTCTTCGATGGCCTGCCTTTCGAGGTTCGTGATTTGTACTTCGAACTTGACGGTACCTTCCCGAACCACGAGGCTAATCCGCTGGACCCGAAGAACCTGGTGGATCTGCAGAAGTTCACCGTGGAGCAGAAAGCCGATATTGGCTTGGCTTTTGATGGTGATGCGGACCGCTGCTTCGTCGTGGATGAAAAAGGCCAGCCTGTTTCCCCGTCTGCCATTTGCGCGTTGGTGGCAGGACGCTACTTGGATAAGTTCCCCGGCGCTACCATCATCCACAACTTGATTACCTCTAAGACCGTGCCGGAGCTCATCAAGGAAAAGGGCGGCACCCCAGTGCGCACCCGCGTGGGTCACTCCTTCATTAAGGCGCAGATGGCTGAGCACAAGGCCGCCTTCGGCGGTGAGCACTCCGCGCACTATTACTTCCAGGAGTTCTGGAATGCTGATTCCGGCATGCTTGCCGCTATGCACGTGCTGGCAGCGCTCGGACAGTCCGATAAGCCGCTAAGCGAGCTCATGGCAGAATACTCCCGCTATGAAGCCTCTGGTGAGATCAATTCCACCGTGGAGGATCAGAAAGCCGCTACCCAGGCAGTGCTGGATGAGCTGGCGGATAAAATTGAGTCCGTCGATGAGCTGGATGGTGTGACCGTCGAGCTCAAGGGAACCGAGGCATGGTTTAACGTACGTGCCTCCAATACGGAACCGCTGCTACGCCTCAACGTAGAGGCAAAGACCGCCGACGAAGTTCAGGCCATCGTCGACGAAGTCCTCGCCATCATCCGCCGTTAAACCTCGGCGCGCGAGTGGGAGACCATGTCCTCCCACTCCACGAACTTCTTGCGTTCGCGGCCCTCGCGTTCGCCCAGTGCGCGCTCGGCCGCGTCTAAACGCTGCCAGTCTTGCCACGTCAAGTATTCGATTCCCCGCTCGCTAAGGACCTCGGTGATATCTGCGTCGCTGGAAGGGGAGGGGAGGGTGCCGGAGGCGGCGTCGGCAAGCAGCATGCCAATCGTTTCCGTGGCATCGGACTTGGTATTGCCAATGAGCCCCACTGGCCCGCGCTTAATCCATCCGGTGGTGTACAGGCCCGGAACTACCTTGCCGGCCGCATCGATGACATGGCCACCATCGTTATTGATGACGTTTTTGTCCTGGTTGAAGGGCACGCCATCGACCGCATCGGAGCGGTAGCCGGTGGCGAAATAGACCGCCTGCGCCGGCCATTCGGTGAACTTCCCGGTACCGTGCACGCTGCCATCCCCATTAAGGGCGGTGCGCTCGGTCTTAATCCCGCTGACTTTGCCGTCCTTACCCATGATCTCCACCGGCTGCTCAAAAAGGTGAATCTGCAGGGTGTGCGGTGCCTTTTTCGGATCTCGAATGGCGTACTGCTCGAGCACCTGGCACACCAAGTCAGTGGACTTGCTTTCTTGGCGCGCGGCCAGCGAAGCCTCGTCATAGTCAATGTCCTCCGGGGAAACCACGACATTAATGGACTCGGAATGGTCCAGCTCCTTGAGCTCCTGCGGGGTGAACTTGGCCTGCGCCGGGCCGCGGCGGCCGAAGACGCGCACGGTCTCGGCCTGGTTCTGGGCCAGGGAATCGTAGACATTATCGGGGATTTCGGTCACCTTGAGCTCGTCACCAGTCTTGGCCAGGATGCGGGAGACATCAAGGCCCACGTTACCCACGCCGATGACTGCGACCTCTGTGGCGGAAAGATCCCAATTGCGCTCGAAGCGCGGGTTGCCATCGTAGAAGCCCACGAACTCGCCGGCACCATGCACGCCGTCGAGGTCCGCGCCGGGGATATCGCGGTGGCGGTCGCCCACGGCGCCGGTGGCAAAGACCACGGCATCATAATGCTGCTGCAGCTCATCGACGGTGATATCCCGGCCGATGTGCACGTTGGTCAGCAGGCGAATCTGCTCCGTATCGAGTACGCGGTGGAGGGATTTAATGATGCCTTTAATGCGCGGATGGTCCGGTGCTACGCCGTAACGGATGAGGCCAAAGGGGGCGGGCATCTGCTCAATGAGGTCAATCTGTACCTCACCACCGGTCTTTTTTACCAAGATGTCGGAGGCATAGATGCCGGCTGGACCGGCACCGATCACGGCTACTTTTAAGGGCTGATTCATGTTGTGCGAAGGCCTTTCTCTTTCTCGCGGGGCTAGACCGCTGGGTTCATTTTCTTAGCTTTATCTTTCTGGCAATTGAACCGTCTGGTCTAGATTGCGGCAAGGCTAAGAATTAGTTTCTAAAATTATTCTGACTTTTGCGCAGTTTATGGCGATTTTTTACTTGAAAATAAAAAAGACCGCTTTGTCTGTCTGATTTAGACGGGTAGGTTGTCTTTCAATACTTAGGAAAGGCAGGTTGAGATCTACACCATGACCACCGCGACTAATACCAAGCGCACTCCCCGCGCCAAGAAGCCCGAAGGCCAATGGAAGATTGACGGTACCAAGCCCCTCAATAACGATGAGGTAATTAAGCAGGAGGATGGTGGGCTTTCTGCCAAGCAGCGCGTCATCGATATCTATTCCAAGCAAGGATTTTCCTCGATCCCTTCTGATGACCTAGCTCCTCGGTTCAAGTGGTTGGGCCTTTATACCCAGCGCAACCAAAACTTGGGCGGTGAGATGACCGCTAAGCTTTCTAACGCTGAGCTGCAGGATGAGTACTTCATGATGCGCGTGCGCTTCGATGGTGGCCGCGCCGATCCCGCCAAGCTGCGCGCTGTGGGTGAGATCTCGCGTGATTATGCCCGCTCTACCGCGGACTTCACGGACCGCCAAAATATCCAGCTGCATTGGATTCGTATCGAGGATGTGCCCACCATCTGGGACAAGCTTGAGTCGGTGGGGCTGAGCACGCTTATGGGGTGCGGCGACGTGCCCCGCGTTATCCTGGGCTCGCCTGTCGCGGGCGTGGCAGAAGATGAAATTATTGACGCCACCCCGGCCATTGAAGAGATCAAAAATAACTATCTGCCGCGTGAGGAGTTCCATAACCTACCGCGCAAATTCAAAACCGCCATCTCTGGCAACTCCCGTCAGGACGTCACACACGAGATACAAGACGTCGCCTTCGTAGGCGTGAACCATCCAGAGTACGGCCCTGGATTCGATTGCTTTGTTGGCGGAGGCCTTTCTACTAACCCGATGCTCTCGCAGTCCCTCGGCGCCTGGGTTCCCCTAGAACGCGTGCCTGAGGTGTGGGCCGGTGTGGTCGGCATCTTCCGTGACTACGGCTTCCGCCGTAATCGAAACCGAGCCCGCCTGAAGTTCTTGGTGGCTAAGTGGGGCATTGAAAAGTTCCGCCAGGTGTTGGAAGAGGAATACCTAGATGAGCCGCTGCTGGATGGCGTCCCGTTGGAAGTCGAGCCCGGCTCTCGCGATCATCTTGGCGTGCACCGCCAAAAGGACGGCAAGTTCTACGTGGGCGTGAAGCCTACCGTGGGCCATGCCACCGGCGAACAGCTCATCGCTATCGCAGACGTGGCTGAGAAATTTGGGATTAGCCGTATTCGCACTACCCCGATGAAAGAGCTGCTTTTCCTCGACGTCGATGAAGAGGACATCCCGAGCCTATCCTGTGCGCTCGACGAGACCGGACTGTATTCCCAGCCATCCGAGTTTCGCCGTGGCGTCATTTCCTGCACCGGGCTGGAGTTTTGCAAGCTCGCGCACGTGACCACCAAGGCCCGCGCCATCGAGTTGGTGGACATCCTGGAAGACACCCTGGGTGATCTGGATGTGCCGATTTCCATCGCGCTTAACGGCTGCCCCAACGCCTGTGCGCGTTCACAGGTAGCAGACATGGGCCTGAAGGGGCAGATCGTCACTGATTCCGAGGGCAACCGCGTCGAGGGTTTCCAGGTCCATCTAGGCGGCGCCCTTGGCCTGTCTCCGGACTGGGGCCGCAAGCTGCGTGGCCACAAGGTCGTGGCCGATGAGGTGCCCGAGTACGTCATCCGCTTGGTCAACAAATACAAGGAGCAGCGCGAGGAAGGTGAGCAGTTCCGCCACTGGGTTTTGCGCGCAGCTGAGGAGGACTTGCAGTGAATTTTCGCCGCCAGCCCAATCCCAACCGCAACCATCCCAGCTTCTGCCCGTATTGCGCCGGAACCGACCTCTTTCCGGACGAGGAAGACGATTTTGCCTGGAAATGCCAGGAATGCTTGCGGATTTTCTCCGTGCGTTTCCACGGCCAGGACGATGCCCCGGTAGCCCCTGCACCGGCTGTGTCCTCCAACGAAGCACTGAAGCGCTCGCTTGCCCGCCGCGGCCACACCACGGCGCCAAAGGCTTAAGGATGCCCCATGCCCGCACTCATTACCCTGTCCCACGGTTCACGGCATCCGGGTGCTGCGGCCGGAATTGAGCGTTTGACCCAGGCCACGGGCTTGCGTCCAGCTCGCGCGGCGCACCTGGAATTCAACGAGCCCGACCTCACCGCGGCCGCGCTCGAGCTTGCCCAGATGGGGGAGACCGAGGCAATCGTGGTTCCCCTGCTTTTCACCCAGGGTTATCACCAGCGCGTTGATGTTCCGCGTGCGCTTGCCGCAGCCTCCCAGACCTCACACTTGTCCCTCCACCTCGCCGCAGGCCTCGGCACCGGCGAGGACCTCGCCCGTGTGCTCGCCTCTCGTACCCGGCCTGGCGACGCCCACGTGGTCATCTATTCCGTTGGTTCCTCCGATTCAGCGGCGAATGATGCCATACGTGAGCTCGCCCACCGCACCTTCGCGCTCACCGGCGTACCCGCGACGGTGGAATTTGCTACCCGCGGTGGCCGCGAGGGGATCGTGCGCCTGTGCCGCGAGCATGCGGACCCTAAGCGCGTGCGCGTCATACCGCTCTTTGTCACCGAGGGGCTGCTCCTAGACCGCTTGGCGGGTGTTCCCGCGACCGTTGAGCACCCGCTCGGCACTGATATTTCAGGCCTCGTCGCAGATCGTTTTCATCATGCACGCCGCGGTGCACAGGAGGTATTCGCGCCATGCTAACTCTCATTCTCATCGCCCTCGCCGGTGCGGCCGCCAACCTCGTGGACGGTGGCATCGGCATGGGGTTCGGCGTCACGTCTACCACGATGCTGCTCCTTGCCGGCCTAGGTCCCGCGCAGGCCTCTGCCGTCGTGCACACCGCTGAGCTTGGCACCACTGCCATTTCCGGTTTGAGCCACGCACGCTTCGGCAACGTGGACTGGAAGACGGTGGTCCGCCTTGGCGTCCCCGGCGGTATTGCCGCGTTTGTGGGGGCCACGTTGCTTTCGAATATTTCCACTGCCGCTGCTGCACCGGTGACCGCACTCATCCTGGTAGGCATTGGTGCTAACCTCATCTGGCGGTTCTCCCAACCGCGCCGCCGCGGTTCCGCCTACAAGCGCTCGCATTCCACTCCGTTTCTCGCCGGCCTTGGCCTGGTGGGCGGATTTGTCGATTCTACCGGTGGCGGTGGCTGGGGTCCCGTGTCGACCTCCACGCTTATGGCCATTGGTCGGGAGCAGCCGCGCCGCATTGTGGGCACGGTCAACGCCGCCGAATTCCTCGTGACCTTGGGTGCCACCGCGGGCTTTATCGTCGGCCTCTGGCACGACATCGTCGGCAACCTTGCCGCCGTTATCGCGCTTCTCATCGGCGGCGCCATCACTGCTCCGATCGCTGCGTGGCTCATCTCCCGTATCAACCCAGTCCTGCTTGGTGGATTGGTGGGCACGGCCATCGTAGGGCTTAATATCAGCAAGGTTATCGGTGGCGCCGAGACCTACTTTGGCTGGTCAGTGCCATCAGCAGTTACCTCGATAGTCATCGCCGTCGTGGTCGCTGCTGGTGCGGCCGCAACAGTTCGTGGCACGCTGCGCACTACGCGTGCCCGTGCAGCGGAATTGGAAGCAGAAAACGCTGAGGAAGCCGCCCACGCGGACTTTCATGCCCCGGATTACCCAGAGCGTGTCGCCGCCGCCCATCACTTCCACGGTTCGCGCAGGTCAGGTGTCACCATCGTGCAGGATAAGGCGCCCGAAAGCCCCGCCTCGGACCGAATGTAGCGCATCGACTGCGGCCTTTGGCCAGGCAATAGACCAAGGTTTGGCTGCAGTAGGCGGAACGCGGCCGAAAGTGGGGTTAGGGCTTATGCGAGTCTTGCTACCCTGAACCCGCTAGAGGCCGGCCACCTCGCCGATGACATAGACCGCCGGCGAGGAGATATCGTGCTCTGTTATCGTCTGCGCCAGTGTGGCCAAGGTGCAGCGGTAAGCGCGCTCGGTAGAAAGCGTGCCTTCTTGGATGATGGCGCAGGGGGTGGAAGGGGAGAGGGAGGCTGCAATAAGCGTGCTAGCAATCGCCGGTGCATTCTTAACCCCCATAATGACCGCCAGCGTGGCGCCAGAACGGGCGAGAGCTTCCCAGTCCACCAAGGATTTCTCGTGGCCGGGTGGTAGATGCCCGGAAACCACCGTGAAGCCGTGGACGATGCCGCGCTGAGTTACCGGAACGCCAACGGCTGCGGGAACGGAAATAGCTGAAGTTACGCCCGGTATGACCGTGGTGGGAATCGAAGCTTCCGCCAGCGCTTGAACTTCCTCAAATCCGCGCCCAAAGACGAAGGGATCGCCTCCCTTAAGGCGGGCTACCTTGCGGCCAGAGCGGGCATGAGTGATGAGTAACTCGTTGATCTTTTCCTGCGAGATTGACTTCTTATAGGGGAGTTTAGAGACGTCAATGAGCTCTTTGGAAGAAATATCACACAGCCTATCGAGCTGCGCTGTAGGTCCCAGGTGATCGGCGAGAATAACCTCTGCATCCTGCAAGGCGCGCATGCCGCGTACAGTAATGAGGTCCCACGCGCCGGGGCCGCCGCCAATGAGGGTCACGGGATGGATCTGTGCCGAAGTCATGGGACTCCATCTTAGTGGGTGCCCGACTATGCTTAAGCCACATGGATACCGGTAATTATGATGCCGAAACCGTGCGCTTTTTTGATGTCGCGCACGAAGGCGCTCAAATCCGCCTATTGGCCGGAGAAGTGGAGCTTTGGAGCGAGGCGCTCCGCGGGCTTAATCCTCGCTCGCTGGTCATAATCCCCACCGATGCGATTGCCAGGGAAGCCGCCCACTTGGGTGTCGGCCTTGCAGAGCCGCTGCGAATCCCGCTCGTCGTCACCGAATCGCTCCCGCGTTACGTGGGAGCATTGGACGTGGTTGTTGTCGTAGGCGAGACCGGCGAATGCGATTGGGCTTCGCGCGCATTAATTGCCGCCAGCCAGCGCGGCGCCACCACCGTTTTGATTGGCCCGGCCAAGGGCCCGCTCGTGGAGGACTGCCCGGACGATACCCTCATCGCCCCCTGCCTACCTACGGCAGAGGGCAGTTCGCCTGCCCACAACATCGCCGCACTGCATGCTCTGTGCTGCCTGCTCTACCAGGACCCGACCGCGGTGAAAGAGATCCTGGAGGATCTTGCTGCAGCCGTGGACCGCGAACTCGCGCAGCTTTCCCCTGAGCGCGATGCCACTACCAATCCGGGCCGCCAACTGCGCGAATTTATCGAAGGCGCCCGCATCATCCACTCCTGCGTGCTCGACCCTTATTCCTTTTCTGAGCGGCGTGAGCACGTGCAGATCGACGCCCTCGTCGCTCGTATGGCTGCGACCATCTGGGCGGTGCATGGCCTGCCGAGCGCTTTCGTGGACCCTGCGGAATTGCGACGCGCACTCGACCGAGATTCCGATAGCTCCCGAGCAAATGATCTCTTCTTTGACCCCTTCATTGATGGCGATGGCACTACGGATGCTTTGGTACCCTTGAAGGTGATTTTCTGGGGGCAGGAAGAGGCGAACCTGCCCAACTCGCTTGCAGTCCGCAGCATTGACCCGGAACCGGGCCTCGGGCATCTTGCCCGCTCACTGCAGCTTATTACGCGGAGTTTCTCCGCGACCGCCTACGAGATTTCTAAAGGATAGAAACACATGCAGCTGTTGCACAGCGCCACCCGCAACTATTCCTGGGGCTCGCGTACCCTCATCCCACACCTGCAGGGTCAGCCCGATTCAGAAAAGCCCGTCGCAGAGCTGTGGTTCGGCGCCCACCCCGGAGACCCGTCTACGGTGGATGACCGCCTTCTCAATGAGGTCATTGCGGAGGATCCAGCAGGGCAGCTAGGCAGCCGCGTTTCCGCCGAGTACGGTGAACGCCTGCCTTTCCTCCTCAAGGTGCTAGCGGCCGAGGAGCCGCTATCCCTACAGGCGCACCCGTCGAAGGAGCAGGCAGAGGAAGGTTTTGCCCGCGAGAATGCCGCTGGGATTGAACTCACCGCACCCAACCGCAACTACAAGGACGATAACCACAAGCCCGAGCTTATCGTTGCGCTCACGGATTTCTATGCCATGGCTGGCTTCCGCCCGCTGGCGCGCACTCGCGAGCTTTTTGCTGCCTTGGAGTGCCCCGAGCTGGATCATTACGTTGCCATGCTGGACGAGGACCCCTCGGTAACCACCGAGTCCGCCAACCTTCGCGTTCTCTTTACCACGTGGATTACCATCCCGTCCGCCAAGCGCAAGGAACTCATCGCCGCCATAGTCTCCGCTGGTGAGCGCCTTATTGCCGCGGACCCGGCCGATTGGAAGTCCCGTGTAATGTCCACGGTGCTGGAACTCAACCAGCGTTACCCGGGCGATATCGGTGTATTGGGTGCACTGTTGCTTAACCACATCGAACTTTCTCCCGGCGAGGCCGTCTACCTAGATGCGGGCCAGCTGCACGCCTATGTCTCCGGCCTTGGCGTAGAGATTATGGCCAACTCCGATAACGTTTTGCGCGGCGGCCTTACCCCCAAGTTCGTTGACGTTCCCGAACTAGTCAAGGTTCTCACCTACGCGGCTGCCGATGAACCGCGTGTTCAACAGCAGGATAAGTCCGCTCAGAATAATGTGCACGATGCCGCCGCATGGTCTTACCCGGTCCCGATTGAAGAATTCCTGCTAGACCGTGTAGAGCTTAGCGGAGCATCTTCTGTGGATTTTGATTACGATGGCCCGACCATCGCCCTGTGCACCGCAGGCTCCGTTACCTTTACTGATGCCGCCGGCAAGACCCTCACCGTGACCCCCGGCCAAGCCGTCTGGTTGCCTGCCTCTGAGGGGCGAGTCACTGCCACTGCGGCATCCGACGCCGCCGACCTCTTCGTCGCCCGCGCTTAGCCCGCCTGCGCTTGGCTCGCCTGCGCACCAGCGCGCTTTGCCGAACCCCTCTTCGCCGGGGTTCAGGCGAGGTGTGGAATTTCAATTCCGGCGCGCTGCCGCCGCTTTCGTCGCTGCGCGAGTGCCTCATATGGCTGTTTCTTTCACAGCTCTAATGGTCCGGCGCATACAAAAGCACGTTTCCTCGAAATTCGCGTTCAGAATCGAGGAAACGTGCTTTTTGTATTCAGCTAATTGCGCAGTGGGCTATGGATTAGTGCGAAGCGGCTGCTGTGCGCGGCGCCTGCTTGGTCGGCACGAAATCGGTCGGCTCTTGGTTCTGCTCGGCAGAAGGCTGCTCTGCGGCGGCTTGATCGTCGCGTGGTACTTCTGCCTCTGCGACCTCTTGCTGCTTGTTTTCGGTTAGTTGTCCCCGGTCCGGGTTGGGCTTGTTCTCACCAGTGGTTGTGCCCGTCCCATTTTGCTCCGAAGGCTGCGTCGGGGAAGGCTGCGGAGCGGACGGGGCAGTGGTGGTTTGCGGAGCGGTGCCGCCACTGCCGCCGTTGTTGCCCTGTGGGGAACCGGTAGCCTGCGAGCCGTTTTGATTGCTTGGGTAATCAGGCGTCGGGCGCAGAACGCCTTGGCCGGTGTCTTGTTCACCCTGGATGCTGCCCATACCCTGCGAGGAGGCTCCTTGTGGGGAAATATTCTCCGGACGATAAACCTTGGTGGGCTGGGTAGCCGCCTGCGGGTGCATGACCGCATTGGGGGCTAGATACGGATCACTGTTATGCGGCTGGTGGTGCTTCGAATCGCCGGACGAAGCTGTAGAGCTTGTCGCATGTGCAGAGCGCTTGTTTGAAGGCGAATGGTCCGTGGGAGAAGTGGTGGTTTCCTCGGCCGCAGTGTGCGTCGGGGAGACGGAGGTGGTCCCGGACTGATCCGCGGCATTGGAATAGTTAGCGCTCGGCGAGCTCATGCGCCAGACTGTGAATCCGACGACGGCCGCGGCTATCAGTCCGGCCACAATGAACACGTAGACGCGGCGCGAATCTGGCTTCATCGTGGCTGTCCTTTCTGTGAGGTGGGCTGATTTAACCCCATAGGAGGTGGCGGTATAGCACCGCGGTAACAAGTTGGTAACGAGACTATCATGTTTAGGAAACATTGCTACGGCGTTGCGATTCTGTGATACGCCAACAAAACGCCAGTTCGCGGATGTAGGATGCCCTGCAAACCTTTTCATTGCGTGCTTTCTTTAGCTGGGAAAGCGTGTATAAATGGCGCTGAAAGCACCGAAGGAGTCAAAAAGTGAGTACTTGGGACGAAGATATTTTCAGCACGGACCTCAACGTCGATTTCTTGGAAGAAATGGCAAACCTCGATGAAGAAGGGGTAATTCGCGCCGTTGAGGATGCCTGCGAAGTAGCACATAGCAAGCCACAGCTCAGTGAAGAAGAGGAACAGAACGCGCAAGCAGCAGCCACCATCGCTGCCATTTGGGCTGGCGCGCCCTTCAGTGCGGGCGAGGTTGTTGAAGACTACCCCTATATTAGGGAGCTGGTGGGGTCTGGCAGCGAAACCTTGACGGAAAATGCCCTCGAGGTACTAGAAAATGTCGAGGAAGAATATGACCTCGAAGCGTTTATAGAGGCCCTGTCCTAAGCCATACCTACTGCCCGCAGCAGTGGCCTCATGCCAGACAAAATAGAAGGGAAGGTACCCCACACCTATGCTTATCAGCATCGAAGGCATCGACGGTGCCGGTAAGAATACGCTGGTCTCCACAATCAGGGAGTCGTTGGATCGACCCGTGGAGGTCATCGCCTTCCCGCGCTATGCAGAATCGATTCACGCCCAGCTCGCCCAAAAGGCGCTCTACGGAAAAATGGGTGACCTGACAGATTCGGCATATGCCATGGCAACTCTTTTTGCCTTGGATCGTTACGGCGTAAAAGACCAATTGCAGCGAGCTAAGGGTACGGACGCCGTGGTGCTATTGGATCGGTATGTGGCTTCCAATGCGGCATATTCGGCGGCGCGACTCGAAGACGATGCCGTCATGGACTGGGTGCATGATCTGGAATTTGGCACTTTAGGCCTGCCGCAAGCGGATCTGCAGGTTTATCTGGATACTGCGGTAGAAGTGGCGTCGGAAAGAGCGCAGGCAAGAGCCCAAGCAGATGCCAACCGGGAGCGTGACCGCTACGAGCGCGATGGCGGATTGCAGGAACGCACCGCCGCGGCCTACCAGCGCCTAGCAGATGCGGGCTGGGGTGGACGCTGGATTGTCACCGCCGATGCGGATACTATAATTTCAGCGATAAAAGACCTTGTAGGAGAATAAAACGTGGCGCCCAAGATTTTGGTAGTCGATGACGATCCGGCTATCTCGGAGATGCTGACCATTGTGCTCGAGTCTGAGGGACTTAAGCCCATTCCGGTCATGGACGGCAATGACGCCGTGCCCGCCTTTGAGCAACACGAGCCGGACCTCATTCTGCTGGACCTTATGCTGCCGGGCATGAACGGCGTGGATATCTGCCGCGCCATTCGCCGTGAATCCTCCGTACCCATCGTTATGCTGACCGCCAAGACGGATACGGTCGATGTGGTGCTAGGCCTTGAATCCGGCGCGGATGATTACATCACCAAGCCATTTAAACCCAAGGAACTCATCGCCCGCATTCGCGCGCGCTTGCGCCGCACCGATTCCGCGGAGTCTGAAATTTTGGAAGTAGCGGACCTCATCATTGACGTGCCGGAGCATACCGTGCGCCGCACGGATGGTACCGAACTGAACTTGACTCCTTTGGAATTTGACCTGCTGCTGGAGATGGCGCGCCGCCCTGGCCAAGTGCATACGCGTGAGTCGCTGCTGGAGTCCGTATGGGGCTACCGCAATGCCTCTGATACGCGCTTGGTTAATGTCCACGTGCAGCGCCTACGCGCCAAGATCGAGCATGATCCGGAGGATCCGCAGATTGTGCTGACCGTGCGTGGCGTGGGGTATAAGACCGGTAAGCCCGGCGCCGGGGAGTAAGAACCATCGGCATCATTGAGCGTTTAAGGCGTATTCGAGACGCCTTCATTACAACGTGGCGTACCTCTTTGCAGGCGCGCGTCATTGGCATGATTTTGGTCGCTTCCTCGGTGGTCATGATCATCTTGGCCTACGCGTTGGTTTCTGTGCTGACTCAGCGCTTGGTTAGCCAAAAGGAAGACGTGGCGCAGCAAGAGCTGGAGCGTGCCCGCACGGCCGTGGAACAGCAGATTGATGCCACCAGTTCCGCCAATTCGGTGCAGGTACGCATCAATTCTGCACGTGCGGCACTAGGCCAGCTCTCTGCCCAGCAGGGCGATGCCCAGGCGGTTTATGAACCGGTCATCGTGGTGGAAAACCAGGATGGCTCGGTTATTACCTCGCCAGAAGGTTTCCCCGTGCCGGATCAGTTGCGGGAGATGGTGGATCAGGGTCAGATTGCGCAGCAGTATTTCCCGGCTCCGCGGGAAAACGGTGAGCATTACAACGCCCTGCTGGTAGGAACACCTACCGATACCGATATCCCGCATACCCAGGTCTACTTGGCACTGTCCATGGAATCGGAAGAATCCACCATGGCGTTGATGCGCGGCCTGCTTTCAGCGGCCGGTGTGGTCGTCGTGGTGCTGTTGGTAGGCATTGCCTGGCTGGCGACCCAGCAGGTTATTACGCCGATTCGTTCGGCCTCGCGCATTGCACAGCGCTTGGCGGCTGGTCACTTGAAGGAACGCATGGCCGTCGATAGCGACGATGAGATGGGGCGCCTAGCCGCGTCCTTCAATAACATGGCCGATAAACTTTCTTCCCAGATTGCGCAGCTGGAGGAATACGGCGACTTACAGCGGCAGTTTACTTCCGACGTCTCCCATGAGCTGCGTACCCCATTGACCACCGTGCGCATGGCCGCGGACATGATTGAGGCCGAAAGCGATAGCTTGCCGCACGGCGCCCAGCGAGCTTCCCGCCTGATGTCAAGCGAGCTCGATCGTTTCGAGGAATTGCTCGCGGACCTGCTAGAGATTTCTCGCCACGATGCCGGCGTGGCGGACCTGTCTACCGCCGCCATTGATCTGCGCTCCTGCGTGGAGTCCGCCTATGAGCAAGTCGAACATTTGGCTCGCGAGCTCAACGTAGAGGTCCAGCTCAACCTGCCGGATGAGCGCATCGCCGTCGAAGCCGATTCACGCCGCCTTGAGCGCATCTTGCGCAATCTTTTGGCCAATGCCATCGACCATTCGGAAGGCAATCCGGTAGCGGTGGATGTCGCCACCACGGAAACCGCGGTGGGCGTTACCGTTACAGACCATGGCGTGGGCTTGAAACCGGGCCAGGAAGAGCTGGTATTTAACCGCTTTTGGCGCGCGGATTCTTCCCGTAAACGCCACTCCGGAGGCACCGGCCTGGGGCTGGCTATCGCCCGCGAGGACGCCGTCTTGCACGGTGGCACGCTGGATGCCAACGGCTACGAGGGCTTTGGCTCGCGCTTCCGGCTCATTATTCCGCGCACTCCAAATACCGAGGTGGGAGAAGAACCCATCTCCGTGGAGATCCCTGGCGCACCCGTAAACAACCCTGCGGAAGGCGGCTCGTTGCCGGAATCGACCCCAGATGCCGGAGTTGAACTTCCAGAAGCGCAGGACTCTAGCACCGATAATCCGGGTGTCGAACCCGCCTCTGCTACGCCTGCCATTGCATCCGGGATGAGCTCACCGCGCGTCGAAAAGAGCGATAAGACTACCACTGGCCAGGCGGAGGGGGATGGCATCCTATGGCCCTCGGAACGAGAGCTCAACCGTGGTGCGGCCGCCCCAGATAGGCGCGCCTATAAGGCCCCGGACTTTGAGGGGAGGAGGAAGTGAGCGTGTTCAGCAGCAACTATTGCAAAACCGCGGTCTTTAGTACCGCAGCGGTCGTGCTTTTTGTCAGCGGTTGTTCCACTCTGCCGAGTGACACCGGGCCGCAGGTGGTAGGGACCTACCAGCGACAGGAAGACAGTCCTGGGGAAGTTATTGCACCGCAACCGGGCGATGACCCGGATCTGACGTTGCGAGATTTCTATCAGGCTTCGGCCGTGCCCGGAAATGATCACGAAGTCGCCCGTGGTTTTCTTACGGATACTGCCCGTGGTGCATGGGACGCCAGCGGCGATGTGATGGTGGTCGATAGCCTGGATATCGTTACTGCGCCCGCCAATAAACAAAGCTCGAAAGATAATGAACGCGCCTTTACAGTACGTGGCACTATTATCGGCCGCCTGAAATCCGGTGGCGCGTATGTCCCGGAAAATGAGGGCTATGAGGCAGTCATCTACATGAAGATGCAAGACGATAGGTGGCGCGTCGATGGCCTGCCGGCCGGAGTGGTGATGGAGCGCAATGAAATGCGCAACCACTACGCCCCGCAATCGCTGTACTTCTATAAGCAGAGTAACGATGCGCTGGTTCCGGATCGTCGCTGGTTGTATAAGGGGGGCGAAGAATCGGAGTCGACGCTTATCACGTTGTTGATGGAGGGGCCTTCGGCCAGCATTGCCCCTGCCACCCGCCGTGCGGCGGGGGAGAATGTTACCTATGCCGGCTATGACCGCGAGCAAGGCTACCAATTCGAAGGCCTAGTGGACTTGGACGCCCACGACCGCACTCTCTTTGCCGCCCAACTGGTGTGGACGCTTAGCAAAGCCGGCCATACCGGTCCCTTTAAGGTCAAGGCCGATGGCGGTGACCTGGTGGAAGGTATGGATAGCTTGAGCGTGGATGACTTTGCGGACTATAACCCGGAAGAAAGCAGCACCGCGTTGTCTAAGCTCTACGCCCTTAATGAGGGCAACCTGCTGGAGGTAGACGATGGCGTGGCCGAGCCCGTTCAATCCACCTTGGGCAGTAGCGGAGACGTGCAGTCCGTGGATGTGGCCGATAGCGGCCTCGTTGCGGCCGTGCGCCGCAAATCCAATAATGATTTCTCCCTGCAGATAGGCGAGCTCGATGGCCAGCTGCAGGATGCGGTGGATGGTCCCACGCTGGCACGGCCGACCTTTGAATACAACGGGCAAGCCGCGTGGACTGTGGTTGACGGAGATCGCATCGTGCGCGTGGTGCGCTCCAAGACCACGGGCCGCATCTCCAAATCCGAGGTGGATGCCCGCAGCATTGACGATATTGAGGGCGAAATCTCCGTCATCCGCTTGTCCCATAGCGGTGCCCGCGTGGCCATGGTTATCGATGGGCACGTGTATATCGCGGCGGTTGCCCAATCCAGCAGTGGGGATAAGCGCATCGTCAACGCCCGCGAGGTCGGCCCAGAAGTTTCCGGTTCGGCGCTATCGTTGGACTGGAATATGGATGGCTCGCTCATCGTTGGTACCTCCTCGAGCCAGTCACCCGTCTGGCGCATCGAGCAGGATGGTTCCTCGGCTTCGACCATGCCTACCGGTAATATCACCGCCCCCGTGGTGGCTGTAGCTTCCTCGCCCACCAAGCTTTTCATCACTGATTCTCACGCCATGCTTGAGCTACCTTCCACCGTGATGGATGAGACCAACTGGCGTGAGGTCTCTGGGCTGCAGGGCCGGCGTTCTTCCCCTATCGTTTCTAACTAGCCGTCGGAAGGCTTGTGCGGCTAGGGGGGAGGCAACACGATGAGCTTGGGGGAGCTTATTTTTCCGCGCGCGTGTGCTGGATGCGGCGCGCCGGGCGAGGTGTTGTGTGAACACTGCCGCGAGCACTTGCGGCACCCGCCCTACTTGGTAGCACGGCCCCGGCTGCTGGGGGCGCCCGTGTATGCCCTTGGCTCTTATTCCGATATTCGCCGCCGCATCATCATTGGCATGAAGGAGCGCGGCAACCAGCCGGTTCGCGAGTATGTCGGGGCCGTCTTTGCAGCTGGGCTGGCCTATCTGAGTGCCCGTGGTGATATCCCGCGCGAGTTCACCCTTGTTCCTGCGCCTACCCGTCCGCGCTCGGCGCGGGCGCGCGGGGGAGACCCTGTGGCCGCTGTGTGCCATACAGCGGCGCAGCTGCAGCGCGTGGGCGTGTGCGCGGCTCTTTCCATGGGGCAGTCCACCGCGGATCAGTCCGAGCTTAACGCGCAGGATAGGTGGGCTAACCTGCAGGGGCGAGTCCGCGTTCATGCTCCCATTGCTCGCGCCCCTGCGCTGCTTGCCGACGACGTCGTTACCACCGGCGCCACCCTAGCCGCGAGCATTGCTGCCCTGCAGGCCGCGGGCGTAGAAGTATGTGGAGCATTGGTCTTTGCGGATGCCTAGATAAAGGCGGGATCTACCCTCGAGGTAGGGGAGCGGGAAAAAATTTCGCCCTGTCAGGTCATAACCAGTGATACCATGAGGAGTGTCACAGAGAGATAGCTACTGTGATTGAATCCAGTCCCCACTACTCAAGGGAGGCATTTCAATGTCCCAGCCAAACAAAGCTCAGGTAACGATTACGGGCCGTAATGTCGAGGTCCCTGATCACTTTCAAGAGCGAGTCAATGACAAGCTGGCCAAGATTGAACGCCTTGACCCCACCCTGACCTTCTTCCACGTGGAGCTGCAGCACGAGCCGAACCCGCGCCGCGATTCTGAAGCGGATCGCATCCAGATCACCGCTACGGGTAAGGGACACATCGCCCGTGCCGAAGCAAAGGAAGATTCTTTCTACGCTGCGCTCGAGACCGCCTTGGGCAAGATGGAGCGCTCCCTGCGCAAGGTGAAGGTGCGCCGCGAAAACGTCAAGAGCGGTCACCGCGCGCAAAAGGGCACCGGAGAGATTGCCGCTGAGATGGTGGCACAGGCTGAGGCACAGCGCGCCAAGGAAGAGCGCTACGTTGACCCTTATGCTGAGACCGTCGAGGATGTTCGTCCCGGCCAGATTGTGCGCACCAAGGAGCACCCGGCTACCCCGATGAGCGTGGATGATGCCTTGAGCGAGATGGAGCTGGTTGGCCACGACTTCTTCCTCTTCGTTAACGAGGAGAATAATAAGCCCTCCGTGGTTTATCGCCGCCACGCCTTCGACTATGGCCTTATCTCCCTGGCTGAAGACGCGGAGGCCTAAAGCGCTCGCACTTTCCTGAGGTAATGACCCCGCTGCATAACTGCAGCGGGGTCGAATTCGTATCAAGGGAAATGGTGTCTTGGTGGGGGGGAGGTTCGACGTCGGCAAGCGGCTTTAAAGGCTTAGATATGCCAGATGAAGGTTGCGCGCATGCCCTATGCGCTAGGCGGAAGGTGCTTTGTGAATGCGAGTGAGTACAATAGCGACGAGTTAACTTTATTGTCGCGACTAGAAGGACTAACTAACCGTGTTTGGACTTTCCAAGCTGCTGCGCGCGGGCGAGGGCCGTACGGTCAAGCGCCTGGGCAAAATGGCAGACGACGTAATTGCCCTTGAGGATAAGTACGCGGAGCTTTCGGACGAAGAACTTAAGGCAAAGACCGATGAGTTCAAAACTCGTCTTAAAGACGGCGAAGTGATGAATGACATCTTGCTCGAGGCATTTGCCACCGTCCGCGAGGCTGCCTGGCGCGTCCTCGATCAAAAGCACTACCGCGTGCAGATCATGGGTGGCGCGGCCCTGCACTTCGGCAACGTTGCCGAGATGCGCACCGGTGAGGGCAAGACCCTGACCTCACTCCTGCCTGCCTACCTTAATGCGCTTGAGGGCAAGGGCGTCCACATCGTGACCGTCAATGATTACTTGGCAAAGCGCGACGCGGAGATGATGGGCCGTGTCCACCGCTGGCTCGGCCTGTCCGTAGGCGTCATCCTGTCTGAGATGCGCCCACCAGAGCGCAAGGCTGCCTACGATTGCGACATTACTTACGGCACCAATAACGAGCTAGGTTTTGACTACCTGCGCGATAACATGGTGCGCTCCCTCAATGAAGTGGTGCAGCGCGGTCACAACTTCTGCATCGTGGATGAGGTTGACTCGATTCTTATCGATGAAGCCCGAACCCCGCTTATCATCTCCGGCCCAGTAGACGGTTCCTCCCAGTTCTACAGTGTCTTCGCCCAGCTGACACCGCGCATGCGCGAAGGCATCCACTACGAGGTAGACCACAAAAAGCGCACCATCGGTGTGCTGGAAGAGGGCGTGGAATACGTAGAGGATCAGCTCGGCATCGATAACCTCTACGCCCCGGAGCACTCCCAGCTGGTGTCCTACCTGAACAACGCCTTGAAGGCCAAGGAGCTTTTCACCCGCGATAAGGACTATATCGTCCGCAATGGTGAAGTCATGATCGTCGACAGCTTCACCGGCCGCGTGCTGGCCGGCCGCCGCTACAACGAAGGCATGCACCAGGCCATCGAGGCCAAGGAGCAGGTAGAGATCAAGAACGAGAACCAGACGCTGGCTACCGTTACCCTGCAAAACTACTTCCGCCTCTATGAGAAGATCTCCGGCATGACCGGTACGGCAGAGACCGAAGCCGCCGAGCTGCATTCCATCTATGGCCTGGACGTAGTGCCGATTCCTACCAATAAGCCAAATCAGCGTGCGGACCACTCTGACCGCATTTACAAGACGCAGGAAGCCAAGTTCGCCGCCGTGGTGGACGATATTGCTGAGCACGTCGAGGCCGGTCAGCCAGTACTGGTAGGTACCACCTCTGTGGAGCGCTCCGAGTACCTGTCCCAGCTGCTATCCAAGCGGGGAATCAAGCACAACGTGCTCAACGCTAAGCACCACGAGGAAGAGGGCCAGATCATCGCCCGTGCCGGCCGTCCTGGCACCGTAACCGTGGCTACCAACATGGCCGGCCGTGGTACGGATATCGTGCTTGGTGGTAACCCCGAGGTCATCCTCGATGAGAAGCTGCGTGAGCGCGGCCTAGATCCATTCGAGGATGAGGAAAAGTACCAGGAGGCCTGGGAGGCAGAGATCGATGCCGAAAAGGAACACTCCAAGAAGTTGGGTGACCAGGTCCGCGAGGCCGGTGGACTCTACGTGCTGGGTACTGAGCGCCACGAGTCGCGCCGCATTGATAACCAGCTGCGTGGTCGTACTGGCCGCCAGGGTGACCCGGGTGAGACTCGCTTCTACCTGTCCATGCGCGATGAGTTGATGGTGCGCTTCGTGGGACAGTCCATGGAGAACATGATGAATCGCCTCAATGTGCCGGACGATGTTCCAATCGAAGCCAAGATGGTCTCCAACTCCATTAAGGGCGCCCAGGCGCAGGTGGAGAACCAGAACTTTGAGATGCGTAAGAACGTTCTCAAGTACGACGAGGTGCTTAACGAGCAGCGCAAGGTGGTCTACGCTACCCGCCACGATATCCTCGATGCCGGCGATATTCAGGACAATATCCGCGGCATGATTGATGACACCGTTTCCGCTTATGTCGCCGGCGCTACCGCCACCGGCTACGTGGAGGATTGGGACCTAGATGCGCTGTGGAACGCATTGGATTCCCTGTACGGTCCCACCATTCCCCACGAGGAACTGGTCGAAGGCTCCGAGTATGGTTCCCCAGGCGAGCTTTCCGCTGAGCAGCTTCGCGACGCTTTGGTAGAAGACGCCAATAACGAATATGACAAGCTCGAGGAATCTGTAACCGCAATTGGCGGCGAGCAGCAGATGCGCAATACCGAGCGCATGGTCATCCTGCCGATTATTGACCAAAAGTGGCGTGAGCACCTCTATGAGATGGACTACCTCAAGGAGGGCATTGGCCTGCGCGCGATGGCGCAGCGCGATCCGCTGGTGGAGTACCAGAAGGAGGGCGGCGAGATGTTCAATGCGATGAACGAAGGCGTCAAGGAAGAGACCGTCCGCCAGCTCTTTATGCTGCGCAAGCAGTTCAAGCAGCAGGAAGAGGAACAGGCCGGTGAGTCTTCGACCGCTGCGAACAACAACGGTGGGGATACCGTAGAGGCCTAAAACCCGGTGTTCTTTCTCAAACTCCGCCCCGCACCCACTCTTAAAAGTGGGAGCGGGGCGGGTTTCTTTTTAGGGAAAAATGAGTAGAATATAAGAATCTTGTCCAATCTGCTTTTTTCCTGTGAGGAACTCCACTGACGATGCGTCGCCGTTCTTTGCGTCTAGGAATTACGACGCTTCTGTCTGCTACCTTGCTTGGTGGCGCCACCCCAGCCGTGGCGTATGAGATGCAGCGCGACTCTGCGTCTTCTCTGCGCATCATCTTGGACTCGGGCGAAAAACTAGAACAGGACAACGCGGCAGCGGCCATTTTGGCTATCGCTACCCAGCGTAAGGAAGCGTTGGTGGCAGATGGAATTTTGTCGCAGGAGAAAGCGGATGCTGCCTTTGACCATTATTTTGGCGCATCCCGGCTCAATACTGCGCGCGCCGATGGCAATATCTATGCCACACCGCTCGATTTCCCGTGGGAGCCCGAAGCGCGTCCACAATCGCGGGAAGGCAAGCAGTTCACCGAAGCTGCCGTGCTGGATTACCTTGACGTGCTGGGTGCCAACTATGCCCAGGCGGTGATTCGCGCCGAGCTGGGTGAATTCACTAAGGATCTGCCGCAGTCCACTGCAGGCAATGCAGAGTCTTCTCCGCGGCCACAGAGGCCCGCCACCGGGGATACAGGCTCCGCCTTCCCGGATGAGTTCTCGGATTACGCGTCAGCGCTGCGCGATATCGTCACTATCACCAAGCAGGTCAATGCTCCCTTGGAAAAGGCCGCAGCAACCCACCGTGGTGTGAATACCGTACTCGCGGATGGCACTGCTGATGACAATTCCGGGCTATCCGTCCTGGAAGGTGGTCTGCTGACTACCGGTATTGCGGCGCTAGCAAGCGCTGCCGGAATTGGATGGTCCGCACTGAACTGGTCCGATATTCTTTCTCAACTCGGCCAGTTCATTTCCTAGGCGGTGAGGTCCGTTCGCATAGCTTAGAGCAAGCGGAACGAGGTTAATCCCGTGTGACTGGCTGATCCTGTAAAAGCATGCTGCTGTTGACCTATATAAACAGAGCCGAAATACTCTCCGTTTGAGCGCGCGTGCAGGCTTGTCAATTGCAATCTGTCCGTGGTGTAGGGGCTGGAGCGTTGGCGCACCCACGAGCCAATATGCAGCCGGATTGCGTCCGAATAGCGCGCGGAATTGAGGTGAGCTAGCGGCCGATAGCCGGCAGCAACCTCGAGTGCGAAGATTACCCAGCCTTGGATGCGGTGTTGGGCGGCGACCTCCGCGGACGTCGGCAAGCGGCCGTAGCGCACGCGATGAGGCGCGAGGAAGAGTTTGAGGTGTGAGTAGCCAGGGATGGGCTCGTACATGATGGGGAAGTAGTGCTCCTGAATAAGGGCAGGAGGCGGACGCGTGATAATTGTCTCATGCCCGGCTCGCGGCCGCCATTTCTGAGGGTTTCCTGAAAGGGGTGGCCGCGAATGCGCGCGCGGTTCGCTATACTCTCGGGGAGTTAAAGAGAAAATCGTAACCAAAGGATTTAAGTACATGCGTGGTCTGATCGTTGACTATGTCGGCGTCCTCGACGGCACCGAAGAAGATAACCGTCGCTGGAAGGCGCTGCTGGCCGCCGCCAAGGCAAATGGCGCGGCAACCGCCATCCTCTCCAATGACCCGGGCGGTCCAGGCGCGGAGCACATTCGCGAGTGGGAGTACCGCGGAAACGTAGATGCAGTTATTCTCTCTGGTGAGGTTGGGGCGGAAAAGCCAGAGGTCGCTGCATTTCAGGCGGCCGCAGATGCCCTAGAGCTTCCGCTCAATGATTGCGTCATGGTTGATGATTCTATTCTCAACGTCCGCGCCGCCGTGGAAACCGGCATGGTGGGCTTTTTGTACACCAGCTTTGATCGCGTTTCCGTAGAAATCCAGGCTGTCTTCGATATTGAAGGTGAGTTTTAGTGGCTAAAGCCCGCGTCTACATTCCCGCAACCTACGCCATGCTGGCGGAATTGGAAGAAACCGGTTCCCTTTCTGCGCGCTCCGGCTGGGGTTTCATGGTGACACCAGCGCTGCAGGATTTCTATACCGAGGGCGATGAAGAAGAGATTGCCTACTCGGCATTCCTCGAGGCATCTATGGCCTCTATGCGCCTTCTGGCCATCGGCGATGAAGAAAAGTTCCCGCATCGCCGCGTGGTCATCTCCGTGGACTTGGATGATTCTGTCATCACCCCGCGACCGGATATGGGCGAGCCGGTGGTAGAACTCCAGCCGGCGCAATTCAGCAAAGACGATCTAGCGGCCATCCACGTGGATATTGCGGAATCCGAAGAAACCACCGCGAAGGCCATCGAGGCTATTGACACCGCAGACCTTGGCGATGAGGACGCGGAGCTGGCCGTGGGAGATGCGCTGGATAAGTTTATGGCCTTTTATCACCCCAGCGAACTGCCTTTCCTCGTAGAATTGCTCTAAAACTGAAGGAGAAAACATGACTCAGCGTTTCAAGAACCTGGCTGCAGCTACCGTTACCGCAGGCGTAGCCCTCATTTCCGCGCCAGCCGCTCTGGCGGCCGATACCACCCCGGCCGCAGATGCCGCTGCCGATGCCGTGCCCACCACCCCGTGGCTAGCGCTGCTAGAGACCTCGTCCCAGGGCACTTGGGGCCAGATCCTGGATGTGGTCTTTGGCATCGTAGATGTCCTGCTAGGCGTGATGGCCGATACTGGCTTCCACCTTTAATTTTCCCAGTCCACGTTGGTGCGCAGGGCCTCGAGCAGGCCGCGCACCGCGTCGCGCCGCCGCGCACTGGCGGTATCCGGGGGGATAAGCGCAGGGTCATCCAGCCCGCATTCTGGGTCCGCAGGCGGGCCCATATGCGTACAACCACGGGGGCAATCCTCGACGGCGGCCGCAAGATCTTCAAAGACACCGAGCACGTCATCAGCATCCACGTGTGCGAGGCCGAAGGAACGAATGCCGGGGGTATCGATAATCCAGCCGGCAGAGTATGCATCATCGGCGGGGAGGGGAAGCGCTACCGATTGGGTAGAGGTATGCCTGCCTTTGCCTACGCCCGATACTTCCCCCGTCTCCCTATCCGCATCCGGAACCAGGCGGTTGACCAGGGTGGATTTGCCCACGCCGGAGTGGCCGATGAGCGCGGTGACGTGGCCATCGATGTGCTGGCGCACGGACTCGAGGCCGTCTTCGACGCCGGCTTTCACCACCGTGACATCAAGATCAGCAAACTCGGCCGCGAACGGCTCAGGATCCGTGAGATCTGTTTTAGTCAGGCACAAGATCGGGTGGATATTGCCCACGAAGGCGGCGATGAGGGCCCGCTCGACAAACCCGGAACGCGGTGGTGGATCGGCCACGGCGGTGACGATGAGCATCTGGTCCGCATTCGCCACCACGATGCGCTCATAGGGGTCGGTGTCATCGGCGGTGCGCCGAAGGACGGAGGTGCGCTCTTCCAGCTTCACTATGCGCGCTAAGGTGTCCTTCTTGCCGGAAGTATCGCCCACGACACCTACGCGGTCGCCCACCTCGATGGCGGTGCGGCCGAGTTCGCGGGCGCGCATGGCGGTGACCCGTGGGCCGTCATCTAGCGCGACGCCCCATCGCCCACGGTCTTTGGTGATGACCATGCCGAACTTGGCATTTTTATGTTTGGGACGGTCCTTGGTGCGCGGCCGCGAACCCTTGCCAGGGCGCACGCGCACGTCGGATTCATCAAAGGAACCGAAACGCCTAGCCATTGCTCTCCTGTTGTTCGGGGTCCAGCATCGTCTCCCACATGCGGTCGAAGCCAGGAAGGGTCTTCGAGGTGGTAGAAATATCCTCGATCTCTATGCCCGGCACCTTCAGACCGAGGATGGCACCCGCGGTGGCCATGCGGTGGTCCGCGTAGCACGGCCATTCTCCACCGTGGAGAGGGACGGGGTCGATGTGCAGGCCGTCGGCAAGTTCGGTGACCTTACCACCGAGGGCGTTGATATTATCCGCCAGCGCCTTCAAGCGGTCGGTCTCGTGGCCGCGCAGGTGAGCTATGCCGGTAAGGGTAGAGGGGGTGTCTGCCAGGGCGCACAACGCAGCGACGGTAGGGGTGAGCTCGCCAATATCACCCATATTGCGCTCAATACCCTGCAGCGCTCCGTCTTTGGAGCCCTTTGCAGTGACAAATCCCGGCTCTTGGGTGACCATAACGCCCATATCCACCAAGATATGGCGAATAGCGTCGCCCGGCTGCGTGGTATTGGCGGGCCAGCGCTTAATGGTCACGCGGCCGCCGGTGACAGCAGCGGCGGCAAGGAAAGGCGTGGCATTGGACAAATCCGGCTCGATGTTCCACTCTCGGCCGGCGATCGGGCCAGGGTGCACGGTCCACGTATTCTCGCCGGAGTCTACGCGCACGCCTGCCTGGCGCAGCATGCCCACGGTCATTTCCACGTGCGGCAAAGAGGGCAAGGGGCCGCCCTCATGGGTTAGGGTGATGCCCTTTTTAAAACGTGCACCGGCTAGCAGCAGTCCGGAGACGAACTGCGATGACCTAGAGGCATCGATGGTGACCTCGCCGCCTTCTGGCACCCCGTGCGAGCGCACGGTGAAGGGCAGGCTATCGCCGTCCACCTCTACGCCAAGGTGGCGCAGCGCATCGAGGGTGGTGGACATGGGGCGGGCGTAGGCCTGCTCGTCGCCGTCGACAAGCACGGCGCCATCAGCCAAGGCTGCAACCGGCGGGATAAAGCGCATCACCGTGCCTGCTAGGCCGCAATCTACCGTTGCGCCCTTGAGCGGGCCTGGGGTGACGTGGATGTCCTCGCCGTCGTGCTCGAAGCGCACGCCCATAGACTCCAACGCCTTTTCCATCAACTGCGAATCCCGCGAGACCAGCGGAGCGCGCAGGGTAGAGGGGCCATCGGCCAACGCGGCCAAGATGAAGGCGCGGTTGGTAATAGACTTCGAGCCCGGCACGTGCTGGGCCCACGTAATGGGGCCTGCCGCTTGCGGGGCGGACCATGGTTGAGACATATCGTCCATAATAGAGGGCATGTGCGGAAGATTCGTTCTTTTTACCGAG
Source organism: Corynebacterium sp. LaCa_205 (assembly GCF_057458085.1). NCBI lineage: Bacteria > Bacillati > Actinomycetota > Actinomycetes > Mycobacteriales > Corynebacteriaceae > Corynebacterium > Corynebacterium sp. LaCa_205. Next base: position 644,260 of record NZ_CP190931.1, read on the forward strand.
TCCCTCCTTGATGAGGTGGGAGAGCTGCCCGGAGTCACCGAGGTACATGCCCCGCAAGGAACCCCAGGGCCCCGCTACAATATTGCGCCTACCCAGCCGGTGGCCATCGTGCGCGTGCGCGAAAGCCTTGCTCAAGTCGATCCTGCGCGGTGGGCGCTATTGCCGCACTGGAAGAAAGATCTTGAGGGCCCGCCGCTGTTTAATGCGCGGGCGGAGACCGTGGCCTCCAAGCCTTCTTTCCGGCACGCTTTTAAGGGGCAGCGCTGCCTCATCCCGATGAATGGTTACTACGAGTGGCGCCAGGAAAAGGGCGGCAAACAGCCCTACTTCGTGCGCGCGGAGGAAGGCCTGTTGTGGGCCGCAGGCCTCTGGGACACCGGCTTAGACCGCCTGTCCGCCACGATCATTACCACTGCAGCCACGGAAGAAATGGAGTGGCTGCACCACCGCCTGCCGCGCTTTTTGGCGGCCGAGGAAATGCGCACCTGGCTAGAGGGCAGCCCCGAGGAGGCCGCCGAGCTGCTCTTGCCGACGCCCCTGCGGGGCTTCCACACCCACCCCGCCGACAAGGCCGTGGGCACTGTATCCAACGACTATCCAGAGCTACTCGGCGAGTAGATCGGCAAAGCTGGCGTCACACAGCTGCGCGAGGTCCTCCGCATTGAGTTCGATATCTAGCCCGCGGCGCCCGCCAGAGATGAAGACGGTATCGAAAAGGATGGCGGTTTCCTCGATAATGGTGGGCAGTGGATTCTTCTGCCCGAGCGGGGAGATGCCGCCGGGAATATATCCGGATGACTTAGAGGCGTCGTGCGGATCGGCCATGGCGGCTTTGGAAACATTGTGTGCGACTGCGGCTTTTTTCAAGCTCAGGTGGTGGGTAGTAGGGATAACGCACACCGCCAATTTGCGCTTTGGTCCCTTGCCCGCGGTTAAATCGATGACCAGGGTTTTGAGCACGCGCTCCGGCTCTACGTCTAGAGCTGCGGCGGCGTGATCACCGAAGTGATCGGTGCCCGCTTCAAAGGTGTATACGTGGTGCTCGATACCGGCGTCTTCTACAACTTTGAGCGCTGGGGTGGCTGCGTGCGGGGACTTTTTAGACATGACTGGGATTCTAACGCTAGGCGTTAGTATGGAAATTGTGGCTAAAGAAACAATCAGCGAAAAGGAGCTGCAGCGCCGCTTTGAAGCGGAAGCGCTGCCCTTGCTAGATCAGCTCTACGGTGGTGCCTTGCGCATGACGCGCAATCCCCAAGACGCTGAAGACCTAGTGCAGGAGACCTACCTCAAGGCCTATAAGTCCTTCCATTCCTTTACTCCGGGTACGAATCTCAAGGCATGGCTTTATCGCATCATGACCAATAACTACATCAACTCCTACCGCAAGGCGAAGCGCCGGCCAACGGAGTCCTCGGCTGATGACTTGAGTGATTTTCAGCTCTATACCACCGCCGGACATGATTCCACCGGTCTGGAATCCGCCGAGGTAGCCGCGCTCAAGGACATGCCGGATTCCACCATTTCAGAGGCCATGAATGACCTGCCCGATGATTACCGCATGGTGGTTTATTACGCGGATGTGGAGGGCTTGGCATATAAAGAAATTGCGGAAATCATGGACACTCCTTTGGGCACAGTGATGTCTCGGTTGCACCGGGGAAGAAAACTACTCCGAAAAGCGTTGAAAGACGTGGCACGAGAACAAGGTATTGGATTAGAACACCCAGACATGGAGGAGAAGTAATGGAACGCGCAACGGAACACAACTGTGGTGCGTGTAGCTCCCCAGAGGTACAGGCCCTCCTGTGCGAGCTTCTCGATGAATCCACCACCTATGCCCGCGCGCTCGCCATCCGCGAGCACATCGCCCAGTGTGATTTTTGTCAAAAGCGCCTCGAGAGCGAGGAGATTATTCGTTCGCTGGTGCGCAACTGTTGTAACGGACAGGCCAAGGCGCCGCAGGCGTTACGCCGCCGCATCTCGGTTGAAATCACCCGCATCGAGACCACCTGGTAGTGCGGACATACGGCACGGGCTGCTAAGCGGCCTGCGCCGATTCGGCAAAGCAAAAGCCCGGCTCCTACGGTCTGTGATGACCGAGGGCCGGGCTTATGTGCTGTGCGTTATGCGCCAGGACGCTTGCCGTGATTAGCGGACTTCTTGCGGCGATCCTTGCGCTTGCGACCACGCTTGCTCATTGCGCACTCCTTCGTTGAGGGTAACTGAACTTTATTCAACTTTAGCGGCTAAGGGCGCCGAAACGAAAATTGGGGGCCGATGATTAAGCGGAAACGCGGGCGCGTCCACGGCCGCGGTTACGGCGGCGCTTGAGGGCGCGGCGCTCCTCTTCAGATAGACCGCCCCAGACGCCGGCGTCCAAGCCGGACTCCAGTGCCCACTTCAGGCAGGAAGAGGCAACGGGACAACGGTTGCAGACCAACTTGGCCTTAGCGATTTGGGTAAGTGCAGGACCAGAATTGCCTACTGGGAAGAACAGCTCGGGGTCTTCGTCGCGGCAAACAGCTTCGTGGCGCCAATCCATGATTGATATCTCCTAACAAAAATTCGACAGCAGAAAGCACAAGCACTTTTCATAAATGAAAAGCAACCAATGCCATGGGTGGGTGGTTGTGTGAACTGGTCTGCGCGCAGTGGGACCCGGTCTCGAGGTCGGGCCAGCGTCGCCGCCGCCAATGGTCCACATTGTGGTTACTTGAAGTTTCCTTCAAGTTAAGAAGAGGTTTACGTCCTCTTTCTTTTTGCTACCCAAGAATCATGACATGTTTACTCAGGCTCCGCTAGGGGTAGAGGCGAAAATGTGGTAAACATCACTGAATGGAAAGTGATGTGGGGGTCATTTAGATAGACGCTGGAGTTGAAAGAAGCCTGTGAGAAACGCGCTGAACTGGCGCATTGACTGAAACTACTTGAGTGTGGTGACTGGAGAAGCGTCAAATCTGTCCGGTTAGCCCTTGCCCCCGCGAAACCTGAGTGGCGCACAAGAAAATGGCGTTGCCCGTGAGTAGACTGTGGGCTTGTGTCCAAACAAAACAAGAAGGTAAACACAAAGCAAAATGCTGCCTCCACGCGGTCGATTAGTGGGGAAAAAAAGACCCAGCACGGTGCGCCGCAACCAGTCCTCGTGGCCGCAGCACTCGCCGTGATTCAGTCCATCGCCGTAATCTGTTTTGGCATCTTCCTGATCGTGCGCGAATTGACCGGTGCGGAAAACGGCTCCATGGTGTCGGATTCGGGCTCTGGAAGCTTTGTGGGGCTAGGCACCGCACTCTTTATCTTTATCGTGTTTGGTTTTGTCATCATTGGCGCTTGGGCCATGGTCAAGGGAAAGCGCTGGGGTAGGGGAGCCATTATTTTGGTGGAGCTAATCTTGGCGGCTAGCTCCTTCCAAATGTTTAGCGGTGGATCGCCGCTACTGGGCGCGGTGACATTGCTGAGCGCCGCAGTGGTCATCTTCTTGCTGATGTTCGTACGCGCCTCCACTGAGTGGGCGGCAGCAAACTTCTAAAGTCATCTTCACGTGTAAAAGGCCGCGCCCGGGAAAACCCGAAATGCGCGGCCTTTTTATGCGATGGTGGGGTACTAATCGGCGCTAAGGCCCACTACCTTATCGCCGCGGGCTTCCACAATGGTCTCGCCCGCTAAAGTGAGATAAACGGCACCGTGGTAGGCGCCGCGGTCAACCGGGATGGTTCGCAGGGTCTTGCCAGTGGACCAGTCCATGACTGCAATTCCTTCTTTGGTAGGCACCAGCATCTGCTCGTTGACAGCGATGGGGGTGCCGATGGCCTCTTCCACGATGCGATCAACCGAGAGGTCGCTCGGCTTAAAGAGGTAAAGCCGGGAGCCATCAAACCAGGTCATATGGTGCGGCAAGTCCGCAGTTGCCGGCGCGAAGGGGGAGTCGCCGGTGTCTATAGCCGGAGAAGGCTCTGCTGGGGAAGAGTCGAGCTTTTTACCTTCATTGTTATATGACTCGATGGAGGGGTGTGGTCCTGGCCGGTATACGGCGGCGGCCTTTTGGCCTACGGCGACAAGGCGGGCGCCATCGGTAGCAATGTCCACATCGGCGGCGATGTCCGGTTGACGGGAATCATCGGGGGTGGTGTCTTGGAAGCGCAACCAGGTGGTATTCGGCTTATCGGGGCAGGACTCGGTCAGGGCTAAGTTCTCGGTACGGGTAAGGGCCGAGCTGAGCGTGCAATCCTCATGCGGTTGCTTGTCCGGTTCTTGTTTTGCCTCCACGTCACCGTATTCAACGGTACGCACCATATCCGAGCGCCACAGATCGATGCGGTCGGTGGAGGCCGTTCCTACCCGGTCATTGGAGGATATGGGTACTACCTCGTCCGAATTTATGGCACTACGGGTGCTGTCATACTCACCAGTCGCGGCATCAATCGCCACGGTATCTCCGCAGCCCAGACCGGTCTTATAAGTAGCTACTATCTTGCCCCATGCAGCAGACAGTGAGCACAGTTCGGCGTCAGTGCGCTCATAGGTCCATGCTTCGGAACCGTCCGGATTGGTAGCCGTGAGCGTGTGATCCGCATGCGTGATGGTCAGGCCGTGCGCCGAAACCGCCCGGTATTGGCCAGGCACCGGTTCATTGGGGAGGCTGAAGGACTCGTGGAGGTTAGTCGGAACTGTGGAAAGTGCGGGTGCATCCTTTTCCCCAGGAACGGCCGCCTGGCTCAAATGTGCCTGATTGATATTGGCAGTGACGGCTGCACCGCCTACCGCGATGGCGCAGACCACGGCAATGATGCCGGTGGCCTTCCAATCAGAGAGCGTGGAACGCAAAATGGGAGCCTTAGTCATCGGCGGCCTCCTCGTCGGCGCCGGGAGCTGCCGCGGCGCGCAGTGGTACGGGTGGGGGATTTCTCGCGGACTGAAACCTGGCCTACAACCTTGGTCTCGGGGCCTACGGTCTCCTCAGCATCCGCGGGGATGTCTAGCGCTTGGGCCAGCTCTGGGGAAGTAGAAAACCATTGTGGCGGCTCCGGCTCTCCCAAATCCAGCTCATCGTTAATGACTTGCCATTTGCCCAGCTCATCGTAGCCCACCAAGGTGATGGCGGTACCGGTATGCCCGGCGCGACCCGTGCGACCAATACGGTGGACAAAGGTCATTGGATCATCTGGTACCTGGTAGTTGATGACGTGAGTGACATCATCGACGTCGATACCGCGGGCAGCAATATCGGTGGCGACCAGGATGTCTACCTGGCCGGAGCGGAAGGCCTGCAGGGATTTCTCGCGGGACTTTTGCCCAAGGTCGCCGTGGACGGCTCCCACGCGGAAGCCGCGCCGGGCGAGATCATCGGCCAAATGGGCGGCCGCTCGCTTGGTACGGGCGAAGATGATGGTGCGCCCGCGGTCGGCAGCCTGCAGGGCGTGCGCGACGATGGCAACCTTATCCATGCGGTGAGCTTGGAAGGTGACCTTGCGGGTGGAGGAATGAGTGAAATCCTGCTCGCCCGATTCGGCGCGGATATGGATGGGCTTATCCATAAAACGGCGGGCCAGCGTTAAAATCGCGCCCGGCATCGTAGCGGAAAAGAGCATGGTCTGGTGCGCATTGCCATCCAGAGCCTGCAGGATGGCCTCCACCGAGGGTAAAAAGCCCAAATCTAGCATCTCGTCGGCTTCATCGAGTACCAAGATGGCCACGCGGTCTAGTTGCAGATTGCCGCGCTCGTGGAGATCGATCAGGCGGCCAGGTGTACCGATGATGACATCGGCGCCCTTATTGAGCTTTGTGATCTGTTCCTCGTAGGGCCGGCCTCCGTAGATGGAAACCAAACGCACCGGTATGTCAGCGGCGGCTACCTGCAGGTCTTTGGTGACCTGCTGGGCAAGCTCACGGGTGGGGACCACCACGAGGGCGCGCGGGGTGCCATCGAGCTCTTCGATATCGGCATCATCAAAGACACGATCCAAAAGCGGCACGCCAAAGCCGTAGGTTTTGCCCATGCCGGTGCGCGCTTGGCCAATCAAATCCTGACCGGACAAAGCGATGGGCAGGGTTAATTCCTGGATTGCAAAAGTACGCGTGATGCCACGGGTGGCGAGTCCATCGCAGATTTCGGCCGCAACGCCGAGTTCCGCGAAGCTCGGTGGCTGGGATTTTATGTCAGACACACCTTGATAGTAGCCGGGATGGTTATAGTGGGGCCATTGACAATAAAACTCTAGTTAGAGGAGGAACCCTCATGGATATCAAGTTTGGCTTCGCAGACACCGCTCGCGAGCTGGTCATTAGCGCTGCAGGTGACCAGGCTGACCTGACGCAGAAGATCAATAGCGCCCTGGCGGATAACTCCACCTTGGAACTGGAAGATGACAAGGGCCGCAAGTACCTCGTGCGCACTGACCGCGTGGTCTACGTTGAGGTGGGCATTGCGAAGAAGCACGCCGTGGGATTCGCCGGCGCCTAAAGACGAGCGCACCGGTCTGCTGATTCAGATTTTTAAAAATAAACGGGTAACCTAAGGCCCCATGGAAGACAGGGAGACTCGCCACGCTCACCGGAGCCAGGGCCATTCGCCGGACCACCCTAATGCGGTGGTCCGGTTTGCGCGTCAATATGGCTGGTGGCGCGTGGTGGCTATCCCTTTGATGATCGCCTTGACCATCTGGTTCATTGTCGATATCGCCACCGCTTCCTCCTCTGAAGAAGGGGCGGAAGAAACTACCACAGCTGCCCCGACGAGTGCCGAGAAAATCGGGCCTGATCCGGCTGATGCGGAAGCGGTCAAACGGGAAATTAGTGAGATGCCGCCCGGTGGGGCGTTTACCAAGCAGGGAAAGGGCACTTTCCATGAGGTGGGCGAGCCCGGCGCCGTAGCCGGTAAGGGTGGCGCGCAGAAGGTGCGCTATTCCATCGAGGTGGAAGATGGCCTCAATACCGCACCGTATGGCGGCGATGATTCTTTTGCAGCCATGGTGGAGGCCACCCTTTCTGATCCGCGCGGCTGGACCGCGCACAAGGACTTCGAGTTCGAGCACGTGGCCTCTGATGCGGATCCAGATACCCGTATCCAGCTGACCTCCTTGGGTACCGCCGCGGAGCGGTGCGGGGAGAAAATTGAAACGGAAACCTCCTGCCATACCACCATTACTGGCGAGTCCACCACGGTTATTAATGAGGCTCGCTGGGTGCGCGGTGCGACGCCGTTTGAAGGCGATATGGGTAACTACCGCCAGTACGTTATTAACCACGAGCTGGGCCACGCCATTGGCTATGCGGCCCACCAGCCGTGTGGTGGGCAGGGCAAGTTAGCTCCGATCATGATGCAGCAGACCTTGGATCTCAATAACAAGGCATTGCACGATCGCAAGCCCAGCGAGGTCTATCCTGATGAGGACGTGACCTGTGCAGCTAACCCGTGGCCTTTCCCCAACCCGGATAATAAGGATCCCCACCAACCCGAATAGGAGTTAAGGATGCCGCTTCCCCCAGAGCATGTTTTAAGCGCCTTTCACGCGGAAACTGGTGCTACCGGTACTCGCCGCGCTCAGGGCGATCAATTAGGCCCGGTGTGGGATAACGGCATCAAGGTGGGGGACGTGGTCTATTCGCAGGCCAGTCCTTTTGCTGCATGGTCCGCCAAGACGCGCGAGCGCCTAAGTGTGCAAGGCGCCCGGGTTTCCCGGCCAATTTTATCTAGCGATGGCCGTCATACGGCCGCTGGCTGGAAGGCCACGCAGTTTATTCCGGGGCAGGTCCGGGGGCGCATTGATGAAACCGCACAGATGGCGCTGCGCCTTGATACGGCTATGGCCGAGGTGGCACTTCCCACCGGGCAGCGTGACGATGTCTTTGCTCGCGCGGAGCGCGCCGCGTGGGGAGAAACGGGGGAGGCCTATCGCCCAGCTCTGCTTGCCGACGTCCCTCTTATCCCCGCCCACACCGCTCTTCTCACCACCACGGTCTATCACGGCGCCAACCCGCCGGGAATCGTGGACATTGTGCCGAGCGAATTTCCGCGCCCAGCCGGTTGGAGCGCCGCCCTAGTCATCGTCGACGGGCTTATTGCTCAGGCGGTTGATGATGAGATCTGCCAACGCTTTAGCCACGTGCCGGGCATGCAGGAGCTGCTCTTGCGTGCAGTGTCGTATCGTCGTCATATCAACGATCTGCATCCTGCTTCGCATTCAAACGCGCGTTCGCACATTGAACGGGTGGAGCAATATCTGGTGTCGCGGGCATCTGCCATACTGGAGCGGTGAGTTACGACCCCCATTCCACCGCGCGTGCGGGAGTGGTCCTCCCACCGTCCCCGCAAGTGCGCCTCGTTCCCCGTACCCCGTCCGCCACGGCCCGCAGCTGGCCGGTTGACCTGCCCGAATCCGGTTCCTGGAAAGTAACCGGTGCGGCAGGCAGTGGCGTGTCGAGCTTCCTTATCGATACCGTCATTCATGCCCTGGACAGAGCCCAGGAAACTGGCGCGGATCCCTCCGGCATTCTCGTTATTGCGCCCTCGAAGGAATCCGGTGCCCGATTGCGCCGCGAACTTTCTGAACGCCTCGAGAATTACGCCGCACAGACCTCAATGGTGCGGTCTGTGCACTCCTTGGCTTTTGCGTTACTGCGCACGGCGGCCGAGGAGGAGTTACGGCTCATTACCGGTGCGGAACAAGATGCCGTCATTCGGGAGCTACTTATCGGTCAAGCAGAGGACGGCCACGGTTCCTGGCCAGAAGAGATGCGCCCCGCGCTGGAATATGTGGGCTTTGCGCGGCAGTTGCGCGATTTCCTTTTGCGCTCCATTGAACGAGGTCTGGGCCCAGGAGACCTGGAGCGCCTAGGCCACGAATATGGCCGCCCTATGTGGTCCGCCGCGGGCGAATTTCTGCGCGAGTATGAGCGCGTGCAGCTCCTCTCCCGTTCCCATTCATACTCTGCTGCAGAGTTGGTTACCGCGGTTCTCCAACGCCCTGAATTACTGCGCGATCATCCCTTCCACACCATTGTCGTCGATGATGCTCAACTGCTCGACCCCACCGCAGGAAAGCTCATTCTTGGGCTAGCTGCGCAGGCCAACCTCGTAGTTGTGGGTGGAGATACAGCCCAATCTGTCTTTGCCTTTCGTGGTGCTAGCTCGCGCTTTTTGCAGGACTTTCCAGCCGAGCATGACATTGAGCTCACCGAGTCCTACCGCAGGCCCACACCGGCGTGCATCTCTATCGTGGATTCGGACGGTCGGCTGCGCGACGTCGTAGCTAATACCGTGCGCCGCCGCCACTTGGAAGATGCCGTGCCCTGGCGCGACATCGCTGTCATTGTGCGCTCTACTAGTGACATTGGCCAAATGCGCCGCACCCTCCTAGCCGCCGGTGTGCCCGTACATATCAATCCCACCGACGTTGTCTTGGCCGAACAGCGTTTGGTCTCCGCTGTGCTGCTTGCACTGCGCGCCTTGGAGGAGGAACTATCTAACTCTGAGTTGGAAGAACTACTCACCGGACCTGTGGGTGGCGCCGATCCTGTCACCCTGCGCCGACTGATCCGCGGCTTGCGCCGCTGGGATTCCACCACTCGGGGCATCGATAGCCTCCGGGGCCTTCTCTACGGCGAGCTCCCAGACTTCAACGGACAGCTCACTGAACGGGAATATTCGATCCTCGAACGCGTTCGTGCAGTGCTCAGTGCCGGCCGGGAAGCGCTCACTTCCGGCGCTTCGGTGGAGGAGATTCTGTGGGCTGTGTGGAGTGCTACCGACCTGGACAACCGTCTACAGGCCTCGGCCTTGCGCGGTGGTGCAACGGGCTCGCAGGCCGACCGCGACCTAGATGCAATGATGGCGCTTTTTGACGCTGCTGGAGACTACGTAGAACGCCGCCCGGATTCTTCACTGAGCGCGTTTTTGACCCATATCACTGAACAAGAACTTCCCACCGGCGTGCGTGACCGCCGTACCGCCATTCCGCAGGCCGTAGAAATCCTGACCGCGCACGGTGCAGTGGGCCGCGAATGGGATACCGTCATCGTGGCCGGCGCCCAGGAAGGCAGCTGGCCTTCGCTAGGAGAGACTGGCTCCATCTTCGGGCAAGAAGATCTTATCGATCTCCTCGACCACGATATTGATCCCGATACTCCCGTCAGCCACATCGCCTCCCGCTTGGCAGAGGAGCGTCGTCTCTTCCACGTCGCTACCACCCGCCACCGAAAGCGCTTGCTCATTACTGCCGTGGAGAATCCAGAGGGCGATACGGTCTCCGAGCCTTCTCGGTTCATCGACGAATTCGCCGGACGTGGTGTCGATGTTCCCGGTCAAGCTGCGCGTCGCCAAGCAAAGCGGGCGCTGCGCCGCGCCCAACTCCCGCGCGAATTGGGCCTCGATGTGCCCGAACCCGCACCCGTTTCTTTGCGCGATGGTCTGGAGATTGATCCACTCGATGTTGCGGTGTTGTCCGTGCCGGCCTTTGTCGCGCAGCTGCGCCGGGTAGTTAGCAATCCGGAATCTGGTGAGGTTGAACGCAAGCAAGCTGCCCGCCAGCTCGCGCGGTTAGCGGCGGCCGAGATCCCCGGCGCCCACCCGGAGCAGTGGTGGTCGGCGCGTTCCGTTGCGGCTGAACTGCCGTTGCATACTAGCGGCAGTTTATCGCCCTCTCGCGTAGAAGCGTTGCTCAACTGCCCGCTCAAGGCTGTGCTGGGCAATGTGGCTGAGGATCCAAGTACCGAGGAACACCTGCTCCGCGGTACGTTGGCCCACGCCTTCTTTGAAGCCATTGGCCGCGGTATGGATGCGGAAAAGGCCAAGCTTTTGGTGATGGAGGCTTTCGAGCGCATCCAGGACGTGCCGCAGTGGCAATTGCGATTCAAACTCGATGAGTTTTCCGCGCTATTGGACCGCGCCCGCGAATGGGCGCGCCAATCTGAGGTCAATCAAGAACTAGTGGGCGTGGAAATTCCTGTGGGCGTACATGTCGGTGAAGGCGTGCGCATCGGCGGCTATATGGACCGTCTCCTTCGCGATGAAGAAGGAAACTACTTGGTCGTGGACCTCAAGACCGGGAAAACCCAACCGGCCAAGAAAGAAGCCGAAGACCATGTGCAGTTAATGACCTATCAGCTCGCGCTTGCCCATGGTGCATTCGACGGCCATCAGGTCCACGACGGTGAAGGAATGCCGCGCCAGGGAGGGGTGCTGGTTTACCCGGGCGCAACCACTAAGAAGATTGGCGAGATTTGGCAAAGCGATAAATCTCCGGAAGCACTCGAAGAATTCGCCGCACTTCTGCCCCCGCTGGTGGAGGAAATGCGTGGTCCGCGCATTACTGCGCGTACCAATAAAGACTGCGATAAATGCCCAATTCGCTCCATCTGCCCCGTGCAGGAAGAAGGAAGGATGACCACCGATGCCTAAGAGCAACTTTTCCCCACAGCAAATCGCTGCGGCCTTGGGCAAGGATTTCCCGCCTACCGACGAACAAGCTCATGTCATTGAAGGCCCATTTAGCCCCAAACTCGTGGTTGCCGGCGCTGGTGCTGGCAAGACAGAAACCATGGCCTCGCGCGTGGTGTATTTGGTGGCCAATGGTTATGTGCGACCTGAACAGGTTCTTGGCCTGACCTTTACCCGCAAAGCCGCGCAACAACTGGAGCAACGCATTCGCAGGCAGCTGATTCAACTGCGCGATTCCGGTCTCATCCCACCAGGCAGCGATGTGGCAGAAGCATTAGAAAACATTGCGCCGAAGGTATCCACCTATGACTCCTACGCCGGAGAACTCGTTCGTGAATACGGCCTATTAGTTCCGGTTGAGCCCACCGCGCGCATCATTACTGAGGCCGAGCGCTATTCCTTAGCCTACGATGTGGTGCGCAATTACACCGGCCAACTAGAAGACGATCGCACCCTAGCCACAATCACCGAGACCCTGCTGAGCCTCAGCCAGGATATTGATAACGGTCTCAAAGACACGAGCCATATCGCTGAGCATGCGCGCGATTTTCGCGCAGATATCGATAACCTTGACAAATCGAAGAAGAATGGCCCCGAATACTCTCAAAAGCTGCTGGGCTATATCCAGACACAGGAACGCCGTGTGCAGTACGTACCGCTGCTGGAGGCCCTGAAAAAGGAACAATCCGAGCGACAAGTCATCACCTTTGGCGAGCAAATGTCTGTCGCCGCCCGAGTAGCGCGTGATTATCCTGTTGTGGGCAGGCAACAATCCCAGCGCTACAAGGTTGTCATGTTGGATGAGTACCAAGACACCTCCTATGCCCAGCGCGTTCTACTTCGAAGCCTTTTCGGCGGCGAGAAAGATGAATTGTCGGTTACGGCTGTAGGCGATCCAATGCAGGCCATCTACGGCTGGCGCGGCGCGACCTCTGAAAACCTCACCGCCTTCGTGGAGGATTTTCCAGTCGAGTCGGGCACACCTGCTCCGAAGGACCAATTGACTACCTCGTGGCGCAACCCTTCTGGTGCGCTGGATTTGGCTAACTCAGTGGCGGAGAGGGTATTTGAAGGTGTTGAGCGTCCCGTGGATGAACTTTCTGCCGCCCCATATAAAGGCGAGGGTGAAATCCAGCTGGCCTACTTTGAAAGCGAAAATCGCGAGCGCGAATTTATCGCCGAGCATTTGAAAAAGCAGTGGGACAAACGCGAGGGAGACACCTTCAGCGCAGCGGTTTTGGTGCGTAAAAATAGGCAGTCCGCACCTATCGCTGCGGCTTTAGACAAGGCGGGCGTACCTAATGAAATCATCGGTCTCGGTGGTTTGTTGTGGCAGCCAGAAATCCAGGATCTCGTGGCGATTGCCACGATGCTCGTACGCCCAGAAGATCTGTCTGCAGCAGTGCGGGTACTGGCTGGCCCTATGTGCGGTTTGGGGATTAGCGATATTCAAGCCCTCGCTTCGCGTCAACGAAACCTCGCCGGAGCAAGGGAGGAGCGCTTGCGTTGGGAACCAGGAATGGACCCGGAAGATTACCTGCGAGCGCAGTTGGAAGATGTCACCGCAGAAGAACCGGATCAGCGCGTTGGCCTTGCCGACGCCCTGGCTGACTTGGGGGAGAGGGACCGCTATACCCCACAGGGCCTTGCCCGCATGGAAGAGGTATCTGCCAAACTGCGGCACTTGCGCACCTATTCGCTATCCAAGCCGCTGGTGGACATCTTCGCTGATATTGAGGCATTGTTTAACATCCGTACCGAAGTCTTGGCGCGCGGAAGCGCGGGGGGAACGGCCCACTTGGATAAATTTGCCGATATCGTCGCTAGCTTCCACGGTGATTCTTTGTACGCACTCTTGGACTATTTTGCGCTTGCACTCGAAAAGGAAGATGGCCTTGATCTGGGTGAGGTTCCTTCCGCCACGGACCGTGTGCAAATTATGACTGCGCATAAGGCCAAGGGCTTGGAATGGGAGCATGTCTGCGTGGTGCATGCTGATTCTTCTAGCTATAACGCGCAAGCGGAGACCTTCCTTAGCAGGATCGACAAGGTCCCGGGGGAGGACGACTATATTGAGGTCCCAGAGGATGCCGAAAAGCGCTCGCAGTTCCAAAACGCCTGCGAAGAATTTAAGAAAGCAGATAGTGCCCTAAAGGCGGAAGAATCTGCGCGCCTTTTTTATGTTGCATTGACCCGTACCGAATCCACGCTGACCGTTACTGGCTCGGGAACCAATAACGCTTCTGGGAAGAGCAAGAAGGCGCCCTATGAATACCTAGAGCGCCTGAAAGAGCAATTCCCGCAGTACGTGGTGGAATGGTCCGTGCCAGATGAACCGTCCGAGGAGGACTTTGGTGAGAGCGCACAGTTCCCAGCGCTGAAGGCTAACCCTGAGGCAGTTGCCGGTGCCGATGCGGTGCTTGAGGCAATGGAAGAACTTCCAGACCTCAGCCACGGTGAAACCTTTGAGTTGTGGGAGCAGGAAGCTGGCGCTCTTATTGAAGAATACAGGGCTCTGCAACAGCCGGTGGTAGACGTTGAGCTACCCAGCGAGCTGACTGCTTCTGACATGGTTGCGCTGCGGGCAGATCCACTCCAGTTCGCACGCAGGCAACGCCGTCCAGTGCCGTTTAAGCCGAATGCTTATGCCAAGCGCGGTACCGCCTTCCACGCGTGGTTGGAGGACCGCTTTGGCAGCCCTGCACTATTGAGCGAGGAAGAGCTGCCGGGTACTGATGAGGCGGCGGACTATGACTTGGAAAAGCTGAAAAAAGCTTTCTTGAGCTCGGAGTGGGCACAACGTCAACCGGAATACGTAGAAGCGCCCTTTGAAATCACCATCGGTGAGGCCGTGGTGCGCGGGCGCATGGACGCGGTATTCCGCTTGGACGACGGCACGTGGATGGTGGTGGACTGGAAGACAGGCCGCCCACCCCAAGGGGAGGCTATGGACGCCGCCAAGATACAGCTTGCGGTTTATGCAGAGGCATGGCAGCGTATCCATGGCGGAGAGAAGATTCGCGCTGCTTTCTACTATGTGCACGATGGTTATACCTTTGAGCCAGCCCGCCTTCCACGTGGGGAAGAGCTAAAGAAACTCCTTGAATCGTCAGTTGAGCACCAAAAGGGCTAAGGTATGTGAGCGGTTGCGTAAGCACGCAATCTCTTGAGCAATCATTCGAGACCAGAAAAGGCGGGGCTAGTGGGCAAAAATCGTGCGCGAGCTATGAAGTCGCACTTTAAGAGTCGCTTCTTGCCGCAGGTTGAGCTGTCCTCGCAGCCGGACCACGCGCTCATTGACGTCATTACGGTGCCGAGGGATGAAAATTCCAGCCCGTGGCGTCAGTTGGGCAAGCGTGTGCTGTGGGCTTTAGGCATTGTTGTCTTCGTGACAGTCGTGGTCTATTTGGACGGCGGTGGATATAGCGAGGACATGTCGCTTTTGGATTCCGCCTACTATGCTGCGGTGTCGCTAACTACAGTGGGCTACGGCGATATCGTTCCTGTGTCCCCGCAGGCCAGGTTCATTAACTTAACGCTTATTACACCTGCCCGCCTGATCTTCCTTGTTTTATTGGTTGGCGCGACCTTGTCCGTGCTAACGGATAAGGCCCGACGTACTTTCCAAATCCAGAACTGGAGAAAGCAATTGCGTAACCACACCGTCGTTATCGGGTATGGCACCAAGGGCGCCGGAGCGGTGGCCGCGCTGCTGGCCGATGATGTTCCGTCCTCCCAGATCGTGGTCATTGATACCAACCGTGCCTCCCTAGCTCACGCAGAGCACCACGGCCTAGTCACCATTTTTGGCTCCGGCACAAAGCAAGACGTATTGAAGATCGCTGGGGTAGAGCACGCAAGCTCTATTGTTGTAACCCCATCTACGGACGATACAGCGGTGCTGTGCTGCCTTTCCGTGCGAGAGCTTGCACCCAAGGCCAAGATTGTGGCGTCGGTTCGCGAGTCTGAGAACCGTCACCTGCTGCTGCAATCTGGTGCCGATTCCGTGGTCACCTCCGCTGAGACTGCCGGCCGACTACTGGGCCTAGCTACCGTGACCCCGACGGTGGTGGAGATGATGGAAGACCTGCTTTCACCTAATGAGGGCTTCTCCGTGGCAGAGCGCGCCGTGCGCGAGTTTGAGGTTGGTTCTAACCCACGCCACCTGGCAGATATCGTGCTTGCTGTCCTGCGCAATAATGAGCTGCACCGAGTGGATACCGCGGACGCCTCCGCGTTGAAGCCGGGAGACCGATTGCTGTATATCAAGCACGAGATGGAACAGCCCATTGAGGTCATGGACGATGATGACGAGGGCTAAATGTTCCTCCCAGTAACTCCTAGTGGCCTCGTACCGGTTACGGCGGTGGGGGAGCCTGTGCTGGTGAAAGAGGTTCCCGGGGGCGTCGGCAAGCAGGTCGTGGTGGACCTAGGCACCTTGCAGGCATGCTTGGTCTCGGAGGATAGCGCCGGGAAGTTAGGCCGTTTAGAAAGTGCAACCTTCTTTGCAGACCAGCCGGTTATCCTGCAAGCCATCGCGCTTATCCGCAACCGACGCGAACAGCGCTTTGATCCGCGGACCGGACGCCAGCTGGACTACCCGGCGCCGGGAATCGTTGGGCGCGATCCGCACGACGAGAAACGGCTGGTCTTCCCGCGCTTGGATCCCGCCGTCATTGGGCTCATTCGCCTCAGCGGTACAGACCGGATTTTGCTGGCGCGTAATCGCCGCCGCAATAGCTTATTCTCTTTGATCGCTGGTTACGTTGAACCCGGCGAGACTGCGGAGGCAGCCTTTGCACGCGAAGCGCTCGAAGAAACCGGGCGTAGGGTGGACCATATTCGTTATTGGGGCTCGCAGGCGTGGCCACCGAGCGGCTCGCTTATGCTGGGCTTTTGTGCACAAACGGCTGATGTCCACCCCACCTGCCATACTGATGGGGAACTGGAAGAGATCCGGTGGGTGGAGCGCTCCGAGCTGTCTGGGCTTTCGCTTCCTCGTCCGGGTTCAATTGCACACACGATGATTATGGAGTGGTATCACGGTGACTAAGCCGGATTTGTCCCTGCTGGATGAAGATCAGCTGCGCGCGGCCACGGCACCGCGCGGGCCCGTGTGCATCTTGGCTGGCGCGGGTACGGGCAAGACCCGCACTATTACCTATCGCATCGCCAACCTGGTAGACCAAGGGTTTGTGAGCCCGCAACGCGTGCTCGCGGTGACCTTCACGGCGCGGGCAGCCGGAGAGATGCGCGATCGTCTGCGCACCATGGGTGTGGCCGGCGTACAAGCGCAGACCTTCCACGCCGCGGCGCGTCGCCAGCTGAAGTATTTCTGGCCCCAGGTAGCGGGGGACCTTCCGTGGCAGTTGCTGGATAATAAATTCCCGCTGGTCGCTCGCGCGGTGCGTTCGGTGGGGTTGGATAATTCCAAGGATATGATCCGTGACGTCCTAGCGGAGATCGAGTGGGCTAAGTCCGCGCTGGTGAGCGCCGAGGATTATGAGTCTGTGATCGCCACTACGGACCGCAGCGCTCCGGCTGATCCCGCCAAGGTGGCAGAGGCCTTTCGCCGCTACGAACAGTCCAAGGCCACACCGGACATGATGCACCTGGATTTCGATGACCTGCTCATGCACATCGCGGGTGCCATTGAAAATGTGCCGGCAATTGCAGAAACCTTCCGGGAGCAGTATCGCACCTTTGTGGTAGACGAGTATCAGGACGTAACCCCGCTGCAGCAGCGGGTGCTCAATGCCTGGTTGGGCGAGCGCGATGACCTCACCGTGGTGGGTGATGCAAATCAGACCATCTATTCCTTCAACGGCGCCTCCCCGGACTACCTGCTCAATTTCTCCCGCACGTACCCGGATGGCACCGTGGTCAAGTTGCAGCGTGACTACCGCTCGACGCCGCAGGTAACGGACTTGGCCAATCGGGTCATTGGCAAGGCCACAGGGCGTGCAGCTGGCACACGCTTGGAGCTGCAGGGCATGCGCGAGCCTGGTCCGGAGCCCACCTTTAAGGCCTATGAGTCTGAAGAGACTGAGGCCCAGGAGGTTGCCGGCCAGGTTCTCACACTGCTGGATCAGGGCGTGCCGGCCTCTGAGATTGCCATCCTCTACCGCATTAACGCTCAATCGGAGCAGTTTGAGCAGGCGCTTGCTGACGCCGGAGTGGTCTACCAAGTCCGTGGCGGCGAGGGCTTCTTCCGCCGCCCGGAGATCCTAGAGGCCATTCGCGTTCTCATCGCCGCGACCCGTCGTGAGGACTTGCCGGAGGACCCGGTGGCAATTGCTCGCGCCGCCTTTGTCGAGTTGGGGCTAAGCGCCACCGAGCCGCAGGGCGCGCAGGCCCGCGAGCGCTGGCAATCCCTCAACGCATTGGTAGGGCTCATCGAGAAGATTGTGGAATCGGCTCCTGGCATAGATCTCAACGGGGTGTTGGGGGAACTGCGCCGGCGCTCCACCGATAAACAGGCCCCAGCTATGGAAGGCGTCACGCTAGCTACTGTGCACGCTGCCAAGGGCTTGGAATGGGATGCGGTGTTTCTCGTGGGGCTGACAGAAAAGCTCATGCCTATCAACCACGCTATCAAGGCGGGCGATGAGCAGATTGAGGAAGAACGTCGTTTGTTCTATGTCGGCATTACCCGCGCCCGCGCGCACCTCGCACTGTCGTGGGCGTTGGCGAAGACCACTGGTTCGCGAGCCTCGCGCGAGCGTACCCGCTTCCTCGATGGAATCGTACCGGCGGCCGAAGACGCCTCTGGCAAGGGGACTCGCTCGCGCCGCCCGAAACGCTGCCGCGTATGTTCAGGTCTGCTGGGAACACCGGCCGAAAAGGTTATCGGCCGCCACGAAGACTGCGAGGGAGGCGGAGATGAAGAGGTCTTTTCTGCCTTGCGCTCGTGGCGTTCCCAGGTTGCGCGCGAGGAAAAGGTGCCGGCCTATGTTATTTTTTCCGATGCCACCCTGCAGTCCATGTCGGAGGAGCTTCCTGCCGATGAGGCAGAAATGCTGTCCATCTCTGGTGTAGGCCCCAGCAAGCTGGAGCGCTATGGCGCCCAAGTACTAGAGGTCATTCGTTCGGTGCGCAGCTAGCCAAGTTGGTTTTCCGCCAAAACATACTGGGCATCGCGGATGCGCAATGATGGTGCGCTGCTGGTGGTGACCGTAGACATCGACTTCCCACTGCTGTCCAGGGCGCGGCTTCGCGGTCGGCGCTCCCGGCGGCAGCGGCCGCCCCATAAGCCGCCGAATGATCACCTGCGTATGTGCCGAGACCGCATCGAGCACCACGGCTTCTGGGGTGCGGCGCACGCGGGGTAATTGGGTGCTGATGATATTCCAGCGCGGGTCCGTATCCACGCGGGACAGGTGCGCACACAGTGGGCATGGGCCTCGGCCCTGCACGCGTACCGGCCCAATGATGCCACGATTGTCCAATAAAGACACCGGAAGCCACGTGGTGTCCGTCCCCGCCAGTGCATTGGCGCAATCCAGCGGGCAGTGCAGCTGGTCTACGGCCAGGACCGGATACATGCCGTCGAGGTCGTGGATATAGGAAAAGATATTGTCGTCCTCTAACGGGATGCGAACTTGGAATCCATCTGCCTCCAGGCGTGCGCGTAAGCCTTGCGCCAGTGCGGATTCTCCCATTAAGACAAGAGTGTCCGATTTCTCTACGGCCTCTTTATAAGGCCAAAGGATGCCATAGTCTAGTGCGTCCTCGATAAGGCTAAGCGCTGCCGCTTCCTCCAGCCCTGCGGCACGTAACCGATGAGACAAATCTTCTGGCCTCACTGGCTCGCGAGCGGTATTGAAGGCCGCCGCGACGGAAAGCGCATTGCCCGTTTCTGCCACACCAACGCGGGTGGCATCCATGCCAAATTGAACCACCGTTTCCTCGCGGCAAAACACTGCGCTGCCCGGCGCCAAAACTACCTGGGTGACACAAGCCCCCACGCCTATACCCCTTTCCCCGATGCATGTGGATTCCATTGCACCACAGGTACAATCACCTGTCATGTCGAGCACGCAGCCCCCCGCACCACAAACCCCAGAGGTCAAAGTCATTCGTTCCGCCAAGCGGAAGAAAACCGTGCAGGCTCGCATGGTCTCCGGGGTACTCGAGGTACGCATCCCCGCCTGGATGTCCGCTCGCGATGAACGCGAGGCAGTGGCGGATATGTTGGCGCGGGTAGAAAAGAAACAGGGCAGTAGCCGCCGCTCGGACGCGCAATTAGAAGAGCGTGCTCGGCGGCTTAACGCGGCTTTCTTAGACAGCCGCGCTACCATCGGCTCTATTCGTTGGGTAAGCAATCAAAATACGCGGTGGGGTAGCTGTACTACCTCCACCGCGAATATTCGGCTGAGCGACCGGCTACAACACGTGCCGGACTATGTGCTGGATTCGGTAATCATTCACGAGCTCACCCACACCTTCATCCCGCGCCACGGGCGGGATTTTTGGCAGTGGGCGGACAGGGCGCCCCACGCTGAGCGGGCGAAGGGCTATCTTGAGGCCTACCAGCGCTGGGGCTGCTAGTTTTCGTCGTCCTCGTTGCCCTTTTCTTTCTGCTCGTCTTGACCATCGGCTTCCCCGGTCTCATCGCCCTGAGTAGCAGAGGAATCCTCACCGTTTTTGAGCATTTCCTCCAGCTTGGCAAACTCTTCCTCAAAGCCCTCATCAGGGCCGTCATCCAATAGGGAGTCGATAAAGGCGGCAGGGTTATCTAGGTGCTCTGCAGTTGGCAGGAAGTCCGGGTGGTCCCACGCCTTATCGCGCTTTTCCGCACCCACGGCAACGGTAGCGCGGCGCCACAACTCAGCGGCCTCAGAAACCTTGGGGGCGTTGAGCTCGATACCAACGACCTTGCTGAAGGCGTTTTCGGCAGAACCACCAGTGCTACGGCGGTGCGCCCATGCCTGGGTTAGCTTCGAGGTGGATGGGATGCGCTCGCCCAGTGCCTCTGTGACGACGTGCTCGGCCCAGCCTTCCACCAATGCTAGTAGGGTTTCTAGGCGAGAGGCTGCCGCAGTGTTCTTGGACGTGATGCGTGGGGAAAGGTCCATGCCTTGCAGCTTGCTCATCGCATCCTGGATTGCCTGGGGATCGCCGGACTCTAGGTTGAGCTCGCGGGTGACTTCCTCCAAGTGGGAGGTGTCAATGACCAGACCGATGGCATATTCCTCCACAGAGGAGACGATGCGCTCTACCAACCACGGCACGTGCTTGAACAGGCGCTGCCGCGCGGCCTCGCGCGCTGCAATATAGACCAGCACCTCTTGGCCAGGAATATTGAGCTCCCGGGCGACCTTCTGAATGGTCTGTGGCAATAGTGCCACGGTATTGGCCGGGGCGATGGGAAGACCGAAATCAGAGCCGGTCAACGCCTGCGCAGCCAAATCACCCAAGGCGTGACCGAGCTGCATGCCAAAGTTCATGCCAGACATCTGACTCATCATCTTGGTCATCGGGCCCATCATCTCGCGGGCTTCTTCCGGCATCGATTCCATCTGGGCATCATTCATATGCTCCGCCACCGGAGTGACCATGCGCTGCCAGGCCGGCATGGTTTCTTCCAACCACTGCTTGGAATCCCACGCCTTGGCCGTGCCGGAGGCGGTGGGCAGGTAGGTGGCGTCATCGAGCCACAGCTCCGCTAGGCGGACGGATTCCTCCACTGCCTTGGTATCGTCCGCGCTCACACCCTTTGACTGGGAGATTTGCTGCAGGGCGATGCGCTTGGCCATGTCGTAGTTAACAGGGCCGGAATTTTCCGGCGAGTTCATAGAAGAGCCCATGCCGGACAGCATCTGACCGAACTGGTTCAGCATGTCACCGAGGCCGCCACCATTAGCGCCGCCGAATGCGCCGAACGGGTTCTGGTCACGACGTCCGTCATTATCGTCGTCATCATTATTGGGGAAAGAAAAACCGAATCCGTTGCTCATGCGTCCTAATCTACCGACACCATCCGGCTAGTTTCCATGATCCCTGCTACGCTGACAGCGAACACGACGGCAAAGGTTGTAGGGTAGTGATTCGTGAATTCTCCTGCTAGCCGTCGCGTCCGCACCATCGCCTGGGGTGCTATCCCCGTCGTCTTAACCGGTGCGTTGGTATCGCTTGACCATATTCCCGGCACCGATGTGTCTTTGACCGTCCCCTATGCTGCCGAAGGCCCAGGCCCCACGGTAGACACATTGGGGGAGGTAGACGGCACCCAGGTCGTTGACGTTCAAGCCCCGAAAACCTATGACACGGATGGTCACCTCAACATGACTACGGTCTCCGTGCGTACCAATATGACCTTGGCCCAGGCGCTGGGACGCTGGATGATGACCGATGACACCATCGTGCCCATCGATACCGTCATCCCACAGAACATGAGCGATAAAGAAGTAGAAGAGTCCAATAAGCAGGCCTTTACTCAGTCCGAGTCCGCAGCGACTCTGGCAGCCATGGACTACCTGCATTTGCCGGTAAAGATCTCCATCGCAGAGGTGCTGGATAAGGGTGCTGCGCAGGGCAAACTGAAAAAAGATGATGTCATTACCGCCGTGGCGGGCAAGGAAGTCTCGGAGCCGGGTGAGGTTCAAGACATCATCAAGGAAAAGAGCCCCGGCGATAAGGTCACGATGACCGTGGAGCGTGGCGGCAAAAAGCACGAAGAAGAAATAGAGCTAGGGGAAAACCCCCACCAGAAGGGGCAGGCGATGCTGGGCATCGCCATGCTCTCGGTCCCTAAAGACGATATAGA
Organism: Corynebacterium sp. LaCa_205; assembly: GCF_057458085.1. Lineage (NCBI taxonomy): Bacteria > Bacillati > Actinomycetota > Actinomycetes > Mycobacteriales > Corynebacteriaceae > Corynebacterium > Corynebacterium sp. LaCa_205. The sequence continues at coordinate 666,462 of NZ_CP190931.1, forward strand.
GGTCACATACAACCTGCAGGATATCGGTGGTCCATCCGCTGGCATGATGTTTACCCTGGCGGTCATCGATAAGCTCAGCGAAGAAGACCTCACGGGCGGCAAATTTGTGGCCGGTACCGGCACCATTCAAGAAGATGGCAAGGTGGGCCCCATCGGCGGCATCCAACATAAAATCGCCGCCGCCCACGCAGCCGGCGCGGAACTCTTCCTGGCGCCACAAGATAATTGCTCCGAAGCCGCGGCGAGCGACCACGGGGACATGCCCATCGCGGAAGTGTCCAACCTGGATGAAGCGGTATCCACGATGAAAGACTTCGCGGACGGCAAGGAAATTAAAACCTGCCAATAAGCGGCCTACTTAGCTAGGCCCAGTTCCTTGATCTTCTCTTCCGGATCTTCCTGGTCTGAGGAGATCATCTGCTGCATGACCATGCCTTCTTTATTGTCCACCACGGTAATAACCGCCGTGGTGCCCAGCGTGGACCAGCCCACAACGCGGTCGCCGCTATCCTCAATGACCTGCGAGCTGCGCAGCTCAGTAAGCACCTGCGTGGTCTGCTTTGCCTTGGAGTGTGAGCGGAAGAACTGGAACTGGCCTACCTTCGGCCCAGAGCAGTTATACGAGTCATCCCCGCCCGTGGAATCGCAGCGATCGAAGTACGCGAAAAGCTCTTGCGGTGCCACGGGCGCGAAGATGTCATAGGCCTTGGACACAGACTTTTCCATTTTTTCGCTCCCAGGCTCTGTGCTTTCCGACGCCGCCTCCGAGCTCGCCGCCGCACTCGACTCGACGCTGGATTCAGCGGCGGACTTGGAGCTGGATGCGGTGCTGGTTTCCTCAGTGGCATCCGCCGCAGTGGGAGCGGACTCGGCGCTGGCAGTGGTGGTATCTACGGGGACGTCGGCAGGCGCGGCATCATCCGAGGAACAGCCGGCAGCGCTCACGCCTACCCCCAGCAGGAGTGCTGCTGCGGTAGCGCGGGTAGCGGTCAGGCGAGTGAGAGTAAAGCGTCGCACGGTAGGAAACTGCTCCTTAGTCGCAAGCGAGAATTGTCTTTCCAGTCTAATCTAGTTCATCCGGGTCCTGGCTCAGCCCATAGCGCAGGGCCGCGATAATCCCGGGTGCTACCTGGGGGCCGCCGCGCAGCTGGATGTCATCCTCCGCGAATGGCCCGGCTGCTTCCAACTCCTCTTCGGTGGGGCGCAGCTGCAGCAATGTGGTTTCAATCCCTTCCTCACGCAGCGCACCGGAAAACAGGCGCGCCGGGCGAGGGGAGGGGTCCTCGCTGGAGGTATCGCGGAACCTAATCTCTTGGGCCAGGATGACGCCGGCCACCTCCCGCGGCCAAGCCAAGCGGGAGACATAGTCGGCCAACTGCTCAGAACCGGGCTCAATGTTTTCAGGCACATTATCCTGCACGATAAGGGTAAGCGGCGCCGCATCTTCCTCATCGAGGGCGGCAAGCTGGTCTGCTACCAAGTGGGTAGGAACGAGCGCGAAGATAGTGGGGCGGGCGTCCCAGCCCTCTGCATGGACGAATTCCACGGCTTCGGTCATCGCGCGGTTTAAAGCTGGCTGTGATAATTCGGGGGAACTCATAAACATCCTTATTCGTTATCTGTGTATTGCTTCCTTAAGCTGGAAGAAGTCTACAGGTTTTAAATTCGCACTATTTGATTGGAGCTGGCGTTGTCCTTAGGGTCATCCACACCAGCCGCCCCGTTGAAGCGGCCCCCGCGGGTCGCGACAATCATTGCGGCCATCATTGCCCTCCTTTTGTTCATCGGCCCCATGTTTGTGGGCCTGTACACGGATTGGAGGTGGTTTGGTGCGATTGAATACCGGAACGTCTTCACCACCGCGATTATTGCGCGGATAGTGCTCTTTATCATCTTCGGCTTCATCGCCGCTGCCGTGGTGTGGGCCGCGGGCTTCTTTGCCTGGCGCGGGCGTCCGGATTCGCTCGACCTTGGGGACTTGAACTCGCCGGTGTATCAGTACCGCAAGTCCATTGAAAAGTCTATGGGCGTCTTCTTCAAGGTCATCCCCGCCATCGTGGGCATCATTGCCGGTTTCATCGGCCAGGCTAATTGGCGCACGGTCCTGCTATTTTTAAACGGCCAGGAATTCGGCCAACAGGACGCCCAGTTCCACCACGACCTAGGCTTCTATGCCTTCACGTTGCCGGTTTTGAAGATGGTGGTCAGCACCCTATCTATCCTGTTGATTTTGGCGTTCCTCATCGCGCTTTTCGGTCACTATGTGCTGGGTGGCATCCGCATTGGCAATAAGGCCGCAGGAGTTCGCGGCTCCATTTCCCACTCGGCTCGCCTGCAGCTGGCGACTACTGCCGGCCTGTGGATGGTTGTTCAGGTCATCGGCTACTGGTTGGAGCGCTACGAGCTCCTATATGCCCAGCACGATCTCTTTACCGGTGGTTCCTATACCGATATTCATGCCTACCTGCCGGCGAAAATCATCTTGATGATCATTGGCGTCTTTGTGGCGGTGGCGTTGTTTATGGCCATCGTCATTAAGGACCTGCGCATCCCGGGTCTGGCCGTGGTGTTGATGTTGCTGTCCTCGCTGGTTATCGGCCAGGCATGGCCGCTGCTGATGGAACGTTTTTCCGTGCAGCCAAACCGTCAGGCAAAGGAAGAAGAATCCATCGCCCGCAATATTGAGGCCACGCGCTATGCCTATGGGCTTACCGATGACCACGTCACCTATGAAGACAACTGGGGTGGGGACGAGGTCTCTGATGACAAGGTGGCTTCTGATAACGCCACCATCAATAACCTCCGCCTGCTGGATCCGGAGATTCTTTCTCCTACCTTCACCCAGATGCAGCAGCTGAAGAATTTCTACGGCTTCCCAGAGACGCTATCGATGGACCGCTATGAGATCGATGGTAAGAAGCGTGACTTCGTCGTTGCTGCGCGCGAGCTGGATCCAAATGAGTTGCGGGAGAATCAGTCCGACTGGATTAACCGTCATACCGTCTACACCCACGGCAATGGCTTTGTGGCAGCGCAGGCCAATAAGGTCGATGAGGTAGCCCGCGATGCGGGCTCTGCCCGCGGAGGCTTCCCCATCTTTACCGTTTCTGATCTGCAGACCCAGGCCGGTGAGTCGGAGGGCGAAGGCGAAACCCAAGACGCCGAGAAGTCTCTGGGCATCAAGGTAGACCAGCCGCGCATCTACTATGGCCCGGTTATTGCTGGCGCTGCCGATGGCATGGATTACGCCATTACCGGCAAGACTGGCGATAACCCGGTGGAATATGACACCGATAGCTCCACCTATACCTATGACGGCAAGGGTGGCGTCGGCATTGGCAATATCTTCGACCGCACTATGTACGCCGCCAAGTACCGCGAGCTGAACTTCTTGCTTTCTGACCGCGTCGGCAGCGAGTCAAAGCTCCTCTACGACCGCGACCCGCGCGAGCGCGTGGAAAAGGTTGCTCCGTGGCTGACCACCGATTCTGCTACCTACCCGGCCGTAGTGGATGGCCGCCTGAAGTGGATCGTCGATGGCTATACCACTTTGGAGTCCTTGCCTTATTCCCAGCGCGCTTCGCTTTCCGACGCCACCCAGGACACCCTCAATCCTGATGGCACGACCCAACGCCTTGTCAATGACAAAGTGGGCTATATCCGTAACTCGGTAAAGGCCACCGTCGATGCCTATGACGGCAGCGTGGATCTCTACGAGTTCGATAAGAATGACCCAGTGCTCAAGGCTTGGGAGGGAGTCTTCCCGGACGTCGTCAAGCCAGAGGCAGAAATCTCTGACGAGCTACGCCAGCACTTCCGCTATCCGGAAGATATGTTCAAGGTGCAGCGTGACCTGCTGGCGCGCTACCACGTGGATGACCCGAATGTATTCTTCAACAACGATGCCTTCTGGTCCGTGCCGAATGACCCCACTGCGGAGGAATCTCGCCAGCTCAACCAGCCGCCTTACTACGTGATGGCCGCAGATCCAGAGACCGGCAAGCCCAGCTTCCAGCTGACGACCTCTTATCGCGGCTTGAACCGCGAGTTCCTGTCCGCACACATGGCTGTCTCCTCCGATCCGGAAACTTATGGCGATATCACCGTGCGGGTGCTGCCGACCAATACGCAGACTCAGGGCCCGAAGCAGGCGCAGGATGCGATGATGTCTTCTGACCAGGTCGCCCGAGACCGCACCCTGTGGGAAGGCACTAACGACTTGCACAACGGTAACCTGCTGGCCCTGCCAGTAGGTGATGGCGAAATCCTGTACCTTGAGCCGATTTACTCGCAGCGCAAGGACCAGGCCTCTGCCTTCCCGAAGCTGCTGCGCGTACTCGTGTCCTATAAGGGCCGCGTAGGCTACGCCCCCACTATCGGTGATGCCCTTGAACAAGTTGGAATCGATGCCAAGGCTGCTCAGAATATTGAGGAAGTCGACGGCGATTCTGGCGAAAAGACCGACACCAAGGACGACAAGAATAAGAAGGATGCCAAGGAAGATAAGCAGTCGGCCCCAGCCTCCGCTCCTTCCTCTTCCGACCAGGCAGGCGCCATCGATGACATCAACAAGGCTTTGAAGGGCCTAGAGGATGCTCGCGATGGTTCCTTCGAGGAATACGGCCGCGCCCTGGATGAACTCGATAAGGCAGTTGAGTCTTATCAGAAGACGGAAAAGTAGTTCTTTCACTCTTTAAAAGCAGCGATTAAGGCACCTGACCAGCGGATTTGGGTAGGTGCCTTTCCCTATGTATAGTTACATGAGTCGCCAGGACAGAGCGAATACACTTAGTGTTAACGTACTGTTCAAGCGCAGATGATGGAAGTCATCTCGACGCGGGGTGGAGCAGCTCGGTAGCTCGCTGGGCTCATAACCCAGAGGTCGTAGGTTCGAATCCTGCCCCCGCTACCAACTTCCGGGCCCCTACCAGTGGAAACGCTGGTAGGGGTCTCTTTCGTTTTATGCTGAAATCGCCATTTGGTGCACTAGTCTCAAAATCCTGCACCGCGCAATCCCGCAACCGGATCTGCGCTTCACAAAGAGATCACTGCAGCACAACGACGCGGATATGATGATTTTGCCAAGAATTTCGGTCCTGACGTCGATACCTATACTCGGAACGAAGTGAGAGCCATCGAGGTAGAGGCGCACACCTCGGTCGGATTCAGCCAATCTGAAGCGGAAGCACTAACCGATTATGGTATCGAGAAGCTCAAGCAACAAGGCTTGTCTCAACCTACAAATATCCCGTGGAACCCTGGAGTGTTATAAGAGTGTTAACGCAGCCCACCAACGAACAGCTGACGCAATTTCAATCGGACCTCGAAGACATCGTCACGCCAACCATGGAACAGCTTCACACGCGAATCCAGGAAACAGGGCCCCTGTCATCTGATGACGCAATCAGATTCGTTGCAGATATCACTGCGCTGACAATATTCGAGCTGGCCGAGCGACTTGACGGAAACGCTGACAAACCCGGCGCCCTCAGCTACAGGTTCGCTGCAGCAGAAGGGGAAGAAGTGCGCCTGCCTGCCGAAGTGCTCAGCGCCATCACCGGATGGCTTTCCGCTCCACAGGATCGAAACCCCCTCGCCGGGAAGATCAGCCACCCGTACCCCTTCGACTTTTACGGAGCGAAAGACTATGCATAGCGATTCCGCACTGCTGCTCATCGGACGACTGTATGCGAAAGTTTACGACCAATCCATGGACTCGGATGCCGCTGAGCACCTCCACCACCTGCTGAGCAATATTCATGACACCACCGCCATCGATGAGGCCATCTACGCCTACCAAGGCGAAATACTCGGCATCCTGCTGGATTCAGTGAATCAGTCCGACTCGCTCGAGTTGTACACGGCGAGTACGTCGCAGCGCGAGTCTCTTAACTTGGCCATCACCGCCCTCGAAGATACACCTCAGTCTATGGTGGCACTCGACGCAATTGCGCAGTTGGCGCAGGTTGAACCACCAGCTCCCGGCCAAGCCAAAATCGACATCCCCACGGAAAATCTCTCGAGCGACGCCCGAAAACTTTCAGCGCTCGGCCTCCACCAGGGCATCGCCATTTCGGTCCCGCATTTGGGCATTCCGATCTTGGAAGGCGACGAAACCACTGACATCTCCACCTCGTCTACTGTATTGGGCGAGCAACGTTACGCCTCTGCCAAAGCCGTACCCAAGTGGCTGACTCACTTGTCGGAGGCTCCGTCCGCTAGCTTCGTTACGTACCAGAATTCGCACGGCGAGACCCTCCAGGTCAAGTTTAATGCCAAGGGAAACTACTTCCCGCTTCTTCTCACGAACCATAACGGAGACCGCCGCCTCGACAAACTACCGTCCGCGAGACAAGCCGAAAACCACATCGTGGCCTGGCTAGACAATTCACAATCACCGATCATCTAGCTGCCACTCAAAAGCGGTTTGGGTCTGTTTACTTTGGAGATAGAAAACTGGGGCCTGACCCCCCGACGTGTCTAATTTCCGGGGTCAGGCCCATGAATGTCATGCGCAGGCTAAAAACGGTGGCCTGATTAAGATAAACTGATTGGTAAGGAATTTGTTGTGAAAGAAAGAACGATCATTCCGGGAATACTTTTTGGAATTGTCTTGGGCGTCGCAACCCTTTATGGCGGAGTGCTCCTGTCCACATGGCTTCCAATACCTTTCGTCTTCTATGGGCTACCTCTACCTTCATTGGTGGTGTTGGGTGTATTAGCCATATCTGTCTACATGTTGAAAAAGGATCGGCTTAGCGACCGATCATGGCGTGCTTTTGCCTTCACATTCGCCGCGGCTTTCGTCGTATCAGCGTTCTTATGGGTGAGCACCATTTCTGGCTATGGAAACTTCGCATAGCCTATAGATATGGAACCGTTGTAAGGCCAATGACAGTTAGCCCCTCTAGATTGATGAACTGCTCCCCATTCGCCGATGAGGGCCATTTTCGTTTTCTTCGGCGGCCAGCGGCAATGGGCACGGCTTGCACTGGCTCTGGCTCAGGGCGCGCCGGTGCCGCTGCTCGACGAGCCTACGACCTTCCTTGATCCCGCCCACGCGATTAGTGTTTTGGAGCTCGTTCGCAAGCAAGCCCGCGCTGGTAAGACAGTCGTTGTTGTGCTGCACGACCACATGTTGGCTGGTCAGTACTCCGACACCAGGGCGGTTATGAACAACGGCGAGGTCATAGCCCGGGGGACTCCCAAGGAAGCACTGCGGAAGGATATTTTAGCCGCAGCCTACGGTATCGATGTAGAAATCTGGGACGATCCTTTCAGCGACGCCCCCCGTCATCGTTTCCCGCGCTGTGCTCAAGGGCTAGAGCATTCGAAAGATGAACACCAAAGACCGCAGTTTGGAGTTCGTTCGCAGAGGCTGTAGATGATCGTGGCTAGAGCGGATTTCGGTTTCCGCTCCTCACCGCTATCCCTCATGGAACTCATCCTGTGGCTGCATGGTCCGTCATGGAGAGGGAAGCAATCAGGCTCTAGACAGTAAACCCTTATAAAGCTAAGGTAAGCCTATGCAAAAGAGAGACTTCATGAATGTGCGTGCAGTTATCGCACTTGTAGCCACCCTAGCCCTAGGCGCAGGCCTTGTTGCGTGTTCTTCTGATTCTTCTCAGGGACCGGGTGAAGATAGGAAAATCGAGCGAGTTGTGGCGCTCGATTGGCGCTATGAGGAAATTCTCAAGGCCCTCGATGTGGACCCAGTGGGAATCGTGGAAATCGGCAAGTCGGAGGCACCAACTACGTTGAAGGGACAGTTAGGTCAGGCGACCTCCGTGGGCCAAGCCAAGCAGCCGAACCTAGAAGTTATCCAGTCTTTGGAACCAGATCTGATTTTGGCTAGCCCTACCCGTCAAGCTGATATCATGCCGCAACTGGAAGAGATTGCGCAGACGGAATCCTACCCAGATGAAACTTACTCGGACGTGCTGGACTCGATGGATGAGATCGCGGCCAAACTCGGCAAAGAGGAAAAGGCTAAAGATGTCCGTCAGCGCATCGAGGACAAGATTGCTCAGACCAAGGACACGGTAAAGCCGGGTAGTCGTGCTGTCGTGGCTGGCTGGTCCAGCGAGATGCTCTATACCTGGGTCAACCCCTCTTTCTCTCAGTCGCTACTGAGTAAAGTGGGCTATGACTATGCCTTCGAAGGCGAGAAGTCTTCTATCGAATCTAAGACTGATGTAGCGGAACTGACCGGCGATAAGCTCCCTGGAATGAAGGCTGACCGAGTCTTTATGTACAAGGACGTCGAAGCGTTTAAAAAGACGCCCTATGCCAAGGGCAGCGGTGACATCGTAGAGGTAGACCAAGATATCTGGTCGCGCGCCCGCGGGCCATTATCTGCCGAGCATATGCTCGATGACATTATCGCCGCTGAAAAGTAGTGGCACCTCGAACTAAAGCCAGCGTCTGCTTGGTCCTTGCAACCGCTGCCGCTGCCTTTGTGTGGTGGTGGCGGCTCCGCCATGTTCAGGTGCCAGTTGATACCCCGTGGTTAGAAGAAGAGCTGCATAGCGTGGCTTTTGACCGTCTCCTTGCTACCACGGTGGTCGGTATTGCACTAGGTGTAGGTGGGTTATTGCTGCGCACGGCAACCGCGAATCCGCTCGCCGATCCGTCCATCACTGGTGTGAACTCCGGTGCGGCACTCGGTGCAGTCGCAACCGCAATGTTTTTAGGAAGCGAAACCTCGAGCGTTGACCAGCTGCCCGGTGCGCTGCTGGGTGCGGGGATTGCTGTGGGGGTGACGGTGGGCGTCGGCAAGAGCGGTGCGATCCAGCGCATGGTTCTGGTTGGCGTTGCCGTTTCCTCGCTGTGTAGCGCCTTGACCTCCATTTTCCTGGTGGTGGATGAAGCTCAACTGGCGACGGTGATGTCGTGGCTTTCTGGCCGGCTTGCCGGTGTACGCCTAAGCGATATTATGCCCGCGCTGATCGCTGTGCTGGTCGTGGTTCCCTTGACTTTAGTCGGTGCGAAAACGCTGGACTTGCTCGTAGCTGGCGATGCCGTGGCCGGTGCTGTGGGGGCGAAGCCGGAGCGCATTCGGTTGGCCGCCATTGTGGCGGCGGTAGTGCTCGTTGCTCCTTCGGTAGCCGCAACCGGGCCGATTGGATTTTTGGGGCTGATGGCCGCGACCGTAGCGTGGCGGGTGTGCGGCCCGCACCATCGCATGGGGCTATGTGTGGCTGGAATTGTAGGAGCAGCGGTGCTTCTGGTGGCCGACTCGGTTGGGCAGGCAATCTGGGCGCCAGCCGAGACCCCAGTGGGCATCGTGACTTCTTTGGCTGGCATGCCCTTAGTGCTGTGGTCCGTCCATGCGCTAGGGAGGAGGAGACATGCGGCATAAGAGAATTGTAGGGGTTCTAGTAGGACTCATCCTGGCGTTGATATTGAGCGCAGTTATCGGCATGGGCGTCGGTGCGGTGATGAAATCGCCGGGCGAGGTGACCACTGGCTTCTTTACCGGAGATCCGCTCATATGGAAGTACCGCGCACCGCGGATCTTGGTGGGTATTTGCGCGGGCAGTGCCATGGCTGTTTCTGGCTGTATATTGCAATCCGCGCTACGCAATCCCTTGGCCGCACCAGATACGGTGGGTATTACCTCCGGCGGTGGGCTCGCGGCCGTTGCGGTACTTATGGGAGCAGGCGCCCTGCCGGCCCACCTGCTGACCTTTATCGCCTTTATCGGCGCGTTGGCTGGAACTGGGTTGGTTCTCCTTCTCGCCGGACGCGGGGCAAGCGATCCGGTGCGCCTGCCCCTTACCGGGGTGGCGGTATCTTTTGGGCTGGGTGCCATCACCGAATTGCTCCTGGTGCGCGCCGCGCCAGAGGCAGGAGCGGCCATGACATGGCTGAAAGGTTCGCTTTACGCCCGCTCGCTTGGCGACGCCACTATTGTCGCCCCCTTTATCCTTCTCGCCCTAACCGCCGCGATGGTGGTGGCAAAACACCTGGATATGCTCGCACTGGATGATTCCACCATGGCCGGCATTGGAGTGAACGCCAAGATGTGGCGCCTAATAGCAATAGCTTTGGCCGTTATCCTCGGCGCAGCGGGAGTCGCCGCGGCTGGGGTCTTGGGCTTCGCCGGGCTCATCGTCCCACATGCTGCCCGCTTGATGGTTGGTTCGAACCTGCGCCGGCAAATGCCCGTGGCGGCCCTAGGCGGCGCGACCCTCGTGACTGTATGCGATACGTTCGGTCGCTGGGCCTTCGCCCCCACGGAAATCCCCGTTGGCGCGCTCATCGCGCTGATTGGCGCACCCTATTTCATTTTCCTATTGACTGGGCTAACCCGAGTGCGAAATGGAGGCTAGACATGACATTGACATGTAGCGGATTGACCGTGGGTTACGGTGGTCCCGATGTGGTCAAAGATGTAAATCTCCGCTTATCTAGCGGTCAAGTAACGGCTCTGATCGGGCCGAATGGCTGCGGCAAATCGACGCTTCTCAAAACATTGGGGCGCCAACTTACGCCCAGCGCAGGCGCGGTGTACCTCGCGGACCAAAAAATTAGTGAGTATTCCTCGCGTGCCTTTGCCCGTGAAGTTTCTTTTCTGCCACAACACCCTGCGGCTCCGGAAGGGGTACTAGTGCGCGACGTTATCGGCTACGGCCGCTATCCCTATACAGGGGCGCTAGCGACGATGCGGGCCGGAGATCATGCAGCGGTTGAGCGTGCTGCCTCGCGTGCTGGGGTGAGCGACCTTCTCGACGTCCCTGCTGCAGACCTTTCCGGCGGTCAACGCCAGCGTGTTTTCCTCGCCATGACCTTGGCCCAAGAAACACCAATTACCTTGCTTGACGAGCCGACTACTTACCTCGACCCTGCGCACCAACTGTCCATCTTGGAGCTCATCCGAGACCTCAATGGTGCCGGGACCACAGTGGTCATGGTGGTCCACGATATGGTCCATGCTGCGCGTTACGCCGATCGAATCGTAGCCATGCGTGAGGGGCACATTGTGGCCGAAGGGCCTACCGAGGAGGTGATGACCGCTGAACTCGTACGCGAAACCTTCCAAGTTGAGTGTTTAGAGATGACTGATCCAACCACCGGTAGACGCTTTCCTATCCCCATTTCCGTGCACGCTCCTGAACTTTCTGGAACCCTAGAAGGAAGAAGATAAATCTATTAAAAGGAGTAAGTAGCAATGGCAAACGATCTAGGCCACGAGGTCGACTTGGACCGTAACGAATACAAGTACTTAGCTTCTGAGGATTCTGTGTCTTCAGCTGCTAAGTCTGACAAGTCCTCCGGGGCGGCTACGGGTGTCGCTGCTGGTGCAGCTGCTGCGGGCGCCGCAGGTGCTGCCGGCCTGTCCAAGCCGGTCGGTAAGCCATCTGCGGACGGAGATGAGCCCACCGCAAGCAAGTATGAGCCGCAGAACCACGTTGTCGCTGGTGCGGAGGAAGAACATGTTGGCAAGGCCGCAGAGCAGCCGGACCTGCAGGAAGCGCTGGATGAGAACAACGCGGACTATGCACCGAGCCAGCACATCGTAGGTGAGGCAAAGGAAGAGCACATTGGTTCTGCCCCACAGCAGCCGGACCTGCAGGAAGCGCTGGATGAGAACAACGCGGACTATGCACCGAGCCAGCACATCGTAGGTGAGGCGAAGGAAGAACACATTGGTTCTGCCCCACAGCAGCCAAACATTGATCTGGAAGCCTCGGGCGAGACCCCAACCTCTGTCAATGATCTGGATGTAGATCCAGAGATGTCTGGCGATGACCGAGACGAAGCAGATGACGTCACCGGCGAGGCTGGCAATGAGCGTTTGGACCAGCTGAAGGGGAAGGCATCGGAGGCAGGTAGCGCCGTAGGTGATGCCTTCCAGCGTGCTAAGGGCTTTGTGGAAGATAAGGCTCACGAGTACCAAGAAGAGACCACGAAGAAGGGCGGATTCTTCGATCGCGTCAAGGGCGCTGTTCGTGACGCACGCGAATCCATCGAAGATAAACGCAAGAATTAGATCCACGTTTTCTTCGGATTAAAGGGCCGTCTCCTTACAGGGAGGCGGCTTTATTTGATCGAAATATACTCGGCAATCATCCGATCTTTTGTGGATACCGTAGAGGAAAAAGTTCTCTTAACGTGATGGGGGAGAAGAGGTTGCACCCTTAGTAGAGGATCCACAGGTGCTGCTTGTCAACGAACCCACGGCTGTCCTAAGCTGCTGCCGCTCCCAGCATGACCTGATGTTCAATTCCTGGTGAGCACCACAAAAAGGTAGAACGGACAGCTTAAAGGCGAGATGAATGCGGCTATCGTTGCCGCTTAGTCCAGCGCGTGGAGATATAGCCTGCTGATAAGCAGGCGCCTCGGCACGTCCACAAGGGGGCGCAGGAAGGGTAGGAAGGGCTCTGAGGCGGCGTCGATAAGCAATACCGTGCGACCATCGCGCAGACGCTCTAGGGTGAAGGTCTCTTCGCCGCGCTCGAGGTGTCCAGGGAGGGTGCCATAGGTGAATCCGCAGCGGCCATCCTCATGGAAGACATCGACTACGCGGCAGTGAAAATCCCATGGACCCAAGCCGAGGGTGACCTCCGCGCCGAGCTCCACAACCTCATGGGTCGGGCGGACACGGAAAAGGCCGCTGCGTTGTACTGACCAGCGGAAAAGTCGGTGTGCGGCGGCGTCAAAGTCAGCATCGATAACCCGCGACATATGCAGCTGTGGAAAGTCGGAGACATCAGAATAGGACAGCGGTGTGGGCATGTTCTCCATGATAGGGGAGGGGTGATCACCCCCGAAGTCTGGAAGAAATATAACGGCTTGGACACAGTCACAAGAGTTTGCTGTTTCCACAATTTTTTCGTGCCACTATCGAGTTTGCACGATGTTGACAACTGAAAGTAGGTACCTTGATGCTTCGCATTCCGCACCTCAAGAAAGTCCTAGTGGGCTCGGCTTTCGCTGGTGCGTTTTTCCTGGGTTCCCCGGCCGCAGGCGCCCAGGAATTGCCCCAACCGGATTTCGACTCCGCAGGGATTATTAACCAGGTCCGCGATAACCTAGCGGGGGTCGGCATCCAGACCCCGCAGGTGGATAAGAATGTTACCGATGCCGTGGATTCCTCTGTGCGCAACGCGCAGCAAGCCGTGCAGCAGAACCTGCAGCAAGGACAGTACGCGGAGCCGATGACTAATCCGAATCCCATCGGTCTAGCGGAGCAGGCTACCCAGCCGGAGTTTAAACCGAAGGGAACCAATCCGAACTATAAGTGGAAAAACGATGGATTTTCCAAGGTAGCCGCCGGAAAGCCACAGGCTGATTACGTCCTGCACCGTGTGCCGGGTTCCATGTTTGATGCCCCACGCATTCCAGAAGAGTCTGTTGCAGCCATGAATCAGGGTGACTCCCTCTATGGTCCAGGCACCCCGCTCTACGTCAATGACAAGACGATGTGTACTCTGACCGCGGCAGGCAACGATAATGGTGGCCGCAAGGTGGGGCTGACCGCTGGCCACTGCGGCAATGTGGGCGATTCAGTTACCTCCGCTGATTCGGAGCAAATCGGCCCGACGGGCACCGTGGTGTCTAAGAACGAGGACTTGGACTACGCCGTCATTGAGTTCGGCTCCAAGGCTAAGGTGTCCCGTTCCTACAATGGCGTAACTGTCAATGAACTAGGCGGTGGCGTCAAACCGGGCCAGCAGGTGTGCAAGCAGGGCGTTGCCACCGGCAAGACCTGCGGTATTACCTATCAGCAGGCAAAGAAGATTCAGGTAAACCAAGTCTGCGCCATGATGGGTGATTCTGGTGCGCCGTTGCTCGTCAATGGCCGCCTCATTGGTTCCATTTCCGGTGGATTCCTGCCGGTGAATTTCCCGTGCCGTACCCCATTGCAGGGGCCGGTTCATAACCCGACTGCTGCCACCAATATGGATGCGGTCTTGGCGGATATGAACCGCCGCGGTGGCGTAGGTGCCGGTTTCACGCTGCCTGAAGACTAGCTGTACTGAGGCATTCGCCCGCTCCCCAGCTCGGGGAGCGGGCTTTTTGCGTCCCTGCCCGGTGCCGATAATCACAACTAATCGGAGCTTGTGTGAAAAGCTTAGGCGGACTAAGGTTAGCCTTATCTAGTAGCTACTTAGGTGTGGCTAATATCACCGGCATGGTCCGGTCAGAGAGAACTGAGGTAACCGCGCGATGTTGCAGCTGTCCTTATTGTCCCGCACCCGGCGCAAACCGGGGTGCGAAAAATCCGAGTGTATGCGCGCCGATCAGGCACCGGTAGACGCTTTGGTGGAACTTCCTGAGTGCTGCTTGCAGCACGCCATCGACGAGCGGCCGGCGTTGGCGCTGCGCTTGCGGGAATTAGGTTTCCGCCCAGGTGTGCGCGTACAGATCGGCCGCAAGGTAGCCGGCGGCGCGCGCCTAGTTACCGTAGGCACCGCCCACTATGCGGTGGATGCGGCTACTCTTCGCCAGCTCGAAGTCATCCCGGTGGCAGCATAATGGCACGGAAAACCGCTGCGCCGAGCTGCCATTCCACCTCCTCGATGCGCATTGCGAAGGAGGGAACGCCGGTCCTCGCATTGGTCGGGGCTCCAAATTCCGGCAAATCTACCTTGTTCAATGCGCTAACCGGAGCGAAGGTGCAGACCGGAAACTGGCCAGGTACCTCCGTTGAGATAAGCCGTGGCTTGTGGAATGCGCAGCCAGAGGCCTTTGACATCATTGATCTTCCTGGTGCTTATTCATTGGATCCAATGAGCCCAGACGAGGAATTTACCCGCGATATGCTCGTGGAGGCTCCGCCGTGTGAGCGCCCCGATGTGGTTGTGGTGCTCGTGGACGCCACTGCGCCGGCGCGCGGACTGAACCTCGCTTTCCAGATTGCGGAGCACCCATACCGGGTAGTGATTGGGGTGACCAAGGAGGACATCGCCAAGCAGCAGGGCATAAGCATCGATACGTCCGCGCTTTCACACGAGGTGGGCATCCCGGTGGTCAGCGTTAACGGTCGGCGGCGTGAAAACTTGGATGCGCTCGAGCGCGAGGTTGCCCGTGCAATGCACACTGATCCGCGGACCATCCGGCCCAATGCTGACCTAGACCAGCGCTTTGTGGATTTGGACGCGGCGGAAAAAGCTGCCGTTTCACGGACGGATACTGGCGAACCGCTCAGCCACCGCGCGGACCGCCTAGTCTTGCACCCAGTGCTCGGGCCGATTCTGTTTCTGGCGGTGATGTGGGCGGTCTTCTTCATCACCACTACTGTCGCGGGTCCGCTACAGGACGGATTAGAAGCATTCATCACCGGCCCGGTCTCCGCCGCTGCGCGCAGCATCCTCCCGGATAACTGGCTGCTCACAGGCTTGTTGGTGGATGGTCTCATCGGTGGTGTAGGCATGGTGCTCACCTTCGCGCCGCTTCTTGCGCTGATGTTTTTGTGCTTGGCGGTGCTGGAGGATTCCGGCTATATGGCGCGCGCGGCCGTGGTCACTGACCGCGTGATGCGCGCCATCGGCCTGCCGGGTAAGGCTTTTATCCCCATCGTGGTGGGCTATGGCTGCAATGTACCGGCTATCTCAGCCACGCGCGTGCTTGGCGACGTCCGCCACCGCATCCTCACCTGCCTGCTTATTCCCTTTACTTCATGCTCTGCGCGTCTCATCGTATTTATGATGCTGGCACAGGTATTTTTCCCTGCTCATGCCGGTTCCGCGGTATTTGCCATGTACGTGCTGTCCATCGCTTTGGTGGTGTTGGTAGGCCTGGCGCTGCGCCGCACGGTGTGGCGGGCCATGCCGGCCGAAGCCCTCGTTATCGACCTTCCGGCCTATCAGCTGCCCACCTTTAGACTCACCATCTCAGTAATGTGGGTGCGCCTCAAGGGCTTCTTACATACCGCCGGCGGCATCATCGTGGCCACGGTGGTAGTCATCTGGCTGCTCATGTCCATCCCGGTCACCGGCGGGCACTCCTTTAACGAAGAGGCAGTGCCGCCACAGGATTCCGCCTATGGTGCCGTTGCTCAGGCAATGTCTCCCGTCTTTGCCCCGGCAGGCTTTGGTTCTTGGTCGCTGACCGGACCCTTGGTCACCGGATTCGTGGCGAAGGAAACCCTCATTTCCACGTGGGCACAGACGTACGCAGTCGAAGACGTCACTGACGATGCACCGGAAGAGCAAGCAGAATCCCCACTGGCCAGCCATATCCGCGCTGATTTTGATGCGGCCTCTGGCGGGCACGGGCTCGCGGCAGTATGGGCGTACATGGTATTCCTGCTGGCCTACACCCCGTGCGTAGCCACGGTAGCCGCGCAGCGGCGAGAAATAGGCTGGAAGTGGACACTCATCGGCTTCGCCCTACAACTCGGCTCCGCCTGGATCCTGGCGGTGGGAGTTTTCCAAGTCCTCAAGGTCTTCCTATGAGCCCCACGGAGCAGGTCAAGGAGGCCATTAAACAGGGAAAATCCAACCCGGCTGACATTGCAAAAGCTACTGGGTTAGGGCAGGGGACCGTGGAAATCATCCTCGCCCACCTCGAACGCACGGCGGAGCTGGTGCGTGAATCGCTCACTTCGTGCCCCACCGGCGGCTGCGGCAGTTGCGCGCAGGCGGGTGGTTGTTCCGCTGCAGCTACCGAGCACCGCGGTCCGGTGCTGCTCCAGCTGCGGAGAAGACCCTAGCCCTGTAGCGCGGCGAGGGCGTGCTTATGCAGCAGTCCGTTGGAGGCTACGCCGGATCCGCCATGCGGGCCGGGGTTTCCTTCAAGGTCAGTGAAGGTACCGCCGGCCTCGGTCACGATGAGCGAGGGCGCAGCGAGGTCCCACAGGGAAACCTCCGGTTCGGCGGCGATATCTACTGCGCCTTCGGCGACGAGGCAATAGGACCAGAAGTCTCCGTAGCCGCGCAGGCGCCACGTTTTATCCGTTAGCGCGAGGAATTTATCGCGCAATCCGCGCTCAGCCCATCCGGTAAGCGAGCTCATCGCCAGCGAAGAATCGGAGAGCTTTTCTACGTGGGAAACGCTCAAACGCTTCGGCTCGCCGCCGAACACGCGGAAGGCACCCGCGCCCTTGGCCGCGTACCAGCGGCGGCGCAGGGCGGGAGCGGAGACGACGGATACCACCGGTTCGCCGTCTTCCAAGAGGGAAATGAGCGTGGCCCATACGGGCACGCCACGCACGAAGTTCTTGGTGCCGTCGATGGGATCGATGACCCACTGGCGGCCTTTATAACAGGCCTCGCCGCCGTATTCCTCGCCCAGCACCTCATCGCGCGGGCGGGAGCGCTTGAGGGATTCGCGGATTTGCTTCTCACAGGTGAGGTCCGCATCCGATACGGGAGACATATCCGGCTTTTCCTTAACGGAAAGATCCGAGGCCTCGAAACGATGCATGGTTACCACATCGGCATGGCCCGCCAGCTCGAGCGCGAGGCCCAAGTCTTCTTTGAACTTACCCACGGAGCCAATCCTCCATCTGATCCACTACCAATTTATTGCCGGCGAGGCACCATTCGACACCGCCGGCTTCTACCTTGCGGGCGGCACCACCGGCTGCTTCAACGAGAGCTTTGCCGGGGAACCAATCCCAATCCGCTACCGAATGCTGCATCCATGCGCCCCACGTGCCATCGGCTACGGAGGACAGGTCAACAGAACCGGCACCGAGCATACGGACTGTAGCAAAGTTTTCCGCCACGCGCTGCCATGCCCCGCGGATATCCGCATCCATCAGCGAGGTCGGGTGCAAATAGGTAGATAGCGAAATCTGCTTGGCTGGCTGAGCCGCAAGGCGGGAAACTTCTTTGCCGTCCAGAGAAGTGGGGTAGTCGCGGCCACCGAACCACGTATAACCCATGGCGGGGCGGTGGACGGCGCCGAGGGTGATCCCGGTGGCGTCGGCAAGCGCGAGGGCAGAGCACCAATAATCGGAGCCGGAAGAGAAATTGTAGGTGCCATCGACTGGGTCAATGACCCAGGTGCGGCCGGACTGGGATTCGCGGGCGGCGCCCTCCTCACCCAGGATGCCGTCCTCCGGGCGCACGGCCTCGAGCACGCCCGCGACGAAGCGCTCGGCCGCGCGGTCTGCATCCGTGACAACGTCCGAGATGGAAGTCTTTTGCTCCACGTCAACGCCCATCTCGCGCAGGCGCCACGCCAAGCGTCCGGCGTTATAGACGAGGGCCTGCGCAAGGTGCGCATCCCCGTCATCCGCATGCGCGACAATAAAGGTCTTGATGACCGCGTCGATCATCTCCTGCAAGCTCGGCTTTTGATCCATGCCCACCATTGTCACCCTAAACGCGGCCGATGGCTAATTGTGATGGCCGGGTGGGTAGGATTGGGGCCTATGCGTCCCGAAGTAACAGCACGGCTCAAGCAACTAGAATCCACCCTGACCACCATTGAGAAGGTCATGGACCCAGAGGCTTTGGCTGCCCGCATTCGGGAACTAGAGGCCCAGGCCGGGGATCCATCCCTGTGGGACGACCCCGAACATGCCCAAAAAGTCACCTCTGAGCTTTCCGCAGCGCAGGCGAAGGTTCGCAAGCTAGAAGCGCTGCGCGGGCGTCTCGAGGACATGCCCGTCATGTACGAACTTGCGGAAGAGGAAGGGGATTCTTCCCTGGCAGACGAGGAGCTCGATTCCCTGGAGTCCGCCATCGAATCCCTAGAGGTCACCACCATGCTTTCCGGTGAGTATGACCCGCGTGAGGCGGTTATCAATATTCGTTCTGGTGCCGGCGGTGTGGATGCGGCGGACTGGGCTGAAATGCTTATGCGCATGTATACCCGCTGGGCAGAAAAGCACGGCCACAAGGTGGATGTCTATGACATCTCTTACGCGGAAGAAGCGGGCATCAAGTCAGCCACGTTCGTAGTCCATGGTGAGTACATGTACGGCCAGCTTTCCGTGGAACAAGGCGCGCATCGCTTGGTGCGCATCTCGCCTTTTGATAATCAAGGCCGACGCCAGACCTCCTTCGCCGAGGTGGAAGTCCTGCCGGTGGTGGAACAGACCGACCACATCGATATCCCGGACAATGATGTGCGCGTCGATGTTTATCGTTCTTCGGGCCCTGGCGGACAGTCCGTCAACACCACCGACTCCGCGGTGCGCCTGACCCACATTCCCACCGGAATCGTGGTCACCTGCCAGAACGAAAAATCGCAGATTCAAAATAAGGCCTCGGCTATGCGCGTGCTGCAGGCAAAGCTCTTGGAGCGCAAGCGCCAAGAGGAGCAGGCCGAGCTTGACGCGCTGGGCGCTGGTGGTAACGCCTCCTGGGGCAATCAGATGCGCTCCTATGTGTTGCACCCGTACCAGATGGTCAAAGACCTGCGCACCAACTTTGAGGTGGGTGATCCCTCCAAGGTGCTTGATGGCGATATCGATGGCTTTCTTGAATCCGGCATCCGCTGGCGCATGCAGCAAGAGCAGGACTAGTTAGGAAAACAACGAAGGCCGAACTGAGAGGATTGTCTCTGCAGTTCGGCCTTTGTCTTGAGCTCGCGGCGAAATCTTATGCGGGGAAGTGCATCGGTGCACCTGGTCCCAGCGGGAGACCGATGAGGTACCAGATGACAAAGAAGATGAACCAGCCCACCAGCATGCATAGCGAGTAAGGAAGGGCGAGCGACATCAAGGTACCCACACCCGCGTGCTTGTAGTAGCGCTGCAGGAAGGTCAACGCCAGCGCGAAGTAGGGCGACATTGGGGTGATGATATTCGTCGGTGAGTCACCGATACGGAAGAGCATCTGGGAGACCTCGGGTGAGACGCCAACATACATCATCATCGGTACGATGACCGGGGCCATAAGCGCCCATTGGGCAGAGCCGGAGGTAATGAATAGGTTGAGCAGTGCCACCATGGCGACCAGCGCGGCGAACATGAGCAACGGCGGCAGGGACCAGTGCTGGAGTAGCTCGGAGCCCTTAATAGCGGTCCATACGCCGAGGTTGGACCACTCGAACCAAGCGAGGAACTGGGCGACGGCGAAAAAGAGGACCAGCATGGGAACGAGAGTCTCGATGCCCTTGGCCATAAACGTCGGCACATCAGCAAAGGACTTCACGGTGCCAGCCGCCAAGCCATAGGCAATGCCGCATACCAAGAAGGCCAAGGCAATGGGCACCGCGATGGCGCTGATGAGCGGCGACTCCATAAAGCTGTCTTCTTGGCTCGCCAGCGGGGAACCAGGGATAAACAGCAGGGCGAAGAAGGCGGCGAGGAAGATCGCCAGGGTGACGCCGGACGCTATCAAACCACGCTGTTCATTGGGTTTGATGCGCATGGCCTCTTCATCATCCGTGAAGTCGTATTCTTCCTTTTCCCCTTCCGCGTTGGAAGGGCCGCCAGCGGCTTTGGAAAAGGAGACTTCTTCGTAATTGATGTGGTCATGGTCTACCAATTCGCGGGCCTTTTTCACCATGAGGAATTCCGTGACCGCGGTAATGATGAGCGAAAGCACCACGGCGGAAGGGATGACGAAGAAGATATTCGCCAGCGGGCTGACCTCATACTCGGCATCGACGAACTGCGCGGCTGGAGTAGAAATACCAGCCAGCAGGAGGTCGGTGATATTGAGAATCAGCGAGGCATTAAATCCGGCTGACGAGGCGGCAAAGGCCACCATTGCACCCACGATGGGGGAGCGGCCCACCGCGTGGAAGGCCATGGCTCCCAGCGGAATGAGGATGACGTAGATGGCATCGGAGGCCACAGAGCCGGTCACACCGGCCAACGCCACGACGAAGGTAAGCATCTTGGCACTGACCTTGGTGACCATGCCGCGCACCAAAGCGGAAAGCAGACCAGACTGCTCGGCCACGGCCACGCCGAGCATCACGGCAAGGATGACGCCGAGCGGTGGGAAACTGGTGAAGTTTTCCACCGCGTCCGTAACCATTCGCGAGATATTCTCGGTGGTCAGTAGCGATTGCACCTCAATGGTCTCGCCTGTCTTAGGATCCTCGGCGCTCATACCGATGAGGTGTCCCAGCCAGGAGGTCACAGCAACGATTGCCGCGAGGATGACGAAGAGCCAGAACGGATCCGGCAGCTTATTGCCAATCTTTTCTACAGTGCCCAGGAAGCCGCTTGCAGAACGTGGTTTTTCTTTAGTTTCGGTTTCGGCCATAGTATCGGCACTTTCTGTCGATTGGGTCGGAACAAATTAGTGTCTTAGACCACATTACTTAAATATAGTTCACAGCGCGGTGTCAACTTTGGTTGCTACAGTGATTCACGTGATTAGATTCGACAACGTGACTAAGGCCTACTCCGCCGAGTCCCGCCCAGCGCTCGATGGGGTGTCTTTCGAGATTGCGGATGGTGAATTCGCTTTCCTGATCGGTCCATCCGGCTCCGGTAAGTCCACCTTCTTGGAGCTTATGGTGTGCTACAGCAACGTAACTGAAGGCGATATTTACTTTGATGATTTCCACGTCAATGAGCTTTCCGGCAAGCAGATCAACGCATTGCGTCAGTCCATCGGCTACGTCTTCCAGGATTTCCGCCTGCTGCCCAAGCTGACGGTGTATCAAAACGTGGCCTTTGCACTGGAGGTCATTGGCAAGAGTAAGTACCGCATTTCCACTGCGGTCCCGCAGGTATTGGAGCTGGTGGGACTCCACGATCGCCACAACGCCTATCCGCATGAGCTCTCCGGTGGTGAGCAGCAGCGTGTGGCCATCGCCCGCGCGGTGGTTAATCGGCCGAAGCTTCTGCTTGCCGACGAACCCACGGGCAACCTCGATCCCGCCACCGCTGACGAGATCATGGACTTACTGCTGGGCATCAACCGCCGCGGCACCACCGTGGTCATGTCCACCCATAACGCCCGCGCCGTCAATAAGGCGCGCAAGCGCGTGCTGGAGCTGCGCAATGGAGTACTCGTGCGCGATGAGCACGAGGCAACCTATGAGGGGGAAGCATGAAGCTAGGATTTATTTTCCGCGAAGCCACCAAGGGGCTTGGCCGCAACCTGACTATGACCATTGCCATGATTATCACCACCGCGATTGCGGTCGGGCTCGTTGTCGCCGGCATTATGGTGACCAACCTGACCAAGGACACCAAGGATATCTACCTCGACCGCGTCGAGGTCATGGTTCAGCTCAATGAGGATATTTCTGCCGGGGATCCAGACTGCACGAGTCCGGCCTGTGCGGATATCAAGGAACAGTTGGAGGCGGATGATTCCGTCGAGTCCGTGGAATACCGCAACCGCGCAGATTCTTATGAGCGGTTCAAAGAACTTTTCCAAGACACCGACCCTGTGATGGTGGAGCAAACTTCCCCTGATGCGCTGCCGGCTGCATTCCACGTGCGGCTTGTAGACCCAGAAGACGCCTCCGCAATCGATGCGATTCGGGATAACCCAGCGGTAGAGGACGTCGTCGACCAGCAGCAAGAGGTGCGCAATGCCGCCAGCAACCTCGACTCCATCCGCAATGCCACCTTCATCCTGGCCATCGTGATGTCTGTGGCGGCCATCTTCTTGGTGGCTAATATGGTGCAAATTGCTGCGTTCCACCGCACTCGCGAAACAGAGATCATGCGCATGGTGGGCGCAAGCCGGTGGATGACGCAGGCGCCATTCGTCATGGAAGCAGTCTTGGCTTCCCTCATCGGTGTACTCCTCGGCGGGGCCGGCATCTTCTTGGGCAAGTCCCAAGTGGTAGACCCGTCCCTGCAGGGACTTTATGAATCCCAGCTGCTGGCTCCTATGAAATCCGGCGACCTCTGGATTGCCCTCCCGCTCGTCGGCCTGCTAGCGCTGGTGGTTACCGCCGTCACGGCCCATATCACCCTGCGGTCATATGTACGCAAATAGTCTGTTTGCCGGGCCAGTCAAAAGGGCACTACACTGGCATAACTATGGCTAAGAAGGGCAAGAAAAACAAGAAGGCGGCATCCGGCGAGGCTACGCTTGCGACCAACCGCCGGGCCCGGCACGACTACAAGATCCTCGAGGAATACGAGTGTGGCATCGTCCTGCTCGGCACCGAGATTAAATCACTGCGCGAGGGAAAAATCTCGCTCAACGATGCCTTCGCCACCATTGACGATGGCGAAGTGTACTTGCGGAACCTCCACATTCCGGAGTACTCCATGGGCTCGTGGACGAACCACAGCCCGAGGCGCACCCGCAAGCTTTTATTGCACCGCCGCGAGATCGACAAACTTTATGGCCAGGTGCGCAATGGCAATAAGACCCTGGTTCCGCTCAAGGTTTATCTCAAAAATGGTTACGCCAAGCTTTCGCTTGCGCTGGCCCAAGGCAAGCAGGACTATGACAAGCGAGAGGATATTAAGCGCCGCGACCAGGATCGCGAAATCTCCCGCGAGCTCGGTCGCCGCGTGAAGGGCATCAATGTTTAAGACAGCGAAAGTCCACGACGTCATCAAGGGTGAGGACACCATCGAAGGCGTCGGGGTGCTGGTGGATCGGATGTGGCCCCGGGGCGTCGCCAAGAGCGATGTGGACTACGAGAAATGGTTCAAGGAAGTCGCGCCGAGTCCGGAGCTGCGCAAATGGTGGAACCACGACGAGGATCGTTTCGACGAGTTTGCCCGCCGCTACAAGGCTGAGCTGGATGACAATGACTCCGAAGAGCTCACCCAGCTGCTTGCGCTTGCCGACGCCACCCTTCTCTTTGCCGCCGCCAACCGCAAGGTCAACCACGCAGTGGTCCTCAAAGAGTGGCTGAAGGAGCACTTGAGGAAATAAAAGTGGGTGGGGTAGTGTTATACGAACCGTAGGGAAGATGCACTATCCCGTCCCTACCGCATGGGGTTGATTTGGTTTCGACTTCGTGCACTGAGCCAGGGGAAGCGTGCCGGTGCAGGCTAACGACCACCGTATAAGCGTCGTAGCAACCAATAAACGCAGAGAAGAACTCTCAGCGTGACTACGCCCTCGCTGCCTAATTACAGCGACGCGTGTCTGTCAGCCTAGGTTTCGTTCCTGACCTAGAACCTGGCATCGACTAAGGAACTAGCCGACTGGCCGGGTCATCAGGACCAGTCGGGACTCTTACTGGTGACTGGGCCCATCATCCGGACGTGTTCGCCCGATCCGGAGGGCCGAGGAGAGATCCTGTGCGAACTGCGCACGGAGAAGCCCTGGCAAGGTGACGAAGGACCCGGGTTCAATTCCCGGCAGCTCCACCGATAGGCCCCCGAGAAATCGGGGGCCTTTTTCCATCCAAGGAGCCCGGTGGTCATCTTGCTGTTAATTGTCCGCCCTCCCCAATCCATTTTTGGGATCGCCCACCTAAAGGGGAGCGGTCCACCAGAGAGGCCTTTCAAATATGGGAGAAAGCATCTCGATTGCAGGCTTCCTTGAGGCATTAGTAGCTATGGGGCCACTTAGCCAGGTAAGACTCTGTCATAGTGCCCGTTATGCTGGGGATTTGTGTTGTTTGGTTGTGGTGGGCTAGATTAATCCAAGTCGCCGAGAGGTAGCCGGGAGGTTACTTGATGGTGACATTTTGTACGGACTTGGTTCGATGATTTGACTTTGTTCTTTGAGTTGAGTAAGTTTGTACGGGCTGCCGATGAGAGGTTAACGGGAAGTTAATTTTTTGTTGGTTGGTGGTGATGTTTGAGAACTCAATAGTGTGCCAATGTACTTTTTATTTTTTGTGTGCATGGTTGTGTGTTGATTGGTTTGTCTGCCAGCAGGCTTAGTGGTTTGTTGGTTGGTGTGTGCCGGTTGGGTATGTGGAACACGTACCTTTTTGAATGCTGTTTGGTGTTTCGGCTGCATTGAGATGGATTGGTTGGCATGTGATTGTGTTTACCTTTTTTGGTTTCCTCTTTTTGACCCCGTCGGGTTGAGGGGACTGTTTATTTTTTCTTTGTAGTAATTTTTTGGACGCCAGCATGAGCTGCATTTTGTGTGGTTTGTGGTGGTTTGTTCTTTTGTTGGGTTTCGGGCTTTTCACGGCCTGTTTCGGATTTGTTCTGAAATTTTTTGTGGAGAGTTTGATCCTGGCTCAGGACGAACGCTGGCGGCGTGCTTAACACATGCAAGTCGAACGGAAAGGCCCTGCTTGCAGGGTACTCGAGTGGCGAACGGGTGAGTAACACGTGGGTGATCTGCCCTGCACTTCGGGATAAGCCTGGGAAACTGGGTCTAATACCGGATAGGAGCCATTTTTAGTGTGATGGTTGGAAAGTTTTTTCGGTGTAGGATGAGCTCGCGGCCTATCAGCTTGTTGGTGGGGTAATGGCCTACCAAGGCGGCGACGGGTAGCCGGCCTGAGAGGGTGGACGGCCACATTGGGACTGAGATACGGCCCAGACTCCTACGGGAGGCAGCAGTGGGGAATATTGCACAATGGGCGCAAGCCTGATGCAGCGACGCCGCGTGGGGGATGACGGCCTTCGGGTTGTAAACTCCTTTCGCTAGGGACGAAGCTTTTTGTGACGGTACCTAGATAAGAAGCACCGGCTAACTACGTGCCAGCAGCCGCGGTAATACGTAGGGTGCGAGCGTTGTCCGGAATTACTGGGCGTAAAGGGCTCGTAGGTGGTTTGTCGCGTCGTCTGTGAAATTCCGGGGCTTAACTCCGGGCGTGCAGGCGATACGGGCATAACTTGAGTACTGTAGGGGTAACTGGAATTCCTGGTGTAGCGGTGAAATGCGCAGATATCAGGAGGAACACCGATGGCGAAGGCAGGTTACTGGGCAGTTACTGACGCTGAGGAGCGAAAGCATGGGTAGCGAACAGGATTAGATACCCTGGTAGTCCATGCCGTAAACGGTGGGCGCTAGGTGTGAGGGTCTTTTCACGACTTTCGTGCCGTAGCTAACGCATTAAGCGCCCCGCCTGGGGAGTACGGCCGCAAGGCTAAAACTCAAAGGAATTGACGGGGGCCCGCACAAGCGGCGGAGCATGTGGATTAATTCGATGCAACGCGAAGAACCTTACCTGGGCTTGACATACACCGGATCGGGCTAGAGATAGTCTTTCCCTTTGTGGCTGGTGTACAGGTGGTGCATGGTTGTCGTCAGCTCGTGTCGTGAGATGTTGGGTTAAGTCCCGCAACGAGCGCAACCCTTGTCTTATGTTGCCAGCATTTGGTTGGGGACTCATGAGAGACTGCCGGGGTCAACTCGGAGGAAGGTGGGGATGACGTCAAATCATCATGCCCCTTATGTCCAGGGCTTCACACATGCTACAATGGTCGGTACAACGCGCAGCGACACTGTGAGGTGGAGCGAATCGCTGAAAGCCGGCCTTAGTTCGGATTGGGGTCTGCAACTCGACCCCATGAAGTCGGAGTCGCTAGTAATCGCAGATCAGCAACGCTGCGGTGAATACGTTCCCGGGCCTTGTACACACCGCCCGTCACGTCATGAAAGTTGGTAACACCCGAAGCCGGTGGCCCAAACTTGTTAGGGAGCCGTCGAAGGTGGGATCGGCGATTGGGACGAAGTCGTAACAAGGTACCCGTACCGGAAGGTGCGGGTGGATCACCTCCTTTCTAAGGAGCTTTATTATTTGGGCACAGTTGTGCCTTGTCCTGCCACTTTGTGGTGGGTGTTGGTTGAGTGTGCGAGTGTCATGCTGCCAACGTTGTTTGTTTGAAAATTTCCGGGTGGAAGATACACCTTTAAGACAAAGACCGAGTGTTTGAATGGCGCTTTGTGACACACAGTGTCGTGCACAGTTTGAAAAAAGTATTTGTTTGTATGTTGGTGCATTGTTGGGTGTCTGGGGCATTATCCCCTTTTTGTGGTGCCTGACCATATGACTGGTGGACACAGTGTGTGTGCTGGTTTGTGGTTGGGGTGTTGTGTGAGAACTGTATAGTGGACGCGAGCATTAAACACGTATGGCAGGCTGCGCTTTTGTGTGGTGTGTTGTGTGTGTTTGTGTGATTTCTTTTTTGTGTTTATTTTGTCAAGTTCACTTGTGTGGCCGCCCGCGCTTTTTGTGTGTGGTGGTTTGTGTGTTCGTTATTAAGGGCGCATGGTGGATGCCTTGGCATGCTGAGCCGATGAAGGACGTGAAAGGCTGCGTTAAGCCTCGGGGAGTTGTCAATTAAGCGTTGATCCGAGGATGTCCGAATGGGGAAACCTGGCCCTGGTTATGTGGGGTTACCCTTCAGTGAATTCATAGCTGTTGTGGGGGTTTACGCGGGGAAGTGAAACATCTCAGTACCCGTAGGAGAAGAAAATAATAATGATTCTGCTAGTAGTGGCGAACGAACGTGGATGAGGCTAAACCGTGTGCATGTGATACCTGGTAGGGGTTGTGTGTGCGGTGTTGTGGGCCCTGATGTGCGGTGACTACCATTGCCGCGCCCTCGCATTGTTGTTAGGTGAAGTGGTTTGGAATGGCCTGCCGGAGTAGGTGAGAGTCCTGTAGCTGAAGATGATGATGTGTGGGTTGTTGGGTTGCCCGAGTAGCAGCGGGCTCGTGGAATCTGCTGTGAATCTGCCGGGACCACCCGGTAAGCCTAAATACTCAGTGTGACCGATAGTGTATGAGTACCGTGAGGGAATGGTGAAAAGTACCCCGGGAGGGGAGTGAAATAGTTCCTGAAACCATGTGCTTACAATCCGTCAGAGCACCGTGTGTGTGTGATGGCGTGCCTTTTGAAGAATGAGCCTGCGAGTCAGCGGCATGTCGCGAGGTTAACCCGTGTGGGGTAGCCGTAGGGAAACCGAATCCTAATGGGGTGTCAAGTGGCATGTCCTGGACCCGAAGCGGGGTGATCTACCCATGGCCAGTGTGAAGCAGCTGTAAGAGGTTGTGGAGGCGCGAACCCACGTAGGTTGAAAACTGCGGGGATGAGCTGTGGGTAGGGGTGAAAGGCCAATCAAACTCCGTGATAGCTGGTTCTCCCCGAAATGCATTTAGGTGCAGCGTCGTATTATAGCTTGGTGGAGGTAGAGCGACTGGTTGGTTGAGCGGGACTACAATCTTAGCAATGTCAGCCAAACTCCGAATGCCACTAATTGTGTTGTACGGCAGTGAGACTGTGGGGGATAAGCTTCATAGTCGAGAGGGAAACAGCCCAGATCGCCGGTTAAGGCCCCTAAGGGTGTACTAAGTGGAAAAGGATGTGGGATCGCGAAGACAGCCAGGAGGTTGGCTTAGAAGCAGCCATCCTTGAAAGAGTGCGTAATAGCTCACTGGTCGAGTGGTTCTGCGCCGACAATGTAGTGGGGCTCAAGTACACCGCCGAAGCCGCGGCAACAATTTTTTGTTGGGTAGGGGAGCGTCGTGCATGGGTTGAAGCGTTACCGTAAGGAGGCGTGGACTGTGTGCGAGTGAGAATGCAGGCATGAGTAACGAATTGATAGGTGAGAATCCTATCCGCCGGATGACTAAGGGTTCCTGGGTCAAGTTCGTCTTCCCAGGGTGAGTCGGGACCTAAGGCGAGGCCGACAGGCGTAGTCGATGGATAACCAGTTGATATTCTGGTACCCGTACATGCGCGCCCATGATAAAGCACTGATACTAACCACCGCGGATGCATTGCTGGTCTTCTTTGAAGTCTGGTGGTGTTGATGTCGTGGGGCCTGATGTGTGGTTCAAGTGATGGGGTGACGCAGTGAGGTAGCCACGCCACTTATTGGATTGGTGGTGTAAGCGTGCAGACCGTGTGGTAGGTAAATCCGCCGCACATTTTGGTTGAGGCGTGATGCGTAGACCCATTGGGGTTGATGGTGGTGATCCTGTACTGTCGAGAAAAGCCTCTAGCGATGTGTGTGTATGGCCCGTACCCTAAACCGACACAGGTGGTCAGGTTGAAAATACTAAGGCGTTCGGGTGAACTGTGGTTAAGGAATTCGGCAAAATGCCCCCGTAACTTCGGGAGAAGGGGGGCCCTACGATGTGAGCATCCTTGCGGTGTTAAGCGTTGTGGGGTCGCAGAGAATAGAGGGAAGCGACTGTTTATCAAAAACACAGGTCCATGCGAAGACGTTAAGTTGATGTATATGGACTGACGCCTGCCCGGTGCTGGAAGGTTAAGAGGACCGGTTAGTCAACGTTGTTGGCGAAGCTGAGAATTTAAGCCCCAGTAAACGGCGGTGGTAACTATAACCATCCTAAGGTAGCGAAATTCCTTGTCGGGTAAGTTCCGACCTGCACGAATGGCGTAACGACTTCTCTGCTGTCTCAACCACAGGCCCGGTGAAATTGCACTACGAGTAAAGATGCTCGTTACGCGCGGCAGGACGAAAAGACCCCGGGACCTTCACTATAGCTTGGTATTGGTGTTTGGTTCGGTTTGTGTAGGATAGGTGGGAGACTTGGAAGCTATCACGCTAGTGGTGGTGGAGTCGTTGTTGAAATACCACTCTGATCGGATTGAGCATCTAACCTTGGCCCATGATCTGGGTTGGGGACAGTGCCTGGTGGGTAGTTTAACTGGGGCGGTTGCCTCCCAAAATGTAACGGAGGCGCCCAAAGGTTCCCTCAGCCTGGTTGGCAATCAGGTGGTGAGTGTAAGTGCACAAGGGAGCTTGACTGTGAGACAGACATGTCGAGCAGGGACGAAAGTCGGGACTAGTGATCCGGCACCTACTTGTGGATGTGGTGTCGCTCAACGGATAAAAGGTACCCCGGGGATAACAGGCTGATCTTCCCCAAGAGTCCATATCGACGGGATGGTTTGGCACCTCGATGTCGGCTCGTCGCATCCTGGGGCTGGAGTAGGTCCCAAGGGTTGGGCTGTTCGCCCATTAAAGCGGCACGCGAGCTGGGTTCAGAACGTCGTGAGACAGTTCGGTCTCTATCCGCCGCGCGCGTTGAAACTTGAAGAAAGCTGTCCCTAGTACGAGAGGACCGGGACGGACGTACCTCTAGTGTGCCAGTTATCCCGCCAGGGGTATCGCTGGTTGGCTACGTACGGAAGGGATAACCGCTGAAAGCATCTAAGCGGGAAGCCTGTTTTAAGATGAGGTTTCGTTAAGGTCCCCTAAAGACGATAGGGTAGATAGGCCAGACCTGGACGCACTGTAAGGTGTGAAGGCTACTGGTACTAATTGACCACAACAAACACCAACACACACTATGTGTGCTGGCAAAAAACAACAAAAACAAGAAACAGTCACTGTCGTGACCGCGTCCACTATGCAGTATCTGACACAACACCCAGACACCTATTAAAGAGAGGGTATTGTTCTGAAGGTTTGTCGGTGGTCAATAGCTGCAGGGAAACGCCCGGTCCCATTCCGAACCCGGAAGCTAAGCCTGCACACGCTGATGGTACTGCAACCGGGAGGTTGTGGGAGAGTAAGTCACCGCCGACACCAAACAACAAAAACACAACAAAATACAACAAAGAAGAGGACGGTATACCACCGCCCTCTTCTTTCGTCGTTTTGCTAGTCTCAAACGCATGGACCAAAGGCAGATTTCTACTGTGGTGGAACAAGTAGAGCAAGGAATTCAAGGCTTGCAAGACATCGATAAGCTTCTGGCCTATTTAGACAGCTTGCATCCGGATGATCTGGGCGGTGTAGAGTTCCTCGTTGATCGCATGTTTGAAGACGAGCGTAACCAAATATGGGATCTGACGGAATCTCTCAAGGAATTCCTCGCGGATTTAAAGGAATGCCAGAAGTAAGGCAGACGCTTGCCGAAGCAACCATTAACTTTGTAAAGCCCACCGGACTAAACTTGGCTGACCCCGACGATTCTAGCCAGTACGCCGACCAGGTGTGGAAGGTCGGCGAGCTGCTCCAGACCGCCATGTTTGAACCTCATCTTCTAGCCGGCTATGGAATTGAGCCAATAGAGGTTCACGATATCTTCCTAGTGGCACAACGCGCAGTTGACGAAGTTCTGCAACTGTTGCCGCATATTGAGGATTTCAACGACGCCGTGCGTTGGAGTGCCGAGCGTTTGGCAGAGGAACTACCTCATGCAGCTCATCTATCAAAGATTGACGCGCTGTACTTGGCCCAGTGGCTCTTGGGCATTCTTGAGTCGCCGTATGCGGAACTAATAGATATTGACCCGTTGCAGTACGAGGAATCTTTAGGCGTAGAGGGCGTGAAGGAACTTCGCGAGCGGGTGCATGGCGCGTATGCGAGGCGTCGGCTCGCGGTGCTTTCTGGCTCTGTCGAGGACGTATATCGTACTCATACGGACGGATACGAGCAGCTGATTCGCGGCCTTTCGGAGATAGGTCAGTTTGACCTCGCCTATAGGTACTCAGAGAAGGCCATGCTGGCGTTGCCCACGGAGGATACTTTCCATATCGTTACTTTTTGGGCCGCGCTTTGCGACGCCCACTTTCCCCACCGCAGCCCCGCCGTGCACCGGATAGCCTTCGATAGTTTTCCAATGCTATCGACTGCGCGTGGGCTTTTTGCGGCCGTAGGGGACACCGCGTCAGTACTCATCCAGACTCGCCTGCGGGATAAACCATGGGACCTAGCGATGTTCCAGTACGTGTGCCTAAATGATCCGGAGCGTGCTTGGGCAACAGCCTCGGACGCCGCAATTGAATGGAGCTTGGCAGAGCAGCTTCTTCCGGACTTGCCGGACGAGACCATTCCCATTCTGATGCGAAAAGTCGAGGAGCAGTTGGAAAACAAGTACGGTTGCGACCAAGCGTATGAGTTGCTCGGGAAAATCCAAAAGGTTGCGGAACCAACTTCCTTTGAAGAATTCTTGGGTCGGCTAAAGCGGAAGTTTGCTAACTGCCCCGAAATTCGCTCCCTGCTTGCCGGCGTCGACGAACTCTAAACCTTTCCTTTTACCCCCGTTGCCCATTGGCGCTCGACTCTGGGGATCCCTGCGGGTTTAGGTCACCCTATTCGAACAAAAACACCCCCATCGCGCGCATATGTCCGGAAGCCGGGATACTATAAGACCACTGGTTAGAAACCACGTACGAACCACTGCTTCCTGTTGGAGTACACCCCGTGACTGCCACACTATCCCCACCCGAACCTGATACTGCCCTCGACTATCCCGACACCCTCCTCATTTCCAGCCACCCCGATACTGATCTTCTAGGCGAAGATGATGTACCGGAAGCGTTCTACACCACCAACGCACCCGGAAACCACATCGGTAAAGCCGGTACCTATACGCGTAAAACCTCCTGGTTCCTCTACCGCGCAATCCTGCCCCAACTAGACGACGACGTCGACTTAAGCCTCACCAGCCTGGCTAAAGACCTCGGCATCTCTTATAGCAAACTCCTCGGGTATATCCGTGCCCACTATCGCATGCGACAACTACCTCTAGTCACCGAAATACAAGGCCAGCACTGGATACTCGATCTGACCAAATTGCGCATCATCGACCGTGAACTACACCGCCTAGATAGCAACCCCGACCATCTCGAAGCTATCGACGCAGCACTCGCAGACTTCCTCACCCCCACCGCACCGAATCAAACAGTCCCCACTGATGCTGAACTACGCCGCTTCATCCGCGGCTTCATCGACACCCACTTGCGCCCCGGAGACAAAGAAGAAAAGCCGCAACCCACACTCCGCATAAACTACAACCCCGATAACACCACTACACTATCTTTGACCTGCGATAGTGCTACCGCCACAATCATCGCCCGCCATATCGATGTGTACACCAACAAGGCACACACCACCGCAGCGCAGGGCCTTATCGATCTCATCCTCGAAGACACCCACACCAGCGTGGCTATCAACACCTTTACCACCAACCCAGAAACAAACAGCGTCTATGTTCCTGGTGCCGGATGGATAAACATCAACCATGCCCCCACAGACAACACCTTCATCCGCCGGCTTAACGCCGACGAAGTAGACTCCTACATCCCTAACGCCGACATCCGCGCCTACACCCAAGGCAGAGACGCCACCTGCCGCTGGCCCGGCTGCACCATCCCCGCCACACAGTGCCAACTAGACCACCGCATTGAATACCACCAAGGCGGACCGACCAGTCCAGACAATCTAGTAAACCTGTGCCAGCATCACCACAACATCAAAACTGACCGCCGCGTCCACTACATCCTCGACCACATCACCGGCACCATCGCCTGGCTCCACCGAGACGGCACCTACCAACTAGACCACGCCACCGGGCCCCTAGCCACACACCAAACACACTGGAACCACACCTGGGCACAATACCTCGCACTACAACACCAAAGAACAAAAAGAAGAGTGCTGGAGGGCAGAGAGTCTCGTTAAAGTGGACTAATAGCGTAGCGAGGAGGCTGCACACATGAGCTCATTGGCTGATATCGTCTTGCCATCTTTTCGGAGTCGGACCCGATCCTTTCTCGATGAGGATCGGGCAGCTAGGCGCGCGCTGAAGATGCAAGATGGAATTTGCGTGCTCGATTTTGCCGTAGAGGACTCATCGGAGGACTCAGCCGAAGTATTCTCGATTGTGCAAGAGGCGCTGGAGATTGCCGTCGGTGTGATCGCTAACGCGGATGACTCACTTGGCATGCTGAGTGAGGTGGTTGAAGAGCTCATTGAGCTGCACGCTAAGAGCGCACAGCGAGCGAAGCCTGATCCGCTCGTGCTGGCGGAATGGTTTATCGCTTTCCATGAGACCACTGAGGTTGATTATTTCGAGCTCGACCCCGTTGCTTATTCAAAGGTCCTCGGAGAAGATGGACTGGCTCGGGTGCGAGCTTGGGTGGAAAGCGCAGATGCTTTCCGACGCAAGTATATGGAGAAGCGTTTTGCGGTTTTAGATCAGAACGTCGAAGCAATCGTCCGTACACACTTGGCTGAGGACGGCTACG
This sequence comes from Corynebacterium sp. LaCa_205, assembly GCF_057458085.1. Lineage (NCBI taxonomy): Bacteria > Bacillati > Actinomycetota > Actinomycetes > Mycobacteriales > Corynebacteriaceae > Corynebacterium > Corynebacterium sp. LaCa_205. Next base: position 700,180 of record NZ_CP190931.1, read on the forward strand.
TGGTCTTTTTCGAAGAGTTAGCTAGAGCCTTGGAAGAAATCGGTGAGTATGATGCCGCGTGGGAGTACGCGAAGCGTGGAACCGAATCTGGTTCAGACTGGCAAGCGCGGTCCTGCGGACAATACTGGGTGGATTTAGCGAGGAAATGGTATCCCGAGCGTGAGGAGGACGTCGCAAAGCAGGTGCTTAGTACGTGGCCATTCCTTGAAGCAGTGCTGTATCCAGAAAGGTTTTTGGAGCTCTAGAGAACCAGCAGGTCGAACTTAGTAGCCTTGACGTCGGAAAGGCGCTTGCGGGCGCGCTCGAGGCGCTGCCACTGGTCTTGGGGGATGGATTTGCGAGCGATGGTGACGGTCTCGGCGTCGGGGGTGCCCCAAGCGATGGGCATCGGGGTGATTTGCTGCCAGTGGTTATTGTCTGCGCGGCCGGAAACAGCCGCAACGGGAACCTTGGTGCCTACGGTCCGTTGGGTGCCGGGGATGGCGGTCACGGTGCGCAGACATGCAGCCCAGCGGGGAGGAAGGGAAGGATCCACATTGGTATTCACCAATGCGAGCAAGACCATATCGCGTTCATTTACTTCAGCGATGACGGCCGGCGCAAGGGGATAGGAATCATAGAGTTGCTGGGCGGTGCCAACTTTACGAGCGGCGGCAAAGCCGACGATGGCCACCATGATTCCGAATAGAATCATGCCCAGGCCGATAGTGATGCCCCAGGAAAATCCCCACCAGATGGCCGCGCCGCCGATGATGAGCAGGATGCCCAGTACGAGGCCGGAAAGGCGAAGGCGGTTGGAATCGCGCAAGAGCTCGTTATTGGCCTTGGCAAAGGACTCGTCTACGTCGAACTTGAAGATTTTCATTGTTCTAAGTCTAGTGCGTCGATAAGCCGGTAGGCATATCCTTGTTCGGCGAGGAAACGCTGGCGGTGCACGGCGTAGTCAGCATCGAGGCTATCGCGGGTGACCAGCGAATAAAAGAGCGCCTCTTCTTCCTTGGGGCGGAGTAGCCGGCCAAGGCGCTGAGCCTCTTCCTGGCGGGAACCGAAGGTGCCGGAGACCTGGATGGCTAGGGCGGCCTCGGGGAGATCGATGGAGAAATTGGCGACCTTGGACACCACCAGAACGGGAAGGCTGCCATCCCGGAATTGCTGGAAGAGGCGTTCGCGCTTAGCAGTGGAGGTGGAGCCATCGATTACGGGGGCGTCGAGATGCGCGCCGAGTTCTTTGAGCTGGTCGACGTAGCCGCCGATGATAAGCGCCTGCTGCGGGTGGCGGGCCAAGATTTTGTCGACCGCGCGGAGCTTGGCGGCAGCCTGGGCAGCGATGCGGTAGCGGTCGCGAGGTTGGGCGGTGGCATAGAGCATGCGCTCCTCGGCGTCCATGTCTACGCGGACTTCGATGCACTCGGCGGTGGCGATATAGCCGGCCATCTCGAGCTCTTTCCACGGGGCGTCGTAGCGCTTGGGCCCGATGAGGGAAAAGACGTCGCCCTCGCGGCCGTCCTCGCGCACGAGGGTGGCGGTGAGCCCTAGCCGACGCCGCGACTGAAGATCCGAAGTCATACGGAATACCGGCGCGGGCAGGAGGTGGACCTCGTCGTAGATGATGAGGCCCCAATCGCGGGAATCGAAGAGCTCGAGGGCGCGGTATTCGCCTTTGGTTTTACGCGTGACCACCTGGTAGGTGGCAATGGTGATGGGCTTGATTTCCTTCTTCTCGCCGGAGTATTCGCCGATTTCATTTTCCGTCAGCGTGGTGCGGCGCAGGAGTTCGTCCCGCCATTGGCGGCCGGCGACGGTATTGGTGACCAAGATGAGCGTGGTGGATTCTGCTTTGGCCATGGCTGCCGCACCGACGATGGTTTTGCCAGCACCGCACGGCAGCACCACGACGCCAGAGCCGCCGGACCAAAAGGCCTCGGTGGCGTACTGCTGATAATCGCGCAGCTGCCATCCATCATGATTGAGGGCGATGGGGTGGGACTCGCCATCGACATAACCTGCGAGATCTTCTGCCGGCCAGCTCGCCTTGAGGAGGGCTTGCTTGAGGCGGCCGCGCTCGGAGGGCGGGACGGCGATGGAATGCTCGTCGATGCGAGCGCCAAGGAGCTTTCCGGTTGCGCCACGGGAGAGTTCTTCCAGGATAGGTGGCTCTTCGGACTCGAGAATGAGGCCGTGGGCTGGGTGGGCGTGCAGGCGGACGCGGCCGTAGCGGGACATGGTTTCGGCGACGTCGATAAGCAGGGCTTGGGGGACCGGAAAGCGCGAGTAGTTTTCGAGGACGTCGACGACCTGCTCGGCGTCGTGTCCGGCCGCGCGGGCATTCCACAGCGCGAGCGGAGTAATGCGGTAGGTGTGCACGTGCTCGGGAGCGCGCTCCAGCTCCGCAAAGGGAGCGAGCGCGGCGCGGGCCTCTGCGGCCTGGGCGTGATCCACCTCGAGCAAGACGGTCTTATCCGACTGCACAATTAATGGTCCATTCATGGCTCCAGCGTAACGGAGGTGATCCGGTGCAAGGGAAATCGGATAGTGGAGCCGTCGGAAGAGCGGGCGTCGATTTGCCCACCCGCGACCGTCAGCGGGGTAACGGTGCGGTGCTTTTCGTTGCCGTTCTTATCCGCATAGCCAATGGTGATCGGCCGGGCTGTGCGTGCGGCTGCGTGGACTATATCGAGGCTGGGAGTGGAAGGCGCGGAGTCATCGCGCAGATTGCGCATGGCCTTCGCAATGTCCGGGAAAGCGGTAGCCCGACGCGCGGTGGGGGTCGGTAGCGTTGCAGGTTCGGGTGCAACCGTGAGGCTCGCGCCGTTGTGGTCCTCGGCCGCGGGAGAAAGACCGTGATCGCGCAGCCGCTCCAGCAGGTCGTGTACCGGCAGTTGAGAAATAGCGACGGTGGGAGCAAGCAGACGCAAAGGCGCGGCCTTGAGCGCAATCTGGAGGAGGGCTGGGTCCTCGCTGCGCAGGTAGGACAGTGCCGGGCCGGAGCGCAGGGTGCCGTGGCGCTTGGCGACGTCCCCGATATGGAACTCCAGCGTCTGCGGCACCTCCCCGTGGGCTGCGAAAAAGGCGTGGATTTCCTCCCCAGTCATTCCGCGATCAAGGCCGCGGCGAAGGGAAGCGTCCGAGATGCGGTAGACACTGGCCAAGCCGGGGGATTCAAGGTCCGCGACGGATTCGAGCCGTTGGTGTGTTTCTGGATCGAGCGGTCCGGGAACCAATACGGTCATATCTGCCTGAATTAGAAAGTAGTCAACCGTATCTGGGGTCAGGCGGGCGGCGGCCTCGGGGCCCTCGATAAGCACGCTGGTGGGGCGCTCGAGGGCGATTGCGCCGATCCACTCGGCTTCCGCACGGAGCTCGGCGATAGTCTCGTCCGCGGTATGCGTGGCAAAGAGTGGGAAGTGGAAGCGGAGGGCTTCTTCGAAGGAGGGTTTCGCCCCACGCAGATAGACCTGCAGGACCTTATCCCTAAAGCTCGGCAGGCGGTCATTGGTGTGCGCTAGAGTACGGTCTTCGCTGGTCCACGTGGAGGTTGTCCATGATTCGAACAGGAGCTGCCACTTTTCGGCGAGGCTTGCATCGAGCCAGGTTTGGGCGAGCTCCGTTGGGGCGAGGAAATTGCCCTCCATGTTTTTCGGCTCGCCGCGGCTTAGTAGGCGGGCACTCATGCCGAGTTCGATGAGGCGGCGCAACTCCTCCTCGCCAATGTTAAGGGTCTTGCTTAATCCGGTGAGCTGGCGAACGCCGACGGTCTTGTCTTTGAGGAGTTCTATCGGCCGAGCGCCTAGGGAGTCAATGACACGCTGCATGCCGCGCACGACGGATAACCCGGCTGCAGTGCCAGCATCATCGGCCTTGGAATCGGGGGAGGGGGATTCAGTTATTCCCTCCACAGGGATAGGCGCGGTGGTTTTGCCGTTCAGCGCAAGGTGCACGGCGCGTGGCAGGCGGACGGTGGTTGAGTCAACGCGGTGGAGCAGCTGCTTGGCGATGAGCCGCGGGATTGGTCGGGCCGGATCCGCATCAACGGCTGCGTCCCGCGTGGTACCGAGGCCATTGGACCGGGACAGGGTCTCGAGGACCTTGCGCTCTTCAGCTGGCAGCTCGGCAATATCTTCTGGGCCGATTCGCAGCTGTTCGAGCAGAGACCAGCCCGTGGGCAAAGCAGGCATGACCTCAGGCGGAATAAGGACGTTGCCGTACGCTAGTCCGCGCTCCTTGAGCTGGCGGGTGGTCTCCGGATGCAGATCTTCTACCTCCTCGAGCTCTCCGCCACGGCGCGCGATGTCCTCGATTTCCGCGAGCAGCTCCGCGGAGCAGTCCATAAGGGCTCGTGCGATAGAGGTGCGCAGCAGGAGCCGAGTGGCGAGCGCGGCGATACTTGGGGGTAGTGGATTGAGCACATCTGGCCGGTTGCGGAGGACTGTTGCCAGCTCTTCTTCGTCAAGGGAGGCAAGCCACGTGCGGAAATGCGGAAGATGGGAAGACTGAGTCATGATGACTTCCCAGTTTAGCTATCGATTGAGTTACGTTTTTGCGCAAGGTTTGAAATAATAGGGACTATGTCGAATGAGAAGAAGGGTCACGTTTCCCCGGCTTGGCCGAAGAACGAAAATCGCGAGCACGCAATCACGGAAATCTCTGCGCCTTTTGCTGGTGCATCCAGCCCCTACGGCGATGATCTGATTTTGCCGATGCCGGCAGAGAAGCTGAACTACGTTCACCCTTATACTCGCATCAACCGCTAAAGCATTCCCCCGCCTCGGTGTGGGGGAAGATTTGTATCTAGCGTTCCCTCACGCAGAAAAGGCCCCCTGCATGAGCAAGGGGCCTTTCTTCGCTGTGTCTTAGCGGGTGATGTTCTCAATCATCTGCGCAATCGGGTCGATGACGTTGCGGTTGGCAGAGTAGAAGTTGTTGAAGTCGTGGCGGTTAGCCTTGTACAGCTCGGTGAACTGTGGAGGCAGAGCCAGGCCGTAGGAGTTAGCGGCATCCTTGATGGTGTTGTACAGGGCATCAACGGCCAGCTCATCGGACTTCTGGGCAGCAGCCTGCTTAACCGGAGCCGGTGCCTGGGCCGGAGCCTTAGGTGCAGCGGACGGAGCGGTGCGCTGGGTAGGAGCGGAGTTCAGGCCAAGGGAAGCGGAGCAAGCCGGCCATGCGCCCCAGCCCTGGGAAGCAAGTACGCGCTCAGCAACAACGATCTGCTGCTCGCGGGAAGCCTGGTCAGCGGTAGCTGCGAACTCGCCGCCGCCATTAGCCTGCCAGGTCTGCTGGTTGAACTGCAGTCCGCCGTAGAAGCCGTTGCCGGTGTTGATGTGCCAGTTGCCGCCGGCCTCGCACTGTGCCAGGCGGTCCCAGTCGGAATCTGGGGCAGCAGATGCGGTTGGTGCCATGATGGCAGCAGCGGCGCCGAAGGCGACGGTGCCGGCGGTGAACTTAGCGGCCATACGGTTCTTAGCGGAGTGGCGTCCCATGTAGTTAGTCCTCTCTGTGTGCCCGCATTAAGTGCAAAGAATATGTACCAAAAAGAAAGGGCGGGCGAGGGCAACTTTCTTAACGGCTCTTAAATGTCTGGGGGACAGCGTAGCGGTTTATAACGAAAGTGTCACGTTATGGACACTAAATGGGAAAGGAATGGGGCGAATGTGGCGCGTGCGAGGACATTTGTGCAGGTGAATGGCAATATGTGATCTGTGACACATAGTAGAGGTGTGTCGCGTTAGCGTGCGCGACTTCTGTTGTTTTGACCAGGCAGCTAAAATAAAGATTTTCCCCTAGAGAAGAGGTGGGTACCTATGCCTATTGGCAAAGTGAAGTGGTATGACGCCGAGAAAGGTTTCGGTTTCGTCAGCAACCCGGGCGATGAAGACGTCTATGTCGGCCGCAACGTGTTGCCTAAGGGAGTAGAGGAGCTGTTCCCAGGCCAGCGCATCGATTTCGATTTCGCGGCTGGCCGCCGTGGTCCGCAGGCGCTGCGGGTCAAGGTATTGGATAAGCCGCGTCGCCGCACGCCGGCCCGCAAGCCCGAGGAACTCGGCAGCATGGTCTCTGATGTAATGACTTTGCTGGAGTCACAGATTCAGCCGGTGCTCAATTCCGGCCGCTACCCGGAGCGCAAGACCGGCCGCCAGGTAGCAGAAATCCTTCGCGCAATTGCGAAGGATTTGGATAGCTAATCAGAAGCCTTCGTGGATTCCTCCGCGGAGGCTTCTCGTTCTTTATCGGTCATCGTGGTGAGCGACCACACGGTGGCCAAGGGGGTTTCGTCACCGTTGTCATCGGTGCCGATCATCATGGAGGAAATCTCTACCACCTTGAGGCGGGGGCGTTTGCCGGTGGAGGCCTTGATGGGCTCTACCGATCCGGGGATTGATACTTCAGTAGTCTCGTTCGCGCCGTGCGCGGTTTCATCATTGGCGGCGGGGTCATCGTAGATGGAGAGAATCTTCCATTCATGATCAGAAATCTCTTCGGGGATTTCCAGCTTGAGGGTGTCGTCTTCCCCTACGGTGAGGTTCGGGACCTCGCCCTCCGGGCAATCGGCGCCGGGCTCGCACGCGATATAAGGGGCGAAGTCGATGGAATTATCGCCCACGGAGGCGGTCACTTTGATTTCGCGCGGATCGGGACCCGGCCGCTGGTTCCACCAGTTCTGGAAGATCACTACGGCGGCGACGATGACTGCCACGACCACGATGAGGGCCAAGATCTGCAGCAGCGACTTTTTCCTTGCTTCCTTACGGGTTGCCATGGGCCTTTACCTTACTCGAACGTGGAAGAGTTCTTTCCACCGCTTGCCGGTAAGCCAGAACTCATCGTCTTTGATGTGCGCGATGCCGTTGAGGACGTCATCGGGGTCGGTATAGCGGGATTTATCTATGGCGTCGGTGGAAATGACGGCGGTCACGCGGCCGGTGGAAGGATCGATGCGGTAGATATTGTCATCCATCCACACATTGGCATAAACGGAATCGCCCACGCACTCCAGCTCATTGATGTCCTCGAGGGGTTTTCCTTCCAGGCTGACGTCGGTGGTCGAGCGCTCCGCAAAAGTTTCCGGATCCATATGCCGCAGGGTAGCGGAGCCATCGGACATGAGAAGATCTTCGCCGTTATTACACAGCCCCCACCCTTCACCGGTGTAGGAGGCGGTATCGACCTGGCGCAGGTCCTGGTCGTATTTCAGGGTCTGGCCGGATTTCCAGGTCAACTGCCAGATGGAATCTCCGGCCTGGGTGATGCCTTCGCCAAAGTAGCGGTTATCCAGGTGCGTTTCGGCTAAGGTTTCGCCGGTTTCGGGGGAGAAGCGCTCTAGGCGGGATTCGCCCCATTGGCCGGTGCCAAGGAGCAGGTTGCCGTCCGGATCGGTTTCGAGGCCTTGAGTAAAGGAATTGGCCGGCAGGGAAGCGGTGCCTAAGACCTCCACGGAGAGGTGCTCAACTTCGGGTTCTGCATGGGTAGAGGAACAGGCAACGAGGGTGCAGGGCAGGAGAATGCAGGCGGCGCGGGAAAGAAACGACATGCACCATATGTACCACCGTGTACGCCCCATAATGAATAATGAGGGGCGTGAGTAAGCGAAAAGCAAATCCGTTGATCGATTCCCGCGCCGTGCGCATTGCGCGCGAGGCGCTGGATGAGGTGGGGGAAGGGGGCGTCGGCAAGCATATCGGCGTCGCTGGGATAGGCCGAAACGTTGCTACCCACCGATTTGAAGCAGAGATGCCTGGCTACCCCGGCTGGGAATGGCAGGCGGTGCTCGCCTGTGCGGAGGGATCGCGCTACGTCACCGTCAATGAAGTGGCGCTGGTGCCAGGCGGGGAGGCTCTGCAGCCGCCGGAATGGGTGCCCTATGAGGATCGCGTGCGGCCGGGCGACCTTGGGCCGGGTGATTTGATGCCACCGGCCGTAGATGATTCCCGCCTGGACGGCGACAAACTTTCCAAGTCCGGCTTGGACGACGCCAAGAAGCGCTGGCGCACCGAGCGTGGCCCGAATACGGATATGGCGGCCAAGGCGCGCCTGCAATGCCGCACCTGTGCGTTTTATGTAGAGCTGATGGAAAACTACGGCGTCTGTGCCAATGAGTATTCCGCGGACGGACGGGTAGTGCACTCGCGTTATGGTTGTGGCGCGCATTCCCAGACACGGGTGCGGGAAGAAAAGAACCCCGAAGTTGCCTTCGATGATGAAAAACCCATCTTCCAGGATTTTGATTTCGAGGACTAAGACAGCACACTTATGGCGTAAGACTCGCTGTACGTGAAAGGCGCAGGCGTTGAAAGCCACTCTCGATCGCTACTTCCATATCTCTGAACGTGGTTCCTCCATTGGAACCGAGCTACGCGCGGGAACGGTCTCGTTCTTCGCCATGGCCTATATCATTCTCTTGAATCCGCTGATCCTCGGCACCACCGAAGATGCAGACGGCTACGCGCTGGGCGTGCCGCAGGTTGCTGCCGCCACCGCGCTGGTCGCGGGCGTAATGTCTATCCTCTTCGGCGCTATTGCCAAATACCCCTTCGCCATGGCCGCCGGCCTGGGCATGAATACCTTCGTGGGCGTGAGCATGGTTGCCACCAGTGGGCTGACCTGGCAGGAATCGATGGGTCTGGTGGTTATCGAGGGCATCATCATCGTTCTGCTGGCCATTTCCGGTTTCCGCACCGCCGTCTTCGACGCCATCCCGCAGTCCATGAAGGCGGCGATGGGCGTAGGCATCGGCATGTTCATCGCCATGATCGGCCTTGTGGACGGTGGTTTTGTCACCCGCGTGCCGGACGCTGCGCATACCACCGTGCCGGTGGGCTTGGGCATTAATGGATCGATTTCCACTTGGCCGGCGCTGGTCTTTGTCATCGGCCTTATTATCTGTTCCTTCATGGTTATCCGGAATGTGCCGGGCGGGCTTTTTATCGCCATCGTGCTCACCACCATCATCGCTTTTATCGTGCAGGCATTTACCGGCTCCGAGGACTGGGGCATGGCCGCGCCCGTCAAACCAGAAGCGCTGGGCGGGATTCCGGACTTGTCCATTGTGGGCGATGTGAACCTGGTAGGCGCCTTTACCAAGATCGGCGTGGTTTCCACCGTCTTGCTCATTTTCACCCTGTTGCTTACCAACTTCTTTGATGCGATGGGCACCATGACCGGCTTGGGCAAGCAAGGCAAGCTTGTCGACGCCGACGGCAACCTCCCCGATATGAAAAAGGCCCTCGTCGTAGAAGGCTTTGGCGCAGTGGCCGGTGGCCTGGGCTCTGCTTCTTCCAATACCGTCTTCGCGGATTCCTCCGCCGGCATTGCCGATGGCGCCCGCACCGGCCTGGCCAACCTCATGACCGGTGTTCTGTTCCTCGCCGCGATGTTTTTGACCCCGCTTTATGAAATCGTGCCCATCGAGGCCGCCTCCCCAGTGCTGGTCATCGTCGGCGTGATGATGGCCGCGCAGCTGACCGAGATCCGCTGGACCAAGATGGAAATCGCCATCCCCGCCTTCTTGACCATTGTGACCATGCCCTTTACCTATTCCATTGCCAACGGTATTGGCGTAGGCTTTATCTCCTTCGCGCTCATGTCCACCTTTGCCGGTAAGGCCAAGGAAGTGCACTGGATCATGTGGCTCTTGGCCGGCCTCTTCGTGATTTTCTTTGGCATGGATCCGATATCCAATGCCATCGGCTAGCCTAAAGGCATGCTGATTACTGACCCCGCAGACCCTCGCCTGGACGATATTCGGAATCTCAACAAATCCGATAAATCCGGCGAGGGTCTCGTCATTGCAGAGGGCCCGCTGGTGGTCTCCCGGCTGGCCGAATCCCGGTTCCCCATGCGTTGCTTGGTGGGCTTTCCTAAGAAGCTGGAAGCATACGTTTCCGAGTATGGCGAGCCTGAGTGCCCCATCTACGAGGTCTCCCGCGAGACCCTCGCAGAGGTAGCGGGCTTTGATATGCACCGCGGGCTTGTCGCCGCCGCGGACCGCGCCCCAGAGCCGGATCTGGGAGAGATTTTGAAGACCGCGAAAACCGTCGCAGTGCTTGAGGGCGTGGGCGATCACGAGAATATTGGCGCAATCTTCCGCCACGCCGCCGGCATGGGGGTGGACGCGGTGCTGCTCGGCTCAGGGGCGGCGGATCCGCTCTATCGACGCTCGGTGCGCGTATCCATGGGGCACGTGCTGCGCTTGCCCTTTGCCCATTTGGAAGGCGGGTTCACCACGTGGCAGCGTTCCTTGCAGGCGCTTGCCGACGCCTCCTTCACCCTCATTTCCTTAACCCCCAACCCCCAAGCGGTGCATTTGGCCGAGGCCATGCATGGCTTGGATAAGGTGGCCATGCTCGTCGGTGCGGAAGGCCCTGGCCTTACCGAACACGCAATGAAGGCCACCGACGTGCGCGCACGCATACCGATGGCCCCTGGTACGGATTCCCTCAATGTGGCGACGGCCGCCGCCATTTCCTTTTATGAACGCCAGCGCTCCTTGAGCGACCTAAACGTCTGAGCGCCCCAATTGCCGATGAGGGAACCCAGATGCTTCGCAGTGGAGATGATCTCCTCGCCCGTGGATTCCGGCTCGGCGCTGTGGTCCTCGTAGTCATCATAATCGTTCAGACCCAGCTTATTGGCCGACTGCGCAGCTAACTCGCCTACGGTCCGCTTCGGCTTCGGCGGGTCGATCTTCGGCTCTGGGCGGCCGTCAACCGCGTAGCCCACGACGTCCAGATCCGGGCCATCGTGTCCTACCTCGATGCCGAGCCAGTACTCCTGGGCCGCCTCCATGATGCCCTGCGGCTCGAAGGGCAGGGAAATGCCACCGATCGGTTCGTACTTTTCTCCTGCCCAGTAGGGCGCCTCGAAAGGCTCTGGCAGGCCGGTGTCTTCATAAAGGTGCTCGCGCGTAGCGCACAGGCAGCGCTTGAGCTGGCCGCCCTCCCACAGGGCGAAGCCGGCATAGCCTTCCTTTTCATTACTCGCCAGCGCAATGACGCGCTGGGCGGGGACCGCATTGAGTAGGGTTTCCGGCAGCTGAGAGAGGAGGACGGAGTCACCTTCGCACACCGTCTGTACCACGGTGATGCCGGGGTAGCCGCCGATATAGTACTCATGTGGATCCGTCTGCGCGGAGCGGTTAAGCGGGAATTGCCCAATCGGGGTGACCGGGAAGGTTGGGTCTAATTGGGCGAGGAATTTTCGCCCAAAGCCGCGATCCGCCTTGGGCTCGGTCTTTAGCACCTCTTCTGCGTTGGGCTTAGAGATGTACCAGAGAGTGAGTACTGCGTGAGAGATGTCCACGATTAGTCCCTAGGGCGCTTGGTATTGGAGCGAACGCCGAGGAGTACGTCCTCCCAATGCGGAGTGACGGCCTTGCGGCGGCGCTTGGCGGGCTTTTCTTCCGGGGAGGGGTTCTGTAGGAACTCCTCTTCCTCGGGCTCTTCCGGCGGGGTGGTTGGCGCAGTGAGGTCAGTGACGTTGCTGGGCTGATCGCCGTCGATAGCTTCGTCGTAGCGGCCACTGCCCAACGAGGTCAGCGAGCGCACCGGCTGTACGAAGTCCGGGTCCGTTAGGTCTGCGGCCACCGAGTTGCGGGCCTCCACCGTGGCGGGCGAGGACATGGACTGCTTGAAGTACCACTCGGCTTCGTTCTCGGACAGGCCGGCCTTCCACGTCACGCGCACGATCCAGGCCTCGCCCTGGTGGCGGTAGGCGTCCCAGGTGGACTCGGACAGTGAGTGTCCGCGAGCGGCAAAGGCGGTAGCAAGAACCTCCCACAGGGTGAGCTTGGCTGGGCCGTCCTCGCGTACCGGGTGAGCCTGCTTGGCAATCTCCGCGATGCGGTTGCGCTCCAGCATGACCGGGTAGGCGAAGGGTTCAATGCGGGACTCGGGCACGCCCATTTCTTCCGCCACTTCCGCCGCGGAGGCACCGGCGCGGATACGGTTTTGAATCTCCGCCGGGCGAATCTTTGCCTCTTCAACCGGCTCCGGTTTGGCGGGCTTGGCAAGGCTGATGGCGGGAGCCGCCGGCTCTTCTTCCGGGGTTTCCTGCTGCTCACCCTGCAGGACCTCGCGCAGTTCATCGGTGATGGAGAGGAAAAACTCTTCGCCGTCTTCGGTGCGCAGCACCAAAGAGGTTTCAGTCGATTCGCTGTCAACTGGGAACAGCTCGCGCATAATAGGGCGCTCCTTTTGCCTATCGACGGCGGACAATTCTGTGATGCATTCAACTATAACGTGAAAAAGCCCCACAGCCTGCGAGGTGGTGGGGCATGTTGAGAGAGTGATGCGTTACTTTGCATCCAAGACGTAGTCAATACACTGGGTGAGCCTAGCGATATCCTCCGGATCAATGGCCGGGAACATACCGATGCGCAGTTGGTTGCGGCCCAGCTTGCGGTACGGTTCCACGTCCACGATGCCGTTGGCGCGCAGGGTGGCGGCGAGCGCTGCGGCATCGACGGAGTCTGCAAAGTCGATAGTGCCCACCACGAGCGAACGAGAAGCAGGATGTGCGACGAATGGAGTGGCCTCCGGGCGAGATTCGGCCCAGCGATACAGGGTGGTAGAGGATTGCGTGGTGCGCTTTACCATGTCGTCCAAGCCTCCGTTCTCATTCATCCACTGGATTTGGTTATCCAGCATGAGCAGGGTGGCAATCGCCGGGGTGTTATAAGTCTGGTTCTTGCGCGAGTTATCCACTGCTGTTTGAAGGTTGAGGAAGTTAGGGATATAGCGCTCAGAGGCGTTGATCCTTTCAATCCGCTCTAGGGCGGCGGGGGACATGGCGGCTAGCCACAGGCCGCCGTCAGAGGCAAAGCATTTCTGCGGCGAGAAGTAGTAGACGTCCGTGTCGGCGATATTTACGGGCAGGCCGCCTGCACCAGAGGTGGCGTCTACAACCACTAATTGTTGGTCGTTGCGCGGGTGTGGGCGGGTGACCTCTGCCATCGCACCGGTGGAGGTCTCATTATGCGCCCAAGCAACCACGTCCGCCTCCGCGGAGAGATCGCCTACGTCGGGCACGGTGCCCGCGGGAGCCTCCACGATGGACGGGGCATCAAGCCAAGGGGCACCCGCGGCAGACTTTGCAAACTTAGTGGAAAACTCGCCAAAGGTAAGGTGCGCGGAGTGGCGTTCAATGAGTCCGAAAGTGGCGGCATCCCAGAAAGCGGTGGCGCCGCCCACAGAGAGGACAATTTCGTAGCCTTCTGGCAACGAGAAGAGAGCGCTTAATCCTTCCCGTACCGAACCTACGAGGTTTTTGACCGCAGGCTTGCGATGGGAGGTGCCCATAACCTCGGGGTCTATGGCCGCAAGTTGGTCGGGACGAATCTTGGAGGGGCCGCAACCAAAGCGGCCGTCGGCAGGCAGGAGATGGGCGGGCAGCGAAAGTTCTGGAGTGCTCATGAGTGTCAGTGTAGGACAGTTCCGGTCGAACGGCAGTTATTTTAGTCGACCGAAACTTGTAGGCGGCGTCACAAAGTTTGCTAAACTGTGAAGAGCTATCCAACTAGCTTCTTTAAGTTAGTGCCTAATAATGACTCTCACAAAGAGAAAGGAACTTCCGTGGCTTCTGAAGACAACAAAGTAGTGCTCCAGTACCCAGGCGGCGAGTACGAGATGGACATCAAGCAGTCCACCGAGGGTGACTCCGGCTTTGACATCTCCAAGCTCCGTAACGAAACCGGACTTGTTACCTTCGACCCTGGTTACACCTCCACCGGTTCCACCGAGTCCAAGATCACCTTCATTAATGGTGAAGAGGGCATCCTGCGCCACCGTGGCTACGACATTGCAGACCTTGCAGAAAATGCTTCCTTCAACGAAGTTTCTTACCTCCTGATCAAGGGTCACCTGCCCAACGAGGAAGAGCTCAGCCACTTTAATAAGGAAATTCGCCACCACACCCTGCTGGATGAGGATTTCAAGGCCGCGTTCAACATCTTCCCGCGCAACGCACACCCGATGGCGGTGCTAGCTTCCTCCCTTAACATTCTCTCCGCTTACTACCAGGACCAGCTCAACCCGCTGGACCCAGAGCAGCTGGATAAGGCAACCGTTCGCCTGCTGGCTAAGGTGCCAATGCTGGCCGCCTATGCCTACCGAGCTTCCCAGGGTAAGCCTTATATGTACCCGGATAATAGCCTGAACGCCCGCGAGAACTTCTTGCGCATGATGTTTGGCTACCCAACCGAGGAATACGAGGTTGACCCGGTCGTAGCTAAGGCCCTGGATAAGCTACTCATTCTGCACGCTGACCACGAGCAGAACTGCTCTACTTCCACCGTGCGCATGATTGGTTCCGCGCAGGCGAACATGTTCGTCTCTATTGCTGGCGGCATTAACGCTCTGTCCGGCCCACTGCACGGTGGTGCAAACCAAGCCGTTCTGGAGATGTTGGAAGATATCCAGAACAACCACGATGGTGACGCTACCGACTTCATGAACCGCGTGAAGAATAAGGAAAAGGGCGTTCGCCTCATGGGCTTCGGCCACCGCGTGTACAAGAACTACGACCCACGCGCTGCCATCGTCAAGGAGACCGCACACGAGATCATCGATCACTTGGGTGGCGACCCGATGCTGGATCTGGCCATGAAGCTGGAAGAGATTGCGCTGAACGATGACTACTTTGTCTCCCGCAAGCTCTACCCGAACGTGGACTTCTACACCGGCCTGATCTACCGCGCCATGGGCTTCCCGACGGACTTCTTCACCGTCCTCTTTGCTATCGGCCGCCTGCCGGGCTGGATTGCTCAGTACCGCGAGCAGCTGGAGATCAACACCAAGATCAACCGTCCGCGCCAGATCTACACCGGCGAGTCCCTGCGTAAGGTTACCCCACGTAACGAGCGCTAAAGCGCCCCGCGGGTTCGCCGAATTAAGCCGAATCGGGTGGTAGCACCTATAATAGGTGCAGCTCGGTTCGGTTTTTAATGCGACCGCACGAACAAACTAGATTTCCCAAGGAGAATAATCCCCATGGATAAGCCTGTTATTGAAGCCCAGTCTGGCCCAGCGCCGACGGACCTTGTCGTAGAAGACATCGTCGTCGGCGACGGTGCTGAGGCACAGCCTGGTGCCGTAGTGGAGGTCCACTACGTCGGCGCTGAATACGAGACCAACCAAGAATTCGATTCCTCGTGGGACCGTGGCCAGTCCATCGAGTTCCCGCTGACCGGTCTCATCGCCGGCTGGCAGGAGGGCATTCCGGGAATGAAGGTGGGCGGACGCCGCAAGCTCATTATTCCGCCGGAAAAGGCCTATGGTCCTGCCGGCGGTGCGCACCCGCTATCCGGCCGCACCTTGGTCTTTATCATTGACCTCATTCGCGCCGACTAGAAGCGCTCAACCCCAGGGTTTGCCCTGGGGTTTCGTCGTTTTCAGCGCGGCTTTAAAAACTGCGGCACAATGGAGGCCATGACTGTGCCAACCGTAACTTTCAATGATGACCGCGAAATGCCCCAGCTGGGCCTAGGTACGTACAAGCTCTATGACGAGGAATGCATCCGCGTTATCCGTGAGGCCATCGATTTAGGCTACCGCCACTTCGATACCGCTACGCTGTACAAAAACGAAGAGGCGGTAGGCACCGCCCTCAAACAGGCGATGGACGCTGGCGACGTCACCCGTGATGAGCTTTTCGTTACTTCCAAGGTCTGGCATTCCCACCACGGTGCGCATAAGGTAGAAGAGGCATTCCAGCAGTCGCTAAAGGATCTGCAGCTGGACTACCTTGACCTGTATCTCATCCACTGGCCGTGGCCGCAGGGTGGCCTATACAACGAGACCTTTGAGGCTATCGCTCGCTTGCAAGGTATGGGCCAGATTGCGTCTATCGGCGTGGCCAACTTCTACGAGGACGTGCTCAAGGACTTGATTTCCACCACCGGTATTTCTCCGGTGCTTAACCAGGTGGAGATTCACCCGGGCTTTACTCAGTCCGGTTTGCGCGCTTTCCATCACGATAATGACATCGTCACCGAGGCATGGGCCCCGTTGGCACGCGGGGTAGTGCTCAATAACCCAGTGATTGAGCAAGTTGCCGCTGACCACGAGGCCACCGAGGGCCAGGTAGTTCTGTCCTACCTCATGTCCAAGGGTATGTCCGTGATTCCGAAGTCCGCGCGCACCGAGCGGCTGAAGGAAAACCTCGCCGCCACCGAGCTGGAGCTTACGGCGGAGGAAGTATCCGCCATCGATGCTCTGGAAGGCCAGGAGGGCTTTGGTCGCATGTTTAATGACCCGCGCGAGTTCCCTGGCAACGAAGAGTAATCTCACCCGCAGTTTAAGCCCCCTCACCGGGGGCTTTTCTTTTGTCAAGCGACTGTTAACAATCTTCGCAAAAGGGGGTTGTTTCCACCGATGGGGGTAGTTGGCTAAAGACGTTGATCCAGCTCGGCGGAACCTATGAGCTTGAAAGGGTGGAGAGGTGAGGTGTTTTCTTGGCGGAGTTCACAACCTTGCAGAAAATGTTCGGTAACTTACACGACAACATGGATAGTGATTAATGACACATTATCTCGTGTGACCTAAGTTCCTCTCACCCAAGGAGACGAAGCTCTATGAGTGACGTAGCTGCAACTCCTGTCTCGCGCCGCGAACCCACCGGTAGCGAGTTCATCGCGATGCGCGACTCCGCCGAATTCGGCGAGCTGCGCCGTACCTACCGGAGTTTTACTTTTCCCATGACCGTGGCCTTCTTTGTGTGGTACGTGGTCTACGTTCTAGCTGCCGTGTTTGCCCCTGGCTTTATGGCAATCGAGCTTGGTGGCGGCTGGAATATCGGACTGGGTTTCGGCCTAGCCCAGTTCCTCACCACCTTCATTATCACGTGGATCTACGTGAAGTATGCCAATAAGAATATCGAGCCTAAGTCGGCCGCCATCCGTGAAGAGCTGGAGGGCATGTAATGATTACCACCACCCTCGCCGCCGAATCTTCCGCTGGCAATCCCATCTTGAATATCTCCATTTTCGGCATCTTCCTTTTCATCACCATGGCGGTGGTGCTGCGCGCCGGAAAGACCACGAAGAAAGCCTCGGACTTTTATACCGGCGGCGGCACCTTCTCCGGCCGACAAAACGGCCTAGCCATCTCTGGTGACTACCTTTCCGCGGCATCGTTCCTGGGCATCGTTGGTGCTGTGGCGCTCAATGGCTACGACGGCTTTTTGTACTCAGTCGGCTTCTTTGTTGCCTGGCTGGTAGCACTCATGCTCGTCGCTGAGCCCATGCGTAACGTGGGCCGCTTCACCATGGCGGATGTCTTGTCTTTCCGTTTGAAGCAGAAGCCCGTGCGCGTAGCGGCGTCCATCGCCACCCTCTTTGTCACGCTCTTCTATCTCATCGCACAGATGGCAGGCGCTGGTTCTCTAGTGGCCGTGCTGCTGGATATCCACGATTTTAAGTGGCAGGCGGTCGTCGTGGGCATCGTTGGTGTGCTCATGATTGTCTATGTATTGGTCGGTGGCATGAAAGGCACCACCTACGTTCAGATGATCAAGGCTGTGCTCCTAGTAGCCGGCGTAGTCATCATGTGCTTCTTGGTATTCATTGCACTGCGCGGTGGATTTAGCGCGCTGTTTAACAACGCCATTGATATGCACGCCGCCTCTGAACAGATTAAGGAGAAGGGCTATGAAGCTAAAGACATCATGGCCCCTGGCCTGAAATACGGCGCCACCACCGCCACCAAGCTGGATTTCATCTCCTTGGGCATTTCGCTGGTGCTTGGTGTGGGCGGCCTGCCGCACGTGTTGATGCGCTTCTACACCGTGCCTACCGCTACTGAAGCCCGCCGTTCTGTTACCTGGGCGATTGTCATCATCGGCGCCTTCTATCTGATGACCTTGGTCCTGGGATACGGCGCCGCCGCCTTGGTCGGTCCGGACCGCATCCTCGCCGCGCCGGGCGGGGCTAATGCCGCGGCACCACTGCTTGCGCTGGAGATTGGCGGCTCTATCTTCATGGCGGTTATTTCCGCAGTGGCCTTCGCCACCGTGCTTGCCGTGGTTGCTGGCCTGGCCATTACCGCCTCGGCATCCATCGCGCACGATATTTACCATGCGGTCATCCGCAATGGTAAGTCCACAGAAGCCGAGCAAGTTCGCGTTTCCCAGGCCACCGTGGTGGTCCTTGGCATCGTGGCTATCATCTTGGGCATTCTGGCCATGACCCAGAACGTGGCGTTTTTGGTCTCCTTGGCTTTCGCGGTTGCGGCTTCTGCCAACCTGCCGACTATCTTGTACTCCCTGTACTGGCGTCGCTTCAATACCGCAGGCGCGGTGGCCTCCATGTATACCGGCGTGGTGTCCTGCTTGGTGCTCATCTTCTTCTCCCCAGCAGTCTCCGGTTCTGAGACCTCCATGTTCTCGGGCGCGGACTGGGCTATCTTCTCGCTCTCCTCGCCGGGGCTGGTATCCATTCCGCTGTCCTTCTTTGTCGGCTGGTTGGTCTCCATCATGACCAAGCCAGACGACTTGGAGGAGCTTTCTGCAGAAATGGAAGTCCGCTCGCTTACCGGCGTAGGGGTGGAGGCACCCGTCCAGCATTAATTGCCTAGATAGTGCACTCAACCGGTAACATGTATCGACGTGTTTAGAACGTCGTTGACTCGCAAGGCGGCATCAGCCAAGGCTGGTGCCGCTTTAGCCGTATGTATGCTCGCCTTGACCGCCACCGCGTGCAGTAACAGCGAGAGTGATAGCGGCGCGCTTGCCGACGCCCCTTCGGGATTAACAGACACCAACCGCGACGTCCCACCAGAAATCAATGAGTTTCTAGAAGGCGATGAGGGGCGCTCTGTTACCTATATTCGGCTGCATGATGGCATGCATATGGGTTCTGCCTCGGAGCACGAGGCTCGCCCGGCGCTCAGCCTCATCAAGCTCTATATCGCCACCTACGTCATGGAAAAGGGCGAGTACGAAGATAAGTATGAGGCGCTGGATATGATCGCTAGCTCCTCCGATAAGTCTGCCGAAGACCTCTTTGAAAAATACCCAGAGTCCATCGACACCATTGCCGATGAATTCAAGTTGGAATCTACCAAAGCCGGCGAGAAATGGGGTTACTCGCAGACCTCTACGTATGACGTTGCCAGCTTCATTTCGCAGCTCATCGAGCGCGATGAAACCCACCCAGTGCTCGTAGCCATGGCTCATGCCGATCCCATCTCTGAGGATGGCTACCGCCAGGACTATGGCACCGCAAAGCTCTCTAACGTGGTGGGAAGCAAGTGGGGCTGGTCCAATGATAAGTCCATCAACTCTTCCGTCTCTTTTGGTGAGAACTTTGTAGCCGCTGCCTCGATCAATGGCTCGTCCGATGAGCTTACTGACTATGTAAAAGATGAGGTCACCGGAAAGAGCCTGGGCAAGGCCACCGAGCGCTTCCTCAAGTACAAAGACGGCGAGGACGTCCCACCGATTGAAACCACTACCTCGGAGACCTCCACGACTTCGTCTAGCAAGAAGGATAAGGACGAAAAACCCAGCACAGGGAAGAAGGATAAATCCGCGTCGAAGGAACCTACCAGCGAGTCCACCAAGTCCGAGAAGAAAGATAAAGGCAGCTCCGATAAGAAGTCCACAGATAAAAAGAAAGGCTCAGAGAAAACCTCCGAGCCCTTTAAAAAGTAGTACTACCTCGCCTTAGCAACCGTTTCTGCGACGATCTTCGCTAGCTGACGAATCTGGTCGTTGCTCAACGTTTTGCCATTGAAAGTTACGCCATCCGCAGTTACCTGCGGTAGCTCTGGCAGCTCTGGGTGCTTGCTCTGTAGCTGCGAGCTCAACTGATTTACCAGGTCGGACGAGCCATTGCTCGGCGCCGTGGCCTGCGGCTGAGTCTTTGGCTGTGGTTTCTTAGTGGCTGGCTTTTTCGCCGGTGCAGGTGCTGCGGACTTGCCCGGTGTCCACTGTCCCCAGTCATCGGCGTAGACCTCGTTAACGTCTACGATGACGCCGCCGATGGTCTGCTGTTTGCCGTGCGGCAGCTGGTGAATAGTGGTGCGCGGGTGAATCTTTCCGTTAGAGCCCCAGTCATGCATCCAGAAATACTTGCCGATGTCATCCTGGATTGCCCACTCGATGGTGTTGTAATTGCCGTAGACACCTGTCTGGTAGCCGGCCAGCTCCAGCGTCTTGGAAAACGCCTGCAGGTATGGGCGGATTTGGCGGGTGTACTGCTCGCGGGTGGGGTTATCGTCGATAGCAATGTAGATAGGGCGGTTGGTTGGGCCGCCTGCCTTCTTGTGCAGCGCAATCGCCTTCGGTGCGTGAATTGCAGCACCTGCTGCGCCCTGCTTCCAATCCGCGGTCTCCGCGCGGCCAAACTGGTAAACGGAAGCGGTAGGCAGGCCTGCTGCCGCATTGGCCTTGGTCTCTTTCAGGGTTACCGGCTTGCCGGCCATCCACGCTGCGTCTGGGCGTTTGTCGGAGACGTACCGAATCGCACCCATATGGCCGGCCTTTTTAATCGCCTGCGGGGAAGGGACACCGGCAGAGTAATCGATGATGGTGCCGCGTATCGGTCCGAGCGCCGCCGCATTAGGAACGGCAGCGCCGATAGCGCCCGCGGTCAAGGCGAGGGCACCGACCTTAAAGAGGCCGCGACGGGAGAAAGATGGTGACATGTTGAGCTCCTGCAGTAATCACATTTGTCACAGTAGTTAACAACTGCACCATAGCAGGAGGTCTAAAGCCCCAGAGGCAGCGAAAGCGCATGTCGCGCATTTACTTCGTAGTGCTATTTCGAGTCATTGCCAAACAACACTCGTGTGGGATTCTCAACCGTGCGCGACACCGTGCAGTCCTTCTCATGGGAGATGCGAATCAGATTGTCCACCAGCTCGCGTGCTTGGTTACCCTCGGACGTATCTGGGAAAGAAAGATTGAACCCCACGCGAACCTCCGACAGGCGCGATGCGCCATCCTCGTTTACGCGGTCGCCTTCTACATGCACATCAAAAGACTCCGGCTCAGCGCGCCGGGAGGTCACCACGTCCACGTCTACTGCGGAGCACCCCGCAACGGCCGCAAGCAAGAGTTCAACAGGGGAGAGGAGCCCCTCGCCACTGCCAAACTCAATGCTTGCTCCCGCGGAATTGGTAGCTCGGTATAGGGCGGTGTCGAGGCGGGTGAGGTCTACGGCGTAGTGTTTAGTACTTTCACTCATGACTTAGAGCTTAAGCAAGAAGCGAGAAACGCAGAAGGAAATGGCGGTGAGGATCGTTCGATGGTCAACGGTCCTCGCTTCTTGTGGTCAATATGAGCATAGGATCTTGTTCCAGAAAGCGGGGCAGCTGTCATGGAAAACGAGATCACAGTGAAACCGCCGAGTTGTTAAAAGTTCGCGGAACGTGACGAATTAAAAAATCAAGGGCGGCGAAAAGTGAATCCAAACCGATTGTCCCAATGCGGGTTTGTGGTCCGCAGTGGTGCGGAATATGGTTCCAGATTCATGAGTGGCGGTAACGGAGTAGTGGTCGCCTTCGAAAATTGCGGAGTCCACTATTGCTGGAACCGTGGTGCCTAGATAGTCTTCGTCCACAATCTTTGCGTGGTGCGGCAAGATAGCGGCTTTAGTACCTTCCTCTCGCACGGTTACTTGGCTCAGAGGCCATGAAACACCAAGCGTGGGACACTCGACGCAGCATCCTGTAGTGGTGGTTTGAACAATTGTCGCGTCCGAAATAAACGCCGCGACCGCCGGGCTAGCAGGATTTTCCAGCAGCTGTTGCGGGGTAGCGATTTGTTGGATTTCGCCGCCGTCTAGGACCACGACTCTATCTGCAATTGCCAGCGCTTCGGCGCGATCGTGGGTCACGTGCACCGTGGTTAGACGTTGTTTTTCCGTCAGCGCCACTAGTTCGCGACGCAAATTATCGCGCAATGGTTCGTCAAGAGCTGAAAGAGCCTCATCCAGTAACAAAAGTTTGGGACTTGCGACGATCGCTCTGGCAAGAGCCACGCGCTGGCGCTGTCCGCCAGAAAGACTGTTCGGAGACCGGTCTTCGAATCCCGGCAGCCCTACGAGGGCCAAAGTTTTAGAAATGTGCTCTTCGCGTTTAGTCTTAGATACTTTCGCTCGGCGTAGCGGATAGCCAACATTCTCTTTAACAGACATGTGTGGCCAAATCGCGTGCTGTTGGAAAACCATACCAATGCCGCGCTCTTCGGGAGGAGTTGAAGTCATCTGTCTGCCATCGATGTCGAGCTCGCCCGATGATGGGGAAATAAAACCAGCGATGGTGCGAAGGAGGGTGGATTTACCGGAGCCTGACGGTCCTACAAGTGCGATGAGTTCTCCTGGCTCGATGGAGAGGTTGATATCGCGTAGGCCAGTGGTGCCGTCCGGAAAAGTGACCGAGAGGTGTGAAGTTGCAATTTTCGCCATTTTAAGTCCTTACCTTAGGGGACTGAATAGTCAGCGCGAGGGCAACGATGCCGACGATCGCGAAGAGTAGGGATAGAGCCGATGCCTGGTTATAATTTCCCGCCTGCTGAAGATTGAACACTTGGACGCCCAGCGTTGTCGTCCCGGGAGCGACAAGTAGTACGGAAATAGTTAGCTCTCGAATCGCAGTCACCGCCACTAGAACTGCGCCGGAAATCGCCGCTGGAATGCTCATTGCACCGACGGTTGAAAAGAGCGCCTTGAGGGGCGTGGCACCAGAAATGCGCGCTGCTTCTTCTATTGTGGTCGGGGTACTTATTAAAGGAGCACGCACGGATTGAACAACGAGTGCGGTAAATGCGCAGACGTAGGCAATAAGTATTATCCAAATCGTGTTATACAACCCCGTATAACGTCCGGCGATAAGCCAGGCTACACCGATGATGAGTCCTGGCAGGGCGCTCGGTAACAGCGTAGAAAGCATTAGAAGCGTATTTCCCCGTGCATGGGTCCGGGAAACTAATATTCCGATGACCCAGCCAAGAATGCCGCAGATTAACGCTGCGGTTATTGAGAGAAGTGCGGAATTGGTTAGCCCGTCGATGACGCGCGGGTTGGACAAAGCATTGGTGAAGTTCGCCAGCGAAATGGTTTCTAATGTAAACGGAATCCCAGGGGCTGGTAGCAATGCGCGGTAGGCCAAACCGAGGATTGGGCCAATGGAAATGACTAGTCCGCACACCCACATGATGATTGTGACCGGCCAACGCGCTGAATGCAGCGAAAAGCGCGCCGGGCTACCGGAGTCATGGGAAGAAGGTGAGTTTCTTAATGAGGTGAGATAGTCCATGATGACGGCGCCGATTCCCAAGAACAAGAGAACAACTCCGATGGTGGAGACTACCTGCAGGGGGTTGGATACGGTGCCAGAATCGATGAACCGGTAAATCATCGTTGCCAGGGTTTCGAACCTAGCTGGCGAGCCGATAATCGCGGGAATCCCGAAATCGGCAAGATTAGCAATTGCCGTGAGGGTAAACGCTGACAACAACGCAGGGCGAAGGAGGGGAAGGGTGACCGTACGCAGAACCGTTATTACGGAAGCTCCTGATACACGGGCGGCGAGTTCAAAATCTGGTGAGATTGAGCGCAGGCCCGATGAAATGATTACGTATGCTGTGGGAAAAGAGTGGATAGTCATCAGCGCAATGACCCCATCTGCGCCGTAGATATTCCAAAGTTCGAACCCAATGAGTCTATTTAAACCTTGATTCGGACCGAAGAGCTGAGTCCAGGCAATCGCTCCGATAAAAGGGGGAACCAAGAGGGGCGAAAGTAGGAAGAGCCGCAGTACCGAAGAGCCATAGATATCTGTGCGGTCTATTGCGATGGCAATAACGGTTCCAATGATGACGGCAGCAAGCGCCGAAAGCGCCGTGGTGAAAAGCGAATTCCATGTAGCAATGCTGAGCCCTTGTTCCAGAAGGGTGGGAATTTGGTTTCCTCCCAGTGCGAGGGAGACAACCAGGACCAAAGGCGTAATGAACAGACCAACAGCGATGAACCACACACCAACGCGCAGCGCGGATACGGAGGGATTTTTCAACAAGTGAGCCATCAAGAACTAGGAGGGATTAGAACAGACGGGGACTAGGAAGAAACTGCTTTTTGAAAAGCTTCGACGGCGGCGTTTTTATCCTTGGTAATTTTCTCTAGGTCTTGGTCCATGAGTTCAATGTCTTCAAGTTCTGGGGTGGCTGCTGGAGTTCCCACGTCCTTGCGCACTGGAAGATACGACTGCTCGACTGCGATTTTTTGTGCCTTTTTCGAAAGTAGGAAGTTGATGTACTTTTGTGCTGCTTCTTGTTTTTTGGAATCTTTGAATACACCCGCAGGTTCAGAAATATACGGTGCTCCCTCGGAAGGGTAGGAAAGAGCGACAGGGGAACCCTTGTCCGCTAGGTCTCGCACTAGATAATCGACGACTACACCTACGGGCCGTGACCCGGAGGCGATTTCTTGGGAAGTGGGACCATTGGACTCTGCGATCATCGGGGAGTTCTGGCCGAGATCTTCGAGCCAAGTTTCGCCGAGATCTGAATTGTTCTTCCACGCCGAGGCATTGAATGCCGCCGCGCCAGAGACCGCCGGGTTCGGCATGATGAGTTTGTCCTTATATTTCGGATCAGTTAGATCTGCCCACGACCTCGGGGCTTCGCCTTCTGCAAGTTCGTCGGTGTTATAGGCAATTACCGTAGGGATAATGCGCGTACCGACATAAAAATTCTCGTCGTCCTTGGCTTCGTCGATGATGTTGTTGGAATCAACATCGTCAAGCTGGATGAGGTCACCATCGTCGGCATAGTTTTCAAAGGTAGGTGCATCGGCTGCCCAGAAAACATCCGCTTGGATGTCACCAGATTTTTTCTCTGAAGATATGCGTGCGTTCAAATCTCCGGTGCCCGCGCGGTACACCTTGACCTCGATATCAGGAAACTCTTCATTGAAGGCCGCATTGATCTCATCGACCTTTTCTTCCGGCTCTGAGGTGTAGACGGTGATCGAAGTTGAACCGCTTTCTGCCTGCGTATCTTCATTCTTGGATGTAGGCTCACCGCACGAGGTAAGAAGTACAGTTGAAGCAAGAACTACAGCAGTAAGAGAAGAGTGCCTAGGCTTCATTTGGGGAATTTCCTCCAGAGAGAGTAGTGATCAGGAGTCTTTATCTAACTGTTCCGAAGTTAAGGAAACTTGGGATCGACGTGAATTCGCAGTTAATTTTTGACTCCCTGAGCGGGTGATTTGGAGGGCGGCGCGGTTAAAAATCCTCATACAAGACTGAATGAAACTACTTTCGCGTTTTGATCCTGTAAATATGAGCATCACGGCGAATGGATTGGTGCACTTTCGGCACACGCGGTTGCGTCTGGAATCCACGCTGTACCGTCCAACGGCGCCGTTTTGAGGACAACTAGCAGTGCCGACGTTGGTACTGACGACCCCAGGGAATACCAGATCTCAGCAGTGGACCAAGCGCGAGCTGATGACCACAACCGTTCCGCGTTCACTTCGCTAATGCTGTGGGGCTTGGCGGCCCCCTTTAGATCGGCATGCTTCTCGCCGAGCTTTTCACCGTGGTATGGGATAGTGCGCTCTGAGGGCTACTCCCAAGTCAGTTATGGAGCAATTCCATTCAGAGGCGGGCAAGCGTTTGCTATTCCGCAGGTGTGATTGGAGAGCCATGGAGTTTAAAAGCTCTGCCAGAAGATTAAGGATTCAAAGAACTCGTTCAACTTTTTCCACGGGTCGTTTTGTCTGTAGACATTCTGAAATCGTCAATGTATTGCAGGCAATTGAAAAAGGCACGGTGCGTGGAGGTGGGTTTCGATAAAACTTATAACGGGAAAATCCCGAAACGATCTCTGTTCGAGGGTAAATTTGGCTTATTTGTTAATACTGGGCTTGGCGAGGGACTGGGGAATGCTTTCGTTTTCATTTGCGTCTGTGGTCAACCAACTGGTTGATTGCAGTTTCAACCAGCCCTGCGATTCAAAGCCGGAACAGATGTAGAAAGATGAGTCCTTGGAGTATTTGATTCGTCGCTAATCCGGCCGTGGCAGCGGTTGGGAAGGAGAATGACCATGAAAGCTTTGTATTGGGCATCTATTTTCTACCTTGTCTTGGGATTGGGGGCCGGGGTCTTCTACCGCGAATTCACGCGTGCCAATGACTTCCCCGAGGGTGAGTTCACTCAGCTGAGCGTGGCGCATACTCACTTGCTGGCGCTCGGTTTCATGATGAGCCTTATCTTCTTGCTATTGGAGAAGGTCTTTGGTCTGTCACGCAATCGTGGTCAGTTCAATGCGTTCTTTTGGCTGTATAACGTCGGCGTGGTCGTCACCGTCGGCGTCATGATCTGGCACGGGTGCTTGACCGTATTGGGGGAGGAGTCCACTGCAATGATCTCCGGGATTGCTGGTCTTGGTCATATCCTCATTACGATTGGCCTGATTGCATTCATTGCAGCACTAGGCAATGCCATCAACGAGGCTCAAGAGGCTGAGGCCCAACCCGTAGCAGGTGACTAATGATGAGCGAGATGGCTACTGAATAGGCACAGTGCCTCCACGGCGAGACTGAACCTAAC
Source organism: Corynebacterium sp. LaCa_205 (assembly GCF_057458085.1). Taxonomy (NCBI): domain Bacteria; kingdom Bacillati; phylum Actinomycetota; class Actinomycetes; order Mycobacteriales; family Corynebacteriaceae; genus Corynebacterium; species Corynebacterium sp. LaCa_205. Next base: position 726,726 of record NZ_CP190931.1, read on the forward strand.
TCATGCGCACTGGGGTAATAGTTTGTATGCGGTCCTGTATGCAGCGCTGTTGTGGGCCACAGGAATGATTGCCGATAGCTGGGGTCGCAAGCGTTCATTTCTGGCGTGGCTGCGGTTGGATCATTGACTTGCCATTGACGCTCTACGGCTTGGGCTTTGTGCCTGTGTAGTTGATGGGTACGCTGCTCAGCGAGATTCCGGTGAATAGTTTCGGTCAGGCTTCGGCTACCCAGAGTACGGTCCGCCAAGTCGGTTCCGCGCTGGGCACTGCGGTTTCTGGGTCGGTATTTTCCATGGCACTTGGGCTAACGCTGCCCAAGACGCTGGAGGCGGCCGGCATCATGGGGCCGGGTGCCGCTGGCATAGCAGAAGCAACGCGCCAATCAGCTGGTTCCGCTATTGCAGAACTGCGCGTTCAAGGCGGGCATAGTCCCTTTAGCGAGCAGACCAGCGTTGTGGTGCAGGCGCTTAGCTACGGCATGACCGGCGCCGCCCGCTACTCCCTTCTTGCTGCAACGGCATTCCTGGCGCTGGGCTTTGTTAGTGCGATGCGGGTTCGCCGTGCCGCGAACGAAAGCAGTTCCATGGAGCAATCGAACTGATTTATTGCCAGAAAGTTAGTGTAAGTCTGTTGTTTTCCTGGGCGGATTAGATGAGCAAAGTTTTTCTGCCTTCAACTAAGAGGGCTTGCCCATCCCTCAGCAGTAGGAGATTCCAATCTTGTCCGTACTGCGCAACAGTTTCACTGATGACGTTTATAGAATAAGGACCAGTCGTTCCTTGGGCGTGGGGAATAATGACATACGGAGTGAGATTTAGTCCTGTGCGGTCGGTGAGCTGCGGTGCCGTCCGCGGATCGTCCATGATTGATGCCGGTTCGATTGAAGGTCCTGCAACCATTGCGCCGGCAGAACTTCCAGCGTAAAGCGTGCCGTTCTGGACCGCTTCAACTAGCAGGTGGTCGGTACCAGTGAGTCTCAGCGCATCAAGGAGACGGAATGCCTCGCCGCTCGCAACATAGATACAGTCGGCTAAGTTGATTTCATTGCGTATGTCGCTCGGTTGCGCCTGCGCCACGGTTAAGGGGATTAGTTCCTCTGCCGCATTGCGAATGGTTGTCAACTCTGTTTGGGCGAACGGGGCTTGGCTCATTCCCGCGGCAGCATCATCGATGTACAGCACTCGACCCGAAATGTATTTGCTGATTTCTGGGTGTAGGTATGAGGCGAGGAGTAAGTGCATAGGCTTAGTCTACGTGAGCGCCTTATATGCTTGGGGCAGCTAGATCGGAGTATTGAATAATCGGAAAAGTCTCGAGACGCCGATCGGAACGATGTCTCGAGACTTCACATTGTGCCCCAGAGTGGATTCGAACCACCGACACCGGCTTTAGGAGAGCCGTGCTCTATCCCCTGAGCTACTGGGGCGGGGTTGCGTGTGCAACTTGGCTAATCATAGCAGTGGGGCAGGGGTGCCCCGAAATGGCTGGGGCTTGGCTTAGCTCTCGGCCAATTCCTTTTGCTTATTGCGCACAGAGGAGGCTGGTGGGTTGGTTTCGTGGGTGCCGTCGGAGTAGAGGACGGTGGGGATGATGCGGTTGCCGTCGTTGACGGATTCGATCCAGGCGTTGATGTCTTCGGTGTTGTCGGCCTCGACGTCGACAAGCTCGTACGGGGTTTCGGTGCGGTCCAGGTTTTTAATGAGCTTGGCGCAGAAGGGGCACCAGTCGGCGTAGAAGATGGTGACGTCGGAGTTAGTTTCTGGGGTAGTAACAGACATTAGGCTGCATCCTTTCGGTCGTAGGTTAAAAAGCGGTATTTCATGGGGAGATCGCTGGCGGATTGCTCCGGGAGCTCTAGGTGGCCCTTGTCGGAGGTGAGCCAGTCGGTGCTGTGGGCGAGGCCGAATTCCTCGGGGATTTCGGGGGCGTAGATGGATTTATCGCCGTAGGTGCTACCGATATTGACGCCCATGAGGGTGACCTCAATTCGGTCGACCTGATCCAAGGTGGCGGTATAAATTTGGCCGCCGCCGATAACCCAGGCGTCGGAAAGCGGGGGCATAGCGGTGATGACCTGGGCGCCGGCGGACCACTGGCCGGGTGTGCGGGAGGAGAGCACGTAATTCTCCCGGCCGGGAAGGGGGCGGAATTTAGGGTTGAGTGACTCCCAGGTTTTTCGGCCCATGATGACCGGCGCGCCCATGGTCACGTCCTTAAAGTGCTTGAGGTCTTCCGGCACGTGCCAGGGCATTTGCTCGCCATCGCCAATGATTCCGTCCAGGGACTGTGCCCAGATTGCGCCCAACATTAAACGGATACCTGTGCCTTGATGGTGGGGTGGGGGTCGTAGCCCTCAATCTCAAAGTCGGCGAAGTCATAGGAGAACATGTCTTCCGCCTTGTGTAGGTTGAGCTGCGGGTACGGGCGCGGTTCGCGGGAAAGCTGCTCTTTGACCTGCTCCACGTGGTCGTTATAGATATGGCAATCGCCGCCGGTCCAGATGAGCTCGCCCACCTTGAGGCCGGCCTGCTGCGCAAACATGTGGGTCAGCGCCGCGTAAGAGGCGATATTGAAGGGCACGCCGAGGAACATATCGGCCGAGCGCTGGTAGACCTGCATGGACAAGGTGCCATCGGCCACGTAGAGCTGGAAGAGCAGGTGGCAGGGCATCAGCGCCATTTGGTCTAGCTCCGCGACGTTCCACGCGGAGACCAGGTTGCGGCGCGAGTCCGGGTTGTTCTTGAGGGTATCCAGCGCCTGCTGGATCTGGTCGATGTGCTGGCCGTCCGGGGTAGGCCAGGAGCGCCACTGCACGCCGTAGACCGGCCCTAGCTCGCCATTGTCATCCGCCCACTCATTCCAGATGCGGACCTTGTTGTCCTGCAGGAACTTGATATTGGACTCGCCTTTGAGGAACCACAAAAGCTCGCCCAATACCGCGTGGAAATAGACCTTCTTGGTGGTCAGCAGCGGGAAGGACTCGGCCAGGTTATAGCGCAGCTGCGCACCAAAAATGGAGCGCGTGCCGGTGCCGGTGCGGTCGCCTTTGGGCGTGCCGGTCTCTAGGACCTTTTTCAGCAGATCCTCGTACGGGGTCTCAATCATGGGCATTAGTTTAGAAGCCGCCGTTCTCCTCGGCAAAGGCCTGGGCGTGCTCCAAGATTTCATCCTTGAGCTCGGGGCGGCAGATAAGGATATCCGGGATGAAGGTGTCCTCATTATTGAACCGGATTTCGGAGCCGTCGAGGCGGCAGCAGTGCAGACCGGAAGCTTGTGCGACGCCCACCGGGGCGGCCTGATCCCACTCGTACTGGCCACCGGCGTGGATATAACCGTCATAATCGCCGAGCAGCACGTGCATGGCCTTGGCACCCGCGGAGCCGACGCCCACGACTTCATAGCCCATTTTCTCCGCAATGTAGTCGGCTACCTTGGGCGGGCGATTGCGGGAGACGACGAACTTCTTAGACAGCGGGCCGGTGACCGCTCGAACGTCCGAGGACTTGAAGGTAACACCGAGATCCGGCAGGCCCACCGCCGCGTGGATAGGAATGCCGTTCTCTACCAGGGCGATGTGCACGGCCCAGTCCTGGCGGCCGGTGGCAAATTCCTTGGTGCCGTCGAGCGGATCCACGATCCACACGCGGTCCTTCTTCAAGCGGGCAAGGTCATCGGAGGCTTCCTCCGAGAGCATGCCGTCCTGGGGGCGGTGCTGTTCAAGCACGCGAGCGATCCATTCTTGGGCGGCTTCATCGCCGGCGTCGCCAAGCGAAAGGCCCCGTAGCAGGCCCCCGTTGCGCACGCCCTTAAGGATCTCACCGCAGCCCTGGGCGAGGGAATTGGTCAGGCGGGAATCAGAAATCTCGACGGTCATGGTGCCCACATTACAACGCGGACTAGAGTGTGGGCATGCCAGAAAACATCCTCGACCGCTTCCGGCCTCAAGTAGCGCAGTGGTTTCGGGATGTATTTGCCGCCCCCACCGCCGTGCAGGCGCAGGCCTGGGAGAAGATTTCCCGCGGTGAGCATGCCCTTGTGGTAGCTCCTACCGGTTCGGGTAAGACGCTCGCCGCGTTCTTGTGGGCGCTGAATAATTTGGTCGAGCGCGAAGGTCAGCTGGCGCTGCCGGTGGGCTCTGGCGCCTCGGGATCCGCCGCTGGGGCGAAGGTGCTGTATATCTCGCCGCTCAAGGCACTGGGGGTGGACGTGGAAAATAACCTGCGCGCCCCGCTGACCGGAATTGCCCGCACCGCAGAGAACCTTGGGCTCGATGTACCGGATATCTCGGTAGGCGTGCGCTCGGGCGATACGCCCTCCGTGGAGCGTGCGCGGCAGGTGCGCAAGCCGCCGGATATCTTGATTACCACCCCGGAGTCAGCCTATTTGATGCTGACCTCTAAGGCAGCGGGGATTTTAAAGACGGTGGATACCGTCATTATCGATGAGATTCATGCCCTGGCTGGCACCAAGCGCGGCGTGCACCTGGCGCTGACCTTGGAGCGCCTGCAGCAGGTGGCAGGAGACTTCCAGCGCATTGGGCTTTCTGCGACCGTGCGGCCGCTGTCTGCGGTATCGAATTTCTTAGGCGGCAACCGCCCAGTAGAAATTGTGGCACCGGCCGCGGAGAAGAAGTGGCAGCTGGACGTGCATGTGCCGGTAGAGGATATGTCCGATTTGCCCACACCGGAGCAAGGCTCCACCATCGGGGAGATGACGGTGGATGATGCGATTGGCATCAGCTCTCCTTCCGTGGATGAGTCCGCGCTGCCCACGGCCAAGTCCATCTGGCCGTTTATTGAAGATGACCTCTATGCGGAAATCATGGCGCATCGCTCCACACTGGTATTTGTCAACTCTCGGCGCACGGCCGAGCGGCTGACCAGCCGGCTCAATGAGCTCTATGCGCAAGAGCATGATCCGGATTCGCTGTCGCCCGAAACCCGCCGGGACCCAGCCCAGCTGATGAAGCAGGTCGACGTCGCCGGCAAGGCCCCGGCGGTTATCGCCCGCGCCCACCATGGCTCGGTGTCTAAGGATGAGCGCGCGATGACTGAAACCATGCTGAAAGAAGGAACGCTCAAGGCCGTGGTGGCCACAAGCTCGTTGGAGCTGGGCATCGACATGGGTGCAGTGGAGCTAGTCGTACAGGTGGAATCGCCGCCCTCCGTGGCCTCCGGCCTGCAGCGCGTGGGCCGCGCCGGCCACTTTGTGGGCGCGGTCTCGCATGGCTCCTTTTACCCCAAGCACCGCGCGGATCTAGTGCAGTCCACGCTGACGGTATCGCGCATGCGCGCCGGGCTCATTGAAGAGATGCATACCCCGCGCAACCCGTTGGATGTGCTGGCGCAGCAGACGGTGGCGGCGGTGTCCGCGGCTGGTGAGGACGGGCTTGATGCCGATGAGTGGTACGAGATGGTCCGCCGGGCCTGGCCCTACCGCGATCTGGCGCGCGAGGTCTATGACTCCGTGCTGGACCTGGTAAGCGGCGTCTACCCGTCCACGGACTTTGCAGAGCTTAAACCCCGCGTGGTCTATGACCGTGTGGCGGGAGTGATGACCGCGCGGCCTGGTGCCCAGCGGGTAGCTGTCACCAGCGGTGGCACGATTCCGGATCGGGGCATGTTTGGAGTATTCCTCTATACCGGCTCGGGCGAGGGCTCCGGTGGCGCTCCGCGCCGGGTGGGCGAGCTGGATGAGGAGATGGTTTATGAGTCCCGGGTGGGCGATGTATTCACCTTGGGCGCTACCAGTTGGCGCATCGAGGACATCACGCGCGACCAGGTGTTGGTCACACCCGCGCCGGGGCATACCGGCCGCCTGCCGTTTTGGAATGGCGATGGCGCGGGCCGCCCCTATGAGTTGGGCAAGGCGCTAGGTGAGTATCGCCGCGAGGTCTTTTCCTCGCCGGAGACAATCGCGGACGCCGACGATAATGCGCGCTCCAATATCGTGGCTTACCTGCAGGAACAGAACGAGGCCACGGGTGTCATCCCGGATGAAAAGACGTTGGTGCTGGAACGCTTCCGCGATGAGCTAGGCGATTGGCGGGTGGTGCTGCATACCCCGTTTGGCCGGCCGGTCAACTCCGCATGGGCGTTGGCGGTGGGGGCCAGGGTAGGCGAGCGCACCGGCATGGATCCGCAGGCAGTAGCCGGCGATGACGGCATCGTGCTGCGCCTGCCGGAAGCAGAATCCGAACCTGATGGGTCCATCTTCGCCTTCGACGCCGATGAGATTGCCGATATCGTGGCCGAGCAAGTGGGCAATTCCGCGCTCTTTGCCTCCCGCTTCCGCGAATGCGCGGCCCGCGCGCTGCTCTTGCCTCGCCGCAACCCGGGCAAGCGCGCGCCGTTGTGGCAGCAACGCCAGCGCGCCGAGCAGCTTTTGGACGTTGCCCGCAAGTACCCGTCCTTCCCCATCATCTTGGAGACGGTGCGCGAGTGCGTCCAGGACGTCTACGATGTCCCCGCGCTTACGGAAGTCATACGGGAGCTGGGCCACCGCCGCATCCGCATTGCGGAGGTCACCACCGAACAGCCCTCGCCTTTTGCCTCTTCGTTGCTGTTTAATTACACCGGCGCGTTTATGTACGAGGGCGATTCCCCGTTAGCAGAAAAGCGCGCGGCCGCCCTGGCCCTTGACCCTGCGCTTTTGGCCAAATTGCTCGGCACGGTGGAGCTGCGCGAGTTGCTCGATCCCGAGATTATCGCCGAGGTCCACGCCCAGCTCCAACGCACCGATCCCTCGCGCCGGGCCCGCACCACCGAGGAGGTAGCGGACCTGCTGCGCGTGCTCGGGCCGATTCCCACAGACGAGCTAGGCGAGCACACCGACGTGCCGCTTTCCGCCCTGGACCAGTTGGGCACGCGGATCATGCGCGTGCGGATCGGCGGACGCGAGCACTTAGCCCAGGCCCCGGATGCACCCCTGCTTCGCGACGCCCTCGGCATCCCCATTCCTCCCGGCATCCCCGCCCAAGTGGCCACCATTTCTGATGCCTTGCCGCAGCTGGTCTCGCGCTGGGCGCGCACCCGCGGGCCCTTCGTGCTGCGCGATCTCACCGCGGCTTTCGGCATTTCCGTCTCTGCCGCGCATACCGTCCTCGGCGCGCTTGATGGGGTAGTAGAAGGCCGCTACCGCCAGGGCGTCGATGAGCACGAATACTGCGCCGCAGCGGTGCTCAAGACTATCCGCTCGCGTTCGCTCGCCGCTGCGCGTGCCGCTACCGAGCCGGTTTCGGGTGCCACTTTTGCCCGCTTTTTGCCGGAGTGGCATAGCATCGCACCGGCCGGAAAGCGCCCGGCCCTGCGCGGGGCCGATGGCGTCTTTTCCGTCATCGAGCAGCTAGCCGGGGTGCGCCTGCCGGCCTCTGCGTGGGAATCGCTCATCTTGCCCGCGCGGGTGGGAGATTATTCGCCCACCATGCTCGATGAGCTCACTTCTAATGGCGAAGTGCTCATCTTCGGTGCCGGCAAGGCCGGTGCGGCAGACCCTTGGATCATGCTGTTGCCCTCGGACTATGCTGCTCAACTCGCCCCGGAAACGGACGCCGAGGGCGTGAGCATGCTGCAACGCGCCATCCTCGATGTTCTGGGCCGCGGCGGCGGCTTCCTCTTTGCCGATATCGCTGCCGAGGTCCCCGGCACTACCGAGGAGACCCGCGAGGCCCTCTGGGGTTTGGTGGAGATGGGCTTGGTAAGCCCCGATTCCTTCGCGCCGTTGCGTACCCGGTTGTCTTCCGGCGGTTCGCGCTCAGGCCGCACCGCGCACCGTTCGAAGCGGCGGCCCACCCGCTCTCGCCTGCGCATGGGGCGTACCTCCTTCGCCCAAGCTCAGAACGCCGCGGCCGCGCAGACCCCGCCCGATGTGATGGGCAGGTGGTCGCTGGCTGTGTCTGCCGCTACCGATGCCACCTCGCGGTCTGTGGCACACGGCGAGGCCTGGCTCGACCGCTACGGCGTGCTCACCCGCGGCTCCGTCGTGGCCGAAGACGTGCTCGGTGGCTTTGCGCTGGCCTATAAGGTGCTCTCCGGCTTCGAAGCATCCGGCAAGGCCATGCGCGGCTATGTCATCGATGGGCTGGGCGCCGCCCAATTTTCTACCCCCGCCATCATCGACCGCCTGCGCGGCCTGGCCGATTCCCCGGATGTTACCGGCTGGCCGTCTGGAACCACCGAGCCCGAAACCTTTGTCCTCGCCGCCTGCGACCCGGCCAATCCCTACGGTGCGGCCCTGCCGTGGCCGCAGCGCGACGATGCCGACGGCAAAGCCACCGGCGGGCACACCCGTTCGGCCGGCGCGCTGGTAGTGCTTATCGACGGACTACCCATCGCCCACCTCACCCGCGGCGGGAAAACCCTCACCACCTTCCTGGAATCGCTGCCGGGAGGCATCGACCCGGCGGAGGTATATCCCCGCCTGGTAGGCGCGCTCACGGATATGGTGGCAAGGGGAGTGCTGTCCCCGTTGGTTATCGAAAAATGCAATGGCAGCCCCATTCATAAGACGGATACCGCCGCCCACCTGCGCGAAGCTGGCGCCGGGATTACTCCCAAGGGAGTGCGCATCTCCGCGAGCGCCGCTGCTCCGCGCACCCCACGTGCAGGACGCCGCGCCAGCGAGGCCATCGAAGAACTCAGCTTTGATGACGCACCGCCTGCACCGCGCAATAATGGTGGCTTCCGCCCGCGCAGCGGGTACCGTCGCTAAAGATCCACTGGAGGTGTTATGCCCGAAGGCGATTCCGTCCTGCAGCTATCCAACCGCCTGCAGTTCATGGCCGGACGCGAGGTCACCGGCTGTTCCGTGCGCGTGCCGCGCTACGCCACCGTGCATCTAGACGGCATGGTATGCGAGCGCGTCTGGCCCTATGGCAAGCACCTCTTCATGCAATTCGACCAGACCATCGTGCACACTCACCTCAAGATGGAAGGTACCTGGGCCATCCATTACGCAGGCGACCGCTGGCGCAAGCCCGGACATACCGCGCGCATCGTCCTGCAGCTAGCCAACGCCCCGCGCGATATTGAGGTCGTTGGTCACCAGCTAGGCTTCGTGGAGATCTATCCCGCCGACCAGTACCATCAGCGCATCGCCCACCTCGGACCGGATATTCTCGATCCTGACTGGGATCGCGAAGAAGCCCTGCGGCGGCTAAATAACCGTCCCCAACGCGCCATCGGCGCGGCGCTGCTCGACCAAAAGGTCGTCGCCGGCATCGGCAATGAATACCGCGCCGAGGCCTGTTTCCTAGCAGGGGTGCACCCGGCCACACCAGTATCCGAGGTGGATACCGCCCGCATCCTCGACATCTCTCGGCGCATCATGTGGGCTAATCGCACCTCCCCGGTACGCGTGACCACCGGCGTGCGCCGCGCCGGGGAGACGACCTATGTCTTCGGGCGCAATCGCAAGCGCTGCCGCCGCTGCGGCACCTTCATTACCAAGGGCGCGCTCGGCGGTGTGGATGCCGGCGGCGATGAAGGCGAACTCGAGCGCATCATCTGGTGGTGCCCTCATTGCCAGCCGCTTCACCCCGCGAAATAAGATTCCCGCGCTAGTGTGGGGGACATGCGTACCTTTCTTAACATCGTTTGGTTTATCACCGGCGGGTTCCTCCTAGCCCTTGCCTATTTCCTCTTTGGCATCATTGCCTGCATCTTCATCGTTACTATCCCAGCGGGCGTGGCGTCGTTCCGCATGGCTAATTTCGCCCTGTGGCCATTTGGCCGCTCGGTAGTGCAGCCAGTCAAGGGTAGTGGCTCCATGTCCACCTTCTCCAATGTCGTCTGGTTCGTCGTCGCCGGCCTGTGGCTGGCCATTGGTCACGTAACCACCGCGGCGGCACAGGTAGTGACCATCGTGGGCATCCCAGCCGCGCTGGCCAACCTGAAGATGATCCCGGTTACCTGCTTCCCGTTTGGCCGCCGAATTGTGAACTCGGAAGAGATTCCCTTCGGCTGGGAGCCGATGGTCAAACTTTAAGCGCCGGACCGCAGACAAAACAAGCACGTTCTGCCCAATTTCGTGCTGATTATGGGCAGAACGTGCTTGTTTTATAACGCCTTGGGGAGAAAGACCATAAAGCAGCCGCGCTATCCGCCCGCGGAAGGTTCGAAAGCGGGTTAACGCGGCTAAAAGTGGGCGTTTAGCGGTTGGAGCGGTACCAACCGATGAGCTCGTCGGTGGATTGGTCGCCGGATGCGGCCTCCTCCTTACCGGAGACAGCCGGCGCCAGGTCATTAGCCTGCTGCTTGCCCAGCTCCACGCCCCACTGGTCGAAGGAGTTGATATCCCAGATAACGCCCTGGGTGAACACGATGTGCTCGTAGAGCGCGATGAGCGCGCCGAGGGTCTGCGGGGTGAGTTCCTCGGCCAGGATGGTGGTGGTCGGGCGGTTGCCTGGCATGACCTTGTGCGGCACGACGTCTGCGTCAACGCCTTCGGCGGCGATTTCTTCTGCGGTCTTGCCAAAGGCCAGGACCTTGGTCTGGGCAAAGAAATTGCCCATGAGCAGATCATGCATGGAGCCGGAGCCATCGGCGGTGGGGAAGTCCTGCTTCGGGCGGGCAAACCCAATAAAGTCCGCCGGGATGAGGCGGGTGCCTTGGTGCATGAGCTGGAAGAAAGCGTGCTGGCCGTTGGTGCCTGGCTCGCCCCAGTAGATTTCGCCGGTGGACGGGACGGTGACCGCGGTGCCGTCGCGACGCACGGACTTACCGTTGGATTCCATGGTCAGCTGTTGCAGGTAGGCCGGGAAGCGGCCGAGGTCCTGCGAATAGGGCAGAACGGCGTGAGTCTGGGCGCCGAAGAAGTTGGTGTACCAGACACCAAGGAGGCCCATGAGTGCGGGGACGTTTTCTTCCAGCGGGGCGGTGCGGAAGTGCTCGTCCATGGCGTGGAAGCCTTCGAGGAAGCGCATGAAGTCCATCGGTCCAATGGTGCACATAAGAGACAGGCCGATGGCACAATCCACGGAGTAGCGGCCGCCAACCCAATTCCAAAACGGGAACATATTCTCGGTATCGATGCCGAATTCGGCTACCTTTTCCGCATTGGTAGATACGGCGACAAAGTGCTTGGCCACGGCGGATTCATCGCCATCGAATTGCTCGATGAGCCAGCGGCGCGCGGCGTGTGCGTTGGTCAGCGTCTCTTGGGTGGTGAAGGTCTTGGAGGCGATGATAAATAGGGTGGATTCGGCATCCAGGCCATCGAGGGTGGCGGCCATATCGGCGGGGTCGATGTTGGAAACGAACTCTGCGGAGATGCCAGCGACCTCGTAGGAGCGCAATGCCTTAGCTGCCATGGCCGGACCAAGGTCGGAGCCGCCGATGCCGATATTGACTACCTTTTTGATGGTGTGGCCGGTGTGTCCCAGCCAGGAGCCGGAGCGCAGCGCGGTGGCGAAGTCACGCATGCGGCCTAAGACCTCGTGGACATCGGCGGCAACGTCCTGGCCGTCAACAGTCAAGTCATCTTCGACCGGGACGCGCAGCGCGGTATGCAGCACTGCGCGATCCTCGGTGTTATTGATGTGCTCGCCGGCGAACATGGCATCGCGGCGGGACTCTAGATCGGCAGCCTTGGCTACTTCCACCAGCTGCTTGATGACGTCCCCGTCGATCAAATTCTTCGATAGATCGACGTGCAAACCGGCGGCGTCGAAAGTGAAGTTGCGGGCGCGGTCTGCATCGGCGGCAAAAAGCTCGCGGAGGTTGAGATCCTTTTTGGTCTCATATGCCTTCGCGAGATCGCTCCACTGGGCAGATGCGGTGATATCCATGATGGTTGGCCTTTCTGGCAACTAGCGCATTGGCAACATTTACCTCTCCCACCGTAGTCCAGAAAGGGCAACCGCGTCGGGCCCTTCTAGAGGATGAGTGCGCCTGCCCAACCGGCGATGAGCAGCGGAATATTGAAGTGGATAAAGGTGGGAATGACCGAGTCGCGGATGTGGTCGTGCTGGCCATCCGCACCCAAGCCGGCAGTGGGGCCGAGGGTGGAATCGGAGGCGGGAGAGCCGGCGTCGCCAAGCGCGCCTGCAGTGCCAATGAGCGCAACGGTGGCCGCGGGGCTAAAGCCTAGCGACATGCACAGCGGCACGTAGATAACGGAAATGATGGGCAAGGTGGAAAAAGACGAGCCGATGCCCATGGTGACTACCAAGCCCACCACCAGCATGGCACCGGCGGAAAGGACCTTATTGGTGCCAAAGAGGTTAGCGGTGGCATCCACCAGTGGGCCGACCTCGTTGGTGGCCGTCATGACCGAGGCAAAGCCCTGGGCGGTGATCATGATGAAGCCGATGAGCGCCATCATCTTCATGCCATTGGTGAAAACGTCATCGGCATGCTTCCAATCCACCGCGCCGGTCAGCAGCAAAATACCCAGGCCGGTCAGTGCGCCGACCATGAGGCCATCGGATTCGAAGTCGAGCGCCTGCATGATAATCTGCACCGCAAAGGTGGCAATGATGGCCACGACGGAGACCCAGATCTTATAGGTAGAAGGGGTCTCTTGGTGCTCCTCAGCGGTGATGGGGAGGTCCTTATAATCACGCGGCTTGCGGTAGCTAAAGAAAATAGCGATGAGCAGGCCTGCGAGCATGCCGAGCGCCGGAACACCCATAACCTGCATGATATTTATATCCGAGGTATCCAACCCCGCCTGCTGGATATTAAATAACAGGATGTCGTTTAAGTAGATGGAGCCAAAGCCCACCGGGATGAACATGTAGGTGGTAATAAGGCCAAAGGTCAGGCAGGTGGTAATGAGCCGGCGGTCTAAGCGCAGCTTATTCATCACCTTAAGCAGCGGGGGAACGATTAGTGGAATGAAAGCAATGTGAACCGGGATGAGGTTTTGGCTCATCACGGACATGGCAATGAGCCCGAGGATGAGCATCCATTTAGTGGCCAGGGCCGCCTTGGGATTTGCTTCGCCGCTGCCGCCGAGCTTGCGGATGAGGAAATTAGCCAGGACCTGGGGCAGCCCGGCCGAGGCCACGCCCATCGCAAAAGCGCCCAAGAGGGCATAGCTCAGCGCAATCTTGGCGCCGCCGCCCAAGCCATCTTGGAAGGCAACCATGGTGGCATCGAGTCCCATGCCGGACATGAGCCCGCCGACGATGGCACCCAAGAAGAGAGCCACCACCACATGCACGCGCAAAAGGGCGAGCACGAGCATGACTATGACGGCGATGAGAACTGCATTCATGCTTAGCCAGGATACTGCATAGTATCGGCTGGCCAGTAATTATTCGGCTAGCCCAACCGGCCGCGGCCCATGCGCAGCAGCGCAGAGGCGATGGTGGGGCCTTCTTCGCCGAGTTCATCGCGGAACTGATTCAAAATTGCGATCTCGCGCGTGTGGACGAGGCGGGTGCCGCCGGAGCTCATGCGGGTGCGGCCAATAGCCTGAGAGACTTCCGTGCGGCGCTTGGCAGCATCCAGGATGATGCGGTCCATGCGGTTGATTTCTTCGCGATACTGCTGGATCTCCGCATCAGATAGGGGATCATCCGTGCCCGAAGGCGTGCGGATGTCCAGGCCGTTATCGACGATGTCCTTGTTATCTTCTGCGGTCATAAGACCATATTGTGCCACCCGCCCACGCAAAAGGAAATAGCAGCTCGCACGGCGGATACGGGGCGTGTCCGGTGGGGCTAGTAGGTTGGAAGGCACTATGAACGAAAACTCTCCTTTTAGTCCTTCCCCGTCTACCGGCGGCGCACCCACACCAAGCCCCTTTGGCGGCTTCGGCGCACCGCGCGCAGCGAGCCCGCAATCCGAATCCCCCGATGCCTTGACCGAGGGCCTCAACCCACAGCAGCTAGAGGCCGTTACCCACTCGGGCAGCCCGCTGCTCATTGTCGCCGGCGCTGGTTCCGGTAAGACCGCCGTGCTTACCCGGCGTATTGCTTATCTCATGCGCCATCGCGGGGTAAATCCGTGGGAGATCCTCGCCATTACCTTTACTAATAAGGCCGCCGCGGAAATGAAGGAGCGCGTGGGCGGGCTAGTTGGCCCTGTGGCCGAGCGCATGTGGGTATCTACCTTCCACTCCATCTGCGTGCGCATCCTGCGTCAAAATGCGCAGCTCGTGCCGGGGCTTAATACCAATTTCACCATTTATGATGGCGATGATGCCCGCCGGCTATTGTCCATGATTGCTAAAGATATGCAGCTGGATCTGAAGAAGTACACCCCGCGCGTGCTGGCTAATCAGATTTCTAATCACAAAAATGAGCTCATCGGCCCCGAATCCGCACTGGAAAAGGCGCAGCAGACCAAAAACCCGTTTGAGACCACCGTGGCCCAGGTCTATGCCGAATACCAGCGCCGCTTGCGCGCGGCCAATGCCGTGGACTTTGATGATCTCATCGGTGAGGTGGTGCGGATCTTCACCCAGCACCAGCAGGTGGTGGAATTTTATCGGCGGCGCTTTAAGCACGTGCTTATTGACGAGTACCAGGACACCAACCACGCCCAGTATGCGCTGGTTGCTGCGCTCGTGGGCAGGGGAGAGCTCGGCCCTGACGCGCCCGAGCTGTGCGTGGTGGGCGACTCCGACCAGTCCATTTATGCCTTCCGTGGTGCGACCATCCGCAATATCCAGGAATTCGAGCGCGACTACCCGCAAGCACATACCATCCTGTTGGAGCAGAATTATCGCTCTACCCAGACCATTCTCAATGCGGCCAACGCCGTTATTGCTAAAAATGAGAACCGACGCGAGAAGAACCTGTGGACGGCCCACGGTGAAGGCGAGCAGATCGTGGGCTACGTTGCCGATAACGAGCACGATGAGGCGCGGTTCATCGCCTCCGAGATTGATTCCTTGGCGGATAAGGAGCGCAGCTATTCCGATATCGCGGTCATGTACCGCACCAATAATGCCTCCCGTGCGCTGGAAGATATCTTCATCCGCTCCGGAATTCCCTACAAGGTGGTCGGTGGAACGCGCTTTTATGAGCGGCGTGAAATCCGCGATATGGTGGCCTACCTGCGCATCCTGGATAACCCGGACGATACGGTGAGCCTGCGCCGCATTATCAATGTGCCCAAGCGCGCCATTGGGGATAAAGCACAAGGGCACATTGCCCTCCATGCAGAAAACCACGGCATTAGCTTTGGCAAGGCGCTTGCCGATGTCCCTCGTGGCGAAGTGCCTGGCCTAGCCACCCGGGCCATTAACGCGGTCACCAAATTCAACGAGATGATGGAGGGCATCCGCAATCAGATCCCTTCCATGCGCGATGAGGTTACTGGCCAGCCGGATTTGGGTGAGCTGCTCACCGCCATTTTGGATGCCACGGGATACAAGGCGGAATTGGAAAACTCGAACGATCCGCAAGATGGCGCGCGCCTCGATAACTTGAATGAGTTGGTATCGGTGGCACGCGAATTTACCTCAGAGGCCGCGAACCAGCTGGCTGCTTCGGGTGCAGATGCAGTGGATCCTTCCGAGTTAGTGGAGGAGGGTGAGGCCGCGCCGGGCTCGCTGCAGGCCTTCTTGGAAAAGGTGTCGCTGGTGGCTGATGCTGATCAGATTCCTGACTCGGAGACTGGCGTGGTCACCATGATGACTCTGCACACCGCAAAGGGCCTCGAGTTCCCCGTGGTCTTTTTGACCGGCTGGGAGGATGGCCAATTCCCGCATATGCGCTCTCTCGGTGACCCGAAGGAGTTGAGCGAGGAGCGCCGCTTAGCCTATGTGGGCATTACTCGTGCCCGTGAACAGTTGTATCTCACCCGTGCCATCTTGCGCTCGGCTTGGGGCAACCCGGTGACTAATCCTGCCAGCCGCTTCCTCGGCGAGGTCCCTGCAGACCTCATCAACTGGCAGCGCGAAGACTCCGATAGTTCCCTAACCGGTGCGTGGGGTGAGGACGATTACCAATATGGTCGTTCCTACGGCCGCGACTGGTCTGGGTGGGGCAGAGGTGGGGCCCGCGGTGGCCAGTGCGCTGCGTCTTCCCCATCGCAACGCACTAGCAAGCCGGCGGCAACCTCAATGCCTAAGAACAATAACTTCAACCTGGCCGTGGGTGACCGTGTCAATCACGCTAAGTACGGGCTCGGTACCGTTATTGAGACGTCGGGCTCCGGTAAGCGTGCCACGGTCACCGTGGACTTTGGTTCTTCCGGTAAGGTCCGGCTGATGCTCATCGGCGGAGTGCCGATGGAAAAGCTCTAGACCGAAATGCCGCGCTCGTTGAACCAGGAGACTGGGTCAACGGGTGCTCCACCACCTGGGTGAATCTCAAAGTGGAGGTGCGGGCCCGTGGAGTGGCCCTCGTTGCCAATGCCGGCGATCTCTTGACCCGCGGTCACGTGGTCGCCCACATTTACCTTGAGCTGGTCTGCCGACATGTGGCCGTAGACGGAGATGGTGCCGTCATCGTGCTGGATGCGGATCCAGTTGCCAAAGCCCTGTGCTGGCCCGGAGTTGATGACGGTGCCGTCCATGACCGCCACAATCGGGGTGCCCACGGAGTTTGCTACGTCGATGCCGTTGTGCATGGTGCCCCAGCGCTGGCCGAAGCCGGAGGTAAGGGTGCCGGAGGTAGGAAAGACCACTGTATTGCCCGCGGAGTCCTTGCCGCGCTTCGTGGTGAGTCCAGAGTGATTTCCCTGGGGAGCGAATGCTTCTTTCAATCCCGGTACAGAACCCGGATCCAAGACGATATTTACTCCGCCGGATTCGTTTCCATCTACCTGCGGGGTAGCCTCGCCGTTGAGAACGCCTACGGTAGTGGTGGCCAAGCCCACGAGGGCGTCGACCACACCGGCGTCATCTACGTTCGTAGCGGTGGGCTCGGAAGAGCCGTCCGATACGTCCACGCTAGCCACTGGCTCTGCAGCAAAAGCGGTGGTGCCGGTAGCAAGTACGGTACCGAGCGTAACGATGCTCAGCGCCACGTTCTTGCGTGCGCGGTTCATGCGCTTCATATCTTAAGTCCTTTTCATGGCTTGCATGGTCTCGGGACGCTTGCGCCCTAGTGAGGGCGGCGTCTTGCAACTGCCAACCGCGACACGCCGAAAGCTGAAATGCTTGCGTTCGAAATCGCTCGTGGCAACGAGTTAAAAGTTAGCCCGCCTGAACGGCCCGCGCAATCTTAAAAAACGCTGGTAGCGGCGGAAAAAATTCGAAATTATTCGAACATGCCAGCTTGTTGCGCGTGTTACGAATGTGACTAGAGTGGCGTGTGTGAAGTGTTGGTTTAGGGACTGGGGGTAGACTTTGGGGGTGGGTATGCCGCTCTGGAAATGGCGTGTTGCGTTCAAACCCAGTGATTAGCGGAAAATGTGTATTTACCTGCGACAAGGCTGAGCGCTGGACTTGCCTGTGCGGCGCAATTTGTGTCTAGGTCCGGTGGTGGAGCGCTTGTCTCGACGGGGCTTGCCATTTGTTGGAGGCGCAATGGGAAGGCTGCGACGCACTTGAGTCGTCTTGGGGAAGGTTGGCTGCAGCCGCGGTGGTCGGGAGCCGGCGCTGGTGTCTTTAGGGGCAATTGTGGACATGAAAAAGCGCCGCAGGAAAGCCACTGCGGCGCTTAACAAGAAGGTGTTTGGGTGGGAGCCTTAGAGGTCGATGCCTCGCTCAGCCAGCCAAGGCTGCGGATCGATTGCCTCGCCACCGTTCGGGTGAACTTCGAAGTGGAGGTGGGAGCCGGTGGAAAAGCCCATCGAGCCCATGCCGGCGATCTTCTGGCCGGCATGCACGTGCTCGCCAACGGCCACGTCAAGGGTCTGCATGTGACCATAAACGGTCATGGTGCCGTCGTCGTGCATGATGCGGATCCACTGGCCAAAGCCGGAAGCTGGACCGGAGTCGATGACCGTACCATCCATGACGGCAAGGATGGGGGTGCCGGGAGAGTTGGCGATGTCGACGCCCTTGTGGAAGGTGCCCCAGCGCATAGCGAATGGGGATGTGAATGCACCCTCGGCTGGGCGGGCTACGGACGGTGCGCGAGCGGCTTCGTCAGCGGCGGCGCGCTCCTCGGAAGCCTGGATGGCCTTGTTGAGCTGATCGGATAGATCTGCAACCGGCTTTGCTTCAGCTACATTGAGGATCTGCGGAGTGGTATCAACGGGGGCCTCAGCAGCGTCCTCAACCTGGGTGGAATCAGAAGCGAGCTCGAAGTCAACGGACTGCGTCTTGGTAGTGGCCGCGTCATCAGACTGGATGTTTGCAGCGGCTGCGCCACCTACGCCGGCGGTGGATACGGCACCTGCCGCAACCGTCATTACGGCGATGCGGCCCTTCGCGGTCTGCGAGGTGACAATCTTGCGATGGCGACCGGCGCCACGCTGAACTTTGCTTCGCATTAGGTCTTCTTTCGTCTTTTTCACAATCTGCGCAATCTGAGTGTTACGTCCCCACCGAGTTAGTTACGAGATTGTGACCTTCTTGTTACCAACGAGATGTAACAGTAGCGTCTCGAAAAGATAACAGCAACCCAAATTAAGAAATTTTTAGGCGTTGCTCGAGGGAATTGCCCACGAGCAGGCAACATAATCCGAATGGCATATTATTACTGCGACCAAGATCCCACTCGGGCTGCGTGTGGGTCGTATAAAACCGATAACTTTCCATTCATGTTACTGTAGCCAGAGTTAAAGGTGTGAAACCGGGGTAGATTTTATACTCCTAATATATATGTGTGGTCAAGGTGCAGGGGTGTCGCCGGTGATTTTATGGCTACCTCGTCGCGCCACCCCAGATCTGCTGCCGGAAAGTGGCAAAGTGGACGCCGATGAACAAAAACACCAGCCCCCATTCTCGGTCAACGCCCCGCCCGCGTAGCCAGGCGCGGGGCAGGACGGTGCGCACGGAGCGCACCCCACGCGCGCCCCATCCCAGCGGGGCCCGCCAGCCCTCTGGATCGGCGCAACGTGTCGCCCGAAAGGCCGGATCTAAAGCCAAAGCGCGCCGTACTCCTGCGCCGCTGACTAGGGCCGGCCGCATCCGACGCATGCTTATCACGGCGGCAGTGCCCAACGTGGTCATTGTCCTTATCATTATGGCCATTGCCCTCGGTGGTCTTATGCTGGCCGGCTCACCCATGGCGTGGTGGTACACCATCGTGGCGGAGTCATGGATGGTCTTTAACCTCGCGCCAGTCTCGGCGGCCGAAGTGCACATGTCTTTCTTGCCCGCCTTACCCGCGCTCATCTTGGCTGCGGTCGTGGCAGTCCGCGTGCGTAACGCGGTTAAGCACAAGGTCAGCGTCAAAGACTTGCTTATTCTTCTTAGCTGCGTCCTTGGCGTGCCAGTGGTATTTACCATCATCGCCTGGCTGATGCTGTGGGACGCGGGCAAGGTCTATGATGTCTCCCCGCCAAACCTGGCACAGGCTTTGCTGCGGGTTATTGTTCTACATCTTGCTGCTATGGCAGCCGGCATGGGCTCGCGCTTGTGGCGGGCATTGGCCAAGCGTTATGGGGTGCCGCGCCAGATTGTCGACGCCACTCAGATCGCCCTTCGCTACCTCGGCTACCTAGCCATTGGTGCCGCCGTAGTCTTTGCGGTGGTTTTCCTCCTCAATATTTCTCGCCAGGGCGAGATGATGGATGAATATCCCACGGTCTCCGGTCTAGGTGTGGCCGGACTAGTGCTAGTGAGCCTGCTATACATTCCCAATGCCATCGTCAGCACCGCTGCGGTGGTGGTGGGCTCAGAGTTTTCCATCGGCGAAGGTTCGGTCAGCCTCTTTAGTGCCCACCTCGTGCCGTTGCCACCGCTGCCGATTACCGGTGGAATCCCGGCCTCCGCGCCTAGCTGGGCCGTAGTGCTTCTAGTTGTCCCGCTCGGCGCCGCAATCTACGCCCTATATAAAAAGCGGCCAAGCTTCCAGGACGTACTAGTAGCTACGGTGGCCTCCGCGGTAGTGATGTTTATTGCCTGCTACCTTGTCAGCGGCGACCTTGGCTACTACGGCGCCACCGGTCCGATTCTGTGGACCGCCGCAGGCCTAACCGCCCTGTGGATGGCCGTTGTCGGCAGCGCCGTTGCCGCAGGTTTTGCCTTTGTGGCATGGCGCGCGGCGCGCACGGCACGTGTCACGGCCCCTGATACTCCCGATTCGGATGCCGCTGAAGACGACGCCCCTGAGGCCGCCGCTGAAACCGACGAGACCCCAGTTGAACCGGAGCGCGAGCCCATCACCGATCCAGAGATCGTTGACGCCGAAGTAGTTGAGAACGAGCCCGATGACTCCGCCCCTGACGCAGCCGCGGATGGGGAAGAAGGCACCCCAGCTGAGGATGCGGCGAAGCAGCAGGAGGAACCGGAGGAATCTGAGAAACACGAGGAATCGGACGAACCTGAGGACGCTGAGGAGAAGAAAAGGGGCGTCGCCAAGCCGGTTAGCCAACAGCTCAAGGACCAAATGGGGGAGAGCGAGCAGGCTTCCTCGAGCGAAAATTCCTCCGCGGAAGGGGAGAGAGACTAGGCTATAGCGCGTGACTTCACCGATGCCTCCGCGCTATACCGCTGACCCTGAACGCCTCCGAGTGGTGGTGCTCGTTTCTGGAACGGGTTCACTGCTGCAAGCCATCGTGGATGCCCAAGCAGGGCACTACCAAGTGGTGAAGGTGGTGGCGGATAAGGAATGCCACGGTATTTCGCGCGCACAGGACCACGGGATCGATACCGAGGTCGTGGCGCTAGGTGCCGATCGCGCCGAATGGAATCAACGTCTGGTTGACGCAGTAGATGCTGCGCAGCCAGACGTTGTTGTTTCTGCGGGCTTTATGAAGATCCTGGGAAAGGAATTTCTTGACCGCTTCGAAGGCCGCACCATCAATACCCACCCGGCGCTGCTGCCAGCTTTCAAGGGAGCGCACGCCGTGCGCGACGCCCTAGACTATGGCGTGAAGATCACCGGCTCTACCGTCCATTTTGTGGATTCGGGAGTGGATACCGGACCCATCATCGCGCAGCGATCCGTAGCCATCATGGCGGACGATGATGAGTCCACTCTCCACGAGCGCATCAAACAAGTAGAGCGCGATCTCATCGTGGAGGTGCTGCGCGCAGCAGACGTCCACAATGAGGAACTTATTATTCAACTCGCAGACTAAGACTTTTCGAAAGGCTTAATCCTCCTCATGAGCGAAGACCGCAAGCAGGTAAAGCGCGCTCTTATCAGCGTGTACGACAAGACCGGGCTGGAGGATCTGGCCCGCGCCCTCGATAAGGCAGGCGTAGAAATCGTCTCCACCGGCTCCACCGCGAAGAAGATCGCGGACCTAGGCATCGAGGTCACTCCGGTAGAAAAGCTCACCGGCTTCCCAGAGTGCTTGGAAGGCCGCGTCAAGACGCTGCACCCGCGCGTTCACGCCGGCATCCTGGCCGATACCCGCAAGGAAGAACACCTCAACCAGCTCGCCGAGCTCGAGGTAGAGCCTTTCCAGCTCGTCGTGGTCAACCTGTACCCCTTCCGCGAGACCGTCGCTTCTGGCGCGGACTTCGATGGCTGCGTGGAACAGATCGATATCGGCGGCCCGTCTATGGTGCGCGCGGCCGCTAAGAATCACCCGTCTGTTGCCGTGGTAGTAGATCCCTCCCGTTATGACGAGGCTGTGGAGGCCATCAACAACGGGGGCTTTACTCTAGAGCAGCGCCGCGGCTTGGCCCGCGACGCCTTCCTGCATACCGCGGATTATGATGCGGCCGTCTCCGCCTGGTTTGTGGACCAGCTGAGCGAGGAAGGCCAAACCACCCCGCTGCGCTATGGCGAAAACTCCCACCAAAAGGCCACCATCACCCGCATCGGTTCTACGGGCCTTGCCAATGCCACCCAGTTCAACGGCAAGGAGATGAGCTACAACAACTACCAGGATGCGGATGCCGCCTGGCGCGCCGCTTGGGACCACGAGCGCCCCTGCGTTGCAATTATTAAGCACACCAATCCTTGTGGCATTGCCGTTTCTGAAGAGTCCATCGCCGCCGCCCACCGCGCGGCGCATGCGTGTGACCCGATGTCCGCCTTCGGCGGCGTCATCGCCGTCAACCGCGAGGTCACCGTGGAGATGGCCGAGCAGGTCAAGGAAATCTTTACCGAGGTCATCGTCGCTCCTTCCTACGAGGACGGCGCCATCGAAGTCCTCAAGGCCAAGAAGAACCTGCGCGTGCTGCAAGCAGAACACGAAGACCAGCACGAAGAGCGCAAGTACATCTCCGGCGGCGTGCTCACTCAAGAGCCAGATACCTACCAGGCCGAGGGCGATGACCCAGCAAACTGGACCCTGGCCGCAGGTGAGGCCCTCAACGAGTCCGATATGGCTGAGCTCGAGTTCGCCTGGCGCGCCGTGCGCGCGGTGAAATCTAATGCGATTTTGCTGGCTAAGGACAATGCCACTGTGGGCGTGGGCATGGGCCAGGTCAACCGCGTTGACTCTGCCAAGCTCGCCGTCGAGCGCGCCAATACCCTGGCCGATGGCGCCAACCGCACCAAGGGCTCTTTCGCAGCTTCCGACGCCTTCTTCCCATTCGCCGATGGCTTGCAGGTGCTTCTCGACGCCGGCGTGAAGGCCGTAGTCCAGCCCGGCGGCTCCATCCGTGACGAGGAAGTCATTGCAGCGGCCAAGGAAGCCGGCGTTACGCTGTACCTGACTGGCACCCGCCACTTCGCCCACTAGCCTAAGCTAGTTTTCATGACGTTCCCTATCCGCCGGGCCTGGGGCCCGGCAGCTGCCCTCAGCGCCTGCGCACTCTCCCTGGGCGCGTGCGCAAGCGCTGAGGATGCAGCGGATAATTCCCCTACTTTTGTCAATACCGAGGCACGCGGCACGGCCGATCCCTTGTACGGAGAGACCACGTCTGCAACGACTGCGTCCTCATCCGCAGCCCCTGCTGCCGAGCGCGCCCCGTCCGACTCCACGGAACCTCCGGTCGCAGCCCCTGCCGATGACGTTCAAGCCGTACTTGATCGCATTGTGGCAGAACACGGAAATGTGGGCATTGCGGTCTCCGATGGCACCTCTACCGTCGAGGCTGGGCGCACCGCTCCCGAAGCCGCGTGGTCAACCTCCAAGGTGCCCGTGCTTATTGCGGCGCATCGTACGGGTGTTGCCGATAGCCAGCTGGTGTCCTCTGCAATTACTTACTCCGATAACGAGGCCGCCAAGGCCGCGTGGGCAGCATTAGGGGAGCCGACCGTGGCCGCACACGCCGCCCAAAGCGTTATTGCGGAGGCAGGCGATACCGCCACCCAAGTCCAATCCCAGGTCACCCGCCCTGAATTTACGGCCTTTGGTCAAACCATGTGGAGCGTGGGCAACCAGGCTAAGTTTATGGCTGGGTTGCGCTGCGTGGACGGAGCTCAGCCGATTATAGACGCCATGGGAGTCGCCGATCCTGCACAAAGCTATGGCCTACGCACCCAGCCGGGCGCCTTGATGAAGGGCGGCTGGGGGCCGAACCCCGCTGGTGCTTACGATGTGCGCCAGATGGGTATCGTCCGGTTGGGCGGGCACGATGTCGCCGTAGCATTAATTGCCTCGTCTCCTGATGGGCAGTACGCCTCCACCCAGGCGGTCCTTACATCCATTGCCGAAGACCTCGCTCAAGCCAATACGCAGTGGCCCAGCTCGGCCTGCTAAGTCCTAGCACTAGAAAGGAAAGCTAATGTCTTATCGCTCTCGCCTCCGCCCGCTTATCGCCGCGGGGTTCGTCCCACTCGTGGCCGCCAGCCTCGCGCTCAGCGGCTGCAGCAACGCCAAGGATGAAGCTGCCCCTAGCTTTAAAGGCCAGGGTAGTGGAATGACCACGGTCGACAACGCCGATAAAGAAGAGAAGAGTGGCGAGGAAACCACGGCTGCGCAAGAGACCGCAACGAAAGATGAGGAAACCCCCGAGGAGCCACCGGTAGTTACGGTCACGCAGACAGAAAAGCAGGAGTTACCTTCCTCTTCCGGCGGGGGTCAGAAGAGTGGTGTGGGTAACTACATTTCCAACTTCAACGAGTACGGATGGCTGGATGGCGGCTACGCCGACTGTCAGCGCTTTGAGCGTGCCTTGTTCGCCGGCTCTGGTCCCGACGGCAGGGTCATCATTTGTGAAACCGGCGGTGGAGTCAAATTCTATCGCTCGTCGATGTTTGATGGTCAGTTCCAAACGGACGACGTTACCCAAGACGGGAATAACTACTACGTCAATGCGGATCCCTCGATTATCGTGGTGACCCCGAGCGGCGTCAGCGTGCGCGAGGGAGGCGGATTGGCTGCCACGGGAGAGTTCACGGAGTCGTGGCAGCGCTAGTGAGGGGTTAGCGCGACTTCTTCTTGCGGTCGGCTGCTGCGGCGGCGGCCGCAGAGATGGAGTCGTTGCGATTCTTCAATAGCTCGAGGGTGGTTTCCTCGGCGTTATCGGGAACGGAGGCGCCGAGGACGGCTAAGGCGGCGTCGGCAAGCATGGCTGCAGTCTCTGGTACCGACTGGGAAGCATCGAACGGAGGGGTGCCGTTATTGGGGCGCATTTCGATGACGGATAGCGCAATGTGGAAGGGAAGCTCCACTCGGGGATCCTCCTCGCCCACAATGGCGGCGGCGGTAGAGCGGAAATGATTCTGCAGGCGGTCGCGCGATTCGTGGTATTCGGAAAACTCCGGAGAATTAGCCACCGGCAGTTGATATAGGCGTCCCACGTTCCAGCCGCTGGTGAGCAGTAGACGTGATTCCGCGGCGACCAAAGACCACAGGCGTTGAGCCGGATCGGCATCAGTGCCGGCCAACTCATCGGCCAACTCCAAGGATGGTTCGATGGTGGAATTGAGCAGCGTAAGGAAAATCTCCGTCTTGGACGGGAAATGGTAATACAGCGAGGCCTGGCGGATGCCAACCGCATCTGCAATCTGGTGCGTGGATGTAGTAGCAAACCCTTGAGTAGTGAAAAGCTCGGAGGAGGCGTCCAAGATCTCCTCTCGGGCGCTGTTTCCCCTGCGCCGCGGGCTGTGTTTACGCGGCCTACCGACAGTGCCTGCCATGCGGTGGGACGCCTCCTTTCACAAGAAGAAATTGCTTTTAATTACCAACTGTACAATCTTATGCCCGACTAGGTACTGCTTCCGAATCCGCACCTTAGGGACTATTTATATTCTTCTGTCTGCTGGGTAATGGACTCAAATACGGCCGAGACAATACGGCACGCCGAGCCATAAGCAGTGCGGTCCAACGGCGGAAGATCCCGCAGCGTGGCTGGGCGGTCACTGACGCGCTCGTACCAACGGCGCAACTCTAATGCATAGCCGGTACGCCACGCTAGATCCAAAGACTCTGCGTCGGTGGCGGTGAGGACAGCGCGCTCAACGCCAATCGCCAGGCGATCTACCGTCGGGCGAGGCCCCGGCGCTGCCCAGCGAGCGATAGCTGCAATGGGGGAGAGCAGTGTCGCCTTGATGTCCACAGCTGCATCTCGGTCCGGCAGGCCGTCCACCATTTTCAGAGTAGGCGGGCGCTTGGTCAAAGCTTCTTCCAGGAGTGCTTGTTCGCCGCCGTTTCCTAGGGGGAGGCCGGCATCGACGCGCGAGGCAATCGAATCGGCGGCCTCGTGAGCCTGGAGGCCGACATCAGAAAAGACTTCCTGGAGATCGGAGTCCTGGCCAATCCACTCCACAGGCATAGATGGCAGCTGGTCGCCCCGAGCGGCAGCACCGGTAAGGCGTACCGGTGAGTTGACCCCAGGGGAGCGAACGATATCTACCAACAAGTGGGAATACCAGTGAGCCAATTCAATCTCATTATCTTGGTGAGCGACCGCATTGCGCAAGATATCTTGGGCCTCTGCGAGCAGCCCGCGGGCCGTAGCGCGGGACTGGCAGTGCGGGGCAAGCTCGGAGAGATCGAGTAGGGATTGGTGTAGGGCCATTGCTCACTGCCTTTCACTAGTGCGAAGCCGGTGCTTCCCCCAGCGGCTGCGGGGCGCACGAATGCTTTAAATCTAACACCTTGGCCGCGTGGGCTGAATATCTGGGTGCAAAGGCGGGAGTAAGAGGGAGAAAACGACTATCGCCGCCTGCCCTCGAGGAGGGAGGCGGCGATAGTCTATGGATCTTTTACCGTGTCACACTTGCCAGCGGCAAAAGTGCGCTGTTGATACCCAGCTACTGTTTAGCGGGTGGTGAACGGCAGGAGAGCCATTTCGCGTGCGTTCTTGACTGCGGTAGCAACCTGACGCTGCTGCTGCGGGGTCAGACCGGTGACGCGACGGGAACGAATCTTGTGACGATCCGAGATGAACAGACGCAGAGTCTTGGTGTCCTTGTAGTCCACCTTCTCGATGCCCTCAGCCTTCAAAGGGTTCTTCTTCGGGCGACGGCTCTGCTCCATACGGAACTTCTTTTGGTTATTGCGCTTATTAGCCATTGTGCAATTACCCCTTTACCAGCTGGACTTACGAACGCCCGGCAGCTCACCACGGTGAGCCATGCCGCGCATACGGACACGGGACAGGCCGAACTTGCGGAGGTAACCGCGTGGGCGGCCATCGGCAGCGTCACGGTTACGTACGCGGGCTGGGGAAGCGTCACGAGGCTGGCGGTTCAGCTCGAACTGAGCCTCCAGGCGCTCCTCATCCGGGGTGTTCGGGTTCTTGATGATCTTCTTGAGCTCAGCGCGACGCTCCGCATAGCGGGCGACGATTTCCTTGCGCTGCTCGTTCTTAGCGATCTTGGACTTCTTAGCCATTGATTATCGCTCCTCGCGGAATTCGACGTGCTTGCGGGCAATCGGATCGAACTTCTTCAAGGTGATGCGATCCGGGTTGTTGCGCTTGTTCTTACGGGTCACGTAGGTGTAACCGGTGCCCGCAGTGGACTTCAGCTTAATGATTGGGCGGATATCGTTACGTGCCATACTTAAATCTTCTCCCCACGTGCGCGAATCTTAGCCACAACGGACTCGATGCCATCGCGGTCGATGATCTTCATGCCCTTGGTGGAAACATTCAGGGTGATGGTACGGCCCTCAGAGGGCAGGTAGTAGCGACGACGCTGCACGTTGGGGTTCCAACGGCGCGAAGTGCGGCGGTGCGAGTGCGAGACCTGCTTGCCGAATTCCGGCTTGCGGCCCGTTACCTGGCAAATAGCCGACATGGGTCTTCTTTCTCCTAGCCGCCCACATCATGGCTATGGACAATGAAACGCCGACTGCCGAGTGAGGGTGGCAGTGCTCAAAAGTGAGGTGTGAGCGGGTGCGGCGCCATCGTCGAACGCCAGTAGACGGGGCGTAAAACGTATATTTTGACAACAGCAAGGGAAAATCTTACAGCCTTGGGCGCGAATTACCTAATCGCTACCTTGCTGTGGTTAGTGGGGCTGTTTGTGGTTTTGGGGTGGCATTTGGCTGTGGCGTGCCGCCATGCGTAATACAAGAAACTGGTGTGAAATGAGTGGTCGGAGCGGGAAGGGGATTTCGCATCTGGGGTAGTTGACTGTAGGATAATTCAGGTTGTTGACCCGTGCCGCACGGCACGCGGTTAGCAGAGTGAAATTTGTACGTCCCAACTCGGGCACGATCCGCTCCATAAGTGGGTGGAACCGACCTGTAGTCCAACCCTGAGGGAATATATATGAAGAAAGATATTCACCCGGATTACCACCCGGTAGTCTTCCGTGATGCTGGTACCGGTCACTCCTTTTTGACTAAGTCCACCGCTTCCTCCGACCGCACCGTGGAGTGGGAAGATGGCAACGAGTACCCACTGATCGTTGTTGACGTTACCGCTGAGTCCCACCCGTTCTGGACTGGTGCACAGCGCGTTATGGATACCGCCGGCCGCGTCGAGCGCTTCAACCAGCGCTTCGGTGGCATGGCTCGCCGTAAGAAGAAGAACGCGTAAGGAGGAGAATAGAAAATGGCAACTCCTAAGTTTAAGAAGTCCCGTGCGAACACCCACGCACGTCGTTCCCAGTGGAAGGCTGACAACGTGGCCCTCCAGGAAGTCACCATCGACGGACAGACCGTCCGCATCCCGCGCCGCTTGGTCAAGGCTGCCAAGCTGGGCCTGGTTGACGTAGAGCAGTTCTAAGCTCGTTTCGCACTTTCCCCGTTCGCTCTCTGTAGGAGGGTTGAGCGGGGATTTTTGCTACCTTAAGTATTATTTGGGGGGCTATGGGGGTAAATATTTCTCATAACTTCATGAAGTTGCGTTTCATCAGTAATAATTAGGATCATGAAAATCCTTGTGGTGGATGATGAACAACCCGTCCGTGAATCGCTACGCCGTTCCCTACGTTTCAACGGCTACGATGTGCTGACTGCTAGCGACGGCTTAGAGGCAGTGGAGGCGGTGCGCTCTGAGAATCCAGAATTGCTGATTCTGGACGTCATGATGCCAAACATGGATGGACTTGAGGTGTGCCGCACCCTGCGTAGCGAAGGCTGGGACCGTCCGATTCTCGTGCTGACCGCGCGCGATGGCGTATCGGACCGCGTAGCTGGTCTCGATGCTGGCGCCGATGATTACTTGCCAAAGCCATTCGCACTGGAAGAGCTCTTGGCGCGCGTGCGTTCCTTGGTTCGCCGCGCTTCCGCAGATTCCATCGCTGCTGAGGCTCCGGTGGAGAGCAAGCTTAGCTTCGAAGACCTAGAACTCGACGCTGATACTCGTGAAGTAAGCCGCGGTGGCCGCTCAATTTCTTTGACGCGTACCGAATTTTCCCTACTGCAGCTCCTTATGGAAAATCCCCGCAAGGTGCTTTCTCGTAGCAAGATTCTGGAGGAGGTATGGGGCTATGATTTCCCTACCTCTGGCAATGCGCTCGAGGTCTATATTGGCTACCTACGTAAGAAGACGGAGGGAGACGGCGACTCGCGTCTTATCCACACTGTCCGTGGCGTTGGTTATGTCTTGAGGGAGTCTCATCCGTGATCTTAAGGAAGCCCGCTTCCCCTGCAGTGGCTTCCGGGAAAGCACAGCCCACACCTCTTACTGAGTTCTCTGAAAGTCAAGGGAGCTGGGCTTCACGGGCGCCACTGCGGTGGCGCCTTGCTACTGTTACTGGCCTTGTGGTGGCCGTAGCCGTTGCCGTAATGACCTTGGCAACGTACTGGGTAGTATCTATGTCCCTGACTGCCTCCGTAGATGACCGCTTGGAGGCCAAAGCGGATGCCTTGTTGCGCAAGAGCCAGGACCCGCGGTTTATCGACAACGTGGATCAGGAAATTGAAGAATTTAAGTCCTATAACCCTGATACGCGCGTTTCCTTATCGCCGCCCTCAACGAGCTTGTCCTATGGCGATACTATTCCCCTCGGTGGAGACTTCCATCGGACGGAAGACTATACAGACACCTCCGTGCGTACGGTCGGCGGCGAACGTGTTCTGGCCAAACGCCACGATCTAGGCTCTACCGTTATCGTTGCGCAATCTCTGGCTCCGACCCAAGAATTCATCGCCATCCTCGGCACAGTTTTGCTGATTATTGTTGCGCTTGGCATTTTGCTCGCCATCTTTGCTGGTCTCATCGTGTCCAAAACCGGCATGCAACCCATTGCGCGCTTGAAACGCGCAGTGGATTACGTGACGCAGACCAATGATCTGCGCCCCATCGAAGTATCCAATAATGACGAGATGGCTCAGCTGACCACATCCTTTAACCAGATGCTGGAAGCTCTGCAAGAGTCTCGGTCGCAGCAGGCCCAGTTCGTCGCCGATGCCGGGCACGAGCTGAAGACGCCGTTGACCTCAATGCGTACCAATATTGAGCTTTTGATGATGCTTAATCGCGCCGGTGGCGGCTTTGGCATGAGCGATGAGGACCGCAAGGACCTTGAAGATGACGTCATGTCCCAGATGAACGAACTCTCCACCTTGATTGGTGACCTCGTTGACTTGGCGCGTGAGGATGGCAACGAACGAGAACCGGAACCGGTGGACCTGTGCGAGGTCATGATGTCTTCCTTAGAGCGTGCCCGTCGCCGCCGCCCGGACGTGGAATTTCTGGTGCGCTTTATCCCGTGGGAGCTGGATGGTGACCCCTTCGCATTGGGCCGCGCTACGTTGAATCTGATGGACAATGCGGCTAAGTGGTCGCCGGCTACTGGCACGGTACGCGTGTCCATGGAACAGCTATCTTCCCACGAGGTGCGCTTGCGCTTTGATGACTCCGGTCCGGGCATTGCGCCGGAGGAGCGGGAGAAGGTTTTCGAGCGCTTCTACCGTTCGGCAGAGGCGCGTTCTATGCCTGGCTCTGGTTTGGGCCTGGCTATCGTGAAATCGGTGATTGAGCGCCACGACGGCACGATTAAGATCCGTGAGTCTAATGATGGTGGCACGCGCATGGAAGTAGTCCTGCCGGGCAAGCCCGTGTCCGGAGAAATCTTTGTCGATGGTTTGGCAGAACCGCATGAGGGGCAGCCGGGCGGCAATGAAGATTCCAGCGATCGCGGTGAAATCTTTGCTCAACGCTGGTTTAACCAAGGGTAGGCTGCGGCCTTTTATACTGGTGATCGCATACAGCTACCTTTCAGGAATTCCTAGTAGGTTGGCAGATCAGTAACAGTCTTGACTAAGCGAAGTGAGGCATAGTTTTCTCATGAACATGAGGAATGACGATTACCGCGGCTTTGATGGTTCCTTCCCGGAGGGAGCGTCCCAAGAAGGGCCGGGTAAGGCCGAGCCGGTACACGGTGGTCCGAACTTTGGAGACATCGGGCAGCCAAACCCAAACGCTGGCACCGCCGGCCCCTATAGCAGCGACGCCGACGCGCAGGAATATGGGACTGGCTCGTATTCACAAGGCTGGAATCAACCACGCGGCGGTGCAGAAGGAGCTGATCCCAGCGCGCTAGGTTCACAGGCGCCGTACCCGCAGGGCCCGCAGACCCAAAGCTTTAATACTCAGGGCCAGGAAGGTCCGATGGTCGCCCCGCTGCCCCCGCAACCGGAACAAAAGAAAAAGATTGGCCTCGGCGCCGCAACTGCCTTGGCTGCCGTAGCCGCAATCGCCGCGGGTTCAATCGCTGGAGCCGTGGTCGGTATGAATTCTGGGGGAGGCAACAACGATACGTCAGTGGTCAATGAGGCGCTCAAGGCCCAGCCGGCCAATAACAGCACCGGCAAAGAACCAGAAAAGGGCTCCGTTGAAGAGGTAGCCTCCAAGGTTTTGCCGGCGGTGGTTTCTATCCAGACGATGACCCGGACGGGCGGGGCAGAAGGCTCCGGTTCCGTTATCTCCCCGGACGGCTACGTGCTGACCAATTACCACGTGGTTGCAGGCGCTGAGCACGGCGGCATGATGCAGGTGACCATGAACGACGGCAGCAAGCATGATGCTGACGTGGTGGCTTCCGATGCGAATACTGACGTGGCCATTGTGAAGATAAAGGATGTCAAAGACCTGCCGTTCTTGCAGTTCGGTGATTCTGATTCCGTCGCCGTGGGACAGGAGGTTGTGGCCGTGGGCTCTCCTCTGGGCCTTAATGCGACCGTGACTTCCGGTATCGTTTCTGCCAAAAACCGCCCAGTGCGCGCCTCCCAAGAAGGCGGCGAGTCTTCCTTGATTGACGCCATTCAGACTGATGCCGCGGTCAACCCGGGCAACTCCGGCGGTCCACTGGTGGACCGGGACGGAAATATCGTGGGCATGAACTCCATGATTGCTTCGCTGTCCAGTAATTCCACCGGGGAGGGCGGATCCATCGGACTGGGCTTCGCCATCCCGTCGAACTTTGCCAAGCGCATGGCGGACGAGCTCATTAATGATGGCAAGGTCACTCACCCGACCCTAGGCGTGAAGGTGCTGGCGCGTGACGACGGCAATGGTGCCCGTATCGCCGGGGTTGAGCCAGGTGGCCCAGCAGATAAGGCGGGCCTGAAGGAAGGTGACATCGTCACCCGCGTCAATGATCGCTTGATCGAGAATGCCGATGCCCTGATTGCGGCGGCGCGGTCGCAAGATTTTGGCGCGACAGTGACCTTGGAGGTTACACGCGAAGACTCGGATGAGTCTCGTCAGGTAGAGGTAACCCTCTCAGGCGAGTAAATTACTGTGCAAGACCTCATTAGGTGCTGAATGCACCGTACCTCACACCGCCGAAAGGCCCTACTGCCTTAAATTAAGGAGAATAATGCCAGATTTGCAGCAGGACTTGACCGACTCCGCGCAACCGGAAGGCGAAGGCAAGCACGATTCCTTGATGGATGTTGCCGAACCCGATGATGCCTTCCTGCTAGCGAGCGAGCAGGAGGATAGCCTAGCCGCGCCACGCCGTGCTCTCATCGTTATTGTCACTGATCACCCTGGGGAGCAATCCGATAGCACCTCTCAGTTGGTCAGTGAGTTGCTCGCGGAAGCTAACTTCCGTGTCGATGGCGCCATCGTGGTGCGTTCCAAGAAGTCCAAGATTCGCCAGGCCATTGAGACCGCCGTGGTCGGTGGCGTGGATTTGGTGCTGACCGTAGGCGGCACCGGTGTAGGCCCGCGCGACAAGACCCCGGAGGCTACCCGCTCCGTCATTGACAAGATGGTTCCGGGCGTGGCCCAGGCGCTGCGTTCTTCCGGTCAAGCCTGTGGCGCGGTGGATGCTTGCACGTCCCGCGGCTTGTCGGGCGTTTCTGGTTCGACTGTAGTGGTCAACCTTGCCTCGTCGCGCGCTGCGGTTCGCGATGGCATGGCTACCTTGGCACCGCTGGTGCACCACCTCATTGAGCAGCTGCAACAATCCAGCGTTCAGTAATCACAAGGCATAGTCTATGACGTTCCGGAAAAATCGTCGGAGAGTCTTCCGTCAATCGGAAGCTGCCGATTATGACCGTAGTGCTGATAAGCCCGGCACATCGGCTGCCCACGGGGTCGATGAGGATCGAATTGTTAACGTTGATGACGCGGAATCGGCCACCGCAGCAGAAGGGGAGTCTGGTCAGCGCGATGAGCAGTTCTACCGCGAGAACCAGCCCCCACACTATGGCGGCTAGTGCGAAGGAGAAGAGTGCAATCACGCACTCAGTAAAGGGATAGATAAAAGCCCGCGGTTCCTACTTCCTCGGAAGCGAAACCGCGGGCTTTGTGCTGCGAACAGCGACAGGCGTATAGCGAAAGGCTACTTGGCCTGGTGGCGGCCGCCGCCGGTGGAACCGTAGTCTGCGTCCTCTGCGGCGTGGGAGGAACGGCTAGTGCCGGTTCCCGGGATGTCCGTATCGGAGACATTCTGGGCTTCGAGCAGATCGCGGATTTCTGCCAGGAGCTCCTCGGAGGTTGGGGCGGGAGCCTCAGGGTCGACACCGTGGCGGCGCTTAGCGGCCTCGGTGAGCTTATTAATCGGCATCACGATGAGGAAGTAGACTACTGCGGCGATAATGAGGAAGTTGATCGCCGCGGAGATGACGGCGCCGAAGTCCACAAAGGTGTTTTTCGCCTCCGTGATCTGGAAGCCAACGGCCCCAACCTCGGCGGAGCCGAGGGAGTTAATGATCGGCTGGATAATAGAATCCGTAATGGATTTGACGATTGCGGTAAAGGCAGAACCGATGATGACTGCGGTGGCAAGTTCGATGACGTTGCCACGCATGATGAAGTCTTTGAAGCCCTTGAGCATGGTGATAAGCACCAACCTTTCTGGGAATAACTAACGGTAGGTAAAAACCATGGACACTGCGAAACCTTAATGGAGCCGGTAACCGACCACAACTGTTGTGGCTGAAAAGGTCTAGTGTTGCTGCGGGTGAGCGCGATCACCAACTATGACCACCGTGAGCGGCTGGCTTAACGACGCCGCGGCAACATCATTAGCGTGATCTTGGGGCAATGCGAGTAAAACGGTCGACGAGGAAGCCTCGCCTTCCGGGCTGGAGGTAGACACCACGCGTCCGCCTGAGGCGATAACGCGTGCGGTAGGGGTTGCGGCGGCCGCCCCCGCCTCAACTGCGGTCACCACGTCCACGGTGTCGCCGTGATGCAAATGGGGGATGATATCGGGCTCGGCAAGTTTGACCGGAATCATCCGCCCGGCCTCGGCCCCTGTGCCACCCACCAAGCTGGAGACAAGATCTTCTCCTAGAAGGCGAGCACCGGTAATCACTTCGCCCTTGTTGGCGGCGGCGGTAATAACGCGGCCACTTAGTTCTTCTGGCTTTTCCGTTAGCGTAGAATCGGGGATAGAGGAGGCAGGAAGCCGGGCTAGGTCGACGTCGGCAAGCGCAAGCTCTGCTCCCGCCGGCAGATCGCGGCTAAAAACGGGAACGCGCGGTAGCTCCTTGGCCGCCGAAAGGGCCGAGGCTAGCGCGGCAATAAGGAGGGCCACCGCAATGGCGCGGCGCACTAGTACGCCGCGGCGGTGGCCAGGGGTGCGGAGGGTATCAACGAGGCGGGGAAAATGAGAAGTGGGCATACTTTTTTAGACTGTCCAAAACCGCTCATGGTTCCCGTACCCCGGAAACTAGAAGCGAGTGATGCCGTGGGCGGTGACGACGGCATCGACCTTGCGGTCGTGGTCCTCGGTAGGTAGCTCATCTAGCAGCTCGGTGGGGTAGACCATGGCGAAGACCGGTGGCTTGCCGTGGGGAAGTGGCTCTAGTGCGCGGTCATAGTATCCGCCGCCTTTGCCCATGCGGTTGCCCTTGGCGTCTACGGCCATGGCTGGGGCGAGTACCAGATCGCACTCGGCCAGGACGCTGCTATCAAAGCTTGGGCCTTGGGGCTCATTCAAACCCATCGCGCTTTCGTGCATTGCTTCTTTGCCGCGGTATTCAGCAAAGGTCAACGTGCCATTCTCGCCGGAAATTGGCAAGAGGACGCGGGAGACATGCTCCTTGAGCCACGGCACAAAATCGGCGCCGCCCGGCTCCGAACCCAAAGGCCAGTAGGCAGCCACGGTCATGGACTCGGTGAGTTCGGACTCGAGATGCTTACGCACGCCAGCAGTAAAGGCGTCGTGGTCTTCGGCGGAAAGTTCGCGGCGGGCCTGGACCAAGCGGGCCCGCAGCTCGTTTTTAGCAGTCATGGAAGAGGTCATAAATTAATCATAACCCCGCGGCGTAGCGGTGCACGGGAAAATAATGTGGCGTTGTACGCTATTACGCATGGCTATAGAACGCGAAGATTCCGCCCGCGGAATCACCACGGTTGTAGTTCCAGCGGCAGGTATGGGCACCCGATTTTTGCCCGCCACCAAGACGGTTCCCAAAGAACTGCTTCCCGTTGTTGATACTCCCGGCATTGAACTCATCGCAGAGGAGGCGGCCTCTGTAGGCGCCCGCCGCCTTGCGGTGATTACCGCGCCCGATAAGCAAGAAGTCATGCGCCACTTCGAAGCTTTCCCAGAACTGGTAGACACCCTTGAATCCCGCGGCAAGGACGAGCAGGTTGCCAAGGTTAAGCGCGCTAATCAGCTCATTCACCCTGTTGCGGTGGAGCAGGAAAAGCCACTGGGCTTGGGCCACGCGGTGGGCCTGGCAGAAGAGGTACTCGGCGAAGATGAGGATTCTTTTGCCGTCATGCTTCCAGATGACATCGTGCTGCCTGCCACCGTCATGGCAGACATGGCTCGCGTGCGCGCGGCTTTGGGCGGTAGCGTGCTGTGCGCCTTCGAGGTCCCGCGCGAGCAGACCTATAACTACGGCGTCTTCGACGTAGAAGATACCAATGCCCCCGGCGTTAAGAAGGTCGTGGGCATGGTGGAAAAGCCGGCGGTGGAAGATGCCCCGTCTAATCTCGTGGCCACCGGTCGCTACCTATTGGATCGCAAGATTTTTGATGCCCTCCGCCGTATTAAGCCAGGCAAGGGCGGCGAGCTGCAGCTTACCGACGCCATCGAGCTCCTCATCGAGGAAGGCGAGCCCGTGCACGTGGTAGTCCACCAAGGAAAGCGTCATGATTTGGGAAATCCCGGTGGGTATATCCCCGCCAATGTGGATTTTGGTCTGCGCGATGAAAAGTATGGCCCCACGCTGTATAAAGCGATTAAGCAGATTGTGGCCGAGTATGAGGATGAGCACGGCCTAAACTAGGGAGATTTCCCAAGGGCAGAGGACATGAAAGCGAAGAAAGGGCTGGCATAGACCTTATGCGTTCAGTTGATGACCAGTTGGCGCTGGTAACGGATGCGGCGAACACGCCGGAGCCGGTGCGCATCGGTATTTCCAACGCGTTGGGGTTAATGTGCGCCGAGGAGGTGCAAGCAAACCAGCCCCTGCCGGGCTTTCCGCAGGCAGCCATCGACGGCTATGCGGTGCGCGCCGTTGATATTGGAGGCGAGCGCGGCCTAAGGCTCCGCCGTCCCAAGGAGCAGGAGGAGCAGGCTGCGGAGGGGGAAGAAGAGAAGGCACCCCAGCAACCGGAGGTCGAGCGTTCCTTGCCTGTGGTGGGCGAGGTTCCGGCCGGCTCCAAGCAGCCGTTGCGCCTGCAGCCCAAGCAAGCCGTGCGTGTGTATACGGGTGCGCCTTTGCCCACGCTTGCCGACGCCGTCCTTCCCCTCGAGTGGACCGACCGCGGCCGCAAGCGCGTCACCGCCCATCGCCCGGTGCGCTCCGGTGACTTTGTTCGCCGGGTAGGCGACGATATCCAACCTGGCGATGTGGCTGTATCTTCCGGCACGGTTTTGGGCCCCGCCCAGATCGGCCTGCTGGCCGCAGTTGGCCGCTCTAAGGTATTGGTCTATCCGCGCCCGCGCATCACCATCATCTCCTTTGGCCGCGAACTGGTTGATTTGGACCAAGAACCGGCACTGGGCCAAGTCTTTGACGTCAACTCTTATTCCCTCGCCGCCGCGGCTCGCGAGGCTGGGGCAGAGGTGCATCGCGTTGGCATTGCCGAGGGGGAGCCGCGCCGCATCCGCGAAGCGCTGGAAAAGCACATCGCTCGCAGCGAGGTCCTGGTCATCTCCGGTGCGGTTGGTGGAGCCGGCGCCGAGGCCATCCGTGAGATTCTTGATGACCTCGGTGATATCGATACCTCTCGTGTTGCCATGCATCCCGGCTCCGTCCAGGGGTTTGGTCTGGTGGGCGAGGAACGCATTCCTACCTTCTTGCTGCCGTCTAATCCAGTATCCGCGCTCGTGGTCTTCGAGGTATATATCCGCCCGCTCATTCGCTTGGCACTGGGTAAACGCAATGCGCACCGCCGTGTGGTGCGTGCCCGCGCGCTGAACCACATCGATTCCCGCCCCGGCCGGCGCGGCTTCATCCGCGCTCGTTTGATGCGCGATGCGGAAACCGCGGATTATCTGGTGGAAGGGCTGGGCGGTGCCGCGGGTGCCCCAGCGCACCTATTGGCCGGTCTTTCGGAGGCCAATGCCATGATTCGCGTGCCGGAAGAGGTAACGGAAATCCGCCCGGGCGATGTGGTCGATGTGTTGTTTTTGACCCAGCGTAGCTAATGCTCGATCCCTTCGGCACTGCGGCGGATAGGTTCCGCCTTCCCGCTACCGGCCCCACGGATGACATGCATCCGGGATGGCCGGAATCTACTCCTTTTGTTAGGCTTCCCGCTTCCGCTGTCTTCCCTTCGGGGGCGCGGATGCGCCTGCGGCCGCTGCTGCGATCTGATGGGCATGAGTGGCGGCGCCAACGTATCGAAGATGAAAGCTTCCTCCGCTCGGTCGAGCCGACCCAAGCGGCACCTTGGGCGGCGGCGCATAGCCAGCAGGCGTGGTGGAATCATCTGATGTACCTGCGTACCGCCGCCCGTGAGGCACTGGTGGTCCCACTTGTCATTGAAGTGGAGGGCCAATTCGTAGGCCAAATCACCTTGGGGAATATTCAGCATGGCAGCATTCGCGATTGCTGGATTGGTTACTGGGTTTATTCCGCTATCCACGGCGCCGGGGTGGCTACGGCTGCCACCGCCTTAGGCGTGGACCACGCCTTTGGACGGGTGGGCCTACACCGGGTGACCGCTACCTATCTAGAGAGCAATCCTGCCTCTGGTCGCGTCTTAGCCGCCAATGGCTTTCGACACGAGGGATACTTGCGTCGCAATTTGCATATAGACGGTGCCTGGCAGGACCACCATTACGTGGCTTTAGTTAAAGAAGACTATGCCTCCACGGCTGTCGAGCGCCTGCGCCAGGCTGGCCGGTTGGCGTGAAATAGCTCCACAGTTGCTGGGATTTCGACCTCAATTTTCACAGAAGTCACAACATTGTAATTTGTGGGAATTTGGGGTGCTATGGTGCGGTTTCACCGTTTAGAGTGGAGTAATCATCTGTATTCAAGGGGAAGGTCCTTTTCGTGTCGACAGCTGTGCCGGTTATCGCGATCATCGTGGTGTGGCTCTTCGTCCTCGCACCATGGATTCTGGGTAGGAATAACCGCCCAATGAGCCATACTGGTGAGGCCTTTGAAGATACTCGCGTCCTTTTTGAAGGAGATTCTGGCAAGGTCGCTGGCCGCCGGCGTCCACGCCTGCGTGCCGATGATGTGCACCGCCGCGAGGACCAGGACGAGGCGGACTATGAAGTAGTAGAGGCCGCAGACACCGGCGTGGATGAGTCGGATGCCGAGGCTACTAAGCCCTCTTCGCGCTCCGTGACTATTGCCGGTGCTGCCCGCCGCGCTAAGTCCCAGCCTTTCGGTACCGGCAGCCGTGCGTTTTCTGCGGCGTCTTCCTCCGCAGCTGGTGAGGACACTCAGCCAGAAGCAGATACTATCGACGGCGAACTGGTCGAGGAAGCGACTGTAGAAGGCGACGATTCTGCAGTTCAGCCCCAAGCAGTCGCGGTCCCAGCCTCCCAGCAGGCTGATACGGCGGCAGTTGGTGACGACACCGAATTCGATGATGCCGATGACGTACTTCTTGAGGACGAGGAAGACGCCGCAGACCAGGCCGCAAAAGATGACTCTACCGATATTGCTGCCGCCGAGTCAGAGGTCTTTAGCGCTCCCGCAGTCTCTACCGTGGCGAGTGATGCCTATGACTACGACGAGACTTATACCTCGCCGGTGGACCTTATGTACCCCGGTGCCGTAGATAAGGCCGAGGTCGCTGAGAAGGATTCTGCCGATTCGGAAGGCACGGCTGACGCTGAGCCGGTATCCGTGGACAAGGCAGAGGCCGAGGACTCTGGGGAACTCATGGAAACCGCTGCAGCAGACGACGCCGGTATGGATACCAACCTGTCCGAGGATGAGGTGGAATTCGCGCAGCGTCGCATGGGCCGTGGCGGCTGGGACCCGGTAGCAGAAAAGGAAAAGTCTGTTACTCGTTACCAGCGCCGTCAGCGCACCCTGCTGGGCCTAGCCGTGGCCGTGGTACTCACGGTGGCCCTGGGGATCGTGGCCGGCGGCTGGACCTGGTGGTTGGCTGCGGTGGCCGGTGCGCTCACCGTTGTCTATCTGATGGCTCTTCGCGCTCAGGTCCGTCAGGAGCGAGCCCTGATGCGCCGCCGTGTGCGCCACTTGCGCCGCGCCCGTTTGGGCGTGCGCAACGCAGAGGATGAAGCTTTGAAGATTCCGCGCAACTTGCGCCGCCCAGGCGCTGTGATCGTGGAGATCGATGACGAAAGCCCTGACTTTGTGCACCTTCCGCTGCGCTATAACGATGGGGAAGACGGCGATTTTGATGGCCCCCACGCCGGGCCCGACGGCTATAGCCGGCGCGATGACCTAGCAGCCCGTCGCGCTGGATAGGAACTGGTGCCGACTTAGCAGGCCGCGTTCCGGAGTTCAGTGGAAGGCGCTGACCGCGGGTTCGTGAGCGCGTTGTATTCCTGCGCTAGGCCATAATGCGGCACACCGCTGTCGTGCCATACCCCGGAGGTTCCGCGGCGGTGAGAGCCGATGAGATGGGTATCAATCATGCCGATCGCCTCCATGAGTGCGAAACAGGTGACGGGGCCGACAAAGCGGAAGCCCTTCTTCTTGAGTTCGCGTGACATCAACTTGGATTCGTAGCTCTTTTTCGGAATATCTTCCATTGCGGTGGGGTAGAGGTTCTCCGGCGGTTGGAAGGACCAAATGAACTCCGCCAGCCCGCCCTCTTCGCGTAGGGCGATGGTGGCTTTGGCGTTTGTGATGGCGGCGCGGATTTTGGTCTCGTTGCGAATAATGGAGGCGTCGCCAAGCAATCGCTCAACATCCGGTTCGGTAAATTGAGCGACTTTTTCAGGATCGAAGTCGCAAAAAGCCGCACGGAAGGCCTCGCGCTTTTTCAAAACCACCGCCCAGGAAAGCCCGGACTGGAAAGACTCGAGGCTCAAACGCTCGTAAAGAGCTGCTTCATCAAAAATAGGCAGGCCCCATTCGGTGTCGTAATACTCCTTCAACATCGGCGAGGACATTGCCCAAGGCGGGCGGCCAAGTCCATCATCGTCATAGACTAAGGCGGTGCGCTCTGCGGACTGCGTAGCTGGTTTGCTCATGGTGTTCTCCTTTAATCTTTCTGCCTGGTTCCCATTGAAACAGTCCGCGTGACTATATGCCGTTCCTTCCCCGGCAAAGGGCGAAATTCCCAGCAGTATGGGCGTAGGCCATTGCCTTCGCATCGGGTGAGGGGTTCAGGGTAATCTGTTCAGCATGAATAGACCTGCCGTACGCGATGCCGCTTTGCTTATTTTTCGAGCGGTCCTCGGATTAATCTTTATCGCACACGGCGTGGACAAGATGTTTATGACCGGCATGGACGAAACCGTGGGGCAATTTTCCGCCCTTGGGGTGCCGCAGCCACAGCTTTCCGGCTATATCGCCGCCATCGGGGAGATGGTTGGGGGCGCCTTCCTCGTCGTCGGTTTGCTCACCACTTTTGTGGCCGGCGCGCTTGCCCTGCTGATGGGGTGCGCACTGTACTTTGTGCATTTGGGACATGGTCTTTTTGCTGCCGAAGGCGGAATCGAATACCCACTGGTATTGCTGATGTCCTTATTGATGATCGTGATTTTTGGCTCCGGTCGAGCCAGCATGGACGGGGTGCTCAGCAATGTTGACGCATAGCCAAGTCCAAGCGGCGATTTCTGCGCAGCTGGACGGTGAGCACTCAGATCTGGCAGAGGACGTAATCGATGCACACTTGGAAAGCTGCGCCGAATGCCGCGCCTTTCGCGATAAGGCGGCCGC
This sequence comes from Corynebacterium sp. LaCa_205, assembly GCF_057458085.1. NCBI lineage: Bacteria > Bacillati > Actinomycetota > Actinomycetes > Mycobacteriales > Corynebacteriaceae > Corynebacterium > Corynebacterium sp. LaCa_205. The sequence goes on from NZ_CP190931.1 coordinate 767,727, forward strand.
GCTTTCGCGATCATTGCGTTTTGTGGAGCCTGCGGAATCCGGTATGGCGCCGCCAACGGATCTCTCCGAAGTCATTTTGGCCGGTGTGGAGCCGGAATGGCGGCGCACCTCGAGCGCTCGCCAGGCCAACCTGACGGTTGCGCGTGCCGCCATGGTGCTCATGGGCGCCATCTTTGCACTCTGGGCAGTAGCGCTCATCGTCCATTCCTCCGGGCTCGTACCGTTGGGTGAGGAAGGAAAGGTTTTAGATCCCACGGCGGATCCGGAACGAGCCAACCTGTTGATGGAAGGCGCAGCCGTACGCTTTGGCATGGCCTGTGGCCTATTTTTTAGTGCCTGGCGCCCCGCAGCGCTTACCGGCCTGCTCCCGGTCTCGGCCACGATGTTTGCTTTCCTCTTCGGGTTCGGCATGCGCGATATTGCGCTGGGCACCGTAACCATCGAACAGGTATATTTTCTTATCGCTACCGCGCTGGCGACCTTCAGCTTGGCGTGGGCTTGGGCGGCAGAAAAGGGCTACTTGGTGCGCGCCTGGTGGAAGTCCCTCAACGCACAACCTCAATAAGCCCCGCTTTCGTGCGGCTAGGTCCAGCTAGGCAGCCACATCATGGAGTGGTACCAAGAATCTGGAATCTTGTAGCCGTACAAAATGGGAGAGAAATAGAAGAACATCGCCACTACCAGGGCTAGGTAGAACACGGCGGCGATTGTTCCCCAGCGTACAGGGCCGCCTGCCAAACTCTTGAGCCATCCCCACTGCACTGGCCTGCCATGGCCGATGAGCTGGCCGAGTGCTAAGGCAATGAGCACGATGACAAAGGGGATAAACGCAGTGGCATAAAAGAAGTACATCTGGCGGTCAAAGGCTGCAAGCCAGGGCAAGAAACCTGCCCCAAAGCCCACCAAGGGGATGAGGAAGCTGCGATTGCGACGAATGATAAGTGACCACAGTCCCCACAGGACGGCCGGGATGACCAGCCACCAGATAGCCGGCGTGCCAAAAAGGTAGAGCATCTTGCGGCACTCGTTGCTGCCATCACCGCATTGCAGGTCGGTGGAGGAGTAGTACAAGATGGGGCGGGCGGCTACCAGCCACGCCCAAGGCTTAGAATCCCACGGGTGGTGGTGGCCACCGGAGGAAGTCAGGCTGGCGTGGAATTCTAGGACAGAGGAATGGTAGTAGAACCAGCCTGCCAGGGATTCAGGCAGGTGCATCAGCCACGATCCATCCTCGATCGTTCCATCTACTTTGGCGTGGCGGTACACGGCGGTTTCGGAGGAAAACCACGCTCGCCAGGTCCAGGCGTAGAGCAGCACCGGCACCAGTACGAGGGAGGCTAGGGCAGCAGGAGTATCGCGCACGAGGGTGCCCACTATGTAGCGGCGTACGCCATAGCGCTTGCGCAGGGCAAGATCGCTAAAGACGGACATGAGGCCAAAGAACATGATGAAGTACAGGCCGGACCACTTCACCCCCAGGGAAAGGCCAAGACAGACGCCCGCGAGGAGTCGCCACCAGCGGAATCCAAAGCGTGGTCCGAAGGCGGAGGAGCCCAAACGATTTTTAAGGAAAGCGCTGTGGAGGCGCTCGCGCATCTGATTATGATCGCGAGCAAGTGCCCAGGCGGCCGAGACAACAAAGAAGACCTGGAAAATGTCCAACATGCCGAACTTGGAAGAGACCAAAAGCACACCATCAAAGACGGCGATGAGGCCAGCCAGGGTTGCTACCTGCCAGGATAAAGAGACGCGGCGGGCCAGGGACATCGTCAAGAGCACGGTGGCTGCGCCGAAGAGGGCAGTCATAAAACGCCAGCCCAGTGGGGAATAGCCAGCGACCCATTCGGACAGCGCCACAATCTGCTTGCCCAGCGGTGGGTGAACCACCAGGCCATAACCGGGGTTGGATTCTATACCTCCGATGAAGAGGTTATCCCAGCTTCGCACCATGTCCCAGGCTTGCGGAACGTAGTGCTTTTCATCAAAGACAGGAGTGCCCTTTGATACGGGCGCGGTCAATCCGGCAAAGCGGGTAATGAGCGCGAGTACGCCAACGACGCTAGTGCTTATCCAGTCAGCCTTGCCCCACTGATAGGCGCGGGGCGCTGGCGGGGCCACAGTGTCGTGCGTGGTGCGCGATGGGGCAGCGGTAGCAATAGTCACTTGGTTGAGTCTAGGCGACAAGGCACCGCGCCCGCGCATTAGAGAGTATGGAATGCTAGAGATATGTCTGTTTCAGGTCTGGATCCACTACCGCGCGGGGTCATCCTCGCCGCCACGCCGCTGGGAAACGTGGGAGATGCCTCCGCGCGTTTAATGCATGCCTTGCAGCATGCGGACGTCATTGCGGCCGAGGATACGCGGCGCGTGCGGAACTTGGCGCAAGCTTTGGGCATCGAGATTTCCGGGCGGGTGGTGTCCAATTTTGATCACAATGAAAAGGACCGAGCCCAGCAGCTTATCGACGCCGCCGCAGCCGGCACCGTCCTCGTCGTTACGGATGCCGGCATGCCCATCATTTCTGATCCAGGACTGTCTATTGTGGCTGCAGCAGCTGACCGGGATATTCCCGTGACTTGTTTTCCTGGCCCTTCTGCCGTCCCAACGGCCTTGGCGCTGTCCGGCCTCGGCGTGGGTCACTTCCTCTTCGACGCCTTTCCTCCCCGCAAGCCCGGACCTCGCAAGGCCTGGTTAGAGTCACTGCGTAACGAAAAGCGCGCCATCGTCTTTTTTGAATCCCCACACCGGGTAGCCGAAACTCTAGCCGAGGCCGCGGATATCCTCGGCGCCCAGCGCCCGGCAGCGGTGTGCAGGGAGCTTACTAAAACCTATGAGGAAGTCCGGCGCGGCAGTTTGGAAGAGTTGGCCGAGTGGGCGGCTGAAGGGGCACGGGGAGAAATCACTGTGGTGATCGAGGGCGGAACCGCCGCGGCCGCTACCGCCGCAGATTTGGTTCCCCAGGCGATGGAATTGGCGGCGGCGGGGATGCGGCTAAAGGATGCTTGTAAGCAGGTAGCGAAAGACACCGAGGTTTCCAACCGCGAGCTTTATGACGCCGCTTTAGCAGCTCGCAAGGACTAGCCCCTATCGACGTGCTGATTAAGTCACAACTTTTGGTACCCGCAGATGGCTTCACTAAAGCAAACTTTGTAACTGAATTGTTATAGTGCTCGGGCGTGTGGGTGGCTTAAAGCGCTATTTACATGGGGAAATGAAGCGTAAAAACTGTTCAAATTAGCGTGGAAAATTCCTGGGAAATGGCGCTGAGCAGCGAAGTTTCTTACTGCTTCGTTTGATAATTGAGTAGTTCCGCACCACTGTATAGTTCATGACAAACTCGGAAAATATGGGCACAGGCGTGCCAGAAGAAGGAAAGGAACCGGTCGGCGCACATGCGCAGCCGGCTTCGGCTTCTTCGAGCGAGCAGCCTATTGAGAATTATCAGACTGTAGACGAACAGCTGGACGCACAATCTGCCACCGGCCAGCTGCAGGATATGATTCACTCCGACGGTTTCCACCCGGAGCGCTACGACGATCCTGAGGTAGAAATTGCGGCCGATCGTGACAATATGCCAATCGATTGGTCCATCGTCGGCATCGCCGGCGTGCTTGTTGCCGCGATCGTCGTCTGGGGTTTGGCTGCCCCGGATAACTTTGCCAACTTCTCCGCTTCGGCCCTGACCTGGGTAGTCGACAACTTTGGTTGGGCATACATTCTCTTCGGCACCGTCTTTGTGGTGTTCGTTGTCTTCATTGCCGCCTCCAAGTTCGGCTCCATCAAGCTGGGCCGCATTAATGAGGAGCCGGAATTTTCCACGCCCTCATGGATCGCCATGATGTTTGCCGCCGGTATGGGCATCGGCCTGATGTTCTATGGTGCCTCCGAGCCGCTAGCTAACTACCGTGACGGCACCCCAGGTGAGGGCACCGGCAACGTTGGATCTTCCATGGCCTATGCAATGTTCCACTGGACGCTGCACCCTTGGGCGGTCTATGCCATCGTTGGCTTGGCCATTGCATACTCCACCTTCCGCATCGGCCGTAAGCAGTTGTTGAGCCAGGCTTTCGTGCCGCTGATTGGCGAGCGTAATGCTAATGGTGCAGTGGGCAAGCTCATTGACATCCTGTCTATCTTCGCCACCGTCTTCGGCACCGCCTGCTCCCTGGGCCTGGGTGCCCTGCAGATTCAGGCCGGACTGAAGGCATCCGGAATCATCGATAATCCCACCAACTCCGTGGTTATCGGCATTGTGTTGGTTCTGACCCTCGCGTTCATCCTGTCTGCGATGTCCGGCGTGGGCAAGGGCATTCAGTATATCTCCAATGCGAATATGGTCCTCGCCGCAGTGTTGGCGATCTTCGTGTTCATCTTGGGCCCGACCGTTACCATCCTGAACCAGATTCCTGGCTCCATTGGTAACTACCTCAACTACTTCACCGAGATGATCGGCCGCACCGCCGAGTCCGAAAACGGCGCCGCCGCTGAGTGGCTTTCCGGTTACACGATCTTCTACTGGGCTTGGTGGGTTTCCTGGTCCCCGTTCGTGGGCATGTTCCTGGCTCGTATTTCCCGCGGCCGTTCCGTCCGCGAATTCTGCTTGGGCGTCCTGCTCATCCCAGCCGGCGTATCCACCCTGTGGTTCGCTATCTTCGGTGGCACCGCCATCCACATGGAGCAAAACGGCGAATCCATCACCGGCGAATCTGCCGAGGAAGAGCTGTTTAACCTCCTGCAGTCCATGCCTGGCGGTTTCGTTGCCGGCATCGTTGCAGCAATCCTGTTGGCTACCTTCTTCGTTACCTCGGCAGACTCCGCGTCCACGGTGATGGGCTCCATGTCCCAAAATGGTGCCGCTACTGCTAAGCCGTGGCTTTCCGCCGCGTGGGGTGGATTGACTGCCTTGGTAGGCCTGACCCTGCTCTTGGCCAATGAGGATGCACTGTCTAACCTGCAGAACGTCACCATCGTTGCTGCACTGCCATTCCTGTTCATCGTGGTTGGACTGATGTTCGCCATCTACAAGGCGTTGAGCGAGGATGTTATCTACCTCGAATACCGCGAGGCACAGCAGTTCCAGCGCAAGATGGCCCGCGAGCGCCGCCTGCACCGCGAGTACCAGCGCACGCAGGTTCTGAAGAAGCGCCGCAACGAACGCCTGAAGCACCCGATGAAGCGGAAGTAAATCGCTTTCTTCGCGGCTGCTCTAAAGCGCCCATTGTTTCCTTAGTGGTAGGGAAGCGGTGGGCGCTTTCTGCTGAAAATGCAGTTCACCTGCGGGAGAAATGTCTGCCCTAATCGTGTGTATAGGAGTCGGCTTCGATAAAGTAGAACCCATGACTGAGTCTGTAGTAGTTAATGTTGCTTGGCCCTACGCCAACGGCCCGCGCCACATCGGACACGTGGCCGGTTTTGGTGTTCCTTCCGACGTCTTTGCACGTTTCCAGCGAATGCGTGGCCGCAACGTACTCATGGTCTCGGGTACGGATGAGCACGGCACTCCGCTATTGGTACAGGCGGATAAAGAGGGCGTTTCCGTTCGTGAGCTCGCAGACCGCTATAACCGTCAGATCGTTACTGACTTGTCCAACCTTGGCCTGTCCTATGATCTCTTTACTCGCACCACCACCCGTAACCACTACTCCGTGGTGCAGGAGCTGTTCAAAGGCCTGTATGCCAACGGTTACATGCTCAAAGAGACCACCAAGGGCGCTATTTCGCCGTCTACCGGACGTACCCTGCCGGACCGCTATATCGAGGGCACCTGCCCAATTTGCGGTGCGGATGGCGCCCGCGGTGACCAATGCGATGAGTGCGGCAATCAGCTCGACCCCGTGGACCTTATCAACCCCGTATCTAAGATCAACGGTGAGACCCCGAAATTCATCGAAACCGAACACTTCCTACTGGATCTGCCAGCCATCAAGGATGAGCTGCAAAAGTGGCTTTCTACCCGCGAAGATTGGCGCCCGAACGTACTGAAGTTTTCCCTGAACCTGCTTGAAGATATGCGCCCGCGCACCATGACGCGCGATATTGACTGGGGAATTCCTATCCCCGTCGAGGGCTGGCAGGACAATAACGCCAAGAAACTCTACGTGTGGTTCGATGCGGTCATCGGCTATCTGTCTTCCTCCATCGAATGGGCGTACCGCACCGGTCAGCCCGAGGCCTGGAAGGACTTTTGGCAGAACCCAGACGCCCGCCACTATTACTTCCAAGGCAAGGACAATATCACCTTCCACTCCCAGATCTGGCCGGCCGAGCTATTGGGCTATGCCGGTAAGGGCAACAAGGGCGGGGAACTCCACAAGTACGGCGAGCTCAACTTGCCTACGGAAATCGTCTCCTCCGAGTACTTGACCATGTCTGGATCCAAGTTCTCCTCGTCCAAGGGTGTTGTCATCTATGTCAAGGACTTCTTGGCGGAGTTCGGCCCTGACGCCCTGCGCTACTTCATTGCCGTGGCTGGCCCTGAAAACAATGACACGGACTTTACCTGGGATGAGTTCGTTCGCCGTATCAATAATGAGCTGGCAAATGGCTGGGGTAACTTGGTCAACCGCACCGTATCTATGGCCTTTAAGAACTTCGGAGAGGTTCCCGCACCAGCAGCATTAGAAGAAAAGGACAAAGAAATCCTGCAGCTGGCGGAGGAGACCTTCGACACTGCCGGTGGTTTGCTGGAGCAGTCCAAATTTAAGCAGGCGATTACCGCTATCATGCACGTCGTCGGCGAGGCCAATGCCTATATTGCAGACCAGGAGCCATGGAAACTAGCCAAGGATGAGTCTCAGCGCGAGCGTCTAGCCACCGTGCTGTGGACCGCCCTCCAAGTCGTTTCTGACTGCAATGTCATGCTCACGCCCTACCTGCCGTTTACCGCGCAGAAGGTGCACGAAACCTTGGGCCGCAGCGGCGTGTGGGCCGCCCAGCCGGAGGTACACGACGTCAAGGACGATATTCCGGTAGAACTCGTGGGCGCTGGTTTACCGCCAGAGGGCCACGAATATCCGATTATCATGGGTGACTACACCCAGCAGCAGGCGAAGTGGGAGCGCATCCAAGTAGAGCCGGGCACCGCTTTGACAAAGCCTAAGCCGCTCGTCTCCAAGCTGGACCCAGAGCTGGGTGAAACCGGTCCAGAGTGGGCGCCTGTCTCCAAGTAACACCATATAAATAGCCGCGTTATCGCCCGATTTTTAGGAAGTTAAGGGCATAACGCGGCTATTTGTGTGCTCCAGTGCTGAGGGGCGCGGAGCGGCGGGGAAAAACCTGGCGGTTAGCGCTGGAAATCGCGCTGGAGGTGTACCAGGCCGAGGCGGACGCCGTCTTTGGTATGGATATTCGGCATACGGCCGGTCTCGGTAAAGCCGAACTTTTTATGCAAGGCGATAGAGCCTTCGTTGGTATCGACGATATAGGTGATCATCGTCTGTACGTAGCTGTCATCAGCGGCGTAGTCCATGAGGGCGTCGAGAAGCTCGGAGCCTACGCCCTTGCCCTGGGCGGAGGGAGCAATGTAGACGGAATCTTCGACGGTGCCGTAATAGATGGCAGGGGTCACGAACTGGAAATAGGCGGCCCAACCAATGATTTCATCATCGTGTACGGCTACGAAGACCGGGGAGCCGGCCTCAAACATCTCCTTGAGCCACTTTTCACGGTCAGCCACATCTTCTTGCCAGGTGACCAAGTTGGCGGCGGGTTTCGCTGCGGAGCCGGCGTTGTAGATGGCGGTGAGCGCGGGGGCGTCGGCAAGCTCGGCAGGGCGGATATGCATAGAAATTCCTTTACACCAGAAGTTGTAGGTGGGTGAGGCTCAGCCAACGATCGAACTTGTAGCAAACCTCTTTAAGAATACCCACGTTTTCAAACCCAAACTTTTCATGCAACTTAAGTGATGCCGCATTGGTGGAGACGATGAGGGCGAGCAGCGAATGAACCTTTTTATCGGCGCGCGCCGCCTTTACCAAGGCGCCAAGTAAAGCAGTGCCTACGCCTTGGCCCTGAGCGGTGGGGGAAAGATAGATGGTGGTTTCATAACAGCCTGTCCATACCTGCGGATCGCGGTAGGGGTGGTAGAGCGCCCACCCCAGGTAGTCGCCAGAATCGGACTCCGCGACGAGGCATGGGCAGTCCTTTTCCCACAGCTCGCGTAGGTAGTCTTCGCGCTCTGCGATGCTGGCCGGGGTAGCGCGGAAGATGGCGTCGGTGTGTGCGATGGCCCAGTTGAGGGTTTCGGTCATGGCGGGCACATCCGCAAGGCCGGCGGGTCTGATCAACATGGCAGCCAATATTACAATTGCGTGCATGGCTAAAAAGAAGCGACGACCCACTCCCGTTCCGGCACCGGGCCTCAGTGGCCTTATTGATGCGCACACGCATCTTTTCTCGCACAAGGACACCGATGAAGTGCTGGTGAATCGCGCACGCACCGCCGGTATCAGCCGCATGGTGACGGTTGGTGATGACCGCCGCGAATCGGCAGCGGCTCTGGCGACTGCACATGCCTTCCCGGATGTTTATGCTGCCTGTGCCATCCACCCAGTGCGCGCTAATGAGTTGGATGCGCCGACCAAGGCAGCGCTGGAAGAGATGGTGGCGGATCCGCGCTGCGTCGCGGTGGGGGAGACCGGACTGGATGCGTACTGGGTGCAGCATGAGCCAGAGACCACCGCGACCATGGCCCAGCAAGAGGAATCCCTGCGGTGGCATATTGACCTTGCAGTGCGCCATGGCAAGACGCTGATGATCCACAACCGCGAAGCGGATGCGGACTTGCTGCGCATCCTTGCCGACGCCCCCGCTCCCCACACCGTCATGCTGCACTGCTTCTCCTCGCCGCTGAAGGTAGCAGAGGAGGCCTTGGAGCGCGGCTACGTGTTGTCCTTTGCCGGCAACGTAACCTTTAAGCGCAACGCCGAGCTGCGGCGGGCGGCTGCCAAGGCGCCGGCCGGCCAGCTGCTGGTGGAAACTGATGCACCGTATATGACGCCAGAACCCTTCCGCGGCCAACGCAATGAACCGGCTCTTATCGGGCACACATATGAATGCATCGCCCGTGTACGCCACCAGACGGTGCAGGCGCTAGCGGCGGAGGTTAACGAAACCTTTGACCGCGTCTACGGCCTGGGCTAACTCCTGGGTGATGGTTTTCACAATTTCAAAACCCGCTGGCCAGGGGTGGCGTGGGTGTTTGGTGTGGCGGTTGTGTGCTCAGTGAGGCATGTGGCGGATTGGTTCTCGACTTTATGTTGCTGTTATCGTATTGTTATTAATCGTTCGTTTAGGTTTTAGGGATCCGCAGCGCCGCCCACGGTGCGGCAGCAGCAGATCTGAGCAATGCAATTGCCTGCGCGGAAATTCTTGCTGGCCTAAACTCTAATAATTGTTGAAACCTGCACTATCGGAGATTCATTCGGCATGTCACCTCATCAAATCAAGCGCATCAATAACTCCCGCTCGCTGCCACTGCGCCTGGCAACGGGTGGCGTCTTGGGCACCTTGGCCGTGGGCGGCGTCGTTGCCGTTGCGGCACAAAAGGATGTCACCGTCGACGTTAACGGCGACAAGGTGGAACTGGCTACCTTTGCCAAAGACGTTGACGGCGCGCTGGAGGCAGCTGGCGTTCAGGTGAGCGAGGAAGACATCGTCTACCCGGCACCGTCCGAGTCTGTGGGCGATGGCGATGAGATCTCCGTTCGCACCGCCAAGCCGGTGGCCGTGACTATCGACGGCGTGCAGCAGCAGTTGTCCACCACCGACCTCACCGTTTCTGACCTATTGGGTAACTTGAGCGGCGTGGCCAAGGGCGCTTCCGTCAAGTCCGGTGACGCTGACGTGGACCAGGATGCCCAGCTGGAAGAGGGCATGGACCTAGAGGTCGTTTCCCCGAAGATCGTCAAGATTAATGATGGTGGCAAGGTAACTTATACCAAGATTGCTGCTAAGACCGTCGAGGACGTTCTTAAGGCGCGCAATATCGACGTTGATGACGATGATCGTGTCTTCCCGTCCAAGGACACCAAGGTTACCGATGGCATGTCCATCAAGGTGGATCAGGTTTCCACTACGACCTATGACTCTGAGGAAGAGTTCGAAGCCGAGCCTAACTTTGTTGATGACCCGGAGCTGGAAGAGGGCACCGAAGAGGTCCGCGAGGAAGGCGTTAAGGGCAAGCGCGTTATCACTCGCAAGCTGGTGATGAAGGACGGCGCCAAGGAATCTAATGACGTCATCAAAGAAAAGGTGACCGTAGAGCCTAAGGCTGCCACCATCGCCCGCGGCACCAAGAAGGCCGAAGAAGAAAAGCCAGAGGAGGGCGGTAACTCTGGTGCTGCTGCTCCGGCTGTCGCCGATGGCTCCGTCTGGGATTCCATCGCACAGTGCGAGGCTACCGGTAACTGGGCTATCAATACCGGCAATGGCTTCTCCGGTGGCCTGCAGTTCACTCCATCCACTTGGGCCGCATTCGGTGGCACCGAGTACGCACCGGAGGCATGGCAGGCTTCCCGCGAGCAACAGATTGCCGTGGCACAGAAGGTGCAGGCGGCGCAGGGTTGGGGCGCTTGGCCGGCATGTACTTCCAAGCTGGGCCTGCGCTAGACTGAAGCGCTTTATCGCCGCACACCTAAGTGGTGTGCGGCTTTTTCATCTCTTCTACTAAGTTAGAAGGCATGACTGATTCCACCGGCGCCGCGCTTTTGGGCCCCGTAGAGATCCGCGCCCTCGCGGAGAAGCTCAACATTGTGCCCACGAAGAAGCTAGGGCAGAACTTTCTGCATGATCCGAATACCATTCGGCGCATCGTCGCTGCGGCCGAGTTGGATCCCGCAGACCGCGTCCTCGAGGTGGGGCCGGGCTTGGGCTCGCTAACCCTCGGCCTGGTAGAGGCTGTGGAAGAAGTTACCGCGGTAGAAATCGACTCGCGCCTGGCTGCACAGCTGCCCGATACCGTGGCTGAGCGCGCCCCGGAATATGCCCAGCGTCTTCAGGTGGTGGAAAAGGACGCACTGCGGGTAACAGAAGCTGACGTCACTGAGCCGACCGCTCTGGTAGCCAACTTGCCGTATAACGTGGCCGTCCCGGTGCTGCTGCACCTATTGGAGACTTTTCCTTCCATTCGTCGCGTGCTGGTTATGGTCCAGCTAGAGGTGGCGGACCGCCTAGCTGCGCAGCCGGGCAGCAAGGTGTACGGCGTGCCTTCGGTCAAAGCGGGATTTTATGGCAAGGTCTCCAAGGCGGGCACGATTGGTAAGAACGTCTTTTGGCCCGCGCCCAATATTGAGTCTGGGTTGGTGCGTATTGACGTCTTCGACTCTGCTCCGTGGCCCGTTACTGACGAGTCGCGTGCTAAGGTCTGGCCGGTTATCGACGCCGCCTTTGCCCAACGCCGCAAGACCCTGCGTGCGGCATTGTCGGGTCACTTTGGTTCGGGAGCAGCCGCCGAGGAAGCATTGCGAGCTGCGGACATCGATCCGAAGCAACGCGGCGAAAAGCTCGCCGTGGAGGACTTCGTACGATTGGCAGGAATCTAATGACCGCCCCCATCGATAACGAACCATTCGTCTACACGGCGCGGGCTCACTCCAAGGTCAATATTCACCTGGGAGTGGAGGAACCGCGAGAGGATGGGTTTCATGAGCTTGCCAGTGTTTTTCAGTCCTTAGAGCTACATGACACAGTAACGCTGACTGACTTGGGGAACCCCGAGGTAGATAAGCCACGCATTCAGGGCCTGAAGGTTACAGGCCCTCACGCGCAGGGCGTGCCAGAAGACTATACGAACCTAGCGTGGACCGCGGTAAACCGTATCATGCAGTACCTGTACAGCACCCATGGGCCGAAGGCGCTGCCGGAGGTAGCGCTGGAAATCCACAAAGTCATTCCTACCGCCGGTGGCATGGCAGGTGGTTCGGCGGATGCGGCGGCCGCGCTGCGATTGGCCGAGCGCTGCTATGGCGGCTATTACGGCATCGATTCGGTGGGGGAGCCAATCCTAGACGCGCTGGGCGCGGCATTGGGCTCGGATGTTCCCTTCACCTTGCTGGGAGGCACCGCGCTCGGCACGGGGCGCGGCGAGCAGCTGACCCCGATGATGACGCGCGGTACCTACGATTGGGCGCTCATCGCCTCGGACCGTGGGCTTTCTACCCCGCAGGTCTTTCATAAGCTCGATGAGATGCGGGAAAAGGGCCGCGGAGGTGAGCCACACCTGGACACCGCAGCGGTATCGCAGGCGCTCATCTCGGGCGATCCGCACCGAGTGGCGCAGCACTTGCATAACGATTTGCAGCCGGCAGCGCTGTCGTTGCGCCCAGACCTGCGCAAGACCCTGGAGGCCGGTGTGGCCGCCGGAGCCCTAGCAGGGATTGTCTCCGGCAGTGGTCCGACCTGTGCCTTCCTTTGCGCTGGGGCAGAAGAAGCTCAGGAAGTAGTGTCCCAAGTGACGGTGGAGATTCCCGGAACCAAGGGAGTGGCTACCAAGGGGCCAGCTAGCGGCGCCGTGGTGCTGTAGCTAGAGCACCGTCATTTCGGTGGGCTCGATGTCGAGGTCGAAGCGGTTGACTTCCTTTTCCTGCAGGAGGTCAATGACTACGAGCTGCTTCTTCTGGGCGTCAGTGATAAAGGCATAGCCATCGGCAGCCTGAAGGATAGGTCCTGGTTGCTGCCATTCCTTGTTTTCCTTCCACTGGGAGATGGCATCAATCTGCTTGGTGATTTCACCGGAATCTGGGTCGATGACGTTGAGTTTGCCGTCGGTGGTCAGCACAAGTGCCTCGCCCAGCGGGCCGCGGGCTAGGGAGCGGAACCAATAAGAAGCATCGAGGTCTACCTTCTTGGCCGAAAAATCCTTGGTATCTACCAAGGTTACGGAGGTAGGGCGTTCGAGCTCTGCGTCTTTGTCGGTCTTATTATCGGCCAGGATGACATCGGATTCTTCCGAACCGGCGGCATTGCCAGAGCGCTGGTAGCCGCCTGCACCGGCATAAGCAGAGGCGTCTACCTTGTGGAACTCCTTGCCATCAAAGACCACCGGGCCGTCCTCGCAGCCAAAGAAAATATTGCCGTTTCCAGCGGCAGCCTCGCCGTGGACACCAGGGCATTTGGTGGTCTCAGTAAGAACTTTGCCCTCCTTATCCAGATGCTGGATGGTGTGGCGCTCGTCCTCGGTGCCCTTAGTGATGACCACCGAGCCATCCTTCAGCGGTACGGCCACGCCGTGGTGTGCGGCCCCGGTGTCAACGGTATTGACTGGCTGGGCGTCCTTTTTGCCAATGTCTTCGGTCTTATAATTCTTTGCCACGCCATCACCATCGGAAAATAGTGCGGTAAAGCCATCGTGGTGGACCACGTGGCCGGCATGCGGTGCCTTAATGGGGGCGTCGCCAAGCGCGGGCTCAGCGGTGTAGTAGTGGTTGTGATCGCCATGGCCCTTGGTGATGCGCCCAGTGTCGTAGGTGAGGAAGCTATCGCCCTTAGTCACCATGACGTGGCGATTATCGCCGGCATCGCTGAGACGAAGGAAGGCATTCATCTTGTCCTCGCCGATTACTTTGCCCGTTTTGGCGTCATAGGCGGTTAGACCATCCGCATGGGAGATAACGATGCGGGTGGGCAGCTGGGCTACCTCGGTTTCTCCCTCTTCGGCTTCAAAGCCTTCGTGTGAGTGTCCGGCGTGGTCATGACCGTGCTCGTGGTCATGGTCATGGTCGTGTTCATGGGCATGCTCGGCCTCGCTATGTGCGTGGTCGCGGGAGTGCAGTGAGTCCTTTTCTTCCTCGGTGGGGGCAGAGCAGGAAGCGATGGCTATCGCCGCAGTGGAAAGCACGGCGCAGAGAGAAAGTGTGTAGTGTTTCATACATTGGCAGAGTATTGGACTTGAAAATCAATAGCAATAGGTTGCAGAAATGCGGGGGTACAGGCAGGGAGGTATTAAGATGGACACTCGTTATGGCAAACCTGATTAACCTCGAGCAAGTCAGCAAAACTTATGGATTAAAAACCCTTTTAGACGGGGTGTCCCTAGGTGTGCAAAGCGGCGATCGCATCGGCATCGTCGGCGTTAATGGCGGTGGCAAAACCACCTTGCTGGAGGTACTTACCGGCATCGAACCACCCGATGCCGGCCGCGTATCCCATACCTCTGATCTACGCATGGCCGTGGTCACCCAGCGCTTCGATCTACCCGATGAACTGACCATCGCCCAAGTCATTATCGAACCCCTCGAACTGGAAACCTATGAGTGGGCATCAAATGCCAAGGTGCGCGATGTCTTGGGCGGCCTGGGCATTGTGGATTTGGGATTGGATACCCCAGTTGGCTCACTCTCCGGTGGCGAGCGCCGCCGCGTGAACCTAGCCGCCGCGCTGGTACAGGACTTGGATCTCGTGGTGCTCGATGAGCCCACCAACCACCTTGACGTGGAGGGAGTGCAGTGGCTCGCAGATCACCTCCTTAAGCGCAACTTGGCCGTAGTCGTGGTCACCCACGATCGCTGGTTCCTCGACACCGTAGCCACGTGGACCTGGGAAGTCCACGATGGCGTGGTTGATACCTACGAGGGCGGCTACAACGATTGGACCTTCGCCCGCGCCGAGCGCGCCCGCCAGGCCGATGCCATGGAACAGCGACGCAAGAACCTCGCCCGCAAAGAGCTGGCATGGTTGCGTCGTGGCGCGCCTGCCCGCACGTCCAAGCCGCGCTACCGGATTGAAGCTGCCGAGGCGCTCATCGCAGACGTGCCGGAGCCGCGCAATAAGGTCGAGCTCATGGCCTTTTCTAAGCAGCGCCAAGGCCGCGTGGTCATCGAGCTTGAGGATGCCACCGTGAAGTCCCCAGACGGTCGCACCTTGGCGGATCACCTTACCTGGCGCCTAGCCCCCGGCGAGCGCATTGGTTTGGTAGGCGTCAATGGCTCCGGCAAGACCACGCTGCTGCGCACCCTGGCCGGCGAATACGAGCTGGCGGCCGGCAAGCGCATCGAGGGCCAAACCGTGCGCCTTGGCTGGTTGCGCCAAGAGCTCGATGACTTGGATCCGCAGCGTCGGCTTATCGACGCCGTCGAGGACGTTGCCACCTATGTCCAGCTCGGCAAAAAGGAACTTTCTGCCTCCCAACTTGCTGAGCGCCTAGGGTTTTCCGCCAAGCGCCAGCGCACCCCGGTGGGGGATCTCTCCGGCGGCGAGCGCCGCCGCTTGCAGCTCACCCGCGTACTGATGGCCGAGCCCAATGTGCTGTTGCTCGATGAGCCCACCAACGACCTCGACATCGATACCCTACAGGAACTGGAGTCTCTCCTTGACTCTTGGCCGGGCACGATGGTGGTTATCTCGCACGATCGCTACCTCATTGAGCGCATCGCGGACAATACCTATGCGCTCTTTGGCGATGGCAAACTCACCAACCTTCCCGGCGGCATCGATGAGTACCTGCGCAAGCGCGCCGCACTTGAGGCGCAACACAACTCCGGCGTGCTCAACTTGGGCGAAAAGAAGCCAGACAGCTCTGCTCCTAAGCCGGAAAAGAAGCTCTCTTCCCAGCAAGAGCGCGAAATCACCAAGAAAATGAACGCGCTGGAGCGCAAGATGCACAAGCTCGAGAAGGCGGCCGCGCAGATTAATGAGAAGATGGCGACTGCCGCGGAAAAGGTCGACACTCAAGCCTTGACCGAGCTAGACGGAGAACTCAAGGACAACCGTAGCGCCTACGAGGAACTGGAGATGGAATGGCTAGAGTTGGGGGAGAAGCTCGAAGGGTAGAAGCCCGCATCGCCGATATCGTCGGTCACCTTGACCTGTGGGGCATTATCGGCGCTGCGGCGCTTTTTACCCTAGGCCTTACCCCATCCCTCCTGCCGCGTGACTGGCTCTACCAAGGGCTGGTCTCCGGCATTGCCGCAGGACTTGGTTATACGCTGGGTATTGCCCTCAAACACGTGTGGTACCGGCTCGTGGTGCGTTATGCGGCACCACGGTATTCCTGGCTCGATGCCACCACGTGGCCGCCCCGGCGCTACCGCCTTGCTTCTCGCATCGCCTCCGGAGTTTTTGTGCTGTGGATGGTGGGCTTTGCGGTCTTTGCCGTGCGCTGGCAGCGTCAACTTGCAGAGGCCCTAGCCGCCCCAGCGCCGACCATTGCCAGCTATATTCTTGTGGTTCCGCTCGCTCTTGCAGTATTCACTGCTTTCCTTTTCATTCTGCGCGTGCTGCGCTTTTGCGTGCGTTGGCTCTCCAGCCACTTTCCCCACCGCTTCCGCGCCGCCTATCGCGTCGTGGGCGCGGTGCTCATCGTAGCCCTCGTGGGCACCTACACCGTGGAAAACCTCATCCCCGGCGCCATCGTTGGTGTGGGCGAGAGGATCTTTACCGCCCAAAACGCCGACCCCGATCCCGCCATGCAGCGACCCATGTCCGCAGAGCGCAGTGGTTCCCCGCAGTCCCGTGTGGACTGGAACGGCGTGGGCCTGCAGGGCTCGCGTTTCCTTTCTTCCGGTGCGCACCGCGCGGAATTGGAGAAGGTAAGCGGAAAGCCTGCCAAAGAACCCATCCGTGCTTATGCCGGATTGGGCAATCGTGACTCGAATGAGGAGCGAGCGCAGCTGCTCATCGAGGAACTCGAGCGCACCCACGCCCAAGACCGCAAAGCCCTGCTTCTCATTATGACCACCGGTACGGGCTGGGTGTCTTCCTATTCTGCTCAAGCCTTCGAACTACTCTACGGTGGCGATACCGCCATTGCAGCCGCCCAATACTCCGCTATGCCTTCCGCCCTGCACTTCCTATCGGGCGGTGGCCAGGTAGAGCGCGCCGGGGAAGAGTTCATCAACCCCATCGTGGACTGGTGGAACGGGCTGCCGGAGGACAAGCGACCGAAGCTCTACCTTTATGGTGAATCCCTGGGCACCACCGGTATTGAAGCGGCTTTTTCTGGGGTGCGCGACATCGCCAACTCCGTTGACGGCATTCTGCTGACCGGCCCGCCGCACTTTAATCGCCTGCGCACGCAATTTGTGGAAAGGCGTGATCCCGGATCCTCCGAAATTTCCCCCGAATACGCCGGGGGCCTCGTGGTGCGTTTTGCTAACGATGACGCGCAGGTACGCCAGTGGGGACCGGTGCCGGAAGAAGAGTGGGGACGCACCCGCATGCTCTATATCCAACATCCCTCGGACCCAGTGGCCTGGTGGTCTCCACAGATGGCTTTCAAGGAGCCGGATTGGATGCGCGAACGGACGCCGTATTCTGCCGAGCGCGTGATGCGATGGATGCCCATCATCTCCTCTCTCCAAGTGGCGGCCGATTTGCCCGGTGCAAAAGATGTTTCCGATGGGCACGGTCACAACTATGGAGCATCGGTACTTGATGGCTTTGCCGCCATCGCAGGTCCAGACGTGGCAGGAGCCATCGACCCCGATGAGTTACAGCGCGAATTCGCCGCGCTCGACGTCGGCGTTTACTAGGTGTTTAGCCAAACAGGGCCGCGATGGCCAGCATCGCCGGCAGCGAGAGGAAGGTAGTGAGAAAAACCGTATCCCGGGCTACGGTTTCTCCTACCTCATAGGTGGCGGCATAGTTATACACGTTCTGCGCCGTGGGCAAGGCAGCCAGAATTAACGCAGCATACAACTCCGCGCCGTCAAGACCTAGTGCTGCACCAACCGCCAGCGCGATAGCGGGCATTCCCACCAACTTCAATACCGTCGCGGTAATGGTGGGCAGGCGGTCTTCTTCCAGCAGCGCGTCGCCCTTTAAAGAGGCACCAAAGCTCATGAGAATCATGGGGATAGAGGCGCCGCCCAGAATCTCCAGTGGCTTCATTATTACTTCCGGTACCTGCCATTTTGCTGCGGAGACGATGAATCCCGCCACCGCTGCCAACACTACGGGCGCGGTAACCCCTGAGACTACGGAGCGCCATATAGATTGCATGCTTGTACCCTGCGCATTGAGCCCCGCGATGATAAACGGAGAAAGCACCGCCATTTGCAGAACTAAGGCCGGGATAGCGTACGTGGCATCACCAATGACATAGGTAGCGATGGGCAGACCGATATTGACTGAGTTGTAATAGCTTGCCGCTGCGGCACCGGCCATGGTTTCGGCACCGCTGCGGGAAAAGAATAGCTGGCTACACAGCCAATACAACGCCATGGTGGCGATGGATGCAGCAGCTATAACAGCCACCACTGGGGACACGAAGGCAGAGGTATCGGATTTAGCCACGCTGGAGAAAATGAGTGCCGGCGTGGCCGCCCAAAAGGCCGTTCGATTGAATTGCAATCGTGCCTCGCCTTTGCCAATAACGCCCCTGTGCGCCAGCACAAATCCCACACCGATGACTACGAAAATGATTGCAAAACCGGTCAATACGTCCAGCAACAGTCAACAACCTTTCGCAGTACTAAAGAAAAATTCGCTGTGGGCAATTGTCCCATTATCTCTGTCGGTCATAAGACACGGGGGGACCATAACAAAGTTGTATCGAAATGCCTGAGCACCACGGAAACGCCTTCCACACTGCTTGTGCTTTATGGCACGGTGGAGGGCATGAAGCTTTCTCACCGCGCAATCGTAGCCACCGTATCCACCGCTCTCGCCGTCACCGGTACTTCCACCGTGGCCTCTGCTCAGCCGGCCTTGCCGCCACAGATCCAGCAGGCTTCTTCGCAGGCTCAGCAGCTTTCTTCTGATCCTTTCGCCGCTTTAGAAGATTTCCGCCTCACCCTGCCGCCGCAAGCCTATGAGCTGGCTGAGAAGTACAATATCCCGCTGCCAGAATTCCTCGCCAAACCGGTGGGCCAGGCGCCCAAGGTTGCCGGCCAGCTAGGCGCCGCCACCACCGCCCACCTCGAAAAGGCTGGGCACCATAAAGATGCGCGTGCAGCGGCTATCGCCCAGGAATGGGCCAATCAAGGTGCTGCCGGCAAGCTTGAGTACAAGGGCGGCATTGCTCACGGTTTGAATCACAAGGACGAGGGCCAGGGCACAGTTCGTCGCCTTAGCGAACAGCAGGCGCAAGATCGCCTGAACTGGTTCAACCGCGATGTCCCGGTCAACGCTGCTCCCCAGCACGGCTTTGGCGTGGCAACCGCCTACGACGGGACCTACATCTATGTTGCGGAGTTCTTCCTCAACTAAACTTTTCCCCAAGCCTCGATTCCGCCGCGTTCTTAGCATTCATCTGAAACGATGACGAAGCCGCACGGCGCCGGTAGAATCGGGGCATGATTTTGATCAACGTACAGTTCCACGTCAAGCCCGAATACGCAGAGACCTTCCTCGATGAAATCAACTGGTACACCGAGGCCTGCAATGCAGAGCCGGGCTGCATCGACTTCAAGTGGTTCCGCGATCCAGAAGATCGTCAGCGTTTCTTGCTTCTGGAGTCCTACGCCGACGGCAAGGATGTCGAGCACGTCCAGAGCGAGCACTTCCAACGCTCGACCGAGGAGTTCCCGAAGTACCTCGTGGAAACCCCAGACATCATTAACGTCCATATTGACGGCCGCACCGGCTGGGACAAGATGGGCGAATTTTCCGTCGACTAATCCCAAAGAGAAAAGGCTCGTCCTCTACCACGTGGTAGAAGACGAGCCTTTTCCTTTAGCTCACTACCCTTCGCGCTCACTGTGGTCGTTGCTATCAGTGGAGCACGAGCCCTCCGTGAGCGCGAAGGGCGGGGGAGGGGCTAGGCGCTTGCCGACGCCGTTACCTCCCCATATTGCCTTTGCCTTACTGCGGCACGCACTGCGAGGACACGGTCTTGTCGTATTTCGAGTACTGCTGCAGAGCATCGTAGAATGCGTCCGAGTACTCGCCGGTGCGCTCTGGCATTGGGTGAACACCATCGGAATAGAGGATTGCGGGGTCGCTCTGAGCGTGTCCGCACCAGTCAGCGACGTATACATTGTCGTATTCTTTGGCTGCGTCGAGGACATCCTGCTGGGACTGGGACATCCATTCACGGTCACCATAGGGTACAGCCATGACAACGGTGCGGTCTTTGCCGATGATATCGAGAGCTTCCTTGATCTGATCCGGGAAGGCAGGGCCATTGGTACCGAACCCGAGGAAGACGGTATTGCGCAGCTTTCCGGAATCCTTGAGTTGCTGCAGAATCTGAATGCCTGCAGTGTAGTGGCGGGATACGTCTGCGTCGACGTAAATCTGCGGGAAGCGTTGTTTGAGGGCGCCGCTAGAAGCCAGCATCACTGAGTCACCGATGGCGGTAATGTCCTTGCCCTGCGGCATGGGGCGGGTCTTCGTATTCTTCGAGTCATCCTTGTCGGCGTCGCCCGCGACAGGCGGTTGCGGGGCAGCATCATTAGGTTGAGCCGGAGCATTGTTGCTGCTCTGGTTCTGCTGCTGAAGCTGCTCTAATTGCTGCTCCAACTCGGTCTTATCGCTGGAGTTAATTACGCCGTAGACTACCCCGGCCACCGAGGCAATGACGAGGAACGGGACTACCGGCCACATGGTCTTGCCAAATCCGTCGCGCAATTCGCTAAAACCTGGGCGGGACGACCAGTAAGTGTTCCATGTCTTCTTATAGCCGCCGCGGCGGAAAGGATTCTCAATGAACTGGTAGGAAATCTCGGACAGTAGCAGCGAAATAGGTACGGCCACCAGGCCCAGAATCCACGATTTATCGGAATTCTGGTTGCCCTCGAAAAGCGCCTTGAGCATCATGATGACCGGCCAATGCCAGAGATATAGCGAGAAGGAGCGCTGACCAAACCAGCGCATGACCTTGGTCCTAAATAGCGGGGTCATAGGACCGTATTCGCGGACCACGCCCCACACCATAAGGACACCGAGCACGCTGGTGAGGAAGAGCCCACCGCGGTAGGTGAACTCCGCGTCATCTGGCATGAGGAATAGCTGCGCACCGTAGCCGATGAGAGCCAAAGTGCCGATGACTCCAGCGATGCGGGACTCAGCCTTGCCCGCTGCGGCCCAAGAATCGGCCTGTGGATTCGATTGGGTAGAAGTCATCAGGAGAGACAGCACGGCGCCAGTGAGCAGGCCAAAAGCGTGGGTGTCTGTGCCGTAGTAGACACGCGTCGGGTCCTCACCGGGCACGAAGATAAGCGCCATGGCCACGGCGGATCCGAGGGCTAAAAGCGTGGACACGAGGATAGGAAGTCGGCGCGGCTTATGGCGAGAAATGAGGAAAATGCCCGTGATAAGGAGCGGCCAAATTACATAGAACTGCTCTTCCACGGCCAGCGACCAATAGTGGGCAAAGACCTGAATCTCATTGTCCGCGAAGTAGGACTGGGAGGTCGCAATCTGTGTCCAGTTATTGACAAAGAACAAAGTGCCCAAGAACTGTTGGCGCAAGCCCACCGCTAAGTCCCCGCCGATCCATGCCACCAGTGCGGTGCACATGACGAGAACTGATACTGCGGCTGGGAGGATACGCCGGAATCGTCGCACCCAGAAGTCCTTCAAGCTAATCCTGCCGGAGGTACGGAATTCACGCACCAGCAACGAGGTGATGAGGAATCCGGAAAGGACGAAAAAGAGGTCAACGCCCAAGTAACCTCCGGGAAGGAGGGCAGGGAAGAAGTGATAGAGCACCACGGCAATGACCGCGAGGCCGCGCAGTCCGTCAAGCCCCTTGACCTGGCGGAGGCGGGCATGGCGCTTCTTCTTGACTACCTTGCTCTCCGGCGGTGTCGCCAGCGCCTCAGGGTCCTTGGTCTGTTTTTGAAGCGGATATTTGGACTTGCCTTCTGACTGCCCAGCCGGAGCCTTCTGAGGTGCAGGTTTATTCGCAGCCGCTGGTGCCTGCGTCGCCACAGCTTGGGCCTTTTTCTTATCGGACGCTGGTTGCTGTGACTGGGGCGACTGCGCGTTTTCGCGCTTCTTCTCTGCGGCGGTAGCGGCTACCGCACCCGAGCCCGCGATGGCGCCCTCAGCCGCGGACTTGCTTGCCTTGGCAGATGCTCCCTTAGAAGCAGCTTGGGGCTTTACCTGCTTCGGCTGAGGCTGTTCAGGCTGTTGCTTATCCTTTGACTTCTGGGCAGCGCGTGTTGGATTTTGCTGAGCCGGGGTGGGAGCGCCTACCTGTTGTGACTTTCGGGCCAATCCGCGGCTGATATCGGTTGGCTTTACCTGTGGACGCAGCTTTGTAGCCTTCTTGGCCTTGCTCTGTGGCATAGACTCCTTGGGCCGTGGCTGCTGGCCCTGCGGCTGCTGCTTGTGGAGGTTGGTTTGTGAAGGGCCGCCTTGCTGAGGCTTTGCTGGCGCTACCTTCTCCTTCTTGGCGGCGGATTTATTCTGAGCCGGCTTAGTTTGCTTTTGGGGAGCGTTCGCTGCGCCCTTTGGGGTGTTTTCCTGTGGCTTTGGGGCAGTGGTGCCCTTCTTCGGCGCTGGGGCGTTCGATGATGCTGCTGGGGCAGACTTCTGCTGTGGTGCCGTAGGCGTGCGCGATGAGCCTTTGCCCTGAGATGGCTGGGAACGATTAGAAGGCTGAGCCTTCTTCTTAGGTGATGATGGCTGTGGCTTGGACTGCTCCTTTGTCGGGTGTGCCTGTACGCGTTTCTGTGGGCCTGGCTTGTGCGTTTGCTGTTTACTTGGGGACGGTTTGGTGGTGGCAGGCTTGGGTTGTTGGGGCTGGGATTTTTGTTGTGCGGCCGGTTTAGAAACCGTCTTTGCTTCAGTTGCGGACGAGCGCGGTGCCGCCGCTTTCTGGGAAGCCTTTTTTGCGCTAGGCGGAGTGGATGGCTTGGGAGGCTGCGCTGGCTTTTGCGTGGCAGGCCGAGCCTGCTGTGAGGGCCTTCCGGTCTCTTGCCGAGAAGGCTTTGCGGCAGGTTTAGGGGAAGCACCACGGGCAGAGTCGTCTTTTGAGGCGGCCCGGGATGGCGGGGTACTAAAATTCGCACCGCGGCGTGGACGCTGAACCGGCTCATGTGCGTTGCGCTGTGGCTTCTTTTCCGGCGCGCGCGATTCTGCCTGCTTCTTTGTAGCTGCTTTAGGAGAAACCCCTGGCGCGTCTTGCTTGGCGCCGGCAGGCTTAGGCGCAGACTTTTGAGTGGCAGGCTTGGCCTTTGGCTCCTTGGCTGCAGGTGTCTGCGCGGACCGCTTAACCTGTTGCGGTTGAGCGGAATTGGTCTGAGAAGCGTGCGGTTTCGCGGTGCTGGGGCGGGGGGTGCCCTCAGCCGCGGGTTTGGCCTCGGGGGCCTTTGTAGGCTTCTCCTTGGCTTGGTCCTTGGACTTGCCTTGCGGCGTCGTGGGCTTTGCACCGGTGGTGGACTCGGTGTTGTCTGATTTTTGGGGCGCGGAGGCCTTGTTCTCAGAAGGGCGAGATGTACTGGTGGAGCCAGCTTTGGGCTTTACTGCCTGATAGACCGATGGGCGTGGTTCATCTGAACGCCCAGGTTTCTTCTTGCCCAGCAGTGAGCGCAAAATCTGCTTCACAAAAACTCCCAAAGCACTACGTATATTTTCTAAACGGACTATTTTAGCCTGCGTACGAGGTTTTCTCCCATGAGGGTGAAGTAAAGAAGCGGCACGCGGGCCGGAGACGAAAATTCGATTCTAGGACTCTTCGCTGTCAAAAAGCTGACGCAGGACTGTCATGACACCAAATTCGGTATTGGGTGGGGCTATGAGATCGGCGATTTCTTTCAATTTTGGGTGCGCATTTTCCATTGCGATAGCAGTGCCGGCCTCGCGGAGGAGCTCGTAGTCATTCAGGAAATCGCCGAAGGCGGCGGTGCGAGACATGGGAACCGCGAGGAGCTCGGCCATGGTGTGTAGCGCTTCGCCTTTATTGACGCCCGCGGCCATGACGTCGAGCCAGACGGCGCCGGAAATGGCGATATTGTGCTCCGGAACGGCCGCGAGGAGAGGCTGGTGGAGGTGCTTTTCGCTGCCGTCGGCGCAGTAAGCCGCGATTTTGATGATGTCCGCGTCGAGAAGGGCACCGAGGTCATCTACCCATTCCACTGACCTGTAGTACTTGGAAATTTCTGCGCGGGCCTGCTCATCGGCGCCCTTGTGGACAAAAGCGGTATCTGGGGTACACAGCACGACGGTATGCGCGGCGTCGACAGTGCGGAGAGCGGCAACGGCAGCGCGGACTGCCGCGGTGGGCAGGGTAGTAGCGCTAATGACCCGATTATCGTGCACGACGACGGAGCCATTTTCTGCAATGAAGGTATCTTCATGCGGAAACATTTCTTGCAGGGTGGCAAGCTGGCGGCCCGAGGCAGGGACAAGGGTGACGCCGAGCTGGCGGGCGCGGGTGCTGATCGCGGAAAAATCTGGTGGAAGTTGGCCGTTGCCGTCCAGTAGGGTGCCGTCCATATCCAGGGCGATGAGCTGTGGGAGCAAAATCCGAACCTATCTGTGAATCAATCAATGGTGGCTAAGGGGGTGAGCTGTGTGTCACACTAGGGGGTATGACCAACGCTTCACCCATCGTGTCCTCAATCCGTAACCATACCGGAGTGATTGAACTCAACCGTCCCAAGGCTCTCAATTCCCTCACCCCGGAGATGGTAGAACTCATCGCGGCGTCGCTAGCGCAGTGGCGTGAAAACGATGAGGTGGAGCAGGTGCTTTTTCTCTCGGCCAGCCCAAAGGCATATTGCGCCGGTGGTGACGTCCGCTATGCCCGCGAAAGGGTCCTGGAAGGAAAATTAGGCGAAGTCGACACGTTCTTTGCGGATGAATACACCTTAAACGGCGATATCGCGGAGTATCCCAAGCCAGTTATCGCGCTCATCGATGGCATCGCTATGGGAGGTGGCCTGGGTATCTCCGCCCATGGATCCCATCGAGTAGTTACGGATAAGACCTTTGCTTCTATGCCAGAGATGAATATCGGCTACGTCACCGACGTAGGCATGGCCTATGCCGCCCAGCGCGCGGTGGGAACGCGCGGAAAGGCCTCGCCCGAGCTAGCGAAGTTCTGGGGTATTACCGGGTATCGCATGTACGCCGCAGACCTCCTGTGGAGTGGGTTGGCCACTCACTACGTGGCAGACGCAGAGGCTTTTGCTCACGCGGTAATTGAGCAGGGCATGGCCGCAGCGCTAACCCAGCACGCCACCGAACCCGCGGGTGAGCCCGCTTTGATTGAGCTTATTGATTCCATCGAAGACGCCTTCTCCCACGAGACCTGGCAGGATATCACCGCGGCCTTGGATAGTCACCCAGAGCTCAAGCAGCTGGTAGGGGAGCTGACTGCGCAGGCCTGCCCCACCTCTATCGTCGCAGCCATGGAGCTATTCCGCGCCGAGCAGGAGTGCAGCAGCGTGCGGGAGGCGCTGGACATGGAAACCAATCTGGGCGCCTTTATGTATCGGCGGGCGGACTTCGCCGAGGGAGTGCGTGCGGTTTTGGTAGACAAAACCAACGATGCAGCGTTTGAGCCAGCTGCGCTTGACGACGTCGACGTGGACGCCATCCGCAGCGCCCTACACGTCCACCCCGCGAAATGACGCGTAGGCGGCGCGGGCACGATCTGCATCGAGCCAATCGGGAGGGCTAACTTCTAACGTTGCCGCTGTGGCGGTGGGCGTAGGCTTGGGCAAGTGCAGCTCCGGCGCATCGAGGAGGACGAGGCCCACGCGGCCGTCGGAAAGCGTAGTGCCAGCCAGCGTCCAGATGCCAAGGATAGGCAAAGCCAGGTGGGGCAGTTGTTGCCTGCGCGCCAGCTGGAGCGGAAGGTGTGGGCGAACCAACTCGGGGACGACCTCGTTCATGCCAAAGCGTGCCAAACTGCCTGCCCACCGGGCGGCCGCAGAGTCCTTAAGCGAAGGATCGGCCCAAGCCCAGGTGAATTCCTCAGCGGATATGGTGGCTATAAGCACCGCCTTCGCCGCAAACTGCCCACCGCGATAGGACACGGTAGCGGTGGCCTTGTCTACATCGAGGTCAATTGTGGCGGCGGGGAAACGGCCCTGGAAATAGAGTTGGTTCTCCACACCGAGATAAAAGGCATCCTCGAGGATGCTGGTGGCGCTAAAACCCGGGGTGATGCTGGAAATCTTGTGCACGCCGTGGTCGGCTGGTTCGAAACACACCGTGGTGCCATCGGAAAAATGCACGTACGGCTCTTCCTCGGTGGAGTCCATGTCCAAGTAACGAGCAAGGGTGAGGGTAGGGGCCTTTTCATCCTCGTCCGCTCTGCTGTGCCGCAGGCCGTGCAGCAGGGCCTGGCGAAACTCCAGGCGAGGGTGAAAATCTACCGCAACGATAGCCACGTGCTCACCCTGCTGGGCCCGAAGTATCGGCATATTGCCCACGATGAGGGAAGCTAAAGCAATCATGCTTTCAGGGTCTCTCGTCATCGAGATACTCTGTGGCAAATCAGCACAATTCTCGGTGGCCGTGGTGGTCCAGTGCCAGGTGTCGGCAGAAATGACGGCTAGCCGCACGCCACGGAAATCAGAAACCTGCCGCGTGGAACTTATCCTCGCCTCCACTAGCTGATCGGTGACAAAATCGCCTTTACCATCCGTGGAGGGGCCGAGGAAATTAAATTCCACGTCGGTCGCCTTCCCAATGCGGTCTTGAAATGCGGCATTAACGCCCGCCTGAATGAAGCGGGCGTTATGCGCGGTGCTCGATATAGGGGCTTTCTTATCCATAACTACTGCCGAGCATACGGATTAAAGCGCCCATTAGGCTAGCTAGTCGATGGCGCGCACGGCAGCAAAGGCCGTGCGTACTATCTCATGCTTGGCGTGAGCACTCAGTGATTCTTCGGCCTGGGAGCGGCGGTGGATTTCTTTCATGCTCACCGCGGCGGCGCCCGCACAGGCCTGGAGGATGACCGCGACCTCAAAGCGCGATTTATCCGGAACGCGTTGGTGGAAAGCTTCCAAAACCTGCTCGGATACGACCTGGAATTGTTGGCGCTCTTCGGTGGTATGGCTCAAGTTTTCTAAAGCCTCGCCGATAGTGAAAAGAGAGGTGATGGAATGCAACTCTTTTCCTTCATTTTCGGTGGCATCGAGCGTTACCTGTTCGAAGAATTCAGAAATGGATGAGTTAGGAAAGACGGTGGGCACTTCCTTAGAAAACTCGGCAAGCACATTGGTGCCAAAGGACAACAGCGCATCAGAAACCGAGGAGAAGTAGTTATGGAAGGTGCGCGGGGAAACCCCGACGGCGGCAGTTATGCCTGAAGCCGTGGCAGCTTCAGCGCCACCGTCGAGGACGAGGCGCGCTGCCGCATCGGCCATGGCCTGACGAGTAGCTCGCTTCTTTTCTTCGCGCAGACTAGTCACGGTGTGTTTCGCCTACCTTTTCTCGTTGGGTGCGCAAGAGCTCCTCGCGCTCTGAGTGCAAAGCCTCTCCCTCAATATCCATGTTTGGGGTGATCTTATCCAACCAACGCGGGAACCACCATGCCTTCTTATCCAGCACGAACATGGTGGCTGGGATGATCATCATGCGGACCACGAAGGCGTCGATAAGCACGCCAGCAGCCAGGGCAAAGCCCATGGTCTTAATAAACGGCTCGTCCATCAAAATGAAGGCGGCGAAGACCGAAATCATAATCAGGGCCGCAGCGGTTACCACGCGGGCGCCGTGCTTAAAGCCATTGGAGGTAGCGTTGCCAGCCGTTTTGCCATTGACAAATCCCTCGCGCATGCGGGTGACCAAGAAAACCTGATAGTCCATGGCCAGGCCGAAGGTAAGGCCGATGAGCATGATGGGCAGGAAGGAAAGAAGCGGCTGCGGGTCATCGACGATGCCGAACATACCCTCCTGCCAAATGGCTACGGTGATGCCGAAGGTCGCGGCCATCGACAAAGCGAAGCCGGCTGCGGCGATAAGCGGTACCCAGATGGAGCGGAAGACCAGCATCAAGACGATGAAGGCCAAGCCCAGCACGATGGCTACATAAGGAATGAGCACGTTATTGAGGCGCTCAGAAATGTCATCGAAGATGGGGGTGATGCCGGTGATGCCATAAGAGCCGCCGGTCTTTTCAAACTCACCCTGGTAATCGCGCAGGTGGTTGAGGGTCTCGGTGGTTTCTTCATCGGTGGCGCCAGTGGTTGGCGTGATCATGATCTGTGCAGCATCACCGTTGTCAGTGGTCTGCACGATCTGGGCGTTTTCTACACCCGAAGTGCTATTGAATTCCTGCAGCAGGTTTTGGAACGCCGGCATGCGATCCTGTTCGGACACGTTAGCTACGTCAACGAAGGCGATCATTGGCGCATTGCGGCCTGGGCCAAAGGCATCTGCCGTAATCTCATCGGCCTCGCGCTGCGGGGTACCCGGCTTCGCGGTGCCATCGGTGGGCATGGCCAAGCGCAGCTGGGCGAATGGTACAGCCAGGATGCCCAGCAAGACGACGCCGGCGATAAGATGCAGCCACGGATGGGCGCGCACACGGCGCACCCAACGCAGACCCATGGTGGGCTTTTCGTCCTCTGGGTCCGGCACCTTGGGGCCGGGGACGCGGCCGGCAAAAATCTTGGTGCCCAAAAGTCCCAGCAGGGCAGGGATAAAGGTATTGGCAACGAGCACTGCGATGATGACCGTTGCTGCCGCGGCGATCGCCATGGTGCCCAGGAACGGAATGCCGATGATGGTCAGAGCGGCCAAGGCAATGACCACGGTGGTGCCGGCGAAGACGACGGAACCGCCCGCGGTACCCAGCGCCATGCCCATGGCGTGAGCACGGGTGGCCTTATCCATCTTCTTGAGCTCTGCGGCTAGTTCCTTAGGCGAAAGATCATTGAGGCCAGAAGAGGTAATGAGCTCATTGCGGAAACGGTTAACAATAAATAGTGCGTAATCGATGCCGACCGCCAAGCCGATCATAGAGGCCAAGGTCGGGGTCATATCGGAAATGGTATCCGTGAATACGGTGGAAACCTGCACGCCAAGGATGCCGATGCCCACACCGATGATGGCGGAAATAAGCGGCATGCCGGCGGCGACGAAGGAACCGAAGGTAATCAGCAGCACGATTGCGGCAACGATAAGGCCGATAATTTCGGCGCTGCCACCCATCTCTTGACCAGCGGAGTTAAAAGCATTGCCCTGGTACTTGACCGTGAGCTCGCCCTCGTCGTACTTGTTCAACACATCCGTTACCGCAGTCATATCCTCTTCCGGGATGTCCATGACAGCATCGGCGTCGAAGGTAATAGTGACGGTACCGGTAGTTTTATCCTCGCTGAGAGGGGAGAGCTGTTGCAGGTTCTTCTTCACCTGCTCCTCCGGCATGTGCTGGGCCTTCATTTTTTCGCCCATTTGCTTTTCCATGCCAGCGGCGGCCATAACCGGGCTGACCAGCTTGTCTTGGTCCTTGAGCGCACCGGTGTCCTTGAGGTCACCGAGGAGGTTATCCACCTCGCCGGCCACCTGCTTATCGGTGAGGTCTTTGCCCTCCGGTGCTTGGATAACCACTGTGCCCTCGGGAGCGCTCATGGCGTCGGTGTCTTGGCCAAAGCGCTCCATCATCTTGTCTTGGGTGGTGGTCGAATCCATCTCCGGCATGGAGAAGTTGGGGTTCGGCGACTTGGCAAAGCCGGCGGTTAGGCCCACCATGGCCACCAAGACGATAAGCCAAAAGGCCAGGAAGGGCCATACCTTGCGGTATGACCAACTTCCTAGTCGGTAGAGAAATTTAGACATATGCGTGCTTTCTAGTCGAGTGAACGGGCAATGTTATGCGCGCGGATAAGCGCGGATATGCGATCCGCGAGCAAAGATTGCATTTCATAAGAAACATTGCACAGTCTATGCAAAATTACTGGGTGTACGCAAAGGTACGTGTGGTGCATCATAAATTGACGCTATCGAGAGATAAAACATTCAATCTCTGCAGCGTCGGAGATTTCGGCGTGGAGCGGTAGACTATCCGGCATGCTCCATGCCGTTAGTTTCGCCCTTTTGGATTCCGTTAATGCCTTGCTTATTGGCATCCTTGTGGCCATCGGCATCATCTTGCCCCGCGGTAAGTACCGGCGCATCGCCGCATTGGTGGTGGTAGGAGATTGGGTCGGGGTGCTCGTTGCAGCGGCCGTGGTCATGTTTTTTCTGCTTGGAGTAAAAGATCAAATTGAGGCCATTTTGAGCTCGCCCATTGCCGGCTGGGTGTTGGTCGCAGTCGGCATCGCCGTCGCTATCGGCTCGTGGCGCTCCAAAGGGCAACCCAACGCCTTGGTCAACCGGCTACTAGAACCATTGCGCACGCCGTCGCTGATTACTGCACTCATCGGCTTTGTGATGGGCGTGGTGCAATCACTAACCTCGGTGCCTTTTTATTACGGGCTCATGCACTTGGCCACAGAAGATATCTCTCCGGCAGTACAATATGGAGGCCTAGTGTGGTATGCCAGCCTAGCGCTATCCTTGCCTACCATCTGTGGCCTATTTATCGCTGTGGTGCGCGCGCATCCCGAGTCGGCGGCGGGCAGGCTTTTTGCCGCTGCCCGTGCCAATAGCACTCAAGTGGCTCTCTTTGGTGGTTACCTCGTGGCGATCTTTCTTATCCTGATGGGCGTAGTGTCGCTTTAATCAAAGAGGACTTCATCCAGGCTTAATGCCTCACTAGATTGGCGCTGGGCGCACTCCACGTAGCGCGCCGCATGTGGGATGAAAGCTTCCGACTCCTCTGGGCTGAGTTCGCGGCGGACCTTGGTCGGCACGCCGGCGGCAAGGCTGCGCGGCGGAATTTTTGTGCCTTCTAGTACCACGGCACCGGCGGCGATAAGCGAGCCCGCACCGATCGTGCAGCGAGAAAGTAATGAGGAGGACATGTCCACTAAAGAACCTGACTCCACGTGTGCGGCGTGGACCATCGCCATGTGTCCCACCGTGACATCATTTTCCAGTACGCAGGGGGTATCTTCTTCCACGTGGAAGACACAATTGTCCTGAATATTGCACCGCGCGCCAATCCGAATTGCCCCTACATCGCCGCGCAGTACGCTGCCATAAAATACGGAGGATTTTGGGCCGATTTCTACGTCTCCAATGATGGTGGCATTAGGCGCAATCCACGCGCTGCGATGGATGCGTGGCTTCTTTCCAGCAAAGGGCAACAGGAGCATGTGCGGATTCCTTTCAAAAGTTATTCGACTACTAAAGCCAAGGCAGGGGAGAGCTCATATTCGCCGGGGCGGGGAAGGTGGTCTAAGAGGGCGTCGGCAAGCGCGGGCGTAAGCGGAATAACCCAGCCGCGCCGGGGATCCTTGATGGGCAGGGCATCCTTCTTCGCAGCCGGGAAATGAACCGTTGCGGTGGGAGAAACCAGGGTGGCCGACTCGCGGGAGCGTGCTATCTCGCGCAGAAACTCCGCGCCGGGCTGATTTGTGACCACGATGATCAATGACCCGGCGGTGTGGATTTCCAGCCTTTCCACCTGGGCAGTGGGGGCAGTGGAATCGGGGTGCGCTAAGCGAGGGGTCTGCGTGCCGGTGAGCCGAGAAAGTGCATTTTTTAATCCCATAAGTCTCTAGCCTAGTGAGCGCGCACGGTAACGGTGTGGCCGCGCTCTAGATCAAAGTAGGTGCGCTGCCCCGTAGCGGCAGCGTGCTCGCGAGCGAGAGATTCGTCTTGGGTAACCGCCGTGGCAAAAAATACTAGAGGGCCGCCTGGGTGGCGCCAGGTACTGAAATAGCGTGCGCCCTCTCGCCTGGCTCGTGCGAGGGCTGTGCGTATCGCGTCCGGAGTGGGCTCATCTGCTTTCAGTAGCGCCGTTGCGGTAGGGGCGTAGGCAAACCCGGTGCGGGGTTGCTGGCCGGTTTCGATATCGAAGGTGCCTTCCTCGTCCGCGAGTAATTGCCGGAAAATGCGCTTCATTGGGTCCAGCGTAGTATGGGGCATCATGATTGACGCTAAGAACACCGCACTCGTTATCGAAGGCGGCGGCATGCGCAATTCCTATACCGCCGCCTGCATGGTTAAGCTCATCGAAGAAGGCGTGGACTTTGGTTGGGTAGGCGGTGTTTCAGCCGGGTCATCCCACACCGTTAATTATTTATCGCGCGATGCTCGGCGTGCGGAAGAGTCGTTTACGGACTTTGCCAAGAATCCTAGTTTTGGCGGTGTGGGGTCGCTGGTGCGTGGAACGGGCTATTTTAATGCGGAATATATCTACGAGCGCGCTGCGGATAAGGATTTGCCCTTTGATTGGAAGGCTTACCGCGAGCACCCAGCCGATATGGTGCTGGCGGCAGCGCGTGCGGATACCGGCGAGTCCGTTTATTGGACGCGCGAGGATGTTCACACCCCGGAGGATCTTTTTGTGCGGGTGCGAGCCTCGTCCACATTGCCACTGATTATGCCGATGCGCTTTATCGACGGTGCACCATATGTAGATGGCGCATTGGGCTCTTCCGGCGGCATCACCATCGCGCAAGCGGAGGAGGCCGGCTACGAGAAGTTCCTTTTCATCGGTACTAAGCCGCGTGGGTATGTACGTCCTGAGGTGGCGCGCCCGGCCTTAATCCGCCGCATCTTCCGCAGGTACCCCGCTATTGCCGACGCCCTTATATCCCGCCCCGCTATCTACAATGCCGCCAAGGACCGCCTTGTGGAATTGGAACGCCAAGGTAAAGCCCAACTATTTTTTCCGGAGGACATGCAAGTGGCCTCTACCGAGCGCAATGTGCACAAGCTGAGCGCGAATTATCAGGCGGGTAAAGCCCAGACCTATACGGAGTGGCCGCGGTGGAAGGAATTCCTCCTCGACTAGTTCACTTTGGATAGTTGCTGTGAGATGTACCGCTGCTGGGGGTGGTCGGTCGACGGTGAAACTGGTCTAAGCAGTAGCGATGCCGAGTGCAGGCTTTGAAGAAAGTGTCTTTCACGTGGCACTTTGCTGGAAAATGCCTAAACTATTCCAGCGTGTTAGCAATTTTTGATGGAAATATATGGCTGAGCATCTTTTTCATAGTGCTGCTCGGCACGTTATTTGGCATGATTCCTTTCGGGCCGCTGCGCTTTGGCGCGGCCGGCACGCTTTTTGTGGGTTTGGCCTTCGGCTCGTTTATTGACCTGGACAAAGACATCCTAAGCTCCCTGCAAGAGCTGGGCTTGGGACTCTTTATTTATATGCAGGGGCTCTCCGCTGGTGAGCGCTTCTTCAAGGGCTTTTCCAAGCAGATGAAGCACATGCTCACGGCGGCCATTGCGATTGTGGTGGCTGCGGGCGCAGCCCTCCTCTTTGGTGGCATGCTGGGGCTGGATACCTTGGCTTCCGTTGGTGTATTTGCCGGCGCCACGACCTCGACGCCGTCGCTGGCAGTTGCCCAGCAACAAACCGGTGAAGAGCTACCCGCCGTGGGCTACTCGCTGGGCTATCCCGTGGGCGTGGCGGTGGCCATTTTGGTCGTGGCATTCCTGCTCAAGCAGAATTGGCCCGCCAAGCACGATAAGGACAATTCTGCCTCCAAGATCTTCCGTTCCCGCACCATTCGCGTTACCAAAGACGTGAACTACGATGATTTGGAAGAACAGTTCAAGGATCACTTTGTTATCGCTACCATTCGCCGCGGTAATAAGGTCCGGGTTGCCGGCGATCGCCCCGAATTGCACAAGGGCGATATCCTGCGCGTGATGGTCACCAAGGCTAAGGCCCGTGAGCTCACCCAAATGCTGGGCAAGCGCCAGCCGCAGACTCCGTTCGTGGATAAGCGCCTGGTCATCGAAACCGTGGCTGTATCTAACCAGGATATTGCTGGTCGCACCGTAGAGGAGTTGAACCTGTTTTCTCGCTATGGCGGCCGCATCGTGCGCGTACAGCGTGGCGACGAGGAGTTCCTAGCCAATAATGAAACCCACTTGGCCTCTGGCGATACGCTGGAGCTCATCGTGAAGTTTGACCGTTTGGGCGATATCCGGGATTACTTCGGTGACTCCGTTAAGTCCTACTCCGAGTTGAACTGGGTGGCACTAGGCGGCGGTCTTTTCTTGGGCTACCTGCTCGGCCAGGTCGTAGTACCGATGCCGGGAGGCGCTTCCTTCGAACTGGGCTTTGCACTCGGACCGCTGATTACCGGCCTGATCCTCGGCGCGCTGCACCGCATCCGCCGCATCCCGTGGCAGGTTCCGGCCTCCATTAATACCGCCTTCCAGCAGTGGGGCCTCGTCATCTTCTTGGCATCCGTGGGCCTATCTTCTGGTGAGGCATTCCTGTCCACCGCATTCTCCTGGATGGGGCTGAAGTGCATGATCCTTGCTGCCATTGTTACCTCGGTGGCTGCTGTGTTGTTCGCCGTGGCGAATCGCTTCATGGGGCAATCTGAAACTCGCACCGTCGGCGGACTCTCCGGCATTTTTGCCCAGCCAGCCGTAGTCAATTACGCCACGGGGCTTAGCTCCGACTCACGTATTATGATCGGCTACGCCGCCACGATTGTGGTGGCACAGGTGGTCAAAATCGCCGTTGTCCCAGTGATGTTGATGCTTTAACCGGGCAACCGAAAAAGGCCGCTTCCCAAGAATGGGAAGCGGCCTTTTGCTTGTCTTGTAGAGAAAAGAAAGCAGTGCTGCTTTAATCCGCCACCAGCGTTTCCATGGTCAGCTCTGGGTGTTCTTTCTCAATGAAGGCGAGCTTCCACTTATCACCAAAGAGCGCGATGAGCTCGCCATCTTGGCGAGTAAAGATCTCCACTCCGCGCTGACGGCCTAGTTCCGGGGCGGATTCAGCATCGGTGCGCCGGGCCACGGAATAGGGGATGGGTTCGGTGACGGTTTCTACGTTGTATTCGAATTCCATGCGGGCCTGCATGACCTCGAACTGCATGGGGCCAACCGCCGCCATGACCGGCGAGGCATCGCCACGGGCCTCGTTCTTGAGAATCTGAACCACGCCCTCGGCTGCTAGCTGATCCAGGCCCTTGCGGAAGGCCTTGTACTTGCCCAGCGACTTCGCGCGCAGAATCTGGAAAGCCTCAGGGGCGAACTGAGGCATCGGCTTGAATTGGACCTTTTTGCCGGAGTAGATGGTGTCACCAGGCGCGAGTGAGCCGGCGTTGACCAAACCTACGATATCGCCCGGATAGGCGGTATCCACGGTATCGCGCGTGCGGCCGAAGACGGTCAGCGCATACTTGGTGGAAAAGCTGCGGCCAGACTGGGCGTGGTGCACCTGCATGCCGCGCTCAAATTCGCCGGAGACCACGCGCATGAAGGCCAAGTTATCGCGATGCTTTTGGTCCATGCCTGCCTGAACCTTAAAGACGACGCCGGAGAATTCATCGCCTACTTCGCGGACCTCGTCGATAGCACTGGTGGCAGCCTCAACCGCCTTAGGATCAGATTCGCGCGAGTGCGGGGCCGGGGCAATGGCACACAGCGTATCCAGGATTTGGTGCACACCAAAGTTCAGCATCGCAGAGGCAAAAATGAGTGGGGAGGTCACGCATTGCTCAAAAAGCTCCTGATCATGCAGGGCACCATCGGCGGCGAGGAGCTCGGCCTCTTCGACCGCGGTTTCCCACACATCTTCTTCCTTC
Organism: Corynebacterium sp. LaCa_205; assembly: GCF_057458085.1. Lineage (NCBI taxonomy): Bacteria > Bacillati > Actinomycetota > Actinomycetes > Mycobacteriales > Corynebacteriaceae > Corynebacterium > Corynebacterium sp. LaCa_205. The sequence continues at coordinate 803,183 of NZ_CP190931.1, forward strand.
TCACCGGCGGAATCCGGGTCGAAGTGTTCCTCTGGAGCAATGGTGGAACCGCCAGCGGTGCGGATGAAGTGGATATACTCATCGGCCTCGCCATCCTCGTTGATGTGTGCCAGGCCGCGGAAGTCGCCGGCTATGCCCACCGGCCAGTACAGCGGGGTGGGCTGCAGCTGGATTTCGTTGACGATCTCATCAACGAGCTCCAAGGGCTCGCGGCCCACGCGGTCCCACTTATTGATCACAGTGACGATGGGCAAGCCGCGGGCCTTGCAGACGCGGAAGAGCTTGAGGGTCTGGGGCTCGAGGCCCTTGGCGGCGTCGATAAGCATGACTGCCGCATCTACCGCGGTGAGCACGCGGTAGGTGTCTTCCGAAAAGTCCGCGTGGCCTGGGGTATCAACCAGGTTGATCATGTAGGGCTCGCCCTCGTGTCCCTCGGGCGCATACTCGAACTGCAGCGCTGAGGAAGCCACGGAAATACCGCGGTCCTTCTCCATGTCCATCCAGTCAGACACGGTGGACTTGCGGTTGCCCTTGCCGTGGACCGCGCCGGCCTCGTTAATAACGTGTGCGTGTAGCGCCAGCGCCTCCGTCAGCGTGGACTTACCAGCATCCGGGTGGGCGATGACGGCAAACGTGCGGCGGCGCGAGGCCTCAGAAACGACAGAACTCATGCGGCATAGTCTAGTGGGTTTGCGCTACCACTCCACATTGAGGCGGCGCCCCAAATCATCAAAGACGCGGCGGGCCACCGATAGCTTCTTCGCAATGGGGCGCTGCAGCCCGGGTTTGCGCTTGTCGTTGTAGTATTCGCCGGACTCAAAATGGATTCCCTCAGTGCCGGTCAGGTAGTAGGCGAGGTTATCGCCGCCTTCGGCAGGCTTGCCAAAGGTTTTGCCTAGAATCCCTGAATAAATCTTGGACATCATGCCCGTCGAGGACTTGGAAAAGTCCGTGGCCAGCACGCCCGGGTGGAAAGAGACTGCATTAAGCCCGTGGGCATCGAAATAGCGGGTAAGCAGGATATCTCCCAACTTGGCGTTGCCATAAGCACGCTCGGGGCTAAAGTGCTCCACGGTATTGGGATCGTCTGGGGCAAAGTTGGACATGAGAAAATTGGCCAGCGAAGCGGTCTGGACCACGTTCGCGTTATCCTCGCGCAGTTTGTCCCGAAGCAGGGAAGTCAGCAGAAAGGGCGCAACCACGTTGACTTGCCAGGTGCGCTCAAATCCATCAGCAGTGGTGGAGGGGCCATCGAAAATGCCGCCAGCATTATTGCCTAGCGCATGGATATGCTCCAGCTCGCTCAACTCTCCAGCCAGGCGGCGCACCTGCCCCAAAGACTCGAAATCGGCAAGGAAGTACTGGCCGCCCACTTCCTGTGCCACCGCGCGAGTCTTTTCCGGGTTGCGGCCAATAATAACCAGGTTGTCTTGCGGGCGGGTGCGGTGCAACTGGCGTGCGGCCGCGGCGCCCAGCCCGCCCGATGCGCCCGTAATCACAATCGTCTTGGCAGTGCTATGTGGCGAAGTCATAGCCCCAATCTTAACTTCGCGGCGGGGGTGGTGCCTGCTAGCAGTTTCCTTGCACCCCAAGCAGGTCTATACTTCCGCTCGTGAAACATCTGCTTTCCATACGGCAGTGGGGACCGGCGCGCTTAACCGCCGCCGGCTTTCTTTTGCTCATTTTGCTGGGAACGGTTTTGCTCATGCTACCGTTCGCCGAGGCCGGCACCGCCCGCGCTTCTTTTCTGTCTGCGCTTTTTACCGCTACGTCTGCGGTATCGCTAACCGGACTTATCGTGGTGGATACCGGTAGTTTTTGGAGCCCAGCCGGCCAAGTGATCATCTTGGCACTCATCCAACTGGGTGGCTTGGGCATCATGTCCCTGGCCTCGCTATCCGGTCTGCTTTTTACCGGCCGGATTAGCTTCAAAGCACGCAAAACGGGCGCCTATGAGGGGCGCCCCATTGCTCCTGGCGGAATTCGCAAGACGCTGATTTTTACCTTTGCCTTTACCGCCGTGGCAGAGATCATCATCGCTCTCATCGTGGCTGCGCGGTTGATGATTGGCTATGGTCATTCCTTTCCGCGCGCGGTATGGGAAGGCATCTTTCACGCCATTTCTGCATTCAATAACGCGGGATTTAGCACCAATAGCGATAATCTAGTGCCCTTTGTTGCCGATGCCTGGATTCTGCTGCCCTTAGCCGCCGCGCTTATCGGTGGCGGCTTGGGATTTCCGGTATGGGCGGAGCTGGTGCGCCTCGTGCGCCGCAACCGTTACGTGGTCCACCGCATCTCCATTACCGCGCGCATGACTCTGGTTGCTACGACCGTGCTCTTGGTAGCGGGTGCGGTCTTTTTCGCCTGCATGGAATGGACCGGACTGTTGTCGTCCATGTCGCTGGGAGAAAAACTGCTCAACTCTTTCTTTGCCAGTGCATCTCCGCGCACGGCCGGCTTTAATGCCATCGATTACGGGCAGGCTCACCCCATTACCCTGATGGGCACCGATATTTTGATGTTTATCGGCGGCGGGTCTGCCGGTACCGCCGGCGGCATCAAGGTCACCACCGCGTGCGTGCTCTTGGCGGCGATGGCGGCTGAGTTCACTGGGCGCGAAACCACGACCATCGGGCACCGCAGCCTTCCGCGCTCGGTAACCCGCCAGGCCCTGGCCTTGAGCTTTGCCGGAGTCATGGTGGTCACACTCGGCGTGGCGGCCCTGCGCTTTTTTGATCCGGAATTCAGTGGTGACCAAGTCTCTTTCGAAGTGCTCTCCGCATTCGCTACGGTGGGTTTGTCCACCGGAATTACCGCCAGCCTATCTGCACCCTCGCAGATAGTGCTGTGCCTCATCATGTACCTGGGCCGTGTTGGCCCAACCACCTTGGTAGCGGCGCTGGCGGCAAAAACCGTAAGTCGGCGTTTTAGCTATCCCGAAGAAAGGCCGTTCCTTGGCTAATATTCTCAAGGCGCTGGGCCGCACCCGCGCCGGCATCGATATTCCACCCGTCGTCGTCATCGGCTTGGGACGCTTTGGCTCCTCGCTAGCCCATGAGCTGATGGCCAATGGCGTTGAGGTCCTTGGCATTGACTCCAGCGAAAAGCGCGTGCGCGAAGAAGCGCCTTACCTCACTGAGACCATTGCGGCAGATACTACTGACCCGGAAGCCTTACGTCAGCTGGGCGTGGAGGAAGTCGAGCGCGTCATCGTCGCTATCGGCTCCCACCTAGAAGACTCCATTCTTACCGCGTCTAATCTGGTGGAGTTGGGGGTGAAAGATATCTGGGCCAAGGCAGATTCGGAGGCGCATGCGCGCATTTTGAGCCAGATTGGCACCCACCACGTCATCCGGCCAGAGCGAGATACGGGTCGCCGCGTCGCCTACCTTTTGGGCGGGCGCTTTCGTGATTTCGCAGAAATCGCTACCGATTACGGCGTGACCCAAATGGCCGTTCCTAGCTCATTGGTGGGCCGACCGCTCGACCTTTCCGCCATCTGGCGCACCCACCGCGTGCAATTGGTTTCGGTGCGTTGTGCGGAAGGGCAGTGGGCCCCACTTGCCGACGCCACCGAACTTGCCCCCACCGATTTCATCGTCGCCGCCGGCAGCCCGCAGGCCCTAGAGAAATTCTCCCAGTGCTAGCGCGAGTGAATCTGGTTTTGGGCTTTGCTTAGCCCTTCGGTCACGATGAGCCGAGCCGCCTTAGCTGCAGTGGCAATGGCGTCGTCAAAGTCCGCGCCGGTATCCACCGGGCCTAATACATAGTCTGGAATCGACGAGCCCTTGGGCGGCCGTGCAATGCCAATTCGTACACGCAAGTAGTCGCGCGTGCCTAAGCGCTCGGTGAGGGACTTGAGTCCGTTGTGCCCGTTTTCATTGCCACCCTGCTTGAGCCGGACCTTATTGGCCGGCAGATCGAGCTCATCGTGGAGGACAATCACATGGTCTGGAGCGATACCTAATTGCTGCGCTAGCGGTGCCACAGGATCCCCCGACAGGTTCATAAAGGTGCCCGAACGCACGGCAAGTACTTTATGGCCCTCCCAATTAAGCGGAGCTGCCTGGACATCCATCCCGCGCACCGGTTCGAGGACATCTCCACCGGCTGCGAGGAGATCATCGATGGCCATATAGCCCACATTGTGGCGGGTAGCGGCATACTTCGCGCCGGGGTTGCCCAAGCCCACGATAAGCCAGTCTGCCTCCAGATCATTCGGATTGAGCCCCGGTTGCGTCTTTTTTCCTGCGCCAAAGATCCGCGCGAAAAAATCTCCTAAATCTGCCACTGCGCTAGCTTCCTCTCTCGGTAGGGTGGGGTGGTATGAGTCAGGTTATTAGCTCCCTTTCCCGTAGCGTAATTCCCGCGCCCATGGCCGGCGGTCCCACCACCCCGGAACTAGTGCACGCAGCCTATGCGGCTGGGTCTTTCGGCACCCTAGGTTTGGGCTCTGCCAGCATCGACTCTGCTCGCACACAGATAGAACAGTGCGCCGGAATTCCGTTCGGGGTGAACCTCTTTTGCCCTCAAGATCCACTTACCGAGCCGTACTTGGCAGCTGCACGCGAGCTGGCTCAAGCAGAAAACCAGTCGCTACCCGAGCCCGACTATGCCTTTGGCTATGAAGAAAAGCTGGAGCTAGCCCTGCGCGGCGGCGCCCGGGTGGTGTGGTCCATGTTTGGAACCTTTAACGCTGGTCACCTAGAGCAAATTCATGCCGCAGGAGCAGAGGCATGGACCACCGTTACCACCCCTACGGAGGCAATTGCGGCCGCACGTGGCGGCGTTGACGTGCTGTGCGTCCAAGGTCCGGCCGCTGGTGGACACCGCGGAACCTGGGAGCTTTTCGCAACCCCGGATTCCCGGGGCTTAGAAGAGCTAGTAGCCGATGTGCGCGCCGCTTCTCCAGAACTTCCCCTTATCGCAGCCGGTGGCCTGCGCACCGCGGCTGATGTAGCCAACGCTATGTCCTGGAGCGGAGTTGCCGCCTGCTCTTGCGGGTCCGCCTTTTTGCTCGCTGCCGAGGCTGGCACGAGCGACTATAACCGGCAGCTTCTTCGCCGTGGTGGGAAAACCGTTTCCACCCGTGCATTCTCAGGCCGCTTCGCCCGCGGTTTGGAGACCGAGTACACCCGGAGACACCCTGACTTGCCCCCGGTCTACCCACTTTTGAATCCGGTCCTAAAGAAACGCCGTGCGCAGCACGATGATGCCGTATCCTACTGCCTCGTAGGTACAGAGGTAGGCAAAATAAACGGGGGTACTGTGGCCGACATCCTTAACCGACTATGCCAAAACCCACACTAGTAGGCGCTAATATTTAGGTTTGAAGATTTAATGCCACCCCCGTGACAGAAAAGGAATGAATTTCGTGACTGCGAACGCACATGTTGGCCATGATGATTGGAACGAGCGCCTCGAGCTGGCGCAGCAGATGATTCCACTCATCCACCAGCTGCACCGCAACAATAACGTTGTCACCACCATCTTCGGCCGCCCGCTGGTGGGGCAGACCGATATCGACATCATCAAGTCTCACCGTTACGGTCGCCGCATTGCGCAGCGCCACCTGTCCACGGCGGAGACCTTGCCAATCCTGGTGGAATTGGCGGACATGAACCTAGGCGCCGCCAGCGTGGATCTAGGCCGCTTGGTTCTGGGCTGGGAGGAGTCCAACGAGGAAAACCTCCGCATGTACCTGGAAGGCGAGCTGTGCGAGATCGTCGGTGCTGGCGTTGACCTAGAAACCACCGATGTCGTTCTCTACGGATTCGGCCGCATTGGCCGCCTGCTCGCCCGCCTGCTCGTCGCCCGCGAGGCAGCTTATGGTGGAGTTCGCCTGCGCGGCATTGTCCTGCGTAAGAAGGGCGATGGAGACATCCTCAAGCGCGCCTCCTTGCTGCGCCGCGATTCCGTCCACGGCGCCTTCAACGGCACCATCTCCGTGGATGAGGAAAATGAGGTCATCTGGGCCAATGGCACCAAGATCCAGATGATCTACGCTAACGATCCGTCCGAGATTGACTACACCTCTTATGGCATCAACAACGCCATCTTGGTAGATAACACCGGCGCGTGGCGCGACCGCGAGGGCTTGTCTCAGCACCTCAAGGCCAAGGGTATCTCTCGTGTGCTTTTGACTGCACCGGGCAAGGGCGATATCAAGAACATCGTCTACGGCATCAATAACGAAAAGATTACCGATGAGGACCAGATCCTCTCCGCTGCATCTTGCACCACCAACGGCATCACCCCGGTACTCAAGGTCATCAATGACCGCTACGGCGTAACCCACGGCCACGTGGAGACCGCGCACTCGTTTACCAATGACCAGAACCTCATTGATAACTACCACAAGGGCGATCGCCGAGGCCGCGCTGCGGGCCTGAACATGGTGCTTACCGCTACCGGTGCTGCTAAGGCTGTGTCTAAGGCCCTGCCGGAATTTGAGGGTAAGCTCACCGGCAACGCCATCCGCGTTCCTACCCCGGACGTGTCCATGGCCGTGCTTAACCTTGAACTGGAAAAGGAAGTAGACCGCGAAGAGGTCAACGACTTCCTACGCAACGTTTCGCTGCACTCTGACCTGCGCCAGCAGATTTCCTACATTGCCTCCCCAGAGGTTGTTTCCTCTGACTTCATCGGCAATACCCACGCTGGCATTGTCGATGGTGTTGCCACCATTGCCTCCGGCAAGCACCTCGTGCTCTATGTCTGGTACGACAACGAGTTCGGTTACTCCAACCAGGTAGTACGCATCGTAGAAGAGCTGGCGGGTACCCGCCCGGTTGTTCTGCCGAAGCGCGTATCTCCTGCTGAGCTATAAAGCTCAATGAACTATAGCCCGCGGTTACCCGCGGGCTATAGTCGTTTTCCGGGGCATTTTCAGCAAGGCGTAAAAGGTTTGAGCACCGAGCACCACTCGGCTTAGTTTGCCGGTCGCAGCGCTTTAGTCTTAAGCAGCCGGATGACCATCCATGTACCAGCCGTGGCGAAGATTCCTGTCAGCACCGTCGCAAGAATATAGCGGGCAGGGGAATCTGCGTTCATGGGCCATGCGGGGAAGGCGATCAACCACAGCGGGGTTCTAGCGAGGACGTCGCCACCCAAGGTAACGGAAACGATAGTGCAGACGATGCACAGTGCCAGGCCACTCATCATGCCCAGACGAAGCACGATGAGAAGAGAGAATACCGAAATCACATATCCCACCCCAATGGCTAGGGGCAGTTGGATGGCCGTCGCCGAAGCCGAGCTGCCAGAAGCACTAAGTGCGAGCGAAGCGCCCACGCATACTGTGGATACTATCCCGAAAAGCCACCAGAAGAGCGCGCTGGAACAATGGCGGGATTCCATGTGGCTGAGCGGCCATACCGGCGCGAGTAATGGCCACACCACAACCGGTAGCACACCTGCCCCTACAGGGAGAAGCAGAAAAACAAAGAAGCCCTGGACGTAAGTCGGAGGATAGAAAAGGGCAAGAGATAGCAATGCCCAGGCACTTAACACCAAGCAGGCGATAACCGCTGGGCTACACGCCGCCCGGTGGAGACCAACTAGCGCGCCTGCAAAGCGGGGGCGGGCGGTGGCACGCGGTGCTGTGGCCGGGCGCCACGTGGCAGTGGCGCCGCTAAAGGCAGGGGTCGTCTGGCCGCGGCGAGGTAAGGCGAGGCGGCGCAGGCGGCGCGAAGTGACGATGGCCGCATATATGCCTACTGCTGCGAGAAGTAGCGTCAGAGCGAGGGCCGGCAGCGGACTTTCTTGCAGGAGTGGATCGCCTGGATCCAAGGGCACGGAATTTTGATGAATGTGCAGTGAATGAAGCAGTAGCCGCATGAGCCAAGCTGGTGGAAAAGCCCACCACGTAGGGCCTTCGACGACCTTGCAAGTCACGCTTAAAACCTGCCAGATAACGCTGAGTATTAGTGTCGCGCCAAGGCCATAGCGTCGCGAGCAGGCAGAGGCAAGGCCAGCAATGCCAATAGCACCGAGGAAAGAATATAGCCCGGCGAGTGCCACGAGGTGGTGCTGTTCGCGGCCTTGTGCGAACACTACTGCCCAGGACACCCCAAAGTTGAGGAGGTGGAACGCGCCCAAGCTGGCGAGCACTACCACCAAGCGTGCAGTGTGTTCGTAGCGAGTAGTGAGGCGGCGCCACCAGGTGCCGCCGCCATGGGCAAGAACCTCACGGCGCTCTGTAACCGCGGCAAATACCGCAACGAGCGGCGCGTACATGCCGGTGACAAACATAGATTGCCAGCCGAGAACACCGGTAGCATCCTTAGCCGGGGAAGCGATAGCAGAAAAGACTATGGTCATTAGCGCAAGCGGTAAGGCGAGAAGAGGTAGCCACTGCACAGCGCTGCCACGGCTGCGCAGCAACTCTGCCGAAAGGTAGCGCTTAAACATCGGCCTCACCACCCAGGGAGGTGAGGCGGAAGAACTCGGACTCCAATTGGCCGCTGGGGGCAAGCTCCTGCAAGGACCCGGAATAGCGAATGGTGCCCTGAGACAAAATGGTGATGTCGTCGGCCAAATGAAGGACCTCGCCAAGCTGATGAGAACTGACCACAACTGTATGTCCGGCTGCTGCCAAGTCTCGCAGCAAAGTACGCAGCTCCACTATGCCTTGTGGATCAAGACCATTTTGAGGTTCATCCAGCAGCAAAATTTCCGGATCCCCTAATAAAGCCTGCGCCAATGCCAAGCGGGCCTTCATACCGGTGGAAAAGGATTTGGCTTTCTTAGAACCGACCTCGGCGAGTCCCGCAATGGCTAAAACACGCTCTACCTCAGACTCCGGCAGGCCTAGCAAGCGGGTATGTACGCGCAGGTTGGCAGCGGCGGAAAGATGCCCGTAGAAGGCGGGCCCGTTCACGGATGCCCCCACGTGGTCGAGTACTTCACGTGACCAAGGAGCACCAGCCACGCGTACTATTCCGGAATCTGCCGGCAGCAGGCCAAGGAAGATGGAAAAGAGGGTGGATTTTCCGGCCCCGTTGCGTCCAAGAAGGGCGTGGACTCGGCCAGGGGTGATACGAAAATCCACATCCCGCAGTACCGCGTGGGAGCCAAAGGATTTGCTGACGCGTTCAAAGGAGATCTCAAAACTCATACCGCCTAGTCTCGCGGCACAGCGCCGCAATCACCTCCGCCTAGGCTATGGACCTTAGCGCGAAGTTCTCCTACCACGGTAGGAGGCTTAGGCGATGCCAGCCTTTTGCGCCAAGAGCACTAGAGCTACGCGGTCGCGTGCAGCCAGTTTGGAAAGCAGAGAGGAAATATGTGTCTTGACAGTCGTATCCGCGATGACCATTTCACGGGCAATTTCCGCGTTGGTGGCACCGCGGGCGATGAGGGCTAGGACTTCTCGCTCGCGACGGGTGACAAGGCTTAAGCCCTGGCGCTCTTGCGCGCTCAGCTGCCCGCGCGCAATTGCGGCGCGGTAGGTCTGCAAGACTGGGCCGGTTACCTTAGCGGCTAGGACCGATTCGCCCTTGGCGACGTCGCGCACCGCTCCCACCAGTACATCCGGGTCGGCGTCTTTGAGGAGAAACCCATGCGCGCCAGCGGCGATAGATTGAGCCACCAAATCATCTTCATTAAACGTAGTGAGCATGATGATTCGGCAGTCAGGCACCCGAGAAAGGATGGCTTGAGCCGCGGCAATGCCGTCCATTCCGGGCATTCGGATATCTAGGATGGCGACGTCAATGCGGTGGCTTATCGCGGCGGTAACGGCTTCGTTGCCGGTGTGCGCGGTGGTAACGACCTCAATATCATCCTGAGCATTGAGGATCGTGGACAAAGCGGCGGCGAGCAGCGCTTGGTCATCGGCAAGCAGTACACGAATCTTAGACACGGTTTTCCCTCTGCAACGGAAGTTCGGCGAGCAGGGTGAATTTTGTGGCATCGCCCCAGCTCTCTAGCTTTCCACCCAATGCGTTGGCACGTTCTTCCACACCGATCAGGCCCACGCCGCTACCTGGGACTTCGCTGGGAGTCGGGGAGGGCGTGGAAGAAATTAGGGTGAGTCGGGCGACGTCGGCAAGCGCAAGCTCCACATCCACCTGGGTTCCTGGGCCCTGGTGGCGCAACGCGTTGGTCAAACCCTCAGAAATGATGCGCACCAACGCCAATTGCGTAAGTGCTGGAGCCTCGTAGGCCTCAGGTATATGCGCGTTAATGTCCAAGCCTGCCGCTCGGAAGCCATCGATAATGCCCTCGATGTGCTCTAGCTGCGTGGTGGGCTCCAGTGAGGTAGGTCCGGTGCTTCGCAGTGCAGTGACGATGCCGCGGACCTCTTCCAAAGCAGAATCCGCGCCATCACGAATACTGGCCAGCGCATCGTGGGCAGCCTCAGTGTTTGCACGAGCGGCAATGATCCCGGCGTTTGCCTGAACCTTGATCAACGTGAGGGAATGAGCGAGTACATCATGCAGCTCCCGTGCGATGAGCAGGCGTTCTTCTTCTTGGGCTTGGCGAAATCGCTCTTGCGCTAGCTGCTCGCGCTGGCGTGCTAAATCGAAGTAGCGCGCAGCTATAAAATATGTGCTGCCTAGAACCGCCCAGTGCACGACCAACATGGCCAAGTAGCGGCGGTCCAGTTGGTAATGCAAAAAGAAAGACTCCGGATCTATGCGCCACATGAATGGCGAAATGAAGGAGCCAAGAATCGTTAGAGCCAGTACCGTGCGGGGAATGGCGCGGCGCGTGACATAGCGGGAGGTGGCATACACCGCCATGGGTGCAGTAAGCGCCCACGGGGTAATTCCCAGGTTAGTGGGAAGCTGGCTCATCCAAGCCATCGCCCAAGCCGCGAGAAGCACGATAAAGCCCGTGGCGCTGAGCACGGGACGGCTCCGCCAGACCCACATAAATGGCAGGAATAGTAACGATAGACCTGCCTGAATAATCTCAATTATGCTGGGATTCTTCGCGGCAGAAATGACATAAAATAGCGCAATGAGCACCGCCACCGCAGTGAGGATTTTATCTCCTAAACGCGCTTCCGCGACGGTGTCAGTGCTCATGATTGAAGATAGTAATACGGCCGGTGCTGCTACTTCTTCTTATCGTTCTTCTTGCCCTTCTTTGAGGTTTTCTTCGCCGTCTTCTGCTCGGACTTGCGCTCCAGCTTGGCTGCTACATCAGGCACATAGCGGAACTCTTCGCGGGCGGGGCGCTCGTAGGTCTCGCCATCAGATTCAGGGCGCTGCGGGATTTCAGGCATCTTGCGCTCGATCTTCTCGTAGGGAATGGTGCTGAGAAGGTGCGAGATGACATTGATACGCGAGCGCTTCTTGTCTTCCGATTCCACGGTGTACCACGGGGCGGTTGGGGTATCGGTGTGAATGAACATGGCATCCTTCGCGCGGGAATAGTCCTCCCAGCGGGTAATGGATTGCAGGTCCATAGGGGAGAGCTTCCAGCGGCGTAGCGGATCATTGCGGCGGGACTCAAAGCGCTTAATCTGCTCCTCATCGGAGACAGAGAACCAGTACTTGCGCAGCATGATGCCGTCTTCTACCAGCATCTGCTCAAAGGTAGGTGCCTGGTGGAGGAAGCGGACGTATTCCTGATCGGTGCAAAAGCCCATGACGCGTTCGACGCCGGCGCGGTTGTACCAGGAGCGGTCAAAGATGACAATTTCGCCCTTCGTTGGCAGCTTTTCCACATAGCGCTGGAAGTACCACTGGCCCTGCTCACGGGAGTTCGGGGCGGGCAGCGCCTCGACGCGGCACGTACGTGGGTTGAGGTACTGGGTGATGCGCTTGATAGCAGAGCCTTTGCCGGCGGCGTCGCGGCCTTCCATGATGATGACGACGCGGGCCCCGGTTTCAACGACCCACTGCTGCATGTCCACGAGTTCTGCCTGAAGGCGCTCGAGTTCCTTCTCGTAGGCCTTCTTGTTGAGTTTCTTAGGGGCTTTACTGCTCTTTGTGCTCATTGTCTCAGCTTAACCGCCGTTGATAGCAGGGGAGAAAACTGCACCGCCCTCGTTGGAGTGAGAATCTGGGCACAGTCTAAGAGCAGGTACAGCCTGGACCGCAGCCTGGTTCGCCGAAAAAAGTTGTATTGGAAATATGCCCCAAGCCCTCAATAGCAATGGTGACATTTTGACCATCTTGAATAAACTGCTGCGGCTCCCGTGCAAATCCAACGCCCTCTGGGGTACCGGTAACGATGACGTCTCCCGGATTGAGCGGGTAAAGCTGCGAGCAAAACTCGATCAGCTCAGCAACTGAAAAGATAAGGTCATCGGTGTTATCGCGCTGCCTTTCTTCGCCGCCCACGGTAGTAGTAAGTAAAGCACCAGAACCAGGTGCCCATTCCTCCGCGGTGGTGAGCCACGGGCCGAAGCCTGCGGTGCGATAGAAGGACTTACCGGCATGGAACTGGCTCGTCTGACGCTGGAAATCGCGCAGCGTGTAGTCATTCATGATGGCATAGCCGGCGACATAGTCGAGCGCCTCATTCCGGTTCACGCGGTGGGCGCGCTCGCCGATGATGACCGCCAGCTCGCCTTCATAATCCAGCTTCTGTGTGGCAAATTCTGGAATGAAGACATCATCATAGGGGCCGGTGAGGGCATCGGCGAACTTGATGAACAAGGTGGGGTGTTCGGGGAATTCCCGGCCCATTTCGCGGATGTGTTTGGCGTAATTAAGCCCGACGCAGATAATTTTGCCGGGATTCGGGACTACGGCCTCCAAGTCGGCGTGGTCGAAGACCACGGGTTCGCCGGAAAGCTGTGCGGCTTTTCGCCAGTCCTCGCTGCGTAGCAGCTGGCCCACATCCTCATAATCCAATTCGACACCCACGTTATCGCCGTCGATGCGGATAGCGGAAGTGCCAAAGCCGGTGCGTAGGGTAGCCAGTTTCATGGCGACTATCCTACGCGCAGGATCTCATCCACCGCGTTCGCGCAGATAATGGGGATCTCCACCTTTTCTTGCTTTGTCCAAGGCTTGAGCACAAACGATGCTGGATCCATGCGGCCCGGTGGGCGTCCGATTCCTATAGAAAGGCGTTGATAGTCCTTTGTTCCCAGGGACTTGGTGGTGGATCGCAAACCATTATGGCCGTGGTCGCCGCCACCGTCACGGAGTTTAATGGTGCCAAAATCGAGTTCCAGTTCATCGTGGACGACGATGATATTGGCGGCGGAGAGATGAAAATATTGTGCTAGGGCTTTGATCGGCCCGCCGGAAAGGTTCATAAAAGACCGCGGCTTCGCACAAATAATTTTACGGCCACCTGTCATGCCCTCGGCGACCTCGGTATTGGTCTTCTTGTGCACCGAAAAGCTGCTCATGAGCTCGCCAGCGAGTTCTTCAGCTACAGCGAAGCCGATATTGTGGCGGGTTCCTGCGTACCTGGGGCCAGGGTTACCAAGGCCTACTACGAGAAGTGGAGTCACGCGCTCAATTGTCTCATACAGCGAAAGGAAAACGGCGAAACCGCCGCGAGGTGTATTTCTCACGGCGGTTTACGTACAGGAAGGGGAAGGGATTACTCCTCTTCAGAGTCAGAGGACTTTTCGTCCTCATCTGCGGACTCGGCACCAGCGTCAGCGCCGCCTTCCTCAGCAGCCTCGGCTGCTTCCTCGAGCTCCTCATCAACCTCAGGCAGGGAGATGGATACGATGACGGTGTCTTCTTCTGCCACCAAGGTGGTGTCTTCCGGCATGGTGACATCGGCAGCGGTGATAACCGCGCCGTCCTCGAGGCCCTCGATGGAAACCTCGAGCTCCTCCGGAATGTTCAGTACGTCTGCCTCAACCAGCAGTACGTCAGCATCCTGGATGTGCATAGTGCCTGGGGCCGGCTCGCCGGTCAAGGTAACCGGAACCTCAACCTCAACCTTCTCGCCACGCTTAATAGCAAGCAGGTCAACGTGGTCGATATCGAAGGTCAGGACGTTCTGATCAACGTGCTTAACCATGGTCAGGTATTGCTCACCGTCGATCTCCAGCTCCAAAACGGCGTTGACACCGTTGTTGCGGACGAGGGACTGGATGTCCAGCAGCGGAACTGCGAAGTGAACCGGCTCCTGGTGGGCACCGTAGATGACGCCTGGGACCTTCCAGTCGCGGCGCAGGCGGCGTGCGACACCCTTGCCAAACTCGGTACGTGCTTCAGCCTTGATTACTGGGCGCTGTGCCATGCTTCATTCTCCTTAGTCAAAGTAGTGCGGCGCGGCCAACGCGATAAAACGACGAAAGCCTGCCGATGGACGTCTTGGACGAGTCATCGCAGGCGTATATAAAAGCAACGTGCTCTAACTTCAATCGCGTCGATAACGGCTTCCTCATCCTGAGGTCGCCCTCGCCGAGACTGGGTTAGATTAGCACGCGTACCGTTAGCAAATCAAAAGCCGCCGAAGTAAATTCTCGGCGGCTAGTGATAGTAGATCATGTTTAGGCGCGGTCAAACAAGGTGGTGACAGAACCATTCTCGAAGATCTCGTGGATGGTCTGTGCCAAAAGCGGTGCGATGGACAGCACCGTGAGGTTAGACCAGCCCTCGGTGGACTGCGGCAGGGTATCGGTGGTGATAACTTCCTCCGCACCGCATTCAGACAGACGCTCGCGGGCGGGATCAGAAAAGACGCCGTGGGTGCAGGCAATGATGACCTTCTTGGCGCCGGCGTCCTTCAGCACGCGCACGGCGCCAGCAATGGTGCCGCCGGTATCAATCATGTCGTCGAGAAGCACGCAGTCCTTGCCCTCAACATCGCCTACTACGCGGTTGGATACCGTCTTATTGGCCTCGGTATTGGAGCGGGTCTTGTGCACGAAGGCCAGCGGGGCATCGCCCAAGTCATGGGCCCACTTTTCCGCAACCTTTACGCGGCCGGCATCCGGGGAGACAACCGTGATGTTATCGGTGGCGTACTTGGACTTGATGTAATCGGTCAGGATGGGCTGAGCATGCATGTGATCAACCGGGCCATCGAAGAAGCCCTGAATCTGATCGGTGTGCAGGTCCACGGAGACGATGCGGTCCGCGCCGGCTGCCTGCAGTAGGTCTGCCACTAGGCGAGCGGAAATCGGCTCGCGGCCCAAGTGCTTCTTATCCTGGCGTGCATATGGGTAGAAGGGCAGGATGGCAGTGATGCGCTTCGCGGAGCCGCGCTTGAGAGCGTCAATCATGATGAGCTGCTCCACCAGCCACTTATTGAGCGGCTGAGTGTGCGACTGCATTACGAAACAGTCTGCACCACGCACGGACTCTTCAAAGCGGATGAAGATTTCGCCGTTAGCGAAATCGCGGGCGGTAGTAGGAACCAGATCCGTCTTCAGCTCCTTAGCCACAGCCTCCGCCAGCTCTGGGTGTGCACGCCCAGAGAAGAGCTTCATGTTTTTGCTGCTACCAGTTACCTTGCCAGTCATGGGAGAATATGCCCCTTACTTTTCGTTGTCTTGCGCACGGGCTGCGGCCTCAGCCGCGGGAGTACCCGGACGCTTCTTTTGAACCCAGCCCTCGATGTTGCGCTGTTTGCCACCGGAGACTGCGAGTGCTCCCGCAGGAACATCGTCCTTAATTACTGTACCCGCACCGGAGTACGCGCCATCACCGACATTGACCGGAGCGATAAACATTGTGTCAGAACCGGTGCGCACGTGGCTGCCGATGGTGGTGTGGTGCTTGTTTACTCCGTCGTAGTTTACAAAGACGGAAGAGGCGCCAATATTGGACTGCTCGCCCACGGTGGCATCGCCGATATAGGTCAGGTGCGGCACCTTGGAGCCGCGACCAATTTGCGCATTCTTTGCCTCTACGAAGCCGCCGAGCTTTCCGTCCTCGCCCACCACGGTCTTCGGGCGGATATAGGTAAACGGGCCGACCTTAGCGTTGGTGCCGATGACAGAATCGCTGCCATGAGTGCGCACGACGGAAGCACCTTCGCCCACTTGCATATTGGTCAGGGTGGTATCGGGGCCAATCTCGGCATTATCGGCGATGCTGGTCGCTCCCCACAGCTGGGTGCCGGGGTGAATGATGACATCGGAGCCCACGGTGACATTGACACCAATCCAGGTGGTCTCCGGATCTACGATGGTGGCTCCGCCGCGCATCGCCTTTTCCACCATGCGTCGGTTGAGCTCGCGGCCGGCAGCGGCGAGCTGCACGCGGTCATTGACGCCCGCCAGTTCGGCCGGATCCGCTGCCACATGCGCGCCGACGCCGTGTCCAGCGGTGCGGGCGATCTCGAGCACATCGGTGATGTATAGCTCGCCTTGGGCGTTATTGGAGTCGAGCTTCTGGAGGGCGTCGGCAAGCACGCGGCCGTCAAAAGCGAAGACGCCGGAGTTGACCTCATCGACTCGGCGCTGCTCTTCGGAGGCGTCCTTTTGCTCGACAATGGCGGACACGCTGCCGTCCTCAGCGCGGATGATACGGCCGTAGCCGGTGGGATCCTCTAAGCGCATGGATAGCACCGTTACCGCATTGCCCTGCTCGGTGTGGGTAGCGCGCAGGCCCTCGATGGTCTCTGGGGTAAGTAGCGGTACGTCGCCATTAGTGACGATGATGGTGCCCTCAAACTCCGGAATCGGCTCCAAGCCGCAGGCCACTGCGTGGCCGGTGCCCAGCTGTTCTTCCTGTACTGCCTGCAGCACCTCGCAGTCCAGCTCCTGGGAGATGGCATCCACAGCGGGGGAGACCTGGTCGCGTTGGTGGCCTACCACCGTGACAATGCGTTCCGGATTAATCCCGGCCGCGGCATGCAGAGCGTGGCCGAGCAAGCTGCGCCCGCCAATCTCGTGCAAGGTCTTTTGCTTGGTGGATTTCATGCGGGTGCCGGCACCAGCCGCAAGGACGACTACGGCACACGGGGTTGTTGCTACCACGGGTTATTGAGCTCCTGGGGGGTCGAGTCTGATTCTTATCCGGACTACATCCTATAGCCCGAGTGCGATTTATGTGTGAGAAACCTCTTTCAGGCCGCGGGCGCGCCACACCCCGAGAAAGCCGATGAGGGCGAGGAATAGCAGGGCCGCCTCTGGCCCGGCCAGCGCCACCACGGAGGAAATACCACCGACGATGAGCAAGATGATGCCCATCATCGTATTGGCGGCACCTACATACTGGGTGCGCTTATCGCCACCGGCCATATCCACCACGTAGGTCTTTCGCGCCACTCGAATGGCCGTGTGCGCCAGATTCACGGCGAAGAAACCAATCGGCATGACCCAGGCATTGACCCCATCTGGGGCCCAATGTGAGCTGGCGACCAAGAGCACCAGCACGATGGAAGCCACGGCCGCTCCTACAGCCATGGTGTTTTTGGAGGATTTATCCGAATACACACCGGAGATCCGTCCGCCCACCAACGAGGCCAGGCCCGAGGCAAGCACGAATCCGTACAGCCCGGAAAGGTTGCTGCTGAGCAGCACGATAAAAGAAGTTGAAAGCGCCGACACCAAAAGAAGCGCGCGGACGATGACGAAGTTACGAAATTGTCCGTCGCTAGTAAAAAGCTGCCAGGTATCTTTCCACCACTGCTTATCGATGCCCCCTTCGGTTTCCTCTGGCACCGGCTCATCCACGCCCGAAAATACCCACGCGGCAATGGCCCACGTGGCCGCGCCAACGCCGAGGACCGTGCCCATCATGGGGATACTGAGCTCACCCAAAAAATAGAGGATAATTCCGGTAAGCAGGGTGGCGCCGCCTCCGAGTGCTGCCGCGCTGCCGGTTACTCGGCCACGCGCGCCTTTGGAAATCGTGCGCGCCTGTACGTCCTTGCCCGCAATCGAGCACAGTGCGCGGAAAAGCGAAAGCGCCGCTAGGGCGACCAGTGTTACTACTCCCAGTGCCGTCCCACGAAGGAAGAATGCTGCTAGCGCAATGACCGCGGCGGATATCGCTTGGCCCAGCGAACCGATAATCCACAGGCGCTTACGGGCCCTATGCGTAGTCACCCACGGGGTCAGCGCCGCCTGCGGCAGCATAGAACCAGATTCGCGAATAGGGGTGAGCAAACCGGTAAAGAACGCAGGCACGCCGGCTGCACTAAAAAGCGCTGGCAGCACCGTCTTGGCCGCCACAATCTGATCGCCCAAATTTTGCAGGCCATTGGACCAGATGAAATACCGGGCATTGGATTGAGACATGAGAAATTCGATCTTTCAGAGAAATGAGTTGGTTAAATTAAAGCCATGCTGACACGCCGGAGACTAAAACACGGCCGCAGTCACGCCGAAATTCTACCCGCGCGGCAGGAGGCCTAAGAATCATGCATGATGTTGATCCCCTCATCAATTCCCTCTATCAAGCCTTTGACCTCCTTGGCGTGGTGCTGAACGGCATCATTGGTGGCACCATTGCCCGCCGACGCGAATTCGACATCGTGGGTTTTGTATTCCTCGCCCTCTTTTCTGGGCTGGCCGGTGGCATGATTCGTGACATGCTCATCGCAGATGGGGCAGCGGCTGCGATTTCAGATCCGTGGTACCTCGGACTCGCCTGTGGAGGAGCCCTCGTTGCGTTTCTTATCGATCTTAAGGGCAAGGCATGGGAGCTTTTCCGCGAACATGGTGATGCCATCATCCTCGGCGTCTGGTCCACTACCGGTTGCGTCAAAGCACTCACGCACGGCATGCCACTTATTCCCTGCGTTTTCCTTGGCGTGCTTACCGCGGTGGGCGGCGGAATGGTTCGCGACGTAGCTTCTGGGCAAATCCCCTCTATCTTCGGCGGCAGCCCTCTTTATGCCGTGCCGTCCATCCTGACCGGCATCGTTATGGTGACCTTCGCCCACAACGGGCAATTTGCCCTCGGCATGATCATTTCCCCCATCGTCGGAAGCGGCATGGCCATCTTGTCCTATTGGCGCGGCTGGGTGTTGCCCCGCGCTGGTGTAGCCCCCGTTAATTACACCGCGGCCCAGGTGGCTGCGATTGCGAAGAAAGCCGAGCTCAAAGGCTTTCGACGCGGCAGGAAGAAAAACTAAAAAGCTTCCCCACCAGGACTCGAACCTAGAATGACGGTACCAAAAACCGTAGTGTTGCCGATTACACCATGGGGAAACACAGCAAAGCGCTGTAGGCATAGCGTACCTGACGCACCCGGGTAAATCACAAATTGCGGGGCGAGGGATAGGGTAGAAGGTATGGCTCGACAAAGGATGACCGGCCGAGAACGGCGCGAACAACTCATTTCCATCGGACGCACCGCATTTGCGGAACTAGGGTTTGAAGGGGCCAGTGTCGAAGAGATCGCGGCTCGCGCCGGGGTATCCAAGCCCGTTGTCTATGAGCACTTTGGGGGTAAGGAAGGCCTCTATGCAGTCGTCGTTGACCGCGAGATGTTGGCACTGGAAAAGGTCATTACTGATTCTTTGGAAAATGGCAGCTGGCGCGAGCGCATCGAGCAGGCCGTGATGGCCATCTTGACCTATGTTGAGGAAGAAACCGATGGATTCCTCATTCTGGTGCGCGATGCCAAGCCAGGCGATGAACGCAGTTTCTCCACGCTGTTAAATTCCGCGGTAGGCCAGGTGTCTTATATTTTGCGAGAAGCGTTTGAACACCGTGGTATCCAGCCGGATTTGGCGGATATTTATGGCCAAGCGCTGGTAGGAATGGTATCTACCACGGCGCAATGGTGGTTAGATGAGCGCAACCCGGACAAGGAAGTCGTCGCCACGCATATTGTCAATCTATGCTGGAATGGTTTGTCCGGTATGGAAATAAAGCCCAAGCTAGGAGGCAAATAGATGGCGACCCCAATGCTGGCCGGCCTGCTCAAGGTAGCAGCCTCGGACCCCAAGCTTAAGGGCATGATTTCTCATGTGGGGGAAGACCTCCACATCACAGGTTTGGATCAGTCTCGGCCGTGGGCCTTGGGAACTTTGGCCCATCACGCCCCGGTGCTGGTGGTGACCGCCACCAGCCGCGAAGCGGAAGACCTTAGCGCAGAGCTTACGGCGATGCTGGGGGAAAAGGTGGCCATGTTTCCGGCATGGGAGACACTGCCGCACGAGCGTTTGAGCCCTGGCGTCGACATCATCGGCCGCCGCGCCCAGGTTTTGCACAACTTGGACAATGTGCAGGTCATCGTCACCGCTGCCCGCGGGCTGTCCCAGCCTATCCTCAAGGAAGTGGAAGGTCGTGCTCCCATTCACCTCGAACAAGACCATGAGTATGACTTCGACGAGGTAGTCCGTGAGCTCGAGTTCCGCGCCTATAAACACGTAGACATGGTGGCCAAGCGCGGCGAGTACGCCACCCGAGGTGGCATTATCGATATTTTCCCCACCACGCTGGACTATCCGGTCCGCGTTGAGTTTTGGGGCGATGAGATTACCGATATTCGCCAATTTTCCGTAGCTGACCAGCGCACCATCCCGGAAATCGAGGTCGGCCGCGTAGATATTTTCCCTGCCCGCGAGCTTCCTATTACCGATGCCGTTGCCAAGCGTGCGGCCGATCTCGCCGTCAAGCACCCCGGTAATCCCGCCTTGGTGGAGCTTTTGACCAAGGTGAGCGAGCACATTCCGGCCGAAGGCATGGAGGCGCTTTTGCCCGTGCTTTCCGACGCCCCCATGATCACCCTCCCCGAATTCCTCCGCCCCACCACTCACGTGGTGATGGTCGGCCCGGAGAAGATTCGCCGCCGCGTCGCGGATTTAGAAAAGACCGATGCTGAGTTCCTCGCCGCTGGCTGGGAAGCCGCGGCTATGGGTGCTGATGGCCCATTGGCCACCGAAGGCCTCGATACCGAGGCCTCGAGCTACCGCTCCTATGAATCGCTCGAGGTTTCCATCGGCGAGTCCGACCTGCCGCTGTGGACTTTTTCCCCACCGGGAATGCTTGCCGCCCCAGAAGAGGAGACCCTCCCACTCGAATTCGAGCCAGGGCCCACCCCGCGCGGCAATATCGAAGAAATCGATGCCATGATGGCCCAACTCCTCGCGCATACCAACGCCGGGGGCCGTGCGGCCTTCATCGCTCCGGCACAGGGCGCTATCAAGCGCATGGTGGATCGCTTCGCGGAAAAGGGCATCCGCACTAAGGTTGCTACCCCTGGCTGGGAGCCCACCGCCGGAGAAGTCACCCTCTATCAGGCGCTAAGCCATGCTGGATTGGTGTTCCCCAAGGTGAAAAAGCCCAAGGACGCCGAGGCCCTCCCGCTGGTCGTCGTCACCGAAACCGATCTGACCGGCAACCGCGTAGGCGATATCGCCGAAGCGAAGCGGCGCCCCGCCAAGCGCCGCAATAAGGTCGATCCGCTTGCCCTAAAACAGGGCGATTTTGTGGTGCACGAAACCCACGGCATTGGCAAATTCTTAAAGATGGCCGAACGCACCATCCAGTCCGGCGATGAGACCAGCCGCCGCGAATATATCGTGCTCGAATACGCACCCTCGAAACGTGGCCAGCCCGCCGACCAGCTCTGGGTCCCCATGGACTCTCTGGATTTGCTGAGCAAGTACACCGGCGGCGAATCGCCCCACCTGTCTAAGATGGGCGGCTCCGATTGGAAGAACACCAAGAAGAAGGCGCGCGCCGCAGTACGCGAAATTGCGGGCGAACTCGTTGAGCTTTATGCCAAGCGACAAGCAGCACCCGGCCACCAATTCGCCCCTGACAATCCGTGGCAGGCGGAGATGGAGGATAATTTCCCCTTCGTCGAAACCGAAGACCAGATGCTTGCAATCGACGCCGTCAAACAGGACATGGAATCTACGGTGCCGATGGACCGCGTCGTCGTCGGCGATGTGGGCTATGGCAAGACCGAGGTGGCCATCCGCGCTGCTTTCAAGGCCGTACAAGACGGCATGCAGGTGGCCGTTTTGGTGCCTACCACGCTGTTGGCGCAGCAGCACTTTGATACTTTCAGCGAGCGCATGACCGGCTTCCCTGTCAAGATCGAGGTGCTCTCGCGCTTTACCTCGAAGAAAGAAGCCAAAGACATCTTTAAGGGATTGGCCGATGGCAGCGTCGATATCGTCGTTGGCACGCATCGCCTCCTGCAGACCGGTGTGCACTGGAAGAACCTTGGTCTCATCGTCGTAGACGAGGAGCAGCGCTTTGGTGTGGAGCACAAGGAACATATCAAGGCTCTTAAAGCCAGCGTGGATGTGCTCACCATGTCCGCTACACCTATTCCGCGCACCTTGGAGATGTCCATGGCGGGCATTCGCGAGATGTCTACCATCCTTACCCCGCCGGAAGACCGCCACCCCGTGCTGACCTACGTCGGTGCCTATGAAGACAAGCAGGTCGCCGCGGCCATCCGCCGCGAGCTGCTGCGCGATGGTCAAACCTTCTTCATCCACAATAAGGTCTCTGATATTGAAAAGAAGGCCCGCGAGCTGCGTGACTTGGTACCTGAGGCTCGCGTCGTCGTCGCGCACGGCCAGATGAACGAGGAGGTGCTGGAGCAGACCGTCCAGGGCTTTTGGGACCGCGAGTATGACGTTCTGGTGTGTACCACCATCGTGGAAACCGGCTTGGATATCGCCAACGCCAATACCCTCATTGTGGAAAACGCCCACCATATGGGACTGTCTCAGCTACACCAGTTGCGTGGGCGCGTGGGTCGTTCCCGTGAGCGCGGCTATGCCTACTTCCTGTATCCGAAGGGCGCTACGCTTACGGAAACCTCTTATGACCGCCTAGCCACCATCGCCCAGAACAACGACCTTGGCGCAGGCATGGCCGTAGCCATGAAGGATTTGGAGATGCGCGGTGCCGGAAACGTACTCGGTGCACAGCAGTCCGGCCACATTGCCGGCGTTGGCTTCGACCTTTACGTCCGCCTTGTTGGCGAGGCGGTAGAAACCTTCAAATCTCTCGCTCGCGGCGAAGCTCCTACCGTGACGGATGAGGGGCCAAAAGAAATCCGTATCGATCTCCCCGTGGACGCGCATATCCCGGAGGCTTATATCGATTCCGAGCGCCTGCGCCTGGAGGTCTACCGCAAGCTTGCAGCCTCGCAAGATGACGATGATCTCAAGGCGGTTATTGAGGAAATGGAAGACCGCTTTGGCCCGCTGCCACAGGAGGTCTTACGCTTACTGTCCGTCGCTCGCCTGCGTCACCAAGCGCGCCGCGCCGGGGTATCGGATATTACTGTGCAGGGCACTCGTATCAAGTTCCACCCAGTGGAGCTGCCGGATTCCAAGCAGGTGCGCCTCAAGCGTTTGTATCCAGGATCCAGCTTCCGCGCGGCGGCGAAGGCCATCAACGTGCCATTCCCCAAGGCGGGGCGCAATGTCACCTCGCCCAAGCTGCGCGACACGGAGCTTATTCAGTGGGCGGCGGACTTTTTGAGCGCGCTTTTCGATGTCGAATCGATCACCGTCACCGGCGAGAAATCCGCCGCAGGTAGCGTCATCAGCGTAGGGGAATAGCCACTACACCGTCGACTAGGAGCGCGCCGACGAGGACGTCGGCGCCCTTGTCGGCGCGCTTAGGAAAAATCGAGCCCGATGTCTAGCACGCGTACCGAGTGGGTAAGCGCGCCCACCGCAATATAGTCCACGCCGGAGGTTCCGTACTCGTCGGCTTGGTCGAGGGTTAATCCGCCGGAGGCCTCCAGGGCCGTGGATGGGCTGCGCGCGTCGCGGCGGTGGACGGCGGTGAGGACATCGGCAAGCGCGAAGTTATCCAGCAGCACCATATCCGGGTGCAGCGGGAGCACCTCTTCGAGCTGGTCCAAGGTATCGACCTCGACCTCGCAGGCAATGTCAGGGGTATGCTCGCGCACGCGGCGCAGGGCCGTTGCCACGCTGCCACCCACGGCGAGCACATGATTGTCCTTAATCATGGCGGCGTCGCCCAAGCCCATGCGGTGGTTCGCCCCGCCGCCGGCGCGCACGGCGTATTTCTGCAGCGCGCGCAGGCCAGGCAGGGTCTTGCGGGTATCGCGCACCTGGGCTTGCTTAACGCTATTCGGGGTCCCTGTGTCCGCTGCTGCTGCGATGGCATCGACCCAACGCCGGGTCTGCGTAGCGATGCCGCTTACGTGCGAGACCATATTGAGCATGGTGCGCTCAGCGGCCAGCACGAGGAGGGTAGGCGCCTGCACCGTGGCGATGACCTGGCCTGGGGCAACGCGGTCGCCGTCGGTGGAGTGGAGGGTGATGGTAGGGGCTGGGGCATCGGCAAGCGCGGAGCCCGCGGTATCCACGCCCCACTGGGCTAAGCGCTGGGCGGTGGCCTCAAGGACCTCTTCGATAAGGCCCAAGCCTGCGATGGTGCCGGCCTCGCGCGCGGTGAACTCCGCCGTGCAGCGGGCTTCACCCGGCACCGTGGCAAGCGAGGTGTAATCCGGCCCAAAGGCGAAATCCTCCTCCAGGGCCGTGGCAATGAGCGCGGAGCAGTCCGGCAGCAGCAGGCGCTCCATCTACTCGCCCCCGCCGGGGTTGCCAATGGAAATCATGGCCTCGAGGGACTTGCGTGCCGCATTCGCGATATCTTCAGGCACAGTGACCTCATCGGTCTCTTCTACCAGGCAGCGCTCAAGGGCCGCTGGGGTGATCATCTTCATGTACTTGCACTCGGCGTGGTCATTGACGGCCTGAAAATCGATGTCCGGCGCGGCCTGGCGCAGCTGGTGGAGCATGCCGGTCTCGGTAGCAACAAGCACCTTATTCTGCGGCTGCTTCTGGGACTGGGTGATCATCTGCCCGGTAGAAAGCATGTGCACGCGATCTTGTGCCACCAAGCCTTCGTTGGCCAGGTACAACGCGGAATTGGAGCACCCGCACTCCGGGTGGATATACAGGTCCGCGTCCGGGTTATTTTGGGTCTGTTGGGTTAGCTGCTGGGCGCTAATGCCGGCGTGTACGTGGCATTCGCCGGCCCAAATGCGGATATTTTCCCGGCCGGTCTTGCGTTTTACGTAGGCACCCAAGAACTGGTCGGGGCAGAAGAGGATTTCTTTATCCGCCGGCAGTGAGTTGACCACATCGACGGCATTGGAGGACGTACAGCAGACATCGGTGAGCGCCTTGACCTCTGCGGTGGTGTTGACGTAGCTGACTACCAGGGCATCGGGGTGCTCGGCCTTCCACTCGCGCAGCTCCTCGGCCGTGATGGAATCCGCCAGGGAACACCCCGCGCGCTCATCGGGGATGAGGACCTTCTTATGTGGCGACAGGATCTTGGCGGATTCCGCCATGAAGTGCACGCCGCAAAAGACGATGATATCTGCATCGGTTTCCGCCGCCTTGCGGGACAGCGCCAGGGAATCGCCGGTGTGGTGGGCAACGTCTTGAATCTCCGGGATCTGGTAATTATGCGCCAGAATCACCGCATTGCGTTGCTCCGCTAACTCTTTGATCCGCTCCGCCCAGGCCTTTCCTGCCGCGGGGTCCGAACCGGTATGAGTAGCAGATGGCATGACGCTAGCATTGGTTTGAGTCACAAGTGCTCCAAAGAAGTGATAGTCACAGGAATTAGTGGGGTGTTATAACCGTACTAAACTGTCTGTGCGCAAGACCACTTGCGATGGCGGGGTGAGGGTATCGACCTGGCCCGGCTGGCGGGGCAGGTGATTAGAGCTCCAGCGATCCTTGGGCGAGGCCGACCGCGGCGACGGTGGCGGCCACCAGCACCACGATGACGATTGACCACTCAAATCCATTAAAAAGCTTCTCGCGGCGCGATAGGCGGGTGAGCACGTACGGGATAATTCCCGGCACGACGGCGAGGGCGCCAAAGAGAATATAAACCGGGTCGGCGGCATAAATGAGCCACAGCGAGTACACGAAGGCCACCAGCGCGATGCCAAAGTGGCGCCGGTTTTCGCGTCTGGGAATATCCGGCCCAGAGAGATCGAACCGCGTTCCGGCGTGCGGGTGGGTCACACCCTTGCCCCGTATCGCTAGCAGCAGCAGATACAGCGAAGAGAAGATATAGGGCAGGAGGTACATGATGGTGGCGAGCTGCACCATCGCGGCATAAGAAGCCTCGTTGACGTAGAAGACGACGATGAAGATCTGGATGGCAGAGGTGGAAATCAGCTGGGCTACCCACGGGGCGCCGGCCACATTGATGGTGCCGATACGGCGGGGGATAAGGCCATCGATGGCCATCATGACGATGGGCTCAGCGCACAGCATTTGCCAGGAAACGTAGGCGCCGAGGACCGAGAGGCACAGGCCGATGGAAATCAGCGCGCCGCCCCAAGGGCCGACGACCTCTGTGAGCACCGAGGCCATGGAATTATCCGGCAGCGCGGCCAACTCCTCCTTCGTCATTACGCCAAAGCTCAACGTGGAAACCGAGACCAAGAGCGCCAGCACGGAGACGAAGCCAATGACGGTGGCGCGGCCAACATCGGTGCGCTTAGCGGCCTGCTTGGAATAGACGGAGGCGCCCTCAACACCGATAAAGACCCAGACTGTAAAGAGCATGATGCCTTGGACCTGCTCAAAGACGCTGGCCTCGGAAGCGCGTCCCCAGAAATCCACGGTGAATTTATCCCAGCTGAACCCGAGGAAAGCAATGAGCACCACGAAGGCCAGGATGGGCACGATCTTGGCAATCGTGGTGATGAGGTTCATGAAGGCGGCCTGCTTGATGCCGCGGGCGAGTACCGCGAAAATTCCCCACGACAAAAGGGAGACGGCGATGGCGGAGGACCAGTAATGGTCGGCGTCGAAAAGCGGCAGGTAATGGCCCAGCGTATTGAAAAAGAGGGTGGCATACCCCACCTGCGCCATAACGGAGCCCAGCCAGTAACCCCAGCCCGAGGTAAAACCAATAAAATCGCCGAGGCCGGCGCGCACATAGGAATAGACGCCAGAATCAAGGTGCGGCTTGCGGCGGGCCAAAATCTGGAACACAAAAGCCACGGAGAGCATGCCGACGCCCGCTACCAGCCAGCCAATGAGCATCGCGCCTGGGCCGGCAACGGAGGCAATGTTTTGCGGCAGCGAGAAAATACCCGCGCCAACGGTGGAACCGATAATGAGCGCGACGAGGGTCCACAACGTCACGGAGTGGGATTTATTCTGGCTGGAGGTCATTGGCCTAAAATACCTTGAATAGCCCCATAATGGGAACTCGGGCTAGACTTTGTGCACATGACTGTGCTGTTGCTCGATGAACGTTGGCCCACGATGATCCCCATGCAAGCACACGGGAAGCTACGCGGCCCCGTTTACTTCACCGGTGAAGTTCCCGTTTCCGTGCGGTGGAATTTTTCCGATCTCCTCGTAGGGGAAGATTCCATCGGAACCTTAGTCAGCACCGACGAATGTGATCCTGAAACCCGCGCTCGCATAGCTACTGGGGAGTCGGTCATTCGGGCCGAATCCCTCGCGGATCCTGTCATGCAGGCGCGCCAGACTATGGCCACTGCGCGGCGCATTGGTGAATGGGAGCGTGAACAAACCCATGCCTCCCTTTTGCCCTACCTTGAGGAAGAGTCCGCCGAATTCGCCGCGGCCGTACGCAACCGTGAGCCGGAAAGCGAGATTCTCAAGGAGCTGGGCGATATCTTCCTGCAGGTCCTTTTCCATGCGGAAATCTCTGCCTTTTCGCTTGATGACGTCGCCCAGAGCTTCGTCACCAAAATGCGCGCCCGCGCCCCGTACCTATTTGATGGCACGACTGAGATAGTCGATGTTGACACACAAGAGCGGCTGTGGCGCGCAGGCAAGGAGATGTAGGATAGCTTCCCATGAAGAGGCTGCTGCAGATATTCGGGGGCTGCGGGGTAGCCGTAGTCGTGATCATCGCGCTAGTAGCATGGCTATTGACTGGGCACGGTACCTCTCAGCAGCCCGTACCTGAAGACATCCCGCCTGTTGAAGGCAAAGAGGTCGCGCACATTGACGTCAATGCGCCCGGACGCACCGCAGATAAACTCACCTACTGGGCCTCTGACTTAGCTGATCGCACTGGCATCCCGCCGGCCGCCCTGCGTGCCTATGGCAATGCTGAGCTCATTGCTCAGCAAAAGTGGCCCAATTGCCACCTGCGTTGGAATACCCTTGCCGGCTTGGGCTATGTAGAAACACGCCACGGTACCTATAACGGCAATTGGTTTAAGCACTCCAAGCTTGACGACGCCGGCTACCCCCAACCCCCCATCAACGGCATCGCCCTCGATGGCCTGAACAACACGGCCCACACCCCAGACACCGATAACGGCGAAATCGATGGAGACTCCGAATACGATCGCGCCGTAGGCCCAATGCAATTTATCCCCACCACGTGGGAAGCGGTGGGCGCTGATGCCAATGGTGATGGGAAGGCTGATCCCAACCAAATCGATGACGCCGCTGTTGGGGCGGCCGGACTTTTGTGCTTCGGTGACAGAGATCTCTCTAACCCAGATCAGTGGAAGGAAGCAATCCTAAATTACAATCAGTCCAGCGACTATTTGCATAAGGTTGCGCACGCCGCCAATGCTTACTCAGTTCCACAAAGTGCCAAGTAGTGTCACACGGCTACGTTTTCTGCAACAATTGAGAACGTGGCTGGGCCGGCTGGTCCAGAGCGAACATTTTGATGAGGAGTGAAGAACAGCATGGCTGATATCATCCACACTTTCGCCCGCGAGATTCTCGATTCCCGTGGCAACCCAACCGTTGAGGCAGAAGTATTCCTTGACGATGGCGCCCGCGGCGTAGCAGGCGTTCCTTCCGGTGCCTCTACCGGCGTGCACGAGGCCCACGAGCTGCGCGACGGCGGCGAGCGCTACCTGGGCAAGGGTGTTTTGAAGGCTGTTGAGAATATCAATGAGAAGATTTCCGATGAGATTGCTGGCTTCGAAGCTGACGATCAGCGCCTCATTGACCAAGCATTGATTAGGCTGGACGGTACCGATAACAAGTCTGAGCTGGGCGCTAACGCTATCCTGGGCGTTTCCATCGCCGTAGCCAAGGCCGCCGCAGAGTCCGCTGCACTGCCGCTGTACCGCTACATCGGAGGCCCCAATGCTCACGTACTGCCAGTGCCGATGATGAATATCCTCAACGGTGGCGCACACGCTGACTCCGGCGTTGACGTCCAGGAATTCATGATTGCCCCGATTGGTGCTGAGTCCTTCGCTGAAGCTCTGCGCATGGGTGCCGAGGTCTACCACGCACTGAAGGCAGTGCTGAAGGACAAGGGCCTGTCTACTGGTCTGGGTGACGAGGGTGGCTTCGCTCCTTCCGTTGATTCCACCAAGGCTGCTCTGGACGTCATCGTTGACGCCATTAAGAAGGCTGGCTACGAGCCGGGCAAGGACGTAGCCCTCGCGCTCGATGTTGCTTCCTCCGAGTTCTTCAAGGACGGTAAGTACCACTTCGAAGGCGGCGAGCATACCGCTGAAGAAATGTCCAAGGTTTATGAGGAACTCATCGATGAGTACCCGATTGTCTCCATCGAGGATCCTCTGCAAGAAGACGATTGGGACGGCTACACCGCTCTTACCGCCGCCATTGGCGAAAAGGTACAGATTGTTGGCGATGACTTCTTCGTTACCAACCCTGCCCGTCTGCAGGAAGGTATTGAGAAGAAGGCTGCTAACGCACTGCTGGTGAAGGTAAACCAGATCGGTACCCTGACCGAGACCTTTGATGCTGTCGAGCTGGCTCACCGCAATGGCTACCGCACCATGATGTCCCACCGCTCCGGTGAAACCGAGGACACCACCATCGCTGATCTGGCTGTCGCACTGAATTGTGGTCAGATTAAGACCGGTGCTCCAGCCCGCTCCGAGCGCGTAGCTAAGTACAACCAGCTGCTGCGCATCGAGCAGGAGCTGGGCGACGGTGCAGTCTACGCTGGCCGCTCCGCATTCCCACGCTTTAAGGCTTAATCGCCTCCTTGTGTAGCGCCCTCGTATTACTGCGGGGGCGCTTTCGCATGTCCAGATATTGTTGCCAAGTTTGCTTCCAGTTCACGGTGCGCGGTGCCAAAGGTCCTTGGGCGCGGTCAATCTCGAAGGTGCCGTCCGAAAAGAGCCAGACGACGTCCCCAGTGATCGGATCCATGATGTACTGCGCTCTTCCATCGGTCTTCACGTTGTGGTGGTGCTGACACAGCGTTACCAAATTATCGACGCCCGTCGGTCCGCCGTCGGCATACTCCACTCGATGATCGAGCTGGCAATAACGCGCTGGCATTGAGCACCCCGGCCATCGACATGTGGCATCGCGACCGTGGACCCATGTTCTGATTTGTTCGGTGGGAACGTAAGAAGAAGTTTCTTGCGGGCATAGCTCGCGAGTCATGGAGTAACTATTTAATTGCTCCGTAAGTACGCACCACCCCGCCGAAGGGATATACACCCGAGAAGCATCATCGCCAGATGCGTAAGTATTAATTACTACCTTTGTCTGGGTTCGGTTAAAGATTAACGCCTCCAAAGCCTCTGGTTTGGTGATGTTTTTCTTTCGCGCTGCTTTGTCGATATGGCGGGATATAGCGCTGGCGGTGGCTTTATCCGTTTTTAATGTGATGGTGGCTTGGCCTTTGGAATAGGAGATGGAAACGGATCGCTCGATTTCCTTTTCAATATCTGGCGTGAGTATCCCGTCGATATAGTCACGCAAGAACCTCCGGATTTCGGATTCTGTGGGGACATGCTGAGCAGGTTCCTTTGGGGTAAGGAAGTCCGCGAGGGCGGCATCGACTAGTTGGATGCTTTCTGCGTCGTCGCCAAGCGGGGCAAGTTCGGCATCAATTACGTGCAGCCGCGGGAGGTCTAGGATCCAATGTTCGGTTTGCACCGCTGTGGTCAATGGCAATTCCTGCATGCGTAGGTGGGAGCGGAGCGCGGATAGAACTCGCCAGTAACTCAGACCCACACGCTTAGATAGAGCAGCGGTGGTGCATTCGACATCGTCCTCTAATCGTGGAAGCACAGATTGGTACAACTGCCAAGATTGAATGCGCTGGAGCAAGGCCAGGAGGCAGACGGTGTCGTCGAGGTTATTGGTGGAAAAAATAGGCCTTCTTTGACGGTGTGTCGGTAGCTGTCACAAAATAGTCCCCCTGAAATAAATCGCACACCTAATCGAATTTACGTCCCTTAGTCTAAAACACTCATTCGAGTCCTGCAAGGCCAAAAGCGAAATTGTGTGCGAAATTGCAGGGGAGGGCTAGAGGCTGAAGATAGCGTCAGCGACTGCTTCGAGTTCTTTATCGGTGTATTTATCACCGCATGTTGCCAGAGAGCCAACACTGGCCATGTATAGGCTGAATAGCCTGTCTTCAGGAGGGGCATCGGCTGATATATCAAGCGCTTCGTAGACGGGGCGTATTTCTGATCAAACTCTTCGGGCTTGGCGGCGAGCTCCGCAAGTGCACCTTTGCCATGGGTTAGCAAATACTTGGCGTCGTCCAGGATCTGATCATTGTTGCAAGCAACAGCACCCGCCTTCTTCAGGGTCGTGGCATTGACCTCGTAGCTGGTGGGGCCTTCTTCGGCCTCGGGAGCTCCGGAGGCGAACACATTCAAATAGTAGTCCGGAATCGTCCCATGCTCTTTGATGTGGTAGATGAAGCCGCTCTTGGTATTGAGATCGTAGCTTCTGCTTGTGGTGGTGGGAACCTCGCTGCTGGTAGTGCTGTTGGGTGTGGAGGATTTAGTCTGGGCGGTAGATTCTTCCTCTTGGTCGGAAATGCTGCAGGCGCTCAGTAGAGTGCCGACGGCTACTAGTAGAAGAAGGCGCTTGAGGGGCATGACTATTCCTTAAGTGAGGGGAATATGATTCGAGCCTTTAGCTCGTGTGCATGGACGCCGCGACCTTTTCCAGTTCTTCATCGCTGAACTCATCGCCACAGGACATAACAGCCCCCAGCGGGGTCATCGCTGCGGCCATATACTTGTCATTATCAGGTGCGTCATCGGGGATGTCGAGGGCCTCAAAAACGTCACCATATTTTTCATCGGGTCCGCCTGCTGACGTTACAGCTTTACCTAGCTTGTCCGTATCGCCTTGGAAGAAGTCCTTTGCGATTTGCAGCAGTTCGTCATTCTTACAGGTAACTTCGCCGGCCTTCTTGACGGACGCTGCGTTGGCTTCAAAGCTCTCCGGCTTATCGTTCCCGTCTAGCTCCTTAGCATCGTGGTCGATGTAATCATCTGGCAGGGTCTTATATTCCTTGAGGTAGTCGGCCATGCCGTCTTGGGTGCTTAGATCGTAATCGTCGCCGTAGACGGGATACTCACCGTCTTGGGCAGAGGGACTGCAGCTGGCGAGAAATAGGCTTGCGGTAAGTACGGGTAGGAGGCGCTTGAGGGACATAAAAATTCCTTACTGGGAGGGAGAATTTCTTTTAGTGTACCCAAAATGCGCGTGCCAAGTCTCTGTTACAGGAGTGACGACGCTAGGATTGGAAACCTATGGCACGCGAAAGAAAGATGCAGCGAAACCGGAGCCGCACTAGGGTTCCGGTAGCCTCGCGT
The DNA here is from genome assembly GCF_057458085.1 of Corynebacterium sp. LaCa_205. Classification (NCBI taxonomy): domain Bacteria; kingdom Bacillati; phylum Actinomycetota; class Actinomycetes; order Mycobacteriales; family Corynebacteriaceae; genus Corynebacterium; species Corynebacterium sp. LaCa_205. Next base: position 835,564 of record NZ_CP190931.1, read on the forward strand.
GCTGCAGATGTCCGTAAAGCTCAGCGCGCACAACTAAAGCAGAAGCAAAAGCCAGACCGGATGAGTATCGCCGGAGTAGGCGTGATCGTGGCTATCGTGCTGGTTGTATTGCTGGTTATCGCTGTTCCCCTGCGCAATTACTATCATGGCCGGTCCGAAATTGCCCGCTTGAATGAGTCAATCGCTGCCAAGCAAGATGAAAAAGCTGCTTTGCTGGAAAAGATTGATAAATATAAATCCGATGAGTATATCAAGCAGGAGGCGCGGCGCCGATTCGGGGTTGTTGATGAGGGCGAAACTGCCTATCGCATCATTGACCCGCAGATTAAGCCGGAAGACCAGCTCACCACAGACGGACAGAAGGAAGAAGATTCCCGCGACTGGTATGAGGTCTTGTGGGATTCCGTGGCTGAACCCCCTAAAGAAGAAGCGCCATCCGAGCAGGTAAATCATCTTCCGATTGAGCCGGCACCGGAAGAGAAAGCGGATGTGCGATAATTGTCCGCATGACCGTCACTGATGCAGACATCGCTGTAGTAACTGAGCAATTGGGCCGCACTCCGCGCGGAGTACTGGAGATTTCTTATCGCACGCCAGATGGCCAGCCTGCGGTGATTAAGACAGCGCCCAAGCTTGCCGACGGCACTCCATTCCCCACCCTCTATTACCTCACCGACCCACGGCTTACGGCCGAAGCTTCACGCTTGGAAGTTGCCCACGTCATGAAGTGGATGGAATCCCGACTGCGTGAGGATGAGGACTTGGCTGCTGATTACCAGCGTGCACATGAATACTTTTTGTCCAAGCGCAATGACATCGAAGATCTCGGCACCGATTTCTCCGGTGGAGGTATGCCGGATCGCGTGAAGTGCCTGCACGTGCTCATTGCCTACGCCCTGGCTGAGGGGCCGCAGCATTTCCGGTTGGGAACTGAAGCGGTAGCTATGGCCGCCGACCATGGCAAGCTTCGAGGAAGCGCTATCCCCCAGGATTGGCCCACGGTAGAAGATTTGGGAATTGACCTAGCGCAGTTCGATTTTTCTAACGCGGAATAGGAGGAATGCTATGACTCGCGTTGCTGCGATTGATTGCGGAACAAATTCGATTCGCCTGCTCATCTCTGAAGTTCAAGATGATGGCAAGGTCCGCGATATTACTCGTACGATGGAAATCATCCGTCTGGGAGAGGGCGTGGATGCCACAGGTGAAATCGCCCCTGCGGCTCTTGACCGTGCACGCGTGGCCCTGGAGGGCTATGTTCGCCAAATGAAGTTTGAAAAGGTCTCCCGGGTGCGGATGGTCGCTACCTCTGCTACTCGCGATGCCAAGAATCAGCAGGAATTCTTCGATATGACCGCTGAGCTGCTCGGCCAAATCCAGCCAGGTGCTCAGGCAGAAGTTGTTTCGGGCGAGGAAGAGGCCCTGTTGTCCTTTAATGGCGCTGTGGCCGATTTAGAGCCGGACCGCGGTCCATTTTGCGTGATTGATCTGGGTGGCGGCTCGACTGAGTTCGTTGTAGGAACGGCGGATGGCGAAATCTTGGGTACTCATTCGGCGCGCATGGGGTGCGTCAGGCTGACCGAGCGCATCATGCGCACCGATCCACCTACCGAATCGGAGATCGAGATCGCTTCGGAGTACGTCGGTGAGCGAACAGCCGAGGTCGAGGACATAGTACCTATTTCTAAGGCTCGTACCATCGTCGGCTGTGCGGGCACTTTCACCACACTGTCCGCACTGGCGCAAGGCCTCGAGCGTTACGATGCCGATGCCATTCACGGCTCTGAGTTCCGTTTCGGTGCCCTGCGCGTGCTCTTGCAGCAGCTTATTGCCCTGCCTTCCGACGTCCGCGCCCTCAACCCCGTCATTCACCCCGGCCGTGCCGATGTCATCGGCGGTGGGGCAGTAGCCGTGGAAGGTATCATGCAACTAATCGAGCGAAATTGCGCTGCGCGTAGTTTCTTCATTAGTGAAAAGGACATTCTCGACGGCATTATTGCAGGTCTCGCTGCAGAGGGTACCCCTCGTTAACTCTTGCGGGGGAAGGTAGCCTAAAATATTCCTTGCCTTGCCCCCATAGCCCAATCGGCAGAGGCAGTCGACTTAAAATCGATTCAGTGTGGGTTCGAGTCCCACTGGGGGCACCGTGTGAAGTCTCGAGACATCGTTCCTATGGTGTCTCGAGATTTTGTTTTGGTAAGTCTCCACAGCCTTTATGCGGAAACTGTTCGCAAAACTTTTAGCTACATGGAAAGACTGCGGAACTTTATAGGGCGGTGTCTCGTTGAACAGGATGAGATAGCTAAATTGCACCTCTCTTAGAAAGGACAACCGTGCGTTCAAGCAATCCGGTAATGAGTTCTCTGACCGAAAATAGTACCCGCCAAAATTCTGGATACGGGGACGAAGCTGCTCGTCCAATGACCGTGGATGACGTCGTCACCAAGACAGGCATCACCCTCGGCGTCATCATCGTCGCCGCAGCCATCAATTTTGGGCTGGGAATGGTAAATCCAGGTATTGCCATGGCATTGACTCTGGTCGGTGGCATCGGTGGCTTCATTACTGTGCTGGTTGCTTCTTTTGGCAAGAAGTGGGGTTCTGCTGCGGTCACACTGATTTACGCCGTATTTGAGGGACTATTCGTTGGTGGCTTCTCCTTCATGTTTGCCAATGTGAACTTCCAAGGTGAAGGCGGAATGGCAATCATCGGCCAGGCAATCGTTGGAACCATTGGTGTATTCATCGGCATGTTGATCGTGTACAAGACCGGTGCAGTTAAGGTGACCCCGAAATTCACCAAGATCCTCTTCGGCTTGGTCGCCGGAGTTGCTGTCATGGCGTTGGTTAACTTCTTGGGCGCAATCTTCTTCGACTTCAACCCTTTGCGTGATGGCGGCCCGATTGCCATTATCTTTTCACTTGTTTGCATCGTTCTTGGTGCGCTGTCCTTCCTGACTGACTTTGATCAGGCTGACCGTATGATCCGTGCCGGCGCTCCCGCTAGCAATGCTTGGGGCGTAGCTCTCGGCCTCGCTGTGACCTTGGTCTGGCTCTACACTGAGATTCTTCGTCTCTTGAGCTATTTCCAGCGAGACTAATCAGCTTTTCACGTAGGCCCGCACTGAGATGCGGGCCTTTTTGCTGCCATAAAACGCTTACAAGCGTGTAATTAGTGGGGTAGTTCGGGGGATAAAGTGAGGGTTTAGGCTTTATTTGGTCTAGAAGGGTGGTCTCAGGAGTAGTACAGCTAATAAGCAGGAAACTTCGCCTTTTAGGCGTTATGGATGTGACATATGGGGCGAATAATTTTGTTAAATCGCCGTTAACCTTCTTGGTTGCGTAGAAAATTCGTGGAGTTCCGTGCATGCTGTGTACCGGAACAGGAAAACGAAGTGAAGAGTTCTCTTCTTCACTATCTTGTTCCTCTCGTCAGAAAGTGAGTGCGCGAAGGATTGTTGTGAAGCGTCAGGTAACCGTAGCAACGTTGATGGTCAGTAGCTCCGTTGTGCTGGGTAGCTGCGTTGCGGACATCGGTACGAGGAGCGCGTCAGAGGAAACCACGAATGTGGACGAAACTGGCGGCATTAGTTCGGCCGACGGTGCAGGGGGAACCAACGGGGACCTGGGGGATGACGCGGACAGCAATCGGGGGGAATCGGCACGCACCGACGGTGAGAAAAATGTGAAAGGCGCCGGCCAATCGGGGGAGGCCGGCGCCACGGGGTCGGGGGAATCTTCCGGCGTCCTACCGCCACTGGGGGAATTCGACCCGACTCAGCCAGGGTTCCAAGTGTTCGATCCATGTGTAGAGATTTCGGAAGCCAAATTGCAAGAGCTTGGGCTGGAACGCTATGAGGACCCGGATATTGCGGAGTCTGGTCATAAGGGGTGTAGCTACAAAGCAATTTCTGAGGAGACAGTTCTTTCCATCAGTTCTACTTACGAACCATTTGATGATTCGAAAGTAAATCCAAATTTGGTGGTAGAAACTACAGATAGCGAATTGTCTGGAGTTGTAATTCAGCGGGGAGAAATTTTCCCGGAGCTCGCGTGCAGTGCAACGCTATCTACTGTGCGAGGAGTGGTTACGGTTTCAGCGAATAGCTTTGGAAACACCGAAAGTAGCGCTTGCGAAAAAGCTGGAAAAGTGACGAAAGATTTAATTTAACTGAAATTCGGGGGAATAAATGAAAATTAATGTTGCTAATGTAAGCAGAAATATAAATCAAATTGAGCGGTTGAATCAAGGCATTGCTGGCAACAATATTGCTGCTGAAAGCCCTCTAACCGGCAGCTTTTCTTCGGTGACTGGAATCGATCATGTTGGTGCAATTCATGAGCGAGTTTTGAGTTCGGATCCTGGATCTGCTCGGAATTCCATTTCCAGCTTTGTTAAACAGCTTGATTGGCTTTCTGATTCTTTGGGGAGGGAAGCACGTGGCTTTCAGGCGCAGGAGGACGCGAATAGCAGGGGAATGGAGATTGCGGATGCGGGTGGGGACATAGGCATTGAGTCTATGCCGATTATGAACCAGCCGGAGCCAGGGTACAGTCCCTTCGGGTTTTCTATGCCGGTGGTGAATGTGGGTACAGACATCGTGAAGCTTGCGACGGACCTGATGTCGACACAGATTTGGAATGTGTCGGAGGCAAATGCGCGGTGGAGCTCATTGGCGTCGGAAGTCGACGATATTGTCAGCGGGTTAGAAGAAGCAGCCGGGTCTTTGGAAAGCGAGAATGATAGCGAGGCTACGTCGAGGGCTGCGGCGAAGATTCGGGAGGTGGCGGCGTCGGGAAGCCATTTTGTGGCAAATGCAAAGGTCATGGGGGAGAAGCTAACCGGATTCCATGCCAAGCTCATGGGGATGCAGCCGGCGGCGATGGCTATGGCTATGGAAGTGATGGCAATCCCAGAACCGGTGGAGCGTGAAATTGCGGAAAAGGCCGCATTGGCCATGCTGCAACCAGACCTGCAGCGGTTCGCCATAGAGGCCATGCCTTACCAGCATGCATTGATGGAGCGATCGCCGGCGTCGGGAGGCGGAGGCGTCGATGCGGGACTCGTCGGAGTAGAAGGTGATGGTCAGCGCTACACTACCGAAGCAGTGGTGTGGCCGAAAAAGATTGCTGAGGCGATTGCGCGAGGCGATTTGGGCCCCGGAAACTTTGACGTTGTCAATGGAAACGTGAACGGGTTGGATGCTGTGGGGATGAGCCCGCAGGAAATCAGCGATTTTCACCAGCAGATGCATACTAGTGGCAGAAATGCGCTGGAAGGGCTGGGGCTGGGAGAACAAGTAACCATTGGGGGCAACGAAGTATCCACCCAAGGGGCATCGATGCCGGGGGCTGTCGCAGCGAATGGGGTGATGGGGCAGGTTCCTAGTGGCACAGCACATCCCGTTGGTGCTGGACTGAGTACGGGGGCGCTCAACGGTAGCGGCCCGGTTGCGCCACCAGCTAATGCGCATTCCGCGAGCGGGAGTATGGCACCGATGATGGCATCCGGAAGGCCTGCAGATGCCGGTCGCGGTGCTCTTGGTAAGCAACAGCCACTGCGTGGTGGGTTCGGAGCCGGCCCGGGAATCTTAAGCAGTAGCGCCGATATAAGGCATGCCGGAAGAGGTGCGCAACTGGGCCAAAGCCTTGGACGCGGAACTGGCGCGGCAATTTCCTACGCTGGAGTTGGTTCGCGCGCAGGTCTTGGCGCCAGTACAGGAACCGTAGGAGGACCCGGTATGCGTGCCGGTGCGGGCGGCAGCCTTGGTATTGGAACCGGAAGCGGCGAAAACAGCGCGGCAACGCGCGGGGGCAATGCCGGTCGTTCTACTGGCGGGGCGCGGGCTTATGGCCCGATGATGGGGATGCGCGGTAAGGATAGTGAGAAAAAGCGCGTAAAGTCCGTGACTACGCAGGTCGAAAGGGACCCCAATAAACGCGACCTATTAGGCGAGCCGCCCGCTGTAGTGCCCGGCGTAATCGGGGACTGGGTGCGGGAAGTAAACGTGGAAAAATAACATGAAAAAGGGCCGAGGAAACCCTCGGCCCTTCCGTCTTTTTTACTGCTGCGGCAGCTCGGTGGCGGTACCATTCAGGTGCGGCTGTGCTGGCTCCTCAGGGACACCGGACTCAACTACAGGCTGCTGCTCTTGAACAACGGACTCAGGTGCGGAAGAGCTGGTGTCAGCGTCCTTTTGCATTGGGGCCTCACCAGTGAAGGTAGAAGCATTTTCTACCTTGGAATCAGAGTCCTGCTGGTTGGGCGGGTGGCAAGCAGCGAGGGAGAGGCCGGCGGTGAAGACGAGACCAGCGGCAGCGTAACGGGAGAACTTCTTCATGGGGATATGCTCTTTCTCCAAAGTGGTAATTGGCTTAAAGTTTAGGACTCGCGCGGAGTAGCGGCCTTAGCAGAATCATACGGCGCAGCGGATTCGATGGTGACCGAAATGGTCTTGCCATTCGGAGCGGTGTACTCGCGGGTCTCACCTTCCTGCGCGCCGAGGATGGCAGCGCCCAGTGGCGACTGCTCCGAATAGGTTTCCAAATCCTTGTTGTCAGAAGCAGCGGCGCGGGTACCGATGAGGAAGGTCTCCTTATCGTCCTTGTCACCGTTGTAGTAAACGTGAACTACGGAACCAGTGTGGGCTACACCCTCCTGAACAGCACCGCGCTCGGTGGTGGCATTCGCGAGAACCTCAGAGATCTGCTTGATGCGGGCCTCTTCCTGGTCCTGCATTTCACGAGCAGCATCGTAACCGGCGTTCTCCTTGAGGTCGCCTTCCTCACGGCGCTCGTTGATCTCAGCCGCGACTACTGGGCGATGATCGATAAGCTCCTGCAGCTCGGCCTCGAGCTTCGCCTTGGTTTCTGGGGTGATGTACTGCTTTTGCTGCTCAGCCATTCTGCAACCTTCCGTAGATAGGAATTGTGGTCAAAGCCCCTAGTTGTCCCTGGGGCCATAAGTAAAAGTGGAACTAGGCAAATGCCCAGTTCTAGGCGCTACAAATCCTAGCACACGCGGCTAGCGGCTTTCCGCGTAGTCAGGGTTATCCATATCCAAGTATTCGGGGATATTGCCAGAGCAACCATAAGCGCCGCCTGCGACGGCGCGGGCGTTGGTCGGGACGTCAACAGCGATACGCTGGGTTTCATTTCCGCCAGCGGGAACAGGAAACTCGCGTCGGCCTACTTCGGACTTGGAATAATCAAAGGCTTGGACAATGCAATAAGCCTCCTCATCGGTGTGGTTGCGGGTGACGTCGACCCAGACGCGGGTGGTGTCATCGCTCAATACCTCTTGGGTCACGATGGAAACCTGCGCGTTCACGCGCTCCTTTTGTTGAAAGTACCGGAAGCCAAAGAAGATGAGCGCGATAAAAATGGCGATAAAGATCAGCACCAGCGCCTTATTAGTCCAGCTACCTGAGTTCTTTTCAGAAGGCCCCCGAGAGCCATAGCGGGCGGCTGAGCGAGATTTTCCGGCGGAAGTCATGCTTCCCACTCTAGCCGAGGACCACTGTTTTCCAATTATCTACTAGGATAATCATCTGTTCAAAGAACCTAGATTTATAAGGGGATGGATTTTCAGTGAGCGATTTTCGCCTACTAGCTATCCACGCGCACCCGGACGATGAGTCTTCCAAGGGGGCTGCAACCACCGCGCGCTATGCCGCAGAAGGCAACGAGGTTTTGGTGCTGACCTGTACCGGCGGCGAGCGCGGCGATGTGATTAACCCCGCCATGGACCGCCCTGGGATCAAGGAACATATGGGCGAGGTTCGTCGGGAAGAAATGGCTAAAGCTGCGCGTGCGCTAGGCGTGCACCATCGCTGGCTGGGCTACGTCGACTCCGGTTTGCCGGATCCGGTTGAAGGCAAGTCTATGGAAGAGCTGCTACCGGAGGGCTGCTTCGCGTTGCAGGGAGACGACACCGTTGCGCAGGAATTTGTCCAGGTGATCCGCGAGTTTCGCCCACACGTCATCATCACCTATGACGAAAATGGCGGGTATCCGCACCCAGATCATTTGATGGTGCATAGGGCCTCGATGATTGCGTGGGAAAAGGCCGACGATGCCGAGTATCACCCAGAGTTGGGTGAGGCGTGGACGCCGCTAAAGCTGTACTACTCGCATGGCTTCGTCTATCAGCGCATGAAGATGTTCCATGATTTGCTCTTGGAGGAGGGCAAAACTAGCCCCTATGGGCCGATGCTGGCGCGCTGGGACACCGCGTTTGGAGATATCATGGCGCGTGTAACGACCCAGGTGGAATGCGCAGACTATTTCAGCAATCGCGAAGAGGCTCTGCGTGCGCATGCCACGCAGATTGATCCGGCTGGTGCTTTCTTGGCGACGTCGGTGGAGGTACAGCAACGCCTGTGGCCCACCGAGGAGTTTGAGCTGGCGAAAACCCGCGTTTCTACCTCCTTGCCAGAAAACAACCTTTTTGCAGGCATCGAAGAAAAAGAGGAGGCTTAAGACATGAGCGTGTATGGCTCTTTCGTTCTAGCCGCAAATGATGCATTTGTACTTGCTCAAGGCACCCAGGGCGCCGAAGGCGGTCCAATGGGTCCTGAATTTGGCAAAGCTTCGCCCATCGGCTTGCTGATCTTGGCCCTAATGGGAGTTGCAGTGTTAATCGCGGGATGGAATTTTCACCGCCGTTACTCACGCTTCCGCCGCCGCATGATGTTTGCGGAAGACCACGGTATCGATCCATTTGATGAGGAAGCCGTGGATGAGGCGATGAAAGAAGCTGGCATTTACGATAACCGCAAAAAGTCCATTTTCTAGGCGGATAGACTAATGAGCGTGAGTTCTCTCAAACAGCTGGCTTACCCGGTTTATGAAGCCCGTCTGGCGCGCCTTATTAAAGGCAAGCCGCAGCCCAAACACATTGCCATCATGGCCGATGGCAATCGCCGGTGGGCGCGCGAGGCTGGTTTTACCGATATCAGCCACGGTCACCGCCAAGGCGCGAAGAAAATTGGAGAGATGATCTCATGGTGCAGCGATACCGATATCGAAGTAGTCACCATCTATTTGCTGTCCACGGAGAATCTAAAGCGCAGCGAACAAGAAGTAGAGCTGCTCTTTGACATCATCTCGGATGTGGTTACGCACCTATCCCACAGCGATGTCGGTTGCCAAGTCCGCCTTGTCGGCCACCTTGATCTGCTCCCGGATGATATTCGCCAGCGCATGGTGGCGGCGGCAGCGGAAACTAAGGACAATACCGGAGTCATCGTCAATGTGGCAGTGGGATATGGCGGACGCCAAGAAATCGTAGACGCAGTGCAGAACTTGGTGCGCGCGGAAGCCGAGAAGGGAACCTCTGCTGCGGAGATGGCGGATCGCGTTACCGCGGATTCCATTGGCGAGCACCTGTACACTAAGGGGCTTCCGGACCCAGACCTGGTTATCCGTACCTCTGGTGAACAACGACTTTCGGGCTTTCTCCTATGGCAGGCCGCGTACTCGGAGATCTGGTTTACAGATACCTACTGGCCGGCATTCCGCAAGGTGGATTTTCTCCGTGCCCTGCGGGACTATTCCCAACGTTCGCGCCGCTTTGGTAAATAAGCGCTAGAGCTTGCGCATCCGCACTTGTTCCACCAAGTGATGCGAGCCCTTTTTGAGTACGAGGGAGGCTCGTATGCGGGTGGGCAGGATATTTTCTACGAGGTTGGGCAGGTTGATGGACTGCCAAATTTCACGGGCTTGGGCGCGCGCTTCCTCATCGTCCATATCTGCAAAGGCAGAGAAGTGGGCATTAGGTTCGCGGAAAGCGGTGTGGCGCAGGGTGAGGAAGCGATTAATATACCACTGCTCGATATCATCGGTGCGGGCATCAACGTAGACTGAAAAGTCAAAGAGATCCGCCACGGTGAGCGTAGGGCTTGTTTGCAACACATTGAGACCCTCTAGGATCAGGATGTCAGGTTGATGGACTTCCTGGTATTTTCCGTCCACGATGTCATAGCTGATATGCGAATACAGTGGAGCCTTGACCAGTGGCTTTCCTGATTTTACGTCGGTGACAAAGCGGAGCAATGCGCGCCGGTCATAGGATTCCGGAAATCCCTTGCGCTGCATGAGACCGCGTTCTTTTAAGGTCTTGGTGGGGAAGAGGAAGCCGTCGGTAGTAACGAGCGCGACCTCGGGGTGAGAATCCCAACGCTGCAGCAGCACCTGTAGGAGACGGGCAGTGGTGGATTTTCCTACCGCCACCGAACCTGCCACGCCGATGACAAACGGAACGTGCGTTGGAGGATTTCCTAAGAAGGATTCAGTAGCTGAGGTGAGCTGCTGGCGCGCTGTGACCTGCATGTGGATAAGGCGGGAGAGAGGGAGGTAGACATCAGCCACCTCATCTAGGTCAATGCGGTCTCCTAGGCCGCGAAGTTTTTCAACCTCGGTCTCCGTGAGCACCTGGGGCATGGATTTACGCAAACCACGCCAGGTCTCGCGGTCAAAATCTAGGTAGGGACTCGAATCCAATGTGCGCGCCATGGCTCTATTGTCGCACTTGCCTAATCCATGGGTAAAAGTATGCCCCCTTCGGGTGCTGGGCACGATAAGATATGCAGCAGCCCATACCGCTTGATATTGAGAAGGGGACCACACTTTATGGCTTCTTTTACCTCTGACCTCCGCGACCTTGACCCGGACGTATTCGGCGCTATCCAGGGAGAGATTTCCCGCCAGCGCGAAACTCTGGAAATGATCGCTTCTGAGAACTTTGTGCCTCGCGCCGTGCTCCAGGCGCAGGGCTCCGTGCTCACCAATAAGTACGCTGAAGGCTACCCAGGCCGCCGCTACTACGGAGGCTGCGAGCATGTCGACGTCGTGGAGGACCTGGCTCGTAACCGCGCGAAGGAGCTTTTTGGCGCGGAATTCGCCAATGTTCAGCCACACTCCGGTGCGCAGGCGAACGCTGCGGTGCTGTCCACCATTGCTGAGCCAGGAGACAAGATTTTGGGCTTGTCCCTCGCTCACGGCGGTCACCTGACTCACGGCATGAAGTTGAACTTCTCCGGCAAGCTTTATGATGTTGCCGCCTACGAGGTGGACCCAGAGACCATGCGCGTGGACATGGATAAGCTGCGGGAGCAAGCGCTGAAAGAGAAGCCAAAGGTTATTATTGGTGGCTGGTCTGCTTACCCGCGCACCATGGATTTTGCGGCCTTCCGTGAAATTGCTGATGAGGTCGGCGCTTACCTATGGGTAGATATGGCTCACTTCGCTGGCCTCGTGGCCGCCGGCCTGCACCCGAGCCCGGTGCCGCACGCTGATATCGTGTCCACCACCGTGCACAAAACCCTGGGTGGCCCACGCTCCGGCATGATTTTGGCCAAGCAGGAGTATGCCAAGAAGATCAATTCCAACGTCTTCCCAGGGCAGCAGGGCGGACCGCTGATGCACGTAGTCGCTGCGAAGGCCATTGCCATGAAGATTGCCGCGACCGAGGAGTTTAAGGAGCGCCAAGAGCGCACCTTGGAGGGTGCTCGCATTCTGGCGGAGCGCCTTACCGCGGAGGATGCTAAGGCGGCTGGCGTGGACGTGCTCACCGGCGGCACCGACGTGCACTTGGTCTTGGCTGACCTGCGAAATTCCGAGTTGGATGGCCAGCAGGCAGAGGATCTGCTGCATGAAGTAGGCATCACTGTTAACCGCAATGCCGTCCCGAATGACCCTCGTCCGCCGATGGTCACGTCTGGCCTGCGCATTGGTACCTCTGCGCTGGCAACCCGCGGTTTGGATGCTGAGGCCTTTACCGAGGTCGCAGATATCATCGGCACCGCCTTGGTACAGGGCAAGAACGCCGATGTGGAGGCCCTCCGCGCACGCGTGGACAAGATTGCCCAGCACTACCCGCTGTATGAGGGCCTCGAGGACTGGAAGCTGGTCTAGTCCTTTACCTCATGTCCACGGGCCTGCGCCATGGTGGCGCGGGCCTGCTGGAGCCATTCTGGTTGCTCTTGGAGGAGCTGATTGATTTCCGCTGTGGTTAGCGGCTTATCCATATCGTTTTTCTTGAGCGCGGTAACGGAGATGCCCAGCTTATGGGCGACTTCCGGGCGGGGGTGAGGACCCTCGCGACGCAAGGTTTGCAGCCACTCGGGCGGGTTATGCTGCAATTCGCGCAGCTCTTCGTGGCTAATGGCACTATTTTGAAACTCGTCCGGCGCAGCGGGCAGGTAGATGCCAAGCTTCTTCGCTGCGGTCTGGGCACGCATGGCGGTGCCGGATGGTTGCTTATGTTCTTCAGTCACGTAATTACCGTAGCACTTTCAGTAGACTGTCCTCTATGCTGCGCTTAGCTTTTGCCACCGGTACGGAGCCTGGAAAGTGGTTCCGCCGATTCGAAGAAAATACTGCTCATGGTGGTTTATACACCGTTGATGCAGACGATGCGCTAGCTCCGCTGCTAGGTGGAGAGGTGGATGTGGCCCTCGCGCGTCTGCCGGATGCCCGCGTGGATGACTCCTTTCATGTGGTGCGCCTTTATAAAGAGGCTCCAGGAATTGCGGTTCCGAAGGACTCGGTCTATGCCGAAGTAGGCGAGGAACTCACGCTTGCCGACGTCGCAGATGAACACCTCAACTACCGCCTCGCCGATTCCGGGCTCGTTGATGTCCCCGCGGTCCGCGATGCCCTCCAAGTGGTGGCAGCCAATGTGGGAATCGCGATTGCACCGCGCCCCCTGCTCAAGGTGCTCAGCAAGAAACAGGTGGTGCCACTCGGGCTAAAGGATGAGTCCGTGCCGGTGACGGAGATTGCGCTGGTATGGCGCAAGGAGGATGACGGAGAGGCAATTCAGGACTTCGTGGGCGTCGCCAAGGGCCGCACCGCACGGTCCTCACGGCAGGAGAAACCGAAGCGAAGCGCCAGGGAAAAGGCGAGGGCTAAGCAAGCGCGAAGAAACGTTAACAATTCGTTACAAAATAAAAAGAAGGCTTTTAAGCAGCGCAAACGGAGGTAGTACTTTAGTATTTGCTGTCTGCTTCCTGTCCGTGTGGGTGGCGCCCGCTGGGTGGTGTCATTATGGTGGGCTTCGTTCGTCATGAAGGGCGATTTAATAAAAATTAGAATTAACTTACTTTCTTGATGAAAGGATGATGCAGAAATGCAGAAGATGACTCGTCGTATCGTAGGTGGCTTTGCTGCCGCAACCCTGTCCGTTGCTCTCGTAGCTTGCTCCGATGCCGAGGATGCAGCTAACGACGCTAAGGACACCGCCGGTTCCGTAGCAGCTGATGCTTCCGACGCTGCTGGCTCCGCCGTTGATGAAGCTACCTCCGAAAAGGATAAGGACGCGGAATCCTCCGAGTCTGAGGATGCTGATGGTTCCGAGTCTGAGGATGCTGATTCCAAGGACGGCGACACCAAGACCGTCTCCACCGCCAATGGCGACCAGGAGGTTCCGGCAGCTCTGGCGTCTGCCATCGAGGAGAAGAAGGCTGAGTGGGGCGACGTACAGAGCGTAGAGTCCTCCGATAAGGGTTCTTTGGCAACCTTCGATGGCGGCAACCTGCTGGCTATGGCTAAGGATGGCGATGAGGCTCAGCCAATCGTCGGCAAGATCGCTGAAACCTGGAAGGAGCAGGGCGGTCTGGACGCAGAGGTAGGCCTGCCTAAGGCTGCCGAGGAGAAGGCTACTGAGGGCAAGGGCTGGACCCAGCAGTTCGACAATGGCGTTATCTCCTGGCTCCAGGATGAGAGCGGCAAGTTCACCTCTTCCGTAGAGAAGTAAAAAGCTCTTTTTGAGGTAATCCCTTCGCAGCATCTGCTGCGGAGGGATTTTTCGTTTTCTTAAAGTTCATCTTGCACCCATGTAATTTCAACCTTCGGTGCCTACGTTGGGTGGCAACCCCGGAATTTGGGGCTATACGGAAGAAGTTTGATCTACCGCATTTCAAGGGAGAACCCTGCCACCATGACTCGTCCCTCTGTACTTTCTACTCCGCTTGCCACAACCGATAACACCGTCGCTACCAAGACTTATGTAGTGGATACCTCGGTCTTGCTTTCTGACCCTTGGGCTCTGCGCAAATTCGCAGAGCACGATGTGGTCCTTCCCGTTGTGGTTATCTCTGAACTGGAAGGAAAACGTCATCACCCAGAGCTTGGCTGGTTCGCCCGCCAAGCTCTTCGCTTTTTGGAGGAACTGCGCGCTACCTATGAGGCGCTAGACCAGCCGGTCCCCGTGAACGTAGATGGCGGCACCCTGCGCGTGGAATTGAACCATCAAGACCAATCCTTGTTGCCCCCTGCCTTCCGTGGCCCAGAGGGGGACCACCGTATCCTGGCCTGCGCCCTCAACCTTGCACACGAAGGTAAAGATACCGTGCTAGTCACCAAGGACGTGCCACTGCGCGTGAAAGCCGGCGCAGTGGGTGTACAGGCGGATGAGTACCACGCCCAGGATGTGGTTCTGACCGGCTATACCGGAATGGCAACCGTGCAAACCAGCTCGGATGTCATCGACGCCCTCTACCGTGATGGGGAAGTCATGCTAGACGGCATTCACACTGAAAAGGGCACTGCCGTGGAGGAGCTACCAGTCCATTGCGGACTTACCCTAGTAGCGGGAGCGCAGTCCGCGCTGGGGCGCATCACCGCGGAAGGTGTGGTGGAGCTCGTGCGCGGCGATAGCAATGCCTTCGGCCTGCAAGGACGCTCCGCGGAGCAGCGCATAGCTTTGGACTTGCTGATGGATCCAAATATCGGAATCGTCTCCATTGGCGGACGCGCCGGCACTGGTAAATCGGCACTCGCCCTGTGCGCCGGATTGGAAGCTGTACTCGAGCGCGGCGAACACCGCCGTATCGTAGTCTTCCGCCCGATGTATGCGGTAGGTGGGCAGTCGTTGGGCTACCTTCCGGGCACCGAATCGGACAAGATGAACCCATGGGCGCAGGCAGTCTATGACACTTTGGAAGGCTTGGTGTCTGAAAATGTAATGGATGAAGTACATGAGCGCGGCCTGATTGAGGTCTTGCCCTTGACGCATATTCGCGGCCGCTCCCTGCATGATGCCTTCGTTATTGTGGACGAGGCACAGTCCTTGGAGCGCAATGTTTTGCTGACCGTGCTTTCTCGGCTAGGCAAGGGCTCGCGGGTGGTGCTCACCCATGACGTAGCGCAGCGCGACAACCTGCGCGTGGGCCGCCACGATGGCGTCCAGGCAGTGATTGAAAAGCTCAAGGGGCACGAGCTATTTGCGCATATTACGCTCCAGCGCTCTGAGCGTTCCGCCATTGCGGAGCTCGTCACCGACCTGCTGGAAGGTGGCGATTAGGCCAGACATGTTCGCGTATGGCGATCGTGATGTGTACAGCGTGGCGAAGCTGGGCATTGCCCAGTAATAATGTTGAATATGAGCGAGAACGCCAAGCAGACGTCTTCGGACGAAAAGAAGAAGGATTTCCGCATCCGCCCCTTTACCGCGGCGGACTATCCCCAGATGCGAGAGATCTATGAACAGGGACTCAATACTGGGCACGCCACCTACGAGACCCGTTCCCTGACCTTTGAAGAATTCAAAGCCGGCAAAATCATGCCCTCGGTGCATGTGGCTGTTGAAGCCGATGATGATTCGAAGGTCTTGGGATGGGTGTCTGCGGCGCCGGTATCTACCCGCACCGTCTTCCACGGAGTAGTGGAGGATTCTATTTACTTGGGCTCCGAGGCGCAGGGCCGCGGCATCGGCGGCGCACTTTTGGATCGCTTGATTGAGGTATGTAAGGACCTGCACAAGTGGGCTATCCACTCGTGGATCTTCCCTGAAAACGCCGGTTCTGCGGGGCTGCATAAGTCCCGTGGATTCGTGAAGGTGGGCACTTACTCTCACATGGCGAAGATGACCTACGGCGAGCTTGCGGGCCAGTGGCGAGATACCGATGTGTACGAGCTGCTTTTGCCCAAGCCGGAGGAAAAGAAGCGTTAGCTTTTCCCAGCGCACAGGAATAAAGTTAAGAGAGTATTCGTACGCTATCTCTCTAAGGCTTTTAAACGTCTGTGCGTACTCGTGCCCTTGCTTTGTCCACCGTTGCGGCTATGACGGCAGGGGCGCTTTCTGTTCCTACAGCGGGAGCCGTGTCCTATCCCTCCGCAGGCTCGGTGCCTGTTGCCCAGTTGGACATCACCCAGGTTGATGGTGGTGTGGCCTATGTGTTTGCCACTCCTGAGCTACAGTCCCATATCGAGACGGTGACCCGCCAGTTGCATGAGTTGCGCGCCAAGTCCTGGGATGCCAATCTTCCGTTTGCTGGTGCTAGGCTTCGCGACGTCGCACCGGACCGCACCGCATATATCAACGGCATATCCTGGAGCAGGGGATTGGAACACTCCGCGATGCAGCGCGCTGCGGAGGAAAACTACGATTTTGATCATCGCCGTGGAGACGGGGAGGAGCCGTGGACGGTAAAGTCCGGCGCCTTTTTTCGCAGAAAACCTCACCACTTCACCGATGGAACGCGCCATTGCTAACTGGTCTACTGATGGCGGTTCTGGCAGCGAGTGGAATCAGCTCATTCGCTCTAACGGTTCCTATTCTGACGGTGCGGGGCATATTTACAGCCTGCTTAACCCAGCCAACCACTATTTTGCCCAGGCACAGGTTGGCAGCACGACGGCCGGCCAATTATTCCGAGCACGCGGTGTCGGGCGCCCCAGAGCGCCTCGAAGGACGGCACGCATTTCCCATTGCGGTACCGGAAGCCGCACGGGCAAGCGCGGCTACGTTTTAGCGGCGGTACCCATGTGGGCGATTCCGGCAGCATTGGTCTCAGCATTGCGGGATGGGACGGTGCCCGGTTAGGGGGTGCCGGGGTCATCGCTAACCTCGTCCGATCCGGAGGTTCTGGCGGTGCATTCTGACGGCACATATGAGGCTTTGCAGGAAGGCACGGCCGAGGTGCGTATTACTCCATACCTGCTGCGCAACGGGGAAACTCGCCCGGCTGGAGAAGCACTGAACCAGACGGTAGCGGCAGTGGCGGAGGATCGAGCGCCGGCGCGGCTATCGGCATCATTGCCGCCATCGTTGCCATTTTGGGAATTGGGTCCCAAGTTCTGCGGCAGATGGGTTTCTGGCAATAAAAAATACCCCGCCGAGAGCGGGGCGTGTGGGGCGCTACATCGTAGGAACGTCCCAGGGGCCGAACCAGCGCTGCGCCGATGAGCGCATGTTATCGCTCAAGCGGCTAAAGCGCGGGATCGGGATACCGTGTGCGCGGGCTAAGGAAACTAGATAGTCCCTAGTGCGCCATACCTCGATGGGGTTGGCATGAACATCCAATGCCGCCTGCAGGCCGCCAGGAGCATAGCCGAGGGCGGATTCAATGGGGGCGTCGGCAAGTGGGAGTGCATCGCGCAAGGCATGCAGCTCTTGGCTTGTAGCCTCAGTTTCTGCAGGTGTGAGCGACATTAGTCAATGGTTTCCTTCAGTCGCTCCTCGCGCAGAGGCAGGAGGAGAAGGAGCGCGACGATGACCAACGGAACCATCAGAGCGATAACCGGGGTCAGGCCGTCATTATAGGAATTGAGGATTGCTTCCTCGATTGGCTTGGGGAAGGACGCGACCAAATCTGGGGTGAGGCTATTGGCACCGCCGTCGGCATTGCCAAACTTTTCTGCATAGGCGGCGCCCTCAGGGCCCATCTTTTGGAAGGCTTCTGGCATGCGGGTGGCCATCTCATCCTTCATATTGTGGATGAACATGGAGCCAACCAGGGAAGCACCCAGTGCGGAACCGATTTGGCGGAAGAAGTTATTCGCCGCGGTAGCGGTACCCACCTGGGACAGTGGGAAGGAGTTCTGGACGATGAGCACGAGGACCTGGATAACCATGCCCAGGCCGATGCCGAAGACCAAGAACTCGCAGCCCAGCTGCTTCAGGGAAGTCTCTACGGTCAGGTGAGACATCCAGAACAATGCACCAGCGGTAATGGCTAGGCCGATGATGGGGTAGACCTTGTAGTGGCCGGTGCGGGCAATGATGAAGCCCACGCCAGTGGAGGTGCCGATAAGGCCCACCATCATCGGGATCATCATCAGACCCGCCTTGGTTGGGGTCAGGGTGTGCACCATCTGCAAGTAAGTAGGCATGTAGCCCAGAACACCGAACATTGCCAGGCCCAGCACCACGCCGGACAGAGTAGTAAGGGCCATGTTGCGGTTCTTGAACAGGCGAACTGGAATGAGCGGTTCCTTGGCGCGCAGCTCCACCAGGATGGTGATGATGGCGCCAATGATGGTGATGGCACCTAAGGTGAGGATCATGGACGAGCCCCACTCGTACTCGGTGCCGCCCCAGGTGGTCATGAGGATAAGGGACGCGGTGGTGATGGCGATGAAGGTTGCGCCGAGCCAGTCGAAGCGCTTCATGTCGGCTTCACCGACGCGCAGGTGCAGCACCAAGGTGCACACGATGATGGCGAGGATGCCAAGCGGGATGTTCATCCACATGCCCCAGCGCCACCCCGGACCGTCGGTGAACCAGCCGCCGAGGACGGGGCCGAGGACGGAAGACAGGCCAAAGACGCCGCCCATGATGCCCATGAACTTGCCGCGCTCACGGGAGGAGGTGACCTCGGCGATGATGGATTGCGAAGAGATCATCATGAATCCAGCGCCAAAGCCTTGCACGGCGCGGGCGATAATCAGCAGCGACATGGAGTTGGCAAAGCCACCGAGGGTGGATCCCACGACGAAGGTGGCGATACCCCCAATGTAGAGCCACTTGCGGCCCAACATGTCACCCAGCTTGCCGGAGATAGGCATGGCGATGGTCATGGTGACAAGGAAGGCGGAGATGACCCAACTCATGTGGTCGACGCCGCCGAGCTCACCAACGATGGTTGGAAGAGCAGAAGAGAAGATCATTTGGCCCAAGGAGCTCATCAGCATGGTGAGCATTAGGGCCGAGAAAATAAGCCCGAGGTTATCGGCGCGGGACTGGCCCTGTGAGGGGGCCTTAGCAGCCGTATCTACCATCGCATTCCTTTCATAAAGTCTGTTATTAGCGTGAGGGAAGTATCGAGACGCGCGCCGAGGTCTAGGCTGCAATCTGCATCCGGGGATGCCATCGCCAACCACAGTGCCTCACGGACGAGGCCGGCGATGAGCATCGCCTCGGTGCTAGAAGAGCAGCTGTCAAGGACGCGAAGCTCCGGCTCTTTGTTAAGGCGCTCTTCAATGAGATCGATGAGCTCAATGGATTTTGCTCGCTTCCGGCTTATTGCCGCCGCAGCTGCATCTGGATCATTGGAGATGCGTTTGCG
Source organism: Corynebacterium sp. LaCa_205 (assembly GCF_057458085.1). Taxonomy (NCBI): domain Bacteria; kingdom Bacillati; phylum Actinomycetota; class Actinomycetes; order Mycobacteriales; family Corynebacteriaceae; genus Corynebacterium; species Corynebacterium sp. LaCa_205. The sequence goes on from NZ_CP190931.1 coordinate 854,856, forward strand.
GCGATCCCGGATAGTCGGGTTGATGTGGTGGCCTTCCATATGCCGTCTGACCAACTGGAGGACGAGGTCTACCATGCTGGTCGTTGGCTCATTAAGGAAGAGTTCCCGCATCTCTTCCGTAAACTCGGTGCTTGGAGCGCCCAAAACGGCGGATTCCTTGGAATCGAAGTAATTGAAGAAGGTGCGCCGAGAAATACCGGCTACTTCGCAGATCCGCTCAATGGTGACTGCGCTAAAGGACTGTTCATCCACCAGTTTTGTGGCGGCATCCTCTATGCGCAGGCGCGTCTCGAGACGTTTCTGCTCGCGTAGTGATAGTTCTTCTTGCACGTCATGCAACGTTACACTCGGTGCAAACTTGCACCAAGTGCAAAAAGGGTGATTTTAGAGGTGCATCCTTCTTTATGTGAGATGTGCCATTGCTCTTGCCGACGTCCCCCTTACCCCAGGCATGCGAAACCCCGCCCGGGTCCTGCCCGGGCGGGGTAGCGGTGCGGCGGATACTTAGAAGTTATCGCGGTCGCGGTTAGTCATGCTCAGCACATCGAGGCGCTTATCCAGCTCTTCCTCGGTGAGGTTTTCGCCATCGACAAAGCCCAAATCAATGACGGCCTGGCGAACAGTGATCTTCTCATGCAAGGCATGCTTGGCGGCCTTGGCCGCGTTCTCGTAACCAATAGCAGAGTTGAGCGGGGTCACGATGGAAGTGGAAGACTCCGCAAAGTGCTTCATGCGCTCCTCGTTGGCCTCGATGTGATCGATGCACTTATCGGCGAAGACGCGGGAGGCATTGGATAGCAGGCGAGCGGACTCGAGCACGTTGCGCGCCATCATCGGGATGAAAACGTTTAGCTCGAAGTGGCCCTGGGCGCCGCCGAAGGCAACTGCGGCGTCATTGCCCACCACCTGGCCGGATACCATGGTGACGGCCTCCGGAATGACCGGGTTGACCTTACCCGGCATGATGGAAGAACCTGGCTGCAGGTCCTTCAGGTGAATCTCTGCCAGTCCGGTCAGTGGGCCAGAGCCCATCATGCGGAGGTCATTAGCAATCTTATTAAGGGACACAGCAACCGCGCGCATGGCGCCGGAGAACTCTACCAAGCCATCGCGGGCGGCCTGTGCCTCAAAGTGGTTCTCTGCTTCCTTTAGTTCCGCAACACCGGTGAGCTTCTTGAGCTCTTCGGTGACCTTAGCGCCAAAGGCCGCAGAGGTATTCAGGCCGGTGCCGGTGGCGGTACCGCCGATGGCCAGCTCGCCCAAGCGTGGCAGGGTGGCCTCGATGCGCTCGATGGCCAGCTCGATCTGGCGTGCGTAGCCACCGAATTCTTGACCGAGGGTAACCGGGGTGGCGTCCATCAAGTGGGTACGGCCCGCCTTGACCACGTCGGCGAATTCCTTGGCCTTCTTGCTCAGGGACTCGTGCAGAACCTTCAAGCCCGGAATGAGGTCATTAACGGCGGCCTCAGTAGCGGCAACGTGGGTGGCGGTGGGGAAAGTGTCATTAGAGGACTGGCCCATATTCACGTGGTCATTCGGGTGAATCTCCACGCCATTCTGGTGTGCCAAGGAGGCGATAACCTCATTGGTATTCATATTGGACGAGGTGCCCGAACCAGTCTGGAAAACGTCGATAGGGAAAGCATCATTGTGCTTGCCCTCGGCGATTTCAGTAGCGGCGGCGATAATGGCATCGGCCTTGTCCGCGTCCAACTTGCCGGAATCCTTATTTACCTGAGCACAAGCTGCCTTAAGGAGGCCAAGTGCGCGAATCTGCGCATTTTCGAGGCCACGGCCGGAGATAGGGAAGTTGTCCACTGCGCGCTGGGTCTGTGCGCGCCACAGGGCATCTGCAGGAACCTTTACTTCGCCCATGGTGTCATGTTCGATGCGGTATTCAGTCATGTGAAGATCACCTCAGTTAATTGGGTAGTGTGTGCTTTCCAGTATGGCGGAGATCTACCAGGAGGGCCGCCTTCGGGGGTGCCCCCTAGTTTTTGGTCGGGGTGGTGTAATCCACTACGGAATATTCCTGCAGCTTGGATAGCTTATGGATGGAGTCGATGTAGCGGATGGTGCCGGACTTGGAACGCATAACCAGTGAGCGGGTAGTAGCGCCGGAATTGCGGTAGGAAACACCGCGCAGCATGTCACCATTGGTCACGCCGGTGGCAGCGAAGTAGCAGTTTTCGGAGGAGACCAAGTCAGTGGTCTTAAGGACGCGGTCCAAATCGTGGCCTGCTGCGCGGGCCTTTTCTGCTTCCTCTTCATCCTTTGGCCACAGCTTGCCCTGGATTTCGCCGCCCATGCAGCGCATAGCGCAGGCGGTGATGATGCCTTCTGGGGTGCCGCCGATGCCCATCATCATGTCGATGGAATTGGAATCCTGGCAGGTGGCGATGGCGCCTGCAACGTCGCCATCCATAATGAGGCGCACCTTTGCGCCGGCGGCGCGAATTTCAGAGATGAGCTGCTCGTGGCGCGGGCGGTCAAGGACCACGACGGTCAGATCTTCCGGGCGGATATTCTTCGCCTTGGCCACGGAGTTGATGTTCCACTCCACTGACTCGTTGATGTCGATAGCGCCGACTGCTTCTGGGCCAACAGCAATCTTTTCCATGTAGAAGACTGCGGAAGGGTCATACATGGTTCCGCGCTCTGCGGCCGCGATGACGGAGATAGCGTTGGGGCGGCCTTCTGCCATCAAACGAGTTCCGTCAACGGGGTCCACGGCGATATCCATGGCGGCGCCCTCGCCGGTGCCTACCTCTTCGCCGTTAAATAGCATAGGGGCCTCATCTTTTTCGCCCTCACCAATGACAACGACGCCGTTCATTGCAACGGAGTTGATGAGCTTACGCATGGCGTCGACCGCCGCGCCATCGCCCTCATTCTTCTGGCCGCGGCCTACCCAACGGCCGGATGCGAGCGCTGCTGCCTCAGTGACACGGACCAGTTCCATCGCCAGGTTGCGGTCAGGAAGATAAGACGTATTTTCGGACATGTGTAGTGGTTGCCTTCCATAGTTTTCTCATCGAGGGGTGTTCCCCTTGATGCTCTACCTTTCCATTCTCGCACTTTTTTGCTCTAATGGGTCTGATTTTGCGCCCCATTTGTGGGGGATTCATCAAACTTTCGGGGGAGAATGGGCCGTGTGGCTTTTTGGAAGCACACCGTGCGATACTAAGGCGCGTGGCTGCAGAAGAAAGACCAAAGATTTTTGAAGGCGCGAAGGATATCTCCCTGTCCCTCGCCGTCGTGGTGATCATGATGCTGCTGGCCGTAGGAGCGACCGGCCTATGCTCGATCAATTCCGAAACTCAACAGGGAGCGGTGCAGGAAGTGGATGAACAAACCTTCCTTGAAACCCAAGCTCGCGCAGGAATTGGCGCTATTCGCAATCCTGATATGCCAGAGGGCTGGGAGGCTAATGCTGCCCGCCGCGTTGATATGGGAGGAGAAAACGCCACCGTGGTCAGCTGGGTGACCGCTGACCAAGGGTTTGTGGAGTCTACTCAGACACAGGTGGCGGCCGATGATGCGGGTAAGGAATACGACGCCAACTACCGCGGCATCGAATCTGCCCGTGAGGTCAAAGGGCACCAAGTGCGGGTACTAGAAAGTGATGACGACTCCGTGCGCCGCCTGTGGGTGACAGATTTGGGCGACGCCCGCCTCATTATCTCCGGTGCCGCAGACGATAGCGATTTTGAGGCTGCTACCGCTGCGTTTATCGACGCCGCACCTATAGCCGAAAAATAACCTCGCCCAATCCTTCTGCCGCAGCGGTGGCGCTAAGACCGTCGCCGGCCTGGGCAATGACCTCTGCGAGGGATTCCTCATCTAAGCCGCTAAGGCGCGTCTTTCCTACAAAAACATCGATGCGCTCACGCTGGGAACGCTGCGGATAAATAGCGATTTCGCGTACCTTATCGCCTGTAAAGCGCAGCACCACGGATTGGGAGAAATAGCTCACCTCGTCATCATCGCGGGTATGTGCTGGGCCAAAGAATTCCTCTACGAATTCCCGGGAGTCTCCCGCCATGATGGAACCGGCGGCCGCAGACCTCGACACAAAATCCACCCGCTCACCTGGATACCCATAAATCTGCACTACTCGTCTCCTTCTGCGTCTGCTTTTTCGGCCCTCTCGAGCGCTGCTTCAACGCGCTTTGCTGCGCCGTCGAGATGTGCCTCGCACGTTCGGGCAAGGGCCTCGCCGCGCTCCCAATACTTCAATGACTCATCCAAGCCCATCTGCCCGAGCTCTAAGATCTTTACGGTTTCAATGAGCTCGTCTCGGGCTTGCTCATAACTCAATTTTTCTACTGGGGTAAAAGCATCCTGGCCTGGTTGACCGGTGCCAATGGTGTCCTCTGACATTGTTTTCTCCTTGTTCGGTGATTAATCGGCGGCCTGGGAGGCCATAGAAACAGCGGTAATAGACCCATCGCCCACGCGGATGCGCAGTTGCGCGCCGGGAGGGGATTGCTCATAAGAGGTGACAACTTCGGGGCCGGAGCCATCTTTGGGTACCACTTGGACGATGGAATACCCGCGGGCGAGAGTAGCTGAAGGTCCCAAAGCTGAAACGCGAGCACGCAGCGACTCCACGTGGCGGGTCTCGCGTTCTACCATGACCTCAATTTCCCGGCGCATGGTGGCACGAGTCCGCTCTATTTCCTCGCGGCGCGTACGAATGGGGGTCATGGGGTCTGCCATGACGGGCCGGGAACGAATATTGTCCAGGCCGCGTCGCTCCCTTTCCACCCAGCCGCGCAAGGCGGCAGCCATCCGGGAGCGTGCCTCTGCGATAACGGCACGCTCCTCGGCCACGGAGGGGACGACGCGCTTTGCGGCGTCGGTAGGCGTGGCAGCGCGCAGATCCGCGACGTTATCGAGCACCGGGCTATCCGGCTCATGGCCGATGGCGGAGACCACCGGAGTGCCAGCAGCCGCGACCGCGCGTTGCAGCGCTTCTTCTGAGAAGGGAAGCAGGTCTTCTACAGAGCCACCACCGCGGGCGATGATGATGACGTCTACCTCTGGATCCGCATCTAGCTGCTGGAGGGCATCGATAACCTCTGGAACGGTATTCGCACCTTGAACCGCGGTATTGAGAACTCGGAATTGTACCGCTGGCCAGCGATCATGAGCTACCGCCATCACATCTCGCTCCGCGGCCGAACCGCGGCCGGTAATCAGCCCGATTTTGTGCGGTAGGTAAGGCAGTGGCCGCTTGCGAGCAGGATCAAAAAGTCCCTCTGCCGAAAGCTGCTGGCGCAATTTCTCAATGCGCGCGAGTAGATCACCTATGCCCACATGACGAATCTCCGTGGTCCACAGTGAAAAAGAACCGCGGCCGGCATAAAAAGCCGGCTTGCCATGGACAATGACGCGGTCGCCGTCTTTTAGCGGTGCTGACAATGACTGCAACATTGATGATGGGCAGGTCAGCTGCACGGACTTTTCCTGCTGTACATCACGCAGCGTGAGATAGGACAGCTTCCAGGTGGGTTTGAAATTAATTTGGGTTAATTGACCCTCTACCCACAGGTAGCCCAGGCGCTCGATCCAGCCCTTGACTTGGTCGTTGACTTTACCAACGGGCCAGGGAGTATCCGGAGTATTTGCCGGTTGATTCACACAGCCTCCCTTTCTTCAGTCTGCCGTATTCTTCCGCCTAGTTTAGGGGCCAGCGCAGATGATTGCCCCGCTCGGGGTAGCCGGAATGGTGGCGGTGGGCCCCACTATTGTTTTGGGTGCTGTTTCGATACTCTGGGAGCCATGACTGAAGGTAAAAATGTTCTCCTCGCGGCGCCGCGCGGATACTGCGCAGGCGTAGATCGCGCGGTTGAAACCGTAGAAAAGGCGCTGGAAAAGTACGGCGCGCCCATTTATGTACGCAAGCAAATCGTGCACAACCGCTACGTCGTAGAGTCTTTGGCAGAACGCGGCGTCATCTTTGTTGACGAGGCCTCTGAAGCCCCAGAAGGTGCCCACCTAGTCTTTTCCGCCCATGGTATTTCCCCGGCCGTTCGGGCAGAGGCAACGCAGCGCAAGCAACTAACGTTGGACGCCACGTGCCCATTGGTAACCAAGGTGCATAAGGAAGCCCAGCGCTTCCAGCGCGATGGCTATCACATCCTCTTGGTTGGCCACGAAGGACATGAGGAAGTGGAAGGAACCGCCGGCGAAGCACCGGAGGTTACCCACCTTGTGGATGGCGTCGAGGGCGTTGCTAAGCTGCCGGATTTCCTGCAGGACGAGAAGCTTATTTGGCTGTCCCAAACCACGCTCTCGGTGGATGAGACGATCACCATCGTCAATAAACTGCGCGAGCGTTTCCCGCATCTGGAAAATCCGCCTTCAGACGATATTTGCTACGCCACCCAAAACCGCCAAGAATCCGTCAAAGCCATTGCCCCCAAGTGCGACCTGATGATTGTGGTGGGGTCTAAAAACTCCTCTAACTCGGTGCGCCTGGTCGAAGTCGCGCTCGAGGCTGGTGCTAAGGCTTCCCACCTCGTAGATTTTGCCAAGGAGATCGACGATGCCTGGCTGGAAGGCGTGCGCACCGTCGGAGTCACCTGTGGTGCATCTGTACCAGAATTGCTGGTACGCGAGGTATTGGAATTTCTCGATGCGCGTGGCTATAGCGACGTAGAACAGGTAACTACCTCTACGGAGACGATTACCTTCGCCCTGCCGCGCGACCTGCGCCCAGCACGCACTTAAACAGGCGCGCGCTTAAACTACATCTAAAAAAAGGCCCGTTTCCGGGCCTTTCTTTTGTTTTAGTCCTCGTCATAGAGGTTATCGTCCCAACCTTGCTTGGGCGCTTGCTTGTGCTCCTTAGACGCCGGTACCGAATCGCCGGCGCGCCGGGTTGGATCCGGGCGCATTGGATTTGCGCGTTCCTCTTGCTGGAGGCGGCGGCGTTCCTCTCGGTCGCGCCCACGCAGGCGATCTTTGGGCGTGGGGCGGGACTTCCTTAACGTGTGAGAAGCGCGGGCGCGCTGCGGAGTGGCTGGAGTTTTAGTAGGTTCCTTTGCCAGCCTATCGCGCGCCATCAAGTCAGCGACCGATAAACGCTCAGCGCGATTGCGGCGGTCTTGCTCAGCATCGGAACGGCGGGAGGAAGTTTCCATTTTAGCGGTGCGACGTGCCGTCTTACGGTAGCGGACCCATCGCAACCAGCCGATGATTCCTGCGCCTACTAAAGCGATGAGGAGCCAGAGAAAGCTTTGGACAAGGGGGAAAGCTGCGGTTACGGTAGCCGTCTTGGAAAACGGTGATGCTCCCTCTGGCAAGTTGGCCTTGGTAATAAAGAATCCGGCCAGTACCACCGTGATGGCATACAAGATGGGGATGGAAGCCACCGTGAGGAAGAGGCCGCGTTCTTCTACGATGAGCGCCACCAGCAGCGAGCCGATGACGAGGAAGGCGAGGTAAGCCCACCCGATGGTACCCATCAGGATGGAAATCAACGCGCCGGTGAGCAAAATTGCCGCGAGCAGCCCAAGGCCCGTGCCCAGCGTGATGCTGGGGAGTCCAGAGCTTTGGGCGGCGGAAGACTTTCTTTGCTTGGCTTGTGACACGTCGGAAGATCCTACCGGTTCGTGCCTGCCCATGGCTATTTCCACGCACTAAGTCGCCGGATTTATAGTGGCGAATGCCCGCGCGGCCACGTATCGATGGCTATGGGCTCCCGTGGCGTGCGGTCCGTGCGGCCTGGGATATCCATCTCGTGCAATTTGCGGGCGGTGACGCCGACACGGGAATCTAGCGAGGACAGTGTGGCATTGTAGGCTTCGACTGCCTTTTCCAAGTTGTGGCCCACCCTGCCATAGTGATCAGAAAGTGTATTCAGGCGCGTGTACAGTTCGCGCCCTAGGCGCTGAACCTCCTTTGCCTTGGCTGAGATGTCTTCTTGGTGCCACCCCATAGCCACCGTGCGCAGGAGGGCAAAAAGCGAGCTGGGGGTGGCAATTACTACATTGCGTTCAAAGGCATACTCGATGAGTTCTGGGTCCACTGACAATGCAGCATCGAGGAAAGGATCTGCAGGGACAAACAGGATGACGAATTCGGGTGTAGGTTGAAACGCTTCAATATAGTCTTTGTGCGATAGTGCTTGGACGTGGCCACGCATCAAGTGTGCGTGGCGGCGCAAGAAGCCGGCGTGTTCTTCTGGGTCATCGGTCTCCAGCGCGTCGAGGTAAGAAGTAAAAGGCACCTTGGCATCGACAATGATATGGCGGCCACCAGCCAACTTGATAACCATGTCTGGGCGAACGATGCGACCACCCAGCGGAGCAGAAACCTGGCAGTCAAAGTCCACATGTTTGGTCATGCCGCCTATTTCAACCACCCGCTCCAATTGCACCTCGCCCCAACGACCGCGGGTATTGGGCGAGCGCAAGGCACTAACAAGTTTGTCAGTGCGTTCAGTCAGACGAGAGGAGGTACGGGTTACCGCCTGGACCTGGCTAGAAAGGGAAGCGAGCAGCGCGGTGCGGTCTTCCTCAATTTCTTGGAGCTGAAACCCCAAGCGGTCCATGGCCTTTTCCAGCGGCTGGAGCTCAGCTTGGCGACGCTGCGATTCTTGCAGCGCGCGGTGTTCGGCACTTGGCGCCGAACGAGCAGCGGAGTAGGAATGGGCCAACCAACCCATTACCGCGCCGAGGGTGAGGCCGATAAAAAGTAGCAGCACGGGCAATGTGGAAGTCATGGAACCCAGCATGGCACGTACAGCCGACACAGCCCACTATTTTTTCGAATCTCCGTTCAAAAGGCCCTCGAAGGCATCGCGGGCACGGCGCAGGTTGGAGCGCACGCCGGGCTTCTCATGCTCTTTCGGGGTGGATTCCACGTTGAGGGCAGCGTCGAGGGAATTGGAGTTGCCGTCCGCGGCTACGTCCGCCACTGCGCCTTCTGGGGCTGCGTAGTCCGGCATTTTAAGCCACGCCTCGCGCTTATAGCGCCCTTGTTCCTCCGTATAACGGCCGATGAGGTAGCCAGCTACGGTGGAAAAGTCCAGCTCCGCGGCGGTCTTTTCTCCCGACTGGAGCTTCATCATATCTTGGCTGTAGCGATAGGCCACCGCGAACATCGCGGCTGCCGGAACCGCGAGGAAACCTCCCACCAGGCCAAATAGCGCAGAGCCTACCGTCACAGAAACCAAGACGATGACGGGGTGCAGGTCCATGGCCTTGGACTGCAGCCAAGGGGAAAGGACATTTCCCTCCAGCTGTTGGACCAGCAAGACCAGTCCAAGAACGAGCAAGGCCTTGGTAATACCAAGGGACACCAGTGCGATGGTGACGGAAAGGGCACCGGCCACAATTGCACCGACGAAGGGGATAAAGCCGGCGATGAAGGTGATGATTGCCAAAGCCATGGCCAGGGGGACGCCGATGAGGGCGAGGCCGATGCCGATAAAGACGGCGTCGACAAGCGAGACAACTGCCTGCGCACGAATAAAGCCTCCAAGCGTGGTCCATGCGCGGGTGAGTAGCTCAGTAAGGTGCCAGCCGGCGCGTTTGCCGGTGGCATCGCGCAGCCAGGGGAGGAACTTGGCGCCGTCCTTGAGGAAGAAGAAGGTCAGCACCAACACAATGAAGAGGGTGACCAAGATGGAGGTAGCGGTGCCGATACCGGTAAAGACGGAACCCGCGATGGCGCCAGCGCGCTGCTGCAGCCAGGAAGCCGCTTCATCGATGTAGCTGCTCATATCCTCGCTATCGAGGTTAAGGGGTGGGCCCTGTGCCCAGAGCTGCAGGCTTTGGATGCCGGAGACCGTCTGCAAGTACAAAGAGCGGGATTGGCGCATGAAGTCCGGGGCAACGAAGGAAATGAGTCCACCCACTGCCGTGAAAGAAACCAAAATGGTTACGGCAGCCGCCAACGCGGCGGGGAGGCCAATGCTGCGCAACTTCTTAGCCACTGGGGCTAGGACGGTGCAGATGATGAGGGCCAAAAGCACTGGCAAGATGCCCTGCCAGAAATTGCCGAGCAAGCGGTAGAGGGCGTAGAGGAAAACGCAGATGATGAGCAGGCGGACCGCCCATAGGGACGCAGACTTAACTACCTCGCCGGCAATGACAGAGCGATCTACCTGATCGCCCGGCGGATGTGGCGATACATCCTCCAGCTTGCTGGTATCGAAGCTTTCATCAAACTTATCGCCCAGGCCCGTCTTGGGAGCCTCGGGCAGCGGTTGGTTATCAGAACTCACCCCACCATCTTGCCTTAAAAGAAGGTGGGTGAGTTAGGATTGGCCCCGTGAGTCTTACACTAGGAATCGTCGGCCTGCCCAACGTGGGCAAGTCCACATTGTTTAATGCCCTGACCCGTTCCGAGATCCTGGCGGCGAACTACCCGTTTGCCACCATCGAGCCCAACGTGGGCCTGGTGGAGCTGCCGGACTCCCGCCTGACCCACCTGGCGGAAATGTTTAACTCGGAGCGTATCCTGCCCGCCACTGTGTCCTTCGTGGATATTGCCGGTATCGTCTCTGGCGCTTCGCAGGGTGAAGGCATGGGCAACGCCTTCCTAGCCAATATCCGTGAGGCAGATGCTATCTGCCAGGTCGTGCGCGCTTTTTCCGATGACAATGTCATCCACGTCGATGGCAAAGTTGACCCGCGCAATGACATCTCCGTTATTAATACCGAGCTCATCCTCGCGGACCTCCAAACCATTGAAAAGGCTCTGCCGCGCCTTGAAAAAGATGCGCGCAAGAATAAGGACCTGGCTGCTGAGGTGGAAGCCACCAAGAAGGCGCAGGAGATTCTAGAAGATGACCGCACCCTCTTCGCAGCAGCTAAGGAGGGCGAGATTGACCTCTCGCTCGTGCGCGATCTGCACCTGATGACGGCAAAGCCTTTCCTCTATGTCTTTAACTCGGACGAGGCCGTGCTTACCGACGACGCAAAGAAGGAAGAGCTTCGCCAGCTCGTCGCCCCGGCCGAATCCGTGTTCCTTGACGCCCAGACAGAAACTGAGCTGCTTGAGCTGGAAGAAGACGAAGCGCGCGAATTGCTTGAGTCCGTGGGCCAAGATGAGCCGGGGTTGGCTACTTTGGCCAAGGCGGGTTTTGCCACGCTGGGGCTGCAGACTTATCTCACCGCCGGTGAGAAGGAAGCCCGCGCGTGGACCATCAAGCAGGGCTCTGCCGCCCCGCAAGCCGCCGGCGTTATCCACACTGACTTTGAAAAGAAGTTCATCAAGGCCGAAATCGTTTCCTACGATGACCTAGTAGCCGCCGGCTCTATGGCCGAAGCTCGCGCGCACGGTAAGGTCCGCCAAGAAGGCAAGGACTACATCATGCAAGACGGCGACGTGTGCGACTTTAAGATCGGCGGTTAATTCCGCGTCTTCTAAGTCATGGGCCTCCTAACGGAGAAGGCACTGCCCGCGCAGGCGGAGAAATTGTAGCGATTGAGAATCTTCCGCGTTATTGTGGGCGAGGTACCCAAACAATAGGAGGTCACATTATGGCTGAACTAGACAACAAGACCATTGCAATCATCGCTACCGATGGTTTCGAAGACTCTGAGCTGACTTCCCCCTTGGAGGCTGTGAAGAACGCTGGTGCTACCGTGCGCGTCATCGCCCCTAAGGCCGGCACTATTACCGGCAAGAAGGGAACGGAGATTTCCGTTGACGCCGCTACCGCTGACTCCACCGGCGAGTCTTTCGATGGCATCATCTTGCCCGGCGGTACCGACAATGCCGACCTGCTGCGCTTGGACAAGGCCGCAGTAGAAATCGTGCGCAACCACATGAGCAAGGATCTCCCGCTTGGTGCTATCTGCCACGGTGCATGGATCTTGGCCGATGCTGAAGCTCTTAAGGGTCGTACCTTGACGTCCTTCCCCTCCTTGCAGACCGACCTGCGCAATGCGGGCGCCACGTGGGTAGATGAGGAAGTTCACTGTGACCAGGGCTTGGTCTCCTCCCGCACTCCAGATGACCTGCCAGCCTTTAACGCCAAGCTGGTAGAAGAGTTTGCAGAGGGCCAGCACTAAGGCTCCACAATTTAAGCCACGGGAGTTTCCCGTGGCTTTTTCGATCTTGCGCCGGTGTCACATGCCCTATAAAGTTAGGATTTCTTGAAGGGGAGTAGTTCCCTCGGTTAATTCCGAGATGACTGGTCGACATACTGGCGTTTAGCCCGGCCAGCCAGCGCCCGCAGTGCCCGCGGCCGTGAACGAGACCTTCGGTCCGCAACCGAACCGAAGGGAGAAGTGACTATGTCCTCCATGGGCTCAGAGCAGCGCATTCTTGAGCGCTTCATGCAGCTATCCATCGCCGCCGCTGTGGCTACCATCATCCTTAAGGCCTTGGCCGCGTGGTTTACCGGCTCGGTGGGCTTCCTCTCCGATGCCTTCGAATCCATCGTGAATCTCGTCGCGGCCATCGCCGGCTTTTATGCCCTCCGGATTGCCTCTAAGCCGGCCGATGATAACCACCAGTTTGGCCATGGCAAAGCGGAGTACGTCTCCGCCTTGGTAGAGGGCGCAATGATTTTTATTGCAGCCGGCATGATCGTGTACACGGCGATCCAGCGCTTCTTTGTTCCGCAGCCGATTGAAGAGCCGGGCTGGGGCTTGGCGTTGTCAACGCTTTCGTCGGTGCTCAACGCCGCGGTAGGCATCGCGCTCATCCGTGCAGGTAAGCGCTACCGATCCGCTACCTTGGATGCGGATGGGCACCATTTGCTTACCGACGTCTGGACTTCCGTCGGCGTCCTTGTCGGTATCGCCGCCGTTTATTTAACTGGCTGGATGTGGCTAGACCCTGTAGTAGCCCTCGCTGTGGGTATCAATATCTTGTGGACTGGTTACACCCTCCTGCGCGATTCCGTGAGCAGTTTGCTTTCTGAAGCACTTCCCGCGGATGAGCGCCAGCAGATTCGCCAGCTGCTGGCCCGGTTGGAAAAGGAGCAATCGGTTACCTTCACAGACCGGCGTACTGTCGCTTCCGGCCGTCAGCGCTTGGTCTACCTGACCATGGAGGTGCCAGGAGAGTGGAGCGTTATGCATTCCCACGAGGTTGCTGACGTCGTGGAAATCGCCCTAGATGAGCTGTATCCAGGCTGCAGTGCGTTCATTCACGTGGAGCCGGCGGGCGTGGAAAACCGCCGCCCGTACCTATTTCGCTAGGCCTTAATTTTCTAAGTTTTCGGGCGGTCACTGTGGCTGATTTTTTAGACCGACATGTGTGTAGACCCGTTCGAGTGAATAGGGCCTGTACATAACCTGTGCTTTTCCGCAGAAAGCATACACCCTTCTGAAAGGACTCTGTGGGTTTAGTGGCACCGCCTTTTGGGGGTGGGGTAAGTCTTGAATGATTTGGAGAAAGTGGAGGGTGTTGACTACGGCGCTGCGGGGTCGTGAAACGACATCTATTTTTTAGATTCGGGCCATTTATGGTGCAGAATTCTTAACGTTATGAAAATGTTATTGATTGCTCTGAGCTGCATGAAGTCTTCTCTGGGTGAATAAAACGGCAAAAATTTCTTGCTGGCGGTCGAAAAATTTTGAATTCTCCGTATGGTGGTTGTCACACCAAGCAAATAGCGATTCTCACCCCCGCATTCCACATGTGGGGGCAAGAATATGTCCTTTTGATTGGCTGAAGAGAGCTATACCAATAGCAGAAAGGATTTACTGACAATGGGTAAGAACATTAAGGATCTGTTTAACGCAACCGCATACGACAAGGACGGCGAGAAGCTGGGCAACGTTAACGAGGTATTCGTTGATGACCAGTCCGGCCAGCCTACCTTCGTTGAGGTTAACCACGGCCTGTTCGGTATGAACTCCAGCCTCGTTCCGCTGCGCGGTCACGACTTCTCCGGCGATGACCTGAAGCTGGGCTTCTCCAAGGACCGCATCAAGGACGCCCCAGACTTCGATTCCGATAAGCCGCTGACCCCAGAGGCACAGTCCGATATCTTCAAGCACTACGGCCTGGATAATGCACAGGACGTTACCGATTACAAGGACTCCAACCTGGACTCCAAGCGCGACGTTCAGGCTGGCGCTGACAAGGACCACAACTTGGCCGCAGGTGCCGGCGTTGCTGGCGCTGGTGCAGGCGCTGCTGGTGCACACGCTAACGAGAAGAAGGAAGCTACCCACACCACTGATGCGGCTGCTGCTGAGCGTAAGGCTGGCGTTGCCGATAACGCTGCTTCCAAGAACACCGCAGCTGCGCACACCAACAATGACGGCGAGCTCATCCGTTCTGAGGAGCAGATGAACGTCAATAAGGAGCGTGTGGCTACCGGCGAGGCTCGCCTGCGCAAGTACGTTGTAACCGACACCGAGACCGTTGAGGTTCCGGTTGAGCGCGAAGAGGTCAGCGTTGAGCGCACTCCGATCAGCGCTGAAGATGCCAAGAACTACAACGGCACCATCTCCGGTGACACTGAGGAAGCTTCCGTCACCCTGCACGAGGAGCAGGTTAACGTGAACAAGGAAACCGTTCCGGTTGAGAAGATCAACCTGAAGAAGGACACCGTTCGCGACACCGAGACTCACACCGAGGAGCTGCGCAAGGAGCAGATCGACACCGATGGTGTTGATGGCCTCAAGAAGTAAAAGCGCATAGCTAAACGCCCGCAAGGTTTTCCTTGCGGGCGTTTCTTATGTTTGAAGGCTTATTTAAGCCTTGGCACCGATGGCTGCGGCCGAGTCAGAATCCATAATGTCTTTGACGCCGCTTTCTGCTGCGTCCCAGGTTGCCCTGTCTTGGATGCCGGCACGTTTTGCAACGACGGTGGCGCACAGTACCTGTCCGGTGACGTTGAGTGCAGTGCGTCCCATGTCAATAATCGGCTCAATGGCCAGCAGGAGACCGACACCAGCCAGCGGAAGGCCAAGTGTAGATAGCGTCAGCGTGAGCATAACCGTTGCGCCCGTGGTGCCTGCGGTAGCAGCGGAACCAATGACGGAAACAAAGATGATGAGCAGGTATTGGGTGAAGTCGAGGTTAATGTCGTAGAACTGGGCAACAAAGATGGCTGCGATGGCCGGGTATACGGAGGCGCAGCCGTCCATCTTGGTGGTTGCTCCTAGCGGAACGGCAAAGGAAGCGTATTCAGAAGGAACACCCATGGCCTTTTCGCTAAAGCGCTCGGTAGCTGGCATGACACCCATGGAAGAACGGGTAACAAAGCCCAGCGAGGTGACCGGCCAAACGCGCTTATAAAAGCCCATGACTGGAATCTTGTTGAACTTCAGTACGGCGGGGTAGACCACGACAAAAACCAGACCAAGGCCCACGTACATGGCCAGCACAAACTTGCCCAGCGAGCCCAAGGCGTCCCAGCCGTAGGTTGCTACTGCCTTACCGATAAGGGCGGCGGTGCCAATCGGTGCAAGGCGGATGATCCACCACAAGATGACCTGGATGACCTTGAGGAAGGACTCGGTAAAGTGCAGGAATGGCTCGGCGGACTTGCCGGTCTTGACCGCGGCGATACCAATGGCCAGGGAAATGACAAGCAGTTGTAACGCGCCGAAGCTGAGGGATACTTCGCCGTCGGAAAGCGAGGCAGAAAGTCCTACGAAGTTCTGTGGCAGAAGCTGCTCAAAGAACGCGGTCCACGAGCCGACGTGGGAAGGATCCTGCGCAGTGGCGGCATCGACGCTCGTGCCGACGCCCGGCTTCATAATGACGGCAACGAAAATGCCCATCAAGACAGAGAAGAATGCGGTAATGGCGAACCACACCAGTGTGGAAATCGCCAGGGAAGCCGCGTTAGCCACCTTGCGCAAATTGGCGACAGAGGTAACAACAGCGGCGAAGATCAGCGGCGGGATCATCACCTTGAGCAGCTGGACGTAGGCGCTACCGACTCCCGTGAGCAGGGTGGTCAACCAACCGGGATTGTCTGGGTCGGTATCCATGCCGGAGGCGATGAAACCCAAGATGAGGCCGATGATAAGGCCGGCAATAACTTGCGCGCCGAATCCTGTGGCCCAGCCTGGGAGCCTAGAGCGCGGAGATTCCTGTTGAGACATAAAGGTTCCTTTGAAAATAAAAATGGACAGATCGGACTAGTTTTCAGATACTGTCCTGTTCAACTTCAACTTCGCTCAGTTTATTCCTTCGACGTCTTTAGGCACAAGACGTGGGGATTCTCCCGTGGCTGCGACCTCATCCTTCGCGCTCACCGGGTGGCTTCTTAATACCTGGGGTTCTTTTCCCACTGAGCGCGAGGGGGAGGAGGAATTGCGGTGTGCGCCCTCGGCGCTCACCAGAGCGGGGTGGAAGCATCACCTTTACGCTGCTGGTGAGCGCGAAGGGCGGAGGGGGGGAAGGGCGGAGCGCGAGGTGCAGAGCGAGGAGGGGCTGCGATTTCTGGAATACTGGCGGCATGAAAATCCTCGTGACTGCATTTGACGCCTTCGGCGGAGAAAGCATTAACCCTACAGAACAAGCGCTGGAGCTATTACCAGAGGAGGTTGGGGAGCGGAGCTTGTCAAGACGGTGATTCCGACCAAGTTTGGGGAATCCCTGCGCCGAGTAATTGCACTCGCAGAGGAATCATCAGTCGATGCAATTGTGTGCTTGGGACAGGCAGGCGGCCGGAAACATATCACCCCGGAGCGAGTCGCCATTAATGTGATGGATGCCGAGATTCCTGATAACGCGGGTTATCAGCCAGTGGATGTACCGGTCGTGGAGGGTGGCCCAGCGGCGTATTTTTCCACGCTACCGGTAAAGGAAATGGTCGCGGCGATGGATGATTGTCCGGCGCGGGTGTCGAATACGGCGGGGACTTTCGTGTGCAATCAGCTCCTGTATGGTCTCCTGCATCACTTCGCAGGGACGGAGGTGCGCGCGGGATTTGTACATGTTCCCTATATTGAGGAGCAGAACAAAGCGGATAAGCCCATGATGGCGCTAGCTGAGGTAGTCGAGGGGATAAAGCGGGCACTCTGGGCGGTGCAGGCTAGTTAGGGTAGCCTTTGTGGCTTTTTGAACCAGCGAAATATAGATTTATGGATATGTCTCGCTTTAGCCCTCTCAACTGGCCGGTTGTGCGCCAGCTGCGCAGCGGCGATCCCTTTGGCAGGGACGTCAATACGCAGTCTCAAAAGAGCAAGGATAAACATGGACGCACCGTGGAAGCGGACCGCGTGGTGCAGTCAGTGTGCCCGTACTGCGCGGTCGGTTGCTCGCAGCGCGTGTATGTCAAAGATGACCGTGTCATCCAGGTAGAGGGTGATCCGGATTCGCCCATTTCTCGTGGGCGATTGTGCCCGAAGGGATCTGCGTCGGAGCAGCTCATTAACTCCGCTACGCGCCTGACCAAGATTAAATATCGCGCGCCTTATTCTTCGCAGTGGCAGGACCTTGATGAAGATACCGCGATGGAGATGATTGCGGATCGTTTCTTGGAGGCGCGTCGCAACGGTTGGCAGGATGTCGACGATGAGGGCCGCACCCTCAATCGCACGATGGGCATCGCCGGTTTGGGCGGTGCGACCTTGGATAATGAGGAAAATTACCTCATTAAGAAGCTGTTTACCGCGGCCGGTGCGATACAGCTTGAGAACCAGGCGCGCATATGACACTCCGCCACCGTTCCTAGTCTAGGAACTTCGTTTGGCCGCGGCGGCGCAACCCAACCGCTGCAGGATATGGCGAATGCGGACTGCATCGTCATTGAGGGTTCTAATATGGCCGAGTGCCACCCAGTGGGATTCCAGTGGGTAGTAGAGGCCAAAAAGCGTGGGGCACGCATCATTCACGTGGATCCGCGCTATACGCGTACGTCCGCGTTTGCGAATCGCCATATTGGTATTCGCGGCGGCACGGATGTAGTGCTATTGGGTGCAGTGATTAATTATCTGCTGGAAAATGAGCTGTACTTCCATGACTATGTGGTGGCGTATACCAATGCGCCGATGATTATCTCGGAGGACTACCAAGACACCGAGGATCTAGATGGTTTGTTCTCTGGCTATGACCCAGAGACCGGAAAATACGTCACGGATTCGTGGCAGTACGTGCAGAAGCCCGAGGGTGCGTCGTGGAATGTGGAACGCGATGAATCGCTGGAGCATCCCAATTCGGTTTTCCAGATTCTCAAGCGCCATTACGCACGCTATACGCCTGAGATAGTGGAGGAGACCTGCGGTATTGCGCAAGAGGACTTTTACTACCTTGCGGAGTCGATTGCGCAGAATTCTACGCCGGATCGCACCACGTGCTTTGCTTATGCTTTGGGCTTTACTCAGCACACTCTGGGTGCGCAGTTCATTCGTACCGCGGCAATTTTGCAGCTGCTGACCGGTAATGTGGGCCGACCAGGCTCGGGCATTATGGCGTTGCGTGGACACGCGTCTATTCAGGGGTCTACCGATATTCCGACGCTGTTCCATTCGCTGCCGGGGTATTTGCCTATGCCGGGCGTCGACAAGCAAAGCTGGCCTGAGTATGTAGATGGCATCCGCAATGAGTCGCAGAAGGGCTTCTGGCAGATCGGAGAGAACTATGCGGTCTCGCTGATGAAGTCCTACTGGGGCGATGCAGCGACCAAGGAAAACGGGTGGGGTTATGACCTCATGCCGCGTATTTCTGGTGCGCATTCGACCTATGAAACGCTCATGGCAATGCTGGATGAGCAGGTGGAAGGCTATTTTGTCTTCGGCCAGAATCCGGCAGTGGCGCAGTCTAATGGCGGCATGCAGCGCCGTGGTTTGGCGGCGCTAAAGTGGCTGGTTGTGCGCGATTTCCAGGAGATTGAGACTGCCTCGTTCTGGAAGGATTCGCCGGAGATTAAAAACGGCGAGCTCAAGACCGAAGATATCGGTACCGAGGTTTTCTTGATGCCGGCGGCAACCCACGTGGAAAAGGCCGGTACCTTCACCCAAACCCAGCGCATGTTGCAATGGCGTTTCCAGGCGGCACCGCCGCCAGGTGATGCCAAGAGTGACCTGTGGTTCTTCTACCAGTTGGGCAAGAAGGTTAAGGAGCGTCTGCGCGATTCCACTGATCCGCGAGATCTGCCTTTGCAGAAGGTCACGTGGGATTATGTGGAAACCGAGGAAGGTGAGCCGAATTCTGAGGACGTCCTCAAGGAGATCAATGGTTATTACCTTGAGGGCCCGAAGAAGGGCGAGCTTTTGCCTGCCTTCGTGGAGATGAAAAATGATGGCAGCACCTCGGGTGGCTGCTGGATCTACACTGGCGTGTTTAAGGATGGTATTAATCAGTCCGCCCGCAAGGTTCCTGGTTCGGAGCAAAATGAGGTTGCTCCGGAGTGGGGCTGGGTGTGGCCGGCAAACCGCCGCCTGCTCTACAACCGCGCTTCGGCGAAGCCGGATGGCACTCCGTGGTCGGAGCGCAAGAAGTATGTGTGGTGGGATGCTGACAAAGGAAAGTGGGTTGGCGATGACGTGCCGGACTTCCCGGTTACTAAGGCCCCTGACTACAAGGCTCCGGTCGACGCCGTGGGGCCGGACGCCCTCGATGGCACCGATGCCTTCATCATGCAGGCTGATGGCCGCGGTTGGCTCTTTGCACCGACCGGGCTTTCCGACGGCCCTTTGCCCACCCACTATGAGCCGCACGAGTCCCCGGTACACAATGTGCTGTACAAGCAGCAGCAGTCGCCGACGCGTCTGACTATTAAGCGTCCAGATAACCTGTCGCGTCCAGAGCCGGGCGAGCCGGGCGCGGAGGTTTTCCCGTTCGTCTTTTCTACGTATCGCCTCACGGAGATGTATACCTCGGGTGCGATGTCACGCCGTTTGCCGTATCTGGCGGAACTGCAGCCAGGCCTATTCTGCGAGGTTGATAAGGCCTTGGCAGAAAAGCGTGGGCTAGAAAATGGTCAGTGGGCCACGATCGTCTCGCCTCGCGGCGTGATTGAGGCGCAAGTCTTGGTCACTGACCGCATGCAGATGATGAAGATCAATGGTGAGGAGTTCCACCAAATCGGTTTGCCGTATCACTATGGCGAGTCCGATTCCACAGCCGTAGCTGGCGATGGTGCCAATGATTTGCTGGGCCTCACGCTGGAGCCGAACGTATTCATTCAGAATTCCAAGATTGGCGCCTGCGATATCCAGCCGGGGCGTCGTCCTCGTGGTGAGGCCCGTGTGGAGATGCTCAAGGAGTACCAGAAGCGTGCGCACCTGAATCTGGATTCCGGTAATGATCTGCTCACTGTGGATGATTCCTTCACTTATAACCCAGAGCCGCAGCAGCCCGTGGATGCGGACACGCCCGGCGAGAAGGGCGAGGAAAGCGAAGAAGGTAAGTAAATGACAAATCTACTGACCGAGAACGCGAGCCGGCACGGCTACGATAAGTACCGCCGCATGGCCTTTTTTACCGATACCTCCATTTGTATTGGTTGTAAGGCCTGCGAGGTGGCGTGCAAGGAGTGGAACCGCAATCCGGTAGAAGGCTATGACGTCACCGGTGATTCCTATGACAACACCGGTGCGCTGGGCGCTAATACTTGGCGGCACGTGGCCTTCGTGGAACAAAATAATGACCGTATCGAGCACGCCCGCGAGGAGGGAAAGAAGCTCATTTCTTTGGGCATGCCTTCGGTCGGGGCGCAGCCGCAAGAAGTTGATACCACTCCGCCAGATACCGATACCTTCCGGTGGCTGATGTCCTCGGATGTCTGCAAGCACTGCACGCATGCAGGTTGCCTTGATGTCTGTCCTACCGGCGCACTGTTTCGCACCGAATTTGGCACTGTGGTAGTGCAAGATGACGTGTGCAATGGCTGCGGGACATGCGTAGCCGGTTGCCCGTTCGGTGTCATTGAACGCCGCGATGATGGCGGTGTGGCGCTGAAATATGACAAGACCGCCACGGTGGATTACGTCGATAATTCCCATGCTGGCGTCAACGTGTTGAAAAAGCTCAAGCAGCTTGCCCCGCAAGGCCCGGACCATACACCGGGCGAGGCGATGCCGATCAAGAACTTGGGCGTGGCCCAGAAGTGCACTATGTGCTATGACCGCTTGAAGCAGGGCGAGCAGCCAGCGTGTTCTAAGACCTGCCCGACCGATTCCATCCAGTTTGGCCCTTATGAGGAGATGGTGGCAGCCGCCAAGGAACGCGTGCGGGTACTGCACGAGCAGGGGATTACCGAGGCCCGGCTTTATGGTGCTAATCAAGACGATGGTGTCGGTGGAACCGGATCCATCTTCTTGCTTTTGGATTCGCCAGAGGTCTATGGGCTTCCGCCTGATCCACGCGTGCCGACGGCGGATTTGCCGCAGATGTATAAGACCGCAGTGAAGGCTATCGGCGGTATGGCGCTGGCCGTGGCCGGTTCCTTCCTGATTGGGGGACGTAAATGAGCAACTTTGATGAGTACCGCCCGCCGCAGCCGGAGCGTCGTAACCGCTACCGGAAATTTGATGGCACCAAGCCTAAAAAGAAGCGCAAGCGCCCAGGCGCGGGCGCGCAGGATGGTTCCAAAGAAGAGCGCATGGCGCAGGATTTCGAGTTCTCGTCCTACTACGGCCGGCCAGTGGTTAAGGCGCCGCCGTGGGAATGGCCAATCGGTGCGTATCTCTTCTTGGGCGGCGTCAGTGGCGGATCAGGGCTTTTGGCCGCCGGCGCACAGGCCGTGGGCAATGCACCGCTGCGTCGTACCACCCGCCTTTCTGCCTTTGGCGCGGCGGCCGCGGGATCAGTCTTTTTGATTCTGGATTTGGGCCGCTCGGAGCGCGCGCTGAATATGTTCCGCGTCTTCAAGGTGACCTCGCCGATGTCTCTGGGATCGTGGATCCTGTCGGGCTTCGCGAGCGCGGCCGCGCTGCCGGCCGCAGCGGAAGTGGATGCAGCGACTGGACATAAGCTGCCCCTGCCTAAGTTCGTGCGCACGGCGCTGCAGAAAGCTGCTGGACCGGCAGGCGCAGTCGCGGGAGTGCTCGGCGGTCCGCTGGCGGGATATACCGCGGTATTGCTGTCGAATACCTCGAATCCGGTGTGGAATGACATGAAAAAGCACCTGCCGTATGTCTTTGTTTCCTCGGCAGCGGCGGCGTCATCAGGAATGGCTATGGTGACCACCCCGGTCGAGCACGCAGGTCCTGCCCGCGTGTCGGGCATGGCCGCCGCGGCCAGCGATCTAGCGGCGACCAAGGTCTTGGAAGAAGGCATGGAGCCGGAGCCGCGCCAGGCTCTGCACGAGGGAAAGCCGGGCACGCTGATGAAGGCTTCGGAATACCTCATTGCGGCCGGTGGCGTGGGAAGCATGCTGGCTGCGGCCACAAAGTCCCGCGCGGTATCGGTGGCCGCGGGGCTATCGCTATTGGCAGGATCGGCGTGCACCCGCTTTGGTGTGCTCAACGCCGGCCTAGAAGCAGTGAAAAATCCGGAGACTACCATCGGCCCGCAAAAGCGCCGGGCGGAAAAGCGCCGGCGCGAGCAGGGTCTCGACCACGATGTGGTGAGCTCGGACTAGTCCACCTCCTGTAGGGCGGGAGCGAGTTCCGCGCCGATATCTTCCCTGCGTTGTTGCTCGGCTGCGGAGCAATAAAAGTGCCGGTCGGTGGACCCGAAGGGGAGGGGAGCATGCGCTTGGCGATGCCCCCTCGGTTGCACACCCCATCAACCCCAGCGCGGCTAGGGGCGCTGGGGAGGAGAAAATTTAGGCCTTGATATAAGCATCGCCCGTGCGCTCGGTGGTGTGGCCGATGACGGGGTAGCCGGGGACCTCGCCGATGAGGAGGAGTCCGCCGGAAGTTTGGGCGTCGGCAAGCAGCACCAGCTCTTCCTCGCTCAAGGAGGTTTCCAGGTGTGGGCGTACCCAGTCGAGGTTGCGGCGGGAGCCACCGGGGATGAATCCTTCCGCCAAGGCCTCCTTCGCGCCGTCGATGGTGGGCACGGCGGAAAAGTCGAGCTCCGCGGCGATGCCAGAGGCGCGGCACATCTTATAAAGGTGGCCGAGCAGGCCGAAGCCGGTGACATCGGTGGCCGCACGCACGCCTGCCTCCACCGCGGCACGGGCGGCCTCGCGATTCAAGGTGGTCATGGAATCGACTGCGGCTTGGGATACCTCGCCGGTGGCCTTGTGTTTATTGTTGAGGATGCCTACGCCGATGGGCTTGGTGAGGGTAATGGGCAGGCCGGGCTCGGCGGCGTCGTTGCGCATGAGCTTTTCGGGCGCGACGATACCGGTGGCGGCCATGCCATAGAGTGGTTCAGGGGCGGTAATGGAATGGCCGCCGGTAACAGAGATGCCGGCTTCGGTGGCTACGTCCATGCCGCCGCGCAGGACCTCGCGTAGTACGTCCAGTCCGAGCTTTTCATTGGGCCAGCCTACGAGGTTGATGGCGGTAACGGGGGTGCCGCCCATGGCATAGACATCAGAAAGCGCGTTGGCCGCAGCCACTCGCCCCCAATCGTAGGGGTCATTGAGCATCGGGGTGAAAAAATCCGCGGTGGAAATAACTGCTAGACCATCCTGGATTTTGACTGCCGCAGCATCATCGCCATCATCTAGGCCCACCAGTACATTAGGGTCGGCCTTGCCTATCAGGCCCTCGACGGCAGACTCAAGCTGGCCAGCGGGAATCTTGCAGGCGCAACCGCCGCCTGCGGCGAAAGAGGTGAGCTTAATTTCTTCGGTCATAGCGCCATTTTACTCATCTCCAGAGAGTATCTGGCTGCAAAGCTAGGGCGGGAACCCGCTTGCGGCGGCGTGTGGCGATAGGACAGAGGGCGCCGAGGTTTCGCCTTCGAGGGGCTTGGTGGACGTAGGGATGACAGGTGTATTGGCGCCGGGGAATGCGCGTGTAAGGTGAGCACACGGAGGCGTACGTGTCCTGGTGGGCGCCCCGGTCTTCAAAACCGGTGAGGCCGAGCATCTCGGTCTGGCAGGTTCGATTCCTGTCCGTCTCCGCCATTCGCGCGCAAGGAGGAATGCCACAGTGCCCACGCCCACCCCTGCAGCCAGCCCCGATCCCCGTCGGAATATTCCCCGCATGGATGAGCTGCTCCAGCTGCCAGAAGTAGAAACCGCGCGACAGCGCCTTGCCGAGCACACCATTCGTGCAATTGTTCAGCGCACAGTTGCCCAAGCACGCCGCGGCGAGCTGCCTATCAACGATATCCCCACAGAAATTGCGCAACGCCTGGGGCAGCAGAGGGTGCATTCCCTGCGGCCGGTCATCAACGCCTCCGGCGTCATCATCCATACCAACTTAGGGCGCGCCCCTCTTCCGGGAGCCGCAGTAGAGGCCCTTCATGACGCCGCCTCTTATACCGACGTGGAAATGGACCTTGATTCTGGCAAGCGCTCGAAAAACCGCGGAGCTGGCGCCACGGCTGCGCTGCTTGCGGCCTGTCCCGGTGCAGAAGATGCCCTCGTGGTCAATAACGGCGCCAGTGCCTTGCTCTTGGCCACTGCCGCACTCGCCCCGGGCAAAGACGTCATCATTTCGCGCGGCGAACTTATTGAGATCGGTGCGGGCTTTCGTTTGCCGGAGCTCATCGAGTCTACGGCCACGCGCCTCAAGGAAGTCGGCGCGACTAATCGCACGCATCTGGCCGATTATGAGCGCGCGCTGGGGGAAAATACCGGCGCCATTTTGAAGGTGCACCCTTCTAACTTCCGCATTGAGGGCTTTACCTCCGCAGTCGGCGTGGATGAGCTGCACCGCCTAGCAGCGCAGCACCATACGCGGCTCATTGTGGACCTGGGTTCTGGTTTACTAAATCATGATCCCGCGCTGCCAGAGGAACCAGATATTCAGGCCCAGCTGCGCGCCGGCGCCGATATCGTCATTGCCTCCGGCGATAAGCTACTCGGCGGCCCGCAGGCAGGAATTTTGCTCGGTACCAAGGAGGCGATTGCTGCGGTGAAAAAGCACCCACTTGCGCGCGCCGTGCGTATAGACAAGCTGCGCCTCAACGCCTTGGAGGCTGCCATTTCCACGCCTTCGAATGCGGTGCAAGATGCACTGCATCTGGACAGGGAGACCCATCGCGCGCGCACGGAAGCGATAGCGGAGGCAGTCGGTGCGCGCGTAGTGCCCCACGATGGCCGCGTAGGCGGTGGCGGGGCGCCCGAATACCCGCTACCCGGTTATGCGGTTAGCCTGCCAGAACACTTTGCGGACGCGCTTCGCCACCACGAACCACCGGTGGTAGCCCGGGTGCATCAGGGCAACTGCCTAGTGGATATACGCTGCGTTCCCGCAGACCAAGACGCCGTGGTCATTGCCGCGATTAAGGCGGTGGGCTAGGTGTACGTCGTTGCTACCGCCGGCCATGTAGACCATGGCAAGTCCACCTTGGTGCGCGCACTTACGGAGATGGACCCGGACCGGTGGGAAGAAGAGAAGCGCCGCGGGCTCACCATTGACCTAGGATTTGCCTGGACCACCTTGCCCTCTGGTGCAGATGTGGCTTTCGTGGACGTGCCCGGCCATGAAAAATTCTTGGGCAATATGCTTGCCGGCGTGGGCCCAGCCCCAGTGGTCCTTTTCGTGGTGGCAGCTGATGAGGGGTGGCAAGCCCAGTCCACCGATCATCGCGATGCCTTGCGCGCCCTGGGCGTAGAGCATGGAATTATCGCACTTACCCGCAGCGACCGCGCCACCGTAGATCGCACCGCCGAGATCCGTGCGGAGTTGGCAGATACCCCGCTTGCCGACGCCCCCATTATCCCCGTCTCCGCCCCCACCGGCGAAGGCATTGCAGAGCTGCGGCGGGCGCTGGATGATGTGCTTGCTGAAGTACCTGCTCCCGGTCCGACAGCCCCAGTGCGCCTGTGGGTCGACCGGGCGTTTAGCGTGAAGGGAGCGGGCACCGTGGTCACCGGAACACTCGCCGCGGGCAGCTTGCGCGTAGGCGATAGCCTGCAGGTGGTGACAGCTGAGGGCGAAAAGACGGTGGAAATTCGGGGACTGCACAGCGAAAATAGCGCACAGGAATCCCTTGGCCCTGTCACCCGCGCTGCCGTCAACCTGCGGGGAGTAGATGCCGCCGAGATACACCGCGGCGACGTAGTGCTGAGCCCAGGCGCATGGCGACTAGTGGAGCACCTCGATATTCGCCGCACCTTTGGCGCCGAGCTCGATGGGCTGCCAGATAACCTCGTCGTCCACACCGGTACCGCCGGGGTAGAGGGCCACTTGCGGCCCCTTTCGCCCGATTTCGCGCGCCTTAGCTTGGCTCATCCGCTGCCCCTTCAGCTCCTCGACCGCTTCGTCGTCCGCAGCCCCGGCGGTCGCCACGTCGTCGCCGGGGTAGAAGCAGTAGATCTCCGCCCGCCGGAGCTTAACCGTCGCGGTGCCGCTCCCCGTCGCGCAGAAGAACTCAGCGCGCAGGAGTCATTTAGGGATCCTGCATCCTATCTGTGGCGCGTCGGCTACGCCCGCTTGGATGACCTCGCCCGCGATGGCTTCGATACTGCCGCGCCACCCGCAGGCATCATCGCCTTCCGCGAGTGGTGGATAGCCGCTTCCCAGGTAACACGGTGGAAGGAAGCACTCAACGATGCTCTGCATGCCCACGCTGCCGCACATCCCTTGGCGCCGGGAATGCCTCGCAAGGCGGCCATGGATGCCCTCGGCATGCGCGACGAAGGATTGCTAGGGCTTGCGATCGCCGCTGCGAAGGCAGAAAGCAGTGAGGGAGTGCTTCGTCTGCCTGGGCAACGGGTGGATCTCGGCGCGGCTGAGCAGGGCATTGCTGTTATCGAGAAGAGACTTAAAGCGTCACCCTTTGCGGCACCAGAGGCAGATGATTTAGCGGAGCTGGGTCTGGGTACCAAGGAGCTTGCTGCCGCTGAGCGCGCCGGGCGCCTGTTGCGTCTTCAGCACAGCATCGTGCTTTTGCCCTCGGCACCAGAGGAAGCGCGTCGGTACTTGGCCGAGCTGGAACAGCCCTTCACGCTTTCTGCTGCCCGCCGGGCCTTGGGGACGACGCGACGGGTAGCCATTCCGCTCCTGGAATATTTAGATGCCCAGCGGATTACTCGCCGCGGGGAGGGAGGCTGCAGAACCTTGCGCTAGCAAGGACACTTTGGCGGGGCCGGTAGCTATTTGCGGTGGTTTCCTCCGCGGTGGTGGGAAGTCTCGCGTGCTACGCGCCGAGCCCGCACGCGCGCGGATTCGGAAGAATAACGGCCTGGTTCCTCGGCTACCGGGAGCACGCGCCAACTAAAACTCTGCTCGCCTGGGACAGAGGAGACCAATTCTGCAAGCTTGGCGCTGGCTTTAGGCGGCGTGGCCGAGTGAGCAGTTTGTTGTGGCGAAGCCGTCTGGGAAGGCGCAGCGGGTGCGGCTGGCTGCGCGTGCGGTCCTTGCGGACGACGCGAGCCCGTGGGAAGTGCAGTGACGATGGTCTCGCCGGATACTGTGTGATCCCAGACTTCGGGCGGCGTGGGCATGGATGCGGGCGCGGCGGCAGGAATCGCAGGTTGGGGAGCAGGCACGCGCAATGGTGGGACGGCGGGGGAGAAGATTTCCTCGGTGGTGGCCGTATCAGCGGGGATATCGACTGCAAGCATGCCATGGCTCGTGTAGGCACGGGCGGACAGCCCCGCTCCGGAGGCACTAGCAGCCTCGAATGCGGCACGCAGACCAGGCAGCGAGGCGATATCGCCGCAGGGGCCGAGAACCATATCGTCGCAGGTAGCTACAGCCGTGCCGGAAAGGTCTTCCAGGGTAACGAAGAATTGTTGCGTACCCATGCGTTGCAGCTGGGGGGAGGAAAGGTCGCCAGCGGCGACGTCGATAAGCACGCCTCGTCCACCGGCTAGCAGCGCGGTTCCTTGGGGCTGGTCATTGACCGGAACCATCCACGGCCACAAGCCAAGGGACACGGCAACCTCCACCTCGCCGTCAACTACTTCCACTGTGGCAATAGTCTGTGGCTGGGCAAACGAGTTTTTCAAACGCTCTAGGGCGGGATATTCCGCGGCTTCGACCTCGTCCAAAAAACCTAGGAAGCCGAAGTCTGAGCGGATGCGCCAGCCGTTGGTGTAGGTATCGGGTTCTAGGGAGACATCGACAAGCGCTGCGTGCTCGGACACGCCGGGGATACTCAACGCGGTGCCCAGCACGGGGTGCTCAAGGACTGCGACATGCTCCACGCCGAAGTAACTAGTCGCGAGCGGGTAAAGCGCCATAGAAAGTCACTCCCAAGGTTAAAGGCCGGTAAACAATGCTGAGCCCATTTTACGCATATGGGGGTAAGGCTGATGCCAGCTTTATATCCAGCGAGTTTTTATTAATGTGTAGACAGCTCTTTCAAAGTGACGCCTGAAAATAGAATAGGAGTAGAACCATCTCTTCTTCACCGTCTTCTTCATCCCGCCCTGTGCGCGGGGTAAATAGCTCGGAAGAAAGTAAAAAACGCACCCGTAACGCCAAGCGCATTCTCAAAGACATTATGTACCCGCATAATATCCACCCTGCGCTGGTGCCGGGCGTTTCCATTGAGGATCAGAAGGTTAAATATGGAGTGGATAAGCCGATCCTTGTGGCGGTCGGCGGCCTGGTCATGGCCTTCGTCATTTGGGGTGTGGTTGCGCCCGAGCAAGTCTTTGATGCCTCTTCGGCCGCGCTGGATTGGGTAATGCGCAACTTGGGTTGGATTTTTACTGCCTTGGCTACGTTCCTGATGTTTTTGCTCCTCATCTTGGCCTTTTCCAAGTACGGCAAGATTCCACTGGGGCTCGATGGGGAGAAGCCAGAGTTTTCCACGGTGAGCTGGGCTGCGATGCTCTTTGGTGCTGGCATTGGTATCGGCATTATTTTCTTCGGCCCCTTCGAACCGCTGAGCTACTACCTTTCGCCGCGCCCGGGCGCGTACGAGGCGGCTAGCGATGAAGCCGTGCTTGGGGCAATGGCTCAGGCCGCAATGCACTGGGGATTTAATGCTTGGGCAATCTATGCCATCGTGGGCTTGTGCGTGGCCTATGTGTCTTTCCGCCGCGGCCGCGTTCCCCTGATGAGTTCCATTTTGATGCCGCTTTTTGGCAATCGTTCTACGGATTCCCTGCCGGCGCGCATCATCGACGGCCTGGCCATTATTGCCACGCTCTTTGGTACCGCCGCGACCTTGGGCATTGGTGCGCTGCAGATCGGCCGCGGCGTGGAATTGGTTAGCGGCTGGTCCACCACCGGCAATACTGCGGCGCTGGTCATTATCGTGGTGCTGTCTATCGGCACGATTTTTTCGGCCGTTTCGGGCGTGGCTAAGGGCATTCGTTGGCTCTCAAATATCAACCTGGTGCTAGCGCTTGCGCTGGCGCTGTTCTTCTTCGTGGTAGGTCCCACCGCTTTCTTGATCAACATGTTGCCGGCAGTGGTGATTGAGTATCTTGATGAGATGCCGCAGATGCTCTCTGCCAATATGGGCGAAGGCGAAGATATGGTGGCATTCCTCTCCTCATGGACCACCTTCTACTGGGCTTGGTGGGTATCGTGGTCACCGTTTGTGGGTGTTTTCGTAGCCAAGATTTCGCGCGGGCGTACCATCCGCCAGTTCGTGCTTGGCGTGCTGCTTATTCCATCGGCCATCATTGTTGCTGCCTTTACCATTCTTGGTGGCACCACCATTTGGCTGCAGCGCCGCGATGGCGATATCGCCCCGGACGGCACTATTGACTCTATGCCGGCGGCAGAAGATATCTTCTTTAAGGTCCTGGACCATTTCCCAGGTGCGGAGTGGATGGCACCCATTGTCATTCTCATGCTGGTTGTCTTCTTCATTACCACGGCGGACTCCGCATCCATTGTGAACTCGCAGCTCACGCAGCGGGGTAACCCCAAGCCAAACCCTATTGTTACCGTCTTTTGGGTGGTGTGCATGGCCGGCATCGCCGTGGTCATTTTGCTCGCTGGCGGACGCAATGCGCTGCAGGGCCTGCAGAATCTTATTACGATTACCTCTCTGCCATTTGCGGTCATCATTGTGCTTATGTGTATCGCGCTGGTGCGCGAGCTGCGCCATGATCCAATCTCTATCCGTCACTTCTACGAGGATGAGGCGGTTTCTAATGCGATTGTGCGTGGCGTGCGCGATTATGGCGATAATTTTGCCTTGTCCATTGAACCGACGGAGGGGGACTATGCAACGGGCGCGCACTTTAACTCCACTGCAGCAGAGGTGACCGATTGGTACGCGCGCACGGACGAGGAAGGCCACGCTGTGGGCTATGACTACGAGACAGGCGAGTACGTGGATAATGATCCTTCTATCAAGAATGGCGAATTTATCTCTCCTGTGCCTGAGGACAAAGATGAGGGTTAATACCTGATAATTATTATCAGGTAGGGTGCCAGCTATGACTCTTAGTACCTTTGTTTTCGCCTTCGCCTTGGTGCTGCTTTCGGGGCTATCGACCTCGATTGGCGGAGCCTTGGCGGTGGGAAAGCGCCAGCCGGGCCCGGCTTTCATGGCTGCAGCTCTAGGTCTTTCGGCCGGTGTGATGCTCTACGTCTCCTTCATGGAGATTCTCCCCGAAGGCATATCCCAGCTTTCCGACGCCCTCGGGGGAGAAACCGCTGGCACCTGGGCCGCCGTCGGTGCCTTCTTTGCTGGCATTGCCGTCATTGCCATCATTGACCGGCTCGTGCCGGAAGAGATCAATCCCCATGAGCCGGCTACAACGGCCGAAGAGGCCCGCCGCAAAAAGCTGATGAAAACTGGCGTATTTACCGCCTGCGCGCTGGGGCTGCACAATTTTCCGGAAGGATTCGCTACCTTCTTATCCGGCCTAGAGTCTAAGGAAATCGCGGTGCCGGTGGCGGTGGCAATCGCCATTCACAATATCCCGGAAGGCATCGCGGTGGCCGTCCCGCTGCGGGAGGCAACCGGATCACGCACGAAGGCCTTCTGGTGGGCCACCTTGTCTGGACTGGCGGAGCCGATTGGCGCACTCATTGGTTTCGGCCTTCTCATGCCGGTTATTGGGCCGGCCACGATGGGAATCAGCTTCGCCGCCATCGCCGGCATCATGGTCTTTATCTCGTTGGATGAGCTTTTGCCCACCGCCGAAGAAACCGGCGAGCATCACCACGCCATTTATGGCCTGATCGCCGGCATGGCCGTAATGGCGGTTTCGCTGATGCTATTTATGTAGCAGGCCTACTGTGCTTGAAGCCTAAGCCTCTGCCGGCGTGGAAGAGGTGCTCGAGGACTTGCCAAAGGAAGCTTTGACTGCCATGACGATGGTGGCGATGACCGTGCCGAGAACCAGGCCGCAAACCATAGACATGCCGGTCTCTGCCAACCAAGCCAGGGCGCCATTAGAAATCTTTTCGGTCACGGAAACGATGAATTCGTGCGGCTGATTCATGCCGAATTCGTGCAGGCCCTTGACCACGATATGGCCGCCGACCCATAGCATCGCGGCGGTGCCGATGACGCCGATAATATCGAGCACAATGGGCATGCCCTTGACAAGTGCGTTGCCCACCGTGGATTTGCCGTTGTGGCGCTCATTTAAGGCCATGCCAATATCGTCCATCTTGACCAATAGGCCCACGGCGCCGTAGACACCCAAGGTCAATATGATGCCGACGAAAATGAGGGCTCCGAGGCGCATCCAGAACGGCTGGTCGATGACCTCGTTCAAGGAAATGACCATGATTTCAGACGACAAGATGAGGTCAGTGGTAATCGCGGACTTGACCAAGCTGTCTTCGGCGTCGGCACCCTTTTCCTGGACTGATTCGGTTTCTTTTTCTCGGTGGGGAAGAAGGTGGTGCAAGATCTTCTCGGCACCCTCGAAGCAAAGGTAGGTACCGCCGCACATCAAGATAGGCGTGAGTGCCCACGGCGCGATCCAGGAGAGGATCATCGCGATGGGCAAGATGATAACGAGCTTATTGATAAGCGAGCCCTTGGTGATGCGCCAAATCATCGGCAGCTCGCGCTGCGGCTTAATACCTTCCA
This sequence comes from Corynebacterium sp. LaCa_205, assembly GCF_057458085.1. Classification (NCBI taxonomy): domain Bacteria; kingdom Bacillati; phylum Actinomycetota; class Actinomycetes; order Mycobacteriales; family Corynebacteriaceae; genus Corynebacterium; species Corynebacterium sp. LaCa_205. The sequence goes on from NZ_CP190931.1 coordinate 886,776, forward strand.
CGTATTGCGGGGTTACCGCGGTATCATCGACTACGACGCCAGCGGCTTTCACCGAGGTCTTGCCCGCGAGTGCGGCCACATCGTCGACGCTGGAAGCTGCGGAGCGGGCGATCAAGGCAACGTCGTCAAGCAGTGCAAATAGGCCACCGGCCATAAATTATCCTTCTGGGGCTAGGGTAATGTCATTGGACCACGTCAAGTTTATCCCTTGATGTGCCAACCAAGCCATCGCATCGTCACCACTGCGAGTAATGCCTTCTACGGCGGTTAGGGTGGTGTCGATCGCTTTTTCTGCCTCCTCGGCAGTAATCAAACCAGCGGAGGTGGCGGCAGAGAGCTCATCGATGTCGAGCACGGAAATGGGCTCGTCGCGCGTTGCGACCAGGTCCACATAAAGATCGCGGGTGGTCCAGAGCGCACCATCGCGCTGGATTTCGGCAACGTCGATATAAAAATCTTGGTGGACGTCTACGCCCGGACGGAAGTGAAAGATATTGGCACGCAGGTTAAGGCCGGGGAGCAGCCACGATTCTAGGTAACCAAAGCGTGGGTGATCGGCACCGCGCGCCATGTACAGACCAAACTCGGTTTCGGTGTAGGTATCGACCTCGCGCAGGAAACCTTTGGGGTCGGTATTGGTGTAATCGGCGGTATTAAAGGTCTCGCGCTTGACCGGATGGAGGTCCGCCGCCATCTACTTCACCTCAAGGAAAGCGGCAGTGGGGGCGAATTTGCAGTGGGACTCTTGGGTATTAACGCCGCCGGATAGCAGCGCGATAACGGTGCCTTTGCCGGTCTGGGCGGTGCCGGACAAGGTAGTGGGGCCATCCTGGTTGATGCCGTTGTTATTCAGCGGGGTGATGCCGCTGCGCAGGTTATCCAGGTTGAACCACTGCACATTCATTCCGCCCTGCTCGCGCGCGGCCGGAGGGGTACCAAGAGCAGTAAAGAGGAAGACGGTTTCGCCCGGTTTTGCGCCGGGTGCCGGCATTTCCGTGGGGCCAGGTACGGCAATGGCCGAGCCCATGGCATCGCTGGTGCCGCCTATGCAATGCGCGGAGACCGTGGGCCAATAAAACTGCCGGAAATTCGGGTTATTGCCTTCCGGCATAGCCACGCCGCCCTTGCCATCGCCGCCGCCGGCGAAGAATGCGAGGCCGGATAGGATGGCGTTGCGGGCATCCTCTGGAATCCACGGTTGAGCCGCGAAGGCGCGGATGCGATCTTGGGTTTCCTGATTGGGGCGGCCTAGCTCGTCCAGCGGGCTATGGGAAGAAGCCTGCTGCACCAGGGAAGAAAGGTCTGGTGCAGATGCTTGCGCTGGGGCGACGAGTGGGGAGGCGAGGCCGATGAGCGCGGCCGTGGCGGCGGAAATATAACCGATGCGGCCGGATAGGCGCCAGGTGGTGCGGGCGTTGCTCACGTTATCAATTCCTTGGGTGCGGTCTCGGTCAGGGCATTCAAACCCCATTAGTCACAATCGTAACAATAGTACCTAAAGTAACGATAGTGATAGCTAGGGAGGTGTCAAGTGTGTTTGCGATCTATAAGAATCTTCGCTCGCCCTATACGGCGCGTTACCGGGTAAAGCCAACCCCAATGCTGCACTTGGCCCTTTAAGGGGGTATCGTGGGAGCTCGTTCAAGATCAATTTCGCGCGCGTAAGCGCTGTAGATCCTCCGAAGGAGAACCCCACTAGTGAGTAATACCGAGTTCCGTAATGTTGCCATCGTCGCGCACGTTGACCATGGCAAGACCACCCTGGTCAACGGCATGCTGGAGCAGTCCGGCGCCTTTGGTGACCACGGTGAACACACGGACCGCGTCATGGACTCCAATGATCAGGAGCGCGAGCGCGGCATTACCATTCTGGCCAAGAACACGGCCATTCACCGCAAGGGCCTAGGCAAGGACGGCCAGGACCTGATTATTAACGTCATCGACACCCCAGGCCACGCCGACTTCGGTGGCGAGGTCGAGCGCGGTATTTCCATGGTGGATGGCGTCGTCTTGCTCGTCGATGCCTCCGAGGGACCGCTGCCGCAGACCCGCTTCGTGCTCACCAAGGCACTGGAAGCCAAGCTGCCGGTTATCATCTGCGTGAACAAGACTGACCGCCCGGATGCCCGCATCGACGAGGTTGTCTCCGAGTCCCAGGACCTCCTGCTGGAAATCGCCGCCGGCCTGGAGGATGAGGAAGCTGCAGCCGCCGCCGAGGAGCTGCTGGACCTCCCGGTTCTCTACGCTTCCGGCCGCGCCGGCGTTGCCTCCACCGAGAACCCAGGCGATGGCAACGTCCCTGCGGGCGAGGATCTGCAGCCGCTTTTCGACGTCATCTATAACGTCCTCCCAGAGCCTTCCGCTACCGTCGACGCCCCACTGCAGGCGCACGTGACCAACCTGGACGCCTCCGACTTCCTAGGCCGTATCGCGCTGCTGCGTATCTACGCCGGCCGCATTAAGAAGGGCCAGCAGGTGGCCTGGATCCACTACGACGAGGATGGCAACCAGCACACCAAGACCGTGAAGGTCGCCGAGCTGCTGCGCACCGTCGGCTTCGAGCGTCAGCCGGCCGAGGAAGCCATCGCCGGTGACATCGTGGCTATCTCCGGCATTTCTGACGTCATGATTGGTGACACCATCGCCGATCCGGAGCACCCTGAGGCTTTGCCGCGCATCACCGTAGACGAGCCGGCCATCTCCATGACCATCGGCGTGAACACCTCCCCGATGGCAGGCCAGGGCGGCGGCGATAAGCTCACCGCGCGTATGGTCAAGGCCCGCTTGGAGCAAGAGCTCATCGGTAACGTTTCCCTGCGCGTGCTGCCCACCGAGCGCCCCGACGCTTGGGAGGTACAGGGCCGTGGCGAGATGGCGCTGTCCGTGCTGATTGAGTCCATGCGCCGCGAAGGCTTCGAGCTGACCATTGGTAAGCCGCAGGTTGTTACCAAGGAAATCGATGGCAAGACCTACGAGCCGTACGAAATCCTCACCATTGACTCTCCCTCCGAGCACCAGGGCGCTATCACCCAGCTGCTAGCATCCCGCAAGGGTCAGATGCAGGCTATGGATGTCCGCGAGGGCGACTGGGTACGCATGATCTTCCGCGTTCCCGCCCGTGGTCTCATTGGCTTCCGCACCCAGTTTATGACCGAGACCCGCGGTGCCGGTATCGCTAACTCCATCTCTGACGGCCTGGATGTCTGGGCCGGCGATATCAAGTCCCGCCCGACCGGTTCCCTGGTGGCTGACCGCACCGGCCAGATCACCCAGTACGCGCTGACGCAGTTGGCTGACCGCGGCAACTTCTTCGTCGAGCCGGGCGCCGAGGCTTATGAGGGCATGGTCGTTGGCGCCAATAACCGTGATGAGGATATTGACATCAACATCACCAAGGAAAAGAAGCTGACCAATATGCGCTCCGCTACTGCGGAGGCCACGGTCACCCTGGCCAAGGCACACACCCTTTCCTTGGAAGAAGCACTGGAATTCTGTGGCAACGACGAGTGCGTCGAGGTCGCCCCGGACGTCCTGCGCGTGCGCAAGGTAGAGCTTTCCGCTACCGACCGCAAGCGTGCGGCTGCTCGCGCGAAGCAGATGAATAAGTAGTGAGCACCGCCTTAGGTGGTAGTGATTGCCGCTGAAGTGGCAACCACTGCCGCTACTGCTGCCGCCTCCTCTACTACGGCCTTAACCGCTGAGGAGGCGGTTTTGTCATATGTCACCTCCTTTTTGATCTCCTGAATGCGTGCCCGCATTTCCCGTCGCTTCATACCCTCCGCATCATTTTTGAGCAGAGTATAGGCACCGGAGACTTCGCGGAGGATATCGAGGATGATGACGTCATTAACCTCGGCTGGACGTTGTGCTTCCAGCACCGCGACCAGCCGCTCGCGCAGTTGGTGCTCTAATTCCAAGTCCGTCATGATGTAGCGGTCGCCGCCCCATTGCCACCACTTGGCTTTTTCTATGTCGAGCTGGCCATTCGCGTGGAAATCCAAGGCGATGATTTCCCGTGGGGTAAACCAAGAAGCTTCCAAGAGCTCCTTCGTACTGGCGGTCTTGCGCTGCTGTAACTCCTCCCAGGCCCAGGCCAAAACTGGGTTCTTCGGGCGCTGGGTGGTAGTTACTACCTTTTTCTTTTCCGCAAGTTCGACGTGCCCGCCCAGCAGTAGGTCCGCGAGGACGGTAGCGCGTAGGGCGGCCTCATTATTGGACACCCAGTCTTCTTTCTTGCCATTGTCTTTAGTTAATAGCAGGAACATTTCTTGGCAAATCAGCATGGTGCCTCCCTCAAAGTTGCGGTCTGAGCCTGAGTCTAGCGCCGAATATCTTCGTTCCGGCGGGGTAAAGGGACTAAAGTAGTCCGCGATGAAAAAGAATCCGGCTTCAACAAGGCGCGCGGCGTCGGCAATGGCGGCGGTGCTGAGCGCCGCTAGCCTTGTTTTCTTAAGCGCTTGCGCGGCTAACCCTGGCCCTCCACCGGTGGTGGAGGATAATGCCTCCGCGCTGCAAGAGGATCAGGCCACCACCACTGCAAAACAGCAAGAAGAGCCACCCCAAGACACCGATTCCGCCAAGCGTCCTACTATCTCAGTGGGCGTAGATCCCTTGCGCGCGGGATTAAACCCGCACTTGGTGGCCAATAATTCCGAGCTGGTGGACCAGATTGCGGAACTGGTGTTGCCTTCAACCTTCCACGGCGGTCAGAGGGACGCCGATATCCTGGAATCCGCCGCCGAGGTAAATGCCCCCAAGGGGGTAGCGCAGCGAGTGCGCTACGTTATTGCTTCACCTGCGCAGTGGTCAGATGGTACGCCTATCTCTGGCGCGGACTTTAGCTACTTGTGGAAGCAGATGACCACGACCGCCGGTGTACGAGATCCCGCTGGCTACCACGCCATCTCGGCCGTGAATACCTCTGATGGTGGTCGCGTAGTCACGGTGGATTTTTCCCAGAAGGTTAAGGACTGGCACCTGCTCTTCCATAACCTACTGCCTTCGCACTTATTGCAAGATGATAATTTCGGCTCCGCATTAGCGGATAAGATTCCGGCATCGGCCGGACGCTTCCTTGTCGATAGCGTGGACCGCGGCCGCGGAGTCATTACCTTGAACCGAAATGATCGGTTCTGGGGCGCTAATCCGGCCCAAGTGGATGTCATCCAGCTCAGTGAGGTGCGCGATAGCACCCAAGCGCTGAATATGCTGCGCTCCGGACAGATCGGATTCGCGGACTTTACTCCGGACCAAACCTCAGAGGAGGCGTTGGGTCTTTTAGGACATGTCTCTGAAAAAGCACTTACTCGCCCACGCCAATTGCGCCTGCATATGTCTACTGCAGAAGGCGCATTGGAAGAAAGGGCAGAGCGCCGCGGATTAGCCTCACTGATTGATACGGATCAGGTCGCCCGCTTGGCCACCGGCCGCGCTTCCAATCTGGAGCCCGGACATAACCCTATAAGCAAAGACACGGATCTTACTGCGTTGCGCGCACGCGCCAGCAAAAAACCGATTCGCTTTGCGGTAGATCCTACTAGCCCCACTGCCTTGGCCGCGGCAAATACCCTCTACGATGTTCTGGAAGCCCACGGGATAGATGCCGAGGTGGTTTCCGAGCGCCTGACCACAATAACCTCCAAGCTTTTGCCAGAAGGCGATGTGGATGCCGTGGTTACTTGGGAAGATATCTCCTTGAACTCGTTGGCCGCGGCAAATATCTTTAGCTGCGATAATAAACAACCACTGGCAGGCGATTTGTCCGGAATCTGTCCGGAGAATGCGGACGAGATTCGCGAGGAAATCTTGTCCGGGACCATGAGCCCGAAGGAGGCGCTCGGCCGCATTCGAGAAGTGAACTCTAAAGAAGCGCTCTACGTGCCGTTGATGGATGAGACGCGTATCCACGCGCTCGGGAAGGGTATTGTAGGCCCCGGCCAAAGCATTGATGATTGGGACGGGGGTCTTATCACCGCGCCCCGCTGGAGGATAGATGAAGACTAAGGATTTAACCGGCTATCGCGTGGTGGCAGTCCACGCCCACCCGGATGATGAAACCCTTTTTATGGGCGGTACCCTGGCGAGCCTCGCCGCACGCGGCGCCGAGGTCACCGTTATTACGCTCACCTTGGGCGAGGACGGCGAGGTTATTGGTGAGCCCTACCAGGGCCTGGCCGACCATGATCAGCTCGGCGGCTTTCGCGCTCGCGAATTGGCTAACGCACTGGAGGCTCTTGGAGTAAAGGGAATCCAGCTCGGCGGCTTCGGTCACTTCCGTGACTCCGGCATGGCGGGCTCACCCTCCCACGAAGATTCGCGCGCGCTGGTCAATCGCATCGAGGAGGCGGCTGATTTCCTGAGCGACGAGCTCGAGACGATTAAGCCCCACGTCATCTTGACCTACGGGCCTGATGGCGGTTACGGCCACCCGGACCACATTGCGGTGCATAAGGCGGTGATGAAGGCGGCGTCGCCAAGCACACGCATTTGGTACGGCATTTTTGAACGCGCCGCTAACTACGGCGGCCTGGAAACCCTCGATGCCCCAGCTGGATGGACCAAGCCCAGCCAGGAGTACTTGGACAATTTCACCAACGAGGGTACTGATGTCACTGTCGCTCTTTCTGACGCCGCCTTGGACGCCAAGCGCCGCGCCATGCGCGCTCACGCCTCCCAAATTTGGTTGGCCGATGGCTCCACCACCCGCACCAATCCCGCGTCCGCTGTGGCCGCGCTCCATGAACCTGAGCGCGTGCCCGGCGCCTTTGGCCTGTCCAATCTGCTAGTTATGCCGCTGCTGCCTGCCGAATACTTCCAACTGGGTCAAGGCGAGCCGGCCGATGATTTGCTCGGTGGGCTGTGATGCGCACGGATTTTAGCCGCGGCGAGCAGGTAACCGGCCTGGTGTGGTTGGCTATCGGCGCGCTGCTTTCGGTATTTCTCGAGGTCATTTATCTCACCGCCCGCATCCCGCTATCCAATGGGGCGAGCGTAGCCTTTCCCATTACGATTGTGATCGCGTGGTGGTTCAACTCCGTGCTTACCCGCACCGCCCGCTTGTGGAGCCGCACGCCGGTAGTCAGCGCCATCCCGCTCATCGTATGGTGCTTAGGATTTTTCGCCTTCATGTTGATGGTGCCAATGACTGGAGACACGCTCTTGGCCAATAATATTCTCAGTCTGCTCCTGCTTTTGGCGGGGATAGGCGGCGGCGTTTGGCCATTTTTTAAGCAGAAGTGACATACTATTAATCACCCCAAATCCTAGACATCAGGAAGTTTCAAGGAATCTCCATGACTTATACGATCGCACAGCCTTGCGTTGACGTAATGGACCGCGGCTGCGTTGAGGAATGCCCTGTTGATTGCATCTACGAGGGCAAGCGCATGCTCTACATCCACCCGGATGAGTGCGTGGACTGCGGCGCCTGCGAGCCGGCTTGCCCGGTCGAGGCCATCTTCTACGAGGATGACGTTCCCGATGAGTGGCTGGACTATAACGACGCTAATGCAGCCTTCTTCGATGACCTGGGCTCCCCAGGCGGCGCTGCGGCCCTCGGCCCGCAGGACTTTGACGTCCCGATGATTGCCGCGCTTCCGCCACAGAATCAGGAGTAAGACATGGCTCGCACACCGCTAGGAAAGACGCTTCCAGACTTCCCCTGGGATTCACTGGCCGGCGCCAAGAAGAAGGCCCAGGCCCACCCGGGTGGAATCGTTGACCTCTCGGTGGGCAACCCCGTTGACCCAGTAGCCCCAGGCGTGCAGCTTGCGTTGACCACAGCCGCGCAGGCCTCCGGCTACCCGCAGACCGCCGGCACCCCGGAGCTGCGCGAGGCCATCGCCGCCGCGCTGACCCGCCGCTACAACATGCAGGTAGATCGCGTACTGCCGGTAGTTGGCACCAAGGAGGCCATCGCCTGGCTGCCTACGCTCTTGGGCATGCGCGGCGAGACCGTTGCCTTCCCCTCGGTGGCCTATCCCACCTACGAGGTAGGCGCACTACTCGCCGGAGCCACTCCGCTGCGTGCGGATTCCGATTTCCAAGACGCCTCTTTAGTCTTTTTGAATTCGCCTTCCAATCCCACGGGCCGTGTGCTCGGGGTAGAGGAGCTGCGCCGCATCGTGGCGTGGGCGCGCGAGAACGACGCCATCATTGCCTCCGATGAGTGCTATATGAGCTTGGGCTGGAATGACGATAATCCGCCGGTGTCCATCCTCGATCCGCGCGTGACCGATGGCGATAACACCGGGCTCATTGCCATGCATTCGCTATCCAAGACCGCGAATATGGCTTCCTACCGCGCTGGCTTCTTCGCGGGCGATAACGACCTCATCGACGAGCTGCTGCTGCTGCGCAAGCACGCCGGCCTCATCGTTCCAGGGCCCATTCAAGCCGCCATGGTCGCCGCGCTTAACGACGACGACACCGAGACGCTTCAGCGCAACCGCTACGCCTCCCGTCGCGCGGTGCTCATGCACGCGCTTGTCGACGCCGGCTTTACCATCGACCACTCCGATGCCGGCATGTATCTTTGGGCCACCCGCGGCGAGAACTGCCGGGAGACCATCGACTGGCTTGCCGAGCGTGGTATCCTCGCCGCCCCCGGCGACTTCTATGGCCCAGCAGGCGAGAAGCACGTGCGCATTGGTCTCAACGGCACCGATGAACGCATCGATGCTGCAGTAGACCGCCTCGCCGGTGCCTAATTCCGGCAGGCCTCCCGCACGCGAGGGCATATCCCCGCGCAAGACGGTCCTGCGCGGCTACGTGCCCGAAAAAGGGGAGTACTTCGCCGCTCGCGCCGGCGATTCTCCCTATCCGCCTGGGACTCTGCTGCCGGCTGGGGCCGAGCTGCCGCGTCCCGTGCCCGCCTGGTATCACCTCACTGTGCCTGCCGAGCGCCCCATTCCTTTCGACTACTCAGTCATCTACGCCGACCGCGACCTCATCGTGGCCGATAAGCCGCACTTTCTGCCCACGACCACCAATGGCCGATTACAACGCGAAACTCTGCAAACCCGGCTGCGCGTGGACTTCGGTGAAGACGATATTGTGCCTCTCCATCGTCTAGACCGTCTGACCGCCGGCCTTGTGCTTTGTTCTCGCAATCCCGCCACTCGCGCCGCTTACCAGCGCATCTTTGGGGAGGGGAGTGCGGTGAAGAGGTATCGGGGCGTCGTCAAGCGGCCGCTTTATGTGGACCGGGAAATCACCCTGCACATGCACAAGCCCCGCGGCTCGCGCCAGGTGCTCGTTGCTTCCGATGGCACACCCACCTCTACGTATGTGCGCGCCGCCGGCCGAGAGGTGACCATGTGGCCGCGCACCGGCCATACGCACCAACTGCGCGTGCTACTCAATCATCTGGGGCACCCGCTTCTCGGGGACGACACGTACCCCGCCCCGCGCAAGCTCGACCTCTATGATTTTCGCGCCCCGCTCGCCCTACTCCATGAGGCTATCTCTTTTATAGATCCTCTATCACAATCCGAGCGTCAATTTTTCAGTTCGCAGGACTTAAGAACTACAATCGAGTAGTTATTAAATCACTGGCTAGAAAGGCGGCCCATGGCAGACCTCAGCGTCGCGCGCTTTGTGTCCAATTTTGGGCAGTTTCTCAAATTCGGCATTGTTGGCGGCTCCGGTACCGCGGTTAATCTCTTTGTGGTCTATTTGTGCAGAAAGATTACTTGGTGGTCTGGCGGCATCGAGGCGGATGATCCCTTCATCAATCTCTTCGGCTCTGTTTTCCATATCCGTTGGTACCATGTGTTTTTGACCATTGCGTTTTTGGTCGCCAACACTTGGAACTACCAGCTGAATCGCATGTGGACTTTCCGATCGGTGGCGAAGGTGTCTTGGCTGCGCGGTTTCTTCCCATTCCTTCTCGCTGGAATTGGAGCTTTTATCGTAAGTCAAGTTGTGGCGACACTGTTAATGAATCCGACTTCGCCGCTGCATTTGCCCTCAGACATTCTGGATGATTCGACCGGTTTGCGTACAAAGGTGTACTGGGCATCGGCCATTTCTATCATTGTCGCTATGCCGATTAACTTTATCTTGAACAAGCTGTGGACCTTCCGCTCGCAGCCGAAGACGCGGCAACTTGTCGAGGAAACCGAGCCGGCCTAGCTAGGTCCCGTATTTTCTTCCTCTCCGCCCCCGCGCTCACCAGCGCAGGTTGGCGGGGATTTTTCTTTCTCCCCGTGAGCGCGAAGGAGACAGTACCTCCCGCCGCGCTCACGGGGAACGAAAACAAAGAAAACCCGCCGTCCGCGGTGAGCGCGAAGGGCGGGGTGAGGTGCCGGAGTGAAACTAGTCTTCTAACTCGGCATCGAGGCGAGCTTGGTCGCGACGGTGCTGGCGGCGACGAAAGAAGGGGGTGAGGGCGAGCACGGCAATGGCGCCGACTGCGGTACCGATGAGGTAGGAGACGGGGTCGTGGCCGTCGGCAGGCGCGTAGGCGTTAAAGGCAATGCCGGCGAACATGACTATAAGAGGGATGAGGTAGACAGCGATAGCCGTCCAATTGCGGCTAACAATTGGGGTGGCCACGCGCTTGCGCATCCAAGCAGAACCGATGAAGTTGCCCACGATGGACGGCACGAGCGCGAGGAAGCACAGCATGGACATTTGGCCAGGAAGGACCCAGGCGAGAATTGCGGCGACGACGAGTTCGAGGAACGAGATTGGGGTCATTCCGATTACGCAGGCCTTATAAAGCGTGTCGCGTTCGAACTCATCGCGAGTCGCGCGATCGATTTCCTTGAGGGAGTAATTGGCGATGGCGTTAATCATGTTGTTCAGCTCCAAAAATTTCTTCGACGGTTTTTCCTAGTTCGTGGCAAATATCCAGCGCGAGGTGCACGGAGGGCGAGTAGTTGCCGCGTTCGATATTGGCGATGGTTTGGCGGGAGACGCCAACTCTTCTGGCGAGTTCAGCTTGTGATAATTCGAGCCAGCGGCGCCATTTGCGGACCATGTTGGGGTGCTCGGCCATCTGGTCTCCTTTACGGGGTGTCGTTCTTGCATTACCGAGTGTAAAGGAAAGTTGTCACTAAGGCAAGGTTTATACGCACAGATGCCACCGCCAATAGGGCACAGTGGCTGAAGTGGGGAGCTGCGGATTCCCACCTTTTAGCACCTCCAAAGTGGCCTTGACGAGCAAAACGGCCTGGCTGAGGTGGTGGATGATGTCATCGGCAGTAAAACGCAAAACGGTATAACCGTGGGCCACGGCCGCGTTCTGCTTGGTACGGTCAGCTTGAAAGGTCACACTGTGCTTGTGGTATTTCCAGCCGTCAACTTCCACCAGCAACCTGCCAATCTTCAGGTCAAAGCGGTAGCCGGCGATGAGAACATTGTGCTTGGGGTAGATTCCTTCTGCGCGCAGCTGCCTGCTTAGCGTGCGTTCCGGTGAGCTATCCGCGCCTATAGCAGCGTGTCGTATAGCCTCTTTAAGAGGCGTCGGGACGCGCCGCATTCGCCGACGGTCCTCTTCTAGGCGGTTGGGGCCGTGCTTTCCTTGGTAGTAGTCTTCCAATAAAGGCCTACATGCGCGCGAAATTCTGCGTGCAGCCCATAGCGGTTGCACCACCGGTAGGCCGTTGACCTTGTGTGTGGCCCGGAGACGCGAGTGCGAAACTCGGAAGCATTTTCCCTTCAATGTACGAGGTCCCTCTGCTTCCAACGGAAAGGTTAGCTGCCGGCCGAGATAAATCTCTTGTGCAGTCTTTCCGGTGAAATGGATTCGGCTGAGCCCATGCGCCAAGGTCCGCGCCACCGCCAGGGGCGTCCACGAATCGGTATAAATCCCCCGATGCACGCGGTACAGCTTGCCCTCACGCACCTTGCGGCGAATCGCCTCTTTACTTAAACCCTGCTCACGCAGTTCCGCGGTTGTCCATTCCCCCATGGAAATAAACGTAAACGGCCGCAGTGCGTGATGGCTACGCTTCCCGCTGCAACCTGTGGATAACTCAGGGACGGGGCTCGATTTTCCGCCGCGTGGCCTGGAACGCTGTGGATAACCGCCCCACGCGCTCACCGGCAGCCGCCCTTTGGCAGCGACCCGTGTTCACGGTGAGCGCGAGGGGAGCGGTGGAAAGCCCACGACCTTTGCGCTCACCGGCAGAGCTTTCCGACGTCCCCATTCGCTCCCCGTGAGCGCGGCGGGCGGAGCGTTGGGCACCTCACCCCCTCGCGCTCACTGGGAGACGAAAAGAGACGTCCATTCTCGCGCCGGTGAGCGCGAAGGGCAGAGGGAGGAGGGACAGCGGGGAGGGGAGGGGCTAAGTCAACGGCAGGGTGGAGGTGGGGTCAATGCCGCGAACCTTGGAGTTGATGACACCGGCGACGGCGAGCACCGCGAACATAGCGGCGGCGGAGAGGAGTTGGCTGCGGGCGGTGGCGTCGGTAAGCATGAGCACCGCGATGGCCGCAAAGAGCGCGAGGGCGAACCAAGTCAGGTAGGGGAAGGCCCACATGCGGATGGGAAGGGGATGGAGTGCTTCGAGCTGACGGCGCAGGCGCAGCTGGCTGACGGCGATGAATACCCACACGATGAGCAGGGAGGCACCGGCGGCATTGAGCATGAAGGTAAGAAGCCAACCTGTATCGGCGTAGTTGAGCACCACTATGACGGCCGAGAGTAGGACGGACAGGGCAATAGCGGTGGTGGGTACGCCGTCTTTATTGGTGGTGGTGAAGATGCGTGGAGCCTCGCCACGGGAGGCCAGCGAGTGCATCATGCGAGAGGAGGCGTAGATCTGCGAATTGAAAGCGGAAAGCAACGCAAGGACGATGACAACCTCCATGATGCCGGCCGCACCCGGGATGCCGGCGCGCTCGAGGACCATGGTGAAGGGCGATTCTGCGGCCGTGGAGGCACCTCCCAAGATGGAATAAGGCAGAAGGAACGTGATGACGAGAACGGAGCCCAAGTAGAACACGGAGATGCGCAAGATGGTGGAGCGCACGGCGTTGACCAGGGATTTTTCGGGGTCCTCGGATTCGGCAGAGGCGATGGCGACGACTTCGATGCCGCCGAAGGCGAAGGCTACGGCCAAAAGGCCGGCCGCGACGCCGCCGAGGCCATTGGGCATGAAGCCGTCCTCGAGGAAGACGGAGGTGCCGATGAAAGAATGGCCAGGCAGGAGGCCCAGGATGAGCAGCACGCCGATGATGAGGAAGGCCACGATGACGACGACCTTGATAAGCGCGAACCAATACTCGAATTCGCCGAAACTACGCACGCGCAGCAGGTTGATGACGCCGAAGAGGACCACGCAGATAGCTGCGGGGATCCACGGCGAGACGTCGAACCAGGAGCCAATGAATCCGGCCGCGCCGGTGATTTCGGCGCCGAGTACGGCGACGGTGGCTAGCCAATAAATCCAGCCCTGGGTAAAGCCCGCCCAGCGGCCGATGCCATGTTCGGCATATTCGGAAAAAGAGCCGGAGGCGGGGATAACAGTGCCCATCTCGCCCAGCATCTGCATCACCAAAATGGCCAGGAAGCCGGCGATGATATAGGCGAGGAGCACGGCGGGCCCAGCGGCGGAGATACCGACGCCGGTGCCGAGGAATAGCCCGGCACCGATGGTGGAGCCAAGCCCCATCATGGTTAGGTGGCGGACCTTCAGGCCAGAACCGAGGGTGGAGGAGTTATCAGTCACCCCTCCATCTTATTTTGCCCGATAAGGCTATAGGAATCGGGGGTATTAATTCTTGTGCAGCTCGTCGTTCAACGCGACGGCCTCGGATTTCCATTCCACAGCCTCAACCGCACCGGAGACGGAGTTGCGGCGCAGCAGCATACCGGAGGCACCGGAGAGCTGGGAGCCCTTGACGTTCTCGCCATTATCAACGCCCAGTGCTTCCGCGACCTTGCCAAAGACGGTCACCTTGGTGCCGGCGGTGACGTAGAGGCCGGCTTCGACTACGGCGTCGTCGCCAAGCGAAATGCCGATGCCGGAATTGGCGCCGAGCAGGCAGCGCTCGCCGATGGAGATGACCTCCTTGCCGCCGCCGGACAAGGTGCCCATGATGGACGCGCCGCCGCCGATATCGGAGCCATCGCCCACGACGACGCCCGCGGAGATGCGGCCCTCCACCATGGAGGCGCCCAAGGTGCCGGCGTTGAAGTTCACAAAGCCCTCATGCATGACAGTGGTTCCCTCAGCAAGGTGGGCGCCCAAGCGCACGCGGTCCGCGTCGCCAATGCGAACGCCGGACGGTACAACGTAGTCCACCATGCGGGGGAATTTGTCAACGGAGTAGACAACGACCGGGCCGCGGGAGGCAAGGCGGCCGCGCACCATCTGGAAATCGGAGACGGCGCAGGGGCCGTAGTTAGTCCAGACCACGTTATTGAGGTGGCCGAAGATGCCATCCATATTCAGGCCGTGCGGCTTGACCGCGCGGTGAGAAAGGAGGTGCAGGCGCAGGTAAGCATCGTAGGTATCGACGGGGGCGTCATCCAGATCTTTGATGGAGGTCTCGACGGCAACGCGGGCCACGCCGCGCTCCTCGTCCGGGCCTGCCAGCGCGGAGAACTGCTGAGGGACCTCCTCCAAGCGCTTGGTCTCGGTGGTCTCTACGGTCTTATCGGTATAAACGGCTGGGAACCAGACGTCCAAGACGGTGCCGTCATGGGTAATGGTTGCCAGGCCACGTGCGGATGCAGAAGTCATGCCCGCTAGCTTAGCAACTACCTCCGCGTCTCTGCGCGCTGGCCGGTGGGTAGTACGAAGGACAAGACGACGAGTATCGCAGCGAGGATGAGTACCGAGATGACCTGGTTGCGTGCATCTGGGTCAAAGAGCATGAGCAGGGTGAGCCCGCCCAGCGCCGCGGCCGTGACCCACGGCAGCCAGGGAAAGCCGGGCACACGCAGATCGGTCAACTCGCCATTGCCGCGCATTTGGGGATGCAGCTTGATAAAGGAAGCCACGATGAAGGACCAGATGACCAGCAGACACCCGCCCACTGCATTGAAGAGAAATGCTAGGAGCCCCGGAGGGTTCCAAAACTGCAGGCCTACCGAAGCGAAGGCGAAGACCATGGACAAAATGACCGCGTTGATGGGGGAGCCAGCGCGATTTTGCTTGAGGAAGAATCCTGGGGCGCAGTGATCCTTAGCCATGTCAAAGACCAAGCGGGAAGTGGCGTAGATCTGCGCGTTGAAGGCGGAGAGCAGCGCCAAGGCGATAATCGCTTCCATGAAACCGGACGCGAAGGGAATCTTGGCGGCCCCAAGCACGAGGGTGAAGGGGGAATCGGCGGCTACGTCGGCGTCCTGGATGGAGCTAAAGGGCAGCGCCATGGTGATAACCACGATGGAGCCGATGTAGAAGATCATGATGCGCACGATAATGGCGCGGACCGCGGTGGCCACGTTATGTGCTGGGTCCTCGGATTCGGCCGCCGCGATAGTAACCAATTCGATACCGCCGAAGGCAAAGGCCACGGCTAGCAATCCGGCGGCGAAGCCGGGCATGCCATTGGGCAGGAAATTAGCGGTGAAATTGGTCCCGGCCAAGGAGAGATCCATGCCGGGCAGGATGCCCAGCGCCATGAGCACGCCTATGGCAAGGAAGGCGACAATGACGCCGACCTTGATGATGGCGAACCAGAACTCAAACTCGCCAAATCCGCCCACGGCCGCGAAATTGACCACTGCGAAGAATGCCACGGCGATAAGTGCCGGAATCCACGGGTCGATATCGAACCAGCTGGAGATGATGGCGGCCGCCCCGGTGATTTCGGCGCCCATGACCATGATTAGCATGAACCAATAAATCCATCCCATGGTAAAGCGTGCCCAGTGTCCGAAGGCCTGACCGGCGTAGGTGGAAAATGACCCCAAAGAGGGGCGGGCGGCGGCCATCTCACCGAGCATCCACATCACTAGCGCAATGAGCGCGCCGGCCACGGCATAGGAAATGAGCACGGAGGTGCCGGAAATCTGGATGCCGAGGCCTACGCCGAGGAAGAGGCCGGCGCCCACGGCAGAGCCAAGGCCCATCATCGTGAGATGACGGGATTTCAATTGAGCGGTTTCGGCCATTGTTATCACCTTAGGGAGGACGAAATATTTACAGTGAAGTGAACTTTACACAATGCGGGGAGCTACGCGGGGCGCTAGCATGGCGCTTTGTGACTTTAGATCTATATGCAGACCCCATCGAACTAACCAAGGCGCTCGTTGATATTCCGAGCCCCTCCCACCATGAGGAGGCCATCGCAGACGCCGTCGAAGAAGCGCTGCGCGGTTTGGACGTCGAGGTTGCCCGCTACGGCAATACCGTGTGCGCCCGCACGAACCGTGGGCTAGATTCCCGCGTGGTGCTCGCCGGACACATTGATACCGTTCCGTTGGCAGAAAATGTACCGCATCACATGGAAACCACTAAAGACGGGGTGGAGATTATGTGGGGCTGTGGCACCGTGGACATGAAGTCAGGCATGGCCATCTACCTTAATGCCTTTGCCCAGCTGCACGAGTCGGAGGAGCTGAAACATGATCTTACTGTCATCGCCTATGAGGGTGAAGAAGTAGCTACTGAATTTAATGGCTTGGGCCATCTGCAAAAGGACCACCCGGAGTGGCTCGAGGGGGACTTCGCGCTTCTGGGCGAGCCCTCCGGCGCCATGGTGGAGGCCGGTTGTCAGGGCTCCATCCGCCTGCGCGTGACCGCGCACGGCACCCGCGCGCACTCGGCCCGCGCCTGGCTCGGCTCCAATGCCGCGCACAAGCTCGCACCGATTATGAGCCGCATCGCCGCCTATGAGTCCCGCGACGTCACCATTGACGGCTGTACTTACCGCGAGGGCCTCAATATCGTTCACCTCGAGTCCGGCGTGGCCACAAATACGCTGCCGGATGAGGCTTGGATGTTTGTGAACTTCCGCTTCGCCCCGGACCGCACGAGCGAGGAGGCGCTGGAGTACATGAAATCCATCATCGGCGAGGAAGAAGATGTCACCATCGACATCGACGACATTGCCCCGGCCGCCCAGCCTGGGTTGGGCCAGCCTGCAGCCAAAGCTCTTATCGACGCCGTCGGGGGCAACGTCCGCGCCAAGTTTGGCTGGACCGACGTCGCCCGCTTCTCCGAAATGGGCACCCCGGCCGTGAACTTCGGCGCCGGTGACCCAGGGTTTGCGCATAAAAAGGACGAGCAGGTCCCCACCGCGCAGATTAGTGAAGTATCCACCGCCCTCCTGAAATACCTGAAGGGATAGACCATGACTCCTGAGCAGATGCGCACTCTGCGCGGCCCGATGCTGCTGCGCACCGAAGGCGAACAGGCCTCCACCTTTGACCAGCGGCTCTTGGAGTCCGGTGCAGACCACGAGTGGCAGCATGCCGATCCGTGGCGCGTGCTGCGCATCCAAGGCGAATTCGTCGCCGGCTTCGATGCGTTATCCAAGTTGCCGAAGGCCGTCACCGTCTTCGGCTCCGCACGCACCACGCCCGAGGACGCGAGCTACCAGCTGGGCGTCGAGGTCGGCCGCAAGCTGGCCGAGCACTCCTATGCCGTCATCACCGGTGGCGGCCCCGGCATCATGGAGGCAGCCAACCGTGGCGCCCACGAAGCCGGCGGGCTGTCCGTGGGCTTGGGCATCGAGCTTCCCCATGAGCAGGGCCTCAACGAGTACGTCGACCTGGGCCTGAATTTCCGCTACTTCTTCGCCCGCAAGACGATGTTCTTGAAGTACTCGCAGGCCTTCATTTGCCTACCTGGCGGCATGGGCACGATGGATGAGTTCTTCGAAGTCATGTGCATGGTGCAGACCGGCAAGGTGACCAATTACCCCATCGTGCTCATGGGCACCGAGTACTGGACCGGCCTTTTGGAATGGATGGACAAGACGCTAGCAGCGGGTGGATTTATCAACGAAAGCGACCGGGAGCTTTTCCTGCTTACCGACGACCCCGATGAAGCCGTCTCCCACATCATTAAGCGTCACGAGGTTATGAGCGATAAGCGCATCAGGGAGCCGCGTTGAGCCTCGCGCGTGTGATGGCGATTGTCAATCGCACCCCGGATTCTTTCTATGACAAGGGGGCAACCTTTGACCTCGACCCGGCGCTGCGCCGCTGCGATGAGGTGATCGCAGCCGGTGCTTCGATCGTCGATATTGGTGGCGTGAAGGCTGGCCCCGGCAAAGCTGTGGACGCGGCGGAGGAAATCGACCGCGTGGTGCCGACCATTGAGAAGGTGCATCAGCGCCACCCGGATGTCCTCATTTCCGTCGATACGTGGCGCAGCGAGGTGGCAGAGGCAGCCATTGCAGCCGGTGCCGGGCTCATAAATGACACCTGGGCGGGTTGGGATCCCGAGCTCATCGAGGTCGCCGGACACTACCGCGTGGGCTATGTCTGCTCTCACACCGGTGGTATCACCCCGCGCACCCGGCCGCACCGTGTCCATTTTGATGACGTGGTGGCCGATGTCATCGCGGAAACCACCCAGCTGGCCGAGCGCGCTGCCGCTCTCGGTTGCCCGGAGGACCTGACCTTCATCGATCCGACCCATGACTTTGGCAAGAACACCTTCCACGGTCTCGAGCTTTTGCGGCGCATAGACGAGGTCGTGGCCACCGGCTGGCCGGTGCTCATGGCGCTATCAAACAAAGATTTTGTGGGCGAGACGCTAGACCGCGGGGTAGGAGAGCGCGTTGCGGGTACCCTAGCCGCCACCGCGTGGTCCGCTGCCCGCGGAGTGGCCGCTTTCCGCGTCCACGAGGTGGCAGAAACCGCTGATGTCATCCGTATGACTGCCGCCATCCAAGGCGAGGTCGCCCCGCTAGCAACCACGCGAGGCCTTGCATGAGCGTCTCCGTTATCATTCCAGCGCTCAACGAGGAGGGCACCGTCGCAGACGTCGTGCGCGCCTGCCTTGCCGATAATCCGCTTGAGGTGCTGGTAATCGACGCCGACTCCTCAGACGCCACCGCGTCTCGCGCTGCGGCAGCTGGAGCCGACGTGCACAATTGGCGCGATATCCTGCCAGAAGAACCGCGCCCCGGCAAGGGCGAATCCCTCTGGCGCGGGGTCGCCGCGGCGAAGGGAGACATAGTCGTCTTCGTCGATGCGGATCTTGAATCCGCTGCGCCCGGCATGGTAGCTGCCCTAGCCGCTCCTTTTTCCGACCCCGCGGTAGAAATGGTCAAGGCCCGCTACCGCCGCAGCCTCAACGGACAGCCCACCGGCGGCGGCCGCGTCACCGAGCTGACAGCCAAACCGCTCATTAAGCAATTTTTCCCAGAGCTCGCTCATATCGACCAGCCGCTCGGAGGCGAATACTCTCTGCGCCGCGCCACCGCCGTCGAGCTGCCCTTTGTAGAAGGCTACGGGGTGGAAGCGGGGCTATTGGTGGACGTCGGCAAGCGGGGCACAATAGCGCAGGTGGACTTGGGAACTCGGGTGCACCGCAACCGGCCGCTACATGAACTCGCGCCGATGGCCGAGGTAGTCGCGCGCACACTGCTCTCCCGCGCCGGGGTTACTGCGCCCGTTGCTCAACGCCCGCCGCTAAAAGGTAAGGTTTAAGCCATGCTGTCTTGGATTATGCTCCTCCTCGTCCTTTTCTCCCTGACCGTCATCGGGACCTGGGTATGGGGGTCGATTTTTGGCCGCGGCGAGGTTATGCACCCGCTCGATGAGCCGGAGAAGGTGCGCGAAAATAACCGCGCCGCTGCCCGCGAAGGGCGCCTTGACCAGGTGAAATTCGAGGTTGTGCCCCGCGGGTACCGCCAGGACCAAGTAGATGATCTCCTCGCACAACTAGAAGAGCAACTATCTTCCGCGCCGAAAAGGTCTAAGCTGGAAGGAAAAGAAGTTAACTAAAGGAGACTCACTATGGCAGCAATGAAGCCGCGCACCACGGGCGGAGAAATGGAAGCAGTAGAGGAGTCCCGCAAAATTGTCATGCGCATCCCCTCCGATGGCGGCGGGCGCATCGTCATCGAGCTGAGCAAGGACGAGGCCGCCGAGCTTGGTTCTCTGTTGACCGAGGTTTCTAGCTAGTCTAGATACATGCTTTCTCATATCGTCGACATTCTGGCTGATCCCAATGATGGCACCGCGCTTTCTGGTGCCGATGATTTCTCTCGCTTGGTCTCGGAATCCGGCCACTCTTTTGATGTGGCCAAGCAGGGCTACGTCACCCTCGCGGCCGGCGCCGGACTCAAGCACAAGGGCGATGACATGGACATGGTCAACGCCCGCGAGACCTATTTGGCCATGGGGCACTTCGCGCCCTTCGTGGAGGCCGTGACTGGGGCAGTCCAAGGTGCGCTGGATTCCGCATCGTTGGCCGAATCTACGCCCGCCTCTCTGCTTGAGGTGGGCGCTGGTACGGGCTACTACTTGGCCCACACCCTCGACTCCATCGCTGAGGCCCGCGGCGTCGGGCTCGATATTTCCCCGCACGCCGCGAAGCACTTGGCTAAGTGCCACCCGCGCGTCGGTGCCGTCGTGGCCGATGTGTGGGAGCGCCTGCCCATTCGTGATGAGTCCGTCGACGCTATTTCCGTCGTCTTCGCCCCACGCAATCCGGCCGAATTCCAGCGCGTGCTCGTCCCAGGCGGCCAGGTCATCGTCTTGACCCCTGATGCCGGCCACTTGGACGAGCTGCGGGAGCCTTTGGGCATCCTCGGCGTGGAAGACGGCAAGGTGGAGCGCATGTACGAGCAGGCCGAGGGATACCTCGAGCAGGCGGCCGATCCGGTGGATATTTCGTTCCCCATTGAGCTCGATAAGGCCTCCGTTGCCGCGCAGGTTGGGATGAGCCCGTCCGCGCGTCACATTAGCGCCGGAGAACTCGCCGAGCGCATGGCAGCGTTGCCCCCGACGCTCACGGTTACCGCCCGCGCTCGACTGGACCGCCTCCGCGTAGTTTAGCCTCGGCCCTTCTGCCTCATCTCCGCCCTTCGCGCTCACTAGCAGCGCGTGGGGCGGTTCTTTTCGTTGTTCCGGTGAGCGCGAGGGGTGGTTCCTCGCCCTTGCCGCTCACCAGCACACGCTTTCCGACGCCCCATCGCCTCCCCGTGAGCGCGAAGGGCGCGCGGCGTGACATCGCCCCGTACCGCGGGTGGCGCGGGTGCCACGGGTCCGGAAACACACAACCCCGCCCTTGCCGCTCACCGGGAGCAGCGCAACCGCAGTGGGCGGCTGTGCCGGTGAGCGCGAAGGGCGGGGTGGAGAACCGAGCGGGGGCGTCGGGTGATGTTTAGAGCTTGGAGCCGGAGCGCTGCCAGTCCTGCTCGATGACGGCATCGCCGGAGGTTTCGACGCGCAGCCCAGAGCAACCGCCCTCGAAGTAGACGCGGGAGGCCATGGCGATGAGGCCACCATCGACGAATACCTCGACGGTGGAACCGTCTTGGATAATGGTGAGGGTGTCGGAGTCACCCTCGGCAAGCGTGGCGGTGGCGGGCTCAGAATCGGCAAAGCAATGATTGAAAGCCTTGTTCATTGAGCGATCGAGGCTGATGTCATCGCCGGAGTGGCGGATGGTGGCGGCGGGGTCACCGGCGCCGTCGAGAAGCGTGACGGTGACGCAGGAACCGGAAGGCACCTCCATGACGCCGGTCCACGAGCGGGCGTAATCGGAAAGCTTGACGGCATCGGGCAAGCCCCGGGCGGGGGCTTGGTAGAGGACGCCGCCCTCGAGGGTGACTCGGCGGGGTAAGGAAAGGGCATTGGCCCAGCCTTCGGCTTCCCACGAGGCGTGCTTGGTGGCGTCATCGCCGCGGCCGTTGCCGTTGAGGAGGCCAACGATAACGGCGCGCTCATAGCGCTGCTCGGGGGTGAGCGTGCCGGTGGTGGTGTTGGTACTGCGTGGGCGGGAGAAATCGTGGCCGAAGTCTACGCGGCGGAAGCCGGAGACCACGGTAAAGGTGGTGCCCTCCAGCCGGCCGACGAGGTAGCCGGAGACGTCGCGGCCGCCACGCTCCAAGGTGACAAAGAGGACGTCGTAGACATTGCCGTCAACCTCATCGCGCAGTCGGACTAGGCGCGGGGAGACGACCGGCGGAATGGGCGAGGTAGCGGGGACCTCGCCCTCTAGGAAGCCAGGGTCGCCGTCGAACTTGAGGCTGCCGCGCAGGCGCCAAGACACGCCGTCGGCGGATTCGAGGATAACGGGAACCGGGGCGTCGGAGTGGCCGGTGAGAGCCAACATGAGCCAGCCGTCGTGGCCGTCATCGCGGTCCTCTGAGGCCCAGTCGGGCACCACGGAGGGGGAGCGGAAATGATCGAAGTTGCGGGTATTGCCCACGACTTCGCCAAAACGAACGACATTGGGGTCGAGCGCCTGAGGGTCATCGGAGACCTCGCAGATCTCGTCCACGTCAGCGTAGCGGGCGAGGTGAACGGCGATTCCGGCGGCGGTCACGGAGGTGAAGTAGAGATGGATATCGTCTGGGCCTTGGGCTACGGAACCTGCGCGCAGGGAGAGCTCGCCGCCGACGGGGGCGAGGACATCGTCACAGTCCAACCAGTCAAAGGGAGACTCTTCGGAGTATGTGTGTCCCCAGCGCGCCGGGGAGTCCGCGGTGGGGCGGTACTGGTAGAACAGATGCCAAGTATCACCATCGCGCAGGATACCGGCGGGGGCGTCGAGGACGCCGTCTTCAGGGACAAAATGCAGTTCGGGGCGGTGGGTTGTCACGGCTATCCTTCCTTAAATCAGACTGCGGTAAATATCGACGGTCTGGGCGGCAATCGTAGCCCAAGAAAAATCACGAATGGCACGCTCGCGGCCGGCGCGCCCAAATTCGGCAGCGCGCTTTTTATCGGCGGCGACGTCATTGACTGCAGCGGCGAGATCGGCCTCGAAGGCTGCGGTATCGGTGGCGTCGTAATGCACTAGCACGCCGGTCTCACCATCGACTACTACCTCGGGAATGCCGCCCACGTTGGAGGCAACAACGGCCGTGCCACAGGCCATTGCTTCCAAGTTCACGATGCCCAGCGGTTCGTAGATGGATGGGCAGACAAAAACATCGGCACCGGTGTAAATCTGCTGGACCTCGTTGCGCGGGAGCATATCCTTGACCCAGAAAATGCCATCGCGCTGGGCGCGCAACTCATCGACCAGTGCCTCGGTCTCGGCCGCGATTTCGGGCGTATCAGGGGCGCCGGCACACAAGACCAGCTGGATGTCTGGATCGAATTTCTGTGCCGCCTGCAGCAGGTGCTTTACGCCCTTTTGCCGGGTGATGCGTCCGACGAAGGCAGCGATGGGGCGCTGCTTATCGACGCCCAGCTTGTCCAAAACATCGCCCTCTCGCGGCTGCCATAGCTCGGTATCGATGCCGTTGAGGACGACGTGGACCTTGGAGGCATCGATGCGCGGATAGGCATCGAGGATGGAGTCCTTCATACCGGCGGAGACGGCGATTACGGCATCGGCATATTCCATGGCGTTCTTCTCGGACCATGAGGAGATGTCATAGCCGCCGCCAAGCTGCTCGCGCTTCCAAGGGCGGTGCGGCTCGAGAGAGTGGGCGGTGACCACATGCGGAATATCACAAAGCCGGGCGGAGAGGTGGCCAGCAAGGCCCGTATACCACGTGTGGGAGTGGGCGATGTTGATATCGGAGGCGGCATCGGCCATGCGCAGCCCAGTGGACAAGGTCTGCAGCGCACCGTTGGCACCCTCGAGTGCGGGGTCTACGCCGTGGACAAAGACGTCTTTTTCTTCGCGCGGGGAGCCCATGCAGTGCACGGAGACATCGATGATATCGCGCATGAAACGGGTGAGTTCAGCTACGTGAACTCCGGCTCCGCCGTATATTTCCGGCGGGTATTCTTTGGAAAAGATTCCGGCTCTCATGCCCACCCAGAATACGTATCTCTGCTGTCATGTGCAGAATTCCGATATGGGGGTAAAAATGTGCAAAGTTCTGCTGCGGAATGTGGGATTTGCGGATAGGTTTGAAAACGTGAGAAGCCTGCCGAATGTCCTAGCCATTGTCCTCGCCGGCGGTGAGGGAAAGCGCCTTTTCCCCCTGACCGAAGACCGCGCAAAGCCCGCCGTGCCCTTCGGTGGTTCCTACCGCCTCGTTGATTTCGTTTTGTCCAATCTGGTCAATGCCGGTTATCTCAAGATTGCGGTGCTGACCCAGTACAAGTCCCATTCTCTGGACCGCCACATTTCCCAGGCGTGGAACTTGGCGGGTCCGACTCCGCAGTATATTGCCTCGGTGCCCGCCCAGCAGCGCCGCGGCAAGCGCTGGTACAACGGCTCGGCAGATGCAATTGTGCAGTCGCTGAACCTCATCTATGACGAGAATCCGGATTATGTCATCGTCTTTGGCGCAGACCACGTATACCGCATGGATCCGGCACAGATGGTAGAAGAGCATATCGCCACCGGATTGGATTGTTCGGTAGCTGGAATTCGCGTACCGCGCTCGGAAGCGACGGCCTTTGGCTGCATCCAAGCCGATGGCATGGGCACGATCACGCAATTCGTGGAAAAGCCCGCGGACCCGCCGGCTACTCCGGATGATCCGAATATGAGTTATGCCTCGATGGGCAATTATGTCTTTACAGCGCAGGCGCTTATCGACGCCCTTTTGGAGGACGAAAAGAACGAGGACTCCGCCCACGATATGGGCGGCGATATTATCCCGTACTTTGTGGAGCGGGGACAGGCGCATGTGTACGATTTCATGGCCAATGAGGTACCCGGTTCTACTGAGCGTGACCACGGCTACTGGCGCGATGTCGGCACCATCGATTCCTTCTACGAGGCGCACATGGACATGATTTCGGTGCACCCGATTTTCAACCTTTATAACCAGAATTGGCCGATCCACTCCACGGATGATTCCAATTTCCCGCCGGCCAAGTTCGTGCAAAACGGCATCGCACAGTCGTCGATGGTGGCCCCAGGCTGCATCGTCTCTGGTGGCACCGTGCGCAATTCAGTGCTGGCGTCCGATGTCCATGTGGCCGACGGAGCTACGGTTGAGGGATCAGTGATCCTGCCTGGCGTGCGTATCGGGCGCGGTGCAGTGGTGCGCCGCGCGATCCTAGATAAGAACGTCGTTGTTAGCGATGGCGCGATTATCGGAGTGGACCGCGAGCGTGATGAGGAGCGCTTTAAGGTTTCTGACGGCGGCGTGGTCGTCGTCGGCAAAAACCAGAAGGTCTAGAGCTTCGTCACGAGGGTGAGCCCAGAACCCAGCGGCAAGCGGGTTACGCTTGCCCCCTCGAGCTCGCGCAGGTACTCGTCTGCTTCGCGGGCGGCGGCGGTGTCGCGGTCGGTCCGGGAGGCGTCGGCAAGCGTGCCATCGAGCAAAGAATTAGCCAAGACTAGGGTGCCGCGCTGGTGCAGCAGTGGCCACGCGGCCTTGATGATGGCAGGTAACTCGAGCGCGGCGACGTCGGCGTAGATGACCTGATAAGCATCGTTGGCGAGGCGACCCATGACCTCGAGCGGGCGCGATGGCAAAAAACGGCCGCGGGATGGCGCGTAGCCGGCCTCGCGGAATGCGGTCTTGGCGCTGCGCTGGTGCTCTGCCTCGGGGTCGATGCAGGTCAAAATGCCGTTATCGGGCATGCCGGCGAGCACATAGAGGCCCACTACATTGGCGGCCGGGGTAATGGCCACAGCTTGGGGACGCTCGGTGGAACCAGTAGAGGCGGCCGTCAGGGTGGTGAGCAGCTGGCCGGTGGATTCATCCGGGACTGGCAAGCCGTACTCTGCGGCGTGGTCGCGTGCGCCACTTAGGGCCTGGGATGCTTCGCTGGTGGTCTCGATATAAGAACGCAGTGCTTCGTATGCGGTATTAGTCACGTAATAAACCATAGGGAAAAGTGTCCGCCAATGTGGCAAAAACGCGCTTAGCCAGCAAGGTTGTGGTCGGTGGGGATAATGTGACGGGTTCACAGGATATTATCAGCACTATGGCTGGAGTTTCTGTGTTGAGTGTAGAAAGATGACATGCATGACAAAGATGAAGCGCGATGCCGAATCCCTTCAACCTGCAACCTCTGAGGCAGAGTTGACCGGTACCGCAGCATTCGATGCTGGCACGGGCGACATGCCCGCTTGGGGTGACCTCGTGGCCGAGCACGCCGATGGGGTCTACCGCTTGGCTTATCGCCTGTCTGGCAATCAGCATGACGCCGAGGATCTCACCCAGGAAACCTTCATGCGCGTCTTCCGCTCCTTGGACAAGTATCAAGCCGGAACGTTTGAAGGCTGGTTGCACCGTATTACCACTAACCTCTTTTTGGATATGGTGCGTCACCGTTCCAAGATCCGCATGGAGGCCCTGCCAGAGGATTATGAACGCGTTCCTGGTACGGATATGACCCCGGAGCAGGCTTATTCCGTGGCTAACCTGGATCCAGCTTTGCAGTCCGCGCTCGACGGGCTGGCTCCCGATTTCCGCGTGGCCGTGGTCCTGTGCGATGTCGTTGGGATGAGCTATGACGAGATTGCAGAGACCCTTGGTGTCAAGATGGGTACGGTGCGCTCACGCATCCACCGCGGCCGCTCCCAGCTACGTGCGGCGCTAGAAAAAGAGGCGCAAACCAATGCGGAAACGCGCATGCTGCTGCGTACGCGCTAAACTTTAGAGAAACTGCATAGTCCCCGCTGCCGGCGGGGACTTTCCGCGTCAATGAAGGCCGAGCAACTAGTGGAGGAGGGATCGATGGACTCGCTGCGGGGACGCCGAACCTTGTCCACGCTGAGCGTGCACGGCGGATTTGATGCCGCCCAAGCTAAGGCTCGCGATAGGGCGAAGGCCAAGGCGCGGCGTAGCGATACCATCGGGCATTTGGGCCCAGAGGCGGTTGTTGCCTTTGTGGACGGCGAGATGGAGCCAAAATTTATGCACCGTGTGCGCATTCACCTGGTGCACTGCGCTGAATGCCGCGCGGATGTGCATCAGCAGCGTCGTGCCTCGGAATGGGTGCGCCACTGCGCGGAGTCCGCAACGGTCAAGGCGCCGCAGTCCTTGCTCGCGAAGCTCGCAGGCATTGCCACGGAGGGGGTAGCGCCCGGGCCTGATGCAGCAACGCCGGCGCACCGGCCCCAGCAGGACTTCTTGGACAAGGTGGAGATGGTGGTTCGCGCAATCAAGCACAATCAGCGCGGCTAAGAGCGAGGGACTAGTATTTAAGCGTGTTTTCTTCCATTGGTTGGCCCGAGATTTTCGTCATTGTGCTCTTGGGCATCATAGTCATCGGCCCAGAACGCATGCCTGAGGTGATTAAGGACGTGCGCGCAGCCATCTATGCGGCGCGGAAGGCCATCAATAATGCCAAGGCGGAGCTCAATGGGGAGATGGGCTCTATTACCTCGGAATTTGATGATATCCGTGGCCCGCTTACCCAAGCCGCGCAGTGGACGCGTCTGGGGCCGAAGGGCGCAATCACCAAGGCGCTTTTTGACGGCGACGAATCCGCCTGGGATGACTTCAATCCCCAGAAGATGGCAGAAGATATTAAGAGCAATACCGCTCCCAAGGAGCCGGAACAGCAGAAACCGCAACAGCGCCCAAGCTTCGACTATTCCCAGGTTTATGCCGAGCAGCCGCAGCAGCCACAGCCACAGCCGCAGCAGCGCGCCGCAGCTTCGCAACCGCAATCGACGGAGCAGCCTGCGCCCGAGAAGAAACCGCCGCGCGGTGGGGAAGAATCCACCGGCGGCGGCATGTGGGAAGATGTAACCTAGGGGCTAGTTCACGCCCAAGTTCAGGTTTTTGCCCACTAGGGAATCGGAGCGGATGGCCAGTTTATCGGCCACCGCCTGGATCTGTTGGGCGGCGGGGGACTCGGGGGCGTCTATAACGATCGGCGTGCCGGCATCGCCACCGCTGCGTAGGGTGGGATCCAGAGGCACCGAAGCCAGCAGTGGAACCTCATGGCCAAGAATGACGCCGAGGCGATCGGCCACAATCTGTCCGCCGCCGGTACCAAAGACATCCATGGTGGAACCATCCGGCATGACCATAGCGCCCATATTCTCAATCACACCGGCCACGCGCTGGCGCGTCTGCTGGGAGATGGACCCGGCACGCTCTGCCACCTCGGCAGCTGCGGCTTGCGGGGTGGTAACGATGAGCAACTCCGCATTAGGAATGAGCTGGGCCACGGATAGGGCGATATCGCCAGTGCCTGGAGGCAGATCCAGCAGGAGAACGTCTAGGTCACCCCAGAAAACGTCGGCCAAGAACTGCTGCAATGCACGGTGGAGCATAGGTCCGCGCCAGACCACAGGGGCGTTGCCTTCGACGAATTGCCCGATGGAGATGTGCTTAATGCCATGGGAAATCGGGGGCAAAAGCATCTCATCATCGAGAACGGTCGGGCCATCGGTGCAGCCCAGCAGATTAGGAACAGAGTGGCCGTAAATATCGGCATCGACGATGCCGACTTTAAGCCCCTTGTGCACCAGCGCTGCGGCGAGATTTACCGTCATCGAGGACTTGCCGACGCCGCCCTTGCCAGAAGCCACCGCAAAGACTCGCGTGGTGGATTCTGGCTTGGCAAACGGGATTTCCGGCTCAGCTTGGCCGCCACGGAGCTTCTTTTTCAGCTCTCGGCGCTGCTCATCACTCATGGCTTCCATCGTCACGGTGACGTTTCCTACGCCCTCAATATCCTCTACTGCTGCGCGAGTATTGGACTCGATGGTGGACTTCATGGGGCAGCCGGCGATGGTGAGGTAAATTTCTACGGCTACATCGTTTCCGGTGACAGAAACTGATTTCACCATGTTGAGCTCGGTGATGGGGCGCCCGATTTCGGGATCTTCAACGCGGGAAAGTGCCTCGCGTACGGCGGATTCAGTAATAACGCTAGACATAACCCTTGCCATCTTAGTCGGGCCGCAACAGGAGGTAAACACGCCCTCGGTGTAGAATCATCTAGACGCTCGAGCGCCGCCTAACTGAAGGAGAATAGTATCGCCATGCGCAGCTGTGCCCGCCCTGCCCACGCCATTGCTGGCGTGGTGCTCTCTGCCATGCTGCTTACCGGCTGCTCCTCCCAGTTTGATGGAGATCCTTATGCGGATAATGCTAAGCGTGCGCCCGTTGGCATCATGGTAGATGCTGGTGAGACCGACCAAGTAGTGCTGGCGGAGATCTTTCGCCAAGAGCTGATCAGTCAGGGGCGTGAGGCCTCCCTTGTTAGGGAGGATATTTTCCAAGAGTCTAAGTCCGGTCGCTATTTGAACCCCAATGGTAATTTTTATGTCGGCTGCACGGGGGCTTTTCTCAGCGTTCTCAATCCCGGTGAGGCGCGGGAAATCTCCAAGGACTATAGAAAAGCTCAGCACTCCTCCCAACCAGGCGGTGAGGACTACCTAGCGCGTACTCACATCGCTTTAATGTCTGCACTTCCAGGCGACCTAGCCGCGGTGGAACCATCCAGCGCCACTGGCTGTGAGGACGCGGAGCCAAAGCTCCCCGAGAATTTTGTGGCGCTATACCAGGATGATCTCTTGGACCGCGAGGAACGCCAATCTATAGCTTCATTGACGAAGTTCATCACGCGAAAAGACATCTCTGAATTGGCGCAAGAAGCAGAGCAAAAAGGCGACGTGGCAAAAGTGGTTCGCACGTGGCTGCACGGCTCCGGCACGAAAATGCTCGATGAGGAAGGCGACTCAGATTCTTCCGGTGGGTCTGATCTCACCGGAGGCTCCAAATAGTTTTTCTTTGGCGGGTAGGCGGAAGTTTCCAGGCGTCGACAACTCGGAAACCACCAAGTCAAGTAAAACCAACGGGCCCGACAGCTCGTGGTTATCTGAACGGCGCCCAAAGCCTTCAAGCTTGACGTAGATGCCAATTCCCGAACAATTCAGCAGGTCCGATCAACGGTGCTGTTGCGAACGCGGTCGGCCATAGCACAGCAATACCCTCACTCCCTCCCTTCGCGCTCACCGGCAGCGCACCTTTCTCGCAGCAGTCACTCCCCGTGAGCGTGAACGGAGTGAATTCTGCGCTAAGAACGTGAGAGGCAAGGAGAATCGAGTGAGAAGAGAGTTCTAGTTGAGAAGCGAGCCGAGTCCGTAGTTCCTGAGGAACGTTGGCCCGCATGAGTAAACCCCAGTGAGGAGTCCTCACTGGGGTTTAAACATTTCGAAGGGCTCTAGATGTCAAAAGCCTCTTCCAGCAGGTTCTTCTGCTCAATCTGGTGCACCTTGGCATTGCCGGTAGCAGTCGAGGACTGGGCACGGCGGGAAACGCGAACCATCTCAGGCATATCTGGGATCAGGGTGCGCAGGTGCTCATTGTAGAACGGCCATGGACCCTGGTTGGCCGGCTCGTCCTGTACGAAGCGAATCTGGGTGGCATTCGGGTAAGCCTCAAATGCCTCGCGCAGGCGGTTGAACGGAATCGGGTGGAGCATCTCCACGCGGACGATGGCGATGTCATCGCGGCCGTCGGCCTCGCGCTTCTTCTCCAGATCCCAGTACAGCTTGCCGGAGACCAGCATGATGGTCTTGACCTTATCGGTATCGCCGACCTTCTTACCGTCAACGTCAACGTAGTTCGGATCATTGATAACGGACTGGAAGCGCTTGACCTCGGTGAAGTCCTCCACGGCGGAGGTGGCCGCCTTGTTGCGCAGCATGGACTTCGGGGTGAAGACGACCAATGGACGCTTCATTTCACCGAGTGCCTGGCGGCGCAGCAGGTGGAAGTGGTTAGCCGGGGTGGAAGGCTGAGCCACGGTCATCGAGCCCTCAGCGCACAGCTGGAGGTAGCGCTCGATGCGGGCGGAGGAGTGATCCGGACCCTGGCCCTCGTAGCCGTGCGGCAGGAGGAGTACCAGGCTGGACAGCTGGCCCCACTTGGCCTCACCAGAGGAGATGTACTCATCGATAATGGTCTGGGCGCCGTTGGCGAAGTCACCGAACTGTGCCTCCCACGCCACGAGGGCGTCTGGGTTGCCCACGGTGTAGCCGTATTCGAAGCCCATGCCAGCGTATTCGGTCAGCGCGGAGTTGTAGACCATGAATTTGCCACCGTTGCCCTTAGAGGCGGCGATGGCGTGCATCGGGTTGTACTCATTGCCGTTGCGTGGGTCGAATGCGACTGCGTGGCGCTGGGTGAAGGTGCCGCGGCGGGAATCCTCGCCGGCCAGGCGGACGACCTTGCCCTCGCCGGCCAGGGAACCGAAGGCGATGAGTTCGCCCCAGCCCCAGTCGATGCCGCCCTCACGAGAGGACTTCTCGCGATCCTTGGCTACCTTGCCCACACGTTTGTGGTACTCGAAGTCCTCTGGTGGGTTGCCATAGGCGGCACCCAGCTCGGAGAGTTCCTCGGCGGTGATGGAGGTATCCAGGCCGCGGGTGAGCTCCTGGGAGGAGGTGATGCCAGTCTGCTCCTTCGGGCGAGCCTTGCCAGCTTCCTTGTGCTCGGCAAAGACGGACTCCATCTGATCGTGGAAGTCGCGTGCGGCTGCTTCGGCGTCTTCGGCGGAGAGGTCACCACGGCCGATGAGGTCGTTGGTGTAGCGCTCGCGCACTGCCTTGTGCTCGTCGATGACAGAGTAAAGCTCTGGCTGGGTCATGGATGGGTCATCGGCCTCGTTGTGACCGCGCAGGCGGTAGACCATGAGGTCGATGAAGACATCCTTGCCAAACTGGCGGCGGTACTCGGCAGCCATCTGGCCCACCCAGACAACTGCTTCTGGGTCGTCGCCGTTGACGTGGAAGACCGGGCAGTCGAAGCCCTTGGCCAAATCGGTGGCGTAGTGGGTGGAACGGCCGGAATCCGGGGTGGTGGTGAAGCCCACCTGGTTGTTGACCACGATGTGGACGGTGCCACCGTTGGTATAACCGCGCAGCTGGGACAGGTTGATGGTCTCCTGGACAATGCCCAGACCGGTGAAGGATGCATCGCCGTGGAGCATGACCGGAACAACGGTGTGGCCCTCTGGGCCTTTGTCCAAAATGTCCTGCTTAGCGCGCGCGATGCCTTCCATGACTGGGTCCACGGCCTCGAGGTGGGACGGGTTGGCGGCAAGGGTGACCTTGATTTCGCCATCGCCGAACATCTGGAGGTGGTGGCCCTCGGAACCCAAGTGGTACTTAACGTCACCGGAGCCGCCGAGCTGGCCGCCCTTGTAGTTACCGTCGAACTCGCCGAAGATATCGGCCAGCGGCTTGCCCACGATATTGAAGAGAACGTTCAGGCGGCCGCGGTGCGGCATACCGATGACGACCTCGTCCAAATCCTGGCCAGCGGCAGTATCGATGATGGAATCCAGCAGCGGAATGAGGGTCTCAGCGCCCTCGAGGGAGAAGCGCTTCTGGCCCACGTACTTGGTCTGCAGGAAGTTCTCGAATGCCTCGGCGGCATTGACCTTCTGCAGGATGTACTTCTGCTCCGCGTTGGTGGGCTTAGGCATGCCAGCCTCAAGGCGGTCCTGCAGCCAGCTGCGCTCATCGCGGTCCAAGATGTGGGTGTACTCGGAGCCGACCTTCAAGGTATAGGCGGCGCGCAGGCGAGACAGCACCTCGCGCAGAGTCATCTGCTCCTTGCCGCCAAAGCCACCGACGTTGAAGGTGCGGTCCAGATCCCAAATGGTCAGGCCGTGGGTCGCGATATCGAGGTCGCGGTGATCCGGATTAGGCAGGCCCGGCTGTACCCAGCCCAGCGGGTTGGTATCGGCCAGCAGGTGGCCGCGGGAGCGGTAGGACTCGATGAGCTGCATGACGCGGGTGTTCTTGTCCACGCCGGAGTTCGGCACGTCCTGTGCCCAACGGAATGGCTCATAAGGCACGCCCATGGAGGAGAAGAGGTCATCCCAGAACGCGCCGTCGACAAGCAGCTGGCCAATGGTGCGCAAGAATTCGCCGGACTCTGCACCCTGGATAACGCGGTGGTCATAGGTGGAGGTCAAGGTAACCAGGCGGCCTACGCCTAGGTCAGCCAAGCGATCTGCGGAAGCACCGGCAAACTCGGCCGGGTAATCCATAGAGCCCACGCCGATGATGGAGCCTGCGCCCTTAGTCAGGCGGGCGATGGAGTGGCGGGTGCCGATGCCGCCCGGGTTGGTGAGGTTAATGGTCACACCAGAGAAGTCATCCATGGTGAGCTTGTTCTTGCGGGAACGGGTAACAATGTCCTCATATGCCGCAACAAACTCGGAGAAGGACTTGGTCTCGCACTCCTTAATGGCGGCAACGACCAGCGCGCGGGAGCCATCCTTCTGCGGGAGGTCAATGGCTAGGCCCAGGTTGATGTGCTCGGGCTGGATGACATAAGGCTTGCCATCCTTGAGCTCGTAGCGCACGTTCATATCTGGGTGCAGCTGCACGGCCTTGACCATGGCATAGCCGATGATGTGGGTAAAGGAGATCTTGCCACCGCGGGTGCGCTTGAGGTGGTCATTGATCATGGAGCGGTTTTCCCACATGAGCTTGACCGGCATATCGCGCACGGTGGTAGCGGTAGGAATTTCCAGGGATTCTTCCATGTTCTTAGCAATGGCCTTGAACATGCCCTTGAGCTGGCGCTCTTCGCCGCCCTTGTAGTCCGCAATATGGTCCAGCGGGGACTCAGACTTCTTTACGGACTGCTGTGCCTTAGCGGACTTCTCCTGTGCCTTGGACACGGACTTATCCACGTTGGTCTCGCGGACCTCCTGCTTGCGGGCGGTAGTAGTACCCTCAGTCTTCTTCGCGGCTGGCTTAGACGGCTTCGCGGCCTCCTTGGCTGGGGCCTTAGACTTAGGCGCGCCGTTTGCCTCGAAGTAGTCGCGCCACTCCTTATCTACGGAGCTCGGGTCCTTGGAGTACTGCTGGAACTGCTCGTCTATCAGCCACGCATTGGGGCCGAAGATATTCGATGTGCTCACGGCAGGTATTCGCCTCATTTCTCTGCTTTAAAATGGTCGTTTATTCGACTTTAGTGCGGCCTTTGTACGAGCGCATACGTCACCCGCCAAAGAGTCTGCCTACATGATACGGGGCATACCCCTAAACTCACTATGTTAGGGGTATCAATAGCCCCACTTTCCGGTTTCTGGCTACCCCTAGCCTTAGGTAAGGGGCGAAAGCTGCTCGCCGGCGTGCTCGATGACCTGCTTGGCCAGCTTGCGATTGGCGGTGGTGCCTAATACCGCGCCAATGCCCATGGGCATCAGTTTGCTTACCCACGCCCACTTGAGGCGTTTGGTGACTTGTTTGGTAAAAAGCTTGGTCAGGCGGCCGTTGATGCCAGATAGAGTGGGGCCGGAGAATCGGGACAGGCTAGCGGCCGAGCGCATACCGGCAACGCTATTGAGGTCCCCGACAAACGTATCGACCAAAGCGGACCCCTTCGAGCCGGTGAGCACGACGAGTACAAGGGCGCGGCGGCGCTCGGGGGACTTGATGTCATCGCCACGCAGGTAGGCAGAAGCCAAGATGTACCAAGCTGCGGCCTCTAAGAAAACCACGGACTCGCCAGCGATGGTGGCAGCGCCGGTCACCAAACCAACACCCGGGATGGCGGCGGACGCACCTGCGGCCGCACCGGTACCGGAGGTGATATTAAGGAAGTGCTTGTCAATGAGCTCCTGCAACTTCTGTGGGCTTGCGCCCTTATTGCGCTTTTTCAGGCTCTCGACATACTTGATGATGACGCCAGATTGTATCGATACCGCGCGGTCCAAAGAGTTGAGCAGGGCAGAGGTAAAGCGGTTGCTGTCCTCCGGATCGATGTCATAGGTATCGACGGTATCCACCTCGGTGGAGTTGTCCTTTTTATCTTTAGTGAATAAACCCATGTGTCCTTCTCTTTCGCTAAAACTTATCCGTGCCCAGCATAGTAAAGGCTGTATTAATGTGCCGCCGCGCCGCAATCAGATCGCCCTGGGCGTGCAGGCCACCTAAGCTAGTGGACATGGTTAGGCCGCACGAGAATTACCGCGATTCCGGGGATGTCTTCCCGGAGGAGTCCTCCGCGGCGGCGCGACTGAAGGCGGAGCAGGCGCACGAACGTGCCCGCCGCGCCTACGAGGAAGCTCAAAACGCCCTGGCAGATGAGCTTACGGTGCGCACCACCTCTGGTTGGGTGCGCGGTGTTATTGAAGAGGATCTGCGCCCCGATCGCCCCATTAGCGCCGGGCCGGTGTTGACGTGGCGCGGTATCCCGTTTGGAGATACCACCGCTGGGGACAACCGCTTCCGCGCCCCGCAGCCCGCGCCGGCGTGGGAGGGCGTGCGCGATTGCAGTCAATTCGGCCCGCCGGCCCCGCAGCCCACGTATTCCTGGACCGACCGAATTATTGGATCTGAGGATTGCCTGCACCTAGATATTGTGCGCCCGCGCACCGAAAAGAAGCTTCCCGTGGTGGTCTATTTACACGGCGGCAGCTTCATTATGGGTTCGTCTCATATGCTCATGCTTCGTGGTTTCGAGCTAGCCACCCGCATGGACGTGGTCTACGTATCCATCAATTTCCGCCTTAACTCTTTGGGCTATTTGGACCTGCGCAGCCTAGGCGGCGACTGCAGTGCCAACCCGGCGGTGGCTGACCAGATCTTGGCATTGCAGTGGGTGCGCGAAAATATCGCTGCCTTTGGCGGTGACCCTGACTCTGTTACCCTCATGGGCGAGTCTGCCGGCGGTGCGGCCGTATTGACCTTGATGACGAGCCCGCCCGCGGAGGGCCTATTCCACCGCGCCATCGCCCAGTCCCCGCCGATCGCCATGATTCACTCCCGGGCTCAATCCACGTTGTGGGCGCGCGAGCTGGTTCACCGGTTGGCCTTGCCGCGCCGCACCTCGGTAGAGGATTTGCGGCAGGAAAATTTTGCTGATTTGGTGCGCTCCGGCCAGTCCATGATGTGGCGGGCTGGCGAGCTCATTCACCTTAATTCTTGCTATGCGCCCACAGTGGATGAGGAGCTTATTCCGGAACACCCCATCGCCGCCTTTGAAAACGGCCACCAGCATCAAGTTCCGCTGCTCATCGGTACGAACTCGGACGAGGCTAGCTTTGGCAAATTCCTCTTCCAGCGCCAAAGCTCCCGTGAGCGCGCCGCCCTGCGCCTATTGGCCTCCTTCGATCCCCAGCATGCCCCTGAGGTGGTTGCCGCTTATGACGGCGCAGTGGCCCGCGAGGACTTTGCGCACCTGCTTGCCGACGCCCTCTTTTGGGCACCCTCCACCCGCATCGCCGCCGCCCACGCGCAGGTGGCACCGACGTGGATGTACCGCTTTGACTTCGCCTCTGCCGTACTCAAGTGGTTGGGCCTAGGGGCCATGCACTCGATGGAGCTGGGCAACGTCTTTGGTGACCCACATTCTTCGCGCGCGTCCTTCCTTACTAATTGGGGCTCGCGCGCGGAGATGGAAGAACTTACCGCCACCATGCAGCAGCACTGGTCCGCCTTTATCCACGGTGGCCGCCCGAAGATGAGCTGGCCGCGCTACGGGCTCAAGCAGCGGGCCACCATGATCTTTGATGCGGAAGCCTATATTGAAAACGCCCCGCACGAGCTCAAGCGGCAAGCGTGGGAGGGATACCACATGTTGGAGTGGGGAAGTGGGCGCCCAGAGCTGGTGAAATCTTTGGGCTTCCAACCATCCGGGTGGGAATAGCGGTAGACTCCACAGTGACCGCGGGCGGCGGCTTGCCTACCGTGGGGACCTCTGCTTCCGAAGGATGGATTTTAAACCACCATGAGCTTTTTCGAAGATATTGCTTCTGCATTGGATGCCGAGGGCATCGAGTCCCGCGTCAATGATGACGTCATGTTCGTTCCGATCACCTCTGATCTGGAAATCCAATTTATTGAAATCGATCCGCTCCTGCCTGCAGCAAATGTCTATATCGCTGCGGCAGACGTTGATGAAGACGATGAGGAATTTGAGGCAGTGTTGGTCTCCGTCGCCTTCTCTGTAGATGACGCCGTGGAGGCGGTTTCTCGCCACATCGCTACCGACCAGGTGGTCACCGTCCTGCGCGACCTGCTGGAGGGCACCGATGAACGCATTGCGGAATTAGAATTTTCCCAAGATGAGCTCAACCCGCACCTTGTCGTGGCTGAAGTGGCCAATGACTCGGAGCTGCGTGTGCTTGTGGAAACCATTGACGGTGTCCCTTCTGCCATCGTCCGCTTCCTCGCTTTCGACTTCGACGAAGACGATCTAGATGACATGGAAGATGAGGCCGTCACCCTCGCCTGGGAAGTTGATGAAGAGGATGAGGATCTCGATGAGGCCGACCGCCTCGCCCTCTTTGATAACGCCGACTTTGATGATGTCCCCATCGTGGAGGTTCCTGCCGAGGCCCTCGAGCTTGGTACCTACACCGATTTCGATCGCCTCTTCGACGTCCTAGGTCTTGTCTCTGAGCAAGCTTTGGACTGGGAAGCGCAGCTCGTATCCTTCGATGACGAAGACTATGAAGAACCGGACGTCTACGACATCTTCGGTGAGGATGACGGGGACGAAGAGGAGGACTACTTCGACACCGATGATGCCGACGTGGACGATGAATCCGAGGCCGAAGCAGCTGAAGATAAGTAAACCCTAACTCCCATAGCCCAGCTCACCGCCTTCTTGCGGTGGGGCTGGGCCTTTCTCATTTTCAAAGCATCATTGCAGGTAGGGGTATAGATTATATATTCCTTATTGTCTTGCTACTTTCACGCGCCGACAACTAGGCTTTAGAAGGTTCCCGGCCTGTGGTGGGAGTTTCGCCCCAGGCCAAGCCTTGTGAGGAGTGGAAAACCATGGCATTGAACCGCGATACTACGTGGCGATACGTCCTTGTCGTTGTCGCCGTAGCACTCTCGCTCGCCGCGTGGTTTTGCACCGTCCTTGGTGTGTACTCCACGGTGACCGTGACTTTTGAATCTTATCTGACCGCCAGCGTCTGGGTGCTGCTCTTGGTGGCCGCGGTGCTGTTATACACCTCGCAGTATGGGTTGGTGCCCAATTGCATTCTCTTGTATCCCATCTTCGGTGCCTCGATAAATTTATTGCTGGGCTCATTGACGGTGCGCTCGCAAGTGCCGTTGTTCTTCGATGCCGTGGGCACCTCCATCGTGGCAATCATCGCCGGTCCTGTGCTGGGCATGGCCACGGGCTTGACCACCACGGTGTTGGGAGGAGTGTACTTTGCCTATGATCTCGCCTTTGCTCCTGTGGGTATCTTTATCGGCGCCGCCGTGGGTTTGATGGCCCGCCGCGGGGTATTTAATAGGCTCTCGTCGATCATTTTTTCCGGCCTCGGTATGGGCATCGGCTCCGGCGTGATGAGCGTATATGTCCTGATCTTTTCGTTCAGCGGGCGTCCACGCCAGGAACCGCAAAACCTTACCAAGTTCTATGAGCTGATCTTTCAAGATGAGCGCCTGGCCATCATCCTGCAAGGCCTTACCTCTGACATCTTGGACAAGGTCTTTACCGTTCTCATCGCCTGCTTGGTTTTGCGTTTTATGCCCAAGGCAATCGCTCGACACTACACGGTGACCTTTAACCGCGAAGTATTGAAAAAGATCCTGCACGCGCCTGACCCGCATGCAGCACCGGATGTGCCGGGGCAGCAGACAAAACAGCCCGCGACCGCTTAGGCGGCTTGGGTCAAGCCGACGAATAGCGACTCGGGGGAGCGGACCGGCTGATAAGAGCTATCCACTAGCCACACATAGGTGGCATTGGGGCCGCGAGAGACCTCGTGAACAGCATCCACCATCTCCGCCGGCACAAGCGTGCGTACCCAGCCTTCGGCCACGGCAGGTTCCACCGTTTGGCCAAAGTTCTCGGTTATGCGGATGGTGATGAGGTATGCGGGAATGCGGTCTTGCCCAAAGCCGCGCACTCGGGCCTTTACGCGTGAACCCACGCGGTGGCGGGTAATGCTCATGCAGTAGTCTCCGCCCGGTCCACCCGCGGCCGTCGGCAGCTGCTTGAGTGGTGGGCGCCAGGTGGGAGTAGGGCGGGCCAGGGAACGTGGGTGGTGCAGGATAGCGGTAATGGACTCGATGGTGTCGTATTCGTGGTAGAGCAAATCTGCGGCAATCTCGCTGGCGGAACGTGGGAGGAACATCGGGGTGGACTGGGGAAAGTTCTTTTGTGCTTTGTACATGGCCATCACCTTAGGGTCCCGTGCGGACACAAGCCCGCATCATTAGAACGCACGTGCGACGGGCGATCGAAAATGGCTTTCCCGTAACTGAAGGATTAGAGTTGCAGCCGATATGATGAATACGAAGAGTGGGGAAATAAACCCAGAACAAAAACCGCACATTCCACGCGAGATCTGGGTTATGGTCACCGCCGCATTCATCATCGCGTTGGGATACGGTCTCATCGCTCCGCTCTTGCCGCAGTTTGTGGTGAGCTTCGATGTCTCCATGGCCGCCGCGGGCTTGGTGGTTTCCATCTTCGCTGCCTCGCGCCTCCTATTTGCGCCGATGTCCGGTTCATTGGTGGATCGCGTTGGCTCACGCCGTGTTTACCTCATCGGGCTCATGACAGTCGCGGTAACCACAGGACTCGTTTCCATTGCCCAAAGCTACTGGCATATCGTGGCCCTGCGTGCGCTTGCCGGCATTGGTTCGACCATGTTCACGGTCTCGGCCATGGGGCTAATTGTGCGCATGTCTCCGCCGTCGATTCGCGGCAAGTGTTCTGCCACCTATGCCACAGCCTTCCTGCTAGGTAATGTTGCTGGCCCGGTTCTTGGCGCCAGCCTGTCCTTCCTGGGCTTTCGTTGGCCATTTTTCATCTACGGCGTGGGCGTCGCGCTCGCCGCATTCGTTGTCTGGTGGCAAATGCCCCGCGTCAACCACAAACAGGCCAATAAGGATAAATTGCCGCCCATGCGCCTGCAGGAAGCCTGGGGCGATACCGCCTACCGCGCGGTGCTGACCTCCAACTTTGCCCATAGCTGGATCAATATGGGCGTGCGAGTTTCCGTGCTGCCGTTGTTTGCCGTCTCGGTCTTTCATAACGGCGCCGCTGCCTCCGGCTTTGCTCTAGCTGTATTCGCTACGGGTAACGCTGCAGTTTTACAATTTTCTGGAAGATGGGCCGATACTTATGGTCGACGCCCTATGATTCTCATCGGCCTCGTGGGAACTGGTCTTTTTGTGGGCCTTATGGGCTTGGCCGATACTATTCCAACGCTGCTTGTGGTTTCGGCTTTTGCCGGCGCCGCCTCCGGGATTATCAATCCGGCGCAGACCGCTGCCATTGGCGACGTCGTGGGCAACAAGCGCTCCGGCGGTCAGGTGCTTTCCACCTTCCAGATGGCCGGTGACTTTGGCCAGATTCTTGGCCCCATCGTGGTTGGTGGCCTGGCGGATTACTTCGGCTTCGCCAAAGCTTTCTCGGTATGCGCGGGCGTTGCCGCCATGGGCGTTGTGGCCTGGCTGTGCGGACGTGAGACGCTACAAGAGCGTCGCGCTATCGTCCGCCGAATCCCGCTGCGCAAGAAGAAGCGCCTTTAAAACTCACCAGTGTGAGCCTCCCAGATTTCCTCGACTCGTGCGTCGAGAAGGGCGGCGTTGGCAAGCGCGGCGGCATCGCCATCCGCGATGGCCTCGACGATGTGCAAGTGTTGTGCGTTGACCTCTGTCAGAGAGCGCTCGCTACGGACCGTTGAATGGGTAAGTATTCGGGTATGCATGCGCAGTCTTGCCAAAGTATCTTGCGCTCGGGTGCTGCCTCCGGCTTCTAAGATGACGTCATGCAGGCGCTTGTCCCACGAGAAGAAGACTGCTTCATCGCCTGCCTGCGCATGGGTTTGCATGGCTTGCAGGATTTCGCGCATCTGCTCAATTTGTGCTGGAGTGCGAAACTTGGCGGCGCGTGCGGCAATTCGTGGCTCTAATGCCAGGCGCATGTCGAAGGTTTGCGCGACGTCAGAAAGCTTGGTCTCCACAATTTGGAACCCGCGGTTGCGGGAGAACTCAATGAGGTCTGCTTCTTCCAAACGGAGCAACCCGTCGCGAACAGGGGAGCGGGAAATCTCTAGCTCCTCTGAAAGTTAGTACACGCTGTAACACGTACCCGGTGTCATTTCCCCGGCTTGGGCTTGGTCGCGAACATAGTCCATGACCTCGCGTGCGAGGTTCTTCTGTGGTTTTGCGGGAGGGCGTGGCATGGCCGGCTGGGTATACAGCGGGTGCGTCAATTTTTCGACGCGTTCCAGCGGCGGTGCTGAAGCCGCACACGGTGGAGGAAATCTGGGACGGTATCGACGTGGCCAAGGTGCGTGGGTGGAGCGTGGTCGGCCGCGGTGGTGGCACTTCGGTGGCCGGCAACGCTATTGGTGATGGGGTGGTTATCGATACCTCCCGCTACTTCAACCGAAGCCTCGAAATAGATGTCTAGGGCCGGACGGTCACCATCGAGCCTGGCGTCATCGCAGATGGCTTTTCCTGCCGCACTCAGATTGAGCAGGGAACAGGAAGCGATGCCAAGCATATCGCGGAATTAGTCCGCGGAATCTTGGATGACGCGACCTATTACGATTAAAGGATGGTGACGCACAGATGGTGTTCTCAAGCTAGTTCACCATCCAACGAAGATTATAAGTTTTTAATTAGAAACGAGGTGTTTCCGAGCCATAAGGTTCGTGCGGACGACGGCGCTTGAAACCGGTGCAGCGGACCCAAAGATGTTTCGGTGCGATACGCGAAGGGCGGAACCCGATTTCGCGAAAAGGCGTGTAAGCACGCTTAGATGAATGAGTCTCTTTCCTCGACGGTGAGAGAGATTGTCATTTAGGTGGCATATCTCAAATCACGGAAACCGCTAAGTTCTCCAACACTGCCAGCCACAAGAACACATTAAGTTTTCCCAGAAATACGATTGGAGTGACACAACCGACATTCGGATAAAACTATTCATCCTTCTGGTGGGATCCATCAGTGGAATTGAAAGCGTCGGAAGTTGAAGTATTAACGAGGTATTGATCTGTGGTTTGCAAAGATTGCGGGCTACTGATGGGGGTATTGCACAAGCGCTCGCGTGACAAAGCGCCAGGTCTTCGCTCTGTTGTCTGGATATGGGTGTAGATATTGAATCTAGATTGGTGGGAGAGGCCTTTGACTAGCTAAATTATTCATGTGAAAACTGTCGACGAGTACGCCGTCAAACAAATCCGCGGCCCTTATGTGAAGCTTCCGAAGCATCCGGATCACTGCGAGACAGTCGAGCAGCTTTTGGAATACGCCAAGAGGAGGAAAGCAGAGGGAGCAGTCCTCGGCGTCGATCTTTTTGCTGGCGCCGGAGGCTTGAGCCAAGGGCTAACTAACGCGGGCATAGAAGTTGTGCTCGGAGTCGATCACTACGACTACGCAGTCGAGACTCACGCTGCTAGATTCCCCGGAATTTCAGCAAGTTGGGATTTATCAACTCCTGAAAGCCTTGAACGAGTTGCTTCTTTGATGAAAGAAGCTGACATCGATGTCTTAGCGGGCGGACCGCCATGTCAGCCTTTTTCTAAAGCTGGGCGTAATGGCATTCGCTATCTTGTTGAGAAAGGTATGCGTGATCCTGACGATCAGCGTCGAAACCTTTGGCGTGCGTATTTGGAAGTAGCCCTCCTTGCTCGTCCGAAAGCTGTTGTCATGGAAAACGTTCCAGATATGGCTTTGGACGATGAAATGTTCATCATGCGAAGCATGATTGAGGAACTGGAACAAGCCGGTTACAGCGTTGAAAGCCGTGTTATTGATACATGGCGTTACGGGGTTCCTCAATTCCGCCAGCGCTATATTCTTGTAGCTCTTAGAGACAGCGTAAAATTCGATTGGCCAGAGGAAGTGACGAAAAAGGTTACTGTCTGGAATGCAATTGGCGATATGCCTGAAGTAGAAGGTGGTTGGCGTCCTGAGGGAGGCGCTGATGGATGGATTACATATTCAGGTCCGAAGACTGAGTTCCAGAAGTATATTCGCCGAGGTGTTTCGAACGCGGACGCTAGTAGGCTCTACGACCACATCACACGACCTGTGCGTGAGGATGACAAGCTCGCTTTTGAGATGATGACATCAGATACGAAGTACTCAGATCTTCCAGCTCATCTTCAGCGCTATCGATCAGACATCTTCAACGATAAGTACAAGCGGCTAGACGAAAATGATCTTTCAAGGACGATCACTGCGCATATCGCTAAAGATGGCTATGGGTTCATCCACCCACGCCAGTCTCGGACTTTAACCGTACGTGAGGCTGCGCGACTGCAGACCTTCCCAGACGACTTCCGCTTCAGCGGTCCACCGAGTGCTGCTTTCAAACAAATTGGTAACGCCGTCCCAGTTCGATTGGGCGAAAATATCGGAAAGTCTGTACTCGATTCTCTAGAGCGAAATACGAGTAAGCCCTATGACTCAATCGCGACCTCGGAAACCCTTTCTAAGTGGTACAACGAACAGTCCGAAGCTAACCTCGTGTGGCCGTGGATTCGAGAAGGAAATCGTTGGCACGTTCTGGTCTGTGAAATCTTCCTGGAACGAGCAACGCGCGGTCAAGTCCAAATGTTGTGGCCATTGATTCAAAATTTGGAAGGACCAACGCGGGAATCTGGCGTCCCAGAAAGTTCTTTTAGGACGGTCTTGGGTGTGTTCCAAGGCGAGCGTTTTGAGAAACGTCGTGAGAAGTTCTCACAAATCGTAGAGAAAATTAACGAAAAACCTGCAGAGTTTTGGAAGCCAAGCATCGATCCTGACGTATTTCCTGCGACTAATCCTGCGCTACGAAATATCCTTGAGCTTTCCTCGCCTGAAACCGGTGTGGAAGGTAAGAGCGAAGAACCGGTTATCGTCGCGAAGGGTATTTTGCGTGTTACGTCGCGTTTTCAGGGAACTGATACAGAGTCACGTAACAAACAATCCGATGGGCGAATCAGCATCGCAAGATTGCTTGGCCTAAATGAAAATTCTCGCAGTGCTCATTTGGCTCTGTTCGAATTAGGTAGAACCGTGTGCGTAAGCGAAGGTCCGCGGTGCAGCTCGTGTCCGTTGCAGCGGTGGTGCGAATACGCACACACTGCATCGGGCTCAGCTGACGTTCTCTTTTAATCGAAACCGAGGTGCTTCGCTAGTTCCGGCATTTCAGCCTTGAGGAGCTCAGAGATTGCTTCCAAAGCCTTGAAGTTACCGGTTCTAGCTGCCGCGGTTCGGAGAGCTAGGCCGATAGATTCACCGGATTCACTTCCACCAAAGTCAGGTTTGAATTCAGGCAGTTTTTCCTCGTCTACAAGTTTCCGCGCGTTCTCACGACGGTAAGCAGCGTCTGCTGCAATGCAAAGCTCATTGACTGGCCTTGCAAGCATTTTGCGTAACTGGCCTGGAAGATTCACCCGCATTTTGGCGACATTGATGTTGAATGCGTCGTCAAGGGTGGTGCCGAAATCGACAGATGCCCGAGCCAACTTGGTGTGCTCATCAATCGTGCGGATTTTGGACCATCCGCCCCATTGGACCAAGCGGTCAGCTCGATAGATATATAGACCTTGCTGTTTGTTCCATTTGTCAATACCGGAGGCAGCATCGAAAGCTTCGCGAGAACTAAATTCGCTTCGCTGGGGTAGAAGGAATCGCCTGACCGTGACGGTGCCTGTGATGTCACCGTGTTCGATTTCAAATTCGTCTGAATCGAGCTCCTGAGTGTGAGGCTCGGAGCGTGCAAAAGGATCCCAAGGATTCAGCGATTCTCCGTTAACTTGAATGTCCACCTTTGCGTAGGCTTCGCCGGAAAGGAATCGGTGGAAAACCATCGACAAGTAGGAAGAAAGTTTTGGAGCAAGGTTTTCGATACGGCGCCTTGCCCAACCACTGTCAGGAGACTTGGC
This sequence comes from Corynebacterium sp. LaCa_205, assembly GCF_057458085.1. Lineage (NCBI taxonomy): Bacteria > Bacillati > Actinomycetota > Actinomycetes > Mycobacteriales > Corynebacteriaceae > Corynebacterium > Corynebacterium sp. LaCa_205. The sequence goes on from NZ_CP190931.1 coordinate 931,579, forward strand.
TGGCAGCAGTCGGTCTAGTTTGTTCCAAATGACTAACGTTCCGCTTTCATCGAAGTGCTCCGCGGCGAGAGCAATTACTTCTTCCTCTTCACTGTGATCAAGTGTGACCCAGTCGTCGACTGTCTGGATGAAATCCAGATCAAGAATCCTTGCTTGGAGTGGAGCGGCGCTCGACTTACTGATGACTGAAAGACGCTTGCATTGCGAGAGCGATGCTGTCTTCAGGCCAAGGCCGTAACGGCCTAGTTCCTGGTCGGCATAGCTACGTCGGCTACCAAATCGCATAGCTTCGTCGATTGCTTGCGCAGTCATTCCATCACCGTCGTCTTTAATGATGACTGAGGAATCTTTGCCATCGAATTCGATATCGATTGCTATCTTTGTGGCGCCGGCAGCAATTGAGTTATCGACAATATCTGCAACTGCAGATTCAAAGCTGTATCCGATATCTCTCAGGGAGGTAGTCAATCGGCGTGCAGAGGGAGCGATAGAAATCTGATTCATTAGTCCTTTGTCCGCCTTTCGTTTTCGTATTCAACGCAGGAATTTTCGATCACTGGAATTAGTAACTCTCGCAGTTCGTCTTCCTTGTAAAAATCGAAGTCTATCAATGGCACTAGGCGCCGGACGTGTAGAGTGGCCAGACGCATGACCTCGGAGCGAGCAAGTTGCGTGTGGTGCTTGTAAACCTCATCGAAAGCCGAAATGATTGCGCGCGCAATAATCGGATTGGCAGACAAGCTCGGACGCTCCATGACGCCTACGGCTTCGTCTTCACCGATCTTTTCGTTAAGGGTTTTCCCTAGCGTGGCTTGTCGCCACCAGAGTTTACGGAAAACATTTCGATCACCGCCGAGCCATCGCTCGAAATCATACTTTGCATCGATATTTGGGTAGCGCCAAGCAGCGATGTCAGGGAGCAGCACTAGAGTTAGAAAGTTCCAGATCTCTCCGTTCGCTGCTTCGGCTGGAACCAGGTCAATACTGTTGTAGAGAATGTCAGCCGCTGGTTGGTCGAAGTTTCTTACCGCCTGACGCCCCAATTGCTCTGGAAAACCAAGTTCGTTTGCGAGCGCAACAATTTTCTTTCTTACCTCCGACAGCTCCGACTCTTCGACGAGCAGGGTCGCAAGTGGATCGTGATACTGCATTTCATGTCGCGTGGCGGCAAATTGCGTAAGTTCACTCGGGTCGCTAAAACGAGAGAAATCCCCGATTAACGAAATGGCGACCGAGTTGGTGAGTCGCGGGAAATACGTGATTGCCATTTATTTGGATTCCTTGAAAGTAAACGCTTGAACAGTCGCGAAAAGGGTGGATGGATCGTTGACGATGTCGGCGTATGGTTTCTCGGGGAATAGTGCTTGGGCGAGATTGAAAATACTTTCTGCTAGCGAGCCAGAAAACAGGCTATGGCTTTCTAAGTTTTCGATTTCGTCCAAGCTTGGAGCGCGTAGGAGAAGCTGCGTAACAATGTCGGTTTGGAGATAACGCTCCCACATCTGTTTTTCTTTGCCAGAACCCTTTTCAAGCATTCTGCGGCTAGTGGGGTGAGCTGTGTTGATGAGGATCCTCAGACCTGCTTGAACAGGCAGGAGAACGTCAGGAGAAACCTGTACTTTCCACATTGCCAGTTGCGGGCGAATTCCGGTTTCTTTGAAATCCAGGGGAGTGATGGACATTTGTGACCCATCGCCCTCTAACCGAATCCGAAGTGGATAGCTGGCCCATAGACGCGCCCCAGGACGCTCTGGCGGAATTAAGTCCTCGTAAGCTACGCCTGGAGTCTCGAGGTCTACGTTGATTGCAATCTGAAGCTCTCCGCCGAGCAACAAACTGTCCAGCTCAATGTGCAACGTATTCTTGCCATCATGAAGCGATTGGCGAGGGCTTGCACCGCGTTGCCTAGTCTTGTTGCAGGACCAAGAGATCAGCCCCGAATATTCCGGTAAGTCTTCATCGGCAGCGAAAGAAATGAACCCCGATTCCTTGGTAAACCGCTCGAAGTCGAAATCTAATTCTGCGAAGACTTCCACTTTGGATTCATAATTCCAAGTCGGGAGCTCTTCCGTTTTGCTGTCGAATGCTTCTCCGTCGATTACGACCTTGAAATCAATTATTTCGATGGAGTCTTGGGAAGGACGGTTGTAGCCAAAACTGACTGCGTTACTCATCTGAATTTTCTCCAATCACAGACGAATTAGGTTTTAGGTTGTACTCGAACTCAAATTGAAGTGAGACGGCGGTGTCGTTTGGTTGCCAAACGTCGACTAGTAACGAAGCCTCTGGCGATTCGTGCAGGATCGGTTCATCAGCGGAAGCTAATGCATTTGATGCTGTATTTTCTTCGTCTGCGGTAAAGGTGATCTTTTCAATCTTCGGAACAGGTACGCCTAGTTTCGACAACTGTTCGTAAAGGTCACCTTTATCGGAGTTTACTGCGGGTCGAATCGTCAATCCCGCGGGCAGTTTATTAGACGGAATTTGTACATCGACGCTGAACGTTGTGCGCTTTCCGCCTTCTGCCTTTCGAATGGAATCGATTTTAGAGTTTGCAGTCGCGCGCGAGGAGGATTTCTTGCGTTGAACAGTTTTCGGCTTTGGCTTGATATAGCGGTTGCTGGTACCGCCTTCTGCGTTAGAAATTAGCGTGCCTAGGGAACTAGACAGTTCCGCCGCCGAGCGGAAATGTTGGCTTCGAGTGGGACGGGCATTCTCAAGTCCGACTGATTGAAGCATTTCTCGCAGTCTCGTGAAGAAGACACTGACAGGGTTGTTTGTGCTTCCCCAAAACTCTTTTAGAAGCTCTACATCGTGGGCAATCGTCTCACGGTTCCACTGGTGGTGCGCAGCCGGCTCGCTTCGGGCAAATACGCGGTCAGCCTCGGGGTCTGCCAAAAAGACTCCACAATACGGTTTTCCGTTTGCAGCTTCTGGAGCTTGGTAATATTCGACGATCATTCGGGGATTTCGCAGCGTGGCAACGTGGTTGGAAATATCTTGCCCGATGACAGTTTGCTCAGAGGAGATTGCATCGTTCAAATTCACGATCGACAACGTGCCTAGATCCTTCTTAGGGCGCTTGCCGGAAATCGTCGTTAGACGACCAAAGTAGCTGTTATTCCAGACATTTGACGGCGGCTTTGGATTAGAAACTGCCTCTGAGTAGGCCATTACGAAAGGACGGAGGCCTTGATCCTTCTTTGGGTCGGGAATCTTCATTTGCTCACGCTTGTAGGAAACACTGAATTCGATCGGATCCATACCCGTGTCGATATCAATCATGTGTGGCCAAGCCCAACGAGTTAGGGAACTTGCGATTTGTTGAAGAACAATGCGGCCGCTGTCTAGGCCGGATTCAACCTGGTCTTCTTGGACAGAGAGATTAGGATTCAAAATCATGATTGAAGTACCGGTCTGCCGATCTTCAGTGAAGTAGCTGTCGAGCCCCAAAACTGCTGCAATTGCATCGGCAACTTGGCCTGTATAGGGTTCAGCAAACTCGGTGCGGTCCGTGCCGGTTTCCTCAACGGCGTGCTCTCCCCACCAGTGCCGGCCGGTGTAAGCGATATTGTCAGCTTGGAAGTCATCGGCATTAGACATGGCGATGAGTCGATTAACACGCTGACCATTTTCATCGCTGGTTCGCGTGTAGATGACGATAGTCTTAACCTCGCTGGCGATGAAGAAGACGCCTTTGCCGAAGCCGTAAGTACCTCCGGCTACTTTCTTGGTGTCGCTTCGACCGATGTTCCTAACGAATGAGTTGAAATCGGTAGGTCCGTCTACCGCAGCTGTGGCAATACTCGGGCCGCGAAGCCCGTACGTTCCAGAATCGCTAACAGTCAGTGCGGACAGACCGCCAGACTCAAGCGCGGATTCAAGCTGCGGAATTCCGACAAAGTCGTTGCCAAAGACATCGTTCTTTAAACAATCGATTTGATGTTGGTTCAGCTCTACAAAGTCGATCGCGAAAGTGACGCCGTCATCGTGGGATGCACGATCGCGGGCATCCCAACTGTTTTGCAAAGTCTCGCGGGTGAACATGTCCCAAGCAGAGAGAGCCTGGCTTTTCATCGTTCGAGTCACCGAGTTTGCGTAGACATCGCCGGAAGGATCGAACGGCTTTTTGTGGTGAAAAGGCATGAGTTACTTAATGAAGGAGGGGATTGGTCGGTACCCAGGGATAGAACTTGGGCCGGCTAGGTCAATTTTGTATTGGAGGTCGGAGATTCGGTTCGCGGGGTCTTTGACCTCCACTCGTGGGAACTCCTCAGTGATTTCAAATTCATGGACGTCAACCGCGAAATAGCTATTGAAGGCTTTTGAATGTGCTTCATCGAAAACATCTATCCCGAGGAGATGCATCTTTTCAGTGAAGCTTTCAATATTGAAAGCAGGGTATGTTTGAAGCTCCTCAACGAGGGACGGAATCGATAGCGCTCCGTCAGGATGGCGATTGTATCGACGAAATACGAGGTATAGCGGTTTATTGTTAGGGGTTTCCAGCTGGTTTCTGCCGTGGATAGATAACAACATTCTGTCCGCAGATGCCGTTCCCTTGCACTCAATCGCGCAGTCGTTAAGCAGGAAGTCGTGACGCGTCTTTTCTGGGCCGTACCAAGATTCGACGGCATTGGGCACTTCATCACGAAGCAAACCGAGCAGCACTTCTAGTTCGCAGAGGAGCCCAACTTCAACCTGCGGATCGATAACGAACTGCTTATCGCTGGAGAAGAAGTGACGCCACTTCGCAAGAAAAGCCGACACGTCAGTGATTGATGCGTTTTCTTTCCCGTCGAGGAAACCTAGAAGCTCATCTACAAAGAAATAGAAGATGCTTCGTTGATTCAAATCTCGAAGAATCAGTCGTGCTTGGAAGTCGGTGTCGATTCCATTGTTGACGACCTTTCGACGAGTCAGATGAATTGCCTTGCTCTTCCTGTCATCGACGAAGGTGTCGAATTCCTCCTGGGAAGTAGGTATAATCAGGCCAATTTTTCCTGCGTAACCGGAAAAGCATTGAACGGCGCCGGCAGGAATTTCTACACCAGTACTTAGTGCCCATTCCTCGCCATTGTTGAGATTCTGATCCTTCGAAACCGCCTGAAATAGAAATTCTGATTTGCTCAAAACTGACATTTCTAGACCTCCTCACTTTCGATAGCCTGGAGAACTTCGCTTTCAGCTTCGGCGACTTGTTCCATGGTTTCGGCATCGAGGAAGTCTTGGGCGCTTACATATTCAGCGTCAGGATCTGGGTTGCTCGAAGTCGGGAAGAAGAGACCGATGCCGATCATTACGTCCTCAGCATTCAAATCCTTACGTCGATTTCTCGGAGTGATGAGTTTTCCAACGTTTTTGCCGGACTTGTGTACGAAGTCGGACGACTGACTTGTCTTTGAATCTGGATCGATGGCATAGATGCCTAAATGGGCGACGTCAGTGCCTACAGCTGCTTCGTACGCTTTCAGGAGTTTAGTTTCAGCCTTGGTCGACTGTGTTTCAAACTCGCCGATTAGTTCCTGCAACGCCGGCTTATCCAGATCGGCACTATTCAAGCGATCCAGCGAACCGACGAGGGTCTTAATGTTAGCGACATCTGGGCTTGCTGAAACCACCATCTGGGAACGATTAAGCAAGTTGAGTTCGCTGGTCAGTCCTAAATCGATGGATTTAAGACTGTCTGAGCCAGACCTACCGAAGAAGGAAATATCCCATGCTCGGATAGAGCCTGTTGAGTGTTCCTTCTTGATATATGCCTTGAGCAGCTCCGCATTGTTTCGTCCAAGAGTGGATTCCTCGTAGATGACATATTCGTCGAGGAATTTTTCAACGACGCTTGCAGGGACTTGTTTGAAGAACTTAGTACCGTTCTTCTTTTGATGCTCTTTTAGACCCTTGCCTTGAATGTCCTGGACCAAGGATTCCGTCGCTTGAATATTTTGGGATAACCAGTCTTTATTCTTGTGGCGGAAGAGAATCGTCTGGACTTTCTGGCCGGAATAACTGACTACTGCTGGGCGACTATTCTGCTGCTTTGCACGAGCCGTAACTTCCATCGACGGATGCGTGCGGATTCGCGCTTGGAATGTAAGCGGGGTTTCGCCGTCATCGGCGTAACGTGCTAGGTCTTTTCGCAAGTCCGCTTCCACCAAAGCAAGGTCATGGAACCAATTCTCGAGATCTTCGGTCATCCAAATTCGTGGAAGGTCACCGTATCCGTTTCTGAAACCGAACCAGCGTCCCATCTGAAGAAGGGTGTCGTAGGCAGTAGCGTTTCGAACGAAATAGCTGCAGACGAGGCCTTCTAGAGTCAGACCTCGGGACAAAGTATTGCCGCCGACTGCAATAACAGTCTTCGGCTTCCCGTCTTCGTATTGAAGTCGTTGCTCGGACACACCATTGTCCATTACTACTTCAATTGCTTTGAGGACGTCTGAAATATGTGGCTTGATTTCCTCAAATGTCAGAGTCTCGTATCCCAGTGCTTCTGCGGAAACTTGCTCGGTCTCGTAAACCCATTGTGCTTCGAGAAGCTTAAGCATCTCTGGGGCGTCCTGCTTGCGCGCGAGGAACTTCACTTGTTCTTGAACTAATTCGTGCAAGATCTCATGGGCAGCGGTGCGTACTGCAGTGTGAATCAGCATCGATGAATGCGCATCTTTTTGCCCACGCGCACGGCGAGCTGCAGTGGCGAGGATAAACCAGCGAATTGCTTCATCGAGGGACTTAGGAATTTCAGGCTCCCAGTTTTCGAAGCCTTTCTTTCCACTTGGAGGTCGTGTCGCGCCAATTTCATCTTCGTCGATCGTCCGCACCATAGACAGACCATCCAGCTCTTCGGCGTCTTCGCCATTTAGTGGCTCACGGCCAAAGATAGTCTCTGTGCCGAAATATCCTTCCGGTTTGGGGAGGACATGGATGAAGTCTTTTGGATAGAGATCTGTGGTGTCATTTGGATCGATAAGGATATTTGCAAAAGGAGTCGCTGTATACGCGACGTATGCCGTCTTAGGATTCCGCAGAAGCGTTTTGATCTGGGCGTTGATTTTTGAGGTTTCGGCTTTGGCTTTGGGGGATACATTGATAGAAGCCTGATCAGATTCGTCGTCGATGACGAGAATAGGAAGATCTTTAGTAGCAATTGTTGCGCCCTGGAGGAAATTGTTCAGAGCAGTAAGAATATGGCCGTTCTTCTTCACAACTGCGATATGTCGGTTCGCCGGAGCCCCAAGAAGGGTATCCGAATTCCGATTGTTCGCGTTGAACTGCGAAGCATTGAAGTCGCTATCGATATCGGTGAGTTTTACCCAGTTCGGTGTTTCATCGATGAGTTGTTCATTGATACGTTTCTGAGTCTGAATACGGAGATTATCCGTCATACCTGCCAGGACAATGATGAGCCTGTATCCGATATCTGCGGCTTTAGAAATCAAAGATATGAAGTTCGTAGTTTTACCGCTTTGAACGAAACCGAGTACTAGGCCACGGACATCGAATGCATCTTCAGCGGGCGGTCGAAGTGAGCAAAGCACTTTGCTCGACGCTTTGTCGACGTCGTCGAGCGCGCTGCCGAGTTTGGGTTGAAGCACTTCCTTTACATGAGGCCAATAAATGTGGTTGTCGTAGTCTGGGCCGTCATACCAATCACCGGAATCCACTTCATCCTGAATTAGGGAGTCGACAGCCTTAAACTTTGAGATTTGCCCGGCATTCTGGAGAAAGATGATTCGTGCTTCGTTGAGGAGGTCTTCTGGGGGCTTGACGAAAGGATTGTTGGAAATCCTTTCTACTGCCGCATCTACAGAAACTCCCGTACGGACGGCATTTCGAATTTCTTCTAAAAGCCATTCGATTTTGAGGTTACGGGTAGTAGTCGAATTATCAGTCATTTTTTCTCCAGGGAATTGGGGAGCAAATTTAGCAAACTTGGTTTAAGACTATTCAAGAATAGCGATGGTTTAAATTGCCCACCGGCAATTATTCAAAGTATTTTGTGGCCTTTCCTACATAATTATTTGCTAAATAAACACTGTTTGCCTGGGCGGCGTTGCCGAGAGCTGCTCTACCGCAGGCACGTCTGCCGGAGCCCACTCGAGCTCGAGGGCGTCAGCGATGTTGACCCAGCGGGTGGCGTCGTGGTCGGTGAGACTGAGGTCGTCGGCTAGCAGGGAGGCGGTGGTGGTGCAATAGAAGGTGGTGAGCTCAATGGTGGCGAAATCGTAATGGTGAACGGTTGTCGTTACCTTTTCGCCGACGGTGGCTGAAATGCCGAGTTCTTCCTTAAGTTCGCGCGCGAGTGCTTGCTCTGGTGTTTCGCCGGGTTCGATCTTGCCGCCGGGAAATTCCCACATGCCGGCAAGGGGAGTGCCGGGCTTCTTGCGGAAGGCTAAATGCTGTGTGCGATCTTCATCGACGAAAACGGCGCCGACGACGCGAATGGGTTTAGACATGACTCTATTGTGCCTTGGATCTCGAAAACGTCTAGACAGTGAGCTGTTACTTAGATAACATGTCCCCAATGTTCGCGTAAGGCTGTCACGCGGGCTTGATTTTTGTAGGCAAGCTTGAGGGGACGGTTTTACTGTGACTTCTACCGAATCGGTTTACTCCTCCATCCAGAGCCATGACGGGGAAATCCCGCAGCCTGGGGGACGGTGGAAACTCTTTTTATATAGCGCGATTGGCGCGTTCGTATTCTTCCTGCCGGTGACGTATCAGGATAAGCGCTCCATTCCTTTGGACCACATGGTCACGATGGTGCGTGAAGGGATTCCTGCGGCGGTGCCGTGGATTATCTTTGCCCTGGCCGTGTACGGAACCGTGCGCAGTTTTACTACCGGCGCATTTAAAGAAAGCGTGCTGCAGGCAGTCTTTGCGGTGCTCAACATTGTGGGTGCAGTGATTTCATTCCTTATGGTCATTGATGCGCTGCCGTGGGTGCTCGGTGACGAGGACCTAGTGCCATTCTTGTGGAACTCCATTGCCACTCCGGTAGGCCTTATCGTGCCGATTGGCGGTGCTTTCCTCGCATTTCTCATTGGCTTTGGTTTGCTGGAATTTGTCGGCGTGCTCATGCAACCCATCATGCGGCCGCTGTGGAAGACGCCGGGGCGCTCAGCAATTGACGCGGTGGCCTCGTTTGTAGGCTCGTATTCCCTCGGAATTTTGGTCACGGACCGCGTCTACCAAAAGGGCAGCTATACCGGCCGCGAGGCAGCGATTATTGCCACCGGCTTTTCGACGGTCTCTGCGGCCTTCATGGTCATCGTGGCTAAGCAGCTTGACCTGATGAAGGTCTGGGGTACCTACTTCATTGTCACGCTCATTGTGACCTTCGTGGTTACCGCCATTACCGTGCGGATTCCGCCGCTGCGGACCATTCCGGACGAGTATTTTGCGGATGCGCACCCAGATCCGGAAAAGCCGGTAGAAGGCTCGCGCATCAAAAACGCGTGGCGCGAGGCCATGCTGGCGCTACAGCGCGCGCCGTCGTTGTGGGAATCCATCTGGGAGAACCTGCGCGATGGTGTCCGCATGGCGGCGGCCATTGTGCCTTCCATTATGTCGGTGGGTCTCATTGGCCTGCTGCTGGCGCGTTTTACGCCCATCTTTGAGTGGATTGGTTACCTGTTCTACCCATTCGCTTGGGTAGTGCGGCTGCCGGAGCCGGTACAAGCCGGCAAGGGTGCGGCCATGGGAATTGCGGAGATGTTCCTGCCCGCCACCGCAGTGGCAGGCAGCGACAGCATGGTGCTCAAGTTCGTCATCGGCGTGGTGGCAGTCTCTGCCATTATCTTCTTCTCCGCGCTGGTGCCCTGCATCCTGGCTACCAAGATTCCGGTGAAGCTGAGTCACCTGGTCATCATTTGGTTCGAGCGCGTGGCGCTGACCATTCTTATCGCCACGCCGATTGCTCACCTGCTGTTTTGATTTAAGAGCTAGGCCCCGAGGTGGGCCGTGACGATGTCATCGATAAGCCGCGCCGCCGCTTTGGCGGTGCGGTTATCTATGTCAAAGGTGGGATTGAGCTCGACGACGTCCACCAGGGCCAGCTTGCCCGTCCGCGCGATTGCTACGGCCATGGCGCGGATGCGCTCATAGCTCACACCCAGGGAAGCTGGGGCAGATACGCCCGGCGCGGTAGAAGCCGGTAGGACATCGAGGTCGATGGACAAGTGGACCTTGTCCTTGCCCTCGGTAGCCTTGGCGGCTAGCTCAGCGCACTCGGCTGGGGTGAGATTGACTAGTTCCTCGTCCAGGGTGATGGCGACGTTCAGGCTCTCTGCCTCGTCGAAAAGCACAGCGGTGTTATTGGGGCGGGAGATTCCCAACACGGTGTAGTCGAAGTCGTCGGAAAGCTCCGAAATCTGCTTGAACGGGGTGCCGGAGGTGGCTTGGTTCGCGCGGCGCAGATCGAAGTGAGCATCCAGGTTGATGATCTTGGTGGCGCCTACCGCGCGGTAGAGGCCGCGGTGCGAGCCGAAGGCGGTCTCGTGACCGCCGCCCAAAATGATGGGGAGGGTGCCGGCTTCGACGAGTTCCTGCACTTTATCGGAGAGCGCGTCGTGGGAGCCGTCGAGGTCGTCGGCCTGGGTGGTGATCGTGCCGGCGTCGGCAAGCGCATGCTCATGGTGCACCGCCAAGGAGCCAAGCGCGGAACGCAGCGCGGCTGGGCCTGCGGCTGCACCCTGGCGGCCGCCGTTGCGCAGCACGCCCTCATCGGAGGCAAACCCCAGGAGGGTTACTGGGGCGGGGGATTCGGTGGACTGATTGATAACGCTATGCCAACGGGCATGCTCTGGGCCAGGGCCATCGGAGCGGCCGGACCATTCGGGGGCGGGGGTGAAAAGTTCAGCTTTTTCAGTGTTCATGGTTTTCGATGTTAGGCGGAAACGACGAGTTCTTCTGGCTCTTCGGTGGGTTCATTCTCATGTGTTACCTCGTGCCGGTTGGTGAGGAAATAAACCGCCGTCATAATGGCGATGAAGGCCACACCCACAACGAGGGAAATGCGGTATTCCTCTTGCCAGACCATGATGCCGAAGGTCATGAGGATAAATGCGATGGACAGGTACTGACCATAGGGCCAGAAGGGAACTTTGTATTTGAGGTTCGCTACGTCTTGTGTGCTCATTCCGCGTCGGGAGTATAGGTGAGCCAGCAGAATCATGAGCCAGACAAACACGGTGGCAAAGGTAGCTAGCGAGGCGATGACCTCGAAGATATTTTCCGGCAGGAGGGCATTGAGTATGGTGCCAATGATCATGGTGGCGATGAGGATGATGGTGGTCATTACGGGTACGCCACGCACTACCTTGGACATGAACTTAGGGGCGTGCTTTTGGTGGGCAAGGCCAGTGATGACGCGTCCTGCACCGAAGAGGTCGGCGTTGATGGCCGATAAAGCTGCGGTAATGACCACGAAGTTGAGCAAACCTGCGGCCCAGGAAACGCCAAGGGTATTAAAGATTTGGACGAAGGGGGATTGCTCGCCGGTAATCTCGCGCCATGGGGTGATCATGAGGATGACGGCGATGGCAAGGACATAGAAAAGCAGGATGCGCATGGGCACCGTATTGATTGCTTTGGGTACGGATTTTTCTGGGTGCTGGGCGGCGCTGCCGGCAACACCGATGATTTCGGTGCCGCCGAAGGCGAAGAGGACGAGGATGAAAGAAGCGATCATGCCTGTGGGACCGTTGGGGAAGAAGCCACCGTCGTTGACGAGGTTGACGGGGCCGGTGGTGTGGGCATCAGAAAGCCCAAAGGCTAATACCGCAAGGCCGCCGGCAATCATGGCGAGTACGGCGCCGACCTTGATGATGGTAAAGGCAAATTCCAGTTCACCGAAGGCCTTGACGGTGGCGAGGTTTGCGCCGCCCACGATGAGCAAGGTGGCTGCAACCCAAACCCACTGCGAGACGTCTGGGAACCAAAATCGCATATAAACGCCGATGGCGGTGAGGTCCGCAAGCGCTACGATGACCATCTCAAAGGCGAACATCCAGCCGGTGATGTATCCGGCCCATCCGCCCATGAACATGCGGGCGTAGCCGGCGAAGGAGCCGGTGATGGGGTGGCGCACGGCCATTTCACCTAGGGCGCGGAGCATGAAATACACCACCGCGCCGGCGAGGAGATAGACGACGAGGACAGAGGGGCCAGCGGCTTGGATGGCACCGGCTGAACCATAAAACAGTCCGGTGCCGATCGCGGATCCGAGGGCGATGAAGTGCAGGTGCCTGTGTTTAAGGCCGTGTTGGGACATGGCATCTCCTAGCGTATGAAAAGTTGTATGTAGTCTAAGTCTCTATTTGTCCAAGGTGTGTCGTGGAACATATTTATTTGTCTGGAATTTCAGACTTGGTGCCGTGTGCTGCACTGATAAGCGCCACAGTGGTGCTTAAAATTGCCCTCCGTGAGTACCAACAGAGTCCCAGCGGCGCGTCATGCGATGGAGATCCTCAAGCTTTTATCCACTATCGACGTCCCTATATCTGCTGCCCGCATCCAAGGTGAGCTCAACCTGCCGCGCTCGTCTACATACCACCTGCTGGCGGAGATGGTTGATGCTGGTTTTGTAGCCCATTTGCCGGAGCACAAGACGTATGGACTGGGCCTGGCGGCGTATTCCATGGCTTCGGCCTATGTAACGCAGCAGCCCTTGGTGCGCATGGCCACTCGGGACTTGGAGCAGTGCGCGGCGCTGGTGGGGGGATCGGGGCACCTGTCACGTATGGCTGGATCGGAAATTTTGTATCTGCAGGAGGTGCGTGCGGCGGGTGCTACCTCCTTGGTCACTGAGGTGGGTGTGCGCCTGCAGGCACATAAAACGGCGTCTGGGCGCGTGATGCTGGCGCATCTGCCTGATGCGGAGGTGCGCGCCGCCTTTGATACCGCAGGAGGTAGCGGCTTTACCGCGTTGAAAGAACGCTTGAGTTTGGTAACTGCACGCGGGTGGGACCAAGAGATTGAAGAAATTACTCGCGGTCAGGCCTCTGTAGCGGCGCCCATCCTGGATCACTTGGACCGCCCAGCGGCGGCGGTGGCGGTGACGTATCCGGTAGGGACGCCGGATACGAAGGTAGACGCCGCCATTCGAGCTTTGCTGGAGGTATCGGACAAGGTCGCGGCCAAAATGTACCGCAATCGCAAAAAGTGAGGTAGCATACATTCATCGCGTTAGGCTGTCGCGCGACACATCACAATTGTTGATCCCTTATTTAGAGGAGTATTTGCCATGCCTAACGCCTACCCAACCACCGTGACCGTAAACGTCGGCGCGCTGAGCATCGAGGATGTTGTTGCCGTTGCCCGCTATGGCGCGCAGGTGGAGATTGCGCCTGCAGCCCTAGAAGAGGTAGCCGCTACCCGCGAGCGCGTGGAAGAACTAGCACAAGATCCCACCCCGGTCTATGGCATTTCCACCGGCTTTGGCGCGCTCGCTCGCCGCCATATCCCAGAGGAGATGCGTGCCCAGCTGCAGCTTTCCCTGGTGCGTTCGCACGCTGCGGGTACCGGCCCGGAAGTGGAAGAAGAAGTCATCCGCGCACTGATGCTGCTGCGCCTGTCCACCTTGTGCACTGGCCGCACCGGCGTGCGCCCCGTAGTGGTGGAAACGTATGCCAAGGCCCTTAACGCCGGCATTGTGCCGGTGGTCCGCGAGTATGGCTCGCTGGGCTGCTCCGGCGATTTGGCGCCGCTTGCTCACTGTGCGCTGGCCCTGTTGGGCGAAGGTGAGGTGCGCGTGAACGGCGAGCTGCAGGATGCGGGCGAAGCCTTGGCCGCAGCTGGCATCGAGCCGCTGCAGCTGCGCGAGAAGGAAGGCCTAGCGCTTATCAACGGCACCGATGGCATGCTGGGACAGCTCTGCCTGGCCATCACTGACCTGCGCGCAGCCGCAAAGACCGCCGATATTGCCACCGCCATGACCGTGGAAGGCCTGCTGGGTACCCTCGTGGTCTTCGCGGATGACCTGCAGCAGCTGCGGCCGCATCCGGGCCAGGCCGATGCTGCGGCTAATATCCTCCAAGTGGCCGAAGGCTCTGAGATCTTGGAGGCCGCGCTCGAGGAGTTTAAGAAGAACCAAGTGCAGGATGCCTACTCCGTGCGCTGCGCCCCTCAGGTAGCTGGCGGATTCCGCGATACGTTGACCCACACCGCCCAGGTGGCCGAGCGCGAGCTGGCTGCCGCGGTGGACAACCCGGTGGTGACCAAGGATGGCCGCGTGGTCTCTAACGGCAACTTCCACGGCGCGCCGGTGGCCTATGCTCTCGACTTCCTAGCTATTGTCACCGCGGACTTGGCCTCCATTTCTGAGCGTCGCACCGACCGCTTCCTGGACCCGGCGCGCAACCGCGGGCTGAACGCCTTTCTTGCCGACGACCCCGGTGTTGACTCCGGCCACATGATCGCCCAGTACGCCCAAGCCGGCATCGTGAGCGAAATGAAGCGCCTAGCCAACCCCTCTTCGGCCGATTCCATTCCTTCTTCGGCCATGCAGGAAGACCATGTATCCATGGGCTGGTCCGCTGCCCGCAAGCTACGCAAGGCCGTCGATGGCCTGCAGCGCGTGCTTGCCGTAGAAATCCTCACCGCCGCCCGCGCTATCGACATGCGCGAGGGCACCCCGGCCAAGGGAACCGGCGCGGTCATCGCCAAGCTGCGCGAGACCGTCAAGGGTCCAGGTGTGGACCGCTACCTGTCGCCGGAAATCGAGGAGACCGTGCGCCTGGTTAAGGAGGGTGCGCTCGTCGAAGCCGTTGAGAATGCTACTGGAAAGCTGCGTGATTAATATGTCGACCATTTCTTGGCACCCACAATCTGAGCCCAACCCCTTGCCGTTTTCCCCTTTTAAAGCGAGCACAGTGCCGCGCCCCATTGGCTGGCTTTCCAGCGTGGATGGTGAGGGCCGCGAAAACATCGCGCCCTATAGCCAGTGGCAAAACCTCACTTTCGATCCACCCATGGTGATGTTTTCGGCCAACCAATACCCGGATGGTCGCCGCAAGGACACGGTGCTTAACGCGGAGGAAACCGGCTGGTTCGTGTGGAATATGGCCACCTATGATCTGCGCGAGGAAGTCAATAAATCCGCCCAGGTGCTTGACTATGGCGACAGCGAGTGGGACCGCCTTTCCGTTACCAAGGAATATGCGGACAATTACCGCATTCCCATGGTGAAAGAATCCCCGGTGAAGTTCGAGTGCCAGTACAAGACCACGCTGCGCGTGCCCGGTAATTCCAAGGTGGGCAGCATCGACCTCGTGGTAGCGGATGTAAAGACTATCCATATCGATGAATCCGTCATCGATGAGGAAGGCAAGCTCGACATCCTTAAGATTAAGCCCATCGCGCGCATGGGCTACTTTGACTACACCGTGGTCACAGAAAAATTCGAGATGCGCGTTCCCGGCTCCGACGACGCCGCACGCGCCGGGTTAGAGGGCAGCGCGTAGTGCATCGGCCATAGCCCGCTGACCCGCGTGGGTGGGGTGCATGGGAAAGGAATTAGTCTCCTGGCCCGTGAAATCCACCCACGGTGAGGGGGAGCAGGCGGTGTGGTCTAAGGCGGCGTCGGCAAGCACGTATATAGCCCCATTGCGCTCGGCGGCCTCGCGCACCGCCTGGTTGATGCGCTCGATAGAGCGTGCCAACCAATCCCGGTCACTGGCCGGGATTTTTTCAATGTAGGGGCAGGTCTCGCCACGCTTAATTAGCGGAAGATAACCAGTAGCCAGGACTTTCGCGTCAGGGGAGCGGCGGTGGATCTCCTCGTAGACCTTGTCTAGGCGGCGGGGTAGATCGCGGATTTCCAGGTCTATCTGCGGGCCGGATTCCGCCTGGCAGATATCATCCGTGGCGCATTGGGTAAGCCGAATAAAACTAGCATCATTGCCGCCGATGGACAGGCTTACCAGGTCGGTGTCTTCCCGCAGGGCGTCGACCTGGGCGGGGTGCTCGCCGGCCGAGGAAAGTACGTCGAGCGTGCTAGCGCCCTGGCAGGCTACATTGGTGAGCTCCGCGTCCATTTCCTTGGCTGCAAGCTCGGGGTAGGAATCCTGAGCGCGCACGCAGGTATTGGGCGGATCGAGCGGCAGCGTGGTTGAGCCCATGGCCGCATAGGAATCCCCCAGCGCGACATAGTGGGGTGGCTGCGGCTCCTCGGCGGGGGTGGAACAAGCGGCGACGAGGGCCGCGGAAAGGAAGGGGATGAACCGGCGCATGCAGGCCATCGTAGATCATCCCGCCTGTGTCTCATATACGAGACAGTTAGGGTTCATGTGGCATGGTACACAGAGCTGGGTCACAGTACTTTATGACATGTGACGCTGAACAAGTCCTCGGGGACAGCCCCGGGACACCGGCCTAGGGGACTTGGGAGGGCGTCGAAAAAGCACGAAGAAAGGAAGCCATGTCTCAACCACGCGAAGTACGCGCGCCGCGCGGAACCGAACTGTCCGCCAAGTCTTGGCAGACCGAAGCGCCCTTGCGCATGCTCATGAATAACCTCGACCCCGAGGTTGCCGAGCGCCCCGAGGACCTCGTGGTCTACGGCGGCACCGGTCGTGCAGCGCGCAGCTGGGAAGCCTTTGACGCCATCGTAGAATCCCTCAAGGACCTCGAATCCGATGAAACCCTGCTGGTGCAGTCCGGCAAGCCGGTGGGCATCTGGAAGACCAATGAGTGGGCACCGCGCGTGCTTATTGCTAACTCCAACCTGGTGGGAGACTGGGCTAACTGGGAGCACTTCCGCAAGCTCGAGGACGAGGGACTCATGATGTACGGCCAGATGACGGCCGGCTCCTGGATTTACATCGCTACCCAGGGCATCCTGCAGGGCACCTTCGAGACCTTCGCAGCCGTGGCCAAGAAGCGCTTCAACGGCACCCTGGCCGGCACCTTCACCCTGACCGGCGGTTGCGGCGGCATGGGCGGCGCACAGCCGCTGTCTGTCACCCTTAACGGTGGCGCCTGCCTCATTGTCGACGTTGATGAAACCCGCCTGAAGCGCCGCCAGCATAAGCGCTACCTCGATGAGGTTGTCACCGACCTAGATGAAGCACTCAAGCTGGTTCTTGACGCTAAGGAAAACAAGAAGCCGCTCTCCGTAGGCCTGGTAGGCAACGCTGCCGAGGTATTCCCAGAGGTCCTGCGCCGCCAGCGCGCCGGGGAATTTACCGTGGACATCGTCACCGACCAGACCTCGGCCCACGATCCATTGTCTTACCTGCCCTCTGAAATCACCATGGAGGACTGGCATAACGAGGCCAAGGCAGACCCGACCACCTTTACCAAGAAGGCTCGCGAGTCCATGGCCGCCCAGGTTAAGGCTATGGTCGAATTCCAGGATGAGGGTGCCGAGGTCTTTGACTATGGCAACTCCATTCGCGATGAGGCTCGCAAGGCCGGTTACCAGCGCGCTTTCGAGTTCCCAGGCTTCGTCCCGGCTTATATCCGCCCACTCTTCTGCGAGGGCCTAGGCCCGTTCCGCTGGGCCGCCCTGTCCGGTGACCCAGAGGATATCAAGGTCACCGACCAAGCGCTCAAGGAGCTCTTCCCGGATAACGAGCACCTGCACAACTGGCTCGATGCCGCCGAGGAGTACGTCGAATTCGAGGGCCTGCCGGCACGCATTTGCTGGCTCGGCTATAACGAGCGCCACAAGGCCGGCCTGCTCTTCAATGACCTCGTGCGCGAGGGCAAGATCAAGGCTCCTATTGTCATCGGCCGCGACCACTTGGACTCCGGCTCCGTGGCCTCCCCATACCGTGAGACCGAAGCCATGCTCGATGGCACCGACGCTGTAGCTGACTGGCCGCTGCTCAACGCCATGACTGCAGTTTCTTCCGGTGCTACCTGGGTTTCCCTTCACCACGGCGGCGGCGTAGGCATGGGCCGTTCCATCCATGCCGGCCAGGTTACCGTTGCCGATGGCACCGAGTTGGCCGCTGCCAAGCTGCGCGCCGTGCTGACCAATGACCCGGGCATGGGCGTTATCCGCCACGTTGATTCCGGCTACACTCGCGCAAAGGAAGTCGCCGATGAGCGCGGCGTCCGCATTCCAATGGAATTCAAGGCAAGGGACTAGATGAGCACACTTTTTACCGGCATTTCAGAACTCCGTACGGTCAGCGAGCGCGGCACGCTTAACGACGCCGCCCTGGTAGCCGAATCCGGCACCATCTCCTGGATTGGCCCGGCATCCGAAGCGCCGGCCGCCGATGAGAAGGTGGACCTGGGTGGCCGCGCCGTCCTGCCGGGATGGGTCGATTCGCATACCCACATGGTCTTCGACGGTGACCGCTCCGCTGAGTTTGAGGCCCGCATCTCCGGCGGCTCCTATGAGGCTGGCGGCATCGCCGTAACCATGGACGCCACCCGCCAGGCCGGCACCGACCGCCTGGACAAGCTGGTGGCAGATCGCGTGGCTGCTGGCCGTCGCGGCGGCACCACCACCTTCGAGACCAAGACGGGCTACGGCCTCAACACCGAGTCCGAGGTAGAGGCCGCAAAGGTCGCGTCCCGCCACGTAGATGACGTGACCTTCCTGGGCGCCCACTTGGTGCCGCCAGGGGCAGACGCGGAAGACTACCTCGACGAAGTCGTTGGCCCGATGCTCGAGGGCGTCGCTCCCTATGTGCAGTGGATCGACGTCTTCTGCGAGCGCGGAGCCTTCAACGAGGAACAATCCCGGCGCGTACTGGAAGCCGGTAAGAAGCTAGGCCTTGGCCTGCGTGTGCATGGCAACCAGCTGGGCGAAGGCCCAGGCGTGGCCCTAGCTGTGGAGTTGGGTGCGGCCTCGGTAGACCACGTCAATCACTTGAGCGACGAGGACGTAGAACTGCTGGCTAATTCCGATACAGTGGCCACCATGCTGCCGGCTTGCGATCTGTCCACTCGCGAGCCGCTAGCCCCAGGCCGCAAGCTTCTCGACGCCGGCGCAACCCTCGCCATCGCCTCCAACCTCAACCCCGGCACGTCCTATACCTCCTCGATGAACTACTGCGTGACCACCGCGGTCCTCCAGCAGTACCTGTCCGTTGATGAGGCCATCCACGCGGCGACCACCGGTGGGGCTACCGCCCTGCGTCGCCACAACGTGGGCAATGGTCTCGACCCGCAGGGCCGACCCGCTAAGGGCACCATCGTGGAAGGCGCCGCCGCCGACCTGCACGTGCTCGACGCCCCCAGCGCCGTGCATTTGGCCTACCGCCCAGGCATGCCGCTGAGCTATCGCACCTTTATCGCCGGAGCCTAGCGCTCTTCTAGAAAGGTCGCCGCTATCTGATATAGCCGGCGGCCTTTTTCTTTTGTCATATGTAGCCACGCGTCCTTCTTGCCGATAAAGACTGCGCGTGATCCATCCGGATCTTCCACCATAAAGAGGGTTTCTTCGTCTTGTGAACCGTGGACAGTCCACGACTCTGGGTCGTAGAGGCGACGAAAGCGCCCTAGCTCTATCTCTACGTCCCTGCGGGTGATAGCCGGTGGCCGGTAGGGGAGGTTGTCGGGCCCATAGTCCTTTCGCGGTCCTTTTCTTTCTCCGCGTCCAAAATCGCTATAGACCTCGCTCACTTGGGCACGCACCAGCCCATTGTCGTCCTCCGTGGATTCTATGCGCAGGCATAAAGGGTGCCGAGGCCGTGAAGTAAAGCAGGAGTATAGGTGGCCTATCTTCGGCTTATCGACGGCACTAAAGGTCACAAACTTGCCACGGGATGCGAAATCAAACTCCACCGGAAAGTAGGTTGTGTTCTCGTTGTCCACCACGCTGCCGAGGCTAAGAAGCTTTGGGCGTGCGGCGTATTCCGTGCGGTGAAAGCGCACTGGATCTAGCTCCACCACATAAAATTCAAAATTATCCTCCACCCCGGTTATGCGAAAGACGGGGTTTAGATGAAAACGCCGGTCTGTAATGTGTACATACCCTCCGCTCTGTGGCCGACGGCTGCGCCTAGTGGGATAGATCAGGCCCGTAGACAGCGAGGACAGATAAAGGTCTACCGGCGGGTCCAGTTCCGTGCTGAACCCTGGATAAGAACTTAGCTTGGCACGGATACGTGCTTGGTCGTCAAGGAATCGTGGGCGTGGATGACTCATAGGCTGCACAGTAGAAGACCGCCCCGACACCATACTTCGGTGTTTTCGAACTGCTTCGAACAGGGCAGGAAATCTGGGCTAGGAAAGTCTAGGAGCTGCGCAATGGAGTTTATAGCCGCAATCGCGTAGGGTTGGTGAAGCAATGAGCATTACCGATAACGCCACCGGCGGCGTCAACGAGCCGGAAGATTTTAAAAAGTCGGAATCTCAGGACAACTCGCAAGGTGTCACCAAAGACACCAGGGCTGCGAATACTTCTGAGGACACCGGCGCTGAGTCTCAAGACTCGGCCAACGACAATTCCCAGGGGTTCGCGCATCTTGGCCTGCCAGAGAAGATTCTGGAAGCCGTTGCGAAAGTAGGCTTTACCAAGCCGTCCCCCATTCAAGAAGAAACCATCCCGATCTTGATGGAAGGCCGCGACGTAGTCGGCCTTGCCCAGACCGGTACCGGCAAAACCGCGGCCTTCGCGCTGCCGGTTCTGTCGCAAATTGATGCCAAGGCCTGTCACCCGCAGGCACTTGTGCTCGCGCCAACCCGTGAGCTGGCCCTGCAGGTGGCAGACTCCTTCCAGTCCTTCGCCGAGTCCCTCAAGGGCGTCGAGGTACTGCCTATCTATGGCGGTCAGGCCTACGGCATTCAGCTATCCGGTCTGCGCCGCGGTGCACAGGTCATCGTGGGTACTCCAGGTCGCGTCATCGACCACTTGGAGAAGGGCTCGCTGGACCTATCTCAGCTGCAGTTCCTTGTCCTTGATGAGGCCGATGAAATGCTGAACATGGGCTTCCAGGAAGACGTTGAGCGTATCTTGGAGGACACCCCGGATCGCAAGCAGGTGGCGCTTTTCTCGGCTACCATGCCGAACGCTATCCGTCGCCTGTCTAAGCGCTACCTCGACAACCCTGCCGAGGTCACGGTGAAGTCCGAGCGCCGCACCAATGACAACATTACGCAGCGCTTCCTCCTCATCCCGCATCGCGCGAAGATGGATGCCTTCACCCGCATCCTTGAGGTCATTAATTATGATGCCATCATCGTCTTTTGCCGCACGAAGCACGAGACCGAAGAGGTAGCCCAGACCCTGCGGGACCGCGGTTTTAGCGCCGCAGCCATCAACGGTGATATTGCGCAGGCGCAGCGCGAGCGTACCGTCGATCAGCTCAAGGATGGCCGTCTGGACATCCTCGTGGCTACCGATGTTGCCGCTCGTGGCCTCGACGTCGACCGCATCACCCACGTGGTTAACTTCGATATTCCTAACGACACCGAGTCCTACGTGCACCGCATCGGCCGCACCGGCCGCGCGGGGCGCTCTGGCGAAGCCATCCTGTTCGTCACTCCGCGCGAGCGACGCATGCTGCGTTCCATTGAGCGCGTAACCAATGCCCGCTTGGAAGAAATGGATTTGCCTTCCGTCGATGAGGTCAATGAAAAGCGCAAGGAAAAGTTCGCGCAGTCCATTACCAACTCCATGGACAATAAGCAGGCGGACTTTTTCCGCTCCTTGGTGCGCAAGTACTCCGAGGACAACAACGCGGCCATGGACGATATTGCTGCAGCCCTCGCCGTTATGCTGCAAGGCGGAAAGAACTTCCTCATGGAGGATAAGCCGCTACCAAAGCCCAAGCGTGATCGCCGGGACGATCGTAAGCGCGACCGTGATTTCAAGGGTGGCGGCAAGGGCCGTGGGCCAAAGCGGCCGGATGGTGACTTTGAGACGTACCGATTGGACGTCGGCAAGCGGCAAAATGTGCGCCCGGGAGCCATCGTGGGTGCCATCGCCAATGAGGGTGGCTTGTCCGCCAAGG
Source organism: Corynebacterium sp. LaCa_205 (assembly GCF_057458085.1). Classification (NCBI taxonomy): domain Bacteria; kingdom Bacillati; phylum Actinomycetota; class Actinomycetes; order Mycobacteriales; family Corynebacteriaceae; genus Corynebacterium; species Corynebacterium sp. LaCa_205. The sequence continues at coordinate 953,496 of NZ_CP190931.1, forward strand.
ACTTTGGTCGCATCACCATCGCGGTAGGCCACACCTTGGTGGACCTGCCGAAGAATTTGGATCCAGCTGTGCTCAAGCGCCTAAAAGATACGCGCATTTCCGGCCAGCTCATCAATATTCAAAAGGACACCGGCCGACCACCACGCCGTGATCACGGCGGTGGACGCAAGCGCGGTGGACGCTGGCGCGACTAAATTTTTCGACTCAATGGGCCTCTTCGGAGGCCCATTTTTTCATGCGCTGTGACCAGCAGTTTTACTATAAACGGGGGTAGCGTGTCGGGGCGATTTTATATACTAAAAGCGCAAACATGTTCTAGGGAAACTTCTGCGGGGGAAGTCTATGAATGCGCCCTACTTTGCCAATACCAATTCGCAAAATTCAACCTCACGAGCAGCTACAACCATACGCAAGGCCGAATACTTGTTATGGAGGCGCCTGCATCCAGATCCGGATGAGGATATCGAAATCATCAGCCAATCGTTGTCGGACCTTACTGGTACGCGGCAGTCTCGAATTAGAAATATTATCTTCGCCTTTGAGCGCTTAAAGGAGCTACCACACCTTCAAGCGCGGCAGGAAGAGCTCTACCACCTAGATTTAGACCGCTTAATTACTATCGACCAGACACTTTCCAAGCTAGGGGAGATTGACGCCGATAAACGGCTGCTTATCGACGCCGAATTAACCACCTACCTCACCCCCAAGCGCCCCAACCAAAAATTGCCGTCCCATCGCAACCTGCGGCGTAAGTTGCGGGAGCTTATTGTCCGCCTCGATCCCACTATCGCCGCGCGCGATCCACGTCGGAAGGAGTCCTATAATCTCGAGCCCACGGGAGGGGAGTGGGCCGCAGTATGCCTCGACGTGGGCCTAGAAACCGCCGAAATCATTGACCGAAATATCCGCAGCGTGGCTACGGAGAAGGACATTTCCTTGGCCCAAGCGGCAGTTGCTCTGCTCACCGGCAAGGCTGAAGCCAAGGCGAAGGTGGTGCTCAATATGTACCGCTGCGATCTTCCTGATGCGCCAGCCTTCGTTCAAAGTTTGGGTTGGGTCTCGCCAGAGGTTGCCGACGACATGCAAAAGCGGGCGACAACCGTCCGCGATATGGAAAAGGCAGCACAGGACGAAAGTGGAAACTACGTAACGCCGCCCCATATCCGTGCCTTTGTGGAAGGACTCGACGGAACCTGCCGATGGCCCGGCTGCACGCGGCCAGCAATGGCTTCCCAGATGGACCATCGACACGACTTTGCCGAAGGAGGGCCTACGGCGGCGGCCAATCTTGCGTGCCTATGCCAACATCACCACAACATCAAGACTGATGGGCGGGCCTTTTATATAAAGGATCCGATTAGTGGGGACATAGTCTGGCTTTTTGAGGATTCCACGTGGGTCTATGACGAAGCTAGCGGGCCACTCGCAGCGAAAAATCGGAGGTGGGCGCAGACGGTGGCGCAGGCGACACAGCGGCGTCGGCACAATGCGCACGAGGATGCACAGAGATTGAAAGAAGAGCTGGAAAACGAGAAACGGGACAGCGAAGAAACTGTCCCGGAAGAGTAGATGGCCTTCTAGAAGACCAATTAGAAGTGGACGTACATCAGGATTAGGCAGATGATCCATAGGAGGTTAAATACGCCACCGAACGCGGACAGTGGCTTCTTTGCCGCCGCGTAGTCAAAGGTTTCGTTTGACTCGAGGGAGGCCATTGCCTTCTTCTGCTTAGGGATGATGACGAAGAAGAGCAAGCACCACGCGACGATGGCAACCAAGATGGCGATGTGGAAGTTTACCTCGGACTTGTAGGCGCTGATATCGGAGAGAAATACGCCGAGCCCGAGGATAGGCACAATAGCGGAAATGTAGCCATAGGTATTGGTTATGTTATGCAAAACGCGGGCGGAGCCTAGTGCTGCGTGCTCACCTTGTGCTGCCTTTGCCATCTGCGTCTGGAAGCTGGAGGTAGATACGCAGACTGGACCGATTAAGAGAATAGCTGCAGCCACGTGGAGGAATACAAGGAAAGTAGTCATTGAAAGAACCCTTCAATCGCGGAAAGTTGCCACATTTACCCTAATCAATTTCCGGTGAGTAGGGCTATCCGACATTGCCTTTGCATGGCGCGCACGTCCGCGGAAGGGAGCGGAAGCGAGTACTTGCGGGCGATGTCTGCGAGGCGGCGAGAATATTCGCAGCGGTTGGTCGGCGGAAGCCATTCGGCAGGAAGAGCATCTGACTTTTCTTGGTTGAGCTTGCGGCTGGTGGCTACGAGATTGAGCGGATCGTTGCCAAAGCGCACTTTGGTCTCGCGGTCCCACTCGGAAGCGCCCATGTCATAGGCCGCGGAGAGCGGAAAGATGTGGTCGATCTCTATGGGTGAAGTGGCAGGAATGGTGGTGCCACTATAAGGGTCATAGACAGTCCCACTGCGGGCATGGCAATCGTGGAGGGGATCGCTGGCCTGGCTTTCCAGAATGGCCTCGCGGGTGCTACAGGCACCGTGGGGCTGCCAGATGCCGAAATCATCGCGATTGTAACCAGCGGCGTTAGGGCGTGCAGCTACGGTATCGACCTCAAAACGTGGAAAAGGCCACGCATACCATGCGCCGATAAGGACGGTGACGCATGATAGCGCGGCCAGATAATAGGACTTCATGTCCTATTGGACTGCGTGGAGTCCGTGATGGTTCCGATTATTTATCGGTGACCTTTTCTGCGGCCTCCTCGAAGTCGAGGCTGGAGTCATTTTCCACGAGCTTGGCCAGCTTGGTGGCCTCTTCAAACTCGCTAACAACTTCCGGTGCTGGCTCCTTGGTGAGCTTGGTGACGATGACCGCCACAATGAGGGCCAGGAAGAAGCCAGGAACCATCTCGTAGAGGGTATCGGAAAGCGGAGACATGCCCCAGCCGATGGCTACGATGGCGCCGGTGAGCATGCCGGCAATCGCGCCGGTGGCGTTGAAACGCTTCCAGTACAGGGACAGCAAGATGATTGGGCCGAAAGCGGAACCGAAGCCTGCCCACGCAAAGCCCACAAGGCCAAGGATGGAGTCAGACGGGTTGATCGCCAAGAGGGCAGCAATGACCGCGATGGCAACGATTGCGGTGCGGGAGAGATTGATGAGGACCTGTTCGCCTGGCTTCTTCTTGGCAAAGATGAGGAAGAGGTCCTCGATGAGGGAAGTAGAGACGACGAGCATCTGGGAAGACATGGTGGACATGATGGCGGCAAGAACCGCGGTCAGGACGAAGCCTGCGGGCAACGGGTGCATCATGGCCTGTGCCATGTCCAGGAAGATGGTTTCGAAATTGTCCTGGTCGGTGATGCTGTGGCCGGTTTGGGTGAAGTAAACGGTGCCAGAGAGCGCGACGAAGATTGCGCCGATGACGGACAGGCCCATCCAAGTCACGCCGTAGAAGCGGCCTTGGCTGGCGTCGGAAGGCTTACGCAGCGCCATGAAACGGACAACGATGTGCGGCTGGCCAAAGTAGCCCAAGCCCCAGGCCAGGTTGCCGATGATAACGCCGGCGGATACGCCTGCGAACATGGAGAAGTAGCTGTCATTTTCTACTACGCCATCGGTGCCATAGGGATTATTGGCGGCAAACGAGAAGATCGAGGATGGATCGCTGAGAGAGACAATGGCCATGATCGGCACGATCATCAGGGCGACGAACATAAGAACGCCCTGGACGACGTCCGTGTAAGACACCGCCAAAAAGCCGCCGACGAAAGTGTAGAAGATGGTCACCGCAGCGATGACGAGCATGCCGGTGAGGTAGTCGCCACCGAAGGTGGACTCGAAGTAGCGGCCACCGGAAACCATGCCGGAGGAGACGTAGAAGGTAAAGAAGAAAATAATGATGGCTGCGGAGATGATGCGCAGCAGGCGGGACTTATCGTGCAGGCGGTTTTCAAAGAAGGACGGCACGGTAATGGAGTTGGCCGCGATTTCCGAGTAAGAACGCAGGCGCGGTGCGACCCACTTCCAGTTAGCCCAGCAGCCGACGAGCAGGCCGATGGCCATCCACAGCTCGGACATGCCGGAAAGGAATAGAGCTCCGGGCAGGCCCATGAGTAGCCAGCCGGACATATCGGATGCGCCAGCGGAAAGAGCCGCTACGAATGGGTGCAGGCCACGGCCGCCCAAAACATAATCGTCATATTGGTCGGTTTGTTTGTAGCTCCAGTAGCCAATGGCTGCCATCGCGAGGAGATACACGATCATCGCAATGACGTACCAAGTTGAATCTTGCACATTTTACTCCTTGTAGTGATATGTAGGACATATTCACGTTAACGGGGTCACAAGGTTAACCCAAGCGAAAATACAGGTGTGACGCATGTCTCCGTTTGGATTTTCTATCGTTCAACTGGGAAAAGGAGAGAACATAACGAGCGTGTAACAAAATTGGCAGGGCTGCTATGCTGGCGGTTATGGCTTCTTACCTCGTGCATGGACTGTGGCTCCCCGTTACGGGGCTTGGTCTGTGGATTGAACAGGTAGAAGGGCACAAGATTGTCATGCCCAATGCCGTTCCTGAAGGCACCTTCCCGCCGGCGGTAGAGTCCATCCTGGGGAAGAAATCTTTCCGCAACCGGGCGCGGGTCTCGCTGCGCACGCCCAAGGGCAAGGACGTGTCCTTGATGGTGCCGATGGCAATGTTCGGCCCAGAAGAGGCCGTCGCGGCGCTTGCTCAGATGGAACACCTGAATCACAAGCCGCCTGCCACCATCGCTCCAGACCTTCAGTGGCTGCTCCATGCCTACAGTGGCCTATGCAAATTCGTGCGCGCCGGGCGCGTGACGTTCCGGCTGGCTTACCAGGCCAATGAGTGGTTCCCCATGTGGCAGCTGGCCTCCGGCTTGGGGGAGCGCGGGTGGCTTGCAGAGATGATGGCAGCCGCGCCCGGCATCTTGCATGTTAATAACCGGGCACTGTCGGATGATATGGCCGATGAGCTCACGCACTGGATCGCGTTTCGAGAGCTGCGGCCCGTGGCGGAAGCACCGCGGCCGATGCCGTGGCACGAGTTCGCCCGCGCCCTGCTCGATACGCGGTCGATCCGGCGTGGGCGCGCACAACTTTTGCGCGGGCTCAATGAGTGGAAGAATTCCATCTACGAGGTGGAACTCCAATTGGTCTACATCGTGGAAGAACCGGCAGAAGATGACCCGGATGCGGCCAAGTGGCCGGTGCGCGTGCGGGTGCGCTCGGGCACGGATGCTCCGCGGCCGGTGTCAGCGCAGAGTCTGGATAGGGCGAGCGTCGAAAAGCTGAGGGAAGCCCACCGCAAGGCCGTGCGCATCGCTCCCACGCTGGGGGAGACCGCACAACTGCCGCAACCTGGCGATGGTGACTGGGATGTCTACTTAGAAACCCACCAGCTCACCCATTTTGTCACTCACGAGGTGGACAAGCTCAAGGCCAGTGGCGTGACTGTCATGCTGCCCAAGGCCTGGGCGCAGATGGAAACGAAGGCCAAGCTGGAAACCCACGAGGCCCGCGATCCGGCCGAGGCCGCCACTAAAAAGCACATTGGCATGAATAAGCTGGTGGACTATAACTGGCGCATGTCCGTGGGCGATGTGGAGTTGACCGAGGAAGAGATGGAGGACTTGGTCAATTCCAAGTCCGGACTTATCCAGTTACGCGGCAAGTGGGTCATGGCCGATAAGCAGGTTGTCTCCCAGGTCTCCGGATACATGGATGCGCTGCGGGAGAAGTCCCTGGCGCGCAAGAAGAAGGAACTTGAGCAGCTGGCCGCTACCGCGGAGATAGCCAAGCAGCTCGGCGAACCCGGTTGGGAAGCCTTAATGGCGGACGTGGAGCGGCGCCGCCAAGAGTTCAACGAGGGTGGCGAAGAACACGAGCAGGTTACCGTGGCTGAGCTGCGCGAGCTGGCGCTCGAGTCCATGACCCAAGAACCCATCGAGTTCACTGGCAGTACCTGGCATACGGCCCTGCTCGGCGGGGTGGACAAGGTCGCCCCAGAGCGCGTGGACATTCCCAAAACTGTCCATGCGGAGCTGCGCGAGTACCAGCGTCGCGGCGTCGACTGGCTGTATTGGATGTCTCGCAATGGCATAGGCGCCGTGCTTGCCGACGACATGGGGCTCGGCAAAACCCTCCAACTACTGTCCCTTCTCGCGGTGGAAAAGGAGCGCGGTGAGCAGACTGGCCCCACGCTCGTCGTGGCGCCAACCTCCGTGGTAGGAAACTGGGCGCGCGAGGCGCAGCGCTTCGTCCCGGATTTCAAGGTTATGGTGCAACATGGTCCAAGCCGCCCGCGGGGCGAAGACTTCGCTCAAGCCGCTACTGAGTGCGACCTGGTTATCACCACATATGGCACCGTGGGCCGCGATTTTAAGGACATGGGCGAGGTAGGCTGGCAGCGCGTTGTTCTAGATGAGGCCCAGGCCATCAAGAACTCCGCGACGCGATCATCCAAGGCCGTGCGCTCGCTGCCCTCGGAGCACCGCGTGGCGCTGACCGGTACCCCGGTGGAAAATCGCCTCTCGGAGATGCGCTCCATCCTGGACTTTTGTAATCCCGGAGTATTGGGCTCCGCCTCGTTCTTCCGCAATCACTTTGCTAAGGCCATCGAGCGCAATGATGACGAAGAGATGTCTGAACGCCTGCGCCAGCTCACCGCGCCGTTTATCCTTCGCCGTGTGAAGACGGATCCGAATATTATCGACGATCTGCCTGAAAAGTCCGAGCAAATCCTTACCGTGTCCATGACCACCGAGCAGGCCGCCCTGTATAAAGCACTGGTCAACCAGGTGAAAAAAGACCTGCAGGAAGCTACGGGAATGAATAAGCGTGGGCTGGTGTTGTCCTCGCTCACCCGTATCAAGCAGATTTGTAATCACCCCGCGCATTACCTGGGCGATAGCTCGCCGGTGACGCTCAAGGGCAAGCATCGCTCCGGCAAGGTTAAAGAACTCATGCGCATCGTGGACGAGGCCACTGAATCCGGCGAGCGCCTCTTGGTCTTTACCCAATACAAGGCCTTTGGCGATATCCTGCAGCCATACCTTAGCGATCAGCTCGGCCGGGAGATCCCCTTCCTCCACGGCGGGGTGAGCAAAAATAAGCGCGACCAGATGGTGGAAGACTTCCAGTCCGAGGATGGTCCGCCGGCGATGATCCTTTCGCTCAAGGCCGGCGGTACCGGCCTGAACCTGACGGCTGCTTCCATCGTCGTCCACATGGACCGCTGGTGGAACCCGGCGGTGGAAAACCAGGCGACGGACCGCGCCTTCCGCATTGGCCAGCGCCGCAATGTGCAGGTATATAAGATGATCACCGCGGGTACGCTGGAGGAATCTATCCAGGACATTTTGGATGGTAAGACGCAGCTGGCCGGCGCCGTCGTGGGCGAGGGCGAGGGTTGGCTCACCGAGCTGGACCCAGATCAGCTGGCCGCACTCATGAGCTACCGGGGGAGGGAGTAATCCATGGCTGTTAAAGGCGATGACAACGTTATCTATGCCAATTTTGGTACCCGCAAGCGGGTAAGCACCCCGGCTGAGGTCAATCACGTCGACCGCAGCGGGCGCATCCTGTCCACGACGGCCTCGCGTATCGCGGCCTTTACCTCCCACGGTGCGGATCGCGGCCGGATTACCCGCGGCCGCCAGTATGCCGAGGGCGGCCACGTCGTGGGACTGGAGGTGCGCAACGGCGCCATCCACGGCCGCGTGGCCGGCTCCCAGAATGAGCCCTTCGCGGTGCTCATCCAGTTGCCCTACCGCAATAATGACGATATTGCCCAGCTGGCCACCGAATTCGCCCGCACCCCCAACTCCATTGCCAATGCACGCAAAGGCCTGCTTGCCGACGCCGCCCTAGACACCCTTTTCGCCCCCGAGGCCGAAGACCTGCGCCTGACCTGTGACTGCCCGGACGGCGAGTACGTGTGCAAGCACATCGTGGCGGTGGGCGATAAGCTCGCCACCCGGGCGGATGCGGACCCGGCTGTCATTTTTAATATGCGTGGCTTGGACTTTGCCCGCCTGGAGCGCATGGTCCTCGAACAGGCTAAGACAGTCAGCCGCGAAAGCTTTACCCCAAGCGGGCTGTCCGAGGAAGAAAAGAATGAGATCTTCTGGAACGGCCGCGAGCTGCCGAAGCTGCCGCAGCCCAAGGTCGCCCCGGCCATCGATGACTCCGATCCGGACCTCTTGCGCAAGGCCATGCGTTCGGTTTCTCATACCAACCTGGATCTCTTGCGCGCGGTATCCGATATTGAAGACCTCTACTACCACCTCACGCACTAATGACTGCTACCACGTTTATCCATACCTCCGATTTTCAGCTGGGCATGACCCGCTGGTTCTTGAAGGGCGAGGCCCAGGGCCGATTTAATGATGACCGCGAGGCCGCGATCATGCGGCTGGGCGAGCTGGCCGAGGACACCGGGGCGGATTTCATCGTCGTAGCCGGCGATGTCTTTGAGCACAATTCCCTCTCCCGCGAAATCCTCGCCCGCGCCACGGAAATGTTTAAGCGCCTACCTGTACCGGTCTACGTCCTGCCCGGCAATCATGACCCGCTGGTGGCGGACTCGGTCTTTTATAAGACCAGCGCCGATAATGTTCACGTTATTGCGGACTCCCAGCCGATTGAGGTGGCCCCCGGCGTGGAGCTGGTTGGCGCGCCTTATCTGTCCAAGCGCGCGAACCACGACTTAGTCCGCCACGCTCTCGAGCCGCTGGAGCCGGCCGAGGGCATTCGCATCGCCGTTGGTCACGGGCAGGTGGATTCCCGCTCTGGCGAGGATGACGCCGATACCATCGATCTAGCCTTCGTTGAAGACTGCCTGGATCGCGGGGTGATTGATTACCTGGCGCTCGGCGATACCCACTCCACCGAAAGCCTCGGCACCACCGGCCGAGTGTGGTTCTCCGGCAGTCCAGAAACCACGGATTTTAAGGAAACGAGCACCGGCGGCGGCGAGTCGGATTCTGGCAATGCGCTGGTGGTGCGCGTGGGGGATGAGGTGGACGTCGAGAAGCGGCGCATCGGCCGCTGGACTTTTGAGGCCGTCGATGCCGCCGTGGATTCCGCCGAAGACGTGGACCTGTTCTTGGCACGCTTGGGCGAGTACCCGGACAAGGTGCGCACGGCCGTGAAATATAGCCTGCGCGGCACGCTCGGCATCGAGGCCCACGCCCGCCTGCAGCGCGGACTAGATGAGTACGAGGCCGTATTTGCCTCCCTGCGCCCGCGCGAGCGCACCATGGATCTCTACCTTGAGCCCAGCGATGAAGAACTAGCTAGCCTTGATATTTCCGGCTACGCGGCCGAGGCCCTGCAGGAGCTTCTGGATAACCGCGAGGATCCCGTCGCCCGCGACGCTGCCAACTTGCTATTCCGCCTGGAGGGACAGTCCTAATGCGCATTCACCGCCTAGAACTTAATAACGTCCGCGGCATTGAGCACCTGGTCCTGGATGAGTTGCCAGAAACCGGCGTCGTGGTCATCCATGGTGAGAACGAGGCCGGTAAGTCCACCATCGTGGAGGCGCTCGACGTGGTGCTTACCGAAAAGCACAACGGCCGGTCCAAACGCATTCGTGCCTTGCAACCGGTGGGCAAAGACGTGGCCCCGGAAATCACGGCTGAACTTAGCGTAGGCGACTACCGCTTTAGCATTGCCAAGCGCTGGCTTTCCAAGAAATCCTGCGAGCTACACATTTCTTCGCCGCGGCCGGCGCAATTTACCGGCAGTCAGGCCGATGATGAGTTGGAGCGTATTCTCTCGGAGCACTTGGACCGCTCGCTTGTCGACGCCCTCTTTATGCGCCAAGACGACACCGGCGAGGCCATCTCGGCCGTCGGCATTCCTAGCCTCACCCGCGCCTTGGAGCGCGAATCTGGCCTGGCCGAGGAAGAGGTCTCCGGCGATGATTCCGCGCTCCTTGCCCGCGTGGACAAGGAATATCAGCGCTACTTCACCGCGGCGAAGGGTAATCCGGCCGGCGAGTACAAGGAGTCCGCTGCAGCTCTAGCGCGCGCCGAAGAAGAATACGCAGAGGCCACCCGCGTGCTGCGGGAGCTGGACTCCGTGGTTGAGCGTTACGAGCAACTCCAGCGCGACCAATCCGCCGCCGAAGCCGAGCTTCCCGCCGCCCGAGCCGATCTCACTGAAAAGCAGAACCAGGCGGAGGAAGCCGCAACCGCGCAGGCCACACTGGATTCCCACAAAGCTACGCTCGAGCGCGCCATCGAGGATCTTGCCCGCGCCCAAGCAGCGGTTACCGAGCGCGCCGGGCTCGTCGCCACAGCCGATGAATCTGCCACGGCTGCCAAGGACGCCGAGAAGAAGCTCACCGGCGCGCAAGAAAAAGCTCAAGAAGAAGCTGCGGAAAAAGAGTCACTGGACAAGCGCCTGGCAGAGGCAAAAGAAGACTATGCCGCGGCCCGCAGCACTCTCAAACAGGCTCGCCGCCTGCAAGATAGGCAGAGATTTGAACAGTTAAGCGCCCGGTTGGAATCACTCGACGCCCTCGCCGCCGAGGTAGACCAAGCCCGCGCGGCCATTGCCCAGCGTGGACGCGAGATCACCGCGGCCGATATCAGCAGCCTGCATAAGGCGGACTCGGCGCTGTCTGTGGCCACGCGCCTGCACGAGGCTGCGGCCGCCAAGGTGCACTTTTCGGGTCCGGATGGTTCTAGGATCCGTGTTGATGGGGAGGACGTCGAGATAGGCGAGGACACCGCCATCGAGCTTGTCGACGCCCGAGTTATCACCATCGGAAAAATTACCGCTCGCTTCTCCGCTGGGGCCTACTCAGCCGAAGACACCCTGCGCGATGTGGAACAGGCTCGCATACGACTGCAGGACCTGCTCGATACCCTTGGCGTGGATTCTGTCGAAGCGGCCGAAAAGACCCATGAGGAGCACCGCGCGCTCAACGACACTCTGGATGCCGCCACCCGGGCTCTTGCCGTGGAACTGGGGCCGGATGATTTAGGTGACCTCCGCGCCCAGCATTCCGCTTTGTCCGAGAAGGTGGCGGACCTTGAAGATGCGGGTGAGGTCGATCTCGCTGCCGCCGAAGCCGCGGAAGAAGCAGCCAGCGAAAAAGTCAATGCGCTCGACCGCAAGCTTGTGCCGTATCGCGAAAGCCGTCTTGCCCACGAGGTAGTGCGCTTAAACGCCGAGCTGACCGCCGCCCGCGAGAATGCACAGCGCGTGACCAGGGAGCTCTCCTCCGCGCGAGAGCATGCCGCCGACGAGGCGCTCCATGCCGAGGTCACCCGTTTGGAGACCGTCGTGGCGGAGCTGCGCGGGCAGCTGGAGCAGATGGAAGCGGTTGATCTTGATACCGCCAATTCGCTGGTAGAAGGCGCGAAGTCCCACCTGGAATACCTCACTGGACGCATCCAGCGTTGTGAGGTGGACCTTGGCAGGCTGTCGAGCGAAATCAACTTCCACTCTGGTGCCGCCGAGCGCGCCCAGCAGGCCACCGCAGCGGTAGAGATGGCTCGCGCGGTGTACGAGAGCGTAGACAAGCGCGCGCAAGCAGCTCGCTATCTGCGCGAACTTTTACTCAAGCACCGCGATGCCGCCCGCCAGCGTTACGCCGCGCCCTTCGTGGACGCACTCTCACAGCTGGCTCGCACCGTTTATGGTGGCGATATCACCTTCGAACTCGATGAAGATCTCCGCGTGACCGCCCGTACCCAGGATAAAGAGACGGTGAACCTGGCCAGCTTGTCCGGCGGTGCTCGCGAGCAGTTGGCCATCCTCACCCGCTTTGCCATTGCGCAATTGGTAGGGGCGGAGTCGGTGCCGGTCATCGTGGACGATGCGCTGGGTTCTACCGACGCGCACCGCCTGCAACTCATGGCTACGCTCTTTTCCCACGTGGGACGGGATAACCAGGTATTGGTCTTTACCTGCATGCCGGAGCGCTATTCTCGCGTGCCGGGGCGCAGCGAGCGCGCCATTGCTTCCCTCAAAGGGGTAATCTAGTGCCATGCCTTCTCAAACTCGCTGGTTAGACGACGAGGAGCAGGAACTATGGCGCCTGCTCCTTGGCGCTGTGCGCAAGATTAATAGGGGAATGGATGAAACGCTCAAGGCCGGCGGCGAGGTATCTGCCTCCGAGTTTGCTGTCCTCGTTGCCTTGTCTGAGGCACCGGAGCAGCACCTGCGCCTGCACGAGTTGTGCACGCAGCTAGAGTGGGATCGCTCCCGCGCCTCCCACCAAGTAACCCGCATGGAAAAGCGCGGCCTGCTTTATAAAGAACCAGACGCGGTAGATGCCCGTGGGATCAATGTGTGCGTTACTCACGTGGGCATAGAACACTTGCGGCGCGCCGCCCCCGAACATGTGGAATCAGTCCGCCGCATGGTTTTTGACCACCTGCAGCCCGAGGACGTGCCTGCGCTGCGGCGCTTTTTTAACGGCGTTTTGCAGGCCAAAAACCTCCCAGGCTATGAGGGATACGTGCCAGATTCGCTACTACACGGAAGGGATTAAGCTCCATGATGGGACAAGAGCTCTTTGAGCACCCAAAGAAACAATATAAGACCTACGGAATCACCGCGTTGGAGGAGCTTAGTCCACGCATCGGTGACCCCGAAGCGCACCTGGATGATGCCGCCAGCGAGGAACAAGTCTCCGCTATGGAAGAGGCCCTAGAGGCCTACCCAGACTCCGTGTTGACCTATGACCAAGACACCGAGCTATGGATTGTCGGCGCGGAAGAGGACATCGAGCGCATGCTCGCGGACCGCGAGTCTTTCGTAGAGGCACTGCTCAATAACGAGGACCCCGGAATCTAAGGGCGAAATTTCGGCGTCAATCAAAAGTGCGAGGAATGCGGCCTTATAAGCACTTAACTGTTAAGATATCCGTAGTTAATCCTCGGTGGATCGAAAGGTTTTATCATTATGAACGAGCGTGAGGCTCAGGAACAGCGCGAAGCAGCAGCTCGCGATAAGGGCAAGGGCTGGGTTCCCGTATTCCTTCAGTGGATTCCTTCCATGCTGCTAGCCGTAGTGATGCTGGCAGCCATGTTCTTCGGTATGTACTACATCGAGCACGGCACCTTGGACATCACCCAGCCGATCACCAACGAGTTCATTACTCAGTAGCTTCGGCTCATAGAAGAATCCGGCTCCCCCTTGCACACGGCAGGGGAGCCGGATTATTTTTATTTGCCCACCGCCTGGCGCCAGGTCATCTTGCGTCCATTATTCAAAATGGCGCGGCGGTAGATGCGACCGACTAGCACGATAATCAGTGCGGTCACCACAGCCATGAGCACGTAGCTAGCCAGCAAGCCTAGCCAGCTGAGGTTTCCTCCGGCCACCTGCATCGGAGCGACCAGCATGGAAACCGGCGGCAACCAGGTCATGACCTGCATCCACGTGGCATCCAGATGCATCCAGCCGAACATTGGTACATACATGGTGGCAAAGACAAGGAATAAAATAGGTGCCTGCGTGGACTGGAGATCCTCGGTGCGCTGCACCATGGAGCCGGCTGCAGCGTAAAGGCTGCCAAAGAAAAGCAGGCCTAGAATCTCGCCCACAAGGAGGACGGCTACCAAGCCATAATCTAGCTCGAAATCACTAGCCAGGCCGGATGCAGTAAGCGAGATTGCGCCACCGCCCAGAATGAGGAGGGTAGCCAAGAAACCGATGATGGTATTGCCCAAAATCTTGCCGGCCAGGAAGTCTACTGGGCGCACGGAGGACAAGATAATTTCCACCACGCGGGAGGACTTTTCCTCCGTGACGCGGCCGCCAATCAGGCCAGCGAAAGTCATGATGGAAAAGACCACCGCCATTGCGCCAATGAGGACCGTGGCCACGCCGGCCATCTTTTGTTCAGTGCCATCCTCTTCTTCTAGGTTCACCTGATTTACAGCGGTAGAAGGGGTAGCCTTTTCTAGCTCTTGCGGGTCAATATTGAGCTTATCCAGCGCCGTTGCTTGTGCTTGAGAAGAAACGATTTGGTTGACGGTGGTCGTTACCGTGGCAGGCGTATCACCCTTGCTCAAAAGATCCCAGCCGTCGTTTTCTGCCGGAACGAGCGCGGCATCGGCCTCGTCATTTTCTACCAATTGCTGGGCTTCCGCGCGGTCTTTCGCCGCGGTGGCATCGATGCCGGAATCTTTGAAGGCAGTTGCTTCCATCCCCACGACGGCTACGGAATCAGGTTCATCATCGCCGCTGAAGAAGCTGATAGCAATCGGGGCGATAATGGCGCCGAGAATGAGCAGCAGCATTGTGCCCACTACCATCTTCGACTTCAGTGCGACTGCCATTTCGCGCTTGGCTACAACTCCGATGGTCTTCATTGCGGAATACTGCATGGCTTAGGCCTCCTCATTCTGGTTGCTGGTGACGACGTCCTGGAAAAGCTCGGTCAGGTCTGGGATCTTGCGGCCGAAGGAGTGGACTGGGCCAGCGGCTAGGGCAGCCTGCAGGATCGTCTGGTCATCAACGCTGGGATCTGCTTGGACTACCACGGCGTCGGGAGTTTCGGCCACCAGCTCCGTGCCCTCCGGGTACCAGCCGCGTGCTGGGGTAGCGACCTCAAAGCGCGGCGGGCCCTGGCTGCGCAGCTTATCGACGCCCCCTTCGGCCACCATGTGCCCCTTCGTCACAATGCCCACGCGGTCACATAAGCGCTGCACCAAGTCCAACTGGTGCGAAGAAAATATAACCGGTACGCCGCGGGCGGCGCGTTCACGCAGCATGTCAGACATCACGTTGACCGCTACCGGGTCGAGTCCAGAGAAAGGCTCATCCAAAATCAGCATGTCCGGATCGTGGATGAGGGAGGCGGCCAGCTGCACTCGCTGCTGGTTGCCTAGGGAGAGATCATCGAGCTTATCGTCCATGCGCTCACCGAGCCCAGCTGTTCTAGGAGTTCAGTGCCGGCCCGCTTAGCAGCCGACTTATCCATGCCATGCAGCGTGCCGAGGAAGACCAGCTGGCTCAGCAGGGGCTCTTTGCCGTAGAGTCCGCGCTCTTCTGGCATATAGCCAATGCGGCGGCGATTATCGTCATTAATTGGGGCGTTATCAAAGTAGACTTCGCCGGAGTCTTTAGACAGCACGCCAAGCGCGATACGCATGGTGGTGGACTTTCCGGCGCCGTTGGAGCCGACAAACCCGAAGATTTCGCCCTCGCCAACGCTAAAGGTCATATCCCGCAGGGCTTGCGTCTCCCCGAAGGATTTATTGAGGTGGTCAATGGTCAAGGTGGGCATATTAGTGCTCCGTGTTCTGGTTGAAGGTTAGTGCGTAGCCGACGGCGGGCAGGGTGGTAGAGATGAAGAAGCTAAAAAGCAGAAAATAGCCGGCCCCAAGTAAGTATTTGGTACCAATAGTGCCGGTAATCCCTCCTCCGAGGAACCAATTTCCCACGAGGAGCGTGGCGAAACCGCCGACAAATAGCAGGAAAGTAGACAGCTTGAAGGCCCTGCGGCGCCACTCATCCAGGACCTGGGCTTCATATTCATCGAGAAAAGACAGCGGCTTGCTGTCCTTGGAATCGATGGTTATGCGCAGAATGGTCCACGGGACGCACGAGAGGACCATTGCTACAGACATGGCCAAGAGAGACCAGTAGGAGGAAAACGCTAGTGCGCAGATGAGGGAAATCGCGGAAATGGCTACGCACAGATACATAGACGCGATTAATCCACGGGTGGGGCCTGGTCGGCGGAACCGCTCGGCACGGACCTTTGTAGAAACAGGGTTGTCGTTTGCTGTCATGCACCCAAGTGTTGCATAAACCCAACACTCTGGCAAGAGATTCTGCAGATTTTCTCTGGGTTGACCCTGACGTAGCGTAAGGCGCGACAATAAAATCATGGACGACATCGATGAAGTTCTTTATACCGTTGGCGAGGTAGCTGCGCTCTTCCGTATTACGGTGCGCACGCTGCATCACTGGGAGGCGCAAGGTTTGCTGTCACCCACGTGGCGCAGCTGGTCCAACTACCGGCTATATACCGAGGAGGACTGTGCCCGGGTGCAGAAGATTCTGATCTACCGCGCTACTGGTATGAAATTGACCGATATTAAACAGCTGCTAGATGGCGCTGCCTCCGATATAGAACATTTGCAGAGGCAGAGGGAAAGCTTGCTTGCCCAGCGCGACAACCTCACTGAAATGCTGGCAGCGATTGACACCTTGATGGAGGATGCAATGAATAAACGAAAGCTCACTGTGGAAGAAATTGGACAAATTGTAGGTGATGGAAATTTCGCCGCATATCAGCAAGAGGCGGAAGAGGCCTATGGATCGAGCGAGGACTGGGCAATGTATCAGCAACGCACTGCCGACTGGTCGAAGCAGAACTGGAGCGAAGCTCAGGCGGCAGTTGCTGAGGTGGAAAAGGAGCTGGCCCAGGCTGTAGCCAGTGGAGTGGCACCGGACTCGGAGGAGGCCCAGGGGCTCGTCGAAAAGCACCGCGCAGCACTCAGCGCCTTCTTTCCTGTAACGCCGGCAAAGCACTTCTTAATCTCCCGCGGCTACGTTGCCGATGAGCGCTTCCGTGCGCACTATGAGGCGCAGCAGGAAGGGCTGGCCCAGTGGTTGGCGGACGCGATTGAGCATGCGGCTAAGGCACAAGGGGTGGATACCGCCAATCCGGAGTGGAAATAGCTAGCGGGCCGGAAGATAAATAAACCGCTGGCCACCGGAAAGTACTGGTGGCCAGCGGTAACCGTGTCCCCGACAGGGATCGAACCTGCGACCTTCGGTACCGGAAACCGATGCTCTAATCCGCTGAGCTACGGAGACATCGCTGGGAAAATTCCCAACGATGTGATTTTAGCGCATGGGGTAGTGGGGGACTAAATCAACCCGGGGGCGTCGGTGGTAGTGACTTCACCGGTGCGCAAGTAGTGCACGCCGATGTCATCGACAACCTTATTCCCAGAGGCAAAGTGCGCATGGCCGGGGCCATGGACGGTGACCACACGGGACTGCATCGGCTTGGAGAGGCTCGTGTGGTATTGGTACGGCGTTTGTGGGTCGCCGGTTGCTTGAATCTGGAGGGGCTTGGTGGCGAGCTTGGAGCCGTCGAGAGGCGCCTGGCCCGTGACCGGCGCACGTCCACCACAGCCTGCGCCGGAGCCGTAGAGAGAGTTGACTTGGGTGAAGGGATCAAAGCTGACGAAGTTGGACCACAGGTAGCTCGGGTACAGCAGCGGATTTCCGGGCACGGTGTTTTCATTGCAAACGATGAGGTTTTGCATATTTATTGCTTGCGCGAAGGACTCCTGTTGTTTCTGCACGGCGTCCGGATCGGCCTGCTCCGCATCGATAGGTTCGCTACCGTTGAGGTGCTTGGCAAAGGCATCCCATCGTGAAGGGGTCGGTACAACAAGGAGGCGCGTCATGTTCAGTAACGGGGAGGCTGCCTGCACGGCGTTGGGGTTGTGAATCTTCTGGCTGAGGAACTCCGCCTGCACGCGCAATGGGCCGGTGGCAGTCATGATGTTCGCACCAGGCTGACCGGCAAACTCGAGTCCTGGAGGTAGGTCACCAATCTTGGCGTTCGGTGGCAATACGGTAGGGCGTACACCTGCCTCACGAGCTACCTTTTGAGACCACTTTTCATAGACCTGCAGCGGGGTGGTGCCGAGGTGGTACTTGGCATCATTTTTGGCAATGAACCCGAAGAGATCGTGCAGTGCCTTTTCATAGCC
The DNA here is from genome assembly GCF_057458085.1 of Corynebacterium sp. LaCa_205. Taxonomy (NCBI): domain Bacteria; kingdom Bacillati; phylum Actinomycetota; class Actinomycetes; order Mycobacteriales; family Corynebacteriaceae; genus Corynebacterium; species Corynebacterium sp. LaCa_205. The sequence continues at coordinate 971,200 of NZ_CP190931.1, forward strand.
GCGTTGTTGCGAAGCAAAGATGCCATTCCACGCCAGCTTGGGGCTCATTCCGGAATCCAACAAGACCTTGCCGGTGTGCTCCGGATATTTGGTGGCATAAGCGGAACCGAGGTAGGTGCCATAAGAAGTACCAGCGATGTCAATCTTGTCCTCGCCCAAGGCGCGGCGAACCATCTCCCAATCTTCCAAGGTATTGGCGGTGGTTAAAGAATTGGTATAGCCCGGGGTGTTCTTCTCGCAAGCATCGCGAGTGAGTTTTCCTATCTGCAGGCTATCTCGGAGTGGGTCACTAGCAGCCGAAGCATCGCACTTGACTGGAGTGGAGCCAGGCAGGCCACGCGGTTGCACACCAATGGTGTCCCACTCATCGCGTACGGCCTGTGGCCATGGAACGGCGGTATTGCCGGCCCATCCATAGGCATCGCCACTTGGGCCACCAGGGTTGGTAAACAACGCGCCACGGCGGGCGCCTGGGTTGGCGGCGGGAACGCGCACGAAGCCGACGCTAATGGTGCCGGCCTCTGGGTTGTCGTAGTACGTAGGAACCTCGATGCGTCCGCATTCGGCGTTGTCGATGTCTACCTGTTCAGGGCAGTCTTCCCAGGAAATGGTGGGCTTGGCTGCCTGTGGTGCAGGTGCAGGCGCGGCCGTGGCAATCGGTGCAGTGATGCCCATGGTCAGTGCGGCAGCACCAAGCGTGGCCGCCAGCTTCGAAGAAAAAGAAAGCATAGGTTAGGTCTCCAGAATAAGAATTATTGGTAGACCTAGCCTATGCTTTTTTGATGCTTTTGGCATCATATTCACAGTAGGTGGGTGCCCTCACCGGCCGGGGCGAGGGCTATGCACCTACTTGACGATGAGGACGATGAGATCGCGCGGGCCGTGTACGCCCTCGACACGAGTGAGCTCGATATCAGAGGTGGCGGAAGGGCCGGAAATCCAGGTTGCAGGCTTCTCTGGATCCATGCGGGAAATGACCTCGGGGATGCCGTAGACGATCTCATCTTGGTGGACGATGCACAGGTGGCGATCCGGAACCAGGGTGAGCGCGCGACGACCGCAACGTTCATCAGACTCGAGCACGATGGTGCCGGTCTGGGCGGAGGTGACGTGGGAATAAGTGACCACTGCGTCGGTCTCATTGAGGGTGCGCGGATCGACACTCTTATCGTCCGGCTTCGCGTCGAAGCCTTCGAATAGGCTGGCATCCATGCCCTCGGCATAGCGGATGTCGTTGCACTTGCGGTCCTTGAGGATCTTGGCGATGGCCTGCTTGAGCTCGCCTTCCTCGGTGACGTGTACCTCGGCCTTGTAGTCCTCGAGTCGGTCAATGAGCATATCGCGCAGTTCGTCCGCGTTCAGGGTGCCTTCGCGCTGGTAGTCGCGCGGGGCATCAACGTGGTCGGGAAGACCAGCCTGCTTTTGGGCGGAGCGGATGCGGCTTAGGATTTCCTGCTTTGCGTTCACTTTTTGGACTCCTCACGGGCCTCGGCAAGAAGTTCCTTGCCTTCTTCGGATTCAAACCACTGGCGGAAGGACTTCTTCGGCGGAACCGCGGTATCGCGGCCCTCAGACCAACCGGACATAAACAGTGGCAGGGATTCGATGGTCTTGTTGGTGCCACCCAAAATGCGGCCCAAGGCGACCATGTGTGTTGCCTTGTTCCACAGCTTCGGGTTGCTCCACAGCAGCTGGATGGTCTTGAAGAGCTTCGGCTCGATTGGTGGGGTGGCGTGGGTGACCTTCTGGTGACGGTTTTCCAAAATGACGTCAGAAAGCGGAATCTTAACCGGGCAAACCTCGTCGCAGCGGCCACACAGCGAGCAAGCATAAGGCAGGCTGGCGGAAGGATCGTTGTGGTCCTTCATGCCGGTGAGCTGCGGCGTCAGGGAAATACCAATTGGGCCAGGGTAGACCGAGCCGTAGGCGTGGCCGCCGGCGCGCTCGTAGACTGGGCAAACATTCAAGCAAGCCGAGCAACGGATGCACTTGAGGGCCTGGTGGCCAATCGGGGAGGACAGGGCCGCGGTACGGCCGTTATCCAGCAGCACCAAGTGGAAGTTCTGTGGGCCATCGCCCTCAGTAACGCCGGACCACATGGAGGTGTACGGGTTCATACGCTCCGCGGTGGAAGAACGCGGCAGCAGCTGGAGGAAGACCTCCAGGTCCTGGAAGGTAGGAACCAGCTTTTCAATACCCATCACGGTAATGAGGGTTTCTGGCAGGGTCAGGCACATGCGGCCATTGCCCTCGGATTCCACGATGTTGATGGTGCCGCTTTCTGCCACGCCGAAGTTGGCGCCAGAGATAGCAACCTTGGCCTTCATGAATTGCTCACGCAGGAACTGGCGGGATGCCTCTGCCAGCTCGGCCGGCTCGGCCTGCAGGGAGTCATCGGTATTCGGCATCTTGTTGACGAAGATATCGCGAATCTCGGCGCGGTTGCGGTGGATAGCCGGAACCAGAATGTGGGATGGCTTATCTTCACCCAGCTGCACGATGAGCTCCGCGAGGTCGGTCTCGCGAGCGTTGATGCCGGCCGCCTCTAGGTGCTCGTTCATGCCGATTTCCTGCGTGGCCATGGACTTAACCTTGACCACATCGGTCTCGCCGGTGGCGCGAATCAGACCCTCGATGATCTGGTTAGCTTCCTTGGCATCGCGTGCCCAGTGGACAGTGCCACCGCGCGCCTTAACTGCCTCTTCGAACTGCTCGAGCAGTTCTGGCATGCGGGCGGCGACATCTTCCTTAATTGCGGAACCAGCGGCGCGCAGCTCCTGCCAATCATCCAGCTCTTCTACAGCGCCAGAGCGCTTCTCACGAATGGAGGTAGTGGCATGCTGCAGGTTGTGGCGCTGGGTGGCGTTGTTTAGGCCAACGTGTGCGAGGGGAACAAAGGCCTTGCTGCCGCGCAGGTTACCGTAACCTTCCGGCGCACGCGGTGGGGTGGTATCGAGGAAAGAGGTCATTAGAGCATCGTCTCCTTGGAGTAGGCGGCGGAGGTAGGAGTCCATGGGTGCTCCTTGGTGGAAGCCAAGATCTCAGCCATGTGAACGGCGCGGACACCGGAACGCTGGCGGCTCAGGGCACCACCGATGTTCATCAGGCAGGAGGAGTCACCGCCGGTGACGAATTCTGCTTCGGTCTCCTTAACGTGGCGGGTCTTATCCGTGACCATCGCGCGGGATACTTCCGCATTCTTGATTGCGAAGGTACCGCCGAAGCCACAGCATTCTTCCTTATTAGGAAGGGTGACCAAGTCGATGCCCTCTACTTCTTGGAGCAGCTGCAGCGGGCGGTCGCCCAGTTTCAGGAAGCGCAAGCCGTGGCAGGAGGGGTGGTAGGTCACGCGGTGCGGGAAGAATGCGCCCACATTGGTCACGCCGGCAACGTCGACCAAGAATTCGGGTAGATCCAGGGTCTTTTGGGTGGTCTTGCGGGCGCCGTCGACGTCGGCGGAGTTGCCGAAACGGTCGGCGATGCGCTCGTGCTGTTCACGAACGACGCCCACGCAGGAACCGGAGGCCGCAACTACGTAGTCAATAGAGGGATCTGCGAAGGCATCCGCATAAGAGCGGATCATGCCCAACGTTTCCTTTTGGTAGCCGGTATTGATGTGCATCTGGCCGCAGCAGGTCTGTTCTTCCGGGAAGACCACCTCGTGGCCCAAGCGGGAGAGAACCAGTGCCGTTGCCTTTTGTACGTCCGGGAAAAGGGCGTCACCAATGCAAGTGGAAAATAGCGCAATGCGCATACGGTGCTCCTCGTTGATTTTTGACATGGGGTAGCCACAACCTTACTCCCTTTAAGCAGTACGTGCGTAATGCGTCTCCTCGTTGACCAGCGATTATTTTGCAATATTAGTGTTGCAGAAAGTCTCTATCAGCCGTTTGTGCAGTAAAGGGGACTTTTAGGGCACGGCCCTTTTCACACTTGACTTTTCAGTCCACTAGAATCGTGCGACATGACACCAGCTGATTTGGCCACACTGATTAAAGAAACTGCCACCAAGGTCATGGAAAGCCATGACCTTGACTCCTCCGTCTTGCCCGAAACGGTAACCGTCGAACGCCCTCGCAATCCTGAACACGGCGATTATGCCACCAACGTGGCACTGCAGGTGGCCAAAAAGGCCGGAGCTAACCCGCGCGAGCTAGGAGGCTGGTTGGCAGAGTCCCTGGCGGAAAATGACGCCATTGCGGAGGCCGACATTGCCGGTCCTGGTTTCCTTAATATTCGCCTTGCTGCCGATGCCCAGGGGGAGATCGTCGCGCAGATTCTCCGCGCCGGCAAGGAGTATGGCTCTAATGATTCCTTTGCAGGCAAGAAGGTCAATCTAGAATTCGTCTCCGCTAACCCCACCGGTCCGATCCACCTCGGCGGTACTCGTTGGGCCGCAGTAGGAGATTCCTTGGGTCGCGTGCTGGAGGCATCCGGCGCGGAGGTTACCCGCGAGTATTACTTCAATGACCATGGCGGCCAGATTGACCGTTTCTCCCGCTCCCTCGTGGCGGCCGCGAAGGGTGAGCCAACTCCGGAGGATGGCTATGGCGGAGCCTATATCCAAGACATCGCTGCGGCCGTGGTAGAGAAGAATCCATCCGCCTTGGAGGGCAGCGATGAAGAAGTGCAGGAAGCCTTCCGTGCAGACGGTGTAGAGATGATGTTTGCGCAGATTAAGCAATCTCTGCATGAGTTTGGCGTGGACTTTGATGTCTACTTCCACGAGAACTCCCTCTTTGAGTCCGGTGCGGTCGACGCTGCGCTGGACAAGCTCAAGGCTGAAGGCAATATGTATGAGGCCGAGAATGCGTGGTGGCTCAAATCCACCGACTACGGCGATTCGAAGGACCGCGTGGTGGTTAAGTCCGATGGCAATGCGGCCTATATCGCAGGCGATATCGCATACGTGGCTGATAAGTTCGACCGCGGCCATGATCTGAATATCTACATGCTGGGTGCGGACCACCACGGCTATGTGCCGCGCTTGAAGGCGGCAGCTGCCGCCTTGGGCTACGATGCCGATGCTGTCGAGGTACTAATTGGCCAGCTAGTCAACCTTTTGCGCGATGGCAAGCCGGTGCGCATGTCCAAGCGTGCGGGCACAGTTATCACCATGGAGGACCTCGTGGCCGCCATCGGCGTGGACGCCTCCCGTTACTCCCTGGTGCGTTCCTCTGTGGACCAGAGCATCGATATCGACCTCGGTCTGTGGGAATCCCAGTCCTCCGATAACCCGGTCTATTACGTGCAGTACGGCCACGCCCGCCTGTGCTCTATCGGCCGCAAGGCAGCCGAGCTGGGCGTTGATGCCGAAGGTGCGGACCTTTCCCTGCTCACCCATGAACGCGAGGGAGATCTCATCCGTACGCTGGGTGAATTCCCGGCCGTAGTGGAAGAGGCAGCGCAGTTGCGCGAACCGCACCGCATTGCCCGCTACGCCGAGGACCTCGCTGCGGTATTCCACCGTTTCTATGACTCTTGCCAGGTCCTGCCCAAGGCCGGCGAGGAAAAGGCTCCTATCCATGGCGCCCGCCTGGCATTGGCGCAGGCAGCCCGCGTGGTCCTGGCTAATGCCTTGACCATGGTGGGCGTAAGCACCCCGGAGAAGATGTAAATGGCGGATTTTAATGAGTTGCCCGCCCATGTCTGGCCGCGCAATGCGCAGCGCGAGGAAGACGGCGTAGTTACCATCGCCGGCGTTCCGTTGCCGGACTTGGCGGAGGAATTCCACACCCCGCTCTACGTTTTCGATGAAGATGACTTCCGGTCCCGCTGCCAGGACATGGCGCGTGCCTTTGGCGGCCCGGAGCATGTGCACTATGCCTCCAAGGCATTCATTTCCAAGAAGATTGTCAATTGGGTCAATGAGGAAGGCCTGTGCTTGGATGCGGCCTCCCTCAACGAGCTCAAGATTGCACTGGCGGCAGAATTCCCGGCCGAGCGCATTACCACGCATGGCAATAATAAGGACGAAGAGTACCTGCGGCTGTGTGTAGATGCCGGCGTGGGTCACGTCGTCATCGATAATGAGCACGAACTCGAAGAACTCAATCGCATCGCTGGGGAAGCGGGCAAGGTGCAGCCGGTCATGATCCGCGTCAAGCCGGGCGTGGATGCGCATACGCATGAATTCATCGCGACAGCGCATGAGGATCAAAAGTTCGGCATTTCGCTAGCCACCGGTGCCGCCTTCGCCGCGGCCAAGCGATGTTTGGAGGCAGAGAACCTGCACTTGAGCGGCCTGCACTGCCATGTGGGCTCCCAGGTCTTTAATGCGGAGGGCTTTAAGCTTGCTGCCGAGCGCGTCATGGGCCTGTACCGTCAGATCTACACCGAACTGAACGTGACTCTGGCAGAGCTCGATTTGGGCGGTGGCTTCGGCATTCCCTATATGCCCTATGAGGAGGCACTGGATATCGAGCGCGTGGCCAGCGATATGCTCGGTGCGGTCAAGCACACCGCAGAGGAGTTGGGCATCGAGGCGCCCTTCCTCCTAGTCGAGCCTGGCCGTTCCTTGGTCGCCGGCTCTGCGGTGACCGTCTACCGAGTGGGTACCGTCAAGGATGTAGAAACCGGCAAGTCCGATCTGCCCCTGCGCCGCTATATCTCTGTCGATGGCGGAATGTCGGACAATATACGTCCGGCCCTTTACGGCTCGGCGTATGACGTACGCGTGGTCAACCGCTTTAGCGATGGGGAAGAGGTGCCCTCGCGCGTGGTGGGTTTCCACTGCGAATCCGGAGATATCCTACTTGAGGATGGCGAGCTACCCAATGATATCCAGCCGGGAGACTTGATCGCCTTTGCGGCTACCGGCGGCTACCAGTACATGATGTCCTCACGCTATAACGGTGCGGTGCGCCCAGCGGTCGTCGCCACGCGCGTGGGACATACCAAGCCAATGCTGCGGCGCGAGACCATCGAGGATCTTCTCTCCCTCGAAGTGGACTAGCTGGCACGCGAGCCCCGCCACAAAACCTATTTTAATTCAGGCCTTGTGGCGGGGCTTTTTCTATCTATGGGTCTATTTAGGGCGAAAGTAGACAGCTTGTTCTGTATAGTGTCCTGTATCCGCACTGAGCGGGAACGACACGTTAACCCCAACTTCAATATGGAGACGGACTATGGCTGCATCGACTAGCGAGCTTCAGGCACAAAAGCATTCCGGCAAGGGCGAGGGTGAGACCGTTGGTATCGCGCTGCTGGGCTTTGGCACCGTTGGTGCTGAGGTCTTCCGCTTGCTGGGAGAGAATGCTGATGCCTTTGCTCACCGCATTGGCGGCCCAGCCGAGATTCGCGGCATCGCCATCCAGAATAAGAATAAGCTGCGCCCAGGGGTACCCCAGGAGCTATTGACCGATGATGCCAAGGCACTTGTCGCCCGCGACGATATCGACCTTGTAGTCGAGGTTATCGGCGGCATTGATTTTCCGCGCGAGCTGGTCCTCGCCGCTCTCAATTCCGGCAAGTCCGTGGTTACTGCTAATAAGGCGTTGGTAGCCGCGCATGCGGATGAGCTGGCAGAAGCCGCCGACCGCGCCGGAGTGGACCTTTACTTTGAGGCTGCCGTGGCCGCCGCCATCCCAGTGGTAGGTATGCTGCGCCGCTCTCTGGCCGGTGATCAGGTAGAGCGCATCTCCGGCATCGTCAACGGCACCACAAACTTCATCTTGGATGCCATGGAGTCCACGGGTGCCTCTTATGATGAGGCACTGGCCGAGGCCACCCGCCTGGGCTATGCCGAGGCTGATCCCACCGCGGATGTTGAGGGCCACGACGCCGCTTCCAAGGCCGCTATTATGGCATCTTTGGGATTTCACACCCGCGTGAAGTTTGAAGACGTGCACTGCGAGGGCATTACCAAGGTCACGGCCGCGGATATCGCGGCGGCCAATGATGCCGGCTATTCCATCAAGCTGTTGGCCATCTGCGAACGCCTTCAGCGGGAGGACGGATCCGAAGCCGTCAACGCCCGCGTACACCCCACTTTGGTGCCCAAGGAGCACCCGTTGGCCTCTGTCAGCGAGTCCTATAATGCCATCTTCGTCGAAGCCGAGGCCGCAGGTTCCCTGATGTTCTACGGCAATGGCGCAGGTGGTAATCCTACTGCTTCTGCCGTGCTTGGCGACGTCGTCGGTGCAGCCCGCAATATCGTCCACGGCGGCCGCGCACCGGGTGAAAATACCTACGCCAATCTACCTATCGCCGACTTTGGTGAGGTGGAAACCCGCTATCACATCGATATGGAGGTCCAAGACCGCACCGGTGTGCTCGCGGCCATCTCTGCGGCCTTTGCAAATAATGGCGTATCCCTGCGCACGGTACGCCAAGAGGACGGCGAAGATACTGCTCGCCTCATCGTGGTCACCCATGCTGCCAAGGAAGCCACCCTGGACAAGATCGTGGCTGACTTGGATGAGCTAGATGAGGTCAAGGCCGTCCATTCCGTAATCCGCCTCGGCAGCTAGCCCGACGCAATAGACTGAATAGCTATGAGTATCGAAGTTGAAGTCGGCACCAAAGCAATCGTGACCGTTCCCGCTTCTACGGCGAATCTTGGCCCCGGTTACGACACCTTGGGCATGGCGCTAAGCCTTTATGACACCGTCGAGGTAGAGGTCACCACCTCTGGGCTGGAGGTAGAGATTTTTGGTGAGGGCGCAGAGGACCTGCCGCGCGATGGCTCCCACCTAGTGGTTAAGGCGATTCGCTCCGCGCTTTCGACAGCCGATGCTACCGTGCCGGGCCTGCGGGTGGTTTCGCATAATAATATTCCGCAGTCGCGGGGCTTAGGCTCTTCCGCCTCTGCCGCTGTGGCGGGCGTGGCCGCTGGCAATGCACTGGCGGGAAGCCCCCTCACCCAAGACCAGGTGGTGCAGCTTTCTTCCGCTTTTGAAGGGCACCCCGATAATGCGGCCGCCTCCGTGCTGGGTGATGCCGTGGTGTCGTGGACCAATGTCCCCGTCGATGGTCACTCCTTGCCGGACTATCGCGCTGCTTCCATCAAGGTGCATAAAGATATTCGTGCCACCGCGCTCGTGCCGGATTTCCACGCGTCTACCCAGGCGGTGCGTCGCGTATTGCCGTCGCACGTGACTCATTCGGATGCGGCGTTTAACGTCTCGCGCACCGCGGTGCAAGTGGCTGCATTGCAAAACTATCCGGACCTTTTATGGGAAGGCACCCGAGATCGCCTGCACCAGCCGTACCGAGCGGATGTGCTTCCTGTGACCGCGGAGTGGGTCAACCGTCTGCGCAACCGAGGATACGCAGCCTACCTCTCCGGCGCCGGTCCGACCGTAATGGTGCTGCACACCGAGGACATCGATGAGAGCATTCTTGCCGACGCCCGCGAGCAAAACCTCCGCGTCATCGACCTCGCCATCGCCGGCCCAGTCAGCGTGGAGCTTACGCAGGCTTAATTTCCAGCCTGCAGACGTTGTGCGGCTGGCGCGGCACCAGGTTAATGGTGGTGCCTTCATCGGTAGTTTCTTGCAGGAAGCCAGCGTGTACCGCGCAGAGGAATGGTGAAGGCTGGAGTCCCGAAGACACAAACGGGCAGGCACGGAGCTCCATGTCGGTAGAGTCCGGCTGCATGGCGGGGTCAAAGCCCATATCGCGCAGCGTGGAAAAGAGCGTATCGAGCGCGCGGTGGGGGCCCTCCGCGCCTGCGGCGCGTGCCCAGCGGCGCCCGATCTCGATGGCCTTGGCAGACGCGGCGTCGTCAAGCTCTTCCTTGCCCGCCAGCATGGTGGTCAGCACTTCTACCAGGGTGATGTATTCCTCTGCCACGGTCTTATTGTCTGGGACGCGGACTTGGAAAATCAGGGAAGGGCGTCCCCGGCCCTTACTCGGCGCGGATAGCACGTTTATAGCTCCGGCGTTGACCAGCTCATCGATGTGGCCACGGGCGGTGTTGACGTGCATGCCAAGCTCCTCGGCCACGGTGCCAGCTTTGGCGCCATTGGGGTGGCGTTGTAAGGCTGCGAGTACCTCGCGTTGCTTTGGCGAGAGATTGAGGGCCTCGGGGAAGAGTTCGGTGGTGGGCCGGGGTAGTGAGTCAGGCATGGTAGGAAATCCGCCTTGGGGTCTGCATAACAGAGATTTTATTTGGGGTGGACAAAAACGTTTGCTGTAGATATTGCCAAGGATACGGTGCTACCCACCGCAAAACCTAAAGCAGACTCGCGGTCTACCGGTACGGTGGCCTCGTAACCGCCCAGATCCACGCGCAGCTGAGCGGCTGCGAGGCTGGTGGCCTCGACCGCTAGGACTCGCACAGCCCACTGGTTGCAGGCTTCCGGCACGGCACCGATGGTGACCGCATGCGGATCGAATGTCACCGCCACCTCCTGCCCGGGCTGAACAGGCGCGTATTCCGTCGTTGCCAAAATAGTAATCTCCCCGCAGGCGACCTCCACAGTGGAGGCATCTGTGGCGGTCACCGTTCCTTCAATGCGGTTAAGCCCCGCGAGTGCCGCAACGAAGCCAGTCGGCGGGGCATCAAGGAGCCGCGCGGTAGCGCCGTGCGCTCGCACCTGTCCGGCTTCCATGACCAGCATGTCTTGCGCCAGGTTCGCAATGTCGAGCGCGTTATGGGTAACGAGCAGGGTGGTCCTATCCTCGCGGGCAGCGTGCAGAAAGTGGCGCCACCTCTCAGCCGATTTCACGTCGACTGCGGCAAGTGGCTCGTCCAATATGAGAACGGCTGGTCGTGCGGCTAGCGCGCGCACCAGGGCCACGTGGGCGGCCTGGCCGCCGGAGAGGGCTGTTACTGGGACGTCGGCAAGCTCGTGCAATCCTGCTGCCGCGAGAAGCTCATGCGCACGGGTCCTATCGCGGGTAACCATGGCGACCGCTTGCTGGGCCGTCGAGCGCGGCGGCAAGCCCGGCCGCTGGGTGAGTAAGACGATGCCGGTTCCGTCTGGAGAAACCTCACCGCCGCTCAGGCGCCCAGCAATGCGTCCCATAAAAGTGGTCTTGCCGGAGCCGTTCGGGCCCACCACGGCCGTAATGGCTCGCGGAGACAAAGCCGTGCGCACGCCATCGACCGTCACGGATACCGCCTGCGCATTCGTGGGCTGGGTGAGCTCGCGGAGCTTGTCCACGTCCAGTGAATGCAGCCGCCTTGCCTGCGGCTGGTAGCGCCGCCTGCGCAGGGCCGGCAAGCCCGCAACCGCCAGGCAGACCAAGGCCAGCCCGATAAGCAGGGCGGAGAGCACGTAGGCGCCGTCCGCGTCGACCTCGCGCTCTAAGTAGATGCCCAGCGGCATCGTGCGGGTAACCCCTGGCTGAGAGCCGGCAAAGGTCAGTGTCGTGCCAAATTCGCCCAATGAGCGCGCGAAGGCCAGTGCCGCGCCGGTAGCTACAGCCGGCGCGATAGAAGGAAGGGTGATCTTGCCGAGTATCTCCCAACGCCCGAGGCCCACGCTCCGCGCAGAAGCGAGGATTTCCTGGTCTAGTTGGCGCAGCGCCGAATCAACCGCTACCACCACAAAGGGCAGTGCCACGAAGGTTTGCGCCACCACGACTCCGGGGAAGGCGAAGGCGAGGTGGATGCCCAGGGCGTCGAGAAGCGGGGAGAGGTAGCCCTTGCGCCCTAAGGCTGCGGTGAGGGCCAAACCGCCGACCACCGGTGGCATAGCCAGAGGAAGGTAGACCAAAAGACGGATAATGGTGCTGCCGCGACCGAGCTGCTGGACCCATAATGCCAGGCCCAAGCCCATTACGAGCGCGAGCAGCATGGATTGGAAAGCCGCCGCCACGGAGATGAGCAGCATGTCTCGAATCTCTTCGCGGCCAAGGTAATCGCTGATGCGCGCCCACGGCACCCGCAGCCCGAGAGCTGCCACGGGAACAATGATGGTAGCTACCGCAATGAGACCAATGAGGCCGATAAGCAGCGGGGCCTTGGGGCGGACAGGCTGAGGGGCGGACATAGACTACTTCGCTGGGCTGAAGCCAAGGTGGTGCCAGGTGGAATCAAAGTCGCTGGCCAACAAATTGAGCACCGCCCGGGCCTGGTCGGGATGAGAGGCGTCCGTGGCAACGGCGCCCAGGATCTGATTAGAGAATTTCTCCGCCCCAGGAATATCAATCACCTCAACATCATTGCCGGCCGCGGCGGCATCGGTGGAGTAGACCCATCCAGCATCGGCTTCACCCGAGGCCACCTTTCCTAAAACATCCGCTACCTGGCGCTCCTGGGAGGAGGGGTGCACGTCCAAATGCTGGTCATCGATGATCTGGGAGGAAATATCGCCGCAGGGTACTTGCGGATCGCAGAGTACGAAGTGATGGGAGTGGGATAGATCTTGCACGGAATGGATTCCCGCCGGGTTTCCTTTAGGTACCACCATGACCATGACATTCGTGGCGAGCACCTCGGGGGCGGTCACGGTTCCATCCTGGACCGCCTTATCCATGGTCTTTTTGGAAGCCGTGAGGAGAAGATCGGCCGGAGCGCCCTCGCGCAGCTTGCTCACCAGATCGGAAGAGCCGCCATTTTCAAAGCTCAAATTCACCGGAGATTCGAGCTGGCCGGCGCGTTCGGTAAGTTCATCATTGATAACGCGGGTGGATGAGGCCGCCAGTACAGTGAGCGTGGTATCCGCCGTATCCTGTGACGACGTTACTGACGTGTGTGGAGCGCAGCCTGAAAGAGCGATTCCCAAGGCAACGAGGAGTGCGGTGACGCGTCTGTGCATCTGCGGAGAGCTCCTTTTCGGCTTCTTTGGCGGTGAGTATGACCTACCTAGAATAGCCCTCCACCGAACAAAGGTTTAGCTCACGCGGGTGAACTTGATGTGGAAGTCGTTTTCTTTCTCCTGGAGGTAGTCGAGCTCGAACTTCTCCTCGCGGGACTCGACTTCTTTGAGCAGCGGAATGGGGTTGTGCGGGGCGATGAGGATCATAGACTCTCCCACGTTAAGGGTGCCCAATGCGCCATGGATGGCACCGTGGCGGACGGCGTGCGGAATTTCTGAGGCGTTGAGGGTGGGGATGGAATGCGGCTTATTGGCGTCGGAAATGGGCAGCTGCATGGCAAGTAGTCCTTTCTGCTGGGGTGCGAGTTTCGCTCTGACCCCAATATTAGTACGATAAAACTCGTGCAAAATAATAGCGTGGCGCATCGCCTTATTTTTCTCGCCTGTGCAGGGGTATCCCTGCTGGTTGGGCTGGGTGCGGGCGCCTCCCTCCTGGGTTTGAACGCCACCCCGGGAGCATCCTTTGCTGCCGACCAAGGGCCGCTAATGGTCTTTGGTTTCGTAGGCGGAGCCATAGGCCTCGAACGCGCCGTCGCCGCGCGCACCACGTGGGCCTGGGCGGGGCCCGTGTGCCACGTCGCTGGCGTGCTCAGCATTCTCGCCGGCCTACCGCGTGGGGTCGCAGCCATGTTCTTTGCCGCCGGATTCCTTTGCCTTGGCTGCATCTATGCCACTATCTACCGCCGTCAGGCGAGCCTCGCGATTCTGGTGCAAGCAGCCGGCGTCATTGGGGGAGTAACTGCCGCAGCCCTCTGGGCCATTGGGCCGGGCTTTGCTACCGCGATGCCATTGTGCGCGCTTTATGCCGTGGCCACCATCATCGGCGAGCGCATGGAATTAGCGCGCATAACCATGGCCGGAACGCGCGCCGAAAATCAGCTCACCCTCTTAGTGCTGGGGCTGGCGGCAGTAAGCGTTATCTATATGCTTTCCCCGGCGGTGGGCTATCGCGCTATGGGGCTGGTGCTGATCGCTATCGCCGCGGCCACCGCGCGGGTGGATGTGGCCAAGAACTTGGTGCGCTCACAAGGATTGCCGCGCTATTCGGCGGCATGCATGCTGGCCGGTTACGCCTGGCTCGCGTTCGGCGGGTACTTGTGGCTGATCTATGGCGAGGCCACCGGCTTTGTCTATGATGCCTCGGTGCACACCATCTTCCTGGGCTTTGTCATGTCCATGATTTTCGCGCACGCGCCCATCATCTTCACCTCTGTTATTCGCCGCCGCCTGCCATACCACAAAGTGCTCTACGTACCTGTGGGGCTCTTGCATGGTGGCCTTGCGCTGCGAGTCCTTGCAGATTGTGCCCAGCACACCACAGCGCTCCAAAGCGGCGGGGTGGTTACCATTATTGCGGTAATAGGCTTTCTTGCCTGCGGCATTACCTTGACCAGCAAGGAGGCGCGACGTGCGCATTCATGACATTTCCCTGGCCGCACGCGGCCGTTGGCATACCCTTAGCGCTGCCATTATCGCCGGGTGGATCCTTGTCGGCCTCGGCCTGCTCATCGCTAGTTCCTTGGGCGCACCCGTGGTGTGGTGGGATATCATCCACCCCTTCACAATTGGCGCGCTGACCACAGCGATCATCGTCTTTTCCACCCACTTCACCGAGGCCTTGACTAGGACTGCGGGTGGGGACTACCGGGGCGTCGGCAGTCGCGTGGCACTAGTCCAGATCGGGCTTATCTTGTTGCTCATCGATAGGGCGGGGTATGACTGGGGCCCGCTTGCCGACGTCGCCTCAACCCTCATCATCGCCGCCCTCGCCTGGCATCTGTGGTTCGTCGCGCGGCGCCTACGCGGCTCATTGTCTGGTTCTTTTGCCGTGACCGTGCCCTTTTATATCGCCGCTAGCGTGTTCATGATTGTCTCCGTAGTACTCGTCATCCTCAGCGGCAACAGGGTAGGCGAGTACTCCCTCCTCATCGGCGCGCACTCGCGCGGTATGGTCTGGGGATTTGCCTGGCTGACCGTCATCGGCACGGTGGTCACGCTGCTTCCCACGTTGTCTGCCACTGCGATTTCCTCCACCGCCCGTGCAAGATGTACCCGTGCGCTCATCGTGCATTGCGTGGGGCTGGGATGTGCGATGGCACTATACGCGGTAGGCCTCACCCGAGCTGCAGGCGTGGCCCAGCTGCTCGTGGTCTTGGCAGTCCTGCTCATCATCCAGCCGGTACTCGCTACCGTCATGGGGCGCTCACCACGGCTGACCACCGCCACCGTTGCCGTCATCGCCGGCCTGCTGTGGATGCTGGCGTTGTGCGCCGGTGATGCCATCTCCGCAGCCGTCGGAGCCTACCCGCGCACCATCACCTTGGTTGTGCTTCCCGCCTTCCTCGGTGCTGGCCTTTTGCAGCTGGTGACCGGTGTCCTACACCACCTGCTGCCCATACTTACCGGGGCGCGCCCCAATACCGCGGACCGCACCGGTTACGCTCGTCTGCTGCTCATCAACCTGGGCGGACTACTTAGCTTGCTGGATGCTATTGCGGCCGGGCTTATCATGATGGGGATAGGTCTTGCCGCCAATATCTTCGCCGTTGGCCGAGCCCTTTACTTACAGAAAAGACTGGAGAACTAAATGCTGAGCGTTTCTTCCTCACAACCCGCGGACAAGCCCGCCTCCAAGGACTCATCTTGGGCTTCGTGGCTACTCATCGGTATCGCGTTAGCGGCAGTTATCGCACTCGCGGTGGTCAATTCCACCGGCAAGAGCTCTCAGTCCGCTACGCCTGTAGCCTCTGGTGAAACGCAGACCATTGACGTTGGTGTGGATGGCATGGCCTTTACGCCCTCGTCTATCGATATCGACCCTGGAACCCATCTGGTGGTCAACTTCACCAACTCGGGTGACCAAGTCCATGACCTGAAGATAGGTGATGCCGAGACCGGCCGCGTCGATCCCGGCGAGACCGTCCAACTTGATGCCGGAGTCATCGACTCCTCCGAGGAAGGCTATTGCACCATCGCCGGCCACAAGATGCAGGGCATGACTTTTAAGGTCAACGTCGGAGATGGCGCCGCTGCAGGGCATGACCACACGGTGGCTTCTGCAAGCAACCCCCACGTGGACGTGCCTACCGCCGCTGAACTCGGCACCCAGCGCGAAGGCTTTTCCGCCTTTGACGCCACCTTGCAGCCTGCCGCCGAAACGAAGACGCACAAAGAGACCTGGACGATGACCGAGAAGGTCGTAGAGGTCGCCCCCGGCATCAAGCAAATGCGTTGGCTCTTCAACGGCCAAGCCCCAGGCCCGACCCTGCGCGGAAAAGTGGGCGATAAATTCGAAATCACCATCAAAAACGAGGGCTCCATGGCCCACTCCATCGACTTCCACGCCGGCGAGGTCAACCCTGATGAGACCATGAAATCCATCCGACCGGGTGAGGAATTGACCTATAAATTCACCGCGCATCGCTCCGGCATTTGGATGTATCACTGCTCTACGATGCCCATGTCCCTCCACATCGCTAATGGCATGGCCGGCAACGTCATCATCGATCCGCCGAACCTGAAGCCCGTGGACGCGGAATACAACTTCATGGCGACCGACGTCTTCCTCGGTGAGGAAAACACTGGTGCCGATGCCCAGCGCGTAGCCGACGGCCGCTTCGACCTCATGGCCTTTAACTATTATCCCGGCCAGTACGACGCAGAACCCATCAAGGCCAAGGTGGGCGATACCGTTCGCCTGTGGCTGACTAATCTAGGCCCCGACCAGCCGCTGAGCTTCCACGTTGTGGGCGAACAATTCGATACCGCCTACAAAGAAGGCGCTTACCTCATCAAGAATGAGGACTCGACCGGCTCGCAAGCCCTGGACCTCCTCCCGGCGCAAGGCGGATTCGTCGAGATGACCTTCAACGAGCCCGGTACTTATTCCTTTGTCAATCACATCATGACTAACGCCGAGAAGGGGCAGCACGGCAAGTTCATCGTCACGGAGTAGGCCAGCCTCGCTCGATACACCCTTCGCGCTCACCATGAAACAAGTTTCATAAATCCGCGGCTTCACGGTGATCGCGAAGAGCGGGGTAGTTCTGCAGCTTCCCCTTCGCGCTCACCGGGACGGTGATTTCGTGCTACCCGCGGCTGCTAGTGAGCGCGAAGGGTGGTGGGAAGAAGACCCTTACCCTTGCCGCTCACCAGTGCGGTGCCGTGGCCTAGTTCAGCGAGCTGCGGTGAGCGCGAAGGGGGAGGGCAGGGTCCGGGAAGCGGAGCAGGGGGAGCTCGCGCAATTCCGCGTGTGTGTCGTAGTCGCGTTCGGCGCCGGTGCCAGGGACCTCGACAAAATTCACACCGCGGATGAGGCGGCGGACGGAGACGTTCCTAGCCGTAGGAAGGGATTCGAGCTGAGTGTGGAGCGCGGGGGCGTGCCAGAGGGAACACAGCGGCTGGAGGTAGCCGTCGGCGGCGCGGGTGAGTACGGCATCGGCTGTGGAGGAGGCGAGGGTCGAGCGCAGACGGGGAAGCAGTAGCGGCGAATCGGGGGCATCCACGGCGAAGAGGGCAAGTTCGGTGCAGTGGGATAACGCTTGTGCGCCGGCCGCGATGCCAGCGACGGGACCACCGTAGAGCGGGGACTCGCACACCTGGGGTAGGCCGAGATAATGCGGTGAGACGGCCACGGCCGGGGTGCCGTAGGGGAGCTGGGCGAGCAGGCGGTCTATAAAACGTGTTCCGTGGGCGGAAAGAGAGGCTTTATCTGTGCCACCCATGCGTCGGCCGTGGCCACCGGCGAGGATTATCGCGCCGAGCATTAGGCCTCCGGCAGGGTGCGGGACCAGTCTCCGGAGCGGCCGCCGGATTTCGCCACGATGCCGCAACGGCGGATATAGGCGGAGCGGTCCACGCCCTTGACCATGTCGATGATGGCGAGCGCGGAAACATTCACGGCCGTAAGCGCTTCCATCTCCACGCCAGTGCGGTCGGCGGTGCGGACGGTGGCGGAGATGAATACGTGGTCGTCGTCAAGCGTGAGCTCCACAGCGCAGCCGTGCACGCCGATGGTATGCGCTAGTGGAAGCAGTTCGGGGACCTTCTTGGCAGCGGAAATGCCGGCGATGCGGGCTACAGCTAGGACATCGCCCTTGGGCACCGTGCCGTCGCGCAAAGCGGTCATGACCTCGGGAGAGCAAGCGACTTCGCCCTCGGCCGTGGCGGAGCGCACGGTCGGTTGCTTCTCGGTGACATCGACCATGTAGGCGGCGCCGTCAGAGTCAAGGTGGGTAAATTTCATGGCTGCTCCTTAATACAGATAAACGGTGATGTCCTCGCCCACGGCGGGCGGTTCGGAGTAGATGAGACAAAAGCCATTGGTACCGGCGAGCGATACAACGCGATGGCTGCCGTGGGGCAGGTGCGAAGTAATGGCGGGCTCCGGCTGAAAGTCTACGGTCACGGGGACAATGGTCGGCCGGCCGCGGGAGGCAGGAAGAGGCGAGTCTACACGGGCGCGCAGGTTGACCCGCTCCCGTGGCGCAGGGTGCCCGGAAAGTGCGGCGATGAGGGGACGAGCATAAAGCTGGAAATCCACGAAGGCAGCCACGGGGTTGCCAGGCAAGCATAGTACCGGGGTGCCTTTCCAATTGGAGTAGCCCTGTGGGGCGCCCGGGCGCTGGTCGACGTGCCCGAACCACGCGGAATCCGTGCGCCCCAGCACAGTGTGGACCACATCGAAGGCGCCGGCTGACACGCCACCGGAGGTGATGATGAGGTCGTGGGAGGAGGCAAGCTCATCCAGTGCAGAGGCCAAGTCTGCGGGGGAATCGCCAACATGGAGGCGCGTGTGTGCGCCCGCGAGCGCGGCGAGCATGGGGCCGTTGGAATCCGGCAGCTGGCCGGGAGCGAGTTCTGTTGGGGAAGAGACGAGTTCTTCGCCAGAAGAAATGATCGCTATGCGCGGGCGGCGGTGGACCGAGACGGAATAAACGCCAGCGGAGGTGAGAGCGGCGATTACGGCGGCGTCGACAAGCGTGCCTGCTGTGGCCACTGGCGCGCCGGACTGGATATCCTCCCCGGCGGCGCGGATATGTGACTTGGTGGGAGCATCGGTGATGGTCACCTCGTCTGGAAGCGCTACGGGGCCGGCCGGGGTGGTGGTATTTTCCACGGGCACGACAAGCATTCCTGCGGTATCAGCTACCGGTGCGCCGGTCATGATGCGCACCGCGTGTCCCGCGGGGACCTCGGTAGGGGCGGCACCGGCTGGTACATCGCCGGCGACGGGGAGGGTCCATGGGCCGGGGGAGGGAAGATCCGCGGCGTGGACGAGGAAGCCATCCATCGCCGAGTTGGCGTGGGGCGGCACGGGAAAGCGCGCGGTGGCATCGGCGGCGAGGACGCGGCCGATGAGGGAGGCATCGACGGCGGCTGACTCGGCCGGCAGGGGGGATGCCAGGGTGAGGACGGCATCGAGGTGCGCGGAGATGCTGCGGGGCGTGGACATAAAAATAAGGTTAGCCGCCGATGGCAGACATCGGACGGTCCGGTTGCAGAAAGCCTTCGTCATCGATGCCATGGCCAGGCTTTTTGCTCCACATTTCCTCAGCCCAGGCCTCCATGATCTCCTCATCGCTGGCCCCAGAGCGCAATAGTTCCCGCAGCGGGGTTTCGGAATTGCCAAAGAGGCAGTTGCGCACGGCGCCGTCGGTAGTCAGCCGCGTACGATCGCAGTCGCCGCAGAAGGGGTGGGTGACCGAGGCAATGATGCCCAGTGTGCCGCGCGTTCCATCCGGAGCAGTGGCCTCCCACAGGGCGGCGGGGGCAGATCCCCGCGGTTCGTGGGCGGGCTCCATGGAGAAGTGGGTGCGCAGGCGGCCAAGGATATCTTCGGCCGTTACCATGTCCTCGCGGCGCCATTGCTCGCGGGGCCCAAGCGGCATCTGTTCGATGAAGCGCAGCTGAGCACCGTGGCGGACGGCATAGTCCGCTAGCGGGACGATGTCTTCTTCGTTGACCCCGGGCATGACCACGGCGTTGATTTTGATGGGGTGGAGGCCTGCGGCATCCGCAGCGGCGATGGCCTGGAGCACGTGATCAAGGCGGTCGCGGCGGGTGAGCGCGGCGTAGCGCTCGCGGTCGATGGTATCGAGCGAGATATTGATGCGATCGAGTCCGGCTGCGGCGAGGGCGCCGGCGCGCTTTTCTAGGCCAAGCCCGTTGGTGGTTAGCGCGGTGGACGGGGATCTCCCCTGGTCGGTGCGCAGCTCTTTAGTGGCGGCAATAATCTTTTCCAGCGACTTACGCAGCAAGGGTTCGCCGCCGGTAAAACGCACTTGGCGGATGCCCAGCTTGCCGACGCCAATTCGAATCAGTCGGATGGTTTCCTCATCGCTCAAGGTCTTCTCTGTGGGCATCCACTCTAAGCCTTCGGCCGGCATGCAATAGGTGCAGCGCAAGTTGCAGCGATCCGTGAGGGAGACGCGCAGGTCGCGGGCTTGGCGGCCATAGCGATCCAGCAGTGCGCGCGTGCCATCAGCAGCCGGGGCGGGCAGATCCGCTGGCGACTGCGCCCGGACCACGGTGGGCAGGGGCAGGGAAACTACGGGTCGCTGCGTGGAAGAGGTCATCGGTGCCAGTCTAAGAGAGGGGATGAGGTACACCAAGCTGCAACGGCTTAGAGAAGGATATTATTCCTAGTTTTCCCGGCTTAAATCGGTGGCTTCGGTGGCAGCGAGGCGCTGCGATTCGCCTGGACCCTTGAGCCGGATGATGTTGTACTCGCCTTCTGCCAGGTGGGTGCGCAAATCCTTCTTATCGAATTTGCCCACGGAAGTTTTATCGATGGACTTTACAAAGGTCCAGTACTCCGGCAGCATCCAACTCGGCAGCTCCTTGCGCATGCTGGCGCGCAGGCGCTCTGCGGTTTCGATGGTGGGAGAAGCACCTTCTGCCAAGACGGTAACGGCCAGTGGGCGCTCGACCCATTGCTTATCGGGATAGCCGATAACGGCGGCTTCGACGACGAGTGGGTCAGACATGATGAGGTTTTCGAGCTGGACGGAATAGATCCACTCGCCGCCGGAGCGGATGACGTCTCGGGCGCGGTCCTCTACGGTAAGGAAGCCGTCCTTGGTGACCGAGCCGACATCGCCAGTGCGCAGCCAGCCATCCGCGGTGAACTTGCCCTCTGCAGCCTCGACCTGCTTGCCGCGAAATTCGGAGGCGATTTCGCCCGGCTCAGCGGTAGGCGAGTGGTAGTAAGAACCGGTGACCAGGTTGCCGCGTACCTGCAGCTCGCCCGCGTTGCGGTCGGTTCGGGCCACAACTTGGCCGTCATTGACCACGCGGTATTCCAGCGAGGCGGGGATGCGACCTTGAGAAATGCGGTAGGCCCACCGGGTATCGCCCGAAGCGCCCTGAGGAGGGCGGGCGACGCTGCCGACGGTGGAGGTTTCTACCATGCCCCACACGTGAACAACGTCGACACCGTAGCGTTCCTCCCACATCTTGATAAGAGTTGGGGGAACAGGGGAGCCGCCGGCATAGATCTCCGTGAGGGTCATGCGCTCCGGCGGGTGGTGCATGTAGTGCACAAAGAGTTGGATCCAGATGGTGGGAACGCCGTGGGCCACGCGCGGAGAAGTAGCGGCAATGGCCTTGGCAAGGGTGGGGGCGGATACGTCGGCGTCGGGAAGCACGAGCGGGGTGCCCGTCATGAAGCAGGTAAAGGGAACGCCCCAGCTCAGCACGTGGCAGATGGGAATGCAGCACAGGAAGGTCTCGCCGTGGGTGATGCACAGCGAGTCCGAGGAGCGCAGCTGCATGGCCTCCAGATACAGCGAACGGTGCGAATACAGCACACCCTTGGGGGCACCCGTGGTGCCTGTGGAGTAGCACAGTGCTGCGGCCGTGCGCTCATCGAGCTCCGGCCAGTCATAGACGGTGGAGCGGCCATCAATTAAAGCTTCATAGGAATACACTTCGATCCCGCGAGGGAAGAGATGGGCAAACTGCTGCGCAGGCTGCGCGCCGGTAATGATGACGCTTTTCACGGAGTCGGTACCCACAAGCACCTTGCCTAATTGCTGCGCCAGCCGGGGATCGCACACGATGGCAGATATTTCCGCGTGATTAATAATATGGCGAATCTGGTCATTCATCAGCTGCTTATTGAGCGGCGCAAAAATCGCGCCCTTGCAAGCAGTGCCAAACATGACCTCGAGGTGTTCGGCGCAATTCCACATAAAACTGCCCACGCGCTCATCGCCGGTAATGCCCAAATCATCATGAATAGCGTGGGCGAAGGCGGCTGCGCGAGCGGCGATATCGCGGAAGGTAACTTCTTCGGCCGGATCAAATTCAGAGCCGGTGCCCTCACCGTGCCAGGTTGTCACCGTGGTGCTGCCGTGCACCGAGGCGCCGTATTCCAAAATGCGGGTCAGGGAGAGGGGGATATCCATCATCGTGGAAAGCATGCCTCTACTGTAGCGGTGTCATGGTGCGGGCGTTGCGGTCTATGCGTTATACTTGTTCGCGACTGGTAGGAAACCGGAATTTTTAGCTCCCCTTTCCTATGGATTCGGGCCCAGAGAAGTTTTGCCCGCAGTCGTTTCTTGATTTCTTCCGGTTCGTGCACCCGCTGTGCGAATTCTCCTTGAGAACATGGAAGAGGCCTCATACTTATTGCCCGGCAGGACGCGCATGCGCCTTGGCACGAGGGCGAGAAGTCCTAGAAAAATACAAATTGGCTTCCAGTGCAACGCCGTGAGCCTAGGCTACGGCGGCTCCCGCATCATCGGACCTGGTCAAGCAACGAAAGGATATCCGTGAGCGAAACGGACAACACCGCAGCACAGGATCTTGCATCCCTGAAGCTGCCGGAATTGCGCAAAATGGCCGCAGAGCGCGGCCTACGTGGTGTCTCTGCCCTGCGCAAGGGGGATCTCATCACCGCCATCAAGACTGGTCAAGTTCCGCCAAAGGCCAAGGCCAAGGTGGAAAAGGCCGCTCGGGTAGAAAAGGCGGAAAAGGCAGAGAAATCTGATAAACCAGAAAAGCCACGCGCGCAGGCGCAGGACGATGCGCCGCAGAAGGCGGAAAAGCAGGAAGAATCCGGCGAGAAGCAGGATAACCGCCAGCAGAACTCTGGCGACGAGCAGCGCTATGAGTCGCGTTCTCAGGCACGCCGCGCTCGCCGCAACCGCGCCCGCCGGCAAGAACGCCAGGAGCGGCAGGAACGTCAAGAGCGCGAGGAACGCAGCCACAACGAGGAGCAGGGCGGCAATAAAGACAACCGCGAGAATAACTCCCAGGATGGCTCCGATAATCAGGGCGATAAGAATGACCGCGGCGATAATAAGCAGCGCGGCAATCGCCACGATGACAACAATAATCACGAGCGCGGCAACCGTCGTGGGCGCCGCAATCGCCGCAACCGCCGTGGCCGCGGAAACAATAATGACAATAACGGCGGCAACGATTTGCAGGTCCGCGAGGGCGATGAGCTGCAGGCCGTCGGTGGCATTTTGGACGTGGTAGACAATAACGTCGCCTTCCTGCGCACCACCGGTTACCGCGCCGCGGCTTCCGACGTCTTTGTCAACAACGGCATTGTCCGCCGCCTGGGCCTGCGCTCCGGCGACGCCATTACCGGCCAGGTTAAGGTCTCCGGCCCGACGCATACGCATGGCAACGGTCGTAACCGCCGCAAGTACAACCAGCTGGTTCAGGTCGATACCGTCAATGGCATCGATCCGGAAAACGCAAAGCAGCGTCCACACTTTAATAAGCTGACCCCGCTGTATCCGAATAAGCGCCTGCGTTTGGAAACGGACCCGAAGATCCTCACCACCCGCGTGATTGACCTCATCATGCCCATTGGTAAGGGCCAGCGCGCGCTTATCGTCTCCCCGCCAAAGGCCGGTAAGACGACGATTTTGCAGAATATCGCCAATGCGATTTCTACCAATAACCCGGAGTGCTACCTCATGGTTGTCCTCGTAGATGAGCGCCCTGAGGAAGTTACGGATATGCAGCGTTCCGTCAACGGTGAGGTTATTGCTTCCACCTTTGATCGCCCGCCATCAGAGCACACCTCCGTAGCCGAGCTGGCTATCGAGCGTGCCAAGCGCCTTGTGGAGCAGGGCAAGGACGTCGTTGTTTTGCTCGACTCCATTACCCGCCTGGGCCGCGCCTACAATAATTCCTCCCCGGCATCCGGCCGCATCCTCTCTGGCGGTGTGGACTCCAACGCGCTCTACCCGCCAAAGCGCTTCCTCGGCGCCGCCCGCAATATCGAAGAGGGCGGCTCGCTGACAATCATCGCCACCGCCATGGTGGAGACCGGTTCTACCGGCGATACCGTCATCTTCGAGGAATTCAAGGGCACCGGCAATGCCGAGCTGAAATTGGACCGTGGCATTTCCGAGCGCCGTGTATTCCCGGCCGTGGACGTTAACCCGTCCGGCACCCGTAAGGATGAATTGCTGCTCGTACCAGAGGAGGCGCGCATCATGACCAAGCTGCGTCGCATCCTTTCTGCCCTGGATTCCCACCAGGCCATTGACCTGCTCATTAAGCAGCTAAAGAAGACCCGCTCCAATGGCGAGTTCTTGATGCAGGTGGCCTCCTCGGCCCCGATGGCTGCGGATAAGGATGAAGAAGATTATGTCTAATCAGGTTTCCCTCGTTGATGACATTGTGTCCGAATACCAGGGCATTGAGATGCAGATGGGCGATCCGGAGGTGGCCGGCGACCAGAAGCAATTCCGCAAGCTCTCCAAGCGCTATGCGGAACTGCGCCCCATCATCATGGTTAATGATGAATTAACCCAGGCCCGCGAGGATCTCGCGGACGCCAAGGAGATGGCCTACGAGGACCATGACTTCCAAGAAGAAGCGGACCGCCTCGAAAAGTCCGTGGAGAGCTTGGAAGAAAAGCTCGCTGATCTGCTCGCGCCGCGCGATGAGCAGGACTCCGAGGACATCATTATGGAAATCAAGGCCGGCGCGGGAGGCGAGGAGGCGGCCCTCTTCGCCGGTGACTTGGCCCGGATGTACGAGCGCTACGCGGATAAGACCGGCTTTAACTGGGAGGTCCTGGGCCTCAACGAGTCGGATCTGGGAGGTGTGAAGGATATGACCATTTCCTTCCGCTCCAAGTCTCCTTCGCGCGATGGTGCCTGGTCCGTCTTCAAGTTCGAGGGCGGTGTGCACCGCGTGCAACGTGTCCCGGTCACCGAGTCCCAGGGCCGTATTCAGACTTCTGCCGCCGGCGTGCTGGTCTACCCAGAGCCAGAAGAGGTGGAGTCCGTCAATATTGATGACAAGGATATTCGCGTTGACGTTTACCGTTCTTCGGGTAAGGGCGGCCAGGGCGTGAATACCACCGACTCCGCGGTGCGCATTACCCACCTGCCAACTGGGCTTATCGTTACCTGTCAGAAGGAACGTTCCCAGATTCAGAACAAGGCGCGTGCACTGCAGGTCTTGCAGGCCCGCTTGGACCAGATGGAGCGTGAAGCTCGCGAGGCTGAGGCCGGCGAGCAGCGCGCCTCCCAGGTGCGCACCATGGACCGTTCGGAGCGCATCCGCACCTATAACTGGCCGGAGAACCGCATCACGGATCACCGCATTGGCTACAAGGCTAATAACCTGGACTCTGTTTTGAACGGCGATATGCATGACCTTATTAAGGCCCTGCAGGACCAGGAGCGTGCCGAGCGCCTCGAGGCTGAGGGCTAAACGGGCGTGGATAACACGTATGGACAGGCGCTGCGCCGTGGGGTGCAGCGCCTTCGTGCTGCCGGGGTACCAAGCCCCGAGTGGGATGCGCGCATCATTGCCACGCACCTTATTCATTGCGGCCACATGGATATCCCGCTGGACCAAGCTCCTATGCCCGGTTTCGATATGGCCTATGATGCGCTGCTACGTCGCCGCGAGTCCCGCGAGCCCCTACAGTACGTGCTAGGCAGCGCCTGGTTCGGTCCGCTGGAGCTCAAGGTGGGCCCTGGCGTATTTATCCCGCGGCCGGAAACCGAGGTGTTGGCGGACTGGGCGGTGCGCAATGCGGACGGCCCGCGGCTGGTGGACTTGTGCACTGGCACAGGGGCGTTGGCACTATATCTGCACCACTACTTACCTGAGGCGCAGGTGCGGGCAGTTGAGCTTGCCGACGCCGCCTTGGCCTACACCACTGCCAATACCCGCGGCAGCGGGGTAGAGGTCATTCAGGCCGATGCTACGGATGCCACTACCTTGGCGGAGTGGAACGGGACCGTGGACCTTATCGTGACCAACCCGCCGTATGTACCGGAGACGCCGAACCTCGATCCGGAGGTCTACCATGATCCACACGACGCGGTCTTTGCCGGTGAGGATGGGATGGGCGTCATCACCGGCCTCATCCCGACGTTCGCCCGCCTTTTGCGCCCGGACGGCAAGGTGGCCATCGAGCACGATGACTCCACGAGCGAAGCCGTACAAGCCGCAATGGCCCGCCACGGCGGCTTTGAAAGAATTTCGGCGCTGCAGGACATGACGGGAACGCCCCGCTTTGTCACTGCGGTGCGCGCGGTAGACTAAGACACCACTTAGGGCAAGAAGGGGAAAGACTATGCAAGGAAAGATTTTTAACTGTGCCGATGAGGCCGAGCGCGAAGAGGGCCTGAACATTGCGGTCAAGGCTGCACAATCCGGTCGCCTCGTGGTCATGCCCACCGATACGCTGTATGGCCTTGGCTGCGATGCCTTTGATAATGATGCCGTAGCCAATCTCTTGGCTACCAAGCAGCGCGGTCCGGATATGCCGGTACCGGTTTTGGTTGGTTCCTGGGATACCGTTCGCGGTCTCGTGGCTTCCTATACCGATACTGCGCGTGATTTGGTCGAGGCCTTTTGGCCGGGTGGCCTGTCTATCGTTGTTCCTCAGGCGCCATCCTTGCCGTGGAACCTCGGTGATACCCGCGGCACGGTAATGCTGCGCATGCCGCTGCACCCCATTGCAATTGAGCTTTTGCGCGAGGTTGGTCCGATGGCTGTGTCTTCCGCCAATATTTCTGGCCACCAGCCACCAACCACCGCGCTTATGGCTAAACAACAGCTGGGTAAAGCCGTAACGGTTTACTTGGATGGGGGAGAGACGGCCGTCGGTAAGCCTTCCACCATCATCGATCTCTCCGGTGAGCGCCCGTATCTACTCCGTGAAGGCGCGCTCTCGGCCGAGGAAATCGGCAAGGTCATCGGCCTCGATGCCCAAACCCTGCGCACCCGCCCCCAGGCTTAAGGAGGTATTCGCGTGAGCGGCAGTGGTGTCCCGCTGCGCGAGTTGGCCCTTGTCATCCTCGTCGCAGCAGCATTTACGTATCTGACCACCGGTGTGGTGCGCTCCTTTTTAGTGCGCACCGGCCGGGTGGCGGAAATTCGCCTGCGCGACGCCCACACTCAGCCCACTCCCCGCATGGGTGGTGTGGCCATGTTTACTGGCTTCGCGGCGGCAATATTCCTCGCAGCCCAGCTTCCAGCCTTGACTCGCGGCTTTATGCCCGTCACTCCGGAAATGAATGCGGTGCTATGGGCGGCCTTGGCGCTGGTGCTCGTTGGCGTGGTCGATGACCTAGTAGAACTCAGCGCCGTCGTGAAGCTTTTTGGCCAGCTTTTCGCTGCCACGCTCATGAGTGGGTTGGGCCTTACCTGGACACTACTTTTCATTCCGTTTGGCGGCGGCACCACCGTTGTGCTGGACCAATTGCAAAGCACCCTGCTCACCGCATTCTTTACCGTCTTGCTTATCAATGCCATCAACTTTGTAGACGGGCTTGATGGCCTGGCAGCAGGCCTTGGAATGATTGCAGGAGGGGCAATTTTAGTTTTTTCCTTGACCGTCCTCCATGACCAGGGCGGCGCTGTATCGGCCTATCCGCCAGCCATTATTAGTGCCGCACTGGTGGGAATGTGCGCCGGCTTCTTACCCCATAACTTCGAACCATCCCGCATTTTTATGGGCGACTCCGGCTCCATGCTTATCGGCCTTTTGCTCGCTGCGGCCTCAACTTCTGCGTCCGGCAAGATCAACATGTCTCTGTATGGCACGGTGGATATTGTCGCGTTGATGTCACCCATTATCGTGGTCGCCGCAGCGGTATTTATTCCAGTCCTCGACCTTGTCTGGGCTGTTATTCGCCGCCTATCGCACGGCCGTTCACCGTTTTCTGCGGACAAGGCGCACATTCATCACCGCCTCCTCAAGCTTGGGCATACTCATAGGCGTACCGTGCTAGTGCTCTACTTGTGGGTTTCCGCAGTGGCATTTGGTGCGGTGTCCTTTTCCATCGTTCCCGCGCCGGAGGCCATTGGCGTGACTATTGTGGCCCTGCTTCTCGCGTTTGCAGCTACTCTCGTGCCCTTGCGGCAAGGAAAGATTGGCCCTGCTGCTCGAGAGACCGTCGTGGTGGCGGAAACCGAGCCCTCGTGAGGTAGGCTCGGTCTCCGTGAATGATCCTAAAGTAAACTCTGATTTTGATGATCCGCGTCTGCCCCTCAAACGCGCCGTGCAGCTAGGTGTCAAAGCGTTGCTTGTCATTATGTTGGTATCACTTGCCATTTGGGGGGGATTGAAAGGCCTTCCCGGAATTTGGGGCGTCTTAATTGGTGCAGCTCTAGGCGGAGGATTCGTATTGTGCACGGCTCTTTCAGTCCTATTTACAGCCAAGTCAACCCCCTCGACAACAATTGCAGTGGTGCTCGGTGGGTGGCTGCTTAAGCTAGTTTTGCTCTTGGGGGTTTTGGCAGTAATTAGGGAAATGGATTTCTATGACACGTGGGCCTTGTTTCTTAGCGTAGTTGCAGCTCTTGTTGTAACCCTCGGAACCGAAGTCTGGGGGATAGTTACTTCTAAAGTGACGTACGTGGCTTAATCGGCGTTCAAAGAATGCTGCCAAAAGCTTGGGGCAGCTCAGCATCATGGGGGATACCGAGCAGCTCTATTTCATCTGTTACTTGCGGTTATGAGAGATTTATACCCCCGACGAGGGGCGGGTGAGATGTGGTGTGATGAATTCCACGCTTATGAGTTTGGCCAGCAAATCGCAGGTTTATAGCTTAATTACTTACTTTGGAATTGAAGAGTAGCTTCTATGGGGCCCCCACGTGCAAAAACTCAGGATCCAGCTGATACGATTCACTTCGGGTTACCGTGGAAGTAGGCACGTGCTCTCTTCCGGTATTGGTAAATCCCTGTCTTGTTCATGCTGATGTGCGACGGAGTCCGTGAACAGGACAGAAAGTTTGAGACGTCCATCGCACCACAAAAGCTTTTACAAGCTGTGTGGCCCGAACACGGGAGAGAACGCTGAGCGTTACAACATTGGCTATGAAAGGGCACTTCCACACGCCCGATCTAGGTGAAGAATTCTTCCCGGGGCAAATTGATGCCGACCATCTTTTTTTCGGTGACTTCGCCGGCGGATGGTTCGCGCTTGATCGCCTGATGCTGATTCGAATCTTGATGACGCTAATTGTGGTGATCCTTTTCTGGGCCGCCTTTAAGAACCCTAAGTTGGTTCCTTCTGGCATTCAGAATGTGGGCGAGAATGCGGTCGACTTTGTCCGTATTCATATCGCTGAGGACATTTTGGGTAAGAAGGAGGGAAAGCGATTTCTGCCAATTATCGCTAGCATCTTCTTCGCGGTTCTATTCATGAACGTTGCGACCGTTATTCCGGGGCTTAATGTCTCGCCGAACGGACGTATTGGTATGCCAATTGTCTTGGCCGCGGTTTCGTACATTGTGATGATTTACGCGGGTGCCAAGAGGTATGGCCTTGGTAAGTTCATTCGCTCCTCGGTAGTGATTCCGAACTTGCCACCGCTATTGCATCTTTTGGTGGTACCGATTGAGTTTTTCTCTACGTTCATCTTGCGGCCGGTTACCCTTGCTATTCGTCTCATGGCGAACTTCCTTGCTGGACACATCATTCTGGTTCTTCTCTTCTCTGCTACGAACTTCTTCTTCTGGCAGCTGAATGGTTGGACCGCACTGTCTGGATTAACCATTATTCTGGGCTTGGCTATGAGCCTGTTCGAGATTCTGGTTATCTTCCTACAGGCGTACATCTTCGCTCTTTTGACGGCGGTGTACATTGAGCTGTCCTTGCACGCTGATTCGCACTAAGGACGAGGTCGACGAGCGCGACCGAGTAAACCACCTAATTTAAACCATCGACATTCAGTCTTGAGACAGACTGAAATTCTACGAAAGGGAACGACTTTCACCATGAACGAAATCATTCTGGCAGCGGATGCCGCTTCGAAGTTTGAAGGACTGGGCACCATTGGTTATGGCCTGGCGGCTATCGGTCCAGGCATCGGTATCGGTATCGTTGCCGGCAAGACCGTTGAAGCTATGGCCCGTCAGCCAGAAATGGCTGGTCAGCTGCGTACCACCATGTTCCTGGGTATCGCCTTTACTGAGGCCTTGGCACTTATCGGTCTCGTTGCCGGCTTCCTGTTCTAAGAGCTCGAGTTTTCACACCGAATCTTTTAAGACGGGAGACCAATGAATAACGTCGTTTACTTGCTTGCAGCAGAGGGCGGAGATAACCCAGGTTCGGGTAGTTTCTCTGTTCTTCTGCCCAAGAACTATGACATTTTCTGGTCTTTGCTGTGCTTCATCGTAATTCTGTTGCTGTTCTGGAAGTTTGTAATTCCTATGTACAGCAAGATGTTGGCAGAGCGTGAAGACCGGATCGAGGGCGGCTTGAAGCGTGCCAAGGCTCAGCAGGCCGAGGCCAAGGCTGCTCTGGAAAAGTACAATGCTCAGCTGGCTGATGCCCGTGCAGAGGCAGCCGAGATCCGCGAGCAGGCGCGCGAGCGCGGCAAGCAGATCGAGGCCGAGGCCAAGACCAACGCGGAAGAAGAGTCCCGCCGCATCGTCGCCAATGGCGAGAAGCAGCTGGAGGCTTCCCGTTCGCAGGTTGTTACTGAGCTGCGTTCCGAAATGGGCCAGAACTCCATCAACCTGGCGGAGAAGATTCTGGGCGGCGAGCTTTCCGACGCCTCTAAGAAGTCCTCCACCATTGATGGCTTCTTGTCCGAGCTCGACTCTGTGGCACCGGCCGGAAAGTAGGCAACTATGAAGGCAGCTAGCCGCGAAGCACTCGCAACCTCGCAATCTCGCTTGGATGAAATCCTTGCTGGCGAGAATAACGTCGCCACCGCCGCACAGGCGGGCTTGGACATCTTTGAGGTTGTCGATGTCTTGGATGATGACCGCGAACTGCGCGTTGCATTCACCGATATCGCCGCCCCGAGCGGGGCACGTAAGTCCCTAGCGGAGAACCTTTTTGGCTCCAAGATTTCTGGTGGTGCGCTGCGCATCATTCAGGAAGCTGCGGCCGTACAGTGGTCCACTCCGAAGGACTTTGTCAAGGGATTGGTTTCCTTGGGCCGCCGCGCACTGCTGCGTGGCGCTGAGGCGCAGGGCCAGCTGGGCCAGGTAGAAGACGAACTCTTCCGCCTTTCCCAGATCCTTGACCGCGAGGGCGAGCTCACCCAGCTGCTTTCCGACCGAACTGCTGATTCCGCCCGCAAGCGCGGATTGCTGGCAAACGTGCTCTATGGCAAGGTCACGATGTTTACTGAGGCACTGGTGCTTCAGGCCATCTCCCGCCCAGAGCAGAACCCGATCGATGATGTGGCCGCTTTGGCTGATTCTGCAGCAGACCTGCAGGACCGCACCATTGCGCGTGTTACCGCAGCGGGTGAACTAAACGAAGGCCAGCAAGCAGTACTCGCTGAGAAGCTGGGCAAAATTTATGGTCGTGCGATGTCCATTCACTCTGAGGTTGACACCAGCCTCCTCGGTGGCATGCGCATCCGCGTCGGCGATGAAGTCATTGACGGTTCTACGGCAGGCAAGATTGCTCGCCTGCGTGCCCAGATGGCGTAGCCGAAACGACAGAAACGATTTAAGTAAGTGCTGGAAGATACTACCGAGAGCAGGAAGAACATGGCGGAGCTGACGATCTCCTCCGACGAGATCCGTAGTGCGATTGCGAACTACACCTCGAGCTACTCCGCGGAGGCCTCCCGTGAGGAGGTCGGCGTGGTCATTTCGGCAGCTGACGGTATTGCGCAGGTTTCTGGCCTGCCGTCCGTTATGGCGAATGAGCTGCTCGAGTTCCCAGGCGGCGTGATTGGCGTCGCACAGAACCTTGACACTAACTCCATCGGTGTCGTGGTCCTGGGCAACTTCGAGTCCCTCAAGGAGGGCGACGAGGTTAAGAGGACCGGCGAGGTTCTCTCCATCCCAGTGGGCGAGGAATTCCTCGGCCGCGTAATTAACCCTTTGGGTCAGCCGATTGACGGCATGGGCCCAATCAACGCTGAAGAGGAACGCGTCCTCGAGCTGCAGGCACCGTCCGTGCTGCAGCGCCAGCCGGTTGAAGAGCCAATGCAGACCGGCATCAAGGCTATCGATGCAATGACCCCGATCGGCCGTGGCCAGCGTCAGCTGGTCATCGGTGACCGTAAGACCGGTAAGACCGCGGTGTGCATCGATACCATTTTGAACCAGAAGGCTAACTGGGAGTCCGGCGACAAGGATAAGCAGGTACGCTGCATCTACGTCGCAATTGGCCAGAAGGGCTCGACCATCGCTGGTGTGCGCCGCACCCTTGAGGAGCACGGCGCACTCGATTACACCACCATCGTGGCCGCACCGGCTTCCGATTCCGCCGGTTTCAAGTGGTTGGCACCGTTCTCCGGTGCAGCGCTGGGCCAGCACTGGATGTACCAGGGCAACCACGTCCTGGTTATCTACGATGATCTGACCAAGCAGGCTGAGGCCTACCGTGCCATTTCCTTGCTGCTGCGCCGTCCCCCGGGACGCGAGGCGTACCCGGGCGATGTGTTCTACCTGCACTCCCGCCTGCTGGAGCGTGCTGCCAAGCTTTCCGACGACATGGGTGCTGGCTCCATGACCGCACTGCCGATCATCGAGACCAAGGCAAACGACGTCGGCGCCTTCATTCCGACCAACGTCATTTCTATTACTGACGGCCAGGTCTTCCTGGAGTCCGACCTGTTCAACCAGGGTGTTCGTCCGGCTATTAACGTCGGTGTTTCCGTCTCCCGTGTCGGTGGCGCTGCACAGACCAAGGGCATGAAGAAGGTTGCCGGTAACCTGCGTCTGGACCTGGCCTCCTACCGTGATCTGCAGGCCTTCGCGGCATTCGCATCTGATCTGGATGCTGCCTCCAAGGCTCAGCTGGAGCGCGGTTCCCGTCTGGTTGAGCTGCTGAAGCAGTCCGAGTCCTCCCCGCAGCCGGTGGAGTACCAGATGGTATCCATCTACCTCGCCGAGGCTGGCATCTTCGACGTCGTTCCCGTTGAAGACGTCCGCCGCTTCGAGGACGAGGTACACGAATACCTCAACGCCAACACCCCAGAGGTCTTTGAGCAGATTTCCGGCGGCAAGCCGCTAACCGATGAGTCCAAGGACGCATTGGTTGCGGCAGCTAAGGATTTCCAGCCGACCTTCCGCACCTCCGAAGGCCATAACTTGGGCTCTGAGGCACCGGTAGAGCCTTTGGATGAAAGCGACGTAAAGAACACCGAGCTCAACGTCTCCCGCAAGACGGCTAAGTAGAGTTCAGAACTCATAACTAACCGTCTAGATTAAAGAAGGGAGGAGAAACGATGGCTAATCTTCGCGAACTACGTGACCGCATCCGGTCCGTTAATTCGACTAAGAAGATCACCAAGGCCCAGGAGCTTATTGCTACCTCGCGCATTACCAAGGCGCAGGCCAGGGTAGAAGCATCTCAGCCTTATGCGACTGAGATGACCAGCATCATGAATAAGCTGGCTTCCGCCTCTACGTTGGAGCATGACATGCTGCGTGAGCGCGAAGACGGAAACGTCGCAGCCATTCTCGTGGTCACTTCTGACCGCGGTATGTGTGGCGGCTACAACAACAACGTCTTCAAGAAGGCCGCACAGCTGCAAGCTCTCCTGGAAAGCAAGGGCTACGAGGTAGTTCGGTACGTTACCGGCAACAAGGGCATCGGCCACTACAAGTTCCGCGAGGACGAGGTAGTTGGCAGCTGGGGCGGTTTCTCTCAGGACCCAACCTGGGAGGCCACCCACGATGTGCGCCGTCACCTGATTGATGGCTTTATTGCTGGTTCCAACGGCACTACCAAGGGCCGCGACGGCCTGCATGCGCAGGGTGAGGGCGTAGGTGTACGTGGCTTTGACCAGGTACACGTTGTCTACACCGAGTTTGAGTCCATGTTGACCCAGACTGCGCGCGCACAGCAGCTGTTGCCAGTTGAGCCGGTTATTCAGGATGAGGAGTACCACCTCGGTGACTCCGCTCTGTCCGACGCCGAATCTGCGGAGGATGTTGCCGCCGGATTCGAATTCGAGCCGGACGCAGATACGCTGATGGAAGCTCTGCTTCCGCAGTACGTCTCGCGTATCCTGTTTGCTATGTTCTTGGAGGCTTCTGCCTCCGAGTCCGCTGCACGCCGTACAGCTATGAAGTCTGCTACTGACAACGCAACCGAGATGGTCGAAGACCTCTCCCGCGTGGCTAACCAGGCCCGTCAGGCACAGATTACCCAGGAAATTTCAGAGATCGTCGGTGGCGCTGGCGCGCTATCTGACAGCGCAGAAAGTGACTAGATTATGACTACAGCTCTGCAAGAGCAGAATGCACAGTCTTCGGCAGTCGCCGGTCGTGTCGTGCGCGTCATCGGTCCGGTTGTGGACGTGGAGTTCCCACGTGAGGCACTGCCGGCCCTGTACAACGCACTGCACGTCGACATCAAGCTCGAAGCTGTTGCAAAGACCGTCACCCTCGAGGTCGCTCAGCACCTCGGTGACAACCTTGTCCGTACCGTGTCTATGGCACCGACCGACGGCCTCGTCCGCGGTGCCGAGGTCATCGACTCCGGAAAGCCAATTTCCGTGCCGGTCGGCGACGTCGTCAAGGGCCACGTCTTCAACGCCCTCGGTGATTGCCTCGATGAGCCGGGTCTCGGCCGCGATGGCGAGCAGTGGGGAATCCACCGCGAGCCGCCAGCGTTCGACCAGCTCCAGGGTAAGACCGAGATTCTGGAGACCGGCATTAAGGTCATCGACCTGCTGACCCCGTACGTCAAGGGCGGCAAGATCGGCTTGTTCGGCGGTGCAGGTGTGGGTAAGACCGTTCTGATTCAGGAGATGATTACCCGTATCGCCCGCGAGTTCTCCGGTACCTCTGTCTTCGCCGGCGTCGGCGAGCGTACCCGTGAGGGCACCGACCTCTTCCTGGAAATGGAAGAAATGGGCGTGCTGCAAGATACCGCCCTTGTCTTCGGCCAGATGGATGAGCCGCCAGGAGTCCGTATGCGTGTGGCTCTGTCCGGCCTGACCATGGCGGAGTACTTCCGCGATGTGCAGAACCAGGACGTGCTGCTGTTCATTGACAACATCTTCCGCTTCACTCAGGCTGGCTCTGAGGTTTCGACCCTGCTGGGTCGTATGCCTTCCGCCGTGGGCTACCAGCCCACCTTGGCTGATGAGATGGGTGTTCTGCAGGAGCGCATTACCTCGACCAAGGGCCGTTCCATTACGTCCCTGCAGGCCGTTTACGTTCCTGCCGATGACTACACCGACCCGGCTCCGGCTACGACGTTCGCTCACTTGGACGCCACCACCGAGCTGGACCGTGCTATTGCTTCCAAGGGTATTTACCCTGCAGTGAACCCGCTGACTTCTACCTCTCGTATTCTCGAGCCAGGTATCGTCGGCGAGAAGCACTACGAGGTTGCACAGCGCGTCATCGGTATTCTGCAGAAGAACAAGGAACTCCAGGACATCATCGCCATCCTTGGTATGGACGAGCTGTCTGAGGAAGACAAGGTCACCGTTCAGCGTGCCCGTCGTATCGAGCGCTTCTTGGGCCAGAACTTCTTCGTTGCGCAGAAGTTCACCGGCCTGCCGGGCTCCTACGTACCGCTGTCCGAGACCATCGACGCCTTCGAGCGCATCTGCGATGGCGAGTTTGACCACTACCCAGAGCAGGCTTTCAACGGCTTGGGCGGCCTTGACGACGTCGAGGCTGCATACAAGAAGTTGAACGAGAAGTAGGGAGAGGCACATGGCTGACATCACCGCCGAATTGGTTTCCGTCGAGCGCCTGCTGTGGTCTGGACAGGCCTCCATGGTCACGGCTGAGACCACCGAGGGTGAGATCGGCGTGCTTCCCGGTCACGAGCCAATGATCGGTCAGTTGATCGATAATGGCGTGGTGACCATCCACCCAGTGGACGGCGAGCGCCGCGTCGCCGCCGTGCAGGGTGGTTTCCTCTCCGTTACCCAGGACAAGATCACCGTCCTCGCTGATTGGGCCATCTGGTCCAATGAGGTGGATGAGGAGAAGGCTCAGAAGGACTTTGCTTCTGAGCACGAGCTCGCCAAGTCCCGTGGCGAGGCCGCACAGCGTGCTGTCCGCCGCGCCAAGGCTTAGTACCTTGGATTGATAGGAGAGGGCAGCAATAGCCGCCCTTCCTGCTCTCTAAAGGCGCCCCGGTTTAAACCGGGGCGCCTTTTTGCGTTTTCTTTGCCTTTTCTTATTGGCGTATAGGTCCTGCCAAGCGCTACAATTCAAGAATCAGTTTCTCCACAAAGCGAGGATGGCGTGAAGGCCCATGAATTCAACGGTGGTTACAGTGCTTCTGTGGGCCCTTGGCGTGGCCCTATTGCTGGTTATTTTTCTGGCTGCGCTTCGCTTTTTTACCGTGCGTGCACGCGGCACTGCCGTCTTGCTACGCCGAGTACCCGCTAGAAATTCCCTTTCTTGGCGCCATGGTTCGCTGCGTTATGAAGGCGAATTTGTGGAGTATTTCAAGCTCCGCTCCGTTTCTCCGCGCTGCGATCTGCGTATCAACCGCCTCGACATCGAAGTAGTAAGCACCCGCTCGCTCGATGATGCCGAGGCTTCTTTTATGTCTGCCGCCACCGAGGTTGTTCGCTTTCGGGTCAAGGGCCGGGAATATGAGTTGGCATCTGATGCCCACGGCATTATGGCCTTCGGGGCGTGGGTAGAGGCCGCACCATCCAAACGTCAGCAGCGCTTCGACTTCCGGCAACTTCGCCAGCGCGCTACCCGTCAATCCAAGCGATAAGGTTACCCGCTAGGGTAGAGGGCATGCGTTTAGTAATCGCCCGATGCTCCGTAGATTACGTGGGCCGTTTGGATGCCCACCTTCCCATGGCAGACCGTCTACTCATCGTCAAGGCTGACGGCTCTGTATCCGTGCATGCTGATGACCGCGCGTATAAGCCGCTTAATTGGATGACCCCTCCGTGCACGTTAAAAGAATCCGCCATTGAGGACCTAGACGGTGACGATACCGGCGAGGTTTTGTGGCTGGTGGAAAATCCTAAAGGCGAGCAGTTGCGCATTACAATTGCTGAGATCCATGAGGAAATCTCCTATGACATGGGTGAAGACCCAGGCCTAGTCAAAGACGGCGTGGAGGCTCACTTGCAAGAGCTTTTGGCAGACCAGATCGATACCTTGGGCGATAGCTATACGCTGGTACGCCGCGAATACCCAACGGCGATAGGCCCGGTAGACATTATGGCGAAAGATGAAAACAACAAAAATGTTGCCATCGAGGTGAAGCGCCGTGGTGGGATTGATGGCGTGGAGCAGCTGACGAGGTATCTGGAGTTGCTTAACCGTGATGAGCTTCTGGCCCCAGTATCTGGTGTATTCGCGGCCCAGGAAATCAAACCGCAGGCCCGCACGCTAGCAGAGGACCGAGGCATTCGGTGCGTCGTACTGGACTATCAGGAACTCCGCGGACTTGAGTCGAACGAATTGCGATTGTTCTAATGCCACGGCGGAATAGACGCAAACCGCTC
Organism: Corynebacterium sp. LaCa_205; assembly: GCF_057458085.1. Classification (NCBI taxonomy): domain Bacteria; kingdom Bacillati; phylum Actinomycetota; class Actinomycetes; order Mycobacteriales; family Corynebacteriaceae; genus Corynebacterium; species Corynebacterium sp. LaCa_205. The sequence goes on from NZ_CP190931.1 coordinate 1,008,840, forward strand.
GAGCTTCGATCCTTGCCTAAAGATGGTTCGACTTTTCTCGGCTCGCAGACGGTCGAGGGGCCTAGCTGGACGCACGGTGAACCCTATGTTATGCGGCATATCGGTTCTGCGCGTGCCCAAAAGTACTATGTGTGCCCAGGGTGTAATCAAAATATTCCTCCCGGGGTGGCTCATATCGTGGCGTGGCCGCGCGACGTGGGCCGCCAGGGCGATGATCGTCGGCACTGGCACCGCCACTGCTGGGAGCGTAGGTAGACTAGCGGGCATGATTGTTGCATTCTCTGTAGCCCCTGCAGTAGTTAATAATGATTCCCAAGAAATGGCTGACGCCGTCGCTGAGGCCGTGCGCGTAGTCCGCGAATCCGGCCTTCCTAACGAGACCAATGCCATGTTCACCCTGCTTGAAGGCGAGTGGGACGAGGTCTTTGGAACTATTAAGAAGGCCACTGACGCGGTGCGTGCGGTATCCCCGCGCACATCTTTGGTGGTCAAGGCTGATATTCGCGAGGGCGTAACCAATCAACTGACTGACAAGGTAGATGCGGTTAACCGCCGCCTTGCAAAGGAGGACTAGATGACTTCAGCAAATAATGCTTATGTAGGAGGCGCGCTCGACCTCAGCCAAGTAAAGGCGCGGGCCGAGGCACGGCAGAAGGCACAGGAATCTCCGCAGACCACTGCTGGCGGGATCCAACCCTTCTTCACTGTGACGGAAGCTAACTTCGACCAGGACGTGGTGCGCCGTTCTACGGAAGTTCCGGTGATTGTTCTCATTGGCACCGCCCGTTCCACGCAGTCGGAGCAGCTAAAGACCGACCTACAGGGGTTGGCCGCGCAAGGAAACCGCAGCTTCCTAGTTGCCTACGTGGATGCAGATACTACCCCACAGGTTGCGCAGGCCTTTGGCGTGAAGAACCTCCCCACTGTGGTGGCCCTGGGCGCTGGGCGGCCGCTGACGAATCTCGAGGGTGCACAACCACTAGATGCGCTAAAACAATGGGTAGATGCCTTGGTGCAGAATGTTGGCCCACAGTTGAAGGGCCTACAGAGCGATGCGGGAGAGCCCCAGATCCAAGAGGAAGAAGAGGATCCGCGCCTCCAAGAAGCAGAGGGCTTCTTAAATGCTGGCGATTTTGATGGTGCTCTTAAGGTCTATAACTCCATCTTGGAGGCTGAGCCCGAAAACGTGCAGATTAAGCAGGCCCGCGATACAACCGTACTGCTCAAGCGCCTTGATCCTGCCAACCAGACCGAGGATCCGATTGCGGCTGCGGAAGGGGACAAGGGGGACGTCGATAAGCAGATGCGTGCTGCCGACGCCGAAGTGGTTGCCGGCGCCCCAGAAAAGGCCTTTGATCGCCTCATCGAGACGATGAAGGCAACGGCCGGTGATGAGAAAGCTCGCGTGCGCGAGCGCTTGCTGGAGCTCTTCGGGCTCTTTGAGGGCAATGACCCGCGCGTGATGGAAGCTCGCACCAAGCTGGCGAGTGCCCTGTACTAGCTTGGGTAGGATGGGAAAGCATGACTTCAGTGCTTTTCCTGTGCAATACAAATCGCGGCAAGTCGCAGATGGCTGCGGCGCTTGCCGCCAAGCATGCGCCTGAGTGGGATATTTACTCGGCTGGGGTGCAAACTACCCCGGAACATATCCAGCAGGGCATCAATCAAGAGGCCAAAGCTTCCCTCGCGAAGGTGGGGGCAGAAATGACTGGTACTCCTGCTCTAGTGGATCCCCACCTTGCTGCCGCTGTCGACCACGTCATCGTGGTAGGTGATGCGGAATATGACGGGCCAGCGCAGAGGTGGGCCATCGAGGATCCCTCGTTGCGTGGTCTGGAAGGTGAAGAGCGCATGGATGCGCTTCGCGATGATATCGAAGCGCGCGTGGTGGAGTTCCTACGCACGCAGCGATAGGCGTTTTATTGCTCCAGTACGTACCACTGCACCGAGTTGGCCGGTAGGTGAAGCGTGGCGGAATTATCCGCCACGTGAATATGCTGAGGAAGCGGGTTCCCAGCGCCCTCATAAACGGCATCATCGGTGTTAAGTACCATTTTCCAAGCACCATCACGTGGAACCCAGAGGCCGTAGTTGGGAATGGAAGAACCCGACAGGTTGCACACAGCGAGCAAGGCAGACCCGTCCGCGCCATAGCGGACGTAACCCAGCACGTTATTGCTCGAGTCATCGGCCTTGACCCATTGGAAGCCGTCTTGGCTAAAATCCTGGCTCCACAAAGCTGGGGTGTCGCGGTAAATGAGGTTGATATCGCGCACGAGGCGCTTAATGCCCCGGTGCCACTCATTGCCCCAACCATCGAGGTTGCCCCAATCCACGGAATGCTCCTCGGACCACTCGGTGGTTTGTCCAAATTCCTGGCCCATGAAGAGCAGATTCTTGCCAGGGTGGGAGAACATGTAGCCATACAAAGCGCGCAATCCGGCGGCCTTATTCCAGTCGTCGCCAGGCATGCGCTGCCACAGTGAACCCTTGCCGTGGACTACTTCGTCGTGGCTAAACGGCAACACGTAGCGCTCAGAATAGGCATACACCATGGAGAAGGTGAGCTCGCCATGGTGATAGGAGCGGTGGATGGGCTCGTGCTTGAAGTACTCCAGGGTGTCATTCATCCATCCCATATTCCACTTCAGGGAAAAGCCCAGCCCGTTCTCGGAAGTAGGAGCGGTAACGCCCGGCCAGGAGGTGGATTCCTCGGCGATGGTGAGTACGCCAGGATGGGTGCGGTTGAGGGTGGCGTTGGTTTCCTGCAGGAATTGGACGGCTTCTAAATTCTCGCGCCCGCCAAACTGATTGGGTAGCCATTCATCGCGGGAGTAGTCCAGGTAAAGCATGGAAGCGACGGCGTCTACGCGCAGGCCGTCAATGTGGAATTCTTCAGCCCAATACAGGGCGTTGGCTACGAGGAAATTGCGCACCTCATTGCGGCCAAAGTCAAAAACATAGGTACCCCAGTCGGCTTGCTCGCCGCGGCGGGGATCGGGGTGCTCATAAAGCGCTTGACCATCGAAGCGGCCTAAGGCCCAGTCATCTTTGGGGAAGTGGGCTGGCACCCAGTCCACGATGACCCCGATGCCGTTTTCGTGCAGTGCATTGACTAATGCGCGGAACTCATCCGGCGAGCCCCACCGCGCTGAAGGCGAGTAATAGCCAGAGACTTGGTAGCCCCAAGAGCCGCCGAAGGGGTGCTCGGCCACGGGCAAGAGCTCGACGTGGGTAAAACCATGCTCCTTGAGATAAGGGATGAGCTCCTCGCGAAGTCGGTTATAATTCGCCCCGACCTTCCACGAGCCAACGTGGACCTCATAGATGCTCATCGGGACATCGAGGTTGCCGGTGCGCTTGTCCATCCACGCGGAATCAGACCAGCCGAAGCTGGTGGAATCCACGATCGAGTCCGTTTCCGGCGGACAGGTGGTGCGCTTGGCCAATGGGTCGGCCTTGTCTTGGCGGCCTTCCTGGCTAAAGATGGCGAACTTATAGTGCTCGCCAGCACCGATGCCTGGGACAAAGACCTCCCATACGCCGGTAGAACCGAGCGAACGCATGGGGTACTGGGTAGGATTCCAGCCGCAGAAATCGCCCACGACGGCAACACCTTGGGCATAGGGGGCCCATACGGCAAAGGACACACCGCTTACGGGGCCCATCTCTGTGTCATAAGAGCGTAGGTTGGCGCCGAGGACATCCCAAAGGCGCTCGTGGCGACCTTCGCCGATAAGGTGCAGATCTAGAGAGCCGATGGTGGGCAGGAAATGATATCCGTCTGCCACGGTGCGGGTAGGGGCGCCGGGGTAGGAGATTTCGAGGCGGTAGTCGCAGTTCTCGCCTACTTCCGCTTCCCAGATATCGTCGCCCACCAAATTCATAGACAAGGATTGTGTGGGGGTATGAAGTTGTACCGCGGTGGCGCCAGGCTGGCGGGTACGGACGGTACCTTCATGCCAGCCGTAGAATCCGTGTGGGTCATGGTGGCGGCAGTCATTGAGACGAGCGAGGTCAGCGGCCGGGATGTTCATATAATCAGGGTACCTAGATTGGGTGCGTTCCGGTGGACAAATGTTTACGGGCGATAGTCGGTGACCTCGCGCCAGGTGAGCTGCTCCTGAAGGGCATGGTCGGCAGGGGGAAGGACGAAGACATGGGCGACGTCGCGAAGCGGCTCTAAGCGCACAAAATTGCGCTCGGACCAGTGATAGGCAGAGCCGGTAATCGTGTCTTGGACGGAATAGGACTCGCCGGGATGGCGGCCGATAGCGCGCATATCTACCGTAACGGTCGCTTCTTGCGCATTGCGCGGATCCAGGTTGACCACGACGAGAACCACATTGCCGGTGGCTGGATCGGCCTTGGAATAGGCAATGATGGCGTCATTGTCGGTGTCATGGAAGCGGAGGGTACGCAGTTGTTGCAATGCGGGGTTATCGCGGCGAATCTGATTGAGCAGCCGGATATAGGACTCTAAAGAGTCTCCTGACGCAACCGCAGCAGCAAAGTCGCGTGGCCGCAGTTCGTACTTCTCCGAGTCGAGGTATTCCTCGGACCCTGGGGCTACCGGGGTGTGCTCATAGAGCTCAAAACCGGAGTACACGCCCCATAGCGGAGACATGGTGGCAGCGAGGACAGCGCGTATGGCGAACATGGCGCGCCCCCCGGTTTGTAAAGATTCATGCAGGATATCCGGGGTATTGACAAAAAGATTAGGCCGGCAAATATCCGCCTGCTCTACGTGCATCTGGCCAAATTGGGTGAGCTCATGCTTCGTGGTCTGCCAAGTGAAGTAGGTATAGGACTGGGAAAACCCTGCTTTTGCTAGCCCGAAAAGGCGAGGGGCGCGGGTAAAGGCCTCTGCCAAGAAGATGACGTCTGGGTGGGTGGCGTGTACGCGGGTAATCAGCCAATCCCAGAAGTTGGCGGGCTTGGTGTGTGGGTTATCTACGCGGAAAGTGCTCACTCCGGCTTCGACCCAAATCATGAGCGTTTCATAGATTTCGTGATAGATGGCATCCTGCGCGTTATCGAAGTTGAGTGGATAGATATCCTGATACTTCTTCGGTGGGTTCTCAGCGTAGGCGATGGTGCCATCTGGAAGGACAGTGAAAAATTCTGGGTGGCTGGTGGCCCACGGGTGATCGGGCGATGCCTGCAGCGCGAAATCAAGCGCTACTTCCAGGCCAAGTTCCTGGGCGCGAGAGACCAGCTTCTTGAAGTCTTCTATTGTGCCCAATTCGGGGTGGGTGGTGGAGTGGTCCTGGATGGCCCACGGACTTCCCACATCACCGGGCTCAGCAACGACCGAGTTATTTTTTCCCTTCCGATGCACCTTGCCAATGGGATGAATGGGTGGAAAATACACCGTATCGAAGCCCATATCGGCCACGCGCTCTAGTGCTTGGGCAGTAGTGTCGAAGGTGCCGTGCACAGGATTTCCCTCTTTGTCCCAGTCACCCGTGGAACGGGGGAAGAGCTCATACCACGAGTTATAAAGCGCGGCCGGGCGCTCCACGTAGACCTCGTGAATGGCGCCTTCTACTAGGAGATCACGCAGGGGATGGGAGTGCAGGATGTCTGCGGCCTCGTCCGAGAGCGCCACCTGCACGCGCTTATCGACGTCCAAAGACTCATCCTCCAAGTCCCGTGCAGCAGCAAAGAGGGGCGCCACAATATCCGAGGGGGTTTGCAAGGCCGCCCGAGAAAATAGATCCGCACCATGCTGGAGGTCATTGGCCAACTCGGCAGCGGATTGCCCAGCCGCCATCTTTTTAGTAACCGCGTTCTTCCACGTAGCAATGGGATCGGACCAGGCATCGACGCGGAAGTACCAAGTGCCTTGGGTACCTGGGGTAAAGACGCCGTGCACTCGATCTTGGTCTTTGGGGTCTACCTGCATGGTGACAGAGGACGTAGCCGTGGACCGCGCCGCCCAGGCAGACAAAGTGGCTGAGACCGCGTCGTGGCCTTCGCGCCAGACCAGTGCGGTGACGGGAATTACCTCGCCCACAACGGCTTTAGAAGCTACAGAACCGGCGGAGATAAGCGGGCGGACATCGTCAATACCAAGGCGAGTAGTCATGCCCATAAGACTAATGCAGCTGTGTCAATTTCACCGGGCAAAGAATAAATCAGTCACAATGGAGGGCGTGAACGACGTAACTCCTACAGATCAAGATTGGCTCGTAGATTTTCGCGGCGTCGAGTTGCGCCGCGGCGGCAAGACCCTCGTTGGTCCTGTGGACTGGCAGGTGGAACTCGATGAGCGCTGGGTCATTATTGGCCCCAATGGCGCGGGTAAGACCTCGCTAGTGCGCATGGCCGCGGCCGAAGAATTCCCTTCAAAGGGCACCGCCTTTCTGATGGGGGAGCAGATCGGCAAAACTGATATGCGCGATCTGCGCGCGCTCATCGGCATCTCCTCCGCTGCAGTGCAATCGCGAATCCCCGAAAATGAGCGCGTGGACGATCTCGTCGTCTCCGCAGGCTATGCAGTGCTGGGCCGCTGGCGGGAGGAATATCAGGACATGGACTTCTCCCGCGCTGATGAGATTTTGGCCCAGGTAGGTGCAACCCACCTGAAAGAGCGCACCTGGGGAACATTATCAGAGGGCGAAAAGAAGCGCGTCGTCCTCGCCCGCGCACTCATGACTAACCCAGAGCTGCTCATCCTAGACGAGCCTTCCGCCGGAATGGACCTGGGAGGCCGCGAAGACCTGGTGGGATACCTCGGCGATCTAGCCATGGATCCAGATGCCCCAGCCATCATCATGATCACCCACCACGTGGAGGAGATCCCATACGGATTTACCCACGCCATGCTGCTGGATGAGGGTAAGGTAGTGGCAAAAGGTCTGATTAATTCAGTCCTCACCTCAGAAAACCTGACTCGCGCCTTCCACCAGCCCATTCAGGTGGACCGCATTGGACAGCGATACTTCGCCCGCCGAGCTTCTCTATGACCAACCCTTTTCATGACCGTATCGATGCCGTTGACGCCAGCGATACCACCGGCTTTAACGGTGGGCGCTTGGCGGCAACCGTCCTGCTCCTACGGGACGGCGTCGATGGTCTTGAAGTATGGGTACAAGAGCGCGTGCACACCATGCACAATTACCCGGGGCATTCGGTCTTTCCCGGCGGCGGCGTAGACCCACGCGACTTTCCACCGCGTTCCTGGGACTCGGGCGAGCTATGGGCCGGAAAATCCGTCATCTCCATGGCCCGACGGATGGGCGTAACAAAGTACAAAGCGCACGCCCTAGTATTCGCCGCTGCCCGAGAGCTCTTTGAGGAAGCCGGCACCCTCTTTGCCATCCGCGAAGACGGAATTGTCTCCAATGCACGGCGGTATCACAAGGAGCGAAAACTACTCGAGAGCCACACCATTTCCTTTACCGAATTCCTCAGCAATAACGGCATGCGTGTCGACGCCGATATGCTCCTTCCCTGGGCCCGGTGGGTAGGAAAGGGAAAAAGCCACTGGTTCGACACTTTCTTTTTCGTCGGGGTGCTGCCTTCTGGCCAAGAACCCGATGGGGATACCGACGAGGCGGACGATGCCGGATGGTTTTCTCCCCAGCTCATCTTGGACGGCTGGCGCGCCGGGCTGGTGCGCCTAGTCATTCCTACTTGGGCGCAGATGCAAAGGCTGAGCAGATACTCCTCGGTTCAAGAAGTCCTCGATGATGCGTCCTTTTCTGACCTGCGCCCTGTTATCGGGGATCCGCGCGAGGACCCTCGTTACCGCGAATTCTTTTCCACCACCCCTTTAGACCGCATATGAGTTATACCCCCGCAGAAGTCAGCTTCTTGATTGAGCACCACGAGGAAATTGCTCACCTCGATCTCGCCTTGACCAAGGCTTCTCGGCTTAAAGACACCGAAGTCTTGAAAGAGAAGTTCGGCGACTATGGACGCGCAGTCATGGAACTGGTGACCGCACGTAGTTCGGGCAAGCTTCCCAGTGATTGGCTGATGGACGCCGACTCAGCCCAACAAGCAACCCCCGTCGAGGTTGCGGCATACCGGGCGGAGTTTCTTGCAGAGCAGGGGGTGAGCAGCGTCCACGACATCACCTGCTCCATCGGTACGGAAGGTCTAGATTCTCCGCTCGACTACTTTGGCTCAGACTTGGACGAGTCGCGCGTGAGAATGGCGAGGCACAATCTTTCTTCGACCAAGATCTTTCGCGCTGATGCGCTCACCACTACAACGACTGCCGATGTCCTCCTTGCAGATCCCGCCCGTCGCGCCGGAGGTAGAAGAATCACCCGGCCGGAGGATCTCGTGCCACCGCTTCCAGAGGTCGTCGACAAGCATCGCGGCAAGGAATTGGCCATTAAGTGTGCACCCGGCCTTGATTTCAGCGAATGGAACGGCCTTGTTACCGTCGCAAGCGTCGACGGCGGAGTAAAAGAAGCCTGCCTTTATACCCCAGGCCTAGGAACCGGCCGAAGGGCAGTAATGATTCGTGGACACAAGCTAGACGTCCTCGATGATAAAGAAACAAACCTGCCCGAGGCCGGAGAGATTGGTAGCTACCTCATTGACCCGGACGGTGCCATTGTGCGCTCCGGCTTGGTGCGGCATTACGCGGCACGGGAAGGGTTGCACCAAATCGATGAGCGCATCGCGTACCTTACAGGGGAGAGGATTCCGGAGGGAACCTCGGGTTTTCCATTCATAGAAAAAGTACCCCTAAAGAGATTAAAATCCGTACTTAAATCCTATGACGCGGGGAGCTTGGAAATCCTCGTGCGCGGGGTAGAAGTGGACCCTGACCAGCTGCGGAAGAAGATGAAGCTCAAGGGGAAGAAGCCTTTTGCGGTAATCATTACGCGAATTGGCGCACAAGGAATCGCCTTGCTGTGCAAACCCCGAGTATCATCGTCCGAGGATAATTACGCAACATAAATATATCGGAAAGGTGAGTGCCCAATGCCAACTATCGTGGCTCTGGTCAAACACGTGCCGGATACGTGGTCTACCAAGTCTTTGGAAGATGACCACACCCTGGATCGCACCTCCGTGGATAACGTCATTGATGAGGTTAATGAGTATTCCGTGGAACAAGCCCTGCGCCTGCGCGACGACAACCCGGATGCGGGTTATAAGGTAGTAGCGCTGACCATGGGGCCGGCCCAGGCAGACGAAGCATTGCGCAAGGCACTGGCTATGGGTGCCGATGACGCGGTGCTTGTCTCCGATGATTCGCTGGCGGGAGCGGATGCGCTGTCGACCGCATGGACTCTCAACGCTGCGCTGAACAAGCTTGACGACGTCCAATTGATCACCGCTGGCACCGAGGCCTCCGATGCCTCGACCGGCCTACTTACTGGATTGCTCGCCGAATACCGCCAGCTGCCTGCCCTTACCGGGCTGCACAAGGTAGAGCTGGCGGGCGGCACGCTGCGTGGCACGCGAGATGATGCGCGTGGCACCTGGGAACTAGAAGCGCCGCTGCCTGCAATTGTTTCTGTGAACGATAAGAGCGACAAGCCGCGCTTCCCTAACTTCAAGGGATTGATGGCCGCTAAGAAGGCGGAAATCACTACTTTCTCCTTAGCTGATTTGGGAATTGAGGCAATTGCGCCCACTACCTCCGTTTCGGCCGCCGAAAAGCGCCCACCGCGCACCGCTGGCGAGGTTATTTCTGAGCCCAACCCGCAAGACGCAGCGAAGAAGATCGCTGACTTCCTAGCCGCAAAGAACTTGATTTAGGAGTCGATATGTCTCACGTTTACGTATTAGTTGAGCACGATGCGGAAAAAGTCCTTCCCGTTACCGGAGAACTGATTACGGCCGCGCGCGAATTGGGTACGGTGTCTGCAGTGGTCGTCGGCAAGCAGGCAGATAAGTTCGATGCTGACCTTGCCGCCCTTGGCGCCGCGCAGGTGGTCCAAGCAACGGCCGAAGACTATGACCAGCGCCTCCTGATTCCAGAAGTCGATGCCTTGCATGCTCTCGGCGCCGCGAACCCCGCACCTATCGTGCTGGCCGCAACTCCCGCCAATAACGAGATTGCCGGCCGCCTAGCTGCCCGCCTCGCTTCCGGCGCACTGGTCAATGTCAGCGGCATCGCCGCTGATGGTTCCGCCCAGATGACCATTTTTGGTGGCTCCTATGAGACTACCTCTACCGCTACCGGCCAGTGCCCGATCTATACGCTGCGCCCAGGCGCGGTAGAGGCCGCACCACAGCAGGTGGAAGCGCAACCAGCCCCGATGCCGTTGCCGGCCGCTACTGGCAAAGATGTCAAGGTAACTTCCTTTACCCCTGCCCGGAAATCTGCACGTCCGGAAATTACCGAAGCCAAGGTGGTCGTCGCTGGCGGCCGGGGCGTGGGTGATGAATTCGGTGATGTTGTCGAGCCGCTTGCCGACGCCCTCGGCGCCGCAGTCGGCGCTACCCGCGATGCGGTAGACGAAGGCTTCTATGACGCTGCCTATCAGATCGGCCAGACTGGCGTTACCGTTTCGCCTGAGCTCTACATCGGTTTGGGCATCTCCGGCGCTATCCAACACACCTCCGGCATGCAGACCTCTGGCACTATTGTGGTGGTCAACCAGGACCAGGATGAGCCATTTTTCCAGATCGCGGACCTTGGCGTTGTGGGCGACCTCCATGAAATCGCCCCAGCCTTGACCGAGGAACTGAAGGCACGTCAGTAATGCCGCATTATTTTGACTACGCTGCTACCCAGCCGATGCGCCAGAGCGCGATTGACGCGTGGGTAGCTGCGGCTGGCTCCCTGAACTCCGGCGCGCAGTATGGTTCCGGCCGCAAGGCTCGGTCTGTGCTCGATGATGCCCGCGAGAAGGTTGCTTCACTCCTCGGCTGCGAGCCAATCGAGGTGATTTTCACTTCTTCTGGCACAGAGGCAGACAATATCGCCATTCAGGGACTTTATGCGGCCGGTAAAACAAACCGCATAGTTTCCACCGATATTGAGCATCCCGCCGTGCGCGCTACCGTGGCTAAGCTGCACAATTCGGGTGCTGCCGTCGAGATTCTTCCTGTCGATCGCTCCGGACACATAGCAGACCTGTCGGCTCTAGACACGCTTGCCGACGTCGCTACCTGCATGTGGGCCAATAACGAAACCGGCGCCATTCAACCCATCGAAGATATTGCCGCCCGAGCCAGCGCAGTGGGTACACCGGTACACGTTGATGCCGTGCAAGCGGTAGGAAAGGTTCCCATCGACTTTTCCCACCTAGGGATCACCAGCCTTGCAGCTAGCGCCCACAAGTTCGGCGGTCCCCGCGGCATTGGCCTACTTCTAGCCAAGCGGAGTCCCTCACCCCAACCCATTGCCTATGGCGGTGGGCAGGAGCGCGGAATTCGTCCTGGAACTGTCGACGTCGCTGGTGCTTCCGGTCTAGCAGCGGCTTTGGAGGAATCCGTCGCGGAAATTTCTACTCAAGGTGAGCGGATTTCCGCGCTTCGCAATAAGCTCCGCGATGGAATTCTCGCCACCATTGACAATGCAGTCATCAATTCCACTGAACCGTGTTTGCCTTCTCACTTGCACTTCTCTTTCCCTGGTGCAGATGGCGATAGCCTCATCATGCTGCTAGATTCCCTGCAGATTGAGGCCTCAACCGGCAGCGCCTGTAGCGCAGGTGTAAACCGCATGTCTCACGTTCTGGAAGCGATGGGAGTAAGCGAGGCTGAAGGAATCGGTTCCTTGCGCTTTACGCTAGGCCGGCTTACTTCGGAAGAAGATGTCGATTACGTGTTGGCTCATCTTCCCGAGGTAATCTCCCGAGCCCGATCCGTCTAGCTTTCATTCCTTTCCTTCGCCGCTGCCCGTCGGGCGGCGATAGCTTGGCCCACCGTTAGCGCCCAGTTCTTGTTCTTGGGTGCTAGCGGTCCTTGGGGCTCGTCATATTCCCAGCGCCCATCATCAAACAGCCACACAATGTCCCCAGTGTGCGGATCCATGATATAAAAAGCACCGCCGTCAGTCTTGACGTTATGGTGGTGCTGGCATAGTGAAGCCAAATTGCTCCCTGCAGTTTTCCCTCCCCGAGCATGGTCAATGCGGTGGTCTTTCTGGCAGCTTTCCGCAGGGCGGTAGCACCCCGGCCAGCGGCACACCCCATCGCGGCCTTCCACATAGGCGCCTATGAGCGGGGGAGTAACGTAGCTTTCGCTTTCCATTTCTTTGGCTAAGTCCATGTCTCGCGTCTGAGCGGGGCGCAGGTTATCCGCGGTCTCTGGGCTTACCCATCCGAATCCCCGGATAAACGCGGGTGCAGACTCCTGATCATGGGCGCGATACATATGCAGAACTACCTTAATCCGAGACTCAATTTCACCCAGAATCAATTTGGCCAGTGCTTCTGCCTTGGAAAGGCCATGTTCCTCGGCGGCTTTGCTGATGTGTTCGTCGATAGCTATAAGGGTAGTTTCGTCAAATTCAACTGCTAGCCCGGCTTTGCCACCGAAGCTGGAGTAGGTGAAATAGGTGTTATTCTTCGTGGGAGCCTCTTTGTTTTCTTCGGTGGATGGGTTTTCAATAGCAATGAGGCCATTGAGTTTTCGCCGTAAATTCGTGTTGGAGGGTAGTACCTGTCCCGGCTTCGAGGGGGTCAAATAACGAGATAGTTCTTGGTCTATCCTCTCGAGGGTTTCCGCAGGGACATCACCGAGCTTGCTAAGTACGGCGTCGATAGTAATGAGGCGAGAGAAATCCAGGAAGTAGTAGGTTTCCTGCAGGGCCATTGTTAGAGGTAACTCAGCCAGCCGGTAGAGCGCCATGGTTATATCGCGCGTGCGCCGCTCACTCAATCCCGTACGGGTGGCAAGGGTATGGCAAGTAATGTCGAAATCGTCTTCTAAGTCTGGTTTGGCGTCTTTCCAGAAAAGGTAATCTTGCTTTCTGATTTCGGTAGCTTTAACTGCTAATGGATCTTTAGGATCATTGACTATGTAATAGGCTTCCAAAATTATTTCCCCCGAATATTAGAACTGCTGAACTAATCTTCAGGGTGTCTATCTTACGCTGTGGGTGCGCCCGCCACAAGAGGGGAGGCAAAAATATGTTCTAAATGGTGAAATTGCCTACGGTGACAGGAATAGAAGAAAAGAAAATTATCTCAAGTGGCGCGTGTTAAAGATGTTGATAGAGTGAAACCATTGTTAGACTCACGCGCATGACTTCAAAGAAGGCACTCCGAAAGAGTATTACTGCGGTAGTTACCGTGGCTGCACTAGCTATTAGTGGTACCGCTGTTGCCCAGGCGGTGAGCTTTGGCGCCCCTAAGGGCGTGGACGTTGCGGCACACCAGCACCCGGGCGGCACGCCCATCGATTGGTCTAAGGTACGTACTGACGGTCAGTCTTTTGCATTTGTAAAAGCAACTGAGGGTGGGGATTGGGTAAATCCGCACTACGTCGAAGATGTTCAGGCCGCCCACGCTGCCGGCCTTAAGACAGGCGCATATCACTACGCTCGTCCATCGACTGACGCCAAAACGCAAGCGGCGAACTTTGCCGCGCAGATTGCGCTGGCGCCAGATCAGACATTGCCTCCCGCACTCGATATCGAGGTGGATGAAGGTAAATCCGCGGCCCAGTTGGAGCAGTGGATCGAAGAATTTACCAGCGAGCTCAAGCGCCTTACCGGCCGCACTCCCATGATCTACACCTACAAGTACTTCTGGATGGGGCAGATGAATAACTCCCAGAAGTTCTCGGATATGCCGTTGTGGCTTGCGGCCTATCAGGATCAGGCGCCCGAGGCCGTGGGTGGCTGGAAGAAGCTATCCTTCTGGCAGCGTTCTGGCTCCGGCAAAGTGGCAGGAATTCCTACCGACGTTGATATGAACCTTTTTAATGGTTCCAAGCAGCAGCTGCAGTCCTTTAGCGATGGAAATTATGTGGATGTCGGCGGCGCGCTCGAACAGCTCGTGGTGGGCGATGGCGTTGACCTAAGCTCGGACAGCACGCCGCTTATCGGCGCTATCCTAGCCCTCGCAGCAGGACTGATTGCGATACCACAGCTTGTCGACGCCGCCGAAAAGTCCGGCCTTGACCCCCAAGCAGCGCAAGGTCTAGCAGGCTTCGTGAAGACCTTGCAGGACAAGGATGCCCTCCCAGTAGAAGATCTGGGTGATATGGCAAAGGGGAACTTCTCTGTCAGTGACCTAGCAATCCTGTTGGACAATGCCGGTCACGTGAACAACGTTAAGTCTGGCAATGTCTCCGAGTCCGAAGTTTCGGAGGCTAAGAACGCGGCCAAGAAGGCTGGCGCTGATGTTCCCGATTTCGATGCGGGCCAAGTAGCCACGCTACTTAATCGCGTGCTGCAGTAGCACCAGCGAAAAACGCGCGGGTCCACGCCTCGTCCTTGTAGTGGGCAGGCACCGCCCCGCCAAGGAGTGCCTTAGCCAGCTGAGCGGCTTCAATGGAGCCCTCGGCTGGCATTTCTGTATCCGAGGCTATAAGGATGATGTTTCCGTAGCGCCGGCCTTTAAGCATTGGTGGGTCCGCGATGACCGCGAGGTGGTCAAAAACCTTGCTTAGTCCGGCCAGTTCGCTTTTTGCTAGCTGCAGATCAGAATGGTCTCCGCAATTGGCAATATAGAGTCCACCTGGCTCTAGTGCCTGCTTTGCAGCCTGGAAGAACTCCACGGTGGTGAGGCTAGCCGGAGTCTTATCGCCAGCAAATACATCACGGATGATGATGTCGCGGCTGGCGGGCAGGAACCCCTCGGTTTCTTTGCGTGCTTCGCCGGCGCGGATCTTCACGGTAGGGGAACGGGGGACGTCGAAAAGCGTACGCACCAATTCCCCCAGTTTGGCGTCGAGTTCGACCACCGTGTGGCGGCTACCCGGGAGCTTGCTGGCAAAATAGCGTGGAAGGGAGCAGCCTGCGCCACCTAGGTGGGTGACACGCAGCTTATTCGCTGGCCGAGTATTGAGGTGTTCGACGGCCGCTGCAATCCAACGCATGTATTCGAACTCCAATTCTTCTGGCTCGCCCAGCACGATGTGGCTACTCGGCACGCCGTTAACGTTGAGGATATAGGCTCCATCGCGGAACTCATCCGCCACAACCTCGGCTGTTCCGGTCGAGATTTCGTAGGTGCCGATGATTCCTTGTTCGGTGGAGGCTCGCTTTCTTCCCATGTGACACAAGCTTAGGGAATGGATTCGATTTAAACCGCGTTGGGGCTAGGGAGTAGACTTTCGGGCCTGTAGTCAAGGTGAATTGGGGAGCGAGATGCGAGTATTGGTTGCCATGTCCGGCGGCGTGGACTCATCTGTTGCCGCCGCCCGGGCGGTAGAAGCTGGCCATGAGGTGATTGGCGTTCACCTCGCCCTGCACAAGGACGCGCAGCAAACCAGAGAGAAAGCGCGCGGTTGCTGCTCGCTGGAGGATTCAGCCGATGCTCGCCGCATCTGCGATAAGTTGGGCATCCCCTTCTATGTGTGGGATTTTTCGGAGGAATTTAGAGAAGAAGTCATCACGGACTTCGTGGATTCCTATGCTCGCGGCGAGACACCTAATCCTTGCTTGCGCTGCAACGAGAAGATTAAGTTCCGAGCACTGCTACAAAAGGGCATGGCGCTTGGCTTCGATGCTGTGGCGACGGGTCACTATGCCACCATTGACGAAAACGGCTACATGCGCCGTTCTTTGGATGAGAATAAGGATCAGTCTTATGTCCTGGGCGTCATCTCGGCCGAAGAGCTGGAGCACTGCTTTTTCCCGATTGGAGATACCCCGAAGCCGCAGATCCGTGAAGAGGCCGCGGCGCATGGCTTTTCCACCGCGAAGAAGCCGGATTCCTATGATATTTGCTTCATTCCCGACGGCAACACTCAGGCATTTTTGGGCGCTCGCATCGGGCTTCGCCCTGGCCTGATCGTGGATCAGGAGGGCACGGAGCTTAAAGAGCACGATGGTGCATGGAACTACACCATCGGTCAGCGAAAGGGCCTAGACATCAAGGCGCCGGCTGCCGACGGCCGTCCCCGCTACGTCACCGACATCGATGCTTCTACGGGCACGGTGACCGTCGGTGCCCGCGAGGACTTGGCCGTGACCTCAATTCAAGCTGACCGCCTGAAGTACCTTCACCCAGCCATGGATGGGGACTTCGAGTGCGAGGTTCAGGTGCGTGCGCATGGTTCCGTGGTGCCTTGTGTCGCGCACGTCGACCGCGATGCGGATGAGATGCGCCTTGAGCTTAAGGAACCGCTTTCCGGCGTGGCTCGTGGCCAGGCGGCGGTGCTGTATTTGCCGTCGCCAGACGAGCTTGGCGATATCGTTATCGGGTCCGGCACCATTTGCGGGACGGCCTAGATGGCCGGCTTTGCACTTGGCCCCATGCCCGGCACTTCCGTAGCGGAGGCGGCGGACATCATAATCAGTGAGACTGACCTTCCCGCTATCCCGCAGCTTCCTGATAGGGGACTCGGCTCCGATGCGGTTGGGCGTACGGCCAGCATGCTCGAAGCCATCAATATCGATCGTGGTCCGCGGTCGTGGCGCATGACTGCGCGTCCGCAGCTTTTGACGCGGCGGACCTGGGATCGCTTAGAACGCGACCTCGATGAGGTTCAGGGGGTCTGGGGCGAGACGGTTTCCCACATTAAGGTGCAAGCCTTGGGGCCCTGGTCTTTGGCGGCGAGCATCGAGCTCTCCGATGGCCACCGCGTGTTCACTGACTCTAGCGCTTTCGCAGAGCTTTCCGACGCCCTCTTACACGGCCTCCACACCCATGCCCACGATGTGGCAAGCCGTTTCCACGGCGAGGTGCACGTACAACTCGATGAACCGCTACTGGCAGATATCATTGCTGGCCGGATTCCCGGGACTACTGATTTTGACTCGATACCAGCGGTCCCAGAGGAAGTCGTCCTAGAAAGCCTTTTAGCGTTTGAGGCCGACTATGTGCATGCTGCGCCTATTTGGTCGGTGGCGCGCGCAGCGAAGACTTTTTTGGTTGATTCGCGCTTTCGCCAGCAGCTTTCCACCCCACAGCACTATGACGGATTGGGCGAGCACCTCAGTGCGGGCTACCGCATCGGCTTGGGCATTCTCGGCAAAGATGCGAGGGAGGAAGCAATCGCCCTAGCTTCCCACCTTGATCGCATAGGTATGCCGCGCGAGCTATTGGTCGACCACTTCGATGTTTTTCCCAGTGCGGCTTCGGCTAGTTCGCTTCGTTCTGTCACTGAGACCGCCGACATCCTCGTCCGGGACGCCGGCGATCTTTAATCGACACGCCCGCGGCTATCCGTGGCGGTGAAGTATTCGCCCATATAAGGGATGACGTAGCGCAGTTTGCCGTGTGCGGTGGGTTCGATCAGGTCGGCGTCGATAAGCCGCTGGCGAGTGGCGGACAAGGATCGTACAGTGCGGTCCATGTGTCCTGCTATGTCGGCGATGGTGGCCACGCCGTCTAGCTCCACTGCGGCCATTGCTTCCAAAAACTCCCGCTGTGCCGGTGGCAAGGTCAACGTCGCAGGCTGGTGTACCTGCGCGCCCATAATTGAAATCGCATCTGGAGCTATCGAGGCAATCGTCTCCTGAGAAATGCCACTTTCTTGGTTCTGGCGACTGCGCTCCCATGCCAGCGAGCCAACCAATTGCACGAGGTACGGGTAGCCGCGCGTAAGCGCTGCGGCGTCCCTAGTCGCCTCGGGGCTAAACTCTAACCCCGAGCCAGACGCTGTGTGCTCTAGAGCCTGCTGCGAATTGGCCGGAGACAGCGGTCCTAAGACGAACTTCTGGGCCCGGCGCAGAAACGTCACCCCGGGCAAATCCAATAGGTGGTTGACCCCTTGGGGAAGGCCGGCGGCTACCAAAGCGATATCAATTTCATCGCGCACCAGGTCTTGGTAGGCCACGGCGATGGTGGTGAGTTCATCGACATCGGCGTCTTGCACCTCGTCGATGGTAAGCAGGATTCCGGTGCCTTTTAGCTCTGTGGAAAGCTCACGCAGGCGAGTATTCAGCGTGGGGGTGAAGCGATCTTCCTTTTGATGGTCGAAGCCGATTGATCCCACGCCGCCGATGCCGATGCGGCTGACCTTCTTTTTGTCGCTCGGAGAGAGTTGTTCAAGCAGCCTGGGGATGGTGGTATTGACCAGTTCCTCGACCATGGTGGAGCGCCCTGAGGCGCGTAGCGTTACCCACCCTCGGGCCTCGGCGATGTCCTCCAACTCGTTGATGAGAACAGTCTTGCCGATGCCCCTTGCACCGCTGAGCACCATGGAGCGGGAAGCATTGCCTGCCGAGCCATCGAGCGCAGTTCGGAAGCTATCGAGCACGATACCGCGCCCGACCCAGAACAGGGGAGGAGCGCCGAATGTAGGGCGGAACGGATTTTCCATAACGCTAGTGTAACCCTTGTTATCGGAGATTTGGGAGACTTTTAGCCGTACTTGGAGATCTAGGAGATTTGGGAGACTTTATCCGATGAGGGGCCATGCAGTCGAGACATCCGAGGCATCGCGGCCCTTGCCCTCTAGGTATTTCTTAAATGCAGTCCGATCCTCGTACCACTTGACCGCCTGGAATTCCATGAGCTCGTTTTCATCCATCTGCGCCAAGTTGGGGTAGTGCTGGCGTACCTGTTTCCAAGCGACGCGGGCGGCTGCGAGGGCGTCGGCAGTAGCTTCGTGGGCGTTGCCCAACTCGACGCCGTAGTGCTCGCACACGGCGCCAAGGGTGCGCTTGCCCTTGCGCCACTTATCACTGACGCGGTCGATTACATAGGGGTCATAGACTGGGCCGGTGACCGTGAAATCGCCGGTGAGGCTCCGCAGCACGGTGAGATCAAAAGCAGCGTTGTAGACAATGAGCGTTAGACCATCCTCCCAGGCGGCCTTGATGGCCTCGACTGTATCCTTCAGAACCTCTTCGTGCGGTCGGCCCTCGGCGCGGGCCTTTTCGGTAGTGATGCCATGCACGTTGGTCGCTTCCTCCGGGATCTCGATTCCGGGATCGGCGAGGTGCTCCACCTTTTGTACATCGCGGCCATCAATGCGGACTAAGGCAGAGGTGACGATGCGGGCTTCTTTGGGATTGGCCGAGGTGGTCTCAAGGTCGAAGGCGAGCATGTGGGAGGCGTCGAAAGTCATGATCAATACCTTAGTAGCTAGCCCCGACACGAGGGATAGCTACACTTGAGCAGCGTGACTAATCCAGTTGATCTGCACCGTGAATGGAATGACCTTGCGCAGGAAGTGCGCCGCCACCGCAACCTGTACTACAACGGTGAGCCGGCTATTCCCGACGCCGACTTTGATGCCCTCTTCCAACGCCTTCTTGCACTCGAAGAAGAACATCCTGAGCTTGCCGTGCCTGATTCACCTACCCAGCAGGTGGGTGCTGCACCGAGCGCCGGTGAGGATATTGAACACCTTGAGCGCATGATGAGCTTGGACAATGTCTTTAGCGCTGGCGAGATGCAGGATTGGCTCGAAAGAACCCCAGCAAAGACTTATCTCACTGAGCTCAAGATTGATGGCTTGTCTATCGATTTGGTCTATCGCAATGGGCGCCTGACCACCGCCGCGACCCGTGGCGATGGCACGGTGGGCGAAGACATCACTGCTAATGCACGCGTGATTGAAGACATTCCGCATGAGCTCAAGGGGACAGATGAATACCCGGTCCCAGAGCTGATCGAGATTCGCGGCGAAGTCTATATGCGCCCCGAGGATTTTGAAGAAATCAATGAGGAGCGCGCGGCCGATGGCAAGGAAAAGTTTGCTAATCCGCGCAATGCCGCGGCAGGTGGACTGCGCATGAAGGATCCCGCCGAGGTGAAAAAGCGCCGCCTGAAAATGGTGTGTCACGGCCTAGGCGCGCGCGAGGGATTTTCACCCACCTCCCAACATGATGCCTATAAGGCAATTGCGGCTTGGGGGCTGCCCGTTTCCCCATATACCAAGCAGGTTTACTCGGCTGAGCAGGTCCAGGACGAGGTGGCACATTGGGCAGAACACCGCCACGATGCCATCTTTGAGATGGATGGACTCGTCGTCAAGGTAGATGATTTGGGCTCGCAGCGCGCACTGGGTGCGACTTCCCGCGCCCCGCGCTGGGCCATTGCCTATAAGTATCCACCGGAAGAGGTGACTACAAAGCTTAAGGGCATTGAGGTGGGTGTTGGGCGTACCGGGCGAGTGACCCCGTTTGCCATTATGGAGCCGGTCTTTGTCTCCGGTTCCACAGTGTCCATGGCTACCTTGCATAATCAGTCCGAGGTAAAGCGCAAGGGCGTGCTTATCGGGGATACCGTCATCATTCGCAAGGCGGGCGAGATTATCCCGGAGGTGCTCGGACCAGTGCGCGAGCAGCGCGATGGTAGCGAGTATGAGTGGGCATTCCCGGAGAACTGCCCGGCATGCGGCACGAAGTTGGCCCCACAAAAAGACGGCGACGCGGATTGGCGGTGCCCCAATACCCAATCGTGCCCAGCACAGCTTTCCGCGCGCTTGGAGTATTTGGCCTCGCGCAAGGCACTGGACATTGAGGCCCTGGGCGAGAAGGGGGCAATGGACTTAATTGAAAATGGCATTCTCGTCGACGAATCAGAGCTTTTCGAGCTCACCGAGGAAAAGCTCCTGGCCTCGGACGTCTACACGGCGAAGAAGGATACAAAGGACAAGCGCACCAAAAAAGAAGGAAATGTCAAGGTCAATACGGCCGGACAGAACTTGTTAAAGAATCTGGATGAGGTCAAAGGCCGTGACTTCTGGCGCGTCCTGGTCGCGCTGTCTATTCGCCACGTGGGGCCAATTGCCGCTCGGGCGCTGGCCTCCCGCTATGGATCCATGGAAAAGCTACGCGCAGCCAAAACGGAGGAGCTGGCAGAAGTCGATGGCGTGGGTATGACCATCGCACAATCTTTCCATGATTGGTTCGAAGTGGACTGGCACCGCACTATCGTGGACAAATGGGCTGCCGCAGGGGTGGCTATGGAGGTAGCGGTGGAAGACCACAAGGAGCAGACTCTAGAGGGTCTGACCATCGTGGTGACCGGCAGCTTGGAGAACTTCACCCGTGATTCCGCGAAAGAAGCTATTGTTTCTCGCGGGGGAAAGGCTACCGGTTCGGTCTCGAAGAAGACCTCCTATGTGGTGGCCGGTGAGAACGCGGGCTCCAAGGAGGACAAGGCCCGTGAGCTGGAAATCCCGATTCTCAATGAAGCGGAATTCCAGCAGCTACTAGAAACAGGTGAAGCCTAAATCGGTCCGGCTACTTGAGGAAGCTGCCCAAGATGGTGCCGATGTGACCTAGGTGCTCCACCTCGGAGGCTAGGTAGTCAGGGCCGCCGGTGCGGCCCATGGCTATAACTAGGCCGGTATCGCCGAGCGGGGCGGCGGCCAAGGCGGAATCGAGTAGCGACCAACTTTCCGGGATCCATTCATCACGATCAGGGCTGAGCACGCGGGCGCTTTCCACCTCAATATCGTGAGGTACGGTTCCATCATCTTCGGGGGCGGCATTGGAAGAAGCTACGCGGTGGATGGGCTCGTTATTGTCGATGACGATGCACCACGTGGAGGTTAGAGCCCTTGGGATCGCGGCTACTACCTCTTCCATAGCGGCAGTGACATTCGTGGCATGGGCAACTCGTGCAAGGAGCTCGATTTGCCCGCGGCGGTCTACGCGGCCGCTGAATGGGCGGATGGAGTCGACCTCCACGCCCTCGACGGAGGAGGCGGCGGTGATGAGGACATCGGCCATGGTGCCTTGCGGCAACTCAATGACAATGTCATCCATGACTGTTCCATCGGGAAAGTTTTCTACGATATCGACCGATTGGATATTGCCATCGACGAGTCCAAAGGCGTCGGCAAGCTGGCCCAAGCTGCCAGGAGCATCGGGGAGCAGTACGCGGATCAAAAAGGACATGGTCTTGCACGCTTTCGGTAGTTTGTAGTCCCAGACATGATACGTGCGTCACAGTGCGGGCTTCAAGCAACGCAAATTTGGGGTGACGCGGCAACCGTCGTGGTCGGTGCAGTACCATGGGTCGTTAGCAATTCACATAGTACATGCTGATGGTGAATATTTTTCACCCGCGTGTCAATTATGCAGAAAAAGGATGGAGTTCGCGTGTCTGAGATTTCGCGTGATGAGGTAGCCCACCTCGCCAAGCTTTCCCGCCTGGCCCTGAGTGAGGAAGAGCTAGCCCAGTTCGCAACGCAGATTGATGAAATTGTTGATTCGGTTTCCGCGGTGGGAAACGTTGATACCGAGGGCGTGGAGCCGATGAGCCACCCGCACTCCGTGGACGCCCCGATGCGCGAGGACGTTATTGTGCGCACCCTTACTGCAGAACAGGCCTTGGACCAAGCACCGGCCGTAGAAGAAGAGCGCTTCGTTGTGCCACAGATCCTGGGAGGAGAATAAATGTCTAACCTGACCGTTCCCGCGGAGGGCCTGACCTCCCTGACTGCTGCCGAGCTGGCGGAGAAGATTCACGCCCGTGAAATTACTTCCCGCGAGGTAACCCAGGCATTCCTAGACCGTATTGCGGCGACCAACGAGGAGCTTAACTCCTTCCTGCATGTGGGCGCGGAAGAAGCCCTCGCGGCTGCCGACGCCGTGGATAAGGCACTCGATGCCGGTGAAGAGCCTGCTTCTGGTCTGGCCGGCGTGCCGCTGGCGCTTAAGGACCTGCTGGTTACCACCGATGCGCCGACAACCGCTGCTTCCAAGATGCTGGAGGGCTACGTTTCTCCCTATGACGCTACCGTGACCAAGCGCCTGCGCGAGGCTGGAATCCCCATCCTGGGCAAGACCAACCTGGATGAGTTTGCTATGGGTTCTTCCAATGAGAACTCTGCTTTTGGCCCAGCGCATAACCCTTATGACACGGAGCGCACCCCAGGCGGCTCCGGCGGTGGCACCGCTGCCGCACTCGCCTCTGGTCAGGCGCCGCTTGGCATTGGTACCGATACCGGCGGTTCCATCCGCCAGCCAGCTGCGCTGACCAATACCGTAGGCGTAAAGCCGACCTACGGCACCGTGTCCCGCTACGGTCTTATCGCTGCTGCCTCGTCCCTCGACCAAGCGGGCCCGTGCGGCCGCACTGTCCTCGATACCGCGCTCCTGCACGAGGTCATCGCTGGCCACGATGCTTTCGATGCCACTTCTGTTGATAAGCCGGTAGCGCCGGTTGTCGCCGCTGCACGCGAGGGTGCTAAGGGTGACCTCTCTGGAGTCAAGGTCGGCCTGATTAAGCAATTTGAGCGCGATGGCTGGCAGGAAGGCGTGATGGAGAACTACCACGCCGCCGTTGAGCAGTTGCGCGAGCAGGGTGCGGAAATTGTCGAGGTAGATTGCCCGCACTTCGATGACGCACTGGCTGCGTACTACCTGATCATGCCGTGCGAGGTGTCCTCTAACCTGGCGCGTTTCGATGGCATGCGCTACGGCCTGCGCGCCGGCGATGACGGCTCCCACTCTGCCGAGCAGGTCATGTCCCAGTCTCGTGCAGAAGGCTTTGGCCCGGAGGTCAAGCGCCGCATCATGCTGGGCACTTATGCGCTGTCCGTGGGCTACTACGATGCCTACTATCTGCAGGCGCAGCGCGTGCGTACGCTCATTGCCCAGGACTTTGCTCGCGCCTTCGAGCAGGTTGACGTACTTGTTTCCCCGACCACCCCGACTACCGCGTTCAAGCTGGGGGAGAAGGCCGAGGATCCGATGGCCATGTACAACTTTGACCTGTGCACTCTGCCGCTGAACCTGGCTGGACTGTGCGGCATGTCTGTGCCATCCGGTCTGGCCAGCGATACCAATTTGCCCACCGGTCTGCAGATCATGGCGCCAGCCTTCGAAGATGACCGCCTCTACAAGGTCGGCGCTGCCTATGAAGCTGGCCGCAATAAATAAGCGACTTCCTGTGGGGTCCCTGGCGATTCCATAAAGGTTTATCTACCCCCGTTGAATTTATATTCGGCGGGGGTAAATTATTGGGTATGCATTTCAAGAAGACCGCAATTTTTTCGCTGTCCGCTGTTGCACTCATGGGCGTGGGCGTTGCCAATGCCGCGCAGGTGCCCTCCATTGATCCGGGGTTCAGCATGACCGCGCCGACCAACTCTGGGCTTATTGCCCCGCTGCCGAAGGGCGCGGAGAAGCTGGAGCCTCACATCGAGGGGCAGACCATCACTGGAACTCTCCACTCCATTAAGGAAGAAGGAAAGTTTAGCGTCGAATTTGCCAAGGACCACTCCTTGGTGATGAATGATGGCTGCAATACTTACACCACCACCTACAAGGTGGCTGCGGATGGCACCATCAGCGTCGGCGAGTTTAACTCCACCCGCGCGGCGTGCGATGAGCATACGCAGCAGCTTTCCGACGCCCTGCTCGGCCTCCTTGAGTCCAAGCCTTCCTTCTTTAACCTCCCTGGCGGCACCGTCGCCTTGGGCAGCGAGGAAGCTGCGGCCGAGTTTAGTGTTGCCAAGTAAAAACTCGCAGCACACTAAAACTAAAAATGCGCACCATGTCTTCGGGCATGGTGCGCATTTTGTGTGTGTGGGGGGGGATTACTTGGCGTCGGAAAGCGCATAGGCTGCGCCCGCCGAGGCCGTGGTCACGCTAAGGACGGCTGGCCAGGCGCCAATCTTCTTCGCCAACGGGTGGGAGGCGCCGAATGCGCCCACGTAGAGTGCACACAGGCCAGCAGTGGTAGCCGGAGTGGTTTTCTTTGCCCAAGAGCGGCCTGCCCACACGCCAGCGGCGGCGAGGATAACGCCGCCGAGCGGGCGGATTCCGGTCTCGCGGGCGGTCACCCACCCGCCGATAAGGCCGAGGGTGACAGTAGTGGCGGTAGATACGTCTTGGGGCTTTTTGATATCAATCATGGACATGCGGCCAGTCTAGGCCGATAATTCTGGCCCCGCTAGACTTTATGGCTATGACTGTGGAGACGCACTTGCCGCCTGAGCGCCAAGCATGGCGCGCCATGTTTGCACTGTCCCTGGGATTCTTTGTGTCTCTTCTGGACCAATCCATGGTGGCGGTCGCGCTGCCGAACCTGCAACGTGATCTAGACGCGGGTGTAAACCAGGCCATGTGGGTATCCGCGTCCTATTTATTGGCTGCAGTGGTGCCGTTGCTCTTCGCCGGCCGTCTGGGCGACGTTTTGGGCCAACGCCGGATGTTTTGTCTGGGCGTGGCTATCTTCGGGGTCGGTGCGATGGTTTGTGCCATAGCTCCCCAAGTAGAAGTACTCATTGCCGCGCGTGCCGTGCAAGGCGTAGGGGCATCTCTCCAGATGCCGCAAAGTATGTCCGTCATCAACCGAATCTTCGCACGCGAGCGCCGTGGACGTGCGTTGGGCGTGTGGGGTGTAATCGGCTCGATTGCAGCACTTGTCGGTCCACTCGCCGGAGGCTTCTTAGTGGGAAACTTCGGTTGGCAGGCCGCCTTTTGGGTACACATTCCTTTCGTGGTGCTGGCCATCGTGCTGGCGCTGTTGTGGGTGCCCGAGTTGCCTACTACCGCGCAGTCCATCGATGCGCCATCGGCCGTTGTTTCTCTGATCGCGTTGGCGGCGATTGTCTTTGGCATCCAACAGGGACCAGTACTGGGGTGGGGCTGGACCATTTGGCTTATTCTGCTCGCCGGAGCAATCGCTAGCGCAGGTTTTATTCGGTTGCAGGCTACCGCCGATGCCCGCGGGGCGAGCCCGCTGGTGCCGCTGACGCTCTTTCGCGACCGCAATTACCTTGCCGGCTCGGTGGGCATTATTGCCATGGGGTTTATGGCGGCTGCAGTGATGCTACCCATCATGTTGTGGCTGCAGACCATGCAGGGCATTCCGGCAGGCGAGGCTGGCATTATCGTGGCGCCAATGGCTCTGGTTTCTCTACTGATATCTCCGCTCGCGGGAATTATGGCGGATTATGTGAATCCTCGAATTCTTGGAGTGGTGGGATTTTCCCTCCTTATTCTTTCTCTGCTTGCGGCATGGTGGGTGATGCATGTAGACGCCTTGCCGTGGGTGCTCGGGCTGCCCATTGCAGGCCTTGGCGTGGGGCAGTCCTTCATCTGGGGTTCCAACGCAGCTACCACCTTGCGCGATATTTCGCCGGAGCTCATGGGTGCTGCATCCGGTGTGTATAACACCTCCCGCCAAGTGGGATCCGTAGTGGGCGTCGCCTTAGTGTCTGCCGTTATGCAAACAGGTGACCCAGCAGTGGCACTTATTAATTCGCTCCTTGTCATCGTAGTTGCGCTGGTGGTGGGCTTGGTTTCTGCTCTCTGCTTTCGGGACACTCTGCAGGGCTAAAAATAGCGCGCTAGATTGGTAGGTATGCGTCTAGGTGTTTTAACGTCCGGTGGCGATTGCCCCGGCCTCAATGCTGTAATTCGTGCGGTTGTGCGTACCGCATCCAATGAATTTGGAGATACCGTCGTAGGTTATGAAGACGGTTGGGTGGGCTTGATGGAGGACCGCCGTCGCGATCTCTATGATGATGCAGAAATCGACCGCATTTTGTTGCGCGGCGGCACCATCCTAGGCACTGGCCGTCTGCATCCGGATAAGTTTAAGGCGGGCCTTGATCAGATTAAATCCAATATGGCCGACGCCGAAGTGGATGCCCTCATTGCCATCGGAGGCGAGGGCACCCTCAAGGGGGCAAAGTGGCTATCCGATAATGGGGTGCCGGTAGTAGGTGTTCCAAAGACCATTGACAACGACGTCAATGCCACCGACTACACCTTTGGTTTTGATACCGCAGTATCTGTAGCTACCGATGCTATTGACCGCTTACATACCACCGCGGAATCTCATAACCGTATTCTGATTGTGGAGGTAATGGGCCGCCATGTGGGGTGGATTGCCTTGCACGCGGGCATGGCTGGTGGCGCGCATTACACGGTGGTGCCCGAGGAGCCCTTCGATATCGCAGAAATCACCAAGGCGATGGAGCGCCGCTTCCAAATGGGTGAAAAATACGGCATTATTTGCGTTGCAGAAGGCGCCCTCCCTAAGGAGGGGACGATGGACTTCGAAGCCGGCGGCGTGGATCAATTCGGACACCAGACTTTCAACGGTATTGGCCAGGTTATTGGCGATGAGATCAAGGCGCGCACTGGATATGACGTGCGAACGACGGTGCTGGGACACATCCAGCGCGGCGGTACACCGACTGCCTATGACCGCGTTCTGGCAACTCGATACGGCGTGCACGCAGCCCGTGCTACCCATGAAGGCAAGTCAGGTATGTGTGTAGCTCTCCATGGCGAGGATATTGATCTAGTTCCGTTGGAGGAGGCCGTGGGAACCCTTAAGACAGTGCCGGAATCGCGTTACCGCAATGCACAAGCGCTCTTTGGGTAGAGACCACGCACATTTCGAATATTAGGATAGCGCTCCCACTGGGTGGGAGCGTATTCTTTTGTCTATGAGTATCGATAGCATGACAGATAATCGGATGGCGGCGGCTACTGTGCCCTCCGCAGCTCAAGACCGCCAAGCATTTATCGCAGCGCTAGGCTTTCCGGTGCTCGTGATTATCGGCGGCGTGATTGGATACTTTGCACCGAATACCGCGGCATCCTTTGCCCCGCAGGTCACCCCGCTGCTGGGCATTGTCATGTTTGGCATGGGCCTTACCCTCAAGCCGGTGGACTTTGCCTTGGTGGCCCGCCGGCCGCTTCCCGTGCTCATCGGAGTAGTTGCGCAGTTTGTCATCATGCCGATGGTGGCATTGGCGGTGGTAGCAATCATGGACCTCCCAGAAGCGGTAGCGGCCGGGGGCATTCTTGTAGGCTGCGCTCCCGGTGGAACGAGCTCTAATGTGGTGTCCTATTTAGCGCGTGGCGATGTAGCCCTGTCGGTGACCATGACCTCGATTTCCACCCTATTGGCACCGGTGTTTACCCCGTTGCTGACCTTGTGGCTGGCAGGGGAGTATATGCCGGTTTCCGCTTCGTCTATGGCATGGTCCATTGTGAAGGTGGTGCTCATTCCTGTCGTCGCCGGCATCCTCATAGGCATGCTGGCGCCGCGGGTGGTGGCAAGGATTAACTCGGCATTGCCTTGGATTTCGGTTGCGGCGATTTCCGCCATCGTGTGCATCGTGGTGGGCGGAGCGCACGACACCATCGCCAGCGCCGGTGCGCTGGTCTTTGCCGCTGTGATTATCCACAACGGGTGTGGCTACGGTCTGGGCTACCTAGCCGGATTGATAACCAAGCAGCCAGTCGCTGCTCGGCGCACGATGGCCGTCGAGGTGGGCATGCAAAACTCCGGCTTGGCCACCTCCTTGGCATCGACGTATATGAACCCATTGGCTGCTCTGCCAGGAGCCGTCTTTTCCGTGTGGCACAACCTTTCCGGTGCGGTGCTGGCTGCCATCTGCCGCTATGTGGATTCCCGTAGGAAGGAGAGTACTAGCTAGAAACCAATCGTGACCGCTGGAAGAGACTCGTCTACAAACCAGGGTTCTTCCTGTGCGGTCAGGGGCGGCTGACCTTCTTCGAAGCTTAAGGTGTCGCCGTCCTTGACGGTGGCGCCTTGGAGAACGTGGTCTGCGATATTAGCCAGCTTGTAATAGAGATCGGTGGGATCCATCGATTCGGTGGCCGCCTGGACTTCGGGGTGACCTGCTTGGACTAGCCCCACGGTATAACCCAGAATCTTGTTTCCCTTTTGGGTGAGCCATACTGGCGCAATGTGCATCGGGGCAAGGTTGTCCCGAACGGCCTCGAGGAACGTATTCGGAGCGATAGATACGTTGCCTCTGGGGTTGTGGACGATGAGGCATTCTGGGTGTTCGGCTACCACAGCGGTGGCTTTAGAGAGCAGCTCTAGGTGCTCGCGGCGAGCCTCACGAAACTGCTTGGCACGGTTGCCTTCTGCATCCCGGGGAAGTACGGAGACGAGGATTTGTGCGGTGGCAGAATCGAGACCGCGTGCGTCCGCGCTCAAAATGGGGTGGAGACCATAACTATCGCGGGTGGGAGGGGTATCGATGGCTTGGTAGTGCAATAAGAATGAATCATCGAGCTCGGCCATGAGGCTACCGGGATTCTTGCCCGGAGTGATGTCTCCCAAGCGATCGGCAAAAGTGGTGGTCAAACGCTCGCTTACCTCCTCGGGCGTGGGGGCAGTGCGAAAGACTGCGATGTTGATCAAAGGGGCATCGATAAGCTGAGCATCAACGCTATGTGGTGTAGTCATAATATTCAGCTTAGGGGCGTGAGCGCGCGGGTGCATGGACGTATTAAGATGGCACGCATGACTGCTGCGATGTATGACCTGATGGACTTTGATGAGGTCCTAGAAAAGTTCGAGCCGGTAATGGGCATGGAAGTCCACGTAGAGCTGGATACGGAAACCAAGATGTTTTCTACCTCTCCTACGAACTTCAACGCAGCGCCTAACTCCAACGTTGACCCGGTTTCACTGGGTCTGCCCGGTGCGCTGCCGGTAGTAAATTCCAAGGGCGTGGAGGGCGCCATCAAGATTGGCTTGGCGCTTAATTGCTCCATTGCCGAGTCCTCTCGCTTTGCCCGCAAGAATTATTTTTACCCGGACCAGCCAAAGAACTACCAGATTTCCCAGTATGACGAGCCGATTGCCTACGACGGCTACCTGGACGTAGTTCTGGAGGACGGCACCGAGTGGCGGGTGGAAATTGAGCGCGCGCACATGGAGGAAGACACCGGCAAGCTGACCCACTTGGGCGGCGTGGACGGCCGTATTCACGGTGCTACGGCTTCCTTGGTGGATTGCAACCGCGCGGGCATTCCTCTCATTGAAATTGTCACCAAGCCGATCGTCGGTGCCGGCGAGCGTGCACCGGAGGTGGCTAAGGCCTATGTTTCCGCTCTGCGTGAGCTTGTGGCAGCCCTAGGCGTTTCCGATGCCCGTATGGATCAGGGCTCGATGCGTGTGGACTCCAACCTGTCTCTGCGCCCAGTGGGGCAGGAAGAATTCGGCACCCGTACCGAGACCAAGAACATCAACTCCCTGCGTTCTGTGGAACAGGCGGTTCGCTTCGAGATGCAGCGCCAGGCACAGGTACTTGAAGATGGCGGCACCATCGATCAGGAAACCCGCCACTACCAAGAGACCGACGGCACTACCTCCAAGGGGCGTCCGAAGGAGACCGCGGAGGATTACCGTTACTTCAATGACCCGGATCTTCCACCGGTCATCGCCCCACGCGAGTGGGTAGAAGAACTGCGCCAGACCCTTCCGGAGCTGCCTTGGGTTCGCCGTGCGCGCATTCAGGAAGAGTGGGGCATCAAGGATGAAGAGATGCGCGACTTGGTCAACGCCGGCGCACTCGACCTCATCGTGGATACCGTTGAGGCCGGCGCGAAGCCGGACGAGGCGCGCTCTTGGTGGGTTTCCTATCTGGCCGGCAAGGCCAACGAGGAGGAAACCGACCTTGCAGGTTTGTCCATTACCCCGCAGCAGGTGGCGCGCGTTATCGCGCTCGTCAATGAAGGGAAGCTGACTACCAAGCTGGCGCGTAAGGCGGTAGATGGCGTGTTGGCGGGCGAAGGCGACGTCGATGAGGTCGTCGAAAAGCGCGGCTTGGAGGTCGTGCGCGACGATGGAGCCATTGAAAAGGCCGTGGATGATGCGCTGGCAGCTAACCCGGACATCGTGGAGAAGTACCGTGCCGGCAATAAGAAGGTAACCGGTGCCATTGTGGGTGCGGTCATGAAGGCCACCCAGGGTAAGGCCGATCCTGGTCAGGTCAATAAGCTCATCGCAGAGAAGCTGAACTAAGCACCACATTAAGCCAGCCGCGCTCGCACTTCCTCGAACATGACGCGTGGCTGGCTTTTTTGTGCCCTCATTTCCTGTCAAAATTGGTGATTATTTTCGTTAGGCGAGGTCAGTAGGGGTGGGCGTAGGGTTGTGGGCATGTCAATTAAGAGCAAAGTATTGCAAAAGGAAAGCCCTGAAGCTCCCTTTAAGGTCGTAGAAATCGAGCGCCGCGATCCGCGCGAGGATGACGTAGTTATTGATATCAAAGCTGCGGGCATTTGCCACTCCGATATCCACACCATTCAAAACGAGTGGGGCGAAGCCCACTTCCCACTGACGGTGGGCCATGAAATCGCCGGTGTTGTAGAAGCCGTGGGCGATAAGGTCACTAAGTTCAAGGTCGGCGACCGCGTTGGCGTGGGATGCTTAGTAAATTCCTGTGGCGAGTGCGAGCAATGCCGCAATGGACAGGAGCAGAACTGCCTTAACGGCAATGTAGGAACCTATAACTCCGAGGACGTGGACGGCACCATTACCCAAGGTGGCTACGCTCAGAAGGT
Organism: Corynebacterium sp. LaCa_205; assembly: GCF_057458085.1. Taxonomy (NCBI): domain Bacteria; kingdom Bacillati; phylum Actinomycetota; class Actinomycetes; order Mycobacteriales; family Corynebacteriaceae; genus Corynebacterium; species Corynebacterium sp. LaCa_205. The sequence goes on from NZ_CP190931.1 coordinate 1,040,143, forward strand.
AGTCGTCAACGAAGGATTCGTAAGCACCATCCCAGAGGGCATCGATTTTGACGAAGCGGCCCCGCTGCTGTGCGCGGGAATTACCACCTATTCGCCGCTGGCACGCTGGCAGGTCAAGGAAGGTGACAAGGTCGCTGTAGTGGGCCTAGGCGGATTGGGCCACATGGGTGTCCAAATCGCGGCGGCCAAGGGAGCAGAAGTGACCGTGATTTCCCGCTCCTTGCGCAAGGAGAAGGAGGCCTACGAGCTTGGTGCGAAGCACATTCTGGCCACCGGTGAGGACGAGGACTTCTTTGCCAACCACCGCGGCGAATTCGATGTCATCCTGTCCACCATTTCTGCACAGTACTCCCTCGATGACTACCTGCAGCTGCTCAAGCCGCGCGGCATCATGTCCGTGGTCGGCCTTCCGCCAGAGGAACTGGGAATCCATATGGGCAGCCTCGTCGGCGGCGGTAAGGTGCTTACGGGCAATAATATCGGCGGTATCGCCGAGACCCAGGAGATGCTGGACTTTTGTGCCGAGCACGGCATTGGTGCCGTCATTGAGAAGATCGGCGTCAACGATGTCGATGCTGCCTATGAGCGCGTGGTTGCCGGCGATGTGAAATTCCGCTTTGTGATTGATACCGCAACCTTCGAAGACTAAGGCGTTTGGTTGATTTCACTGAATCTCCATATGTGATTTAGCACAACATCGGTATGCGTCAGTAGGTGTTTGGCGGGTCACTTACGTACCATTCTTTAAGGAACGCATATCGGTGTTGCGTAGCCCACGTGCTGGGGAGCGGGGGACAAAGGGGCCGCGCGCACCAGTATGCGAGAGATATTCGCTACAAAAGTTAGGCAACTGTGTCTTCTAAAAACATTATCGCCATTGCAATGTCCTTCGTGGGCTTGTTGGTCGGCGCAGGCTTTGCCACGGGACAAGAGGTGGTGCAGTACTTCACTGCCTTTGGTACCTGGGGTATTCCTGGCATCATTATCGCCGCACTCATCATGACCCTCGCAGGCACAGTGTTCTTGCAGTTGGGAAGCTATTTCCACGCCTCGGAACACAATACTGTTTTCCGCAATGTTACCCACCCGATCGTCTCCAAATTGCTGGATGTGGCGGTCATCATCACCCTCTTTGCCATTGGCTTTGTGATGTTGGCTGGTGCTGGCTCTAATATGCAGCAGCAATTTGGCTGGAAGACGTGGATCGGTTCCACGCTCATGCTGGTCTTGGTCCTGATCGTTGGCATGCTCGACGTGGATAAGGTGTCCAAGGTTATTGGTGCGGTAACACCGACCATCATCATTGCGGTCATTGGCGTAGCCATCTACACCGGCCTTAACATGCCGGACGATATCGGTGCTGCCATGGACGCCTCCAGCCAAATCGATACTCCGATTGGCAACTGGCTGATTTCCGCACTGAACTACAACGGCCTTGCTCTGATGCTAGCCGTATCTATGTCCCTGGTTATCGGCGGCGATAATATTAGCCCGCGCGAGGCCGGCTGGGGCGGCGTTGTGGGCGGCGTTATCTACTCCGTCATGATGGGGCTTGCCGGTTTCTCCCTGTTGATGAACTCGGATAAGGCACAAGGCTCAGATATTCCGATGTTGTCTCTGGTCGATGACGTCAATCCCACATTGGGCGCTGTCATGGCGGTCATCATTTACTTGATGATCTTTAATACCGCCATCGGCATGTTCTACGCGCTGGGTAAGCGCCTGTCTGCCGGCCATGAGAAGCGCTACCCGGTCATCTTCGTCATCGGCTGCTTGGCTGGTTTCGCTGTTTCCTTTGCCGGTTTTAAGACCTTGATGAACTACATCTACCCAATCATTGGCTACATGGGAATCCTCATGGTCGCCATCTTGGTTTTTGCGTGGTTCCGTAGCCAGTCCCAGATCCAGGACGAGGCAGTGCGTCGCGAGCGCGTACGTGCCCTCATGCACCTGAAGCTGCACCCGGACAAGGAATATGACGCCGAGCGCTACGATGATGAAATTGGCCAGCACATCGAGGACTCCAATATGGATAACGAGGCCCTTTATGATGAGCTGGTGGAGGAAGTCACCGAGAAACTCGACAGCGACGATGACGTGGACTTTGACAAGGAAAAGTACGAAGAAAAGCGCCACGATTACTCTTACTACACCGAGCGTGATGCGGTAGAAACCGACCGTACCCCGGAAGAAATTGAAAAGTGGGTCGAAGAAACCGGTGCATCCGGCGATCCCGAGGAAGATGAGCAGCAGCCGAAGGCTGACAAACCGAAGAATTAAGCGGACAATGGGTGTCATGAGTATCTATGCACCCGCATCTGACCGTTATGATTCGATGGAGTACCGCCGAGTAGGTAACTCTGGTCTGAAGTTGCCGGCCATTTCCCTTGGTCTATGGCAGAACTTTGGATACGATCGTCCCCTGGCCACGCAGCGCGAGATTTTGCGCGCGGCGTATGACCGGGGGATTACTCATTTCGATTTGGCTAATAACTATGGCCCGGAACCTGGCGCCGCCGAAGCCAACTTCGGCCGCATCTTCGCTCGCGATTTCCGTCCCTTCCGTGATGAAATGATCATCTCTTCCAAGGCCGGCTGGGTGATGAATGATTCCCCCTACGGCTTTGGTGGCTCCCGCAAGTACCTGGTGAGCTCCTTGGACGCGTCTCTCGAGCGCATGGGCTTGGATTACGTGGATATCTTCTATCACCACCGCCCGGATCCAGATACCCCGCTGGAAGAAACCCTTTATGCACTGCGTGATATCGTAGCTTCCGGCAAGGCCCTCTACGTGGGCATTTCCTCTTACGGGCCGGAGCTTACCGCGGAGGCCGTGCAATTTATGGAAGAGGAAGGCTGCCCATTGCTGATTCATCAGCCAAGCTATTCCATTCTCAACCGCTGGATTGAACGTCCCGGCGAAGACGGCGAGTCGCTGCTTGACGTCACTGGGCGTAGCGGATTGGGAGTCATCGGCTTCGGGCCGCTGGCACAGGGCATGCTGACGGATCGCTATATTGATGGCATTCCCGCCGATTCCCGCGCAGCAAAAGATAAGACCTTGGAAAAGGATTGGCTTAATGAGGAGAACCTGTCCATGATTCGCGCTCTTAACGATATTGCGCGCAAGCGTGGGCAGTCTTTGGCTCAGATGGCTATTTCGTGGGTACTGCGCGACCAAGGCGACCGCACGCTAACCTCGGCGCTATTGGGCGCCTCTTCGGTGGAGCAGCTCGAGCACAACCTGGGGGCACTGGATAACCTCGACTTCAGTGCGGAGGAGCTGGGCGCGATTGACGACGTCGCCCATGACGCCGGGATCAACCGGTGGGCCGGTGCGACCGCGTCGCGCGTTCGCGGCAATTAGGCGGCCCTTTGAACCCGGCCCCTAGAGCAGGAGCAACTTGAGCGTTAGGCCAATCATGATGACGCCGATACCGAAGTTGATCCAGCGCCATACCGTGGGTCGGGACAACACGTGGGAAAAGCGTGCGGCGCCAAAGCCGATGAAGGGGAACCAAGTGAAGCTGGCGCAGATAGCACCCACGGCGAAGAGCCAGCGCCCTGATTCGCCGTATTGGTTGGCGATGCTGCCAAGCATGACCACCACGTCTACGTAGGCGCCTGGGTTCAGCCACGTTAAGGCCAGGGCGGTCAATAGTGGCTTAACCCAGGAGGGGGAGCGCTTTATCTCCACCCGAGTTTTAGTCTTCGTCGTGCTGTGTGCGGTGGAACCATCGAAGGTGGCTACTTCCTGCGGGACCTTAGGCTGTGTGGATTCGACCTCAATGGCCTCGCCCTTGGTCTTTAACGCATCGCGGAAGCAGGTAAAAGTAAAATAGGCCAGGTAAGCCGCGCCAACGTATTTCAGGACTTGCAGGGCGTTGGGAAACTTTTCTACCAGGTAGCCCACGCCGGCTGTGCCGGAGGTAATCAGGATGACGTCGGAAAGCGCGCAGACGGCAATGATTAAACCGATGTGATCACGGCGGATGCCGAATTTAAGCAGCATGGCATTTTGCGGGCCGACGGCCACGATGAGCGATAATCCCAGAAAGAAACCAGCAAGCACGATGGACATGCCTTCTAGTGTGAATTCTTAGGTTGGATTAGTCCAGTTAATGCTTCTTCAGTTGGTTTAGAATAGCTTCATGAACCCGGTGCACCTAGAAACCTTGCTTGCGATCGTGGACGAAGGCAGCTTTGACGTTGCCGCGGCCGTGCTCGGTATATCGCCGTCTGCGGTGAGCCAGCGTATCAAGGCCTTGGAGTCGAGCACCGGACGAGTACTCCTTCGCCGTGCCACCCCGGTAACCGCCACGGAAGCGGGCGAGATCCTTGTGCAGTCCGCGCGCCGCATGGCGTTGGTGCAAGCAGAAACGGATGCCCGCCTAGTCCAGCGCTTAGCCCGAGTACCGTTATCTGTCGCTGTAAATTCAGATTCTTTGGCGACGTGGTTTAGGAGGGTTCTTAACGATACCGCGCGGCGGGGCGACGTCGCGTTGCGTATCCGGATTGAGGATGAAGCGCGCACCCTGGCAATGTTGCGCCGTGGCGATGTGCTGGGCGCAGTAACGAGAGAGGCCACACCAGTTTCGGGCTGCGAGTCGAGCTTTTTGGGCACCATGCGATACTTTCCAGTCGCGGCACCGCATATTGCAGAAAGTTTCCATAGCGGTCGGCTGACCTGGGAAACCATGCCCTTGGTGGGATACGGCCCCAACGATCAGGTATTGGATGATGCGATGCGCGAGCGCTTTATTGATTCCGCCGTAGTCCGTGCACGAGTGTCGCAGATACCTTCTTCCGAGGGCTACCTAGAGGCGGTTCGCGTTGGCTTGGGGTGGGGATTGCTGCCCCAAGCCCAGGCACTGCCGCTTTTGGAGGCGAAAGAGCTGGTGCTTCTTGATGACTCCCCGCTCGATATCGACTTATATTGGCAACGTTGGCGTTTGGAATCGGAGGTTTTGGGTGAGCTCACGCGTTCGGTGATTGAGGCCGCAAGCGGCTTGGAGGCACTCTAGCCAGTTTGCTGCAACGGCGCGCCGTGGCGGGTACCACAAAAGCGCAGGCCCGTGCCTTAAATTGGAGCTATGAGCGATAAACAGCCGGATAAAGCCACACCGTTAGATGAAGACATGGGCGTGCCTACCTATAACGCCAAGCCCGCCAGCAAAGATTCCGTTTCCAGCGAGAAGAACTCGAAGCCTGGCCTCTTCGAGCGCGCCGGCCGCGCTGAGCCGCAGGAGATCAAGCCTTCCCAGGCGCGGCAAGACCGCCCTGAAACTGAGGTAATGTCCTACTCCAGCGCGAATGAAGCCGCGCGTCAGCAAAGCGGCGCCAGTGAGGAAACTGTAGCGTTTGCGCAACCGGAGTCGGCCACGCCGGTTAGTGCCGAGGAGGAATCGGCACTTGCTACTGCCGACGCCCCTGAAGAAGGTGCCGCCAGCGCAGAAACCGCAGAGGAGCGCGAGGCCCGCTTGCAGGCGGAACAGGAAGAAAAAGAAGGCTACCACCGCTATGGGCGCCGCGGCACTATCGACTTTGGTCTGCTATTCATTCGCATCGCACTGAGCGCCTACCTAATCATTGCCGGTGCAAAAACCTTCTTCGAGCTCGGCGATAGCCAGGGCTTGTCCGGTCTAGAGGGTGATTTTGCCAACTATGCTTGGGATACCGCGCTGTCGATTGCGGTTCCGACCATGCAGCTTATCGCTGGTGTATTCCTGTTGCTGGGACTCATTACGCCTCTGGCTGCCATGCTGGGCTTGGTAGTGACCGGCTTTAGCGCTGTCCACGAGCTAGCGCAGACCGATGCCGGTTTGGACGTCTTTAGCTGGCCAGATTCCGTCTGGCTTTCTTTGGTCCTCTTCGTTATCGCTGTGGGACTGCAGTTTACTGGCCCGGGCTTTATCTCCCTAGACTTCAAGCGCTCCTGGGCACGCCGCCCGCTGGGCACCTCCTGGGTCTTTGTGCTTATCGGCGTAGCGATTCTCGTAGCACTGTGGTTCTTCGGTGCGGGAGTTAATCCGCTGAAATAATCGCCAAAAAATAATCCGTCGCGCACGCGGCGGATTTTCTTTTACCCCTTGCTTTCCAGGAGGGAAAGTATGATACTTTCTAAAGTGGAAAACAACGAAATTCGAGGGTGAAAGGGATAGAGACGATGGAAGACAGCGTGCACGAGGCACTGGCATTTAATGAAGAAATGGAGCAAGACCAGGGCGCAGGGCGGAAGACCGCGCTTAATGCATTGTTTGCTGCGGCGTTAGCAGGACTGTGGTTTGGCCTGAGCCAATTTGGGGAAGGTATGCCGCTATGGTTATCTCTCGGAGTCATAATTGCCTGCGTGGGTGTAGGCCTTTGGGTAGGCGCTAAAAAGCGTGACGTACGTGCAGGCTATAGACAAAATCCTTTTGACCAGCCGCAGCCGGACTGGAAATACTATCTCGGATTTTTTCTAATGTTTGCCCCTACGTTTTTCCAGACCTTTCTCGAAGGGCACATGGTGATTGCGGCCATCGTATTCACGCTGTGGGGCTTGGGTGTGTTTTGGGCTCTCAATTCGGGAGCAATGGATATGTCCACGCGTGGCCAAAGAGACGACAAGCAGGCGAGCGGTGATGAGTGAGCTTGATCCAGTAATCCACCCGCTTAACCGGTTTAAGATTTGTGCGGTACTTAATGCTGCCGGGGCAGTGGAAGGCGCCATCAACAAAGAGATGCGCTTTGCCGCGATTCGAGACAAGGTGAATCAATCCGATGCCACGCTGTCTAAGCAGCTAAGCGCACTGGAAAAAGAGGGGTATGTCAGTCGCTTTCGTGAGTATGGATCCTCACGTGGCAAGGACACGGTATGGGTAATGCTCACGGCCAAAGGTAAGACGGCATTCGATTCGCACCTTGCAGCGCTTAAGACGCTAGCGGGGCAGGAGTAGCGGTATTTGCGTTCCGGTTATTGCGCTGGGAGGCATAGAAAGCGGCTGCGAAAAGTGCGACGGTCAGTATGGTTAGCCATACGAAGTCATCCACCCAGAACTTCTGGTAGCGCTCCATGGCGTGGACATCGACTTGATCGCCCCACCACCACTTGGGCGGGACGGTCAGCAGCATGCCTGACCAGGCGACGAGGACGGTAAGAAGGCTGCCCGCGGCCCATCCCGTAGAAAGCCAGCTCCAGGCGCGGTAAAGAAAGACTGGGATGATGAGCGTGAGCCAGACCCAGTGGTGTGACCAGGAAACGGGGGAGATGAGCAGGAGGGTGAGGGCGGTGACCAACTGGGCGTCGACAAGCAAATGCTCTTCGCACAGGCGCTTAATAAGCCACGCCGCGAATGCAATGACCACGAGGGAGGCGGTGATCCAAGCAATGTTGATAGCCAGACCATTAGCGTCCATGGCCTCCGAAGAAGAATACATGCGCTGAATGGCGCCCTTGATAGAACTATTGGACTGGTAATCAGTCCCCACGCCGAAGTCGCCGCCAGAGCCCATATCGAGCAATTTGGAACTGAAGAACTCCACGAACGCGTCCCAGCGGAAGGCTGCGGCAAGGAGGGTGGCCGCAACAGCGGAAAGGAGCGCTGTGGCAATCTGCTTCCACTCCTTGCGCACGAGGAAGTAAAGCAGCATGGCCAGAGGGGTTATTTTGATGGCGGCCGCCAGACCGATCAGGATTCCTTGCGGTAGGAAGCGCCGGCGCGGAACGAGGTCGAGGACAACGAGCGTCATGACCACGATATTGATTTGGGCAAAGCCGTTATTGAGGTCAACCGGCTCAAAGCGCAATACAATTGCCCAAGTAATGGCGGCGACGGGCAGGAGGAACTCCGGCTTTTTCAGCACTGCCTTGAATACAAGGTAGAGGCAGAGGAGCACGAGAAGATCAGAGAGGACGACCACGATGTCGCCTGCCGTGTCGTGGTCAATACCGTCGAAGGCCGTTAGCGGAACCATGACCAACGCGCCAAAGGGCGGATAAATAAAGGGCAATTGAATATCGCCAGCCAGCATGGGTTCGCTGTAGACAGAGCGGTGTTCAAGGAAGGCCTTGACGCCTTCGCGGTAGACCACCATATCGATGGGGAAGTCCGTAATGTGGATATCTTGGACGATCTTCCGAGCGCCAAGAATGAGCCCCAGTAAGGCCAGGGCATAGCGGAATAACGGGGTACGCGCGAATTTCATCGCAGGATATCTTATGTGATTTGCAGGCAAAAGGCGCGCACCCCACCGAAGCACAGCAATTTAGCAGCTATCTCCTGCTAATTCACATAACCGTCAACCACGCGAACCGCGCCGCGGTCAGCTGAGGTTGCCATTGCCGCATATGCACGCAGTGCCTTAGTGATCGGGCGGTTGCGGCTTACTGGGGTCCAAGGGGATTCGCGCTGTTCTTGGGCGGCGCGGCGGCGCTTCAGTACTTCCTCATCCACGTCTAGGGTGAGCTCGCGCTCGTGGATATTAATAGAGATGGTGTCGCCGTTTTCGATGAGCCCGATAAGTCCTTGGTGAGCAGCCTCGGGGGAGATGTGGCCAATGGATAGGCCGGAAGTACCGCCGGAGAAGCGGCCGTCGGTAATCAAGGCACATGCCTTGCCCAAACCGGCGCCCTTGAGGAAGGAAGTCGGGTGGAGCATCTCTTGCATGCCAGGGCCACCGGCCGGGCCTTCATAGCGGATGACCACGACATCGCCCGGCTGAACCTCCTTATTGAGGATGATAGATACCGCTTCCTCCTGGGACTCCACGACTCGTGCAGGGCCGGAGAAGGTCCACAGCTCCTCTTCGACGCCCGCTGCCTTGACGATGGCCCCGTCGGGAGCGAGGTTGCCGCGCAGTACAACGAGGCCACCGTCGGAAGAAAAGGCATGCTCGGCGTCGTGGATGCAGCCATTGGCGGCGTCGGTATCGAGCTCGTCCCAGCGGTTGGATTGGGAGAAGGGCTCCGTGGTGCGCACGCCGCCGGGGGCGGCGTAGTAGAGTTCGCGGGCCTCATCGGTGGCGTGAGGGTTGCGGATATCCCAGTCATCGAGCCACTGTTCGGCGTTGTCATATAGCGCTGTATGTACCTTGAGATTGAGGTGCCCGGCGCGGCGAAGCTCGCCCAAGATTGCGGGAATGCCGCCGGCGCGGTGAACATCTTCAATGTGGTAGGTCCCGTTGGGCGCTACCTTGGACAAACACGGCACGCGGTAGGAGATGTCGTTGATGTCATTCAGGGTGAAATCAACCTCGCCTTCCTGCGCGGCCGCCAAGGTGTGCAGGATGGTATTGGTGGAGCCGCCCATGGCCATGTCTAGGGCCATGGCGTTAGTGAAAGCTTCCTTGGTAGCGATGTTGCGCGGAAGGACCGATTCGTCTTCTTCGCCGTAATAGCGACGGCACATATCGACGATGGTGGTGCCGGCCTTTTCGAATAGGCCGCGGCGGGCCGTGTGGGTGGCCAAGGTGGTACCGTTGCCGGGCAGTGCAAGGCCGAGGGCCTCGGTCAGGCAGTTCATAGAGTTGGCGGTAAACATGCCGGAGCAGGAACCACAGGTGGGGCAGGCAGATGCTTCGACCTGGGTTAGTCCTTCATCCGAGACCTCATCATTGGCGGAGGCCGTAATGGCCGTAATGAGGTCGGTTGGGGCGTGGGCTACGCCATCTACAACGACCGCCTTTCCTGCCTCCATTGGCCCACCAGAGACAAAGATGGTGGGGATATTCAAGCGCAGGGCAGCATTGAGCATGCCGGGGGTGATTTTATCGCAGTTGGAGATGCATACCAGGGCGTCGGCAGTGTGGGCATTGGCCATGTACTCGATGGAATCGGAGATGATTTCGCGGGAGGGAAGCGAGTATAGCATGCCGCTATGGCCCATGGCAATGCCATCATCGACTGCGATGGTGTTGAATTCCTTGGGCACTCCGCCGGCCTCACGTACGGCATCGGCGACAATATCGCCGACGTTTTTGAGGTGCACGTGGCCGGGGACGAATTGGGTATAGGAGTTGGCGATGGCCACGATCGGTTTACCAAAGTCATTTTCCTTGGTGCCGGTTGCGCGCCACAGGGCCCGGGCGCCAGAGGCCTGGCGGCCGACGGTAGTTACTTTTGAGCGCAGCGGGAACATGGTTTAAAGTCACCATTCCTTCAAGGGATGTGGGGGAGAGCGTCGGTGGCGTATTTAGTTTTCGGCCGAGGGCTTGAGCTCGGGGTGGCGCTCAAGGTAGTCCGCATACTCTTCTTTGCTGAGGAGGACTTGCTGGCCGTCGCGGTGGACGATAACCACCTTTTCATCTGCCGCTTCACGGCCCTGGGTAAGGGCGTCCGGGATGCGGCCGCGGGAGGCCTCCGAAAGGCGTGGGAGCGAGTTAAAGGTGATACCAGGCAGGTTGTGCTCCACGCCGCTTCTCGTACGAGCAAAGGCGCGGGAGCGTTGGAACCCGATACCGGCAAAATCGTCCCAAGGGATCTGTACCTTTTTCCGGAAAGCATAGGAAATGTCGATCCCGGATTCTGAGACCTTGGTGCGGGATTTTATGACCCACCACAATCCGAGGATGGGGATGATGAACAGCCATGCGAGGTATTTGGGGGCCCACCCAATGCTCAATAGCGCAATGGTGGACAGGATAAGGATGCCCAAGATGTGGTCACGGGATGGCTTGAAAACCTCTGCCTGGGTGGTGGACTGATGAGGTTTATTGTCCTTAGGTGGTGGAGTCATAGTGTGCAAGCCTAATTCACAGGGGTGGGTGAGGGCTAACCTATTTTCAGGTATGTCTCACCATGTGGGAAACCGATCCCAAATGGGGGTAATAGCCAGAAGTGTAATACCTATCGGTGTATAGTCATGCTCATGATCATTATTCGACTTCAGGTAGTACCAATGCGGCGGTGACCGCGGCGCTCATGACGTCGACGCTTTTCGCCCCCGCAGACACACCAGCCCGCGGGGGCTTTGTTCATATCTAAAGGCGTTAACGATGATGATCACGACCAGTATTAGAGCAATCCAAGGAGCACATTAACCGTGGTTACGACAACTTCGCCCACGCCTGCTTCGGTGGCTGCAGCCTCACGCGCCCACGCTCCGGAGCGGATGAGTGGTGCCCACGCCATTGTCCGCACTCTTGAAGATTTGGGAACCGATCTTGTCTTCGGCATTCCAGGCGGTGCCGTGCTTCCGCTCTACGATGCTTTGCATACCTCGACCAAGCTGCGGCATGTGCTCACCCGTCATGAACAGGGAGCTGGACATGCTGCGGAAGGCTATGCGCAGGCTTCTGGCAAGGTGGGGGTGTGCATTGCCACCTCGGGGCCGGGTGCGACTAACTTGGTGACAGCGCTTGCCGACGCCAACCTGGACTCCGTCCCCATCGTCGCTATCACCGGCCAAGTGGGAAGCAATCTTTTGGGAACCGATGCCTTCCAGGAGGCTGATATCCGTGGTGTGACAATGCCGATCACCAAGCACAACTACATCGTGACGGAGCCTAGGCAGATTCCCGCTGCTATTGCTGCAGCATTCCATTTGGCTTCTACAGGGCGCCCAGGACCGGTCCTAGTGGATATTCCGAAAGACGTTCAAAATGGCCACTTGGACTACTCTTTCCCAACCGAATTCGATTTGCCTGGATATAAGCCAACGACCAAGCCACACCACCGTCAAATCGCGCAAGCGGTTGAACTCATCGCGCAAGCAGAAAAGCCGGTTATTTATGCCGGAGGTGGTGTCATCAAGGCGGAGGCGGCACGGGAGCTGCGTGCGTTTGCGGAATTTACCGGAATTCCAGTCGTGACCACACTCACGGCCTTGGGGTCCTTTCCGGAGTCTCATCCGTTGCATATGGGCATGCCGGGCATGCATGGCACCGTTCCGGCGGTCGCGGCGATGCAACGTGCGGATCTGCTTATTGCCATCGGCGCGCGCTTCGATGATCGAGTAACTGGGGATACCTCAACCTTTGCTCCTGAGGCCCAGGTGATTCATGCGGATATCGATCCTGCTGAAATCGGCAAAATCCGTGAGGTGGACGTGCCTATCGTGGGTGATGCGCAAAAAGTACTAGCGGGACTTTTAAAGGAATACCGTAAAAACTCCTCTCTGGATCTGCCGCAGACAGGTCCATGGCGGGACTACCTTGACGGACTCAAAGAGCGGTTTCCCCGTGGTTATGATCCCACTCCGGATGGGCAGCTAAATCCTCAATTTGTCTTGGAGAAGCTCAGTGAAACCGTAGGCCCCGAGGCAATTTATTGTGCCGGAGTGGGGCAGCACCAGATGTGGTCGGCACAGTTTATTGACTTTGAACAGCCGCGTTCCTGGATTAACTCCGGCGGGGCTGGAACCATGGGCTACGCGGTACCAGCAGCCCTTGGCGCCAAAGCAGCATGCCCAGATAAAGAGGTATGGGCGATTGACGGTGATGGCTGCTTCCAGATGACCAACCAGGAGCTAACCACCGCAGCTTTGGAGGGCTTCCCATTCAAGGTTGCCGTTATTAATAACGGCAACCTAGGTATGGTCCGCCAGTGGCAAACCCTGTTCTTTAATGAGAACTACTCCCATACCAAGCTGCGAGAGCGCGATGTCTATACCCCGGACTTTGTCCGCTTGGCAGAAGCACTGGGGTGTGAAGCCATCCGGGTCACCTGCGAGGAAGAAGTGGTGCCAGCGATTGAACGGGCCCGTGCAATCAATGACCGCCCTGTGGTTATTGACTTCATCGTTGGAGAAGATGCCCAGGTGTGGCCGATGATTGGCGGTGGGGCGTCTAACGAAGAGATTCAATACGCCCGCGGTTTGCGCCCGCTATTCGATGAAACTGAATCGGCAGCAGAAAGTCCTGCCGATATCGACGAGACCATCCAGGAGGTATAGGCATGGCACCCACTGACGTTTCCCGGCATACCTTGTCGGTCCTGGTGGAAGACGTAGAGGGAATCCTGTCGCGGGTGACCGGAATGTTTTCGCGGCGCGGTTATAGCATCATTTCCCTGGTTTCCGCCCAAACGGAAAATCCGGGTATCAACCGGCTGACTATCGTGGTTGATGCATCCGAGACAATTATGGAGCAGGTAACTAAGCAGCTCAATAAAATTGTTCCGGTCATCAAGATAGTTGAGCTTGAGGCTGACGCAACCGTGGCGCGAGCTCTGATGATGGTCAAGGTGTCTGCAAATAATACCAACCGACCCCAGGTTGTCGATGCCGTCAATATCTTCCGCGCTCGCGTGGTAGATGTGGCGCAAGAATCCGTGGTAGTAGAAGCGACTGGTACCCCGGGAAAGCTGGCGGCGCTACTTGATGTATTAGAACCTTTTGGTGTACTCGAGCTGGTGCAGTCGGGTGACGTGGCCTTAGGGCGTGGGCCCAAAGCATTGGCTCCACCCCGAAATTAATGTCTCACTAGGTGGGCATTAAATCCCACACGCTGATACAATAGTGGGTGGGACGTTGATTCATTGAACTTTCAATCACTACAGAATTGAGGATTAGGACATGGCAATTGAGACCTTTTATGACGATGATGCGGATCTGTCCATCATTCAAAACCGCAAGGTAGCCGTCATCGGCTACGGTTCCCAAGGTCATGCACACTCGCAAAACCTGCGTGACTCCGGCGTTGAGGTTGTTATCGGCCTGCGCGAGGGTTCCAAGTCGGCGGACAAGGCTGAGGAAGCAGGCTTTGAGGTTAAGACCGTGGCAGAGTCTGCTAAGTGGGCAGACGTCATTATGCTGCTGGCGCCAGATACCTCTCAGAAGCAGATCTTTGAAGAGGAAATCGCCCCTAACCTGGAAGATGGCAATGCACTGCTGTTTGGTCACGGTTTGAATATTCACTTCAAGCTGATTGAGCCGCAGGCCAATGTCACCGTCGGAATGGTTGCTCCTAAGGGACCTGGTCACTTGGTTCGCCGACAGTTTGTAGATGGCAAGGGAGTTCCGTGCCTCATCGCTACTGAGCAGGATCCGAAGGGTGAAGGACATGATTTGACCTTGTCCTATGCCGCAGCCATCGGTGGCGCGCGTGCCGGCGTTATCCCGACCACCTTCGAGGCAGAGACGGTTACTGACCTCTTCGGTGAGCAGGCTGTCTTGTGCGGCGGTGTGGAATACCTGATTCGTACCGGCTTTGAGGTTCTGACTGAGGCTGGCTACGAGCCAGAAATGGCCTACTTTGAGGTTCTGCACGAGATGAAGCTGATTGTGGACCTGATGTTTGAAGGTGGCGTCGCCAATATGAACTACTCGGTATCTGATACCGCAGAGTTTGGCGGCTACATTTCCGGTCCCCGCGTTATCAATGCCGATACCAAGCAGCACATGAAAGACATCTTGTCTGATATTCAGGATGGCACCTTCACCAAGCGCCTGCTGGCCAATATTGAGGGCGGCAACAAGGAATTGGAGGACCTGCGCGAGGAATTTGCACAGCACGAGATTGAAAAGACCGGCGCTAAGCTGCGCGATTTGATGAGCTGGGTCAAGAACCCACTGGATGCTACGGCCTAGCACATAAGGCCGCGCGAATAGCGCCAAACCCACGGTGAATTAGGGGTGTTCACCGGGGGTTTTCTGAATTATCGGCAGGAAAGAATTAATCCTTGGGGGTAGGATGTCGGGCATGGGCTTTACGACGCCAAGTTATGATCTCAAAGACCTCTTTGCACGGATTAATCGCGGGGACATCCAGCTACCTGATTTCCAACGCAGCTATGCCTGGGACGAAGATCGCATCCGTTCACTCATTGTTTCTGTGCTGCGCGGCTATCCCATCGGGGCGCTTATGGCACTTGATACTCGAAACGAAAAGATGCGCTTTCGCCCCCGCGCCCTCGCCGGCGCGCCGGATACCGGCGTCGACCCCGGCTTGCTCCTTTTAGATGGACAGCAGCGTTTGACCACGCTGTATCACTGCTTCAACGGCGAGGGCTTTGTAGACACAACTGACTTCCGCAAGAAGAAAATTCATCGCCGTTTCTTCATTGATATTCGAGCTGCCGTGCGGGGCGAGATTATGCCGGATGACGCCATCTTTGCAGTCGATCACAAAGGAAAAATTCGATCGCACTTCGCACCGACGATTGAGGGGGACATTCTTTCGCGGGAAGACGCCCTAGAGAATATGTGCATTCCTGTTGCTTCACTATTGAGTGAAGATGGCGTTGGCATGCTCTTTGAGCTTGCAGCGACCAAACAGGAATACAGCGCGGAGCTAGCAGCGTTTAATAACCGCATCGTTAGACCATTGTCCGGCTATGACCTGCCGATGATTCGGCTTTCCCGAGAAACAGAGCGAGCCGGCATCGGGTCGATTTTCGCGCAGGCAAATTCGGCAGGCCTGCAAATGGACGTATTCGATTTACTCACCGCAGTATTTGCTTCCGAGGATCCCACGTTCCACCTGGCCACTGATTGGCAAGAAGTGGAAAAGGATCTGCGTACGTCCCCAGCTTTGGACGGAATTGGGCGCACAGAATTTCTTTCTGCAGTATCGCTTTTAGTCTCCGGAGAAAAGGGCCGTGCTGGTGGGCAGCGCGAGGACATCTTAAAGCTGTCCCTAACGGAGTATAAGGCGGCGGCCAAAGATTTACGCATTACTTTCCGTGAGGTATCTGAGTTTTTGGCGGAACGATGCATCCTTAATACGGATCAGGTTCCGTTTAATGAACAGATTGTTCCTCTAGCCGTCATCATTGCCCGCCTGGCTAAACGCGGGGGAGCGCTGTCTACCCAGCAATCGTGGGACCGCATGAACCAATGGTTCTGGTGCGGCGTCTTCGGCGAGCTTTATGGCTCGTCTGCCGTGCAGCTGCGCGCCGCTCGCGACGTGGATGAGGTCACCGAGTGGGTAGCGGGCGCAACGGATGAAGCCCCGAAAACTGTCACCGATGCCACCTTCCGGGAATCCCGTTTGCTCTCTGTGGATGATAAGGACGGTGTATGGCATGGTCTCTATGCCCTCCTTATGGCGCGCGGCGCAAAGGATTGGCGCACAGGAAAGGCGTTTAATAGGCGCACATTTGAAGAGCTCAAGCCGGGCTTTTTCCCGGTTTTCCCGCTGAATTGGTGCAAGCGCCACGGAGTGGACCCCGTTTTGGCGGAGTCCGTGATGAACTACACCCCAATGGGCAAGCGAACTGAGGTAGTACTCGATGGCTTCGCTCCCGATCGCTACCTGCCGCGCGTTCAGTCCAAGTCCATCATGGAAGACAGGCAATTTGATGAGGTACTAGCGTCCCACGATATGAATTTGAATTACCTGCGGGCGTCACAGCCGCGAGAATTCCTAGCAGACCGTCGTCAACGGTTCCTTGACATCGTGGAATATGCTTTAGGTAAACCTGTCATCCGTGATGTGGATGAAGCAAACCTGTTTGGTGGAGAGGAAGGCCCGCAAGCTTTTGATCGCTAATTCTGTGCGCCTGACTGCCACAGTGCTTGTCGCATCGCTTGCATTAGCTGCCTGTGGCACGCCAGTTACTGAAACCAAACTGGTCAGGCGGGGATTGTCTGATTTGGATGAGTCTGAAATTGACCTCAATAAGGCCAAAGCGGAGAACCAAAACCGGCTGATTGACCCGAAATTTGACGGCAGATTCGTCATTGTCAATGACCCCATAGGCATCGAGGCTAGCCGCCTATTTTTTGAAGATTCCGATTCGCTCGTCCTCTTTACCGCGGATGATAAATCTATTCTGCGTGCAGCAACGTTGGCGGTAAACCAGCATTTGCCTGCGGTGCAGTATGACGACGCTAGGCGTTTGGAAATCCATAAGCTACTCACGGACCTGGGAGTACGACGCTTGGTGATTGTCGGCGATGTGCCGTGGACACAAACATCTGGGGACTTCGAGGTGATTAAGGATCCAGGTACGCACAAAGCGCTGGGAGAGTTTACGGCCTTCCAATACGGCTCCAAGGTGGTAGCTTCCCCTGAGCAAATGGTCAAAGATATTGCGCGATTGGACAAGACTCCCCAAGTGGAGCTGCGGCCCGCATGGGTGCCGTATGAAGGCGAACCTGAGGCTGATGGGAAAAAGAAGAAACCTGTCCCAGCACAGTCCCGCAGGGATGCCCAGATGGCGCCGAATATCATCGCGACAAAAGACAGTCCCATCGCGAACGTCATTACGGCTGCAGCCTATGGCGGCAAGGTGTTGGTGGTGCCGACTGTTGATCCATTGGAGGATAAGCACAGCATGGCCGCTGTTGCTGGCCTTACAGACGGTTCCTTAGTAGCCCTTGGACCGGAATTCGGTCGAGTGAAAGAATTTAAGGCAAAAATCAAGCAAGGCACTCCTTCCTGAACTACACTTCCTTGACACGCGGGAATTCCGCGTGCACCGCATCACACTTAAGCGAAGGAAGATATGTCGAAGCCGGTAGTCCTTATTGCCGATAAATTAGCTCAATCCACAGTTACGGCCTTGGGGGATTCAGTTGAGGTTCGTTGGGTGGACGGTCCAAACCGTGCGGAGTTGCTCGCCGCAGTTCCGGATGCAGAGGCTTTGCTGGTGCGTTCTGCAACTACTGTTGATGCAGAGGTTTTAGAAGCAGCTCCAAAGCTAAAAATTGTGGGCCGCGCAGGAGTAGGCCTAGATAACGTTGATATTCCGGCGGCAACGGAAAAGGGCGTCATGGTGGTAAATGCACCTACGTCTAATATTCACTCGGCGTGCGAACAGGCCATTGCATTGCTCTTGGCGACGGCGCGTCAGGTACCAGCAGCCGACCAGTCGCTGCGCGAGGGGGAATGGAAGCGTTCTTCTTTCAAGGGCGTGGAGGTATATGGAAAGACCATCGGTATTGTTGGTTTTGGACACATTGGTCAGCTCTTCGCACAGCGTCTGAAGTCTTTTGAAACGACCATCATTGCCCACGACCCCTATGCCAACCCGGCTCGTGCGGCGGCACTGGGCGTGGAACTGGTCGAATTGGAAGAGCTCATGTCTCGTTCCGATTTTGTGACCATTCACCTTCCGAAGACCCCAGAGACTGCCGGAATGTTTGATAAGGAGCTTTTGGTTAAGGCGAAGAAGGGGCAGATTCTCATTAATGCGGCTCGCGGCGGATTGGTGGATGAGGAGGCCTTGGCCGAGTCTATCGAACAGGGGCATCACCGAGGTGCGGGATTCGATGTTTTTGCTACGGAACCATGCACTGATTCTCCGCTCTTTAAGCTGCCGCAGGTCACCGTTTCCCCACACTTGGGAGCCTCCACTGTAGAGGCCCAGGACCGAGCAGGAACCGATGTGGCGGCTTCGGTGCTCAAAGCTCTCGCCGGTGAGTTTGTCCCAGATGCGGTAAACGTCTCCGGTGGGGCTGTAGGAGAAGAAGTTGCTGGCTGGCTGGATCTCGCACGCAAGCTAGGACTTACAGCTGGACGTCTGCTGGGGCAGGCACCCGTTGCCGTTGAAGTAGAAGCTTGCGGTGAGCTGTCTACCGAGGATGTAGAAGTTTTAGGTCTTTCTGCTGTCCGGGGTCTGTTTAGCGGCGTGACTTCGGAACCGGTGACATTTGTCAATGCCATGCAGATTGCGCAGAGCCGTGGGGTAGAGGTGGAGGTATCTACCAACGCGGAATCCAAGGGGCACCGCTCCTCCTTGCAGGTGAAAGTTATCGGTGCTGATGGAGAAACTTCCTCGCTGACCGGTGCGCTTATCGGCATCGATGGAACCGAAAAGTTTATCCGCATCAACGGCCGCGGCGTCGATATGCGCGCTACTGGCCGCAATCTCTTCTTCCGTTATGCGGATGCTCCGGGCGCGTTGGGAACGGTGGGCACCAAGCTAGGTGCTGCTGGAATTAATATCGTGGCGGCGGCGCTTACTCACGCTAAGCAAGAGTCTGACGCTGTCCTTATTTTGCGCGTGGATACCGAGGTGCCGGAGTCTCTCATTGCTGAGATTAATGCGGCATTGGGTGCAGAGTGCGAACAGTTAGATATGGACGCATAAAGCTGCTGGTGCAGAATCCGTGGAGCATATCCCGCGTAGTGTCAGGTAACTTCCTGCGCTGCGCGGGTCCTTTTTGATAGAGTTGGTTAAATCCACTCTATGAGAAGGGAATCCTACATAATGAAACTTGCGGTAATTGGTGGGGATGGTATTGGGCCCGAGGTAACGGCTGAGGCTCTCAAGGTGCTGCATGCCGTTCGCTCCGATATTGACACCACCGAGTATGACCTTGGTGCCCGGCGCTACCTACGCAACGGGGAGCTTCTCACGGATGCGGATTTAGCTAGTCTCTGCGAACACGATGCCATCTTATTGGGGGCTATTGGTGCCCCGGGTAAAGTGCCTCCAGGCGTATTGGAGCGAGGGCTATTGCTCAAGATGCGATTTGCGCTGGATCATTACGTAAACCTCCGTCCTTCCAAGCTGTATCCCACTGCTTCTTCGCCGTTGGCCGATCCTGGAGACATTGATTTTGTGGTGGTGCGCGAGGGCACCGAGGGGCTGTACTGCGGAAACGGTGGTACCTTGCGCGAGGGCACTGAGCGTGAGGTGGCAAGTGAGGTATCACAAAACACCCGCTTTGGCGTGGAGCGCGTAGTGCGCGATGCCTTTGCGCGGGCTGAGCAGCGCCGCAAGCACCTGACCTTGGTGCACAAAAACAATGTATTGGTCAATGCGGGTGGGCTGTGGCAGCGCACTGTCGATGACATCGCCGCTGAGTTTCCAGAGGTTCAGGTGGATTACCAACATATTGATGCTGCGACCATTTATATGGTTACGGATCCGGCGCGATATGACGTAATAGTCACCGATAACCTTTTTGGAGACATTCTTACCGATCTTGCCGGTGCCGTAGTGGGTGGCATTGGCCTTGCTGCCTCCGGAAATATTGATGCTTCAGGAGCGAATCCCTCGATGTTCGAGCCGGTCCATGGTTCTGCGCCGGATATCGCTGGGAAGGGGATTGCGGATCCGACGGCTGCTATTTTGTCGGCGGCCATGCTCCTTAGACACGTAGGCGATGAAGCCAATGCGCAACGGATAGAGGATGCGGTGGCGCAAGACGTTGCCCAACGCGGCGATGGGCCGGTGAATACCACTGACGTCGGCGACCGAATTTCGCGCGCCCTAGCTACATAGGAGCAAACCTGCCCTGCACGATGCGCTTGCCGACGCCCCCGGATCCGAACGGTTGCTTTCATCCCCTCTTCCAGGGGCTTGCAATGGCGTTTGAAAGAACACCGCAATTTACTCAAATTAACTAATTAACACCGTAACCTTTGCACACATGTAAAGGGAGCGATTGAGTAGGATTACCGCTATGCGTTTAGGACGAATTGCACACCCAGAAGGAATCTGTTTCGCCATTATCGATGGGCCGAAAGACGCCCCGATGCAAGAGCTAGTAGCAAAAGAAATTGCTGGCACGCCTTTCACTCCGCCGGAGCCAACCGGGCGCGAGTGGAAGCTTAACGAGGTTCGCCTCTTGGCACCGACCCTGCCTACCAAGGTTGTGGCGCTGGGCCGCAACTATGCGGACCACGTTGCGGAAGTCTTCAAGAAGTCTGCCGATAGCTTGCCGCCCACCATCTTCATTAAGCCGTCCACCGCGGTCATCGGCCCGGATGCCGCGATCAAGATCCCAGACTATGCCACCAATGTAGAGTTTGAGGGCGAGCTTGCCGTAGTCATTTCCAAACCGTCGAAGAATATCAAGGCCGAGAACTGGCAAGACCACGTACTGGGCTACACCATTTGCAATGATGTTTCCTCCCGTGACCTGCAGTTCAAGGACGGACAATGGGCTCGTGCCAAGGGGATCGACACTTTCTGTCCGCTCGGCCCATGGATTGAGACGGATCTGGACAGCTTGAATCTGGATGACCAGAAGATTAATGCCTACCTGACACATGAGGGCTCTCGTGAGCAAAAGCAGGATTCCAATACGGACCAGATGATTGTGAAGATGGGCGGCATCTTAGAAGAGATTTCCGCCGCCTATACCTTGCTTCCCGGCGATGTCATTACTACTGGTTCACCGGCGGGCACCGCTCCGATGATGCCGGGGGATACCATCGAAATCGAGATCCCAGGCCTGGGAACCCTACGCAATTCCATCGACCGTGCATAACTCCCACCAGAGCGAGCATCGCCCCTACGTTCCCACTCCCGCGGAAATGGAGGAGCGGTACCGCAGCACTGATCAAGTATGGTCGGGAAAACCGAACTCCACCCTTGTCGATTATGCTGCGGAGCTCGCGCCTGGCACGGCCCTCGATGTTGGGTGTGGAGAAGGTGCGGACGCGCTCTGGCTTAAAAACCACGGCTGGGATGTGTTGGGCATTGACTTCGCCCCGACGGCCGTAGCCCGCACTCGCGCCCTCGGCGTTGCCGCACAGGTTGCTATGTTTAGTGGCTTTAGCCATGAGCCCTTTGACTTGGTAAGCGTCCACTACGGTGGGATACGCGCAACGTCGGAAGAGGTCGAAAAGCTTGAGCACTTGGTAGCTCCAGGGGGAACACTGCTTTTTGTTCACCACGATATGGAGTCCACAGAACTGGCGATGCCGGAATGGTTGGCGCACAACCTGCGCGAATTGGAAACTGTCACCCTAGCCCGCCGGGAGCGCCACTTGGCTGAAAGTGCAGGTGCGCACCACCGCACCGACGTCGTGCTCGTCGCCAAGCGCGTGGGCTAGAGGCTTAGCGCCTTCAAAATGGTGCGCAGCTTAGCGGTGGTTTCTTCCAACTCCGCTTGGGCATCAGAATCGCCGACGATGCCTCCACCAGCCCAAGCGCGTGCGGAGAGTCCATCGCCGGCAACCTCTGCGCAGCGAATGGCTACCATATATTCGCCGTCACCTGAACTATCGCACCAGCCGACCGCGCCGGCATAGAAACCACGGTCAGTCTCCGCAGTCTCAATAAGGGCTTGGGCGGCTTCGGCCGGGGTGCCACAGATAGCCGGTGTGGGATGGACCGCTAGGGCAAGCTCGAGCGCAGTCAAGTCTTTATCCTTGAGCGTTCCGGAAATCGGCGTGCCAAGGTGCCACATTTCATTTGTGCTTATCAGTTGTGGGACGTCCGGAATATCTAGTCGCTCGCACAATGGGGTGAGCGCCCGGCGCAGGTGGTCGACCACAAAAGCGTGTTCGTGGAGATCCTTGGAAGAATGCAAGAGGTCCTGTCCTGCGAGGTGATCCTCGGCCGCCAAGGCGCGGCGCGGAGACGAACCCGCCAAGGGAAAGGCTGACACAGTCGAGCCTTGACGCTTGACTAGAACCTCCGGGGAGGAGCCGACAAGCATCGCGCCCGGCCTTCCAGCGGGAGAGAGATCAGCAATGAACCCGTCACGGTTGGCGGAGAGATCGATAAGGCGCGCCGCCACGAGGCGCGGATCGATGGCTTCAGGGAATTCGATGTCTACCGCGCGGGCTAGAACTACCTTTTCTAGTTTGGAGGTTTCAATCGTGCCGATGGCTGCCTCCACGCGGCGAAGGTGTTCCTCAGGCTCTGGATCGAAGCCAACTACGCGGGAGCTTAAACTCTGGTTGCGATAATAAGCGTGCGGTTCCAGCGGGCCCTCTTCGCGGATGATGGCCTCCGGTACGGTTAGTGCCGCGGGGGTGTCCGAATCGAAGGGGATCGCACCGACGACCATCTCTACATCCTTGCTGCGGAGAGCAGAAATTGCCGCATCGGCGTCATTAAAAGTGTGGCGCGCCCCTTGGGTACGGACAGACCCCGTTGCCCGTGAGAGCAAAAAATCGGGGGCGGTGCTTGGTCTGTCTTCGTGCATGAAAATATAGCTTAATGCCTTGGGCTTTTCTTACAGAATTGAGTGTGCACTGGGCGTGTAAACAGTGTCTCTAGTGAAAAATGTGGTTAGTTTTAACCTTGTGGCTAATGTTACTAATTTTCTTCGCTATTTCCTTTACCTGATTGTTGTTGGTGTGCTGGCTAGCGGGGCGCTGCTGAGCGTGTCTCCTGCCCACGCGCAAGAAGCGCCTGCACCTGCGCCGGCCCCAGCAAACGCACCACAGCCAGCACCGGCACCAGCACCGGGCCCGGCACCCGAAAACGCGAAGCCAGTTATTCCGCAGCCAGATGGATCCCACCTCGTTCCAGAAGGCGTGAAAGAATCCACCCCGGCACCAGCAGATAAAGGTGCTGACCAAAACAACCCGGCACCTGCTCCTGAGGGATCATCACTTCCGGAGCCGGCACCGCGGCCAGCGATGGTAGATACCAGCATCAACCCCAACCCGCCATTTAAGCCGGGCTCCATACAGTCGCTCACTATGGAGCACGAGGGAAAGACCCGCAGGTATCTATTGCGCATTCCCAATAACTATTCGCCGGAAAAGGCTGCGCCTGTACTTTTCGGCTTCGGTGGATGGGGAGATTCCCCGGAAAACTATTCCAGCTACGCACGCATGCAGACCACTGAAGCCAATAACGAGGCAATCATCGTCTACCCGGAGGGTTTTGAGCGTGCTTGGGAGGCAGCACCTTATGCCAAGACGCGCGATGGTGAGGACATCCGCTTCATCAAACGCATTCTTGACTCTGTGGACAAAGACTACCACGTTGACCGCAACCGCGTGTACGCCATGGGTATGTCCAATGGCGGCGGCTTTACCTCAGTGCTGGGCTGCCACGCCCAAGATACCTTCGCCGCTGTAGCCATGGTCTCGGGTGCTTTTTATAACCCGGTCGAGGTTAACTGTGCCGATGCGCCGATGAATACCCTCATCATGCATGGCGTCAATGACAAGATGATGACCTATGAAGGCGGTGACCGGCACGAGGCTGGCTACTTACCGGTGCGCACGGTGCTTGGCGGCTACCTGAAACGCAATCGATGCGACATGACCTTCCAGGCGACTCCAGAGGCTGGCGGTTCCGAACGCCTGAACTTCAATGGTTGCCAGAAGGACGTACAGCTGGTCAAGGTTCCGCAGGACCACACCTGGTTCTGGCAGCCAGATACTCCAAAGGTGGTCTGGGACTTCCTCTCGTCCAAGACCAGGGTATAAAACAGCGGCTCTTAGCCACGGATGAGGCCCAGAGGAGAGATCCTCTGGGCCTCGTTCTATGGTTGGCCGATAACTAGCACTGCGCTAGTCGACGCGCGGCAAGTGGGCCGTGGCATCATCGGCCGGCTGCTGCGCTGGGGCCTTCTTCTTGCGGAAGAACCGGACATAGACCAGCAGGCCGATTCCGAGCACCAGAGCGAATGCGCCTAGTCCGGCTAAAAGGCCCGCCCAGAAGCTGCTTTTAGCCAGGGTGGCGGTATACGCAGCGGCATTAGTCAGTACATTTCCAGTGTTTTTGCCTTCCGCAGCGCCGGCATCCGGCACCCTCTCTGCACCAGCGGTGCCTGCGGCCTTGCCCTTGGTACGCTTTGCGGACTTTGCGTCCCGAGAGCCGGTGGACTTTTTGGCCGTCGAGTGGGAAGAACCGCTGGTGGAAGCAGAACGGTGTGAGCCCGTGCCAGCGCCTCCGCTTTTTCCGGATTTCGCAGTGGAGGCAGAATCATTGACACGGCTAGCCGAATGGTGGGTCGTAGCCCCAGAACCAGCACCAGACTTTCGCGTAGTACCAGAGGCGTGAGCCGAACCCGTGGACGGCGTCTTATGTGGCGCTCCATCCTTCCCAGCGTCTTTTTCCTTGGTGCGGGAGGGCTGCTGGCGCTTGCCCGCGCTGTCCTCGTCAGAACCCTTCTTGTCTTCTTGTGGCTTGCCACCGTCTAGGAATTTCTGGCCCTTCTGCAGGGTATTGTCGAGTTCTTTGTCTAGCCCGGCGATGGCTTTGTCTACGTCTTTGACGTCTTTTTCCAGTTGCTTGGGGCGGCTATTTGAGTCGCCACCGTTGCCGGTAGCAGCGTCCGCATCGGTATAGTCCACGCCGCATAGATCTTTCGCATCTGCCTGCTCTCCGACGAGGAAGCCAGCATGCAAGTGGTGTCGGGTGCCGTCGGGAAGCTCGAAGGTAAAACTCACCGCGTAAGTACCCGGCTCGGTAAAGGCAAAGGCCGGGTGGGAATGGGAGTTGCCGGGGTAGTCCCAGGCAGAGCCATCGGCAGTGTCCATAAGCACCTTGGGGTCACCAAGATTCACCTGGTAGGCCAGGATGCGGCCATCCTCGGGGCCCTGTGCGATAGCCATGCTCAAGTTAGCGGTATCTCCAGTGGCGAGGAGATCCTGAGACAGCTCTTGGGTATTAAAACCTAGCCAAGGAGCATCGGGGTCTTGCGTTTGCGGCAGAATCCAACCTTCATCGGGCAGGGAAGAATCACCGAGCTCCGATAGCGGTTGTTTAAGGTCATCAGATACCTCAATGGCGAAGGACTCAGAGTCATGCTCGATGCCCTTGTCATCATCTTTCACCGTGAAGCTGAGATCACCGGAATCGCCGCTGAGCGCCATGTCCTGGTGGCCCTTGGTGATGAGGTCGAAGTCGTTGGAAGAGCATTCCTCGGTGGATTCTTCGGCATATGCGGTGGCGGGCTCGAAGGGTTCTACTCCCGCTCCCGGAAGGGCGCCGAGGCTAATAAGTCCGGCGGCGCCAAGGGCCACCGCGGTGCGGCAGACAGGTTTCATGAGGAGACGGATTCCTTTCGTGGGGTGGGGTGTGGGGCGTCGGAAAGCGAGGCACCTGCGTGCTTGCGGGCGCCGAGCAGTGGGTGGATAGCCCAAACGCCCAAGAAAATGACGGTGAGGGTGAGCACGATGGTGGCGCCGGCCGGTAAATCAATGGCCCATGCTAGGTAGATACCGAGGAAGCTAGATAGCGCGCCAATGAGGGCGGATAGCCACATCATGGTCGTGAGGTTTGCGCTAAGTAGGCGTGCCGTCGCGGCCGGAGTGATAAGCAGTGCGAGGACCAAGATATTGCCGATCGTGCTTACGGAAATGACCACTGCGGCCGTGACACACAGGTACAAAATGATATCCAGCACAAAGACGGGCAAGCCCATTGCGCGGGCAGTTTCCCGGTCCAAGCACGTGGCGTTGAGTTGGGGGCCAAAGGCTATAACGATGGCGATAACCACGGCACATACGCAGGCCGCGATGATGATATCGGTGCGGGATACGCCGGTGAGTGAGCCGAAGAGGAAGCTTGTCAACGAGGCACTATAACCATCGGTGCGCGAGATGATCACCATGCCCAAGGCGAAGGCCGCGGCGAAGAAGATACCGATGATGGAATCCGCTCGTACGTGGCGACGCTGCGAAAAGGCGGCGATGAGCAAGGCCACAACCGCACCGGCGACTGCGCCACCCACGAGCACCGAGGCTTGCAGGGCGAAGGCAATGGCTAGGCCAGGAAATACCGCGTGGGAGACGGCATCGCCAATAAAGGCCATGCCGCGCAGCACGACATAGCAGCCGATGACGCCGCACACGATGGCCGCCAGCAAGGAGATGCCTACCGCGCGAGCGAGGAAGTCAAGGTGGGGATTAACCAGGTCGCGCAGGAAATCGAGGAAGGAAATTTCTATCATGCGGAGACTCCAATGGAAGAAAGCAAAGGCGAACCGGCACGCACGCCAAAGGTGTGCGTCCACGGATCCGTCTGGCGAAGAAGGCGCGAAGCGGAATCATCGGCTACCACGGTGCCGTTAAAAAGAATGAGGCGGTGGCAGGAATGTGCGGCTTCAGAAAGGTTATGAGTGGACATAATGATGGAGGTGCCGCGGTGGGAAAGCTCTTCAAAAAGCTCGAGGAGCGATTCGGTATTTGGCGCATCTAGCCCGGTAAAGGGCTCATCGAGCAGCAGCACGTGTGGTTGTGTGGCGAGTGCCCGGGCGATGAGCACGCGCTGGCGTTGACCACCGGAGAGTTCTTCGATGGGACGGGTAGAAAACTCTTCCATGTGAACCAAACGAAGCGCCTCTGCCGCCGCGGCGTGGTCCGTGGCGCGCGGTCGCTTGAGCCAGCCGATAAGGCCGGTGCGGCCGCTGAGAACGGTGCGATAGACATTGATGGGAAAGCCCCATTCCACCTCGTGGCGCTGGGGAACATACCCCACAGTGCCGGAGATGCTGCGAGTTCCGGAGGAAGGAATGAGCCCTAAAATCGCGCGCATGAGGGTGGTCTTACCAGCACCATTGGGCCCGAGGAGCCCGATGAATTCGCTCGGGCAGACAGTGAGGTTGGCATCGGTGATGACGCTGCGGTGCGAGAGCGAGACGTTGAGATCAGCAACGGAAATAAGCGGTTTAGCCACGGTTATCGCCCCGCTTGGCTGAACGCAGGGCGAGTCCCAGGGCCAGTAGCAGTACTACGGCGCCGACACCGGCGAGGACAAAGACCCAGGTGGGAATAGAGGAGCCCGCGGTCTGGGCATCGTCTGGATTCCAGGTGGTGTCCTGGGCCGCTTGGACGTCGGCATCATCGCCCACGGCGAAGGTGAGTACGCCATCGGTGCTGAAATCGGCACCGTCCTTGGTCTTGCCCTTTACCCTGATGCCTACCTGATGGGTGCCTGGCTCCGTAAACGTCCAGTTGGCGTGGGTGTGGGTATTGAGGTCTACCCAGAAGTCCTCGTCGCTCTTCTGCGCGGTGGACCACAAGAGCTGTGGCGCTTCGAAGCCGCCGTTTTGCAGGAAGAGGGAGAAATCGCCTGGCCCGGAATGGCCGAGAAATTCCATGGTGACTCCACGATCGGCGGCGTCGACAAGTGAGGGCGCCTGGGTATTCCACCCCAGCCAGGGAACACCGACTTGTTCGGTTTGGGGAACTACCCAGACCTTATCGCCGGATTCAGCGCCAACGAAGCCAAAGTCATCTGTATCGGGAAGGGTTTGTTGTGCCTTATCGCCCACGGAAAACACGAGGTCATCCAGGTGACGCCAGACTGGCTTATCGCCGGCATCATCGCGGGCCATAAGCTCAGAATCCGTGCCATCAAGCAGGGCACCAACGTCTACGTGACCGGTATCGATGACCTTTTCCTGGCCTTGTGGGGCAACGTGTTCATCGGCACCGACTACCTGGGCGAGGTCGCCCGCCCAAGCAGGACTGGTAGAAAATGCCAGGCCTGCAGTAAGGACGCAGGCGGCGGTGCGGGTGGCGGTACGAGTAGCGAATTTAAGCATTTTTATCTCCATCGGTGGGGGTGGGGGTGAGGCAGCGCTGAAGGGAATCAGCGTTAAATTTCATAAGTTCGATGTAGGAGCTGACGGTGTCATCGAACGTGTCGCCGTAGATGGGGCACAGCTCCACGCCTTGCTCCGCGGCAGCCTGCTTCAATGTCTCGGCGCTTGCCTGCTGCACGGGTTCTACAAACACCGCTGGCAGATGTAGGTTCTCCAGCGTGCGGCGCAAGGAAATGACTTCGCGTGGGGAAGGCTCGATGGCCGGATTGGGAGTGACGAAGCCGGCCACCGACATGTCATATCCTTGCTCCAGATAGGCGTAGCCGTGGTGGGTCGTCACGAGGTGCCGGTTTTCTTTAGGGATAGAAGAAATGGCGCGGTCAACATAGGTATCCGTATTCCGCAAGCGCTGGGTGTAGGCCTCCGCCCGTTGGCGGTAGGACGCCCCGTGGGAAGGATCTGCTTGCGCCATTTCCTCGGCAATGACATCGACGTAGGCGATGGCGTTGTCCACGTTGTGCCATAGGTGCGGG
Source organism: Corynebacterium sp. LaCa_205 (assembly GCF_057458085.1). Classification (NCBI taxonomy): domain Bacteria; kingdom Bacillati; phylum Actinomycetota; class Actinomycetes; order Mycobacteriales; family Corynebacteriaceae; genus Corynebacterium; species Corynebacterium sp. LaCa_205. The sequence goes on from NZ_CP190931.1 coordinate 1,068,737, forward strand.
TCCACCTCGCCGTGGATGTGCTTACCTAGGACCGCCTGCGGCAATAGGTAGGTATCCGCGCCCGGCCTGCCCAGGAAGCGGTAGGCAGGATCAGGCGGAATGGGCTGCAGCACTGAAGAGGGGATGGACACCACGGTGGTGGCAGGGTCGAAACGCTTGTCCTGATCGCGCAAGTCAATGCTGTGCTTGGCTAGGTCACCTGCAATATCCAGGTGTCCGGAATCTATCACTTGCATGCCTTTAGGTGGGTTTACTCCCACGGCCACAGTGAGGTGTTGGACGTCGGTGCCCTCTGCTTGGAACCCGAGGTGATAGATGCCTGGCTGGGAAAACCCCCAAGAGACGTGCGTGTGGGCGTTGGCCGGCAGGGTCACTGAGTCTTCTTTTTCATCGATGCCATCGGCCGAGTTAAAAAGGACCTCCGGGGTGCCGAAGGTAGAGACCACATAGGCCGCGACGTTACCTGGTCCGTCGGCAGAGACCATGCGGAAATCCACTCCAGAAGAGCGCTGTTGTGCGCCGCTGATACGCAGGCCCAGCCAAATTGCCTCGAGCGAGACATCTTCTACCAGCGGCACGAGAGTGGCACCGCGGGTGGAGGCAGCATCGGCCACTTCCACCACGGGGGCATCGGTGGATTCGTGCAGCGTATCGATGAGAGACTGCGGCTCCAGCAAGTAGCCATTGCTCAGCGCCAAATCGGCATTGGCAACATCGCGTACCGTGCGCAGCGTTGGCTCAAAGGTATGCGGATCTTTTCCACTGGGAATAAGGCTTTGTACGCGGGCATCTTCTCCCGCAATGTTGCGCGCGAGATCCGCGAGGATCGGGGTGGTGGCCACCACGGTGAATCTCTCTCCGTCTCCAGCATCCAACGCGGCCGAGGGGGCACAACCAGTGGCCAGCAGGCAGGAGCCCAGCAGCGCGCCAATGGTCCGAAGCCTGCGTCTATGGGAAAGCGCACGCGCCATTAGTCCGCTGCCTTAGCTACAGCTAGGCGGGCAATGCCCAGGCCGAGGAAAAGCATGCCCAAGCCCAGTGCTCCGATGCCAAAGGGAACAATGGGAGTCCCCGTATTGGCTAAAGAACCGCCCTTGCTGGGGGCCTGCGCGGCCTGGCCAGTGCTTGTTCCGGTACTTGTGGAAGAGCCACCAGCGCTTGCCGACGCCCCACCTGCCGCAGCACCATCCCCGCAGTCTCCGCCCTCCGGATTTACCGCAGCGCCTAAGTCGAAGTGCCCGTTGTCAAAGGCTTCCGCCGGCTTGTCGCCGCCGACCACGAAGTGAAGTGTCGCTTCGCCGGCGACTTGCTTGCCCTCATCGGTCTTGGCCACCTGGCGGATGGTGACGTCATAGGTGCCCTGCGCACCAAAGACCCAGTTGGGGTGCACGTGCGTATTGGGGGCAATCGAATAGGTGCCCTCCGCCGCATCGGCATTGCCTCGGAACCACTCATCGCCCACAATCTTTCCCAGTCCGCCCTGGGAGTAGACCATCATCGGGCCAGGGCCCTTGAAGCCTGCTAACTCCCAGGTGACATCGCCAGGGATATTCTCGCGCATGGTCGGACTTTGGGTATTAGCACCGAGCCACGGCACGCCATCGACCTGGGTAGAACCAATCATCCACGCCTGACCAGCTGGCACTGGGCCTACCTCTTGGGGCAGATCGACGCTGGATTTATCGGAGAGATAAAAGGTAGCGCCATCAGCATCGCGCCACTGGGAAGGAGAGACAGTATCGTCCTTGATTTGCGGCGTCATACCCGGGGTGCACTCTTTATCCGTAGCTGCACCGGATTTATCTGCGGCTGCAGCGCCGCCCTTGTCTGCTGAACGCGGGGTGCTCGTAGCTTCTTGGTCATTGCTAACCTCGCCGGTATCAGCCGATCGATCGGCTGCGGATGCTTCGCCGCCGTCGCCCACCTCCCAGGTGTAGGTCACAGCATTGCTGGATTCGCCGTTGGAATGGGCTTGCACCGTCATGGTGTACGTGCCGGCCTCGCTAAAGGCCCAGTTGACGTGCCGGTGAGCAGGATTGGGCTGGTTGATGACCTCGCCGCTGGTGAGCTCCATTGAGCCGGAATCGGTCACCGTCTTCACATCGCCAAAGCCGCTGGTCTCAAAGACATAAACAGAACCCGGGCCGGAAACTTCGGCGAATTCTAGGTCAACGTTGTCAAAGCCGCCATCGCGTGCAGGCTGGGTATCCCAGCCCGGCCAAATGATGCGTTGATCCTGGGTCTGCGGCAGGAAATAGGTGGGCTGGCCGATCTCCGGCACGGCCTCGGTGGCATCGGACCAAGCGTCCTCCACAACCTTGAGCACCACATCATCGCCGGAGCGTGGAACGCTCGATCCAGTGATGTCTTCCTTCATCGATAGGTGTAGCTGACCATCTGGGGCCGTGACATAAAAGGCGTCTACGTGGCCAGAGTCGAAGACCTCATCAAAGGCAAGTGCCGAGGCGGGGGAGAAGAAGGCCAGTGCTGTGGCAAAGACGGCGGCGAATACGTGAATGAATCGGCGCCGCAGCGGGACGCGCCGAGGGGCAAAGGAGGGTGAATGATGCATTGTGGTTTCCCGTCTAGTTGGTGGGGTAGAAGAGGCTTAGAAGTTGAGACCGAAGCGTTTGCGGATGAGGTCCTCGTTATCGCGGAAGAAGTTATAAAAGGCCTTGAAAACCACCACGAGAACCGCTGGGAGGACCAGGCTCCACGGGCTAAATGAGGAACCTGTCGGCTCTTCTGGCCTACCGGGGTGAGCTGGCTTGTCCGGCGTATCTGGGGTGGATGGTTGGGTGGAAGGCTTCTGGGAAGGCTCCGCGGAAGGCCTATCCGTCGGACTTTCGCTGGGCTCTCCGCTCCCAGAGGTGCCCGGCGCGCGGAAGGAACAGGAATCCAACGTCTTATCGCCCACGGCAAAGGTGAGGGTTTGGGGCGCGGACTTTAGCTCCTTGCCGTCTGTGCCCGTGGCCGTATAGGTGGCCTCAAAGGTGTACAAGCCAGGCTTGGAAAAGGCCCAGTGCGTATGGGTATGGGCCGGAAAGTTGGTTTCGATGGTGTAGTCTTTAGCCGCAGAATTGGCGAGGACCGAAAAGCCCTTACCATGGGTGCCATCGATGAATGCGCCCCACTCGGCGCCGTCCGGCGTGGAGGTGGGCTTCAAGTTGAGGTTGACGGCATTGTCCTTGGTTAAGGAATAGTCCAGATCCTGGGTGTTATAGCCTGGCCAAATGATGTTTTGGTCCTGGGTTTGCGGCAGGTGATAGAAGCGCTCACCGGGCTTTCCTAGAAAATCAAACTCCTTGCCCGCGAGCTTCTTATTGCGTGGGGTAAGAGCATTATCGTGTACACCGAGTACAACATCATCGAGTTTGCGGTCAACAGATTTCTTGTCTACCTGCGCCGTGTCATCGCGCAGAACGGTTGCAAAGCCTCCCTCGGCAGGCTGGGCCTTGATATCTACATGCCCACGGTCTAATAGGTACTTGTCGCTGCATTGTGCATTGCCGGTTTGCGGTTTTTCGGTGCCTGGCTGCGGCGCTGAAGACGGAGTACCTTGCTCGCCGGGAGTAGTCTCCGGTTCGTCAGTGGAAGTAGAAAACTTCCCATTGACTTCATAATTTTCGCCGAAAGCAAAGGACTCGGTGATTACGCTGCTGGCATGTCCGGCCTTCAGAGTGGAATGGGGGAAGAGGTCAACCTTGGCAAAATAGCCCTTGAAGTACTCGCCCTCATCAAAGGAGACCTCGCCGTGGCCATTAGTAATAGGGGTTTCCAGATCCACGGTGGGGTATTTCGCCCCTTTGGTGTCATAGAGCCCGCCGGTGAGTAGGCCGTTGAAGTTTTTATCTTCGGTATCCACCACGATCTTGGTGCCGCCATCGCCCTGCTTGCGCATGCGGATGGTGTAGCCCAGTTCCTTTAGCTCGGTTTCCTGGGTGGGGGCAAGCTGGCGCGGCTGGGAGGTTTCCTGCCACGAATCAGCGGCGGCAGAAGAATCGGTGTGGCTGGATTTACCGGGTTGGAAGTCAAGAGGTTGGGATATCCAGCGTGGGGCATCACCCTCTGAGGTAAATACAGCCTGCACCTGGGAAGGGTCGGGGCCCATGTATTCGTCCCACTGAGCATGCCCATCCTTAACGGGAAGGTCGGTGAGGAAGTAGCCGTCGATAAGCAGCGTAAGGGTGCCTTGCGCCTTGTTCTTGGCATCGAAAGAGATGGTGGTGAGCTTGTCATCACCGTCTTTTTCGGGATTGGACTTCGGCGCCATGCGCAGGCTGTAGCCTGCAGCAGCGGCGTTACCGGCTGCGGATTGTGCGAAGCGTTCCTTGAGGCTCGGCGTCTTTTCTTCTTTGGGTTTCTGCCCGCCCACTTGGATGGTGGTGGTCTGTGGCTCATTGGCTATGAGCTGGCCGTCCCTTCCGCGCGCACTAGTGCGGTAGGTCAGGCGGTATCGTCCGGGCTTGGTAAACAGCGTGGAGTTGTGCGTATGCGTGCCGGCAACAAGGTAAGCAGAGTGCGGCGAATCCGGGAAGGAACCGAGCATGCGGTGCAGCTGGGTGCCGGCCTCATCATCTTTATTGGTAAAAAGCTCTACCTCGCCGGGGCCATCGACGCTGAGCAAATCAAGGAACGCGACCCCGTCACGGAATTTGTCCGTGGGCAAGGAGGTATCGGCGCCAAAGCCCAGCCAAATGGGCGAAGTATTGCCGGATACTTGGTGCGGCGCTGTGTAGTAGGTCGTACCAGGTGCCCCAATGTAGTCTTGGGTCCCGTTTGCCGGAAGCGTATAGAGATACTGGTTGCTGTTATCCGTGGCGCTGTAGCCCTTGCCCACCCAGGCAACGGTGTCGGCTATCGGGGGCTCTTGACCGCCAAACTCGGATTTCAGGACGAAATCGTTGTTCTCCCAGAAAGACTTGGGGGAGTCAACGTGGGTATTGGTAGCGATGTGCTTGCCATCATCCGGGCCCGCGACAGCCGTGGCGGGAGTGATTAGCGCCAACGTGCTCAGCGTGGCAAGGAAACGGGTGTGTGGGGAAGCCACAGTTGGGAAGGCCTTTCTACAGTTCTCACAAGTTCACCAGAAACTATAGAAAATGATTCCCATAACCTGTTAGCCCTAATGGAAGTCAGTTTCATTGACCTGTGGTTTTGTAGTGAAACCTGTTTCCAATTACCCCAATTTGCGTGTAGGAATAAACTGCAAACCGCTACGCGCCGGGCAGGTTTCAGGGGCGCCTGGGCTGGTGCGGACTGGAATCGGCGGCTCCACTACGATGGTGGGCATGACTGAAGTACGCGTTAGATTCTGTCCATCCCCAACCGGCACACCGCACGTAGGCATGGTGCGCACCGCACTATTCAACTGGGCCTACGCCCGTCATACCGGCGGAAAGCTGGTATTTCGCATCGAGGACACCGATGCCGCCCGTGACTCTGAAGAGTCCTACCAGGCCATCATTGATTCCCTGACCTGGCTCGGGCTGGGCTGGGATGAGGGCATCAATGTCGGTGGCCCGCACGAGCCTTACCGTCAGTCCCAGCGCATGGACATCTACAAGGAAGTCCTAGACAAGCTCATCGAAGGTGGCTTTGTCTACCCGGCATATTCCACCGCCCAAGAGGTAGAGGAGCGCCACAAGGCGGCTGGCCGTGACCCGAAGTTGGGCTATGACAACTTTGACCGTGATCTCACCCAGGAGCAGATCGACGCTTTTGAGGCCGAAGGCCGCAAGCCGGTGTGGCGCCTACGCATGCCGGATCAGGACTGGACCTGGACTGACTTGGTCCGCGGGGAAATGACCTTCAAGTCTGAAACCCAGCCGGATTACGTGGTTGCTCGTTCCAACGGTGCGCCGCTCTACACCCTGGTTAACCCGGTGGATGATGCCCTAATGCGCATCACCCATGTGCTGCGCGGTGAAGATCTGCTGTCTTCTACTCCGCGGCAGCTCGCGCTTTACGACGCCCTGCAGAAGATCGGCATTGCCGAGTTTACTCCAGAGTTTGGTCACCTACCGTTCGTGATGGGCGAGGGTAATAAGAAGCTCTCTAAGCGTGATCCGCAGTCCAACCTGTTCAACCACCGTGATAATGGCATTATCCCGGAGGGCATGCTTAACTATCTCTCCCTGCTAGGGTGGTCGCTGTCTGCAGACCAGGATATTTTCAGCATGGAAGATTTGGTGAAGAACTTTGATGTCCACGATGTGCTGGGGAATCCGGCCCGCTTTGATCAGAAGAAGCTCGAGGCTATCAATGCCGACCATATCCGCCAGCTGGAACCAGAAGAGTTTGCCTTCCGTCTGCGCAACTACCTGACGGAATACACCGACTTTCCGGCCGACTATGACGGCGAGAAATTTGCCTTCGCGGCAGATCTGGTACAGACCCGTATCAAGACGCTTTCCGATGCTTATGGCCTCATGAGCTTCTTGGTTACCCCAGATGCGGAACTTCAACTCGATGAGAAGGCAGCGAAGAAGAACCTCAAGGAAGAGGCCGTGCAGCCTCTGGAGGTAGGTATTGAAACCCTCGAAGGCGTTGCCGAGTGGAAGACCGAGAATATCGAGGCGGCCCTTTCCCAGGCGCTTATTGAAGACCTAGAGCTGAAGCCTCGTAAGGCTTATGGTGCGCTGCGCGTAGCTATTTCTGGTGCCCAGGTTTCCCCACCGCTCTTTGAGTCCATGGAGCTGCTGGGTAAGGAATCTACCTTGGCCCGCCTGCGTGCCGCACGCGAGGTGACTCCCTACGTCCCGGCGGCGCAGTAGGTAACGCTGCGGCAAGCGCTGCAGTCAACGCTGGGATTAAGAACTCCTCTCGCGTTAGCGCGGTGGATGACGGCTGAACTACAGCACTGTCATTCACCGCATTTTTAATGCCGCCTTTATGGGCTGAAAAGCGTTATGCGCTGGCGATTTGGCAGTTTACGCGAAGATCATTATAGTTATTACACGTTGCAGCGAGCAAGGGAGAACGGCTGAAAGGCAGTTAGCTTCCCTAGCGAGTTAGCAAATGGCCTATGGTGTAATTGGCAACACAGCGGTTTCTGGTACCGCCATTCTAGGTTCGAGTCCTGGTAGGCCAGCAGTGAAAATGCTTTAAACGGCAGGCTCACTAGTTCTATGCCCCGTTCGTCTAGCGGCCTAGGACGCCGGCCTCTCACGCCGGTAACACGGGTTCAAATCCCGTACGGGGTACAAAGACCTCCAGCTTAGCGCTGGAGGATTTTTCATATCCGAGTCGGTATCCTTTCGGGGCTTAAAGGGGAAGGTATCGATTGTGAGGTGCCGTCTAAAGGCCACGTGGAGATGTGGTCAAGCATGGGGGACTGGTTATAACCTAACCCCGGACCATTGGTAGCTTTCGCGCAGGCAGCGACGCGTCGCCGATAAGACCAGGGTTAAGACCACCGCGAAGTTGTGCAAACCCCTTCCAGTCCTGCAAGTACAGGCATAGACTGCAAGTACAGCAGAAAACAGACAGAAAGGAGAGCGGGTGACAGAAATCGAAACGCACCACAGCGAAGGCGCACAGGCCGAAAGCATAGCCAGGTAGTAACGCTATAATCCACAACTTCCTTCCCACCAACATTTGTACGAAGTATAGGAGCCTGCAGTATATGCACTTCGACGCACAGCGCCATCCCGAGTCCTACTAGCACAGCGTTCTCGGCCACGGACTATCCACAGATTGCTTGCGGAATAACCACTGATTCGATCCGCACCCCGGCCACGAAGAACCCTCACTGCAGTAAAGACTCGGGACCCTTTTCGTTTTCCTAGCCTCCGCCCTCAAAACCGCCCCTAAGCGTGCGATTTGTGCTCGGTTAACCCATCGTTTACTCTTAACAAGTCCGCAACGCACAGTGTGTGATTGCTGCGAACGCGCCCCGTTCGTCTAGCGGCCTAGGACGCCGGCCTCTCACGCCGGTAACACGGGTTCAAATCCCGTACGGGGTACCAATACCAAACTGCGAGCCTCATGGCTCGCAGCTTTTTGTTTTCCCTAGCTCCCCCAAAAGCGCATTCCTTGAGACTGTTGGGGCATATAAGTCGGCCTTTCAGGCGCCTGTATTCTTCAATTCTCGCTCGATTCTCGTCGAACGCCCTAACAGTGCAGCAAGCGGCGTTGCACCTCCCTACAGTGAGTTCTGAGTGGTCAGCTGCGCCCTGCGCTAGACCGCAGCAAGAAAGAAGCCCAACGGGCCGTGAAACGGCTCGCTGGGCTGTGTAAGGAGGGCGTCGCCAAGCGCTGGCTATGCCATCACCTTTGTCTTCTTAATCGCCTTTTGTAGGCGCTTATGATAGGCGTCCATGGCGCGGCGGATAAGGAGTCCGACGACCAATGCCGGGATGGTAAACAACAGCAGCATGCCCAGCTCACGCCAAATATCGCCATGGTAGATGCCCGCGATGGCGCTGCGGAAGGCATCGATAGCATAAGTAGCTGGCAACCAAGGGCTCACGTTCTGGAACCATTCAGGCAGCAATGGCAACGGGTAGGCGCCGCCGGAACCAGACACTTGTATCACAAGCAGCAATACCGCCAAGGCCTTGCCGGCACTATCGAGTGTGATGACCAGTGAGTAAATGATCAACATGAATACCAGCGAAACTACCCATGCTGCGAACATGAGCATGAATGGATGTGCAGGCTCGATTTGGACGAAGAAAATGAGGCTAAGCACCACCAAGGTGGCTTGAGCCAGACCGACCAACGCAAGCGTGGCAAAGCGACCGAAGAATGCCTGGCCACGGGTGAAATCGCTTTCGTCGTACTTTCCGTTCTCGTCTTTTCGCAAGTACTTGCGCTCGGCGTTGGTATGGACCAGCACGCACGCCAAGAGGGCACCTACCCACAGCGACAAGGTGAGGTAGAACGGTGTCATGCCTACGCCGAAGGCGGCCACAGGATAGACCGGTTCACGGTCCACAGCCACAGGAGCAGCAATGCGGGAGGCGAGCAGCTCTGGGTCAGAGCCAACGATATCGGCCAGTTTGCTTAGGTCGCCGCCATGGCGAACCTCGTCGATCTTGCGTCCCATGTCCGCGAAACGGCCGCTTTGCTCCCGCAGGGTGTCAGCGAGGCCAGCAGTAGTATCGCGGGCGCGGGCCAGGCTTTGTTGTGGTGACTCGTTATTGCGAGAAACCGAGTCGCGAATACCAGCTATGTCCTGCTTAACAGCATCAATATCGCCGGCCACCACAGAGACGCTTTGGTTGAGCTGATCCAGCTGGGGCTTGAGGTTCTCGTTATAGGAAGTGCGCGCCTTCTCTGCGGCGTGCTTCGCATTGGCGATGGCATCCTTGGTGCGCTGGCGCGATTCTTGCGAGGTACCACGGCCCTGCTCAATATCATCGGCGGTCGAAACCAACGAATCATGTAGCGCGTTGCTCTGGGCGATAGAAGCATCAATCTGGCCCATCAACGCCTTATAGCCGCCAGCGACTGGAGCCGGCAGCGCCGCTTTATCGGCTTGCTCCTTGATGGAAGCGCGTACGCCCTCAAAGGCGCTCGTTTGCTCATCTACACGCTCAGCTGCGGTGCGGTAGGTCTGCGCCGTTTGTGCGGTGGCGTTACTTGCGTTATTGAGCAACTCATCCACCTGGGCAGAAAGCGCATCGTAGCTTTGCGTAGTAGCCGCTAAGGAAGCGTCTAATGAACCTGCAGAGTCATTGAGGGTGGAGCGCAGAATGTCGATGGGGTTTTCGCCTTGGGCATTGTCCGTCTCCGTGGCCTGGCGGCCGGCCTCGGCGAGGATATTATCCGCTGCCTGCGTAAGCGGCAGGGTGGAATCGACAAGATTGCTTAGTGCACCTACGGTTCCTGAAGCCGCATCGAGGCGAGTGCTGACATTATTGATGCGGTTGTGAAGGTTATTGAGTGCCGTCTGGGTGTCGTCTTCGTTGAGGTATTTATCTAAATCGGATACGACGCCGAGGCCAACATTGGACACCACGCGGGTGAAGGACTCGTCGATTTTTTGAATGACGCCGTCCGCACTCTTTTGCGTGATGGTGGTAGACAGCGCGTTCTTCTTCTCATTGGTATAGAGATTGAGCTTGCTGGGCTCGGTTCCTTCTACATAAAAGGTAAGCAGATCCGCGCTGAAATCCTTTGGCAGGACGATGCCGGCATAGTATTCACCGGATTTTGTTCCCTCGACCGCATCGGCGCTGTCGGTAATGACCCAATCAATATCGTGATTGCGGCTGAGCTGCGAGAGTACTTCATCGCCCAAATTAAGCTTCAATGAGGCTAGGTCGCTTTCGTGTCCCTCATCTTCGCTGGCAACAGCAATCTTGAGCTGGTTGGTATTGGAAAAAGGATCCCAGCTGGCGAGCACGTTGAAGGAGGTAAAAAGCAATGGAATGATAGCAAGACCGAAGATAATGACTGCCGTCATGACATTGGTGCGAATGGCGTGGAGGTCATCGCGGAGAATGGTCAGAACGTTTTTCATGACTTACTCGCCGCCCTTTCCGGAGTCATCGCCTTCAACGGCGGGTATTTCTTTGGTCTCGGTGGTATCAGCAGGTGCGGATTCCTCGTCCAAATCTTCCAGGAGGTAGCGGTTTGGATGTTCCTGCTGGTGCTCGAGGTGCTCCTGGATTTCCTCGTCGCTAAGATCCGCCAGGCGGTTATCATGTGCGATGCTCTGCTTGACGTACTCGAGGGAACAGATAACACCCACCGCGATGAGCGTAGCCAGGCAGGCCAGGCCGAAGATGATGGCCTTTTCTCCAGGGTTAATGCGTGAGTAGATACCCAAAGCGACAACCAGCGCCAGGCCCACCGCCACGGTGATTTTCATCAACTGAGAGTAGTTCCTGCGCGCCATGCCCCACTTATTCTCAAGGCTTTGTTGATAAGCCTCGCGGTCGTTCAAGGCATAGAGGAGATCGGTGAAACGGTAGCGGCTTCCTACAAGGTGGACCTGTTCATTGATAACCAATCCACCCTTGCGCAGTTCGTCGTTGACCAACATATTGACGTTGGACAAGCCACGGCGCATCACCGAACCGATGAGGTAAGCAATCGCCGCCATGCCGATGAGGGCGCAGAGATCACGCGCGTAATGGTTACCGTAGAAACCTCCGACGGTTTCTCGCATGGCGTCAATGCCGTATGTAAAGGGGAGGAACGGGTGTACCGCACGGAAGAAATCTGGCGTCATCTCAATCGGGTAGAGGCCGGAAGCGCCAGGAATCTGGATGAAGGCAAAGACCACCGCGATGCCTCGGCCCACGTGGCCAAACGTAGACACCAAGCTATAGGTAATGCTCAGATAGCACAGGCCGATGATGACTGCGGTACCGACATAAGCCACTGCATTGGCATGCTCTACTCCAATGGCAAGGTTGCCGATGGACACGATGAGCGCCTGGGCGATGGCAAAGAAGGAGAGTAGAAGGAAGCGGGCAAAGTACGCCTTGGTGATGGTGAGGTTCTTGCGGCCCTGCGGGTCTACCTCAGCGCGGAAGATGATGAGCAGCATGAAAGCGCCGATCCACAACGTGAGGTTGATAAATAGGGAGGACATGCCGGAGCCATAGTGCTTCACCGGGAAGACGGCGTGGCTTTCCATCTCCGCAGGGGAGGCAAGGAAGGAGGAAACCTCGTCGGTATTGAGGCCCTTGACTGACTGCAGGATGGAATTGTTATTGGCGGTATTACTCAACGCCAGCACGTCGCTGCGGGAGGCCCGGAGTCCCTGTTCAATGCCATCGAGGTCTACAGAAAAGCGCTCGACCACCTGTTGGGCTTGGTTGAGCTGCTTGTCGACGCCGCCTAAGAGCCCATCGGTCTGGCCCACCAGTGCCTTTTGGCTTTCGAGCGAGGCGGAAAGTTTTCCGGTGGTAGCTGTGACGTCGGAAAGCGCGGCATTGAGCTTGGGCATGCCCTCGGCCACATTATCGCGCAGCGCGTGGGAGTCATCGCGCGTTTGGGCAGCCATCTTATCCAGCAGGCTCGTTGTCTTATTGAGCGAATCGATGGTGTCGTTGGTATCGCTGTTGAGAGAGTCCAGGTCACCGAGGACTGCGCGGTTATGATTATTGCGTTCACGCAAATCTCCCACCTGATCCTTAATCTGCTGGGAAACCTGCGGGGGCAGGGCTGGAGATGAGGCGAGCTTATCGAGCTGGTCAATAGCCCGATCCGCTTCACCAACGATGCCTGCTGCGCCAGCAGAAGCAGCATCGACGCGAGTGAGGGCACCGCGTAGCTTGCCAGATACCGAGCCCACGGTAGCGTTGGCAGAAGCAGTGCCGTCTGCCAACGCGGTCGTTCCTTCCACATAAGCGGCCGTGGCGTCATCGGAGAAGGAAGTGACCTCGCGCTGGACCTCAGCGGTAATGGAATTAACTTCGTTCAACGCGGTCTGCGCGTCATCGACGGTCTGTTGGACCGTGCCGAGTGATTCGCGGGCTTGCGCGATAGTCGGGCGTGCGTCATCGATGGTGGCGTGAACGTCGGCCAACTGGCTGCGCGAGTTGGCTACAGTGTCTGCGGTTTCCGAAAAAGAATCCGCGGTATCGCCCGCGGTACGGTTAATCTTCTGGCTTAAATCACCACCGGAATTTTTAAGCTCCGTCGCCACTGAATCTGCCACTTGCTCATTGAAAGTAGTGCTAATAGTGGTATCCAGAGTCGAAGCACCGGTATCAGTAATCTTCGGCGCGATTGCATTGAGCTTTTCGTTAACGTGGTATTCGAGCGTGGGCTGAGAATACGTACCTTTAAACAGGCTGACGAAATCGGCCGAGAAGTCCTCGGGCACTATTACCGAGGCGAATACGTCGCCCTTCTTAACGGCGTCCTCGGCTTCTTGCCTGTCCATGAATTGCCAGCCAAGCCTGTCGTTATCATGCAGCTTGTCAATCATTTGTCCGCCGACGTCTAAGTGGCCGGTCATCTCCGAGGTGGCGCCCTTGTCCTCATTTACAACGGCGACCTTGAGGTGTTCTGTGTTTCCGTAGGGATCCCAGAAACCGGAGATGTTTACCCAGGAATACAGGGCTGGGGTGATCATCAAACCAATAAGGATCACCCAGACCTGCGGGGTCCGCCACAAGCGGACAAAATCTTGGAGAAAAATCTTCCAACTAGTAATCACTCGAAGAACCGTAGCACCCAACCGGAAAGAACTAATAGTCTGACTGTCAGTTTTAACAGAAATGAGAGAGTGTGTCCTGTCGAGCTCGCAGATATGTTTCTGGTGTGAATTTCGGGGCGCTCTTTAGCGGAAGGGTAGACATAGAAATGGCCGCCGGGACCCACAAGGTGAAGGGCCGAGGCGGCGCATAATGAGGGGCTAAGCCCCGAGCTGCAACTAGTGCTCGTCGTAGTGATCGCCGTGTGCGGCGTGGCGGTGGCCGTCGTGCAGATAGTCCACATGGTCGCCGTGCGGGATAGCTACGTGGCCGCAGCCTTCACCATGAGTGTGGTCGGTGTGAGCCTCGGCTTCTACGTGCTCGGTGGTCTCGCACTCGTCCCAGTGGCCATCGTGCTCACGGTGGATATGACCTTCGTGGAGGTAGTCGGTGTGGTCGCCGTGTGGGAAGGATACGTGGCCGCAATCGGTGCCGTGGGTGTGGGTGTGGTTCTCGTGGGTGGTGTGGGTCATGATGACTGGTCCTTTCTGGCGGGGATTAGTCCCCGTTGTTTTCAACGTATTTTCATTAAATCGTATTTTCAGTTTGGTTTCAATAGCTGGCGGCGAGTTTCCTCAAATTTTTTTAAATGAGTAGAAAAAGGCAATGCCCGTCTCTGCAAGGATTGGGCAGAGACGGGCATGGTGGGGGGCGAGGGGAAGCTTAAAGCTGGCTGCTCAATTCGCGAGCGGCTGCCGTGAGGGTATCCGCGTACTTTTGGGCGGGTGATGGCTGGAAGCGCTCGACAGATCCGGAAATGGACAAGACTGCCAGGAAAGTTCCGGCTTCGTCGAAAACCGGTGCAGAAATAGAGGCTAGCCCGGCTTCGCGTTCTTCAATGGACTCCGAATACCCTTGGCTCCTTGCCGCTTCGATGTCCTGGAGAGTAAACGAGGCGTCTTCGATATTGACCTCTACATAGGCGGCAATGATGCGCGCTGCGGATCCGGAGCTAAGTGGTAGCTGGCGTCCGACGGGGACGACATTATGAAGGCCAGACTCGGGTTCCCTAGTGGCAATACAGGTGCGGGTATTTCCAGTGACCTCGTAAAGCTGGATGGACTCGCCGGTGTCTTCGCGCAGCTTCTCCATAATTGGACCCGCCACTTCCAGTAGGTGGTCACGGTTGCCAGGGAGGGCTGGACCGGCCTTCCACTTTCCTTCGGGGGTGCGAACGAGGATGCGGTGCGCTTCCAGTGCGGTGGCTAGCCGGTGTGCCGTCGCCCGAGGTAGGCCCGTGGTTTCACATAGTTCGTTGAGGGTGGAGGGGTGGTTGGCGGCGGCCATCATGATGGCCATTGCTCGATCCAACACTTTAATTCCGGAAACTGCGCTATACTCTCCCATACAATGAAATCTACGTCCCAAATTATGAGATTTCAAGTGTGGAGAGATGTTTATGAACCAGAAGCTGACATTGGCGGAAAAAGTGTGGCGCGATCACGTCGTCCAACCCGGTGATGCTGGGGCACCAGACCTCATCTTTATTGACTTTCAGCTACTACATGAAGTTACCAGTCCACAGGCCTTTGATGGTCTGCGGCTGGCTGGGCGCACACTGCGCCACCCTGAACTGCACTTGGCAACCGAGGACCATAACGTTCCCACGCAAGGCATTAAGTCTGGCAACCTCTTGGAAATCAAGGATGAGGTTTCTCGCACCCAGGTATCGACCCTGCGTAAGAACTGCGAGGAATTTGGTGTGCGCTTGCATTCCATGGGAGATGCACAGCAAGGCATTGTCCATACAGTTGGCCCACAATTGGGTATCACCCAGCCAGGTATGACCATTGTCTGCGGCGACTCGCATACCTCCACCCATGGTGCCTTTGGCTCAATCGCAATGGGCATCGGCACCTCTGAGGTGGAGCACGTCATGGCCACGCAGACGCTTTCCTTGAAGCCTTTTAAAACGATGGCGATTGAGGTGACGGGCGAATTACAAGAGGGAGTCTCCGCCAAAGATCTCATCCTGGCCATAATCGCCAAAATCGGTACCGGCGGCGGACAAGGTCACATCATTGAGTACCGTGGTGAGGCGATCCGCAGGATGTCCATGGAAGAGCGCATGACTATCTGCAATATGTCTATTGAGGCAGGAGCCCGCGCCGGCATGGTCGCCCCAGATGAGACCACCTTTGAATATGTGAAGGGACGCGAGTTTGCTCCCAGCGGGGCGGACTGGGACGCTGCGGTTGACTATTGGAAGACGCTTCCCACCGACGAGGGGGCGGAATTCGATACCGTCGTTGAGATTGATGGTTCTGCCTTGACCCCGTTTGTTACGTGGGGAACCAATCCTGGACAAGGTCTGCCATTAGGGGAGAGTGTTCCAGATCCAGAAGACTGCGGTGACGACAATGAAAAGGCCACTGTAGAAAAGGCCCTCCAATATATGGACCTGCAGCCGGGGACTCCGCTGCGCGATATCAAAATAGATACCGTATTCGTCGGCTCATGCACCAACGCTCGCATTGAAGATTTGCGCGCCGCTGCCGGTGTGGTCAAGGGCCGCACCATCGCCGAAGATACGCGGATGCTGGTAGTGCCGTCTTCAGCAGCTGTCAAGGCCCAAGCAGAGGAAGAAGGCTTAGATGAGATCTTCCGCCAGTTTGGAGCCGAATGGCGTACCGCTGGTTGCTCGATGTGCCTAGGAATGAATCCAGACCAACTAGCGGCGGGAGAGCGCTCAGCTTCAACCTCTAACCGCAACTTCGAAGGCCGACAAGGCCCAGGTGGGCGCACACACCTAGTCTCGCCCCAGGTGGCTGCCGCTACAGCCGTGACCGGATACCTGTCTAGTCCTGCTGACCTGAATTAAGCGCTTAGAAAGGCATTGATAATGGAGAAATTTATAACCCATACCGGAACTGGCGTACCGCTGCGCGTTACTAACGTGGATACTGATCAAATCATTCCGGCGCGCTACCTGAAGTCGGTTAAGCGTACAGGCTTTTCTGAAGGGCTGTTTTCTAATTGGCGCCCCGAAGAAAGCTTCGTGCTTAACCAAGAGCAATTTAAAAATGGGTCGGTGCTTTTTGCAGGAAGAGACTTTGGCACCGGTTCCTCCCGGGAACATGCAGTATGGGCGTTGAGTGAATACGGGTTCCGTGCCGTGTTTTCTTCCCGCTTTGCAGATATCTTCCGCGGTAACGCAGGAAAGTCCGGCCTTCTTACCGGTTTGATGGAACAAGAGGACATCGAGCTTATCTGGAAGCAGCTGGAGTCAGGAGAAACCCAGGTCACCGTTGACTTGGAGGCGCGAACGGTCACGGTGGGAGAAAATACCTACCGCTTTGATATCGATGACTACACCCGTTGGCGGTTGATGGAGGGACTCGATGACATTGGTATCACCCTCCGTAACGAGGACGATATTGCTGACTATGAAAAGCGACGCCCCGGCTTTAAGCCCTCTGTTATCGCCCCATAAATGGGAGCGCGGTTGGGGATGAACTTGCGCCAACACCCCTACAGTCCTTTTTAAAGAAGGGGCGGTGGGGGTGCCGTGCGTTTGGGTATGAGTCTTGAGTACAAACCTTGGGGGAGCCGTGGGGGTACAGATTGGTAACGTAAGGGTAACAATCGCCAGCTCCAGTTTCCTGTAACAGGGTATGCCCCTAGCTTTAGAACTATGAGCAATCCCTATTCGAATAATGATTCCTTTAATTCAGGAAACAATGGTCCAGGTACTCCCGGACCTGCCAGTGAATCTGCGCCGTACGGAAACGGCGCGAACGGCCAACCAGGCTACGGGCAGCAGTACGGTCAGCAACAGTTCGGGCAACCCGGATACGCCGGAAGCACCGACCACGGAGAAGATTCCCTTTTTGGTCGTGACGTAGACGCCATTCAGGTACTCGCGGATAGCTTCCGCTACTTCGGCCGCGGTTGGGCGCAGTGGATTTTCGGTCCACTGGTGCAGATCGTAATTGTCTCCATTCTCTATTTGCTGTTGACCCTCGTCCTAGCAGGCAGCGGTACATCCATTGATGCCCTAGCCAATAGAGGCTCGGGTTCCGATGCCGCACTTACTGGTGGGTTAATTGCGGTAATGCTCTTAGCTATTATCGCCATGTTCCTAGTGTTTATTTGGTCCATTAGCACCTGGTACAAGGCTGCTAATAAACAGGTTGATACCGGGATGCTGGAGATAAAGGACTTTCTGAGCTTTAAAAATGTCGCCGGTCTCATGGCGGTGAATGTGCTTTCGTGGCTGGTTATTTCCCTGGGCTTCGTTCTCCTGATTATTCCGGGACTCTTCGCCGCCTTCTTCTTTACTTGGATGCCGGCTGTTAAGGCCGTACGTCCTGAGCTATCCGTTGGCGAGACCTTTGGGGCTTCCATCGAGGTAGCGAAGAAGAATGTCGGAGTGACCATCTTGGTAGTCGTCCTGAGTGCCGTCCTGTACGCAGTGTTGAGCTTTACCCTAGTCGGCATGTTTGTGTACCCAGCACTGAACACCCTCATTTTGGTCCTCTTCGTCCGTCGCACGCTCGGCTTGCGCGGTTAGAAAACCCCGCAGCCGCACGATAGTTGCGCAAATAAGGCCCTGCTCGTCCACCGCATGAGATGGAAGGCAGGGCCTTAATTGTTGGTCGGCGAGGAACCAGGAAACTAGCGCACCGGCAGTGGGCTAGCCAGATAATCGGCGCCGGTGAGCTCGCCATTGTTGAAAGACAAGACCCACACAGAAGCCTTCTTAAACTTCAGCTTGTCCACCGGCTTTTTCAGGAACTTTGGGGCGAGGTCCTCGATGATGCCGGGGATGGTGCCGCCTTGGCTGACAATAACGGGCACCCCGCCTTCGTTTACCACGCGGTGGAAGGCTTTCTTGGCCGCTTCTGGGTCGTTTTCCCAAGCCTCGTCGCCAAAGTTCTTAT
Organism: Corynebacterium sp. LaCa_205; assembly: GCF_057458085.1. Lineage (NCBI taxonomy): Bacteria > Bacillati > Actinomycetota > Actinomycetes > Mycobacteriales > Corynebacteriaceae > Corynebacterium > Corynebacterium sp. LaCa_205. The sequence continues at coordinate 1,086,783 of NZ_CP190931.1, forward strand.
TGATGGAGATGTCCTTGCCCAGTTCGTCGGCAAGCGGGGCAGCTGTCTGCTGGCAACGTTGGGGCAGCGCAGAGTAAATGGCAGTGGGCTGATAAGCGCTGAGCATCGGGACCAGCATTTCCGCTTGGCGACGCCCCTTCTTATCAAGCGGCCGCAGGTTATCATCGCCTTCCCAGCTGCCGCTTTCATGCGCGCGTGCGTGGCGCACATAAAGCACGCGGGTAGCGGGCGCGATGCGTAGGCGCTTAGCCGCCTTGGCCACTACCGCGGTATCAACGTCGTAGGACAAAAGGTCTTGCGCCTCGTCGATGGGCAGCCACCGTAGCTCATCGGTTTCACTATTGGCGGAATAGGTTCCGCCCAGGTACTTGGCCACCCAGTAGTAGACCACCTTAGTGCGGCCCTGGACTGGGTACGTTACCTTGCCGATGAGCTTGCCTAGCCGGACGCTGAATCCGGTCTCTTCCAGGATTTCCCTGGCTGCGGTGGTAGGAAGAGACTCGCCGGGATCCACCTTGCCCTTGGGCAGGGACCAATCATCGTAATGGGGGCGGTGGATGAGCGCGATTTCTGGGTCCTGCGGGGACCCGCGCCAGATTACGGCGCCGGCGGCAAGGGTAGTTCGGTGGAATTCCTTGGCAGGGTCCACCGGGATTTCTTGATGGCGACCGGAGATAAATTCCTCGTGCTGTTGATCCTTGTCGGTTTCGTGCATCTTTTTAATATTGGGCATCGTCTGCCTCCACGGGGCCTTTCCACAGTAATCGGGTTTATAGGAACAACGTCTAAGGGACCATTGTCCCACGGGTTAGGCGCGGTGTGCATCCCTGCCACACGGTCGGACAGACATGCTTTAAGGTTGGGGTTATAGATTCGCACATTTGGAGGAAACACCATGGTTAACGTTGCTGTGATGGGTGCTGGTTCTTGGGGAACTACCTTGGCTAAGGTCTTTGCGGATGCCGGAAATGATGTCCGCCTGTGGGCGCGCCGCGCGGAATTGGCGCAGGCCATCAACGAGACCCACACCAATCCGGACTACTTGCCGGATACCCGCCTACCGGCGGCTGTGCGGGCGACTCATGATGAAGTGGAAGCATTGTCATGTGCCGAGGTCGTCGTATTCGGCGTTCCCTCCCAAACCTTGCGCGGCAACGTGGAAAAGTGGGCCCCGCATCTGCCTCAAAACGCGACCTTGGTCTCCATTTCCAAGGGTGTGGAGACCACCACGCTCAAGCGCATGAGCGAGGTCATCATGGATGCGGCGGGAGTGCCAGCAGACCGCGTGGCGGTACTTTCTGGCCCGAACCTGGCTAAAGAGATTGCCGCAGGCCAAGTGGCCGCCACAGTAATCGCCTGCCCAGATGAGGAACGCGCAAAGCGCGTCCAGGCGGCGGTGGCCGCGCCGTACTTGCGCCCGTATACCAACACCGATGTTATTGGTGCGGAAATCGGCGGCGCCTGCAAAAACGTCATCGCATTAGCCTGCGGTATAGCCTCTGGCAAGGGATTAGGCAATAACACCATGGCCACCATCATTACCCGCGGTTTGGCAGAAATTACCCGCCTCGGAGTGGAGTTGGGGGCGGATCCATTTACCTTCTCCGGCTTGGCTGGCTTGGGTGACTTGGTGGCAACATGTACCTCGACATTGTCGCGCAATCGTACTTTTGGCTATCGCCTGGGCCAAGGCGGCACCATTGAAGAGGCCAAGGCCGCCACCAACGGGCAGGTTGCGGAGGGCGTCTACTCCTGTGATTCTATCTACCGCCTAGCCCAGCAGGCAGACGTAGAGATGCCGATTACCCACGCGGTTTATGGTGTCTGCTACGAGGGCATGGCGGTGGAAGATATGATCATCGCTCTGATGGGTCGGTCCAAGAAGTCGGAGTAGGTCAAGGGTAAAATCTGCGGGCATGACTGAAAAGACCCGCGTGGCCGTTATCTATGGCGGCCGTAGCACCGAGCACTCCGTATCCTGCGTCTCTGCAGGTGCGATCATGAATCACCTCGATCCTGAAAAATTCGAGGTGGTGCCTATCGGCATCACCCGCGAGGGCACGTGGACGCCCGGCACCACTGAGGGACTAGAGATTGTCAATGGTGTCATGCCAGAAGTCAGGCGAGGGGCGGAACTAACGCTTTCCCTGGATCCTAATGCCAGGGGCCAGTTCCATAACGTCACCGATGGCACGCTCTTTGCTGAGGTTGATGTGGTATTTCCCATCCTGCACGGGCCCTTTGGTGAAGACGGCACCGTCCAAGGTCTCTTTGAGCTCTCCGGCCTGCCCTATGTCGGGCCGGGCGTATTGGCTTCCTCGGTGGGCATGGATAAGGAATTTACCAAAAAGGTGCTGGCAGCGGCAGGCCTGCCCGTAGCGCCCGAGGTCATTCTGAAGGGTCGTACCGAGCTCAGCGAGGAAGAAAAGCAGCATCTAGGGTTGCCCGTCTTTGTAAAGCCCGCCCGGGGCGGATCATCAATCGGCGTATCCAAAGTGAATAGCTGGGAAGAATTCCCCGCAGCCGTTGACCTTGCTCTAGAAGACGACGAGAAAATCCTGGTGGAGCCAGAAATCGTAGGCCAAGAGGTAGAAATCGGTGTTTTGCACTATGCCGACGGCACACTGTTGGCGTCTGTTCCAGCACTGCTGGCGGGCATTGATGATTCTGACGAGGGCTTTTATGGCTTTGACACAAAGTACCTCGATAATGTGGTTACCGCGGAAATCCCTGCGCCTTTCACGCCTGAGTTGACCGAGAAGCTGCGCGACATGGCTGTTCGCGCATTCGAGGCCCTAAATTGTGAGGGCCTATCCCGGGTGGATTTCTTCGTTACCGAAGATTCCGTGTACATCAATGAAATCAATACTCTGCCGGGCTTTACCCCGATTTCGATGTATCCCCAGGTGCTCGCCGCTTCGGGTGTGGAGTACCCCGCTTTGCTTGAGGCTCTCATTGAGCAGGCGCTAGCAAAGTAGGGACGGAGTACTTTCTACTTTTCAGCGGTGTGCTTGGCAAGCACACCGCCAATCTCCACCAGTGCCGCTTGCGCGGCATCCTGTGGGGCGTGCAGTGCTAGGTAGTTGTCGCGGCCCAGGGCGAACCACGTGCCGGCTGTGGTGCCATGGGCCAAGGTGGTGTCCTCGAACCACGGAATCTCGTTGACTTGCTGCAGCTTGACCCCAGCACGATAGTTTTCGGGCTTGGCCACACCGCAACGGGCCACGATGTCTTCGCGGCCATCGGCGCTCCACACAAAGGTATTCTTCTCCGCAACCTCGCGGCGGTGGTAGCCTTCGGCCACCGAATCAGGCAGGGCCTTTTCTATATCGGCGCACCTTTGGTCATCGCCCGCCTTGAGCTCCTTGAGCGGAGCCTTATGAGCGGGGGCAGGCTTTTCTTTGAGTGCTGAGAGGGCGTCGTTAAGCTCGCCCGGCTCGGCGTCGGTGGGGGCAGTAACGGCGACGATAGGGAAGCGCTGCGCCGCATACCAGGTGGTTAGGTTGGATCCCGGCGTGGCATCGCGCACCTTGTACCACTTTTCTCCCTCTAGGTCTTGGGTCTGGGCATACTCGGTGTACTGGAAAGGCATGTCCACGCCGCAGCGCACGGTGACCTTATCCTCAGAGTTAGCTGCCCATGCAGCGACACCGGAGGGCACAGGCTCGGCAATGTCTGCGCGCGGCTTATCCATGACCTTATCCGGCAGGGAGTCGATAAAGCTATGGCAGGCTTGTGAATCTGCTTCCTTGGATTCCACGGGGGAGACCGCCACGGGTGCTTTGGCGATGTTATTGAATACGTACTTTGCGCCGAAGAGGACCGCCAGAACCATCACTATGGACAACCCAAGTGAAATGAAGATCGCGGTGCGGTTAAATTGGGATGTCATAAGGGCTCATAGTATCGAAAGGACGCTGGTGAACTTAACTCAGACTCTCGCAGAGGTGGGAGAACGCAACGCCATTCGGGAAATTACCTCTGTGGCCTCGAGCAGGCTCAACGGAGATGACGCGGCGGTATTGCCTAGCGCACCACCGAATTCCCGCACCGTGGCAGCCACGGATTTGATGGTGGAGGGGCGTCATTTCCTGCGCGAGTGGTCTACCCCGCGCGAGATTGGTAAGAAAGCCATCTTGCGCAACTTCGCCGATGTTGAAGCCATGGGGGCGCGGCCCGTTGCTGCCCTTTTAGCCATCGCCGCGCCCGGTGATACCCCAGTGTCCTTTGTGCGGGGCATCGCTGAGGGCATTGCGGAGCATAGCTCTTTCTATAATGCCGAGTTGGTGGGCGGTGACCTCACGAAGTCTGATCTTTTGGTCATCAACATTTCGGCCGTGGGTTTCCTCGGCGGCAGCCTTCCTGCCCTGACCTTGGACGGTGCGCGGGCAGGCCAGCACGTGGTAGCGCACGGCAAGATCGGCCACTCGGCCGCCGGCCTGGCCTTGTTAGAGCGCTTCGGCCGACAGCTCCCCGCTGGGTACGAGCACCTCCAGCCGCTTATTGACGCCCATTGCGCACCCTGGCTCAATCCTGGCCGCGGTGTCATTGCCCGCGCCGCTGGGGTTACCGCCATGACGGATAACTCCGACGGCTTGATCCAAGACTGCACCACGATGTCTGAACACTCTTGCGTGCATATGGATTTGGATCCGCAGGCTGTGCAGCCGGAAGATTTGCTGTGCCAGGCCGCAGACCTTGTGGACCGTGACCCGTGGGAATGGGTGCTAAGCGGCGGTGAAGACCACACATTAATAGGCACGACCGCGAAAGACACCCCCTCCGGATTCCGGAAAATTGGCACCGTAACTCGGGGCTGCGGGGTTACGGTGGGAGGAAAGACACCGAGCTATCAGAAAGGCTGGCGAAGCTTTTAAATATGCACCCCACCTATCACCCTTCATGGGAGCCGGTGCTGGCGCCGGTAATAGAAGAGCAATGGCCACGGATTTCTCACGCCCTTGAGGGCCAGGAATATCTGCCCCCAGCTGAGGATGTTTGTCGCGCGCTGCGCATGCCACTGGATGAGGTCCGTGTGCTCATCGTGGGCCAAGACCCGTATCCCACCCCAGGGCATGCCATGGGCATGGCCTTTTCTACTCGCCCCGGCGTGAAGCCCCCGCGTTCTTTGGTCAATATTTACCGTGAACTTCACGATGATGTGGGGATCAACGGCCGAGAGGACGGCGATTTGAGTGCTTGGGCTGACCAAGGCGTATTGCTACTTAACAGGGTGCTGACCGTAGCCCCAGGCCAAGCAGGCTCGCACCGTCGCATCGGATGGGAAGAAATCACCGAGGCTGCCATCCGCGCGCTCAACCGCAGCCCCATGGTGGCGATCCTCTGGGGCCGCGATGCGCAAGCGTGTGAGCGCTTTCTTCCCGACGTCCCGTGCATCAAGTCTCCACACCCCTCACCGCTTTCTGCCAGCCGTGGCTTTTTCGGTTCTAGGCCTTTTTCCCGGGCAAACGCCCTTTTGCGGGACCAAGGCGCGCAGGAAATAGACTGGCGCTTGTAAACTATTGCGCATGTCATATCCCAGCACGCTGGATTCCTGCGGTCTGCGCAATTGGGCTACCCGCGCCGTGGGGGAATTAGCCCATCGCCGCGAGGAAATTAACGCCCTCAATGTGTTTCCCGTACCGGATTCGGATACTGGTTCAAATATGGCGCACACCATGGAAGCAGCGGTTGCGGAGCTCGACAAAGGTGGCGATGTAGCTGATTCCCTCGCGCGTGGGGCGGTGCGTGGGGCACGCGGAAATTCGGGCATGGTGTTGTCTCAGGTTCTGCGCGGCGTAGCGGAGTCCACGGTGGACTCAGTTATTGACGGCTCCGTTTTTGCCCGTTCTTTGCAGCAGGCCGTGGAGTTGGTGGACCTAGCCATCGCCGAGCCAGTGGAAGGCACGGTTATTACGGTTTTGCGTGCAGCAGCGGAAGCCGCCGACGACTCCGCGGTGCGTCCTGGCGCGACCTTGCACGGCATCGTCAGCGGCGCAATCTCGGCCGCTCGGACTGCTCTAGAGCGCACCCCATCGCAATTGCCAGCCCTGCAGGAGGCTGGAGTAGTGGATGCTGGCGGAGCCGGCCTCGTGATTCTCTTAGAGTCCCTTCTCGCGGAGATTGAGGGCTCTACTGGGCATGCAGGTCTACCCGCCCCAGAGGAGGTCACCGTGCTGGAAGTGGTCTTTTTCTATGAAGGAGATATCGACGCGCTGCAGGCGGCAATTGCACCGATGGGAGATAGCTTGGTCATCGCTCGCGCTACCGAGGACAGCGCTAATGTGCATATCCACTCTCCGCAGGCGGGCGCCGTCATTGAAACCGCCTTTGCTAAAGGAAAGGTGACCAACTTGCACCTTGAGGTGCTGCCGGCTCCCACCGAACCCGCCGCCGAAGAATCAGTTGCTCGCCGAGTATACGCAGCCGCGCCGGCCGGGCCTATTACCGATCTTTTGGAATCTGCGGGCGTTACCGTTGTGCCACCGGAGAAACCCATTGCGGCCGAAGATGAGGACATTGTCCTAGTTACGGGGCTGAGTTCGCAGACTGGTGCCGGGCGAGTAGTGCCTGCACAGTCGCTAGTTGCTGCCTTGGCCGCTATCTCTGTCAATGAACCTAATAACCCAGATACGGGTGCTGTGGTCGCTGCTATGCGCGATGCAGCCAATTCCATGCGCGTAGCTCATCCCAGCCAGGAAACCCTTGCGTCAATCAGCGCCACCTGTCGCGATCTCTTGGCAGAAGGCGGGGAGCAGGTCACCATCTTAAGTGCCCTTGACGTAGATGAGGAGGATTTGGGCCAACAGCTACATGTGGATGTGGTGGCGCTTAACGTTCCGGATATTGCAACCGAAATCGGAGTGGAGTAGCAATGCTCGGCTGGCAGGACAACCGACCGTTGACGGAGGTTCTTGCGGCGAAAGACGCCGCGAAGATTACCAAGGCGTTGGGGTATGAGACCTGCGGTGAGCTTTTGGCTCACTATCCGCGAGACTATATTCGCCACAACAAGGACGTTGGCCTAGGAAACGCTGCGGAGGGCGATATCGTCACCGTTACCGGGACTATTACCGGCTTCAACCGGCATGACAGGGGCAAGACCACCATCATCAATGTGCAGCTCGATGACAGCATTATGGCGACTTTTTTCAATGCCAATTACGTCATGCGCATGCTGCATCGCGGACAGCGCGTCATGATGAGCGGCAAGCTCAAATTCTTCCGCAACCAACCGCAGCTGCAACAGCCAGACTTTGTGGAAATCGATGCGTTCGGACGTCCCGATGGTGAAGTGGATGGCTACCGCCAGCCGGCGGCCGAATCTGGAAAGAAGAATCGGCCCAAGGCCACCGGCTCATTGCGGAACCTCTCACAGTTTGGGAGGCTCGACCAGCTCCTTTTGGAACGAGAATGGATCCCGGTGTACCCAGCCACGTCCAAGGTGACCTCCTGGTACATCATGGGGGCTATTCACTACGTCCTATCAAAGACCCCGCCCATCGAAGAGCCACTGGATTATCAAATGATAATCAGCCTGGATAAAGCGGTGCGGGAAATTCACGAGCCTGGTAAGGCAGGGCCTTATCGTGCTATCCAAAGGCTTAAATATAACGAGGCTTTGTCAATTGGCTTGGTGATGGCATTGCGCCAGCGCGATGCGGAAGCTCGAACCGCTCCGACCATGCCGGCAACCTTAGGCGGCTTCCGCGAAGAACTGCTAAGCCATTTGCCTTTCGAGCTCACCCAAGGGCAGCGGCGTGTTATCAGTGAGATTGAAGATGACCTAGCCCGCCCATTGCCCATGATGCGTTTGCTGCAAGGCGAGGTCGGCTCGGGCAAAACCATGGTGGCTACCTGCGCTATGCTGCAGGCTGTTGACGCGGGAACTCAAGCGGCGTTGCTAGCGCCTACTGAGGTGCTGGCTTCCCAGCACGCTGCCTCCATCGGAACCGCAGTTCCTGAAGGCGTCACGGTGGTACTTCTCACCGGCTCGATGCGCACTGCGGATAAACGGCAGGCATTGCTGGATATCGTTTCCGGAGATGCGGACATCATTATTGGAACCCATGCCATCATCCAAGACACAGTGGAGTTCTTCAACCTTGGACTAGTGGTAGTAGATGAGCAGCACCGGTTCGGCGTAGAGCAGCGCGATAGCCTGAGACTGAAGGCTAACGAGGGACTAAGTCCCCACGTACTGGTGATGACGGCTACGCCGATTCCTCGCACCATCGCGATGACCGTCTTCGGCGACCTTGCCGTATCGACCCTTACTGAGCTGCCTGGTGGCCGCAAACCTATTCAGTCAGCGGTGGTAGCTGAGTGGCGCCCTACCTGGGTATTACGCGCCCTCGAGCGGATTCGCGAGGAAGTGGCCCACGGCCACCAAGCCTATATCGTCTGCCCGCGCATTGAGGGAAAAGGCGGAGTGCTAGAGCTTGCGGAGCAGCTAGAAAACGGGCCGTTTAAGGGGCTGCGCATAGCAATCTTGCATGGAAAGATGCCTAATAAAGACGAGGTTATGACGTCATTTGCTAGGGGAGAAATCGATGTCTTGGTCTCTACCACGGTCATCGAGGTGGGTGTGGATGTTCCCAATGCCACGGTGATGCTCATCCGTGAGGCCGAGCATTTCGGCGTCTCCCAGTTGCACCAGCTGCGTGGGCGTGTGGGACGAGGCGGCAATGCCTCTATCTGTCTTCTGCACACTATGGCAGGCGATAACACTCCGTCCTTCCGCCGCATCAATCAGATTGCCCAAACCTCGTCCGGATTTGAGCTGGCCGAGCTCGACTTGCGTCAGCGCCAAGAGGGAGACATTTTGGGCACCATGCAGTCCGGAACACACCGTACGCTGCGGCTATTAAATCTGGCGGATGACCAAGACATTGTGGAACGCACCCATACGGATGCCCGCGCAATGGTGATGCGCAATCCCGAGTTGGCCGAGGAACTCACGCGCAACTTGAGTGAAAGCGAACAGGAATACTTGGAGAAGAACTAAGACAGGTTAACCTAGAAGCATGAACGTCCTTGCCCCCTTTGCAGGCATCTTCCGCTGCCAGGTGAATGGGGGAGGCACCGTTGGTATCGGCGTCGCGCCCGCGATCGTCGACGCCACGGAACTAGTTGCTTCCGTAGCGAGCCCAGGACTAAGCAAGGCATACCGCATTGTGGTCGCTGGCTTGAGGGACGTGGTAGCCGGAGACCTTTTGATGGAGATTGGAGAAAAATAAATGACGCGCATTATTGCCGGCGAGGCCCGCGGCCGCACCATTAAGGTGCCCACCGAAGGAACCCGGCCTACTGCAGACCGTGCCCGTGAAGGGCTTTTTTCATCCCTCGCGGCACGTTGGGGCTTTGCCGGTTCTTCGGTTCTTGACCTATTTGCTGGTTCCGGCGCACTAGGCCTTGAGGCAGCTAGCCGTGGAGCAGAAGAAATTGTACTAGTGGAATCTTCGGCGGATGCGGTGAAGATCATTCGGCATAACATGGGCGTCGTCAAGCACCCCGGCGTGCGCGTGCAAGAGATGAAGGTAGGCACCTACCTGGGAAGTGCCCCGCGGCGGCACTTCGATCTGGTGTTGGCGGACCCGCCCTATGCTTTTGATGAGGTAGATGAGCTCATCGCCGCTATTGAACCGGTGCTCTGCGATCACGCCATGGTAGTCATTGAGCGCCACGTTGATTCCGCGGCAACTGCGTGGCCTGCAGGTTTTGAGCCCACTGGTCAGAAACTGAAGAAGCGTACCTTTGGCATCGCGCGCATGGATATGGCGGTCTATACCCGCCCTGGCAGCGAGGAACCCGAAGACTAAACCCCTGAAGAAAAGGAAGCGACAAAAGCATGACTAAGGCCGTGTGCCCAGGATCATTCGACCCCGTGACCTTAGGTCACGTCGACATCATTAACCGCGCTAAGCAAATGTTTGATGAGGTCACCGTATTGGTAACCGGTAATCCTGACAAACCCTCCGGGCTCTTTAGCGTGGATGAGCGTATGGAACTAATTCGCCAGAGCGTGGATTCTTCCATCAAGGTGGACTACTGCTCTGGGCTTTTGGTGGACTACACCACTGAGCATGGGGTGGATGTTTTGGTGAAAGGGCTGCGCAGCTCCCTAGATTATGAATATGAGCTGCCTATGGCGCAGATGAATCGGCGCCTTTCCGGCATTGATACCGTCTTTTTGCTCACGGACGAAAAATACGGCTATATCAGTTCCTCACTGTGTAAGCAGGTGGCGAAGTTTGGCGGGGACGTGACCGGCATGTTTCCTGAAGCCGTAGGCCGTGCGGTAAAGGAGAAATACCGAAAGTGAGCCTAGCACTGGTCATTTTTCTCGTTGTGGTCGTAGGCTCGACCCTCCAGCGAGTATCTGGAATGGGCCTCGGTCTCATCGGCGGTCCTATTCTCATGCTGATTATGGGCCCGGTAGAAGGAATCTTGGTCATCAACGTTTTAGCCTGCATTAATGCGGTGCTGACCACTTATTCCGTGCGCGAGAATGTCAGCTGGAAGAAATTTGGACTCATAGCCCCGGTCATGGTGATTGGTTCCTTGGCCGCGGCGCTGCTCATTAGGCGCATGGATACAGCAGGTCTTATGGTCGTTGTGGGCCTTGCGCTTTTGGCCGCGCTGACGGTAGTGACCTTTGGCAAGAAGTTTGTCCCGGCAATGGAAGGCAAAGGCCCAGCTATTTCCGCGGGCATCCTCGGCGGCTTTACCAATACCTTGGCCGGTGTGGCAGGCCCAGTTATTACCGTCTACGCGCAAGCGGCAAAGTGGCCTCAGCAAGTGTACGCAGCTACGCTGCAACCCATTTTTGTCGTAGGCGGATTCTTTTCTGTCATGACAAAGACGCTTACGGGGGCGGCACACTTTGATGGTTTGCCCTGGGTAATGTGGCCCGCCGGAGTTATGGGAATGTTCGTCGGGATTTGGGCCGGCACCCGCATCGCGCAGCGTGTGCCCCGGGAGAAAGCCCGCGTGCTCTCGCTTAGTGTTGCCGGACTGGGCGCAGCGAGCGCATTGGTTCGCGGCCTGGTGAGCCTCGGTTAAACACCTCCACCATGAACAAGGCCCGTCGCCTCTGCAGAGACAGAAGCTGACGGGTCTTTGCACAGTCAATCATGTGCTATGGGCTTAGAGTAGATTGGCCAAAAAGTCCTTGGTACGTGGCTGTTGCGGATTATCCAGCACTTCAGCGGGGCTACCAGACTCGATGACCACGCCGCCGTCCATGAAGAAGACTTTATCTGCCACCTCGCGGGCAAAACCCATCTCATGGGTGACTACGAGCATGGTCATGCCCTCGGCCGCGAGATCCTTCATTACGCGTAGTACTTCGCCGACAAGCTCTGGGTCAAGGGCTGACGTGGGTTCGTCGAAAAGCATGAGCTTAGGATCCATGGCTACCGCACGAGCGATGGCAACGCGCTGCTGCTGGCCGCCGGAGAGCTGTACGGGGTAATTATTGGCCTTGGAGGCTAAACCAACATCCTCGAGCAACTCCATGGCGCGGGCGCGGGCGGTTTCCTCTGGGATTTTCTTCACCTGCACCGGTGCCTCAATGATGTTTTCAATCACCGTTCGGTGGGGGAAGAGATTGAAGGATTGAAAGACCATGCCGATATCGGAGCGCTGCTCGGCGGCTTCCTTTTCGCTGATCTCATAGAGGGTGCCGTTTTTCTCGCGGTAGCCAATCAGCTCGCCGTCGACGTATAAGCGCCCGGCCGTTGCTTTGTCCAAGTGGTTAACGCAGCGCAGGAAGGTAGACTTGCCGGACCCCGAAGGTCCTAAAAGGCAGGCCACCTCGCCGGCTTGGACCTCGAGGTTAATGCCTTTGAGGACTTCAAGCTGCCCGAAGGACTTGTGGACGTTCTGGGCAGAAATCATGGGAGTAGCCATTATTTTTGAGTCTCCGAAATCACGGATACGTTGCGGGGAATGGTTCCTTCAGCATCTGCAAGAGCAGCTAGCTGGCGGCCGGTGAGTTCGCGGGTTGCACCGCGCTCAAAGCGGCGCTCCAAGAAGTACTGACCCACCATAAGTAGGGAAGTAACCACGAGGTACCAAGAAGCCGCGACTAATAGTAGTGGGATGGGCTGGAAAAGGGCGGCGGAAATATCCGTGGTACGGCCGAAGATTTCCTCTGTATAAGGAATGGCCACCACGAGGGAAGAGGTCTTGAGCAAGGAAATAAACTCATTGCCCGTAGGGGGAATGATAATGCGCATGGCCTGCGGAAGGACGGTTCGGCGCATGGTCATCCACCACGACATGCCGAGTGCCTTGGAGGCCTCCTTTTGGCCCTCTGGAACGGAAGTGATGCCCGAGCGCACAATCTCAGCCATATAGGCCGCTTCATTAAGTCCTAGGCCCATCACCGCAAGGAAGAAGGCGTTGGTGAGGATGGTCTGCAAAGACACCTCGGTAAAGCCTAGGTTGATGGACTGGTAGATGGCAGAGAGCAGACCCCAAAACACCAGCTGGACATAAATCGGCGTGCCACGGAATACCCAGAGGAAAATCCAGGAGACGGCGCGCAGCACCGGGTTAGGTGACATGCGCATGACCGCAAGCACGGCACCACCGATAACGCCGATGATCATCGACAAAATAGTGATGGCGATGGTGTGCAGGGAAGCGAGCGCGATGCGCTTATCAAAGAGGTACTGGAAATAGGTTCCCCAGCCAAAAGCCTCGTTGCGGGCGGAGGCAATGATGAACCACACTCCCAGCACGATGAGTAGACCAGCGAAGACCCAGCGCCATGGATGGCGCAGCGGGCGGGCCTCGATCTGCGCGGGTTCTTCTTTAGGCTTGGCCGTAGCCGGCGTCGCCGCATTCTCATTAACCATTGATCGGCCTTTCATTAATCATTGCCTGGTCTATTAATCCATCCTCGATGCCCCAGCGGGACAAAATTTCTGCATACTCGCCGGTTTCGATGAGGTGCTGCAGCGCTGCGGCCGATGCCTTGCCCAAATCGGAATCTTTAGGAACTGCGAAGCCATACGGCGAGGCTTGGAACATATCGCCTACCTGCTGCATTTTTCCCTCAGAGCGATTGACCGCCCACGCTGTGACCGGGGAGTCCGCAGACAGGGCATCCGCGCGCCCCATCAGGACGGCCAGTGCGGCGTTATCCCCGGTGTCATAAGACAAGACGGTGAGATCGCCATTACAAGCTTCTTGCTTAGGGCGAACATCATCGGTTTCGGAGACCGTTGTGCGCTGCACTGCGACTGTCAATCCGCAGGGGTTATCGGGGTCGACCTTCCTAGGCCCGTCCACGCGCTCGGCCCACTGGATACCGGCGTAGAGGTGGTCTACAAAGTCGAATTCATTCCGGCGGTCTGGGTTATCCGTAAAACCGGAGACACCCATATCGATCTGGCCCGATTGCACGGCCGGCAAGATCATGGAGAAGTCCTGCTCCAAGGGCTGGAAATCGAGGCCCAAGACACCTGCTACAGCGCGGGCTAGGTCAAGCTCGACGCCTTGGAGGGCTCCGTGGGAATCCTTAAGCTGAAATGGCGCGTAGGGCGGGTTAGTGCCAGCGGTGAGGACGCCATCATTGTCGTCATACATGGCGGCAATCTCCGGTACTACAGAGGTGTGGGGTTCTTCCCAGCCCTCTGGAGTGGAATCTTCCTCGTTGGTGACGCAAGCGCTTAAACCCAAAGTTGGGATAAGGACCGCGGCAATTGTAGCGCGGCGAGAAAACGTGCGCGGCATTATTTCTGCGCCGTCCTTTCATCTATGGCGCGTGCTTTCTTCAGGTCAATGAAAATGAACGCGGAAACGATAAGAGCGCCGATGATGAACATGCCGATGATAATGCCGCTGGAGGCATCCTGGTCAGCACCCCACGGCCACAGTGCACGCAAAGAACCGAGCATGAAACCTGCCATGGCCATCAGCGTAGGGGCTCGGTGATGATCCAGTAAGAAGTTCAAGACCTTGATAAACGCGGCGAGGCCGCACAAGGCACCCAGCGCAAAGACGGCTATGGTGCCAAGATCTCGATCCGATACAGCGCCGATGATGGGTTGGTACAGCCCCATGGTCAACAAGATGAGCGAGCCGGAAATGCCCGGCAGGATGAGTGCGCACACAGCAATGGCGGCGGCAAAGAAAACCACGATAAGGCTGGGGTTCTCATGCGGCTCGGAAGTAAAGCCGGTGATAAAGAAGATGGCAATAGTGGCGATCACAAACGCAATGATGGAAGAAGGGCGCAACCGCTCCTGCTTGGACAGCATAGACAGTGGTACGAAAATAGACACGGCAACCATGCCCAAAAATAGTGCCCCGGACGCGGATACGTGATTTTCCACGAAGTTAGATAGCACGGTGGACATTGCGAAGACTGCGATAAACATGCCGACTGCTACGGAGACAAGGAAGCTCCACTCGACTCTCTTGAAGCGACCAGAGATGAGGTCATTGGCATTGTGGACTGCGCGTTCATAAATACCCACGATGAGCGCCACGGTGCCACCGGAGATTCCGGGCACAAGTTCGGCCATGCCGATGAGGGCACCGCGGATAGCGTTCAAAATGTATTGCATAAATTTAAAATCTACCTGGGAGAGGGCTGGAGTGGCGGGCGACTGGCCTAGGCGGGCGGGGAGAAAGTGCTTCCCGGTGGTGGCCATGTGGACCGCTGTTAATAGTGATGCATATCTTTCATTGAAAGGCGATTGGTTATCCGTCACGGAAAGGGACGTGATTTCTCTAACCGTAGAGGTGAAACAATCATTGAGGCGAATCCTCGTTCATGAATATTCTGTCAGAATAATACACTTCAGTGCAACTATGCAGTTTGGGGCATGGTAGGCGCAGCCTCCTGCAGTCAGGGCTGTTCTATATGGAAGAAACTATAAGTTTCCCATTATTCAGTCTGGTGTTTACGTAGGCGTCAACTAACTGAAAGATTGACTGCCTACTATTTCCTGCGTATTCCCGTCTTTCTCCCGTGCAAATATTCCTTTTCAGTGACCAAGGACTCTCTATGAAGAATCGTTTTGTCCTGCCCGCGGTGACTGTCACCGCGGTGGTGGGAAACCTCATTTTTGTGCCGGCAGCAAGTGCTGCGGAGGGGGCGCCCGAGGGGGCGTCGCCAAGCGAAGGCTCTCGTTTTAGCATCGGTGTACTGCCGGATACCCAGTTCTATTCGCGCTATTCCACCCCAGAGACCGGCAACCTGGCCCAAGCTCGCTACGGCAGCGAACCCTACTTGGCGCAAACCCAATGGTTAGTGGACCATCAAGACGAGTTGAACATGGACTTCGTCACTCACCTGGGTGATGTTGTAGACCAGTGGAACGTGGAGGGCGAATGGCAGGTAGCTGATAAGGCCATGCAGGTCCTCGACGATTCGGACTTGAACTATTCGATCCTGCCAGGCAACCACGATATGGACCTGGAAGGTGCGGCAGCCCACCCGTATGACAAGTGGTTTAGCGCCGACCGCGCTAAAGCCGCCAACCCGGAGACTTTTCAAGAGCGCTACACCGCGGTCAATAATGATTCCGAGGCACATATCTTTGAAGCTGAAGGCCAGAAATATCTCAATCTAGCCCTGGGCTGGCGCGCTGATGAGAAGGCTATTGCCTGGGCGCAAGGCATCATTGATAAGCATCCAGACCTTCCGGTCATTGTGACCACTCATGAGGCGCTCAATATCGATGGTGAAGGAAACGTCTTCTATTCCGATGACTATGGCAAGGGATTGTGGGATAAGTTCATCAAGAGCAATGATCAGATCTTTCTCGTGATGGGCGGCCACCACCACGGTGCCGGATACCGCGTGGACAAGAACGATGCCGGACATGACGTCGTTTCCATCTTGCAGGACTATCAAATGGCCTACCAGGGTGGCAATGGCTTATTGGGCGTGCTCGAGTTTGACCTTACGGGCAAGCAGCTGGAGATGACCGCGCTTTCGCCGTGGGTGGCGCAAAAGCCGCATGAGGAGCTCACGCAGTTCGATAAGCTCACCTTGGATGATAAGGGCGATAGCTATAGCATTCCGTTCGATTTTGAACAGCGTTTTTCCTCCTTCGCCCCGGAATTCACCGTGGGCGAGGGCCACCAGCCGGACCTAGCGCAGCGCGCCCGCGACATCGCCGCTGAGGGTTATAGGCCATACACCATTGCGGAGGACGAGCTTCCTAAGGGCGCGGACGATTTTGCCAAAAACGACCACACGGTATTCCACTGGCGCCCGGGCGAAGCGCGAGACAAGGATGGGCATGCGCTTGTCGATGGCGCCCCTGCCGGCCGTGGCACCACCATCCCCGACATTGCCAGCGATTCTGGCAGCGACCTGCATCGCGCTGGCGCCATGCTCGGAGACAGGGTGACCTATAGCACCGACCATCACCCGTTGTCCTCTGATGCCGGCTCCCTCTTCTGGTCTGACCCTGCCGGCAAAGTTGGCAATGCCGAGTTCCGTACCGATAAGGGCGCGGCTGCCAATAGCGTCGATATCACCAAGGGATATACCTTCGAATCCTTTGTCAAGATTCCGGAGGATTTCAACGGCGCACAGCATGGTTGGGGAAGTGCGCTCAGCCGTGACTCTGCCATCAATAAACTGGTAGACGGCTCCGAGGACACGGACCCAACCGTCATGTTCGGCATCTCCAACCTTCGTGAGCTGCGCTGGTGGGCGGAGCCGAAGCAGGGAAGCGGCATTACCGTGTGGTCCCACGAGGTTCCCAAAGACGAGTGGATGCATATCGCCGTGGTCAATGAGCCCGAACGCGATAGCGTCGAAATGTTCATCAACGGCGCGCCCATCCTGCGCAATGCCGTAGGCGCCGAGGGACTCCTCCCGCGCGACCTGCAGTGGGTCATGGGTGGTGGCTTTGACAACCAGCGCCCACAAGACCCGTGGTATGGCTGGATCGGCGAGACCCGCCTGACTCAGGGCGTCCTGGGCAAGGACCAGTGGCTTACCGCCCGTGCACACAACGATGGCAAGCCGGCCGATACCGCGCAACCTGCCACGGATGGCTCCGCGTTGAGCTCTAGTACGAGTTCGAAGCCTGCCATCTTAGGAGCAATCCTTGGTATTGCCGGGGTGGCTGGCCTCATTGGACTAGCACTGCCGCAGCTGAAGGCTTCCATCCCGCAGATTAACGCGCTCCTGCGCAAGTACCACCTGCCGACTCTGCCCGAGTTGGGCTAAAGCACTGGGTAGAGGGATTTTGCAGTATCAGGCTTTAAAGCTTTAGCTGCACCAAAGCGCTTAGGTTCTTCGCCATAAGGGGAGAGAACCTAAGCGCGTTTTGGTTTTAATCTTCGCCCTGCTTGGAGAGATAATCCACCTTCCACCAAAACCAAGCGGAGGCTGCACCCAACACGACGGGTATCCGGGCTAGGGAAGGGGATTGCACGGCCATCATTGCCAACAATGTAATGAGCGTCAATGCAGTGAAAACTATCGCTTTAATTCTTTCCACTCGCAATCGGTTCATGAAATCTCCTCAATGTGGAAGGTATGCCAAATTTACACAGCCCAAAATAGGAGACTCTTGTCAGAGTGTCAATGATAGTTTACGGTATGTAACGTGAAATGTGCTTAAATTTTGGAATCGATGTCCTAGATTGTTTCGCTGGCGGCTGAAAGGCGCCTCGAGCACAAGGCGGCGAGATGTGAGGTTTGGGAAATGTCTAGTGATCAAACACAGAAGTCCGGGGACAACCTAGGGGATAAGGTCGAAGGAATGTTCCTGGCGGTTGTTGCGTTCGTTCTCATGCTTTCCGTACTTGGCTTAGTTCTGTGCATAGTTCGGTTCGACGATTATGTCGACGCTTTTGTCGTTATTCACCGCAGTTCATTCGACGGAATCGAGGATGCACGCGTGAGGCGGTGGATAATGGGTGTACTTCTACTTATTCGCTCCCTAGCAGCCCTTTCGTGGGTTACATCCTTTTTCCACCTTAAAAAGACGTTAGCTAAGGCGACTAGAAAGAGATTTCTGTTAATGGGGGTGTACTCCATCGCCTCTGCCTGCGGCTTTGGCTATCTCGCGTTGAGGGCGGAGCTGGCGAGCTTGGAAGCCATACGGGTCACACAGGCTAGTATTTGCGGCTTTTTGACGGCCTATCTATGCTTCCAGAGCTTGAAATCCTGGCAAGCTTCTACCCGTTCAACTACACCTCGGTAGGAGGGGCGAACATGAAAAAGACCCCGCATTCCGATTTACCGTACATGCGAGGTCTTTTCTATCTGTGCCCCTGGTGAGACTCGAACTCACACTGGACGGGTTTTGAATCCGTTGCCTCTGCCAATTGGGCTACAGGGGCGCACAGTGCCAAGGCTTGCTGCCTTTGACTGTGAAAATAGTAGCGCAGGGACTAGGGGAATTCCTAATTGGGTAGGGGAAGCGGGGGAATGCCCACGTCATCCAATAAATGTGCACCGGGGTGTTCGTATGTCGGCTCGCTTCTCTAGGATGGGGCAGGTGACTACTAAACAGCCTCGAATTCTGCTCATTGACGGCCACTCTATGGCCTTTCGTGCCTTCTACGCCCTGCCGGTGGATAACTTTTCTACCTCGGGCGGCCAGCACACCAATGCCGTATATGGCTTTTTATCGATGCTTTCCAATATCGTGGCGGAGGAGAAGCCCGATGCCATCGCGGTGGCATTCGACGTAGGGCGAAAGACCTTCCGCACCGAAATGTTCCCGGACTACAAGGCGCAGCGTGAAGCCGCGCCGGAGGAATTTAAGGGCCAAGTTGACATCATCCGCGAGGTGCTCGAGGTGCTGGGGATTACCACCCTCTCCCGCGAGAACTTCGAGGCCGACGACATCCTCGCCACGCTGGCGACCGAGGCGCAGGCTTATGAGACCCTCATCGTCACCGGTGACCGCGATTACCTGCAATTGGTAAACGATTCCACGACGGTGCTTTATCCCATGAAGGGCGTATCCACTCTCCACCGCTTTACGCCCGCCGCGGTGGAGGAGAAGTATGGTCTCACGCCTGCGCAGTACCCAGATTTCGCTGCCCTGCGCGGCGATCCGTCCGATAATTTGCCGGGCATCCCCAAGGTGGGCGAGAAGACGGCTACTAAGTGGATTGTCAAATACGGGGACTTGGCATCACTGGTTGAGCACGCCGAAGAAATCAAGGGCGTGGTGGGCAATAATTTCCGCGAGCGCATCGATCAGGTGCAGATGAATCGCAAGCTCACCCAAATGATCACGGATATGGACCTAGAGGTAGGCCCGGACGATCTGGCTTTCAAGGAGGCTAAGGTTGCTGACGTTGCTGCTAAATTCGATGACCTCGAGTTTGGCACCAACCTGCGCGATCGCGTCCTGGCTGCCATTCCCAATGACGGCGCTGAGCCAGCGGAGCAGACCGAGGAGGTCCAAGAGTTAGAGACAGTCATCGATGATGAGCCATTGTCCCAGTGGCTGCCTGGTCGAGAGCATGTTGCGGTCTATGTCGAAGGCGAGGGAAACCCTGGACAGGGTGATGCATCGGCGATTGCCTTCGTAGACCAGGAACGCCACGGCCTGCAAGTGGAGCTGGGCGACCTTTCTGTCGAGGACGATAAGGCCCTAGCGCAGTGGTTGGCCTCCGATGCGCCGAAGTATTTCCACGAGGCCAAGGCCGCGTTCCATATGCTCGCCGGCCGCGGCATTGAGCTGGCGGGTATTGCCCATGACACGGCCATTGCCGCCTACTTGCTGCGCCCTGGTCAGCGCACTTACGCGCTTGCCGACGTCTACCAGCGCCACCTCCAAAAGACCCTCGGCGCCGCCACGGAGCAGCTTTCCTTGCTGGATGATTCCACCTTGGTAGATCAAGCCGCAGCAATTATGGAGTTGGCGGAAAGGCTCACTGCAGAGCTCCAAGAGATTGATTCTTTCGAACTTTATACCGACTTGGAGCTGCCCCTGGTGACCATTTTGGCGCGCATGGAAGCTACCGGCATTGCTGTTGACGTAGACATTCTCGAAACACAAAAGGATGCCTTCGTAGAGCAGGTCGCCGAACAAGAGCGTGCCGCCCGCGAGCTTGCCGGTGACGATAAGCTCAACCTCAACTCACCCAAGCAGCTACAAACCGTACTCTTTGAGACTTTTGATCTGCCCAAGACCAAGAAGACAAAGACCGGCTATTCTACCGCGGCTAAGGAGATTGAACAGCTCGCGGTTAAGAATCCCCACCCATTCTTAGACCACCTTTTGGCTCACCGTGAGTACCAAAAGATGAAGACCACCCTCGAAGGTCTAATCAAGACCGTGCAGCCGGACGGTCGCATCCACACCACGTTTAATCAGACAGTGACGTCGACTGGCCGCTTGTCCTCGACGGAGCCAAATCTGCAGAATATTCCGGTGCGGACCGAGGCTGGGCGACAGATTCGCTCCGCGTTTGTCGTAGGCGAGGGCTACGAAGAACTCATGACCGCCGACTATTCGCAGATTGAGATGCGTGTGATGGCGCACCTTTCGGCAGATCCCGGGCTTATCGAGGCCTATAAGGACGGCGAAGACCTGCACAACTACGTCGGCTCCCGAGTCTTCGACGTCCCCGTCGACCAAGTCACGCCGGAGCTGCGCCGCCGCGTCAAGGCAATGTCTTATGGTTTGGTCTATGGCCTGTCCGCATTCGGCCTATCCCAGCAATTGGGCATCCCGGCTGGGGAAGCGAAGTCCATCATGGAAAGCTATTTCGAGCGTTTTGGCGGGGTAAAGAAATACCTCGATGAAGTTGTGGTCCAGGCACGTAAGGATGGGTATACAGCCACCCTCTTCGGCCGCCGCCGCTACTTGCCAGAGCTCAACTCTGATAACCGCTTAGCCCGCGAGAATGCAGAGCGAGCCGCATTAAATGCACCGATTCAAGGTACCGCGGCAGACATTATCAAGGTGGCAATGATTCGCGTGGACCGCGCATTGCAGGGCATGAAGTCCCGCGTGCTGCTACAGGTCCACGATGAATTGGTAGTTGAGGTCGCCCGTGGCGAGGCTGACCAGATCCGTGACATTCTCGAGCGGGAGATGGACTCTGCTATCGAGCTCAACGTGCCGCTGGAGGTCTCCGCTGGTGCCGGCAAGGATTGGGATGCCGCAGCCCACTAGCGCGGCTTCTTTCTCTCGCCGAGAAAAGGCGCGCCTTAGGCTCGCCTCGCAAGGCTTAACCGTTCAGCGGTGGCAGAGCGCGGAAGAGGTGGCCCGCGCTTTCGGCGTTATGCAAGGCCAAGACCTGCACTCTGTGTGCCGATCGCTGGCCTTGCGGGCGCAAGACCACTCGGATGCCGGAAATATTGTGCGTGGATATCCCATGCGTCATACGCTTTTTGCGGCTTCTATCAAGGACATAGGCTGGATAACTGAACTCTGTGCTAAACGGCGAAAGGGTGACGCAGAGTTAGTGGCAAAGGTAAACAAGCTTATTGATCGTCCGCTTTCGCGTGCCGAGCTTAAGGAGCGGGCTGCCACAACGTTGCCCGAGGTGCCCTTCTGGCATGTTGTGCGTGTAGCAATGGAAAGCGGACACGCCGTCTACTCCGGAGTCGAACAACTCATCACACCGGTTGAGTTGCCGGGATTAGACGAAGCCTTCAATGGAGACCAGGTCGCAGCTACCGCTGACCTAATGGTCCGATATTTCCGCACTCACGGCCCAGCGACGCTGCGGGACTTTGCGTGGTGGACAAAGCTACCGCAAAGACTAATTAGGCCAGCAGCTGACAGCCTTCCGCCGGACATCGAGCGGTGTGGAGAAGAGTCCCAGGACTTTGTCTCGAAAGTTGTAATGGATATGGCCGAGGCGCGAAGAAAGCGTTCGGTGCTCTTATTGGGAGCTTTCGACGAGTACATCCTGGGATACCGAGATCGGTCATTTGCAATGACTTCAGAAGTTCACGAGATACTTGCCCCTGGAAACCGTGGTGTATTTCGCCGCGCTGTTGTGGTGGACGGCCAAGTTCGTGGGACGTGGAATAAACAAGCTATCGAGGATCTGGGTATACCCGGCTACGCAGAGCGGAAGGTTCAGAAACTTTGGCGGAATGCGCGTTAAGTTTTTTAGATAGCCTGTTCATTGTAGAAAAGTTATGGATATACGGTTCTTAGAACACCGATAGACATTCAGACAGAAAGGAAAAGCGCACAGTGACTCCGGAAGAGAAAATAAATAAATGGAATCTCCGCACTTTTGAAAGCCTGTGGGCAATTCAAGTGAATCTTCCTGCAGCCGATATTAATGAACTCGGGCTAGCCCAATTCCTTGAAGAATATAAGGTTTCTGCAATTTCGTACCCGGTTTTAGCCGGGTGTTACTTTTTGATGGCCATGATCATGGCGCGCGTGGCGCCAAACCCTAAGGTCAGGCGATTGACGGCCGTTGGGGTGATGGTCGTATCCACGGCGCTTGCGTTTCTCTTTCCGTCCGGGTGGATGTTTGCTGCGTTGGTTATTTTCGCACTTGCTTATTACCTCTGGCCACGAAAAGAAGGCGTGTCTATCTGAGGTCGGCGCTCCACTAGGCAATTGGCGAGCATGTCGAAAGGGGTTTGACCAAAAGCGAGCATGCTTATGCTGAGAATTGCTAAAAGTAGCGGCATTACTCCGGGCCAGCCTGTCAACGTAAGCAGTGTCAGCAATAGCCAGGAGTTTCGCAGGCAAGCGGTGAAAAATCCTGGGTGGGTGGCAATGATTTCTAGCTGGAGGGACCACTTACCTAGCGAGGTGGATTTCGTGGCTTCCACCCATACTCGATAGACGTAAAAGACCACGGCGGCGGCAATGGCATTATAGAGTTCTAAGGTCTCTCCAGTAAGCGGTTGGTCGGCTGCCGCATTCACTACCCACCGCACCACCATGACGATGGCAGCGGCTAGGAAACTGTCAATCCACCAGGCAATGCCACGTCGTATCAATAAGCCAATCCGGTCCAAAACCATGCCCATAGGTTAGCGGGAATTGCTGCAGACGAAAATAATCGTGCCGGGAAAGATTTCGCCGCGCTCCGGAGACCATTGGCCCCAGGTGATCCTAAGGTCTTGCGGCCACTCGGGTTCAATTATGTCCTCGATAAGGAACGGGCCTTTACTCTGCAGGGCTTGGAACCAATCGGCGATGGTGCGATGGAACTCCGCATACGTGAGGTTGCCATCGCGGTCTTGTTCCAGATAGGCGCGGTCGAAGTAGCTAATATCAGCCGTTAAATCGGTAGGATCATCGGGGAAGATCCAGCGCATGGGATGGGTGACTGAGAGGACAAAACGACCGCCTGGTTTAAGAACCCGGGAGACCTCCTGTAGCGCTAAGTCGAGATTAGCGAGGAAGGGAAAAGCGCCGAACGCAGAGAAAGCAGCGTCGAAGGACTCTGTAGCATAGGGTAGCGACAGCGCATCGGCTTGCGTCAAGGGAAGTGCACCAGCAGCGTGGTTGAGCATGCCGCGAGAGATATCGAAGCCAGTGGCAAAGCGGGCACGCGTTTGGAGCCACTCGGTGCACGGTGCGGACCCGCAGCCAATTTCGAGGACGGAAGAATCCGAGACGTCGCCAAGCAGGTGCACTTGGTCCTCATGGAGCATCTCTGGGCACCAATAGAAGGAAGAAAGATAGTCGGGGTGCTCGGCATGGTAGCTAGCGGCGTCGCCATCCCAGTAGACCTGATTTGCTTGTGATGGGGAAATCACGGTGGGGGAAGAACTCCTTGGAGAAAAAGTTACGTCTTGTATTTGCCCTTTAAGCTGGACAGATGTAGGGTTGAACGGGCGTGTCTATGCCACGGGTTGTTCTAAGCCGTTGTAGGAAGGCTTTAAGCAATCACGAGGCGGGATCGAATATTTTTCTTTTGCTGCTTTTGGGCAGCTTAGCAAGCTTTTTTCGAGAGACGCGCAGTTGTCCAATTTCGATTTCCTACATTTATTCGGAGCATTTCTTAATATGCCATCTTCTAACACCCCGCAGGTTGCGATCAACGATATCGGAACCGCAGAGGACTTCCTCGCAGCTGTAGATGCCACCATCAAGTACTTCAACGATGGTGACATTGTCGAGGGTACCGTCGTCAAGGTTGACCACGACGAGGTACTGCTGGACATTGGATACAAGACCGAAGGCGTTATCCCTTCTCGCGAGCTGTCCATCAAGCACGACGTCAACCCAGATGAGGTTGTCGAGGTCGGCGATGAGGTTGACGCACTTGTTCTCACCAAGGAGGACAAGGAAGGTCGCTTGATCCTGTCCAAGAAGCGTGCGCAGTACGAGCGCGCTTGGGGCGCCATCGAGGAGCTGCAGGCCAAGGAAGAGCCTGTCACCGGTACCGTTATCGAGGTTGTCAAGGGCGGCCTCATTCTGGACATCGGCCTGCGTGGCTTCCTGCCTGCATCTCTGGTTGAGATGCGTCGCGTCCGCGACCTGGAGCCGTACATCGGCCAGGAGCTGGAAGCAAAGATCATCGAGCTGGACAAGCAGCGCAACAACGTTGTCCTGTCCCGCCGTGCATACCTGGAGCAGACCCAGTCCGAGGTTCGTTCCGAGTTCCTGCACCAGCTGCAGAAGGGTCAGGTCCGCAAGGGCGTTGTTTCTTCCATCGTCAACTTCGGTGCCTTCGTCGATCTCGGCGGAGTCGACGGCCTGGTTCACGTTTCCGAGCTGTCCTGGAAGCACATCGATCACCCATCTGAGGTTGTCACCGTTGGTGACGAGGTAACCGTTGAGGTTCTCGACGTTGATCTGGATCGTGAGCGCGTTTCCCTGTCCCTGAAGGCTACCCAGGAAGATCCGTGGCGCGTATTCGCCCGCACCCACGCTGTGGGCCAGATCGTTCCGGGCAAGGTCACCAAGCTCGTTCCATTCGGCGCCTTTGTTCGCGTCGAGGAGGGCATTGAGGGTCTGGTTCACATTTCCGAGCTGGCTCAGCGCCACGTTGAGGTTCCGGACCAGGTTGTCACCGTTGGCCAGGAAGTCATGGTCAAGGTCATCGACATCGACCTCGAGCGTCGTCGTATCTCCCTGTCTGTTAAGCAGGCAGACGAGGACTACACCGAAGAGTTCGATCCGTCCAAGTACGGCATGGCTGACTCCTATGATGAGCAGGGCAACTATGTCTTCCCTGAGGGCTTCGACCCTGAGACCAACGAGTGGAAGGAAGGCTTCGACGAGCAGCGTCAGGCTTGGGAGGCACGTTACGCAGAGTCCGAGCGTCGCTTCAACCTGCACACTGCTCAGATCGAGCGCAACCGCGCCGCAGCCGCTGAGGCTGCTGAGTCTGCAGAGTCCTCCAACTACTCCTCTGATTCCTCTGATGCAGCTCCGGCATCCGAGACTCAGGCAGAGGTTGGCGGCTCCCTGGCTTCCGACGAGCAGCTCGCCGCACTGCGCGACAAACTCGCTGGCAACTAAAGCTTCCGCTTAGTTCCCTGCTGAGTTTAGAGCTAAGCTTCAAGGCCGCGTTCACTTCGTCATATAGACGGGGTGGGCGCGGCTTTTGTGATCTTTGAGACAGGCCCTGCAAACGTTTGCTGAGCCATTTGAGGTTTTTAAGTGGCTGACCAGCGCAGTTAAGAAGGGGGAGGCAAAAATCTCCTGGCAAGCCCACAAAACGGGCTTTTGTTCATGTGGGAATCCTCTTATACTCAACTATGACGTTATAGCCAGTGCTGCACTGGTTATAAGTGGTATTTGAACTGAGGAGTAAGAAGTGGCATCTACCAAGGACACTTCCGCCCACATCGTTGAAAGTATCGGCGGCGCTGACAATATTACGTCGCTGACGCACTGTGCGACGCGCTTGCGTTTCCAACTTGCTGATGCGGGGAAAGTTGATAAAGGAAAGCTCGACAGCGACCCAGCGGTGCTAGGCACCGTGCCACAAGGCGCCCACGGCTACCAAGTAGTCATGGGTGGCGGCGTTGCTGACTACTACAACGAAATCATCAAGCAGCCCGGTGTACACGCTTCCGGTGAGAAAACGGCGTCCTCCAAGAAGGAGTACGACGGCGTTCGTGGCAAGTACGACTGGGTAGATTACTGCTTCGAGTTTCTTTCTGATACCTTCCGCCCAGTTCTCTGGGCACTGTTGGGCGCCTCGCTCATCATCATGCTGCTGATCTTGGCGGACACCTTTGGTATTCAGGACTTCCGTGCGCCGCTGGATGAGCAGCCGGAAGGCTTCCGTTTGGCTCACGCCATGTTCCAGTCGGTCTTTTACTTCCTCCCGGTAATGGTGGGTGCGACCGCGGCTCAGAAGCTGGGTGCGAACATGTGGGTCTCCGCCGCTATCCCAGCGGCACTTCTTACCCCGGAGTTTTTGTCCCTGGGCGAAGCAGGAGATACCGCTAATGTCTTTGGCCTGCCGTTGGTTATTAACTCCTATGGCTCCCAGGTATTTCCCCCGATTCTGGCTGCAATCGGCCTGTACTGGGTGGAAAAGGGACTGAAGAAGATTATCCCAAGTGCGGTACAAATGGTTTTCGTACCATTTTTCTCCCTGCTAATTATGATTCCGGCAACGGCCTTCCTCCTTGGCCCGTTCGGCATTGGCGTGGGCAACGGCATTTCCTGGGTCCTTTATCAAATCAATGATTTCTCTCCATTCATCTTGGCTATAGTTGTTCCGCTGCTTTACCCGTTCCTCGTTCCCATGGGCTTGCACTGGCCGCTGAACGTCATCATGATCCAGAACATCGCCACCTACGGCTACGACTTCATTCAAGGACCGATGGGCGCATGGAACTTCGCCTGCTTCGGCGTCGTCGGCGCGGTCATGGTCATCTCCTTCAAGGAGAAGAACAATGCTATGCGCCAGGTTTCCATCGGTGCGTTTGCAGCGGGCATCCTAGGTGGCGTGTCGGAACCTTCCCTGTACGGCATCTTGTTGCGCTTCCGCCGCAGCTACTATCGGTTGCTGCCAGGTTGTGCCTTGGGTGGCGCAATCATCGGTCTTTTCGACGTCCGTGCAGAAGCCTTCGTCTTTACCTCGGCGTTGACCACCAGTGCCATGACCCCGCATTTGGGCTATGTCCTTGGTATTACGACTGCATTCCTTACTTCTTTCTTGCTCACCTTGTTCTTCGGCTACCGCACGGCAGAAGAAAAGCAAGCTGACTTGGAGCGCATTGCGCGCGAACAAGGCGAGACTGTTGACGATGCAGCTGCTCGCGCAGAGATGAAGTTCCTTAAGGGCAATGGTACAGACTCCGCGATCGAGGGCGGCGCCGTTCCCGCCAGCTCCGCAGGCGCTGCTGCTGCCGGCGTGGCCACTAAGCAGGCTGGGAAAGATGCTATTGCGCTGGAATCTCCCCTCGAGGGCGAGGCGGTCGCTCTATCGGAAGTTCCGGATCCCATTTTCGCCGCGGCAAAGCTGGGCCCGGGTATGGCGGTCCAGCCGGCGGGCAATGCGGTCTTTGCGCCTGCCGACGGCAAGGTGCTCACCGTTCAAAAGTCTGGCCATGCGGTAGGACTGAGCTTGGACAACGGCGTACAGCTACTCATTCACGTAGGTCTCGACACCGTGGAGCTGGGAGGCGAAGGTTTTGAAGTCCATGTGGAAAAGAAGCAACGCGTTTCCGCAGGCGATAAATTGATTTCCTTTGACCCGGAATTTATCCGCTCCAAAGGCTATAACCTGATTACCCCTGTGGTAGTTACTAACGCCACCAAGTTTGGAACTGTCACCGGCGAGCCTGGCCAGGTTTCCTCGAGCGATGTGTTGCTGCACATTTCTCCAAAGGCGGAGGACGCAGAGTAAAAGGGACGCTTTCTCCTGAATTGCAATGAAGAGCCCCACCATCGCGTATGGTGGGGCTCCTTTTCGCGTAGGGTGGCGACCATGAAACTCATTGGCCTTACAGGTGGCATTGGCAGCGGTAAGTCAACAGTTGCATCCTTGTGCCGTGAACGCGGGTGGCGAGTGGTCGACGCCGATGGCATTGCACGCGACGTTGTGAAGCCTGGGAAGCCTGCTTTATCCGAGTTGGCCGCAGCTTTCGGAGAGGAAATCCTGCTGTCGGATGGCAGCCTTAACCGCAAGGAATTGGCACGCCGGGCCTTTGCGGACAAAGAGCACACTGAGTTGCTGAACTCTATTACCCATCCATGCATCCAAGAGGAGACACAGCGGCAATTTGCGACGGCGCGTGGAGATGGCTGTGACTTCGCCGTTTATGATATGCCGCTGTTGGTGGATAATGGCCTGGACAAAGACATGGACTACGTCATTGTGGTCGATGTGGATCCTGAAGAGCGCGTTCGTCGGCTGGTGGCTTTTCGAGGGATAGAAGAGGAAGATGCGCGCCGTCGCATTGCGGCACAGGTACCGGATGAGGTGCGGCTTGCCGCGGCCACGCACGTCATTGATAATAACGGCACGCTTGACCAGCTACGTGTGCGAACGACTGAGGTCCTGGACCGCATTGAAGCGGAGTCACCGAAGGTTTAACCATTGGGTAGCTAAAGTTTACGCCATTTCGAAGTCTTGTTAACCTGGGCAGCTTAAGCTACCCGCCGTGGGAACGTGGGATACTGGGCCTTTTGATAATCACGCGGCGCGAGAACTACTCGCAAGCTTGCGGGATGGTTCCTTCGATCTCAAAAGCTTTCAGCAATCATGTTCCACAGAGCCTATCGACTCGGATGACGCAGAAACTATGATTGCACTCGGCGCCTTGTTGAAATTAAAGGCTGATGCACTGCCGGAAGGCATCGAGCGCGAGGATCTCGCGCCCCTGTACACGCCGCAGTCAAAGGCTTGGCTGCGCCGCCGCATCAATAGTGCGATGCGGCCCGAGACGTCTTCCGTTTATGCGCTGTGGGAGACCACTGGCGAGTTGGAAGAATGGCTTCGCACCGCGCAGAACTCCTTGCCCTGAACGTAGCTAGGCGCGCCACCTAAACAGTAGAGTAGTGGGTATGGCTTTTGCTGCTGAACATCCCCTTATTCCAAATTCCGAGCACCGCGTTGTCAGCGAGGTCGAGCGCACCCCGGGCGAGTTTCAGGTCGTTTCTGAATATGAACCGGCTGGTGACCAGCCCTCCGCCATCGCAGAGCTCAATGACAGACTCAACCGTGATGAGCGCGATGTTGTGCTGATGGGTGCTACCGGTACCGGTAAATCTGCCACCGCCGCGTGGCTCATCGAAAAGCAGCAGCGGCCCACGTTGGTGATGGCGCCCAATAAAACCCTGGCTGCGCAGCTAGCGAACGAGCTGCGCCAGCTCTTGCCGCATAACGCAGTAGAGTACTTCGTTTCTTATTACGACTACTACCAGCCAGAAGCATATATTGCGCAGACCGATACCTATATTGAAAAGGATTCCTCCATCAATGAGGACGTAGAGCGCCTGCGCCACTCGGCTACGTCGGCACTATTGTCTCGCAGGGACGTGGTCGTAGTCTCTTCCGTGTCCTGCATTTATGGCTTGGGCACTCCACAGTCTTACCTGGATCGCTCGGTAATCATTTCTGTTGATGAGGAGCTGGACCGCGATCGGTTCCTGCGACTGCTGGTGGATATCCAATATGAACGCAATGACGTGGGGTTTACCCGCGGCACCTTCCGCGCCAAGGGCGATACGGTAGATATCATTCCGGCCTACGAGGAACGTGCGGTGCGCATTGAATTCTTCGGCGACGATATCGATTCCCTGTATTACATTCACCCCGTGACTGGCGATGTCATAGAGGAAGTAGATGAGGTTCGCATCTTCCCGGCCACGCACTACGTGGCCGGGCCCGAACGCATGGAAAAGGCCGTGGCAGCGATTAAAGAGGAATTGGCTGAGCGCTTGGAGGATCTAGAAAACCGCGGCAAGCTGCTTGAAGCGCAACGTCTGCGCATGCGCACCGAATACGATCTGGAGATGATCGAGCAGGTAGGTTTCTGCTCCGGTATCGAGAACTACTCCCGTCACGTCGATGGTCGTCCGGCTGGCTCAGCGCCGGCTACGCTACTCGATTACTTCCCAGAGGATTTTCTCACCATCATCGATGAGTCACACGTTACAGTTCCACAGATTGGCGGCATGTTCGAGGGCGATATGTCGCGCAAGCGCAACTTGGTCGAATTCGGTTTCCGTTTGCCGTCCGCAGTGGATAACCGCCCGTTGACCTTTGATGAGTTTGAACAGCGGGTCGGACAAACCGTATACATGTCCGCCACCCCAGGCGATTTCGAGCTTACGTCCTCGGATGGCGAATACGTAGAGCAGGTAATTCGCCCGACTGGTCTGGTGGATCCGAAGGTTACTGTCAAGCCCACCAAAGGGCAGATTGATGACCTCATTGATGAGGTGCGCACTCGCATATCGAAGCGAGAGCGTGTGTTGGTGACCACGCTGACTAAGCGTATGGCAGAGGACCTTACTGACTATCTGTTGGAGCAGGGGATAAAGGTGCGCTACCTGCACTCGGATATCGATACCTTGCAGCGCGTCGAATTACTGCGGCAATTGCGCTTGGGAGAATTCGATGTTCTCGTGGGCATTAACCTTCTGCGCGAGGGCCTTGACCTTCCTGAGGTCTCGCTCGTTGCCATTTTGGATGCGGACAAAGAAGGCTTCCTGCGCTCTACAACTTCGCTCATTCAGACCATTGGCCGTGCTGCCCGTAACGTGTCTGGCGAGGTCATCATGTATGCCGATAAAATCACCGACTCTATGCAAGAGGCAATTGAGGAGACGGAACGGCGCCGTGAGAAGCAGATTGCCTATAACCGGGAACATGGCATTGATCCGCAGCCGTTGCGTAAAAAGATCGCGGATATCCTTGACCAGGTCTATGAAGACGGCGGAGACGAGGAGGCTAATTCCGATCCTTCCGCCATGGTGGAAAAGCGGGATATTTCTAGTATGGCTACCGATGAGGTGCAGGCGCTTATCGACGACCTCTCGGCCCAAATGGGTGCAGCCGCGCGTGAGCTCAAATTCGAGCTGGCCGGCCGCCTACGCGATGAGATTGCCGATTTGAAGAAGGAGTTGCGCGGCTTGAAAGAAGCGGGGATTTAGTTTTCTCCCCCTAAAAGTGTGCTGATTGATTCTGCGGGTGCTTCTCTAAACGGCTGCGCTAGTTATACTGAATAGGTGCCAGAAGCGCCGTTTAGTTGTCACTGTGAAATGGTTCAACTGCAAGGAGAATGATGCTTACCTATAAAAACATTGCCGTCGGCACCGATGGCTCTGAAACCTCCCTGCGCGCGGTTCGCGCAGCGGCGTCCATGGCACGGGCGTACGACGCCAAGCTGATTATTATCTCAGCCTTTTATAACCACGCTGGATCCATGCTTGGCGCTCCGAGGGGCGACGAAGCCGGTCTGCCCGTTGTAAGTGAGGACATGGCTGGGACCTATTTGACCAATGCCACCCGTATCGCCGAATCGGAAGGTGCGGAGCACATTGAAATCGTAGGAAAATCTGGAGACCCAGTAAAAGCCTTGTTAGAAGTAGGCCAGGACTATGATGTGGACCTGTTCGTTGTGGGCAACCGCGGCGTGAATTCCGTCCGTGGTCGAGTCTTCGGTTCTGTGCCAACGGAACTAACCCACAAGTCAACGGTAGACGTCGTCGTAGTTAATACCACCGAGGAACGTTAATCGTTTCTCGTTGTTACACTGGCAGTAATGCCCCTGTAGGCTAAATAAACACACCGGGTACATTCCCACAAAGAAAGGTCATCATGAGCGACTACAACTCGATCGTTGTCGGTACTGACGGTTCTAAGTCTTCCCTCCTCGCTGTAGAGCGAGCAGCAAAGATTGCCGCCGCATTCGATTCCAATCTGATCATCGGTTGTGCTTACTACGAGAACCAGGAGCAGGCTTCCAAGACCCTGCGCCAGGATTCCGTTACCATTTTGGGCGATGAGAAGGCCGAGGCTAACCTGAAGGACGCCAAGGCTCACGCCGAGAAGTTCGGTGCTTCTAAGGTCGAAACCGCTGTTCGCCCTGGTACTCCGGTGCAGGCCCTGATGTCCATCGTCAATGACAACGATGCTGACCTGCTCATCGTGGGTAACCGCGGCATCAACTCCCTGACCGGCCGCCTGCTGGGCTCCGTACCTGCAGACGTTGCTCGCCAGTCGGACTGCGACGTGATGATCGTTCACACTGTCAGCTAAATGTGGTGATTGAACCCGCCTTGGTCTTGTTAAAGAGGCCAAGGCGGGTTTCGTCGTTAAGCGCTGCTTACTCCGTGGGGTGCGCGGCGTTGAAGGCTGCGGCAAGGGCACTGCCGTTTGCGCCCTGAATCAGTGGGATTGTGAAATGGCCCTCTTCATTGGCATCTGCCAGGGGGCTCAGGGAGCCATGCGAGAGCAGCTGCTCCTGCGGGCTTAGATTGCGGATGATCACGGAGTGAATCCGGTCCGGGTGCTCGTTAGCCACATCGCCGTAAGTCAATGGATCGTGCTGTCCGTCATCGCCGATCAGGATCCATTGCATGTCCGGGTAAGCAATGAGTAGATTGCGTAGCTGAACCCGCTTATGTTCTTGTCCGCTGCGGAAAAGGCCCGTCTCGGTCGGACCCCAGTCCGTGAGCAGCATGGGGCCTGCGGGGAAATTATGATGGGACAGGAATTTTTTCAGCGAGCCAAAAGTATTCCATGCTCCCGTAGAAAGATAGAACACTGGGGCCTTTGGGAATCGCTGTTGCAGCTGAGCATAGAACTCGGCCATTCCAGCAACGGCCTGTCGCTTGCTGGGGCGCTTAGCCCAAGAGTTCCACGCCGCTGTCAACGCACGTGGCAGCCACGTAACTAAAACCGTGTCATCAATATCGCTGATGATGCCAATCTTGGCGCTCGGATCCACGATGAGCACCTGGACTTCCACGGCTTGCGCGTTGGCGGCCTCGATCGTTGCCGTATGCCAACCAGGTTCTAACCCATGTTCGTGAACGAGGATGTCAACGTACCCGTTGCTATTGGTTGTGCCCGCGACGGTCTTTTCACCAATAGTCACTGAAATGTCGTGGTTTCCCACCTGAATAGTAAGAAACTGCTGGTAGCCGCGTTCACCCCAGGAATCCTTTTTGCCTTCATCAGGATCGTGCATGAGTACGCGGCCAACAACCCTTACTTGCTCGGTGGTGCCATACCCGGTATAGCCCACAATCTGGGGCTTCCATCCCCGCCGTAGAGAACGCTTCAAAGTAAAGGTGTTCAGCGAGCTTTCAGTTTTGCGCGCAATGTCAGATAAGGCCATGGCCTAAAGCTTACGGGAGCCTAAAGAACTTCGCCGCAGTCACCGACGAGGGTAAGCGACTGGGTAGCACGAGTGATGCAGACATAGAGATTCTGCAAACCCTGCGGGGAGGCATCGACGATCCTCTGCGGATCGAGTACCACCACATGGTCAAACTCTAAGCCTTTAAAGCGTTCTGCCGTGGCGGCGTCAATAACTGCTGTGAGCCTGCCGTCTGCCTCCCTGTGTACACCAGGGGTGTAGCTGCCCTGTGCAAGTCGGCGCACCTGCACGCCATCACGGATGGCTGTAGCCGGGATGGCATCAGGGTTAATCATCTCTAATAGTCCATTAGCCAGCTCAGTGATGGGCTGCGGGGTGCGATAGTTGACGGTGAGAAAATGGTGGCGGAAGCGCTGCGCCACGAACGGCTCCAGAGCCTCGCCCCAATCATCAACACCCGCC
Organism: Corynebacterium sp. LaCa_205; assembly: GCF_057458085.1. Taxonomy (NCBI): domain Bacteria; kingdom Bacillati; phylum Actinomycetota; class Actinomycetes; order Mycobacteriales; family Corynebacteriaceae; genus Corynebacterium; species Corynebacterium sp. LaCa_205. The sequence goes on from NZ_CP190931.1 coordinate 1,120,426, forward strand.
GGTGAGCCGGTCTGGGAAGTATCGCCCACCAAGGTCATCCACCGTGAAGGGCAACGACGAAAGAGCATCCGCCACTCCATGGGAGTTAATTCCTGGGCTTCGTCCACGATGATATGACCATACGCCCACGTATGGTCTTCGCGGGCGCGTTGGGCAGTGGTGCGCTTATCGCGTACCTCCTGACGGTGTGCCAAGGTCTCGGCGTCGATGACATCATGGGCAGAAAGAATTTCCGCTTCAAACATGTCATCGTCATTATCTGTGGACTCGGAAGAAGACAAGATATCTAGGGCGTCTTCTGCTTCTGCCACTTGTTCGCGCCACGCAGCATCATCGGCTGCCTTCTTTTCCTCAGGGTTGGGCAGGCCGATGAGGACGGCTAGCTCATCTAGGAGGGCGGCATCCGAATCTGTCCATGCTCGCCCTTGTTCTCGGTAGAGCGCCTCTTGAGTTTCATCGTCGTACCCGCGGGCAGCAGAGGCAATGCGCTCAGGTGAGGAGAATAGGCCAGCAAGCACGTCGGTGGGGTGGAGCTCGGGCCAGAACTCATCGATCAATGCAGTAACGGCCGTATCTTCTGCAAGGTCATCGTGGAATTGATCGATATCGGCGCGCGAAAGGAGGTTCTTCCCGCCGAGCGGATCCGCCCCGACCTTTTCAGCCATCTGCAATGCAAGGTCTTCTACGAGGTGCTCAATAAAGGCACCGCGAGCCTCATTGTGTGGCTTTCGCGAGCGCCGGGCCCGAGTGCGGGCTCTTTTCACCATGCCGGGCGTAACGCTTAAGCTGAGGCCATCAATTGCCAGCTCGCATGGGGCGGCAGGAAGAAGCTGATAGTCCTTGACCGCGGTGGAGAGAATCTCCACCATGGCGGCACTACCTTTGATTTCGCGAGCGACGAGGTCTTCCTCGTGTTCTGGTTCGATTCCGGGGAAGAGCCCGCCGATGGTTGATAGCACCACGCCAGTCTCGCCCAGTTCTGGCAGCACCCGTGAAATATAGTCCAAAAAGCTGCTATTAGGGCCCACGATGAGGACACCCGTGGCAGAAAGTAGTTCGCGGTGGGTATAGAGCAGGTAAGCCACACGGTGCAGAGCAACAGCGGTCTTACCCGTACCTGGGCCGCCTTCTACTACCATGACGCCGCGGGTGTTATCGCGGATAATCTCGTCTTGCTCTCGCTGGATGGTCTCCACGATTGACGTCATGTGGCCGGTACGTGCCCGTTGCATGGCGTGGTAGAGCGCCGATTCGCTCGCGACTCCTGCTTCTTCTTCTCGCACACCGGGGCCGGAAAGAACCTCATCGTGTATTCCGGTGACGGTGCGTCCCTTGGTGCGAATCTGGCGACGGGTGTGGACGCCTTCCGGTTGGGCTGTGGTAGCGAGATAGAAAGGCCGCGCCATTGGGGCACGCCAATCTAAAAGCAGTGTGCGATAGTCATCTTCGCGTGCATCTAGTCCCATGCGGCCGATGTAGCGGCGGTCTAGGCCTTCGGGGGTGGGATTATCGCCGGGGGCGTCGATATCAATGCGGCCAAAGACCAAGCCCATTTGGGCCACATTGAGACGATCAAGCTTTGCCTGCAGCCCGTGGTATTCGGTTTCACGGCGCACCAAGGCGTCCGCGTCCGGCGTGGAAGGATCTACATCCGCCTGCACCTCATTAAGCCTTCTATTGGCTGCCGCCACCTCATCGTCGAGGCGCGAAAAAAGTCCGTCCACATAATCTTGCTCAGTAGCGATGGCTGGGCGCTCCGAGGAACCTGCAGCCGCCGCGTGCCTATTGGATGCTGAGTTCACGTGACTCCTTGGTAATTGGACGTTGATGGGGATGGGCCGGGCACGCTGTCCGGCAAGGGGAGAGATGAGTTTAGACCCTGCCGTGACAAAGAACAACGGCCCAGCATAAGGCTGGGCCGTGTGTCACTGCCGAGTTATTCGGCCGCAGAAGTTGTGGCTACTTAGAGCGCTTTTCCAGCTTCTTGATTGCTGCCTCAATCTTCTTATTTGCCTCTTTTTGCAGCTTCTCAGCATGCTTGGAAGCCTTCTTGCTTGCGCGCTTGGACTTCGCACCATCCAGCTTGGCGACGGCCTTATCTGCACGTGCCTGAGCCTTGGTAGCGGCCTTTACAGCACCGGTACGGGCGGTGTCGCGATTGGCTTGTGCGGACTCAAGCCAGTCACCCTTGTTGTCTTCAACATAGGTCTTGGCGTTATCGACAGAGTCCTCAATGAAGGACTTTGCGTTGCCCAGCAAATCGCGGCCAGACTCTTGCCAATCGTCCTTATTGTCTTCAACATAAGTCTTGGCATCGTCAACGTAAGACTTTGCGGTATCGAGCAACCCGCGGCCGGTGGACTGCCAGTCATCCTTGTTGTCATCTACATATGCCTGTGCCTTTGCAGAGGTTTCGTTGATCCAGTCGCCGGCCTTGGTGGAAAACTCGTTGGCACGGGCGGAGAGCTCTTCGCGCTTCTGCTCGGACTCAGACTTGGTAGGCAGCGCCTGCTGAATCTTCTTGTTCGTGCGCTGACCAGCCTTTTGTGCGCGCCAACGAAGGGAAGGCTTGCCCTCGGTGTCCTGGGTAGCGATAAACAAGGCGCCGAGCAAAGCGGTATTGGTAAGGAAGCCGTTGCGGCGAGTTTCCTTGTCTTCCTTGTTATCTGCAGCCCAGAAGTTGTTCTTAGCAATCAAGTTGGGCAGAGTTGCGGCGGCCAGAACCGCAGCGGAGGTGCGCGGTGCCTTGCCCAGAGCCAAGGTGGAGCCGGCGCCTACCTTAGCGCCGCCAATAGCGCGGGTAACCAGTTCCGGGTCATTGGGAATATAGCCCTGGTACTCAGAAGGAACGGCCTTGCGCACGGTCTTGAGGAAACCTTCGGTTTCCTTTACATGCTCGGACGCGTTGCGCAGGTTGTCTACGCCTTCCCATACAAATACAGATGCCAGCATGGGGCGGGCAAGCTTGCGAATCATAGTCCTTAAAGCTCCTTAGCTCGTTGTTTTAGACCTATCGTGTGCTAGACCATTGTACGCGGAAATTGGCCACTGGATCACCAGCGGCGCTCCCACCAGTCTTCCAGCTTGGGGCGCTCCTCGCCCAAGGTAGTGGACTTGCCGTGACCGGGGCGCACGATCGTATTGTCTGGGAACTCATCAAAGATGCGCGCGGTGACGTCCTTATACAGGCGTACGAAGTCACCTTCAGAGGTGGTCTTGCCCAAGCCGCCCGGGAAGAGTGAATCGCCCACGAAAAGATTAATTACGCCATCGATGTTTGTAACTAGTGCGGCGCCGCCTGGGGTGTGGCCGCGCAAGATGATGATGGGGAGGTCGAGGCCCGCGAACTTGATGGAGTCGCCTTCGCGGAGCTCAACGTCTACCTCGGCTGGGATAGCCGGAGAATCAAGGAAGGACGCGTAGTGGGTAGCGCCGGTCTCAGAGAGAACCTCTTTGAGTGCACGTACGTGGTCCCAGTGGCGGTGGGTGGTTAGTACCGCGGTGATTTTAACGCCGGCCTTCTGGGCCATGTCGAGGAGTGCGGGGGCGTCATCGGCGGCGTCGACAAGCAAGCCTTCTTCGCCCGCCTGCAAAAGGTAGCAGTTATTGTCCATCTCGGACACAGAAATCTGATGTAACTGAAGCTCGTTAGTCATGTGTCCCAGCCTACGGGTACATTCGAGGGAAGATTGCAATCCCTAGTACTGGAGGTCTGAGCACAGTGGCTGATCGTTTGGTGGTGCGCGGTGCCCGCGAGCACAACCTCAAGGGCGTGGATATCGATATCCCTCGCGATAAAATGGTTGTTTTTACTGGTCTTTCCGGATCTGGTAAATCTTCGCTGGCTTTTGACACCATCTTCGCAGAAGGCCAGCGCCGCTACGTAGAATCCTTGAGTTCTTATGCCCGCATGTTTTTGGGGCAGATGGACAAGCCTAATGTGGAGTTTATTGACGGTCTGTCACCCGCAGTGTCTATCGATCAAAAGTCCACCAACCATAATCCGCGTTCTACGGTGGGCACGATTACGGAGATCTATGATTACCTGCGTTTGCTCTTCTCCCGTGCCGGAACGCCACACTGCCCAAAGTGTGATGCCGTAATCGAGCGCCAAACGCCACAGCAAATCGTCGATGCCGTGCTGGCGCTGGAAGAGAAACTGAAGTTTCAGGTGCTCGCACCGGTGGTGCGCAAGCGCAAAGGCGAGTTTGTTGATCTCTTCCAGGATTTGTCCGCTCAGGGCTATTCCCGCGTCCGAGTGGACGGGGAGACCTATCAGCTAAGCGATCCGCCCAAGTTGAAGAAGCAGATCAAGCACAATATTGAGGTAGTGGTTGATCGCCTGCAGGTAAAGGCCTCACAAAAGCAACGCTTAACGGATTCGGTGGAAACAGCGCTGCGCTTGGCAGATGGTCTAGTCACCATTGAGTTCGTGGATAGGGAAGAACTCACCCATACCTATTCGGAGAAGGCGGCCTGTCCGAATGGCCACACATTGACCATTGAAGAATACGAGCCCCGTGCCTTTTCCTTCAATGCTCCGTTTGGCTCCTGCCCGGTGTGTGATGGCCTGGGTACCAAATTGGAAGTTGATGTTGATCTGCTCATTCCGGATCCAGATGCTCCAGCTGTAGATGCCATTCAACCGTGGCACTCCAGCCCCAATTCCCGCTACTTTGTCAAGCTAGTAGAGGGTTTAGGCAAGGCTATGGGGTTTGACCCCAAAACTCCGGTGAGTGAATTAACCGAGGAACAGCGCCACGCGCTGATCTATGGCACCGATGAGGAAGTCCAGGTTCGATATAAGAACCGTTACGGGCGCCAGCGTAATTGGACCGCCCCATTTGAAGGCGCTACCGGGTTTATTCACCGCAAGCTGGAAACTACCGATTCTCAATCCCAAAAGGATCGCCTGCTGCAATATACCCGCCGCGTGCCGTGTAGCACCTGTAAGGGCACCCGGCTGAAGCCGGAGATCTTGGCCGTCCGCTTGGCCTCTACGACTCACGGTGAGCAGTCCATTGCCGGGCTTTGTGCGCTCTCTATTGAAGACGCCTCTGAGTTCCTAGACTCCCTGGTGCTGGGGCACCGTGAGGAAATCATTGCCGGGGCAGTGCTTAAGGAGACTCAAGCCCGCCTGCGTTTCCTCCTGGACGTCGGTTTGAATTACCTCACGCTCGATCGCGGCGCGTCTACGCTTTCCGGCGGTGAGGCGCAACGTATCCGTCTGGCTACTCAGATTGGCTCCGGCTTGGCAGGGGTTCTGTACGTGCTCGATGAGCCATCCATTGGTCTGCACCAGCGTGATAACCAGCGACTCATCAAAACCCTGCAGCGGCTGCGCGATATCGGAAACACCCTCATTGTGGTCGAACATGATGAGGACACCATCCGTGAATCAGATTGGCTCGTCGATGTAGGCCCGCGTGCGGGCGAATATGGCGGCGAAGTGGTCTACCAAGGCGAACCATCCGGAATCGAACAGGTAGAAGAGTCCCTCACCGGACAATACCTTTCCGGCAAGAAGGTGCTCGCCGTACCGGACCAGCGCCGAGAGATTGATAAGGACCGCACCCTAAAGGTGGTTGGTGCTCGGGAGAATAATCTCAAGGGCATCAACGTGGAAATCCCGCTGGGAGTGCTGGTATGTATTACTGGTGTGTCTGGCTCGGGTAAATCCACCGTGGTCAATGAGATTTTGGCTAAGACTTTGGCCAATAAACTTAACCGCGCCCGCCAGGTTCCCGGCCGTGCCAAGCGCGTCGAAGGTGTGGAGCACCTAGATAAGCTGGTGCAAGTTGACCAAAGTCCGATTGGCCGTACCCCGCGTTCTAACCCGGCGACCTACACGGGTGTCTTTGACAAAATCCGTAACCTTTTTGCCGAAACCCAGGAAGCAAAAGTCCGCGGCTACAAGGCTGGACGCTTCTCCTTTAATGTCAAGGGCGGGCGCTGTGAGGCGTGCCAGGGCGATGGCACCATCAAGATCGAGATGAATTTCCTTCCAGATGTTTATGTGCCGTGTGAGGTGTGTGAAGGAGCACGCTATAACCGCGAAACCTTGGAGGTGCACTACAAGGGTAAAAACATTGCCGAGGTTCTAGACATGCCAATCTCTGAGGCAGCGGACTTCTTTGAACCCATCAACTCCATTCACCGCTACCTTGCCACGCTTGTCGACGTCGGCTTGGGTTATGTACGCCTCGGCCAAGCTGCTACTACGCTTTCCGGCGGCGAGGCGCAGCGCGTCAAGCTAGCTTCCGAGCTGCAAAAGCGTACCAACGGTAGGACGATTTACATTCTGGATGAGCCGACTACTGGACTGCACTTTGAGGATATTCGCAAGCTGATGCTGGTTATCCAAGGCTTGGTGGACAAGGGTAATTCGGTGCTTGTTATTGAACATAACCTTGATGTCATCAAGGCAGCGGACTGGATTGTTGATATGGGCCCGGAAGGCGGTGCGGGCGGCGGTACCGTTGTGGCGCAGGGAACCCCTGAAGACGTTGCGCAAGTAGATGGCTCCTATACCGGTGGCTACCTAAAGGGCATGTTGAAGTAGGGCAAAGCGTGAAAAATATCCGCCTTGTAGTTAGCCTGCTCGCAGCTCTCGGTCTGTGTACCATGAGTGCCTGCTCTAGCGACCCCAAGATAGAAGATGCCCCAGTGTCAACGACTACCTCTGCGGTGCCGGATCCAGCTGAGGTGCGTGCTCAGCTTGACCGTGCGGTGGACAAAACCGCAAAGAAGTATCATGCAAAGGTAGGGGTCGCCATTTCCGCAGGTGAAGACACTTTTGTGGCGGGCGATAAAGGTGAGGGGCCAGTGTGGTCCACCATCAAGGTGCCCATCGCCATTGCGGCGCTCAAAGACGGTGCGGATAAAAGCTTGGTGGACTTGGCTATCAAGGAATCTGATAATGATGCCGCTTTTGCCTTGTGGTCGCAGGTGCAATGGCGCGAGGGCTCGGCAGAAAATGCGGTCAAAGCTTTACTCGACGACTACGGATCACACGCAAAAATTCACGACTCCGCTTTTGGATATTCCACGTGGTCGTTAAAGGACCAAGCAGTATTTGGCGCTGAACTGCCGTGCATTCCAGAAGCGGACTACGTCCACAAGGTGCTCAAAGACATTGTGTCCTGGCAAAGGGTAGGTCTGTCTGCGCAGCCGCGAACCCGTGCGAAAAGTGGTTGGGGACTGGATGAGGAAGAAAACGAGTACACCTACCGTCAGTTTGGAGTTCATGAGGTGGATGGAAAGCGCGTGGGAGTAGCGCTATCTGTCGTGATGGACGGGGAGGACTACGCCGATGCCGAACCAGCGGTTAAGTACCTCGCCCATCAGCTGGTAGATATCGTGGATACTGGGGTAGATGCAGGGGCCATTAAAGCAGTCGCCCATTGTAAAACCCGCTAGGAACGTAGCAATTTGGTAGGAGGGGGAGGAGCTGCTATTGTCAAAGGCACTACCGCCCATGACGCCTTGTCGAGGTTCGTGGGTCACAAGCGGAGTTTCTCCCACCCGATGCCGCGAACACGCTTCGTAGGATAAAGGTAAAGGTAACCAAGCATTCATGCTTGGCACTGTGAGAACTCCCGGCTGTCTATGGCAGACCGGGTTTGCTTCGTTTGTGGTCCCGGTAGGTGAACTACTTACTCATACACCCCCTAATCGAGGAGAACCACAATCAGCGCTGAAGCTCGCATCAATGAGCGTATCCGAGTACCCGAGGTCCGTTTGGTAGGCCCCGGTGGTGAACAGGTGGGCATCGTCCGTACCGATGATGCTCGCAAGCTTGCATACGAGGCTGACCTTGACCTAGTCGAGGTAGCTCCGAAGGCAAAGCCCCCAGTGGCCAAGATCATGGACTACGGCAAGTTCAAGTACGAGCAGGCTCAGAAGGCTCGCGAGGCCCGTAAGAACCAGCAGCAAACCGTGGTGAAGGAACAGAAGTTCCGTCCAAAGATCGATGATCACGATTATGAGACCAAAAAGGGTAACGTAGTCCGCTTCCTCGAGAAGGGATCCAAGGTCAAGGTGACCATCATGTTCCGCGGTCGTGAGCAATCGCGCCCGGAGCTCGGTTTCCGCCTCTTGGAGCGTTTGGCTGATGACGTTGCTGAAGTTGGCGTCGTTGAGTCGCGCCCCAAGCAGGATGGTCGCAATATGACCATGGTCTTGGGTCCGGTTCGCAAGGGCAAGAAGTAGACCAGATTCCACGTAGGATTTAAGGACTTAATACTCATGAAGCAGAAGACCCACAAGGGCACCGCCAAGCGTATCAAGGTGACCGGTTCCGGCAAGCTGCGCCGTGAGCAGGCTGGCCGCCGCCACCTGCTGGAAGGCAAGCCGTCCAAGCGTACCCGCCGCCTGAAGGGCACCGAGGCAGTCGCAAAGCCTGACACCAAGCGCGTAAAGCGTCTGCTCGGCCGCGCTTAGTAGCGCCGAATCAACCCACATCCGCCATCACAATCTGAATTAAGGAAGTATCACTGTGGCACGAGTAAAGCGCTCAGTTAACGCCAAGAAGAAGCGTCGCGCGATTCTGAAGTCCGCTAAGGGCTACCGCGGCCAGCGTTCCCGCCTGTACCGTAAGGCGAAGGAGCAGTGGCTGCACTCCATGACTTACGCTTACCGCGATCGCCGCGCCCGTAAGTCTGAGTTCCGTAAGCTGTGGATCCAGCGCATCAACGCTGCTGCCCGCATGAACGACATCACCTACAACCGCCTTATCCACGGCCTGCGCCTGGCTGAGATCGAGGTTGACCGCAAGATCCTCGCTGAGCTTGCTGTTAATGACTTCGAGGCATTCTCCGCACTGTGCGAGGCTGCCAAGGCTGCTCTGCCTGAGGACGTAAACGCTCCTAAGGCTGCCTAATCATTAGAGCTTTCGTGCCCGCATTCTCCGGCCTTGTTAACCGGGGTATGCGGGCATTTTGGTTTTCGTTACCTTTGTTTAACTAGGGTGCTCGGCCTCACATGCTAGATTTATCCCAGACCCCGTGAAAGCCGAGACCCAGGAGAACATTTCCTATGACGAATCCAAACGGAGACTACCAACCTGATAATGGCGAGTACTCTGGCCCGTCCGATTACAATAACCAGGGTCAGCAGTACAACCCTTATAACCAGCAAGCTAACTACCAGCCGCAGTATGGCCAAGGCTATGCACCGCAACCCAATATGGGTGCTTACCCGGTGCAGCAACAGTATGTGGCTCCGGGCCAGCAGAAGTCGTGGATCGCCACCTTGCTATTGTGCTTTTTCCTAGGCTCTTTCGGCGCACACAACTTCTACACTGGCCGTACGACTTTCGGCGTGTCACAGTTGGTGCTCAATATCTTGGGCTGGGCTACCTTCTGGTTCTTGCTCGGATTCGCCTTCTGGACCATCCTCGGTCTTTGGGTGTTTATTGAGTTCATCATGATCATCGCCGGTGCCGGTGATTACGACAAGGACGCCCGCGGCGTCCCGCTCGCTAAGTAGAACTCGCCTATGCGATCCTGTTGCCGTGCGGCAGCAGGATTTTTCGTTCTTATAAGGGACTCATGGGTGAGTCTGAGAAGAGAGAATTGGCAGGTAGGGTAGTAGCCATGAATTTGGATTTTGACTCTGCCTTTACTGAACGCACCCCGCGCATTGTTAACGCAGCTAAGCTGCACCGTGCGGCTAACCGGAAGAAGGCGAAGCAATTCCTCATTGAGGGAGAAAATGCGGTAGACGCGGCGGTATCTACCGGTGCTGCAGTCGACGTTTTTGTTACTGAGAAGGCGGCAGAGCGTTTTGGTGACATCATCACTGCGTGCGGCTACATGGGAGTGTACGTCCATCCCATCACCGATAAGGCGGCTAAGCACCTTTCCGATACAGCCACGACTACGGGACTCTTTGCGCTTTGCAAGCCGGTGCTCTGGTCCGCGGGCAAAATCCTGAACGGCAAACCAAGCCTCGTTTCCGTTCCCGTGCTGACTTCTGAGCCGGGCAATGCCGGCACCTTGATTAGAACCTCGGATGCAATGGGCGCCGATGGTGTCATCTTCGCAGGTGAAACCGTTGATCCCCTTAGCTGCAAGGTAGCGCGCGCTTCGGCCGGCTCGCTGTTTCACGTACCTGTAGCGCGGGACCCCAATATTAAAGACGTGCTGGGTCAGCTGCGTAAGTCGGGCATGCAGATTGTGGCAACTGCTGCCGACGGTGAAGTGGACCTAGCGGAGGCAGACCTGTCCCAGCCAACAGCGTGGCTATTTGGCAATGAGGCACACGGGCTCGGCGAGCTGCTGGAGGAAGCAGACATGCGGGTGCGGATTCCACTGCGTGGACGCGCAGAATCTCTTAACCTCGCAACTGCCGCAAGCATTTGTCTTTATGAGTCGGCTAAGGCGCAAGCGGATAACTAGTGTGACCCGAATGAAAAGGGGGTCCCTGGCGCGGTCGCGCTAGCCGCAACAGAGTAAGATTGCACGCGTTAGTTTTCGCGCGAGAAGAAGGTACGAAATACGTGTCCGATACACCGCAGATCGAATTGACCGAAGAGGCTCTTGGGGCCGCGGCCGATAAGGCTATCGCAGCCTTCGACGCAGCCGAAACACTAGATGAGTTGGCTGCTGCCCGCCGTGAGCACCTAGGAGACGGCGGCTATATTCCGCAGGCTCGCCAATCGCTGGGGCAGCTGCCCAAGGACCAGCGCAAAAGCGCCGGCAAGGCCGTCAACATGGCCCGCGGCAAAATGGAAAAGCGCTTTGCTCAGGTCAAGGATGTCTTGGAACAACAAGCTCGCGAGGAGCAGTTGCGAGCCGAGACCGTAGATGTCACGATTCCTACCACCCGCACCCAGACCGGTGCCCTTCACCCGATTACCGCGTTGTCTGAGCGCATCGCTGATATTTTCGTCGGCATGGGATGGGAAATTGCGGACGGCCCAGAAATCGAGGCAGAGTACTTTAACTTCGATGCTCTGAACTTCAAGCCGGACCACCCAGCACGTACCTTGCAGGATACGTTCCACGTCTCGGGCGAGGGTTCTAGGCAGGTGCTGCGTACCCATACCTCCCCGGTACAGGTGCGCACCATGTTGGAGCGCGACGTGCCGCTTTATATTGCCTGCCCGGGGCGCGTATTCCGCACAGATGAGCTGGATGCCACCCATACCCCGGTTTTTCACCAGGTAGAAGGATTGGCCGTTGATAAAGGCCTGACCATGGCTCACCTGCGCGGCACACTAGAGCACTTGGCCAAAGTACTCTTTGGGCCGGAAACTACTACGCGTATGCGCGTGAACTACTTCCCATTTACTGAGCCCTCGGCCGAGGTCGATGTGTGGTTCCCCAATAAAAAGGGCGGCGCTGGCTGGATCGAGTGGGGCGGCTGCGGCATGGTCAACCCCAATGTTCTTCGCGCCGTAGGCGTAGATCCAGAGGAATACACGGGCTTTGCCTTTGGCATGGGCCTTGAACGCACACTGCAGTTCCGCAATGGATTGACCGATATGCGCGATATGGTCGAAGGCGATGTTCGCTTTACTCTACCGTTCGGCGTACAGGCCTAAACCCAGAAAGGATAGACACACTAATGCTTATTTCCCAAGACTGGGTTACCCGCATCCTCGGTGCTAAGAACCCCGGTTGGAGCGTTTCCGCTGCCGATATGGATTCTGGATTCGTGCGCGTAGGTTTTGAGACCGAGGGATACGCCGCTGTTCCAGAGAGCACGGGGCCGCTGGTTATTGGCCAGGTCGTAGAGATTGAAGAGCTCACTCAGTTTAAAAAGCCCATTCGCTACTGCCAGGTGAATGTAGGCCAGGCTAATGGCACAGGCGAACTGCAAGGCATCATTTGTGGCGCTCGCAATTTTCGCCTGAATGACTATGTTGTAGTTGCGCTTCCCGGCTCGGAGCTTCCTGGTGGCTTCAAGATCGCGGCACGCGAGACCTACGATCACATTTCTAATGGCATGATGTGCTCCGGCGCTGAACTCGGCTTGGGCGCGCAAGCCAACGGCATCATCGTCTTAGGCGATGAAGTCGCCGATAAAGTGGGTGAGGATGCGCGCTCGATTATCGGCTTGCACGATACCGACTTTGACGTCAACATCACCCCAGATCGTGGTTATGCACTTTCCGCACGCGGTTTGAGCCGCGAGATTGCCTCCGCTTTTGATCTGGAGTTTGCCGATATTGCTCAGGATCCTTCCGTGGCTGGCATAGATACCTCCGCTGTGCCGGAGGCGCAGGGCTCGCTTATCGACGTCACTGTGGCCCCCGAAACCAAGGCACAGCGCTTTGGCCTCCGCAAGGTCAGCGGCATTGACCCGCAGGCACGCACCCCGTTTTGGCTGGAACGCGAGCTAATGCTCTGCGGCCAACGCAGCGTGAATCTGCCTACGGACATTACTAATTATGTGATGTTGCTTTTGGGCGCACCAATGCATGCCTTTGACGCCAACGTGATTCAGGGGAACCTTGTTGTCCGTAACGCAGCGGAGGGGGAGAAGTTTGAGACTCTGGATCATGTAAAGCGAGAACTTTCTGCAGAAGACGTGGTCATCTGTGATGACAATGGCATCCAGTCCTTGGCCGGCGTGATGGGCGGGACTACCTCTGAAATCTCGGCGGAGACCACAGACGTTGTCTTCGAATCTGCTATTTGGGATCCGATTACCGTCGCGCGTACCTCTCGCCGCCATAAGTTGTCTTCCGAATCCTCTCGCCGGTTTGAGCGCGGCGTAGATCCGGCGATCGTAGAGGTCGCCCTAGACACCGCATGTGCGCTGCTCCAGCAGCTAGCAGGCGGCACCATTGAAAAGGGTCGTACGCTTATCGGGGACGTCGCCAAGCGCGAGCCCATTGCTCTGCGCACCGCAAAAGCCAGTGAATATGCCGGCGTTGACTACTCCCGTGAGACCGTTATTTCCCGTCTTGAAGAAGTCGGCTGCACCGTCGGGGATGAAGGTGAGCAACTGCAGGTAACACCAGCAACCTGGCGCACCGATACTGCAATGGATGTTGACCTCGTCGAGGAGATTCTGCGCCTTGAGGGCTTGGAGGATATTCCTGCCGTGCTGCCTACCCCGGCCGGCGGCCGCGGGCTAACCCCTGCGCAGAAGCGTCGTCGGGCTATCGGACATGGTCTTGCCTATGCCGGCTATGCCGAGGTATTGCCTGCACCGTTCGTGGCTAATAATACGTTTGATGTGTGGGGCCTCGACAAGGATGATGCTCGCCGCCGCACCGTAGAAGTGCAAAATCCGCTTGAGGCGGATAAGGCCATCTTGTCTACGACGCTGTTGCCGAACATGTTGGAGGCCATCGCCCGCAATGTGGCTCGTGGCCGCAGCGATCTCGCCCTGTATGGGCTGCAGCAGGTGGCGTTCAAGCGCGCTGTGGCATCCCCTATGCCTTCCGTAGAACAGCGACCTTCTGCAGAGGTGGTTTCTCAGCTCCTTGATACCCTGCCTGAGCAGCCGCTTCACGTTGCTACGGTGGCTACGGGCAATATTGAGCATGAAGGACCGTGGGGCGAGGGCCGTGCATATAGCTACGCCGATGCTATCGAATCCGCCCGTCAGGTCGCCCGCGCCGCTGGTGTGGATATTGAGCTGGAGGCAGCACAGGTTCTGCCGTGGCATCCTGGCCGCTGTGCAGCCGTGAAGGTGGCTGGCACCGACGTAGTACTGGGCCATGCTGGTGAGCTGCACCCGCAGGTCTTGGAGGCCCTGAACCTACCTGCGCGCACGTGCGCTATGGAGCTGGACATTAGCGCCATGCCGTTGGAAGAAAAGTTCCCCGCACCGGTGTTGTCCTCGTTCCCCGCATTGCACCAAGACATTGCCTTGGTAGTGGATGAAGACGTACCCGCCGAGCGTGTGCGCGCCATCGTGGAAGAGGGAGCAGGAGAGCTCATCGAGTCCGTCGAACTCTTCGATATTTTCCGTGGTGAGCAGCTAGGAGATGGCAAGAAGTCCTTGGCCTTCCAGCTTCTATTCCGCGCCGCGGACCGCACGTTGACGGATGACGAAGTCAACGAGCACCGCATGGCGGCGGCGGAATTGGCTAAGCAGCGCCTGGGCGCAGAAATGCGCGCGTAGTTAAACCCTGCTCAGGGGGCGGTGAGATTTAACTCACTGCCCCCTTTTTTCATACATTATTTTCATTACTCGACGTTCATTTACCTGCGGAATCGGACAATCTGACTGAATAACATACGGTTGGGTGTATTTATTGCTATAGTCTCTTCTATGACGATTTCAGTAGCAATAGCAGGTGCGACCGGGTACGCGGGAAGCGAAATCCTTCGCCTGCTGCTGTCGCACCCGGCGTATCTTGGCGGCGAACTACGCATTGGGGCGCTAACTGCCTATTCCACCGCAGGGAAGAAGGTCGCTGAGCTTATGCCGCACCTCCCGCAGCTGGCAGACCGTGCCATTGTGGGCACGACCGCTGAAAATCTTCGCGGGCACGACATTGTATTTTTGGGCCTTCCACACGGTCATTCTGCGGCGATTGCTCAGCACGTGGGGCCGCAGACCACAGTGATCGATTGTGCGGCCGATTTTCGCCTTCGCAATAAGAAGGACTGGGACGCCTTTTATGGCGGAGAGTACGCCGGGCATTGGCCTTATGGAATCCCCGAGATTCCAGGCAATAGGGAAGTGCTGCGCGATGCCAACCGGGTAGCTGTGCCGGGGTGTTTTCCCACGGCGGTAACCCTCGCAGGTTTGCCGACAGTTGCCCACGAACTCATTGAGCCGAGCCTCTCGGTGATTGCTATTACCGGTGTTTCCGGAGCCGGGAAGAAGGCCTCCGTGGCGCAACTCGGCGCGGAAACTATGGGAAACCTGAAGGCATATAAGCCCGGCGGCACGCACCGACATACCCCGGAAATCGTGCAAAATCTGCAGCCGTTTGCGCAGGAAAAGCTTGACGTCAGCTTCACTCCGGTTCTAGCTCCCTTAACCCGAGGCATCTTGGCGACCATAACGGCGGGGATGAAAGAGGGCGTCGGCAAGCGGGAAGTAGAGACTGCATTCGGTGAGTTTTATGCCCAAGAGCCCTTCTGTCACGTGCTTCCCGCCGGTCAGCAGCCCGAGACCCAAAACGTTGTAGGTACCAATATGGTTCACCTCCAAGCCCATGTGGATGAACGCGCCCGACGCCTCGTGGTTACCGCAGCACTGGACAACCTGTGCAAAGGAACAGCCGGCGCCGCCGTGCAATGTATGAACCTAATACTCGGCTGGGATGAAACTTTGGGCTTGCCGCAAGCGGCCGTAGCCCCATAAAAACTAGGAGAAGATTATGAATGCAGCAGGAATTACTGGCCCGGCCGGCTTTAGCGCCGGCGCTACCACAGCGGGGATTAAACCCTCAGGCAAACCCGATATGGCATTAGTTGTCAATAATGGACCACGCTTTGATGCGGCGGCGGTATTTACCCGTAATCGTGTTGTGGCCTCGCCGGTGAAACTCTCCCGCAAGGCGGTGGCCGATGGCCAGCTTGCCGCTATTGTCTTTAACTCTGGAAACGCCAATGCGTGCAATGGCCCGCGGGGTGATGCGGATGCCTCCGCGCTGGTAGCCGAGGTTGCCCACTCCTTGTCCCTTCCAGAAGGAAATATTGCCGCCTGTTCGACCGGGCTTATAGGCGAGCCTTTGCCTATGGAAAAAGCGTTGGCTGGTGCAGGCGCTGTGGCGAAGGCCCTAGGCGGCAGCGCGGACCATGCTCACGCAGCGGCCGAGGCTATTTTGACCACCGATACCGTAACTAAGGAAGCCGCCTATGTTGGGGCCGGCTGGTCCGTTGGGGCCATGGGCAAGGGGGTGGGCATGATGGCCCCCTCGCTGGCGACGATGTTGGTGTGCCTTACTACCGACGCCGCCGCAAGCGCCGCTGCCCTCCAGAGTGCCCTGGACAAGGCCGTGTCGCAGACCTTCAACACCCTCGACGTGGATGGATCAACTTCTACTAATGACACGGTGATCCTCATGGCCTCTGGGGCCTCGGGTGTTTCGCCCAGCCAAGAAGAATTTGAAACGGCGGTGCTGGCGGTTTGCTCAGACATTGCGGAGCAATTGCAAGCAGATGCAGAAGGTGTAACCAAGCGCGTCAAGATCACTGTGGAAGGCACTGCCACCGACTATCAGGCCCTCAACGCCGCGCGCACCTTGGGCCGCGACAACCTGTTCAAGTGCGCCATGTTCGGCTCTGATCCGAACTGGGGGCGCGTCCTTGCGGCGGTGGGGATGGCAGATGCAGAAATGGACCCGGAAAATATCTCGGTCTATTTCAATGGCCAGCCGGTGTGTCGTGCCTCGACGGGTGTACCCGGCGCGCGCGAGGTGGACCTTAGCGGGACTGATATCGATGTCTACGTGGACCTTGGAACGGGAGGTACTGGGTCTGCGTTCGTGCGGACCACGGATCTCTCTCACGCCTACGTGGAAATCAATTCGGCGTATAGCTCCTAGGGAGGAGATGAAAATGTTTAGTGGGCTTAGTGATCAAGAGCGCGCCACCGTCCTAGCGGATGCCCTCCCGTGGCTCCAACATTATCGGGACACCATCGTAGTGGTGAAATACGGCGGCAATGCCATGGTGGACGAAGAACTTAAAGCTGCCTTGGCTGCGGACATGGTCTTTTTGCGCACCGTGGGCGTTAAGCCGGTGGTGGTGCATGGTGGTGGGCCACAGATCAACTCCATGCTCCACAAGCTTGGTATAGAAGAGGAGTTTCGAGGCGGCTTTCGCGTGACCTCTCCGGAGATCGTGGAAGTAGTTCGCATGGTGCTTTTTGGGCAGGTAGGTCGCGGATTAGTCAACCTCATCAATTCGCACGGCCCATATGCGGTGGGGACCTCTGGCGAAGACGCGGGACTATTTCGGGCCACCAAAAGGTTGGTGGAAGTCGATGGAAAACCTACCGATATTGGGATGGTCGGAGACATCGTAGAGGTCAATCCAACGGCCGTGATGGACATTATCGACGCTGGGCGCATCCCAGTGGTCTCGACCATCGCACCGGGGGAGGAAGGCGCAATTTATAACATCAATGCCGATAGCGCGGCTGGGGCTTTGGCTAGCGCAATCGGGGCAGAGCGTTTGGTCATTCTCACCAATGTGGAAGGACTATACACAGACTGGCCGAACCGCGATTCCCTCGTGTCCAAGATCGAGCGTGGTCAACTTTCCAGACTTCTTCCCCGACTGGACTCTGGGATGATTCCCAAGATGGAATCTTGCCTCAAGGCAGTAGAAGGCGGGGTATCGGCCGCGCACGTTATCGACGGCCGGATTGGCCACTCAGTGCTCTTAGAGCTTTTAACTCCGGGTGGCGTCGGAACCATGGTGTTGCCAGATGATTATAAGCAACACGACTACCCCGAAGGGACCATCTTCAGGAAGGATGATGCAGCATGAATAAGCCACAGAGCTTGACACAGCGGTGGTCGGAGACGGTCGTTGATACCTATGGCATACCGTCTATAGGTCTCGTCTCCGGCCAAGGGGCAACGCTTAACGATGAGCAAGGTAAGTCTTATATTGATCTACTAGCAGGCATTGCGGTTAATTCCTTGGGATACGGCAATGAGCACGTAGCACAAGCGGTATCCCACCAGGCGCGCACTTTGGCGCATACCTCGAACCTCTTCGCCACTCAGCCAGTGTTGGATGCGGGAGCGAAGCTGATTGAGCGCGTGGGAGACGATAGCGCGCGAGTGTTCTTCTGTAACTCCGGCGCCGAATCCAATGAGGCTGCATTTAAGCTTGCTCGCTTGACCGGGCGCCGGCGAATCCTCGCTGCCGAGCACGGCTTTCATGGACGAACCATGGGGGCACTGGCCTTGACCGGTCAGCCCGATAAACAGCGCTCTTTCCGCCCGTTGCCGGGAGGAGTGGAGTTCTATCCGTTCGGGGATGTGGAGTATCTGCGTCAGCTGGTGGAGCAAGACCCCCAGGACACTGCGGCCATAATCCTGGAACCTATTCAGGGAGAAACTGGCGTCATTCCGGCCCCTGCGGGGTTCATGAAAAAGGTCAGCGAGCTGTGCGATGAATACGGAGTCCTATTAATCGTTGACGAGGTACAAACAGGCGTAGGCCGTACCGGGACCTTCTTTGCCCACGAGGTAGAAGGAATTCAACCGGACGTTATCACTATGGCGAAAGGCTTAGGTGCCGGACTACCCATCGGCGCAACGATTACCCGAGGGCGTGCCAAGGGTCTTTTTGGGCCTGGCTCTCATGGCACTACCTTTGGCGGGAACCCCGTGGCGTGCGCCGCGGCAAATGTTGTTCTTGACACCGTAAATGCCGAATTTCTCGCAGGGGTGACCCGCAAGGGGGACTATGTGCGGCAGGAATGTGAAAAATTATCAATTGTAGATCGCGTGCGCGGCCGAGGTCTTATGCTGGGCCTTGTATTAAGCGCACCGGTGGCTAAGCAGGCCGTGCGGGACGGGCTCGAACACGGGCTTATTCTCAACGCTCCCAACGAGAATGTTCTTCGACTAACCCCACCTTTGGTCATTTCCCAGCATGAACTCGACACAGCACTATCAACTCTCGGAACCATATTGGAGGAACTGGCATGAGCCTGCGGCACTTCCTAGCTGACGATGATCTCAGCCCACAAGAACAAGCGACGGTTTTAGATTTAGCTGAAAAGCTAAAGAAGGAGCCCTTTGCAGAGCGCCCCTTAGAAGGCCCCAAGACCGTGGCGGTTCTCTTTGATAAAACGTCTACGCGCACCCGCTTTTCCTTTGAAACCGCGGTAGCGAATATGGGCGGCAGGGGTATTACCGTCGATACTTCTACAACCCAAATGGGCAAGGGGGAATCTTTTCAAGATACGGCGGCGGTGCTTTCAAGGTACGTGGAGGCCATTGTGTGGCGTACGTTTGCGCACGACAATCTGCTCCAGATGGCCGAGACTGCTACCGTACCTTTGATTAATGCGCTTTCTGATGACCTACATCCCTGCCAGATCCTGGCTGATTTGCTGACCTGTCGCGAGAATCTAGGTGATCTGCCGGGTAAAAAGGCCGTCTACCTAGGCGATGGCGATAATAATATGGCCAACTCGTACATGATCGGTTTTGCTACGGCCGGTATGGACGTCTCCATCATTGCGCCAGAGGGATTTCAGCCTCGCCAGGAATTCGTCGACCGCGCGCGTCAGCGGGGCAATATCACCATTACTGATGATGTCAATGAAGTAGAAGGCGCAGACGTCGTGATTACGGATACCTGGGTTTCTATGGGACAGGAAAATGATGGTCGTGATAGGCGCACGCCGTTCCTGCCCTATCAGGTTGATTCGACCATAATGAGCAAAGCACATAAGGATGCAATATTCTTACATTGTTTGCCGGCGTACCGTGGAAACGAGGTCACGACTGAGGTGATCGATGGTCCGCAGTCGCGAGTCTTCGATGAAGCGGAAAATCGCCTGCATGCGCAGAAGGCGCTTCTCGTCTGGTTGCTCGAAATAAATAAGGAGATCAACTAAGTAATGAACACCCCGACCACCCGCAATGCTCGGCAGGCCAAGATTCTAGAGATTTTGGACCGCAATCGCGTCACCAGCCAGGTGCAACTATCCGAGCTGCTTCTTGCAGATGGCATTGACATCACGCAAGCTACTTTGTCCCGTGACTTGGATGAGTTGGGAGCGAAGAAGGTAAAGCGTGATGGCGGCCGTTCCTATTACATGGTCGGCGGTGAGCTGGAGCAATTTGAAGATCAGGTGGGCGGGCCCCGCGAAAAGCTGCGACGCATGCTCGATGAATTGGTGGTATCCCATGATTCTTCCGGCAATATTGCGATGCTGCGCACGCCAGCTGGCGCGGCCCAGTACCTGGCTAGTTTTATTGACAGGGTAGGGCTGCACGATGTCATTGGTTGTATCGCCGGTGATGACACCATTTTTGTCTTGGCGCGCGAGGGGGTTACGGGCGCAGATCTGGCTGTGACGCTCACCACGCGGAATATTTAAACGGTGAGAGTGGAAATTTATCACACGCTCGTATATTATGTACCTAAATGAATTCTTTTCAATAGATTAAGGAGATTTCCATGTCTGCACGCGTAGTCTTGGCCTACTCCGGTGGCCTTGATACTTCTGTTGCTATTCCGTATCTGGCAAAAATGACCGGCGGCGATGTTGTTGCCGTTTCCCTGGACTTGGGTCAAGGTGGCGAGGATATGGAATCGGTGCGCCAGCGTGCACTTGACTGCGGTGCCGTAGAGTCCATCGTTATCGATGCCAAGGATGAGTTCGCAGAGGAGTACTGCGTTCCCACCATTCAGGCAAACGGCATGTATATGAAGCAGTACCCGCTAGTATCGGCCATTTCCCGTCCGCTCATTACCAAGCACCTTGTTAAGGCTGCCCAGGAATTTGGCGGCACCCACGTCTCCCACGGTTGCACCGGCAAGGGCAATGACCAGGTACGCTTTGAGGTCTCTTTCCGTGCCCAGGATCCTTCTCTCGAAATTATCGCTCCTGCACGTGATTATGCTTGGACCCGCGATAAGGCCATCGCCTTTGCGGAGGAGATCAACCTGCCAATTGAGCAGTCCGCCTCCTCGCCATTTTCTATCGACCAGAATCTGTGGGGCCGCGCCGTCGAAACTGGATTCCTAGAGGATCTGTGGAATCCACCGACAAAGGACCTATACGCCTACACCGAGGACCCGGGTCTGGGCAATGCCCCGGATGAAATTATCCTCTCCTTTGAAAAGGGCATCCCCGTGGCGGTAGATGGCCAAAAGATGTCCCCGCTGCAGATCATTGAAGAGGTCAACCGCCGCGCAGGTGCACAGGGTATTGGTCGCCTAGATATGGTCGAGGACCGTTTGGTGGGCATTAAGTCCCGTGAGGTCTACGAAGCTCCGGGTGCAATGGTCCTTATCCAAGCGCACGAAGCGCTAGAGGATGTCACTGTGGAGCGCGAGTTGGCTCGCTACAAGCGCCTCACCGATGCTCGTTGGTCCGAGGAGGTCTACGACGGCCTCTGGCATTCGCCGCTGAAGCGTTCCCTGGACGCTTTCATTGCGGAATCTCAGGAAAACGTTACCGGCGATATTCGCCTAAGTATGCACGCCGGCACCGCCACGGTGACCGGGCGCCGCTCTGGCCAGTCGCTGTATTCCTTTGATCTTGCCACCTATGACACCGGCGATTCCTTCGACCAAACCGCCGCAAAGGGCTTTGTTCAGCTGCACGGCCTGTCTACCCAAATTTCCAATCAGCGCGACCGCGACGGCGGTTTCCCGACCAGCGCCCAGAAGTAGAAGCATATGGAACCACATAAGACTAATGAGGGTGCCCTGTGGGGCGGCCGCTTTTCCGGCGGACCCTCCGAGGCAATGTTTGCCCTCTCTGTATCCACCCACTTTGACTGGGTCCTCGCG
Organism: Corynebacterium sp. LaCa_205; assembly: GCF_057458085.1. NCBI lineage: Bacteria > Bacillati > Actinomycetota > Actinomycetes > Mycobacteriales > Corynebacteriaceae > Corynebacterium > Corynebacterium sp. LaCa_205. The sequence goes on from NZ_CP190931.1 coordinate 1,141,839, forward strand.
CCTTATGACGTATTAGCCTCCAAGGCGCATGCGAAAGTGCTGCACAAGGCAGGCTTGCTATCCGACGCCGACCTGGAAACCATGCTCGCCGGTCTCACCGAGCTAGGGGAGAAGGTGGATTCTGGCGAATTCCGCCCGGCGCCGACAGATGAGGATGTCCACGGTGCGATGGAACGCGGGCTCATTGAGATTGTCGGGCCGGAAGTAGGCGGCCGCCTGCGTGCTGGCCGCTCGCGTAATGACCAGGTAGCGACGCTGTTTCGCATGTGGGTACGCGATGCCATTCGTGATACCGCCGCCCAGGTGAGTGACTTGGTGGATGCCTTGGCCGATCAAGCCGCATCCCATCCCGATGCCATCATGCCGGGCAAGACTCACTCGCAAGCCGCGCAACCAATTCTGCTAGCACACGAACTTTTGGGCCATGCGCAGCCGCTTCTGCGCGATATCGAGCGCCTGCAGGATTTGGACAAGCGCCTAGCCGTGTCTCCCTATGGCTCTGGCGCGCTTGCTGGTTCATCTTTGCAGCTCGACCCAGAGGCGATTGCAGAAGAGCTAGGGTTCGACTCCGCTGCTGAAAACTCCTTGGACGGCACTGCGGCTCGTGACTTCGCATCCGAGACTGCCTTCGTTTTGGCGCAGATCGCGGCGGATATGTCCCGGCTCTCGGAAGAAATCATCTATTGGTGCACACCGGAATATGGCTATGTCACGCTTGATGATGCTTGGTCGACGGGTTCGTCCATCATGCCGCAGAAGAAGAATCCGGACGTGCCGGAACTTACCCGCGGCAAGACTGGCCGCCTTATTGGCAATCTCACTGGGCTTTTGTCCACGCTGAAGGCTCAGCCGCTGGCCTATAATCGTGACCTGCAGGAAGACAAGGAGCCAATCGTTGACTCGGTGACACAGCTTAACCTGCTGCTGCCGGCGATGACCGGTCTTGTATCGACGCTGACGTTTCATGAGGACCGCATGCGCGAGTTGGCTCCGCGCGGGTTTACGCTGGCTACCGATTTGGCTGAATGGATGGTCCGCCAAGGTGTTCCTTTCCGTGAAGCGCACGAAGCCTCCGGCGCCTGCGTACGGATTGCTGAGGAACGTGGGGTGGACCTAATCGACCTCAGCGACGAGGACCTAGCGGGCGTCGACAAGCGGCTAAAGCCGGGCGTCCGCGAAGTGCTCACCATCGACGGAGCAGTGGCTTCTCGTGACACCAAGGGTGGCACGGCCGACGCTCGAGTGGCAGAGCAACGGGAAAAGGTACGGGAACGGGTCGCTGCGGCCCGCACGTGGGCGCAGACGCCACTGCGCTAATGAGTTCTTTTCCCTGAAAACCGCATGGTCTATGGCCATGCGGTTCTTTTATGCCTAGAAGCGGGGGTAGGGAAACGGCCCCTATTTCCAACTCTCCAACTGCATTGTTGAACACAATGGGGGTGCCGGTGACGTGGGTAACAGTATGGTGCGGTACTATCCTTGCAGAGAATGTGACCTAACAGACGCATTCCTGTCAATGAAAGGACGATCTCTCCCATGACAGTAAATTCGCCGCCGCCCACAGCGGGGCCGCACGAGAACGAGAAGGCGGTCTACGCTTCGGAAGACCACGGCCTGCAAAAGGGGATGGGCAATCGCCAGCTCCAGATGATCGCCATCGGTTCTGCCATTGGTACCGGTCTTCTTTTGGGTACCGGTAGCCGCTTGCAAGACGCCGGACCGTTCCTAGCGGTGCTGTACCTTATTTGTGGCTTCTTTGGCTATATCATCCTGCGTTCTCTTGGCGAGCTCATTGTCTATCGCCCCAGCTCCGGTTCCTTCGTCTCCTATGCCCGTGAGTTCTACGGTGAGAAGACCGCTTTTGTCACAGGCTGGTTGTACTGGGGAAACTGGGCGATGACCTTGGTGGCGGACGGCACAGCCGTAGCTATCTACATCAAGTGGTTTAGCCAGTACACGTCGTGGCTCGACGCCGTTCCGCAGTGGGCACTGGCCCTCGTTGTTATCTGCGGCATCCTTGTATTCAACATGCTCTCGGTGAAGATCTTCGGCGAGCTGGAGTACTGGTTCTCCCTCATCAAAATTGTCGCGTTGATCATCTTCATGTTGGTGGCCATCGGTGTCCTTATTCTTGGCCACCCGAGCGGCGATCCCACCGGCTTTAGCCTCATTTCTGATAACGGTGGCTGGCTGCCCAATGGCCTCATGCCTGCCGTCATCGTTGTCCAAGGTGTCGTCTTTGCCTACGCCGGCATCGAGCTTGTTGGAACCACCTCCGGTGAGACTAAAAATGTAGAAAAGCATATCCCGCGCGCAGTCAACAATGTGCTGCTCCGCATCTTGATTTTCTACTTCGGCTCCGTGCTATTGCTGACCTTGGTGTTGCCATACACTAACTATGTCGCAGATGTTTCGCCGTTCGTGACCTTCTTTGAGTCCCTGGGCGTTGGCGCGGCGGCTCCGATTTTCCAGCTTGTCGTTATCACCGCTGCGATTTCCTCGCTCAACGCTGGCCTGTATTCCACCGGCCGCATTATGTACAACATGTCCACCTCCGGCTCCGGCCCGAAGTTTGGCGCTCGCATGTCCAAGTCTGGTGTTCCCTACGGCGGCATCGTCATGGCGGCCATGGTGGGCTTGGTAGGCGTCTTCCTCAACTATGTGGTGCCGGAGATGGCGTTTGAAATCGTGCTCAACCTGGCAGCCTTGGGTACATTGGCGTCCTGGGCGGCAGTTGCGCTCTCGCACCTCAAGTTTGTGCGCCTAGCCAAGAGCGGAAGCTATACCCGACCGGGATACCGCTCGCCGTTTGGCGAAGGCGGAGACTGGGCAGTGCTCATCTTCATTGGCCTAGTCATTATCTTGATGGCCTTTGATTATCCAATCGGCACTTTTGCACTTGCATCGACCCTGCTCCTCGTTCCGATCTTTATGGCAATGTGGTACGCATGGCGCGACCGTATTCGTACAATCGCGGAAGAGAGGAAGGCCAAGCATCTGCCAACCTCCAGCTTCCCGGCCGCACCGCAAACAGACCTTCACCCAAAGAAATAGAAAGGAACTTTTATGAACCACGCAGTTAAGTTCGTAGACGTAGAAAATATGGCGCGCTGGATTCAGCGCGAGGGCGTTGAAAACATCATTACCGGAATGGTGGACTACCTCGAGGCTGACTACCGCGAGTGGGAGCGCTTTGACAAGATTCCGCGCGTTGCCTCCCACACCCCATTCGGTGTCATCGAGCTCATGCCGACCTCTAACGGTAAGGAGTACTCCTTCAAGTACGTCAACGGCCACCCGTCCAATCCGGCCCGTGGTTTCCAGACCGTTACCGCCTTTGGCGTGCTTGCCGACGTCGACAATGGCTACCCCACCTTCGAAGCCGAGATGACGCTGCTTACCGCACTGCGTACTGCCGCAACCTCCGCCATGGTGGCAAAGCACCTAGCACGCAAGGACTCCAAGCGCATGGCCATGGTCGGTGCCGGATCCCAGTCTGAATTCCAGGCCTTGGGCTTCCGTGGCGTGATGGGCATCGAGGACATCACTATTTATGACATTGACCCTGAGGCGGTAGAGAAGTTCAAGCGCAATCTGGAGCCACTGGGCTTTAATATCACTGCCTGCTCTAGCGTCGACGAGGCAGTTCTTGGCGCAGACATTATTACCACCTGCACTGCAGACAAGGCACAAAACCAGATTCTGGCCGAGCGCCACGTCGCCCCAGGTGTCCACCTCAACGCTGTTGGCGGTGACTGCCCAGGTAAGACCGAGCTGGAAAGCTCCATTCTGGACAAGTCCAAGGTCTTCGTGGAGTTCCCGGAGCAGACTCGCATCGAGGGCGAAATTCAGCAGAAGCCCGAAGACTTCCCGGTTGTCGAGTTCTACCAGGTGCTCACCGGCCAGGCCACCGGCCGCGATGACGATGAGCAGATCACCCTCTTCGATGATGTCGGATTCGCAATCAACGACTTCTCCGCGCTGCGTTACCTGCGTGATTCCGTCAAGGGAACCGACTTGGAGTCTGAGATCGACATCATTGCCAACCCGGACGATCCTAAGGATCTGTTCTCCTTGGTTGCTAACGTTCCGTCCTTGCTTTAAAGCAAAGGTGGGGTAGAGGGATTTTACTTCTCCCTCTACCCGCTGGGATTAGATGTAAGAGTCTTGACCCAATGTTGCTCGAGGTACTTGTCCGTCCGCAGGACAAGGGCCTGTTGATATATCCGGAAGATAAGCAAGTCCTTGTCAATGAGCGTTCCTAGCATTGCCTATCCCATTGAAGATGACGTTCCAGTAATTCTGGTAGGCCACGCGATGAAATGGCCCTCATGAATCTGGATTCTATGTAAAGTCTGGATACTCTGTGCTAAGCAGGTGACTCCCCAGCACCTTTTTATGAATCCAACGCGAAGTTCAAGGTGGACCTACCGGAAAACCCGAATCACCTTGTCATCGACATCATTGACTAGCTAGTGCTTAGGTATTCCGTGGAACGCTGCGGGCTGGCTTGTTATGCCGCCTGCGACGTTTAGCATATTAATACCACGCTGTTTTGCATCCGCGGCGAAGGTCGAGATGAAGTTGGCCGATCGCTTGCCGGAAGCACAGTATACCCACGCTTTGCGCTGCCCTTCGGCCTGCAGGGAATCGAGCAGGCAGCGCGCCACCTCTGGATCGTCCTGCCACACGGAGGTTGGTAAATGGTAATGCTCTGTGCCGGCAGCAAAAAAGAAATCATCTATGGCAGCCTCCCCGGCCTCGCGCACGTCGATGGCCGCGGCACCGTCGCGCAGATCTTCGAACATCTCGGGGGCAGTGGCAGCGGCAGCATCGGCATCCGGTACGGCACAAGCTGCGCTACCGTAGTCTTGCTGCAGCTGTGTGGTTAGCTCGCGTGCCGGGTCGTGGGGCACGCGGAAGTGAGTGATGGAGGCGGTCAGGGCATCGTAGATGCTCAACAAGCCCACCCGGTCGTGGTTCATGCCGGTTGCGAACTGGATTAGCTCGGTGGACATCAAGCCCGCGACCACGCTGGTGGTTACGCCCAGCACACCGGCGGTGGCGCAATCCGGCACGGAATCTGGGTCGGGTTGCAGGGGATAGAGGTCGCGCATTCCCACGCCGGACTCGGCGCCGGGCCCAGACCACCACACTGCGCAGTCGCCCCGGTAGCGAAGCACCGAGCCCCACACCAGCGGGGTGCCTGTGATCTCCGCAGCATCCGCTGCTAGGAACTTGGTGGCAAACGTGTCAGAACCATCCACTAGGATGTCCACCCCACGAAGGTAGCCCACGGCATTGTCGACGGTAAAACGGTCGCGAATCGCATGTACTACGATGCCGGTTTGCAGCTGCCGGAGCTTTTCGGCGGCGACGTCCACCTTGGGCCTTCCCACATCGTGGGTGCCGAACAGGATCTGGCGGTGGATGTTAGTGAGATCCACCGTGTCGTCATCGATCACAGAGATTTCGCCAACACCGGCGGCAGCTAGCTGCTGCATCAGGGGGCAGCCCAATCCGCCAGCGCCGATGACGAACACGTGGGTGCCGTGCAGCGCCTCTTGCTGGGGGATGCCGAAGCCAGGCAATAGGGTTTGGCGGGCTACTCTGTACAACTCTTCGCGGGGCAGTGGGCTCATTACAGGACTTTGTCTTCCCAGCTAGCCAACCCCTCGAATGATGACGAGGCCACGGCGTGCTGCCGTTTCGGAATGCGGCCAGCTTGCCGGGCCAACCGGCCACCTTCCACGGCGTATTTCATTGCAGTGGCCATCGCCATGGGGTCCTGGCAGCGGTTAATAGCACTCGCTAAAAGCACGCCATCGCAGCCCAGCTCCATGGCCAGTGCAGCATCGGAGGCCGTGCCCACACCGGCATCCAGCAGCACGGGAACATGGGTGCGCGAACAGATCAGCTCGATGTTGTGCGGGTTCAGGATGCCTAGGCCCGTGCCGATGGGCGAGCCTAAAGGCATCACCGCTTCCACGCCCACGTCTTCTAGACGCTTGGCGACGATCGGATCGTCGCTGGTATATGCCAGCACCACAAATCCTTCAGCAACCAGCATCTCGCAGGCATCCACGAGCTCTACCACGTCGGGCAGAAGCGTATGGTCATCCGCGATAACTTCCACCTTCACCCAATTGGTGCCCAGCGCCTCGCGGGCTAGCTTGGCGGTTGTTACTGCGTCCCGAGCGGTGCGGCACCCAGCAGTGTTGGGCAGCACGTCAATGCCCAATCGCTGCAAGAGCTCGAAGATGGATTCCCCACCGGTGCTAGCGCTCGTGGCACTGTGCCTACGCATGGCAACGGTGGTCAGCTGTGTACCGCTGGCAACTAAGGATTGTTCCAACATAGCCTGGCTACTTGCCCCGCCGGTTCCCATCACTAGGTGCGAATCGAATTGTTTATCTGCGATAGAAAGCATGAGTAAAGCCCTAACCGCCCTGCACGGCGATCAGGATATCCATTTCATCGCCGTCGGTAACTTTATAAGACCAGTCGCTGGCCGGAATCACGTCGCCATTGACGGCCACGGCGACGCCTTTCGGCGAGGCATCGCCGGTCTCTGCTTTTACGACGGCAGCCACGGTGATATGCCCCTCGCTGCTGCGGCGCTTTCCATTAAGCGTGTATTCCATGGTGCTTATTCCTTTCTTTTGTGGCTATCGGGGTGGGCTGTATCGGGCGTGGCGTAGTGGATCGCAGGCAGAGATGTCTATCTCCAACCCGTTGGCGGGGTAGGTGCCCAACCCTAACTGGGCACCTAACTTAGCCCCAAAGGCGGACAACAGGATTCCGTGGCGGAAGTAGCCGGTGGAGATCACCAGCCCGTCGCGCACCTTGCCAAGGTAGGGCAGATCATCTGGTGTGCCGGGCCGGGCGCCGACGATGGCTTCGATGAACTCGCAATCCTCTAGCCCAGGAACCACGCGGATGGCGTCTCGAAGAAGCGTGTGCACACCGTCTACAGAAGGACCTTTGCGGTTGTCTTCGCGGCTGGTTGCACCGACGGCTATGGTGCCATCGGTACGGGGGATGACATAAACCGGCCGGTCCTCCACGAATGCGCGCACCACTCGGGTAAGCGGTTCGCCACTGGTGTGCACCAGCGCGTCTGGGACCCGCAGCCGCAGCATGTCACCGTACACCGGCCGTAGCGCTAGGGGATTGACACCCTCGAACCAGCCGTCTACGTCTTTGGCACCTAGCCCGTTGCAGAGATAGACCGTGTCGCCGGTGGCCACTCGGCCATCGGTGAGCTGTACATCGTGCCCGTTGATGCGCGTTGCGGCCGTCGCCACGAAGCGAACTCCGGCTTGCTGCAGGTAGTCCAACAGGCACGCGCTGAACATGCGCGGGTTGATCTGATGGTCGCCCGGGATTTCCACTGCCGCCGCCAACTGGGGGCTTAGCCCCTGCTCTAGCCTTCGGGCTTGCCGTAGTGTCAGCGCCTGGGCATCCATACCGTGTCTTTGCTGCAGCGCCAGCAACTCGCGGATATGGACGCCATCGGCGCGGTCGGCACCCACCACCAGGGTGGATTCACTGCGGTGCCCGGTCGGTGCGGTAGTTTTCTTACCCAACCTGGCCAGCAGGTGGGGGAACATCTCGCCCGAAGCCACCATCAGCGGGTACAGCGGCTCTTGCCGGTATTGCACCTCCGCAACCGGCGCCAGCATGCCACCGGCCACGAACGTGGCACCGCTAATGGGCTGGGGATCGACCACGACAATTTCTTGTGGGGATACGCCCGCTTCCACCAATTCGAATGCCGTGGCCAGCCCGATGATTCCCGCGCCAATGATGGCGTGCTCCGCGCGTAGCTTCTGACTATCGGGGTGGTTGCCCGGGCTGAGAACAGTGTTATTCATGTGAACCGATTGCTGCATTACCGTTCACCCGATCGAAAGCTTGCACAACCGTGGTCGCCAAGGTAGTCGGATCATCGGAGTCCATGAAGGCGCGCACAATCGCCACACCAGACACACCGGTTTGGGCCAGTGCTGCGGCATCGGTGGCCTGTACATCACCGATTGCCACGACCGGAACGGCCGAGGCCGCCACGAGTGGGGGATAGCCTTCCAACCCCAGCGGAGTGCGGCCGGAGATTTTCGTCGGGGTGGGGCGGAACGGACCGGCACCGATGTAGTCGATCACATCTGCGTACTCGTTAGCGTCCTGCACTAGCTCTAGGGTTCCGGTGGTCAGCCCGATGATCGCATCCTCGCCAAGAATCTGCCGCGCCAGGTGCGGGTTCAAGTCGTCTTGGCCGATGTGTACGCCGTGGATGTGGTGATCATCCATTAGGGCGGCCGCTACATCCACTCGGTCATCGATAAGCACCTTCGTTGCCGGATTGGCTTCCTCGACTGCCGCGGCAACGTCGATAGCTAGGGCGGTCAGATCGCGCACGCTGATGGGCTTGCTGCGCACTTGAATCACGCCCGCACCACCGGCGGCCGCTGCCGCGGCAACCTGGACGACCTTTTCCTGCGGTGCTCCCGTAACGTGGTAGCACCGCAGATCCAGGTGGCTACCCTGCGCAGCAGGGCGAGGCTTAGCGCTCACTGGGGATCGCTGCTTCCTTCTCCAGATCCTCGGCCACTTCCTTGGCCTCATTGCGGTCTAGATACAGCTTGGATCCCGCACGGCGGAACTCCTCGGCCATTTCTTCTTCGCCTTCGGTATTAGTGACGCGTTCTCCGTCTACACTCTGGCGCCCGAAGCCTGGCAAGCCGAGGTCCTTGACTAGCGTTTGCTTCTGGTCGGTGGCCAGAGCCTCATCGATCTTGTCACCGAATGCGTCGCGGATGTCCTGGCTGATCCGCATGGAGCAGAACTTAGGTCCACACATCGAGCAGAAGTGAGCGGTCTTTGCCGGCTCCGCGGGCAGAGTTTCGTCGTGGTAGGACTGGGCAGTATCCGGGTCTAGGGACAGGGCAAATTGATCGTGCCAGCGGAACTCGAAGCGCGCCTTGCTCATTGCATCGTCCCACTCGTGGGCGCCAGGGTGGCCCTTGGCGACGTCGGCGGCGTGGGCGGAGACCTTGTAGGTAATTACACCGGTCTTCACGTCGTCCTTGTTCGGCAGGCCAAGGTGCTCCTTCGGGGTGACGTAGCACAGCATTGCGGTACCTCCCATGGCGATATTGGCCGCACCGATGGCGGAGGTAATGTGGTCGTAGCCAGGCGCAATATCGGTGACCAGCGGCCCCAGGGTATAAAACGGTGCGCCGCCGCACCATTCCTGCTCTTTTTCATTGTTAACCTGCACCATGTTAAGCGGCACGTGGCCTGGGCCTTCGACCATGACCTGAACGTCGTACTCCCAGGCGCGGTGGGTTAGCTCGCCGATGGTCTTCAGCTCAGCGAACTGGGCTGCGTCGTTGGCATCGGCGATGGAGCCTGGGCGCAGGCCGTCGCCCAGAGAGAACGCAACGTCGTACTTGGCGAAGATCTCGCACAGCTCGTCGAAGTTCTCGTACAGGAAGGACTCCTTGTGATGAGCCAAGCACCAGCCGGCCATGATGGAACCGCCGCGGGAAACGATGCCGGTTACGCGCTTGGTGGTCAGCGGCACGAAGGGCAGGCGTACGCCGGCGTGGATCGTCATGTAGTCCACACCTTGTTCGCATTGTTCGATCACGGTATCGCGGAAGATTTCCCAGGTCAGGTCCTCGGCCACGCCGTCGACTTTCTCGAGTGCCTGGTAAATCGGCACGGTACCGATCGGTACCGGGGAGTTGCGCATGATCCACTCGCGAGTGGTGTGAATGTCGTTACCGGTGGATAGGTCCATTACGGTGTCTGCACCCCAGCGGGTGGCCCAGCGCAGCTTGTCTACCTCTTCGCGGATGGACGAGCTCACCGCGGAGTTACCGATATTGGCGTTGATCTTCGTATTGAAGGCATTGCCGATGATCATCGGCTCAGATTCCGGGTGGTTGATGTTGTTCGGGATGATCGCCTTGCCGGAGGCAACCTGCTCGCGCACCTTTTCTACGTCGCAGTGTTCGCGCAGTGCGACGTATTCCATCTCCGGGGTGATAATACCCTGGCGGGCGTAGTGCATCTGGGTTACGCGCTTGCCCTCCTTGGCCCGCAGCGTCTGGCGGCTAGCGCCTTTCCATTCGTCACTGGCCTCGCCACGTTTGAGGGCGCGGTTACCGTCATCCAACAGGTTGCGGCGCCTGCCCTCGTAGGCTTCTACATCACCGCGGGCTTCGATCCACTCACTGCGCAAAGCCTCCAGGCCCTCGGTCGGTTCGGCCCAGGGGCCGCGAGTGCGGTAGAGCTTCTGCGGTGGATTCGGGCCCGTTGGGGAATCGTCCAGCTGAACTTCGGTTTCCGGCACCTGTAGGGTGAAGGTCTTGCCGAAGGATTCCACCTGCTTTTCGATGGGGGCGAAGCTGTGCTTCGGGTGGATTTCCGCACCATAGTCGTCATTCGGGATGGTAGTGCGGGTGTGCTGTGTAGACGGATCCGTCATAAAAGTCTCTCCTCATTCTTCCTTCGCTGGTTCTAACCAGGCAGGTTCTAGCGGTACTCGCGCGGGGATTACAGCGCGATCTCAGCTCGATACCTCGAGCGCCCGTGTTCGGTTGCACTTCCTACTGTAACGCACAGCACCCGCGTGTTAAGTCCTAGGGCGGACGGTTGATTGGACAGCCTCAATGAGCAAAGTAGAAAAGCGGTAAACAACTACAGAGAGTCACTCGGTGGGATGGCTGGGGCACGGGTTAGACTTAACAGCATGATTGATCAGAAGCTCCTAGAGATCCTCGCGTGCCCGATCGACAAGCAACCGCTGGAGGATCACGGCGACTATTTGGTTAACCCTAGGCTGAACAAGGCCTATCCGGTGCAGGACGGCATTCCGGTCCTGCTGGTGGACGAGGCTAAGGACTGGCCCATTGGGTCCAAGTAACTAAAGCCACACGCTCTGGAAAAGCAGACACTTAGATAATTAGGGAACAGGGGAGCACCTACGTATGACTAACAACACGAACATTGTTGACGAACTGGAATGGCGCGGGCTCATTAACCAGTCCACGGATTTGGAGGCTTTGAAAGAGGCCACAGAGAACCCGATCAGCTTGTACTGCGGTTTCGATCCGACGGGAAGCTCGCTGCACGCTGGGCACCTAGTACCACTGATTATGCTGAAACGCTTTCAGCAATTCGGCCACCGTCCAATCGCGCTGGCCGGCGGTGCGACGGGAATGATTGGTGACCCACGTGATGTTGGGGAGCGTTCTATGCTCACGGAAGAGCAGATCGCAGAGAATATGCAGATGATCAAGACACAACTTGAATCTTTCGTGGACTTCACCGATGAGAGTGACGTTTCAAGCCCAGCGGTGATGGTGAACAACGCGGACTGGATTAGCCAGATCAACGTCATCGAGTACCTGCGCGATATCGGTAAGAATTTCTCGCTGAATACCATGCTGGACCGCGATACGGTTAAGCGCCGCTTGGAGTCCGATGGCATTTCCTACACCGAGTTTTCCTACATGCTGCTGCAGGCTAACGACTTTGTGCACCTGCACAATGAGTACGACTGTGTCCTGCAGATTGGCGGTGGCGACCAGTGGGGCAACATCGTTTCCGGTGTGGATCTGAACCGGCGCGTGAATGGTGCGAAAGTCCACGGCCTGACGGTACCGCTGGTGACGGACGCCGAGGGTAATAAGTTCGGCAAATCCACCGGCGGCGGCAAGCTATGGTTGGATCCGCAGCTGACCAGCCCATACTCCTGGTACCAGTACTTTATTAATGCTGGAGACGCGGTGGTTATCGATTACCTGCGTTGGTTTACATTCTTGACTCAGGAGGAGATCGCGGATCTGGAGCGCAAGGTAGAGGAGGAACCCTACAAGCGTGAGGCGCAGCGAGTGTTGGCGCGAGAAATGACCACACTGGTCCACGGCGCACAAGCCACCGAAGCAGTGGAGCTGGCCTCTCAAGCTTTGTTCGGTAAGGCGGAGTTGCAGGATTTGGACGAGGCCACCCTGTCTTCTGCATTGCAGGAGACCGAGGTAGCGGAAGTCAGCTCGGATGCCACGATCCTGGATCTATTGGTAGGTGCGGGATTGGAGAAATCGAAGGGTGCCGCGCGCCGCACTGTGGGTGAAGGCGGTGCATACGTGAATAACCAGCGCATCGAGGACATCGAATGGTCTCCGTCTTCCCAAGACCTCCTGCATGGCTCGTGGCTGGTATTGCGCAAGGGCAAGAAGCGCTTCGCTGGGGCACGGGTTGTGAATCCTTCCTAATGCCGTCACGCTTCGTGTCAATAAGGTAGCTACATGATCCCTTGGTAACGGTTATTGGCCATTTACCAGGGGATTTGTGTGTTTCTAGGTGTGGGGTGTAGCTTTATCGAAGTCGCTGAGAGGTAGCCGGGAGGTTACTTGATGGTGACATTTTGTGCGGACTTTGTTTGATGATTTGATTTTGTTCTTTGAGTTGAGTAAGTTTGTACGGGCTGCCGATGAGAGGTTAACGGGAAGTTAATTTTTTGTTGGTTGGTGGTGATGTTTGAGAACTCAATAGTGTGCCAATGTACTTTCTATTTTTTGTGTGCATGGTTGTGTGTTGATTGGTTTGTCTGCCAGCAGGCTTAGTGGTTTGTTGGTTGGTGTGTGCCGGTTGGGTATGTGGAACACGTACCTTTTTGAATGCTGTTTGGTGTTTCGGCTGCATTGAGATGGATTGGTTGGCATGTGATTGTGTTTACCTTTTTTGGTTTCCTCTTTTTGACCCCGTCGGGTTGAGGGGACTGTTTATTTTTTCTTTGTAGTAATTTTTTGGACGCCAGCATGAGCTGCATTTTGTGTGGTTTGTGGTGGTTTGTTCTTTTGTTGGGTTTCGGGCTTTTCACGGCCTGTTTCGGATTTGTTCTGAAATTTTTTGTGGAGAGTTTGATCCTGGCTCAGGACGAACGCTGGCGGCGTGCTTAACACATGCAAGTCGAACGGAAAGGCCCTGCTTGCAGGGTACTCGAGTGGCGAACGGGTGAGTAACACGTGGGTGATCTGCCCTGCACTTCGGGATAAGCCTGGGAAACTGGGTCTAATACCGGATAGGAGCCATTTTTAGTGTGATGGTTGGAAAGTTTTTTCGGTGTAGGATGAGCTCGCGGCCTATCAGCTTGTTGGTGGGGTAATGGCCTACCAAGGCGGCGACGGGTAGCCGGCCTGAGAGGGTGGACGGCCACATTGGGACTGAGATACGGCCCAGACTCCTACGGGAGGCAGCAGTGGGGAATATTGCACAATGGGCGCAAGCCTGATGCAGCGACGCCGCGTGGGGGATGACGGCCTTCGGGTTGTAAACTCCTTTCGCTAGGGACGAAGCTTTTGTGACGGTACCTAGATAAGAAGCACCGGCTAACTACGTGCCAGCAGCCGCGGTAATACGTAGGGTGCGAGCGTTGTCCGGAATTACTGGGCGTAAAGGGCTCGTAGGTGGTTTGTCGCGTCGTCTGTGAAATTCCGGGGCTTAACTCCGGGCGTGCAGGCGATACGGGCATAACTTGAGTACTGTAGGGGTAACTGGAATTCCTGGTGTAGCGGTGAAATGCGCAGATATCAGGAGGAACACCGATGGCGAAGGCAGGTTACTGGGCAGTTACTGACGCTGAGGAGCGAAAGCATGGGTAGCGAACAGGATTAGATACCCTGGTAGTCCATGCCGTAAACGGTGGGCGCTAGGTGTGAGGGTCTTTTCACGACTTTCGTGCCGTAGCTAACGCATTAAGCGCCCCGCCTGGGGAGTACGGCCGCAAGGCTAAAACTCAAAGGAATTGACGGGGGCCCGCACAAGCGGCGGAGCATGTGGATTAATTCGATGCAACGCGAAGAACCTTACCTGGGCTTGACATACACCGGATCGGGCTAGAGATAGTCTTTCCCTTTGTGGCTGGTGTACAGGTGGTGCATGGTTGTCGTCAGCTCGTGTCGTGAGATGTTGGGTTAAGTCCCGCAACGAGCGCAACCCTTGTCTTATGTTGCCAGCATTTGGTTGGGGACTCATGAGAGACTGCCGGGGTCAACTCGGAGGAAGGTGGGGATGACGTCAAATCATCATGCCCCTTATGTCCAGGGCTTCACACATGCTACAATGGTCGGTACAACGCGCAGCGACACTGTGAGGTGGAGCGAATCGCTGAAAGCCGGCCTTAGTTCGGATTGGGGTCTGCAACTCGACCCCATGAAGTCGGAGTCGCTAGTAATCGCAGATCAGCAACGCTGCGGTGAATACGTTCCCGGGCCTTGTACACACCGCCCGTCACGTCATGAAAGTTGGTAACACCCGAAGCCGGTGGCCCAAACTTGTTAGGGAGCCGTCGAAGGTGGGATCGGCGATTGGGACGAAGTCGTAACAAGGTACCCGTACCGGAAGGTGCGGGTGGATCACCTCCTTTCTAAGGAGCTTTATTATTTGGGCACAGTTGTGCCTTGTCCTGCCACTTTGTGGTGGGTGTTGGTTGAGTGTGCGAGTGTCATGCTGCCAACGTTGTTTGTTTGAAAATTTCCGGGTGGAAGATACACCTTTAAGACAAAGACCGAGTGTTTGAATGGCGCTTTGTGACACACAGTGTCGTGCACAGTTTGAAAAAAGTATTTGTTTGTATGTTGGTGCATTGTTGGGTGTCTGGGGCATTATCCCCTTTTTGTGGTGCCTGACCATATGACTGGTGGACACAGTGTGTGTGCTGGTTTGTGGTTGGGGTGTTGTGTGAGAACTGTATAGTGGACGCGAGCATTAAACACGTATGGCAGGCTGCGCTTTTGTGTGGTGTGTTGTGTGTGTTTGTGTGATTTCTTTTTTGTGTTTATTTTGTCAAGTTCACTTGTGTGGCCGCCCGCGCTTTTTGTGTGTGGTGGTTTGTGTGTTCGTTATTAAGGGCGCATGGTGGATGCCTTGGCATGCTGAGCCGATGAAGGACGTGAAAGGCTGCGTTAAGCCTCGGGGAGTTGTCAATTAAGCGTTGATCCGAGGATGTCCGAATGGGGAAACCTGGCCCTGGTTATGTGGGGTTACCCTTCAGTGAATTCATAGCTGTTGTGGGGGTTTACGCGGGGAAGTGAAACATCTCAGTACCCGTAGGAGAAGAAAATAATAATGATTCTGCTAGTAGTGGCGAACGAACGTGGATGAGGCTAAACCGTGTGCATGTGATACCTGGTAGGGGTTGTGTGTGCGGTGTTGTGGGCCCTGATGTGCGGTGACTACCATTGCCGCGCCCTCGCATTGTTGTTAGGTGAAGTGGTTTGGAATGGCCTGCCGGAGTAGGTGAGAGTCCTGTAGCTGAAGATGATGATGTGTGGGTTGTTGGGTTGCCCGAGTAGCAGCGGGCTCGTGGAATCTGCTGTGAATCTGCCGGGACCACCCGGTAAGCCTAAATACTCAGTGTGACCGATAGTGTATGAGTACCGTGAGGGAATGGTGAAAAGTACCCCGGGAGGGGAGTGAAATAGTTCCTGAAACCATGTGCTTACAATCCGTCAGAGCACCGTGTGTGTGTGATGGCGTGCCTTTTGAAGAATGAGCCTGCGAGTCAGCGGCATGTCGCGAGGTTAACCCGTGTGGGGTAGCCGTAGGGAAACCGAATCCTAATGGGGTGTCAAGTGGCATGTCCTGGACCCGAAGCGGGGTGATCTACCCATGGCCAGTGTGAAGCAGCTGTAAGAGGTTGTGGAGGCGCGAACCCACGTAGGTTGAAAACTGCGGGGATGAGCTGTGGGTAGGGGTGAAAGGCCAATCAAACTCCGTGATAGCTGGTTCTCCCCGAAATGCATTTAGGTGCAGCGTCGTATTATAGCTTGGTGGAGGTAGAGCGACTGGTTGGTTGAGCGGGACTACAATCTTAGCAATGTCAGCCAAACTCCGAATGCCACTAATTGTGTTGTACGGCAGTGAGACTGTGGGGGATAAGCTTCATAGTCGAGAGGGAAACAGCCCAGATCGCCGGTTAAGGCCCCTAAGGGTGTACTAAGTGGAAAAGGATGTGGGATCGCGAAGACAGCCAGGAGGTTGGCTTAGAAGCAGCCATCCTTGAAAGAGTGCGTAATAGCTCACTGGTCGAGTGGTTCTGCGCCGACAATGTAGTGGGGCTCAAGTACACCGCCGAAGCCGCGGCAACAATTTTTTGTTGGGTAGGGGAGCGTCGTGCATGGGTTGAAGCGTTACCGTAAGGAGGCGTGGACTGTGTGCGAGTGAGAATGCAGGCATGAGTAACGAATTGATAGGTGAGAATCCTATCCGCCGGATGACTAAGGGTTCCTGGGTCAAGTTCGTCTTCCCAGGGTGAGTCGGGACCTAAGGCGAGGCCGACAGGCGTAGTCGATGGATAACCAGTTGATATTCTGGTACCCGTACATGCGCGCCCATGATAAAGCACTGATACTAACCACCGCGGATGCATTGCTGGTCTTCTTTGAAGTCTGGTGGTGTTGATGTCGTGGGGCCTGATGTGTGGTTCAAGTGATGGGGTGACGCAGTGAGGTAGCCACGCCACTTATTGGATTGGTGGTGTAAGCGTGCAGACCGTGTGGTAGGTAAATCCGCCGCACATTTTGGTTGAGGCGTGATGCGTAGACCCATTGGGGTTGATGGTGGTGATCCTGTACTGTCGAGAAAAGCCTCTAGCGATGTGTGTGTATGGCCCGTACCCTAAACCGACACAGGTGGTCAGGTTGAAAATACTAAGGCGTTCGGGTGAACTGTGGTTAAGGAATTCGGCAAAATGCCCCCGTAACTTCGGGAGAAGGGGGGCCCTACGATGTGAGCATCCTTGCGGTGTTAAGCGTTGTGGGGTCGCAGAGAATAGAGGGAAGCGACTGTTTATCAAAAACACAGGTCCATGCGAAGACGTTAAGTTGATGTATATGGACTGACGCCTGCCCGGTGCTGGAAGGTTAAGAGGACCGGTTAGTCAACGTTGTTGGCGAAGCTGAGAATTTAAGCCCCAGTAAACGGCGGTGGTAACTATAACCATCCTAAGGTAGCGAAATTCCTTGTCGGGTAAGTTCCGACCTGCACGAATGGCGTAACGACTTCTCTGCTGTCTCAACCACAGGCCCGGTGAAATTGCACTACGAGTAAAGATGCTCGTTACGCGCGGCAGGACGAAAAGACCCCGGGACCTTCACTATAGCTTGGTATTGGTGTTTGGTTCGGTTTGTGTAGGATAGGTGGGAGACTTGGAAGCTATCACGCTAGTGGTGGTGGAGTCGTTGTTGAAATACCACTCTGATCGGATTGAGCATCTAACCTTGGCCCATGATCTGGGTTGGGGACAGTGCCTGGTGGGTAGTTTAACTGGGGCGGTTGCCTCCCAAAATGTAACGGAGGCGCCCAAAGGTTCCCTCAGCCTGGTTGGCAATCAGGTGGTGAGTGTAAGTGCACAAGGGAGCTTGACTGTGAGACAGACATGTCGAGCAGGGACGAAAGTCGGGACTAGTGATCCGGCACCTACTTGTGGATGTGGTGTCGCTCAACGGATAAAAGGTACCCCGGGGATAACAGGCTGATCTTCCCCAAGAGTCCATATCGACGGGATGGTTTGGCACCTCGATGTCGGCTCGTCGCATCCTGGGGCTGGAGTAGGTCCCAAGGGTTGGGCTGTTCGCCCATTAAAGCGGCACGCGAGCTGGGTTCAGAACGTCGTGAGACAGTTCGGTCTCTATCCGCCGCGCGCGTTGAAACTTGAAGAAAGCTGTCCCTAGTACGAGAGGACCGGGACGGACGTACCTCTAGTGTGCCAGTTATCCCGCCAGGGGTATCGCTGGTTGGCTACGTACGGAAGGGATAACCGCTGAAAGCATCTAAGCGGGAAGCCTGTTTTAAGATGAGGTTTCGTTAAGGTCCCCTAAAGACGATAGGGTAGATAGGCCAGACCTGGACGCACTGTAAGGTGTGAAGGCTACTGGTACTAATTGACCACAACAAACACCAACACACACTATGTGTGCTGGCAAAACAACAAAAACAAGAAACAACAAATTTGTCACTGTCGTGACCGCGTCCACTATGCAGTATCTGACACAACACCCAGACACCCATGAAGAGGGTAGATGTTCTGAAGGTTTGTCGGTGGTCAATAGCTGCAGGGAAACGCCCGGTCCCATTCCGAACCCGGAAGCTAAGCCTGCACACGCTGATGGTACTGCAACCGGGAGGTTGTGGGAGAGTAAGTCACCGCCGACACCAAACAACAAAAACACAACAAAATACAACAAAGAAGAGGACGGTATACCACCGCCCTCTTCCTTGCGTTTTACCAGCCCTCCCGGCCGGTGGAAGGCCTCATCTGCAAAGCCAAGAGTACGGCACTAGGGCGTCCGCGGAGCGTTCAGTAACGCAATGAGCGATTAAGCCTCCTAGTGTCCGTTTGCACGCTCGTACAACTGCGCGGCCGGTCGGCGGTGAAGAGTTGTGGAGCGTTGCGGGGCGGAGTGGCTTTCCACTGTGGGTGGTCCTGGCAATTTATTTGCGTTCAGTAGGATCGAGCGCCGTCTCATTGAACCGGTCTGGGCGAGCGTTTGGCCTAGCGCTGTATGGCTCACGCTGCGGCAGCGCAAGAGGATCTAAATTCCGGCTTTTTCGCTTGGGGTTGTAGAATAGGGCCGGTATTTCTGTGCTAGTTCCAACCAAGAAAGGGTAGGGCTTAATGTCGGAGCGCAACCACAACGGGCGAGCTGGACGTGACCGCAAACCACGCAATAACAAGAGCCGTGATTTCAAGGGCGATTCCCGGAAAAAGAAGTCTTTTTCGCCGCAGCGCTCCGGTTACCGTGAGGAACGCATCAATCGTCGCATGAGTGACCCAGACATCCCGGCCGAGGTGGATGTTAACGATTTGGATCCCTTGGTTTTGCAGGACCTAAAATCGCTCTCGAAGGAGAACTCCGAGGCCGTCGCCAAGCATATGATCATGGCTGCGACCTGGATGGAAGACGATCCCAAGCTTGCCTTGCGCCACGCACGTGCTGCTAAGGACCGTGCCGGCCGCGTGGCTATCGCCCGAGAGGTCAATGGTATTGCCGCATATCGTGCTGGCGAGTGGAAGGAAGCGCTGGCTGAATTGCGTGCTTCCCGGCGTATTTCCGGCGGGCCTGGGCTGCTGGCCGTAATGGCTGACTGTGAGCGCGGCTTGGGACGCCCAGAAAAAGCGCTCGAGCTTGGACGCGCGGATGACGCGGCTGAGCTCGATGAGGAATCTAAAACCGAGCTAGCGATTGTTTTAGCCGGAGCCCGTCTAGATATGGGCCAAGCCGAGTCAGCCGTTGTAACTATCCAGCGCGCTCATCCTGATCGAGATGCACGCGGGATAAGCGCATGCCGCCTAGCATATGCCTACGCCAACGCACTGCTGGAAGCTGGCCGGAAAGACGAGGCCAAGGATTGGTTTGAACACGCAGTGTCGATTGATGAGGGCGACTGGACCGATGCAGCGGAGCGCTTAGAGGAGTGTAAGTAGTGACGGTTCTAAGCAAACACGATGCTCTTCTGCTCGATCTAGATGGCACCGTGTGGGAAGGCGGCCGCCCACTTTCTAACGTGGTGGACGTCATCAATACCTGTGGTGTGCCGGCGGTGTACGTGACCAACAATGCTTCACGCAGCCCAGAAGCCGTGTCGAAGATGCTGGCAGACATCGGGCTCGAGGCGACCACGCAGCAGATTGTTACCTCTGCCCAAGCAGTCCTTCAATTAGTGGCGGATGAGGTGCCAGCCGCCTCGAAACTCCTCATTATTGGTGCTGATTCCTTCCGTGATTTGGCCCGCGAGATGGGCTTTGAGGTGGTCTCCAGCGCTGATGACAAGCCTGCCGCTGTTGTGCAGGGTTTTGACCGTTCTGTTGGCTGGGAGCAATTGACTGAAGGGGCTCTGGCCATCCGCCAGGGAGCGAAGTTTTTCGCATCGAACCTAGATACTTCTCTGCCTATCGAGAGGGGATTTGCCGTGGGCAATGGTTCCCTCGTGGCCGCCATCCAGTCCGCCACCGGGGTAGAGCCGGTGTCTGCAGGAAAGCCCTCGCCAGCCATGTTTACTTTTGCGGCGAAGCAAATTGGTGCGAAAAAACCGCTTGCTGTAGGCGACCGTTTGGATACCGATATCGCCGGTGGTAATTCCGCTGCCATGAATACCTTCCATGTGCTTACCGGTGTTTCTGGGGAACTAGAACTTATTGAGGCACCTGTGGAGGCACGCCCCAACTTTATTGGTGCAGGTATGCATGAACTGGCTTTGCCGGTCTCTGTTGCCCGACCTGGAGCACAGGGTGGATTTACTGCTCGGTGTGATGGACATGATCTTCTGCTGGAAGGCGGCGACGAGAAGTCCACGTCAGTGCAGGCATTAAGAACTGTGTTGGAGGTGGCGTGGGCCATGCCGTCTCCTCCGCGCTATATTCAACCGCGAAGCGAGCGCGCGGAAAAGGTTGTTGCGCAATGGCGGTAAAGCCGCATGATTTTCGCGCCGTGAAGGAGCCGGCGGAGATCGATGCTGACGTAGCAAAGATTTTAGGAGAAAACGCAGCGGATTTGGCCGCTGAGGCGGAACAGCTGGACCGCGCCCACAATGTGTTGCGCGATGCTTTGCAGGAGAATTAATGCCCCCACAACGTCGTAGGTTAGACGCGGAGCTGGTGCGCCGGAAGATTGCGCGCTCTCGTGAGCAGGCCCGGGAAATGATCAAGTCCGGCCGTGTCACGGTCGGTGGTTTCAAGGCACAAAAGCCGGCGTCGATAGTAGAACCAGAGGTCTCCATCAAGGTGGAGGAGTCCGAGGAAGATAAGTGGGCCTCCCGCGGTGCGCACAAGCTTTTGGGAGCCTTAGCGGCGTTTGACGTCGATATGAATGGTCGCATTCTTGATGCCGGCGCGTCTACCGGTGGCTTTACTGATGTGTGCTTAGAATACGGCGCGCAGGAAGTTCTTTCTGTGGATGTCGGCTACGGACAGCTGCTCTGGCGCCTCCAAAACGACGATCGAGTAAAAGTTCTCGACCGTACCAATATCCGGAATCTGACGCTCGAGCTTACCGACGGCCCTTGTGACGGCATGGTTGGAGATCTGTCCTTTATCTCCCTCCGGCTCGTATTGCCAGCCATTGTGGAATGCCTAAAGGATGGTGCCTGGTTATTGCCCATGGTGAAGCCGCAGTTCGAGGTGGGCAAGGACCGCCTTGGCAGCGGTGGTGTCGTTCGATCACCGGAATTGCGCAAGGAAGTAACCAAGGAGGTCGCTCAGTTTGCCCTGTCGCTCGGGTTGAGCATGCACGGTGCTGTAGCGTCCCCGCTGCCTGGGCCAAGTGGCAACGTGGAGTATTTCCTGTGGCTGAAAAAGGACGGCGCGCCCACGGATCTGGCTAGAGTAGAAGAAATGATTGACCGTGCAGTCGAGGAAGGCCCGCAATGACCCGTGAGATCCTGTTGGTGCCTCATGCCAACCGCGAGCAGAACCTGCAGGCAACGTCGCGAGCAGCGGAGCTGCTACAAGATGCCGGGATTACTGTTCGAGTGTGCGCGGACGAGAAGGTCTTGCCTGGGCTAAAGCACGTCCCCCACACCGAAGACGCGGCTTCGGGGTGCGAATTAGTCCTGGTACTCGGTGGAGACGGAACCTTCCTCCGTGCAGCGGATATGGCACGTTCTGTGGATATTCCGGTGCTAGGAATCAACCTCGGGCATGTGGGATTTCTGGCTGAGTGGGAAGTCGAATCCCTAGATCAGGCCTTAGTGCGGGTCATAGACAAAAGGTACCGCATTGAGGATCGACTCACCATCGATGTCACTATCTTTGACGAGGAAGGAACCCTTCTCAATCGCAGCTGGGCTCTGAATGAGGCTTCGGTAGAAAACCAAAATCGCTCTGGAGTATTGGACGCAATTTTGGAAGTTGACCGCAGGCCGGTGTCTTCCTTCGGTTGTGATGGGGTGCTCATCTCCACGCCTACTGGGTCGACCGCCTATGCGTTTTCGGCTGGCGGGCCGGTGCTGTGGCCCTCGCTCGACGCGATTTTGGTAGTACCGAATAATGCGCACGCTTTGTTTACTAAGCCCCTAGTCGTCTCGCCCAATTCTTTAGTAGCCGTTGAATCAACCATGCGTACAACTCCGGCGACCGTGATTTTGGATGGTTTCCGTGAGCTCGCCATGCCTCCAGGAGCTCGCGTGGAGGTAGTGCGAGGCGCGCGTCCGGTGCGATGGGTACGCTTGGATGACCAACCTTTTACTGACCGTTTAGTCTCGAAGCTGCGCCTGCCCGTAGAAGGGTGGCGCGGGCCGAAGGAGAAGTAGTGCTCGTCGATATTTCCATTAATGACCTGGGCGTTATTAGCCAGAGCTCCGCGGAGCTCTCTACTGGTCTAACCGTGCTTACTGGTGAAACTGGTGCGGGCAAGACCATGGTGGTTACTGGATTGCGGCTTTTAGCAGGTGGACGCGCGGATGCCTCCCGGGTGCGGGATGGGGCGAAGAAAGCGGCAGTAGAGGGGCATTTTTCCTCGGGGAAAGATTCTATCCGCGAGTTGGTCGAATCAGTAGGTGGGGAGCCCGATGAAAATGGAGAATACATCGTCTCCCGGACGGTTTCTGCTGCAGGTAGATCGAGGGCCTATTTGGGTGGTCGGGCGGTGCCTGCGGCAACCTTAGGCGAATTTGCCCGCGAACTTATTACGGTCCATGGGCAAAATGATCAGCTGCGTTTGCTTGCTCCCGAGGAACAATTGGGTGCAGTAGACCGTGCGGATCCTACGTTGGCCGAGGTACGCCGTCGCTATACCGAGGCTTTTAAAGAATGGCGCCGTTTGGCAAAGGACTATAAGCGGCGTACAGAGCAGCGCCGCGAACTCGCGCAAGAGGTTGATCGCCTGCAGTTCGCGGTGGATGAGATCGACGGCGTTGCGCCGGAGCCGGGTGAGGATGAGGAGCTGGTGCAGCTGGTTCGCAAGCTGCAAGACGTCGACGGTCTTCGCGAATCCGCGGAAGTTGCACTGGCTTCCATCGACGGCACCGAGGAACTGGAAGAGGCTGCCTCGGCGTTGCTGGGCCGGGCGGTTTCGGCATTGGCGGGGACTACCGACAAGGAATTGGCCGCCTTGGGCGAACGGCTCAGTGAGATTTCTTCACAACTGGGCGATATTTCCGGCGAGCTGGGAGGGTATCTGGCTGGGTTGCCGGCGGATCCGCAGCTTTTAGAAAAGTCCTTGCAGCGCCAGCAGGAGCTTCGTACACTGACCCGCAAATATGCCGGGGATATTGACGGAGTTATAGCTTGGCGGGATGAAGCTGCGGCAAAGCTCGAATCCATGGATACCTCAACTGAAGCCCTAGAGGAATTGAAAAAGCAGGTCAAGGACGCTGAATCGGTGATGGTTGAGCGGGCTGGGGAGCTGACAAAGGGGCGTCGGCAAGCGGCGAAGGCTTTGGGGGAGCAGGTCACGCAAGAGCTGCACGGCCTAGCCATGCCGAATTCAACGTTGACGGTTGAGCTGACGCAGGCGAAATATTCTAAAACTGGCGCGGACGCGGCCGAGCTGCAGCTGAACGGAAAGCCGATCGCGTCTGCAGCTTCAGGCGGCGAACTTTCCCGTGTCATGTTGGCCTTGGAGGTGGTGCTAGCGGATGAGGACGGCGCCACCCTGGTCTTCGATGAGGTAGATGCCGGTGTGGGCGGACGCGCGGCGGTGGAAATTGGCCGCCGCCTGGCACGTTTGGCCGTGCACAACCAAGTCATCGTGGTAACACACTTGCCGCAGGTAGCAGCGTATGCCGATGCACACCTGCATGTTTCGAAGGAAAAATTCACTTCTGGTGTGGCCGAGCTTTCGCAGGACGAGCGCGTGGAGGAGTTGGCGCGCATGCTGGCAGGCCTGGATGATACGGAGACTGGTCGCGCGCACGCGCAGGAGCTTTTTGAGCGGGCACAGCAAGAAGCTTCCGCGCGCCTAACCCACTAGAAACAATAATCACGTCACAATAGGGGTCATGGCTCTGTTTTCCCGTAACCCCGAGCAGCCTGGTGCACTGCGAGATTGCACTCCAGGCGCTAAGGGGATGAAAAAATTTAGTGAAGGCGATGTCGCCGTAATTGATGCGGCTAATATCTCTCGCCACGAGGCCCAAACCCTCGTAGACCTTAAACCCTCCGCCGTGATTAACGTGGCGGAGTTTTCTACCGGTACGGTCCCCAATTATGGCCCGCACATTTTGCTTGACGCCGACATTGCCCTCGTTGAGGGCGTTGGCCAGTCCTTCGTGTCCGAGTTCAAGGATGGAAAGAAGGCGCGAATCGGGGAGGATGGCACCGTCTTTAGCGGTGATAAGGCACTTGGCACGGGCCGCGTGGTTACTCGCGAGCGAGCAGAAAAGAACTTCACCGCGGCACAGGGTGCGCTGATTGACCACATGGAATCCTTCTTTGGCAACTCCATTGATTTTATTAACTCTGAGGGGCCGCTGCTTATCGACGGCCTTGGGGTTCCCGCCTCTGGCTCTGAGATCGCAGGCCGCAAGGTCGTGCTGTTTTCGCCAACAGACAGACACCGCGAACAGCTCAAGCAGCTGCGGAACTTTATCCGCGAGTATGAGCCGCTGCTGATTGCGGTGGGAGAGGCTGCAGATTCGTTGCTAGCACAGGGGTATAAGCCAGATTTCATCATTGGTGATCCCAATAGCGTAAGCGATGAGGCCCTGCGTTGTGGCGCCCGTGTGGTTGTTCCTGCGGATCCAGAGGGCGAGGTAGAAGGCCTTGACCGCATCCACGACCTCGGCATCGGTGCCATGACTTTTCCCGCAGCGACGCATTCAGGTACCGATTTGGGTCTGCTTTTTGCTGATTATCACGGCGCAGACCTCATCGTGCAGGCAGGCGGTGGGGTAGACCTTGATGATATTTTTGCGGATCGCACCAACCCATCGGCGGTGCTTTCCCGGCTTAAGGCCGGCACCAAGGTGGTTGACGCGGATGCGGTGATTAACCTCTACAGTGCACCTTCGTCCAACCTTGGCTGGCTGTGGGCACTGCTGGGAATCCTGGTAGCCATTGCGGCGGTTATCCTCATCGTCGGTTTCGGCGGAAGTCAGGACTTTGCAAGTAACCTCAGCGAAACCTGGTCCAGGCTCTTTGGGGGCGCATAGAGCATGGCAAAGACTGAGCTAGTAGCAGGCTTGGGCTTCGGCGCCGCGGTAGGCGTGGCGCTGGGTGCCCTGGTCATTGCTCCCAATCTGACCACCGGCATGGCCGATGATGATCCGATCCGTGAGGAGCACCGCAAGGTCGTCCAGGACAATAAGATTTTGCAGACCCAAAATGAGGCGAGCGATAAAATCGTGGCTGATTCCGGGGCGGAACTAGTAAACGGGGCATTGTCTCAGCGGCCCGTGCTCATCGTCACCACCGATGATGCTAATGGCGGAGACGTGGACGCAATCCGGAAGCTCTTGGAAACTTCCGGTGCCACGGAGGCCGGCGAGATTAAGCTGACCAAGGACTTTTTGCGCCCCGAAACTAAAGACAAGCTTTTGCCCATCCTGAAAGACACTGCGCCTAAGAAGGCAGATACCAAGGATCTGGATTCTGCGGGAGCGCTCAGCGGTGAGGTGCTCGGCACTGCATTGTCTATGGATCCTGAGAGCACGAAGCCCATGGCATCAGTACAAGAGCGTGCGGATGTGCTCCATAAGCTGCGCGACGAAGGCTTCATTGACTACGAGGATGGGACCATCGTTCCTGCCCAGGCCATTATCGTCGTCTCTGGCAATGGCCTGCGCGGCTACCCTTCCGATGCTTTGGCGGAATTTGTTACCGGGTTGGATGATGTCAATGGTTCTGTAGTGTTTAGCGGGCGTACCAAACAAACTCAGGACGATAAGGCACTTGCCCAGGTGCGCGACCAAGATGCGAAGCTGTCCACGGTCGATGGCACCGAGCGTGCAGTCGAGCGCATTGCCGTTATTTTGGCCACCGAGGAGCAGCTCGATGGTGGTCAAGGCGATTATGGTGCCACAGAGACCGCGGATTCTGCCTTACCGGGAAAGGACTAGCTCATGGCGCATGATTTCAAGGTGCTTGACTCGCAATTGCTTGTCGACGCCCCCATTCTCGCTCTCCGCCGCGACGAGGTTGTCATGCCCGGCGATGTTTCTGCCTCCCGCGAGGTAGTAGAGCACCTAGGCGCGGTGGCAGTGGTGGCACTGGACTCGGACGAACGAATTGCCATGGTGTATCAGTATCGCCACAGCGTGGGCAAGCGCCTGTGGGAATTACCGGCAGGTTTGCTCGACGTACGCGGCGAAGATGAGCTAACCGGCGCGAAGAGGGAGTTACAGGAGGAAGCTGGTCTGAGCGCGCAGACGTGGTCAGTGCTGACGGATTTGGTAACTTCGCCGGGGTTCTGCGAAGAAGCGGTCCGTGTTTTCTTAGCCTCCGACCTTTCTGAGGTGCCGCGTATGGAGGCTACCGGGGATGAAGAAGCTGACATGGAGGTTGCTTGGGTCCGGCTCGAGGACGCCGTCGACAAGGTAATGCGAGGCGAAATCGTCAATTCCATCGCCTGCAGCGGCATTTTGGCGGCTTATGCAGTGCTGCGCGGTGGCAAGGCGACCCGCAGCGTGGATGAGCCTTTCACGTTGCGGCCGACGTCGATGAGTGCCCGGCGCACGGGCGCGGACCTGAAGCAGCTGTGAGCGCGGTCGAAGATATAGCACAGACGTGGCTTAATCATCTAGCGGTTGAGCGAGGCGTTTCTGCCAATACGTTGAGTAATTATCGCCGTGATGTTCGGCGCTATGTCACTTGGTTGGAGGACAACGGGGTAGAGGACCTGCGCGCGGTAACGCGGCCTATGGTGGAGGCTTATCTCAAGGATCTGCGGTCAAAAATGGCTGCGTCCTCGGCTAATCGTGCTCTCATCGTAGCCCGCGGGTTGCATAAATTTTCCGTGGCAGAAGGCGTTGTAGACGTCGATGTTGCGGTGGAGGTTACCCCTCCATCAACTGGACAGCATTTGCCTGAGACGTTATCGGTGGACGAGGTCAGCGGCCTTATTGAGGCAATTCCCACTGAAACCCCGGTGGATGTGCGCGACCGTGCCCTGCTGGAAATGCTCTACGGTACTGGCGCGCGAATTTCAGAAGTAATCTCCCTAAACGTTGATGACGTTTCCTCTGCGCAAGAGGTAATCTACCTGCACGGAAAGGGCGACAAAGAGCGGATTGTGCCCTTGGGGTCGCATGCCCGCCAGGCCATTGACGGCTATTTAGTGCGGGCTCGTCCGGTGCTGAGCAAAGGCACAACGCCGGCGTTGTTTCTCAATACCCGCGGCGGGGCTTTATCGCGCCAAAGCGCGTGGGCAGTGTTAAAGACAGCTGCACAGCGTGTAGATCTGGGAAAGTCCATTTCTCCCCACACCTTGCGGCATTCTTTTGCGACGCACCTGCTTGAAGGCGGCGCAGATGTGCGCACCGTGCAAGAATTGCTGGGACATTCATCCGTGACGACAACGCAAATATATACCCACGTCACTGCCGACTCCTTGCGTGAGGTGTGGCGCACTGCTCACCCCCGTGCCTAAGAAAGGACATATATGTTTTCTACTCGTGTAGCCGGCGCGGTACTTTCTACCGCGTTGCTTTTCCCCGCGGTGGCGCAGGCACAGCTGCCACCGGAGGTAGAAGCCGCTATTGCCGCGCCTATCCCGGTTCCGGCCGGCGAAACCACGACCGTGAGCCTGCCAGTGCCGGCCGAGGCGAGCTACTCGGGTGATGGGTGGAACGTTTCTGCCTCTGGTACCTCTGCTACCATCACCGCCCCACCAGAGGGCGGCCAAATCTCTGTTCCCGTCTCCGCCCAGGGTATGAATGCAACTCTCACGCTGGTAGCCGATGGTTCGGTGGAGCAGGAAGACATTCAGGAAGAAATCGACGGTGCAGAGGGTGCTCCAGCGCCGAGCCCGGTACCGAATAGGCCGGATGACGGCGGCAATCCGCCGGCAGACAAGGGGGCCGAAGGTGGGGCGGAAAAGCCCGCGTCGGCGAAAGAGAACGAAAATCTCCCGGTAGTCCCAGGCGAAAAACCGGAACGTAAGCCGGCAGGGGAAGCCAACCTTGAAGGTGCGGAATACGTCAACCTTGAATCTCATATCGAAGGCAATACGATTACCGCGAAGATGGGGCTCAAGCAGGCCTACGACCTCTACCAGCAGTTTAAGGACACGGAGGAAAACGACGTTAAGCTGCGCTACCTTGATGGTGAAGGCAATATTATCCAAGGCGTAAAGCGCGACGTGGATGCTTCATCACGTACCCTCACTCTGACGTATCCAGAGGGAGAAGCGCCTGATAATCCCTTCATTATGCAGTTGCTGCGCAACGATGGCTCTGGTGCCGCCCTCATCGTCACTTTGCAGGACCCTAGTTATCAATCTGCGTCAGAGAACCTCGATAAGCGGCAACAGGAAGAACCCAAAGATGATAATGAGAGCTCGCATATGGGCTGGATTATCGGAGGGGCAGCTGCGGCGATACTTATCGTTCTGATCGCTCTAGTGGCCGAACTCAAACGACGTTCTAGTCAACGCTAAAAGCTTGATATAAACTAAGTCTCGGTACTTTCTTGCTGTAGCGGGTACGCTTTAATGACAACGTTGTAATCAACCCTAAGCCAAGTGTCATGGTCCGGAACTTGGCGTCAAGGAAGCAGGTGTGACTGTGAGCGAAGAGGGTCTCTTTTCTGCCTCTGATGTAGAGGTGGGGCTGACTGGTCGTCCTATCCGCGAGTTGCCAGAACCCGCACCCTTGGAAAAGCATGGGCCGGCCACCATTATTTCGATGTGTAACCAAAAGGGCGGCGTGGGTAAGACCACCTCCACCATTAATATGGGAGCCTGCTTGGCTGAGTATGGCCGTAAAGTCCTCTTGGTTGACCTTGACCCGCAGGGTGCGCTTTCGGCAGGTTTAGGGCTCACACATGACGATATCGAGGACACTATCTATGACGTCATGCTCGATAACCATACCTCTATTCACTCCGCTATCCAGCACACTGGTGTAGCAGGCTTGGATTTGGTACCGGCGAATATTGACCTTTCTGCTGCGGAAATTCAGATGGTCAATGAAGTAGGCCGCGAACACACGCTAGCTCGGGCCCTGCGCCCAGTGCGGCGCGATTATGACTTCATCATCATCGACTGCCAGCCCTCGTTGGGGCTGCTTACCGTCAACGCGCTTGCCTGTTCCCAGGGCGTGATCATCCCAATGGAGTGCGAGTTCTTCTCCCTGCGTGGTTTAGCGCTATTGACTGACACGGTGGAAAAGGTCTCTGACCGTATCAACTTTGATCTTGAGGTCATGGGTATCTTGGTGACCATGTTTGATCGCCGCACGAAGCATGCTCGGGAAGTTATGTCCCGAGTGGTGGACTATTTTGGCGATAAAGTCTTTGACACCGTAATTACTCGGACCGTTCGTTTCCCGGAAACGTCAGTGGCCGGAGAGCCGATTACTACGTGGGCGCCAAACTCTCCTGCTACGCAGCAGTATCGCAACCTGGCCAAAGAGGTCATTGAGCGCTCGACCGTTTAAGGTATCGTGACCCAGCCGGAGATTACGGGCTTTCGCATTGCACTGCGAAATTTTGAGGGCCCATTTGACCTGCTTTTGCAGCTTATCCAGTCCAAAAAGATGGACGTGACTGATGTTGCGCTTTCAGAGGTAACGGACGAGTTTGTCGCCTATACGCGGCAGCTGGGCGAGTCTGCGGATTTGGATGAGACCACTGATTTCTTGCTGGTGGCAGCGACGCTTTTGGACTTAAAGGCGGCGCGGCTCCTGCCTCGCGGTGATGTCGACGAGATTGAAGACTTGGAACTGCTGGAGTCGCGCGACCTTCTTTTTGCTCGTCTTTTGCAATATAAGGCCTATAAACTAGTAGCGGACCGATTCGCGGAGTGGCAGCGCGAGGCCCAGCGGAGCTATCCGCGGGCGGTAGCTATCGAGGAGAAGTTTGCGGAGCTACTGCCTCCTGTCTCCCTCGGCCATACGCCAGCCAGTTTCGCAGAGCTCGCCGCGGGAGTCTTCCGCCCAAAGCCGCCGGAAGAAGTGGCCACCGGCCACGTGCACTCCGTGGCGGTATCGGTACCAGAGCAAGCCGGCAAGATCCTGGAAACCCTAAAGCTACTGGGCGCCGGTCAATGGATGAGTTTTGGTTCCCTGACCCGCGATTGCACGGTTTCTATGCAAGTTGTGGGCCGTTTCTTGGCTCTTTTGGAGTTGTACAAGGCCAAGGCGGTTGACGCACAACAGGAAGAAGCGCTGGGCCAGTTGGACCTTTCGTGGACGGGTTTGGACGTTGACCCAGCGGTAGTTGCCGCCGCGAACTGGGACTAAGGACGCTGCTGGATAAACTTCAGCGTCTCCGGGGCCAGCTCGCGATCAGAATAAACGCGTACGTCAGGCTCATCTGGGTTGTCCTCGGTGCCTACGCGGCGGCCTTCCCACACTTGTTGGAGTCCTTGCTTTTCAATGACCCGGATCGCTGCTGGGTGGTTGGTCGTCACTCGGGCGGTGATGGGGGATTCAGGATCAACCTGGTGAATGCTCTTTAGCGTCGCCGAAGTGATCTCTGTAGCAAATCCTGAGCCCCAGTGAGCAGGGCGGAGGCGGTATTTGATGTCCCAGAAATTTCCGTCTTCGACAAAAATGGCCCCACCAACTCCGACGAACTCAGAAGGATTATGGCGCATGTAGGCGGCCCATGGTCCAAAATGGTGGGCGTCCCACGATTGGGAGGATGATTGGGCGAGCGCACGGGTAGTGCGGACATCGGCAAAGCGCCCGTTGGGTCGGTGGCTCCAAATTCGCCCGTCGCTGTAGACCTTGTGGGTCTCTTCGATATTGGCAGCGGATAGTGGGATGAGAATGAGTCTGTCGGTGCGTGTAATAGTTTCCATGGCAATATGTTGTCCGCCTCACAATAGGAAGCGAAAGTGATTTAGGAAATTTCAGGCGTCGTTTTCCGCTACAGTAAGCTTGGCGTCTATGGACCTTCCCCTCATCTCGCAGCTCCGTTCCCGCCTTGAGTCAATCTTGCTCGTGCTCGATTCCCCAGCTTCGGTGGAGTCTTTGGCGCGTGCTTTGGGGGCGGAAAGGGACGTCGTCAGTGATTGCCTGCGCGCTGTCCAGCGCGAGCTGAATGATCGTGGTTCTGGTATCGAGTTGCGCGAGACCCAAGAGGGGTGGCGCTTTTATACGCGTTCCGAAAACGCAGGCGCGGTAGAAGAATTCCTATTGGATGGCGCCCAGACAAAGCTCTCGCGTGCGGCCCTGGAGACATTGGCGGTGGTAGCCTACCGCCAGCCCGTAACCCGCCAGCAGGTTGCCGCTGTTCGCGGCGTCAATGTCGATGGTGTTATGCGGACCCTAGGCCTGCGCGGATTGGTGCGGGAGCTGCCGCAGGATGATTTTGAAGGTGCCGCGCACCGCTATGAGACGACGGAATTGTTCCTCGAGTTATTAGGGATTGATTCTTTGGAGCGCTTGCCGGACTTGGCGCCGCTATTGCCTGACGTGGAGGCGATCGACGAGGAGTACTAGCGTGGGGTAAGATTGCCCAGGTAATTTCATATCTTCGAGAGAAAAGGACACGTACGTGACTCCTCCCGCTCGCCGTGACGGCACACCGGATAAGAAGCAGCGAGACAGTGACATCATTGTCTCTAATGCTAAGCCGGCCCGTCACCAGCATGTGTCAAAGAAAAAGCAGAAGGCTACTGCAGAATCCGTAGCCCGAGAACTGGGCGCCGATTGGCTGGTCGATGAAGACAAGCCTAAGGGGGAACGTCTCCAAAAGGTGCTCGCTAAGGCAGGCGTTGCTTCTCGTCGCCACGCTGAAATCCTCATCGATGCCGGCCGTGTTGAGGTCAACGGCAAGATCATTTCCAAGCAGGGCGTTAAGGTAAACCCCTCTGTTGACGTCATCCGAGTAGATGGTGTGCGCGTTAATGTCAACGAGGAGCACGAATATTTTGTGCTCAACAAGCCGCGCGGCATGCAGTCCACTATGTCTGATGACTTGGGCCGCCCGTGCGTAGGCGACGTGGTTTCGGAAAAGGTTGCTGCTGGCCAGCGTCTTTTTCACGTAGGCCGCCTCGACGCCGATACCGAAGGTCTGCTTATTCTCACCAATGACGGCGAGTTGGCTAACCGTTTGATGCACCCTAAGCATGAGGTGACGAAGACCTACCTCGCCACTGTTTTGGGTGAGGCCGACCGGAAGCTTGTGCGACAGCTCAAGGAAGGAATCGAGTTGGAGGATGGCCTGGCAAAGGCAGATTTTGCGCAGGTTGTAGATACCAACCAGGGATATTCTTTGGTTCGTCTTGAGCTGCACGAGGGGCGCAAGCACATTGTGCGCCGCATGTTGAAAGAGGCGGGCTTCCCCGTGCAGCGTTTGGTGCGTACCAAACTTCATACGGTGCAGTTGGGCGATATGAAGCCCGGCGGCCTACGTGCTCTCAATTCCAGCGAATTGACTAGTTTGTATAAGGCGGTGGAGATGTAATGATTTCTAATATGCCGAATCAGGGCCTCATCTTAGCTGTGGATGGCCCTTCTGGGACTGGTAAGTCGACCACGTGCCGCGCCCTAGCCAAACAACTCGATGCAAAGTACATCGACACTGGTGCCATGTACCGTGTAGCAACTCTTGCAGTGTTGCGTAAGGGAGTGGACCCTGCGGATACGTCCGCGGTGATTGCCGCTACAGCCGATCTGCCATTGGAAGTTTCCGATGATCCAGATTCCACCGAGGTTCTTCTCGGCGGCGAGGATGTCGCGCGCGTTATTCGGGAAGACGAAGTCACTCGCAATGTCTCCGCAGTATCTGCCATTCCGGAAGTTCGGGAAAACCTGGTAGCCCTGCAGCGCAAGCTAGCCCGCGAGGCACATCGCGCTATTGTAGAAGGGCGCGATATTGGCACTGTTGTGCTTGCTGATGCCCCTGCTAAAGCATTCATGACCGCCTCTGCTGAAGTCCGAGCCCGCCGACGTCAGGCGCAGAACGAAAGGGCAGGAATCGCTTCAGACTACGAGACGGTACTCGCAGACGTGCAGCGCCGCGATGCGGCAGATTCTTCACGCAAAACCTCGCCGTTGCGCCCAGCAGACGATGCAACCTTAGTTGATACCTCGGATATGAGCCCTGAGGATGTCATACAGACCCTGATTAACGTGGTAAAGGAGTCGGTCAATGACTAAGCATGATCCCCAGGAAGAGTCGGAGACTCAGTTCCATTACCCGGCCGGAAAGTTTGATGATGAGGTGGTAGAAGCCTCTCCTGGTTGGGCCGCTGATGACTTCAATGCCGAGGAATTTGACTATGAGTTCGATGACTCGGAATTCGGCGAGGCCGATTTTGGTGAAGAAACAGAAGGAGAAGAGCCGCTAAGCGAAGAGGAATGGGAGGAACTCTCCCGTGCTTTTGGTGTTGAGTCCGATGATCACACCGAAGAAGCTCTGTGCACGGTAGCCATTGTGGGTCGCCCTAATGTGGGCAAGTCTTCTTTGGTCAATCGTTTCCTTGGCCGCCGCGAAGCAGTGGTAGAAGACCACCCGGGCGTTACCCGTGACCGAATCTCCTATGTAGCGGACTGGAATGGGCAGCGCTTTTTGGTACAAGATACCGGCGGTTGGGATCCGAACGTCAAGGGCATCCATGGCGCAATCGCTCGCCAGGCAGAGGTGGCGATGGAAACTGCTGACGTCATCGTCATGGTGGTAGACACCAAGGTGGGAATTACTGCGACGGATGAGGTCATGGCCCGCCGCCTGCAAAAATCCCCCGTGCCGGTGATTCTGGTATCGAATAAGTTTGATTCCGATAATCAGTATGCGGATATGGCCGAGTTTTATGCGCTGGGCCTGGGCGATCCGTGGCCGGTATCTGCTCAGCACGGCCGCGGCGGCGCGGATGTGCTCGATGAGATTTTGCGGGTATTTCCGGAAGAGCCGCGGCAGACCGCGATTACTTCTGGTCCGCGCCGCGTCGCTTTGGTGGGCAAGCCTAATGTGGGTAAATCCTCCCTGCTCAATAAGCTGACCAGTGAAGAGCGCTCCGTGGTGGATAATGTCGCGGGCACCACCGTGGATCCGGTGGACTCTTTGGTACAGCTGGATGAGCAGCTGTGGAAGTTCATTGATACTGCCGGCCTGCGCAAGAAGGTCAAAAACGCGCAGGGACATGAGTACTATGCCTCCTTGCGTACGCGCGGCGTTATCGATGCTGCCGAGGTCTGCATTATGCTTATCGACGCCTCTGAGGAGATTTCTGAGCAGGATCAGCGCGTGCTTAATATGGTGCTAGAGGCAGGCAAAGCCCTCGTTATCGCATTCAATAAGTGGGACCTCATGGATGAGGACCGCCGCTACTACCTTAACCGCGAGATCGATCAGCAGCTGAGCCACCTACCGTGGGTTACGCGTGTGAATATTTCCGCCGAAACGGGCCGCGCCCTGCAGAAGCTGGAACCTGCCATGATCGAGGCGCTGGAAAGCTGGGACCAGCGCGTGTCTACGGGTCAGTTGAATAACTGGTTGCGTGAGGCCATCGCAGCTAATCCTCCGCCGATGAAAAATAACCGCCTGCCGCGCGTTTTGTTCGCCACGCAGGCATCCACGCAGCCGCCGACGATTGTCTTGTTCACGACAGGATTTTTGGATGCGGCCTATCGACGCTACCTCGAGCGCAAGTTCCGTGAGCGTTTTGGCTTTCATGGAACGCCCATCCGCATCGCAGTGCGAGTGCGGGAGAGGCGCGGCAAGAAGCGCTAGCAGTATGCCTGTTACGCTGGGATTATAGCATTCAGGCGAGCGATTTTTGCACTGAAAACGGTGTGAGAATTAGCTCGCCTGTCCGTTTATGTCCGTTCATGTGGGGATCGATAGGATATAACCAGTTATAGATCCTCTCGTGATGGAAGGCTTTGTATGTTAGCCAGCGTAATCGCGCCAGATTCAATTCTGGCCATCGTGCTCCAGATCATCATCATCCTTAGCGCCCTGCTCTTGGGCACTCGCTATGGTGGCATCGGGCTGGGACTAATCTCCGGCATCGGTCTGATGCTCATGGTCTTTGTTTTCGGCCTCGCCCCGGGCGAGCCTCCGGTGTCAGTGATGCTGACCATCATCGCAGTCATTGGTTGCGCGGCTACCTTGCAACAGGCCCGCGGGTTGGAAGTGATGATGCAATTTGCCGAAAAGTTCCTTCGCGCCCACCCAGAGCGCATCACCATCCTCGCGCCGCTTACTACCTGGTTCTTGACGGTCCTATGCGGTACGGGCCACGTGGTGTACACGATGTTTCCGATTGTTGAGGACATTGCGCTGAAAAAGGGCATCCGCCCTGAACGCCCGATGGCTGTCGCCTCGACGTCGGCGCAGATGGGTATTACGGCCTCTCCAGTGTCTGTGGCCACCGTGTCCTTGGCGTCTATCATCGCGGAAAATGCCGGCGCTATCGACCACGCCTATTCCATCCCGCAGATCCTGATGGTGGCTCTTCCAGCGTCACTTTCTGGCGTCATTCTTGCCGCACTGTGGTCGCTGCGCCGCGGCAAGGACTTGGACGAGGATCCGGCATTCCAGGAGCGAATGAAGGATCCGGAGTTTGCCGAAAGCATCAACCAATCCACTGGGTCGCTTATGGATGAGGAATTTTCGCCGGAAGCAAAGCGTGCGGTAGTTATCTTCCTCGTCGCTATCGCCAGCGTTGTCGCCCTCGGCGCCTTTGAATTCCTTCGCCCGCTTGTTCCGGGAGATGATGGCGAGCTAAGCCCGCTGTCTATGAACCTGGTTATCCAAATGGTCATGCTGGTAGCCGGCGCAATTATCTTGCTCAGCTGCAAGGCAGACCCAAAAAAGATCGCTTCCACCCCGGTGTTTAAAGCCGGCATGACCGCAGTATTCTCCGTGTTCGGTGTGGCCTGGATGGCGGATACCTTCTTCGAAGCCCATATCGACGCTTTGGAATCCAACCTGGGCTCCGTAGTGGAGGCCGCCCCATGGGCCTACGCCGTGGTGCTGGTCATCGTGTCTAAGCTGGTGAACTCGCAGGCCGCGGCCTTGGTTGCAATTGCTCCGATTGGCCTGCAGCTGGGCATCGACCCTGCCATCATCGTCGGTTTCTACGGCGCGGCCTACGGCTACTTCATCTTGCCCACCTACCCCTCGGACCTTGCCTGCATTGGCTTTGACCGCACGGGAACGACGCACATTGGCAAGTTCGTCATCAACCACTCCTTCCTGATTCCCGGCGCCATCTCGGTATTTACTTCCTGCGTCGTGGGCTCGCTCCTAGCGCAGATCCTGCTTTAATCCGACTCCCGTACCAGCACAAAGGCATCCGTGCGGTACGGGATGTGCAGTTTTTGTCCGGGCGTATATCCCAAGTGCTCGTAGAGGTACCAGTCCAGGTTGTGGGTCATGCGCTCATGGATGGCTTCGCCGTTGCGTAGCCAGTAAGACCGGGTATGCATTAGCTGGTGAAGTTGTTCCGGGGTAAGTTCGTGCTCCCAGGTCAGGCGGAGTTCTCGCTCTAAAGACCACGGCGCCGTATAGTCCGGGTAGAAACCCGGTTTATGTACATCGCCAGAGTGCATAATGCGAGAAAGCCGCAAAACCCATGGGTCGGCATTGACATCGAGCGTATTCCAGACCAAGAGGATTTTTCCGCCCGGCGCGAGGACGCGGTCAAGCTCTGCGCAGGCGGCTGCCACATCAACCCAGTGCCAGGTTTGGGCGAGGCAGGCTGCGTCTAAGGAGGCGTCGGCAAGCGCGGTGTTTTCGGCCGTAGCACGCAGGACCGGCAGGTGTAGACGGGAAGCGAGAACTCCCGCCATATCGGCGGAAGGCTCCAAGGCTATAACCCGCTCATTGGGAAGGGACTCAGTGAGCTTTCCGGTACCTGCACCTATATCAGCTACGGTGTGGGCAGGGGCGATAAGGGCAGTGACTTCGTCCGGATAGCCAGGGCGTACATCGTGGTACGTGCTAGCGCCGCGGCGGAAGGCTTGGGCGGAGGCGGTGCGTTGCGCGGCAGTGCGGAAACCGGGGCCTTGCTTCGTGGAGGCCTTGCGGTAGCTAGGAAAGTGACGGGGATCTGGGCGGCGAGTCGACATAGCTCATCTAACCTACCGCGAATTAGAATGGCTGCCTATGAGGACACTTCCCGCAGCATCAGATCCCAGGTGGCTGCTGAAGACGGTCTTTTCCCGCCCTGCTCTTACTGTGCCGGCAGCGCTATGCATGGTTGTGTCCTTTCTGCTTAACGCCACCACCCCAGTGATAGTGGGCCATGCCATCGATGAAGCCGTGGAGCAGGGATCCATCCACCGGCTGGGGCTATGGCTAGCGGTATTAGTAGCCGCATTCGGTCTTAATGCCCTAGCCGCCTGGTACGGGCGCGGGCTGAATGCCCGAGCCATGTTGGTAATTGGCCACGATGTCCGCATGGCCATCACGGATAGGATTCAAGACCCGCGTGGAATGGCGGGCAAGCCCCGCAGCGCCGGCGAGTTGCTGGCTATTGCCTCCACGGACGCTAGGCGGGTGCAGAATGCGGTGATGATGACGGTATTCCCCGTCGCAGAGATTAGCGCCATTGTGTATGTGGCTATCATGACCAGCCGCATCAATCTACCCTTGGGCATTGCCATTTTGTGTGGCGGCCCGCTCGTGGTGTCGGGCTCGGTGCGCGCGGCACAGCCACTGCGCGCCCGCTCAGGAATCCGCCAGGCGGCGTTGGCCAAAGCCAGTGCAATGGCCACCGATCTGGTGCACGGCCTTCGGATACTCAAAGGCTTGGGTGCGGTAGCAACGGTGAGTATGCGCTATGCCCAGGCCTCTGACACTGCCTATGAGCGAACGGTAGACGCCAATGCCTCCCAAGCGCGCCTCAATGCTGCTACGGAGATTTTGGGCTCGGTGTATGTCATTGCGATGGGCCTTGGGGCAGGTGCGCTGGCAATGCATTCCACTATCAGTGTGGGTGAGCTTATTACGGTTATTGGTCTGACGCAGTTCGTCATCACGCCGATGACGATGTTGGGACGAAATATTGCCTCGCGCTGGGCAGCCGCGCAGGCAAGTGCTGCCCGCATTACAGCCGTCCTTGCTGCTCCCAGCGTGGAAGGCAAGAAACCGCAGCTTCCGGCCCTCGCCCCTGGAGTGAGCGTGGTGGCCGAGCCTGTCCCAGGTGATCTAGTTTTTCTGCCGCGGGAGCGTTTCCTTGTTGCTCCGCACGATACGCTGCTTTTTGAGGGAACCGTGCAGGAGAATATTTCTTCCGATAGCGCGGTTGCCAAACGGGCGCTTTACACGGCCGCGGGGGAAGATATCCCGGGTGGTTTAGATCGCGAGGTGGGGGAGGGCGGCCGGAATCTTTCCGGGGGACAACAGCAGCGCGTGGCGCTAGCACGAGCAATTGCGGCGGACCCTGCGGTCCTTGTTTTAGCCGATCCCACTACCGCCGTGGACTCGGTGACTGAGCAAGTCATTGCGCAGCGGGTAGCACACCACCGCGGTATAAAGCCAACACTCGTTTATACCGCTTCGCCGGCATGGACTGCTATGGGATCGAGGCTATGATGCGGTTTCCTACGGCTTCTTGGCGCCAGGTGCGCGAAGAAATTAGCCGGCAACTTTCCGACGTCCCCGGTTCGCGGCTGCAGGCTGCCGTGGCCCTTGCCTTACTCACCGCGGGCGCAAGCGCCAATGTAGCGATCCCGATCCTGCTGGGAAAGATTGTTGATGCCGTCATCACCAAAAGCGCAATTTCTACTATTGGCCTTTCGTTGATAGTGGTAGCCGTCGTCTCCGCAGTGCTCTCCGCAGCGGGGTTCTTTCTTCTCTCCCGCCTTATAGAGCGGGTGATTTCGGCTTTGCGTGAAGACATGCTGTCTACCGCTTTGCGCTTGCCCACACATCGTGTGGAGGAAGCGGGCACCGGGGATTTGGTCTCTCGCTCTACCGATGATGTAGCAGAGCTCTCGGCAGCGGTCACCGAGACCGCACCAGTGTTGGCCAAATCTGCTTTTGCCATCACCACCACCGGGGTGGCGCTGCTTAGCCTCAATTGGCAATACATACTGGTAATAGTTGCAGTTACGCCGCTATATGTAGTCGCCGCTTGCAGGTACCTGCACCGAGCCCCTGGCCGCTATGCCGACGAGCGTGCGGCCATGGCTGAGCGCGCGCGCAGGCTTCTTGAGGCGATACGAGGGCGAAAGACCGTGCGCGCCTTTGGACTGGAAGGGCAGATGCATGCCGGCATCGAACGTGCCTCCGCGCAAGTGGTAAAGGATGGCTACGCAGCACGTAAAACCATGATGGTTCTACAGCTGTGGATGACTGGCATCGAGCTCACCATGCTGTGCTGTGGTCTTGGGGTGAGTTTTTGGGCGGTGCAAACGGGAGCACTCACGGTTGGCGCCGTAACCTCAGCCATGCTTCTGCTCATCCGTTTGCGGGGCCCACTCATGGGATTGATGCGGGTAATCGACACCGTACAATCCGGCTACGCCTCGCTGTCTCGCATAGTCGGGGTCGTCGTTGACCCGCCGCGGGCGGTGCCGGATTACGGCGCTCCAGCCCCATACGGAGAAGCCGAAATGCGAAATGTGAGTTTTAGCTACGGCAACGGTGGCTGGGCTGTACGAGACATCAGCCTCAATATTCCTGCCGGGCATACGGTGGCTTTAGTCGGAGCCTCCGGCGCGGGTAAGACTACCGTGGCCGCACTTTTGGCTGGCTTGCGGGTTCCTGAGGAAGGAAAGGTCTTGGTCGACGGGGTAGAGGTAGCACTTCTTTCGGACGCTGAGCGCGTGGCGCGATTAGCCATGATCTCCCAAGAGGTACACGTTTTTTCAGGCACCCTCCGCGAGGATCTTTCTTTGGCTGCCCCTCAGGCAAGCGACGCACAGATGCTTCAAGCACTCGACCGGGTGGGCGCACGCTGGTTTGCGCAACTAGACGAGGGCCTAGATACGGTTATCGGCTCACAGGGAGTCCAATTAGATCCTGTGGCGTCCCAACAACTCGCGCTAGCACGAATATTGCTTTTGGACCCGAAAATCGTCATTATGGATGAGGCCACTGCGGAGGCGGGTTCGGTGGGAGCCGAAGCCCTCGAAAAGGCCGCCATCGAAGTCACCCGTGGGCGTTCGGCGTTGGTCGTGGCGCATCGGCTCGACCAAGCAGCACGGGCGGATAGAATCATCGTGATGGATAATGGCCGCGTGGTTGAACAGGGAAGTCACCACGACCTGCTAGATTATGGTGGCCGTTATAAGCACTTATGGGACGCATGGCAGAAGGGAAGACAAGGATGAACGCGAGGTCACTTCGGGCCGTGCTCGGTGCGGTAACTGTGTGTTTCCTTGCCGCTGCTGGCACTTCGTGTTCTAGCGAATCAACAGAGTCCCCGCACGCGGCAGAGACCACCAACACCGTTAACCTAGGAATCCCTACCTCCGCACCCTTGAACGGCCCTGAGCCGGGCTCTTTTAGGACGATCAACCTGCCTTCCGGGCGTTCCTTTATCCTCAGTGTGCCCAAAGACTATTCTGGGGATAAAAAATGGCCTATCGTCCTCGCCTTTCACGGGTGGGGTCAGTCTGCCGAAAACCTCCGTGGTTATTCTCGTCTTGATGCTGCAGATGCCATCATGATTTTCCCAGAAGGCAAGAAAAAGGCGTGGAGCCCCGCTCCATATGCCAAGACCTCGACAACGGAAGATAAGAAGTTTGTGCGGGAAATAATTGATGCGGTCCGCGCTACTTACCATGTCGATGATGGTCGAATTTTTGCCACCGGTATGTCTAATGGCGGCGGATTTGCTGCCTATCTGGCCTGCCAGATGCCCGATACCTTCAAATCCGTTGCCACCGTTTCCGCTGCCTATTATGAAGACATTCTGAAAAACTGTGCGCACTCTCCCGTCGGGCGGCTGGATATGCACGGCACCGTAGACCCTGTGGTGGGCTATTACGGAGGCACTCGCCACAAGACCAAGTACTACTCCGTGGAGTCCGTGCTGGAACAAGACCGCAAACGCAATGGTTGTTCGACCAAGGTCGATACCACCCGCTTGGTCAATAATGCGCTCGATATGAGGTGGAGTGGTTGTACCGCACCGCTCGAACATATCCGTATCGCCGGGGGTTCGCACGTGTGGCCTGGAGGCACGGCGGACGCGCACAACGAGGTAGGTAGGTTCTTCGCTACCGATCGCGTCTTAGATTTCTTCGGAATTCCTGGTCGTCCATCCGGTACCGCACAAACCTAGAACTGCTTAAAGACCTGAAAGGTAGCACCTGGAACCTTGCGCACCCTTTCCATGCAAATATCTGCAACGGTAGAAAAACCAGCGCGGTGAGCCGTGCTACGCGGGGAGGTAGGCTCCGGAATTTGCGCTAGATGGAAAGTCCTGGACCCCCCATCTTCGGCGTTGAGCTCTATAACCGCCTGCGCTGTGGTGCCGGACCCAGCAAAGAAGTCTAAGACGCGAGCATCCTTGCCACCACCAATGGACAGAAGGTGTTTAATCAGGCGTACCGGCTTTGGAAAATCGAAGATGCCCTCTATACCCATTGCTTCCTCCGCATCGCGTCGGCCGGTGCGGGTCACTCCAAAGCGCTCGCCGTCCAGGATCGAACGTGGGCGTGCTCCTACCTTCTGGTAGTTCTTGGTGTAGACAAACCCTCGACGGAAAACCAGCTCATCGTAGAACTGTTCCACCTTGTCGAGGCTCCATCGCCAGCGAGCGACCTTTTTCTTTCCCACCGGTTGGTCTGGCCAATACTCCTTTCCATCGGGCCCTGAAATAGGAAAATCTAGAGAAGGAAGGTAACCAAGGGTTTTAGAATCTAGGCGTACCAAGGAGTATTTTCCCTTGTCATCCTCATGGTTATATTTAGTGGAGGTATGACCTCGGATATCGATATTGAAACCGGGGTTGTCTGGAGTTCGGGCATAACACAGGATGTATTCGTGCTCTACCACGGCGTATTTTGCATCATTTTTGCCAGTACCGGCCTTCTTCCAAATCAATTGGCCGGCAAAGCATCCCTCGCCAAAAACCTCATCGAGAACCTTGCGGGTATTGGCTACCTCGTCTTCGCCAATGGAGACGAAGATGAACCCCTCAGAAGACAGCACTTCTCGAGCCAAAATCAACCGGGGGAGCATCATCGATAGCCATTCCGAGTGCCATTCCGCATAACTTCCTGAACGCAGCTGGCGACGTAAACGGTAGTTATCGCGGTAGACAAAGTCTTTGCCCGTGTTATAAGGGGGATCGATATATATGACGTCAAAGACCTCTCGGCGGGCGGCTAGCTCTTGCAAAACTGGAAGATTATCTGCGGCAAAGATCCTATTGAGGGAGTCACCCGGTGTACTAAGAGCAGAATCGAGCGGGAAATTCCGCGCCAAGGGCGTATGTGCGGCTTCTCGGGCTGCGTCTTTGCCTGGCCAAACTAAGCCAAAAAATTCCCCGCCCGTATCCGGGTGTGATGGGCGCGGTGGGTTAGCAGTAGCCATGGTGCAAAGCCTTTGTCAGGGGAGGAAACGTCAATATCGTCTAACGCTAGCATTCGCAAGAATCTGGGCATTTGGTATTAGCCAAAATGCTGCCGCTGCCTAATAGCATGGGGCTTTGGAGTGCGGCTAAGCCAGTGGCCTGACATGGTCGTCAGGCTGTGGGGCCTCCATTTGTCATTCTGAGAAGAACTCCGTTACAGAGCGGAATTGCTTTTGGTTTAGCGGAAAAGAATATTTGGTCTAGTGACTCAATCGCTCGATTTGGTGGCATGGAGCTAGAAGTATCGGTACGTTGGGATGTGTTGCCGGACACGGCAATAATTAGACAAAGCTAGAACTAGAAGAAAGGATAACCACATGGGTATCTTCGATAAGGCCAAGGATGCACTGAACTCCGACAAGGGCGAAGAGTTCACCGATAAGGGCTTGGACAAGGCTGCTGACGCAGCTAAGGGCAAGCTGGGCGAGGACAAGGCAGACCAGATCGACAAGGCTCGCGACGCTGCTGATGGCAAGCTCGGCAACGAGTAAATAGCGTTCACCTGCTAGACGGGTGAACAGTTAGTTTTTATTTTGGCCCCCAACCCGTCAGGGTGGGGGCCAAAATGGTATCCCAGTTCAACCCAATGGGCTGCTAAAGGTCTATACCAGTGATATCACCTATTTGTGGGTGAAATGCGCTATAGAATGGGCGGATCCGCCTGAACTTTTGCAGGAAATCGCTAGGATTATTTGCGTGAACAATCTTGAAGGCACCGTCTCCCACGCGGGCTCCGCTAAGCAACGCTTGCTGGAGCAGAGTGCTCGTATCCTGGCCAAGGGTGGGCGCGACGCTTTACAGGTTTGTGCTGTCGCGGAACAAATCGATGTGCCAGTCGATGAAGCTAAGTCCTTTTTTGAAGACGACCACGACCTTTATATTCAAACCAGCCGGTTCTTGGACGAGCGTCTCCGAGTAGCTGCCTACGAGGCACTCGATAAATTGCCGGATGGTGTGACCGCGATTCAGAAACTTCGCGAGTCTGCCAAGGCTTACTTCAACTTAGCTGTTGATAATCCCACCTACTTCGCCGCTTATAACAACTGCGAGACGGCAACGAGTTTTCCCAACTTTGAGGAAGGCATCGAAGAGGCGAAAAGCTTTGATGCCTTTCCGCCCACTTTCCGCTGGATGCTTGAACAGATGCGGGAAGCAGCCATTGCAGCACGCGGCGATTTTGATCACCGTTTGGTAGTGACCCAAGCTCTTACTTTTTTGTCTGAGTTGCAAGGTATCACCCACTTAGCCACGTTCGGCATTATGCGGCATCTTTCGCCGACGGCGAAGAAGCAGACCTTTAATGCTTGCATTGAGACTTTGTTCTCTGGTTTGGAAGTTAGCTTGCGTGACGGGGAGATTGCGCCCTTTGAACCGCGAGCACTCGTTGGCGATCCAGCGGAACCGTTTACTACAGCAGCGAAGGACATGCCAAAGTCTACGATTGAGGAAAAGCGCGCAGCCGTCTTCCGTGGTGCGGCCGAAGAGATTGTCTATAACGGTCTTCCTAGCTTGCATCTCGGCTCTGCTGCCGCACGAGCAGGCGTAGATTTGGCAGATGCGGAGCATCTTTTCGACGGTAATTCTCACCTGCTGCGTTCTTTGGAAGAATCTTTGGATG
The DNA here is from genome assembly GCF_057458085.1 of Corynebacterium sp. LaCa_205. Classification (NCBI taxonomy): domain Bacteria; kingdom Bacillati; phylum Actinomycetota; class Actinomycetes; order Mycobacteriales; family Corynebacteriaceae; genus Corynebacterium; species Corynebacterium sp. LaCa_205. The sequence continues at coordinate 1,186,113 of NZ_CP190931.1, forward strand.
AAGCCAATACGCTAGCAATCATGCGCCAGAACCAGGCCGTGCCAGAAGGTTCTCACGGACTGGATTATATTAAGGCAACCGGCTTTGGTTATTTGGAGTATGCGCTGGAAGATCCCGTCGGCTTTGTTGCCCTCATTGAGGTCTCTAGCCGCTCGATCGTCCCCGTTTCTTTCGACGAGACCGGCGATACTGAGCAACCATTTGATATGGGCAAGGCATTTACCTTCATCATGAATTTGGTGCGCGATGCCATTGCTGAGTCGAATGGACCACGTTCGCCGTGGATTCTTTTTACCCAGATTGCAGCTTTGTGGGCTTCTATCCACGGCCTTTCGCAGCTAAGTACCGTAGGTGCGTTGCGCTATCACTCGGCCAATTTTTACTTTGGCCTAGCTTCTAAGGTGATGGACATACTCCTTCAGGGCATGGTTAATGTACTTGAGCTTAAAAAGCCCGATTAAGCATCCACAAGCAGCAAGGGGATTTCGGCACCGGGCGTCGCGTTTTCTAAATCCATCCTTGCGTCTGCGCTATGGTTGCTGCCTCAAAGCGATTTCCAGCCGCAGTTTTGGCGATGAGCGAAGATATAATATTGCGCACCGTTCCATTGCTCAGGTGGATCTTGCGGGCGATCTGGTGAGTGCTACTACCTTTCAAGGCGAGAAGTGCGACTTCTTGTTCGCGTGCGTTCAGTGGATTTTCCCGAATGAAAATGGTCTCTTGGGCGAGTGCTGGGTCAATGACCTTAAGCCCGGAGTGCACCCGCCGAATGTCTTCGGCTAATTTTTCTGGCGGGGTATCTTTGACTACGAACCCGGAAACCCCGGTCTCCAGCGCCCGTTTCACGTAGCCACCGCGGCCGAAGGTAGTGACTATGAGGCTGCGGCAGCCCGTGCCTTGCAGCTCAACGGCGGCATCTAGCCCGTTCTTGCCGGGCATTTCAATATCCAGCAGAGCAACATCGACGCTATGCTTGGCGACGAGCCCCGCAACCTCCACACCCGTTGCGCACTGTGCTACAACGCTAATGTCTGGCTCTGTTTCCAAGAGAGCAACTAGCGCCCCTCGCACCAATGATTGATCCTCAGCAATGAGAACTCGAATGGTTTCAGGCATCGCCTACACCTCCGTCGGTGTTAAGAGGAAGAAAGTCGTTGTCTCCGTCCATAGTAACCAAGGCGAGCGTGCAGTCATTGCGGCGCGCAAAAAGCAGCTGCCCGCCAGCTTTTGTCACGCGGTTGCGCAGACCACTAAGCCCTCCTTGGGGACGGAACAGGCTTTCTTCTGCACCGAATCCGCAGCCATCGTCTGCTACCTGCAGTTGGTGGTCTGTCACTTGGACCCAGCAATGGGTGGCACCGGAGTGCCGGACCACGTTGGTGGTCAATTCGCGCAGAGCCCAGGAAAATTCGGCGTCATAAAGACCAGCGGCCTTGGTAGCCGAAGGCAAATAGGGCGCAATACCCGCGGTTTCGAGCGCCCTCCGGGCGGCGTGGATTTCGCCTTCAAAAGTGGGCATGCGCATCCGAGTCACTGTGGAGCGGACTTCCGCCAGACCTCGGCGAGAAAGCTCACTTACCTCTTGCAGTTCCTGCCTTGCCCGCTGTGGATCCGTATCTATTAGCCGGCGCGCCAGCTCGGACTTAAGATTAATCACGGTAAGAGAGTGCCCCAAGAGATCGTGAACATCGGTAGCAATATCCTCGCGCTGGCGTGCCAGCTCCAATCGGCGTTCTAGCTTTGCGCGACTATCTTGACGCTGGGAAAAGGTGCCGAGCAGCACTAAAAATATTGGCCAAGCGAAAAGGACGATGAGGACCCAGCCGATATTTTTGGGCGTAAGGTACCAAGTGGCAGCAGCCACCACAGCCCCTGTAAGAAGGGTGAACGCTAAGCTGTGGCGCAAAGGAAGGTTAAAGCCGAGCAATGCCGCCAAGTACGGCGCAAAAATGACGGCAATGCTCCCGAAGAAGACAGTCGACAATACCGCGATGGCTGCAAGTGCAAACCAATACAGCCCGATTCGCTGCTCTACCCGCCATCCGCGGGGGTAGTAGCCTCCAGCGCCGAAAGCGAAGAAATAGACAAGACCGAACACTAGAGCGCACGAAAGGGCCCCGATTTGATTAGTAAGGGTCATCCCCGGCGCGGCAAAAGTGGTCCCCAGTCCAGGAATGAGAAAGACTAACCACACACTGGCAAAAAGCGCTCTTTTGAGGCTGAACCCGCGGAATGGCTCTCGGAGAGATGACATCAGCGCCGAGCTTTGTCGCGGGAGCGTAGCAGGAGGCACGCGGTCAGGAAGATTGTCGTCCATACCGCGAAGTTTAGCCACGCCATCCACAACGGGTGCGTAATCGTGCCTTCATCCCCGTTGAGGAACTGGCTTCCTTCTGCCAGAGGCCACTGGGCTAGTACAACTGGACCGAAAAGGGGAGTGAAGCGGCCCCACTCCATTAGCGGCTTGGTCAGCGGTGTGAACACATTCGCCGCGAAAAGAAAAAGAACAACAGACGTCGAGGCGATTGCGACGGAGTTGTCGGTGGGCAACGCCATTGCCCACACCAAGCCATAAAAGCCCAAGGGAATGGAAACTAGGAGGCAGGAAATGAAGCTTAAGATCCACTGGTGTGGCTGCATTTCCGCATGTGTAGCGGCGCCAGTCAAATATACTGCCGTAATGGGTAGCAGGGCTTGAAAGCCGATGGATATGAGGTTTGCCCACAGCAGCTGGCGTGAGCGTAATGGAGTAAGCGCTAGTTGGCGTGCCCACCCAGTCTTGGCATCGGTGACGGCGGAGCCGGCGGCTGCAACGGAACCGGCGACGCCACCGTAGAGAGCCATACTGATCATTTCTAAGGCAGCAAAATTTCCTTCTTTAAAGGGGGTATCGCCAAAGTCCATCATGGCGCCGAAGAGGAGATAGAAAAGCACCGGCAAAATGGTGCTGAAAAATATCGGAGTGAAGTTTCGACGCAGGCGCAGCAGGTTATGGGCAGCAAACCGCAGGGTTCGTGCAGTGGTGGTTGCAGATTTTATCGTCATGGGAGATTCCTTGTGCAAAGGTTTACTGGAAGTGGCTGGTTAAGGTTGGGGCGCAGTCATCGTTAAAAATGCGTCCTCTAAGGAGCGATTCCGAATTGTGATGTTGCGCGCCGAGGTGTGGTTAAGGAGGTATCTTGCAAGCGCATCAGAGTCACTGGTTACCATGCGGGCGTAGTCGCCAGACTGGGAAATCTCGGTAGAAATCGGTAGCTCGTCTGTAGAGGGGACTGGCCCTGCGAACTTCGCCTCGACAATGCGCTGGGCCGAATGCTCGCGAAAATCCTGGGCGCTTGCATCCGCACGTAGTTTGCCTTCATGAAGGAGAATAATCCTTTGCGCAAAATTGTCCGCCTCCTCCAGATAGTGGGTGGCAAAGACAATAGTTCGTCCCAACTCTGCCTGGCGGCGCATGGTGGTCCAGAACTCGTGGCGAGCATTAGCATCCATTCCTGCAGTAGGCTCATCGAGCAAGAGAACGCGGGGATTGCCTAAAAGCGCGAGCGCGAATCGCACACGCTGTTGCTCGCCGCCAGAACATTTGCCCACCTTTCGGTGAAGGATCCGTGTGAGGTCGGCTTGTTCGGCTATATCCCTGACTGGCAGGGGATGCGGAAAGGTGGCGGACATCATCTGCAGGGTGTCCAGGACTGTGAGCTCGGGCAGGAGGCCGCCGGTTTGCAATACGGCACCGATTTCTGAGCCTTGGACGGCGGCCCGTGGGGTGCGGCCAAGCACGGCAATGTTGCCTGCGGTGGGGGTGGTGAGCCCTAGGATGAGGTCAAAGAGGGTGGTTTTACCTGCACCATTGGTGCCTAGGAGCCCTACGATCTCGCCTTGGGAGATACTAAATGAAACCTCGCTCAGCGCACGGACTGGCTCTGAGCCCCTCGTGGTGAAAGTTTTACTCACTCCGGAAACTTTTATGGCTGGTGTGTGTTTAGCCCTTAGGTCTGTCGTGCTCATACCTGAAAAGTATCCGGGGCCAGCCAGAATAGTGAATAGGATCTGTCATGAAATTTTCATGACAAGTGTCATGGTGCGATAGGCTGGGTGAGTGCTTACTACTCTCGCAGCGGCCGCTGGGCTATTTGTGGCCACCAATATCGATGACATTGTAGTGTTGTCCCTCTTCTTTGCCCGTGGTGCTGGGCACAAGGGTACAACTGCCGCAATTTTGACGGGCCAGTATCTCGGTTTCCTCGGCATACTGGTGGCCTCTTCCGTTGTCGGATTGGGCTTCAACGCCGTTATACCGACCGATCTCATTCGCTACTTTGGCCTCATCCCGTTGTTATTGGGCCTGTGGGCGGCGTGGCAAGCATTCCGAGGTGAGGATGACGATGAGGATATTTCCGGCAAAAAGCTGAGCACGCTGGCGGTCGCCGGAGTCACTTTTGCCAATGGAGGGGACAATATCGGCGTATACGTGCCCGTTTTTACTACCTCTACGCCGGCCGAAGTAGCAGTTTATTGTGCCGTCTTTCTTGCGCTTGTAGCCCCACTTGTTTGGGCGGCGCGGTTTGTGGCAACCCGGCCAGGAATCGCCGAAGCGCTGGAGAAGTGGGAGAGTGTGCTCTTTCCCGTGGTGCTCATTGCGCTGGGAATCGCGATTTTGCTTGCAGTATAAGAAAAACCAGCACCGTGTAGGTGCTGGCTGCTTTTTGTCGGGCTAACAGGATTTGAACCTGCGACCCCTACACCCCCAGTGTAGTGCGCTACCAAACTGCGCCATAGCCCGCCGTCGCACTGTGCGACTCATCTAGATTACATCAGTAGGATTCTACTGTGAAATTTGGGGTGTAACCTGCGTTAAAGCTCGCCGGTGGAATACACCCACGTACCGTCGAAGCGGCGGAACGAGGAACGTTCGCGCTGCGAACCGACAGCTGCTCCCTTATAAAACGCCTCAAATTCCACTACGCCGGAACTATCCATAAGGCCGCCGCCTTGGGTATCTAGGATATCGAGGCGGTAGAACCTAATGGGGGAGTCTGCCAAGTCGAGGGCCTCAGGTCGAGTGACAGGATCCCACGTGCGCAGCAAGTACTCCTCGTCGCCGGTAACAAAAGCGCTAAACCGGGAGCGCATGAGCGCTTCTGCGGTGGGCGCATTGCTACCGGCATGGTACTTGCCGCAGCACTCGCCGTAGGAAAGGCCGGTGCCACAAGGACAGCGGCGCGAGGAGTCATAAGCAGGCATTAGTGTGCGTCCACGATGGTGACGTTGCCTAGCATGCGCTCGACATCAGTATCCTTCGCGGCAGAGTGCAAAATTGATACCTCTTCCGCTGAGAGGTTACCGGCGAGTTCGATACGGCGCTCGAAGCTGGCAGGGCCGGTTTGGATGATGCTCACATGGACGTCGTCAAGCGCGAGCTTTTTGCCGGCCTCCTTGATTGCTTGGGTCGACGCCGCGGCGAGGGCAGACATAAGAAGGCCCTCGGCGGTAAAGCCCTTGCCCTTGCCGCCGTTCTTTTTAGTGCGGTCGGCGCTAAGGCTATGGTCATTGTGGCGCACGACCACGCCGAATTTGGTGCCGGTAGCCGGCTGCGCAACAGCGGCGTCGGTACCTACTTCTTCCGGCGTGTAATCGGGAACGATAAATTGCTCGGCCCATGCCCCGATGAGGTCCGCTGCACGAGCGGCCGTACCTTGCTTGGTGAGCAGGTGGTCGGCCTTGTCGAGGGAGACCAAGGACTTGGGGTAGCGCGTGAGGAGGAAGATATTCTGCGCATTATCGATACCCACGGTTTGGTCGATGGGAGAGTGCAACACCATCAAGGGCTTGCGTAGCTTAGGCAGATATTCCTCGGGGTTGGTATCTGCCAAGTCCTCCAAGAACTTGCGGGAGATGATGAGCCCGCGGCCGCCGAGGACGACTTCTACTTCACCATTGGCGTCGACCTCGCCAATCTTATCCGCGTAGTGAAGCACGGAGTGGGCTGGATCAAACGGGGCGCCGAGGGTAGCTACCGCTTTGAGGGACTTCATGGTCGTAGCTGCCTTCAAAGCGGCGGCTCCGCCCAGCGAGTGGCCCATCAGCAATTGGGGTGCAGAATAGTGTTCCGTCAGCCACGCGGCTGCGGCGTGGATGTCATCGACGTTTTGGCTAAAGGTAGTATCGCCGAATTCACCGGCGGACTGGCCCAGGCCGGGAAAATCAAAGCGCAGCGTGGCGATGCCGAACTCGGTGAGCTGCTTCGCGGTGCGGGCGGCACCAGGGGTATGGCGGGAGCCGGCGAAGCAATGGGCAAAGATGGCGTAGGCGATCGGGGGAGAATCCGGGAAGTCGATGGTTCCAGCCATCTCAGTACCCCGGCTCGAAGGCAGCTTTACATTGACGGATTGCATGAGAACTAGAATAACGGGCCTCTTTCCCGCAAGCCATACGAGGTTGACTACAGTCGATAGGAGCAATCCATTTAAGGAGGATGAGTCATGGGCGCGTTTGATTGGTTCTGGAAGGCAATGGGCTCGCAAAGCGAGCGTAATAATAAGAAATCCAAGGCCATCGTGGGTTCGGCAGACGAAGCTGCCCGGACATTGAGCCAGCACGATGACGCAGCTGTGGCCCAGGCCGCGCGCGATGCCGTTCAGTCCGGTGAGATAGTGGACAAGGCGCAGTTCCTCGCGGCCCTGGCAGTGGCCTGCGAACGCACCCTGGGCATGAACCCCTTTAACGTGCAATCACAAGCGGTCCTGCGCCTACTCACCGGAGACGTCATCCAGATGGCCACCGGTGAAGGCAAGACACTGGTGGGTGCCATGGCTGCCACCGGCTTTGCGCTGACCGGAAAGCGCGTCCATGTAGTTACCGTCAATAACTATCTTGCTGCTCGCGACGCCGAATGGATGCGCCCCGTAGTGGAGTTCTTTGGCCTGAGCGTTGCCTCGGTAACAGAGGGCATGACTCCGGACGAGCGCCGCGTTGCCTACGCACAGGATATTATCTATGCGCCCGTGAACGAGCTAGGCTTCGACCTGCTGCGCGATAACCAGATCACTGACCGTTCCCACACCGTGCAGGCCGCCGGGGATGTTGCCTTGGTGGACGAAGCCGACTCCGTCTTGGTAGATGAGGCCCTTGTGCCGCTGGTACTTGCCGGAAACCGACCGGGCGAAGCACCCACCGGACATATCACCAATGTGGTTTCCCACCTGCGCGAAAAGCTGGACTACATCATCTCTGAGGACGGCCGCACCGTTCAATTGACCGAAGATGGTGCGCGCCGTGTGGAGCAAGAATTGGGCATTGATTCGCTCTATTCCGAGGAGAATATCGGCACCATTTTGGTGAAGGTTAACCTTGCCCTGCATGCCAAAGCGCTGCTTATCCGAGACATTCACTACATTGTGGTTGACGGCAAGCTGCAGCTTATCGATGCCTCGCGGGGCCGCGTTGCCGACCTGCAGCGCTGGCCCGATGGCCTGCAAGCGGCGGTAGAGGCCAAGGAAGGCCTGGAAGTCTCTGAAGGTGGGCGCATTCTCGATACCATCACCTTGCAAGAACTTATGCGGCGCTACCCACTGGTGTGCGGGATGACGGGCACCGCGGTGGAGGCAACCGATCAGCTGCGCCAGTTCTACGGTCTGCACGTCTCTGTTATTGACCGCAATAAGCCGCTGCAGCGGTTTGATGAACAAGACCGTATCTTTGCGACGGTCGAAGATAAATCTGCCGCTATCGTGGAAGAAATCGCAGCCATCCACGCCACGGGGCAACCCATCCTGGTGGGCACGCAGGATGTCGCCGAATCGGAGGATCTGGCAGATGCACTGGGCAAGCGGGGCATTGAGGTTAATGTCCTCAACGCCAAAAATGATGAGCAAGAGGCGCGGATAGTCGCCGAGGCCGGAGATATCGGGCGCGTTACCGTTTCTACCCAGATGGCCGGTCGTGGTACTGATATCAAGTTGGGCGGCGCTAGTGAGGCCGACCATGACGCAGTAGCGGAACGTGGCGGCCTTGCGGTCATCGGTACCTCGCGGCACCGCACCGCCCGCTTGGACAACCAGCTGCGCGGCCGTGCGGGCCGGCAAGGAGATCCGGGGCTTTCCCTTTTCTTTGTCTCCTTGGAAGATGACGTGGTTCAGCAAGGCGGCGACGGCGAAACTGTCCGCGCCCAACCGGCGGAGGACGGACGTATCGAGTCCAAACGGGTCAGTGATTTTGTAGCGCACTGCCAGCGCGTGACCGAGGGGCAATTGCTCGAGATCCATGCCCAGACGTGGAAGTACAATCAGCTTTTAGCTGATCAACGCATCATCATCGATGAACGCCGAGCCAAGCTTTTGGATACCGATCAAGCCTGGCAGGAGCTTTCCCAACGCGCCCCAGAGCGCGCAGCAGAGCTGGCGGAGGTTCCCGAGGAAGCTCGCGTTAAGGCCGCACGCGAAATCATGCTCTATCACTTGGACCTTGCATGGGCCGACCATCTGGAGCTCATGGACGATGTCCGTGAGTCCATTCACTTGCGCGCTATCGCCCGCGAGACGCCGATCGATGAATACCACCGCATTGCGGTAAGGGAGTTTAAGGACTTGGCCCAGCGGGCCGTCGAAAAGTCGGTGGAAACCTTCCACACAGTGCTTATCGACGCCGCCGGGGCGCACCTTGATGACGCCGGCCTAGCCCGCCCGAGTGCTACGTGGACCTACATGGTTTCCGATAACCCCCTTGCGGGCAAGGGAAATTCCGTGCTGAGCGGTATCGGAAACATTTTCCGGTGAAATAAATCTCCACCAAAGGGTCGCGGACCCAAATAAGTCGCTAGTATTGTCATAAGTAACTCGTAACTAATCCCCGGAGGTAACAATGAGCGAGAACACCGGAACCCCGGAACCACAGGTAGAGACCACATCTGTATTCCGCGCAGACCTGCTCAAGGAGATGGAAAACGGCGCGAATGGCAACGAGACTGCCGTTGCCGGTACCGATAACCTGGCAGAGGGCCAGGCACTATTGGTGGTCAAGCGCGGCCCGAATGCGGGTGCCCGCTTCTTGTTGGACCAGGCGACTACCACCGCTGGCCGCCATCCCGAGGCGGACATCTTCCTCGATGACGTTACGGTATCCCGCCGTCACGCGGAATTCCGCAAGAATGACGATGACAAGTTTGAGGTAGTTGACGTCGGATCCCTCAACGGAACCTACGTGAACCGCGAGCCACGCAACTCCCAAGTGCTCGAGGTGGGAGATGAAATCCAAATCGGTAAGTTCCGTCTGGTTTTCATCGCTAACCAGAGCTAACTCTTTCGTAGACCGGCCGCGCTTCCTTTCTAGGAAGGGCGGTGTAGTCTACGTATGGCACGATAAGAACTTTTTCAGGACCCCTAAGAGATAGACACAGTGAGCGCAGCAGATTCTTCGGCAGCAGCAGTACGCCGTACCAGCCCCAAAGCTAAAAAGGCTAAGACTATGTCCATTGGCGTGGTTTTGGAGACGCTGAATCAGCAATTCCCAGACGTCACGGTGTCCAAGATTCGCTTCCTTGAATCAGAGGGGCTTATTAGCCCGCAGCGCACGGCCTCGGGCTACCGCCGCTTCACTCAAGAAGATGTGGACCGGCTGCGTTATATTCTTACTACTCAGCGCGATAACTATACGCCGCTAAAGGTTATCCGTGAGCAGCTAGAGGCCATGGATTCCGGTCAGGTCACCGCCATTGTTTCTGCGGGCCATGCCGAAACCCTCCTGTCCCCGCAGCAGTTTAAGGCCCCTGTCGTCACGCGCTTGACTGATGTAGAGGTAGCCACGCAGGCGGGGTCCAGTGAAGATGACGTCGCATCCTTAGTGAAGTACGGACTCATTCGCCCAGATGCTGCTGGGTTTTTCAATACCGATGACGTGGCTATTGTCTCAGCCGCCGTGGCCCTCAAGGCTTTTGGTTTCGGTGCCCGTGAGCTTAAGTCCCTGCGCAATAACGCGCGCCGGCAGGCTGACCTGATTTCCCAGGCCGCAGCTCCAGTGGCACACTCAAACTCTGATACTGCACACCAGAAGGCGGAAGAAATCTCCCAGCAGATGACCGCGCTCGTGGTGTCTTTGCATGCGACACTGGTGAAATCAGACCTACGTGACGAATACCAAGCTTAATACACCGTCATTTCCATCTTTGTGGGAGAGTGGTAGTCATGAGTGATGTAACCCTAGAGTTCCACGGAATCCACCAAGTCGGTCCTGAAGATGATGTCTGCGCATTGTTGCGCTGGCCAGAGGAAAACCGCTTGATCCCCGTGTGGATTTCTCCCATTGAGGGCATGCAATTGGCCGCCGCTTTAGATGGGCACCAGCCAAACCGGCCCAACTCGCACGACCTGATCTGCGAGATCCTTGAGGCAACAGGCGGGGTGGAATCCATAGACGTTGCCAACTACCACCAGGGAACGTTCATGGTAGACATTAAGGCTGCGAACGGCGAGGCTTATTATGCTCGGGTTAGCGATGCGCTAGCTGTATCCGAATTTTTCAATGTCCCCATTTCTGCCGAGGCGGAGCTCCTCGCGCAGGTATCCGTTTATGCCAGTGATGCGGATCTGAAAGAATATTTCGACTTGGAGATTTCTACCCCTTCTCAAGATGATTCGGAAACTGGCAGCGAAAGCGCGGAGTCTTCCACATCGGCATCAGGGAATGCGCAGGCAGATGCGGATTTCGAGGCCATGATGAGATCTTTGGGAATGGAAGAAAAGGATTTCCTTTCGGGGGATGATGAAGAAAAAAGTTAATGACACGCGTGTGACTAATGGTGACAATGTGGTTTTAGAAGTCTAAAGTTGTACTTGAAAGTTGAGCCGGCAGCGCTTGACGGGTGCATGCGCTTGGCTTTTAATTGATCTTTAGAACTTCCAACAAACCCCATTGGAGTAATTACGTGAGCATTATCGAGGACTCCCAGTCCGAATCCACCTACGTGCAGGAATCACTTTTTGATGTCGGACCTGATGAGGAAGTGGGCTACCGCGTGCCTATTGCCTGCCAGGTTGCCGGCATTACTTATCGCCAGCTGGACTATTGGGCACGCACCAACTTGGTCAATCCGTCCATTCGAACGGCACGTGGTTCTGGTTCCCAGCGCCTGTATTCCTTCAAGGATGTATTGGTACTCAAGATTGTTAAGCGCCTGCTAGATACCGGCATTTCCCTGCAAAATATCCGTTTGGCCGTTGAGTCTCTGCGGGATCGTGGTGTCAATGATTTGGCAGAGCTCACTCTCGTATCAGATGGCACCACCGTGTATGAGTGTCGTTCTAACGATGAGGTAATCGACTTGCTTGCCGGTGGCCAGGGCGTCTTTGGTATTGCAGTTCCTGGTATTTTGAAGGAACTGTCCGGCACCATTTCTTCTTTCCCTTCGGAACGCATCGAAGACTTCGCCGAGGACAACGTCGTCGGGCTCGACGAGCTTGCTGCCCGTCGCAAGCGCAAGAGCTCCTAGGCTTCGAACATAAGAATCCACCCTATTTCCCGGCTCACGGGGAAATAGGGTGGATTTTTGATCTCTAAACAACAAGCAGCCTACGTTAAGTGACCCCTCGGAACCTTGTATCTCTGCGCGTCGCCGGGCCCTAGCCCAAGGCGCTCCGATCCGGTTTTTAACACGGGCTCGATTATTGAAGTGCCACCTGTGCCTAGCTGTCGGTACCTTTATGGAGATAGAAGTAAAGGCACCGAACATAATTGTCCGGTGCCGAAGGAAAGGGCGGTTGGATATTAAACGCCTGCGGCCTTAGTTATAGCGCCAGTAAGCTTGGCTTCCTCCGCTGAGTCAACGGTGGTGAAACTATCGGCTGCGGACTTTAGAGCCGCATCCACGTTGCCTTCACCTACGTGCACGACACTGAGGGAAACGTCCTTCGAAGCAGCGTCCTTAAGTGCAGCCGTAAATTGAGCATCATCCATGTCTTGCTCGGTACCTGTAGTCACCACGAGCACCCGCGCCTTGTCGCCGCTACCTGCAGCTTGGTCGGCAGCGTTAGCTACAGCCGCTACAACAGCGCTACGCGTTTGTGGAACACCGCCGGTACCAAAGCCTCCGAGCGTGCCGGATACGGCATTGCCATCACCAAAGCCCAAGTTCTGGCGGTAGCCAACCGTTGCCGTCTCAGAGATGGGTGAAGAATAATTCCACAAGGACACAGCCCCGCCGTCAGCAGCTAGGTCAGACGCGGTGGTGCCCAAGGCCTGGGAGACAGGACCGTAGATGGGAGCCATTGAGGAGGAAGTATCCAAAAGAAGTAGGGTATTTGCAGCCATCGTTAGGTCGGGCTTGGGTTGTGCTGCGGAACTAGAAGCTGGGGCGGAGCTCCGTGGAGAGGAAGAACTGGTAGGCGCGGCGGAAGTGGGGACACTGGAGGTCGTTTTCGTGGTCATCTCCGTTGTAGCTTCGCTGCTGCTTTCAACAGCTGCGGGAGCAGCGGTATCGTCCTCATCGGCATTGTCCGTACCTCGCAAGAGGAAGGCCACCAAGGCGATGATGGCCAGAAGCGCGATGACAGCCACTGCAATAACCCATCCCGCTACCGCGAAGGTATTTTTCCCATTTGAATGCCGTGCCATGTGGTGTGTTCCTCCCAAGCAAACTGCCGTTGTTAGTGGCTTATTGTAGCGGGGCGAGTGCCTGATCTATCACAGCGACAAGCCTGGCTCGCAGCGGTTCGGCCTTCTGCGCCAGGGAACGCTGCCGAGAGACATATTCGGCTTTGCCTTCAGGGGTTTCGATGGGCACTACACCGAGACCCCAATCACGGCAGTCATAAGGAGAGGCCTCCATGTCTAGGATGCGTGCTTCAATCGCCAAATCTAGGCAGTCAAGGAATAGCTTGCCGGGAACCAAAGGGCCTAGCTTCCACGCCCATTTATAAAGATCCATCGTGACGTGTACGCAGCCCGCTTGGTCATTTGCGGGCTGGTCTTCGCGGTGCAGCACGGTGAGGTTAAGCGGACGAGCTGGTGGGGTGAAGAAACGGAAGGCATCGTAGTGGGAGCACTTAATTGAGTGTTCATCCACAACGCGGTTTGTGCCTTCTGCACCTAGGCGCAAAGGAAGCGAATGGCGCGGGGTGTCTGTGTGGTAAACCATCGCCCATTCGTGCAGGCCAAAGCAGTCAAAGTGGGCGGGGTTGCTTGCAGAGTGGCGAAGAAGATTCGAGATATAACGAACCGAGCTACCGCGGCGTTGTAGAAAGCCAGCCACATCGACGGTTACGCCGTCTGGGGTGGCGTGGTAGTCGCGCCATTCGGCGTGTGGGGGAGTGCCTTCTAGCGCTATTCCTACACCCGGGTGCCAACGCTTCAAGTGGGAAGGCCGGACGGGGTAGTACTCAAAGAGAAAATCGAAGACAGGGTGATAGCTGCCAGGGTGGCGGAAACGCTCTAAGCGGTCGGTGGCTTGCTTTTCGTGTTGTTGCAGCTGAGCTTGCCAATCATCCGGGCTCAAAGTGTGCACGAGGGCATTCCTCCTTGTCTTAGCGGCCGCGGCGACGGGTGTTTCTACTACCTGGGCGGCGGCGTTGAGATGGGGATTTCTTCTTTGCGGGCTTCGCTTGGTTCTGGGGCGTGGCCTGCCCAGGCGGGGGAAGGGCGGGACCATTCGGTTTGCGAGCACCCGTTACCTCCTTGAGTACAGGTGCACCTGCAGGATTATCGCGGCTAGAAATATCGTGCTCAGTAGCCGTGACCCCTGCTTTGTTAATAAGCGCTGATACTTCCTTGCGTTGTTCATCCATGACCAAAGTAACGACGGTCCCCGCCGCGCCGCCACGTGCCGTGCGCCCAGCGCGATGGAGATATGCCTTGTGTTCTGCGGGTGGATCGATATGAACGACGAGGGAAACATCCGCAACATCGATACCGCGCGCGGCAATATCTGTGGCAACCAGCACGGGGACGCTGCCATCGCTAAAGCCCTCGATGGCGCGGGTGCGCGCGCCTTGCCCCTTATCTCCATGTAGCGGATAAGCATTGATGCCAGCACGGCGCAGCTTTTTGACTTGCCTATCCACCCCGTGCTTCGTACGCATGAACATGATGGTTTTGCCCTGGCGAGCAGCAATTCGCAAGGCTACTTCATTCCGCGCCGGACGGTCACCGACGAAAAAGAGATGATGGGACATGGAGTCCACCGCAGCTTGAACCGGAGCAGTGGAGTGGACAATAGGATCGTGGAGGAATTGCTCCACCAGCTTATTGACGTCCCCGTCGAGGGTCGCCGAAAACAGCAATCGCTGACCTGTTGCTGGGGTCAACCGCAGGAGTTTGCGTACCTGGGGTAGAAAGCCCATATCGGCCATTTGATCGGCCTCATCAAGGGTGGTGATGCGGACCGCATCCAAATACAGCTTTCCCTGGTTTATGAGATCTTGGGCGCGGCCAGGGGTGGCGACGAGAACATCGACGGGGCGTGCCAGCGAGCGGATATGGTGATTGATATTTACCCCACCCACCACGGCGAGAACTCTCAAGCCAAGCGTTGCCGCAGGTTCATCAAGACGCTGGTAAATCTGGGTGGCCAACTCCCGGGTTGGCGCAAGAATGAGCGCACGGGGATGAGCGGGCTTGGAAGCACCCGTTCCGGCAAGGCGCGCGAGCATGGGTAAACCGAAGGTAAAGGTTTTTCCGGAACCGGTAGGGCCGCGGCCGAGTACATCTTTGCCCGCGAGGACGTCGGGAATCGCGGCGCTTTGGATGGGAAATGGTTCGGTGATGCCTTGGTCACGCAATACGTGCACTAGGCGCTGGGGTAAGCCGAGATCGGCAAAGGTAGTCATTGTTTACCCATACTATCGGCAGTAAGGCGGATCGCCGCATTCGTGTGGAAGCGCCTGCTAAATATGGGAAAGGGCCCCGAAGGGCCCCATCAAAGAAATACGAATCTAGTCGATTTGGGTCAAGCTGCGGTCGCCAGACCACTCGATGTGGAAGGCACCTGGCTTATCGGTGCGCTTGAAGGTGTGTGCGCCGAAGAAATCGCGCTGGCCTTGAATCAGGGCGGCGGGAAGGCGCTCGGCGCGCAGGCTGTCATAATAGGAGAGGGAAGAGGCAAAGACTGGGGCCGGTAGGCCCAGCTGAGTGGCAGCGACGACTACTCGGCGCCACGGATCGATGAGGTCTTCCAGCTCACCCTTGAAGTAAGGATCGAGGATGAGGGCAGGAAGGTCTGCATTATTGTCGTAGGCTGCGCGGATGCGATCCAAGAACTTGGCCCGGATGATGCAGCCGCCACGCCAGATAGTAGCTAGGTCGCGAGGGTCCACATCCCATCCGAATTCCTCGGATCCAGCCTTGATCTCATCGAAGCCTTGGGAGTAAGCAATGAGCTTG
The DNA here is from genome assembly GCF_057458085.1 of Corynebacterium sp. LaCa_205. Taxonomy (NCBI): domain Bacteria; kingdom Bacillati; phylum Actinomycetota; class Actinomycetes; order Mycobacteriales; family Corynebacteriaceae; genus Corynebacterium; species Corynebacterium sp. LaCa_205. The sequence goes on from NZ_CP190931.1 coordinate 1,201,479, forward strand.
GCCGCATAAAGGGCGCGGCGCACGTCTTCAATAAACGCGGCTTTGTCCACGTCCAGCTCCTTGATAGTGCCGGCAGGCAGCTGGCCTTCTTGGGCAGCGCTGCGCTGCGCGGTGGAGGAGGAAAGCGCGCGGGCGAAGACCGATTCGGCGATGCCGGTAATGGGAACACCGAGCTCCAAGCCATTGATGGCAGTCCAGCGGCCGGTGCCCTTTTGGCCGGCGGCGTCTACGATGACGTCGACAAGCGGGGCACCAGTCTCCGGATCCTTTTGGGCCAAAACCTCGGCGGTAATTTCAATGAGATAGGAGTCAAGGTCGCCGGAGTTCCATTCGCGGAATACCTCTGCGATCTCGGCCGGCGCCATGCCTGCACCGTAACGCAGTAGCTGATAAGCCTCGCCGATGACCTGCATATCGGCGTATTCGATACCATTGTGGACCATCTTTACAAAGTGGCCGGCGCCATCTGGACCAATGTGGGTAACGCATGGAGTGCCATCAACATTAGCGGCGATGGACTCAAGAATCGGGCCAAGAGTCTCCCAGGATTCCTTCGGGCCACCAGGCATGATAGCCGGGCCATTGAGCGCACCCTCCTCGCCGCCAGAGATGCCAGCACCCACAAAGTGCTTGCCGCGGGCGGCTACGTCCTTCTCGCGGCGAATGGTGTCCGTGAACAGCGCGTTACCGCCATCAATAATGACATCGCCCTCATCCATGGCCTCAGCCAGCTGATCGATGACCGCATCGGTGGCCTTGCCAGCCTTAACCATGATGATTGCCTTGCGTGGGCGCTCCAAAGAAGCCACGAAGTCCTCGATGGTCTCCGAAGGCACGAAATTGCCTTCCTCACCGTGAGCCTCAATGAGCGCATGGGTCTTTTCAGGGCTGCGGTTGTAGACCGCTACGGTATTGCCGTTGCGGGCAAAGTTACGGGCCAAATTAGATCCCATGACCGCCAATCCCACGACGCCAATTTGAGCAAGTTCATTCTTATCAGTCATGCTGCCTATCCTACGTCACTGGGATGCGGTGCTGTCATCAATGGCTAGGCTGGTGGACTATGTCGGATACGCAGAAACTCAATGACTTGCTTCACCTCGCTCATACGCGGGTACTCACTGCAGAAGAATTGGCGTCACTTAATGCCCTCAATGGCGGCCTTGCGGAATTGATAGGGCTGCAATTTACCCATATAGGCCCGCGCGAGGCGCGTGCGAAACTGCAGGTTAAGCCCGAGCATCATCAGCCCTGGGGAGTGGCCAATGGCGGGCTGTACTGCTCCATTGCAGAAACCGTGGCCTCCATCGCGAGCGTGGTGGCTGCCGACGCCCCCGCAGTAGGAGTGAATAATTCCAGTGACTTTATCCGCTCTACGGGACAGGGGGAACTGGAGGCTGTGGCCACACCAGTGCAGCTTGGTGGGCGCACCCACCTGTGGAGCGTTGAGATGCGCCAAGGCGGGGAGCTCATTGCCCGCACCACTTTGCGCACCATGATTTTGCGTTAGCTCACCCGCTCGGCAGTAAAGGACATCCCGTGGGAGGATAGCCGTTCCAAATACGGCTCAGCTAGTCCGGTGGCCGGGGTAAGCACGCCTCCTGTGCGGTCAGAGTCGGCGCGCGATTCGAGAAGGCAGAGTGCAGCCTGGCTCAGCATCATGGCGGTAACCTCGTAGCCAGGGTCGCCTTGTGCTGAGACGGTTGCATGCCAGCGCTCGCCGTCCTCAGTCACGCCGTGGTGGCTGACTTGGAAATGCGCGCCTTCAAGCCCAGGCGTGGGCAGGACCTTTTCCACCACGGGGCGCAAGCGTGATTGGGTGCCATCAAAAAGCAGCTTGGTGGCGAGTGCCAGTCCATAGGCCCGTGCACGACCGGCTAGCCCAGTCCCTGCAAACCACGCTTCCTTATAAAACAAGCGCTTGCCCCACGCCCGCCCAAGCAGAGCGTTGGAGCGGCGCACCACGCGGGTATTAAACATGGACATGAAAAATGGACCCACCCAGCCCACGCCGTCGACTTCTTTGATTTCGAAGTCATTTTGGAGGCCGTCTAAGCGTGGCCCGGCCTTGGGATCCGGGTCTAGTGAGTAAGGATTGTGCAGGTTGCGGGCCACATCTTTATCCGCGTGCGCGGCATGCGAGACCTGCAGGGAAGACTCGATGGTGCCCGGTGAGATTCCGCCTTTGAGCTTGTCGACGACCATCTGCACCCGTGCAAACGGCTTTCCTGCCGCCTGGTAGAGATTGAGCATGCCAATATCCGAGGGGACGGAATCGAAGCCGCAGGAATGAACGATGCGCGCACCTGTAGATTCGGCCACGGCATGGTGGGAATCGATGCTGCGGCGAATAAAGGGAACCTCACCGCACAGGTCAACATAATCTACGCCATGGCGCGCGCAGGCGGCAACGACGTTATCCCCATAAAGGCTGTAGGGTCCGATCACGGTGATTAGTACCTTGGTATGTTCCACCATGTGCTCCACAGCGTCGGCATCATCGGCGGCGGCGATGGCGATGTCCCAGTGCTGATTGAGTTCATCGCGCAGCGCGGCTAGCACCGGTCGGTTCCGGCCGGCCAGAGTCACAGAGGGCGCGTTAATCGAGGCAAGGTAGCGCGCCACCAATTGCCCGACAAGCCCGGTGGCACCATAGACAGTGATATCGCTCATAGTATACGAGCGTACCGCAGTCTTTAGAGCCAGTGGTTCTTTCGGAACCAAGCCCACAGGCCCACAACGACCAAAATCATAATGATGATCGCCATGGGGTAGCCCAAAGCCCAATGCAGTTCCGGCATGATGTCGAAGTTCATACCGTAGATACCGGCCACCAGGGTGGGCGCAGCCCACATGCCAACGACCGCAGAAATGGTGCGCATATCTGAGTTTTGCTGCATGGTTACCTTGGCCACCGAGGCATCGATAAGCGAGGTAAGGCGCTCATCGAAGCTGGAGACCTGGTCTTTGACTACGAGCTCGTGGTCGTTGACGTCGCGCAGATACGAGCGCAATTGCTTAGAAATCAGATCCTTGTGGTCAGAAACCATGGATTTCAGTGCCACCGAAAGTGGGTCGATGGCATGCTTCATCTCCAGCACCTCACGCTTGAACATGTAAATGCGGTCCACATCAAACTTGAGGTTAGGGGTAAAGATTTCTTCTTCCAGCTCATCGACCTCAATGCTGATGAGACGAGAGATCTCCGAGTAACGGTCCACCATCATATCCAGGATCTTCCAGGCCATAGCCACTGGGCCAAGCTCCACCAGATCCTGCTCATCTTCCACCGTGTAGGCCAAGTTGGGAAGCTTTGCCCCGTGGCGCACGGTAATGATGAAGTTGGAACCCATGATCATCTGGATCTCACCGGTAGAAATGATCTGGCGCTTATCCGTTACTTCATCATGGTCGCGATAGTTCACGGAGCGGGCGACGACGAAGAGCTGGTCATCGTAGCGTTCGAGTTTGGGACGCTGGTGAGCCATAACTGCGTCTTCCACGATGAGTTCGTGGATGCCAAACTGTGAGGCTACCTTGGTCATCTGAGACTCATAGGGCTCGTGCAGGCCCACCCAGATAAAACCACGGCCATATTCTTCGATAGCTTCCAAAGCAGAGCTGGTGGAGTATTCACCGGGAAGCGACTCGCCATCAACAAAAACGCGGCAGTGTTCAATCGCGCGTTCCGGCGGTACCGGCAGGGAGGTGGGCTTACTTAGAGGCTCGGGTTTCTTGCGGCCCCTAAAGGGTGAAGGTACGGATGGCATCGTTTCAGCCTCCTTTGCGCGGTAGTGCGGACAAGTTCGCAAAAATTCGACGGCGATTTTATGCAGCGGGTAAATCTTACACCGAAGGCGGGTAATATAATCGAATCTATGCCTACGTGGAAAGAAGTAACCGAAGCTAATCCCGAGCACTCCCATAATTTTGCCCGCAAATGGAAGCTGCTTGCCGCACAAGGCAAGGACATCAATGGCGAGGCCCGGCTTATTGATGCCATGGTCGAGCGCAACTCCACCATCCTCGACGCCGGCTGTGGCACTGGCCGAGTCGGTGGCGAATTGCTTCGCCGCGGCCACAGCGTCGTGGGAGTCGACGTAGATCCCATTCTTATTGAGCACGCAGAGCACGACTTTCCGGACGGCCACTGGTTCGTTGGAGACCTGTGCGAGGAAGAGGTGCCGGAAGGCCCCTTTGATATCGCCGTGTCTGCCGGCAATGTGATGGGCTTTCTAGCAAAAGAAGGCCGCGAGCCCGCTTTGCGCAATATCTTTAATTCTCTCAAACCAGGTGGTCGCCTGGTCACCGGCTTCGGCGAGGGCCGGGGCTGGGAGTTCTCCGACTTTCTTGATATGGCGCAGAAGGTGGGCTACCGAGTCGACTTCACCTTCTCCTCGTGGGACATGAAGCTATTCTCGGAGCATTCCACCTTCCTCGTCGCCGTCCTTTCGCGTCCGGGGTCGGACCTTCTGGCCTAAAAGCGCCTATCGGCTTGGTCGAAGAAATCTACCTCATGGTGGCTCGCTGTGATGTAGGCGCGCTCGGCCCGTGTACGAGTGCGCTCATCCGCCCCGCTGAGAGCCTGCTCGACAATGTCGAGGCTGGCGCGGACTCCGTTGAGGAAGTCTTCACCGCCGTACATGGAAAGCCAGGAGTGATAGGGATGTTCTGGGGAATCGAAATCTGCGAGGTGTAGGCCTACCTCTGCATAAAGCCAGTAGCAGGGCAATACTGCCGCAGCGCCTACCACGTAGTCATCCGTATGAGTTGAACGGATAAGGAAGTCCGTATAGGCGCTAGTAACCCTAGAAGCTGCGGTAGTGATGCCCTCTTGGAGCCAGCCGCGGTGCAGCTCGGCCTCAACCGCCAAGCAATCATGCGCTCCTTCAGCCCAGTGCAGTCGCTGTGCCGCTGCAGGGGCTAGGCTGGCTAGGCGAGCCAAGGCCTTGGAGTAGGCGTTGAGGTACTGGGCATCTTGGTCGAGATAGAACCCAAAGGCTTCTTTATCCAAAGCGCCCGTTCCCAATGCCCGAATAAAGGGCAGAGCCTTGATAGCCTCCCAGTGATTTCCCGCCAGGTCCCACAGACGTTGCGTGTGTGGTCCGGCCGCAGGAACGCGGGGCTGCTCGACTTTTTCTGGTTCCTTCAAGCTGCCGGAAAGGTAGGGCTGTGGCAGGGTAGAGGCCGCCCGCATGAGGCGCTGCGAGCGGTGCAGGTGGTCCACGGGACCGTGCCCTTTGCCCACCTGGAGCGCATCCGCGTGCACAATGGCTTCGTGCAGCCAGTGGGTGGACCACGTAAGCGCTGCGGTGTGGCTATCGCCGGCTCCAAGCCGGGTAGCCAGAGCAGAGGAGAGGGAGCAACCTGTGCCGTGCGTATTCTTCGTGTCCACCCGGCTCGAGGAGACGCGGTGAACGGACCCATCCGGATTCACTACCGCATTGTCTGCGATATCGGAATCGAGGTGACCGCCCTTGACCACAACTGCAGTAGAAGCTTCCTTCGCCCATTGTTTAGCGGTGGCGATGGCCTGCTCGAGGTCGCCTGCCTCCTCGGTGTTGGTGAGAACAGCCAATTCTTTCAAGTTTGGGGTGATGATATCCACCCGGGAACACAGTTCTCGCACGGCCTGTTCGGCTTCCTGCTCCAGCAGCCTATCCCCGCTGGTAGCCACCATGACCGGATCCAAGACCACGGGAACATCCTCCGGCAGGCGACGTAGGAAATCTGCGACCTTGGCGGTAATGGCGGCGTCAGCAAGCATGCCAATCTTTACCGCGTCTATCTCCACATCGTCAATGACTGCTTCTAGCTGCTCTTGCAGAAATTCCACTGGCGGGACATGTACGCTGCGGACGCCCTGGGTGTTTTGGGCTACCAAGGCTGTTACCACATTCATGCCATATCCGCCCGCAGCAGCAATGGACTTTAGGTCAGCCTGGATGCCCGCTCCGCCCGTGGGATCAGTACCAGCGATGGACAGTACGCGGGGATAGATTCCCTTAGCCATGGAAAGCCTCCTTTAGTCGGGCGGCTGCTGCTGCAGGATCCTTGGCCGCCATGATGTCGCTGACTACGCAAATGCCGGCAAAGTCGCTTCCCGCCAGCTCGTGCGCGTTATGGTCTTTAATGCCGCCGATGGCGACGGAATCAATGCCGCGTTCCCGTGCGGCGCGGGCGAGGGCTGCTGCTGCATCTGGCCCCATCCCCGCCGGGGCGTTCTTCTTTGTGTTCGTCGAATACACAGGGCCGATACCGATGACATCCGGGCGGGCGTCATCCGAAATGGCAGCAAGTTCGGCGTGGTTGCCAATGGACAAGCCGATAAGTTGCTCATCGGACAGCATCCCTCGGGCTTCACGAAAGGCCATGTCATTTTGACCAATGTGTAGATGGCAGCCGAGTTTTGCTGCTACCTCCACGCGGTCATTGATAAAAAGCGGAACATTGCCGAGCACGGCCAGCAGCTCGCGGGCGGTGTGTTCAATCTGCTCATCACTAGCTTCCTTATCCCGCAGCTGGACGACGCTAACCCCACCGCGTACAGCTTCCTTCACGATGCGAACCACGTTTTCTCGCCCGCCTGCCAGATCTGGATCTGTGACAAGGTAAAGCGACCAGTCGATTGCCATTTAAACCCCTTCGACGTCTGTGAGCTTGATTAGTCCCTCGATGTCCGCCGTCGGGACATCGTAGAGCGCGTCCAGCCAAGCAACGGCAAAGGAGCCTGGCGCGTGGTGCTTTTCAGCTGCCACGCTGCCTGCGGCTCCCACGTGTGCGTGGGCCGCGATGATTGCTTCGAAAGGATCCTCCCACGCCGCCAAATATGCTGCGCAGATAGCACCGAGTGAACAACCAGTACCAATGACGTTTTGGAGCATCGGATGACCGGAGTGCAGGAAGGCAGCGCGCGTGGTTTCACCTGCGTGGACGATAAGATCGCGTGGGCCGGAAATGGCTACTACGGCGCCAGTGTTCTGGGAAAGCGCTAGTGCGGAATCTAACGCGGCTTCTACTTCATCAGTAGATTCGACGCCGCGGCCGCCCTGTCCGGTACCCGCGAGCGCAATGATTTCTGAAGCATTACCGCGGATCGCCCCTGGGCCAAGGGGCAGCACCTCATGCATGAACTCGGTGCGGTTGGAGAGACCGCCGGCACCTACCGGATCGAGTACCCAGGGGGTCTGTGCGGCATTCGCACCCGCGATGGCCTCGCGCATGCCGCCGTATTGTTCGGAGCTAGGCGTGCCACAGTTGATGAGAACACCGCCGGCTACCTGTGCAAAATCGCGGGATTCCTCCGGAGTATCAACCATCGCCGGGCTGGCGCCAACGGCCAGGAGGGCGTTGGCGGTGACGTTGGAAACGACCTTATTGGTCAAACATTGAATAAGTGGTGTGGACTCGCGCACGGCATCGTGCGCGCGGAGAAAACTATATCCCACAACTATCCCTTCGCTAGTTCTAACTGAGTGCAGGTTCGATGGGTATTTCTCAGCCGCACTGTGTGCGGCACCCCATGTTGCGTTTCTCAGCCTAACAAAGGTCACGGAAACTATGTGCGAAAATCGACGCTCCAGTGCCCAGTTGGGGTGGTGCTATCGCTATCAATGAGTCGCGACAGGAAAATAGAAAATCGCCGCCCTTGCCCTGCATTGAGGCAGGAGGGCGGCGATGCGGTCGAGGAGTAATTACTTCTCGTTCTTGTTAATGATGTTGCGCGCGATGCGCTGCTGAGTGGTGATTTCTAGGTTGCCGCGGTCGCGGGAAAGAATATTGGTTGCCCAGTTCACCAGCACTGCCAGGCGACTGCGCAGGCCAATCACATAAGTCAGGTGCAGGCCCAGCCATGCTACCCAGCCAGCGAAGCCACCAAACTCGGTCTTGCCTAGCTTAACGACGGCGTTGAAGCGCTTGACGATTGCCATGGAGCCCTTGTCAAAGTAATCAAAGGCTTCCTTCTCATTGGCGGTAGACTCCTCGTCCACCTTTGCCTGAATGAGCTTAGCGACGTGCGCGCCACCCTGGATGGCAACCTGTGCGAGGCCAGGCAGGCGGTTGAGGGAGATCATGTCACCGACCATGTAGACGTTATTGTGCTCGCCCACGGTCAGGTCCTCATTGACGGAGACACGACCAGCGCGGTCTGCCTCGACGCCAGCCTGCTCGGCCACCATCTTGCCCAGTGGGGAAGCAGCCACACCGGCGGACCAGATCTTGGTAGCACCCGTCAGGGTGGTCTCTTCCTCGGTCTTCATGTCCTTATAAGTGACGGTATCCGCGGTCACATCGGTCACCATGGCGTTGAGGTGAACCTGTACGCCTTCCTTTTCCAAGGTGCGCTGTGCCTTGCGGCCCAAGCGCTTGCCAAACGGCGGCAGTACCTGTGGGGCGCCGTCAAGCAAGTAGATCTTGGCGGAGGTGGTCCCGTAGTTTGAGTAGACATCGTTGAGGGTGCGGTTTGCTAGTTCGGCAATCTGGCCGGTCAGCTCGACGCCGGTTGGGCCAGCACCAACGATGATGAAGGTAAGCAGGCGCTCGCGCTCCGCTGGGTCATCGGTAAGCTCAGCCTTCTCAAACGCGGAAATGATCCGAGAGCGCAGCTCGAGGGCATCGTCCAAGGTCTTCATGCCTGGGGCGAACTCTGCAAAATGGTCGTTGCCAAAATAGGACTGACCGGAGCCCGCTGCAACCACCAGGGAATCATATGCGTAAGTGCGGGAGAACTCATCCTGCTCGGCAGTGACGGTCTGGTCAGCCAGGTTGATATCGGTAACCTCGGCGTTGACGAAGTGAACATTATCCTGATCGCGCAGCAGCTGGCGGGTGGACGGGGCCACCTCACCGGCGGAAATCATGCCTGTTGCTACCTGGTACAGCATCGGCTGGAACAGGTGGTGGTTCTTCTTATCGATGAGAGTGATTTCTACATCGGCGTTCTTTAGCTTCTGGACGGTGTTGAGACCACCGAAGCCAGCGCCAACCACGACAACGTGGTGACGGCCACCATTGGGACGATAAGCGGTATCAGTCATGGATTTATTGCGACCTTCCTCAAGAAAGCTAATGTTTTGTACCCATTCAGTGTAAACACTTCTAACAGAACGTGCATACTCATTGACTGATAAACTTCCGTGCATCGTTATTATTTTCGCGGCAGGAACCATTGCGCCTGTGCGGAGCGCCTAAGCCGAGGTGCGTGCCAAGCTGACTAAGGTAATTGCCGATAGTGACTTCCTCCGCCCACCAAGGAGCGCACCTGGCATTATGAGTTTTATCCGCCCCGAGCATTTGAGCTCCATCGATGCAGATTCCTGGCCCAATGTGGCTACAGTCCCTTCATCTCGTTGGCCTGGTTTAAAGGCTCGCCGTGCAGAGGCTGAATTTGCCAAGGCTTGCGATGACGCCGGATTGGAACTCGACTTGGAAGTAGAGGGCGGACCAGATCTCAAGGTCGGACACGATGCCTTGTTTGAACGAATCGCCGCCAGTGGATGGCTGGGGTTCGCAGAAAGCTTTATGGCAGGAGAGTGGTCCGTCAGCTCGTCCTCCCAGCTGGTAAAAGTGCTTGGGCGGTTGCTGGGGGTGGGATATCTTCCCAAGGCCAAGATGCTAGGCGCCGGCAATTCGGAGCCAGGGGAGTTGCCGATGGAGTTGGTCCGGCTCTATTCCGGTGATGGTTTAAGCCATGTGGGTGGCATCTTTTCTAGCGGTGTGCCGACGACCATTAGGGAGACAGTAGAAAGCTATAGCCCCAAGGCCGGCCGCAAGGAACCGAAAAGCCACTTCGTGGATGTCACGACGCTAAGCGAGCCCACGAGTGTGGACAGAGATGATTTGGGCGATGCCCAGCGTCGCGCCGCTGATTGGCTTCTCGACGTCACTCGCACCGGCGCCGGAACCCACCTATTGGTGTACCCAGCCGCTGGAATGCAGCCTGCCATGCGCGCAACCAAGCGGCGCGCAACGGTAGACGTATTGACCAGCGATGTAGAGCAGATAAGTCACATGCGTGAGGCGCTCGTGCTCGAGGGGGCAGATGATTCCATCCATGTGGAACGCATTCCCGGGGTTGTCCCAAATCCCAAGCAATGGCGCGGACACTATGACGCAATCGTCACCGTGGAAAAGATAGAACAGCTTAGCCCACAGGAGCGCAAAGAGTATATTCGCGCAGTCGACCGGTTCTTAACCCCTAATGGCCGGGCAGGAATTCAGTCCCTTGTGGCGACCGAAGCAATGACCGACGCCGGAAAGGCGTCGATTCAGGCCTTGCGTGCATATGTGTGGCCTGCACTGGACTATCCGCTTACCGCGGAGCTGCACCAGCTCGTCGATAAGAACTCGAACCTGCGCATCGTATCGGAAACACACGTGGGGACACACTACCTAGAATCTTTGCGTCAGCAACGATCCTTTTTTGATGGGCACCTGCGGGAGGCCGCGGCGGCTGGGTTCGACCCAGTATTCCGCCGCCTGTGGACCTTCCAATTTGCCCTCCGCGAGGCCTTAATGACGCTCGGAATGATTGACGCGGTGCAATTCGGATTGGCCCACCGCAACCGTGGGGGACGACGCTAGGCGGGCGGTAGCTCGTCGAAGTTTTTCATCAGGTCCGCGCTGGGCACAAAGAAGTTGGTGCCAGTAAGAGCGGTGGAGAAGTCTAGAATGCGGTCGTAGTTCCCCTCCGGCTTGCCGATGAACATATTGCGCAGACGTTCCATGACGTTTTCTGGATCCTTTGCATAGCCGATGAAGTAAGTACCCATCTCACCAGCAGCAAAAGAACCAAAGACCATATTCTCGCGGTAGATATCTTCCTCAAGGTCGTTGAGAGCAACGTGAGAATTGGAAGGCTTAATACCATCATCGAGCTCGATATCGTCAGCCTTGGTGCGACCAATGACCTTTTCTTGCTCTTCAGTGCTCAGCTCGTTCCACTTGTCGAGGTCGTGGATATATTTTTGTACGGTGACATAGGAGCCACGAGGGTAATCGGCGGCGTCGTCAAGCAATACGGTATCCAAAGCTTCCTCGGCGAGGGGATTGGCGGTGCCGTCTACAAAGCCGAGCAGGTCGCGCTGGTCAAGGTATTTAAACCCCTGGGTCTCATCGATGACCGTTGCAGCCTCACCCAGCTGATTGAGTACCTGGCGAGCCATTTCGTGGCACAGGTCATAATTATTGACACGGAAGTGCAAGAGAATATCGCCCGGTGTTGCCGGTGCCTTATGTGCGGCGTCAATAGCAGCAAATTCCTTGAGGTGTTCGGGCATAGGTGCGCTGGTCAAACGAGGCCACATGGAGGCGCCAATGCCGACTACGGTATAAAGCTCGCCGTCGTTATAACGGAAGTTTACGGACTTAAACAGTCCAGCGAACCCCGAAAGCATATCGCGGGTGGCTTGCTCGCCGCCATCCTTGATCTCAAGGACCAAGAAGAGCGTTGCGCGGGAAGGCTTATCTACTACATGCTGAATCGTCATAATGCCGATTTTACGCACCCTTAAGGGGCACAGAATGCTAGCGGGGGACAAATCGCGGGCAATGGAGATGCGGCGAAGAATTCATTGCGCGCGATTGCGCACTAGGGGAAATGGCACCCAGATAAAATGACATAATGTACATTATCGGACATTTATCCATTGTTGGGCAGTTCCTCATTTATACCTTGGCATACCTCGAGCCTTCTGGTCGGTCTTATCAGAATCCCCGCCTGCTCCTTTTATTGCGGCGATTATCTTCGCTCCGCCTTCTGCTGTGAAGCTCTGCTTTGCGATGTCGCGCAGTTACCGCGACACACTCCAGTGGCCACTGGTCCGCCAAGCTGGCTGACTAATCCTATTGAGGGCCGCCGGTATGCAGTCTGCCTCTGCGACGCCAGGCGCCTTAACTATTAAGCACTATTGAGCCCCTCCGTGCCACGGGCGCCAGCCATCTATGGCGTGTGGCTCCCGATGGGTGGCCAGACGGGTGGATTTTGGCAAAAATGCACCCCCACTGGAGTATGCAACCACACCACCATATAACGTCACATTGACGATATTCGGGGCAACTACCGCTCGCTTTGGATGTCTTATTTAACGATTACGGTAAGCACTCCACAGCTGCCATATAGTCAAAAGCGCCAAGCAGGCAGAAATCGCTACGATGACCCACATGTGTTGAACGGCTACGAAAATGGTAAAGCCGATGACTATAAGAAGGCGCAGCCACATAAACGGGATCATTTGGCGGGTGTTCATAGGCTCGTTCTTATTAGTCCTTCTTGAAGGAAATGCGAAGATTGACCTCGCCCTTTTCCTCAACCTTTGCGGCCAACATTTCCGGGGTTTCTACGCCATAATCAAGGCGATTAACTGGAACGGTGCCGCCGATGACGATGTTATCCCCGTCGCGGAGAACGTCAAAGTCTTGGGAAACCTCGTGTGTCTCATCCTTGATGGTCAAGTCACCGGTGAGCTTTACCGTGCCAATGGTGCCGTCATCTGGGACGTCGGCAAGCGAAGCGGGGTTGGTGAGCTTAAAGGAAGACTCTGGGAAAAGTTGCGTCTCAAAGAGTTTGGACTTCATATTTTGGTCGCGGACCTTTTTATCCGTAGACAACTCATCCATATCCACGGTGACCGTCGCGGTTTTGAGGGTGGAATCAGAAATTTCTGCTTGACCGGTTACCTCAGTAGTCGAACCAGATGTAGTGGTCTTTTCTGCAGGTAGGATCTCATTGAAGGTAAAACCAACCGAGGTATGATTATCAGCACGCCCCTTGGCAACCTGCCAGGATCCATCTAGTTCCGTAGACGCAGCCTTAGCTCCATCGGCGGAAATAGGCTCTGTTTTTACACCGGCGCCCTTGAGAAGCGAATACACCATAGGGCCAATGGCCACGGCGGTGAGCAATACAATGAGCACCACAAAGATGGTAATGACGAGCTTGCGGTTATAAAAAAGCTTTTTCATCTTCTATCGAAGTCCTTCTAGGCGTCGGGCCAGGGCTACAAGCTCTTCGCACAAACCGGCAAGCTCCTGCGCACTAGCACCTTCCTCCGCGGCGGTATTGATATCTTCTGCGGAACAACGTAGTTCAAAAAGTCCGTCGCGCAAACTTTCTGCCTTCTCCGGAGTAAGGATCACAGCGTTAGCGGGAATACCCGTGCCACTAACATTATTTCTTTGCTCATACGCCCGCTGTTTGCACGAGGCGCTGCAAAACTTCCGTGGCCGCCCTCTACCGCCTTGATCAATGTCCTTCCCACACCACTGGCAGGAACCGACGTTGCGTTCACGACTAGCTGTACGGATCACCCGATACACTTTAGTCCATTTTGGGCGGGCTGGGAACAAAGGCGCGAGGGTGTTCGTTATAATTAGTAGCTCTTAGGCGAAGTTTTGCTTCGCACTCAATCAGGGATCTCTTTGAAAAGGATGATGTTGCATGGCAGATCGCGTACTCCGTGGCAGCCGTATGGGCGCAGTCAGCTACGAAACCGACCGCGACCACGACCTCGCACCGCGCCAAATGGTGAAGTACCGCACCGAAGACGGCGAGATTTATGAGGTGCCTTTTGCGGATGATGCTGAAATCCCTGAGGAATGGATGTGCAAAAACGGCAAGCTAGGCCACCTTGTAGAAGGTGAAGGCGTTGAGTCTAAGCCGGCTAAGCCGCCACGTACCCACTGGGATATGCTGCGTGAGCGCCGCTCCATTGAGGAGCTGGACGAGCTCCTAGAAGAGCGCATTAACCACCTGCGCTCCCGTCGCCGTTCCGCAGCCCGCCTGCTAAAGGAGCAGCAGGAACAGCAGCAAAAGAACTCATAAGGTTCTGCCGCAGACAAAGGCCCGTACCTCCTTAGTTTTACTAAGGGACGGTACGGGCCTTTAGCGTTGAAGCATGGGCTACTTCTTCAACTGTGCAATCTGGTGCTTTGCTAGGTGAGCAATTTCCCCGGCGAAGTCAGATGCCCAGCCGGCGCCCTTGCGGGCCTGCACGCCTAGATCGTGAATGGAGCCATCCTTGACCTCACGATTGACCAGCTTGGATACGGCGCCGCCGAAATCCTGCAGCTGCTCCGTGCGGTGGGCAACGCCCCACTTGGTTACCTCCAGCAGGGAATCTTTCACGAAGGAACCATCAAGCTTGGACTCGCCGTATTCGCGCTCGGTGAAGGTAATAGGAACCTCGCGGACATCGAAGCCGGCCTTAACCGCGCGGAAAGCCAGATCCACCTGGAAGATATAGCCCGCCTTGGATAGCTCGTCGAAATCAATGGATTCGAGGAGCTCGCGGCGGAAGGCACGATAACCGGCGGTCATATCGGACAGACCAGCGCCCAGCGCCACGGAAATGTAGATATTGCCCAAACGGGAAAGGTACTCGCGAGAAGCCGGCCAGTTGACGGTCTCGCCGCCCGGAATATAGCGGGAGCCGATAACTAGGTCCGCACCCTTGTCTACCTCTTCGAGCAGCAAGTGCAGCTGCTCCGGCGCGTGGGAGCCATCTGCATCCATCTCGCACAGTACCTGGTAATCACGCTCCAAGCCCCACTCAAAGCCAGCGATATAGGCGCCTAGCAGGCCACCCTTGCCTTCGCGGTGGAGAACGTGGATATGGTCATCCTGCGCTGCGAACTCATCGGCCTTGTCGCCGGTGCCATCGGGCGAGTTATCGTCCACGATGAGGATATGCACCTCTGGGACCGCCGCGCGGACGCGTCCAGTAATGAGAGGTAGGTTTTCGATCTCGTTGTAGGTCGGGATGATGACCAAGGTCGAGGCTTCAAGCGTGCTCACAGTGTTTATGCTCCTACGTATGTATCTGTGCCGGAGCGGCGCGGGGTGCGTCGCAGGCGGTTTGTGCGCAAAGCTACCAGTGCGCAGACTGTTCCAATAATAACCATGAGCCATTGCAGGGGCGAACCAAACCTAACGGAAAAGGTCTCGCCGCTACGCAAAGGCAATTGCTCCACGAGAGCGGCCGGCGTGAAAATTTCCGTGGACTGGCTGACGCGGCCATCGGGGTGAACAATGGCAGATACTCCAGAGGTTGCCGCCACCACCACGGCACGGTCTGTCTCCATCGCACGCAGCCGGCTCATGGCCAATTGCTGGTAAGTCATATCCGAGTAGCCAAAGGTGGCGTTATTGGTTGGCGTAGTCAGCAATTGTGCGCCATTTTTGACCGATTCTCTAAAGGCGTTGTCGAAGGAGACTTCGTAACACGTTGCCACGCCTACCGGCACGCCCGCCATGGAAACCACACCTGGACCATCGCCGGGTTTGAAGTCCCCGGCAAGATCCACGTAGTCAGAAAATTTGGCAAAGAAATCCCGCATGGGCATGGTCTCACCGAAAGGCTGCAGGTACTTCTTATAGTGGTGGTCCCCTACCGCGTGGCCAGGGGCAAAGACCTGCATGGTATTGCGGGCGCCCACGTCATCGCGCGTAGCGGTGCCAACCAGAACGGGGGCATCAATCGCATCAACGGCACCACTGATTGCCGCGGCTGCCCTACCGTCATGGAAAGGATTGATATCGGATGAGTTTTCAGGCCAGATGACAAGGTCGATGTCCTTGTCGCGCGCGGCCAGCTTCTTCGTTTCAGCCACATGATTATTGAGAACCGCTTGGCGTTGCCCAGCAAAATCTAGGCCCATGCGAGGCACGTTTCCTTGGATTGCCGCAACCTTTGCTTCGCCAATAGTAGCGTCGTCTCGGTTGATGCCCAATCCTGCCACCGTCGCCGTTATTAGGGGCAGGATAGCTGCTGCAAGGGCGATACCCTTGACCGTCCAGCTGCGGTGAAACAACAGGGCGGCGATTCCGCAGCCACACAGTACTGTGGCGACGGTGATAAGCGAGGTGCCACCCCACGGCGCTAGCTTGGCTAGCGGCCCGTCGATTTGCCCCCAAGCCAGTTTGACCCAGGAAAAACCACCGAAAGGTAGAGAAGAACGCAGCACCTCCACCGCGAGGTAGACGAACGGGAAAACAATAAAACCGTACTTCCACCGTGCCACCGCGGCGCCGCCAAAGCCCAATAGGATGGCGTAAACCGCAAGCCATACTGCCAACGCAATATACGGTCCGCTTCCCACCAATTCACCGATCCAGGGCAAGGTGAGAAGATAGAGCACGAGTGAATGCGCTACCGCGAGTAGTGCGCCCAGACGGGCGGAGACGTGCCTAGTTCCCCAAGGCATCAAACTCACATAGAGCAAGCCCATGCCTGCGACTGCGGCCCACCACCAGCCGCGGGGCTCAAGGGCGGCATAAGTAAGCAGACCAGAAAGGCCCGCCACTAAAAGGCGGGCAAGGATAGGCAACACTAGCTCTTGCCGCCCTTAGTCTCGCCACCGGCAGGGCCAAAGTCATCCGGATCTAGGTTTTCAGTCCACCGGCGAATCTCTTCCTCATCCAAGACCTCATGTGGGCCAGCGTCCTGAGTACTCGGGTGCCCGCTGTGTGCGGCTTGTCCGCGGCCGAAGGAGCCAAAATCGCCATACGTGTCATGCTGCTGCGCCATCGGGGTTGCCTCGTAGATCTTGACACCCATATTCTCGATCTTGCGGTACAAAGACGCTGCCATAACTGTGCGGATGATTGCACGGGTGGGCGAGAAAATAAGTAGGGCGCCGAGAATCGTGGTTAGGAAGCCAGGCAAGGAGAGCAACATGCCGCCTACCAAGGTAAGACCTACGTTGCTGGCAGTCTTGCCCATATTGCCGCCGCGGACAACGTAAGTGCCGTCTCCTGTGCGCTCGACCTGCTTTCCCATCAAGCGCCGGACTTCAATGCCGGCGATGGACATTCCGAAAAACATGGTGACAAAGAGCGCGATTAGCGCCCAACCAACACCGATCCATGTGGATACGGCCCAGAAAGTCAGGGTTTCTGCGACCATGTAGAGAGCAAAATAGAAAACGGCATGGCCTCAGTTTAACGAGGCAGACTGAAAATGCGCTGGCAACACTCGTGAACTATGCTGCAGCCGCGGCAGGTTAAACTGGTGCGCATGTTTACTCCTGCGCTTTTCGACGCCCCTCAGTACGGCACGTGCACCCGCATCCACGTTGCCGGCGGCAGCACCCACGCCCCAGATTGGGCAACTTTGGCAGAATGCGCCAGTGCTTGCGCGGATGGATTTGTGTACATCGACCGGTTTTCTGCCATCGAGCTGCGCGGAATTACGGATGCGGAGGCGCTTAAGCGGCGGCTCCAGGGCCTGCATCTACATGCCGCCACGGTGCCGGTGCTGGCCTCACCCCTATCGGCAGCGGCCAAGCAGGCGGCCCAAGACATTGCGGCTGAACTGGGTGCGGTAGAAGGTGGGCCAGGTCTTGCAGTCATCGCGGAAGAGGATAACTTGCCCGCGGGTGCCGCTGGTGTGAGCTTAAACATCGACAAGGATGGTTCTTTGTACCTTGGGCGCTCCCCGCTTGTCGACACCCCTACTGCCCCACTTACCCCACACGCCGCCGCCCGTCATTATGAGGAAGCACTCCAGTGCGCGGAGGCCGAGGAACACACAAGCTCCGCCCTGGCAGAACCCGGCCCCATTGGCTGGCTGGATGAGCATCTGCCTGCGGGCATCGTTGATCTGGGCGCAGGCGTTCATAAAGGCGCAATTCCAGCCGAGTTTGCACAGCTCATTGGGCAGCTGGAAGTAGACATCACCGTCACCCCTTGGGGCGGATTAGTCTTTCACAATATCGCTGAGGGCGATGCCGAGGTGGTTCTGCGCGTACTCGCCCCGCGTGGATTCATCTTCGACATCAACTCCCCACTGCTCCGCGCACACTAGCAGGATCGCAGACTCTAGCGTGGCATGTGCCGCCAGATTGGGCGCGGCACGAGGCGCATGATCCACGCTAGGCCCTGTAGAGCTCTGGGGATCCAGATGGTGCGCGAACGCGGTCTCCCGCGCCGTGCATCGTGGTCTATGCAGCTGACCACGGCCTCGGCCACATCCTCTGGACGCACCGAAAGCGGCGCCGGTTTCATTCCTTCTGTCATGCTGCCAATCACGAAGCCGGGGCGTGCGGTAATGAGTCCTAGCCGACTGCCGTGCAGCTTGTCGGCCAAACCTTGACAGAAGGCGTCAAGACCAGCCTTGGTAGAACCGTAGACGTAATTCGCTCGACGGGCCCTCCACCCTGCGATCGAAGAAAACGCGATGATGTGACCGCGCTGCATGCGCTCAGAAACCAAGGTGAGCAGGGAAATCTGCGCCGCGTAATCAATTTTGGCGATGTCGACCGCGTGGGAAGCATCGCGTTCCGCTCGCTCCTGGTCACCCAGGATGCCAAAGGCTACAACCGCAATCTCCAGAGGTCCTGCTAGCTCTATCGCGCGATCGACAACGCCAGCATGGGACGGAAAATCTGCGGCGTCGAAATCAAGCAAGTGCACGCTGCGCGCGCCCGCCGCCCGCAACTGCTGTTCTCTACCGTCCATTCCATGGGTGCCACGAGCAGCGAGCACGATGTCCTTACCGGGAGCCACCCGCCGAGCTATTTCGCCGCCGATATCACTGCGGCCACCGAGGATTAGTACGCCAGCCATTTAACGGACTTCACGCGGAGCTAGGTTAAGGGACTCGTAGCCATCGCTAGTAAGCACCACGATATCCTCCAAACGCATGCCCCACTTGCCTTCCACGTAGATGCCCGGCTCAATGGAAAAGGCCATGCCTTCTTCCAATGTGAGGTCATTGCCTTCCATAATGAACGGCTCTTCGTGAGTGGATAGGCCGATGCCATGGCCAGTGCGGTGGACAAAGTTGTCGCCCCAGCCGGCTGCAGCGATTGCCTTGCGGGTAATGGCATCGATCTCTGCGGCGATGCTACCGGGGTGGGCTGCAGCGCGGGCGGCTGCTTGGGTGTCGGCAAGCACGGCATAAGCATCCTGAAAGTCCTGCGGTGCCTTGGAAACGTCCCCGCCGACCACGTAGGTGCGGGTGCAATCGGAGTGGTAACCGGAAGGCAGAGTGCCGCCGATATCGACGACGACTGGCTCGCCCTCCGCTAACACACGGTCCGAGAAACTATGGTGCGGGTTGGCGCCGTTCGGGCCCGAGCCGACAATCACGAAATCGATAACGGTGTGCTCTTGCAAGATGAGCTCTTCCAATTCCTGAGCCACCTCCGCCTCGGTGCGGCCCGGCTGGAGGAGTTTTGGTACCTGTGCGTGGACCGCATCGATGGCCTGGCCAGCCTTGCGCAGCTCAGCAATCTCAGCTTCATCCTTGCGGGTAAAAAGCTCCGCCAGCGCGTAGGTAGCCAACTGATAATTGGCTTGTGGGATTAGATCCTGAAAACGCAGGACGTGGTCTGCAGTCAGCGACTGCCCCAGGGCCACATTGTTTAGAGCAGCGCCTGCACCATCTAGTGCTAGCTCATAGGGATTATCGCCGTCGTTCCAACTCCTTAGCTCTACATCCAGCTCTCCTACTGGAGCCGCCTTGATATCGGTGATATCGGTATTAGGCGCTGCGATCCACGCATTGCCTTGCTGCGGCACGACCAAAACGGTAAGGCGCTCGTGCGAGGAAACCCAGGAGCCAGTGAGATAGGCAAAGTCTGGACCCGTACCGATGAGGAGTAGATCGATGTCCTTGTCCTTAGCGGCCTGTTGGGCGGCCTGCAGGCGCTGGGCGTAGACATCAGCGGAAAAAGTCTGAGTAACAGTCATGTCCCAGAGTCTACTCGCCCAAGCCGCGGCCTCTAGGCGCCGATGGCTACCACACCGCGCTGAATGGCATCGATAGCCCGACGGGCATTGCGCTGAATCTCGCCGTCATAACCGGTCTTCGCCACCTGCTGCAGGAGGTCAATGACCTGCCGGCACCAGCGGACAAAATCACCGGGGGTAAGTTCGGCGCCGGCTTCATTAGCGGCAGCCATGCAATAGCCCAAGGGGGCACCGGCTGCCCATTGGTGGACGGCCAGGGCGAAACCAGCCTCCGGCTCACGGGTAGGCGGCAGACGGTGGCGCTGCTCATCGGCGGTGAGTTCGGTATAAACGCGCCACGTGCCATTCATGGCATCGGCCATGCGCTCGGTAGCTGCTTCTGGCTGCCCACTGGTAGCCTTGCGGTTTTCGAAACAGCACAAAGAAGCAACGCCGGCAAGCTCGGCAGGATCCAGCTCATCCCAAATCCCGCGCTTCAAGCACTGTGCCACGAGCAGATCGGATTCGCTGTGAATCTTGGCTAGACGCTCGCCTTCCTCAGTAATTACGGGCGTGCGTTCGGAACCTACCCCGGTGAACTCGACATAGTCCATTTCTGCCAGAAGGTCAACGATGCGCTCGAAGGTGCGGCCCAAAGTATCTGTAGCCTTATTTACCTTGGACTGGAGCTTGTCTCGGTCACGCTCGCGCCGTGCGAGCTTTTGTGCCAAGCCCGCCAGCTGCTCGCGATCAGTAGCCGGCCACTCGTGCGCGGGATGAGCGCGTAGCTGATCGCGCAACTGCCCTACCCGCTTATTGGGCCGAGTACGGGGCTGCGACTTCATCCGCTTGGGGCGATCGAAGTGCTCACGGCGCAAGACATCCTGCACGTAACGGGTATTGCGCCGTGGGTTCTTGCGTACCGGCTTCGGCACTTTAATGCGCCCCACCTGAATGGGAGGATTATTGATCCCGGCGGCGTCGATCCGACCAGACCACCCAGATTCCGTGGTAATCCACGGGCGGGGATCCGCGGTCTGGTTAGCGGGCGTGACAACCGCAGCGAGAATAGGGCGCTTCTTGCCGGGCATGGCGATAACATCACCTAGCTGCAGACGCCCCAGAACCGCAATAACCTCTTGGTTGCGTTGGTTAGCGCTATCGATTTTGGACTGCTTTTCTTCAGCGCTGAGTTCGCGGCGCAGGCGGACGTAGTCCATCAGTACCTCGGCGGGATCTTCCCCGTCTTTGGCAGGAGGTGCTAGCGACGCCACGGCATCATCCAGCTGGCTGCGCAGCTCGCGTACTCGATGTTCCGCGCGCTCAATTTCACGGGTTTCTTCCACCACCGAGCCATCCGCTTGGAACTGGGCAAAAGACTTCTCTAACAACCGAAGAGAGTCTTCGAACCCAAGCATGCCCAGCAAGTTGATTGCCATATTGTAGCCTGGAGCGAAGGTAGAAATGAGAGGGTAAGTGCGGGTGGAAGCAAGGCCGGCTACTTGACGCGGATCCATGGCGGGGGCCCATTGCACGACTGCATTGCCCAAGGTATCGATGCCGCGACGCCCCGCGCGGCCAGTTAGCTGCGTGTACTGGCCGGGGGTGAGATCAACGTGGGCCTCACCATTGAATTTGATGAGTTTTTCTAGCACCACGGTGCGCGCCGGCATATTGATGCCGAGAGCCAAGGTTTCGGTAGCGAAGACGGCGCGGACGAGGCCGCGTACGAAGAGGTCTTCCACGATGTGCCGGAAGGCCGGCAGCATACCTGCATGGTGTGCCGCGAAGCCCCGGGAAAGGGCTTCGCGCCAGCGCTTGAAGTCTAGGACCTGTAGATCTTCTTCGGGGATACCTTCTACACCAGCATCGACGATTTCTTTGATCTGCTGCGCTTCTTCTTGGGAGGTAAGCACCATGCGGCTGCGCAGACACTGATAGAGCGCGCCATCGCAGCCAGCGCGGGAGAAAATGAAGGTAATGGCCGGCAGCATGTCTTGGGACTGGAGTACTTTCAGTACCTCCGGACGGCCCAAGGGGCGATAGCGATCCTGCTGGCGAGAAGCACCGGAGCGTCCCCTTCCCCTTCCACGGAATTCACTACGACCGCCGCTCTTGTGGCGGGCGCGTGCGCGAAAACCCTTGCCGGACTTATAGTCTGCGCGACCGTCGTCGGTATCGCCGGCCTCAAGGCGCTGGATTCTACGCTCTAGCTCGGCGTTGACTTGTCCGCCGGATTCGGGTTCGAAAAGCGGATAAATCTTACGTCCCAGCATCATCCACTGGTCGAGCGGAACTGGGCGGTGTTCGGAAACGATGACGGTGGTATCGCCACGCACAGTGGAAAGCCAATCGCCGAATTCTTCCGAATTGGACACTGTGGCAGATAGACCAATGATGGAGACATGGTCTGCCAGGTTGAGGATTACCTCTTCCCACACTGCGCCGCGCGAGGCATCGGCCAAAAAGTGGATCTCATCCATGACCACATGGGTAAGGCGATCTAGTGCTGCGGATTCTGCGTAGATCATATTGCGCAGCACCTCGGTGGTCATAACGACGATCTCTGCATCGGAGTTGATCGATACATCACCGGTGAGCAAGCCGACGGCTTCCTCACCGTGCTCTTCCACCAAGTCGTGATACTTCTGGTTGCTCAACGCCTTAATGGGAGTTGTATAAAAGCACTTGGTACCTCGGCTTAATGCCAGCGACACCGCAAACTCGCCCACGATGGTCTTGCCGGCGCCGGTCGGCGCGCACACCAGCACACCGTGCCCGTCTTCCACGGCTTGGCAGCCCTTAACCTGGAACTCATCCAAGGGGTATGGCAGGGCTGCAGAAAAAGAATCCAGATGAGTTTCAGTCATGACTCCCCAGGCTACCCGTGCCTAGAGGACATCGTCGAAAAAGCCGCCGCTGTTCGACGAAGTCTCGGTGCCGCCGGTGGTCCACGTCTGCGGCTGCTGTCGCTGTGCCTGCTGGACTGGTTGAGAAACCGGCTGAGAAGGAGCGGGCGAAGGGTGTACCTGGCTTGGCGCCGCGACGGGTGTAGGCCCGCCGACCGCTCCTGGTCCTGCGCCGAGCGGTGAGGCAGCCTCGTCGTCAAGGTCCATCCACTCAGGGCGCTGGCGTTGGACGCGCTTATCGTGGATGCGGCAGAACTGGAATGCAATCTCCAGGAGGAAGATTAAGGCGCCGGCGAGAACCAACATCGAAAAGGGTTCCTGGCCTGGGGTGACAACGGCGGCGAAAATCATCACGACGACAATAATGATCCGCCGTTTGTCCTTGACATGCTCATATTCCAGCACGCCAATAAGATTGAGCGACACAATGAGCAGGGGGATCTCAAAGCTGATGCCAAAGATGAGCAACAATGCCAAGAGGAAGTAAAAATAACGTTCACCTGTCAGCGCTGCGGTTTGATATTCGACACCGATGCCCATGAGGAATTCCAGACCAACGGAGAGGATGAAATACGCCAGCACTGCGCCGGCGAGGAACAAGCTCACCGCAGCGGTGAGGAAGCTCAAGGTGTAGCGTCGCTCGTTCTTATGAAGGCCAGGAACCACAAAGGCCCACACCTGATATAGCCACACTGGCGAGGACAATACCGTGCCCGCCAAGGCGCCTACCTTCAAACGCAGCAGGAGCATTTCAAACGGGCTGGTGGCTAAAAGACGGCATTCGCCATCCGCGCTGAAAGAGGCGCGCTTATCCGCTGGTAGAGCACAATAGGGGCCACGGAGAATCTCGCCAAGCGGGGAGATACCAAACGGAGCTTGTTGATACCAGATAAAACCTATGATCGCCCCGACGACCACCGCTAAAACAGCGATGATGACGCGGCGGCGCAGCTCCTGCAGGTGCTCCACCAAGGTCATTTCCCCGGTAGGGTTCTTCGGCTTACGGGAAAACCGCAGCTTCCCCTTCACGTTCTTGCTTGCCTTCGGGGCAGAAACAGGCTGTGACTGTGGCGACATCAGTGTGGCTCTTTCAACGCAAAGAAGCGAACACTTCCCTGCTACGCGGATTGCGAGGGCATATCCGCGCGCTGTAGAGGTGTTCGCGCAACGACGGGCTGGGGGCGTTTACTGCTGAGGGTTGGTGTGGTTCTGCTGGCCCGGCTGCATGTCTGGTCGGTTCCAGAATTCCTCATCGGACTGCTGCTTCTGGTTCAGCTGTGCCTGCGCCTGGGAACGCTGGGTATCCTCGGACTGCATCTCATTAACCTCAGATTTGAAGATGCGCATGGAACGGCCCATGGAACGTGCCAGATCCGGCAACTTCTTTGCACCGAATAGCAAGACGATAACGAGAACGATTAGGCCGATTTCCATAGGTCCTAGGCTCATGGAGAAACCTCTTTCAACTAGTGCGCCAGCATGCCGGGCAGCGGTACTTCCGGAAAATCTTCCAGCGGGCGGGCGCAGTTAACGGGCAAGTAACTGGCTATTGAGTATAGCCGCTCAAAGCGGTGTTTCCTCGTTCCGCAATGAGCTTAACCACGGATTGAGGAGCCACTACCCGCAACCTATCAGCTTGACCCAAGGCAAAGCGAATAAGCCAATCCACTGATCCCATAGGCATCGTTGCAGCTATTTCCCCATTTCCCAGGTCTTCGCCCAGCCGCATATCGTAGTACTCAGCCAGCCACGTGAATTCTTGGTGAATTGCTAATTTCACGGTGTCCGCGTTGCCCAAATTAAAGGGTGAAGCGGCATCAAAATCGAGGTCCTTCAGGTGCGGCTGCGCCTGCTCTTTTTCAATATGAGCGTTCCTAATGCGGTCGATCCGGAAGGTGCGATGGGCTTGCTTTGCTTCTTCCCATGCCGCCAGGTACGGCTCAGAATCAACGATGAATATGCGCGCCGGATCCACTAGCCTCTCGGATTCTGCATTAGACGAAGCACTCCAGTAGCGCAGCCGCACCCGCTTTCGTTCATTGACCGCTTGGGTCAAAAGCGCCTGAATATCCGTTTCTTCAGGGGCTGGAGTAGACAGCGAATCGTAGATAGCTGCAGTCTTTTCATCCATGATGCCGCGCAGTTTAGCAGCGGCGGATTCGACCGCGTGGGCATCGATAAGCCCCGGCATGGCCTGCAGGGACTCTAAGGTAAGGAGCAAGGCGCCGGCCTCGGTGGGGGTAAGGCGCAGAGCTTGGCTTAAGCCTTGATCATTGTGGATGGTTACCCCATCGCGGTAGCTGAAGCTGAGATCAATGAGATCTTCAGTATTGCGGCCCGTGCCGGAACAAAATAGACGATCGAGGGCCTCCTTCAGCTCACCGGGCTCCATTCCCAAATCCGTAGCCGCTTCCATGGGCGTTTTGTCGGGGTGATTTTTAAAGTAAGGAATCAGGTTCAAAGAGCGCACGAGCGCCTGGAGCTTTTGCGATGCATCGGCCATAGCTAGCGTCCTTCCTGCCGTTGCGCGGCGGCGCGCAGAAGAGAAATGACCTCCTGGCGCACCCCGCCAGGTTCGACCACCTGTACCTCTGGCGCGTACCCGGCCGCTGTGCGCACGAGCCAATCCTTATCCACGTTGCGCAGCATTACTGTGCCATCAGGCTGCTTCTCGCCCGCATCCATTAACTCCTGTGCCTTTCCCACCGGAATAATAAGCCGCGCGTCTACCTTTTCTCCGCGCTGCAATGCGCGCTCTACCAAGGCCTGCAAGGTCTCTGTTGGGACGGTGTGTTCTGCGGGATGATGTGAGCGTTTGATATCGGAGACACGAAGCGCACGAAAGACACGTGGGGCGCCGCGGTCCACATCGAAACCCACGATGTAAATGTGGCTATCACGGTTGACCACTCCCCAAGGATCCATCACGCGGCGTACTGGCTTAGCGGCCGGGTTTGCGCGGTAGGAAAAAGTAATGCGCAGTCGGTTGCGCACCGCAGCGAGGACAGAGGTAATAACTTCCGGGGCGAGGCGGGTGATGTCATTGACTGCTGTGTACACCGGCGCGCCGGAAAGGTTGCGCGAGGCGCCGCTGGCGGCAATCTTGGTCCACCCAGATAAAGAGAAATCGCTTAAGCCTCCCGTGGTACCCATTCCCCCTGCTATGCCTAAAACCATGGCCTCTTCCGGAGAAAATTCCACCGGCGGTAGCTGGTAACTACTCGCGTCAAGACGGTAGCGCGCGCCATCCTCACCACCGGAATGCACAATGGGCACCCCAGCGCGTTGGAGGGTCGCTATATCGCGCGCCAAGGACTTGGCAAAAGCCTCGCCCGACTTATCGCCGTACCCGGCAACGTGGCGACGAATCCATGCAGCGCTGCGATCAGGGCTACCGCCGGAGTTTGCCGCGCCTTGTAGCGCGAAGGAGAGGTTGGTGAGCCTTTCTACCGCCTCATCATGCCGTTTGGGCGTGGGGTTGTGTGCTGCCACGTGCTGTGTGTCTCCCTGATATGACTCTATGGTGGATCTAGCTGTGGTGTGAACGCATATAGTCTAGCAATGCATCGACTCGTTCATCGTGGGCAATGAAGGGATCCAAAAGTTCCTCGGTTCGCGGTTCGGGCCGATTGACTTTCAGCCGCGTCCAATCAACGGTGACATTGGCGCCACAGTTACGCGCGGTAGCCAAGAACTGGCCGCGCAGCGCAGCGCGCGTGGTCGCCGGCGCTGTGTCCATCGCGCGTTCAATATCAGAATCCTCAATCCAGCGATCGATAAGACCTTTGCGCAGCAGTACATGGTAGAGCCCGCGTCCAGGACGGATATCGTGATAGGTCATATCAATCTGGGCCAGCTTAGGGTGGTCCCACTGCCCACCGAGCCGCGCACGGTAGCGCTCAAGCAGGGCGAGTTTAATGACCCAGTCGATTTCCCTGTCCACTTCGGAAAAATCTTGGGTCTCAATGGCGCGCAGGGTGCGTTGCCAGAGATCAACTACGCGCCGCATTTCGGAGGTAGGGGTACCAGCGTCTTCCCTTTCTTCCAGCCATTGGCTTGCGCGCATACAGAGCTGCTGTTGCACCTCCAGCGCGGTGACTGATCCACCTCCGCTAAGTGGTAGTTCGGTCGATCCCGTCATATCGCGCGCAATAGCGCGGATATGGTGAATCGGCTTTTCGATCTCATATTTCGGCAGCTCAAATCCGGCCTCCAACATTTCCAAAATGAGCAGCGTTGAACCTACTTTCAGCGCCATAGTTGGCTCGGCCATATTGGAATCTCCCACGATGACGTGCATGCGGCGGAAGCGTTTGGAATCGCCATGCGGCTCGTCGCGGGTATTGATGATGGGACGCGAACGGGTGGTAGCAGAAGAAACGCCTTCCCACACCTGGTCCGCACGCTGCGAGAGCAGGAATTGGGCGGGCTTATCGCCCTTAGCGGGTTGGACCATGCCGGCGCCGCAGATGAGCTGACGGGTGATGAGGAACGGCAGGAGCTCAAGGCCCAAGTCCTTGAGGACCATATGGCGGCTGATGAGATAGTTTTCGTGGCAGCCGAAGGAATTGCCAGCCGAGTCCACGTTATTTTTAAAAAGGTACACCGCACGCGGGTGGCCCTCAGCGGCGAAAGTTTGCTCTGCTTGCTCGCCAAGCCGGTTGACAATGGCATCGCCGGCGCATTCATAGGCTAAAAGCTGGCTTAAACTATCGCACTCGGCGGTGGCTACCTCGGGGTGGGAACCGACATCGAGGTAGAGGCGGCTGGCATTGGTAGAAAAAATATTGGAGGAGGAATGCTCTTGGACAATAGGCCGGAAAAGCACGCGCGCTACCTCATCGGGGCTCAGAGTCCGTTCCTTCGAGCCCGCGCTGGTAGTTAGGCCATATTCTGTTTCAATGCCCATGATGCGTCGGGCAAAGACAGGGCGCTGGTCACTCACCCTTACTGCCCGCCCTTTTGGACATAGGAGCGCACGAATTCCTCGGCGTTATTTTCTAGTAGCCCGTCGATCTCATCGAGGAGTTCATCGGTGCCGGTTGTATTGATGCTGAGCTGCGTGGAGGTAAATTCCTCGTCGCCAGCGGAGTTATCGCCGCCATTACCGCCGGTGACCTGAGACTGGTGAGTGGACATAGGTGGGAAATCCTTTCTGTGGATCCTGCTTTAATTCGTGGTTGTTAATTACGGTACTCGGGGTGGATCCCGCTGTCAGTGAGTCTTTGGAGAAGATCCTCGACCGTGTCGGCGGCGTCAATCATCTCTCCACATTCAGCCTGAGTGAGACCAGTGGCGATATCCATGGGGACTGTGGCCCACGGTGCGTCGGTGCCCTCCCCTACTCGTACGGTGAGGCTTTGCCAGCTTGCGGCAATGATGTTCTCGCCGAATTTCTGCGTTACTCGGCCGCGGAAATAAGCGCGGGTGTCCTCCGGCGGACAGCTGGAAGCACGCTCAATTTCGGCGGCGCTAAAAAGCTGCCGCATCTGGCCTTTGCGCACTAGAGCGTGGTGAAGCGATTTGGCTGGGTCAATCTCCGCGTATTGCAGGTCTATGAGCCGCAGCTTGGGGTCGTCTGGATTGACGCCGCGGTCGAGATAGCCCTTAATCAGGCGATACTTTGCCACCCAGTCCAGCAGGTGTGCGGCCTGCATCGGGTCTTTCTCCAGTAGCGAAACTACCTCGTCCCAGGCCGCGAGGACCTTGTGATCGGTGGGTGTGCGTGGGGTGACGCGTGCGCGATATTCGGCAAGGAGCTCTAGGGCGGTGAGCTGGCGGGCGTCGGCAAGCGTGAGCCGATGCTGAAGCCTAAGATCGCGGCTCACGCGTGGGACTTCCGCCACAGCATCCTGCAGGCGGAGGTCGCTGAAGTCCACGCCCTCTTCGATGGCATCGAGCACCAGAGAGGTCATCCCCAGTTTGAGCAATGTAGACGTCTGCGACATATTCGCGTCCCCAATGATGACGTGGAGGCGGCCGAAGTCAGCATGGACCGCATGCGGCTCATCGCGGGTATTGATAATGCCGCGGTTGAGGGTGGTCTCCAGCGAGATTTCTTGCTCAATATAATCAGCGCGTTGGGAGATCTGGAAACCTGGCTCTTCACCAAACTCGCCGCGTCCCATGCGCCCGGCGCCGATGACTACCTGGCGAGCAACGAAGAAAGGGATGAGGGCCTGCGCCATGGTGTCGAAGTCCGTTTCACGGGAGTACTGATAGTTCTCATGAGAGCCATAAGAGGCGCCTTTTCCATCCACGTTATTTTTATAAAAACGCAGGGCTGGGCAGGGCTCGTGGTTGGCAAGAACGGACTTTCCTTGCGCGCTCAGCCCCGCCACGGCCGCAGCCGCTTGCAGGAGCGTGGCGTCCCCTGCGGCGTCATAAAGCGTAGCTTCCCAGGCATTAGTGCATTCCGGTGCGGAATACTCCGGGTGCGCGTGGTCAACATAAAAGCGCGCGCCATTAGCCGTGACCACATTGGCTACTCCGATGGCATTCGGGTCGACTACGGGCACCGTCTGGTAGCGCTTGAGATCAAAACCGCGGGAATCGCGCAGCGGGTGTTCCTCGGCAAAATCCCAGCGTGAGCGCGCCCCTGTGTGCATCGCGGCATAAGCTACTACCGCGTGAGTGGAAGAAATAATAGGTGAGTACTCCGGTAGCTCTGGGGTCGCAATTCCGTACTCGGTTTCGGTACCTACAATGCGGCTCATGCGCTCCTCCTTGTGGTCAATAACTCCACCCGTTCCACGCGGGCACCGGAATGGTCTTGGGAAATGATCTTGGTCCATTCCTCCGGGTTGGTGGAGGTAGGTACATATTCGGACTCGGCGCGCTCGGCTGCGATGGCATCGAGCAAGTGTTGCTTGGCGATGCCCTCGTGGTCCCCACCTGCCGCCTGCTCGCTGCCTGCACGCAACCGGAGAGCGTCCTTGATAGCCAGCTTTTTGGCCCGCGAGAGGATATTGGCAATCATTGCGCCGGAGACAAAGTCGCGGTAATGCAATATTTCCCGTTCCCCGCTGGAAAAGTGCAGCTGTACGAAGGGGCGATCGGCATAAAGCTCATCCACCGCGGCGATAATGAGTTCGTCCAACGCGCCCTGGTGCGGGACGGATTCGGTGAAGTGCCGGGCGAAAATTTCTCGGGCCCCCTGTTTATTCGGGCGGTTAACCCGGATCTTGATGTCAAGCCGGCCGGGGCGCATGATGGCGGGATCGATGAGTTCTTCGCGGTTGGTAGCGCCAATGACGATCACATTGGACAGGCTCTCAACTCCATCGAGCTCCGTGAGCAGCTGGGGAACAACCGTGGTTTCCATATCGGAGGACACACCCGAGCCACGAGTGCGGAAGATCGATTCCATCTCATCGAAGAAGATGACCACTGGCCGGTCAGCGCTGAGCTGGGCCAATTCGCGGGCCCGCTCAAAAATGAGGCGGATGCGGCGTTCCGTCTCCCCCACATACTTATTGAGCAGCTCTGGGCCCTTGATATTGAGGAAGTAGCTCGTGCCGTCGCTGCCTAATTGCTGGGCTAAAGAGTGGGCTACTGCCTTGGCAATAAGCGTCTTACCGCACCCTGGAGGGCCATACAGGAGCACGCCCTTAGGCGGCTGTAGCTCGTATTGGTGATAGAGGTCGGGATGGATAAACGGTAGCTCTACGGAATCGCGGATCTGGGAAATCTGCTCGTCCAGCCCGCCGATATCCTCATAGCGCACATCCGGGACCTCTTCCAAAGAAAGCTGGGTGACTTCAGTCTTTTCCACCTTTTCTAGTGCGATGGCAGCTTTGGGATCCACGAGTACTCCCTCGCCTGCCGACACCCGGGTATCCTCGCGCAGTGCTTGGGCTAGCAGCACTACCTTTTCCTCACCAGAGGAATTTGCCACTATCAGGCGGTCTTGACTGAGGCGCTCCACCACCGTTGCTAGCTCGCCTGTACGCTCAGGCGGGGACCCTTCCACGACCACGAAGCCATCGCCCAAGCGAACCTGCTGGCCGGCCGAGAGACTGCCTGGTTCCACGTTAGGCGAGACCTTAAGCTGCATAATGCGGCCATTGGTATAGACCTCCGCGGTGGTTCCCACCTCGCTGTGGTTCGGCGAATAACCTAGAAAAACACCGTAGGTCGATGCCGGCTCAGCCAGCGCGTTGAGCTCGGCAAAAAGCTGCTCCAGCTTCACGCGCGATTCTTTTAATAAGCCCGCCAACTTCTGATTGCGGGCGGCAAGCTGGCTTACCTGCCGCTTATAGTCCGTGGCTTCATCCATGCCCACTACTCTAACGCGGCGCGGGCAGCGAAAGAGGGCACTTCCGCTTTAAATTCTGGGCGTTAAAGCGGCCCTACTTCCGGGCACGGCGCTGCGGGCGTGGTGGGGTGACACCATCGGCCAGGCGGCGAGTCCAGATGAGGAAGGCGGTGTGCGCATTCATGCGGTGCTCTGGGCGGGTAGCTAGGCCTTCGACCTTCCATTCACGCACCAGCGATTCCCATGCCTTGGGCTCAGTGAAGCACTTGAGTTCACGAATGCCTTCCATGACCTTCATTAGCTGTGGCACCGTTGCCACGTAGGTCATAAACACGCCACCTGGGATGAGGAGATCGCGCACGGTCTCCAAGTGTTCCCATGGTTCGAGCATGTCGAGGATAACGCGGTCTACCGGCCCGCCCAGGTCTGCAGCGGTAACGTCTGCCAGATCACCAAGGCGCGGCGACCACCACTCCGGCTGCTCGCCAAAATATTCCTTCACGTTATCCACCGCATACTCAAGGTGATCATCGCGCACCTCATAGGAATACACATGGCCTTCTGGGCCGACGGCACGCAGCAAAGACATGGATAGCGCACCGGAACCGGCACCGGCCTCGAGCACGCGCGCGCCCATGAAAATATCGCCCTCTACCAAGATCTGTGCCGCATCCTTGGGGTAAATCACCGCGGCACCGCGCGGCATGGACAGCACATGGTCCACCATCAGGTGGCGGAACAGCAGGAAGGAGGAGCCAAGGGTGGACTCAATAACCGAACCCTCATCCATACCCACGATGTCATCGTGGTTAATTATGCCCTTGTGGGAGTGGAACTGGCCTCCCTCTTCAAGGATGACCGTGTAGTGGCGCCGCTTGGCGTCAGTAAGCTGCACGCGGTCGCCATAGGCAAAGGGGCCGGAATAAGCCATGTCTCAAGACTCCTCGAGGTTGCGATTACTATCCCACCAAGTATGCCTCAAGCGCTTGTGCAAGCCATACTTGGTCCCGCTCGCCCACCATTTCACGCGCCGAGTGCATCGACAGCATGGGCACGCCCACATCCACGGTGTCGATGCCCAAACGGGTTGCGGTGATGGGACCGATGGTCGATCCGCACGGCACGTCATTATTGCCCACAAAGCGCTGCACCGGCACGCCAGCCTTGTCGCACGCTGCTTCCCACAACGCCACTGTGGTGGCATCGGAGGCATAGCGCTGGTTGCCGTTGATCTTGGTCACTGGGCCCTTGCCGATTATCGGGTGGTGCGTGGGATCGTGCTTGCCCACGTAATTGGGATGCACCGAATGTGCCGCATCGGCCGACACACAACTCGAGCGGGAAAACATCTGGAAGCGTTCCTCCTCGTTAGCTCCCAGTGCCCGGGCCGTTCGAGTAATGACGTCCGCCAGAATAGGCCCGCCCGCACCGTAGCGGGAGCTGGAACCTACCTCTTCGTGGTCAAAGGCCATCATGACCAAAATATCCTTGCCCTGATAGTCCTTTGCAGCATTCTTCATCGCCGCCAAGGAGGCATGTACAGAAGAAAGATTATCCATGCGCCCGGCTGCAATGAACTGCTCTCCTGCCCCAAAGACCTCACCGCGGGCGGCATCGGCCGTAATCAGGTTGAAGGATGCAATATCCTGCTTGCCGACGCCCGCCTTCTCCCCCACTACCTGCAAGATCGATGCCTCTGGGTCACCGACGCTTAAGACAGGCTGCATATTGTGCTGTCGGTCTGGTTTGAACTCATCCTTGCGGTACAGGTGGATGGCCAAAGACGGCAGGCGCAGGACAGGGCCAGTATTTACCACATGCCGCGTGCCGTCCTTAGTCACAATCTGGCCAGCGACGGTCAACTCTCGGTCAAACCAGGTATGCAGTAGCGCCCCGCCGTAGACCTCTACTGCTACTTGCTGCCAGTCCGCCGCCGAAAAGTCCGGCGTGGGTTTGAGCACCAGGCCCGGCGAGTCCGTATGTGACCCCACGATGCGAAAACCAGAATTCTTATCCGCCTCCTGTGGTACATACCAAGCCGCTACCGCGCCACCGCGCACCATCACGTGGCCACCTGGTGCGGCCGACCATTCCTCACTCTCATCCTGTAGATCAAATCCCACCTCGCGCAATTGGCGGGATACCTCCTCCGCAGCGTGATAAGAGGAAGGAGAAGCGGCGATGAAATTAAGGAATTCTTCGGTATAACTCATACCTCCTAGCTTGCCACGAAACGCACGGCGATAGGCTAGATACACCATGGCTACTTCATCGACACCCCGCCCGCTTGCCCTGTCACCCTCGCGCGCTTCCGATTACAAGCAGTGCCCACTGCTCTATCGCTTCCGGGCCATTGACAAGCTGCCCGAACCCAAAACCATTGCACAGGTCAAAGGAACCCTAGTGCATGCCGTACTGGAAGAAATGCATAAGCTACCGCGCGCAGAGCGCACCTATCCTGCCGCAGTAAAGATGATTAAGCCCTCGTGGGCAGACATGACCGCAAAGGACGCGGAACTGCTCGAGCTCGTGCCAGAAGAAGACACCTATGACTTCTTCGTTTCCGCCAGAGAACTGCTCAAAGGCTATTTCCAGATGGAAGACCCACAGGGCTTTGATTGCCAAGAAACCGAGATGTACGTCAACACAGTTCTTCCCAATGGCGTTCCCGTTCGTGGCTTCATCGACCGAGTGGATCGCGCGCCGACGGGCGAGGTCCGCGTCGTTGACTATAAAACCGGCAAGAAACCACTGCCCCGCTATTCACAAGATGCCCAATTCCAAATGCGTTTCTACGCGCTAGTCTACTGGCGCATTCTAGGCACTATCCCCCACCAGTTGCGGCTTATGTACCTCAAGGTCTTGGACTCGATGTTTCTTAGCCCAAACCGAGAGGAGCTGGAGTACTTCGAGCGCGATCTCGGCGAGTTGTGGGCCAAAATTGAAGCCGATGGGCGCGCCGGGGATTTCCGCCCCAAGCCCTCCAAGCTATGTGGCTGGTGTGCCCACCAGGATCTCTGCCCCGAATTCGGCGGCACGCCGCCGCAGTATCCAGGGTGGCCTGGTTCCGCGGCGGATAACAAGGACTAGGTCCACGCGGCCTTAGAAAAGTCCGGAGATAGTGCCGTCCTTATCGACGTCTATGTTGTTGGCCGCTGGCTTCTTTGGCAACCCCGGCATCGTCATAACATTGCCGGTAAGCACAACGATAAAGCCTGAGCCGGTGCGCGGCAGCAATTCACGGACATGCAGCGTATGGCCTTCCGGCGCACCCAATTCAGATGCATCATCGCTGAAGGAATACTGAGTCTTGGAAATGACCACGGGTAGCTTGTCCCAGCCATTGTCCTGGATGTACTTCAGATCTTTAAGCGCCTTTGCTCCATACTCCACGCGGTCGGCGCGATAAATCTCGCGAGCAATGGTCTCGATGGAGGCTTCAATTCCTTGCTGCGGATCGTAGAGCTGCTTGGCACCGCCCTGCAGGTTCTCCAGCAAGGTCTCTGCCAGCTTAGTCGCACCTGCACCGCCCTCGGACCAGACGTTGGCTTCTTCCAAGGCCACTCCAAAGTCCTTGGCCCACTGCCGCATAAACTCGCGTTCCGCCTCCGTATCCGACCAAAAGAGGTTGAGCGCTACCACTGGCTTGATACCGAATTTGCGCAGATTTTCTACGTGGCGCTCAAGGTTGACAATGCCCGCCTTGAGCGCATCTAGGTTCTCTTCCGTGAGCTTATCTTTGGCTACTCCGCCGTTGTATTTTTGCGAACGAATGGTGGCAACAACAACCGCACCGGCAACATCCAGATCGCCAAAGCGTGCCTTGATATCGACGAACTTTTCCCCGCCCAAATCGGAGCCGAAGCCAGCTTCGCTCAGGACAATATCGCCGAATTGTAGAGCGGTTTGAGTTGCTAATAGGGAGTTGCAACCGTGGGCAATATTGGCGAATGGTCCACCGTGTACCAAGGCTGGTACCCCGCCGAGGGTCTGTACGAGGTTCGGATTAAGGGCATCACGCATCAGTGCCGTGAGCGCACCTTCTGCGTTCAGGTCACGCGCGGTAACAGGGCGTTGATCGTAGGTGAACCCGATGGTGATATCGCCAAGACGTTTCTTCAGGTCTTCAAGGTTTGTGGCCAAGCACAAAATGGCCATGATTTCAGAAGCGGCAGTAATGGTGAAACCGGTTTCAGCGGGTACGCCGTGGGCTGGGCCGCCCAGTCCAGTGACCACGTTGCGCAAGGCACGGTCGTTGACGTCCATGCACCGCTGCCACGTTACTCGTCGTGGGTCGATACCCAACGCGTTTCCTTGATGTATGTGGTTATCAATGATGGCGGCCAAGGTGTTGGTTGCGGAGGTAATCGCGTGAAAATCCCCGGTGAAGTGCAGATTGATGTCCTCCATGGGCACAATCTGTGCATAGCCGCCGCCAGCCGCACCGCCCTTAATGCCCATCACTGGCCCTTGGGAGGGCTCTCGCAGGGCAACTATCGCTTTCTTGCCCAATTGGTCTAGGGCATCGGTCAAGCCGATGAGAACGGTGGATTTTCCCTCGCCGGCAGGGGTAGGTGATACGCCGGTGACAAGCACCAGCTGGCCCCGGTTTTCCTTGGAATAGTCAACCTTGGTGATATCTACCTTGGCTTTGGTGGTGCCGTAGGGAATCACGGCGTCGGAAGGAATGCCCGCCTTGGCGGCAATCTCCGTGATCGGCTGCAGTTGGTGGGCTTGGGCAATTTCAACATCGGATAGCTGAGTAGTCATGGCCTAAGCCTACCGAGCGATTGAGTTAAATAAGGCTCATTTAGACAAGAAAGTGAAATGAATTAAGTTGCCCGCTGATGCTGCAACCAAAAAGGCGCCCTGAAGGGCGCCTTGGAGATGGTTTTAACTTCCTCTAGTTATAGGAGGACGAAACCGAATGCATAGCCCAAGAGAACCGAGAGCACGATGCTGACCGTACCTGGGATCAGGAATGGGTGGTTGAATACGGCCTTGCCGATACGAGTCGAGCCGGTATCGTCCATCTCCACTGCTGCCAACAAGGTTGGGTAAGTCGGCAGGATAAACAGAGCGGACACCGCCGGGAACGCAGCGACTGCGGTAATGGGGCTTACTCCCAGGGCAAGGGCTGCCGGCATAAGGGCCTTGGTCGTAGCGGCTTGCGAGTACAGCAACGCTGCAGCGAAGAATAGCACCACTGCGAGCAGCCACGGCGAAGATTCAATAACGCTGCCAGCCATAGACTGAATATCGTCCATGTAGTGGTTGATAAGGCTGGTGCCCAGCCAAGCCACGCCCAGCACACAAATACATGCGGACATACCGGACTTGAAGACCGGCGTATTCAAAACATCTCCAGCCGGGACCTTGGTCATCATAACGATGATGGTGGCAGCGGTGAGCATGACCGTCATAATGGCTTCATTACGTGGAAGGGTCGGGTCGGCGATAAGCCCCACCTGCTCCGAGGTCAGGGTGGCCCACGCCATCACGATGATGATGGCTACCAAGAACACGAGAACAGAAGCCTTGGCACCCTTCTGCGGAGAGTAGTTCCCTGCGCCGAGTGGTTCCTTGACCAGGCCTTGTGCCTTGCGCTCCAAGTAAACCGGATCATCTTCAAGCTCTTTGCCAAACTTATTAGCTACCCAGGCAGCTGGGAAGATAGACAGGAATGTCGCCGGAATAACGACCGCCAGTACCTGCAAATAGCCCACCCCAGTCGGCTCTAGCAGGCTAGCGAGCAACACCACGGCTGCCGAAATGGGCGAAGCACAGATTGCCATCTGAGAGGCAACTACCGCGATGGATAGCGGGCGTGAAGGACGAACCTTACCCTCTTTAGCTACCTCGACGATAACCGGCAAAGTAGAAAACGCAGTGTGCCCGGTGCCAGCGAGAACCGTCATTAGCCACGTCACAATTGGCGCGTAGAACGTGATCCGCTTTGGGTTTTTGCGCAGGAACTTCTCTGCAATGTGCACCAAATAGTCCATACCGCCAGCTCGCTGCATTGCTGCGATAGCAGCAATGACGGTCATGATGATGCCGATAACATCGAAGGGGATATCTTCCCTAGTAATGGGAACACCGGTGAGACCAAGCGCCAACACGCCGAGGCCGCCGGCCATACCGATACCAATTGATCCAATTCTCGCACCCAAAACGATGGCCGCGAGAACGATGACTATATGAACAATAACCATGGACGTACTCCATACGCTCTCTATGCAAACTATGGGCACGCATCTCCATAAAGAGTGCATGCCGTCCTCAACATCTTCTATTTTGCACCCGCTGTGGTGATTTATTCATTCAAAGTGCCTGTTTGTGTTGATTCCCACATAAAATAAGGATTCCGCTATAAAATGACCGGTATTCTAAGACGCATCGTCCCTGTATAGGAGAATAAAAGATGAATGTGAATAGTGCCCCTTCACCATGCACAAACCCCCGCAGCCTCCGCCTGCTTTACTTCCATGTGAAGTAAAAGTGGCGGCAACTGCGGGGGCCTACTCCGCGGGCACTATACCCTGCTGCTCCTAAAGCGCTGTGGGCTTAGTCTTCGTCAATGAAGAGCTGGCCTCGGAACTCTGGGTGCATGAGGTTTTCTACGGACAGAACCTTGTTCAAGGTTGCTTCATCCAGCAGGCCCTTCTCGAAGACGAGTTCCTTGACGCCCTTGCCGGTCTCCAAGGACTCCTTAGCGATCAAATCACCATTGTGGTGGCCGATGAACGGATTCAGGTAGGTGACGATACCAATGGAATTTTCTACGTAGGCGCGGCACACATCCGCGTTGGCGGTGATGCCCGTGACGCACTTTTCGTGCAGCGCATCGACGGCGTTGCCCATGATACGAATGGACTGGAACAGTGCTTCGCCGATGACCGGCTCCATGACGTTTAGCTGCAGCTGGCCTGCCTCAGCGGCCATGGTGACTACGTGGTCATTGCCGAAGATCTTGAAGCAAGTCTGGTTGACAACCTCCGGGATAACCGGGTTTACCTTACCCGGCATGATGGAGGAGCCAGCCTGGCGGGCTGGCAGATTAATCTCAGCCAGGCCAGCGCGAGGGCCGGAGGACAGCAGGCGCAGGTCATTACAAATCTTGGCGAGCTTCATCGCTGCGCGCTTAATGGTTGCGTGCAGCAGCACGTAAGCACCACAGTCAGAGGTTGCTTCAATGAGATCGCGTGCGGTCTTCATTTCCAAGCCCGTAACCTCAGACAAGGCTGCTGTGACCTGGTGGCGGTAGCCGGCAGGAGTGTTTACGCCGGTGCCGATTGCGGTTGCACCCAGGTTGATCTCCAGCAGGCGGCGCTGAGCATCGCGCAGCAATGCTTGTTCCTCGTTCAGGTTATTGGCAAAGCCCTTGAACTCATCGCCCAAGGTCATCGGAACAGCGTCCTGGAGCTGGGTACGGCCCATCTTCAGGATGTCCTGGAATTCATTGCCCTTGTCCTGGAACGCGGCGCGCAGGCCATCCATGCGCTCAATGAGGTGGTCAACCGCTGCATGCAGACCCAGGCGGAAACCGGTCGGGTAAGCATCGTTGGTGGACTGGGACATGTTCACATCATCATTGGGGTTGATGATGTCATAAGAGCCCTTCTCCTCACCAAGGTATTCCAGAGCGAGGTTGGCAACGACCTCGTTGGTATTCATGTTCAGCGAGGTACCAGCACCACCCTGGAAAACGTCCAGTGGGAACTGGTCCATGCAGCGGCCCTCTTCCAGGATCTGGTCACAAGCCCAGATGATGGCTTCGGCCTTCTTCTTAGGCAACACGTGAAGGCGACGGTTTGCCATGGCAGCCGCCTTTTTGACCTGGACCATGCCGCGAATGAAGTGCGGGATGGTGTTGATGGTCACGTAAGAAATCTGGAAGTTTTCCATAGCGCGAACGGTGTGCACACCGTAGTAAGCGTCCGCTGGAACTTCCAAAGAGCCAAGAAGGTCGGTCTCGGTGCGAGTCTTCTTGCTGGAATTCTTAGGTGCCTTCTGTTCGGCCACCTTCTGCTGTGCAGCGTGAGTGGAAGTATCAGCTTCCTTCTTCTTCACGTCCTTTGCTGCAGACTTGGTGTCCTTTTCTTCTTTCTTAGAGGACTTTGCCATGATGGCTCGGCTCCTTTGCCTGTCGAGACTTATATTCGGATGAGTAACCTCAAGCGCTAATGTTAGCCACGACTGAATCTATTTGGGCCGACCCAGAAAATTCGCTCCCCCTAAAAGCGGGCGATGCGTAAATCAGAAGCCAAGATCGCCTCTGCGCCGAGTTGGGAAAGCCGGTCCATGACTTGGTTGGCGTTTTTCTTGGGAACCATCGCGCGCACCGCCACCCAGCCCTCACGCGCCAAAGGTGAGACCGTAGGACCGGTTAACCCGGGAGTAGTACCAGCAGCCGCATCGAGATTGGATTGCGCGATGTTGTAATCGATCATCAAATAGGTGCGAGCGTGCAAAATTCCCTGCATGCGGTCGAGCACCACCTGCTCTTCTTCGCTAACTTCTACCCCTGTGCGCTTGATTACTACGGCCTCGGACTCAATGATCGGCTCGCCGAACGGCGCCAACCCTTGTTGGCGCAAGGTAGTACCAGTTGACACGACATCAGCAATGACATCGGCAACGCCTAACCGGATGGAGATCTCTACCGCGCCGTCTAGCCGAATAACATCGGCCTCAATTCCATGCTCGGCAAGGTTCGCACGGACAAGATTGGGGTAAGAGGTCGCGATCCGGCGACCATCCAGTTGAGAGATATCCCACTCCTCCCCCTGCGGGGCTGCATAGCGAAAAGTAGATCCTCCAAACCCTAATGGCAGAACCTCATCAAAGCTCGCCTTTGAGTC
The DNA here is from genome assembly GCF_057458085.1 of Corynebacterium sp. LaCa_205. NCBI lineage: Bacteria > Bacillati > Actinomycetota > Actinomycetes > Mycobacteriales > Corynebacteriaceae > Corynebacterium > Corynebacterium sp. LaCa_205. The sequence continues at coordinate 1,241,181 of NZ_CP190931.1, forward strand.
GAGAGCTAAATCGCGACCGGTAATACCCAGATCCAAAACACCGCGGGCAACATAGATGGCGATATCTTTGGGCCTTAAGAAGAAAAACTCAACCCCGTTATCCGCATCAACCACGTTGAGTGTTTTGGAATGTCCACGCCCCTTGTAGCCGGCCTCTGTAAGAATCTCCACGGCGGATTCTGACAATGAGCCTTTGTTCGGTACAGCAATCTTTATCATGTGGATCCTTCCGTCCCGTGGGGCGCTGTTTAAAGGTAGTTGTAGATGTCTTCTGGGGTAAGCCCCCGCTTGAGCATCATGACCTGAATCCAATAGAGCAGCTGAGACATTTCTTCTGCTAGCTCAGCATCAGACTGATACTCTGCGGCGATCCACACTTCCCCGGCTTCTTCGATGATCTTTTTGCCTATGTGATGCTCGCCTTTATCCAATGCGGCAACGGTGCCAGAACCAGCGGGGCGCTGGGCAGCTTTTTCGGATAATTCAGCAAAAAGGTTCTCAAAGTTCTTCACGGCTACCTATTGTTCCACAGGTAGTTAGGGAATGTAGTAAAACCCTGAAGTCCTACCGCTATTCCGAAATCTTGCTAAACCACTCATAGACCTCGGAGGCCCGGGCACCGGCGAGGTGCCGCGAGTTGCGGAGCTGGGAGACCTCGGTGACCTCCGGCGGAACCTCCACCTCGTCATCTTCGGGCAAGCCGATGACTACACAGCCAGCATCAACTGCGGCGCGCATTCCGTTGGCGGAATCTTCAAATACCAAGCAATCTGCGGGCTTAGCTCCGATGCGGCGGGCCGCTTCGCGGTACATATCCGGTGCAGGTTTCCCGGCAGGCACTTCATCCCCGCAAATAGTATCGACAAAGTACTGCCACCCCAACGCGCTAATGGCGGCATCGGCGACGTTGCGCTCGGTATTAGTCGTCACCATCATTGGCACGCGATCCGCCTTCAGCTCATGCAGCAACGCAGGAATGCCAGGGAAAATCTCCAGCTTGCGAGCGAAAAGACCTTTGACATAGTCAAACATCCGAGCGCGGTATCGATCGCTGTCACCGGGCCGCAGTGTCACCCCCGCATTATCTGCGCAAATCCCCAAGGTCGTCTCAAAAGTCGCCCCCACAGTGGCAAGGCGCTGGGTGGGAGTTAAACGCTTCCCCAGGAGCTCCGAGAGATAGAACGTTGCCTCCGCCCAAAGCGGCTCCGAATTGGTGAGCGTGCCATCCATGTCCCAGAAAATGGCGGCGGGCTTTGTCAGACCAGAAACGGCATCGGGGTGCTGCACGAGAATAAAACTAACTTTCTCTTTAAAAAGGCTGTGGGGTGAAACCGACCATGCGCTAAGGGCACAGAAGTAAGCGCCAGGCTGCGAATATGCCGCGGGCCGGCGCTCAAAAAGCGGGAGGACAAGAACTAAAAGTCTAGTTCTGGAATGTGCGATAGAGCTTCGTCATCTGCTCCAGTTGCCGCGCAGGCATTGTAGATAAGCTCAGATAGCTCTTCCTTCTCTTCCGGCTCGAGGACAGCGTCGTGCTGGGCACGATTAAAATCGGCCAACGCACGAACGGTCTTGGACAACACGGTTACCAGCTGCGGGCCATCTGGATCATCCGGAAGGGCATCCAGCCCATCGAGCATATTCTCAAGGTGACCGCGCAGCTCCGGAAGCACGCTGGCATCAAACGGAGCCTCCCAGAACTCCTTTTCCTCCTCTTTGAGGTAATCGCCGGTGGCAAAGGACTTCAGATCACTTATGAACTCATCTACGGTGGGCTGGAAATCGGCGCGAATGCTCATGCTGTAGATACTGCCCTATCTTGGCTAAACCTGCACGCCGAGGAGTGAATTTAGTGCAGTGCGAACCAAATCGCCCGCTCCTTCTTCGTCTGTGCCTCGCTCAGCCTGCGACCACTTATCCACAGCAGCCAGCGCCGCCGGGGTATCGAGGTCATTGGCGATCGCCGCGCGCAGCTTGGCGACGACCCCTTGTGCCCCCGCCATGCTTCCTGGCGTAGCCACTGCTTCCCGCCACGCGGACAGACGGTGCTTTGCCTCTTCGAGCACTTCATCCGACCAATCCCGCTCGTCGCGGTAATGCCCAGCGAAGACGCCGAGACGGATAGCGGACGGCTCCTCGCCTGCTCCTACTAACTTGTGGACGAAGACGAGGTTGCCCAAGGACTTAGACATCTTGACCCCGTCGAGGCCGATCATGCCTGTGTGTACATAAAACTTTGCCATGCGGTCCACACCCAGGGCCGCCTCGGCGTGGGCGGCGGAAAATTCGTGGTGAGGGAACTTCAGGTCGCTGCCGCCACCTTGAATATCAAAGGTCGAACCTAAACGATTGGTGGCAATAGCGGAGCATTCAATATGCCAGCCCGGACGGCCAGGACCAAAGGGCGACTCCCAAGCGGGCTCTCCCTCGCGGTGAGCGCGCCAGATGAGTGCATCAAGTGGGTTCTTCTTTCCTGGGCGGTCTGGATCGCCGCCACGCTCGGCAAAAAAGGTCTGCATCTCTGCCGCAGAATAATTGGACTCGTATCCAAATTGCGCAGTGGCCTCGATGGAGGCGTAGATGTCTGGGTGTTCGGGATCATCTACGACGTAGGCCGCACCAGCGTCAAGAAGCTTCTGGACCATCTCCACGATTTCATCAACGGCCTCCATGGCGCCGACATAATCTTGCGGCGGAAAGACGGAGAGCAACTCCATATCGGAGCGGAAAAGGTCAGTCTGAGACGTACCAAGCTCGCGCCAATCCACGCCATCGCGTTCGGCGCGCTCAAACAGTGGATCATCGACATCGGTGATGTTTTGTACGTAGTGGACCTTCTTTCCGGCGTCCAAAAAGGCGCGGTAGATAAGGTCAAACGTCAAGTATGTCGCGGCATGGCCCAGGTGGGTGGAGTCATAGGGCGTAATGCCACACACGTACATGGTGGCGGTATCCCCTGCGACCTCTACGGGAGCGATGGTTTGATTCGCGGAATCGTACAAGCGCAGCTGCGCCGCATCACCGGGCACAGGGCGGAAAGAAGGTATTGGCCAAGATTGCATAGCCACCATAGTAACGCGGTGCTTGTTAAAGCGGCTGTAGGACTCCCAATGCCAAGAGAAGCATTACCAGTACACCAACGGGTATGCGGTATGCGGCAAACCACGAGAAGGAGTGGTTACCTACAAACTTCAGCAACCATGCAATGGAGGCGTAACCCAAGGCAAAAGCGATGCCAGTGCCAACCAAAAGCTGCAGACCGGTAGCGGATTGGCCGGCTGCGGGGGAAAAGGCGTCGGGAAGCGAGAAAAGCCCCGAAGCTAGGACTGCTGGAATGGCAAGCAAAAAGCTAAAGCGCGTGGCCACCTCGCGGTCCAGCCCTAAGAACAGACCACCAGAGATGGTGCCGCCGGAGCGAGAAACGCCTGGGATGAGTGCCAAGCACTGGCACAGGCCCATGACGATGGCGTCTTTCATAGTCAACTGCTCAAAGCCACGCTCTTTTTTCCCCAACTTTTCTGCGGCGATAAATACAAAAGAGAAAACAATCAGCATGGCGGCGGTGATCCACAGGTTGCGCAGGGCTCCGCGGATTGCATCTTCGAAGGCGTAGCCGATGATTCCAATAGGAATAGAGCCAACGATAACCATCCAACCCATGCGCCAGTCCTGGCCACGAGAGGATTTATCGGTCCAGCCGCGGAACCAACCGGTAAGTATCTGCCAAATCATGGGAGCAAAATAAACCAGCACCGCTAGCTCGGTGCCAAGCTGAATGACTGCGGTAAAAGATGCGCCAGCATCCTTGCCCCAAAAAAGTTCGGAAACAATGCGCAGGTGACCAGAGGAACTAACCGGAAGGAACTCGGTCAGACCTTGCACGATGGACAAAACAATGACCTGTGCCCAAGAGACGGCGTCTGTTGCGGTATTTGAAATCACCCGCTTCACACTACAGCGGAACAAGGCTTCGGGTTTTTATAACGCGCGCTGTTAGGATTAGGAGTCGTGAAATCTCAATCCGGCTCCGCACTGATCTTTTCTAGTTTGCTGGCGCTTAGCGCCACCGCACTGGCCGCCTGCCAGCCCGATGTGGGCGTGGGCGCCGATCCGGAAACCGCGGTCAAGGGCAATGCCACCCCGGCGGCCTCCCCTGTCAAGGCGGACCCGGAGGGCACCGTCGTAGACCTTAAGGAAGACATCACAGACCTTGCTGCTGTCGATAACTCGCTTGCGGTGCGCACTAAGGACCAGCTCCTTATCGGCAGCCAGAAAGAGTTTGCGGGCCATAAGGCAACTGCTTTAGACATTTCTGCGGAGTGCGGTGATCTAAGTTCATCGTCGTCGGGCTTTGTACTGGCCTGCCCGGAAAAGGTCCTGCTCATCGATCCCTCCTCCCCGGATTCTCGCGAGGAGGTCCGTATGGAGGAGGAGACTCCTGTTACTGCTGCCACCCAGCTTTCCAGCGGCGAGATCTTTGCTACCTCAGCCGATTCCAGCACCGTTGGCATTTATAAAGACGGCAAACGCGAAGGTGACATCGAGGTCGAAGCCGGCTCGGACCAGCTACTAGCCGTGCCCAATTCCACGGGTGACGATGGAGTGGTACGCATTCACCGCGAGGATTCCACCATTCAAAACGTGGATTGGACTAATGATCGCGCGGGCGGTCGACTGCGCATAGGCCAGGGTGTAGGAAGCATCGCGGTGGGCGACAATGGCGTTGTTCTTGCCTCCGATACTGAGGGCGGACGCTTGGCTATCTACACTTCCGATGATGTCGTTCGCCTGCACCAATACGGCAACGTCAATGGCACCCCATGGGGCGTAGCTTGGGACAAGGAGCACAATCTGGCGTGGGTCAGCGCCACAGATACGAACAAGGCTCATGCCTATGAGATAAATAAAGGCGTTCCGGAACTGCGCGGAGATATCTCTACCGTGCCAGATGCACAAAACATTGCCGTGCTTGCCGATGGCACCTTTGTCGCCGCCTCCACCACCGGCCACGGCCTCCAGTTCGTGGACACCCCGCACCTGAAGAAGGAGTCTTAACACCATGACCAGCACAATCGATCGACTGCGCGCGCAGGCCTACCAAGTGGCATTGCGAGGCATGTTTCAGCTCAGCCCGGAGCGAATCCACGGAATTATCAACACCGCACTGAGTGGACTCCAGGCGGCTGGTCCGGCCAACCGGGCCTTGGCAAAGGTGCTGCCGGTCAACGATCCGGTGCTCCGCCAAGAGGTCTTTGGCGTAGAGTTTCCCCGCCCACTGGGACTAGCTGCAGGGTTTGATAAAAATGCCGCCGCTGCTGATACCTGGTCCCCGATTGGTTTCGGCTTCGCGGAGTTGGGCACCGTCACCGCCCAAGCACAGCCGGGAAATCCTGCGCCGCGACTTTTTCGCCTAAAGGCCGATAAGGCCATCTTGAACCGCATGGGCTTTAACAATGAAGGCGCAGCGGCCGCTGCAGAAAACCTCCGCAAGCGCCGCTACCGCGATGTTATCGGCATCAATATTGGCAAGACTAAAGTCACCCCTGCCGAGCACGCTGTGGAAGATTACCGCCGCTCTGCTTCCGTATTGGGCGACTTGGCTGACTTCCTTGTAGTCAACGTTTCCTCGCCGAATACCCCGGGCCTGCGCGACCTACAAGCAGTGGAGTCGCTGCGACCCATTCTTTCTGCCGTGCAAGAGTGCACCGCCGTTCCAGTGTTGGTCAAAATCGCTCCCGATCTTTCGGATTCCGAGGTAGATGCAGTGGCAGACCTAGCCCTTGAACTCGGTCTCGACGGTATCGTAGCGACCAATACCACCATTTCCCGCGAGGGGCTCAAGACCCCTCCTGCCGAGGTAGCGGAAATGGGGGCCGGTGGCGTATCTGGTCCCCCGGTAGCCGAGCGCTCTCTGGAGGTGCTGCGCCGTCTCAATGAGCGTGTCGGCGGCCAGCTCACCCTCATCTCCGTCGGGGGCATCTCCACGCCGGAGCAGGCGTGGGAACGCATCACTTCCGGCGCTTCCTTGTTGCAGGGCTACACCGGCCTCATCTATGGCGGTCCAGATTGGATCCGCGATATCCACCGTGGCATTGCCGCCCAAATCCGCGCCCACGGCTTGCGCAATATTTCCCAAGCGGTTGGCTCTGGCCTGCCATGGAAACCCGTGGATTAATCCCTATAGAGACTCTTGGTTGAACAAGAAAGTCCGCCCCCACCTGCTCTACCCTAAGCAGCTGGGGGCGGACTTTCATTGATTAAACACGGTACTGGCTAGGCTTGCGCCATAGCGCTGCGCCTGAGAATAAGTGCGCACAGGACTGCGAAGCCGGCGTAGAACACCACCCAAAACTGCGCTTGGGTGAATAAAATCCCGCCGGATAAGAAGCGGCTCGCCGCAATGACTACGATCGCAACCACTAATGCCACAACCTGGGCGCGGCTTCCCGCCTGGCTTCTACTCATGGTACTAAAGGCCCCGACGAGGAACGCGGCGGCAACAATAGCCACCTTCGAATACGTCCATGCGAAGTCGGCTCCCCAGCCATCCGAAAAGACAGAGATTAGCGCGAAGAGAGCCAGCACGAATGCGACCACCATGAAGGTGCCGCCGACCCGCAGGGTCGCCGAAGGGCTAGCCTGCGATGCACTAGAGCTACTTGCCGTTACTTTGCCTCGTACCAGCCCCACAAAATGGAACGGCCGAGCGCGTGGAAATGCAGGTTGAAACCGAGCACAGTCGGGGTTGCATCTGGGTCGATATCGAGCTTCTCCACGTCTACTGCATGGACTGCGTACAGATAGCGGTGAGGTGCGTGACCGGCAGGCGGGTTGGCACCATAGTAGGTGCGCTCGCCCGAATCGTTGCGCAAGCTAATAACACCGTCAATGCCCAGGTCTTCTGCAGCACCAGCATTGGTAGGCAACTCGCTTACCTCAACGGGGATATTGAAGGCCGCCCAGTGCCAGAAACCAGAAGCGGTGGGTGCATCCGGGTCGAAACAGGTCACAGCCAGGGACTTAGTGCCTTCAGGCAAACCGGCCCACGCAAGCTGAGGGGAAACGCTTTCCGGAGCGCGAAGCTTTTCTTGCAGCTCATCGCCTTCGACCACGTCGGTGGAAGAAAGAACAAAGGAAGGAACATCACGCAGCGGTGCGTAGGGATCTGGTCCAGGGAAACGGGAGTCATCTGCATAAGAAGTCATAGACCCATTTGTACCCCACCTCACAAGTCGATGTCGATGTGGTGTAACCGCACGCCATGGTCACACTACAGTCGTACCCCAGTACGACGCCTAGGCCGGATTACACCCATGTATTTCACCACCCTTCACGCATGGACTTTTCGGCGCCCTACGCTGGCGATTTGTAAAGCACACCCCACGCAAGATACAGTATCGGAGTGCCCAGCCGAGAGGCTGACAAACACCCTGCCCGGGTGGCGGAATGGCAGACGCGCTAGCTTGAGGTGCTAGTGTCCTATTAACGGACGTGGGGGTTCAAGTCCCCCCTCGGGCACAGACTTCCGGCGGCTACCACGAGGTAGCCGCCGGATTTTTCTATCCTGCACTCCCTCAAGGACTACGATTTCCCCATGACCACATTTCTGAGTTGGGTGCGCAATTTCGGCCACTTCCTGCTTTCGCTCGCTCGGTCCGCTTGGCGCTCAATCCAGCGGTGGACCGTGCAGCGGTGGATAGCCGTTCTCGCTGCAGTAATCGCCCTCCTCGCCGTGCTTTATTTCTACGATCTGCCGGATGTGGCTCACCTGCGTGATGCCTCCACCCGATTTGGCGCATGGTCCCCTTTCATCTTCACCCTAGGTTATGTCATATTTACCCAGTTTCCCTTTCCTCGAACGTTCTGGACGGTAGCCGCAGGACTCTTATTTGGCCCGTGGAAGGGACTCGCGCTTTCCCTGTGCGCCTTGACGGTATCAGCGGCTTTGTCCTTTCTTATCGTCCGCAAGCTCCTCGGAGCCTGGATCCGCCCGCACCTGACCCATCCCGCAGTGTTCACAATCAACGCGCATCTCGAGCGGCGCGGGTGGCTGGCCATCGCTTCCCTCCGGATGGTAGCCTGCGTCCCGTTTAGCCTCCTGAACTACGTTGCTGCCCTTACTCCGGTAAAGCTCAGCCACTTCACCTTGGCCACCCTTGTCGGTTCTATTCCTACTACGGCTTTGGGCGTGTTCTTCGGCGATACCCTCACCGGACATACCTCTCCCGGCATCGTCCTCGCTATGGTGGTTTTCGCTGCGATTGGAGCGAGCGGGCTTTATATGGATTCGCGGCTTCCCACTCGCCCTTAAGTCAAGTTCGAGCGGTAGACTATTTCGCATTAGGTTCTTAGAGGGAGGTTTTCCATGCTTGCTGTCCACGCCCGCTACCGTGGCCGTTCCGTGCGTCGTGCAGAGTTGGTCCAGCGTTCTGCGTCGGCCCTATCAACTCTTTCTGGCGTTGGAGAGTTCCATGTGCTTGGCGTGGAAGATATTTGCGCCGTAGTTGATTCAGCAACGGCCGTCTGCGACGTCGTCATGGCCTTGCTTGCCGACGGCGACTGGGCCATCGGCATCGGTATAAGCCCCGGCAACCAAGAAGATGAGGAGGGGGCACGCCAAATAGCTACCGCCGCGTTGCGGAAGTCTGCCCGTATGGGCCAGGTCTACGCCAAGATCAACAAGCGTGGCCGCGCTTCCGAGGCAAGCGATATCGCGGCCACCTTTGCCCTGCTGGGATATGTTTTGCACAAGCGCACCATCGAGGGGCGCGAGGCTACCTCACTCGTGCGTGCTGGGCTGAACCAAAATGAGGCCGCCGAAGAGCTAGGGATTTCTAAACAAGCCATGTCGCAGCGCCTCCAGGCGGCCGGCTGGAGCGCGGAGTTGGCTGGATGGCAGTTGGCCGTCAACCTGATTGAACGCGCGAATCTTACCCAGCCTTAGAGCAAATCAGACTTGCTCAGTTCGGGCGTCGTAACGAAGTCCACGAGCCGCTCCACCGCGCCAATCAGACTGGAATCTAAGTCACGGAAAGAATGCACGGCGTTATACACATGACGCCAACCGTCCTTAGGGTCGCTCCACCCCACGCGCCTGCACATTCCGGTCTTCCAGTCCTCGCCATAAGGTACTTCTGGCCATGCACGCAATCCCACGCGCTGCGGCTTCACCGCTGCCCAAATATCGATGAATGGATGACCAGTGACTAGGACATGCTCTCCCACGGTTTCCGTTAACCGGGTTTCCTTGGAACCTTGAACGAGGTGGTCAGCCAACACACCTACCCTGCGGCCGGGTCCGGGCTGAAATTCCGCCAAGCGGTCTTCCAAATTGTCCAGGCCTTCAAGGTATTCCACCACTACGCCTTCCACGCGTAGGTCGTGGCCCCACACCTTTTCCACAATAGCGGCGTCGTGGACACCTTCCACCCAAATGCGCGAGGGCGCGGCGACCTTAGCCTCCACGTTTTCTACGCGGCGGGAACCGGAGTTGGACTTGCGGGGTGCCTGCTTTTCGACGTACCGGGTAAGCGTAACCGGCTTACCCTCCACTAGGAACCCGCCTTTGACCAAATTAAAAACGCGTTCCACACCGTGGCGATCCTCAAGGCGAACTACCTCACCGAAAACGGTCTTATCCACCCCCATGACAGCACCCACAAATTCGTCACCACGTACTTCCACTACCATTCCGGGCTCAGCTGGCACCTCAGGATATTGACGCGGCTTCGACCGCGAGTGGCCAGCAAATATGTCTCCGCCATAAGGATCAAAACTCATGGCCCGTTAGTCTATCTATTAGACTGGCTCGTCATGGATATGCGCGCCGAAGTATGGTCACCTTTACAAAACACCGCTGTCTGGCTGGGCTCGTGGCTGTGGGGACACGAAACCACCGATGATTTGCTAGATGCTCTTAAAGAACTGGGCGGGCGTCCGGAGAGTGTGGATGAAGCACCGTTCGTCGATGTGCTAGCGATGCTGCGCGCAGAGACCGCTGAACTTACCGCGAAGCGCGGTGAGCGCGCGGAACCCGTTGTACGCCTCGCGCTTTCCGGGCCGGGAGAGCCCCCTGCCCTACCCGCAGGATCGGAGTCCTATCACGCAGCTATCCAAAGTTCCGCCGGAGCAATCATAGTTCGCACCAATAATCCCACGCGCAACTTAGTCCTCATACCTCATATCCACCACAGCCACACCGCGTGGCAGGTGATCGTCGAAAAGCAACAGCTCCCCGCCCCCGCCTGGCTGAGCCCTGGGGAAGCCGACGCACTGCTTGCTCAAGCAACCAATGAATCCGCTGACCTTATCGCCGCAACTGGGTATAGCACTGAAGCGCTGCCCACCCCCCGCCTCACCGTGGGAACTTTAAGCGACTTTTATGACACCCCCGGCCTTCCCCAATCAACGCCGGCCCGAGCAGCCAAACTCTTCACCCGCGCCGACCGAGTGGCCGCGATCATCGAAACGGTTACCGACCGCATCAACGATCACAGCCTTGACCCGCAGTTACTCCGCTTGTGGCGCCACATCCGGCAGGCCCGCATGACGGGCGTTGCCTATGCACTCGGGGAGTTCGCGCGTTAAAGAGACCAAATATCGCAACATCCCGCGGCACACGGCGCACCATTGAGCGTGCACCCTTGCACGGTCACCTGCCCGCTGGTTTCCTTCTCGCGGCCATGCTCCAGCTCTTCTATAAGGTCAACCACCATTTCTGCAAACCGAGGGGTCGGGCCTGCAGTACGGGTACGCACGACCCTGACCCCCATATCCTCGGCCGCCTTCTGCAGCTCGGAATCGAGATCCCAAATAACCTCCATATGGTCGGAGATGAAACCAATTGGGCAAACCACAACCGTGTCGACGCCTTCGTTGTGGTGAATCTCAGTGGTGTGATCAACAATGTCGGGCTCTAGCCACGGAGTGCGTGGATTGCCTGAGCGTGACTGCCATACAAGGTCATAATCGGAAATACCGGCCTGCAACGCCACCAACCGCGCCGCCTCGGCCACCTGGCGGGAGTAGAGGTTTTTATCGCCTTCCGCGCCGCCAACGTTATCGTGCGCAACCGGGACAGAATGCGCGGTGAACAAAAGCCGGGTAGTCCGCTTCTTATCAGCTGAAACTTGTTCCCAGACCTCCGTTACGGCAGTGGCCATTTCGGCCACAAATTTCGGATGATCAAAGAATTGACGAATCTTCGTAAATTCAATCTCCGGCAGGCCTTGCTGCGCGAGATGTTCGCGCATGCGCTGAATATCTTCGTCATATTGCCGGCACGCGGAGTACCCACCCCATGCGGAGGTGGCAAACACAGCTACTTTACGGATACCGTCCCGAGACATCTGTTCTGCGGTCTCGTTGGCAAAGGGATGCCAATTCCGGTTGCCGAAATAAACCGGTAGATTATGTCCGCGTTTTTTCAGCTCACCTTGGACATGTTCGATAATTTCACGGTTGAGCGCATTGAGCGGACTTACGCCTCCGAAGTGATAATAGTGCTCACCCACTACTTCAAGCCGTTCGCGAGGAATGCCTCGACCACGGGTAACGTTCTCCAAAAACGGAACGACCTCCTCGTTTCCTTCCGGGCCACCGAAAGAAAGGACGAGGAGGGCGTCGAAGTTTTGGGCATTCTGTTGTGCGTCAGTCATGCCCTAAACAATACCAACCAAAAGTTGGAGATTAGAGAAGGCGCACGACGTCGGGAGTAGCGCCACCCCAGCGAACTGGAACTACTGAAACAGTCTGACCAGACTGTGGCGCCTCAATCATTTGGCCGTCACCTAGGTAGATAGCTACGTGCTGGTTGCCACCAGGACCGTAGAAGATAAGGTCACCGCGCTTCGCGTTGTCGCGAGGAACCTTCTTGCCCTGCTGGTACTGTGCGCCAGTGTAGTGAGGCAGGTCCAGGCCAGCTGCCGCGTAGGCGTACTTTACGAGGCCAGAGCAATCGAAGCCCGACTGGTTGAAATCACCGAAAGAGTCAGCCACTCCGCCATCTCGGAGCCCACCGGTAGGACCATTGTTATCGCCGCCGCCCCAAACATAAGGCACACCAACCTGAGATTCAGCACGGGAAATGACGGCCTCAATCTGAGCATCACGCCCAGCATCTGCGCCCGCAATAGCATCGTCAGACTCCGTCACCTCGTCCACCTCAGGCGCATCAGCGCTAGCAGCGGGTGCAGTGTTCGGGCTTCCCAATCCAAGCAAGTCAGATGAGCCCTGCATGAGGGTGCGCACATCGTCCTCATCAACTGCAGCAGCGATATCATTCGCAAGTCCGAGCGCATCATCTACAGAGGACCCAGTTGCGAAGTCGACGTTCTGAAACCTCGGGGTAGCACCCTGATTGAGGGCGTTTCCAAATTCAGCTTCCGGAGCGGTACCACCCTGGTTGATAGCGCCTCGCTCTTCCGAATTATTGGACGCGTTCGGGCCAGCAGAAACCTGCGGGACCCCCTCCCCAACAACCTCATCGGTAAAGTTTTCTGACTTGATTTCTTCTGTCAAGTTTTCAGGGTTGACCGTCGCGGCGTCGGAAGCCTTTTGATTGTCAAGCTCATTAACTGGATTTAGGCCGGTATCAAGCGTGTCCTGCTGAGAGAGCTGAAGACCGCTTTCGTTTGCCTCCTGGGATTCCGCTCCCTGCTGGCGAGCAAAAGTTGCCTCCGCAAACCGTTGGGTAGCGTTCAGTCGAGCCTCATCTTGTGCTAACTCTCGACGCTCTTGCACCACACGATTCTCGGCGTCTCGCTTGTCTTTGTCTGCCTGATCCAACTCGCCCTGCAGGCTAGCAAGGTACTCTTCATTCGCCCCTGGATCGTCGCTAACTTGTTCCATTTGGCTCTGGATCCGAGCGATACGATCCTCGGCTGCAGCGACATCAGCTTCCGCTCGACTTAGCTCTGCACGCGAAGCCTCAACAGCCCCCTGCAAAGAGTCTGCGTTGTTAACCGCGCGGTCAATTGCCGCACGCTCTGAGTCGTGTGCTTGGATTACACCAGCATTGTCCGCCGGTGAATCATCGGCGCCTGCTGGCGCTACGGTAGAAAGAGTTGATACGGCTGCGGTACCTACTACCGCAGCAAGGAAAGCGCGAACATGTCGAATGCGCGGAAGGCGAATGGTGGCCACTGAAATACTCCTAGATTGGACCCACACAGTTCCTTTAAGAAGTGCCCATCACCGCTTCCGGGCATAGGAATGCCCGGGCTCCCCGCCTGCCTATTTCGCACAAACGCAGGCGTTATCGCATGTCTAACCGGGGTAACTAGAAAATCGCCTCGAGACGATAAAGATAGGTACGCGAAGCTATTCTCAAGCGCCCGTAGACACTAGAGGGGTAAATGGTTATGGACTGCCTCAATTGGCTGAGACTTCACTCCGGGCGTGTTGTTTCTATGGACCACCCAACAGTCCAGGGACTTTTCGTGCTGTAACTGGAAAACCTGACCATTATCGCTTTCCAGCCGACTGCCTTAAATCGCTACTGTTTCCCCACAACAGCGAAAATCAGACACCTTTGGATCCGGCTGAATTGATTAAAAGCCTACTCGCCCAAAATCAACAGGCTGGCGCAAAAGGTCTACACATATCCTTTGTTCACATGTTCACAGCAGAAATTCCCATGACTGCGAAGTCCACATTCTCGTTCGCGATATTTGCGACATACGTTCCAGGATGCGTTTTACAACCCAAGATTCCGCATGCCCCGATCACGTTCTATTGCACTGAGCGCCGTGAGAACTGCTCTACGGGTTCTGGCATGACTCGCCGCGGCGCCGGCTGACTTTGTTAAAAGGTCTAGCCCCTTAACAATCCTGAGCCGTCGAGGGCAAGCAGCCACAAACCATGAACAGGCCACACGAAGCTGGCCCTGGCGGAGTGAACAGGAGTTCCTAGACCCAAAACCCTATGGACCTATCCGTGCACCCCTTTCGTGGCTCTGAGCTTCGCGCTCTGCCCTATCGAAAGATTCGCACCAAAAGTTCCACACGGTGGAGTTCTAATGAACCCGTCTCACCTCATAAACGGAAGGTGGGTTGATGTTTAATTTTTTCGAACATTGCAATCGCTCAAGTTTTTAACTTGCATCCCCAACCTCTTTCGATGGAGCCCGGTTCATTGACTTCCAAGAACGGCCACTCGATGTTCCATCATTCGCTCGAGGCGTGCTTCCCCACATACCCGTGCGAGTTCTCTCGTGACAGTCAAGGCTAAGCCCATGAACCCAGGAAGCAAGAAATGTCCCCTGAGTCGACATCCGAACCTTACGTCACGACACGCCCGCTTCGCACAATTTTCCCGCAATTCACGTGAGTCAAGTTAATTCACATGACTCAACATGAGCACCTAACCTGCAATGATTTTGTTACCATCCCGTTATTGTGATTTTAATCACACGGCACCTGGATGGACACACGCTTCAAACCGGCCCCTGTGGACAGCATGGAAGCAAACCGACCACTCCCCTACCCCGAGTCAACCCCTAAGGGTTTACTTTGCCCCTCCCCTGCCCTTCCCGTACCTTTCACCGACACCCCTAATCGTTTTGTCATCGGATACGGGCCCTGCTTCGGCACCCAATTTTAGACGCCTTCAGCACTCCTACGGATAAACGAGACAGCAACTTGTTCATCGCCGCCCGGCACCTCTACCCCACCCCCTGGTGGTCTTTACGTAAATTACTTTCCTCCTAAAACGGTTCGCAAAAGTTTCAGCTACTTATCTAAAACTTTTTCGAACAAACCTATTTTCCTACAGTCTCCACCTTGTTCAAGAGGCGTTACTTGGAATCTCGGATCCAGCGCTCAATGTCGAGGCGCCCTGCCTTTCATACCCCTGGGGTCCGCTTACAGCCCTTCAGACTTGCGTCGGCTTGCCACCATAAAAGAGCTAACCAAGACAAGCACAGCAATCACAGCAACCGCTCCCACGACTGTTGCCACCGGGAAGCTGATTTGGTCTAGTCCTCCGTAGTACTTAGTCAGAAGGTCCACCTGGTCAAGCCCGGGCGGCAGTTGCGCCTGTACTGACTCAATATCGGCTCGACTATAAGTATCACTAACCGAAGAGACATGTTGTGGGGTCTGGACAATGACCGTGTTCAACCCCGTGGCATCTTGAAGCTCTTGGGCAATGTCGCGGACGTCGGGGGTCCGAACATCGATTACATCAACTACGGCCACGCCGTCGCCGTCCCGCAACCCCTTGCTCACATCCGCATTGAGTGTGGCATTGTGACTAAGCGCCGCGGCCGTATAGGCCACCCCATCCTCTTTGAGCTGATTCGCCAAGTCAGATATATCTACCCCTGCGGGAACCATGCGAATCCCTTCCTTATATATAGGGCCCCTAAACTACTTCTCCCCCAAGATACGGGCAGCTAGAAGCGACCCAACTCCTCAACTCGCCGGTTTTCCCGAAAAGGTGAAACAGAACGCTTGTACTGTTACAATGGCAGCGACCGAAGGTTTTAGCCTCTACAATATCTAGGTGAACCATCGCGTTCTTTGTCGCCTTCAGCACTGCGGGCCCCATGGTCGCGTCCTGTCACATTAGTGACCGAAGACGCAGAGCACCGCCCCGCGGTAACGACAGACGACGAGTACCAAACAGAACACACTGTTTATCAACAAGGAATGGAGCTCCCTGTGACTGAAAGCTTGAACTCCTTCGAGGCCAAGAAGACCCTTGACGTCAACGGCAAGTCTTATGACTACTTTGACATCAACACCGTCTCCGGCTTGGAGAAGTTGCCTTACTCCCTCAAGGTGCTAGCAGAGAACCTGCTGCGCAATGAGGACGGCAAGAACGTAACCAAGGACCACATCAACGCCCTGGCAAACTGGGACCCGGAAGCGGAGCCAGACACCGAAATCCAGTTCACCCCAGCACGCGTGCTCATGCAGGACTTCACCGGCGTTCCTTGCGTTGTTGACCTTGCCACCATGCGTGAGGCGGTCTCTGCCTTGGGTGGTACCCCGGATCAGGTCAACCCGCTCAACCCAGCCGAGATGGTTATTGACCACTCCGTCATCGTTGAGGCCTTTGGCTCCACCGATGCACTGGAAAAGAACGTCGAAATTGAGTACCAGCGCAACGAAGAGCGCTACCAGTTCCTTCGCTGGGGTGCTGAGAACTTCTCCAACTTCCGCGTTGTACCTCCAGGAACCGGCATCGTCCACCAGGTAAATATCGAGTACCTGTCCCGCGTTGTATTCGACAACGAGGGCCTTGCTTACCCTGATACCTGTATCGGTACCGACTCCCACACCACCATGGAAAACGGCCTAGGTATTCTTGGCTGGGGCGTCGGCGGCATCGAGGCAGAGGCTGCGATGCTCGGCCAGCCGGTATCCATGCTCATCCCGAAGGTCGTTGGCTTCAAGCTGACCGGCGAGATTCCAACCGGTGTTACCGCAACCGACGTTGTACTTACCATCACTGAGATGCTGCGCGAGCACGGCGTTGTCCAGAAGTTCGTAGAGTTCTACGGCAACGGCGTCAAGTCCGTTCCGCTGGCTAACCGCGCCACCATCGGCAACATGTCCCCTGAGTTCGGTTCCACCGCGGCGATCTTCCCAATTGATGAGGAGACCACCAAGTACCTCGAGCTCACCGGCCGCCCACAGGAGCAGATCGACCGCGTTGAAGCATACGCCAAGGCGCAGGGAATGTGGCTGGAAGAGGATGCCCCGGAGGCAAAGTACTCCGAGTACCTCGAGCTGGACCTGTCCACCGTTGTTCCTTCCATTGCTGGTCCAAAGCGCCCGCAGGACCGTATCCTGCTGACCGAGGCCAAGGAGCAGTTCCGCAAGGATTTGGCTAACTACACCACCGACGAGGTTTGCGTCGATGAAACCTCTGTTGAGGCAAAGCGCATGTCCGCAGAAGGCGGCGCTCCGGAATTGGAGGACGTCACCGGCGGTTTGAATAAGGCCCGCGAGGGCCACGGCGAGTCCTCCGCTATTGGTGCAAAGGGCCGTCACTCCAACCCGATTACCGTTGAGTCCCAGAATGGTGGCGAGTTCACCTTGGACCACGGCATGGTCGCTATCGCCTCCATCACCTCCTGCACGAACACCTCCAACCCATCCGTGATGGTGGGCGCAGGTCTTATTGCCCGCAAGGCAGCAGAAAAGGGCCTCCAGTCCAAGCCGTGGGTTAAGACCATCTGTGCCCCTGGTTCCCAGGTTGTTGATGGTTACTTCCAGCGTGCAGACCTCTGGAAGGACCTCGAGGCAATGGGCTTCTACCTCTCCGGCTTCGGTTGCACCACCTGTATCGGTAACTCCGGCCCATTGCCGGATGAGGTATCTGCAGCCATCAATGAGAATGACCTAGCTGCCACCGCGGTTCTTTCCGGTAACCGCAACTTCGAGGGTCGTATCTCCCCAGACGTCAAGATGAACTACTTGGCCTCCCCAATCATGGTCATCGCCTACGCCATTGCCGGCACCATGGACTTTGACTTTGATGCACAGCCACTGGGTCAGGATATGGAAGGCAACGATGTCTACCTGAAGGACATCTGGCCATCCCCGCAGGAGATTGAGGACACCATTCAGTCCGCTATCTCCCGCGAGATGTACGAGGCTGACTACGCCGACGTCTTTAAGGGCGACGAGGCTTGGCGCAACTTGGACGTGCCGGAAGGTGAGACCTTCAAGTGGGATGAGGATTCCACCTACATCCGCAAGGCTCCTTACTTCGATGGCATGCCTACCGAGCCAAACCCGGTTGAGGACATCAAGGGCGCTCGCGTTCTTGCGAAGCTGGGTGACTCCGTCACCACCGACCACATCTCCCCTGCTTCCGCTATTAAGCCGGGCACCCCGGCTGCGCAGTACCTTGATGAAAACGGCGTTGCACGCAAGGACTACAACTCCCTGGGCTCTCGCCGTGGTAACCACGAGGTCATGATGCGCGGTACCTTTGCGAATATTCGCCTGGCTAACCAGCTGGTCGATGTCACTGGT
This sequence comes from Corynebacterium sp. LaCa_205, assembly GCF_057458085.1. NCBI lineage: Bacteria > Bacillati > Actinomycetota > Actinomycetes > Mycobacteriales > Corynebacteriaceae > Corynebacterium > Corynebacterium sp. LaCa_205. Next base: position 1,259,171 of record NZ_CP190931.1, read on the forward strand.
GGCTACACCCGTGACTTTACCCAGGAAGGCGGCCCACAGGCCTTCATCTTCGATGCTTGCCAGAACTACAAGGAAGCCGGCATTCCACTGGTAGTCATCGCTGGTAAGGAGTACGGCACTGGTTCCTCCCGTGACTGGGCTGCAAAGGGCACCAACCTGCTTGGCGTAAAGGCTGTAATCACTGAGTCCTTCGAGCGCATCCACCGTTCCAACCTGATCGGCATGGGCGTTATCCCACTGCAGTTCCCACAGGGCGAGTCCCACGAGTCCTTGGGGCTGGATGGCACTGAAACCTTCGATATTGAGGGCATCACCGCCTTCAATGAAGGCTCCATCCCGAAGACCGTCCACGTCACCGCCACTAAGGAGTCCGGCGACACCGTCGAGTTTGACGCTGACGTCCGCATTGACACCCCGGGTGAGGCTGACTACTTCCGCCACGGCGGCATCCTGCAGTACGTCCTGCGCCAGATGGTCAAGAGCTAGGCGCTTTTCGCACAATCCTTAAGCCCCTGAAGGGGCTAAGGGCCTAGGTTCGGTCGATAACGCGGGGTTGCACCGCCCTCCCCAGTAGAGGGCGCTGCGGCCCCGCGTTTCGTCGCATAGATTTTATTCTTATTCAAAATTACTGATTTATTATTCTTTAGACGTTCCCCATTAAGGAGAGTTGCCTACTATGCCAATCGTCAGCGAATCTGAACTCAGCCGCCGTCGGCACGACATTCTCGTAGGCGCTCGCCGGTGTTTTGCAGAGCACGGGTACGAGGGAGCTACAGTTCGTCTACTAGAACAGGCAACGGGCAAGTCCCGCGGCGCAATCTTTCACCACTTCGGTGACAAAGAGTCTCTCTTTCTTGCATTGGCGCAAGAAGATGCCGCCCGTCAGGCCGAGGTCGTAGCCCACAATGGCTTGGTTGAGGTTATGCGTGAGATGCTCCAGCATCCTGAGCGTCACGATTGGCTAGCCACTCGCTTGGAAATCACATCCCTCCTCCGCACTGATCCTTCCTTCGCCGCTAGGTGGAAGGAAAACCAGTCGGTTCGTGGCGAGGCCGTGCGCGCACGCTTGGCGTCCAATGCGGACAAGGGCCGCCTGCGCGATGATGTTAATATCGACACCTTGGCTATCTATCTAGAGGTGTTTATGGATGGGTTCATCAACCGGCTCGCCTTGGGCGAAACCGCAGAGCTGGAAAAAGTCCTTGACTTAGTAGAGCAATCTATCCGTGGCGGTCAGGCGGATCTGTCTTAATCCCGTCTGAACAGTCCTGCTCCCGGCTGCTTGTTACTTGAAACGCGCAATAGCCGGGAGCTTTTCGCATGTGCTCAGCGGTGCGGTGACGGTAATTTCTTTTCCGTGACTTGGGCGTAGGTCGATATTTCCGCCACAAACTGCGGATCATGGCAAGTAACCACTAAGGCACTGCCGGACTGTAATCCGTAGTGGATTAGTTGGTGCATAAGCCATCGGTCCGCGGCGGAAAGCAAGGTATCTGGCTCGTCGAGCAGCACCTTCTGGCGGTGCTGCCCAATAACGTGGGCCACTTGCGCAAGCCGCAGGCGTGATGATGACAAATCTAAGGGATGATCAGCAGGATTTAATCCCAGCAGGTTGCGCAAAGCTTCATTGGGTACAAATTCCTCCACTGTGGAAAATGCCGCCTGGTCAAACGGCGACTGCATAGCAAGGGCGGGAAGATTTCGTACAACTCCCCCGCCATCAAGCCCGGCGGCGGCGCGCAAGAGCGACGTTTTACCGCTACCATTATTGCCGCGCAACCATGTCACCCCGGCTTCCACGGTGGGGATTTCTACGGGGCCGACGCTAAAAGTTGTTCCGGTGGGCTGGGAAAATTGCCACCACCTTTTCTTCTTTGGTCCTCGCTGGGCAATTAGCGGGCCTATGCTCCCCTGCCGCCCGCGCGCATATACCCGCGGCAGGTTGAGGGGTGCTACGAGTGGTTCTGTTCCTATGATTTCTCCGCCTAGCTCTGGCCAGGTAGTACTCGAGACGGCAATAACGCAGGTATGCGGCATTGCCTGCAGAAGGTTAATCACTTGTGCGCGCGACTCTGAATCGAGGCCAGCTGCGGGTTCACAAATGATCATGATCGCAGGCTCGCGGATGGCCACACAGGCTGCGGCTAATCTGCGAGTTTGGCCGCCAGACAGCTGCGCGGGGTCATGTTCACAGTAGGCCGAAAGGCCCACTGCGCTAAGCATATGGTCCCCGCGGACTTGCATCTCCTCCGCAGGCACACCCGCGTTTTCCAGGCCTAGTACTACTTCTTCAATGCAGGACTCGCGCAGGAAACTAATTTGTGCGGAAGCATCCGTGCCGATGATTGCTGCGGTGGACAGAGATTCCGCTAGCTGCGCCGCAACATCTTCCACTGCTTTATCAGGATCGACGAGAACCTGAACGATGGTCCCAGGGGTGGGGCGAAGGTGGGCTAGATCCATCTAGCAATCACCACCGCAAGGCACACTAGCGGGATAAGGAAGCGTAAGACTCGGGACAACCTGGAATCGGCAACGGGCCGCAATAAGCTGCGTTTCCCTTCCTGGTCGAACCCGATGGCGGCCAGGGCTTGGCCGCGTTGAGTTCCTTGGATGAGGAGGCGAGCGATGACAGGAATAATGACGCGAGAGATGGTATTGCGCCAGGTTATGGTGATTCCGGCTAATTGGTTGGCTTCACGGACGCATCGCCAGGCATGCGCACCTTGGGGCAAGGTCTGTAGGGAGGAACCAACCACATACGCCACCTTGTGTCCGACGCGGGAGACTTGCAGCCATTTGGCGATATCCGCGATGCGCAGCGCCGCCATTGCCGCGATGAAGCAGGCCATGAGCGCACAGAAGCGGAGGCTGAGGCTACCGGCGAGTATTAGGCCGTCGGCAGTAAGCAGAGGCGCAACTGGGGTGTCACCGTAGGGAGCATGAATGACCAGCATGGAAAGGGCCGCGGGCACGCTCAGTGCAATCGTAGTCAAAATCACGGAGGCGTTGCGGGTAGATACAGTACCGCAGGCAAGGGCAACGAGCATGACGCTTGCCGACGCCACTGGGGTGTTTAGCGCCAAGGTAAGAAGCCAGCCGCAGGCCGCAATGGTGACGACGGTGGCAGGATGGAGGCGGCTCATCAGCGTGGTTGCAGCGATTCACGGGTGCGTTGCGGCAAAGCTTTTACCGCTGCCCAGACGATGAGGAAAACCAGCGTTTTATCCAGGGGATCTGAGATGAAGGACTGCAGGGTAACCGAGGCGATAAGGGAATTGCCCAGCTCGCGAAAGAGCGAGACAACCGCGCCCGTACCAAGACCCGCAGTACCGCCATAAACAAAGGCAGCGACAGGGGCGGCGAGCATGCCGGAGACAATGCCAATGACGGCGCCACTGAGAATGACCCACCATACCTTGGTAAATGCGCCCTTCTTGATGACGAATCCGGATAGGAATCCCGTGGCGGCGGACACTGCAGCGAAAGGCAAAGCAGCGGGGTTGAGCAAGCCCCAGACGACAGAAGACAGCGTGCCGGTAGCCAAGCCAGCAATGGGACCGGCAAGCGCGGCTACCAGGATAGTTCCCACGGAATCGATATAGAGAGGTATGCCGATTGAACCAATGATTTCACCAACGACAATATTAAGGACGAGCGCCACCGGGATGATGGCGATGGTTCGCGCTGGTAAAGCCGGCACGGTGCCGGCAAGCAGGAGCGCGGCGCCGATAAGATAGCCGCTCAGGGTAACGAGCGCTTCAGTCGAACCAGCAACAGAATGCCAGTCCGTGGGGCGCAAAAGCACCAGGTAGATCCAAGTCGCGGCTACGACTAATGCACCCGCGATGACCATGGCCTTGCGGGCGGGGGTGAGAGAAAGCTGTGACACAATAAAAGTCCAAATCCATATACAGAAAAAAGGCATAGAAAACGCCGACCGCGGATAGTGCTGCTTTCCTATGTCACCTCGGAAAGCGATCCCGCACAGCACGTGCGCCGCGGATAATAGTAGAGGTTCTGCTCTTTAAAAGCCACTAGCGTGAAGCCAATAGTGTAAACCCCCGCAGACATTCTTGATGCGCGGCTTCCATATCTGCGCTCGTAACCAGTCGTGCGTTGCGGGCCCGGCCCCAGTGATTTCGCAAGTCCGCAACGCTCGTCCCCCGCAATAGCGGCGATTCCGCTTCGACATCAACAGTAGTCTCTACAACCTCAAAGTCGATCTGCCCCAAGGCGATCATGCACGTCAAAAGGTCGTGGATTTGGGCCTGATAGCCTTCCCCCTGCGCCTGGTGGAATTCAAAATAGTAGCGCAACACATCCGGCAGGATGTGCGCCATAGGGTGTCCGTGCAACAATTCCATGACCGCTTCTAGGCGCTGTGGGGTAATGAGAAACTGCTCTGTTAGCTCAAGCGAACATAGTGTGGTGGGAACGCGCGGGGCAGATGAATGAAAGTGCTGGGCGGCGGCGTGCGGATCAACCCAAAAGTTCCATTCCGCGGTCGGGGTGGTATTTCCCCGGTAGTTAACCGCGCCACCCATGATGGTAATGGCGCCAAACTGCGCGACGGCTTCACTATGGGCTTTTTCAAATGCTGCAAGATTGGTGACCGGCCCGGTAACAATCAACTGCAGATCGTGATGAGCGGCTAGTGCTTCTTTCCATAGACGCTGCCAATCGCTGTGGTGCAGCGTGGTAGTAGGTGCAGTGGCATAGCCCAATCCCGTCGGACCATGGGTCTCAGGGGTTGTCGTGAGACCCACCTTTAAGGGGTGCGGCAAGCCGGGGGCTACGGGGACATCGGCAAGCGAGCACAAATCCAGAATCCAGCGGGCATTGGCCGCAGTCTGATAGGCCTCGACGTTGCCGGCTGTGGTGGTAACTCCCACCAGCTCAATATCCCCGGCATGATGAAGGCCCGCCAAATACATCAGGGCGAGGCAATCATCTATGCCGGGGTCACAATCAATTAAAATAGCTGGAGGCGTGGCAATCATAGTGCCAGCCAGTCTAACGCCTTACTTGATGGAGCTCACTGGATTATCGCCATCTACAAAGGCGAGCGGGGATTCCGGCAGGGTTTCGCGGCCGAGGGCCTCGACGATGACATCGGCGACCAGCTCGCGCGAAGAAGTCATGGACTCCTGTAGCGCCTTATCCTCGATCTGCTCCAGCCCCTGTGCTGGTTCCTCGGTCAGCATTGCTGGCTTGAGGATAAGGTGCGGAAACTCTGCCTGAGCAAGGCGATTGTCCACTTCCTTCTTGGACTCAACGTAGGCATACCACTTCTCGTCGGCGGGATCCGTGGTGGCTTCCTGGGAACCGACATAGGAAATCATGAGGTAGGCAGGCAGGTTCTTTCCCTCCTGCTGCAGCGTCTCCATAGCATCGAGGGTGGCGAGGGCACCATCGCGGTCAACGGCCCACGTAAGGTCTGCCCCACCGCGGCCGCCGTTGCCAGCGCCCCACACTACGGCGTCATAAGCGGCGAAAAGCTCCGCCCACTGCGCAACGGTCTGCTCAGTAATATCGGCCAATACTGGGGTCGCGCCGAGCTTTTCAATCTCAGACTTCTGCTCAGGGTTGCGGATAAGGGAGTGGACCTCGTGTCCGGCCTCCACCAGCTTTGGGGCGGCCAACAGGCCGACCTTGCCATGTCCACCGATGTACAGAATCTTCTTTTTATCAGTCATACCTCCCCACCGTAACAACGACGCCTCTTGCCCGCAGCGACCCCGGCCAGTACCGGTGGCAAAATGGCGGCGGTGGCTGCAGCGAGCAGATAGAATTGCTTGCATGTATGCCATTATGACCGTCACCGGAGCCGATAGCACCGGCATTATCGCCGCGGTGACCACTACCCTTGCCCAACTCGATATCAACGTCATTGACGTGTCCCAAACACTCATGGGCGGTTACTTCACCATGATCCTCCGCGTCGAATTTGATGCGGATAAGGTCTCCATCCAGACCATCAAGGAGCATATGCGCCCCGTGGCGGAAGAAAAGCACCAGTCCATCCGCATTCAGTCCGAAGACCTCTTCACCGCCATGAATGAGATTTAAATGAGCACGCGTTTTAATACCACTAATATCTTGGACACCATCGAGATGATTGAGAACTATCGTCTCGATATCCGCACCGTAACCATGGGCATCTCCCTCCTTGGATGCACCCGATCCACCATGGACGCTACCTGCCAGGCCATCTATGACCGCGTCACGCAGCAGGCCGGGCGCCTAGTGGAGGTATGCGAAGGCATCGAAGGCGAGCTGGGTATCCCCATCGTAAATAAGCGTATCTCCGTGACCCCAATATCCTTGGTGGTAGCCGGTGTAGAAGGAAACCCCGTCGACGCCGCAAAGGCACTGGACAAGGCAGCCAAAGAGGTAGGAGTCAACTTCGTGGGCGGCTATTCCGCTCTGGTCGAAAAGGGCGCTACCACCGCGGAACAAAAGCTCATAAGTTCCATTCCAGAAGCGCTGGCTACGACTGACGTCGTGTGTTCCTCCGTCAATATCGCCAGTTCCCGCGCCGGTATCAACATGGATGCGGCAAGGAAGATGGGCGAGGTTATCAAGGAAGCTGCCGAGCTGACCAAGGACAATTCCGCCATTGCCTGCGCCAAGCTGGTGGTCTTTGCTAACTCTGTGGGTGACAACCCATTTATGGCCGGCGCGTTCCACGGCATCGAAGAACCCGATTGCGTAGTCTCCGTCGGCGTTTCTGGCCCAGGTGTTGTCGACCGCGCCTTGGGATCACTTGAAGGGGCAAGCCTGGACCAGGTAGCGGAAGAAGTGAAGAAGGCCGCTTTCAAGATCACCCGCGCCGGGCAACTGGTGGGCACCATGGCCTCCGAGCGCCTTGGCGTGCCCTTCGGAATCATCGACCTTTCGCTTGCCCCTACTGCCGAATTGGGAGATTCGGTGGCCCACATCCTTGAGCACATGGGCCTAGACCAGGTAGGCACGCACGGTACAACCGCTGCTTTGGCTCTGCTTAACGACGCCGTAAAGAAGGGCGGCATGATGGCCTGCTCCCGCGTCGGCGGTCTGTCTGGATCCTTCATCCCAGTCTCCGAGGATAAGGGCATGATCGATGCGGTTAAGTCCGGCTCTATCTCCATGGACAAGCTGGAGGCCATGACCGCCATTTGCTCGGTGGGTTTTGACATGATTGCGCTGCCGGGCGATACCTCGGCCGCGACCATTTCGGGCATGATTGCTGACGAGGCCGCCATCGGCGTGATGAATCATAAGACCACGGCGGTACGCGTGATCCCGGTTCCTGGCGCCCAGGTGGGCGACGAGGTGAGCTTCGGCGGCCTCCTGGGCTACGCACCGGTAATCCCGGTCAATAAAGTGGGTAATGCGCAGTTCATTAACCGCGGCGGCTTCATCCCCGCCCCAGTGCATGGATTCCGCAACTAAGGAGAGCGGCAACCGCGCCGCGGCCTAGTCCGCGGCGTGCTCTTCGCCAGGTTTTTCCGACTCCGCCCTTTCGGCGAGGTTGTCCTGGAAATGCTGGTAGGAAGATTCCAGCTGTTTTAATTCCACCTCGCCGCCAACTTGGCGGCGGGCATCAGAGTAGATGGCCCGGGCGGCGTCGGCAAGCACGCCCCGGCGCTCAGCAGTACGCAACAGGGCCACGACCTTGGCCAAGTTATCCAGCAGGCTGAGGTAGATTTCTGCATTATCTGCCGCATCGCGCCGAATCTGCGCGAACATCGCCTCAACAATTTCCTCGTAGCTAAAGGTTTGATAATCGAGCCGGAATTGCCCAGCCACGTGCACAATGCCCTGCGGCAACCGCTTATCCCCAATCACGGTAAGAATCTGGGTAAAGCGGTCAATGATGTCTATGACCGTATAGGGGTCATTGACGCCGGTGCTCAAAGCGCGGGCGGCGATCTCCGCGAGGTGCCGGGCGGTAAAACGAGGGTCGTGAGCTGAGGCATGCTCCCTGTACTGGGTGAGCACGATATGGCGCTCAACATTTTCCGGCAGGCGCGACACACCGTGCGCGATAACCTCGCCTTCCAGTATCAAGTCACCCGGCGCCACGCCGAGGTGCACCGCGCAATTCTCCCGTGCCGCTGCCTGCGCAATGGCGTCATAGTCGACGAACTTGAGGTAGCCAGTTCCACTGCTGCGCCGCTTTTCCGCATCCACGTAAAATTCTGGCCCAGGAGCCTTGGCCACTTTTTCCTCTTCGCCCCGCCGGATGAGCCGGCGCATGTGGTCCTCTACGTCTTCGGCCACCACGTGAACTACGTGGGACATACTGATCGATTGGGCAATATGGACGATGAAATAAATGAGGAAGATTACGCAGGCGATGGCCAACAGCACCGTTACTGCTACGTTCAAGGAAGGAACATATTCTTCTTTCCCATTACCGCCCGTTTGCACCGCACGTAAAGAAAGAAGGGCAAAAATGAAGGTTGCAAGATAGATCGCCAGGGTCGATTGTATAGAGCGATCTTTTAGAAACTCATGCAGCAGGCGCGGCCCCATTACTGTGACAACACCAGAAAGTGCGGTCAGCGTGATGAAGAAAAGGGTGCCAGCAAGGGACAGCGACGAGGTAGCTACGGCGCTCAAAATGCCCTGCGCGCTATCAGCGCTGCCATCATAGAAAGGCGTGGCTGCCACATCGAAAGTGCTACCAATCGCAATAAGCAGCTCCGCACCCACTGCGGCGATCGCCACCGCCACAGCCGGGATAAGCCAAAATTTCTCCCGCCAGGCGGGCATCCTCTCCAGCAGCGTCTTCATATGCTCCTACGCTAGCTCCACAATTTCCATATAGTCATCGGACCACAAATCTTCGTCACCATCGGGCATGATGATGACGCGTTCTGGGTCCAAGGCCTTAACCGCACCCGGGTCGTGTGTTACCAGCACCACAGCACCGGTGTAGGTCTTGAGCGCATCAAGCACCTGCTCGCGCGAGATTGGATCCAGGTTATTGGTCGGCTCATCCAGCAACAGCACATTCGCGCGGCTGGAGACTAGGGCGGCGAGTGCCAGGCGCGTTTTCTCACCGCCGGATAGAGTGCCCGCGGGTTGTTCCAATTTCTCGCCGGAGAACATGAAGGCGCCAAGCAGACTACGCAGTTCCTGCTGATCCGCGTCTGGGCAGGCGTCAATGGTGTTCTGCCATACAGACTTATCCGGATCGATGGTGTCGTGTTCCTGCGCAAAATAGCCGATCCGCAAGCCGTGGCCGCTGACGATGCCACCTTCACCGTCGGTGCGCTCCACTCCGGCTAGCAATTTCAACAGCGTGGTCTTACCCGCGCCGTTATAGCCCAGCACCACTACTCTTGACCCTTTATCGATGGCCAAATCCACCCCGGCGAAGACCTCTAGGGAGCCGTACATCTTGGTCAGCCCCTTGGCATTCATGGGTGTCTTACCGCACGGTGCCGGCTCGGGGAACTTAATATTGGCCACCTTATCGGCCACCCGAACCTCATCGAGCTGGCTCATCATGCGCTCAGCGCGGTGGAGCATTTGCTTGGCCGCAGCGGCCTTCGTTGCCTTAGCACCCAACTTAGCAGCCTGCTTTTGCAGGGCGGATGCCTTCTTTTCCGCATTGGCCCGCTCTCGGCGACGGCGCGCTTCATCGGTAGCACGAGCATCGAGGTACTTCTTATACCCCATGTTGTACACATCGGCCTCGCCGCGAACCGCATCGAGGAACCACACCTTATTACACACGGCCTCAAGCAGCTCGACGTCGTGAGAAATCATAATGAGCCCGCCCTCATGCTTGGACAGGAATTGGCGGAGCCACGTAATAGAATCCGCGTCCAAGTGGTTCGTCGGCTCATCGAGGAGCAGGGTGGTCTGGGATTTTCCGGACCCCTCGGTAGCGGCAAAGAGAATTTGCGCTAGCTCCACGCGGCGGCGCTGACCACCCGAGAGAGTTTTGAGTTGCTGGTCTAGGACGCGCTGCGGCAGACCCAAATTATCGCATATTTGCGCGCACTCGGAGTCGGCTTCATAGCCGCCAAGCGACTCGAATTGCTCCTCCAAGCGGGAGTATTTCCGGATGGCCTTATCCCGGAACTTATCGTCAGTGGCCGATTCCATAAGCTCTTGTTGCTTGGCCATGCGGCGCTTGAGATCATCCAAACCGCGGGCGGAGAGAACGCGCTCTCGCGCGGTCTGTTCAATATTTCCTTCGCGGGAATCCTGGGGCAAATAACCAATGGGGCCCGAACGAGTAACTGAGCCGCCATAGGGCTCGGTCTCCCCTGCCAAAATGCGCATAGTCGTCGTCTTGCCCGCGCCGTTGCGGCCGATAAGCCCGATGCGGTCACCGGGTTGCACACGCAAGTGCTGCCCTGGGGCTTCGAGAAGCGTGCGCGCTCCTACCCTGACTTCGAAATCATTGGTTACAATCACGAAGAAACAGTCTAGCAATTGACGCTGCCGACGCTAAGACGCGCTAACGCCCCCAACAACTGTCTCCCTAGACCGGGAAATGCGCTGCTGGAGGCGTGTGCGTAGGACGCGATTTAAACCGCGAAGCCGAGGGCCTGAAGTTGCTCGCGGCCCTCTTCCGTAATCATCTGCGGACCCCATGGTGGCATCCATACCCAGTTGATACGGACGGCATCGGCCAATTTATTGGCCTTGACGATGTCTTCCACCTGCTCAGCAATGACATCGGTCAGTGGGCAGGCCGGCGAGGTCAACGTCATATTGATCATGACGATTTCCTTGCCATTGTCCTCTTCGAACCACAGATCATAGACAAGGCCCAAGTCAACAACGTTGATCCCGAGCTCAGGGTCAATGACGTCTCGCATAAATTCGGTGACGTCAAATGCCTTGGAAATCTGCTCTTCGGTTTGCTCCGGTCGCTCGCCGCTGCCGGAGAAAGAGGAATTCTCGTTCTGATAAGGATCTACGGGATCGGTCATCTAGCTCTCCACTTCTGTTAGTGCATCGGCGGAAGCAGCCTGGAAGGCCTTCCATCCGAGGAGCGCACACTTTACGCGCGCTGGGTACTGGGACACTCCGGCGAAGGCTACGCCATCACCGATGAGGTCTTCATCGCCCTCGTCCTGGCCGCGAGAGGTGATCATCTTTTCAAACTCGGCCAGCTTCTCATTGGCTTGCGCGAGCGGTAGCCCAACGATTTCTTCAGCCATAACCGAGGTAGAAGCCTGCGAGATGGAACAGCCTTCCGCGTCATAGGAGACGTCCTCAACGGTCTTGCCGTCATCGGAAAGGCGCACGCGCAGGGTCAGCTCATCTCCGCAGGACGGGTTCACATGGTGAACCTCAGCCTGATAAGGCTCCCTCAGTCCGGCGTGCTGCGGGTTCTTGTAGTGGTCCAGGATGACGTCCTGGTACATGGAATCTAGGTTCATGAGGCAACTCCAAAGAATTCGCGGGCGGCCTTGATTGCTTCCACCAGCTTATCTACTTCTTCCTCGGTGTTATAGAGGTAGAAGCTGGCGCGAGCAGTGGATTGTGCCCCGCAGGCACGGTGCAGTGGCCACGCGCAGTGGTGGCCAACGCGAATGGACACGCCGTGGTCATCGAGGACCTGGCCCAAGTCATGCGGGTGAACGCCGTCCACGGTGAAAGAAATGGCACCGCCGCGGCTTTCAGTGGTTTCCGGGCCGATGATGCGCAGGCCCGGGATTTCTTTCAGCTGGCGTAGTGCGCACTCGGTAAGGTTTTTTTCGTGCGCGTGGATATTATCCATGCCCACTTCTTCCAAAAACTTCACCGCGGCGCCGAGGCCTACTACCTGGCTGGTCATCTGCGTGCCTGCCTCAAAGCGCGTCGGCGGCTCGGCAAAGGTTGTCTCTTCCATCTTGACAATCTCAATCATGGAGCCACCGGTCAAGAAAGGCGGCAGCTTCTTGAGCAGCTCCTCCTTGCCGTAGAGCACACCAACGCCGCTGGGGCCACACATCTTATGACCGGAAAACGCCGCGAAGTCCACATCCAAGGCGTGGAAATCTACCGCCATGTGCGGTACGGATTGGCAAGCGTCGAGTACAACCATGGCGTCAACCGCGCGGGCGCGGCGTACCAGCTCATCCACATCCGCCACAGCACCGGTCACATTGGACTGATGGGTAAACGCAACGACCTTGACGGATTCATCGAGTTCGAGCGAATCGAGATCGATGCGGCCGTCTTCGGTCATGGAGTACCACTTCAACGTAGCGCCGGTACGAGCGCAAAGCTCCTGCCACGGCACCAAGTTAGCGTGGTGCTCCAGTTCGGTGATCACAACGGTATCGCCCTCGCCTACGTAGAGGTCCCCCGCGCGTTCGTCGCTAAGCACATAAGCAACCTCGTTCAGGGCCTCGGTGGCGTTTTTGCTAAAGGCGATTTCATCGCGGTCCGCGCCTACGAACGCGGCGATAGCCTGTCGCGCGGACTCATAGGCATCATCGGCTTCTTCCGCCAACTGGTAGGAACCGCGGTGAACAGGGGCGTTCGTGTGCAACACAAACTCCTCTTCCGCCTTCCATACCGGCAGCGGGCGCTGGGAGGTAGCACCTGAATCCAGGTACACCAGTGGCTTATCGCCACGCACCGTGCGCTGGAGAATCGGGAACTGCTCCCTAATTGCGTTTACATCAAATCCAGACATGAATCTTCTTTGGATAGTCGCGGTTGACCGGCCCGTGGTCGGTCCTTACTTGAGGAACTGGTCGTAGCCGTCAGACTCGAGTTGATCCGCCAATTCAGCGCCACCGGTCTTGATGACGTGGCCATCAGCGAAGACGTGGACAAAGTCCGGCTTCACGTAGTTCAGGATGCGCTTATAGTGGGTAATCATCAAAATGCCACCATTGGTTTCCTTCTGGTAGCTGTTGATGCCCTCAGAAACGATGCGCAAGGCGTCAACGTCCAAGCCGGAGTCCGTCTCATCCATCACCGCGAACTTTGGCTTGAGGATATCCAGCTGCATAACCTCATGGCGCTTCTTCTCGCCACCGGAAAATCCCTCGTTAACGGAGCGGGAGATGAAGGACTTATCGATCTTCAGGTTCTCGCGGGCCTGGGTAAGCTCCTTATTCCATTCACGCAGCTTCGGTGCCTCACCACGGATGGAGGTGACGGCGGAACGCATGAACTGGGAGACCTTTACGCCTGGGACCTCAGTGGGGTACTGCATGGCCAGGAAAAGGCCGGCACGAGCGCGCTCATCGACGGGCATGTCCAGTAGGTTTTCGCCGTCAAGCAGCACCTCGCCCTCGGTAACCTCATACTTTGGGTGGCCGGCGATGGTGTAGGACAAGGTGGACTTGCCGGAGCCGTTCGGGCCCATGATGGCGTGGATCTCGCCAGAGTTGATGGTCAGGTTGACGCCCTTGAGAATTTCCTTCGGCTCGCCGCCTTCTTCCGTCGGCAGCACCTGGGCGTGGAGGTTCTTAATTTCCAGAGTAGACATAATGTGTGTGGTTTCCTTCTATGAAAGCTTTAGGCGGAGATCTTTTCCAGTTCTTCGGAAATGCGGTCTTCCAATTCCTCAGACAGGGACTGCACCGGGATGCGGTGGATGACCTCATTGAAGAAGCCACGGATGATGAGGCGGCGGGCTTCAGCCTCTGGAATGCCGCGAGACATCAGGTAGAACAACTCGATGTCATCGAAGCGACCAACGGTGGCTGCGTGGCCAGCGCCGGTAATTTCACCAGTCTCAATCTCCAGGTTAGGGATTGCATCCGCGCGAGCGCCCTCGGTCAGGATCAGATTGTTATTGGTCTCGTAGGTATCGGTGCCCTGTGCATTGGAACGAATGAGAACATCGCCCACCCAGCAGGTGCGGGCCTCATTTTGCTTAGTACCCTGCAGCGCGCCCTTATAAAGAACGTGGGAGCGGCAGTTAGGAACGGAGTGATCCACGAGCATGCGGTTTTCAAAGTACTGGCCTTCGTCCGCGAAGTACACGCCCAATAGCTCTGCGTCGCCACCTTGCTCGGTGAAGTTCACGCGCGGCACGATGCGTACCACTTCGCCGCCAAAAATGGCAGAGTTATGGCGTAGCACGGAATCGCGGCCGAGCTGGGCAACGTGGTTGGACAGGTGAACCGCATCGTCTTCCCAGTCAACGTCAACGACAACGGTCAAGTGAGCACCATCGCCCACGATGAACTCGACGTTATCCGCGTGGGTGCCGGAGCCGACATACTTCAAAATGACGGTAGCTTCAGCGTGGTGGCCTACCTCGATGGAGGTGGCGCCAAAGGACGTTACGCCCTCGCCCTTGCCGGTATAGGTAATGACGACGGGTTCTTCGACCTGAGCCTCTGCATCGATGGTGACAACCTGGCCTTCTGGCATGGAGGTCCATGCCTGTGCCGCGACACGATCAGACGGGGTACCTACACGGCCCAATCGTTCATCATCACGAGCGACGGTCTCGGAGCTTACGCCCGGGTGCTCACTCACGGTGACATCCTGGGCTACAGCCTCAGCAAACTCGCCATTATGCAGGCCACGGAGCTTGCGCAGGGAAACAAAGCGCCAGACCTCGTCACGGCCGTGAGGCACCGGGAAGTCCTCCACGTTGGTGGAGGTAAAGACATCACCCTTGGTGATCTTATCCGGATTGAATTCGTTCGAAGCGACCATTTTCTTTAGCCGACCGATCCTTCCATTTGCAGTTCGATGAGGCGGTTGAGCTCGAGGGCGTACTCCATCGGCAGCTCCTTAGCAATCGGCTCAACGAAGCCACGCACGATCATCGCCATTGCTTCTTCTTCCGCAATGCCACGGGACATCAAGTAGAACAACTGCTCCTCAGAAACCTGGGAAACGGTTGCCTCATGGCCCAGCGTGACGTGGTCATTGCGGATGTCGTTATACGGGTATGTATCCGAACGCGAGATATTGTCGACCAACAGTGCATCGCATTCGACATTCGACGTGGAATGGTGCGCGTTCTGATTGACCTGCACCAAGCCGCGGTAAGCGGCGCGACCGCCGGCACGAGCCACCGACTTGGAAACGATATTGGAAGAGGTGTGCGGGGCCATGTGGGTCATCTTGGCACCGGTGTCTTGGAACTGGTCCTCACCAGCAAAGGCAACGGAGAGGACCTCGCCCTTTGCATATGGTCCGGTCATCCACACTGCCGGGTACTTCATCGTGACCTTGGAACCAATATTGCCGTCGACCCATTCCATGGTGCCACCCTCTTCTACCTTGGTGCGCTTGGTCACCAAGTTGTAGACGTTGCTGGACCAGTTCTGAATGGTGGTGTAGCGGCAACGGCCGCCCTTCTTCACGATGATCTCTACTACTGCAGAGTGCAAAGAGTCGGATTTATAGATAGGTGCGGTACAGCCCTCGACGTAGTGCACATAGGCGTCCTCGTCAACGATGATGAGGGTGCGCTCAAACTGACCCATGTTTTCCGTGTTGATGCGGAAATAAGCCTGCAGCGGAATATCCACGTGCACTCCCTTTGGCACGTAAATGAAGGAGCCACCCGACCACACGGCGGAGTTCAGCGCGGAGAACTTATTATCGCCCGCGGGAATGACGGTACCGAAATACTCCTTGAAGAGCTCTGGGTAATCACGCAGCGCGGTGTCGGTATCGACGAAGATAACGCCCTGGCTTTCTAGGTCCTCACGAATCTGGTGGTAGACAACCTCAGACTCGTACTGGGCTGCCACACCTGCAACGAGGCGCTGCTTTTCGGCCTCTGGAATGCCCAACTTATCGTAGGTGGCCTTAATGTCATCCGGGAGGTCTTCCCACGTCTGGGCCTGCTCCTCGGTGGACTTCACGTAGTACTTGATCTGGTCAAAGTCGATGCCAGATAGGTCCGCACCCCACGTGGGGATGGGCTTTTTATCAAAGATATTGAGAGCCTTTAGGCGCTGGTTAAGCATCCATTCTGGCTCGCCCTTCTTGGCGGAAATATCGCGTACTACATCTTCGTTTAAGCCGCGGCGAGCAGAAGCACCAGCCGCGTCCGAGTCGTGCCAGCCGTACTCATATGCACCAATGGAATCAATGATTTCATCATCGGTCATCTTGTTATCGGGTGCCGATTGTGCCTGGGTCATGACTCGCTCCTTTCAGTATTTGTATTAACGGGTGTCAAGGGGATGTTAGTGGTACAGATTCCGTGACCTCCAGCAATGGAAGCCAAAGGCTGTACGTGTTTGCCTAATAAAGCAGAAAAGACTTCCTGTTCCGCCTCACACAGCTCTGGATGCTCGGCCGCCACGTGGGAGACCGGACAATGGTGCTGACAGATCTGCACTCCCTGGCCGGCGCGGTCCACCGTGGCGGCATACCCGTGCTCATCCAGCACCTCGGCCAGCTTGCGAGCCACGTCTTCAACAGACTCGCCCTCTTCTATCAGAGGCCGAACATCTGCCACGAGGCGCTCAAAGCGGACTTTGGCAAAGTGTTTGACGGCCTCAGACCCGCCGACCGCGCGTAAAGCTGTCAGGGCCTCTGAGGCCAGATCATCATAAGCGTGACCGAATTGTGCGCGGCCACGATCGGTGAGGCGGAAGTATTTGGCTGGTCGCCCGCGACCAGACCCGCTGCCCGCAGAGCCGCGGGTAGCGGGTCGGCGGCGCACGACCTCCGTCAGTTCCTCTTCCACCAAGTTGTCTAAGTGCCGGCGAATTCCGGCAGCAGAAAGGCCAAGGCGTTCACCCAAGTGGGAAGCGGTAACGGGCCCGTCTTTCAACAGCAACAGCATAACTTGACGGCGGGTATCACCATCCGTGGTGCGGGATTCCTTCGCCGGCTTCGGCGTAGCCACACTACGTTGCGGACTGCTCATGCTGGGACCTCCCTTCGCGCTTCAGACACTTACTGCCGCCCCGCAACGTCCTCCCGTAGCTCCGGGATGCTCGCCGCAGTTCAACAGCGCCTTCAATATTAGACAACACTAGTGTTCCTTAATTCATTCCGGAATGCCACCATTGGCCAAACTTCGGCGTGGCACGGGGGTGGCAACACTCCCCTAACGGCCCGACTCGACCGTGCTGCCCACGATGTGGGCGGGCCCGCTGGGGTTTAAGCAATTGATTCGCGTAAAGTCATATGCCATGACAGGCAAAATCCGCGGCTTATTTTCTGGCGTGAAGGCAGAGCTGCCGCAGCTGGGTACCGCTGGTTCCCGGTCGGCACGGTTACACGCCGAAGACACGGGGGCCGCCGAACCCGATTCTCGGTTTGATTTTGTCCCCGCCAATGCGGATGGCCTCAAGCGCACCACCACAGCACAGTGGCGGACATTTTTCGTTCTGCGCTGGGTAGGCACGGTAGGCTCCCTGCTCATTGCGTTCGGCGCCCTAGGCGCCGGCGCACTCCCCGTGGTGGGCAATCCCTACGACAACGTGCCCTTCGGCTCCTTGATGTCCCGCATGCTGCAAACTTCCTCCGCCATAGTAATGGTGGGAGTAGGCCTATTGGTCTCCGCTTGGGTGTTCCTCGCCCCCTTTGTCGGAACCCCCTTGCGCCAACCTCAGGACAAGGCCACCGCCCCAGCGGGTGCTCGCCGTCTGGTGACCACGCATCAACTGTGGCAAACCTGGGCGGGGTGGGTCATCCCGTTGATTTTTACCGCCCCGCTATTCACCCAAGATATCTACTCCTACTTGGCTAATGGTTCCATCGTGGCACAGGGCATGGATCCATATTCTGCCGGGCCCGTTCAATTGCTAGGGGCAGGTAATAAGCTCGCCCGCTCCGTGCCGTTTATCTGGGCTAATTCCCCTTCCCCTTATGGCCCGGTAGCACTCGGCCTCGCAGCTGTGGTCAGCGCGGTTACTTCTAACTCCATCCTCTTGGGCGTTATCACCCATCGCCTATTGTCCATCGCCGGGATTATTGTTGCTGGTTGGGCCATAAGCTGTCTCGCGCAGCGCTGCCGGGTATCTCCAGAATCTGCACTGTGGCTCGGCATCCTCAACCCGCTGACCATCTTGCATCTAGTGGGCGGAATCCATAATGAGTCCATCATGTTGGGTTTGCTATTGGTGGGCATGGAACTGGGTCTCCGCGGCGTCGACAAGCTGGATGCCTCCCGACGCAGTGCCTACCTAGCCCTGGTAGCTTCCGGTTTTTGCCTTTCCTGTGCCGGAATGGTCAAGGTTACTGGCTTTATTGGGCTGGGCTTTGTGGGCATGGCCTACGCTCGCCGCCTCATCAACGCACACGGTACGGCACGCTGGAAGGCCCTGGCCTACGCCATCGCTTTGCAAATAATCGTTTTAGTAGCAACCGTTGCTCTTATTAGCGTCTGCACCGGCATTAGCTTGGGGTGGATTACCGGGCAAGGCGGGGCGGCGTCCATTCGCTCGTGGCTTTCTACGTCCACCGCCGTAGGCGTAGGTACCGGTTTTATCGGAATGCTCCTAGGCCTTGGCGACCACACCGAAGCCATTCTCACAGTCACCCGCACCTTTGGTGTTCTCGTGGCGGTAGCCTTCATGGCCCGCATGCTCTTTGCCACCTTGCGCGGCCACATCCACCCCGTGGGAGGACTCGGCATCGCCTCTTTAGTACTGGTTATCTTTTTCCCCGTCGTCCATCCGTGGTACATCCTATGGGCCGTACTACCTTTGGCCGCGTGGGCTAATAGGCTCATTTTCCGCTTCAGCGTCGTAGCCTATTCCGCAGCGATGAGCTTCTTTGTGCTGCCGCGCGGTCTCGGCCTTCCCCCCAGCACCATCATTGTGGTCTACGTGTCAGCCGCCTGTGCCTTCACTGCTATCGCCACCCTGTGGTGGGTTGCAGTGCGGCGCAGCGGAATCCGTGTCCTAAACTAATGCCACGTGAATTCCATTTCAGCCGACCGCCCAGCCCTAACCTTGGACAACGTGGTGAAGAAGTTTGGCTCCACCACTGCCGTAAATGGCCTTAGCCTCAGCGTTGCCCAGGGCGAGGTCTTTTGTCTCCTTGGCCCCAATGGTGCCGGAAAGTCCACGACGATTGAAATGTCAGAGGGCTTTCTCCATCCCACCAGCGGCACCATCGACGTCCTAGGGCTAAACCCAAGTACCGAACCAGATAGGGTGCGAGAAAAGGTCGGTATCATGCTCCAAGGCGGCGGTTCCTATTCCGGCATCCGCGTGCTAGAAATGCTGGAGCTTTCTGCCCGATACAGCGCCCGGCCTCTCTCCCCGCAGTGGCTACTAGAAACGTTGGGGCTTGAGGGGGTGGCTCGCACCCCTTATCGCAGGCTATCTGGAGGACAACAGCAACGCCTGTCCCTCGCCTTGGCTATCATCGGACGACCCGAGTTGGTTTTTCTGGATGAACCTACGGCAGGCATGGATGCACAATCCCGGTTGGCGGTCTGGGACCTAGTCCGAGCCCTGCAGCGGGATGGCGTAACCATCGTTCTAACCACCCACCTGATGGATGAGGCGGAGTCGCTGGCAGACCGCTTGGCCATCATGGATCATGGTCAGCTGGTAGCTCACGGCACCCCCGCAGAACTTACCGCCCAGACGGAATCGGCAGGGCTTAATTTCAGCACCGACATCGACGTAGATATGGAGGCCCTAGCTGCGGCGGGGATTAATGCCACCAAATCCCGTCCCCTGCATTACCGCTTGAGCCAAGCCGGCACTCCCGAGACCATCGCCACGCTCAGCGCTGAGCTCGCCCGCCAAGGAGTCTTACTGCGGTACTTAGATGCGGCCCACCGCAATCTGGAAGAGGTATTCCTTGACCTCACGGGCCGCCACTTGCGCAGCTAGCTGCAATCCCATCTTGGGAAAATATTCAATTTATTGTGTCGAGGAAAGAAGCCATTTATGAGCACCACCTTTAAACCCGGGACCTTTACTCCCGCCCCCAAGCGGACCAGCGCCGGCGCTATGCTGCTCGCGCAAGGCACGATGGAAGCTAAGCTCATGCTGCGCCACGGCGAGCAGCAACTGCTCAGCGTCATCATTCCACTGGCCATCCTCATTGGTGCGGCCCACTTGGAGTCCGTTACCAAGCACGGCCTGCACGAGGTTTTCCCCATGGTGCTTGCAGTTGCGGCCACCTCTGCGGGCTTTACCGGTCAAGCTATTTCACTTGCCTTTGACCGACGATACGGGGCCCTCAAGCGCACCGGGGCATCCGGGGTGCCGGCGTGGGCCATTATCGGCGGCAAAATCCTCGGCGTGCTCACGATGGTGGTATTCCAAATCCTTGTCTTGGGTATAGCCGCCTTCATTTTGGGTCTGCGTATCAGCGCGGGTGGGGTGTTGCTCATGCTCCTCTCCCTTTTCTTTGGCGTCGCGGCTTTTACCGCCATGGGGCTACTGCTTGGCGGCACGCTTAGTTCAGAGATGGTGCTCGCGCTGGCCAACCTCATCTGGTTCCTGCTCCTCGGCGTGGTCGGGTGGACCCTATACTCCCAGGGATTGGGCGATAATGGCATCCTCAACGTGGTCCCCACCGTCGCTCTGGCAGGCGCACTTACCGACGCCTCCAATTCCGCCTTCCCCGGCCTCGAACTTATTTCCTTGGTAGCTTGGCTCGCCGTGGCGTCGTTCGCAGCGGTCCGTTGGTTCCGCTTCGAGGGCTAAATGTGACTTTTGTCCGGTTCCGCCCGAAACAAGAGGAATTTTTATGCCCAAAATCTCCCGACTAGTAGGATGCTATGCGTGAATTACTGGACAAAAATCAAGCGCTTCTTTAAAGAAGCCGCCCCTACGCTGCAGCAACAGCGCCTCATCGCGCTCATCCTTCTCTTATGCCAGGGTGGCATTACCGTGTCTGGGTCCATTGTCCGCGTGACCGGCTCGGGACTCGGCTGCCCTACCTGGCCCGAGTGCCAGCCTGGCTCCCTTGTCCCCATGGAAGGCGCCGCTCCTGCACTGCACCAGGCCATCGAGTTTGGTAACCGCCTGCTCACGTTCGTCGTCACCGCTGCGGCGGTAGCCGCCGTCATCGCCATGCGCATGGCACGTCGGCGCACAGAGCTTAAGGTGTATGCATGGCTCAATGTCGCTGGCATTGTGCTGCAGGCGGTCATTGGCGGAATTTCTGTCCATCTCGACCTGCGCTGGTGGTCTGTAGCACTGCACTTCCTGCCATCAATGCTCTTGGTATGGCTGGCGGCAATGCTCTATTCCCGCATCTTGGAACCCGATGACGGAACGCCACGAGCACGATTCCCCCAGGCGATTCGCTTGCTCGCTGCAGTCGCAACAATTGCCCTCAGCATTGTTCTTATCACCGGCACTATGGTTACCGGTTCGGGCGTCCACTCTGGCGATTCCGGGGTCGGAATGGAAGGCCGCTTGCAGGTGGATACCGAAGCCATGGCCGTCACCCACGCCATGTGCATGTACGTCTACCTGACGCTTACCGTTATTACCATCTTCCTGCTCTATAAGAACCGTGCCCCACAGGACGCGAAGAAGGCGGGCTGGGTCCTCATCGCCTGCATCCTTATCCAGTGGGCCGTAGGCGTCTACCAGTTCTATATGAGCATTCCGCGCTGGACTGTTCCTTTCCACATTGGGCTATCCTCCTTTGTCACGGCCTATACCGCACTACTGTGGGCACACGGCGTACGCCGTACCGATGGCACCGCGGATCTCATCACCGGCTCCCCTAGCGGCGATGAAAAGTACGCCGCACGCCAAGCCTCGCTAGAAGCAGCACGCGCGACGGCTTAACACGCAGCGCAACCAGCCGGCCGAAGTCCTGCACTCGGCCGGCTTTTTGCGCTAGCCTGGCTATATGCACGCAATTCAGGTCACAGAAACCGGCGGACCAGAAGTACTTCGCTATACCGAAGTTCCCGCCCCCACCCCGAATGACGATGAGGTCTTGGTAGACGTCATCATGGCCGGCGTCAACTACATCGATACCTATTACCGTGAGGGTATCTATAATGCGACCGCCCCTTTCATTCCCGGATTCGAAGGTACTGGGCGAGTCGTCCACGACCCAAAGGGAGAAATTGCGGAAGGCACAATGGTGGCGTGGAACCAGGCCTTCGGCTCCTACGCCGAGAAGGTCTGCGTCCCGCGCGAGGGACTGGTGGCAGTCCCAGACGATTTCCAACCTGAGGTTGCAGCATCCATGTTGCTCCAAGGCATTACCGCGCACTATCTGGCGCACGGGGTCTATCAATTGGGCGAAGGTGCTTCTTGCCTGATTACCGCCGGTGCCGGCGGCGTGGGGCAAATCCTCACCCAGATGGCATCGTCGCTAGGCGCTACCGTTTATACCGTCGTGTCCACGGACGAAAAGGAAGAACTATCCTACGCGGCCGGGGCGGATAAGGTTTTTCGCTACGGCGAGGGACTCGCCGAGCAAGTTCGCCGCTACAACAGTGACAAGGGCGTCGACGTAGTTTATGACGGCGTCGGCAAAGCTACCTTCCAGGAATCGCTAGAGGCAGTACGTCCACGCGGCACCGTCGCGCTTTTTGGTGCCGCCTCTGGTCCGGTTGAGCCTATCGACCCACAGCTGCTGAACAAGCATGGGTCCATCTTCCTGACGCGGCCTTCCATCGGCGCATGGACGGCACAAGAGGGCGAGTTTCAAATGCGCGCCCAAGCAGTCGTCCAAGCTGTCATGGACGGCGACCTACGCTTTAACGTCACGGCCTCCTATCCTTTGGCAGAAGCCGCTGCGGCTCACCGCGACTTGCAGGATCGCAAGACTACCGGCTCCATCGTTCTGCGCGTCCAAGACGCCGACGGAGACGAGGACTAGCCCCACCTACACCTAGAGCGCGGGAGAAAAGCAGCATTGCTTCTCCCGCGCTCTTTTTGCCCTGCTCTTGGAATGGGGCGCAGTTAGAATAACGTGGCCGACCAACCCAGCATCCGGCCTAAGGGCTCCCAGCCTAAGACTGCGTCGATGGACAAACCGATAAAGAGCACCGAAAGGTAGTTATTGGAGTAGATGAACAAGCGCATCGGCTTAACCTTGGCGCCGTTTTTCACTCCCTTATGCAAACGGATAGCCATCCACAGAAATACCGCGCCCGAAGCAACCGCTGCGACCAAGTAGATCCACGAAGCTGCGGGGACGATGAGTAGGGTCACGATAACCGTTCCAACGGTGTACCACACGATCTGGCGAGTGACTTCTGCTTCGCCCGCCACCACAGGCAGCATCGGCACGCCGGCTTTTCGGTAGTCTTCTTTGTACTTCATGGCCAGCGCCCACGTGTGCGGCGGGGTCCAGAAGAAGATGATGAGGAAGAGCACCACTGCCTGCCACCAGCGGTCAGGCTCTCCGGCTGGGGCATTATCCCGAATTACGGCCCAGCCAACCATGGCCGGCATACAGCCTGCGAGGCCGCCCCAGACGATGTTTTGCGCATTGCGCATCTTCAAAAACTTGGTGTAGACGAAGACATAGAAGAAGTTCGTCAACACGACGAAGAAAGCTGCGAGCCAAG
Organism: Corynebacterium sp. LaCa_205; assembly: GCF_057458085.1. NCBI lineage: Bacteria > Bacillati > Actinomycetota > Actinomycetes > Mycobacteriales > Corynebacteriaceae > Corynebacterium > Corynebacterium sp. LaCa_205. The sequence goes on from NZ_CP190931.1 coordinate 1,282,569, forward strand.
AATGGGCAAGGAGGCCCAGCCACAGCACGGAAATAATAAGCATTACCCAGGCAAAAATGGCTGCGTTCCGCTTCGAAATCTTCGCTCTTACGAGCGGACGAGCCCTCGTGCGCTGCATCTTTTGATCCAACTCGTAGTCCACGACGTTATTGAACGTGTGGGCGGCGCCAGCGCCCAACCAGCCGCCGAAAATGGTCGACACGATGAGCCAAATATTGTCTGACACAGCCTCCACGCCGCGCTGCGCTTGGAGCATCGCCGGGATTGCGGCCACGAGGAGGAGCTCAATGATCCTCGGTTTCGTTAGCGCAAAATAGGCCTTGATGGTCTCCAAGGAATTCCTCCACTATCTGAACGTTGGTGAACTGTCCCTCGCGCATCTCCTGCGCGCGGTCACCCCTAGCGGTCGCACATGCCCGTGAAAAAGTTCCAGTTCTCTCACTCACATTTTTCGGCGCAGGCGCGAGAGGTTACAGACCCATGTCCGCTAGATTTGGCACACGCTTTTGCGTGCTCGCGTGCACCGCTTAGCCATGCCAGCATACCGGTTATGCCTGGCTTTCTATAATTGCGCACCGCCGGCTAAAAAATTACTAGACTTAATAAAGTTAAGTACTTTTTGCCTAGACGTAAGCGAGGCTTTTCGTGTCGAAAGATAAGTTGTCCCCAGAGCTCCAAACTATGGTTGAGCGCCGTTATCCGGAGGATTGGTCGGAGCTTGACACCCGCGCTATCGACACCGTGCGAGTACTAGCCGCCGACGCGGTACAAAAGTGCGGTTCCGGTCACCCCGGCACGGCAATGTCACTCGCTCCCCTCGCCTACACGCTCTACCAGCGGGTCATTAATCACGATCCCGCTGACGTGCACTGGGCCGGCCGTGACCGCTTCGTACTTTCGGTTGGCCACTCTTCCCTTACCCAGTACATCCAGCTCTACTTGGGCGGCTTTGGCTTGGAAATGGAAGACCTCGAGCAGCTGCGCACGTGGGGGTCACGCACCCCAGGCCACCCCGAGGTCCACCACACCGACGGTGTTGAAATCACCACTGGCCCCCTCGGCCAAGGTCTAGCGTCCTCCGTTGGAATGGCCATGGCGGCGCGTAAGGAGCGCGGCCTTTTCGATCCAGAAGCCCCTGCTGGTGAATCCCCCTTCGATCACTACATCTACACCATCGCCTCCGATGGCGACCTACAAGAAGGCGTTACCGCGGAGGCTTCTTCTCTGGCTGGCACGCAAAAGCTGGGCAACTTGATCGTCTTCTGGGACGATAACCGAATCTCTATTGAAGACGATACAAATATTGCCTTCAATGAAGATGTGGTGGCCCGATATGAGGCCTACGGCTGGCACGTCCAAACGGTGCAATCTGGAGAAGATGTCGTAGCCATTGAGGCTGCTGTCAAGGCTGCTCAAGCAGAAACCGATCGTCCGTCCTTCATCCGCGTAAAGACGGTTATCGGCTACCCTGCCCCGAATAAGATGAATACCGGCGGTGTCCACGGTGCTGCGTTGGGCGATGACGAGGTAGCTGCCACCAAGGAAGTCTTGGGCTTTGATCCGGAGCGCAGCTTCCACATCGATGATGAGGTCATTGCGCACACCCGCATGTTGCGCGAGCGCGGCGCAGAAAAACACTCTGCGTGGCAAGAAAAGTTCGACGCATGGGCTGCAGCTAATCCGGAGAATAAGGCACTTTTTGACCGCATGAATGCGCGCGAATTGCCGCAAGACTTCAGTGCTGATCTACCGGAATGGGAACCAGGCGAAACTTTGGCCACCCGCAAGGCTTCTGAAGCCGCCATCCAGGCCTTGGCTGCTTCTCTGCCGGAGATGTGGGGCGGTTCTGCCGACCTTGCCGGTTCTAATAACACCGTGATCAAGGGCGCGGATTCCTTCGGCCCCGCGGCCATTACTACCGATATGTGGTCGGCTCAACCCTATGGCCGCAACCTGCACTTCGGTATTCGCGAGCACGCAATGTCTGCGATTATGAACGGTATTGCTCTGCACGGTAATACCCGCGTCTACGGCGGCACCTTCCTTATCTTCTCCGAGTACCAGTACCCGGCTGTGCGCTTGGGTTCCCTGATGTCGACCGATACCTACTACGTGTGGACCCATGACTCCATCGGTTTGGGCGAAGATGGCCCTACCCACCAGCCAGTAGAGACTCTTTCTGCCCTGCGTGCCATTCCCAACCTGTCCGTTATCCGCCCTGCGGATGCCAACGAGACTGCACAGGCATGGGCGGCAGCCCTTGAGTACAAGGCCGCGCCTAAGGGCCTGGCGCTGAGCCGCCAGGGACTACCAGTGCTGGAAGGCACCAAGGAAAAGGCGCATGACGGCGTCCGCCGCGGTGCCTATGTTCTGGTGGAAAAGTCCAAGGAGACACCAGAGGTCATCCTTCTTGCTACAGGCTCTGAGGTGCAGCTCGCTGTCGCTGCCGCGAAGGAGCTAGAGGCAGCTGGAACGGCGACCCGCGTTGTGTCCGCACCCTGCCTCGAGTGGTTTGATGAGCAGGATGACGCTTACCGCGAATCTGTGCTCCCCAGCAAGGTGCAGGCGCGCGTTTCTATTGAGGCCGGTATTGCAATGCCATGGCATAAGTACACCGGTTCCTTTGGCCGCAGCATCTCCATTGAGCACTACGGCGCATCTGCTCCTGCAGGCGAGCTCTTTGAAAAGTTTGGATTCACCACTGCAGCGGTAGTTGAGGCGGCACAGGAGTCCCTAGCCGCCGCGAATAAGTAACCCCTAACAGGACTGGATAAGGATAAAGCATGAACCATATCTCGGAACTTGCCCAGCTGGGAACCTCGACCTGGCTTGATGATCTTTCTCGCGAGCGTCTCGTTTCCGGCAACCTCAAGGAAATCATTTCGACCAAGTCCATTGTGGGCGTGACCACCAACCCAGCGATTTTCGCTGCGGCGATGACCAATGGCACCGCTTACGACGCCGAGCTGGCAACGCTAAAGGAGTCAAAGGCCAGCGCCGATGAAGCGGTATACGCCCTTGCCATTGAAGACGTTCAAAATGCGTGTGACCTCTTTGCGGATATTTACTCCTCCACTGATGGGGCAGATGGCCGTGTATCCATTGAGGTCGATCCGCGAATTTCGGATGACCCTACCGCCACACTCGAACAGGCCCGTGAGCTGTGGTCGAAGGTCGATCGCCCTAATGTCATGATCAAGATTCCAGCCACCACCGGCTCCCTCCCAGCAATTGAGGATGCCTTGGCGGAAGGTATCAGTGTCAATGTCACCCTCATTTTCTCTGTGGAACGCTACCGCGCTGTCATCGAGTCCTTCCGTACCGGTCTCAAGCGTGCCGCCGAGTCCGGAAAGGACGTCGCAACTATCCACTCCGTAGCGTCCTTCTTCGTTTCCCGTTTGGATACCGAAGTAGACAAGCGCTTGGAGGCCATTGGCAGCGAGCAAGCTCTAGCACTGCGGGGCAAGGCGGGCGTCGCCAATGCACAGCGCGCCTATGCCCTCTTCCAGGACACTTTGCTTGACGACGCCGACTTGCCAGAAGGCTCCCACCTTCAGCGTCCATTGTGGGCTTCGACCGGTGTGAAAAATCCCGATTACCCAGCCACCTTGTACGTATCTGAGCTAGCCGGTCCGCATACGGTCAACACCATGCCGGAAAAGACCATCGATTCGGTTCTCGACCAAGGCAATCTTCACGGAGATGCCCTATCGGACAGCCGCGAGACGGCAGAAGGCGTCTTTGCCCAGCTAAACGAGGTTGGCATTGATTTCGACGATGTCTTTGCCGTGCTAGAGCGCGAGGGAGTAGAAAAGTTTGTTGCCGCTTGGAATGAACTACTTGCTTCCATCGAGGAACGACTCGCGTAAACTAGCCGTGTGACTTGTGCCCCGCCGAAGATTCGGCGGGGCATTCTGCCGCTAGAATATTAGCGAGCTAAAGGCCCATAAACTCAGGAAGGATTCTTCGTGACCGACTCAGCCGCTTGGGTCAACCCCTTGCGCAATGCCAGCGACAAGCGATTGCCGCGAATCGCAGGACCCGCGGGCATGGTCATCTTCGGCGTTACCGGTGACCTAGCATATAAAAAGCTTCTGCCCGCAATCTACGACCTAGCGAGCCGAGGTCTCTTGCCCGCTGGTTTTACCCTGGTGGGTTATGGTCGCCGTGACTGGGACAAGGTCGCATTTTGTGACTACGTTCGGTCAGCTGTAGTGGCGGGCTCGCGCACCGAATTTAATGAAGATGTCTGGCAGCACCTGTCGCAGGGCATCGAATTTGTCCAAGGTTCCTTCGATGATGCCGGCTTCGATCGCCTCTCCGCCCGCTTGGGCGAGCTAGACCGAGAGCGAGGAACCGGCAGCAACTGGGCATATTACCTTTCCGTTCCACCGGAGTTTTTCTCCAATATCTGCCACCAGCTGGAGCGGGTGGGCATGGCCAACTCCGTTGCAGACTCATGGCGCCGCGTCATCATTGAAAAGCCTTTCGGCCATGACCAGGAATCTGCACGCAAGCTCAATGAGATTGTCAACGCTGTCTTTCCTGAGTCCGCGGTGTTCCGCATCGACCACTATCTGGGCAAAGAAACGGTACAAAATATCTTGGCTTTGCGCTTTGCAAATCAGATTTTTGAGCCTATGTGGAATGCCCACTATATCGATCACGTCCAAATCACCATGGCTGAAGACATCGGCCTAGGCGGTCGCGCTGGCTACTATGATGGCATCGGCGCAGCTCGAGACGTCATCCAAAACCATCTTTTGCAGCTCTTGGCCCTCGTCGCGATGGAAGAACCGTCGTCCTTCGAGCCGGAAGAATTGCGGGCTGAAAAGGTAAAGGTCTTGCGCGCTACCCATGCCGTTCACCCTCTGAATAAGACCACTGCTCGCGGCCAATATTCCGCGGGGTGGCAAGGCTCCGAGTTTGTCAAGGGGTTGCGCGAGGAAGAAGGCTTCGATCCGGAATCCACAACGGAGACCTACGCTGCCTGTACCTTGGAAGTCAACTCCCGCCGCTGGGGAGGAGTACCTTTCTACCTGCGGACGGGCAAGCGCTTGGGCCGCAGAGTGACCGAGATTGCGCTAGTTTTCAAGGCGGCTCCTAACCAGCCATTCGTCGATGGTCAAACCGATGCGCTGGGCAGAAACGCGGTCGTTATCCGCGTGCAGCCGGATGAGGGTGTCACCATGCGCTTTGGTTCCAAGGTGCCCGGCTCCACTATGGAGGTGCGCGACGTCAATATGGACTTTGCCTACGCTGAGGCCTTTACCGAGGAATCCCCGGAGGCCTATGAGCGATTGATCTTGGATGCCCTCTTGGACGAGTCTTCGCTATTCCCCACCAATGAAGAGGTAGAACTTTCCTGGTCGATTTTGGACCCCATCATCGACTACTGGGCCGAAGCAGGACAGCCCGAGGAGTACCGCGCTGGCACCTGGGGACCAGAATCCGCCGATAAAATACTGCGTCGCCGGGGTCACTCCTGGCGCCGCCCATAGGAGGGACGCAGACAATGATTATTCCATTGCCCAATACCACTACGCGTGAAATCTCCAAGAAGTTAGTAGAGGCGCAAGAACATTACACCCTGACTACCGGCCGAGTGCTCACTCTAATCGTGGCGGCCCGTGAGGATGATGACCTTGAAAGCATTCTCGCTTCCGTGCGCGATGCCTCCCACGAGCACCCGTCACGTGTGTTGGTCGTAGTAACGGGAGACCCGCAGGTCGAAACCCACCTTGATGCGCAGCTACGCGTGGGCGGCGAAGCAGGTGCCTCCGAGATGGTCATCATGAAGTTGCACGGTGCTTTGGCAAACCAAGACGAAGCAGTAGTCACGCCGCTGCTACTACCTGATACCCCGCTGGTCGCTTGGTGGCCTACTCTGTGCCCACCGGACCCTGCCTCCAGCTCGGTGGGAAAGTTGGCGCAGCGCCGCATAACTAACGTTGCCTTTGACGGACGCGTGACCGGCGAAGATCTTCGCACCCTATCTGCCGGGTACACGCCGGGTGATTCCGATATGTCTTGGGCTGCCATCACCTTGTGGCGCGGTGTCGTTGCCTCCGCCTTGGACCGTCATCCCCACGAGCCGGTGAAGTCGGTAGAGGTAGCAGGTCCGGCCGGCCACCCAGCCCCGGATTTCGCCGCTGGATGGTTGCTCGACCGCCTGGCAGTTCCCGTACATCGCACAGTGGCCGACTCCGAGGAGGACCACTTCCCAGTGACTCATTTGCGGTTCAATCGGGAGACAACCCACGTAGACGTCGATGTCATTGACGAGCGCACGGTGCGTGTGTGTGTTCCGGGTTCGCCGGAATCCTTGGTGAGCCTCAATAAGCGCTCACAAGCTGAGGTGCTTTCTGAAGAACTGCGCCATTTGGATGCCGATAAAACCTATGCACAAGCGCTCCGTGCACTAGCCCAGGTAGACTACAGTAATCAGTAAACGGCTTTAATCTGAATCTTTGTAAAGGATAGCGATACGTAATGGTAACTCTTCACCGCGTGAGCGATGTGGATGACCTTATCTCCCAGGCCGCACTGAAATTCGTGGATACCGTAGCGCGTATCCAAGCATCGGGTGGCGGCCTCCACGACGATGGTGTCGCGCGTGTTGTCCTCACTGGCGGCGGAGCCGGAATTGGCGTTCTCCACGAGTTGGCCCGTTTGGATTTCGCCGCACAGCAGCAAGGTGAAAATTTTCCTGCTCAGCGCATCGATTGGTCGCGTGTTCACGTTTTCTTCGGCGACGAACGCAATGTACCCGTTTCCGACGCAGATTCTAATGAGGGCCAGGCGCGCAATGCGTTGCTCAACCACGTAGATATCCCAAACCAAAATATTCACGGTTTTGATCTGGGCGCGGTGTCTATGGAAGCAGCGGCAAGCGCATACGAACCAGAGTTGAAGGAATTTGCCCCTCATGGTTTCGACCTACACCTACTAGGCATGGGTGAGGAGGGCCATATTAATTCCTTGTTCCCGCATTCCTCCGCTATTCGGGAGCAAGAAGAACTAGCTGTTCCCGTCCACGATTCCCCAAAGCCGCCCAGCGAGCGCATTACCCTCACCCTTCCGGCGGTCAATAAATCCGATCGCATTTGGCTCCTTGTGGCCGGCGAAGCCAAGTCGGAAGCGGCCAAGCACGTGGTAGAGGGCGCTGCGGCCGAGGAATGGCCGGCAGCCGGCGTACACGGTAGGAAGGAAACCGTTCTCTTCCTTGCCGATGACGCTGCTTCCGAGATATAAGCAGGCAATCCGCAGTGTGCGTTCGGGCACATTGCTTTTAGCGCCTGACGCCAATCGAAAAGCGCCGGCACCGCTTCCCCACTTTCAGATCCCCTAGGAAAATTAGTGGTAGGAAGCTAGTGCCGGCGCTTTCGCTATCCTGGCTTTTCGCTTAAGCGAAGGCTTGGATCAGGTTTAGGCCCACAATGCAGGCCAGCCAGATGATAACCATCACCACGGTGTAGCGATCCAAGTTCTTTTCCACGACGGTCGAGCCGGAAAGGTTCGACTGCACGCCACCGCCGAAGAGGCTGGACAGGCCGCCGCCTTTACCTTTGTGCAGCAGCACGAAGATGGACATCAAAATAGCTGCGATGACCAAGATGATTTCCAGTGCCAAGACCATGAGGATAATCCTTATTTCTAACATGCGCCTTGTGGTTGACTCTTGCCACCCACTAGCGCGGAATCGTACTTTTAGGCTTTGCGTCCAGCAAAGCAGTCACACCGGCCCACTGTACACGATGGCGCGGGCCGGAACCATTCCAACCCGCGCCGAACGCGAACCTGTGACAGGTGATATCTCCTGTTAGTTCAGGGCATTAGCTGCGTTGGCAGCCAACTTGGCAAACTCTTCGCCCACCAGGGAGGCGCCACCGATGAGGCCGCCGTCTACGTCTGGCTTGCTGACGATCTCCGCAACGGAATCAACCTTGACGGAACCGCCGTAGAGAATACGAATGCCTTCCGCTACCTCGTCACCGGCGAGCTCTTTCACGAGCTCGCGGATGGCGGCACAAACCTCTTGTGCGTCGTCTGCGGAGGCTACCTTGCCGGTACCAATGGCCCAGACCGGCTCATAAGCAATGACGGTCTTGGCAAGCTGCTCAGCGCTAAGGCCAGCCAAAGAATTACGGGTCTGGTTAACCACGTAGTCCACGTGAGTACCGGCCTCGCGAACGGCCAGTGGCTCGCCTACGCACACGATGGGGCTAATGTCATTATCCAAGGCTGCGGCGGCCTTTTCTGCGACGAGCTTATCGGTCTCGCCATGATACTGACGGCGCTCCGAGTGTCCCACGACTACCCAGCTGCAGCCGAGCTTGGCTAGCATTTGACCAGATACCTCGCCGGTGAAGGCGCCAGACTCATGCTTAGAGATGTCCTGCGCGCCGTAGGTGATCTGCAACTTGTCGCCTTCTACCAGCGTCTGGATGGTGCGAATATCGGTAAACGGGACCATATAGGCCACGTCGACCTTTTCGTAGTAGTCCTTAGGCAGGGAGAACGCAAACTTTTGAACGGAACCGATAGCCTCGACGTGGTCGAGGTTCATCTTCCAGTTACCTGCGATAAGTGGCGTACGTGCCATGATTTTTCCTCTCTTTTAGCAAGTGACTCAGCAGATTTTAGGCTTCAAGGACGGAGACGCCCGGAAGCTCCTTGCCCTCTAGGTACTCAAGGGAGGCGCCGCCACCGGTGGAGATGTGGCTAAAGCCATCCTCGTCCAGGCCGAGCATGCGCACGGAGGCCGCGGAATCGCCGCCACCGACAACCGAGAAGGAGCCGTTGTTTTCGGTGGCGTCGATAATAGCCTGCGCGACGCCCGCAGTACCCTTGGAGAAGGCCTCCATTTCGAAGACACCCATCGGACCGTTCCAGAAGACGGTCTTGGAAGAAGCAAGCACCTCTGCGAAGTGCTCCACAGACTTTGGCCCGATGTCTAGGGACATCCAGCCCTCTGGGATGCCGTCGAGCTCGACAACCTGGTGTTCCGCATCCGCTGCGAACTTGCTTGCGGCAATGAGATCCACAGGAAGGACCAGCTTGTCACCGAAGCGTTCGAGCAGCTCCTTGCAGTTATCAATCTGGTCTTCTTGCAGGAGGGACTCCTGGACGTTGTAGCCCTTGGCGGCCAGAAGGGTGTAGCACATGCCGCCACCGATAATGACCTTGTCTGCCTTATCTGCTAACGCCTCAATTACGCCGAGCTTATCCGAGACCTTGGCGCCGCCAAGTACTACTACGTATGGGTGCTCCGGCTTCTGGGCCACGGTGGAAAGGACGGAGAGTTCCTTTTCTACGAGCTTGCCTGCGTAAGCCGGCAGGCGCTTTGCGACGTCATACACAGATGCCTGGGCACGGTGGACAACGCCAAAGCCATCGGAGACGAAAGCGCCATTATCGGCTGCCAAAGCAACGAGCTCATCAGCAAATGCGCCGCGCTCCGCTTCATCCTTGGAGGTCTCGCGAGAGTCGAAGCGGACATTTTCCACCAACATGACATCGCCATCGTTGAGCCCGTTCGCACGCTCATGAGCGTCCTCGCCGGTGACATCGCCGGCCAAGGCAACGTACTGGCCAAGAGCCTCGGACAGAGCTTCAGCGACTGGGGCCAAGGAGTACTTAGCGTTTACCTCTCCCTTGGGGCGGCCAAGGTGCGCGGACAGAATGACCTTAGCGCCGCCTTCCACCAAAGCCTTGATGGTGGGAAGAGAAGCGTTAATGCGACCCGGGTCAGTAATGTTTCCTTCTTCATCAAGGGGAACATTGAAATCAGAACGAACAAGGACGTGACGAGATTCGACGCCTTCCTTGAGAAGATCATCCAGAGTCTGGAAAGCCATTATTTTCTCCTTCTTAAATTCGGATTGTTCACAAGGCTGTAGATATAAGAATACCGACCGCGACACAATGCCGTTTAGGCTTGCATCGGGGCCGGACTCTCATTATTAAAGCTCTATTAAAGCTCTAAGTTTAGAGCTTGTCTGCCACCAGGCAAGTCATACGTACAAGCTGGGAGGTGTATCCCCACTCATTGTCGTACCAGCCCAGAACCTTAACGAGGTTGCCGTTGGAGACCTTGGTCATGCCGGAGTCAAAAATGCAGCCGTGCGGGGAGGTTACGATATCGGTGGAAACCAGCGGGTCCTCGGTATAAGCGAGGGTGTCCTTGAGCTCGCCTTCAGCAGCTTCCTTCAGGGCGGCGTTAATCTCTTCAACGGTTACGTCGCGGGAAGCGGTAAACGTCAGGTCGGTAGCAGAGCCGGTGATAACTGGAACACGCATGGCGTAGCCATCCAGCTTGCCTTCCAGCTCAGGCAGTACCAGGGAGACAGCCTTAGCTGCGCCGGTGGAGGTAGGCACCATATTTACAGCAGCGGCGCGGGCGCGGCGCGGATCCTTGTGCGGTGCGTCTTGGATGCGCTGGTCGCCGGTGTAGGCGTGGACGGTGGTCATCAAGCCCTTTTCGATGCCGAACTTGTCATTGAGGACCTTTGCCATCGGCGCCAGGCAGTTGGTGGTGCAGGATGCTGCGGAAATAACATTGTGGTTTGCCGGATCGTAGGTGTCAGAGTTAACGCCATAGACGAAGGTTGCGTCTACTTCCTTGCCCGGAGCAGAGATGATGACCTTCTTAGCACCAGCCTCGAGGTGAGCCTTGGCGTCATTGCCATTGGTGAAACGGCCGGTGGACTCGATCACGAGGTCTACGTCGTATTCGCCCCACTTGAGCTGCTTCGGGTCCTTCTCCGCGGTGACCACGATGCGGTGACCATTAACCGTAATGGATTCATCATCATGGGTAATCTCGCCATCGAAGCGGCCCAGTACGGAGTCGTACTTGAGCAGGTTAGCCAACGTACCGTTATCGGTCAGGTCGTTTACTGCAACAACTTCGAGGTTGTTGTCGCCCTGAGCGACTGCACGGAAAAAGTTGCGGCCGATACGGCCAAAGCCATTGATACCTACGCGGATAGTCACTGTATTTCTCCTCAAAGAGTCGAGTAAATGTGCGTATGGGTATGTGCGCGGGCCCTTCGATATATTCGGTGCTTGAGAAGCGCCCGAGCGTTTTCCCTTACAGTGCCGATACTACCGAGCGTTTTTTAACAGTGCAGTGCCCTAGCAGCCTTGAGAACTATCGGATGACAGATTATCCAAAAGAGCGTACACTTTGCCGATCCTTTTTATTTCTCCGCCATAAACCCGCTGGATACGCCCGAACGCGTGGGTTTATGTGGCCTTGACGCTGTTAACGTGAAATATATCACTGTATAGCTTCCAGGGTTACGCCCGCCTCTGTCCGGTCGGACATTTCCGAGCCTCAGTCCTGATGGCAATCAAGTCGACCGAATTGTTTTCGCCTCGACCATCACACGATATGCTTTCAATACTCACTGGCTCACATTCGCGTTTCAGTCCACTACATCTGTTCCAGCGCAATCGTTGGTCACCGTGAGAATGCTTCAGGTGCTCGTTATTCTTCAACGGGCAGGACCACCGTAGAACCCAAGGACGTCTCTTGTTCGAAATTAATACCTCTGCTGTGGGTGACAGCCTCGGGCTTACCGCCCTGGTGGCGATTCTCCCTCTCATCGCATTCTTTATCATGCTGCTCGGCGTCAAAGCGCGCGCACACACTTCTGGCGCCGTCGCCCTCGCAGTATCCCTTCTTATCGCCATCGTCGGCTTTTCTATGCCGGTAGATATGGCCTTTTCCTCCGCCGTGCGCGGCGGCCTTTTCGGACTACTTCCCATTGTCTGGGTAATCATTACCGCAATCTGGTTTTATGAAATCACCGTCGCTTCAGAACGCTTCGAGGACCTTCGTAAAACCTTCGACCTTCTAGGCGATGGCGATATTCGCATCCAAGCAATTCTTATCGCCTTTTGCTTTGGCGGCTTGCTAGAGGCCCTCGCCGGCTTCGGCGCACCCGTAGCCATTACCGCGACCATGATTATGGCACTCGGTGTAAAGCCCCTACGCGCAGCAATCGTAGTGCTCATTGCTAATACGGCCCCGGTTGCTTTCGGCGCGGTGGGCATCCCAGTGACCACCGCTGGCGAGGTCGCTGGACGCAGCGCTGAACAAACCCATGATATTGCCGCACTTATCTCTTTGCAGGTGCTCATCATCGCCGCCGTCGTGCCTTTCTTGATCGCCTTTATTTTGGACGGTGTCCGCGGCGTCAAGGAAACTGCGCCGGCAGCCGCAGTGATTGGCGTTTCCTTTGCCTTGGCACAGTGGCTGGCCGCAACGTTCTTTGCTTACCAGCTCACCAATGTTATCGCCTGCATCGTTTCCCTGGGCTGTGCCTTTGCCTTCCTCCGAGTGTGGAAGCCTAAGGGTGTTAAGGAGCTGCGCGAGCGCCTCGAGCTGCCCGCCGCTGAGTCGACCACTGACCTGAATGGTCGCCGCATTTGGATGGCGCTACTTCCCTACGCTGTAGTAACTATTGTTTTTGCTGTTGCTACTGCGGCCCCAGCCATCTTTGGTTTCCTCAAGCTCCACTTTGCTTGGCCTTTGCTGGATGACGCGATTATCGACGCCGACGGCAACCTTATGGACACTAGCTTCAGCTTCAATGTCTTTGGTAACCCAGGTACGCTCCTGCTGCTCTCGGGCATTATCGTTGCGGTTGTCTACCACTTCTTTAATGAAAATGGCCGCTACAGTCTCAGCTTCGGGCAGCCGGTCAGCGCTTTTGGGGACGTCGCCAGCCGCATGAAGTTCTCGGCCCTCACCATCATTCTGGTGCTGGCATTGGCTTATACGATGAACTACTCCGGCCAAACGATTGCTATTGGTGAGTTCGTCTCTTCTGCGGGCGGCATCTTCGCACTCTTCGCTCCGGTACTGGGCTGGATTGGTACAGCGGTCACCGGCTCCGATACCTCCGCCAATGCCCTCTTCGCCAACCTGCAGGTAGCAGCGGCCGAGCGTATCAGCGTGAACCCGGACCTCATGCTGGCCGCTAATACCGCAGGCGGCGTTGTGGGCAAGATGATCTCCCCGCAGTCCCTCGCTATTGCGGCCACCGCTGTAAAGATGGAAGGCAAGGAGTCTGTCATCCTGAAAAACGTAGTGGGCTACTCCGTGGTCTTCTTGGCCGTTGTGTGCATCATCGTATTCTTGATGACCAACGCCCTAGGATTCCTCGTTCCCTAGGCATCTAGCTCTCCCTGGCTAGCTGGTTTCCCCACCAGCTAGCTATCACAGAGAAAACTCCCCACAGTGACGGCTACCGCTCAGGTATCCGCGCTGCGGGGAGTTGTGTATGTGCCGGTGATTGCGGCGTTTAGGACTCTTTGAAGAGGTCGTCGGTGATCGCTTGGTTAGTATCGGGGATATCAAGCTCTTCCGCTCGCTTATCGGCCATAGAAAGCAAGCGGCGAATACGCCCGGCTACCGCATCTTTAGTCATGGGAGGCTCAGCCAAGCGGCCCAATTCTTCCAGCGAGGCCTCACGGTGCTGCACGCGCAGGCGTCCTGCATCAGCAAGGTGCTCGGGGACGTCATCACCAAGGATCTCCATCGCTCGGTCAACGCGGGCCGCCGCGGTGACTGCAGCACGAGCCGAGCGACGGAGATTTGCATCATCGAAATTGTCCAAGCGCCGGGACGTATCGTGCGCCTCTCGCTTGACGCGCTTCTTTTCCCAGCTTAATCGCGTTTCTTGCGCGCCCATACGGGTCAACAGTGCCCCAATGGCATCGCCATCGCGGACAACGACGCGGTCTTCCCCGCGGGTCTCCTTAGTTTTGGCAGAAATGCCCAAGCGGCGGGCGCAACCCACTAGGGCCAATGCCGCCTCCTGGCACGGGCACGTAACTTCAAGCGCAGAAGAACGACCCGGCTCCGTGAGGCTGCCATGGGCTAGGAAGGCTCCGCGCCACGCTGCTTCGCTATCAGCGACGGTGCCGGAAATAACCTGCGGAGGAAGCCCCACTACCGCATGGCCGGAGCGGGTAATAAGGCCGAGACGGCGCGTAAGTTCCTTCGCCCCGGTGGAAATGCGCACCGTAACTCGGGATTTCTTCGTGGTTCCTGCTGGGCCCGCTACGTGACTATCAGCGGAAATCCCATAAAGCTCATCGAGTGCAGCGATCACGCGCCGCGCAATAGCGTGGCTTTCTAATTCCAACTCATAGGCCATGTTGTCGCCGGAAATATCTAGCTCGCCGGCGAATCGCAGCATCGCGGCTAGTTCGGCAGCGCGAGCGGACTGGCGTGGCACAACGACAGCCGTCAATTCTTCTTTGACCTGGTCGGTCAATGGTGTGGTCACCTAGTTCGCCCCATTTCTTTTCTCACAGTCACAAGATATACACACAGGCCAGAGCCGTTAAGCAAGGCCCGGTGCGGTGAAAGGATTTCTGCCATCATACCGCGCGCGCTCAGGCACCGCGCAGTCGGCCGAACCCGAACGACCCGAGCGATAGGACTTTGCCGAGATGTATCAGCTCCGGTTGGGATCGCCAGTGTTGCGATAGTCCGAATATAGGTCGAGGAGTGCCGCAGACAGCTTCTCCGGATCGTGTTTATTGATGCTCCGGCCATTGTCATCAACTTCGCTCACATCCGCGAACGTGGCACGGGCACCAAGGGACTGGGCGGCGCGCTGGATATACACGCGCTCACTATCAGTAGGCAAAGCCGCCCCGTCCACCAGAATGCGATCAATGCGCAAATCCGGAGCGTGCTGAGAAAGCACATGCAAATGGCGCTCTGCGGAAAAACCATGCGTTTCGCCCGGCTCGGCGGAAAGGTTTAAAACAACTACGCGCAGCGCATCAGACGCAGAAATGGCTTCCACGACCTCAGGCACGAGAGTATGTGGCAATACCGAACTAAACCAAGAACCCGGGCCAATAGTAATTAGGTCCGCGCGCTCAATGGCATCGAGGACATCCGGATTTGCTTTGGGGTTTTCCGGCACGATGCGCACACGCCGGACTTGCCCCGGTGTGGAGGCAACCGCGACCTGCCCCCGGACTTGGCGCATGAAACGGGGGTCGTCGTCAAGCCCGGCTACTTCCGCCTCAATCTCTAAGGCTTGGTTGACCACAGGGAATACCCGGCCCTGGGAATTAGTAAGCTCTGCGATGGTATCTAACGCGGCCTGGTAATCACCGAGCACCTCGGTCAACCCTGCAATCATTAGATTGCCCACCGCATGCCCCGCCATTGCACCGGTGCCTCTAAAACGGTGCTGCAAGGTACGCGCCCAGAGGTCACCCACCGGATCACTATTAGCCAACGCAGCTAGCGCCATGCGCAGATCTCCAGGCGGGATTATTTCTAGCTCGCGGCGCAATCGGCCGGAGGAGCCACCATCATCTGCAACAGTAACAATGGCGGAAATGTCGCCTGCTCCGCTCAATCGGGCGGACAAAAGAGTCTGATAAAGTCCATGGCCGCCTCCTAGGCAGACCATGTGTGAAGGATTGGTCATAAAAGCGTTAAAACTCCTGCGCTCTAGCCTCGAGCAATATCCCTGTGCAAGGTGCTGACGTCCAAAATGTCATTGTCCCGCAACCGTGCCGCAATAGCCTCTGCTACGGCAACGGAGCGGTGATGGCCACCCGTACAGCCCACGCCTAAAGTTATGAAATTCTTCCCTTCGTGCCGGTAACCATCCAGCATGGTGGAAAACATCCTTATGAAATTATCCACGAATTCCTGTGCCGCTGGCTGTGAGAGCACATACTGAGCAACCGGCTCATCCGTGCCACGGTATCTACGCAGCTCTGGTACCCAATAGGGATTGGGTAGGAAACGCACATCAACCACCAAGTCTGCATCGCGGGGTGAACCATTTTTAAAACCAAAGGATTCAACGGTCACATGCTGCTTTTCATTTTGCATCTCACCAAACGCCGCCTCAATAGCACGCCGGAGATCATGAATGGATAGGTTGGTGGTGTCAATAATGATGTCTGCATGAGCTCGCACGTCTGCTACTGCTTGACGCTCGCGTTGAATGCCTACCTTGAGGGTGTCGCCCTCCTGCAATGGGTGGGTGCGCCGTACTGAATCAAAACGACGAATGAGCACATCATCACGCGCATCCAAAAAGAGCACAGTGGGCTTCATATGCAATTCTGTGAGCTCTTCCATAATCTCTAGCAGAGACCCTGGAAACATGCGCGAGCGCACATCCGTTACGGCAGCAACCTTGCCCACCGGAGTTTCTTCCTGGTTGCACAGCTTAAGCAGATCCACAATGGCGCGAGGCGGAATATTATGGGCCACATAGTAGCCCTTATCCTCAAATACTTTGGCAGCGGAACTCAACCCGCCGCCGGACATGCCGGTTATCAAAATGGGTGGAGTTTCGAAATGCGTCATGCCCCTCAGTCTAGCGCTTTAAGATTCGCCGCTCCTAGGAGAATGCCCCTTATTTACCCGTAGAATCGTGCAAATTCTCGTACACGGTCTGGGCTAGCTTTGGCCCAAAGCCATCTACCTCACAGATCTCTTCCACCGTGGCGGCCTTGAGCTTTTTCACCGAGCCAAAATACTTCACCAGATCGGTGCGCCGCTGCGGACCTAGGCCCGGAACGGAGTCGAGTACTGAAGAGCGCATTCGCTTAGAGCGCTGTTGCCGATGATAAGTGATGGCAAAGCGGTGCGCTTCATCGCGAATTTGCTGCAGGAGAAAAAGAGCTTGCGAGTTTCGCGGCAAAATGACCGGCTCATCATCACCGGGAACCCAAATTTCCTCGAGGCGCTTGGCCAGGCCCACCAAGGTCACATCCACAATGCCCAACTCATCGAATACCTCTTGAGCTGCGGCAACCTGGGGTGCGCCGCCATCCACAATGAAAAGCTGCGGTGGATACGCAAAGCGTCGGCCTGCCTCGGCAGATTCTTCCGCCACTTTTTCTTCCGCGAAAGAAGACTCTTCTACTTCCTCATCCGGTTGGGCCAGCTTGTCTTCCTTATAACGCTTAAACCGACGGCGAGTGACTTCTGCGATAGATCCGACGTCATCAGAGCGGCCATCGCCCGCTGCCTCTTTAATGCGGTAGCGCCTATAGTCCGACTTTTTGGGCAAGCCATCTTCAAAAACCACCAAAGAAGCAACCACATCTGTGCCCTGAATATGGGAGATATCGGTACATTCGATGCGCAATGGGGCTTGCTCCATGCCCAAAGCCTCTTGAATATCTTGCAAAGCCGCCGACCGGGCGGTGAGGTCTCCCACCCGCTTGAGCTTGTGCTGGCGCAACTGCTCCTTGGCGTTTTTCTCCACCGTGGCCATGAGCTGTTTTTTATCGCCGCGCTGGGGAACGCGCAGGTCCACCTGGGCACCGCGCAGTTCCTCTAAGAGGGCGACGACCTGATCGGGTTCATCCGGCAGGGCCTGCACCAAAATTTGGCGTGGGATGACTTGGACACGGCGGGACTTCATGTGCGATTCCTGGTCCACCCCGCGCCGTTTTACGTCCGCAGCAAGCGCGGCGTCCTCGCGCGCCTCCTGCTTCTCGCGCTCCACTGCATCCGAATAAAACTGGATGAGGAAATTTTGTACCAATGCCGGCAGCGCGGGATCAGGCTGGCCTTCTTCCAAGGGCTCAGAGCTAGCTTGGTCACCGGCGCGTTCTACTACCCACCCGCGCTGCCCGCGAATGCGTCCGTCACGCACATGGAAAATCTGTACCGCTGCTTCGAGTTCATCCGAGTTAAAAGCAATGAGATCGGCATCTGTACCGTCGGTGAAGACCACGGCCTGTTGCTCCATGAGCTTGTCAATAGCGCCCAAGTCATCGCGCAGGCGTGCGGCGCGTTCGAACTCTAGATTCTCGGCGGCCTGCTCCATGTCATGGGTGAGTTTGCGGCGGACTGCACCGGTGTTTCCATTCATGAATGAAACGAGTTCATTGACGGTATCCCGGTGTTCTTCCTTGCTTACCCGGCCGATGCAGGGCGCATCGCATTTGCCGATATAGCCCAATAGACACGGTCGCCCAAGGCGCTCGTGCCTGTTATAAACGCCCTTGGAACAGGTGCGCATGGGAAAGACGCGGGTGAGCAGGTCTAGGCTTTCACGCACGGCCCAAGCATGGGAATACGGGCCGAAGTAGCGCACGCCTTTGCGGCGAGGGCCGCGGTAGAAAAAGGCGCGAGGAACTGTTTCTCCGACCGAAACCGCGAGCATAGGATAGGTTTTATCGTCGCGGTACATGACGTTGAAGTGGGGATCAAAGCGCTTGATCCACGTGTACTCCAACTGCAAGGCTTCTACCTCGCTGGCCACTACCGTCCATTCCACGGAATTGGCCGTGAGCACCATTTGGCGTGTGCGCGGGTGCAGCTGAGTAATGTCCTGAAAATAGTTCGATAGTCTCGCGCGCAGATTCTTGGCTTTGCCCACGTAGATTACGCGGCGGTTTTCATCGCGGAACTTATAGACGCCCGGGTCAGTGGGAATGGTTCCCGGAGCCGGGCGGTAGGTAGTGGGGTCAGCCAATTGTTAATCCTGTGGCATGTACTTAGCTTCCACGTCGCGGAAGCGGCGAACGTTGTCGATGACGGTGTCTTTGTCACCAGACTGCAAAGCCCAGACGGGAACGAACTCGAACTCGGGAAGCTCAAGACGCGCCATACGTTGGCCCACGGGGAAGGACAGCCCATAGACCACCTGCCAGGGATAAAAGCGGGTACCCACAATATTGCGGACCTCTACCCCATCCTCATTGGCGCGCAGGCGCGGCCGGTTAAGGGCAACCCAAGACAAAATGGAAATAAGGAGGCCCACGCCGGGAAAGGCGAATTTATCAATGGTGGTGACATGCGCGCCGGTAAAAGACACATCCAAGGTGATTCCCATGAAGATATGGATAGCCATAACGAGGATCACCCAGCCGATTGCCACCTTACGCAAAAAGGGCGAGGTCGCCTTAAACTCCCACGGCTTAGACGTTGTCTGGGCAAAGGGATCGGCACTGGTATAGGCCAATACTTCGGCGTCGCTAAGCTGCCGGCTTCGCTGCGGATTCTTTGGGGCCTGCGCCTCGTTCATGTGCATACTCCTCTGGAACACCCCACAGTCCATCGTGGTGATCTAGCGTGGGGCGCTGACGCATTGCTAAAAGTTACTTATCTGCTGCGTTTAGTCTACGCAACTGCAGGGCGGTATCTAAAGCCGCCATCATTGCCTCGGCGCCCTTGTTTTCTGCCGAGTCTGCAAAGCCGGCGCGATCAATGGCCTGCTGCTGGTCATTGACGGTAAGGACGCCGTTCGCTACCGGGGTGGATTCATCGAGCGCGATGCGGGTAAGCGCCTGGGTAACCGAGTCACAGACGTAGTCAAAATGCGGCGTTCCCCCACGGATAACGCAGCCCAATGCCACCACCGCATCGTATGCGCGGGCGGCCGCCTGGACAACAACGCCAAGTTCCAAGGCGCCAACTACGCGGTACTCGGCAACCTCGGCGCCATTTTCCGTAGCGGTCTCTACCGCTTGGGCGTGGAGCTGATCGCAGATCTCCGCGTTCCATGTCGCAGTCACCACGGCAACGCGCAGTCCACTGCCATCTACCTGGGCAATTTCGGGTAGGCCTTCTTTACTCATTTCTTTCCTTTCGCGTGATCTCCACAGAGCTACTAAAGATCTACTTATGCGCCTCATCCCACTGGGCAACCTGCGGAAGATCGTGGCCCATGCGGTCGCGCTTCGTACGCAGATATTCAATATTATCCGCATGCGCCGGGGTTGCTAGCGGGGTGTGATGACCTGCATCCACACCAAAACCGCTCAGGCCTTCGCCCTTATGTGGGTTATTAGTCAGCAGGTTCGCGGACTCTATGCCAAGATCACGCAGGATCTGGCCGGCTACGGAATACTCGCGTGCGTCTTCGGGCAGGCCCTGTTCTAGGTTGGCATCGACGGTGTCCATGCCAGAATCCTGCAGCCGGTATGCCTCCAACTTATGCAACAGACCAATGCCACGGCCTTCCTGACCGCGCAAGTAGATAACCACGCCGTTGCCTTCCTGACTGATACGGCGCATGGACTCATGTAGTTGCGGACCGCAATCGCAGCGCCGCGAGCCGAAGGCATCACCGGTCAGGCATTCCGAATGGACTCGCACCATGACCTCACGCGCGCCGCGCAGTTCGGCGGGATCGCCTGCCACCAACGCGACATGCTCCTGTCCATCTATTTCATGGCGATAGCCAATGGCGGTGAAATGACCATACTCGGTGGGAAGCTGGGTGCTTACCTGGCGAATGACCTGGTTCTCATTATGGCGGCGCCACTCGATGAGCTGTGCAATAGAGATCATGGACAGGCCGTGCTTATCTGCGAAGCGGCGCAGCTCTGGCGACCGTGCCATGTCCGTGGGGTCATCCTCAGAAACGATCTCACACAGCACACCGGCTGGGCGCAGGCCCGCCAATCGGGCAAGGTCAATGGAAGCCTCCGTATGGCCATCACGCTCTAGAACACCACCAGGGCGCGCGCACAACGGCACCACGTGACCCGGGCGGGTGAATTCGCCCGGCGTGGTATCAGGGTTTGCTAGCCGGCGAATAGTTGCTGCCCGCGAGGTCGCAGAAATACCGGTACTACCCGTAGCTGCGTCCACCGTCACCGTATAAGCGGTGCCGCGCACATCCTCGTTGACCGCCAACATCGGCGGTAGATTCAGGCGGTTACAATCTTCTGGCAACAATGGTGCGCAGATATATCCAGAAGAGTAGCGCACCATAAAGGCCACCAGTTCCGGGGTGGCTAGCTCAGCGGCGAAAATCAGGTCGCCTTCATTTTCGCGATCCTCGTCATCGATAACAACTACCGGCTTACCAGCGGCGATATCCGCTATGGCCTGCTCAATGGAATCAAGACGGATACAATTATCACTCGCGCTCATAAGGTAGCAGTCTAGTCCTTGCCCTCAGGGGTTAGCGCTTCGGGGTGAAGCATCTTTTCTACGTACTTGGCCAGCACATCCACCTCGAGGTTGACTTCTCCTCCAACTGGCAATGCACCGTGAATAGTGTCCCGCAAAGTGGTGGGGATAAGGGATACTTCGAACCAGTCCGGCCCCACGGCGCTAACAGTCAGCGAGGTGCCGCTAACGGCAATTGAGCCTTTTTCTACGACGTACCGGGCAAGCTCGGTGGGCAAGCTAAACCGGAGGATATCCCAGTTCTCGGAGGTAGTCCGGCTCTGCAGCGTCGCGGTGCCATCCACGTGTCCTTGCATGATGTGACCGCCTAGCCGGGTGGTAGGCAGCAATGCCGGTTCCACATTGACCGAATCGCCCTCAGCTAGGCGGCCCAGAGCTGTCCGGTCGAGGGACTCCTGCATCACATCTGCGCAAAATATATCTCCAGATAAATCCGCCACGGTGAGGCATACGCCGTTGATAGCAATGGAATCCCCCAGTGCAGCCTCCGCGACGGTGCGCGGGGCGCGAATGCTCAAGCGCAAGGCGTCCGCGTGCGGTTCCATACCGGCTACGGTGCCCAACTCTTGTACTAGCCCAGTAAACACATCCAGCCTTTCTCGTTATCTGCTAATCCGCGCGTCTAGCGCACGTATTCAATTAGAACGTCATCACCCAGCGCCTTCATTCCCACGCGCTGGAATCGGGTGGCCCCCGCCAGAGTCTGGGACATGGGATGGGCGAGCACGCCACGGCCTTCCCCCAGCAACAGGGGCGCAATATAGGCAGAGATAGCATCGACCAAGTCGGCCTTGAGGAAGCTACTGGCGAGTCCGGCGCCGCCTTCTACAAGGACGTCGCGTGCCCCGCTGGCGTAGAGCTCGTATAACGCTTCCTCGATGCTGTCGTAGTGCTCGTACCCCAACTCGCGCAGGTTGCTGGCCGCATCACCGGCCGATTCCAAATCACGCTTGCCAATAATCACGCGGCGCGGCTGGTGTTCCCGCAAACTGCCGTCGCTAAACCGCGCGGTAAGTGACGGGTTATCAGCAAGCGCAGTGCCGGTGCCGACGATGATGGCGTCGCGGTGAGCCCTATCTGCATGCACCCAATCGCGCGCCGCTTCGCCCGTAATCCACTGGCTTGACCCATCCGCTGCGGCAGTAAAGCCATCCAGCGTCTGGGCGAACTTTAAGGTTACGTGCGGCCTGCGTGCTTTCATGGCAAAGAGCCAAGGCACGAGCGCATCATCGGCGTGCGGGGGCTTTTCCAGCTTGGCGACGTCCACCCCAGCCTCCGCCAACACGCGCGCTCCACCGGCGGCCTGCGGAGTGGGGTCTGCATGAAGGTAGTACACGCGAGCCACGCCGGCATCGATAAACGCCTGTGCGCACGGACCCGTGCGACCGGTATGCGCACACGGCTCCAAGGTGACCACGGCGGTGGCTCCTCGCGCCCTATCGCCAGCCTCGCGCAACGCCATGACCTCGGCATGCGCGCCTCCCACGGGCTGCGTAGCACCGACGCCCACGATGTCACCGGCAGTGGACACGATGACCGCGCCCACTGGCGGGTTGGGGCTCGTGGTTCCACGCACCTCAGCTCCCGCGGCCATTGCCCGAGACAGCGCTGCGGAAAGGGTACTCTCCTCTAGCTCCGCGCCCACTAGGCACCAGCCGCCAATTCACGCAGCTGATGTACGATCCCGGCGGGATCTTCTGCCTTGAATACGGCCGAGCCAGCTACAAAAGCATCGCACCCAGCCGCGGCGGCTTGGGCGATGGTGTCTGGCGAAATTCCGCCATCAATCTCGATGACGGTGTCGAGCCCCTGCTCATCAATGCTTTGGCGCAGCACCCGGACCTTTTCCAGCATCTCTGGCATGAATTTCTGCCCGCCAAAACCAGGCTCCACGGACATCACGAGCACCTCATCAAAGTGATGCAATTTATCCAGCCACGGTTCGATAGCCGTACCCGGCTTAATGGAAAAGGCAGCACGCACCCCTAGTTCTCGAATGCTCTGCGCCACATCCACCGCCGCCTGCTCATCGGCGACAGCCTCCACGTGGAAGATAATGGTATGCGCACCCGCCTTGGCATAGGTCTCCACCCATTGCTCGGGTTCCTCGATCATGAGGTGGACATCCAATGGTTTATTGGTAAGCCGATGGACCGTTGCCGTGATATCCGGGCCGAAGGACAGGTTGGGCACGAAGTGCCCGTCCATAATGTCCACATGGACCCAGTCTGCGGTTTCAATCGCCGCTAATTCCTCGCCCAAGCGAGAAAAATCAGCGGCCAAGATGGAAGGGGAAATAATCGGTGCGGACATGCCCACTAGTCTATCGCGATTAGTCAGCAGCGCGGCGCAGAGCCGCAAAGAACATAGCATCGGTACCGTGCCGATGTGGCCACATTTGCACGGATTTTTCGTGCCCCACATCGCCCATATCAGGAATGAGCCCATGTGCGTCTAGCTCTGTGGCACCGAGCTCGCGTACGGCGCGGTCGACGATGCCACGAGTCTCGCGCAAGTCTGGCGAACACGTGGAATAAATGACCACACCGCCTGGGCGCACCAGGTTTAAGGCCGAGGATAAAAGCTCAAATTGCAGCTGAGTAAGCTCGGCAATGTCGGACTCAGACTTGCGCCACCGCGCCTCGGGGCGGCGACGGAGTGCGCCGAGTCCGGAACACGGGGCATCGACAAGCACTCGGTCAAACCCCTGACCCACGCCCGGATTGCGTCCATCTGCCACATGAACGTCCACAGGTAAATCACTTACCGTTTTTTCAATCAGAGCCGCACGGTGCGGGGATACCTCCACCGCGTCCACGTGCGCGGAGTCGATGCGGGCAAGCGCACCCATTAAGGCCGCTTTACCGCCGGGACCGGCGCAGAGATCCAGCCACCGACCAGTGTCTTCGCCCTCCACCGGCGCTTCACATACCGCGCGGGCGATAAGCTGCGAGCCTTCATCTTGGACTGCAGCCAAACCCTGACGTACCGGCTCCAATTGGCCGGGATCGCCGGACTCCATATACACGGCGTAGGGGGAAAAGCGCCCTTCCTCATTGCCGGTCACAAGTGCTAATTCTTCGGCCGAGATTTCCCCGGGACGGGCCACCAGATGCACCGCAGGCCTATCGGAGTCCGCAGCCAGGGCGGCCTCTAGCTCGCCCAGCCCCAGCACACGACTAAACGATTCCGCGATCCAGGTGGGATGGGCATGTTTGAAGGCAATGCCGGCGATTTCTCCCTCCGGGGCAAGCTTGTCCAGCCACGCCTTGGCCGACGTGCGGGTAATGGTGCGCATAATGCCATTGGCAAAACCCTTGGCCTTGACCTCACCGCTGGCTTCCACCAAGCGCACGGTGGTATCAACCGCCGCATGGGCCTCCACGCGGGTATAGAGAACCTGATACGCGCCCAAGCGCAAGGCATCAACCACAGCTGGAGAAATGGCTTCGAGGCTGCGCGAGGAGCATTCTGCGATGACGGCATCTACTACGCCGAGGGTGCGGAGGGTGCCGTAGGTGATCTCGGTGGCAAAGGCGGCGTCTCGCCCGGTGAGCTTTTGCTTACGCAGTGCTGTGGGCAAGATGAGGTTGGCAAAGGCATCGTCATCGCTCACCCGACGCACGACGTCGAAAGCCACCGCACGCGGCGCGTCCACACCAGCGGTCAGTGCAGCCTGAATCAGACTGCCTTCCTGGCGCTTGCCGGAACGCTGACCAGAAGCATGAGCCTGTCGACCTCTGCGGTGGCCGTTACGTCCACCATGTTGCTGCTGGTGCGGGCGGCCACCACGGCCTTTCGCTCCACCGGATTTCCGGGGGTCCTGCGGCTTGCCTTCCGGCGACTTATCACCAGATTTACTACGGGAACGGAAACCACCACTCATTGGAACTTCACCTCGGCATCCTTGCCTAGTCCGCGGGCCCAGTCGGCCGCATTCATCATTTTCTTGCCTGGTGGCTGGATTTTACCCAGCTGGACCGGCTGCGTTGCGGTACCAACAAAAACGGCGTTCTTTGCAATGTAGAGCTGCCCAGGCTCTAAGTGCTCCGGTACCGCGGCTGCTGCCTCCACGGGGCTTACTGGTCCCACTTTTACCCGGGCCTCGTCCCACATGGTCCATGCGCCAGGACCTGGGGTGTGCGCACGAATATGCCGGTCGATGGCAAAGGCAGGCTGGGACCACTCCACGCGAGCTTGTGCGGTAGAGATTTTCGGGGCATAGGTGGCCTCGCCCTGCTGCGGTTGTGCCTCCAACTGACCCGCCGCTAGGCCATCCATGGTGGCGACGAGCAGATCGCCGCCGGAATAGGCAAGGCGAGTGAGCAGGTCATCGGCAGTATCGGTGGTGCGGATTTCCTCCGTCACGGTGCCCAGCACCGGACCGGTATCTAGGCCTTCTTCAATGCGGAACGTAGATGCGCCGGTAATCTCATCACCGGCAGCTATGGCAGCTTGTACCGGTGCCGCGCCACGCCATGCCGGGAGCAGGGAAAAATGCAGGTTCACCCAACCATGCTGCGGCAGCTCCAGCAGGTCCTTGGTGACCAGATTGCCATAAGCCACCACCGGAATTGCCTCGGGTTCGAGCTCCCGCAGGCGGGCACGCAGGGCCTGCCCGTCCTCCGTGTCTGGACGCAAGCTGCTAGGAGTTAGCACTTCGATGCCATGTTCTTGGGCTACTGCTTTCACCGGGCTGGGGTGAAGGCTACGGCCGCGGCCCTTCCTAGCATCTGGGCGGGTAATTACCGCCACCACCTCATGCGAGGAGGCAATTAGCTTTTCCAAGGCCACAACAGCGGGCTCAGGGGTACCGGCAAAAATAATCCGCATGCGGGGAAACTCTCCTATTAATCTCGTTCAAACTACTAGGCTACAACGCCGTAGCGCTGCCGCCACAGTAAGCGGGCTATGAGGCGTTAAACCACTCGGATTCACGGATGGCGCGCATAACGTCTTTTCGGTCCACGGCATCGAGGCGCTGCAGGAAAAGCACTCCATCGAGATGGTCTGTTTCATGCTGGATGCACCGAGCCATCAGCCCCGCGGCCACCATGGATAAGGGGCGGCCCTCTATATCCTGACCGCTGACAAAGACGCGGTTGAAGCGGGTGGTTTGCGCGCTAATGCCGGGAATAGAAAGACATCCTTCCGGGCCTATTTGCTGCTGCGCGCCCAACGGCGTCCAGACGGGATTAACAATCGCGCCACGCAAGCCAGATTGGGTATGCGAGCAGTCATAGACAAAAATCCGTTTGAGTATGCCCACTTGATTGGCCGCCAGCCCTACTCCCCCAGCTTCGTCCATGGTCTCGAGCATACCGTTGGCCAAAATGCGCAGTCCGCGATCGAACGTGCTTACTTCTTCTGCGCGACTGCCCAGGACAGGGTCGCCGTAGATACGGATTCCGCGAAGAGACATGGCAATCACACCTTTCTGATGCGCCGAAATAAAGCCGGCCTGACAATGGAGGGTTTCCCCGTCGAGACTAGCGCATAAGCCCTAGCCACCCGATACGGCTAACCCACGTGGATAGGATCAACCACGATACGCAGTGGCAAGTCATCCTTGCGCGCGCTACGCGCCGCGTTTGCACTGCGCAAGGCGCGCCCTAATTGGGAACGAGGCCCCAGTGGGGTGCGGATCACCAGCCGCTGCGCGGGACCAAAGCGCTGGCTATCGTAGTCGCCGGGCAGGCTATGGCCCGGGGGAAGAGGAACTGGGCCCAAAACCTCCGCATGCTCAGGAAGATCCACAAGCTCAGCAAAGCCATCCAGGGACGCATCCGCACCATCAATGGCGGCAAAGTGCACCGCAGGTGGGAATCTTACTTCTCGTCGGGCAGCAAGCTCGGCTGCGGCCGCGCCAACCATATCCCAGCGCAAGAAATGCTGAACCACGCTAAGAGACTCATCGGCAGCCACAATTACCCGGCCGCCCTTGAAATGCGGCTGCACTAGCGTGGCCGCCTGCGCCCACTTCGATAACGTGTCTTCAGTAGCACGCAGATCTTGGCGGTTGAGCAATGCACCAGCGTCCAAGAGCAGCGCCGCACCGTAGGCGCCATCTCGTACATTCGGTTCGGCGCCAGGGGTGGCGATGACAAGGGCCGGCGCATTATCCACTGCCTCGAGGATCTTATTTCCGCCAGAGACCACTACCCGGGTATTAGGAAAGGCACGGCCCAATTCCTCCGCGGTGCGCTCTGAGCCTAAAACGATGGCGCGCAGGCGCGGGGATCCGCATTCACTGCAGCGATGGCGCGCCTCGATGCGACCGCACCAGCGGCAGGTGGGCATTCCTGTCTCCTCCGCGCCGCCCTTGCTTGGCGACGCCCCCGTCGGCGGCAGCCCCAATGGCCCGTTGCAGTGCCGGCAGCGCGCCGGCGCGCGGCATCGGCCGCAGGCCAAAATTGGTGCGTATCCCTTGCGCGGTACTTGCACCAATACCGGCTCTCCCCTATCCAGCGCCTGATGGGCGGCTTGGAAGGCCTGTGCCTGAACTGAAGTGGTGCCGCCTTCTAAATCGCGAGCAATCGATAGACCGAATGGGCCTACCGCCTCAATGGCTGGGCAACGCGCCCCGATCGTTTGTTCTTTGGCGACCACATCGTGCGCCCAGCCTGACTCCACGAGGAGCTGCGTTTCCGCAGTCCGCGAATGGTTTGCCAAGACCATGCTGCAACCTTCAAAAGCAGAACGGGTGGTTAGCACTTCCCTGGCATGGACATAAGGTTTGAGGTTATCTACCAAATTATCGTTGCCATCATCGAGGATAACCGCCAGCTGTAGATGTTTTACTGGGGCGAAGGCGGCGGACCTAGTACCAATTACGACGCGCGCCTGGCCTACCAGGGCTGATAGGTAGCGGCGGTAGCGGGCCTGCGGGCCCATACTATTAGTCAGCACTGTAATCTGCTTCGCCCCTAATACCTGGCGAAGGGCGGCTTCTACCGCATCAACGCTCTTCTGGTCCGGGGCAACTAAGAGCACCCCGCCTCCGTCTAACGCCACCTTGGCCGCGAGCGCAGCTAAGGCATGCGCCCAATCATCGCCCGGGGCGATTTGCCATGCGGCACGGGCGAGCTTGCCAGACAGGATTGAATCAACGAAAGCCTCACCATGCTCATAAGCAGACCACCCCGAAAGGTCAGGCTCGCTCGTGGTACCGAGCTCCTCCCACGGGGTTTCCAAATCGGATTCCTCCGCCTTGGCGTGCCTAGGTGGAATAGCAGAGCGGATAATATCTGAGCGCACTCCGCCATAGCGGTCCGCTAGGGCGTCGATAAGCCGGGCAAGCTGCGGCGGATACACCTGGAACGGTGAGATGATGCGCTCGATAAAGCGCAGGTTACCGCCAAATTCAGAATCATGCAGGCGCTCTAGCACTATCGCATCAACCAAGCGTCCATTAAAGCGGATGCGGACCTTTATCCCCGGTTGAACTTCCTGCGAATCTGCCTCTTCTATAAGGTAATCAAAGCCCCGATCGAGGTGCGCGACCCCTAAAAGAGGCAACACCCGCGCAACCGGTTTCCGGATGGCGGGTGTTTTCTTAGGCATAAGCCCCGATTCTACAGACCGGCGGCAGCGCGCAGTGCCTCTACTCGGTTCAACTGCTCCCACGGCAGCTCAACGTCGGTGCGTCCGAAGTGACCGTAGGCCGCAGTCTGGGCATAAATGGGCCGTAGCAGGTCGAGTTCGCGGATAATCGCGGCTGGACGCAGGTCGAATACCTGATTTACCGCAGCCTGAATATTCGCATCGCTCAGGCCTTCCTTGGCAGTGCCGAAAGTCTCCACGTACAAGCCCACCGGCTTAGCACGACCAATTGCGTAGGCAACCTGAACCTCGGCGCGATCCGCCAAACCAGCGGCGACGATATTCTTAGCCACCCAGCGCATTGCATAAGCAGCGGAGCGGTCTACCTTGCTGGGGTCCTTACCGGAGAAGGCGCCACCGCCGTGACGAGCCATACCACCGTAGGTATCGACGATGATCTTCCGGCCGGTAAGACCGGCATCACCCATGGGTCCACCGAGAATGAAAGACCCTGAAGGGTTGACCAACAACGTCGTGTCTTCGGTGTAGTACTTCTCCAAGCCCGCGTCCTTAATGACCCATTCAAGGACCTCGCTGCGCAATGGGCCCTCCAGCCAAGCGCTATCAACCTCAGTATCGTGCTGAGTAGAAATCACCACGGTATCTAGGTGGGAAGGCTCATTGTCATCGGTATAGGCGAAGGTCACCTGGGTCTTGCCATCCGGACGCAGGTGATCCACGATGCCCTCCTTGCGCACCTGCGTCAGGCGGCGAGAAAGCCGGTGTGCCAAGGCGATAGGCAGGGGCATATACTCGGCGGTCTCATTGGAGGCATAGCCGAACATCAAGCCCTGATCACCTGCACCAGCGGTGTCATTTTCCTCGTCATAGTCCTCGTCATGGGCGCGGGCTTCGGTGGAGTTATCTACGCCGGCGCCGATCTCCTGGGACTGCTCACCGATGGCAATATTGACACCGCAGGTATTGCCATCAAATCCCACCTCAGAGGAGGTAAAGCCAATGGACTTTAGGGTATCGCGCACGAGCGCCGGGATTTCTACATATGCCTCGGTGCGTACCTCTCCCACCACGTGAACCTGACCGGTGGTAACCAACGTCTCAACGGCGACGCGGGATACGGGATCCTTTTCCAGCAGGGCATCGAGGATGGCGTCCGAGATGGCGTCACAAATCTTATCGGGATGGCCTTCCGTAACGGACTCGCTGGTAAAAAGACGAGTTGCCACTGCAGCGTTATCAGTCACAAAAACTTCCTTCGTTCTCACTGTTGATTCGATGCTGTGGGTTTTCTACGCCCAAGCCTAATACCTCGCAATCCTAGACCAAGCGGTCTATAAATGCAATTTTAGCTGTCTACACCCGAAACATTTCATTCACAGCCGCCAAAATCTGTGCGGCGACTACTTGTTTCGAGCCATGTTCCACCCGTTGCGGCGCGGACTCTGGCCGCAAAATCCATCCCTCATTCGACTTTTGGCCAAAGGTCTTGGCCCTACCGACCTCATTGGCCATAAGCACATCGCAGCCTTTGCGAACAAACTTTTCTTGGGCATATTCCAAGGCAGACTTGTGGGCGTCACCCGTTTCGGCGGCAAACCCCACAATCACACACTCCGCCGGAATCTCCGAGCGCTCTCGTGCGGCCACAAGCCCTTTGAGGACATCCGGGTTTTCTACCAAATGTAGGGCCGAGAGTGCGTCGTCTGCTTGCCCCTTCTTCATCTTTGACTCAGCTGCCTCCGCGGGGCGGAAATCAGAAACTGCGGCAGCCATAATGATCACGTCCGCATCACGGGCCTCTTCGTGCATCGCTTCCTCCAGTTCCCGGGTGGAAACAATGTGGCGCACCTTCGCACCGCTGGGGACAGGCAGCTGCGCAGTATTCCCAGCCACAAGGGTGACCTGAGCCCCCTTCTGGGCGGCCCATTCCGCGAGCGCGAATCCCTGCCTACCAGAAGATCGATTACCCAAGTACCGCACTGGGTCCAGTTCTTCCTGGGTGCCTCCCGCTGATATGACTACCCTTTTGTCTTGCCAGGTATGTTCAACCCGGTAACCAGCCAATTCGGTGCGCACTACCTCAGCAATCTGCTCCGGCTCCGGAAGGCGACCAGGACCTGAGTCCTTGCCGGTCAAACGGCCATGGGCGGGCTCAATAACCGTAATACCGCGCCGCCGCAAAGTAGCGACGTTGTCTTGCGTGGCGGGATTGTGCCACATCTCTGTATGCATGGCCGGAGCAATGATGACCGGGCACGTCGCCACCAACACGGTCGCCGTAAGTAGATCATCAGCCCGACCGGCGGCCAGTCGCGCGATTAGATCCGCAGTTGCGGGCGCAATTACCACAGCATCCGCCCGCTGCCCGATGTTAACGTGCTGCACCTCATCCACAGCCTCAAAAACGCTGGTGGAAACCGGGTGGCCGGACAGGGCTTCAAACGTTGCAGCGCCAACAAAGTTTAGTGCGCTTTCCGTAGGGACAACGCGCACATCATCGCCCGCCTCCTTGAGATTGCGCACAAGGTGGCACGCTTTGTAGGCGGCGATGCCGCCAGCAACGCCTACAACAATATTGCGAGAGCTATCTTTTTCAATCACACCGCACGATGGTACCTGGCGGCACAAAGAAAGGCCCCACTCGCCGCCCCGGGAAGGTGCACCCCTAGCCGGGGATACACGTCCGTGGCGACGCGTGGAGCCTACAAGCTATTGCACGCTTGTGCGCTAGCTACTTGCCTTCCTCGTGGTCCAGCAAGCCAGCGTCAATTTCGCGCAATGCGATGGACAAAGGCTTTTCGCCTGGCTCTGGAGTAACCAGTGGGCCTACGAATTCGAAGACACCTTCATCCTGCTCTTGGTAGTAGCTATTGATCTGGCGGGCGCGCTTAGCAGCGAAGATGACCAAAGCGTACTTAGAGGAAACCTTGTCCAAAAGCTCATCGATCGGGGGATCAGTAATGCCGATCGGATCATCAAATACTGGCTCCGCCTTTGCGGCTTCAGTGTTAGAAGGGGTGGTCACGTTAGTCACATGCACCTTTACATTGATTGAAGATGGTCAAAAAGGAGGTCTATGCCTGCAGGATATCACTGATGGCAGCCACTGCCTGGTCCAAATCCTCGTTAACAACGACGTGGTCGAACTCATCCTGTGCGGCTAGTTCCTCATGCGCAGTTTGCAACCTACGGTCAATGACGTCTTGCGGCTCGGTACCGCGGCCGGTGAGCCGCTCCACAAGCACGTCCCATGATGGGGGTGCCAAAAAGACCAAGTCTGCCTCCGGCAGTGCTTTCTTAACACTCCTAGCGCCCGCAAGATCAACCTCAACGAGCACTGGGCGTCCTGCGGCCAAAGCTTCCTCTACCGGCTGAGCAGGGGTTCCAGAGCGCTGCAATCCACCGTGAATATCAGCCCATTCGAGCATTTCCCCGGCGTCGATTCGCTGCTGGAAGGCTTCTGGGGTGACGAAGAAGTAGTCGACACCATCCTGCTCCCCGGGACGGGGCTGGCGCGTAGTCATCGACACGCTAAAGTACAGCCCCTCGACGTCACTGCGCAGACGCGAAACCACGGTGGATTTTCCCACTGCGGATGGCCCCGCCAGAACGACGAGGCGACCGCGTGCAGTTGCGTTAGCCATGGTTGTAACTATTCGCCGTAACCGAAACGCTCGAGGAGAGCACGACGCTGACGCTCACCCAAGCCGCGCAGACGACGGGTCTGAGCGATCTCCAGGTCCTCCATGATTTCCTTAGCCTTGACCTTGCCAACCTTCGGCAGAGCCTCGAGGAGTGCAGAAACCTTGGTCTTGCCGATGATCTCATCGGTCTCAGCCTTTTCGAGCACGTCCTTCAGGTCGGTCTCGCCGCGCTTGAGCGCAGCCTTGAGCTCAGCGCGAGCCTTACGGGCCTCAGCGGCCTTTGCGAGAGCTTCCTTGCGCTGCTCATCAGTCAACTTTGGAAGGGCCACGGGTTTCCTCCGATTCATTAGATTGATTCTGTTACGTCTAGTACTTGGTACCAGATTACGGTTGCCTAACGCAGTTTATACACCGCGGAAAGTTATCAATAACCTTCGGGCAAACCGACTTCTGGTAATCCTAGCACTGCTCATTGAACGGTGACGATTAGCGGGTCCAAAAGCACGCCTATTTTAGCACGTCACCGCACATACCTTAAACAAAGTACCAGGTAAGCAGCGCGGCCAGTAATCTGCCACGCCGCCCCTTTTAGTCCCGGAACTCCTGAGCCACGCGATTCACCGCTTTGCGCAGGTCAGCGAGAGCAGGTCCTTGTTCCAATACTGCTCGGGACACGTTCGCGAATCCCAGCGATGGCCGAGCAGAGACAATGCTGTGCACTTGCTCTGGGCCAGCACCTTGGGCGCCAACGCCTGGCAGAAGAACCGGGCCATTGAGCGCATCCAGGCGAGGTGGATTGTCCAAAGTAGCCCCAACGACTACCCCGATGTCTCCCGGCTTGTCGGCCTTGTGCGCCGCTACATTGAGCGCGGCACATTCATCGACCACTCCTTGTGCGATGGTGCTCTCCTCGCCTACTGGGACGGCTTGGATGGCACGTGCCTCCGGGTTGGAGGTAGCCGCCAAGACGAATACGCCGCGTCCGGTTTCTTCGGCCTTGCTAAACACCGGGCCTAACGCACCAACGCCTAGATAGGGAGACACGGTCACCGAATCTGCGCGCAGGGGTGAGCTATCACCTAGCCAAGCATCTGCGTAGCCGGCCATGGTCGAGCCAATATCGCCACGCTTGGCATCGGCCACGGTCAGGCATCCCACCTCGCGTAGGGACGCCAAGACGTCCTCGAGGACCGCAAACCCCTGGGAACCGAAGCGCTCGAAGAAGGCAACCTGCGGCTTTACCAAGGCAGCGGTATCGCTGAAGGCTTCTACGCAGCGCATGCTGAAGGTCCGAAGACCATCAGCGGTGGGCTCCAGTCCCCACTTTTCCAGCAGATACGGATGCGGGTCTATACCCACACAGAGGCGACCACGCGCCTGGCCCGCTGCCTCAAGCAGCTCACCAAATCCCTTAGTTTTGTGGGCCATGCTCAAGCTCCTGAAGCGCGCGTACCTGCAGGTTGCCAATGCGCATCGCTTCGATACCTTGGACGGCTGCGGTTACGCCCTGCACGGTGGTTACCAGCGGGATTTCCATGTGGACCGCGGCAGCGCGGATATCGTAACCGTCGTGGCGCGCGCCTGCAGAGCCCGCAGGGGTGTTGAGAATCCAGTCGATTTCACCGTTGAAGATCTTATCCACGATGGACTCTTCGCCTTCCTTAGCCTCAGAGACCTTGGCGGCAACCTCACATTCGATGCCATTGCGGCGCAGCATCTGCGCCGTACCGGCGGTAGCGACGATGTTGTAACCCATGTTCGCCAAGCGCTGGATCGGGAAAATCAAGGTGCGCTTGTCCCGGTTGGCGACGGATACGAAGATAGTGCCCTCCGTAGGCGGCACGGCGAAGGCAGCGATTTCGCCTTTGGCGTAGGCCGCACCGAAGTTGGTAGCCAAGCCCATAACCTCACCGGTGGACTTCATTTCCGGCGACAGCAGCGTATCGAGCAGGCTGCCATCGGTCCGGCGGAAGCGGTTAAACGGCAAGACCGCTTCTTTGACTGCGATCGGGTGCTCCAGCGGCAAGGAACCACCGTCATATTCAGAAGGAATCATGCCTTCGGCGCGCAGGTCCGCGATGGTAGAGCCCATCATGACGCGAGAAGCTGCCTTAGCTAGTGGAACGCCGGTCGCCTTGGAGACAAATGGCACGGTACGGGAAGCACGTGGGTTGGCCTCGATGACGTAGAGGATGTCGTCCTTCAGGGCGAACTGAACGTTCATCAGGCCCTTGACGCCAATACCCTCCGCTAGAAGTCGGGTGGAGGTGCGGACCTTTTCGATATCCTCTGGCCCCAGCGTCATAGGCGGCAGAGCACAGGAAGAGTCACCCGAGTGGATGCCGGCTTCCTCGATGTGCTCCATCACACCGCCCAAGTAGACCTCGTTGCCGTCGCAGAGTGCGTCAACGTCGATCTCTATGGCGGAGTCCAAGAAGCGGTCCACCAAGACCGGGTGGTCCGGGGAAAGCTCGGTAGCACGCTCGATATAGTCTTCCAGCGCCTTTTCGTCGTAGACGATCTCCATACCACGGCCGCCCAGGACATAGGACGGGCGGACCAATACTGGGTAGCCGATAGAGGAGGCAACCTCGCGCGCCTCAGCAAAGGAGGTGGCGGTGCCATACTCTGGTGCTGCCAATTCGGCTTCGTCGAGGACCTTGCCAAACTCGCCGCGGTCCTCAGCGGAGTCAATAGCTGCTGGGCTGGTGCCAACAACTGGTACTCCTGCCTCCTCCAATCGGGCTGCAAGGCCCAGTGGAGTCTGGCCGCCGAGCTGAACAATGACGCCGGCAACATCACCGGAAGCGGCCTCCGCGTGGTAGACCTCCATAACGTCCTCGAAGGTCAACGGCTCAAAGTAGAGGCGGTCCGCGGTGTCATAGTCAGTGGACACGGTCTCTGGGTTGCAGTTGACCATGACGGTCTCATAGCCCTGCTCCGAGAGCTCGAGAGCTGCGTGCACGCAGGAGTAGTCAAATTCGATACCCTGACCGATGCGGTTCGGTCCGGAGCCCAGAATAATGACCTTACCCTTGGAGCCCTCCGGTGCGGGGCGAACCTCGGTCTCGGCTTCCGGATCAAGCTCATAGGAGCTGTAGTGGTATGGGGTCTGTGCCTCGAACTCGCCGGCACAGGTGTCAACGGTCTTGTAGACAGGGCGGATACCCATGCGCCAGCGCAGGCTGCGTACGCCATCTTCGCCGTTGAATTCGGGGCGGAGGGCGGCAATCTGGGCGTCGGAAAGCCCAAAGACCTTGGCCTCGCGCAGCAGCTCCTCGGTGAGCACTGGGGCATCGATAAGCTCCTGGCGGAAGGCGACCAACGTGGCCAGCTCAGCAATGAACCACGGGTCTACGCCGGAAGCCTCATGGACCTCGTCCACCGAGGCGCCGAGGCGCAGGGCCAATTCAATGTCGTACATGCGGCCCTCGGTCGGGCGCTCTAGATCCTTGAGTACCGCCTTGAGGTCACCAGCGCGCTCGCCGGCGAAGTACTCATCTGGCTTGGTCCAGAAGCCATTGGGCTTGTTTTCCAAAGAACGCATGACCTTATTGAGGCCCGCGATGTAGTTGCGGCCAATTCCCATGGCCTCACCCACGGACTTCATGGTGGTCGTCAAGGTATCGTCTGCGCCTGGGAACTTCTCAAAGGCAAAGCGCGGGGCCTTGACAATGACGTAGTCCAAGGTGGGCTCGAATGCGGCCTTGGTCTCGCCGGTGATGTCGTTTTGTACCTCATCCAAGGTGTAGCCGATGGCGAGCTTGGCAGCCAGCTTGGCAATGGGGAAGCCGGTGGCCTTGGACGCCAGCGCGGAGGAACGGGACACGCGCGGGTTCATCTCGATGACGATAATGCGGCCATCATCCGGGTTGACGGCGAACTGGATATTGCAGCCACCGGTATCGACGCCGACCTCGCGGATAATCGCGATACCAAGGTCGCGCATCTTCTGGAACTCACGGTCGGTCAGGGTCAGCGCTGGGGCAACCGTAACGGAATCGCCGGTGTGCACGCCGAGGGCGTCAACGTTTTCGATGGAGGCCACGACCACGACGTTGTCGTCGCCATCGCGCATGAGCTCGAGCTCGTATTCCTTCCAGCCGAGAATAGACTCCTCAATAAGCACGTTGGCCTCAGGGGACGCGGCCAGGCCGCCGCCGGCAATGCGGTCTAGGTCCTCACTATTGAAGGCCAGACCTGAGCCCAAACCACCCATGGTAAAGGAGGGGCGGACCACTACGGGCAGGCCGAGCTTGTCGACGGTCTCGTGTACCTCATCCATGTTGTGGCATACCGCGGAGCGAGCGGACTCGCCGCCAATGGAGGCGACAATATCCTTGAATTTCTGGCGGTCTTCGCCGCGCTCAATGGCGTCAATATCGGCGCCGATGAGCTCAATGCCGTACTTGTCCAGAATCCCCTTGCGGTCCAACTGAACCGCCGCATTCAGCGCGGTCTGACCGCCCAGGGTGGCCAGCACGGCGTCAATGGGGTGGCCCTCTTCTTGCTCTTTGACCAGAATCTTTTCGATGTAGTCCGGCTCGATGG
Source organism: Corynebacterium sp. LaCa_205 (assembly GCF_057458085.1). Lineage (NCBI taxonomy): Bacteria > Bacillati > Actinomycetota > Actinomycetes > Mycobacteriales > Corynebacteriaceae > Corynebacterium > Corynebacterium sp. LaCa_205. The sequence continues at coordinate 1,319,268 of NZ_CP190931.1, forward strand.
GCTCAACGTAAGTGTGGTCCGCGAACTCGGGGTCCGTCATGATGGTGGCCGGGTTGGAATTGACCAGGGTCACCCTCAAGCCTTCCTCCTTGAGCACGCGGCAGGCCTGCGTGCCGGAATAGTCGAACTCGCAGGCCTGGCCGATGACGATAGGGCCGGAGCCGATGACCAGGACGTGGTTGATGTCGTTGCGCTTTGGCATAGTTTTTCTTCCTTTTCCTGGTTGTTTACTTATTCGGGGTGTGGTTAGCCATCAGTTCTTCGAACTGATCAAAAAGTGGATTAGCATCGTGCGGTCCAGCTGCGGACTCGGGGTGATACTGCACGGAATAGGCCATGCCATTCTTCAAAGCAACGCCCTCTACGGTGTCGTCATTGAGGCAGATGTGGGTGACCTGCGCGGGGCCAAAGTCCGTGGCGAACTCTGCGTCCTTGCTGTCTAGGTCATAGCCTTCCGGTGCCTTGAGCGCGAAGCCGTGATTCTGCGAGGTGATGTCGATCTTGCCGGTTAAGTTATTGCGCACCGGAACGTTGATGCCGCGGTGACCGAACTTCATCTTGTAGGTATCCAGGCCCAGCGCGCGCCCGAGGAGCTGGTTGCCAAAGCAGATGCCGAAGAACGGAATCTTTGCTTCAAGTACTTGCTTGATGATGCCTACCATCTCATCGGCCGTAGCCGGGTCGCCCGGGCCATTGGAGACGAAGACGCCATCCGGGTTATAGGACTTCACCTTGTCAAAGGAGGCATTTGCAGGCACAACGATGGTCTCAATCCCGCGCTGGGAGAAGTGGCGCGGAGTCGCGGTCTTCACACCCATATCAAAGGCAACGACGGTGTACTTCTTCTCCCCCACGGCCTCAACCGTGTAGGGCTCGTCCGTAGATACCTCCGCGGCGAGATCAGCGCCCTCCATGGAGTCCTGGGCTTTTACTTCCTTTAGCAGCTCCTCTACTGGACGCTGCGCATCCTCGCCGGAAAAGAGCCCGGCGGCGATAGAGCCGTAGTTGCGCAGATGGCGTACCAAGGTGCGGGTATCAATACCGCGAATACCGATGACGCCCTGCTTCTCCATCTCTTCACTCAGGCTGCGCTCTGCGCGCCAGTTGGATACGCGCTGGGCGAGGTCGCGGATAACGAGGCCAGCAACCCAAATACGGTTGCCATGGGACTCATTGTCCTCATCATTCCACCCGGTATTGCCAATATGCGGTGCTGCGGAAACCACAATCTGGCGGTGGTAGGACGGGTCCGTCATGGTTTCCTGGTAGCCGGTCATCGCCGTGGTAAATACGGCCTCACCCAAGGTGGTGCCGGTGGCACCAAAGCCATAACCGCGGAAGGTGCGCCCGTCCGCGAGAACGAGGATTGCTGGGGTTCTATCAGTCACGTCGTGGCCTTTCTCTGCCATATAGGTGGTCTCAGTGTGCAAGGTTAGTCTTCTTCGGAGGCTGCCAAGTCAAAAGTGACGGCTCCTCGCAAAATGGTGTGGGTAACGCGGGCGCCGAACTCTTCACCTGCATACGGGTTGTTTTCGGACTTGGATGCCAGCTTGGAGGAATCAGACACCCAGTGGTGGGCTGGGTCCACAATGGTCAAGTTCGCGGGCTCGCCTTCTGCGATGGGACGGCCGTGACCCGGCAGGCGGGTGATTTCCGCCGGGCGCTCGGACATGACGCGGGCGACAAAACGCCAATCGGCCAGCCCGGTCTCAACGAAGATTTTGGCGATAACGGCCAGGGAAGATTCCAGGCCCAGCATGCCTGGGCGGGCATTTTCAAACTCCACGCACTTGTCCTCGGAGCCGTGCGGGGCATGGTCAGTGGCCACGCAGTCGATGGTGCCGTCGAGCAGCGCCTGGCGCAGGGCTTCGGTATCGCGCTCCTCGCGCAACGGCGGGTTAACGCGGAAGAGGCCATCGTAGGTGCGCAGCTTATCGTCAGTCATCAACAGGTGGTGCGGGGTGACCTCAGCGGTCAGCGGGATGTCCTGCTCCTTGGCCCACTTGAGCAGCTCCACGGTTCCCTGAGTGGACGCGTGACAAATGTGTACGCGATTGCCATAGTCGCGCGCCAAGAGGGCATCGCGGGCGACGATAGATTCTTCCGCCACGCGCGGCCAGCCGCGCAGGCCTAGTTTGGCTGCGGTCTCGCCTTCGTGCGCCGAAGCACCCCCGGTCATGCGGTCATCCTCGGCGTGCTGAGCCAGCAGTACATCCATACCCTTGGCGTATTCCAAGGCGCGACGCATCAGCTGCGGGTCCTGGACGCACTTGCCATCATCGGAGAACATGCGGACCTTGGCATCCGAGCGGGCCATCATGCCAAACTCGGTAAGGGTCTTGCCCTCCAGGCCCTTGGTAATAGAGCCCACTGGGTGGACGTCGCAAAGCGCCAAGGCCTGGGATTTAGCCCACACGGATTCCGCGATGATCGGCTGATCGGTCACCGGGTTTGTATTGGCCATAGTAAACACGGCGGTGAAACCACCCTTAGCGGCAGCCTTGGAACCGGTCTCGATGGTTTCGGTGTCCTCACGGCCGGGCTCGCGCAGGTGCACGTGCATATCCACGAGCCCCGGTAGCAGAACGTTGCCCTCGCCATCAATGACCTTAGCGTCTTGTGCCGCAACGTCACCGCCAATGGCTGAAATAACGCCATCTTTAACCAGCACACTGGTGGGCTCGCCTTCGCCATACAAGCGCACATTCTTAATCACAAGTGGGGATTCCGCCGGCGCGGAAAGGCGACCGGTTTCTGGGTAAGTAGTCATTTTCTCTCCCTAAGGTTGATTGCGGGTCGCGATATTAAATGCCGGCGTTTTCGCCATTGGTCAGCAGGGTAAACAGCACGGCCATGCGGGCGTGCACGCCGTTGTGTACCTGCTGCAGGACGGCGGTTTTATCCAGATCGGCCACGCCATAATTGATCTCCATGCCGCGCAGCATAGGACCAGGGTGCATGACAATGGCGTCTTTGTGCATGGCCGCCGCGCGGTCCTTGGACAGGCCGAAGAGGTTGGCGTATTCGCGGTGGGACGGGAAGAAACCGCCATTCATGCGCTCTTGCTGCACGCGCAGCATCATGACCACATCGGCCTCGGCGATCTCTGCATCAAAGTCATAGGACACGCGCACCGGCCAATTCTCCACCCCGAAGGGCATGAGCGTAGCTGGCCCCACGAGGGTTACCTCTGCCCCCAGCGTGTTAAGCAAATCCACGTTAGAGCGCACCACGCGCGAGTGCAGGCAATCGCCCACAATTTTCACTTTGAGACCGGCAAAGCCTTGCTCGCCCTGCAAGCCGAGTCGTTGCCGCATGGTTACCGCGTCAAGCAGCGCCTGCGTTGGGTGCTGGTGGGCGCCATCACCGGCGTTGATAACGGAGGGGCCCCTGCCCTCAGGGGCTACCCACTGGGCCAGCTGCTGCGGTGCACCAGAGGAAGGGTGACGCATGATGATCGCATCGGCGCCGATGGCGGCCAAGGTAAGGCCCGTATCCTTCAGGGACTCGCCCTTCTTTACCGAGGAGGTAGAGGCGGATAGGTTGATGACGTCCGCCGACATCCACTTGCCGGCCGTTTCAAAGGAGGAACGGGTGCGAGTGGAGTTTTCATAAAAAAGCGTATAGATGGTGCGCCCGCGCAAGGTAGGAAGCTTTTTAACTTCGCGGCCTTCGAGGGCCTCGCGGAAGCGATCCGCTTCATCCATCAGGCCGATAATTTCAGACTTATCGAGCTCCGCCATATCGATGAGGTGCTTCATGGTTATGCCTCCCCCTTCTCAGTGCCTGCGGCATCGAGGTTGACGGCAGCTCGGGTCAGCACGACCGCGTCTCGACCGTCAATCTCATTGTTATATACGGTGACGTCTTCATCTCGCGCGGTAGGCAGGTTTTTGCCCACATAATCTGCGCGGATGGGAACTTCGCGGTGGCCGCGGTCTACCAGAACTGCGAGCTGGATAATATCGGGCCGGCCAACGTCGCTTAGCGCATCAAGGGCGGCGCGAATCGTGCGGCCGGAATACAAAACATCATCAACCAGGATGACAATCGCGTTATCGATACCGCCGGTAGGAATGGTGGTGGGTTGCAATGCGCGATGCGGCTTATTGAGCAAATCATCGCGGTAGAGGGTGATATCGAGGGAGCCCCATGGGACTTCTACCCCGGAAAATTCTGCGATCTTAAGTGCAAGACGCTGTGCTAGCGGCACGCCACCAGAGGGAATGCCAAGCAGAATGACCCGCGGAGCCTCCGCGGAATCGAGCGCCGTTTTTTCAATAATCTGGTGCGCGATGCGTGCAACGGTACGCGAGACATCATCGGAGCTTAAAAGCTCCAATTGTTTCGCGGTAGCGTTAGTTTCACTCATCGTGACCTCCTTCCCCGCCTCACGGTGCGGTCTTTAAAGGATGCCGATAGATGGTCTCAAAAGTGTCTATGGTGTTAGACACAAGATACTTTAGCACCCCACCCGCCATTCGGGTGAGGCAACCCAGAAAGGTACTTCGACGGTGAGCTTTTCCGCACAGCACGTAGTCCCTGCTCCCCGCACAGATGTCTGGGCCTGGCATACCCGCCCAGGTGCTCTCACCCGGCTCAACGCCCCGTTCGCCTTTATGACCCCAGTGCAACAAGCACAGAGCCTGGGTGATGGCACTTCGATTCTGCGCTTGCCTGGTGGCCTGCAGTGGAAGGCACAACATGTGTTGTCCCGTTACCAGGAGGGTTATTCCTTTAGTGATGAGTGCGTCAATTCCCCGCTGCGCCAGCTGACTCAGTGGCGCCACACCCACACCTTCGCCGAGGACCCAGCCGGTACCCGGGTGACGGATGAGGTGGACACGCGCGTTCCTTCCGCCGCATTGAAATCAGTCTTTGCCTATCGTCAGCATCAGCTGATTGAAGACTTTGCCTTCTTCAAGCGGCTGCGCGATGCAGGACTTAATACCCAACCATTGACCATTGCGATGACAGGTTCGCGCGGCAGTGTCGGCACGGCGCTTACCGCGCAGCTACGTACCGCCGGCCATACAGTGATCCAGCTCGTGCGTGGTAAGGCGGGCAGTGGCCAGCGCCACTGGAATACCAACCTCCCCGATCCGCACTTGCTAGACGGCGTGGACGTCCTTGTCCACCTTGCGGGCGAGCCCATCTTCGGCCGTTTTAATGAGGAACACAAGGCTGCCATTCGGGATTCTCGCGTGGGCCCTACCCGGAGCTTGGCTCGCATCGCCGGCGAAACGCCATCCGTAAAAGCCATGGTGTGCGCCTCTGCTATCGGCTTTTATGGCGCAAACCGGGGCGAGGAAGTCTTAACTGAGGACTCCGAACCGGGAGAGGGATTCTTAGCCGATGTCGTGCGCCAGTGGGAGGACGCCTGCGAACCCGCCCGCGCAGCGGGCACCCGCGTAGTCAATATCCGCACCGGCATTGCCATGTCAGGCGGCTCCGGCCTACTGCCGCTGCTGCGAGCCCTCTTCTCCACCGGACTGGGTGGCCCCTTTGGCGATGGCAAATTCTGGTTTAGCTGGGTTGCTATCGATGACCTTACGGATGCCTATTTCCGCGCCATCGTGGATGATTCGCTTTCCGGCCCGGTCAATGCGGCCTCCCCCAACCCGGTCCTAAATAAGGAGTTCGTTGCTGCATTGGGCAAAGAGCTCCACCGGCCGGCTATTGTGCCCGTGCCCTCCTTTGGTCCTGCGCTCTTGCTCGGGCGCGAGGGCGCCCAGGAGTTAGCCTTGGCAGAACAGCGCGTAGCCCCCACCGTGCTCACCGAGCTCGGTCATAGCTTCCGCTACTCCACTATCGACGCCGCCTTGGCGCATGAACTGGGTGGCGAAAGCCTCTGCTAGTTGCGGGCCACTCCCCGTGGACGCCCCAGACACGTTTGGCGCAGCGCCACCGGAGTGCGACGCAATTTGTCGGTCAGCCAAAGGTTGTGGGCAGTGATTCACCATCGCAGCTCGTTGCGGCAACGCGCACGTACTGCACCACCCCGATATAACTTCCGAGCAAGACCTGCGGTGTTCTTCTCCTGCCGGAAAGCACGGGTGTAGTTAGGTAGGCTAGGAAGGGCTGACCTTAACCCCGATTAGTACATGGATTGAGACTGTTTAAGTGTCTGAAGAACCAACCCTGTATCCCGATACGCCGGTAGAGCCCGTTACTCTCGAGCGTATTGGTGAGATCTTTGAGTCCGAAAACCTCGAGTACCGCCTAGAAGAGCAGCCTGTAGGCGAGGACGAGACCGTACGTATCCTGCGTACCGGCTTTTCCAATGTTGCCATTGCTATGCAGGTTCGCGATGACGTCCTCGTCGCCGATTCTGTTTGGCGCGGCAACGTCCCTTCTTCTGAGGGACCTAGCCTGCTGATGGTTCTCAACCAGTGGAACCAGCAGCACTTTGCACCGACCCTGCGCTTTTTCGAGTCCGCAGAAAACAACCTCGCGGTCTCCGGTGTACGCGAAATTAATGTGGCACACGGCCTATCCCGGAACCAGATTGGTTCCTTTGTGATGTCCACCCTGGACTCTATGCTGCAGTCCTTCGCCTTCGTCGAGGAACATTACCCACAGCTCGTGACCTGGGAGGAGCACAACCATGACTAATGCATCTACGGAAAATAACCTGCCAGAAATCAGCCTGGACCGCGTTATCGAGGCAATGCGTACCTTCGATATTGAGCTGACCACAATGGACGCTGATATCGACGCAGCCACCGCTAACCTCAATGGCCTGCCCACCATGTTCGCGGTACTAGACTCCGTCGTTATCGTTCGTTGCGACGTGCCTACCGACGCCGCCTATTCCAAGGCCGACGCTGGCCTATTCTTGGCTGCAAACCAGATCAACTCGGTAGCTTTCGGTGCGCGCGCGGTTATCTCAGAGCACGATGACATGCTCGTCGTGCGCACCGAGCGCGATATCCCCGCTGCCGCTGGTATGAATGACGAGCAGTTGCAGGCGGCCTTAAAATCTGCAGTAGACGGCGTAATCCGCGGACAGGACGCCATGGTCTCTGCAGCGGAAGAAATGGCCAAGCTTGGCTCCGAAACTGCTGGCAAGGCCGGCGAGGAAGGCAATACCTCGGGTGCAAGAGACGCCACGAGTTAACTAAGCCCGCCCTTAGAATCAAGCTCCCTTTGCCCTCCATTCCTCGTGCGAATGGCCGGCAGAAAGGGAGCTTTTCTTGTGCACAATTACTCGGCGTCGAGAATGCGCTGGCGTTCTTCTTCCGGATCAAAATTCGGTGCGGGCCAAGAAAGCTCTAGGTGGCGCAACGCGTCCACGATGAGGAATTTCAGCGCCATGCGGGCATATTTCTTATTGTCTGTGGGGATTACGTACCACGGTGCCCAGATTTCATCCGTTCGGCGAATGGCATCTTCATAAGCAGCCATGTACTCGTCCCAGTATCCGCGCTCCTCAATATCGGATGGGTCGTATTTCCAATATTTGTCCTCGCGTTCGGTGCGCTCCAGCAAGTTTTCTTTTTGGAACTGCGGAGAGATATGCAGGAATATCTTTAAAATCTTGACGTTTTTGCCGGCAAGTTCCTGCTCATAGTCCCGGATGGCTGCAAAACTGCGGTCCACTTCGTCTTCGTCTACCCATTTATGCACCCGCTGGATGAGCACATCTTCATAATGGGAGCGGTCGAAGGCCACAATCTGGCCCGGCACGGGGTCATGTTTGCGAATGCGCCACAAAAAGTCGTGCTCCAGCTCCTCCTCTGTCGGCTTACCAAAGCCGACAGTTTTGGTGCCCTGCGGGTCAAAGACCGAAAAGACATTACGGATGACGCCGCCTTTGCCGGAGGTGTCCATTCCTTGCAAAACTACGAGCAAGGAAGGAGCGCCTTCTTCGTGGGCGCGGCCATTGGCAAAGAGACGCTCCTGAAGGTCGTAAAGCTCTTCATCGTAATGCCCGAAACGATCAGCTAGGTCGGATTTGGAGCCACTGAAGCCTGATGTAGAGGTGGGGTCCACATCAGCGAGGCGGAAATTCTTCCCTGCCCTCAGGCCCAGTGCATCATGAATCTTGAATTTGCCCATGCCTGCCATGGTACAAAAATACCGCCCGCGGCCAGCCTGGTATTTCAACCAAGCCGGCCGCGGACGGAAAATGGCTCACGCTAAAGGGCGCGGCTACTACTCGCCGGTATTACTGGGCCGAGTCTTCCGCTGGTGCGGAGGCCTCATCAGTAGCGGCTGTGTTGCTCGCAGTCTCTGCTGATTCGGCCGGGGACACGGCATCCGTCGTGTCTTCAGCCGCAGCAGTATCGTGCCCGTCTTCTTCTAGGCCCTGGTGTTCTGCAGACATTGGGCTTTCGGCGGAGCGGGACTGGGCCACATCGTCCAATACCGCGTGGATATACGGTGCCGCCTGCTCATTGGAGTACTGAGAGGCGATTTCGACGCCTTCTACTACAGCGGTAGCAGTAGGAATATCGGGATTGAAGAGCAGTTCCCAGACCGAAACGCGCAGGATAGCACGATCTACTGCAGGAATGCGGTGTAGCTCCCAGTCCTCGGAAAGGTAGCGAGAGATAGTCTCATCGATGACGTCAAGCTCTTCCGCTGCTCCCTTGATAATGACCTTGGTGTACTCGGCAATCGGCGCTACCGCATTGCGATCTTCGCGCGCCAAAGCGATGCGGTCTTCCACGATGGCTACGGGATCGATGTCTCGATTCTCAGCCTCGTATAGGATGTCCGCGGCGCGGCGACGTGCGCGATAGCGCGCGGTGTGCCGCTTGTAGTTAATGTCGCGCTTAGGGGTGTTATCAGACACAGCCAGATGCCCTAGTTGTTGACGCGGGAGAGGTACTCACCGGTGCGGGTATCGATCTTGAGAACATTGCCGATCTCGATAAACAGCGGAACCTGGATCTCCGCGCCGGTCTCCAAGGTGGCAGGCTTAGTGCCGCCGGAGGAACGGTCACCCTGCAGGCCAGGCTCGGTGTGCTCGACCTTGAGGTCTACGGAAATAGGCAGCTCTGCGAACAGCGCCTCATCCTCGTAGAAGGAAACCTGTACGCGCATGTTCTCCAGCAGGAAGCGAGCGGCATCGCCAAACTTCTCCGGCGGGAGCTCGAACTGCTCAAAGGTCTTCTCATCCATGACGACGTAGCTGGTGCCATCGTTGTAGAGGTAGGTCATATCGCGGCGGTCCACGGTAGCGGTCTCTACCTTCACGCCTGCGTTCCAGGTCTTATCCACGGTCTTGCCGGAGACAACATCCTTAAGCTTGGTACGCACGAAGGCTGGGCCCTTGCCCGGCTTTACGTGCTGGAACTCAACGATCTGCATCAGTTTGTTGTCGATCTTCAGAACGAGGCCGTTCTTGAAATCAGTAGTATCAGCCATTGCGGTTAAACTCCCGAAATTGTGGACTAAAGGTTGAAAACAATGATCAAGCCTACCGGACAACTGCCTTTCGGGGTATTACTGGTCCCCCATTTCCGCCCCACACTTCTGCCCTATCTTGGCTAAAAGAGAAACTTCCGCAGCTTGTGACCATACGCAGCAGGTGGAGAACAGACACGTAATGGTTTTTATCCAACGATAACTGGCTGTACGGTACAGTCTTGCCGAATTAATTTTTCACATTTCTACCAAGGATTTTTGCGATGCCTTTCAAAAAGCTTTCTGCTGTGGCTACCGTGACTGGCGCAGCTTTAGCAGCACTTAGCGCTCCCCAAGCACTGGCGGCGGATGCCCAAACCGTGATGTTCGGCGATTCTATCTTCGCTAACCCTACCTATGGCCAGATCGGGACAACCTCCAGCCTGTCCCCCGCAGCAGACACTGCTCTCTCGTCTGCTACCCATGGCATTGAAGACACCCCGGGTGCACCTTCCCCGCAGGGCTGCCCGCAGGGTCACAGCAATGTAGGCCGCGAACTGGAGCGGGTTTCTGGCCAGCACGTAGCCAACTACGCCTGTTCTGCCGCGAAAGCCGCCGGCCAGTCGCACCGCAAGGACTTCGAGGAGCAGATAAACGGGGCCATTGCCAATAACGATCTCAATGGTGCAACCAAGAATGTTTTGATTCAGTTCGGCGCCAACGACTTCCAGGAAATTTTGCGGCCATCGCTATCTTCCGCTAATCCTTATTTTGACGGCATGAAGCGTTCCATCCACCGCGTCCGTCAGGCCGCGCCTCATGCGCACATCACCGTCGTAGGGTATCCCGCCATCTCCGCCCGTAACGGCGCCGTATGCCCGGTACGCACGTCCGCGCCGGGCTCCACCGACGCCGGTTTCAATCTGGACTACGCGGGCCTGGTACGCACCGGCGAGGACCAAGTCAATAGCGCGATGTACAAGGCAGCACGTGCCAACGGTGTCCAGTACTACGACCTACGCGCCGACTCCATTGATCACGGCATGTGCGCGCCGGACAGCACTCGCTGGATTTCCGGTAAGTGGGAGTACTCCGTACCGCACAACCTCTTTAATCACCTCACGCACCTGGGCAACCGCAATGTCGCCCAGCTGCTTAACTCCAAGGTGCTGGCTCACTAGGCGGGTAGCTCAGTAAATTCCTTCGTCGCGGCAGTTATGATCTTCGGTGCGCCATCGGTAATGATGAGGGTATCTTCGATGCGCACACCGCCCTTGCCAGGCACGTAAATGCCCGGCTCGATGGTCAAGGTCATGCCCGAGGCGAGTTCGCCTTTGCCGGTCTGGGCGGCGAAGGGCGCCTCATGTACGTCGAGGCCTACTCCGTGGCCAGTCGAGTGCACAAAGTAATCGCCATAGCCGGCGGCGGAAATAATGTCGCGGCAAGCTGCGTCGACGTCGGCAAGCTTAGCGCCTGGCACCGACGCTGCCACGCCCGCTTTCTGGGCGCGTAGCACCACATCATAAATTTCCTTAGCAAAGTCATTCGCCGCGCCCACGACGTAGGTGCGCGTGCAATCGGAATTGAACCCGCGCAGATGCGCACCGAAGTCGATGGTCACCAAATCTCCGTCCTCGATGACCCGGTCATCCGCACCATGGTGTGGCATGGCCGAATTGGGACCGGAAGCGACGATCGTATCGAAGCTCACCCGCTCCGAGCCGAGCATGCGCATCCGGTACTCCAAATCGGCAGCCACCTGGCGCTCCGTGCGGCCGGCACGCAGCTCGCCTGCGGCCAGGAGATCCTCCAGCGCCTGATTAGCCAGCGCGGCAATTTCTTCCAGTTTTTCCAGCTCGAGTGGGTCTTTGAACAGCCGAATATCTTCAATCACGCCAGTAACAGGGACCAAGGTGACTGACTCTGGGGCCGAATCTTCGAGTTCCTTCAATTCAGATACCGTCAGGTAGTCTGCCTCAAAGCCCACGCGGACCGGTCCTTGCACATCGGCGAATTGCTGCAGGAGCACCTTGCCTACAGCGCGCCCCTGAATAGCTTCCAGATCAGGGACCTCGCGGGAAATCTGCGTGGTGTAGCGGCCGTCGGTAGCAACCTGCGCGGAAAGATCCTTGCGCAAGAGCAGACCACCATTGGAGCCGGAAAACCCTGAAAGATAACGCACATGCGTGAGGTGGGTTACTAAAACGGCATCGATGCGCTGGCTGGCTAGCGTCGCGGCAAGCTTGCGGCGACGGTCACTAAAGCGGGTATCTGCCAAAGCCATGATTTAATCCTCCTGGGTTGACTGCGGTATTAAAAGTATTCACCCAGTATATCGACCTTGCCACCGCGGTCGGGCCGTTTTCTTTCTGTCCGGACGCCACGAAGCCCAGTGGGACGCTTCTATTGGCAGAGGTAGTCCACTGCCGCAACGTAACCAAAGACCCCCAAGCCAGCAATCACACCGCGGGCAATCGGACTGAGATAGGAGTGATGACGGAAGGGCTCGCGCGCATGCACATTGGAGATATGTACTTCGACGAATCCGGCTCCCTCCGCCACTTCAGCCAGGGCATCGCGCAAAGCCACCGAGGTATGGGTAAACCCGCCAGGGTTGATAATCACGGGATGGCCCGCATCCGCGGCGGCATGTACCTTCTCAATGAGCTCGCCCTCATGGTTGGATTGAAAACATTCCACCTCTACCCCGTGTTCGGCGGCACGCGAGGCAATCATGCGCTCCACATCGGCCAAGGTGGTTGAGCCGTAGACATCCGGTTGTCGCTTTCCCAAGCGGTTTAAGTTCGGGCCGTTGAGAACAATAATCTTCATCTTCTACTCCGAAATCGCGGCGTAGGCCGCCTCGAGCTCGTCCAAGTCAGGGCCTTCCAGGCGGGTGGCCTCCCCCACCCCGGTCAAGGCCACAAACCGGATTTTTCCGTCCCTATTCTTCTTATCATGGGTCATGGCCTCATACAGGTCGGCGAAATGGCCTGCCTTATACCGCGTGGGAAGCCCAATGCTGTGCAGGATCCGGCGGTGCTTTTCCACCAGTTGAGCGTCAATGAGGCCGCGGGAATGCGACAGGTGGGCAATAAACATCATGCCCACTGCCACCGCGTTGCCATGGCGCCATTCGTAGTTCTCATGGCGCTCCACAGCATGGCCAAAGGTGTGACCGTAGTTCAGCGTTTCGCGCATACCTGACTCTTTCAAGTCTTGGCTTACCACGGCGGCTTTTACTGCGATGGAGCGCTCTATTAATTCTGGCAAGAAGCCCTGCGGGTCCACGCAGGCCCCAGGGTTGTCCTCATAGCGTTCCAGAATTACCGGGTCATGGATGAAACCGGTTTTGATTATCTCTGCCGAACCGGCAACGATTTCCGTCTCGGGCAGAGTGTCAAGGCGCTCTAGATCCACAAAGACGGAATCCGGCTCGTGAAAGGCGCCGACAAGATTCTTCCCAGCCGCCGTATTGATGCCGGTTTTGCCGCCCACGGCGGCATCAACCATGGCCAATAGCGTGGTAGGCACCTGGATAACCTTGATGCCACGCATCCACCCAGCCGCCACGAACCCCGCCATATCGGTGGTGGCACCACCGCCTAGGCCGATGATGACGTCACGCCGGTTAAAGCCGTTCTCCCCCAGCTTGTCCCATACACCGCCAACGACGCTGAGCTGCTTGGCCGCCTCAGCATCGGGAACCTCAATGAGCACGGGCACGACCCCCTGGGTCCCAACGAGTTCCGCTAGGTGCTCGGCGGCGGCGCGCAGCGGCGGTTGGAAGACAATGCCTGCCTGGCTAGCGCCAATCTCCGCGCAGCGCTGCGCGATGTCTTCATTGAGACCGGCACCAATGCGAACTTTATAAGGCTGCGGTCCATTAACGGCAATGGTGGGCATGGTGGTCCTTTCCGTTCGCCGCCGAGGCAGTATGGCGAGGAACAAGTACGAGCGCAGCGGGCAGCTAAAGGGTATCGAGGAAACCGAGAATATCGCCTACTACCTGCTGCGGGGTTCGGGTATCTGTGCGCACTCGATAATCGGCAACCTCCTGGTAATACGGGCGCCGCACGTCCACTAGGTTTCGGTAATGTTCGAGGGGGTCAGCGGCTGCAAGAACCGGCCGATTGCTATCACCGGAGGTGCGCCTTGCTCCTTCTTCAGGGGAAATATCCAAAAAAATTACCGTGTGCCGCTCCAGGAGGTCACGAGTGGACTCCGTGAGCACTGCCCCGCCGCCGAGACTTACGACCCCATCGGTACGCAACGCGGCCGCAACGTGTTGCGCTTCAAGCGCACGGAAGTCCTGCTCACCGAGCTCGCTAAAGACTTCCCCGCAAGGCTTTGCTTGTGCCTGTTCAATAAGGTGGTCAGAGTCTGTAAATTCACAGCTCAGGGCATGGGATAGGCGGCGGCCAAGTGTGGATTTACCCGCGCCTGGCGGGCCAACCAAAACAACGCGTGGGCGGGGTTGGCCCGTAACTGCGGTTGGGGTGGTCATAACTTACTCCTGGTCAAAAGCAAGGCGGTCCGAAACGTATCTATCATACGCGGCAATAGCCTGAGAGGTTTCTTCGAGGCTATCTCCACCGAATTTCTCAAGCACAGCGCGCGCAAGAACAAGGGCAACCATGGCTTCTGCTACGACGCCGGCCGCCGGAACCGCGCATACATCGGAACGCTGGTGAATGGCAGTTGCCTCAGCGCCGGATTCCATATCAATGGTGCGCAATGCGCGCGGGACGGTAGAGATAGGTTTCATCGCCGCCCGCACACGAAGCTGCTGCCCATTAGTCATGCCGCCTTCGAGGCCGCCTGCGCGATTGGTGAGGCGGGAAACGCCCTCTGCGGTACGCACCATTTCATCGTGAGCAGCGGAGCCGCGCCGCCGAGCCTCTGCGAAGCCATCACCGATTTCCACTCCTTTGATAGCCTGAATGCCCATCAAAGCGCTGGCTAATTGCGCATCCAAACGGTCATCGCCGGAAATGTGCGAGCCCAGTCCAATAGGCAGGCCATCTACCACGACTTCGACGATGCCGCCCAAGGTATCGCCTTGTTTCTTGGCGGTTTCGATTTCTGCAATCATGGAGGCCTCTGCCTCCTTATCACAGGCGCGCACGGGTGAATCATCGATAGCCTCGATGTCCGCGAACGCCGGCGCAGGGCCCTCATAAGGCTCAGAAGCCCCAATAGAAATGACGTGGGAGAGTACCTCGATGCCGAGGGTCTCGCGCAGGAAGTTGCGCGCGACGGTAGCGGCAGCCACACGCGCTGCAGTCTCACGCGCGGAGGAACGCTCCAAAATGGGGCGCGCTTCACTATGGCGGTATTTCACCATTCCGGCAAAATCCGCGTGGCCTGGACGCGGCCTAGTCAGGGCTGCACCCCGTCCAGAATTCATGGCCTTTATATTTTCTTCATCGTCCATATCCAGTGGATCGGCCGACATGATGGTGGTCCACTTCGGCCACTCCGTATTGCCAATCATGATGGCAATAGGGCTACCCAGAGTCAGCCCGTGGCGGACTCCGCCGAGCACGGTAACCCCATCAGCCTCAAACTTCATGCGGGCGCCACGGCCGTAGCCAAGGCGGCGCCGGGAAAGCTGATGCGAAATATCGGCGCGGGTAATTGGGACCCCGGCGGGCATGTGCTCCAGCAGAGAAATAAGAGCTTGGCCGTGGGATTCACCTGCAGTAGTCCAACGAAGCATGCGGGTATTATCGCACGATGAGGCCAATCCGGTATGAACTTGGCCCCGCAATATATTCTTCCACCCCCTCAAAAAGGGTAAACACAAGCCACGACGAGTGCCGCCGCCAATAACATCGCGGGGCCATGCGCGCTTTCTTTCTGCCCAGCACACACAGACCAGCCGAGCGTTAACAGGGACGCGCAGCCGCTCGCCGCCACCACCCCTATAAACCCAGCAAAATGCCCTACCAGCATCCCTAAGGGCACGGCCAGCTTAATATCGCCGCCACCCACCCCTGCATGGGACAGCCCAAGCACGAGGTATATCCCCGGCCACCACAGCCCGCCCCAGTTGGCAAGTACAAGTGACAACGCAGCGGCTGGCAGCGTCAACCAGTCGGGCAAGCGGCGATGCCGCAAGTCCCACCAAGACAGCGCCGCGGCCCAAAGGCAATAAACAATTCCCCCAAAGATCAACACGGGACTTAGAGTAAAGCGAGGTACCGCCTAGCGCTCGAGGCTTTCACTCAGAGGGCGAATTGTGCAGCGTGAGCCAGACGCGAAGGATAGCCCGCACTTGTCCAGGCCTCGTTTTATTTGACAGTTTGCGACCGCCGCTGCAATTCCTCATTCAATGCATTTAGCATCTCTTCCCGCGGTGCGGCCACGCCGGTAAATTGCTCGAACTGGCTAAATGCTTGATATGCGAGCATGACATGTCCGCCGACGGACTTGTACCCGTTGGCCGCCGCGCACGTGGTCAGCGGCGTGGGCCAGGGATCATAAATGACGTCGAGCACCGGTGCGTGGGCGATGTCGAAGACATAGTCCTCCACCGCAGCGGCGGGAACGGTGGATACAATGACATCGGCTGCGCGAGACAGTGCAGATAGGTCCCCATCGAAACCGGTGAAAGAAAGCTCCAGTCCCAGCTCTTGGGCAAGTGGCCGTAGCTCGGCGCTACGGTCCGAGCGATTGAGCACGGTGACGGTAGACACTCCGCGCTCAGCCAGCGCCCACAAAGCTGGACGCGCTGTGCCTCCAGCTCCAATGAGCATCGCGTGCCGTGCGGGGGAATCCCCCAAAAGTTCTATGAGCGCGCCACGCACGCCTTCGGTGTCGGTATTGTCTGCAAACCACCCTTCTTCTTTACGCACCAGGGTGTTTGCGGAACCTATCAGCCGAGCGCGCTCGCTTACGGTATCCGCAAAGCGGAGGGCGGCGAACTTACCCGGCATGGTGACGGAGAACCCTACGAACTCAGGGGTACTCCCCTTCACCAGATCCGGCAAGCCCTCCGCAGCCGTTTCAAAGCGGGTGTAGTCCCAACCTTCGAGCCCGGCAGCCTCGTAGCCAGCATTATGGAGCACCGGAGACAGTGAGTGCTCAATGGGACTACCAAGGACTGCCGCTCGTGGCATCGGGTTCTACCTCTTCGTGGTTTTCGCGACTTTATTGGGCGGGCTGCTCGGCAGCGGCGTCCCCGTTTCCGGAACCAGCACCCTCCCCTTCGCGCTT
The DNA here is from genome assembly GCF_057458085.1 of Corynebacterium sp. LaCa_205. Classification (NCBI taxonomy): domain Bacteria; kingdom Bacillati; phylum Actinomycetota; class Actinomycetes; order Mycobacteriales; family Corynebacteriaceae; genus Corynebacterium; species Corynebacterium sp. LaCa_205. Next base: position 1,335,843 of record NZ_CP190931.1, read on the forward strand.
GGAGTCAAGCACGCCGGAACGGATGGCGTCATCAACGCGGCCCAAGTGCTCATCGTAGGTATCGGAGAAGACGGTGGTGCCTTCCTCGTCCACGGTGACAAAGAACTTCCAATTGCCCTCAGCAGGCTGCTCCATGGCCTTGATTGCATCATCCGAAGGAGAAGCAATCGGGGTATCCGGCAGGCCCTCCTTTGCGTAGGTATTCCACGGAGTCTTCTCCTCACGGGCCTTATCGGTGGTGGCCAGCTCAACGTCTTCCAAGCCATAGTTCACGGTGGAGTCAAACTCCAAGCGCATCGGCTCGTCCAGACGGTTGAGGATGACGCGGGCGACCTTGTCGAACTCACCTGCTGGCGCCTCGCGCTCCACTAGGGATGCGGAAGTAAGCAGCTCATAAGGGCTCAGACCGATAGCCTGGGCGCGTTCTTCGATCTTGGTCTCGTTGTAGCGCTTGGTAGAGCGGGTAATGAGGTCCTTCAGAATATCCTTGGCCTCCATATTGGGGTCCAGGACGTACTGGCCTGGAGCGATAAGGCCCTCAATGCGCTTAGGATCGTTGCCGCGCTTGTTGATGGCCTCGAGTGCCCACTGTGGCGCACCCAGCTCAGCAGGATCAGTTTCCGCAGCGACCTTTTCTAGGTCTTCCTTCTTCAGGCAGTTGCCATCGTTGCAGCTGACCTCAGAAATCAAGGAGTAGATGCCATAACGAACGTCTCCACCAACAACCTTGACGTCCTCCAAGGTTGCGCCGCCTTGGACTTCGAGCATGTCGACGCGGTTATTCTTATCCAATAGCGCCTCTACCGCGGCGTTGGCACTCATCTCTTCCTGCAGGCGGTAGAAGCCAGGTTGGATTTGGCTTGCGCTATGGTTCATAGACGCAGCAGAGTCAAAGGCGTCTTGGGTCTTGACCACATTCTTTTCCACCAGTGCAGGACCGAGCTCGGACATCGACGAGCCTTCCGGCACCTCCACCAGCTGGGTGGTACCGTTGCCGGTTCCCTCATAATCGGCAGAGGTATTGCCGAGACGGAATCCGATGTAGATAAGGGCGCCAAGGATAACGATGATCGACGCAATGATAACGGCAATGCCGCGCTGGCGGCGCTTGACGTGTTTCGGCTCCATCGATCGACCGAGACGTTCTTGATTACGGCTCACTTGTTTTAGTCTCCTGAGTTTGAAGGCTGATCTATTGCATCCCTTGGTCGGAGAGCGTTTGCACGCCCGTCCAACCATGTCTGCAATATCTCCACCGCTGCTGCTTGGTCGATGACTTTACGGCCCTTCTTCTCGGACACGCCTGACGCGCGCAGCGCGGTGGTCGCTGCCACGGTAGTCAAACGCTCATCAGCCAAACGTACTGGTGGTGGAACTTTATCCATATTTGCATTTCGATTCAACCGACGGCGGATCCGAAACGCAATTTCTTTAGCATGTTTTACGCTTTTTGAGCCATTTCCCTGCAAATCTCGTGGCAGCCCCACGATGACCTCGACCGCCTCATAAAAATCAATCAATTCTAGGATCCGGTCGATATCACCCTTATCGCGGTCCTTAAACCCGGTTTCGCGGTGAACGGTCTCCACTGGGGTGGCAAGCGTTGCTTCCCTATTGGACACTGCTACGCCGATGCGCACAGTACCGACGTCAAGCGCGAGCCGGCGGCCCTGCCCCGGATCATCAACCCCGGGGATATCTGGTTCCACTTGTGCCACGTTCGAACTCCTACAGGGACTCGAGCATATCCTCGACGGCGGCAAAGCCGCGCTCTGCACCTGCAGCTGAAGAACCGGAGCCCTGGGCCATGTCCGGCTTACCGCCGCCGCGGCCATCAACGTACTGGCCAAATTGCTTGACGACGTCCCCGGACTTCACACCGCGTTCGACGGCCTTGTCGGTGGCTGCCACGATGAACGGGAACTTGCCCTTGTCCTGGGCGCCCAAGACGATGACGGCTTCTTCCTCGCGCAGGCGGTTACGCAGGTCCGTAGCCACGGTGCGCAGGTCCCCACCGGTGGTTCCATCCGGCAACGTCAGCGCAATAACCTTGAAACCATTGATGTCCTTGGCGGCGCCGACAAACTCGGAGGCACGCGCAGCCAGCTGCTGCTTGCGCAGGGTTTCGATTTCCTTTTCTGCTGCCTTGAGCTTCTCAGATAGCTGAGCAATGCGCTCAGGCAGGTCCTCGGTCTGTACCTTAAGCTCGCGGGAGACTCCTTCCACCAAGGCGGTTTCCTTGGAGTAGTAACGGAAGGCATCCATACCGGAGTAAGCCTCAATGCGGCGAGCGCCAGAGCCTACGGAAGATTCACCCAGCACGGAAACCGGGCCGATTTCAGCGGAGGATCCCACGTGGGTACCGCCGCATAGCTCGATGGAGAACGGTCCGCCGATTTCTACCACGCGGACTTCCTTGCCGTAGTTCTCACCAAAGAGCGCCATGGCGCCCATGGCCTTAGCCTCTTCCAAGGAGGTCTCGATGGTGTTGACGGCAAAATTGGAGTCAATTGCCTGGTTGGTAATCAAGGAAATTTCTTCCAGCTGGGCCTGGCTGAGCTGTTCGGTGTAGTTGAAGTCAAACCGTAGGTAACCCGGGCGGTTCATAGAACCAGCCTGGACCGCGGTGGGGCCAAGCACCTGACGCAGTGCGGCGTGAATGAGGTGCGTCGCAGAGTGAGCCTGGGTAGCGCCGTGGCGCCACTGCTCGTCGACGCCCGCCTCAACCGACATGCCCAGGTCTAGGCCGCCAGCCGTAACCGTGGCTTTGTGGACCCACAGCTTCTTGCCAATCTTTTGGACGTCATTGACCTCCAGCAAGGACTCGCCGGCCACAATGCGCCCGCGATCAGCCATCTGGCCGCCCGCCTCGGCATAAAGTGGGGTGTGGTCCAAAATGACCTCGACCTCTTCACCCTCGTGGACTTCATCGACCTTTTCTCCGCCGCGGACAAGGCCGATCACGCGGGCGTCGGAAGTAAGCTCCTCGTAGCCGGTGAAGACGGTGGGGTTATTGTCTACCCAGTCGCGGTAGAGGGAAAGGTCAGTGTGCCCGTGCTTCTTGGCCTGGTTATCGGCCTTGGCGCGGCGGCGCTGCTCACCCATGGCATCGTTGAAGCCATCCATGTCCACCTCAAGGCCCGCTTCCTGGGCCATTTCCAGCGTCAAGTCGATGGGGAAACCATAGGTATCGTGCAGCTCAAAGGCCTTCTCACCAGGCAGGACCTTCGCGGTCTTCGCGCGAGAGGTGGACTTGAGCTCCTGCACGGCATCGTCGAAGAGGCGGGTTCCGGACTCCAGAGTCTTGAGGAAGGCCTTTTCTTCGTTGACGGCCACGCGCAGAATGCGCTCACGGTTGTCCGCAATCTCCGGATAAGACGGAGTCATGGTATCCATGACCGTGTTCATGAAGCGCTCCATGGTGGCACCGGTAGCGCCCAGCAGCTTGGCGGAACGGATAATGCGGCGCAGCAGGCGACGCAGGATATATCCGCGGCCCTCATTGCCCGGGGTTACGCCATCCAAGATGAGCATCATGCCGGTGCGGGAGTGGTCCGCTACCACTCGGAAGCGGATATTGTCTTCCTGAGAGGCTTTATCGCCGTAGGTGGCACCGGTAAGTTCCTCAGCTACATCAATGACTGGACGCAGCAGGTCTGTTTCGTAGACGTTGTCTACGCCCTGCAAAATGCAGGCCACGCGCTCGATGCCAAGGCCAGTATCGATGTTCTTCTTGGGCAGCTCGCCAACGATTTCAAAATTGCCCTTGCCAATGCCCTCGCCGCGTTCGTTTTGCATGAAGACCAAGTTCCAGATCTCCATGTAGCGGTTATCATCGGCAATGGGTCCGCCGTCCTTGCCGTACTCAGGACCGCGATCGAAATAAATCTCGGAGCACGGGCCACATGGTCCAGGGATACCCATGGACCAGTAGTTATCCTCCATGCCGAGGCGCTGAATGCGCTCTTCAGGAACGCCAATCTTATCGCGCCAGATTTCGGCGGCCTCATCATCATCCAGGTACACCGTCACCCACAAGCGTTCTGGGTCTAGACCAAAACCGCCCTCCTCAACGGAGCGGGTAAGCAAGGTCCAGGCATTGGTGATGGCGCCTTCCTTGAAGTACTGGCCAAAGGAGAAGTTTCCGGCCATCTGGAAGAAGGTGTTGTGGCGGGTGGTAATGCCCACCTCTTCAATATCAAGGGTGCGCACGCACTTCTGAATAGAGGTGGCTAGCCCCTTGGCAAAGGGCGGATTCTGCTGGCCCAGGAAGTAGGGCTTGAATGGAACCATGCCCGCGTTTACGAAAAGCAGGTTAGGGTCATCCAGGATCAGCGAGGCACTTGGTACCGCCTCGTGACCAGAATTGACGAAGTGCTGGGTAAACCGTTCCCGGATCTCATGAGTCTTCACGAGCAACAATCCTAACTGTATGAGCTTTCATCTTCTATCGAGAAGTTTCTAACCCGCCCAACTTTACCCTTCGCCGCACCGCAATTTCCCTTGGGTAGGTATCAGCGCGGCCGGCGAGCGTTTTTACCGGGAGAACGCTTGCCGCGAATAATGCTGCGCAAGCGGCCTATATAGTCATAAACGCGCTTTTCAGCTCCATGATCGGTGGGTTCATAATATACGGAGCCTTCCAACTCATCGGGCAGGTATTGCTGTTCTACTACGCCGCGGGGATCATCGTGGGGGTAAACATAGCCCACGGCATTTCCCATCCGCTTTGCGCCCTCGTAGTGTCCATCGCGCAGATGCGCCGGCACGTGGCCCACCTTGCCGGCGGCCACATCTGCCTGGGCCTGCGTGATGGCGGAGATTACCGATGGAGACTTCGGCGCGGTGGCCAGATGGATGGTGGCCTGCGCCAAGGGAATTCTCGCCTCCGGCATTCCGATGAGCTGTGCGGCCTCGGCCGCCGCCACTGCTACCTGGAGCGCAGTGGGATCGGCCATACCGATGTCTTCGGAGGCATGCACTATGAGCCTGCGCGCTATAAAGCGCGGATCCTCTCCTGCTTCCACCATGCGGGCTAGATAATGCAGCGCAGCATCAACATCGGAACCACGAATGGATTTAATAAACGCAGAGACCACATCGTAGTGTTGGTCGCCGTCACGGTCATAGCGCACCACCGCCTTATTGACGTTATCCGTGACCGTCTGTGCGGTAATTTCCCCGCCGTCGTCGACCGCCTCGGCCGCCGCCTCCAGGTAGGTCAATGTGCGCCGCGCATCGCCGCCGGCCAGAAGAACTAACTGTTCCAAGGCCTCATCGGTGATCCGAATCTTGCGCTCGCCCAAGCCTCGATCGCTTTCTAGCGCGCGCTTGGCGACGCCCCTTAGGTCGTCGTCGCTTAGCGAATGCAGCTGCAAAAGCAGCGAGCGCGACAGGAGCGGCGCCACAACGGAAAATGAGGGATTTTCCGTCGTCGCCGCCACGAGCAGTACCGTGCGGTTTTCCACGGCCGCGAGCAGCGCATCCTGTTGGGTTTTAGAAAATCGATGTACCTCATCGATAAAAAGCACCGTCCGGCGCCCGTGAATGAGCTCTTGCCGGGCGTGGGTGATGACCTCGCGGACCTGCTTCACGCCCGAATCGAGCGCGGATAGACCCACAAAATTCTGCCCCATCTGGCTCGCAATAAGAGAGGCAATCGTGGTCTTGCCAGTACCTGGCGGGCCATACAAAATGACAGAGGCCTCCCCTGAGCCTTCCACTAGGCGGCGCAATGGCTTGCCAGGAGCCAAGAGGTGGTCTTGTCCGACCACATCATCCAAGCTCTGCGGGCGCATGCGCGCCGCCAGCGGCGATCCTGCGTGGGTGGCAAAGAGGTTCTTCCCAGGCAAAGACGCGGCATTGTCCCCGGGGGTGGGCCCGCCAAAGAGAGAGTCTTGAGACACTAAAAACCTACCTTCTAGCAGTGTGCGGGCACATCGAAGTTATCTATTCATCATCCAAGCGGCGCGCAATTGCGCTGCCAAATTCTGCGATGGGTGCGCAGGAGGGGCCATCGCAGCGCGCGGCATAGCGCGACAGCGCCTCAAAGGTTTCGTACAGATCGCGGCGTACCAGCAATTCATCTTCCGTAAACGGCCCGTGATCGGCCGGGCGCAAGATCGAATGCTGCGGATCGTGGAAGACCTCGGCTTCTCCCCTGACCAAGGCCACCAGCCCTTCAATGCCGCCTGCTTGCATGGTGGTCACGCTCGACAGCGCCCAGCCGATAAGTGAAGCCACGATGAGTCCATGGATCTCTTCCGGATCAGAAAACAACGGCCACACGTCTGCTACCGCACGAGACCAGGCGGAGATAAAAATATCTGCCTCCTCGTCCGTAATCGGCTTAGAGAAGAGGAATTGTGGGAAACCGGCAATAACGCAGGCCACGTCGAAGCCTACATTGCGGAACCCCGCCCATTCATAATCCAAGAAGTGCAGGTGCTGCGAGACGATAATATTATCTGGAGAAAGGTCAAAGGGGGTAAAGGCCCGGTCCTTGCCGGAGGCCAAAGACCTGGCTGCTTGACTAGCTAGCTCACGGAAGCTTTCGGGGGCTTCGAGCCCCGCCGTATCCAGCAAATCAAGGCCGATTCCGATGGAGCCTTCCAATGCCTCATCACGCACGGATTGGTGCGGGGCCAATTCCGGGTTCTTGCGCAACATGCGGCTAAGCAAGGTTTCATAATCCTGCTCATGCCCGGCGGTCCCCGCATGCATGTGGCCCAGTGCGCTGCCCAGCGAGCGCAGCACTCGGACGCGGTCGGCATCGGTGGACTGAACCAGGACATCGGCAAGCGTTTCGCCCTCTCCCAAGTCCGTCAAAACGATAATGCGCTTATCTAAATCATGGGCGAGGAGCACCGGGCCGGGGCGCACATCTTCAGATAGCGCGGTAGTAAATTGATAAGCCACAACCTCACGCAGCATTGCGGCATCATCAACGCCATAGCCTGTAACCGGGTTGTATTTAATGACTACCGAACGGTGAGGCAGGAAGGCGCCGGGGGCAATCCTTGCGCGCAAGACCATTGCATTGCCGGAGCCATCCAAGCGCTCTACGCTCGACATCTCCGGGGTGCCACCAAAACGGCGCGACAACATCTCCGAGGCGGCCTTGATGACGTCCTCGGGCGATAGCACAGTATCGTTTTCATCCATAGTTCTATCCAGTATGCCCCCTCACACCAAAGCGGGGCCACAAGTTCGCCCGCAGCGAAAATGGCCACGGCCTACGATGTGCCCCGCACGGTGTGCCTCAGCGGCTGAGGTTCAAGCTATCTGCTTATTTCTCCTCAGCAGTCTCTCCCGCAGTGGAACCGGCCTTGTCCTGTTCCTTCTTCTTTTCCGGCTTGTAGTCTACGCCGGTTTCCTTGCGCTGTGCGGCAGGGATTGGCGCAGGGGCGTCGGTAAGCGGGTCTACGCCGCCGCCGGACTTCGGGAACGCAATGACGTCGCGGATGGAGTCGAAGCCGCCCAGCAGGGAGACAATTCGGTCCCAGCCAAAGGCGATGCCGCCGTGCGGTGGGGCGCCATAAGAGAAGGCATCGAGCAGGAAGCCAAACTTCTCCTGAGCTTCCTCGTCCCCAATTCCCATGACATCAAAGACGCGCTTTTGCACGTCTTCCTGGTGGATACGGATGGAACCGCCGCCAATCTCATTGCCGTTGCAGACAATGTCATAAGCGTAGGCGGTAGCCTCGCCCGGGTTCTGGTCAAAGGAATCAATCCACTCCGGCTTCGGGGAGGTGAAGGCGTGGTGGACCGCGGTCCACTTGGAGTGACCCAAAGCGACGTCGCCGGAAGCGGTTGCATCGGCAGAAGGCTCGAAGAGCGGGGCATCAACAACCCACGTAAAGGCCCAGTCGCCTTCCTTGATAAGGTCCAGCTTCTTTGCAATCTCGCCGCGCGCAGCACCCAGCAGGGCACGTGAAGACTTGGTGTCGCCAGCGGCAAAGAAAATGGCATCGCCTGGCTTAGCGCCAACGTGCTCTGCGATGCCCTCGCGCTCGGCGTCGGTAATGTTCTTAGCTACCGGGCCACCCAATGTGCCGTCCTCACCCACGGTGATATAAGCCAAGCCCTTCGCACCGCGCTGCTTAGCCCAGTCCTGCCAAGCATCAAACTGACGGCGTGGCTGGGAGGCGCCGCCCTCCATAACCACAGCGCCCACGTATTCATTCTGGAAGACGCGGAAGGTGGTGTCCTTAAAGAACTCGGTGCACTCTACAATCTTGATGTCGAAGCGCAGGTCTGGCTTATCAGAGCCGTAGTACTTCATCGCATCAGCGTAGGTCATGCGCGGGATTGGAGTCTTAATCTCGTAGCCAATGAGCTTCCACAGCTCGGTAACGATCTCTTCTGCCAAGGCGATGACATCGTCCTGGTCTACAAAGGACATCTCCACGTCCAGCTGCGTAAACTCCGGCTGGCGGTCGGCGCGGAAATCCTCATCGCGGTAGCAACGAGCAATCTGGTAGTAGCGCTCCATGCCAGCGACCATGAGCAGCTGCTTGAACAGCTGCGGGGACTGTGGCAGTGCGTACCACGTGCCTGGCTTCAAGCGCGCCGGCACCAGGAAGTCACGCGCACCCTCCGGGGTGGAACGAGTCAAGGTCGGAGTCTCAATTTCTGCAAAGTCATGAGAATCCAGCACCTTGCGGGCTGCACGGTTAGCAGCAGAACGCAGGCGCAGGGCCTTCGCCTGGCGCTCACGGCGCAGGTCCAAGTAGCGGTACTTCAAGCGAGTCTCCTCGCCTACCTCACCCGAGGTCGAAGGATCATCAACCTGGAACGGCAGCGCTGCAGATTTATTGAGCACCTCGAGATCCGCGACATTGACCTCAATCTCGCCGGACGGCAGGTTGGGGTTCTCAGAGCCTTCCGGGCGGGGTTCTACGGTACCGGTAACCTTCACGCAGTATTCGGAGCGCAGGTCGTGGGCGCGTTCTGCCACGTCAGATTCACGGAAGACAACCTGGGCGATGCCAGAGCGATCGCGCAGGTCAATGAATATCACACCACCGTGATCGCGGCGGCGGGAAACCCAACCGGTTAGGGTGACGGTCTCTCCTGCGAGTTCTTTGCGGAGCTCACCAGCTAAGTGGGTACGCAGCACTGTTGTTCAATCCCTTCTGAAAATTGTGTCACTTGCGGGTCCCGCCACGCGTAAACAGCGCGCGCCAAACCAAGCACAAGACTAGGAACGTGCACAATCCTACATCCCTACCGGTACATGCAGCGTAGTAAGGTAGACGCAGCACCGCCCCGAAAGCGGAAAAGGTAGCTTCCTCCCCCTGTTTCCTTGCCCCCTTGTGTACCCATCTTCATCCTGTGTTTTAAGGGGGCCATGTGGCACTATTTAGACATGACTTTTAGATCTGGTGCCGATTTCGGCGGCAAGGAAGCTCGTTCCGGTGGCGGCGGCGGTGGCATCGCCATCGGCGGTGGCGTCGGCTCGATTGTTTTGCTTGGCCTTTTCCTCCTACTTGGCGGTAACCCCTCAGACTTGGGCGCGATTTTAGGCAATGAACAGTCTCAGTCCGATGGCGCCGCGCAGGGCGATAGCCCAGAATGCAAAACTGCAGAAGATGGCAATACCAAAGATGAATGCCTGGTAGAGTTCACCGGCCGCAGCGTGGACAACGTTTGGTCCAAGGTGCTGCCAGAACAGGCAAATATCCAATACACCGAACCGGAGCGCGTGGTCTTCCACGGTGGCGTTAATACCGGATGCGGCGCGGCATCCTCTTCTACCGGCCCCTTCTATTGCCCACGCGATGAGTCCGCCTACTTCGATACCGAGTTCTTTGATTCCCTGCGCAATTTCGGCGCGGAAAATGCCCCTTTGGCCCGCATGTACATCGTGGCCCACGAGTTTGGCCACCACATTCAAAACCTGGAGGGCACCCTCGGCTTGTCGGACTATAACAACCCCGGCGCCGATTCCAACGCCGTAAAGATCGAGCTGCAGGCTGACTGCTACGCCGGGCTGTGGGCCTCCTACGCCGACAAGGGTGACAACCCCTTGCTAGAGCCCATTACCAAAGAACAGGTCTCGGATGCTGTCGCCGCTGCCCAAGCGGTGGGCGATGACAATATTCAACGCCGTTCCGGCGGCCAGGTCCAGCCTGACTCCTGGACCCATGGCTCTTCTGAACAACGCGAGAAGGCATTCCTCGCTGGCTATAACTCCGGCAAGATGTCCCAGTGCGACACCTTGGAGCGCGGGGCCTACCGCGGCTAAAACTACTTTTGGCCGCCGCCTATCCTCTAAGAGCCTAGACGAACTCGCCACCTCCGCTAGCCATACCGACTGTGCCGGGGCTAGCGGGTTTTCTTATCCCTATCCCAGGGCGCTGCAAGCACTCCGCGCTTGGCGACGCCCTCCCTTTCCACCCTTCTCCACACTGGCACCTATCACTATTCACCTAGCTAGTGCATTCTTGGCCGCTTTCATGACCTTAAAACCCTGCGCTCCATTGTGAACGCAAAGAACTCCTTTCCCACGCCCGCTATTACAAATCAGAGCTCATCGCTCAGCCGCACGCAGCAGTGGTACAGCAGATTTCCACCCTCCGGGACATAGTGGTGTCCCCTCCCGAGACCCTTCGCGTCCTGCAGCCGCATCGATGGGTCGCCGCGGATTTCAGCGATAAGCACAAACTCGATGCCGCCGACAGTGCGGATAGAGCGAGGTATCAAGAGCCCAGCGATCGCGCCATCTTTCTGGCCCGCACGGTAAGTGTGCAGGAACCGATGGATTGCCCATCAGAAACCGATAGCCTGGGGAACCGCCCGTGCGCAGCCGTCATCACAGAACACGGCAAAGTAAATGAGACTCCGCTGTGGTTGGTTGCACCGGCGGACCTACCGGTACTAATGGATGCCCTAGAATGGGAATGATTCGCCAGCCGTTCACACTGCGTCTTTTACCCCTGGGCACCGCAGAGAAAGGTAACCATGCAATTCGGCATCTTCAGTATCGGGGATTTAACCACTGACCCCAACTCAGGAAAAACTCCCTCTGAGGCCGAGCGCATCCGCAACTTAACGGAGATTGCACTCAAGGCCGAGGAGGTAGGCCTTGATGTCTTTGCCACCGGCGAGCACCACAACCCGCCCTTCGTGCCGTCCTCACCTACCACGCACTTGGCCTATATCGCCGCGCAGACTAAGCGCTTGCAGCTCTCGACTGCAACGACTCTTATTACTACAAATGACCCGGTCAAGATCGCAGAGGACTATGCCTTCCTGCAGCACCTTGCACAAGGACGAGTAGACCTCATGCTGGGCCGCGGAAATACGGGCCCGGTCTATCCGTGGTTTGGCAAGGATATCCAGCAGGGCATTTCCTTGGCTATTGAAAATTATCACCTGCTGCGCAGGCTCTGGCGCGAGCCAGTTGTTAATTGGCAAGGAAAGTTCCGCACAGGCTTGGAAGGGTTTACCGCCACCCCGGCGCCGCTGGATGGAATTCCACCCTTTGTCTGGCACGGCTCAATTCGTTCGCCGCAAATTGCCGAGCAAGCTGCTTATTACGGCGATGGTTTCTTCCATAACAATATCTTTTGGAATAAGGAACACACGGCTCAGATGGTAGATCTCTACCGCCGTCGTTTTGCAAGCTACGGCCACGGCCAAGCGGACCAAGCGATTGTAGGCCTTGGTGGCCAGGTCTTTATCGGCGATACCGAGCAAGAGGCTAAAGATTTCTTCCGCCCCTACTTCGACAATGCCCCGGTCTATGGACACGGCCCCAGCCTCGAAGAATTCACGGCCCAGACCCCATTGACCGTTGGCACCGTGGAGCAAGTAATTGAAAAGACCCTCAGTTTTGCTGACTGGGCCGGGGACTACCAGCGTCAGCTTTTCCTCATCGATCATGCCGGGCTACCGCAAGAAGTAGTCCTCGAGCAGATAGAAATCCTTGGCACCCAAGTAGTCCCCGAGCTGCGACGACGCTTTGAACAACGCCGTCCCAGCCACGTTCCTTCTCACCCGCCGACGCACGCTAGCTTGCTCGCTGAGCCCAATTCTTCTCACCTGCAGGTCAGCCCTGGAAAGGAACACTAGTTATGCGCTCCCTACTCGTTATTTCAGCTGGCTTATCGCAACCGTCTTCCTCTCGCCGGCTGGCAGACATGCTTGCAGAGGCTACCCGCGCCAAAATCTCCGCGCGCGGTGAAGGGACCCAGATCGACGTCATTGAGATTCGCGATCTGGCTTTCGAACTAGCTACTGCCATGACAGATCGGACTGCGTCGACGCCGGAGTTGGCCCGGGCCCAGGAGTGCATTGCTCAGGCCGATGGACTTATTGCCGTCACCCCTGTATTTCAGGGAAGCTACTCAGGCCTCTTCAAGATGTTCTTTGATACCTTGAAGCCCCATGCACTAGACGATCTTCCCACCATTATCGCAGCTACAGCTGGTTCTTCGCGCCACTCCCTAATTTTGGATTACGCGCTTCGCCCACTGTTTAATCAACTCCACGCAAATATCGTGCCAACGGGAGTTTTTCAGGCTGCGGAAGACTTGGGCACTCCAGAAGGAGAACGCATTGTCACCCGCATTGAACGCTCTGCCATTCAGCTAGCTGACCAAATGGTTGCCCCCAGGGACAGGGTGTCTGGAATCGCTGGCGAGCTGGAGGGGTTGGGTGGCCGTTCTACTGTGCGGCTAGCCAAGGAGAACTTCATCCCCTTGGGAAAGCTCCTGAATGGATACGGCGACTAGGCCACAGGCCGCGGTCTGTACTTCGCATAGGCGGCGATTGATAGAAGGTGTGACTTTCGCTACGCTGGGCACAGAAAATTTGCCTCTCCCCTCGCTTCCGGCTTTGCCCCTTGATACGAGAAAAGCCCCTAGGAGCCAAACACATATCCACCCAGAAAGGTTCGGCACAGCTTAACTATGACAATTAGCGTCACGGACATCTTCTCCATCGGCATCGGCCCGTCCTCTTCGCACACCGTTGGGCCTATGCGCGCGGCTAAGCAATTCCTCGATTCCCTCGAGAAGCACCCGGCGAAGGTGTATACCGAGTTGCGTGGTTCTCTTTCCGCCACTGGCCGCGGGCATGCCTCTGACCGCGCGGTCATCCTCGGTCTCGCTGGCTGGGATCCACTGAGCGTGCCTATCGACGCCGAGCCGCACGCAGGTGGATTTATCCCCAGTGAAGGATCCATTTCTGGCCCCCGCGGCACGGTGGACTATGAGATCGTCTTTGATAACGAGCCACTTCCTCAACACCCCAATGGCATGATTTTTAGTGCTTGGGACGAAAGTGGCAACCTCATCGCAGAAAAAGAAGAGTACTTTTCTGTCGGCGGCGGCTTTATTCTCTCTCGCTCCGAGCTTGATGCAGAAGTCGCCGAAAGCAATGAGGTGCCCGCTGGCGTAGCCGCAGCGCAGGTTGATGACACCGTTCCTTATCATTTCACCACGGGCGAAGAATTGCTCAATCTGTGCGAGGCTCATGACAAGGCAATCTGGGAGATTGTGCTAGCCAACGAAGAAGCCTTGCACCGTGACGAGGGCGGCGCCGAATTCGTTTTGCGGCACCTTGATCTGGTCTGGGACATCATGCGGGAGTGTGTGACCGAAGGTATTTCCACCAAGGGCCTACTACCGGGAGGGTTGCGTGTGCCGCGTCGCGCCCCAAAGATGTACGCCCAGTTGCTGGAAAATCAGGATGACACCAGCTGCGGTTTCTCCGCCATGGAGTGGGTTAACCTCTATGCCCTCGCAGTCAATGAGCAAAACGCGGCCGGTGGCCGCGTCATTACCGCACCGACCAATGGTGCGTGCGGCATCATTCCAGCGGTACTGCATTACGCGCGCGATTTCCGCGCAGACTTCACCCGTTCTACCGCCCGGCGCTACCTATTGACCGCCGGTGCTATCGGCATGATCATCAAAGAAAATGCGTCCATCTCGGGAGCTGAGGTGGGCTGCCAAGGCGAGGTAGGTTCCGCCTCCGCTATGGCCGCTGCGGGTATGGCAGAGCTGCTCGGCGCTACTCCGGCGCAGGTAGAAAATGCCGCGGAGATCGCATTGGAGCATAACTTGGGCCTGACCTGCGACCCAGTTGGCGGATTGGTGCAGATTCCGTGCATCGAACGCAATGCGATCGGTGCGGTTAAATCCATCAATGCCGCACGCATGGCCAAGATGGGCGAAGGCACTCATCATGTGACCTTGGATAATGCAGTGCAAACTATGGCAGAGACCGGCCGCGATATGCTCTCCAAATACAAGGAAACCTCCCTGGGCGGATTGGCTAAGACCATGGGCTTTAGTGTGTCCCAGGTGGAGTGCTAAAACAGACTCCATGCGCGCAGATGCCCTTCACCGCCGCACAGCTATTATTGCCGCGGCGTGTCAGTTATTCCGATCCCACGGCGATAATGTCGCTTTGGATAAGGTAGCCGCACAGGCCGGGGTGAGTGTAGCCACCGTCTATCGCAACTTCCCTAACCGCGCGAGCCTTATCCGCGCTTGCGCAGAATATATGGGCGATGCCTTTGCGAGGTTCCAACAGCGTCTCATCGCTGACTTTGAGGATCCTAAGCATTCCGGCAATGATTATGTCCGCGCCTATGCCACCCATATCCTTACCATGGAGCTTAATACCCTTATCCCTGCCTTCATCCCCCAGGATTTGGATTCTCTGAGCCCCGAGCTAACCGCTCAGCGTGATCTCTTGGAGAGCAATGGGCGCAGGTTTATTGAGCTTGGGCAACAGCACGGCGAGATCGGACCCGGAGTCACCCACCTCGAATTCATTGTGGGACTCCTGAGTCTGGCGCGGCCCCGCGAGGTCGATGTTGAGGCCTACCAACCCGACCTGCAAGAAAAGATTATTGATCTTTACCTGGCGGGCATTAAAAGAGGGCACCGCGCCTAAGCGCGATGCCCACCAGCTACAGAAACTTAAGCCTCGCCGTGCATTTCGCGTGTAAGGACGGAAACTAGGTCAGAGACATTGACGTCGTGCTGCTCGTGTGCGGCTAGGTCCTTAAGCGCAACGGTGCCGTTTTCTAGCTCCTGCTCGCCCAGTACCAGAGCAAAGCGCGCACCTGCGCGGTCCGCACCCTTCATCGCGCCCTTGAGGCCACGGTCTCCAAAAGACATATCCGCGGAAATGCCGGCCTTGCGGAGATCGTTGATAAGAGTGGTCATGGTGCGCTTTGCGGAGGCACCCAGCGCCACGCCAAAGACGTCCACGCGAGAATATACGCCTTCTAGGGTGATGCCCTCGGCTTCAAGAGCCAGCAGGGCGCGGTCGACGCCCAAGCCATAGCCGATGCCAGATAGGTCTTGGCCTCCTAGCTGGGCCATCAGGCCGTCGTAGCGTCCACCGCCACCGATACCGGACTGCGCACCAAGGCCGTCGTGGACGAACTCGAAGCAGGTCTTAGTGTAGTAATCCAGTCCGCGCACCATGCGCGGATTAATCTCATAAGCTACGCCCATATCATCCAACATGCCGGTGACGGTCTCGAAATGCTCGCGGCATTCCGCATTAAGGTGGTCGAGCATCAAGGGGGCATCGACAAGCTGCTCTTGGATCTCCGGACGCCTATCATCCAGCACACGCAGAGGATTGATCTCAGCACGGTGGCAGGTCTCTTCATCCAAATCGAGCTTAAAGAGGAACTCCTGCAGCTTCTCCCGGTAAGCCGGGCGGCAATTGCGATCTCCTAAGCTGGTCAGCTCGAGGCGGAAGCCGCTGAGCCCCAGCGCGCGGAAGGAACGGTCTGCCAAAGCAATGACCTCGGCGTCTAGCGCGGGATCGTCGACACCAATTGCCTCCACGCCCACCTGCTGGAGCTGGCGGTAGCGACCGGCCTGCGGGCGTTCGTAGCGGAAGAACGGACCAAAATAGTTAAGCTTCACGGGCAGTTGGCCACGGTCCAAGTTGTGCTCAATGACAGAGCGCATCACGCCGGCAGTACCCTCTGGGCGCAAAGTAACGGAGCGGTCACCGCGATCGGCGAAGGTGTACATCTCTTTAGATACCACGTCGGTGGACTCGCCTACGCCACGAGCAAAGAGCGCGGTGTCTTCAAAAATGGGCAGCTCAATGTGCTGGAAGCCGGAGAGATGTGCCTGCTCCACCATGGTCTGGCGCACCTTATAGAATGCGGCCGACTGCGGTGGGAAATAGTCTGGGACACCTTTAGGAGCGGACAGGGCTTGAAACTGCTTTTTATTACTCACGGGTATTACAGTACCTCCCTCAATGTAGCGAAGAAGGGATTGGTCGCCCTCTCCTTACGCATGGTGGTGGTGGGGCCATGGCCGGGCAGAATGTCGAGGTTATCCGCCAAACTCCATACTGGTCCCGCGAGGGACTTCTGCATGGCTTTGGGATCCGAGTGAGGTAGGTCGGTGCGACCAATGGCACCGGCAAAGAGCACATCACCAGTTAAGGCAAAGTCCTCAGCAATGATCATGGTGCATCCCGGAGAATGCCCGGGTGCGTGCTTCAAGCTGAAGGTGTGGCCGAGGAGTTCTAGGATTTCCCCGTCTTGTAGCTCGCGCACATCGTTGATGGGGACCATATGGGCGGCGTCGAAAAGCTCCTGCGTCTGGGGCGAAACACCTTCGCCGCTGGCGAGCATAAACTTGTCAGCGGGGTGAATATAAACAGGGATATCGAGCTTTTCGGCAAGGGATCCGGCGTCCCGGGTGTGGTCAATGTGGCCGTGGGTAAGCACGATAGCCTCATAGTCCAGGTCATGCTCTAGGACTTTTTCCATCGCATCCATGCCGGGATCGACGATGAAGGCGCGGCGGCCCTCCGCAATCACATAGGTATTGGTCTGAAAGGGACCGGCAGTAAAACCGAAGATTTCCATACCCACCACCCTAGCTGCCCAGAGAATAAAGAGCCGCCCGGCCCCGCCTTCGTAGATGAACCGCGACCAGCAACGCTGTGCGGCCTAGCTCAAAATATCCCACACCTTCTCATAGTCAAGCTGGGTGACAACACCTGGAACCATTTGTGTGTGCATCACCCGGTGATTTTCATCGGCCACGACCGCGGAGCGAGCAAGGAGGCCTTCCAATACGGAATCGCGTACGGTCACGCCGAATTTCTCTCCAAAGTCAGATCGAAATGCGGAGGCGGCAATGACATCAGCAATGCCTTCCGCAGCGCAAAATCGCTTGAGGGTAAAAGGCAAGTCACGAGAAACGCAAAGAAGCTTAGTGTTATCTAGCTGCGCAACCTGCTCATGGAAACGGCGCAGTTGCTCCTGGCAGGCAGGGGTTTCGATAGACGGAAAGATGGAGATAATAAGGCGCGTGCCCGCGAAAGTCTCATTGTTAATCTGACTCAGGTCCGTACCGATGAGTTCGAATTCGGGCAGCGGTTCTCCCACTGCGGGAAGTTCACCAACGGTGGGTGTTGGCGGGTCGATAAAATCTGGTTCAACCATAGAAACCAGAGTACCCATGACTTGGCCCAATAGCCATTGACTAGCCCGATTTACTTGCCCACGCTTTATTCGAAGTATGGAACCGCTAAACTCGGTCAGGTTGAATCATGCCACCGAAAATCGCTAGAAAGGTTGACTCCCGGTGCCAAATAATAAAAAGCGCGGCGAAGAGGCGCTGAGCAAGCTCGAGCGCGAGCTAAAATCCCGCGAACGCAAGCAAAAGACACGCCCGCTGGGCGTTGTCTTCGCGTCCCTCGTAGTAATCCTCGCCCTGGTAGGCGGTATTTACTACTTGTCCACCCGCGAAGGCGACGATGAGAAGGTACAGGCTGAGGAGTCCTCCGCAGCTGAGACCTCGCAGCAAACCCCACAGGCACAGCCCATCGCAGATAAGCGTGCAAAGGCTCTGCCAGATACCGTGACCTGTAAGTACGAGGACACCGGTCAAGATTCCAACGGTGCGACCAAGCCGAATGGAAAGGATATTTCCACCAAGGGCACCGTTACCGTTTCCTTTGAGACTTCTCAGGGCACCATTGAGATGGAGATGGATCGTGCCAAGGCGCCGTGTGCCACCAACGCAATTTCTGAGTTGGCAAAGTCTGGCTACTACGACAACACCGTTTGCCACCGTATGACCTCGGGTGGTCTCAACGTCTTGCAGTGTGGCGATCCGACCGGTTCCGGTTCCGGCGGCCCTGGCTTCAGCTTCGCTGATGAGTACCCCACCGACGAGGTGGATGAGAAGGATGCCCAGAACCCCGTTATCTACCCGCGCGGCTCCGTTGCCATGGCAAATAGCGGTCCAGACACCAATGGTTCTCAGTTCTTCCTCAACTATGACGATTCTGAGTTGACCCCGAACTACACCTACTTCGCCACCATTACCGATGAAGGTATGAAGACGATGGACAAGATTGCCAAGAACGGTGTCGAAGGCGGCCAGCCAGACGGCAAGCCAGCAAAGGAAGTCAAGATCAAGAAGGCAACCGTCAAGGCCTAGGCGCTTTAAAAGCCCTGCTTGGCGACGCCTCCCCTGCCACCACCGCACACCCCCTAACGGGGGCAAGGGTTAAGCCCCGCGCATTCGTCACTTTCACAACGTACGGACGCGCCGGGGCTTATACTTTCCTTAATTTAACCTGAGCCTGAATATGAGCCCTTAGCTGCAGAAACACTAAGCCTCTAAAATTCCCCTAGTTCACACTAGCCACAAGAGCAAACTTGCAGCACACAGCAGACTTTCAGATATTTCAGCGAGTAAACAGAGACCTGCCAATACTGTTGCGGAAGCCTGTCAGCCTGTCTAGTATTTGAAACGTCTTTGAACGCACCAAGCTTGTTAGGAATCAAACATGAAGCTTTTCTCCCGCAAGGCACTCGTTGCCGGCGCAACCGCTCTGTCCGTCGCTTTCGCAGGCACCACCGTTGCAAACGCTGAGGACACCACCAACGAACTGTCCTCCCGCATCACCAACACTTTCGAAGGTATGTCCTCCGACGGCAACAACTACGCTTCTGAAAAGGACGGCGAGTCCAACTCCAACGCTGACGACTCCAAGAAGAAGGAAGACACCCGCACTTCCAAGGAGAAGGCAGAAGACATCAAGGCTTGGATCGGCGTTGTTACCGCCGTCATCGGCGCTCTGGGCACCCTGTTCGCCTTCGCAAATAAGTACCTCGACCTGCCTTTCGGCAACAAGTAAGGTCACCGCTTCATAGCGATTCTTAAGCCGCTGCATTCCAAATGGGAATGCAGCGGCTTTTTTGTAGGCTTTTGAGCAATTGGAAGAACTGCTCGACGCTAGTGCTTTCGAGTCTTAGGAATGCTTCTAGGACTCTTTGGCGTCTTCAATGTACTCGGACCCTACGAGGTCTTTGAAAAGCTCTGGATCGATTGTTTGACCGACCCTGATGACAGAGATATGACCCGTGGGCTCCAGGATCATAATCTGTACGTCCTGCATGCGGCTAATGCCTGCCTTGCGGGCAGCAGAATAGATATCTGACTTAGTAATATGTGCCAGGGTCAAGTTATCCTCAACCATTTTCCCGCGAAATACTAGGAGAACTGGGCGCCGGTCAAGAAAGCGAGTCCACTTCACCACTTTGCGGATAGTACCGAACGCGGCCTCTAGAGCCATCAGAGTAGTCAAACCGATTACGCCGGCGGCCAGGGTCGGTGGATTACCCACAATGACACGGCCTGCAACCGCGCCAAACATAATGATGATGATGGCATCTGAGGCCGTCATGGAAGTAAGGACCCGGGAGCCAAAAATCTTCACTAAGACCATGAAGGATAGGTAGATGCCCAAAGTGGCCAATACGACAACTGGGATACGGTGCCATTCAATGCCTAGTTGATAGGTAATTTCGCGCAGGAAGAGGTCTAGAGTATCCACGGTTGATTAGGTTACCTGGCTGCTGCACGGCATACAGAAAAGGCGGAGCGATACTCCCCCGTTCAGGAAGAACCGCTCCGCCTAGCGCCGTGATGGCTTAGAGGTGGAATTGCTTGCGCAGGTCCTCAATCATCTTGCGCGCTGGGGCAGGAAGAATCTGCGGGTTCATACCCACAACCGCAACACCAGCTACCAGCGCCGCAACAATGGCAAATACTGCGCTGCCCATGGAAGAACCGTTAGAGGACAAGGAGGAACCCTTCGGCTCGGGCTTAGCACCCGGCTCCTGGGAGCCCTCGCCGCTTACCTCGATAGGCAGAGTTGCCTTTGTGCCGGCGTCAGTGGTGATTTCGAGGTTTTGCTTGCCGCTGAGGTTTTCTGGAACGGTGAGCTTTACCGTTGCACGTCCGCGCTCGCCAAATTGCGCATCGCCTTCCTGGGCAGCGTTGTCGATGTCGACGGTCTGCTCAGCGTCACCCAACTTCACGGTTGCCTTCTTGGCAATCGGCTCACCCTCGGTGGAGTAATTAAGGCTAGACAGATTGACGGTAATTTCCTTACCCGGCTTCACCTCACCTTCAACGTGGGCACCGATTTGACCTTGTCCGGTGCGGACCTCAGATTCACCCGACTTGATGTAGTCAATCATGGCCTGAGTGTCCATGTAGCCCACATCGTTTTTGTCCTTGATGGAACCAGCGTTGAAATAGCCATCGCCGCCGGCTTCTTCGTCACTAGAAGCAAGGAAGGACGACAACGCGATGGAATAATCCTTCTTCGGGTCAATCTGTTCGCCGTTGATGGTCACGGACTTTACCCGCTCACCCTTATTGGCCTTCTGGTCGTAGACCACCTGCACATTATTGGAAAGCCCCATGGCCAAGCGCGGACGGCTGCCTTCCTGCCACTGGTTTTCCAAAGCATTGATGAACTCCTCGCCGGAAATCTTTGCGGTAATCACGGAGTTACCAAACGGCTGCACCTCAAAGATGTCCTTGTAGGTAACGTCGCCACCCTTCAGGTCAGCACGCACACCACCGGCGTTCATGACACCGATCTCGATATCCTTACCTACCTGCTTGCTCATGGCATAGCGTTGGCCATCTGCGATGAAGTTATTGAGGGTGGATTCTACGCCACGGTTGGAGCCTGCCTCTGCGCCTTTGTCAGAGCCACGGAACAGGTCCTGCTTGACGTTTCCTGCAGTCTTGGAGCCTTCTACCTCGGCTTCCTTTTGTGCCTTTTCCACCACAGCTGCAATGCCAGCGTCCGGCTCGACAGCGGTAGCGTCGGTAGCATCGTACTGGCTGAGTTTGATGTCGGTTACCTTCTTGGCGGACTTGTCAAAGGTAATGTCGACGTCGTTAAGCAACTTGCCATACTCATGCCCCTGCGCCCATTGCAACGGGAGTGCACCTTCGCGCGGGACTTCGCCCTTGGTGCGCTGGTGAGTATCGCCGCCGAAAAGCACGTCTACGTCTTTACTGAAGCCCTCGGCATATTCTTGGGCATCCTCGTGGAAAAGGGCGACAACAACGTCCGCTTCGCCGGACTCCTTTAGCCGGGCGGCCTCTTCATTGGTTGCCTTTACTGGATCCGTGAAGGTAACGCCCGGGATCTTGGCCGCAGATACCTTGTACTTGGTATTTTCCGTCACGGTTCCGACATAGCCCACCTTGACGCCGTCCACGTCTTCAACGTGAGAAGGCTTAAGCAAGGGCTTGCCGTCTTTCAGCACGTTGGCACCCAAGATGGGATACGTGGAGTTCGGCTGAATGCGCTCGGTTAGATCCTCGGTGCCCTTATCAAACTCGTGGTTGCCCACTGCGGATACCTTCATGCCCATCTGATTGAGAGCCTCAAGGGTGTACTTGTCATCAGAAATTGCAGATACAAAGGCAGAGCCGCCTACGTTATCGCCCGAAGAAGTCAGGTTGAATTCCTGACCTTCATTCACCTGCTTGATTAGGGACTGCAAACGAGCCACGCCAATTTCATCGCCGGCCTTTGCTGGGTCGCCGATCTTGTCCTCCAAGTGACCGTGAATATCGGTGATATTGGTGACAGAGATGGTGGTCTTGTTTTCTTGTGCGACCGCCTGCGCGCCGGAGAGAGCTACAGCGGATACGGTAGTGGCGGCCACAAGTTGGCCGATGCGGCGAAACTGCATTGAAATACTCCTAGATTGTAGAAAGCAACAGGATAATTTATATCGCTTTACTAACAACTTGGCAGGAGAAACTAAGCTCGCTTGCTGGGGATTTACCTGGCAGAAGCCGAAAATTCATACACTGGTAACCAGCCCGAAGCCTTCGCGTTGCTTGCCCCGCCCCTCCTTGAGGGTAAGGAGAAAGCGCGCTAAGCAGTTACTCGGTAAACGTCGAAGACGCCTTCCGTATTGCGCAAGGTCGTCATTAACGTGCCCAGCTGCTTGGTGTCTGACACCGAGAACGTAAACCTAACCGTCGCAATGTGGTCATCTCCCCGGTTGGAGTTCATAGTCAAAACGTTGATGTTCTCATCACTCATAACGCGGGTGAGCTCTGAAAGAAGGCCTTGCCGGTCAAGGGCTTCCAATTGCAACGTCGCAGAGAAAGCACCGGTAGCGGAGGTCCCAGAAGACCAGGCCACCTCTAGCATGCGCTCGGGTTCTGCTTTGAGCTTTTCCGCGTTGGTGCAGTCGGCTCGGTGCACTGATACTCCGCCGCCTCGGGTTACGAAACCAAAGATGGTATCGCCTGGTACAGGCTGGCAGCATTTGGCGAGCTTGGCCATTACATCAGGGCTGCCCTCCACCAAGATGCCGGTGCCCGATGCGGAGTCCTCGGTGTGCTGGGCACGGGAATTTTCAATCTCAGACAGCGGCGTGCGCGAGGCCAAAGTGTCAATTGCATCGTCCTGGTCCCCAAACATGGCAACCAATTGATTGGCAACATGTTGCGCAGATACTTGGCCCGCGCCGATGGCGGTATACAGCGAATCGACATCAGCGTGGTGCAGCTGCTCCGCCACCTGCTTCATAGATCTGGCGGTAAACAGGCGGTGCATCGGCAGGCCGCCTCGCTGGACCTCAGTGGCTAGGGCATCTCGCCCTGCCTCCAAATGTTCTTCGCGGCGCTCTTTGGCAAACCACTGCCGTACCTTGGTCTTAGCGCGTGCAGATACCAGAAAGTCCTGCCAATCACGGGACGGGCCTGCGTTAGGGTCTTTAGAAGTAAAGATCTCAACCT
The DNA here is from genome assembly GCF_057458085.1 of Corynebacterium sp. LaCa_205. NCBI lineage: Bacteria > Bacillati > Actinomycetota > Actinomycetes > Mycobacteriales > Corynebacteriaceae > Corynebacterium > Corynebacterium sp. LaCa_205. The sequence goes on from NZ_CP190931.1 coordinate 1,358,930, forward strand.
TGTCACCGGATTTTAGCTTCGATTCCAGTGCTACCAGCTTGCCATTGACCTTGGCACCGATACACCTATGCCCCACTTCGGTATGTACTGCATAGGCAAAGTCCACCGGAGTAGAACCTGCGGGCAGATTTACTACGTCACCCTTAGGGGTAAAGGCAAAGATTTGCTTAGCGGTAAGGTCATAGCGCAAGGAGTCTAGGAACTCATTAGGGTCAGCTGCTTCCTTCTGCCAGTCCAGAAGTTGGCGCATCCACGCCATCTGGTCCACTTCTTCTTGGTGGCCCGAGTTTTTGCCCTTGGTTTCCTTGTAGCGCCAGTGAGCGGCCACGCCGAATTCGGCATTGTAGTGCATCTCGTGGGTGCGTACCTGGACCTCCAGCGTGGCACCACCATCGCCTAGCACTGTGGTGTGCAGCGATTGATAGACACCAAATCGCGGCGAAGAAATATAGTCCTTAAAGCGCCCGGGCAGAGCTTGGTAGATCGAGTGAACCACGCCAATTGCGGCATAACAGCTATTGACATCCTCTACTAGGATGCGGATACCCACTAGGTCAAAAATCTCTGCAAAGTCGCGGCCACGTACGATCATCTTTTGGTAGATGGACCAGTAGTGCTTTGGCCGGCCCATAACCTCAGCTTCAATGCCGTTTTCCTTCAATGCCGCACTAACTTGGCTAATGATCTCTTTGAGCGCGCGGTCACGCGAGGGGGCGCGGTCTGCCACCATGCGCACAATCTCGTCGTACTTTTTGGGGTACAGGATGGCAAAGGATAGGTCCTCCAGCTCCCACTTCACACTGGCCATGCCTAAGCGGTGAGCTAATGGAGCGATAACCTCGAGGGTTTGGCGCGCCTTTTTGGCCTGCTTTTCGGGCGGGAGGAACCGCATCGTACGCATATTGTGCAGGCGGTCGCTGACCTTAATGACCAAGACGCGCGGGTCAGTGGCCATGGCTACGATCATCTTGCGGATGGTTTCCGCCTCTGCGGCCGAGCCCAGCGCCACCTTATCCAACTTCGTCACGCCGTCAACCAGCCGGGCCACCTCGGGGCCGAAATCCCTGGTGAGGTCGTCTAAGGAGTAGTCCGTATCCTCCACCGTATCGTGCAAGAGCGCTGCCACGATGGTGGTGGTGTCCATACCAATTTCCGCAGCGATCGTAGCAACGGCAAGTGGGTGGGTGATATAAGGTTCTCCAGATTTGCGGAAAACCCCTTCATGCAGACGCTCGGCGGTGTTATAAGCACGATTGAGCAGGTCTGAGTCGGCCTTAGGGTGAAACTTGCGGTGGATGGACATCAGCGGGTCCAGCACCGGATTCACCCTGACTCGGCCGCCTGTGAGCGAACGGGCAAGGCGAGCCGACATGCTACGCATACCGCCGCCGGTCTGGCGCTTTACGGGTTTATCCATGGCCATTTCTACCGCCCTTCACAGTGCCACGGGCCATATTGGCCTCATATTCGTCTAGATCGTGGGATCTAGCTTAGACACTTCATCTTAGTCTGTGGCATTTAGCACAATGAGCGGCGGGCCGGATAAACGCTCACGCCCATTGAGGCCTTTGACTTCCAGCACAACGACGTTGCCGGCAACCTCGGCACCCGCGGACTCGAGCAGAAGTTTCGCACCATGGAGGGTGCCACCGGTGGCTAGGACGTCGTCGACAAGCACTACGCGCTTGCCCTTGATGTCGACGCCGCTGGCCGGAATCTCCAGCGCCGCCGAGCCGTATTCCAGCTCGTATTCCTCGGTGTATACCGGAGGAGGAAGCTTGCCCTTCTTGCGGATGGCTAGGATACCCAGGCCCATCTTGTAGGCCACGGCCGAGCCGAGGAGGAAGCCACGGGCATCTAGGCCACCGATCATCTCCGCGCCCAGTTCCTCGCAGGCGGCCGCTAAGCCGTCTACGACGGTGCGAAAAGCCTCTGGGTCTGCCAAAACTGGGGTGAGATCTTCGAAGAGGATACCCTCCTCTGGGAAGTCTTGAACGAGGCGAACCTTATCCTTGAGAGCCTGTGCTGCTGATTCGTAGTGCGAACTCATAATCTTCCTTGAGAAATAATTGCGAGAGGTCGTTAACGGCCGCTGTTGCGGGTCCTACTTCTTTTCGGTTGGAGCGGTGCTACGCCAGCGATCCATATTCCAACCGATGCCCGAGACGCCAGTGTACGGCAGGACACCTTCCACGTCGCGGCGGACGAGGAAGACACGCGGCTGCGCGGAGAGCGGAATGGACGGAATATCCTTCCACAAAGCTTCTTCTGTCTTCTTAAGCTCCGCAGAGTTTTTCATACTAGCTTCGACCGCGGAGTACTCCGTCTGAGGAGCTACCGGTCCAAGGAAAGCGTCGACGGTAGGTGCCCAGGTTTCTGGATCCATTTCCAGGTAGTGCTGAGACATAAACTCCGCAGACGCATCCTCGATGGTGATTCCGGCCGGCTCACAGGATGCACGGAGCTGTTCCACCATAGCTGCGTAACGCTTATCCGGTCCTAAGTAGCCGACCTTGATGGTCGTTCCATTCAGATTCCCCGCCTGCGCCAGATCGGTACCCTGGTGCTCCTTACCCACTTTGTCGAGGCCGCCGGCAACCGGGTTGGTGACGGAAACGGTGCGCACATAAGCCGGTGGCACCTCTACGCCAGAGGCCGCGGAGCTTGCCTGAGCCACCGCCTGCTGATCGACGCACGCAGCGAAGCTCTCGCGCGCCCACGGCTCGGCGAATACCCCAGCCTCAGACAGCGTCAGCGTATCCGTTAGCTCGCCTACCATTGGGGTAGCTTCATAGGAGTCCTCCCCTGACTCACTTTGATTCCGGTCAAGCCAGTCAGGGGTTGCATTGGCGGCGTCGACCACGCGCAGTGCCCCCTTATCTACCAGCTTGTGCGCGTCAGCATCCGCTGGCCACACCACAACGTGGTCCTCGGCTGGCGCATCCCCAAAGTATTTTTCGTTCGCTTTGAGGATAACCTCGCCCTCATCGCCTATCTTGTCGATGACATAGGGGCCAAAAGACACTTGCAGTTTTGGATCGAGTTGATCCTTTGCCACAGAGAAGCCATACCGCCATGCCTGGGCAACTGGATCTAGCGCTTGCATATCTTCGGCTGCCAGCGCCGCATTAAGCTCCTCAAGGCTCAACCCAGCCTTTTCTGCCAGCGCATGGGCGGGCATGACCGTTCCGGCGCCAAACATATGGCGCCAGCGCTGCCCCTGATCCTTATTAAAGGTCAACGTAAACGATTTGCTGTGGGGTTCGCAGCTGAAATTCGCAATGTCATTCATCAGCGGCATATGGGAGGCGAATTCAGCCGGATGGGTGCCGGCAACGTAAGTCAAATAGTAATCATCACAGGTCACGGGAGTGCCATCGGAAAAGACGGCATCCTCGGCCAAGGTCAGCTGGACGCTGCGCTGGTCGCTGCCCTCAGCGGGCGGGAGCTCTTCCGTTTCTACTAGGTCTGCATTGGGGATCAATTCGCCCGCGGGACCAGGTACGAAAAGGCCAGGATATAGGCGCGTGGATAACAGTCCGGCGGAGCTGGCAGAACCAAAGGAGGTGCCTGCGTTGGTAGTGGCCAGACGGGAATTTACCTGGTACCCAAAGTATCCATAGGATTCTGGTTCCTGGGGCGCAGCCGAAGACTCATCCTCGCCACCCTGCCCGCTGCAGGCAGATGCAGCCAGGGCGAGTGCGGATACGCATGAAGCAAGGGCCCGCCTCCCCCTATGACGTCCTCCAGAACTGCTCTTTTCCTTAAGCATGGTTATGTGCCCTCACTTCAGCTAGCGATCCGCCTGAATTTTACTACCGGAAGTTACCTGCCTGGCCGCCACGTTGCGCCAGGGTGTCCGGTGGACTCCGCCGATTCGGCCTCATTGCCAGCCGGGGTGGACTGAGCACTTACTGGCGAAACCACGGTGCGCCCCGCTGCGGGTGCGTCATCTTCTGCAGCACCCTTCTCATCCTTACCAGCACGGTAGTCCGCTACTCGCTTATTGTGGCGCTTAGTCTTCTTGGACATATTGGCGAAGGTGACAACCAATGGCGTAGCGAAGAAGATGGAGGAGAAAATACCCTCAACCACACCGATGAGCTGGATGAGTGCCAAATCGCGCAGGGTACCAATGCCCATGAGCCACACGGCCACCACGAAGAGCGCGATAATCGGCAGCGCAGAAATCACCGAGGTAGAAATCGAGCGCATGACCGTCTGGTTAATCGCCAGGTTCGTCAGCTCAGCAAAGGTCTTCTTGCGCTGTCCCTCCAGGCCTTCCGTGTTCTCGTTGATCTTGTCAAAGACGATGACCGAGTCATACATGGAGAAGGTCAGGACGGTAAGCAGACCGATAATGACAGCAGGGGAAACCTGGAATCCGAAGAGCGCATAAATGCCGGCAATAATCACGCCGTCTGCAATCAGGGCGATGATAGCGGCAAAAGCCATGTTCTTCTGCAAGCGAATGGCCACATAAACGGTGGCAGCTACCAAGAAGACCAGCATGGCGATAAGCATGCGCTGGGTAATGGCAGAACCCCAAGACTCAGATACCGTGGACGAACCGATGGCATCCGGGGTGGCCTTACCTTCTTCATCCTTCGGCTTAAAGTCCTCGTAGATAGCGGTACGAGCCGCATTCACCTCTTCTTGGCTGAGGCGTTCGGAGACAATCTCCAAGGTCTCGGAGTTGCCGGAGCCTACGATATGTACCTGCTCGGGTTCTACGCCGCTGGAATCTTCAAAGACGCGTCCTACTTCTTCTTCCTTAAGGTCCCCTGCCGGCATGGACAGCGTAGTGCCGCCTTCGAAGTCAATCGAGAGGCTGAAGCCGCGAATTAGGATTGCGGCCACGGCCGCCACGATCAGCGCGGCGGTGATGCCGTACCACAGCTTGGTGCGGCCAATGAAGTCATAACCGCGCTCATCCTCGTAGAGGCGGTCCATTCGGGAAATCTTGTGCTTAGTCGAAACAGCCATGCTTATTTCTCCTCATCTTCCGCAGCATCAACGGGACGTGCGGTTCCTGCGGCAGTATGTGCTGCCGTTTCTGTGGTGGCTGCCTCCTTGGTTGCGGAGGTTTTAGTGGAGCCTGCTTTGCGATGCCCCGAGCCGAAATAGCCGCGTTCACGACGCTCTTCCACCAAGGCGTAGATACCGCCAAGGCCGTTCATCGAAGGCTTGGCTGCAGCTGGACGGCGGCCCACCAACTGCATCAGTGGTGCCATAACCAAGAAGGATACGACAAGGTCGAAGACCGTGGTCAGGCCCATGGTAAAGGCGAAGCCCTTAACCTCACCGATGGCGAGGAAGTAGACCACTACGGAGCCGATGAGGGTCACCGCGTTACCGGTCACGATGGTCGCACGAGCACGCTCCCACGCCTTTTGCGTAGCGGAGCGGAAAGTGCGTCCCTCTAGCAGCTCATCCTTGATGCGTTCGTAGTAGACCACGAAGGAGTCAGCCGTTGCACCCACACCGATGACCAGACCGGCAATACCGGAGAGATCCAGTGAGTAGCCGATCCAACGACCCAGCAGCACCAAAGCACCATAGGTCAACAGGCCAGAAGAAATGAGGAAGACGAGGGAGACGCCGGCCAGTGCGCGGAAGTAATACAGCGAATAAGCCATCACGAGTACCAAGCCGACTAGGCCCGCGATAAGGCCGGCCTGCAGGGCGGCCTTACCCAGTGTCGGCGGAATGGACTCAATGGTACCGCCCGGCTCGCCATTTTCACCGGCGAAGGACAGCGGCAGTGCGCCATACTTCAAGTTATTGGCCAGGTTCTGTGCTTCCTCCTGGCTGAAATCACCAGTAATAGAGGTTGCGGACCCAACTGGAGTTGCGCCCTGGATCACCGGTGCAGAGATAACTGCGGAGTCAAGGGTAATGGCGACTTGGTCGTTGAGGTGTTCCTTGGTGAGGTCCGCCCACGTCTGGGAACCGTTTGGTCCATCTCCGGTCTTGAAAGAGAAGTTGATCTCCATTTGGCCGGTTTTGTTGTTCATACCGCCTTCGATAGGACCATTGGTATTGATCTCATTGCCGGTTAGGCGGGTGCCATTTTCATCCTTGATGCCGTTAAGAAGTGGCGCGGGCTCGAGGACGTACGGGTTGCCCTTGGAATAATCACAGGTAACAAATGGCTTAGCCGGATCGTCCGCGCCAGCCAGCGGATCGGTATCGCCCTGACAGGTCATCAGCATCGAAGCTGCGGCTTGGGTCGTCGGATCCTCGGACTGGCGGTCCTTGAGCAACATCTCCGTGATTTCATCACGGCGCTTCGACTGCTCAATGGAGTTGCTTGGCTCATCCAGGGGCTTAGCGCTGACCTTTGGAGCCTTCTTCTCCTTTGGCTTCTGTCCGGTCATCTGCGCTTCCTGCGCAGAGATGGCCTTGACGCCTTGATCCATCTGCTTGTTCGCTTCGTCTGCGCTTAGCACGCCATACTTTACCCAGCGGTTGGCCATGTCTTCTAGCTCCTTATTGAGCTTGCCCATATCCGGCATGGATGGCTTAGCCACTGGGCGGAAGAAGAGCTGCGAGGTCTTACCTACGGCCTGTGCTTGGGAAGCGTCCTCTCCTGGCACGGTAATAACCAGGGTATTGCCGTTAATGACAACCTCAGAGCCAGAAACGCCCATACCATTGACACGCTGTTCCAAGATGGTGCGTGCTTGTTTGAGCTGGTCCTGAGTGGGTTCCTCGCCTTGCGGAGCAAGCGTTACGCGAGTACCGCCCTGCAGGTCAATGCCGAGCTTCGGCGTGCTTTGACGGCTACCAGTAAGAAAGATAAGCGCATAGATAACAACCACAATGAGGACGAATAACGCGATAGCGCGCTTCGGCCATTGGCGTTGGCTATTTTTCATAGCGCGACGGGGTGATGCGGACAACGATAATCTCCTGTGCTGCTTATAACAGGGTGCTTAGACAATAAATACGGCCCGACCGGATGGCGCAGGCACGTCAACAACGCACAATCGTACGTCATGAGACGGAATTTTCCTTAACGAGGGCCAGATAAGGCCCAAAGTGTGATGGGGTCTACGCTCCACAAAGTTCCCACCACCTAGCAAACGTTAAGATAACTCTCAGGAAAGACGGGGTTAGTTCTTCCCCTCGCCGCCGAACGGAGGGACATTCTAATCAGGCAGGTTATCTTCCGTATCGCCTTGTGCTTCCCCAGCAGCCGCAGGGCGCTCGAGCTTATTGGCCTCCTGCTCGGTGCGAATCACGGCCATCTTGTCAAAAGTAACCACCACTCCTGGGGCAATTTCTAGATCCACATCCTTGTCACTGGTGTTACGCACCACGCCGTGTACACCGCCCGCGGTAACGATGGAATCGCCCGGCTTGAGGGAGTTTTGTAGGGCCTGCATATCATTTTGGCGCTGGCGCTGCTTTCGCATGGCCATGAAGGAGGGGATGACGAACAGGATGCCAATAATGATGAGAATGATGATTTCCATAGCTCCCTAGTGTGCCAGACGGAAGTGAACACAAAAACCCAGAGTGCTTGACCAAGCAGGCTGGCGCCTGGAATTAAAACAGGCCGGCTGCCCCCTCAGGAGGAGTTAGCCCCAAGTGCCGCCACGCGGCGGCGGTAGCTACGCGGCCGCGTCCTGTCCGCGCAATCATTCCCGCACGCACCAGGTAGGGCTCACACACCTCCTCCACCGTCGAGGGCTCCTCGCCCACCGCAATGGCAAGGGTGCTCACGCCGACCGGTCCGCCGCCGTGCCCCTTAATTAAGGCATCGAGTACCGCCCGGTCCAAGCGATCGAGGCCCATTTCATCCACGTCGAAGACCTCGAGCGCCCCCTGGGCCGCACTAAGATCAATCAGACCCGAGCCGTTGACCTCGGCATAGTCGCGAACGCGGCGCAACAGACGGTTAGCAATACGCGGGGTGCCACGCGAACGAGAACCAATTTCTACCGCTGCATCATGGTCAATATCTACGTCTAAGATGTGCGCCGCACGCTTAATCACCTGAGTTAAGTCAGCCGTGTCGTAGTACTCCATTTGCGCAGTAAAGCCGAATCGATCACGCAGGGGGCCAGTAAGCATGCCGGCGCGGGTTGTAGCCCCTACCAGGGTAAAAGGCGGGATTTCCAGCGGAATGGAGGTAGCACCAGGCCCCTTGCCTACGATGACGTCAATACGGAAATCTTCCATCGCCATATACAGCATTTCTTCTGCTGGCCGGGCAATGCGGTGGATCTCATCGATGAAAAGCACGTCGCCTTCCATCAGATTTGAAAGCATGGCGGCCAAATCGCCGGCGCGCTCTAAGGCAGGCCCCGAAGTCATACGCAGCGAGGTCCCCAACTCCTGGGAAATAATCATCGCCATGGTGGTCTTACCCAGGCCAGGCGGGCCAGAGAGCAGAACGTGGTCCGGCGTAACTCCACGATTCTTAGCGCCTTTGAGCACCAAGGAAAGCTGCTCGCGCACCTTGGGCTGGCCTATAAACTCATCTAGCGACTTCGGGCGCAATGACCGCTCAATATCATGTTCCTCGGAGTGTGCGGTCGCTTCGACGTCGCTATTGCGCTGCGAATAATGCGCCGCGTCGATGCCGTCGGGGAGGTTAAATTCGGTGCGCTCAATATCGGACATGATTGTTCAGCCTTCCTGCCTGCCGTTACTTTTTCTTGCCCAGCTGCGCTAGAGCCGCACGCAAGAGGGAAGACGTATCGGCATCAGGGTTCTCCGCGTATGCCGCTTCCACCACAGGCCGCGCTCCCTTATCAGTAAACCCAAGACCAATGAGCGCTTCCGTCACGCTTTCTACCACGGCCCCGCCGGCTGGCGCGACGGCGGTATCGCTGGCACCTGCAGTAGAGGGCTCGCTTGGCGCAAAGGCCGCCACCTTATCTTTCAGCTCCAATGCCAAGCGCTGAGCCATACGCTTACCGACGCCCGGGATAGATTGCAGCGCCTTCACGTCTTCCGCACCAATTGCAGCTGCGAGCTCCCCTGCGCCCATGACCGAAAGCGCCGCCAAAGCAAGCTTTGGTCCGAGCCCCGACACGGATTGCAGAACTTGGAACATCTCGCGGTCCTCATCAGCGCTAAAGCCATAAAGAGTCAGGGAGTCTTCCTTGACCACCAAGTTGGTGAGAACCGTAGCTGCTTCCCCGCGGCGCAAAGTGCCCAGCGTTTTTGGGGTGGCCAAGAACTTGTATCCCACGCCTGCACAATCGATGACCCCATGGTCGAGTCCAATATGGATTACCTCTCCACGCAGTGCAGCAATCATTGGCTTCCTATCCTTTTCTCTCAGTAAATTTCTCTACCGCTTCTTAGCTTGTCCGCGCACGCCACTTGTCTTGGCTCCAAGCCCAAGACCATTCTGGTCCATCCGCGCAATGGCAGGGGCGCGCCAGCAATGACACACCGCCAAGGCGAGTGCATCGGCGGCGTCGGCAGGCTTGGGCGGCTCCGTCAACCCCAGAATACGGGTGATCATAGCGGTCATCTGCTTTTTATCGGCGCGTCCATTTCCAGAGATTGCCTTTTTCACCTCGGATGGGGTGTACATATACACCGGAATATCGCGCTCAGCTGCAGCCAGCACCAACACCCCTACCACGTGGGCAGTTTGCATGACCGTGGAGACCTGGCCGCGTTCGAAGACTCGCTCGATCGCTACCACATCCGGCGTATAGTCATCCATCCATTCTTTCGCTGCCACTGAAAGACGCAGGAGGCGCTCCGTTAAGTCTTTATCGCTAGGGGTACGAACCACACCTACAGAAACCGGGAGAATTGCTCGGCCGCGACCAGCTTGAACCACGGAAAGTCCGCAACGCGTCAAGCCTGGGTCAATCCCCATTACGCGCATTCCTTCTAGGTTCATCTCTCCCCCATTGTCATGTCAGCGCCTTATCGCACCGCCTACTGCCCCCATTATGGACTACACACAGGTGTTCTACAAACGTAGTAGTCCACCCCACCATAGCGAAGCGCCGGCAGCGCCTCCGGCGAGCAATTCTCGCGGAGCGCTCCCGGCGCTACATAGCCGCCGCTCTTGCGGCGAAGAGGTGATTAACCCTCGTTCAACTCGGCTAGTACCTCATCGGACAGGTCCATGTTGGTGTAGACGTTTTGCACGTCATAGCATCAATGAGGCGGAAAATCTTCTTGGCATCATTGGCATCAAGCGGCACCTCAACAGAAGCGCGGAAGTCATTATCAGAGTCATCGACCTCAATATCGGCTTCCTTGAGCGCGTCCTTAACGGCCTGCACATCCGTCGGAGCGCAGACGATTTCGAACTTCTCGCCCTGGTCCTTTACCTCTTCCGCGCCAGCTTCTAGCACGGCCATCAAAACATCGTCTTCCGTCAGCTCGCCCTTTTCTATTAGGACGTAGCCGGTACGGGTGAACATATAGGCCACGGAGCCGGATTCGCCCAAGTTGCCGCCGTTTTTAGACATAGCGGTACGCACGTCGGTCGCCGCACGGTTGCGGTTATCCGTAAGGCACTCAATGAGCATGGCCACGCCGTTGGGGCCATAGCCTTCGTACATGATGGTTTCCCAGTCGGCGCCGCCGGCTTCCTCACCGGATCCACGCTTGCGAGCACGCTCAATATTGTCATTGGGGACGGAGGCCTTCTTGGCCTTCTTGATCATGTCATCAAGGGTTGGGTTAGCCGCTGGGTCACCACCGCCGGTGCGGGCCGCCACTTCGATATTCTTGATCAGCTTGGCAAATTCCTTGCCACGCTTTGCATCGTTGGCAGCCTTCTTATGCTTGGTAGTTGCCCATTTCGAGTGGCCTGACATGTAGTCCCTTTCTAATCGGGTGCTGAAACTGGTGGCAATTATACGTGTGCTGCATGAATGCGTGAAAGCGACCCCCTTATAAGCGGGGCATATTTACACGTTGTGCCAATTGCCATGGGCGGAGCCGCTGCCCAGCTTTTCATCCAAGAAGCGCGTGAGGCCCTCTTGATTGACCAACGCCACCAATTCGCCCTCCTCCGTAAAGAGCTTGCCGCGCGCAATTGCCGTTCCTTGAAATGCTGAGGGTGATACTTGCTCATATAAGAGCCATTCATCCACGCGAATAGGACGCAGGAACCAAATGGCATGGTCGAGGCTGGCCAACTGCACTTTCTCTCCCTGATGCGGAAGGAGCGCGGAGCGGATGAGAGTCATATCCGACATGTAGGTCAGCGCGGCGCGGTGGAAAGCCGGATCCTGCGGAAGCTCACCGGTATTGCGAAACCAGATATGACGAAATCCTGCACCGGTGCGTTCCGCTGCCACAGGGGCTCGGCCTTCCTCTGGTACCAAGCGGATATCCCATTCCTCCCACTCTTTGAGGATGATGCGGGTGGAGTAAGGCGCACCGCCACCGGAACGAGCTGTTTCTTCGGGCCCAGGTACCTCCGGCATGGGATCTTGGTGCTGCGGTCCGCAGTCCCCGTTGCGGTGGAAGCTCGCCATGGCAGAGAAAAGTAGCGTGCCCCCTTGGTAGGCGCGTACCTGCCGGTTGGCAAAGGATCTACCGTCCCGAATGCGCTCGACCCGCAACTCAATCGGCCGGCTCGCGTCACCAGGCCCCACAAAATAGCCGTGCAGGGAGTGGACCTCTTTCCCGGAAACGGTGCGTTGGGCCGCAGCCACTGCTTGGCCAGCAATATGTCCGCCGAAAGTACGCTCAATCCGCGACTCCACCGCCGGGCCACTAAAGACATCGTCCGCTCCCGTTTCCTCTATGTTCAAAATCTCGCGGATGGCCGCCATCTCCACACTCCCAATGTCCTAAATCACTACCGCTAGCAATTGTCGTCCACACTACTAAAAGGTCGAGCCGCCGATTCCTTTTCTCATTATCTCTCCCCCATTTTTTGGCATAAGTGGAAGAATTTTCTAGAAGAAACTATGTCCGCCACCGAAGTGAGCGCTCTTTGAATAAAGTCTTTTGGGTGAAACGCCTCGCTTCTGTTCCTGCAGTTTGGATTGGGTGGGTTATCGCCCGCCTGTGCCTTGTATATCTACTCAAGATTGACCACAGTCCCAGGGGCGATGTCGCATATTATTTTGCGGGTATCTACGGCGACGACCCAACTCAAATGACCGAGTACCCTCATGCAGGCACGTGGCCTACGGTGCTTTTGGGGTGGCTCACCGGTGAAAATATCACCGCTTTCTATATCGGCTTTACCATCATGACGCTGCTTGTCGACGCCGCGTTTTTAGCCCTGCTGCTGCGCCACCATCCCACCCAACCGCGCGCTTTTTGGGCCGCTTGGTTCTGGGTTTTCTTCGGCACCGCGGCCGGCCATGCCTTTGTGTGGCGCCTCGATATTTTCCCCGCCCTAGCCGTCGCCGGAGCAGCCGCCCTTCTGGCTACCCATCCCCTTATTGCCTCGGCGTTACTGGGCTTTGCCACCACCATGAAGCTTTGGCCCGGAGTGCTCGCCGCAGGCTTAGTGGGCCGCTTCAATAGGTCTGCGACCTGGCAACGCCTGCTCGTCTTCTTCTGCACCATCATTGCAGTCTGCGCCATAACGGTTGCCACCTGTGGCACCGAACGCTTACTTTCACCTTTAAACTACCAGGGCGTGCGCGGTCTCCAGTTGGAGTCCATCCCGGCGACCTTCCTGTTGCTGCAAGCGCATCGCCACCCCGGCCGCTGGGATTTGGGCTACGCCGCTTCCAAGAGCTTTGAGATCTCCGGGCCCGGCGTGGATACCGCCATCAGGTGGAGCACCATAGCGATCATTATCATCCTGGTGTTTGCGGTGGGATGGGCGCTCTACCGGCTGTGTGCCGGCGGATGGACTACGCGCACCACCATGGCGTTCTTTAGCGTTATGGTCTTGCTCCTTATCGCGACCAATAAGGTTTTCTCCCCGCAATACATCGTCTGGCTCGGCCCGCTGCTTGCAGTGGTGATCCGCCAGCGACTTCCACAAGGGTTTACTACCTTGCGGGTAGTCCAGCGCCTGCTAGCGGTCTGCGCCATTATCGCCGCTGCGCTGGGTACTTTGGTCTATCCGTTTAACTACGACTACATCTGGCATTACGTGGGCGAGAATATGTTCCCCGTTTATCTCTTGGTGGCCCGCAATATTCTCATCGTGGTTATGGCCATCATTGGGCTTATATGGTTTGCGCTCGAGGTGGCGCTGGCTGGAAAACTGGAACGCCCAGGAATTCACCAGCCACACGCGCCAAGCGCCCTGGCACAGCCGGTTTTACGCCGCCGAGGCGGCCGGCACTCGCTTCGGTCATAAAACCGCTCAGCAGGCTACTCAGCCAGCATGTAGTCAAAGTATTCCGGCAGCTTTGCGGTGCCGCCCAGATGGAAAAGCCGCACCGCAGGGCGCAGACGCAAAGCGCGAGTATCGCTGACCGCTTCGTTATAAAAGCGGTGGGCGAGCTGGATTCGCCCTTCGGCGTCGGCAAGCGCGGCGGGGCGGCGCTCTGCGGGAAACTCTTGCACAATGGCGGCAGAAAGCTCCCGCTCGGCCAGCGTGCGCGGTTCGAAGTGGCCTTGGTAGAGTTCGGTGGATTCGGCTCTTTGGGCCAGGGCCGCCAGCCCTGGTGCTACTGCCGCTGTGACCGCTGCCCTGCGGTCTAGGGCCGCCTGTAGCTGTGCCAGCGAGGCATCGGTGCGAATGTGCAGTGAGTTGAGCCGCTGAGCGGTAAAAAGCGCCCAGGAGCCCACGATGATGAGCAGAAAGAGGACTAGCGCAATTTCAATGGCCATTAGCGCTTCACCCTCACCTTGGTTCCGTCCTGGACGGTTTCATAGACCTGCATAACAGCTGCTGCCACATGGTCCCAGTCATACGTGCTGGCACGCTCGACGCCATTGCGTGTCAGCCGAACCCGGTACTCGGCATCATCAAGCACCTCACTTAAGACGCGCACCAGATCTTCACTATCCTCATTGCGGAAGAGTGCGCCGGCAGGCTCATCAGAATCGGCGTTGCACACCGCGCGGAAGGCTTCAAGGTCAGAAGCAACTACTGCCGCGCCGGCCGCCATGGCCTCTACTAACACAATGCCGAAACTTTCGCCCCCGGTATTTGGGGCCACGTATACATCGGCGCGGCCGAGGATCTCGGCCTTTTCGGCATCGCTGACTCGGCCGACAAAATCTACGCCTTCTACCTCGCGAGCACGGCCGCCACCCATGATGGTAACGCGGAGGGGGTGGTCTATCTGGCGGAGCGCACGAAGCAGGATATCCAGCCCCTTGCGCGGCTCGTCGAGCCTGCCTAAGAAGACTACTTCTAAAGGATCTCCGGGGGCCTTGGCTGGGCTGCGGCGCCGTGCCTGCGCGTATACCGATGTATCCACGCCGTTGGGAATGAGGACTGGGTCTCCGCCCAATTGCTCCACCTGCCAGCGGCGCGCCATATCTGAAACCGCGATACCGCCGCGGATCTTTTCCAAAAAAGGCGCGAGGAAAGGCTTGGCAAGGGTCAAGACCAGCGAGCTCGACGCGGAGGCGTGATACGTGGCCACCAACGGTCCCTGCGCTACGGCCAGCGCGGTCATGGAAAAGCTCGGGGAATTGGGCTCATGGATGTGCAAAACATCAAAGTCGCCATCTTTGATAAAGCGTTTGACCTTGCGCGTTACCTGAGGTCCGACGGACAGGCGGGCCACCGAACCGTTATAAGCAATGGGAAAAGCCGGGCCTCCCTTGACCACAAAATCAGGCAGCGGCGTGGAGTCAGAAGCGGGGCCGATGACTTGAACATAGTGCCCTTGCTCTATATATACAGTGGCTAGATCAAGGATATGGGCTTGAACTCCGCCCGGTTCATCAAAGGAGTAGGGGCACACGATGCCGATCCGCATTATTTCTCGCCTTCCTGCCGTGCACCAGCGTGGCGGCTATCACGGGCCTTGTGCGCGGCGCGCGCTTGCCGACGCCTCTCAATATCGACATTCCACTGCGGCTGCAGCATATGCCAATCCTCCGGATGCCGGCGAATATTGGCAGCGAAGCCATCGGCCATGCGTTGCGTAGTCTCTTGTACGTTTGTTACCTCAAGTTCCGGAGACACCGATAGGCCCCAGCCCTCTCCCTTAAACCATGAGTGCACCACATGGAGGGCGGCACCAGTCTCCAGCGCAAGGCGGGCGGGTCCGGCGGCCATATTGGCCTCCTCCCCCATGAAATCTACGCTCACACCACTTCGAGTCAGGTCACGCTCGGCCAGCAGGCACACCACGCCGCCAGCTTCTAATACTTCTTTGAGGCGAGCAAAAGGCGAGGCTTCGCCTCCGGTGAGGGGAAGGACCTCAAAACCGAGGGTTTCGCGGTAGTCCACAAAGGCGTCGAAAAGCACTGCGGGCTTCAAGCGCTCTGCGACAGTGGTGAACTGGCCATAGTGGCCCACGAGGAAGACACCCGCCATATCCCAATTACCCGAATGTGGGAGGGCCAAAATAGTGCCGCGTCCGGATTGAGCGGAAGCATCAAAATGCTCGAGACCTTCCAAGCCGCTGAGCAAGCGCTCGTGCAGGCTGGCATCGCCGTGCATAGCCGGCAGGCGGAAGGCCTCCATCCAATAGCGCATATAGGAGCGAACGGAATCGCGTACCAGCGCGCGGGTAACGTTTTCCGGCCCCACCACCCGGGCAAGGTTGCGGCGCAAGCCTTCCATTCCGCGGCCATTGCTGCTGGCAAAATCTGCGCCCCACCGAAACAGCGTGCGCGCAATGGGCTCAGGCAGCCGACGCACCACCTTCCACCCCGCGAGGTAGCCCGCCGCGGAGAGGTCTTCTTTATCCCACATGGTGTTAAAACCTCCTGGTTTTTCGGTGGTGCTCAGCGAGCTAGTGCTGCTCCTGGCGGGCAGCGATGACCATGCGCTGGCACACGGTAAAGATGGAGCCAACGGCAAGGATCCACAGCGCTACCTCGATAGCATGCGGAACGCCAAGGCCCTCAAGGCCAATGCCGCCCAAGCCCAAGAGAAGCCGCTCAGGGCGCTCGATGAGGCCGCCGACCATCTTGAATCCAGACGCCTCTCCCCTAGCCTTGATATAGGAAATGACCTGAGAACATACCAAGGTGACAAAGCAAGCGATGACCGTAATGCGGGAAGAATCCGCGGAATAAATCAGCCACCACGCAATAGCGCTAAACAAGGCACCATCGGTGATTCGATCGCAGGAAGCATCCAAGGTCGCGCCAAAGGCGGTGGCTTTGCCAGTCAGACGCGCCATGGTGCCGTCGAGCATGTCAAAGGCAGCAAAGAGGCCGGATAATACGGCAGCGGAAAACAGGTGACCGGTAGGAATGAGGATCACCGAAATAGCAATGGTGACAATGGTTCCCACAATAGTCACCACATTCGGGGTCAGGCCCAGCTTTAAAAAGGCCTTCGCTATAGGTTCCACCACCACGGCGGCGGGCTTTCGCCCATGCACGCTAAGCACGCGAATCCTCCTCTTCCATCTCGCGCCAACCTTCTGCCAGCACGCGGCGTGTATCCTGCAGAAGCTGCGGTAATACCTTAGTCCCATCGAGGACAGTCATAAAGTTACTATCCCCAGGCCACCTTGGCACCACATGCAGGTGCAGGTGATCTCCCACGGAGCCTCCTGAAGAGCGCCCCAAGTTCAAACCTACGTTAATGGCCTCGGGGTGAGAGACGCGTTTGAGTACCCGGATAGCCTTTTGCGCAAACTCCATCAGCTCTTGAGATTCCTCTTGCGTTAGGTTCTCAAGCTGAGATTCTTTACGGTACGGCACCACCATGAGGTGTCCAGCGTTGTACGGAAAGAGGTTTAGCAATGCATAAACACTCTTGCCACGGGCGATGATGAGCCCGTCTTCGTCGCTACCCTGCGGGGCGGCAACGAAGGGGTCCTCAGAGCGCTTGGCTATATAAGCCATGCGATAAGGTGCCCACAGCCGCTCTAGACGGTCCGGTTCGCCCGCGCCTGAGTCAACGAAGGTCCCCTCCGCCGCTCCATTGTCGAAAGCGGCGGAGCTTTTGGTCTCGCGCGTCTTTTTAGCGTCGGGCACTGATGAGCTCTTCAGTCGGCTGCTCGTTATTGCGTTCTGCGACCCACGCAGTGATGAGCTCCACAGCCTCATTCACCGGCACACCATTGACCTGGGTGCCATCTAGGAAGCGGAAGGACACGGCGCCGGCTTCCACATCGCGAGCACCGGCGACCAGCATGAATGGGACCTTTCCGGTGGTGTGATTGCGAATCTTTTTCTGCATGCGGTCATCGGAGGTATCCACATCGGCGCGGATTCCCTTCTGGCGCAGCTGTGCGGCAACTTCTTCAAGGTGCGGGGAGAATTCATCGGCCACCGGGATGCCCACCACCTGGTGCGGAGCCAGCCAAGCTGGGAATGCGCCAGCGTAGTGCTCCAGCAGCACACCAAAGAAACGTTCAATGGAGCCAAAGAGCGCACGGTGAATCATGATCGGGCGCTTCTTTGTTCCGTCCGAAGCGGTGTATTCCAGCTCGAAGCGCTCGGGCAAGTTGAAGTCCAATTGCACGGTAGACATCTGCCAGGTACGGCCAATGGCATCGCGGGCCTGGACCGAAATCTTTGGACCGTAGAAAGCTGCGCCTGCTGGGTCCGGTACCAGCTCCAAGCCAGACTTTTCCGCGACCGACTGCAAGATGGAAGTCGAGCGCTCCCAAATCTCGTCGGAACCGACGAACTTATTCGGATCCTTGGTGGAAAGCTCCAGGTAGAAATCAGACAGGCCATAGTCCTTCAGCAGGGAGATGATGAAGTCCAGGACCTTGGTGAGTTCTTCTTCCAGCTGTTCTTCAGTGCAGTAAATGTGCGCGTCGTCCTGGGTAAAGCCGCGGGCACGGGTGAGACCGTGGACCACGCCCGACTTTTCGTAGCGGTAGACGGTGCCGAACTCAAAGAGGCGCAGCGGCAACTCGCGGTAGGAACGGCCACGGGATGCAAAAATCAGGTTGTGCATCGGGCAGTTCATGGGCTTGGCGTAGTAGTCCTGCGGCTCCTTGACGGTATTGCCCTCTTCGTCATACTCGCCATCGAGCTGCATTGGCGGGAACATGCCATCAGCGTAGAAGTCCAGGTGGCCCGACTTCTTGAAAAGATCGCCCTTGGTGATATGCGGGGTGTTGACAAAAGAATAGCCGGCCTGGACGTGGCGGTTGCGAGAGTGGTTTTCCATCTCCATGCGCACGGTAGCGCCATTCGGGTGGAATACCGGGAAACCGGACCCAATCTCATCTGGGAAGGAGAAGAGGTCAAGTTCTTGGCCCAAGCGGCGATGGTCGCGCTTTTCAGCCTCTTCCACCATGGTCTGGTAGGCCTCCAGGGCCTCCTTGGACTCAAAAGCGGTGCCGTAAATGCGCTGCAGGCCAGCCTTAGACTGGTCTCCGCGCCAGTATGCAGCAGAAGAGCGGGTTAGCGTGAAGGCCGGGATGTACTTGGTGGTTGGAACGTGCGGTCCGCGGCAGAGGTCGAACCACTCTACTTCCCCGGTGCGCGGGTTGATGTTGTCATAGTGGGTCAGATCGCCGGAACCAACCTCGGCGGCCTCATCGGAGTCAGGGTCAACGTTGCCCTTGTCCTGGACCAGCTCGAGCTTGAAGGGTTCTCCGGCAAGCGCCTGCTCCGCTTCTGCAGCGGATTCGTAAACGTGGCGCTCAAAACGCTGGCCTCCCTTAATGATCTTCTTCATGCGCTTTTCAATCGCCTTGAGATCTTCCGGGGTGAAAGGCTCCGCGGTTTGAAAATCGAAGTAGAAGCCATTTTCAATGGCCGGGCCGATGCCCAGCTTGGTGCCGGGGAATTCGGCCTGCACGGCCTGCGCCATAACGTGGCCGCAGGAGTGGCGGATTACCGCGCGACCGTCTTCCTCGCAGGCGGCTACCGGGGTGAAGGTGGATTCCGTGTCGGGGGTGTGCGACAAATCAAAGAGAGTGCCGTCTTCACCGCGAACGACTACGACAGCCTCAGGGCCCTTATTGGGAAGATTGAGCTCTCGCATTGCTGCGCCCACGGCCTGGCCGGCGGGCACGGTGAAGGAATCGTAATTGACCGGTACTACGGGAATGAGTTCCGCCATAATCGCGCTCCTTTATGCGCTCGTGCGTCGGCGGCATACCTGGCCGCGTCCGCTATTTAAATTTACGGATAGCTATTCTACAACCCTGCATACTCGCAAAGCGATTTCGCCCACCAAGATTCACGCCCATCCGCGTCGAGGGTGCCCGGCGGGCAGAAATACATAGCGGAGCCGATATGGGTCAGCCACTCATTCATCAGGTCAGATTTATCCAAACGGGCCTGGATAGGCTCGAATTGCTTGGTGGGATCCTGCTGATAGCAGATGAAAACCTGGCCGATATTGGAAAGCTGCCCATCCTTGCCATCGGGGGCCAGCTCATAGTTATACGGCCGGCGTAGGATGCGTTGCTCCGGATGATCAGCAGGTGGCGCGGCCACGGCCATGTGCGAGTTTTTATCAATCACCGGCAAGCCGTAGTCATCTACCGCATCGAAATCTGCAGCATCAAATTCTTCTTCACCGGTAAGCGGGGCGCCGGTGTCAAGCTTACGGCCCACCGCATTTTCACGGGAGGAGCGATCCAGCTTCTCCCACGTATCCACGTTCATGCGAATGCGACGCACCACCATGGCCGTTCCCCCTTGCGCCCACTTCGGCCCTTCATCGATCCACACTTGGGCTGCAAAATCTTCCTCGCTGCGCGGGTTAACGGTGCCGTCCTTTTGCCCGAACATATTGCGCGCAGTAGCGCCCTTTTCGTGGCTGCCATAGGCATTAATAAATCCCTGCTGCAGCCACTTCACACTGGCATAGTGCTCACCGGCTCGCACCATGTGGCGCAGTGCATAAGTATTCATCAACGGGTCATCGCAACAAATCTGAAGGACAATATCGCTTTGTCCCCATTGTCGTTGCAGCTCATCACGCTTAAAGGAACGCACATCTCCCAACCAGTGTGGTTTCTCCACGCCGAGCAGGGAGAATACCTTCTGGCCTAGACCGCAGGTGATGGTCAAGTTGGCGGGCTGTTGCACCATTTCCGGTTCCAGGGTGCCCAGCGGCGGCTCCCCCGTACACAGCGCGCGGGCGTCCTCGGTCCACAGCTTCATGAGGTTGGCAAACTCTCGCTTGTCGACGCCCCTTTTAAAGTCAAACCCCACCAGATTCAGGTGAGCCTGCTCTGCGGTAGCAATGCCCGCCTGATGCTCGCCGTCAAAAGCCACGAGGGCGTCGGCAAGCGCAGGCTGTTCCTGTGCCCCAGCATCCGGGGAAGAGCCCTGGTTATTGCAGCCTGCCAACGCGAAGGCGCTGGTCGATACCGCAGCGCCAGTGAGAAATCCCCTTCTGCTGAACCCAGACATGGTTAGTGGTCGTGGCCTTCCTTATTGTGGGACATATCTCCGTGCTCCATGTGGGACATATCGTGGCCTTCCATATCGCCGTAGTCCTCATCCCCGGAAGGCATGCTACGCGTTTGGGTCTCGCCCAGATCGAGCTCTTCGCCGCCTTCTAGCTTCACCTTAAGGTCAAGGGATTCGCCGGGAGCGATGTGGTTTCCCATTTCCATGAGCATGAAGTGGTCACCGCCTGGTGCAAGTTCGTGGGACTCGCCGGCCTTGACCACCAACGGGCTCGACATTTCCTGCATCTTGCCATCGACGGTCTCATGGATCTGGTTCACCTTGGCATTAAGACTGGTGGAAAAACCGGTGATAGCGATGTCCTTATCGGTGTGGTTCACCAAGGTGCCAAAAATAGCAGTCATGTCTTTATCTTCGTTGGCACGCACGACCGCGTCTTCGAAGGTCAGGTCCTCGGCTGCGGCGGGGGAGGACTTCTCCGCAGCGCTGGAGGTGGCATCAACCTTCGACTCGGTGGAGTCATTTTGGTTCTGCGGGGAGCAACCCGCCAGGGCAAGGCCGGCCACAGTTAACCCCACAAGGGCAATGCTAGAAATCTTGGACATTATTTTTCACCTTCCGAATCAATGCGACGAGACTTGCCAATAAATAGGGCAACTACTGCGGCAATTGCCAAAACGCCGCCCACGCCCAAAATGATTTTCAGCGACATCGGCAGCCCCTCGGTTGCTTCCTGGTCTGTCGCGTCAGACTCGCCAGCCTCGGGGTTTTCGGCCCCGTCACCTTTAACGGAAAATTCCACACCACCGCGAGTAGCGTGTCCATCCGAAGACGTGATTTGGAAACCCACCTGGTAGTTGCCCGGCCCAGGGTTAACCCCCTCAGGAGTCTCAATTGTGAGGTCTCGTTCATGGAGCTGCGGTTCCTGGCTAAAGAGCTTCTCACCGGTATCGGCGTTGGTTACGGCAAAGGTGTTGAAGTCCTCTTTGGGGATGCCAGAAAACTCAAGGGTGATTTCCTTAGGGAACTCATCGAGTTGATCGCCGTCTTTGACCGAACCGCCAATAACGGAGTCGTGCGCGAATGCGGCAGGCATCGACCCGCCCAAGACCAGTGCGGCTGTGCCCACTGCTGCGGCTGTGCGGCGCAGCCAAGGTACGCGGTAGCCCATAGATAGCTCCTTTGTGATGTTGGAAAAGCACAAGTTGAATTGTCAGACATACTAGCCCCGCGACTTGCCATAGCGGCAATCACAAAAAGCAGCGCGTCGAGTCATATGTCGGCTTGAACTGGGCTCGAGTTCCGCTTCCTTAATAAAAAGAGGTATTTATCACTATTTAAGCCAAGTTGACTCAATTCCAGCGGACCTAGCCTTAGGACCTCTCCCCCTGCCGGGCATTAAAAAACGGACCAGAAACCATCAGAGCAAAAATAACCAGGGCGACGCCAACACCGATGAGCGTCAAAGGCCACGCCCCGCTGCCACTGCCTCCAGCCGCATCTGCCGCAGTAAGGCCCATAAAGAAAAGCACAGTCCCCGAAACAAAAGACGCGAAGCCGCAGGCTCCAACCAATAGCGGTACCACTAGTGCGCGTGACATCTTTCCTCCTCCGCTTTGGGTTATGACTCTTCAAAGGCAAGCGTATCGCACAGCACACGGAAGGAGACAAGAAAAAAGCCGCCCCGTCTCTGGGGCGGCTACATGGAGCGGATGACGAGACTCGAACTCGCGACCCTCACCTTGGCAAGGTGATGCGCTACCAACTGCGCTACATCCGCACAACAAACCGGAGTTTGCTACAGAGCCTAAAAAGAGACTCTCGTGCGCGATACTGGGATTGAACCAGTGACCTCTTCCGTGTCAGGGAAGCGCTCTCCCACTGAGCTAATCGCGCTTAATGCCCGAAGGCATTAAGAAGTTGAGGTGGAAACGGGAATCGAACCCGTGTGCACGGTTTTGCAGACCGTTGCCTCACCACTCGGCCATTCCACCGTGGCGATACCGCCTCACACAATACAGTGCTGGAGCGGATGACGAGACTCGAACTCGCGACCCTCACCTTGGCAAGGTGATGCGCTACCAACTGCGCTACATCCGCATGCGAAACCAGGCCCGGTTTCTAGGACAAAGTCCTTGTGCGCGATACTGGGATTGAACCAGTGACCTCTTCCGTGTCAGGGAAGCGCTCTCCCACTGAGCTAATCGCGCGCTATTCACTTAGAATCACTCTTCACAGGTAGCCCTTTGAAAAGCGTGGAGCGGATGACGAGACTCGAACTCGCGACCCTCACCTTGGCAAGGTGATGCGCTACCAACTGCGCTACATCCGCATTGCGCCGCAAACTTTTATTCCGTTGCGGTGCGAGAAGAAACATTATCGTGCTCCGCGCCAGTTTCCAAATCCCCAGCCCAGCGCCTTGCTTTTAACCGCCGATATTCCACGTTTGTACGTTCCCAAATCACACCGGTGTGATTCTTGTGGACCGCAGGCGCCCAGCCGCCTCCCGCTCATGAGTAGCCCTACGCAGCCAATTAGGTATTTGAATTTCAAGCGGTGTACATTTAGCCACCGCACGGTCCTATAGCTCAGTGGGAGAGCGTTCCGTTCACACCGGAAAGGTCACTGGTTCAATCCCAGTTAGGACCACCACTTCCCCGCCCAGCGCTCCTCTTCACAAGTAGCCTGGGCGGGTTACTTTGTGTGCCGGTAAAGTGTTCCGTCGTGTTGTGGATCCTTTTAGGCGTTATCGCTGGGCTCGTTTTGCCCGTACAGACCCTGGTTAATACGCGCTTGCGCTTGTCAACAGGCACGCCCTTTTCTTCTTCGCTTATCTCTTTCGCCGTGGGCACGGTGACCTTGCTCGTTATCGCCACCGCTGTCACCGGCGGTGAATTCGGCCTTTCCCGCACAGCTGGCCAACCACTGTGGATATGGTTCGGCGGTTTGCTCGGCGTAGTTGCGCTTACTGGGAATATTCTCCTATTTCCCCACTTGGGTGCCGTCCAGACCGTAGTTCTTCCCATCGCCGGTCAGATCATCATGGGGCTCGTCATCGATCACCTTGGGCTCTTTGACTCCCCTATATCCCCGCTGACCGTGGTTCGCATGCTAGGGGCTCTCATCGTCCTAGGCGGAGTAATCGCCATCGTCGCCGGCCCCGGCGCGCCCACGAAGCGTGAGGACAGTGCCACAGCGCTGTGGATGTGGCGCTTAGCGGGGTTTGTTTTTGGCTGTTTTACTGCAAGCCAATCCGCGATCAATGGTCACCTGGGCCAGATTACTGGCTCACCTGTTAGCGCGGCTTTAGTTTCTTTTAGCGTCGGGGTATCTGCCCTTGCCATTGTGAATATTGTTCTACGCTGGCGACCTCGCATTGAGCGCCCCGAGGGGAAGAACAATCCCTGGTGGATGTGGGTTGGTGGCGTCCTGGGTGCGTTGTTTGTTTTTGGCAACGCGGCTTTGGTACCACAACTGGGCACGGGGCTTACCGTGGTCGCGGCTCTGCTCGGCTCCATGCTGGGGTCCCTACTCATTGATCGCTTGCGTGGCGCCCGCGTAACGCTGCGCCAGGTAGCCGGCATTGCAGTGATACTGGTCGGCGTGATTCTCATCCGTCTGGTGTAGCCCGTCTTGCTGAGGTTATGGCGCTGTTATTGCCATGCTGGGCACTCGCCGCTCTGGCTACACTGGGATGACATGGATATCTCTTCGCTTTTGGGTCCTGATTCCCGCGGCACATTCACCATCCGTACGAATATGGTCAGCACATTGACCGGATCGGCGACGATGAACCATGTCTCAGAAGACATGGGAAATGACACCGATGGACAACTTTTTGCAGCTCTACGGGACTGGGCAGACGTGGTGTTGGTGGGCGCGCAAACGGTGCGCGCAGAAGATTACTCCGGCGTTGTTCCTAGCACCGATGGCTCGCGCCCAGCTCCTATTGCAGTGCCTTCTCGCAGCCTTGATTTCGATATCGACTCGGACTTTTTTACAGACTTTACTACCCCACCTGTCATCTTGGCCCCACACAGCAGCTGGGAGGATGAAGACATCGTTACCCGAATCGAGGCTATTGAAAGCACGGGGGCGGAGGTCTGCGATGCCGGTGAAGGAAGCGTGCGCGACTACATATCCGTCCTGAAGGATCGCGGGTTTAAGCGCGTGCTATGTGAAGGCGGACCAGGAATGATTGGGCAATTAGTGGACGCCGATGCGATTGACCAGATGTATTTGACCCTGGATCCGCATCTGTCTACCGGCGTAGAGACTCCGATGGCTACTTTTAAGGGCGAGCATTCCCACCGGCGCATGCAGTTGGAAAATGTCGCGGCCGATACGGATGGCACGGTGTTTCTGCGGTATTCCCGCACCCGCGAGGACGTAGACTAAGGCGCCGTGAATTCCCGAATCAGTGTTGCCGCTTGGCCCGTGGCCGTATTGCTCGTTGTGCACCGCGTATTCATCATTGCGCGCAACGGCACGCCAACGGATGATTTCACCACCGTGTATAACGCGGTGGCGCGCATGTCCAGCAGCCAGCCGGTCTACGAGCAGGCCTATAACCACGTTGACCCGCTGTATCTGTATACCCCGGGAGCCACGCTGCTGCTTGCGCCATTAGGGCACCTAGACTTCTCACTTGCGCGAGGACTATTCATCGTGGCGAATGCGGCCGCGATCATCGCGGCACTGGCGGTGCTTACCCTTATAGTGGACCGCAAGCTCACCTCGCCCGTGTGGCCGGTATCTATTGCGCTGGCGTTTGTCACGGAGTCAGTGACCAATACGCTTGCCTTTACCAATATCAACGGCGTTCTCTTGCTGTGTCTGGCCGTGTTTTTGTGGGCCTTTTTGCGGGCCGAGCGCACCCCGCAGTTGGGCTGGGTGGCAGGCGTGGTCATTGGCCTTGCCATCGTCATTAAGCCGCAGTTTGCGCCGCTGCTCTTCCTGCCCTTGGTAAAGCTCCAGTGGCGCAGTCTCGCCGAGGGCATCGGAGTTCCGGTGATTCTCAATCTACTGGCGTGGCCGGTGGTGCCGGGCGCCAGCGGCTTTTTCGAAAAGCTGCTGCCCTATCTTTCGGAAACTCGTGACTATGCCAATTCTTCCTGGGCGGGTTTCCACGCCTACGTTAATTTTGGCGCCGGGTTGTATTGGACCGTGTGGCTGATTTTTGCCGGTCTTACGGCCGCAGCGATTCTCGGGCTTTTACGCTGGCGCAACTCCGACCCAACCTTGTGGGCACTGACCACTAGCGGGGCGATAATGGTGGGAATTTTCTTCCTGTCTTCCCTAGGCCAGCAGTACTATTCCATGTGGCTTTTCCCGCTGATGTTTACCGTTGTGCTCCCGCGCTCGGTATTTCATTCCGCAGGAACGTGGTTGGCCGCATTTCTCTTTTTGGCTCCGGTCTCGTGGGCGTCTGCATCGCACCCGGATGCTGGGCGGTGGATGAATTTTTTCACGGCCACGGCAGGATGGGCGCTGCTTATCGTCGCAATTTTCGCTACGGTCGCTGGCTGGTGGCGTGCCGCGCGCAGAGCGGTTTAGACTCGGCCCATGACCGATTTCAAGCTCATTGCTGATACCGAATGGCGCCAGCGCTTAAGCCCCGAGGAATACTATGTTCTGCGTGAGGCAGGTACGGAGCCGCCCCATGTAGGCGAGTACACCAATACCACTACCGAGGGTGTCTATTCTTGCCGCGCGTGTGGAGCGGAGCTTTTCCGTTCCACGGAAAAGTTTGAGTCCCATTGTGGCTGGCCGTCTTTCTTCTCCCCGCTTGCCGGAGACAAGATCATCGAGCGAGAAGATAACTCGCTAGGCATGCGCCGAGTAGAGGTCTTGTGTGCCAACTGCGAATCGCACCTAGGCCACGTCTTTGAGGGCGAGGGCTACGACACCCCTACTGACCTTCGCTATTGCATTAACTCCATTTGCCTTGACCTGGAGGAAAAACCGGTAGAAGGTGGCACCGCTTAAAGGGCCCCGCCACAACTTACGCCCCGTCAACAGCCTGGCTGCCAGGCTAGTGAAGGGGCGCAGCCCGGGACGTCGCCAAGCAGTGCTTCTGCTAGGCGGCGTTTCCTTTAGGGCAGTACTGCAATGAGTTCTGCCACGTCCTTGACGCGACGGCCGGTGTGGAAAGGAATTTCCTCGCGCACGTGGTGACGGGCTTCGGTATAGCGCATCAGGTACATCAGGTCGACGATACGGTGGAGCTCATCCGCCTCAAAGGCCAGAATCCACTCGTAGTCACCCAACGCAAAAGCCGGTACGGTATTAGCTCGCACATCAGGATAATCACGCGCTTGCATGCCGTGCTCCATAAGGATGCGGCGGCGCTTTTCCTCGTCCATGGTGTACCAGTCATAGGAGCGCACGAAGGGATAGACCGAGATCCACTCCTTTGGCTCCTCGCCCATGATGAAAGACGGCAGGTGCGACTTATTAAACTCCGCTGGACGGTGCAAAGCGTTGCCTACCCAGGTCACTTCGCTAACCTGGCCCAAGGTGGTCTCGCGGCGAAAGTCCCCAAAGACCTTCTGCAGGTCAGAGAATTCCTCGGCGTGCCACCAGATCATAAAATCAGCAGAATCGCGCATAGCCGTGAGGTCATAGATACCGCGCACCGTCACTTTGCCAGCCTCTTCAACGTCGGCGAAGAACTTCTGCGCTTGGGCGATGATTTCCGCTCGCTCGGTGCCGAGCGCCCCCGGGATCACCTTAAAAACTGCGTGCTGGGAATATTGCTGAACCGCATTGAGTTCCTTGTAGTCTAGCTTCGCCATTGCGTTCTCCTTTGCCAAAGCCTCTGGGTAATCGGACATATCCATCATAAGTTGGATATGAAACCTTGTCACTTCCCCCGCCGCGGGGATGCCGACACGCTCTCGCATCGGCGCGCCTCCCCCAGCTAGAGGCTGGGAAACTATAGCTTGAACGTCGTGAGCAATTCCGAATCGACCACCCCACGCAGCGCCGAGGCTTCCGCCCCCACTCCTTTGCACAGGCAAGCGGAAAGCCACGAACCAGCTACCCCCGCCGCATTCACCCAAGCAGTGGAGTCAATGCACGCGGCCGACCTGCGCCCCGAGATAACCCTGGGCTCCATTCGCCCACCGCAGCGCCTTGCGCCGTTTAGCCACGCTATCGGCCTCGAGGTGGGAGGCGAAGACAATCCAGACATCGTGCCCACTGATGCGGAAGGCGATGCATTTGGCCGCCTTATCTTGCTCCACGATCCGGGTGCTGAGGAAGCCTGGGAGGGCGCTATGCGCCTTGTGGCGTATATTCAGGCCGATATGGATGATGCCGTAGCAGGAGATCCGCTCTTGCCCGATGTGGCTTGGCAGTGGCTCAATGAAGGCCTAGAAGAGGAAGGCGCCGACCACACCAACTTGGGTGGCACCGTCACCTCTACCGCGTCCGTTCGATTTGGGGAGATTGGTGGCCCACCGCGCGCCTATCAAATTGAAATGCGTGCTTCGTGGACCGCTGAAGGCCTCGATCTGGCGCCTCACGTGCAGGCTTTTGCAAAGGTATTGGCTAACGTTGCCGGCCTCCCTCCTGAGGGCGTTACCAAGCTCGGCCACTAGAATGCCAGAATTGCGCAGCCGGCCGGTAGAGGGCATCCCGGCGGTCCTTGCTACCCGGGATGAATTCACCGCTGCCGCCGCACGCCTAGCTGCAGGTACGGGCCCGTTTGCCATCGATACTGAACGCGCCTCTGGTTATCGCTACGATGACCGCGCCTTCGTAGTTCAAATTCGCCGCTGCGGCGCAGGCACCATGCTTTTTGCCCCTGAAGGCCATCGCGCGGAGCTCACCGCTGCCCTCGCCCCAGTACTCAACGGGGCGGAATGGATAATTCATGCCGCGCATTCGGATTTGCCCTGCCTAGGGTGGCTTGGGCTATTCCCCGGCTCCATCTTTGATACCGAGCTAGCGGCGCGGCTCGCTGGTTTCGACCGCCCGAATCTGGGCACAATGGTTGCAGAGCTTTTTGATATCGAATTAGAAAAAGGCTACGGCGACGCTGACTGGTCAACCCCGCAGCTCAGCGAGGAACTCAAGGCCTATGCCGCACTAGATGTGGAGCTGCTCCTCGAGCTTGCCGATTCACTACGCGATATCTTGGCCGAACAAGACAAAATGGATTGGGCGCTAGAGGAATTTTCCTCCATTGTCCGCGAGCATGCCGGTGATACTCACCCGCAGCCACCTACTTGGCGCGACCTAAAGGGAGTCTCCAACCTGCGCAACGGCAGCCAGCTTACCGCCGCTCGTGCGCTATGGCTCAAACGGGACGCAATAGCTCGGCGCACCGATACTGCACCCGGCCGGGTTTTAGCGAATAAGACGCTGGTAGAAATTGCGCGCGCTCTCCCCACCTCTGGCAGCGATTTGGCCCGCATCAAGGGTTTTCCCCGCCGGCGCAAGGGGGCCACCGCCCGCTGGATGGCGGTGCTAAACCAGGCGCGCGCCATTCCCCCGCACCAGCGGCCTCGCGTGCACCGTACCCCGCATCCGGTCCCTTCCAAGACCATCTGGACTAAGGACTACCCTGATCTCTGGGAGATATATCAAACTATTCGCGCCGACATCGCGGAACTAGGCGATGATCTTGGAATGTCCTCCGAGCTTATTATCCGCCCCGCCACCGTGCGCGCCGCAGTATGGGCGAAGGTAGGGGTACGTGCTGATAAACGCCACCGCGGACCTGATTCTGTTGCCGGTTCCATCCGCCAGCCAGACGACGTCGCTGCGTTTCTCCGCGCGGAAGGCGCGCGCGAATGGCAAATAGAATTGACCGCCCCGCTTATCGTGGACGGTCTTTTCTAGAAGATATTTATCAGGACAGGCCTAGCCTTCATTTCCCAGCTCATTGGCATCAGCAGTGAAGTTTTCTACCCACTCGCTAATCGAGGCCGCCATAAGTTCAGGGGTAAGCCCGAATTCCTCTAGGACCTCGCCGCGCGAGCCGTGCTTAGGGAAGTATCCCGGAACGCCAAGTCGGCGCACAGGGGTATTTACCTCGGCTGCGCTGAGGGCTTCAGAAATCATGGAGCCAATACCGCCGCGTACAAGGCCGTCTTCTGCCGTAACCACCAGATCGTGGTCAGCGGCGAGTGCCACAATAGAACTTGGAACCGGCACAACCCAACGCGGGTCAACGACGGTTACGTTAACGCCTTGCTCTCCGAGCAGCTTCGCTGCCTCGATGCTGCGCGCGGACATGGCACCGATAGAGACGATAAGCACCTCTGGGGTGTCCTCGCCAGCGTCGGCTTCGCCGTAGTGGAGGATGTCGACGCCATCCCCCAAGGTTTCTACCGCATCCATATCCGGCAGCAGGTTGCCTTTAGGGAAACGAACTACGGAGGGGCCGGATTCGATTTCTAGCGACTCCCGTAAGAGCTCCCGCAGGCGCGCGCCATCGCGCGGGGCGGCAATGTGTATGCCCGGTACGATGCTCATCAGCGCCATATCCCACACACCATTGTGTGATGCTCCATCGGAACCGGTAACCCCGGACCGGTCGAGCACGATGGTTACTGGCAGCTTCAGCAGCGCAATATCCATAATGACCTGATCCACGGCTCGATTTAAAAAGGTGGAATATACCGCCACGACCGGGTGCATACCCCCGAGCGCGAGACCAGAGGCGGAGGTCATCGCGTGCTGCTCTGCGATTCCCACGTCAAAGAAGCGTTCAGGAAAGCGCTCTTGGAACGGCGTGAGCCCAGTCGGCCCTGCCATGGCAGCGGTAATGGCCACAATGTCTTCGCGTTTTTCAGCAGCGGCTACAAGCTCTTCTGAAAAAGCTGCGGTCCAGCCAGGCTGCTTAGTTCCTTTTGCCACACCGGTGACCGGATCAATAGCACCGGTTGAGTGCATCTGATCCTTTGGCTCATTGACGGCTGGGGCAAACCCATGGCCCTTTTCAGTAACCACATGCACAATGATGGGTCCGTCATAATCGCGGGCATAGGTCAGGGCATGCACCAAGCTATCGATATCGTGCCCGTTAATGGGACCGATGTACTTCATGCCTAGTTCCGGGAACATCTCGGTTGGCAAGACCGTAGACTTGACGCCTTCTTTCATGGCATGCAGGGCATCGAAGGCCCGCTCGCCTACCCAACCCATTTGTTTCAGGCGGCGCTTGCCCTGCTCCATAAGTTCGTCATAGCCGTGCTGAGAGCGGATACGACCAAGATTTTCCGAGAGGCCACCGATGGTGGGCGAATAGCTGCGGCCATTGTCATTGACCACAATCACCGCATTGCGGTCCTTGTCCTCGGAGATATTGTTGAGTGCCTCCCAGCACATACCGCCGGTCAGGGCGCCATCACCAACGACGCCGATAACGTTGCGGTGACCATCGCCGCGGATTTT
Source organism: Corynebacterium sp. LaCa_205 (assembly GCF_057458085.1). Lineage (NCBI taxonomy): Bacteria > Bacillati > Actinomycetota > Actinomycetes > Mycobacteriales > Corynebacteriaceae > Corynebacterium > Corynebacterium sp. LaCa_205. The sequence goes on from NZ_CP190931.1 coordinate 1,389,722, forward strand.
AAAGGCCTTTGACAAGCCATCCACCGTAGACAGCGAGGCCGAAGCGTGCGAGGACTCGGTCCAGTCATGCTCGGACTCGCCGCGGTCCGTGTACCCCGAAAGACCATCTTTTTGCCGCAAGGTATCGAATTGATCGGTGCGACCGGTAAGCATTTTATGCACATAAGACTGGTGCGAGGTATCAAAAATAATGGGCTCGCGCGGGGAATCAAATACGCGGTGCAACGCTATGGTCAGTTCCACCACGCCCAAGTTGGGACCCAAATGTCCGCCTGTGACGGAAACCTTATCAATGAGACGCTGCCGAATCTCTGCCGCAAGCTCTTCAAGCTTGTCTGCGGACAGTGCCTTGAGATCCTGCGGCGAGTTAATGGTATCCAAGATAGTCATGGAGCGGCCTTCAACTCCTTCTGTGCTTAGTTCTTCTTTTCTACCGTACCCGCGGCGGGCGGTGAATATTATATTCCGGCTAGGGCGCGGCACCGTACCCGGCCGCGCCTGGGCACCTATGCGGCGCATTAGGCAGGGGTAATGAGCGCAATCGTTTCGAAGTGATGCGTTCCGGGAAACGCGTTAATGAGCGCCATTTTTTCAATCCCGTACCCGTGTTCGTCCCAGTAATGCAGATCGCGAGCAAAGGTGGCTGGGTCACATCCCACGTGCACGACCGCTTGGGGTGCAGCGGCCGCCACGGAACGAATCACGTCTTTGCCTGCGCCGGTGCGTGGGGGATCGAGGACTACAGCGCCTGGTTTAGGTAACTGCGCAGCAACCTGCTCCACCTTCGCGGATTTTAGTTCCACATCGCAGTCCGCCAGGCAGGGCTGCTCCGCTGCCGTTGCCGCTGGCGAATAATCCACGGAGATGACCTTGCCCTGCACGGCTGCTGCCAGTGCTGGAACGAAAAGCCCAACGCCGCCATAAAGATCCCAGGCGGTACGTTCCTGGTACTCACGTTGACCGAGCCACTCAGTTACCAGCTGGGTATACGCTGCCGGCGCCTGACTATGGGCTTGCCAAAAGGCAGTGGCGGGGAAGCTAAACGTCCTACTACCCACATGTTCTTGCACTTGGCCGCTGCCTTCTACCACCTCACGGATGGTCTCTACGCGGCGTCCGCGCGGGGCTTTGCGGGTTTCTACTACATGGCGGTCTCCCGCGCCATCGACAACAGCAATGACCTCTGCACCTGGGGTAAAACGACGTGCGCCTTCTCCGACGAGGCCGTCTGCCAATCCCGGAGCCAGCTGCGTACAGGCGGCTGCCGTAACGAGCTCATTGGACCGACGCTCACGGGTTCCAGCACGCCCTTGCTTGTCGACGCCCCACCGAACCCGAGTGCGCCAGCCCCTCACCGGCTCTAGGGTGTGTTGTTCAATGTCTAGGCCCGCACTGGTTTTAACGCCAGTGCGGCGCAGCTGCTCCGCTAAGATTTCTGCCTTAATCCCAGTTTCGGCCGCAGGATCTAGCTCTGCAAAATCGCAGCAGCCTGCCCCTTGTTCCGCAGCTGGGCACGACGATGGCACGCGCAGCGCACCCGGGGTCACTACACTGTCCAGGTCCGCCTTAATGAACGACTTCTTGACTCGGCCGGCCTTAGCCTTAACGACGTCTCCTGGAAATGCGCGTGGAACAAATACAACTCGCCCATCAGGCGCCTGGCCGATTCCTTCCCCGCCGTGTGCCATGCGGTCAATTCTCACCTCAAGAATATCGCCCCGGCTAATCGTAGGTTCAGTCATTTTCTACCTCGGCCTCTTGTAGTGGTTCTGGTTGTGCCTGCGTACGCTCACCCGCGCCTGTAGCTTCCTCCACAGCTGTGTCCGCGCGCCGCACCATCCACACGGTAAGCGCCGTTACCAGAAGGGTCAGGGGCCATCCCATTAGGATTCTGGTCACTCCCAATGCTGTAGTTGCATCGGCATCATAGATGGCGCGCTGGACAATAAAACGGGCGAGAAAGATTACCGCCCACCCACCGGTAGCTATGGCATAGGCCCGGCGCGCTGGGGTAATCTTCTGCCACTGCATTTCCTCGCCGTTAATCCCCTTCCAGATAACGCCCACCGCGGGCCACCGGAATAGGATCGAGAGTACGGCGGCAATGCATAGCGCCAACGACATCCAGATACCGTACAAGAAATACCCTTTGGCATCACCGGTAAACCAGGCGATTGCCGCACACAGAGCGACGCCCAAAAGCCCCGATATGGCTGGCTGAAGGGTCTCTTTGCGAAGCACCCTCCAGATAGCGATAGCAACGGCTACACCAAGCGCCGCTCCGAGGGCTGGGCCCAGCCCAAAAAAGTTATTGACTGGAATCAGCACAAGGACCGGCAAGGTAGCGGAAACGAGCCCGGATAGCCCACCCATTTGTTCCAATAGGGTGGGTTCGGCTTGAGACTCATTAGCGTCAAGGTTCTTTGCGTCCTGGGAGGACTGCGGCGAGGAAGAATGTGTCACGTGGTTTACTGCTTTGCCTAGTCTTTGGAAGTAGGTGCAGAACCCTCATCGGGGTCCTGCGGGGACGATCCATTCTCCCCCTCCTGTGGGGTGCCGCCCAAATCGCGCAAGTGCTGTTCCGCCTCTGCTTCTGCTGCAGGGTCTGGACCGCCAACGCCGTTTTCTGGGTGGTTCTGGGCATTAGCGGCTGCCTGCTGCTCCTGCTGGCGCTGGTCCATGGCCTGCTTGACTTGCTCTACGAGCTGCTCGGGCATGATGACCGGCAAAGCGTTTCCGGCCAAGATGGGGTCTTCTCCACGGTAGACAAAGGTGCGCGCGGCTACCTCGCGGGCCATTTCTGCCAGGTCAGCTTCCATTCCTGCCGGTGCCGCCAGCGTCATGCGCAGCATCCACCGTGGGCCATCTGCACCGATGACGCGAACCTGGCCATTGTCGTTTTTACCCACGACCTCAGCACCCCACGGGCCTGGCTCGGTAGTAACGGTGAGACCGTCGCGGCTCATGCCTTCCCTGATCTCCTCGACGGATTCTGCCCACTGGCCCGGCTTGCGTGGGGCGGCAAAGGCTACGGGGGTAATTCGGCCCACCTTGGTTACGATGTGCAGCATTCGCGGGCCTTGCTCGCCCATTTCTACTTGTACCTGGGACTCCTTTGGCAGTGGGATGCGCAGAGAGCCCAAATCTAAAATGCCGATGGAAAAGTCGCTGAAATCGAAAGTTTCGATATCTACGGAGTCACCATCAAAGGGGCCGGTCTGACCGTTGATAGCGTCATGGGCAAATTCGCGTGGTTCATTGCCAGAAGCTACCGCAGCATCGGCTGCGGTATCTTCTACCGGAGCATATGATTCCTGGGCATCTTTATCCACGGACTCGGGGCCCGCCGGCTTTTCGCCCTTTGCTGCAGGCTGTGCCTGCTCCTTCTTCGCATCCTCGTTCTTCTTGCCAAAGGGCCAGATTCCCATGGTTGCTACATCCTTTCTAGAAGTTTCGTTAAGTCTCTATTGCTTTAGCTACACGCCGGTAGAGCCATAGCCACCGGCTCCCCGGTCCGTGTCCTCCAATTCTTCGACCTCAGCAAATCCCACTAGCTCAACGCGCTGGACCACGAGCTGAGCGATACGCATTCCGCGTTCGATTTCGATAGGGGTATGCCGGTCATGGTTGATAAGGCAGACTTTGATTTCCCCGCGGTAGTCAGCATCCACTGTCCCCGGAGTATTAACTACCGAAAGCCCTTGTTTAGCAGCCAACCCGGACCGTGGATGAATCAAACCGACTGTTCCTAGTGGCAGCGCAATTGCAATCCCGGTGCCTACAAGGGCGCGCTCGCCGGGTTGCAACGTAAGTGCTTCTGCTGCGTAGAGGTCCGCACCGGCGTCGCCGCGATGGGCGCGTTTCGGCAGCGGAAGCTCCTTGTCTAGACGCTTGACTTTAATATCGCCGAAAGGGCTTTCTGGCTGAGAATATGGAAACGAGTCAGTCACCTGGCCAATCCTACCTGCCTTAGCAGGTTCATTCTGTGGTGCGTGTGGACTAGACTAGCTAGACGTGTCTGATACATCTGCTTCTTCCGCAACTCCGGCACCGTCGAGCTCCGCTTCTGCACAGGGCACGATGGCCCCTCAGGTGCTCTACCGCGAACGCCAATGGGTGCCTTGGTACTTTTGGCTTTTTGCCGCCGGCATCGTGGCACTTACTTCTGCTACCGCCGGGCTAAACCGCTCCATGTGGTGGACCATTATTCCTGCAATACTCCTTGGCGCCATCGCCGTGTGGGTACTTATTACGTGGTCCAATACGGTCATCGTGGTAGAGCGTGACCCAGACGGAACGCGTTGGCTCTCAGTCAAAGACGCCCAACTACCCAACGACGTGGTCTCGCGGTCTATCACGGTTCCCAAATCTGCACGGCGTAATGCGCTAGGCCCGCAATTCGATCCCGCGGCGTTCTTGGTCTCCCACGCTTGGGTGGATGAGCACGCCATGATGGTGCTCAATGATCCTGAGGACGATACCCCTTATTGGCTCATCGCTTCGAAGGACCCAGAAGCTTTACTCCATGCCTTCCTGCCGGAACAGCACTAAATTTTAAAGATTTTGTAGGCATCCTCGAACCGGCAGATTCGAGACGGCCACAACACCAAACCCCGCACTCGGCTTTAAGCAAGTTGCCGTGTGCGGGGTTTCTTTACTGCTGCGACTTCCTTTAAGCACAGTCCTTACAGATAGGCTGGCCATCCTCATCGTGGGAATAGCGCTTATTGGACTGCACTAGGAAACAAGAGCCGCAAGTAAACTCGTCTTCTTGGCGGGGAACTACCTCAACATTGAGCTCCTCACCGGTAAGGTCAACTGTTGGCGGCTGGAACGATTCGACGATTTCTCCGTCATCGTCCATGCCGTTGTTGTCGCTTTCAGCGGCTTTGAGCCCCTCTAGGGAGTCAGTTTCGAGTTCATCTTCCGCGCGCCGGCGCGGTGCGTCATAATCGGTGGCCATAATGCACGCCCCTAATGGTCAAATTGCTTTAAGGAATGGGTAATTATCGATCGCGCATAGTAAAGCACAAATGGCTAGATGTCATCTCACCGGCCGTTAGCGTGGAAAACTATTACCCCCGCAACGCGCCTGTGGCGTTGTGTGCTGCCAAAAGTTCCTCAAAGGCGGGGGCCAAATCTGCCCCCGCGGCCCAGGTAAGTTCGCCCTGAGCAGACCCCTTCTCAAAGCCTGGATGGTGCACCACCGCGCCTGCTTCGCGGGCAATAATTGCCCCGGCGGCAAAATCCCAAGCATTGATGCCGTGCTCAAAGTAGGCATCAACCGTGCCCTCAGCTACGCGACATAAATCCAGCGCGGCAGCACCGATGCGGCGAATATCTCGTACCTGGGGCAAGAGCTTGGTGAGCAGCTCGGCTTGCGCTGCTCTCCGTTGGGCATCGTATCCGAAGCCAGTGGCTACCAATGCCAACGCGGGATTTTTGGTGTGGGCGCACTGCAATGGGTGCGCCTTCCCGTCCGGGCCGGTGACCGTGGCGCCCTGACCGGCCGCGGCTGCATAAGTGCGCCCGCGGGCCACGTTGACCACCGCGCCAGCTACCAGGCGCCCCTGATATTCCGCACCGATAGAAACTGCAAAATCCGGCACCCCGTAGAGGAAATTTACGGTGCCATCAATCGGATCCACTATCCAGGTAACACCGCTGGTGGATTCCACATTGGCGCCTTCTTCCCCAAAGATTCCATCCCCTGGGCGTTGGGTACGAATGGTGGTGGCAATGAATTCCTCTGTGGCGGTGTCGACCTCAGTTACCGGATCCACATCACTGGACTTGGTGCTGGTTTGCGCCGCGATGCCATCACCGGCGACAAGCTCTGCGCGCCGGGCGGCAATTAGTTCGGCCGCTCGCGTGGCGGTAGAGACGGCAAAATCCCGCAATTGGAGAAAATCGATGTGCTCAGTCATGCCAACTATTGTGCCTTCTTCTACACTGTCGGGCATGACTACTCTTTCTGGACATTCTTTTGGCGTCGATGTCGGCGGTTCGGGCATTAAGGGCGCAGAGGTGGACCTTGCCACCGGCGAATTCGTGGGCGAGCGTATGAAAATCGCCACGCCGCAGCCATCGACTCCGCACGATGTTGCCAAGGTGGTAGCCCAGATCATCCAGGAAAAGCAGTGGGAAGGCCCAGTAGGCATTACCCTGCCTTCCGTTGTCCGCAACCAAGAGGTAGAAACGGCAGCGAATATTTCCAAGGAATGGATTGGCATTAATGCTACAGAGCTATTCGCTGATTACTTGGATGCGGATTTTGCCGTGCTTAACGACGCCGACGCGGCGGGACTAGCCGAGGTTGCCTACGGAGAGGACATCGCCAAGCAGGGCTCCGTAATCTTTTTGACTCTGGGGACCGGCATTGGTTCGGCCTTCTTCTTGAATGGTCAGCTCTTTCCCAATACCGAGCTAGGGCACATGCTGGTGGGCGATGATGAAGCCGAAAGGATTGCATCTTCGGCCGTCAAGGACCGCGAAGGGCTCAAGTACAAGCACTGGGCTAAGCGGTTAAATAAGGTCCTTGCGGAGTATGAAAAGCTTTTTAACCCGCAGGCTTTCCTCATTGGGGGTGGTATCTCGCGCAAGTTTGAAAAGTGGGGCCCGCACCTTGACATTGCCACCCCCGTCATGCCTGCACAATTGCGCAATCGTGCAGGGATTGTTGGTGCCGCAATGGCGGCGGTAGAGGGCTTGAAACCATAAAATTTATGCACTGCTGGTGACCCTATCCACCGGCAGAGTAGAAAGATCCTCTATACTGGGCGGTCGATCCTAAGTTAAATAGCTCTAAGGCGTGTCTGGCCTGCATAAGGCCACAGCGCGTTAACATCACAGTGATGGACGAGCGCCCAGCTAGGGCGCACTGAGCTGTTTTAATCAAGAAGTAAGTCGAAAGGGCGTACGTGGCAGCCACTGAATCTTCAGACCAGGCACTCGGCGAGGGCGAAAACGCCGCCGGGGCATCTACTCCTGCAAAGAAGACCGCCAAGAAGACGGCAAAGAAAACCGCGAAGAAGACGGCTAAAAAGACGGCCAAGAAGACCGCTAAGAAAACAGCCAAAAAGACTGCGAAAAAGACCGCTAAGAAGTCGGCCAAGAAGACCACTAAAAAGTCTGCTAAGAAGGCCACGAAGAAGACGGTCCGCAAGTCCGCGGCGAAAAAGCAGGAATCCCCCGCTGAGTCCGAAAAGCAAGCACAGCCGGAGGTAGATGAAGAGCTCGACGAGGACGAGCACGACGAAGACGTCGACTTCGATCCCACCAATGCGGACATCGAGGAAGATGATGACTTCGCAGGCGGTGAAGACCTCGAGGACGAGGACCTCGAAGAGGACTTGGACGAAGACGATGAGGACGATGACGAAGAAGAGGACTCCTCCTCCGTCTGGGACGAGGAAGAATCCGCTGCACTGCGTCAGGCACGCAAGGATGCGCAGCTGACTGCCTCTGCTGACTCCGTTCGTGCCTACCTCAAGCAGATTGGTAAGGTGGCCCTGCTCAACGCCGAGCAAGAGGTTTCCTTGGCCAAGCGCATCGAGGCTGGTCTTTACGCACAGCACCGCATGGATGAGATGGAAAAAGCCCGCGCCGAAGGCGATAAGGCCGCTAAGCTCTCCCCCATGGAAAAGCGCGACCTGCGCAGCATCGCCCGCGATGGCCGCAAGGCCAAAAACCACCTGTTGGAGGCGAACCTGCGTCTGGTGGTTTCCTTGGCAAAGCGCTACACCGGCCGCGGCATGGCTTTCTTGGACCTCATCCAAGAAGGCAACTTGGGACTTATCCGCGCTGTGGAGAAGTTCGACTACACCAAGGGCTATAAGTTCTCTACTTACGCCACGTGGTGGATCCGCCAGGCTATTACCCGCGCCATGGCTGATCAGGCTCGTACCATCCGCATCCCGGTCCACATGGTGGAAGTCATCAACAAGCTGGGCCGTATCCAGCGCGAGTTGCTGCAGGACCTGGGCCGCGAGCCTACCCCGCAGGAGCTGGCAAAGGAGATGGATATCACCGAGGAAAAGGTGCTCGAAATCCAGCAGTACGCCCGCGAGCCCATTTCCTTGGATCAGACCATTGGCGACGAAGGCGACTCCCAGTTGGGTGACTTCATCGAGGACTCCGAAGCCGTTATTGCGGTCGACGCTGTCTCCTTCACTTTGCTGCAGGATCAGCTCCAAGACGTGCTGACCACCCTCTCCGAGCGCGAAGCCGGTGTGGTGCGCCTGCGCTTCGGCTTGACCGATGGCATGCCGCGCACTTTAGACGAAATCGGCCAAGTCTACGGCGTTACCCGCGAGCGCATTCGCCAGATCGAATCCAAGACCATGTCGAAGCTGCGCCACCCCTCTCGCTCCCAGGTATTGCGCGATTATCTCGACTAATCGTTTTACGTGGACAAGAACAAAGCCCGCACCTTTCTGGTGCGGGCTTTTGCGTAGCTGCCCTCAGGCGGTTGTGGCCAAACTACCACTTGCGCAGGTATTCGATGCGCTCGCGTAGCTGCTCAGCGTTGCACAGCGCGGTGGGCGGTCCACCGCAGGCCTTGCGGACCTCGGTGTGAATAGCACCGTGGGGGCGGCCAGAGCGTTGGGCGGCGATAGAAACCACCGTGTTGAGCTCCTTGCGCAGCTGGCCTAGCTCATCGACGACTCCGGTATCGCTTGACTCAGCTTCCACAGCCTTTTTCCGCGAGGCCGGGGCATAGTCCATGCCATAGAGCTTGCGACGGTGAGCCTCCTCGGCCTCAGCCGCGCGCCGCGCCTTTTCCTCCGCCTCGCGGCGGTCCATTTCCTCAGATTGCTTCTTGCGCAGCAGGTCCTTGACTTGTTCCGCATCGAGCAATCCGGGAATACCAAGGAAGTCGGCTTCTTCATCCGTGGTCATGTCCCCAGTGTTGAACTGAGAACCGTTATAAAGCAGGCCTGAGAACTCTGCCTCGGCACCAAGCGACTCATAAGACTTCTCCAGCATGTCCGGTTCGGTCTTCTTCTGATTCGCTTGCTCTAGCAGCTCATCGTCCCAGCCCTCCTTGTCCGGCTTTTCCTCACCCAAAACGTGATCGCGGGACTTTTCCATATTTTCGGCCAAGCCCAGCAAGACAGGCACCGAGGGAAGGAAAACGGACGCCGTCTCACCCGGCATGCGCGAGCGCACGAAACGGCCAATGGCTTGGGCGAAAAATAGTGGGGTCGATGCGGACGTCGCATACACGCCCACTGCTAGGCGCGGGACGTCCACTCCCTCGGACACCATGCGCACAGCCACCATCCACTCATCGGTGGACTCAGAAAACTCCTGAATGCGATCAGAGGAGCCGGGATCATCAGACAAAATCACCGACACCGGAGTATTGGACAGCTGTTTGAGGATCTTGGCGTACGCGCGTGCGGTCGTCGTATCCGATGCCAACACGAGGCCACCGGCATCCGGCATATTGCGCCGCATTTGCATGAGCCGGGTATGCGCTGCCTGCAGCACTGCAGGGATCCATTCGCCCTTGGGGTCCAACGCGGTGCGCCACGCACGGGCGGTTTGCTCCGCATTCATAATGTCACCCAAGCGCGCGGCATGTTCCTCGCCAGCCGAATCCCGCCAGCGGGCCTCGCCGGAGTAAGAGAGGAAAACAACGGGGCGCACGACGCCGTCGGCAAGCGCATCGCCATAGCCATAGGTATGGTCCGAGCGAGAGACCTTGTGTCCCTCCCCGTCGTCTACATACTGAACAAAGGGAATGGGCGAGTCATCGGAACGAAACGGCGTACCCGTCAGCGCCAAGCGATGGTTAACGTCATCGTAGGCCTCCTTGACACCATCACCCCAGCTCTTGGCATCACCGGCGTGGTGAATCTCATCCAGGATCACCAAAGTGCGCCGGGCAGAGGCCACCGCGCGGTGCTTGAAGGGGTGCATTCCTACCTGCGCATAGGTCACCACAATGCCATCCATCGAGGGATTGACAGCAGAAGAATTGCTAAACGCAGGATCCAACGCTAAACCTACTCGCGCGGCAGCGCTAGACCACTGGGTCTTGAGGTGTTCGGTAGGCACCACCACGATAACGCGTTCGACCGTGCGGTCTTCCATAAGCTCGGTTGCGATGCGCAGCGCGAAGGTAGTTTTGCCGGCGCCCGGAGTCGCCACCGCCATAAAATCCTGCGGCTTAGTGGCGAGGAATTTATCAAGGGCGGATTGCTGCCAAGCGCGAAGGTTAGTCTTTTTAAAAGTCCTCACTTGCGGCGCAGACCCTTATACACACGCTCACAATCGGGGCATACCGGAGAACCCGGCTTTGCCTGCTTGGTCACCGGGAAGGTCTCGCCGCATAGGGCAACGACATACTTGCCGTTGACCGCGGAATCGAGGATGTGATCCTTTTTGACGTAATGGAAGAACTTCGGCGTGTCATTATCCGTCGTCGAAGTGTCTTCACGAATATCTGGCCGTTCAATTGTCTTCGTAGTCGTAGTCACGCCCTCTATTTTGCCGCATCGGCATCGAACTTTGCGAGTCATGCGTCTACCCTTGGAGAACATGGACACCTCATGCACGCCAGCCACTGCGCCCCTTTCCCCATATCGAGGGATGACCACCGCGCGCGAGGGGAGCCGAGTTTAGGTTGTTTGGCAAAAAAGAGCGCTACCTCATCACAGATGCCAAGCTCACGCCTGGCCAGGACCGTAAGCGCCGCGAAATTCAGTACGGAATCTTCCAGTTCTTGCGCGTTCCTTCCTTGCTCATCGCCGGCTTTTTCCTCTATATGCATTGGTGGCTGCTAGCCGCAATCGTTGTGGGCGTGACTTTTCCCCTCCCGTGGATCGCCGTGGTAATTGGGAACGGCCGAGGAGAAAAGAAGGATAAGCGCGAAAAGAATGTGTACAAGCCAGCCGTAAATCGGCAGCTTTATGGCCAGACACACGCACCACAGGTCTCCAGCGGCACGGCGCGGCCGATTGAGGCTAAACACGACATCATCGACCACGAAGAAGAGTAAAGGAATCCTGCCCACATGACGACTACTTTTGGACCCGATTTCGATGCCGCGGCACTGGCCACGTTGGCCCCTGAACTTGCGGACGTCTTTACCGCCGCAGGCTTTACCACCGATGGCGTGGCCGGGTACCTAGGGCCGGAGGTTACTGAAGCCCTATTCCGCGGCGAGCCGGCACCTGTTTCGCTAGCCGCGCAAAGCGAATCTCAGATGGACTTGTTGATCCGCTTTTTCCTCCTGCACGAGCACCTGCCTGCCACGCTTTTGGGTGAGGCCGTAGGAGCGCGCCTGGCTACCCAGTTGCTGGATGCCAAGGTTGCGCTTGCCGACGCCCACGGCATGGCCTACATTGCCCTCGACATCCGCCCCCACACCATCGTGGGCGCTAACCGGCTCATCTTCTCCGACGTCGATGCCTCCCTCGTGGATCACGTACCCGGCCCTGACCATGTGCTGGGAGTAGGCGCGGCGAGTCTCTCTTTGCTGCAGTCCACGCCAGTAAGTCCAGTCAGCAGCGTTCTCGATCTGGGCACCGGCTCGGGTGTTCAATTGCTGGGGCAAATCGAATGCGCAGAAAAAATCACCGCGACCGATGTGCATGAGCGTGCCTTGGATTTGGCCACGGCCACCATCGCGGCCGCTGGTGAGGGCGACAAAGTGGAATTGCTCCCTGGGTCATGGTTTGAGCCCGTAGCTGGTCGCCGCTTTGACCGTCTAGTAGCTAACCCGCCTTTTGTTGTAGGCCTTCCCGAAGTGGGCCACGTCTACCGCGATTCCGGATTAAACCTCGACGGAGCCAGTGAATTGGTTGTCTCTCAAGCCACCGATCACCTGACGCCCGGCGGAACCGCTCACCTTCTGGCTGCATGGGTACACACCAGTGGCGAAACATGGCAGCAACGCGTTGCTTCCTGGTTGCCGGATAAAGGGATCGCCGCCTGGGTCATTCAGCGCGACGTTGCCGATCCCGCACTTTATGTGTCCACCTGGCTCGAAGATGAATCCCTCGATATTCGCTGCCCTGAGGGGCAAGAGCGCTCTCGCGCCTGGCTCGAACATTTCCAGGAACACGAAGTAAACGGCATTGGTTTTGGTTTCGTAGCTATTCAACGCATCGGTGACGATGAGCCTGCAGATATCTTGGCCGAAGAAATGCCGCAGGCCTTCAGCGATCCGCTTGGCCCCGAAGTAGAAGAATACTTTGCCCGTGTGGCGTGGCTGCGCGATCTTGTGCCGGGAGAACTGCAGGGAAAGCACTTCCAAGTAAGGCCCGGCTTGGCACGCGAAGATATCGGCACCCCAGATGAAGATTTGGGACAGGGATTCACCCGCGCCGCCTTGCGCCTAACCCGCACAGACGGCCCGCGTTGGAGCCACGAGGTAGATGAACACATTGCCGCAATTGTCGCTGGTCTCAACCCACAGGGTCTGAACCTAGAAGAGACAATTGGGCTGTATGCGGCGGCGCACGGATTCGATGAGGAAGAACTCACCGCCGCTGCCCTCCCCGCAGTCATCGATATGGTCCGCCACGGTCTGCTTATCCCAGCAGATCTCCTCTTGGACACCGGTTCAACGAACCTTAGCTGATACCGCATTTTCAACCCACTGGATAGATAAGGAGAAGTAAGCGGTGCGCGCAGTTTTGACTCGAGTTTCAGAGGCCACAGTAACCGTCGATGGAGAGACCGTCGGGGCCATTGATTGTCCCGATACCGGCGGTCTTCTCGCGCTCGTCGGCGTCTCGCGCGAGGATATGGATGATTGGCAGCCTCGAGCAGAGAAAATGGCGCGCAAAATTGCAGAACTGCGCATTCTTGACGGCGAGGTCTCGGTGATCGATGCCGCAGCTCCGGTACTAGTAGTGAGCCAATTTACTTTGTATGGTCGCACTGCCAAGGGGCGACGCCCTGCATGGGCGGATGCCGCGCCAGGTCCGGAAGCTGAGCCGGTTGTTTCAACGATTATCAACCACCTCAAGGAACGCGGCGTGTCAGTAGAAACAGGCCAATTCGGGGCTAAAATGCGCGTCTCCTCTGTAAATGAAGGCCCTTTCACCGTTTTAGTTGAGACGTAATTTGCGCGCCCTTCTCCCGCCCCAACGATCCTCAAAACGTATTAAGCAGTACTTTCATTAGAGCACTTGTGACTGGTGCCACTCTCGGTGAAATTATATGGAACAAGCCATAAAGAACGGCAGATTGCAAATTTTTCGAGAGTGATAAATGCCTTACCTGTAGTGCAATAATTTATTATCATCCTGCAAGTTTCTGTTCTATACTGAAGGCACAGCGAAGCAAAAGGGCTGGACAAGCAGGATGAGAGAAATTTTCTCAAGGTCCTACTAACGCAAAGTTGAATGAGAATCGTTTTCTCAGTCACGGTTGCAGAAGCCCAAACGCTTCGGCCGACCAACTAGATGTAGGAAAGAAAATGTCCCACTCACTCAAGCGGCGCAATTCAGCCCAGCACCCAGAAAACAGGGCAGAAATGCCCGAACCCCCCAAGACAGCCGCACCGGCTCCTGGCATCGACACCCCCTTCGATGGCCAGAAGGGCGCACCGAAGTGGAATAAGGAAGACACCGTATGGATGCTCTCCCTGTTCGGCACCGCCATCGGCGCCGGCGTCCTCTTCCTCCCCATCAACGCCGGTATCGGCGGTATCATCCCGCTGCTCATCATGACGGTCGTAGCACTGCCTATGACCTACTGGGCTCACCGCGGAATGACCCGCTTGGTACTGTCCAGCTCCAAGCCAGACGGTGACCTCACGGACGTCGTCGAAGAGCACTTTGGCAAGAAGGCCGGTGTTCTCATGAACATCCTGTACTTCCTGTCGGTCTACCCCATCCTGCTGGTTTACTCAGTCACCATCACCAACACGGTCAACTCTTTCCTGGAGCACCAGCTCGGCGTTACCCCGCCGCACCGCTGGCTAACCTCTCTCTTGCTCGTTGGTGGACTCATCTTGATTGTCCGCATGGGCAAGGACGTCGTGGTTCACGTCATGTCCTACCTGGTATACCCGTTCATCGGCATCCTGGTTCTCCTTTCCCTTTACCTCATCCCGAAGTGGAACACCGCACTCTTCGATTCCTTTGACCTAAACGTTGCTCGCGAAGCCTCTGGTCACGGCATGGGCGTTACCCTGATGCTCTTGGTTCCGGTTATGGTCTTCTCCTTCAACCACTCCCCGATGATTTCTTCCTTCGCCGTTGACCGCCGCCAGACCTACGGCAAGTTCGCAGAAGCCAAGTCCCGCAAGACCCTGCTCCGCGCTGAGATCCTCATGGTCGTCGTGGTTATGTTCTTCGTCTTCTCCTGCGCCCTGAGCCTCTCCCCGGCTGATATGGCAGAAGCTAAGGCACAAAACATCACCATCTTGTCCTACCTGGCCAACCACTTCGATACCCCACTTATCCAGTGGATTGCTCCTATCATCGCCATGATTGCAGTTGCTAAGTCCTTCCTTGGCCACTACCTCGGCGCAGCCGAAGGCTTCGAGGGTCTCATCGTCAAGGGCAGCAAGAACGCAAGCAAGGATGACGCACAGTCGGCTCACAAGCTCGACACCATCACCCTCATCTTCATGCTGGTTACCGCTTGGCTCGTCGCTTGGGCTGACCCGTCCATCCTGGGCATGATTGAAACCCTGTGTGGTCCAACGATTGCCATCATGCTCTTCATCATCCCGATGGTCGCTATCCACAAGGTTCCTGCTCTCCAGCGCTACAAGGGCAAGGCTTCCAACTACTTCGTCTTCTTCATGGGCCTCGTCGCCCTAGCAACCATCATCTACTCCATCGTCCACGCCTTCTAAGCACCGCCGTAGACGAGAAATTCGCAGAGGATTCAAGGAAAGAACAATGTTCATCAGCATCTTCGATATGTTCAAGATTGGTATCGGCCCCTCAAGCTCACACACCCTAGGGCCAATGAAGGCCGGCAAGGCTTTCGTAGACGAGCTCAAGGAAAAAGACCTCTTTGACAAGGTCACTCGAGTGCAGGCAAATGTCTACGGTTCCCTCTCCCTCACGGGTATCGGCCACTCCACCGACAAGGCCATCCTCCTCGGCTTGGCCGGTGAAGAGCCAGAGACCGTTGATATCGACGGCATCTCCGAATTCATGAAGAACGTCCGCAGCAGCGAGAAGCTCATGCTGGGCGGCACCCACGAGGTAGAATTCCCCAAGGACGGCGGCTTCTTCTTCCACGACGAATACCTCCCGATGCACGAAAATGGTATGTGTCTTATCGCCTTCGCCGGCGAAGAAAACATCCTGCACAAGACCTACTACTCGGTCGGCGGCGGTTTCATCGTCAAGCAGGAAGACTTTGCAAAGCGGCAGGACGTCAAGGTTGATATCCCCTTCCCATATGCCAGCGCTGCAGAAATGCTCGAACTGTGCGAAAAGAACGATATGACCCTCCCCGAGCTGGGCTTGGCCAACGAATTGGCACTGCGCTCTGAAAATGAGGTCAATGAGCACCTGCGCAAGGTTCGCGATGTCATGTACACCGGCATCAAGCGCGGTTCCTCCACCGATGGTCCGCTGCCTGGTTCCCTGCTCGTTCCGCGTCGCGCGGCTGCCCTTAAGCGTCGTCTTGAGCAGTCCGAACCGCACGATGGTTTGAACATCCTCAGCTGGGTAAACATGTTTGCACTGGCTATCTCCGAAGAGAATGCAGCCTGCGGCCGCGTTGTTACCGCTCCTACGAACGGCGCCTGTGGTGTCGTCCCCGCAGTCCTGGCTTACTACGACAAGTTTGTCGAGCCAGTTACCACGGAGATGTTCGCTGACTACATCTTCGCCTGCAACCAGATTGCTTCCCTGTACAAGATGAACGCTTCCATCTCTGGCGCTGAGGTCGGCTGCCAAGGTGAAGTTGGTGTGGCGTGCTCCATGGCTGCCGGCGGACTCGCCCAGCTCATGGGCGCTACCCCAGAGCAGGTATGCATCGCAGCTGAGATTGGCATGGAACACAAGCTTGGCTTGACCTGTGACCCAGTCCTCGGACAGGTTCAGGTACCCTGCATTGAGCGTAACGCCGTTGCTGCGGTCGACTCCATCACCAGTGCTCGCATGGCGCTAGAGCGTGAGAGCAAGCCGTGTGTTTCTTTGGACGAAGTCATCTGGACCATGTACAAGACTGGTAAGGATATGAATGCCAAGTACAGGGAGACCTCACAAGGTGGTCTGGCCCTAGCAGTTCACCCACCAGTCCCGGTGTGTGGATAAAGAACACCCTGTAATGAAGCGATGAGCCGGGTGAGCACAGCGCTAAGCCGCTAGTGTTCACCCGGCTTTCTTCGGACTATTCCCTTTCTTCCACCGAGTCGCTTCCATGTGGTACCTTCGCTATAACCTGACAGGAATTAAAGGACATGCTTCAGCTAATGAATTTTCCTAGCGGCAGTGCCTCCGAAGAAAACTTCCTCGAGCAGTATATTCCCCTCGTCGAATTCCTCGGTAAGGCAATGGGCCCCAACACCGAAATCGTCCTCCACGATCTCGACGTTCCCGATAAATCCATCATGGCCATCGCCAATGGGCACATCTCCGGCCGGCAACTTGGCGGCCCGGTGACCGACTTCGCTCTATGGTTTATGAAACAGGGCGATGCCGCAGCAATCCCCATGATGACCGGCTACCGCGCCGTCAATGCGGAAGGCAAGATTTGCCGCTCCTCTAGCTACTTCATCCGAGACGACTCCGGGCATATGCGCGGCATGCTGTGCATCAATGTTGATGTATCCGAATTAGTACACATTCGCGATGCGGCCGCAGCACTCATCGGCAAGGCCGATGATCCCGCATTCGATAAGTCAAAGGCTTTCGGCGGCTACCCAGGTGAAACTGAGCTACCCAACCGCCCCGTTGCAGTACCAGACCCAGTTCCAGATAAGGAACCGGTAGAGGAAGAAGCGGACAAGGAAGGAGTCAGCGAGTCTTTGCGTTCCAACGTGGAACACCTTCTGGACTCAATGTTGGACTCCGCCATTTCTAACCAAAACACCCCTGCCCCTCGCATGCAGCGCGAGGAGCGCCTCGAGGTGGTCTCAGATTTGGAGGATGCAGGATTCTTCCTTCTTAAGGGAGGAATTGCCGCAGCAGCAGAGCGGCTAGGTGTTTCCGAACCCACCATCTACCGCTATCTCGTACAGGTACGCGGATAGTACTTCTACGTACCTGCCCCATCGCAGAGCGCGGCGTTCTCCGTGGCACATCTCCCCCGAAAAGGTGGAGTCGTACCACGGGGAACGCCGCGTTTTATCAATTCTTTCCACATTGGGAACTAAATCTCTAAAGACTCCGTTGTACTTTGTGAAACCGGCGACAAATTCAGGAGGCTTCACTATGACGAAGACATCTGCCACCACCGCCAAGGGCGCTTCAGCTGCCACTACTAATGAAGAACAGGAAGTAGATCGCGGATCTCGCCGCAACCAAACCAACGACAACCCCTCTGCCGACCTCGTTCGTGTTTATCTCAACGGCATTGGCAAGACCGCACTGCTCAGCGCGGAAGATGAGGTAGAACTCGCTCAGGCCATCGAAGTTGGACTGTACGCGGAGTACAAGCTCAATAACGCTGAAAAGCTCACCCGTGCAGAAAAGCGTGACCTTAAAATCCTCGCCCGCGAAGGCAAAAAGGCACGCTCCCACCTGCTTGAAGCCAACCTGCGCCTCGTGGTCTCGCTGGCAAAGCGCTACACCGGCCGCGGTATGCCATTGCTGGATCTCATCCAGGAGGGAAACCTCGGCCTCATCCGCGCGATGGAAAAGTTCGATTACGCCAAGGGCTTTAAATTCTCCACCTATGCCACGTGGTGGATCCGCCAGGCAATTACCCGCGGCATGGCTGACCAGTCTCGCACCATTCGCCTCCCAGTCCACTTGGTAGAACAGGTCAACAAGCTGTCCCGCATTAAGCGCGAGATGTATCAATCCCTGGGCCGTGAAGCTACCAATGAAGAGCTTTCGGAGGAATCAGGCATTGACGAAAACAAGATTGAGATGCTGCTGCGCCAGTCGCGCGACCCAGTCTCTCTCGATATGCCGGTAGGTACCGATGAAGAAGCTCCTTTGGGTGACTTCATTGAAGACGCCGAAGCTACCGATGCAGAAACCGCGGTCGTAGCCTCCATGCGCCATTCCGATATTCGCGGAGTGATTGACACCTTGGAAAAGCGCGAGCAGGACGTAATTCGTCTGCGCTACGGCCTCGATGATGGTGTTCCGCGCACCTTGGATCAGATTGGTCGCCGCTTCGGTCTTTCGCGCGAACGTGTACGCCAAATTGAGCGCGAAGTTATGGCAAAGCTGCGCGATGGCAACCGCGCCGATCGCCTGCGCGAG
The DNA here is from genome assembly GCF_057458085.1 of Corynebacterium sp. LaCa_205. Taxonomy (NCBI): domain Bacteria; kingdom Bacillati; phylum Actinomycetota; class Actinomycetes; order Mycobacteriales; family Corynebacteriaceae; genus Corynebacterium; species Corynebacterium sp. LaCa_205. The sequence goes on from NZ_CP190931.1 coordinate 1,408,090, forward strand.
TACGCTCTTTAATCTGGGCTGGCAGCGCTCCGCGCCCAGTCCCCCTCCCCGAGTCCATTCGGCACAATACTGCCACGGGCTCGGGGTTTGGCGTTAGAAAGGCAGCGGCTTAGTTCGACGCGGCGAGCAAGGGCTTAGGTAGGCTAATCTGGACTGCAGAGTCTAGAAAGCGCTTTCCCGTCCTTGGTCGGGAGATTAGCCGCGAAACTGTATTCACACAGAAAGGTATGCCCACGTGAGGGACCTAGTTGATACAACGGAGATGTATCTACGCACCATCTACGAGCTAGAGGAAGAAGGTATTACTCCCCTTCGCGCCCGCATCGCGGAGCGTTTGGAGCAGTCTGGGCCTACGGTTTCTCAAACTGTAGCTCGCATGGAACGCGACGGCCTTTTGCACGTGCGTACCGACCGCAGTTTGGATCTCACGGACAAGGGCCGCGACCTGGCTACCGCAGTCATGCGCAAGCACCGTTTGGCAGAGCGTTTGCTTACCGACGTCCTCGGGCTCGACATCGCAAAAGTTCACGACGAGGCCTGCCGTTGGGAGCATGTGATGAGCGAAGAAGTAGAAAAACGCATGGTCGCGGTTCTCGATGATCCAACCCGGTCACCATTCGGCAACCCTATCCCGGCGCTGTCTGCACTGGGCTTCGATGCTCCGCAGCCGGACCAGGGCACCCGCGCAGTCGATCTCCCCAATGGTGAGGAGGTCTCCGCCACCGTCATCCAGGTCAATGAGATTTTGCAGGTTGATGATGGCACCTTCCAGGAACTCACCGCTGCCGGAATCCGCGTGGGAGCAAAGGTATCGGTAGTCAATAACAGCGGCACGATTACGTTGTCGACACCGGATGGCGGCAGCGTCGTGCTTTCCGACGACTTGGCGCACGCAGTGCGCGTGGAGGTATAACCATGAAACTTCTTGTCACCGGTGGCGCCGGCTATGTCGGCAGCGTGTGCGCCGCTGTATTGGTCGAACAAGGCCATGATGTAACCATCATTGACAATTTCTCCACCGGAAACCGCGAAGCCGTTCCAGAAACAGCCCGCGTCGTCGAGGGCGACGTGGCGGATAAGGCCGCCGAGGTCCTGGGAGAAGGTGGTTTCGAGGGTGTCATCCACTTCGCGGCGCGCTCGTTGGTGGGCGAATCCGTGGAAAAGCCCGATGAGTATTGGCAGCACAATGTCGTTACTACCCTGACGCTGCTCAATGCCATGCGGGATAACGAGGTCAAAAATCTCGTCTTCTCCTCCACCGCTGCAACCTACGGTGAGCCGGACCAAGTGCCGATTACAGAGGATATGCCAACCCAGCCCACCAATCCCTATGGTGCAACCAAGCTTGCCATCGACTACATGATCACCTCTTTCGCCCACGCCTATGGATTGGGGGCGACCTCCCTGCGCTACTTCAATGTGGCTGGAGCCTACGGAAACATCGGTGAGAACCGCGAGGTAGAAACCCACCTCATCCCCATCGTGTTGCAGGTGGCCTTGGGCCACCGCGATAAGATCTTCATGTTCGGTGATGACTGGGATACCGCAGACGGCACCCCAGTGCGTGACTATATCCATATCCGTGATCTGGCCGATGCCCATGTGCTTGCTCTCGAATCCAATGAATCTGGTAGTCACCGCATTTACAACCTGGGTTCTGGTGATGGCTACTCCGTCAAGCAGGTCATTGAGATGTGCCGCAAGGTCACCGGCCACGACATTCCTGCTGAGGTGGCTCCGCGCCGCGCAGGCGACCCCGCCACCCTCATCGCTTCCTCAGAGAAGATCAAGCGGGAACTCGGATGGAACCCCACCCGCACGGATCTGGAAACGATCGTTACCGATGCATGGAATTTCACCCGCCAGCTAGGCGATAAGGCACATTCAGCGAAGCGGGCCTAGCCTCCGAAGCTACTTTGCGGGGCATCGGCGCCAAGCCCCGCCGCGTCGCGGGCTAGCTCACAGCCATGGCAGAGGCTCGTGACCAACCGCCTTCCCATGCCGCTGCGATACCCCTGCGCTATGAGGCGCCCCAAATTATGATGGGGCGCCTCTTCTACTAGTACAGAAAGCGCCGGACCCGCATAGATTCCGAATTCATGGGATACCTGGCTAGCTGCGTATAAGGCTAGGGCGTTATAGCGGATGGACCCCTGGAATGTACGTGCCACCGCTAGGAGGAGGTCCCCTGCTTCCCGCGGCGCAGACACCAGCTCTGTGATAACCAGGTCACGGGTCCACGTGGTAGACATCCACATGGCTGCTGCACACAGCAATTCCTCATTTTCCAAAGTCTCCTCCAGCGATTCCACCTCACTGAGCACGAAGCGGACATCAGCGATAAGGCGCTTCACCACCTGCACTGGATCTGAAGTTTGGTAACCGCGCCCGGCGCGCAGTTGGCGGGCGATTTCTCTGCAGCATCGCTCCATTGCGCTAATTTCTTCTTTCCCAAAGTATGGGTTGTGGTCCTTAAAACGCTGAACCAAATCATTGCGGCTGAGTTCAGGAAGCATGCCATTATTCACGCACGCACGCATGGAGTGGCTCGTCGATATGGCGGGAATGGTTCCTTCCATCCAATTCTGCAGCGGACCCTCGCCGTCCTCGGACGCGTGGCCAAAAATGAGGTCGTAGGCGGTATCAGTAGATAGCTCTTCGGCCAGCCAGCAAGCGTCAATGCCCACACCAGAGCGATCCTGAAAGCGGTAGAGGGAGTGCAAGATATCCCATAAATCTTCTTCTTGGCGTTGAGAGAGAACGAAACCAAAGATGCTTTCGGGGTTGCCGCAGTGAAATGCATCCATCACTTCTTGCAAGGCGGCAGGGACATCGTTCAGATTGAGGCGGGCTACCGGCCCCATACTGAATCCGTGTGGGCTGGGCTGGATGGAGATGAGGATGACTGATTCGGAGGGGAAGAATCCGAGAATTCCTGGGATATTGGCGAGGATATCGCCGGGCGTACGAATGGGCTGAGTTGGTGTTGAGATGTTCATGGCCCCAGCTTCAGCCACGCGCGCAACCATGTATAGGACAAGCATCGAGAAGTGGTAAGAATCTGGGGATAGGCGGGGTGAGGGGGCGTCGGCAAGCGGCTTGTCCACACCCCGCCCGGGATTGCGCTGGCAATGTGCGGCGATTTGGGGCACAATCAGTTATTTAACCTCCCAGTGCGCGCGGGAATACTGAGCCCGCCTGCGGCGTTGGGGTAGGTAAGAAAGCAAGGAGGTAACACAACATGCACGAAGAAGATCGCCGCATGTATGAGCTGGAGTATCCAGCCCCGGTGATTAGGGATGATTCCGGTGACGGACAAGGCCCCACCATGATTGTTGCCATGCACGGCTATGCAGACGCCGGCCAGGCCATCGAGGCTAGTGCGGACCATTTGAAGGCAGCTTTGGAAGGCCGCCAACTGGCCTCGTTTAACTCTGATGAGCTGATTGATTACCGCTCGCGCCGGCCAGCCGTCACCATCGATAAGGATCGGGCGCTAGAAATTGAATCGATGGACCTGGGTATCAAGGTCCTGCGCGATAATTCCGGCAAAACCTTCCTACTGCTGTCTGGCCCAGAGCCCGACATGCGCTGGGAGGCTTTTACTACTGCTGTGGTCAAGCTGGTGGAAAAGTTCAATATCAATGACACCATCATGCTCTATGCAGCACCTATGCCGGTTCCGCACACCCGCCCCACGGTGGTCACGGCGCATGGCACTTCCTCCCGTCTGACTGAGCATATGTTGTCGATGGATTCCACCATGATGGTCCCAGGCTCTGCTGCACTGTATCTGGAAAAAGCACTGGCGGATAAGCAGCGCACCGTAGCCGGATATACCGTCCACGTGCCGCATTATCTTGCGGCTTCGCCCTACCCGCAAGCCACGTTCCAGTTATTGGATTCGGTAGCTCGGGCCGCGCACCTCAATATTCCTTTGGGCAGCATCGAGGCTGATATTTCCCGCGTAGAAAACCAACTGGAAGAACAAGTTGGTGGCTCGGATGAGATAGAAAGCGTGGTTCAGCAACTCGAGCAGCAGTATGACGCCTATATGGAGCGCTACCGCAAGGAACACCCGCAGGCTATCATGCCCGGCGAGGAAGCTGTGCCTACCGGCGAGGAAATCAGCGAGGAGTTCCAAGCCTTCTTGGCTTCTTTGGATAAGGAAGAAAGCCAGCAGATCATTAACTCTGACATAGATGACCGCGAAGATTCCGCCGATGGCGAGGGCTCTCAAGCCGATAACGGCACGGATGATTCAGATTCCGCTCAGGGCGATGGCGACTTAGGTGACGATATCTAACTAACCCACCCTCATCACCGCTAAGGTGGTGGGGGTGAACTTATCTCAGCTGCTGCCAGATTTATCGGAAGTGCCCGAGTCCCTCGTAGATGAGGCAATCTGGGATACCTTTACCTCGTGGACCACCGGCCGGGGCATTAATTTGTATCCAGCGCAGGAGGAGGCCTCGCTGGGGATCTTGGCCGGCGATAATGTCATCCTCGCTACCCCGACTGGCTCCGGAAAGTCCATGGTGGCCAATGCCGCACACTTTATCGCCTTGGCCCGTGGCCAGCGCAGTTTTTATACGGCGCCCATCAAGGCTCTAGTAAGTGAGAAGTTCTTTGCTCTCTGCGATATCTTTGGCGCGGAAAATGTGGGCATGATGACTGGTGACGCCACCGTCAACGGCAATGCCCCCATCATCGCCGCTACGGCTGAGATTGTGGCTAATATTGCGCTTCGCGATGGCGCCGAGGCCAATATCGACCAGGTGGTGATGGACGAGTTCCACTACTACTCTGAACCGGACCGCGGCTGGGCCTGGCAGGTGCCGCTACTAGAGCTGTCCAAGGCGCAGTTCTTGCTTATGTCCGCCACCCTGGGCGATACCACGTGGTTGGAAGAAGACCTTAGCCGTCGTACCGGCCGCGCTACCGACCTGGTTGCTGGTACTACGCGCCCCGTGCCGCTAGATTTTTCCTATGTCTTTAGCGCGGTGCACGAGACCATCGAGGAGCTCTTGGCCGATAAGAAGGCACCCATCTACGTGGTGCACTTCTCGCAGCGTGAAGCGGCCGAGCGCGCCCAGGCGCTCACCTCTCTTTCGGGGATCATCACTAAGGAAGAAAAGGAAGCGATTGCCCAGGAAATCGGTGGGTTCCGCTTCACCACTGCCTTTGGCAAGGATTTATCCAAGCTGCTGCGCAAGGGCATCGGCATCCACCACGCGGGCATGCTGCCCAAATACCGCCGTTTAGTAGAGCGCCTGGCACAAAAGGGCCTGCTTAAGGTCATTTGCGGCACCGATACCCTGGGGGTGGGCATTAACGTGCCCATCCGTACCGTACTGATGACGGGGCTGGCTAAGTTCGATGGACAGCGCCAACGCATCCTCAAGTCGCGCGAATTCCACCAGATTGCTGGGCGTGCCGGCCGCGCCGGCTATGACACCGAGGGCACCGTGGTGGTCGAGGCCCCCGAGCACGAGATCGAAAATGCTAAGGAACGCCGCCGCATCGGTGATGACCCCAAGCGCTTGAAGAAGCTAAAGAAAAAGTCCGCTCGAGAGGGCGAGGTTTCGTGGTCCGAAAAGACCTTTGCGCGCCTTACTGAGGCTGAGCCTGAGCAGCTGACGTCTCAATTCCGCGTCTCTAACTCGATGCTGCTTAATGTATTGGCGCGGCATGGCAATGGCTATGAACACATGCGCCATCTGCTGCGGGATAATCACGATAATCGCAGCAAGCAGAATAAGGACATTCTCACAGCCCTCGACCTTTTCCGCGGGCTGGTGGATTCTGGCGTAGTGCAAAAATCCACCAAGGGCTTGGATATCTACGGCCGACCCTATCATTTGGTGCGAGAACTCCCCCGCGATTTCGCGCTTAACCAACCGCTGGGACCATTCGCCCTAGCCGCGCTCTCGCTGCTGGATCCGGAGGCGGACACTTATAACTTGGACGTTATTTCCGTATTCGAGTCCATCCTGGATGACCCGCGCCAGGTGCTCATCGCGCAGCAGAAACAGCGCCGCGGCGAGGAAATTGCCGCGCTGAAGGCGGATGGAGTGGACTACACCGATCGTATGAATATCGTGGAGGATATCACCTGGCCCAAACCGCTCGAGGAGCTTTTGGAGCAGGCCTACGATACTTTTGCGGAGACCAATGCGTGGGTCAAGGAATTCGAGTTGCGCCCCAAGTCCGTAGTCCGGGACATGCTCGAAAATGCAATGACCTTCTCGGATTTGGTCGCCACCTACGGCTTAGCCCGCTCCGAGGGCGTGATTTTGCGTTACTTGACCGATGCCTGGCGTACCCTCAAACAATCCATCCCCGATGAGTACAACACCCCGGAGCTCGAGGACATCGTCATCTGGCTGGGTGAACTTATCCGCCAGGTGGATTCCTCGCTTGTCGACGAATGGGCGCAGATGGCCGGCGAAGACTCCCCCATCGACCAAGACACAGTGGACCGCGAGCTGGCCTTTGGCGTGGAGGACCCCTCCGCGCTCACGGCCAATCGCCGCGCCTTTACCATCATGGTGCGCAATTACATGTTCCGCTTGGTGCAGCTCTTTGCTTTGGAAAAGGAAGACCGCTTGGCGGAGCTGCTCGATTACCTGGACGAGGTGCCGGACTTCGGCGCTATCCTAGATGATTACTTCGATGAGTATGATGACATCGATTCCGGCCCCGAGGCCCGCGGCCCGGAGTTTTTCCGCCTAGGCGATACTGACTCGCGTGCGTGGTCCGTGCGCCAGATCATCAAGGACCCAGACGGCGACCACGCCTACCAGTTCGTCGCTACGGTAGATCTCGATGCCTCCGATGAGGCTGGCGAAGTCCGACTGTCGGACCTGCGCGTGGAGTACTAGCCAGCCAAAACGACAAAGCCGCCCTAGCTGCCACGCCCCGAGTGAGGGGGACGTCGGCAAGCGCGAGGGCGGCTAAAGGCCGGCTATTTTAGCGTGCGGCCTCAATCTGAACAGCCTGTGCCACAGCCTGAACCACGGCAGCGACCTTGACGGCCTCCCAGACCTGCTCCTTGCTCAGACCAGCCTCGTTGAGCTCGTGAGCGTGAGCGCCCAGGCAGTGCTCGCAGCCATTGATGGCGGAGACTGCGGTATTCCACAGCTCGAAGTTGGCCTTGTCCACGCCTGGCTTGGAGATGATGTTCATGCGCAGGCCAAACTTTACCTGTGCGTAGTCATCGCCCAACCAGCCCTTGGCGCGGTAAGCAACGTTATTCATCGCCATGACGGTGGCTGCGCCGTAGGCTGCCTCGATAGCCTCCCCGGAGAGGTGCTCTTTTGCTTCCTCAGCGATTTCTGCCAGCACGGTGTCATTGCGCGTTGCTGCAGCAGATGCCAGCAGGCAGCCCCACAGCTGCTCTTCGTCCAAGTCCTTGGAACGGGTCAGCGCACCGAGGTTGAGCTTCTGGTCCTTGGCGTACTCCGGCAGTGCAGACTTCAGATTATCAATAGACATAGCTTTTCTCCTTTTAGGTTTTGATAGGAATTTACTGCGCTGGATTCAAAAGGAAACCCCGCCACGAAAGCGGGGTTAACCTGCATCTCAGTGAGATTTAGAGCGCGGACTGAACGACGTCCATCTTGTTGATGTTCTTGGTGGGGTCGTTCTTCTCCCAGTTGCAAGCGCAGACCTCTTCGGACTGCAGAGCGTCAAGTACGCGCAGAACCTCGTCTACATTGCGGCCGACAGCATCCGGGGTGACGGATACGAACTGGATAACGCCGTCTGGGTCAATGATGAAGGTAGCGCGGTCAGCAACACCATCAGCGTTCTCTACGCCCAATGCGCGGATGAGGTCGTGGCGCACGTCGGAGAACATTGGGAATGGAACTTCCTTCAGCTCCGGGTGGGTTGCGCGCCAGTTGAAGTGAGCGAACTCGTTATCGGTGGAGCCGCCGAGAATCTGGGTATCGCGGTCCTGGAATTCCTCGTCCAGCTTGCCAAAGGCAGCGATCTCGGTCGGGCAGACGAAGGTGAAGTCCTTCGGGTAGAAGAAGACGACCTTCCACTTGCCCTCGTACTTGTCCAAGGATACCTGCTCGAAGTAGTCCTCCGGCTGGTTAGCGTTGACGTCATGCAGGTCGCCACCGGTCAGGGCGGTGAGGTTGAACTCTGGGAACTTCTCGCCGACAGTCAAAATAGGCATAGTCTTCAACTCCTTTATTAAAGGCTCTTCCTCTAAGTTTCCAGCCACTTGGTTTATAAGCAGCGGGGCCGGACCGTATCCGGCCCAACACGATCAGTTATACCATCTTTTTCGCTCGCGTCAATAGCAAATCCTATAGGTGAGTGTTAGAGTGATAGGCATGCATAATAAAGAGTATCGCCCTACACTTGCTCAGCTGCGCACTTTCGTCACCATTGCGGAAAATAAGCACTTCGGAACCGCAGCCGCCAAGCTCGAAATCTCCCAACCCTCGCTCTCCCAAGGTCTCGTCGCCCTCGAACAGGGATTAGGCCTTCAGCTCATCGAGCGTTCCACCCGCAAGGTCATTGTCACCTCGGCCGGTGAAAAGCTTCTCCCCTATGCCAAAGCCACCCTCGAGGCAGCCGATACTTTCCTGGCCCACGCACGCGGTGCCAACGGCACCCTCGCAGGCCCGCTAACCATCGGCGTTATCCCCACCGTCGCCCCCTACATCCTCCCCGATCTGCTCTCTATGCTTGCGGAGGCCTACCCGGATCTCGAGCCACGCTTTGTAGAAGAGCAAACCCAGCACCTCATTACCCGCCTGCGTAGCGGCAACTTGGACCTTGCCATCATGGCCCTTCCTTCAGAGGCCACCGGCATGGTAGATAGCCCGCTGTACACGGAGAAATTCTCCATCGTCTGCCCACCCGATCACCCCATCGCCGGCCGCGAGGACGTCCAGCTCGCAGAGCTTAAGGACCTAGATTTGCTGCTGCTTGACGACGGCCACTGCTTGCGCGACCAAATCGTCGATCTCTGCCGCCATGCCGACGTCAACCCGGCCGAGGCCACCAATTCGGTCACCCGCGCCTCCTCCCTGACCACCATCATGCAGCTGGTCATGGGCGGGCTGGGCTGCACCCTCGTCCCAGAATCCGCCCTGGCAACCGAATGCCACGGCAAGGATGTAGCCGTAGCCCACTTCGCCCCCGACGTCACAGCCGAACGCGAGGTCGGCCTCGTATTCCGCTCCTCCGCTGCCCGCGCCGAGGAATTCCGCGAATTCGGCACGCTCATCACCGCCGCCTATAACAAGGCGATTGAGCGCTCCCGGCAGTAATCGTTCACGGCAAGCCCCACGGGGGCGTCGCCAAGCACACCAAAGGCCACCGCCCCTAACTGGAACGGTGGCCTTTAACTGTGGTGCGCTACGCCTGCGGGAGAGTATTGCGCCCCGCGCACTGGCGGAACATGTGCGCCTGTGCCAAGAGCGTAACCGGATACGCCACGATAAGGCCGATGCCCAAAAGCAAGAAGCCGGCAACAATGATGAAAAAGTTCAAAATGGCAAGCAGCAACATCTGGCCATAGTTGTCCTTGCCTGCCTTAAAGCCATTCTTTACTGCTTCGCCAACGCCATCGCCGTCAGCCGCAAACCACTGCATCAGTGAGAAAAGTGGTTGAATAAAGAAACTAATCACCAAAAGTACGCCCATGATGCCCATGACGCTTAATACTGCCGCAACTGCTTCTTCCTCCGTGAGATTCTCGGCGTCACCAAGCAGCCCAGTGACGGTTCCACCTACTACAGAGAATACAATGAACATCGACACCGCCCCGATGACGAGCATGATGACCAGCGGCTGCCACCAACGCACGTTCTTAAACAGGTAGCCCCAACCGGTGCGAGAGTCATCAATCTGGAAAAGCGCCAGGCGCATAACTACCAGCGACAAAACAAGGCTTAGGACAGTCGAAATGAGTTGAGAGACCAAAGAGCCTGCGGTTGCCTGACCCGCGCCGGAGTCGCCCGCAGCATTGATGCCAGCTGCAATAACAACAAAAACAATGCCTAGCGCAAAAAGCGCTAGAGATCCCAAAATCCACAGCTTCCAATTGCTAAAGACGGTCCTAAACGCCCAAGAAACGGCGTCTACGGCAGAGACCTTGCCGGTATATGGGCGCTGGCCTGCTTGGTAGCCCACATAGCCCTGGGTGTTTTCTTCATGGCTTCCGCCATAGGACGGAAGCTGTCCGTAGTTTGGTCGGTCCTCGGGGTGATCGGTCGGTTCGTAGCGCGGAAAATCATCATTTCCACCCGAATACGGGTTCGTCATAACCGGGGTTCCTCCTTAAGGAATGCGAATCAGTGCATGGATAAGTATTTTCACTTTAACAACTTTTCCTCATTTCAGGCGGGCAGGTAAACTCTGTGCCTAGTCATGACTATGAATGAAACCCCTTCCCGCGACGAGCTTTTCGCCGCACTCGAAAATGTCACCTTGGCCGAAGCCCGCTCCTTCCGCCGCCGCCTGAAAAAGGCCCGTGCCCCGAAAGCGCTCCAAGAAATCGGCGCTGAAATCCACGCTGCGGCTGAGCGCGTCGCGCTTACCGACGCCGCCGTCCCCACCATCACCTACCCGGACGCCCTCCCCGTCACAGCCCGTAAGGACGATATTGCCGAAGCCATCCGTGACAACCAAGTAGTCATCATTGCGGGCGAGACTGGCTCCGGTAAGACCACCCAGATCCCAAAAATCTGTCTTGATCTGGGCCGCGGCCGCCGCGGATTAATCGGCCATACCCAGCCACGCCGCATTGCAGCGCGCACCGTGGCCGAACGCATCGCCTCAGAACTGGACCAAAAGATTGGCGAATCCGTCGGCTACGCCATCCGCTTTGATGATCGCGTCTCTGAGACCACCGCGGTTAAGCTCATGACCGATGGCATCCTACTCGCCGAGATGCAGCGTGACCGCTTCCTCAACAAGTACGACACCATCATCATCGATGAGGCCCACGAGCGCTCCCTCAACATCGACTTTTTATTGGGCTATCTCAAGCGTCTTTTGCCCAAGCGCGCCGATCTCAAGGTCATCATTACCTCCGCAACCATCGATCCGGAAAGCTTCGCTGCCCATTTTGCCGACGCCGACGGAAACCCTGCCCCCATTATCGAGGTCTCCGGCCGCACCTACCCGGTAGAAATCCGTTACCGGCCCCTCGAGTTCGAGGCCGGCGGAAAGGTGGTGGACCAAGACCCGCTCGACGGTTTGACCGAGGCAATCGAAGAGCTGATGCACGAAGGCGACGGCGATATCCTTTGCTTCTTCCCTGGCGAACGCGATATCCGCGATGCCATGGAGGCCATCGAAGGCAAGAAGTGGAAAAACGTCGAGGTCACTCCCCTCTTTGGCCGCTTATCTAATCAAGAACAGCATCGCGTTTTCAGCGAACACCGTGGCCGCCGCATCGTGCTGGCCACGAATATCGCCGAAACCTCGCTTACTGTGCCCGGCATCCGCTATGTGGTTGATACCGGCACCGCCCGTATCTCGCGCTATTCCACGCGCACCAAAGTCCAGCGCCTGCCTATCGAGCCTATCTCGCAGGCCTCCGCCAACCAGCGCTCCGGCCGCTGCGGCCGCGTTGCCGATGGCATCGCCATTCGCCTCTATAGCGAACAGGACTTTGAAAGCCGCTCCGAATTCACCGACCCAGAAATTCTGCGCACCAACCTCGCCAGCGTCATCTTGCAGATGGTCTCGCTCAAGCTAGGCGACATCGAACAATTCCCGTTCATCCAACCGCCCGAGCACAAGGCCATCCGCGATGGCCTTAACCTCCTGCACGAGCTCGGCGCTCTCCACGACAAGCAGGATAAGCCCACGCTGACCGCTACTGGCCGCGACCTAGCGCGCATCCCGCTAGATCCGCGTATGGCACGCATGCTCATTGAGGCCAATACCAACGGATGCCTGGATGATGTCATGATCATCGTCGCCGCCATGACCATCCAGGACGTTCGCGAACGCCCCCTTGATTTCCAGGCCCAGGCCGACCAAGCCCACGCCCGCTTCAAGGACAAGTCCTCGGATTTCTTGTCCATGCTTAAGCTCTGGGATTACATTAAACAAACCCGCAACGAGCAATCCGGCAATAAATTCCGCAAACGCATGAAGCAGGAGTTTCTCCATTACATGCGCATTCGCGAGTGGTTTGACCTGGTACGCCAGCTCAAGGACGTCGCCAAGCAGCTGGGCTGGACATACCAGGAAGGTACCGAGCGCCGCGCCGATGATATCCACATGACACTCCTGTCAGGCTTGCTATCCAATATCGGCGCCCGCGATGGCAACTCCAAAGAATTCCAAGGCGCGCGCAACACCCGATTCCTGGTATTTCCTGGCTCCGCCTTGGCCAAAAAGCCGCCGGAGTTCCTCATGGCCGCCGAGCTGGTGGAAACTTCCCGCCTCTGGGCACGCGACGTCGCCACCATCGATCCCGCCTGGGTAGAAAAGCTTGGCGCAGACCTGCTCAAGCACAACTATTCCGAGCCCACCTGGTCCCGCAAACGCGCCGCCGCCATCGCTCACCAGAAGTCCACACTCTACGGTGTACCCATTGTGGCCGACCGCACCGTGCCCTACCACCGCGTCGATCCCACCGCCGCGCGCGATATGTTCATCCGCAACGCGCTCGTTGCCGGCGACTGGAATACCCACCACGCCTTCTTCAAAACCAATGCCCAAGCGCTTGACGACGCCGCCGCATACGAAGAAAAAGCCCGCCGCCGCGGCCTCATCGTAGACGAAGACACCCTCTTCGACTTTTATGACCAGCGCATCCCAGCAAAGGTAACAACCGGCCGTCATTTCGACTCGTGGTGGAAAAAAGAACGCCGTCGCAACCCTGAATTGCTGGATTTCGATCCGGCAAAGCTCATCGATGACTCCCACGAGGTCACCGAAGAATCCTTCCCCGACCACTGGAGAAAGGGTTCCATCGACTACGAACTAACCTATAAATTTGAACCCGGCGATCCACTCGATGGCGTTACCGTGATGGTGCCCATCCCCATGCTCGCCGGCTTAGATACCGAAGGCTTCGATTGGCTCGTCCCTGGCCTGCGTCTCGAGCTCGTAACCGAACTCATCCGCAGCCTGCCCAAGGCCCTGCGCCGCACTGTTGTTCCCGCACCCGAATTCGCTGAGCGCGCCATCGACCGCCTCGTCCCTTATGAAGGCACCATCACCCAGCAGCTTGCCGACGTCCTCCATGAACTCGGCGGCCAAGGCATCAACGCCACCGATTTCCAGCCCGGCAAGCTGCCGATGCACCTGAGGATGAACTACGGGGCCATCGACAAGCGCGGCAAGATCGTCGACTCCGACCGCGACCTCGCAGCGCTTATCCGCCGCCAGTCCGGGCATATCAAATCCTCTGTGTCCCGTGTCTCTCGCACCGCTGAGTCCACCGCTGTCAGCGAGTGGACCGACGATACTCTAGGTGCCATCGATGACACGGTTACCACCAACGTCGACGGCCACGAAGTCACGGCTTACCCCGCCCTCGTCGCCACAAAGGACGGCGTTGAACTCAAGGTACATCCCACCAAGGCCGCAGCCGATGCCGCTATGGTTACCACCACCCTTACCCTGCTTATGCGCGACATTGCGGTCAATACTGCACAAATGGTCAAGGGCCTGCCGCTGCAACAACGCGTCGCCGTCGATTCCTATCCCCACGGCGGTGCCGATGGCCTGGTCAACGACGCCCGCGTCGCTGCCATACGCGACCTGATGCTAGAGGCCGGCGGACCCGTCCGCACTCCTTCCGCTTTCCAGAAGCTCAAAGACACCATCAAGCCCCAGGTTCCGGGCCGTGTGCGTCAAGCGGTGGTGGCTATCGCCCCAGGACTCGCCGAGTATTCCAACCTGCGAGCCGAACTCGCCCACTGGGACGGTGCGACCATCGATGACATGCGCGAGCAATTGGAGCTCCTCCTACCCCGTAATGCCATCACAATCCATGGCATGTCCCACCTGCGTCATCTACCACGCTATATCCAAGCCATGCGCATTCGCTTGGAGGACATGAACCTTGACCCTGACCGCGACGCAGACCGCCAGGCCGAGGTAGATAACGCCAAGGCCTACCTCGCCAACCGGCTGCGCAGCCTACCACCTGGCCGCGAAAAGACGCGCGAAGTCAAGGACATTCGCTGGATGGTGGAGGAACTTCGCGTTTCACTATTCGCCCAACGCCTCGGCACCGCTCACGCAGTGTCACTCCGCCGCATCCAGAAGGCCGTTGACAAATTGCGCTAGAAATCCTCTCGGTCGCGCCTTCGCATGAGACGAATTTCAGATTCGAAATCATCAGCGCTTTCAAAGGACTTGTAGACCGAGGCAAAACGCAGATAGGCCACCTCATCAAGATCGCGAAGCGGTTCCAAGATGGCCAGGCCAATCTCATTCGCGTTGACCTGAGAGGAACCATGCCCGCGTACGGTTTCTTCCACTTCTTGCGCCAGTTTTTTCAGGGCATCGTCACCCACATCTCGCCCCTGACAGGCGCGCCGTACGCCGCGAATCAGTTTATCTCGACTAAAAGGTTCCGTGAGTCCGTTCCGCTTGACCACCAACAACACGGCCTTTTCGACCGTGGTAAAACGCCCCTTACACGAAGCACACTCACGCCGGCGCCGAATCGACGCTCCAGCATCGACGACGCGGGAGTCAATGACACGGGATTGCTCATTATGGCAGAAGGGGCAATACACAGAGGTCCTTTCACTGACGTTGTTACCCCAGTAGTTTACTCGCCCAGCAGTCCGCCCAACCACCGAGCATAAGGCCACCGCCTCACTAATGCACTACAGCAGCCTCGACCTGTTGAATGTCTGAGGTCGGCGGTTGCGGTGCACTACTTCCTTCCGCCCCTCCCAATCCGCCTAGGAGCGTGCCCAAAAAGACCGCGATTCCAAACACGCCACCTAAAACGTAGTTACCTGTGTTCGACTTCACCGCGCTACGTTGAGCTCTCTGTGAAAGACCGTCGCCCCCGCCAGATTTCACTCGATTCGAACGATATGTCGTTCGATCTTCCACGCGGAGAGTTCGAACATACCGCGAATCACCGCTCCCTCGCGCTGCGCGAAAAGCATATCGATCCACATCCCATACAGATGCGGGAGAAACCACTAGAGCGTCTGCAGAATTACGCTTTGCCAGGTCATTTCGAGAATTAATAAGTAGAGACATGTTTTTCCTTTCGACGACCGAACTCACCATAGGCATCCCACTGGACACTTAATTTGAAACAGTCGCCATAATGTTCGATTTAGTTGGTACGTTCGATTTATAGCACCGCTTCGAATACTTGTCCACCCGTGGACACAAATCTCGAACATCTGTACTTTTCGTGCTACAAATGACTTGTGGCACTCTAAATCCGCCCACTAATAGACCGACAACGAAGTCACCCGACCCTACGTAGGAGCCAGCAATGGGCCGCAAGCCAAAAAAGTCCGCCGAGAAGACCGATTACGCATCCCTATCCGACCGCCAACGACGAATCCTCAATGTCATTAGTGACGCCGTCATGCTGCGTGGCTACCCACCAAGCATTCGCGAAATCGGCGATGCAGCAGGCCTGCAGTCCACATCCTCAGTTGCCTATCAGCTGAAGCAATTGGAAGAAAAGGGATTTCTGCGGCGCGACCCAAATAAGCCGCGTGCCGTAGATGTTCGACACCTCAACACAGACGAAGGCACCAAGAAGCCTGGCCGCAAGCCCGCTAAGCCCGAACAGCAGGTTCCCGAGGACGCAGGCGCTGTGTCTTATATTCCTGTGGTCGGTCGCATCGCTGCGGGAGCACCCATTACCGCTGAGGAAAACGTCGACACGTACTTCCCCATGCCTGACGAGGTTGTCGGCAGCGGCGACCTATATATGCTGCAGGTAGTCGGCGATTCAATGAAGGATGCAGGGATTCTCGACGGTGACTGGGTGATTATTCGCTCCCAGTCAGTTGCTGAGGAAGGCGAATTTGTCGCAGCGCTGCTGGACGGTTCCGAGGCCACCGTTAAGGAATTCCACCGCGATTCCTCGGGCGTATGGCTACTTCCCCACAACGATGCTTACTCACCCATTAATGGCGATGATGCAGAAATTATGGGCAAGGTTGTATCCGTGTTCCGCAAACTTTAAACACTCACCCAGCTTCACTCCGCCCCGCAACGGCCACCCCGGGCCGTGCGGGGCTTATTTGTGCGCATTTCTCATTAATATAGCCTCTCCGCCAGCCACCCCCATTTTGGCGCCATTTTGGACCCAGACAGCAAAGGAGACGAAAATCCCACTTTCCCACTTTTTGCCGTGACCAGCTATTTTCGTACTTCGTAGCGCGGTGATAGCTGTGCAAATTTTTGCTTTAGTCCGGTTATTCCCGATTTTTGAGACAATGGACTAAGAAAAACAACATCGCGGGACTTTCCTATCCACAAAATCCGGGAATTTTTACCCCCGCTACTCCCCGCGGTGTGCTTAAGTCCAAGGAGGAATAATGTACGCAGAAGAGCGGCGCCGCCAGATAGCGTCTCTCACCGCCGTTGAAGGTCGCGTCAACGTCACTGAGCTATCCGAGCGCTTCGAAGTCACGGCCGAAACCATTCGACGCGATCTAGCGGTGTTGGATCGAGAGGGCGTCGTCCATCGCGTGCATGGCGGCGCAGTAGCATCCCAGTCCTTTCAAACTGCGGAACTTACCCTAGACACTCGGCAGCGTTCCGCCTCCGGCGCGAAAGCCGCCATCGCCCGAGCTGCGCTGGATTTTCTACCCCACGGCGGCGGCAGCATTTTCCTCGACGCGGGCACTACGATTAATGCATTTGCTGAGCTGATAGGACAGCAATACCCCCAAGGCCAGTTCAACATCGTCTCCAATAGTCTGCCCATCGCCTTGTCCTTAGCAGGCAGCGGAGTACCGGACGTCCAGCTGCTTGGCGGCACGGTTCGCGCGATCACCCAAGCTGTCGTCGGCGACACCGCCCTGCGCACGCTAGCGCTCATGCGCGCCGACGTCGCCTTCATCGGAACCAATGCCCTGACCCTGGATCACGGGCTTTCCACGGCCGATCCCCAAGAAGCAGCCATCAAGTCTGCCTTTGTCACCAACGCCCACAAGGTCGTAGTGATGTGCGATTCCAGCAAACTGGGCAATGACTACTTGGTAAGCTTCGCCCCCGCCGCTGATATCGATGTCGTCATCACTGACGCCGCAGCCCCCGATTCCTTTGTGGAGGCGCTGCGCGAGCACGAAATTGAAGTCGTACTCGCCAGCGAATAAATCCCGCTCCTTCGCCTCAAGCTAGGCGAAGGATGCCATGGTTTCTACCACTGCAGTACGGGCGGCATCAGGGCTTTCCGCATCCAATGCCACCTCAGCGAGCTGTTGGCACTGTTCCAAGGTAATTTCTGCCAACTGTGCGCCTACGCCTGCTACTGCAGTAGACGCTGCGGACAGCGAATTCACGCCCAAGCCCGTAAGCACGCAGGCCAGCATGGGGTCGGCCGCTGCTTCTCCGCATACGCCTACTGCAACGTTATTGGCCTGGCCCACAATGCAGGTGTGCTGGATAAGTCGCAGCACGGCCGGCTGCCACGGGTCGGTCAGGTAGGCCAACTGCGGGGACAGACGGTCTGCAGCCATCGTGTACTGAGTCAGGTCATTGGTGCCGATGGATACGAAGTCGAGGTGCGGCATGATTTTATCCGCCATAAGCGCTGCGGCGGGAACCTCAATCATGGCGCCAGCAGTCAGGCCGCGTTCACGACACAAGTTGGCAAACCACTGCGCTTCGGTAGAAGTGGCAACCATGGGAGCCATCACCCACGTAGAGGCTTTATCATCACGGGCTTCGGCAGCCTGCGCAATTGCATCAAGCTGCCGGGTCAGCAAAGCTTCATTGTCGCGCGCGATACGCAGACCGCGAACGCCCAATGCCGGGTTTTCCTCAGAGCTTAGCGTGGCATAGGAAATTGGCTTATCGGAGCCTGCGTCCAATGTGCGCACAACAACCTTGGATTCGGGGAAGGCCTTGAAAACCTTTCCGTAGATCTTTGCTTGTTCCTCCACGCTGGGCTCTTCGCTGGCCGAAAGGAAGGACAACTCCGTGCGATACAGGCCGATGCCTTCTGCCTGAGACTCCGAAGCGATGCGGGCGGCATTGCCATCAGCAACATTTGCCAGCAGCTGCACGCTGTGACCGTCCTTGGTCTTAGCTGGTCCGCGCCACTGAGCAACGCGTGCTGCACGCTCACGGTATTCAGCAACGGCCTTGGTGGAGGTCTCCGCATCAGCACCACAAGTCACGGTTCCTACTGCGCCATCGACAAATACCAGCGTGCCGCTTTCAATGTCGCCAAGCGAAGCGCCCACCGCCACGATGCACGGAATGTCCAATTGGCGCGCGATGATGGCCGTATGGCTAGTGGGGCCACCGAGCTCCGTAACAAGGGCTTTAATGTGTTTGGTATCTAGCGTTGCGGTATCGGCCGGGGCCAAATCATCTGCAAACAAGACGGCCTCGCCATCTACCAAAGGGAGGCCTGGCTCATCCTCACCACGTAGCTCAGCGATGACGCGGTCGCGTACGTCCTTCAAGTCGGTCGTGCGCTCGGCCATCACGCCACCAGCGGCTTCGAACATGGTGACAAACTTGTCAGTCGCGCCAACAGTGGCAAATTCCGCATTCCTACCGGTGCGGATATTCTTGCGCACTGTTTTGTGCCAGCCACGGTCCTTGACCATACCGGCGGTTGCAGTGAGAACCTCGGCCGCTTGGCCCTCTGCGGCTGCCGCGCGCTTCTCCAATCGATTAGCAACCGTATCTACGGCCGCAAGAAAGCGGTTGTACTCGGATTCACTCGCTTGCTCTGGGTCAATGCTTCCCTCGGTAGGCAGGGCCGGGCGAGGGCGGACCCACACGGCTTCGGCGTAGGCGACTCCGGCAACGACACCGGTGCCTTTGATTGTGGACTGAGACGCGTTTTCCATGAGCATACTTCCTTCGAAGATAGCGGTTATTGACTTCCAGAACACCACAAAACGGATAGAAAAGCAATGTATACCACAGTTTTCTGTTGACTTTCGGACACATTCGGACAAGAATCAACATTAAGGGCGGGCCATTCCCAAAGGTTCTCTCCAGCGGCGTTCGGCCCCAATATATAACCTGCGAAAGGGACAACTTGATTCTCACGCTGACCCCCAATCCCAGTATCGACGCCACCCTCGTACTCAGCGGGCCTTTAACTTCCGGTGGTGTCCACCGTGCCAGCGAGGTCACACAGGTTGCAGGCGGCAAGGGCGTAAACGTCACCCATGCCGTGCACCTAGCCGGCGAGCAAACCCTGGCACTTTTTCCGTCCCACGACTCCGATTCCTTCCTGAATCTCATCCACGCGGCCGGATTGCCTTCTTCGGCTACTGCTATGGATGGCTCCATTCGCGTCAACACCACCATCACCGAGCCCGACGGCACCACCACCAAGGTCAACGGCCCAGGCCCCGTGCTTTCCGACGCCGATGCCCAAGCCATTACCTCCACCCTCACCGCCCGCGCCCTCGCGGCCGACTGGGTGGTGCTGGCAGGTTCCTTACCGCGCGGCGTGGACACCGATTGGTATTGCGAGCTCATCTCCGCTGTCCGTGCGGCCGCACCACAGGCCCGCATCGCGGTAGATACCTCCGATGCTCCGATGCTGGCCATCGGGAAAAATCTCGAGTCTTCGGCACCCGATCTTATAAAGCCCAATGGTCTAGAGCTCGGCCAACTCACCGGCACCGACGGCCGCGAGCTGGAAGCACAAGCTGCACGCGGTGACTATACGGGAGTGGTTAGCGCGGCACGCGACGTCGTCAAGCGAGGCATCGCAGAAGTGCTCGTCACCCTCGGTGGCGCCGGTGCCGTACTGGTTACGGCTGAAGGAGCATGGGCTGCCACTCCCCCTCCAGCCACCGTGAAATCCACCGTAGGTGCTGGAGACGCAGCGCTCGCCGGATACCTTCTCGGCCGCACCGCTGGTAAATCTCCGGCCGCAAGCCTTGCCCGATCCGTGGCCTACGGGACCGCGGCTGCATCCAAGCAAGGCACGCAATTTCCTCGTCCTGAAGAAATAGATGTCGCTAATACCACCGTTAACTCGCTAGCCTAAGGAGCGCCCCAAAATGGCTTCCGAACTCATTACTACGGAACTTGTCGCCCTTGATGCCGACTTTGGCGACAGTGTTGACTCCGTCATTACCAACCTAGCCACGCTAGTCCACGACACCGGCCGAGCCACCGACGTCGCCGGATTGGCCCAACCCGCCATCGACCGCGAGGCTAAAGCCGGCACCGGCGTACCCGGCGGTGTTGCCATCCCGCACTGCCGTTCCGAGGCTGTCACCGAACCAACCCTCGCATTCGCCCGCCTAGGCCGCGGTGTAGATTTCTCCGGCCCTGATGGAGACGCCCAGTTGGTCTTCCTCATCGCCGCTCCGGCCGGTGGCGGCAAGGCTCACCTAAAGATTTTGTCCAAGCTAGCCCGCGCCCTTGTCCGAAAAGACTTCCTCGAGGCACTGCGCAGCGCCCCCACCAAGGAAGAAATTGTTCGCCTTGTCTTGGATGTAGTCAACGCAGAAAAGCCAAAGAAGAAACCGGCCGCCGAGTCGGCTGCCCCCGCCGCTGGTGCCGCCGGTACAGGCTCCTCCGCCGCCCCCAACGGCTCGTCCTCGGCGACCCCAACTACCGCGGATTCTTCGGACAACGTCACCCGCATCGTGGCCATCACCGCCTGCCCTACCGGCATCGCCCACACCTACATGGCGGCCGACGCCCTCACACAGACCGCGGCCGAACGCGATGACGTAGCGCTGACCGTAGAAACGCAAGGTTCGTCGAATAATGAGTCCGTCTCCCAAGCCACCATCGATGCGGCCGATGCGGTCATCTTCGCCACGGACGTTGGCGTACGCGACCGGGAGCGATTCGCTGGCAAACCGGTAATTGAGTCTGGCGTCAAGCGCGCCATCAACGAGCCTGGCACCATGCTCGACGAGGCCATCGCCGCCGCCCGAAACCCCCACGCGCACAGGGTATCCGGCACCGCTACCCGGGCCGATGCAGAAGAAGAGGGAAAGTCTCTCGGTTGGGGCAAGCGCATCCAGCAGGCCATCATGACCGGCGTATCCTATATGGTTCCATTCGTCGCGGCCGGTGGTCTTCTGCTTGCCCTTGGCTTCCTTTTTGGCGGCGCCGATATGGCAAACGGTTGGCAGGCACTGTCGACGGACTTTTCACTAGGCAATCTTCCTGGTCATGACGTAACCGTGGACGGCGAACTTATGCATTTCGAGCGCTCCGGGTTCTTGCTGTATCTCGGCGCTGTTCTTTTCGCCATTGGCCAAGCAGCGATGGGCTTTATCGTTGCTGCTCTTTCCGGTTATATCGCCTACGCGCTCGCCGGCCGTCCAGGCATCGCCCCAGGCTTCGCGGGCGGCGCGATCGCGGTTACCCTAGGTGCTGGTTTTATCGGTGGCCTGGTAACTGGTCTTCTGGCGGGCTTCGTCGCTTTGTGGATTGGCAATTGGAAGGTACCACGCTGGCTGGGCTCGCTCATGCCAGTTGTCATCATCCCACTACTGACCTCGCTCGTCGTCGGCCTTGCGATGTACCTACTGCTGGGCGCACCGCTGGCAGCCATCATGGATGGCCTGCAGGATTGGCTTTCGTCGATGTCCGGTTCCTCGGCCGTGCTCCTAGGAATCATCCTCGGCTTGATGATGTGCTTTGATTTGGGCGGCCCTGTCAATAAGGCGGCTTATCTCTTCGCTACGGCCGGACTTTCTACCGGCGACGAGTCCTCCATGCAGATCATGGCCGCGGTTATGGCCTCCGGCATGGTTGCACCGATTGCGCTCTCCCTGGCCACGTTCATCCGCAAGTCGCTGTTTACTCCGGCCGAGCAGGAAAACGGCAAGTCCGCTTGGTTGCTGGGCCTGTCCTTCGTCTCGGAGGGTGCCATCCCGTTCGCCGCGGCCGACCCCTTCCGCGTTATCCCTTCGATGATGGCCGGCGGCGCGGTGACAGGCGCGGTTTCGATGGCCTTGTCGGTCGGCTCCCGAGCTCCACACGGCGGTGTGTTCGTCCTCTTCGCCATCGACCCGTTCTGGGGCTATCTCGTCGCTATCGCGGCCGGTGTGGTTGTCTCGACCGCAGCGGTGCTGGCAATGAAGCAGTTCTGGCCTAGTAAAGCCGTCGAAGAAGCTGCTCAGAACGTGGCGGCATAAACCAAACACTCGTACACTGGATTGCAACAATCCCCATAAGAAAGGATCTTTTCCATGGCTTCCAAGACTGTAAAGGTAGGTTCCTCTGTAGGCCTGCACGCACGTCCCGCCTCCATTATCGCGGACGCAGCTGGCGAGTTCGACGAAGACATCTTCCTCAACCTCGTTGGCGATGACGATGAAGATGAGACCGATGCGGCCTCTTCTTTGATGATTATGGCTCTTGGCGCAGAACAGGGCGATGAGGTTACTGTTACTTCCGACAACGAAGAAGCGGTAGAAAAGATTGCTGCCCTCATCGAAAAGGACCTAGACGCTTCCTAAGCCCTAAAACGGTTCGCTTTAAAGCTCCCCGCCTGTGTGGTGGGGAGCTTTTCGCTTGCCGACGCCACCTATCCCCACGGTGGCACCCAGCTCACCTGCCCGTTTATCCGGGCCAGCCGTCCTCTGCGAGGTGGGGCATTGGGGGCATCGTCATTGACTCCATTATGGTAGGGACAACAAGTCGCGAGGTTCGCAGCGTTAGTCTCACCGCCGTGCTTCCACGCCTTCAGGTGGTGGACCTGGCATTCATCCGCGGGAAAATTACAGCTCTCCCACGGGCACACCGGGTTTAGCGCAGCCGCCATCAGCCGCTGCTTGTCGTTGGCTAGCCGCGAGGTTCGATAGAGGTTTACCGGCCCCTCGTGCGGGTGAACGAGTGTGACATAGCCGTGATCGCTTAGTGTCCGCGCCACGAGCTCCGCTCCCGTCATTTGAGCGCCATTGGTCAACTGCAGGGTAATTTCTTCGCCCCCACCGTCGACTATTCGGTCGAGCTCATCGAGGGTGAGCACTACCTGTGTCGTTACCGTCGTGCGTGCTGCATTCGCTTTCCCGAAAAAGAGGTCTTTGGCAGATTCCAGCGGCTTATTGGCATCCAATGCGGCGTGCATATCTGCTACATCGGCTGAATCCCCAGTAATGGTCAGCGACCACGGGCCGCCGGAACGACGGGTAATGCGCACGCCTTTTTCCGGTGTGCGGCGCGGGCGCAGCTCGCGGACCAAGGCCCGAGCACGCTTTTCTAGTGCTGTAGCACTGCCACGAAAGGCACACAGTTCGCAGCGTAGGGTCCAGGCATCTCGCTGCGTCGGCAAGCGCAGGGCGTATTTTTCAATGAGCAGCAGCACGTCGAGGGAATGAGTAGTCTGTCGCGCTGCTCGCTGTTTGGCAGAAAAGCCGCACTTGCCAAAGTAAGTATCGCACAGTCGTAGCAGGTCACGCGCGGCAATGTCGGAAGCACCTTGCGCGATGAGCTCGCGATCACTGAGCCCTTGAGCGGCGGCGACGATATCCATTCCGGCGCTCATGGCGTCTAAGTATGCGTCCAATGCGGTCATGCCGCTGAGTTAAACAGCCTGCGCAAGCCCATGCGAGCCAGGCACAAGAGCGGTGTGGATAACCCGCGTTGCCCCGTCAACAACATAGCCCGCCGCGGGCGCGCGGCGGGCAACTATCCACAGCAGAAAAATTAGTACTTGGCGGCGTGGCCTTCGCCGACGGAATCGTATAGCTTCTTCATGATCGGATAGGCGACGATAATGCCCACTGAACCCCACGCGATGCCTTCCAGGGAAACCCCACCAACGCTGAGAGTCAGGTTGCCGATACCCGCGATGAGCGCCACTGCGGCCGCGGTCAGGTTAACCGGGTTATTGAAATTGACCTTATTGTCCATCCAAATGCGCACACCCAACATGCCGATGAGCCCGTAAAGCACGATGCAGGCCCCACCAAGAACGCCGGTAGGAATGGTGAAAATCAGCGCGCCAAACTTCGGCACGAAAGCCAGAAGGATGGCGGTAAATGCTGCTACCCAGTACGCGGCGGTGGAATAGACCCGGGTAGCGGCCATCACTCCAATATTTTCAGCATAGGTCGTGGTGCCAGAGCCGCCGAAGCCGCCAGCGAGGGTAGATGCGAGGCCATCGGCGATAAGGGCGTCACCGGCCAAGTCATCGAGATCGCGCTTTGTCATCTCGGAAACGGCCTTGACATGGCCGACGTTTTCCGCGATGAGGACCACCAGCACGGGAAGCGCGACGGCAATGGCGGAGACGTTGAAGGAAGGTGCGTGGAATTGCGGCAGGCCCACCCACGGGGCGGCATCAATGGCCGCGACGGCGTCATCGCCGAGGTTGCCGGTGAGAGCGGCGAAAATCCAGCCCACGACCACGCCGAGGAGAATGGACAGGCGCGAGACCATGCCGCGGCCGGCGACGGTGGCCAGCAGGATTACCAGCAGCGTCACTGCCGCCACGAGCGGCTGAGAGGCGAAGTTCTCGGCCGCATTCGGCGCCAAGTTCAGGCCGATAAGTGCCACAATCGCACCGGTTACGGCCGGTGGCATGACGGCGTCCAACACGCGGCGACCGGCGAACTTTACGGCGACGCCCACCGCGGCAAGGACAAGGCCAGTAACCAAAATGGAGCCGGCCTGCGCGGCGATGCCGTACTGCTGCGACGCCGAAAGAGGTGCGATGAACGCGAACGAGGAGCCGAGGTAGGACGGCAACCGGTTGCGCGTGATAAGCAGGAACAAAATTGTGCCGAGGCCGGAAAAGAGCAGCGTCGTATTGACGGGGAATCCGGTCAAGGTGGGAACCAAAAGCGTAGCTCCGAACATGGCCACCACGTGCTGCATACCGATGCCGATGGTGCGACCCCAGCTGAGTCGTTCTTCCGGCGCCACCACCGCGCCTGGGGCAATCTTTTTACCGTCTCCGTGGACGGTCCAACCTTTTAAGCTCACGAGCCTTAATTATGGATCACCGGAGCTGGTTTAGGAAACTTCCTCCACGATGAATTCAGCGAGCTCACGGGCGGTGGGTGAGGGAAGGCGGACGTCGACAAGCGTGCCATCGGCCGTATACTCCTCGTGGCGCACCGTGCCCTCGGCATGCACGCGTGCCACCACATCCCCGCGCGTGAAGGGAACCTGCAGCTTAACGTGACTATCGCGGGAGTTGAGGAAGAGTTCCACACGCGCGGTAAGCTCGTCGATTCCCTCACCGGTACGGGCAGATACGTAGACGACGTCCTCATGGTCAAGAACGTGGCGCAGCTCAGCAAGCACCAGCGGATCGGCCTGGTCGATCTTATTGATCACGATAATTTCGGGCGGGGCCTGCTCCCCTGTCTCAGAGACGATGTCATAGATGACCTGATTGACCGCCTCAATCTGTTTTAGTGGGAACGGGTCTGAGCCATCGACCACGTGCAGCATAATATCGGCGGCTAGTACCTCTTCCAGGGTGGATTTAAAGGCCTCCACTAGCTGCGTAGGCAGGTGGCGGACGAAGCCGACGGTATCGGTGAAGACGACCTGGCGGCCGTCGGCAAGCGTGGCACGGCGAGTGGTGGGGTCCAATGTGGCAAAGAGCGCGTCTTCCACCAATACCCCGGCGCCGGTCATGGCGTTAATGAGGGAGGACTTTCCGGCATTGGTGTAGCCCGCAATAGCTATCTGTGCAATGGTTGAGCGTTGGCGCTTGGAACGCTTGACCTCACGTGCGGTCTTCATGGCGCGCAGTTCCTTGCGCAGGCGGGCCATCTCCGTGCGGATGCGGCGACGGTCTGTCTCAATTTTGGTCTCACCGGGACCACGCAGGCCCACGCCGCCATTGGAACCGGCGCGGCCGCCTGCCTGACGCGAGAGGTTGCCACCCCAACCACGGGTATGCGTATACAAGTATTCCAACTGCGCCAATGAGACTTGGGCCTTACCCTCTTTTGATTTCGCATGCTGGGCAAAGATGTCAAGGATGAGCATGGTGCGGTCAATGACCTTGGTGTTAAGCGCACGCTCGAGTGCGGTGAGCTGGCCGGGGTTAAGCTCACCATCGCAGACCACGGTATCGGCACCGGTGGCCTCGACGATATCGCGCAATTCCTTCACCTTGCCGGAGCCGATGTAGGTGCCGGAGTCCGGCTTATCGCGCTTTTGGTAAATCATCTCCACTACTTCGGCGCCGGCGGTTTCGGTTAGCGCGGCCAGCTCGTCCATGGTGGCTTCCACTTCGGCCACGGTGCCTTCGGTCCACACGCCGACCAAAATGACTCGCTCGAGGCGCAGCTTTCGGTACTCCACCTCGTAGCCATCGGTAGTGTCCTCGGCGCGGATGGTGGTCTCACGGGTAACGCGGCGGAAGGCATTGCGCTCTGCCAGATCGAGGTCACCGGTGGTGGGCGTCGCCTCCGGCGTGGCCGGGGCGTCGTTATCGCGAAAGGCGCGGGCGAGGAGATCGTCGTTATTATGCTGGGAAAATTCGGTCATACTACCTTTCATTTTTGCATGTTGCGGCCGAAAGCGGGAATTTCGGATTCTTAGCTGGGTGGACAAGGCGATACAATGGCGGGCATGAACGTTAAGGACACTGGGGTGAAGCAGAATACCGAGATGCAGGCCATTGGCCTCAATTTCGAGCGCTGGCAGGATGCGGTCGAGGCGGCCATCGCCAGCGACCGCTTAGCCGTTACCGGTGAGGTGCGCGGTGGCCAGCTCATTCAGTTCACCGATCCGTCGGGCGCGCAGCTTAATATCCTCGCGGTAGAGCCTTTTGCCACCTTCATCGGCTTCGATGCCGTCACGCAAGGGTTTGCCCACGTGGAGATGGTCAACGATGTCCTGGCCCTGCTGGAAATCATCGATCCTTTCGGCACCACCATCGCCCAGGCCACCGCAAACCTGGCGCAAGGGCCTTTGCTTGTCGACGAACCCTTGCAGCAGTGGCAGCAAATTTCCCTAACCGCCATGGGGCTGGATGTGCGCACCTACGATTCCGCCGCTGCCTATGAGGCGGCCGAGGGCGAGTTCCCCGCGCTCTTCGAATCCGCGGGGGCCAAGGTTATTTCCTCCGGCTCCGGTGCCAAGGTCCCGACCCCTGCCGCCTCCTTTGCCGCACGCGTCATGGAATCTGAGTGGCGCACCAACGAGCTGACCGGGGAGAAATTCGCTCACCTCGTCATGGATGGACTATTCCCCTTCGACCTCTGCCTGCCAGTGGGAGCCGGCGAGCTGCCGGCGAAGGACTCTATCGTGGCCGGTACCGCGATGCTTACGGCGTCTATTGAGCTGCCCAGCGGCGGTTGCGGCGATGGCGCTGGCTGCGGTTGTGGCTCCGGTGGCTGCGGCTGCGGCGGCCATTAGAACGGACATAAAGGCCTGGTGAAATAGCTGTGTGGATGCCCTTCCCTGAAAATGCGAGGAACCGGCGGGTAATGGTTCTCGTGCTGATCCTGGTGGGATCAGTGGCGGTTGTGGCAACCCTGAAAGTCTCCGGGGTTTTCATTGCAGCGCTGCTCATCGCGGCGGCGCTGCTTATGCTGCATACCCGGCCGGATGCCTCAGAGCAGGCAGCCCTGCGCAGTTCTATTCGCCTTTCGGCGGAAGACATCGAAGACGTCGTGGCGGAATACGAGGACTTCCGCTCCTCCGCGGACGCAGAGAAAATGGCTGACCGCACGCTCTACCGGCCGGCGCTTTTAGATTTGGATTGTTCCGACCCCACCATCCAAGCCTTCCATTACGAGCTTTCCGGCGCCCGGCGGTTCCTGCGTCGGTTGAACTTGCGCGTTAATGCGGAAGAAATTAGCACCAACGAGTTGGAATCTTTGCTCAGGGTCACCGATGAGCGCGCCCGCGAACTGAAAGAAACGTGGTTGTCTGCCCGCCGTGCTGCCTTCGCGCTCGGGCCGAAGTATGAAAAGAACGAAGTAGAAAATCGCGCGCTGCGCCGCCAAGAACTCGAAGAGCAAGCCTTCGAGGAAGGCGAAGGGCGCAGCGCCTAAACACTAGCCAGACACGAGGCGGTCTACAGCGAGGTCTCGCCGGTAGCGACGATCGCGGAAGGTCCGGTCAAGCGCGAGCCGCCCTCGTAAATATCGACGATAACTTCCCCGCCCGGTACGTGTACGTGCACGGTGCCGTGGGGGGTGCTGGTGTGGTCAACGGCGGCGTCGGCAAGCGCGGCGGTCGCTGCCGCCACAGTGCCGGTGCCGCAGGAGCGAGTCTCTCCTACTCCGCGCTCGAAGACACGCATGTGCACGTGGCCGTCGCACAGTGGAGTCACCAGCTCGACGTTTACGCCATCCGGGAAGAAAGCATCATCGATGACGGGCTTTTCCAGAGTCTTTGCCGCAAGCTCCTTAGCCTCCAGCCCCGGCAACACGGCCGCCAGGTGGGGATTTCCCATGTCTACGCCCAAACCGGCATATTTTTCCCCCGCCATGGATGCGGTGGACACGCCAATTACTTCGGCCGAGCCCATCTCCACCGTGACCTCGGCCGCGTGTGCATCACACGAATGGACAGTAACGAGCTTGGCACCCGCCCGAGTGCCGATGGTGAACTTATCTTCGTCCACCAGACCGCGCGAGCGCAGCCAGTGGGCGAATACGCGGGTTCCGTTGCCGCACATTTCGGCCACGGAGCCATCGGCATTGCGGTAATCCATGAACCAATCATCGGGCGCAATGCCCTCGACCAGTTCGGCGATTTCACCGGCTGCGAGCAAAGCATCGGCGCGCACGACGCGCAGCAAACCATCGCCTCCGATACCGGCGCGGCGATCGCACAGCGCCGCTACGCGCTCGGGACTAAGCGGCGTGGCAGCCGCGTGGTCTTCCACGATGACGAAGTCATTTTCAGTTCCATGACCCTTGGCAAATTTCATGTTCCCTACCCTAGCGCGCGCAACGCCTGGGCGGCCGTATCGCCTGCAGCATCCAGCCATGTAATGCGCTTATCGCGGTTGAACCAGGAGCGCTGACGGCGCACATACCGCCGCGTCCCGGTAATGGTGCGCTCTACCGCCTCATCCCACGTGAGTTCGCCGCGCTGGGCTTGAAATACCTGGGCATAGCCGATGGCGCGGCCAGCGGTGGAATCAGCCACCAAGCCTTGTCCTTGGAGATTCTCCACTTCCTCGATAAGCCCACGCTCAAACATCTGGCGCGTGCGCAGCTCAATGCGCGGATTCAACCAGTCCGCGGTGGTGCGCAGCCCCAAGAGGCGGGTTCCCCACCGCGGCGGGGCGTCCTTCGGCGGCTGGCTGGCCTTATAAGGCTTGCCGGTTAGTTCAATGACCTCGAGCGCGCGGACAGTACGGCGTGGGTCCTTATCTTCAATAATGGCGGCCGCGGCCGGATCCACCTGCGCCAGCTCCTCATGCAACGCGTCCGTGCCGATTTCTACGCGCCGCGCCTCGTACTTGGCGCGCACGGCAGGGTCGGTGGGTGGGAACTGCCAGTCGTCGACAAGCGCTTGGGCATAAAGCATGGAGCCACCGACCAGAATAGGCGTTTTGCCGCGGTCCATGATGCCTTCCACGTCCGCGATAGCATCGCGCTGGTAGCGCGCCACGGAAGCGGTCTCGGTCACCTCCCACACATCGAGCTGATGGTGCGGGATCCCCTCGCGCTCGGCCGGGGTGAGCTTGGCGGTGCCAATATCCATGCCGCGATATAACTGCATGGAATCGACGTTGACCACCTCTCCGTCTAGTTCATGCGCAAGCGCCAGACCTAAGGCAGATTTTCCGGAGGCGGTGGGACCAAAGACTGCAATCGGGTGCATTAGACCTCCCATCCTGCGACATAGCGGCCAACGCCCAAGGTGGCATCGGTGGCCAAAAGCTGTGCTTTCTTTGGCCGCAAGCCCGCCAATTCCTCCCACATTGCGGGTTCTATGACGCCGCGCTGGGAAAGCCACTCACCTGCCCTGCTTGCCGACGCCCCCATCAGCACCTCCTCGCACCACTCGTGCGCCGCCTGGGCGTCTGGAACAAGCGCCAAGGGGGCGCGATCGGTTAGGCCTGCACTGCCATCTGCCACGACGATGGTCAGCGCCGCTGGATCCGGCTGGCCGATAGCCTCCCGACTACCGCGGACGCTAAGCTGCGGCACGCTGTGTAGTACGTAGCGCGCCATTATCTCGGGCAAAAAATTGCCGCCGCCCAGGTCCGTGGCTGCTCCCCAGGCCTGCAAACTGCCGGTATGGGCGGTATACCAGCGCTGGTCTTGGCTGCCAACGATATCCACGGCTGTGATACCGTCCGCGGCAGCCTCCACCGCAAGGGAGCGAGCAGCGGCGAGCAGTGCGCGAGAGGCAGCGTCATGAGCGGAAAGCTCCACGGCCAGCGCTGGTGAGGCTGGCATTACCATGAGATTGAACATTATTTCTCCATACTATCTACCCAAGTGGAGGTAATTAAATAGAATCTGGGCGCGCGCGAGATATTCGCGGTAATGTATCCAATGATTTTATCCGGCAGCCGTGACGCGCGGCGATCTATGCATAGGAGGGCTTGTCATGTCTCCCATCCCTACCCCAGGTTCCATGCCCAAAAAGGGCCCTCGCCCCACCGCAAAGCCTGTTCCCGTTCAGGCCCCACGCAACAATGACCCGGCCAAGTGGGGCCGGGTCGATGCAGATGGTTCCGTCTTCGTTTCTGCTCCAGAGGGCGAACGCAAGATCGGCGAGTGGAAAGCCGGTACCCCCGAGGAGGGCCTTAAGCACTACGGCGCGCGTTATGACGATCTATCTACCGAAATCGAGCTGCTCGAGGCACGCCTACGCGCCAATCCTGATGAGGCCGTCGGCATTAAAAAGACCGCAGCGCAGTTGCGCGAAACCCTAGCTACTGCTTCGGTCATCGGAGACATCGCTGCCTTGGATCGGCGCCTTAGCGCGGTGATTGAACACTCGGTAGAAGCCGGCGAGCAGGCGCAGGCCGATAAGGAGCGTCGCCGCGAAGAAGCAATCGCTGCCAAGGAAAAGCTGGCGGCTGAAGCAGAAGAAATTGCTGAAAACTCCACCGAGTGGAAGGCCGCTGGCGACCGCATCCGCGCCATCTTGGAGGAGTGGAAGCAGATTAAGGGTATCGACCGTAAGACCGATGATGCCCTGTGGAAGCGCTACTCTCGCGCCCGCGATTCCTTCAACCGCCGCCGCGGCTCCCACTTTGCTGAGCTGGACCGCGCCCGTGCGGTTGCCCGCAAAAAGAAAGAGGAGCTCGTCGAGCGAGCCGAGGCCATCCAGGATTCTACCGATTGGGGTCCCACCGCCCGCGCCTACCGCGATTTGATGACCGAATGGAAGGCCGCCGGCCGCGCTCCACGCGAGGTGGACGATAAACTCTGGGCCCGCTTCCGCGCCGCCCAGGACAAGTTCTTCAATGCTCGCAATGCCGTCAATGACGAGCGCGACCGCGAATTCGCAGAAAATGCCAAGGCCAAAGACGCCTTGATTGCAGAATACGACGGTCAAATCGATCCTGCTAAGGGAATCGAGGGAGCTAAGGCCAAGCTGCGCGAGTTGCAGGAAAAGTGGGAAGAGATCGGCTTCGTTCCCCGCAAGCAGGTGCGCGAATACGAGTCCAAGATCGCGGCGCTGGAGCAGCGCGTAACCGATGCGGAGAAATCTGAATGGCGCCGCACCGACCCAGAGGCGCAGGCACGTGTGGCACAATTCCAGGCGAAAGTCGATGAGTTTAAGTCTCAGGCCGAGGCGGCTGAAGCCAAGGGCAATGCAAAGAAAGCCGCTGATTTGCGCGCTCAGGCCGAGCAATGGCAGGCTTTTGCCGACGCCGCCGCTAACGCCGTCAACGATAAGTAGTGCACCTCGTCCACATTGCGCGTCCACCGCGGCCGCCGCACGCATCTCCCGCTGACGCACGGCCCAGCGAACCAGCGGATTGCATTCGCAGCTTCGTCTTTTGGGCCAACTTGGCGGCCCAAGAAGCAAGCGGCGATGCCGCGGCATCGACGTCACCGGGCCGCGTGGTCCAGCGCCTGCAGGGTTCTAGCGAATCACAGACCCATCTCTTTGCCGTAGTGGACGGCGACTCCACT
Organism: Corynebacterium sp. LaCa_205; assembly: GCF_057458085.1. Taxonomy (NCBI): domain Bacteria; kingdom Bacillati; phylum Actinomycetota; class Actinomycetes; order Mycobacteriales; family Corynebacteriaceae; genus Corynebacterium; species Corynebacterium sp. LaCa_205. The sequence continues at coordinate 1,440,276 of NZ_CP190931.1, forward strand.
CTGGGCGAGGTCTCTGAGCTTGGGCTGCCGCTAATACCTGCGGTGGAGCCCAGCCCAGAGCTGGACTACCTCGGATTCATCCACCTCAGCCTGCCGCTTTTAGAAGAGCGCGAAACCGCCGAGATCGAATCCGTGCTGTGCGATCTGCCTCTCCCTGGGCAAGAACTCGAGGAGGAAGGGCAGAAAGTAGCCGAGTGGATGGGCATAAAGGCGCTGGAGCTTGCCCGGAAGCTCGGCCGCACCATTGCGCACGTCGGTCTTCTGCATCCACCGGGGACGGACCCAGACTACGATGTCATGGGAAGCGTCTACCGCCAGCTGGGGTTTAAGCACCGGCATGCGGAACACCAACTCGTGATGGACATCCCCGAAAGCCCCGTGGCGGCACTCCTTCCAGCGGGAATCACCTCGCAAGCGTGGGCTGATTACGACATCCCAGAAAGCTACCTCGACGAGGTCATGCGGCTGCTTACCCTAGCCTCCCAAGACGCGGAGACCGGGGATTTGACGGTGGAGCCCATCGTCTGGACTCGCACGCGGTTGCGCGAAGCCCACAGCCGGCTGCGTTCTCGCCGCGGACATACGTTACTTATCGCACTCACCAGCGAAGAGGGGAAAATCTTCGCGCTGGCAGAAGTAGCCAGGCACGAGGATGCGAATCCTGAGGTAGCCGAGTGGACTTTGACCGTCACCGATCGTCCGCACCGGCGCCGCGGACTCGCGCAATTAGCCAAGCTCACAGCGCTTCACGCCGTTGCACGCCATTGGCCACAAGTACGTCGTTGCTACGGCTCCGTGGCGGACAAAGACGAAGCGATGAATGCCATCTACCGTAGATTGGGTGCCCGAGAGCTTTCCCGCTCTTGTGCATGGGAGTTGCGATTGCGAGACTAGAGCCGCAGGCGTCACAGATAAAGGCGCGGCGGCGCGCTTTTTACTCGCCGCGTTGGGCGCGGTGACGCTCAGCAGCTTGCTTGCGGCGATTATCCACAATTGGCACCTGCCGCGGCGCCGCGTTAATAGCAGGTTGGAATTCGCCCACCTCATCGAGCTGTCCGGCGGTGGCACGCACTTGAGCCTCGGCAGCCTTTTGCTCTGGGCTGCGGCGCAACGCCACTAAGCAATAGGCCAAAAATGCTAGGAAGGTAGCCAGCATTCCTACCCACATTCCCAGCGATGCCCCGTCAGCGGTAGACCCGCGGAACCAGAAACCCCACAGGTTGGCAAAGAAGGACACAGTCACCAGCATCCAAGCGACAAGTCCAGGCGTAGCTCGGCGGGTAAACAGTGTCACCGGGGTGAGAACGCCCAATCCAAGGAGAGCGAGCCACGCGGAGACGGTTTCCATGAGGGATATTCTGACTCCGCTGGACGTGGTACCGAAGGTCAACGCTTCCCAACCGTGTGAGGGGCCGGCGTAGGGCAAAACCAGGTAGAGGATATAAGCCACCACCGCGATGCACAGTGTGACTTTGTGGCCGCCGAGGTCCATTGTTTGTGCTGCGCGGCGCTCCGCGGTAGCTGCTTTCTGGGCGGCGGTGGTGGGCTTTTCCTCAGTCATGGGTCCCTAGCCTACTCCCCTCTTAGCAACCGCAAGAATCGCCGGATTCAGCGGCCGCTGGCTTTCCAATAGACGGCAATCCCAGACCCACGCCGATGGGCGCCGTCGTCGGGGTCTCACCGGCGGCCGACATGTCGCCGGCCTTGGTGCGGGTGTGGGAGGTAACGGCGGCGTCGGCAAGCAAGAAGAAAGAACCCGCACCGGTGACCTGAGTATGGACCACATCGCCCGGGCGAATCGCGGTGGAGATGTCCGCACCGTCAGAATCAACCGGGGTGAAGTGCACTAAGCGCCCATCACGAGCGCGACCAGTCATGCGGTGGGTCTCATCGTTCTTGCGGCCGCCCTCTGCCTGGACCAAAAGTTCAACGTCTGTGCCGATGAGCTTCTTGTTCTCCTCGGCCTGGATGCTATCGTGCAAAGCAACGAGGCGCTCGAAGCGATCTTGGACGACGTCCTTAGGAATCTGGTCCTCCATATCCGCGGCCGGGGTGCCTGGGCGCGGCGAATACTGGAAGGTAAAGGCAGAGGCAAAGCGGGCGCGGCGCACCAGTTCCATCGTGTCTTGGAAGTCTTCCTCGGTCTCGCCTGGGAAACCCACGATGATATCCGTGGTAATCGCGGCGTGCGGAATCTTCTCCCGTACCTCATCCAAAATCCGCAGGAATTTCTTCGTGCGGTAGGAACGGCGCATGTCCTTAAGAACCTTGTCGGAGCCAGACTGCAGCGGCATGTGCAACTGCGGGCACACGGACGGGGTCTCCGCCATGGCGTCGATAACATCAGAAGTAAATTCCGCCGGGTGCGGGGAGGTAAACCGCAGGCGCTCAAGGCCTTCGATCTTGCCTACCTCGCGCAGCAGCTTAGAGAAAGCGAAGCGGTCGCGCGGCATCTCCGGATCGGCGAAATTAACGCCATAGGCATTAACGTTTTGTCCCAGCAAGGTGACCTCAGATACGCCCTGATCCACCAGCGCTTGGACTTCGGCCAAAATGTCGCCCGGCCGACGGTCCTCTTCTTTACCGCGCAGGGAAGGAACGATGCAGAAGGTACAGGTGTTATTGCAGCCTACTGAAACAGAAACCCAGCCGGCATAGGCAGACTCACGCTTGGCCGGCAAGACGGACGGAAACGCCTCGAGGGAATCGACAATCTCCACTTGGGCTTCATCGTTGTGGCGAGCGCGCTCTAGCAGGGTCGGAAGAGCCGCCATGTTGTGGGTGCCAAAGACGGCATCGACCCACGGTGCATTATCAAGGACAGTGTCCTTGTCCTTTTGCGCCAGGCAACCGCCCACGGCAATCTGCATGCCTGGGTGGTTTTCCTTGGTTTTCTTCAAAGCGCCCAAGGTGCCATAGAGCCGCTTATCGGCATTCTCACGCACGGCGCAGGTATTAAAGACGATAAGGTCTGGCTCTACACCTTCGCCGGCGGCCGAGTAGCCTGCCTCCTCCAAAAGGCCAGAGATGCGCTCGGAATCATGCACATTCATCTGGCAGCCGAAGGTTCGGACTTCATAAGTACGGGTATCTGCGATTGTCTGCTCCACGTCGGCATAGTTTAGCCATGTAGTTAGGCATCTCATAACTGCCGGACTTGGCCATTCCGGCGCTACCCTTCCTTGGCCGTATCAGTCCTCTGCGCGCAGTTCCGCGCACCGCGCGTCAAGCGCTGCGATTGCGATCTGCAATGACATTCCTTCATTGAAGCCGCGGCGTGCCAGCACACCCACGATGCGGCGTAGGGCCTTGTCGCGCTCCTTGCGATCCGGCGGGACAGTCTTAATGGAGCGAGCCTTCTTTTCCGCAAGGGCCTGCGCCATGGCTTGTTCATCGGCAGGGTCAATTTGCTCGAGGGCCTCAGCACGGTCGGCCTCGCTCACGCCCTTTTCCCGCAATTCCCTGTTGAGAACCGAGCTGGACTTGCCGCGCCGCTTATGCCGTTGGCGCACCCACTCGTGTGCAAAGGCTGCGTCATTCACCAGCCCCGCGTGGGCTAAATCATCTAGCACGTCCTCAACGACATCTGGCTCAAACTCGGCCTTTACCAGACGATCATAGAGCTCTTTCCGGGACCTAGAACGCTGATCCAAAAGGCCCAGCGCCCGAGAGCGGACCTTGGCCTTGGCTTCCTCTGCCTCTCGATCAAAAAGCCCGCCCCCAGCTGCTCCATTCTCATAGGCCTCGAGGGCCTGACGGAGTTGGGCGAGCTTTTCGGGGGCGGGCTGATTCATGATGCAGATTCAAATGGTACGCGGTGTGCGGGTGCGGGTTAGACGATTCTAGTCGTCGTCAAAATCGACGTTTGGAACGAGATCAACGGACTCATCGGTCAATGGGTCATCGGCGCCAGGAACATCCATCGCGGCAGCCTCTTCACCCTCGGCCGCAGCCTCGCCGATGCCAAGCTTCTGGAAAATCTTCTGCTCGATTTCATTGGCAAGGTCCGGATTATCCTTCAGGAAATTACGCGCCTTCTCCTTACCCTGGCCCAGCTGGTCGCCTTCGTAGGTAAACCAGGACCCGGACTTGCGGATGAAGCCGTTTTCGACGCCAAGGTCGATGATGGACGACTCGCGAGAGATGCCTTCGCCATACATGATGTCGAACTCGGCAATCTTAAATGGTGGCGAGACCTTGTTTTTTACTACCTTGAGCTTGGTGCGGTTACCGATGGCATCCTGGCCATCTTTTAAGGTCTGGATGCGGCGGATATCGCAGCGCACGGAAGAGTAGAACTTGAGCGCCTTACCACCGGTGGTGGTCTCTGGCGAGCCGAACATCACGCCAATCTTTTCGCGCAGCTGGTTAATGAAGATAGCGGTGGTACCGGAGTTGTACAGGGCACCGGTCATCTTGCGCAGCGCCTGCGACATCAGGCGGGCCTGGAGGCCGACGTGGCTATCGCCCATTTCACCTTCAATTTCCGCCTTCGGGGTAAGTGCAGCAACGGAGTCAACGACAATGATGTCAATTGCGCCAGAGCGTACCAGCATATCGGCGATCTCCAAGGCCTGTTCGCCGGTATCTGGCTGGGAAACCAAAAGGTTATCGGTATCCACGCCAAGCAGGCGAGCATACTGTGGGTCAAGGGCGTGCTCGGCATCGATAAAGGCGGCAATGCCGCCCTCCTTTTGCGCAGATGCGATGGCGTGCAGCGCGACGGTGGTCTTACCAGAAGACTCCGGGCCATAAATTTCTACGATGCGCCCGCGCGGGAAACCACCAATACCCAGAGCAACATCGATTGCGGTATTACCGGAAGAAATGGCCTTAATCGGTGGGCGGTTGTCATCACCCAGGCGCATCACAGCGCCTTTGCCGTAATCCTTCTCAATCATGGCCATTGCGGCATCGAGGGCCTTTTGGCGGTCATCTCCCTTAGAGGCGGCAGAAGAAGACTTCTTTTTGGTTGCCATTAACTTTCATCCTTATCTTTAACGACGATGTACTAACGCATTATTAGACTGCCGTGGAACTCAAACGGTTCCCTCCGTCAACGCCATCCCACTGTAGACGACTGCATCGACACCTCCGCCATATTACATACATCTGTTCGAATTTTGAAAGTGAACACGCCAGTCCGCCAAATTCGACGGCGCTATAAAGTAGGGTAATCGACCCCCAACCTGCGCTCCTTCGGTACATCAAAGTCATCGCACAGGCTCAGCCAGACGCGACGCGGATCGACGCCGCGTTCGATAAGCTCATCGGGCGTTGCCCCGAGGTCGGGCAAGACATGGGAGTGACTAATCCACTTTCCCTTAGACTCGCCAAATTCGTCCACAATGAGCTGGTGATACTCAGTCAATCGCATGCGCGCCATCCTACTCAGCACTAAAGCACGGGCGCCAGCGGTCCAGAAAGTGTCGATTGGGAGCCCGCCGCAATGGCCCCACCTCACAATTATCAGCCTCAGATGAACACCGTTCAAAACCCTCAATTGTCTGCAGTTTTCATGCAGTGCTAACCTCTTGAACATGAAAAAGAACTCTCTGGCAACGACCATTGCCTATGTTGCCGTGTTTACCGCTCTCGTCATCGTCCTTGCCTTCGTGTCCATTCCCATCGGTTCGGCCGGCGTGCCCATCGTGTTGCAAAACGCAGCGCTGATCCTCGCCGGCCTTATTTTGGGTAGCAAGCGCGGCGGTTACGTGGGACTCCTCTTTTTGTTCCTGGGCCTTGCCCTCCCAGTTTTAGCAGGTGGCGGTACCACGCTGCGTGCCTTGGCAGGCCCAACCGCGGGCTACATCATCGGCTATGTTCTCTCGCCAGCGGTTGCAGGTGCAATTGCCTACCGCTCCCCTAAGAACAAGGGTGGCATGGCGGTCATACTTGCCATTGCTGCCATTGTCGGCCTTGCCGTCCAATACATCTGCGGCGCCTTTGGTCTCATGATCCGCTCTGGCTTGGAAATTGGGCCAGCCTTCGCAGCCCAATTGCCCTTCATCCCTGTCGATGCCGGAAAGCTTGTCGTTGCCGTCATCATCGCTCTCGGTGTTCACTCGGCCTTCCCCGATCTGATGGGACGAAAGGCCGCCTAGTGCCCACGATCGAATTTTCCTCGGTTTCGGTAGCTTTTGATGACACCGTGGTGCTCGAGGACATTAACCTCACCCTCACCGAACAACGCATTGGCATCATCGGCCAGAATGGTGGCGGAAAATCCACCTTGACCAGGCTCATTAATGGGTTGGGCGAGCCTAGTGCCGGTACGGTGACGGTGGACCAGATGGACGTCGCCAAGCAGGGCAAAAAGGTGCGCGAAAAGGTGGGCTTTGTCTTTTCGGATGCCGAAAACCAGATTGTCATGCCCAATGTGCGCGATGACGTCGCCTTTTCGCTCCGCCGTTTTAAGCTGCCCAAACACGAGCGCCTCGCCCGCGTGGATGCTGCCCTCGAGCGCTTCGGACTCGCCGAATTTGCTGAGCGCTCACCGCATACGCTCTCCGGCGGACAAAAGCAGCTCCTCGCGCTGGCAGCGGTCATGGTCATCGACCCGATTCTCATCATCGCTGATGAGCCCACTACCCTGCTGGATCTGCGTAACCGCGATCGAATCAAAAGAGAATTCGCGCGATTGGAACAGCAACTAATTGTGGTGACGCACGATCTGGAATTTCTGCGCGATTTTAATCGGGTCATTTGCATCGATGACCACCGCATCGCCGCGGATGGCCGACCGGCGGAGGTCATAGATTTTTACCAAGACCTCATGGCCCAGCGGCCGCTGTAGGGAGAATTGTCATGCAACGACGCACGAATCTCCCACTTTCCGTCTATGTTGATGGCACCAGTTTTGTTCATCGCATCAAACCCAGTTGGAAGATCGCATTCCTCTTAGTCTTTATCCTTGTTACCAGCATCTTTTTCAAGTCCATTCCGTGGGCAGCAGGCGGGGTCATCTTCGTTGTCATCCTTTATGCTTGCGCTCGGATCCCACTGGGCATTGCGTGGAGTCAAATCTGGCCGCCTCTCTTTTTCCTAGTCCCGTTGGCAGGCTTTCAATGGTGGGCAAAGGACTTCGACTATGCGGCGGTGATGTTCCTCAATGTCTTCGCCGCTATGATGGCTGCCTTCTTGCTCACGCTGACCTCCACGGTAGATGAAATCATGGAGTCGCTGGAAGAGTCGCTGCAGCCCCTAAAGCGACTAGGAATACCGGTAGAAAACATCAGCTTGGCTATGTCACTGACTATTCGGCTCATCCCGCTGATGTTTGAAACCGTCTATGAAGTCCTAGATGCCCGCAAAGCGCGCGGTGCCGGGATGTCCCCGCTGGCGTTTGGCACCCCCGTTATTATTCGCTCCATCCGGCGAGCGCGCGCGATGGGGGAAGCGTTGCAGGCCCGCGGCGTCGGTGACTAGCAGCGTAAGTTATCGCCTCCCTTGCACCACCAAATGATGGCCAAGGGAGGCGATAACTTTTTAAAAGACAGTCGAGGGTTTTACTCCCCACGCAACTCACGCAGACGGGCCTGTACAGCATCGTTGTTGGCACTGCCTGGCTGGGCAGCGCTGTCGGCAGCAGAGCCAGAAGCTTTATTGCCCTCAATGGCCTGAGCCTTATTGGCTTCCACGGACTTAGAGGAGTTCATTTCACTGCGAATCTGCTCCAAGCGGGAATGACCGGCCATCTGTATGCCCGCCTGCTGAACCTCGGCCATGCGGTTTTCCACGGAGTTCTCAGCAAGCTCGGCCTGGCCTAGCGCCTTGGAGTAACGGCGCTCAATCTTATCGCGCACAGCATCCAGAGACGGCGTATTGCCATTGGCAGTTAGCTCGTTCATGGAGTTCAAAGACTCAGAGACCTTTTCCTGCATTTTTGCCTGCTCCAGCTGGGAAAGCAGCTTGGAGCGCTCATTGACCTTTTCGCGCAGCGCGGCGTTATTACGCTGAACCGCATTCTTGGCCTTTTCTGCCTGCTGTAGTGCCTGGTCGTGCAGCTTCTTGGTATCCTCCACGGACTCCTCAGCCGTAACCAGCTGGGCGGCGAAGGCCTCTGCCGCGTTCTCGTACTCCACGGCCTTATTTTCATCGCCCTTAGCACGGGCCTGATCAGCCAATTCCAGAGCCTGGCGAGCATTGCCCTGCAGCTTTTCTACCTCTGCCAAGCGGCGGTTAAGCTGCATTTCCAGCTGACGCTGGTTACCAATCACGGCGGCCGCCTGCTGAGACAGCTCCTGGTGCTGGCGCTGAGCATCCTCAATAGCCTGCTCGATCTGCACCTTCGGATCGGCGTTTTCCTCGATCTTACTATCGAAGAGTGCCATCAGGTACTTCCAGCCCTTAACAAATGGGTTCGCCATGGTGTGCTTCAACCTTTCTAGGTTAAAAATGTGCGTAATGTTCTGCTGTTTATACTAGCGAAGCGCTGTTTCCACCGCTTGCACTCCCCGCGGTCGCGGGCGCTTGCCGACGCCCCCTTAACCACCACAGCCGACCCTCCTCGCGAGAGAATAGGCCGGCTGTTGACATAGACCGCTGTGTGCTAGAGCTCTGATGCGGCAGGTGCCGTATGGGCTAGCTCCTCATCCATAGAGGGCAGGGCCATGTAACCGGCTGCTTCAATCAATACGTCAGAGACCGAGCAATCTAGCGCGTGGCACACAGACGCAAGGAGCTCAGAGGAGACCTCCTTGCGACCGCGTTCGAGCTCTGAAAGGTAACCCGGCGACACGCGGGCCACCCCGGCCAATTCGCGCAGGGTCACTCCCTTGTCCGCGCGGAAGGCGCGCAGCGTCAACCCAAGAGCCTCACGCAAAAGCGGCTCAGGAGTACGAGCAGTGGCGGGCGCCGCTGGTGCAGTAGCGCCGTTTACCGAGTGTTCGAGGACTGCAGTAGAAGTGTTCATCACTATGGTCAACGCTCCTTGTCTCGCTATTGTTCCCGCAGTGCCGGATTTTCTTCCACAGTTGCGCACAGTAGACGAAAGGCGGCTGCGACCGTGGCCTCTCTAATTTCGTTGCGCTCCTTGCCCAAACCGGATAGCAGCTGGGAGAAAGCGACTCTAGCAGGAGAATAGATGCCGATATATACGGTGCCCGCCGGCTTGCCTTCTTGTAGGTCTGGTCCTGCCACTCCGGTAAGGCCTATTCCCCAGTCCGCAGCGGTTTCTGCCACCGCTGCGCGGGCCATTGCAAGGGCGGTCTCCCCAGAAACCACTCCGGCAGCTTCGATATCGGCTACCGGTTGATGCAAAAAGTGGGATTTCACCTCGGTGGCATATGTTATAAGCCCTCCGCGCAATACAGCCGAAGCTCCAGGGACAGAAGCGACCGTGGCGCTGGCCAACCCAGCAGTAAGTGACTCACAAAAGGACAAAGTCTCGCCGCGCTCGGTGAGCTCGGACACGAGGCGGGTTGCCATGGTGCTCATGAACTACCTAGCTATTCTGCTTCTTGCCGTCAATGAGGTACTGGACGCCGGTAACTAAGGTCACCACTGCAGCCAACAGCATCACTAGGAAGGTAGGAACGTTCATCCACTCCGGCAACGGCCACAGATACAGCCCGACTGCCAAGGATTGCAATACAGTCTTCAGTTTGCCGCCCTTCGAAGCAGGTACCACCTTGCCGCGGCGCAACAACACCATACGCCAGATGGTGATACCGAACTCACGGATGAGAATGACCACGGTAATCCACACTGGCAGCACCCCGATGATGTTGAGGCATACCAGTGCGGTAGTCATAAGCGCTTTGTCCGCGATGGGATCAGCAATCTTGCCAAAATTGGTGATAAGGCCACGGGCACGTGCGATGTCCCCGTCGAGCTTATCTGTGAGCATTAAGGCCGTGAATAGGCCAAAAGCCCACCATTCATGGCCGGCAATGACCAGCCATGCGAAAACCGGAATGAAAAGAATGCGCAGGCTGGTGAGAATATTTGGCAGGTTCCAATTGGACACCTGCGGATTCACATCCGAGGATTGCGCTGACTGTGTTCCGGGTTGATTCACGTTATACATACTACCTGTTAGCACCAAGCACCTGCGCTTGGATGCCCCTGCATTTTAAAATGCGAAGCATGAAGTATTTTGCTGTTAGCTACGACTACAACCCCAATAATCCTGAGATTGCTAAGGCTCGCCCCGCGCACCGCGAGTTTACCGCGCAACTTTTTGAGGAGGGCACCATCATTGCCACCGGCCCCTTGACGGATTCCAAGGGCGGCGCGCTCATCATTGCGGGGCTTGCCGACGACGCCGTGGTCGCCGACGCCATCGCCCTCATGGACAAAGACCCCTTCTACCAAGCCGGCTGCATCACCGGCCGCAGCTTCCGCGAATGGAATCCCGTAAACGCCCGCTTCTAGTGTGGTAGCTCTTCCTTGGGCAGGTCTTCGGCCTTGCCCACGAATTCGCCCTTCTTGTTCCGGACGATCTTATTGCCCTCCTCGTCCCAGTCGAAGTGATTGTGCGATACCGGTACTCCGCCTTGGTTCTCATCGCGTTTGTTTTTAATAATCGAGGCGATAACCGTAATAACCAGGACGCCCACGATCACGATAAGTGAGGTGATGGTGGAAAATTCTGGGATCGACTCCACGTTCTCGCCGCCGTTGACAAACGGCAAGTTATTCTCATGCAGCGCATGGAACATGAGCTTTACACCGATGAAGCCCAAAATGATGCCCAAACCATAGGGCAGGTACACCAAGCGGTCCAGTAGGCCATCCAGCAGGAAGTACATCTGGCGCAAGCCCATGAGGGAGAAAGCATTCGTGGTAAAGACCAAGAACGCTTCCGAGGTAATACCGTAAATGGCCGGAATGGAGTCGAAGGCAAACATCACGTCGATAAGGCCGATGGACACCAACGCAATAAAAAGCGGGGTGAACGCGAATTTACGCTTGCCCGAAGAATCTTCCACGCGGTGCGTAAGCTTATCGCCGTGGTAGCGCGGGGTGACGTGGACTACCTTGCGGATCAGCTTGATGATGCCCATATCATTGGGATCGGTTTCGGGGGCGTCCCGAATCTCGTCGACGATGAGCTTGATTGCTGTGTAGATAAGAAATATCGCGAACAGGTAGAAGATATCGGACCATGCCGCGATGACCGCAGCACCCAAAAGGATAAACACCAGGCGGCATGCCAAGGCAATAACGATGCCGATGAGCAATACCTTTTGCTGGTACTTGCGCGGGATCTTGAAGGCGCCCATGATAAGCGCGAAAACAAAGAGGTTATCTACGGATAGCGCCTTCTCTGTCACGTAACCCGTGAGGTATTGGATGCCGTGCTCGTGGTCCCATATGGCCCATACGCCGGCACCAAAAAGTAAAGCAATACCGACATAGAATAGGGTCCAGAACCCGGATTCCTTCAGCGTCGGCTCGTGCGGGGTGCGCACGTGGGAGTAGAAATCAAAAACAAAGAATCCAAGAATGGCGACGATGGAAATCGCCCAGATCCACAATGGCACATGCATTGGTACATCCCTCCGGTCGAAGATACAACAAAGTGACCGGAGGTCTCCCCCGCCCGGCTAGATAGCTGCAGCCGGGCCGGCACGACCGGGAGCATAACGCTTCCGTGCTGACGATCGGTGCCGAAGGATGGGGTACTCCCCTCCAAGACCCGTCCAACTTTACACGATCTTAGAAGGCACCTGTCGAAGGGTTATACGTTGCCTGGACGGTACGAGTGTCGCCAGCATCGCCCTGCGGGGAGGAATCGGAGCCTGCGGAGGAGGCGTCGGAAGTAGCGGCAGCTTCGTCCTCCTCTTGCTGTTGCATCTCCTCCTGAATTTCCTTTGGCGCCTCGGCAGGGTCGGCGCCCTTGATCATCCAAATGATGGTATCGAGCTCTTCCGGCTTCACTAGGACCTCGCGGGCCTTGGAGCCCTCGGACGGTCCGACGACGCCACGAGATTCCATCAGGTCCATCAGACGACCGGCCTTGGCAAAACCGATGCGCAGCTTGCGCTGCAGCATCGAGGTCGAGCCCAACTGGGCGGTGACCACCAGCTCGACGGCTTCGAGGAGGTCGTCCATGTCCTTGCCAATTTCCTCATCGATTTCCTGCTTGGCCTCGGATTGCTTCTCTTCAGTCACGCCCTCGGTGTAGTTCGGCGCGGCCTGCGACTTGGCGGCATCGACAACCGCCATAACCTCATCATCTGAGACGAATGCGCCCTGCATACGCACAGGACGCTTACCCTGCGGAATGAAGAGGCCATCGCCCATACCAATGAGCTTTTCCGCGCCACCCTGGTCCAAGATAACGCGAGAGTCCGTCAGTGAGGACGTCGCGAAGGCCAAGCGTGAAGGCACGTTGGTCTTAATCAGACCGGTCACCACGTCAACGGACGGGCGCTGGGTTGCCAGGACCAGGTGAATTCCGGCGGCACGCGCCTTCTGAGTGATGCGGACGATGGAGTCCTCAATCTCCTTTGGCGCAGTCATCATCAGGTCCGCCAGCTCGTCGACGACACAGACGATGTACGGGTACGGGCGTACCTCGCGCTCGGAGCCTGCCGGTGCTTGGTATTCGCCGGAGACCACCTTGCGGTTATAGTCCTCAATCTTGCGCACGCGAGCAGCCTTCATATCCATGTAGCGCTGCTCCATCTCCTCCACCAGCCACTGCAGGGCTGCTGCGGCCTTCTTCGGCTGGGTAATGATGGGCGTGATCAAGTGCGGAATGCCCTCGTACGGGGTAAGTTCCACCATCTTCGGGTCCACCAGGATGAGGCGAACCTGCTCAGGGGTGGCTCGGGTTAGCAGCGAGACCAACATGGAGTTGACGAAAGCGGACTTACCGGAACCGGTAGCACCGGCGACCAGCAAGTGCGGCATCTTTTGTACCGAGAACGAGGTGTATTCGCCTTCGATATCCTTGCCCAATCCAATAAGCATCGGGTCAGGAGAGCTAGTCATGCTGGGCGCATCAAGCACCTCACGCAGGTGTACCATCTCGCGGTCTGGGTTGGGAACTTCAATGCCAACAGCTGACTTGCCGGGGATAGGCGTCAGCAAGCGCAGGTTGTCCGTGGCTACGGCGTAGGCGAGATTGGACTGCAAATTCGTAATCTTGGATACCTTGACGCCTGGCCCCAGCTCGATTTCATAACGGGTCACTGTTGGACCACGGCTGAAACCGGTGACTTGCGCATCCACCTTGAACTCTTCAAAGACATCAGTAATGGCCTCGATAATGCGGTCATTAATCTCGGTGCGCTCCTTGGCTGGGGTTCCCGGAGTCAACAAATCCGTAGAAGGAACCGCGTAATTCTCGTTGCCAAACTGTGCGGCGGGCGCGGCGGCGGGCGCCTCAGCTGGCGCGGGCGCACCGGCACTACCCGTTCCCGCTCCTGGTTCGGCCGTCGGTTGAGAGCTATCCACCTGCGCGCCGGTCGTTGCATCGCGTCCAGAACGTTCACGGAAGAGCTGGCGAGCCTTCTCGTGCGCGGACGATACTGCATCCGCGCCTCCTTGTGCAGCGGACCCAGCGGCACCTGCGGCAGCACCTGCTACCGCGGCTCCAGCGGCTCCGGCAGCACCGGCACCTGCAGCCTTAGCTGCGCCACGTGCCGCCCCTACAGCTCCCGCAGCGCCAGCGGCTGCCCCCGCAGCCGATCCCACAGCGGAACCGGCGGCGGTACCCGCTGCTGAAGCAGAGCGAGCAGAGTCAAATGCGGAGCGCTGGCCAGCGGTGCCCAGAACGCGGGTCGGCTCCGAGTCTACGGAGTCTGGCTGGGCCGGCGAAGACGCAGCAGGACCTTCTACGACTGGAATCTCATCGGTATCCTCAATATCGCGCGAAACTGGCTTCTCCGCCGGAGTGGACACGGACTGAAAGCCGCCACGCGTTGGCGCGCTAAAGGTACGGGTTGCTTCGTCCTCCTCCGCCGCAGCGGGGGACTCTGTGGGATAAGAGGAACCACGCGGAGAGGGGCCTTCAGTGCGGCCTCGGAAAGCGCGCAGGCTTCCACCGCGTTCAGAGGTTCGGCGCTTGGCTGCAGGTCGGGCCGGGCGGGTGCTGCGCTCACGCCCTTCCGCAATATCATCGATATCGCCGGTGACGTGTCCATAGAGGTCATCGCCTTCGTCTTCGTAATAATCTTCATCCGCACCGCCAAAGCGAGAGAAAGCTGCAGCGATGGCATCAGCCACCAACTCATAAGCCTCGCGGATGGTGATTCCGGTGACCAAAAGGGCGCCGTAGATAATGACGAGGAAAAGCAACGGCACTGCAACGAAGGAGGTAAAGGCAGTCTCCAACAGGCCACCAATGGCATAGCCGATTACTCCGCCCGCGCCACCGGCACTTTCCGGGGTAAAGCCAAGTTCAGGGGTGCCAGCAAAGATATGGATCAAGCTGAGCATGGCCAATACAATGACGCTAATTCCGCCCACAATGCGCGGCTTAAAATGCCCCGCCGGGCCGGAGATATCCATCATCAAGGCAATGGCCAAAGCCACTAAGGCCACTGGCAGCACCCATGCGCCCGCACCAATGACATAGCGCACGATATTGCCCACCCAGGCACCTACTTGGCCAGCGACACCGAACCAGACCGTAGCCGCGAGCACGATGGCAATACCGATGAGCACGAGTGCCACCGCATCGGGATTTTTCACCTGAATGCCGCGCGACTCCGACTCACCCAATTCCATGGTCGAAGGGTGTTCTTCCGCTGCTTCATCATTGGCACGAGTAACCTTGCTTTTCTTTTTATTCTCCCCGCGTGCAGAAATTTCTTCCGGCTCCCTTGTCGTCTCGTACTCCTCGGTGTCATATACGTCTTCGCTCGGCTTCAGCCCGGCCATTCCATGGCTTACACCTCGCGCCATGTTTCCCATGCCGCGCGCCGTGGCACCAAACACTGCGCCCAAGCCCTTGCCGACGGCCCGGAACGCACTACCAGTGCGCTCCTGTGAGGTCGCTGCAGCACGCCGATGCGAGGACGTCATAGCCAAGGTTTCCGGCATGCCAGCACCGGACCGGCTGCGGCCAGATGGCCGTGAACGATTCGTCTTTCGGCGCGTCCCGCGCGAAGAGGCATTTTTGACAGACATGCCTCTACCTTAACCGTGACACCCCATAAATCACATTAGCCACACGCGTTTCCCCCGAGGCCTAGGGGCATAATCTAAAGTCACACCCCAACGGCGCACGACGATTGCGATAATAGTACTCATTCAAGGCTAGAGAGTTGACCGTACGGCGGCTTTGGCATCTCCCTCGAGCGCGACTTCGGCAGCGTCACGTCCGAAGGACCACAGAATCAGTTCGCCTACCTCCCCCGATACTCGGACTACGGCATCTCCCTTATCTGCTACGCCGTGCTTATCCGCGGCGACAATGCGCGGTAATCCTTCGGGCTGCATAATGACCGGGCGAGTCGAGTTTCGCAGGGCCACCTTAGCTAAGAGCTTCAGGTAGCTATGCATCTGCTGTTTGATTCGTGCCGAGAAATCTCGCGGACCCATGCCATTAGCCCGGCGAATGTCCTCGTGGTGAACAAAATGCTCTACAAAGTTTTGCTGTGCATCCACGAAACGAACGGGGTTATAGGTAGCCGGTCCCCTCCCCCAGTCATCAACGAGCTCATCAAAGTCGCGTTCGGAAACCTTGCGCGATTCCTTTTCAAGGTGGCCGGACAATGCCTTGACAAAAATTCCAGCGGCTGCATCGGGGCGATTTTCCCGCACCCACAGATGTACGGCTAGGTCACGGGTAGTCCAACCCTCGCACAAAGTAGGGGCATCAGGACCAAGCTTATGAAATAGCGCGACCATTTTGGCGCGCTCAGCAGAACAAAACGACATAGGCCCCAGCATACCGAGCTAGCTAGCATGCTGGGGCTGCGTCTGCCTTTATACGAAGAACCCTGCTATTTACAGGGACTCACGAGAAGCATCTACGTCTTCATCATCGGTAACCAATGGGCCGGAGTTGGTCGGCACGATGGTCGGCAGAATGACCGGCTCGCGCTTGTACTTCGAATCCATAAGTTTAGATACCTTGCGGCGCAGTTTCTGCACCATGCGGTAGGTATCGTTCTCGCCCTCGGCGGCGAGATCATTCATGGTGTTTTCTACCATTTCTGCGACCTCCGGCACGATGCCGCGGTCATCATCGGAAAAGCCTGTGGTAGATACCGTTGGGTGCTCCAATAGGCGCGAGGTGCGGTTATCAATCACGCACGTGATAGATACCACGCCACCAGTTCCCAGGTTGGTGCGGTCGGCCAAGGTATCGGCATCCACATCGCCCATGGACACACCATCGACGTAGAGGTTGCCCACCTGCATCTGGCCTACGACCTCGGCGCGGCCCTTGCGCAAATCCACGACGACGCCGTTTTGTGCCAGCACCGTACGATCGCGGTCCACACCGGTGGAAATGGCCAGCTCCTTATTGGCACGAAGGTGGCGCCACTCGCCGTGCACCGGCATAGCGTTGCGCGGGCGCGCTGCGTTGTACAGGAATAGCAGCTCACCGGCATAACCGTGGCCCGAGGCGTGCACCTTGACGTCTTGGTTAGTAATGACGTTGGCGCCAATCTGAGACAGCATATTAATCACGCCGTAGACCGCTTCCTCATTGCCCGGGATAAGCGAGGAGGAGAAGATGATGGTATCGCCATCACGTACGGTAATTTGGCGGTGCTCGCGACGAGCCATGCGCGATAGAGCGGCCATTGGCTCACCCTGCGTACCGGTGGTAATGAGCATGGTCTTGTGCGGAGCCATCTTGGCAGCCTCATCAATGGGGATAATGGTGCCGCGAGGGACCTTCAAAAAGCCCATCTTTTCCGCGATTTCCATGTTGCGCATCATCGAACGGCCGTTGAAAGCCACCTTGCGGCCATTTGCCACGGCAGCGTCGATGGCAGCCTGCACGCGGTAGACGTTGGATGCAAAGGAAGCCAAGATAACGCGCTGCTTCGCGCCGGCAACGAGACGCTTAAAGTTGGCGGGGATATCTCCCTCAGATGCAGATACACCAGGCACGGTGGCATTGGTGGAATCACACAGCATGAGGTCGACGCCCTCATCACCGTAACGAGACAGGGCTGGCAGATCGGTTGGACGATTATCCAGTGGGGTCTGATCCAGCTTGATATCACCGGTATGGATGATATTGCCCGCTGGGGTTCCCAACATGATGCCCAAGGCGTCCGGTACGGAGTGGTTAACTGCCCAGAAGCGAACCCGGAATGGTCCATAAGTCACGTCGGATTTTTCATTAACCTCGACGAACTTCGGCTTCTGACGATGTTCCTTACACTTCGCGGCAATGAGCGCGATGGTAAAGCGGGAAGCAACAATAGGGATATCTGGGCGCAGCTTCAGCAGCCACGGAATAGCTCCGATGTGATCCTCGTGCGCGTGAGTAACGACGAGGGCCTTGACCTTGTGGATCTTCTTCTCGATGGGGCCAAAGTCAGGCAGGATAAGATCCACGCCCGGCTCACCGGAAGACGGGAAGAGCACACCGCAGTCAATGATGAGGAGGTCATCACCGTACTCGAAGACGGTCATATTGCGACCGATCTCCGAGATTCCGCCCAAAGCATAAATGCGGAGTGCATCCTTCGGCTGCTTTGGTGGCTCTGGCAAACGCTTGGTTAGATCCGCACCCTGCATCGACTTGGGCACGTTGCGGCGACCACGGTTATTGCGGCCGCGGCCCTTACCGTTGCCATTTTTGTTGTTGCCGCCATGGTTATTATTTCCACCATGGTTATTGCCGTTGCCGTTACCACCACGGCCACGGCCGCGGCTACCACGGGAACGGGAGCGGCGGTTGTTACCGCCGCCATCATGGTGGTTATCGGAAGAATTCTTTTTGCCAGAGTTGTCCTTATCGCCCTTAGCCGGCTTATCCTGTGCGGAATTGCCAGCATCAGTAGCTGGGGCTTGGAAAACTGGCGAAGCCGCCTCGTTGGAGGCGGTTTCGTTTTCCGCCGGTGGGCCCGCCTTGCGGGTCACCTTGCGGGAACGGTTACGGGGTTCATTCATTCTTAAAGGGCTCCAGATTGTTCCAGATCACGGCGAAGTACCTCGCGTTCCTCCTCGCTCGCAGCGGTAATAGGAAGACGGGTATCGCCAACTTCGATGCCCTGCAGGCGCAGGGCTTCCTTTGCAAACGTCGCTCCGCCCAACCGTGCTTGTGCCCGGGTAAGCGGAAGGAGCGTTGTGGTATTGATTTCTCGGGCGCGGGCCATATCGCTCGCGTCGAAAGCTTCATAAAGTTCTGCCAAGGCACGCGGCACAACATGGCCGATGACGGAGATGAAACCAGAAGCGCCGAGGGAAAGCCACGGCAGGTTAATCGGATCATCACCGGAATACCAGGCCAGACCGGTTTCTTGGATCAGTTCTGCGGCCGCAGGAAGGTCGCCCTTGGCGTCCTTCACGGCTTGGATATTCGGCAAATCCGCAAGGCGGCGGAGGGTATCCGGCGCCACTGGGATGCCCGAGCGGCCAGGAATGTCATAGACACAGATTGGTAGATCCGTGGCTTGCGCGACTGCGGCGAAGTGCTCATAAACCCCCTTTTGGGAGGGCTTCGAGTAGTACGGAGTCACCACCAATAGGCTATCTGCCCCCGCATCCGCGGTGGCCTTGGCCAACTTGATGGAAGCTGCGGTGTCATTCGTTCCGGCACCGGCGCATAGCTTTGCGCGGTCTCCGACTTCTTCCTTTACGGCTTTGAGCAGCTCCAGCTTCTCTTCAACCGACGTGGTCGGTGATTCGCCCGTGGTTCCACCTAGGATGAGCGAATCAACGCCATTGTCTACGAGATGAGCCGCTAGGCGACGACCTGCTGCAACGTCCAGCGCACCGTCACGGTCAAACGGGGTAACCATGGCGACGCCGATGCGTCCAAAGGTGTCGACGCCAGTCTTTGCTGTCATACCTGTGCTCATAGGCGTCAAGATTACCCTTTTGGCTAACAATTAGCCGCATCGGGGTCTCGCGCGTGTTAGGCGTAGGGGCTTGCCGCCATCTGGGTGCCATCAGCCAACGTGGTGATATTGAAGTCATTAAAGAGCACCGGCGCCTTGCTCTGCAGCAACTTCAAGCACTCTACCGCGACGTGGCGCAGCTCTTCATCGGCCTGTTCCGCGGCACGTGCACCGATAAAATGCCGCCACGCGCGATAATTGCCGGTGACAACGATGCGGGTTTCTGTTGCGTTGGGAAGCACGGCACGGGCCGCCTGGCGAGCCTGCTTTTTACGCAGGAGTGCATTAGGCTCATCCAGTTTCTCTTCGAGCGCGCTAAGCAGCTCGTCATAGACAAAGCGAGTTTCATCTACAGCCTGCATGACCAACCGGCTAAGCTGCTCGTCTTCGGCCACCAATTTAGGCAAAACCACTTCAGTTTCATCTGGGTGGACAAAGCGCTGGGAAAGCTGCGAGAAGGAAAAGTGCCGGTGGCGTACAAGCTCATGGCTTGCCGAACGCGACAGCCCCGCGATGTACATCGTTGCTGTGGCATGCTCAAGCAATGCGGTATGACCTACCTCCATGATGTGGTGCAGATAGGCTTCATTCGTTGCCGTGCGAGGGTTGGGTTTGTCAAAAGACTCGTAGCACGCTCTTCCAGCAAACTCGACTAGAGCTTCCCCATCTGAGGCCGAATCATCCGCAGTCCAGTCCACAGTGCGCGGGGCGTGAAATTGCGTTGCGGCAATGAGCTGAATGTCTAGCTCACTTGCTTTAGCCATAGCTTAAAGCCCCAAGTACTTATCTAGGCCGACGACCAAACCTGGGTGTTGCGCAATCTGGCGCACGCCCACCAGTACGCCCGGGGTAAAGGACGCACGGTCATAAGAATCTTGGCGAATAGTCAGAGACTGACCTTGGGCACCGAAAATAACCTCTTCGTGTGCGACCATGCCGCGAGTGCGTACCGCGTGTACCGGAATGCCATCGACATTGGCTCCGCGTGCACCGTCCAGTTGCTTTTCCGTGGCATCCGGCATCTCGCCTAAGCCTGCCTCCTTGCGAGCGGCTGCAATCCCTTCAGCGGTATGTATGGCGGTACCGGACGGCGCATCCAGCTTTGTCGGGTGGTGGAATTCAATGACCTCTGCGGTTTCAAAGAACTTAGCGGCCTGCTTTGCCAACACCATGGTGAGCACAGCGGAGATGGCAAAATTCGGCGCAATCAGGACATTGCCAGCACCGTCTTGCTTAGTCCACTCCTCTACCTGCGCCAAGCGTTCCTTATCAAAGCCAGTGGTCCCCACCACACAGTGAATGCCTTGGGCAATGCAGAATTCCAAGTTTCCCATGACGGAGTCCGGCTGAGTAAAGTCCACGATGACCTCCGCGTGGGCGTCGACAAGCTGCTGCAAATCATCACCGCGGTTGATTTCTGCCACCAGCTCTAGATCATCTTCTGCGTTTACACCTTCGACGATTGCCTGACCCACGCGCCCGTGAGCACCTAGTACGCCAACCTTGATAGCCATGGTGTGTTCTCCTTATTTCAGCCACATCGTTAATACTTTTCTCCCCATCCTAACGCGCATGATAGCTGCGCAATTCCTCGCCTGCTGCAAAGAACGTGTTCTCCTAAACGGTGCCCGAGCTTCATCACTAGGATGGCCTGCATGCAGATATATCGCTTCCGTTCCCGTAGATGACGTTGCACGCGCTCACGATTTCTATGTCAACACGCTAGGATTCCGCGTTAAGGATGACGTTACCCACGGCGATTTCCGCTGGCTTACCGTCACCAATGCCGATGGCGAGGGAGACACCGAGCTACTTCTCGAGCCGAAAGGCCACCCCGCAGCAAAAGACTATGCCGCGGCGCTAAAGGCCGATGGAATTCCGGTCACCCAATTTCTCTCCACGGACATAGAAAGCGAATACAAGGAGCTCAGCGACAAGGGCGTGCACTTTACCATGGAGCCCACCGATGTTGGCCCCTCCATCATTGCCGCTTTTGATGACACCGTGGGAAACCTTATTCAGCTCGTACAGTTAAAGAAGTAGGCCTACTTCCCGCTTCCGCAACGTGCCTCTTAGGACGTTTAACAATTGCATCACTTTCTAACCCCTGCCCCATCAGCCTCAGTAGGATGGGGTTTATAGCACGGTAAGCACCAAGGAAGTGATGAACTTGTCTCGTTCAATTTTCTCTCGCACTCTCGCCCTAGCCACCAGCGCAGGATGCGCATTAGCGCTTGCCGCTTGTTCCGCAGAGGACTCCACGCAGCAAAGCTCACCGGCACTTAGCGAGGTTCAGTCAACTGTCGACACGGCTGAGGCCGCAGCCAGCACCACCCCACCTACTACTTCCGCCCCGCAAAGCACCTCAGCGGCGGATGCTGGCCAGCAATCAATCCCACAAGTCGCGTCCCCAGTTGCGTTTGCGGGCATGGGCACAGCCTCGCTCGAGGACCATCAACATATGCCGGAAGGACTTGGAAACCTCATCCCCACGGGTGTGCGAGTGGGAGCTCATGATGGGTTTACGCGCGTTGTTATCGACTTGGAGGGCGAAGGTGAACCGGGGTGGTTTACCTCCTATACCGATGCCCCTGCCCAACAGGCATCCGGCAAGCCAGTTGAGGTTCAGGGCACTACCTTTCTAAACCTAGGCATTGAGGGAACGCCATGGCCTTCAACCCCTGAGCTCAAGGAAAAATACATGTCCCCAGGCACTACTCTGGGTGCCGGGGTGGTGAGCGAAATCAACTACACCACCACATTTGAGGCACAAACCCAGCTCATTATCGGCCTTAAGAAAAAGACTCCCTACTCGGTGACTTTTCTGCAAGAACCATCGCGCGTGGTGATTGATTTCCAGAATTAAAGTTCTGACATCACCGCTCGGGGTACGCAAACATCAAGAAAGGCCCTGACTTCCAGTGGGTGAACTGGAGCTCAGGGCCTTTTAGGCTTGAGGATTAATCCTCAACCGGAACCAGGGAAATCTTGCCGCGGTTATCGATGTCAGCGATTTCTACCTGAACCTTATCGCCAACGTTGATGACATCTTCTACCTTTTCGATGCGCTCATCGCCACCCAGGTTGGAAATGTGAATCAGGCCGTCGCGACCCGGGGTCAGGGAAACGAATGCGCCGAACGGAACGGTCTTTACCACGGTGCCTAGGAAGCGCTCTCCTACCTTCGGCAGCTGCGGGTTAGCAATGGAATTGACCTTTTCGATGGCAGCATCTGCAGCTTCACCGGTAGCAGCGGAAACATAGACGGTTCCGTCATCTTCGATGGAGACATCTGCGCCGGTCTCCTCGGTGATCTGGTTGATGGTCTTGCCCTTTGGCCCAATGAGCTCACCAATCTTATTGACCGGGATCTTCACAGAGGTGATCTTCGGGGCGAGGCCAGACATCTCATCCGGCGTATCGATGACCTCAGCCATGGTTTCCAGGATGGTAGAGCGGGCATCACGAGCTTGCTCCAATGCCTGAGCCAAGACCTTAGACGGGATACCATCCAGTTTGGTGTCTAGCTGCAGGGCGGTGATGTACTCGGAAGTACCTGCGACCTTGAAGTCCATATCGCCAAAGGCGTCCTCGGCACCGAGGATATCGGTCAGGGCGACGAACTTCTCCTTACCGTTGACCTCACCGGAAACCAAGCCCATTGCGATGCCGGCTACGGGTGCCTTCAGCGGAACACCGGCGTTGTAGAGGGACAAGGTAGAGGCGCATACGGAACCCATGGAGGTAGAGCCGTTGGAGCCCAAGGCCTCAGAGACCTGACGGATGGCGTATGGGAAGTCCTCGCGGGAGGGGATGACCGGAAGCAGGGCGCGCTCGGCTAGTGCACCGTGACCAATCTCGCGGCGCTTCGGGGAACCTACACGGCCGGTTTCACCTGTGGAGTATGGCGGGAAATTGTAGTGGTGCATATAACGCTTGGATTCCACTGGGGTCAGGGAATCGATCTGCTGCTCCATCTTGAGCATGTCTAGCGTGGTAACGCCCAAAATCTGAGTTTCTCCGCGCTCAAACAAGGACGAACCGTGAGCGCGTGGCACCAAATCCACCTCAACGGAAAGGTCACGGATATCGGTAACGCCGCGGCCATCAATGCGGAAGCCCTCAGAGAGGATCTTCTGGCGCACGATCTGCTTCATCAGGGCGTTATACGCGCCACGGATCTGCTTCGAGGCGTTGTCCTCATCCAAATCTTCGAACTGGTCCAAGAGCTTTTCTTCGACCTGCTCCATGTATTCATTGGTAGCATCGTCGCGTTCCTGCTTGCCCGGAATAGTCAGCAGCTTCTCTAGCTTCTTGGTAGCAGCGCTTTCCACAGCTTCGAAGACGTCATCACTATAGGCTGGGAAGAGGGGGAATTCCTGAGTTTCCTTGGCGGTACGCTCCGCCAGACCGTTCTGGGCCTCACACAGGGTCTTAATGAATGGCTTGGCTGCTTCCAGGCCTGCAGCGACGGTTGCTTCCTGCGGCGCAGGGGCGCCTTCAGCAATGCGCTCTGCAACGTTGGTGCCGGCACCGGCCTCGACCATCATGATGGCCACGTCGTCCTTGCGGCCCTTCTTTACCATGCGGCCGGCAACAACCATCTCAAAGAGCGCGCGCTCGTGCTGCTCGTGGTTCGGGAAAGCCACCCACTGGCCTTCCGGGTGCTTATCGTCGGCGATAAGAGCCATGCGGACGCCGCCTACAGCACCAGAGACGGGCAAGCCAGACAGCTGGGTAGCGGCGGAAGCGCCGTTGATGGCAACGACGTCGTAGTACTCTTCCGGATCCTGGGACATGACGGTGACGACAACCTGGACCTCATTGCGCAGGCCCTTGACAAAGGTCGGGCGCAGCGGGCGGTCGATGAGGCGGCAGGCCAGGATAGCCTCAGAGGAAGGGCGTCCCTCTCGGCGGAAGAAGGAGCCCGGAATCTTGCCAGCGGCGTACATTCGTTCTTCTACGTCAACGGTCAAGGGGAAGAAGTCGAATCCCTCGCGCGGCTGGTTAGAAGCGGTGGTGGTGGCCAACAACATGGTGTCATCGTCCAAGTAGGTGGTCACGGAGCCGTCTGCCTGGCGGGCTAGCTGGCCGGTTTCAAAGCGCAACGTGCGGGTACCAAAGTCACCATTGTCTAGCGTGGCAATGGCTTCGGTAATGCCAAAGTCCTCGTCAATGTTGAACTCGACGGAGTTCTGAACGCTCATTAAAAAATGTCTCCTTGAGTGGTTTAGGCGATCGTCGGTGCCGCCTGGTCAATTTTGTCTACGACAACGCTGTCAAATTCTAACAGAAAAACCACAAAAAGCCCCGCCTAAGGGCGGGGCGAGAGGGCCAAAGCTGAGCCGAAATTAACGACGCAGGCCCAGGCGAGAGATCAGATCACGGTAGCGATCGACATTGTTCTCAGCCAGGTACTTCAGCAGGCCACGACGGCGACCAACCATCAGCAACAGACCACGACGGGAGTGGTGATCGTGCTTGTGGAACTTCAGGTGCTCGGTCAAGGTATTGATGCGGGAGGTCAGCAGGGCAACCTGTGCCTCGGGGGAACCGGTATCGGTTTCGTGCAGGCCGTACTCCTTGAGGATTTCAGCCTTCTTCTCAGTGGTCAAAGCCATGAGTATTTCTCCTTTATTTCAGTCCACATTATCGTGACGCATAAGCCTGCGCGGTGCGCGGGACTTGTACGTGCCGCAACTGCTGTGAACCGCAGTCGCTAAGCCAAAGAAACACCTTACAGCGTTCGGACACAGAAAATCAAAACCACCTGCCCCTTAAGTCTGGCTTGCTAGAGCTCGCTAAAGAGGGTTTCCAGTAGTTCTACAAACTCCCGCACAAAGCGCTCGCTATCTACACCCACAGCTACTTTCGCGGTTGCCGGTGTCGAAAGCCGGGTTTCGTCTGCGATTGTCCGACCGCGGGTAGGGCCGGTGGTATCGGTCTTGAGGTTTATCGAAAGGACGTCGACAAGCGAGGCATCTGCCGCCACCGCCACGGCCAGTGGATCGTGCAGGCCGCAACCGCCCAAATACGGCGACGTAGTGGCATAGGCACCAATATAATAATCGACCATATCCGCGAAGATGCGGCCGGCACGGGTACCCGAAGCGCGCCAACGAGCGGATTCCTCCGCAGTCAACAACGTGCGCAAAGTGACATCCAGGCCCACCATGGTGATATCGCCGGCATGGCGGAATAGGTAATCGGTAGCCTCCGGATCCTGGGAAATATTAGCCTCAGACCACGGGGTGACATTTCCAGGTACTGTGAGCGCCCCGCCCATCATCACCAGGTGCGCGTTCGCGGCAAAACTGGGGTCTTGGCGCATTGCGGCCGCAATCGTGGTGGAAGGACCGGTAGGAATAATGACCAAATCAGCGCCATGCTCATGGACGGCTTGGATGAGGAATTCTGCCGCGGGTTGAGACTGGACCTGCCCGGTTGCCGGCGGCAGGAGGACCTCGCCTACGCCGTTGCGGCCATGGATAAAAGAAGAAATCTCGCTCGGCCGAAAGCCATCCGGGCTGGGGCCGGCAAAAACCGGAATATCGCCTTTACCCAGCAGCTCCAGGAGGGCAAGTGTATTGCGCACGGCCAAGGGCACAGTCACGTTGCCGTACGTACAGGTCACACCGATTAGCTCCAAGTCTGGATGGGCTATGGCATACGCCAGCGCCAAGGCATCATCAATGCCGGTATCGAGATCGAGAATGGCCTTCATTTATTTCTCCCGTAGGAAATAGTCTTTGGCAGTCCAGCCTTGTGCCTTAGCATCGGCGGCAAGCACCTGGCGCGCCTTGGCTACGTCATTGGCCATGGCCTCTAGCAGCTCATCCACGGAATTAAATTTCACCATATCGCGAAGGTGACCGACGAAATGCACCGTGGCCTCATATCCATACAGATCCGCATCGCGGTCGAGCACGAAGGACTCGATGGAGCGCTCCTCGTCACCAAAAGTGGGGTTGGTGCCCACGGAAATAGCAGCCGCGTAGGCCACGCCAGGGCGCATGTCGCCGTCTATGGAAGCGTCAGAGTGAACAATAAACCACCCTGCATAAACACCATCGGCCGGGATGGCCACCGTATCCGGGAAGTACTGATTGGCCGTAGGAAATCCCAGTTCCTTTCCTCCCCGACCCGCGCCGCGTACCACGGGCCCAGTCACGGTGAAATGGCGGCCGAGCGCCCAATTAGCGGATTCAATGTCCCCGTTCGCAAGACACTCGCGAATATGGGTAGAACAAATCCGCACGCCGGCATCATCCAGCAACGGGACGATATCTACGCTAAAGCCAAACTCGGCACCAAAATCTTGCATGGCCCGGGCGGTTCCGGTGGCGCCAGCGCCAAAGGTGAAGTTCTCCCCCACCACTATGTGCTGCGCATTGAGCTTTCCCACCAACAGTTCTTCCACGTAGGGCCGCGGCTCCACGCCGGCTAGGTCTTTGGTGAAGTCGATGACAAGCACGGCATCAATGCCTAGCTCTTCGGCCAATTCCAGCCGGCGCTCAAAGCTGAGTACTGCCAGTGGGGCACGCTCCGGCAAGAATACCGACACCGGGTGCGGGTCAAAGGTCACCATGACAGGGCGCTCGCCATTGGCGCGAGCGTGCTCCACACAGGCGGAGATAAGCTGCTGATGGCCGCGGTGTAGGCCGTCAAAAACGCCGATTGTTACTGACGTTGGGCCTAATTCCGCAGGGATGTCATCGATTCCATACCAAATATCCACGCAGACCATCGTAGAGCATAGACTTAGAGGCTATGACTGATGCGCTCGCAAACTCCGGACTCGTCATCGTAGACAAACCCGCCGGTATGACCTCCCACGATGTTGTCGGCCGCCTACGCAGGTATTTTCACACCAAA
The DNA here is from genome assembly GCF_057458085.1 of Corynebacterium sp. LaCa_205. Classification (NCBI taxonomy): domain Bacteria; kingdom Bacillati; phylum Actinomycetota; class Actinomycetes; order Mycobacteriales; family Corynebacteriaceae; genus Corynebacterium; species Corynebacterium sp. LaCa_205. Next base: position 1,467,140 of record NZ_CP190931.1, read on the forward strand.
AAGGTGGGCCATGCCGGCACCTTGGATCCCATGGCCACCGGCGTGCTTGTCCTTGGCCTGGAGCGGGGCACCAAGTTCTTGGCCCACATGGTTGCCTCCACTAAGTCCTACGACGCCACTATCCGGCTCGGCGCCGCCACCACCACCGATGACGCCGAGGGGGAATACTCCTGGGGCGCTAGCGCTGCAGGCGTTGACCGCCCTGCAATTGACGCTGAAATTACCAAGCTCACTGGCGATATCATGCAAAAGCCCGCGGCCGTATCAGCCATTAAGATTAATGGCCGCCGCGCCCATGAGCTCGTACGCGAGGGCCACGAGGTAGACATTCCCGCGCGTCCGGTAACGGTGGATACATTCGACGTTCTCGCACAGCGCCGCGAGGGCGACTATATCGACTTAGATGTCACGGTAGATTGCTCCTCTGGCACCTATATCCGCTCCCTGGCCCGTGATTTGGGCGAGGCGCTTCAGGTAGGCGGGCACCTTACTGCTTTGCGCCGCACAAAGGTGGGCCCTTTTACGCTTGCCGACGCCCTCTCGCTCGACGACCTTGCCGATTCCCCGCGCCTTTCCTTGAGCTTGGACGAAGCCTTGGCTCGCTGCTTCCCGGTTCTATCCGTCACCGAGGATGAGGCGGCGGCTCTAGCTATGGGCAAATGGCTCGAACCCCGCGGGCTTAAAGGCGTGCATGCTGCCGTGGCTCCCAATGGTCAGGCGGTCGCGCTCATCAAGGAAAAGGGCAAGCGCCTAGCCACCGTGTTTGTCGCACGGCCTTCTACCCTTTAATGGCTAAAGTCTAGGGCCGGAACCGATGTGGACACGATGACGTAGCCATCTCGAATCACCCAGCGCCCAGTGATAAACGGCACCGGAGTGGGCCGGGCCAAAATATAGGAAATGAGCGTGCCATCCTCGCGCAGATCAATTTCAGCTTGATCAAAGTCGAGCCAGCGGAAGGTCATGGGAAACCACGATTTATACGTGGCTTCCTTGGCGCAAAAGAGCAATCGGTCTGCGCAGTTAATCCCCGCCTTACTTAGCCGCAAGAGCTGCGGCATCTCCCCGGCTCGGGCAATCATGGCAAGAACATGATCCGGCAGCGGCTCGGCGGGTTCTGCGTCCAAGCCCACAGATTTTAGGGCGGAGGTTGGAGCAACCACCGCGGCCCGCATTCCCTCAGTATGCGTCATCGATCCGATAAAGCCTTCTGGCCATAGCGGCATGCCCCGCTCGCCGCGCAAAATCGGCGTCGCCGGGTTAGCACCCAATTCCTGCAAGGCTCGGTGCGCGCACCACCTAGCATCGCCGAACTCGGCCTTGCGCGCATCAACTGCCTGAGAAACGAGAGACTTTTCTTCAGCCTCAAGGTCTTCAAAGTTCGCCAAATCCGCGTAACTCGAATCCGTGCGCACATAGCAATATCGCGCACTGTCAGGAAATAGCTCTGGATACATCATGGTGTCCCCTCCTCCGCAAAGGAACGCAGTACCGGATAGGGCCACGCCTGGGCGGTCTCGCGGCCCTGCCACTCTCGGGGATACCCCAACGATGTCTCTATGTGGTCCACGCCGTCCACATTGATGCGGGAGGACATGTGCAAGTGTCCATAGATTACGGATTCGGCGTTATAGCGGCGCGGCCACGACCGTGTATGCCGCGTTCCGCACCATAAGGCAATCTCGGGAAAGCGCAACAGCATCGTCGGCTCTTGCACCAACGGCCAATGGTTGACCAGCACCGTAGGACCATTCACGCGGGAAAGACGTTTAATGGAATAGGCCAATCTATCCCAGCACCACGCCCGAATGTCTACATAGGGGGCAATGGCGAACTCATCCGTCATCATCAGTTGCTTTGCACGTGCCGCTGCAATAGCTTGGTCCACGCTAAGACCATGTGGACGGAAGCTATAGTCATACAACGTAAAAAGCGGCACGATAGTAGTCCCGTGGAATACCGGATACGGGTCTTCGGGAGTGATAACTCCGATTTCCCTACACCTATCTACCAGGTGCGTGTATTTGTCTCGGCCTTGATATTGCTCTTGTGAGCGCGAGAAAAGTTCATGATTGCCAGGCACCCAGATGACTCTGGCATAGCGGTCTTTGAGCTGCCGCAGAATTCGAATGATGAGATCGGTGCGCTCTGCTACGTCTCCAGCCACGATGAGCCAATCCGCGGGATCTGGCGGCGTGAGCTGAGCAATGCGCTCACTATTGGCGCTTACCGCACCATGCAGGTCAGAAACCGCCCACACTGTTGGCATAGGTTCTACCTGCCTTCCAAACAACTGCGCACTGCACGGAGACGTGCATCACCCGCGAATATCAATACGCCCACTTTAGCGCAGCTAGTTCTCTTGTACTACGGCCCATTTCATGGATCGGAACCGGTAGACCACGCCCACCATACGGAAAGCAATGAATGCAGCAAGGCCGCACCACACGCCAGTCAACCCTGTGCCCATAAAATGCGCCAAGATGACGCCTGGCAAAAATCCCACCAAGACCGAAGAAATGGTCAAAGTGCGCAAGAACGCAGCATCGCCGGCGCCCAGCAGGACACCATCGAGCGCGAAGACTACGCCACCGCCAATGACCATGGCTACCAAGATCCACCACGGCTGGCCAATGGCATCGAGTACCTCCGGAGCGGAGGTAAAGATGCGTGGAATAATTCCCGCGCCGGCAGCGAAAACGGCGGCCAGCAGTCCCGAAAAAATCGTAGAGTACAACACGACCTTGCTGCCTACACCGCGTGCATGCTTAGCAGAGCCAGCGCCTAGGGCCGCTCCCGTCAAAGATTGTGCGGCAATGGCCAAAGAATCCAAGATGAGGGACATAAAGTTCCACAACTGCATCATGATCTGGTGACCGGCCAGAGAAGCGGTACCCACCCGGGAGACCACGGCCGTGGCGGTGAGGAAGGCCACCTGGAAGCTAGCCGAGCGCAGAATAAGATCGCGGCCCAAAATCAACTGCTCCCGTATTACATGCCATTGAATGTGCCAGGAGCCGGTATGTTCCTTGTGTAATTCGCGGACAAATAGCGCAGCAATAATGCTCATCCCCAGTACCGTGGCTATAGCGGAGCCGGCCAGCCCCCAGAAATGGACAAAGATGGGCACTGCAATCGCGCCGGGAATCATGCCAGCCAAGGTGAAATACAGCGGTTTCTTTGTATCTTGGACTCCGCGCATCCACCCGTTGCCAGCCATTTCCACCAATGTAACGGGAATGGCAAGTGCCGCGATGCGCAGCCACAACGCCGTTCCGGCAGCCGTGGCGGGATCACCAGTTAAAGCACGAGCAAATACGCCGCCGAAAATCCACATGATAACCGCGAGAAGCCCGCCTACTCCCAAGGCCACATAGGTAGCTTGTACGCCCTCAGCAACCGCAGCCTCGCGTTTTCCGGAGCCAAAGAGGCGAGCAGAGCGAGCGGTCGTGCCGTAGGACAAAAATGTCAACTGCGTAGTCACCACGGAGTGAATCGTGGTCGCTGCGGCCAGAGAAGCTAGCTCTTGCGCGCCAAGGCGGCCGACCACCGCGGTATCCAACAGAAGATAGAGTGGCATCGCCGCTAGCACGCCAAGCGCAGGAAACGCGAGGCCAAAGACCTCGCGTGCGGTTACTGTGCCGGCGGTGGAGCGATCCTGGGTGTTCAATCCATCCGTCTGCCCTGTACTCATTGAATAGCGGCCACCAATTCCTTAATGATTTCTTCTGGAGCTCCGTGAGCGGTATACCCTGCGGCTGGAACATGCCCGCCGCCGCCAAAGTTAAGCGCAACGGAGGAGCAATCAATCCTAGAGGAACGCAGGGATACCGCCCATACCTCCGGAGCTTGCTCTTTAAACACCACGCCTATGGTGGTTCCTTCTAGCGCACGGACGAATTCCACCAGTGACTCCACGGCCGAATCTGAGTGGCCGTGGATATCATCCCTTCGCGCGACAAGGATGCCTAGGGTGTGCTCCCCTGCTTCCTCAATACGCAGACCAGCCAGTACCCTACCAATCATCTGTAGATCGTCCGGTGTGTTGGAATCCAAGAGGTCAGCGGCGATCTGCTTGGTATCGAGATCATAATGCATAAGGCGGGTGGCAATATCGTGCATTGCCGGCCTACCCCAGCGGAAGCTGCCGGTATCAGTCATCAAACCAGCATAAAGGCAGTGCGCGATATGACGGTCAACTTGAATTTCTAGAGAATCCAGGATGCTCAGCAAGACCACGGTGGTGGATTCACATTCGGTATCCACCACATTGATGGCACCGAATCCTGGATTAGAAGAATGGTGGTCAATGCACAGAACCCGGCCTTGCTGGGCTAGCTGCTCAATGTGGTCTGCAAAAAATCCCGTCCGGTCCAAGGAACCACAATCAACGGTGACATAAAGGTCGTAGCCTTCGGGCAGTTCGCGGCTGACGATGACGTCCTCGGCACCGGGAATGGTGTATAAGTTCCGGGAGATTTCCCGATCTTGGCCCACGACGGCGCACACGTCTTTGCCCTGTTGCCGCAACGCGAGCAGCAACGCCGCAGCAGAACCGATAGCATCGGCGTCCGGCCGCAGATGCGTGACAATGCAGATGCTGTGGGCATCCTGCAGGGCAGCAACGGCCGGCTGGTATTGCTTTTTAGTCACTTAAGCCTCGTCTTCATCGGAGGTCTTATATGGGTTTGCGTCCCCTGCGGGCTGGGCGTTTTCCTTCAGCTTCGCCAACTCCTCGTCGCGGGCACGGGCACGAGCTAATAGTTCTTCCATATGAGCTGAAGCTTCTGGGACGGTATCGACCTCGAAGGTCAGCGTCGGGGTAAAGCGCACGGAGAGTTGATCTCCTACAATCTTGCGCAGCTGCCCCTTAGCGCGCTTGAGAGCTTCTTCTGCTTGCTGGAAATCCGGCTCGGAGTCAATGTCTTTTCCGCGCACGGTATAAAAAACGGTGGCATCGTGCAGGTCGCCTGTGACTCGAGTATCCGTGATGGTCACCAGCTCAAGGCGGCGATCCTTAATCTGGCGTTCGATGGCGCTTGCCACGATTTCCTGAATGCGCTTGGCCATACGCGCTGCGCGTGCGTGATCAACCATGTGAACCTCCCAGCTCAAAAAGAATCCATCTTTAAAATTACCGCCAACCGGTATAGAAACCACCAGTTTAGTGCGCAATACCGGACAATGAAAACCCGTACCGCTTGCACAGGTACGAAGTGGGCCATGCAAAATCATCGCTATAAACAAGCTGCTAAAGCAAAAGGCCCACTTCCACTCTCCCCAATCCTCCCCACCTGTGTGCTGGAAGCACATTCAGTGGAGAGACGGTGAGTGTAGAAGTGGGCCTTGCGGCGGCGTCATTTAGTCGCGCGGAACCTCGACCTCTTCGTAGGCCTGGATGATGTCGCCTACCTGGATATCCGGGTAAGAGAGCACCATACCGCACTCATAGCCGGCCTTGATCTCGGTTGCGTCGTCCTTCTCGTGACGCAGGGACTCAATCTTGGCGTCGGCAGTGATGACGTTGTTATCGCGCAGCAAGCGAACCTTGCCGTTGCGGACAACCTTGCCCTCGGTGACCATGCAGCCGGCGATGGTACCCACTGCGGAGGACTTAAACAGGGCACGGATCTCGGCCGCGCCGGTGTCGCGTTCCTCGTAAATCGGCTTGAGCATGCCCTTAAGCGCAGCCTCGACCTCTTCGATGGCCTTGTAGATGATCGTGTAGTAACGAATATCCACGCCCTCTTGGGTGGCCATCTCCGTCGCCTTGCCTTCCGCACGAGTGTTGAAGGCAATGATAACGGCGTCGGAAGCCGCAGCCAGGGAGACGTTGGTCTCGGTCACAGCGCCCACACCACGGTCGATGATGTTGAGCTCGACTTCGTCCTCGGTCTTGATATCCAGCAAGGCGTCTTCCAGTGCCTCGACGGAACCGGCATTGTCGCCCTTGAGGATGAGGTTGAGGGTCGAAGTCTCCTGCAATACCTTGTCCAGATCCTCCAAGGAGACGCGCTTGCGCTGCTTGGCCTGCAGGGCAGAGCGCTTGCGGGCGTCACGCTGATTGGCAATCTGGCGGGCAACGCGGTCGTCTTCCACCACGAGCAGGTTATCGCCAGCGCCAGGCACACCAGACAGGCCTTGGACCTGAACCGGGCGGGATGGACCGGCCTCTTCGACGTCGCCGCCGAATTCATCGAGCATGCGGCGCACACGGCCGTGTGCATCGCCCACGACGATGGAATCGCCCACGTGCAAGGTACCGCGCTGGACAATGACGGTAGCAACCGGACCACGGCCGCGGTCGAGGTGTGCCTCAATTGCCACACCCTGTGCGTCCATATCTGGGTTAGCGGTCAGCTCCAAGGCCGCATCCGCGGTCAGGATGACGGACTCGAGCAGCTGATCGATGTTCTTACCCTGCTTCGCGGAGATGTCCACGAACATGGTGTCGCCACCGTATTCCTCCGGAACCAAACCGTATTCGGTGAGCTGGCCACGGATCTTGTCCGGCTGCGCTTCCGGCTTATCCACCTTGTTGACCGCCACGACTACCGGAATATCCGCAGCCTTGGCGTGGTTGATGGCCTCCACGGTCTGTGGCATGACGCCGTCATCGGCAGCAACCACGAGGATAGCCAAATCGGTGGACTTAGCACCACGAGCACGCATGGCGGTAAAGGCCTCGTGACCCGGGGTATCCAGGAAGGTAATGGTGCGTTCGCCGTCCACGTCTACCGTGGTCTGGTATGCACCAATGCCCTGGGTGATGCCGCCTTCCTCGCGGGCGCCCTCGTTGGTCTTGCGGATGGCGTCCAGCAGGCGGGTCTTACCGTGGTCAACGTGACCCATGACGGAGACGACTGGAGGACGATTCTCCAGCGCTTCCTCGCCGCCTTCGTCCTCACCGAACTGCAGGTCGAAGGATTCGAGGAGCTCGCGGTCCTCATCCTCAGGGGAGACGACCTCGACGTTGTAGTTAATCTCAGAGCCGAGCAGCTGCAGCGTATCTTCCGATACCGAAGCGGTCGCCGTCACCATTTCGCCAAGGTTAAACAGCGCCTGCACCAGTGCTGCTGGATCCGCACCGATCTTCTCAGCGAAGTCCGAAAGGGAAGCGCCACGACGCAGGCGGACGGTCTTGCCCTTGCCATCTGGCAAGCGCACGCCGCCTACGACATGCTTCTGCTGCTCTTCGTACTCATGACGCTTCTGACGCTTAGACTTCTTGCCCTTGCGTGGAGCGCCACCTGGACGGCCGAATGCACCTGCGGTGCCACCGCGACGTCCGCCGCGTCCGCCGCCACGGAAACCGCCTGGACGGCCGCCACCTGGCCGACCGCCGCCTGGTCCTCCGTGACCACCACGGCCACGGCCACCGCGTCCACCACCGCTCGGTGCCTTAGACGGCATCGATGCAGGATTCGGATGGGAAGGCATCATCGCTGGGGATGGACGACGACCGCCGCCACCCTGGCTATTGCCGCCCTGGCGGTTATTTCCGCCCTCGTTTTGGCCGCCGCGCTTGCCGCGGTTATCAGGCTTGTTACCGCCACGCGGGCCCTTAGAGCCGCCTGGACGTGGGCCCGGCCGGTTATCGCCGCCGCCCGTGGAGAACGGGTTATTGGCTACGCGGCGGGTACCGCCTGGCTTCGGCATCGGGCGAGGCATGGAATTGCCTGGGGTCGGGCGCTCGCCCGTCTTCTTGCCACCAGCCTGGCCGGGCTTAGGCGCGCCCTGGCCGGGTTTTGGTGCGGCAGACTTGGCCCCCGGCTTCGGAGCCTGTGCGCCTGGCTTCGGTGCAGCTGGCTGTGCGCCGGGCTTAGGAGCGCCCTGACCTGGCTTTGGTGCGGCAGGCTTGGCCCCCGGCTTCGGAGCCTGTGCGCCTGGCTTCGGTGCGGCAGCCTTTGCCCCGGGCTTGGCCGCAGCGGACTGCGCCCCTGGCTTAGGAGCACTTGCCTTGGCAGTGCTCTTAGCAGCACCCTTGGCAGGCTTTTTGTCTTGCTTCTTCTCGGCGGACTCATCTCCACCGGACTGTGCTTCATAATGAGCTCGCATCTTCTTAACCACCGGCGGTTCGATGGTGGAAGAAGCAGTCTTTACAAACTCACCCTGTTCTTTCAGGGTGGCGAGCAGTTCCTTGCTGGTTACTCCGAGCTGCTTTGCTAGCTCGTGAACACGTAGCTTTCCGGGCACTTGTCTCCTCTTGGTATCGACTAGGAGCCAAGGCCACGGAAACTGGCCTGACCCCTAGTTAGGTTTGTTGGACGTTCATCGCTGATGCTTCATCGTTGTGCGCTCATCAGTGTTCGGTCTTCCTTTGTAACTCTGGTTTGTACGAATCTAACGCGGTGTCTTCCGCCTTAGTTACTTGTCCGCTCTGCGCTTCCAAGTATTGACGTACCTGACCTGTGTCCACGGGTGCGGACGTGCGAAGCGCGCGCTTGAAAGCACGTTTGCGCTCCGCCAGCTCGAGTGCAGAAAGGGTGGGGCTAATCCACGCCCCACGACCGGGAAGCCGGCGCTGGGGATCTGCTACCAGACGGCGGCCATGCGGATCATCTCGGTCGATAACCACCCGTAGCAAGTCCGTATCTGGCAGGCGGCGGCGAGTAGCGATGCAGGTCCGGAGTCTTAGCCTCTCAGACATTCAACTCCTTACTTTTCGCGTCGCCACTATGCCCCATTCTGCAACTGGGCCATTTACTAGACTACGCTACAACCGCGCAGATCCTTAATTAGCGTCAGCGTCCGAGTGAATATCAATCTTCCAACCGGTCAAACGAGCAGCTAGTCGGGCATTTTGCCCCTCTTTACCAATGGCCAGGGAGAGCTGGTAATCCGGCACTACCACACGGGCGACCTGTGCCTCGTTGTCCACGACGGTGACCTTAACCACCTTTGAGGGGGCTAGCGCATTGCCCACATAGACCGTGGGGTCCTCACTGAAGTCAATGATGTCAATCTTCTCACCGCCGAGCTGACGCATGATGTTGTTGACGCGCTGGCCGCGGGGCCCGATGCAAGCGCCCTTCGCGTTCAGGCCCTTCGCGTGGCCCACAACCGCCACCTTGGAGCGGTGACCCGCCTCGCGGGCGATAGCAATCATTTCTACGGTTTCATCGGCAACTTCTGGAACTTCCAGCTCGAAAAGGCCACGCACCAATTCAGGGTGGGTACGCGAGAGGTTGATCTGCACCTGGGCACCATTGCGATTCACGCCGACAACGTAGGCCTTAATGCGGTCACCGTGCTCCAGCTTTTCACCGGGAATCTGCTCGGCAGGCAGTAGAATGCCGTCCTGGGATTCCAGCTCAGAGCCCAACTGGACCACGACGATGCCGCGGGCATTAGCGCGGGCATCGCGCTGGACGATGCCACTGACCACGCGGCCGGTAAGCCCCGAGTAGGAATCATAGGTGCGCTCTGCCTCCGCCTCGCGCAGCTTGCGCAAGATGGCCTCGCGCACGGCCTGTGCGCCTACGCGGCCAAAGTTCTCTGGGGTGTCATCGTATTCGGTGGTTACTTCCCCAGTTTCCGGGTCGCGCTCCGAGACGATGACGCTGACTGCACCAGTGGTGGTATCGATATCGACGCGGGACTTGGCGCCTTCCACCTTGCCGCCAGCATTAGACTCGCGGTAATCCAGGTAGGAATACAACAAGGCACCCGCAATCGCTTCCAGCAAGTCCTTTACCGGGACGTTGCGTTCGGATTCGATGGTGCGAAGTGCCTGCAGATCAATATTCACTTGTCATTCCTCTCGGTTGCCGGTTAATTCTCGGCTTCTTCAAACGTCTTGTGCACCGCCGCTATTTCCTGTTCGGACGGCTGCGCAAATTCAATTTCTACCACTGCCCGGGCAATGTTTTCCAATCGCTCTGCGCGCGTCTGCACGTCCTTTTTATTTGCCGTGATGAGGATTACGGCATCGGCGGCGTCGTTAAGCGCGCCAATGCGAGCTGTCTGAGACTTGCCATCGCCAAGGTCGAAGGAAACCTTGCGCCCCCGATTGCGGCGCCAGTGGCGTGGAGCGGTCAACGGCAAATCCACTCCAGGGGTGGAAACCTCCAGGGTGTAGCCGGCACCAAAATTGAGCTCCCCTGCTTCTTCCTTGGCGTCAAAGAAAGCAGAAATCTCATTAGATACTTCCTCCAGCACGTCCGAGCTAGGGCGCTTATCACCATCAATACGGATAACCACCTGGGATTTCTTCCCCGCCTTGGTGGTCTTAATGTCTTCTACATCCAATCCCCGCTCAGCTAGCTTTGGCTGCAAGAGTTCGGTCAATTGTTGTGCATCTGGGAAAGCCATGCCCACTAGCCTACGTGCTACCGGGTACAGTCTTTTGCGTGAACCGCCGACGTATAGCTTTGATCCTCGTAGCCACAACCGCCACCCTGCCCGCCTTAACCGGGTGCGAGGCAGTTGATTCCGTCGTCGACTATTTCGGCCCCCGGCCGGAAAATAGGCTGCTCGCGCTTGCCGACGCCGCCGCAACCGACGCCCTTACTTTAAACGGCGTCGACGATCACGCCGCGGGGATCCGCAGTTCCCAGGCCGATGCCCTCTATGCCGAAATTACGCGCCTCTGCGGTACCGACGATGCCGGCAATCCCCCACGCTCGTGTGAGGTAGAGCGCCCCACTAAAGCTAACCGCGCCGCGGATTCTTCCGAAGTCATGGAAAATGCCGCCTCTGCTACGACAGCGGCAGCCGATGAAGTCACCGTTGAATCGCGCATCCTAGTGACCGAGCAAGCCATCGCACTCAATGCTTGGCTGCCAGGCGATGCTCCCGCTATCCCAGAGCTTTCCCAACCAGAGCAAAAAAGTGCTGCCGATCTCCTTGCCTGGGAGTATGAACAGGTTTATGCGCTGGATTTCGCGCGAGCCTACGTCGGCGCAGAGCACGAGGACAACGTGGACCACCGCTTAGAAGTCCACCACCGCCGCATCGATGCCCTGCAGGAGGCCTTAGGCCGGTATGGCACCGTGCCGCAACCCGAGCCGGCTTATTCTTCCGGCGACCAAGAACTTCCCCATGATTCCGCATCTGCGCTGGACTTTTTAGGCGGCCTCGCCGAACAGGACGGCCGGAAATGGTCCGCCGCTGCTGCGCAGGCGGCGCAAGAAGAATCACCAGATCAAGACTGGATCACCTGGCTCATCGGCATCGCGGCCGAATCCCACGGCATGCGCTAGAACGCGACGCCTGCCTGTCAATCCCCTGAACGCCGGACAGTGAAAATATAGCGAGCTCTACGACGCTATGCATTGCTTCTGCTCTACAAGCGTGCGTAGGTTGGTGCACCATGAGCTTGCAGGAGATACCGCGAGCCTAAAAGACACAAAGAGAAGGAGTTTCCTCTCAATGCGTTCTAAGAAGACCATTTTGACTGTATCCGCCGCCGCACTGGGCCTTGCTGGCCTTGCCGCCCCTGCCGCTACTGCCGCACCGGCTAGCGCTTGGGATCAGGTTGCCGCCTGCGAGTCCGGCGGTGACTGGCATATCAATACCGGAAACGGTTACCAGGGTGGCCTGCAGTTCAACGCGCAAACCTGGGCTGCCAATGGCGGCACCCAGTACGCTGCAACCGCTGACCAGGCAACGCGAGAGCAGCAGATTGCCGTGGCCGAAAACGTTCTGGCCACCCAGGGCGCTGGCGCATGGCCTAACTGCAGCGGCCCAGTTGCCGGCTAAGTCCTAGGCTCCGGCACGAAAGCGAAAACCGGCCCCTCCTCCCCACCCTGCGGCGTTTCCGCGGGGTTGAGGACGGGGCCGGCTTTTCTGCTGCGTCTTCCTGGCTAGCGCACAGCAATGCCAATTCCTTTTAAGCCTCGTGCTTGGCGATATTCCAGGCATACATCATAAGCAGCACCTGCAGCGGCTGACGGATGATGTGGTAGATCTTTTTCGGCCATCCTGCCTTGCGCTCAATCCAGGCGTGGTACATATTGGCTGGCCATACAGCGGCAAAGAGCGCAAGCGCAGAAGCACCGCCGAACCCACGGGTAGCGCGGCGCCGCAGCAACGCGCCAGTGACTATCTCCCAGAGACCAGAAGCAAAGTTATAAAACCGTGCGGGGCCGGGCAGCTGCGGCGGAACGATGGATTCGAAAGTTTGCGCCTTCACAAAGTGCAATACGCCCATGGCGGAAAGCACCGTGGAAAGTCCATTCTTTTGGAAATTCATGCCTTCCACGGTACCCCGACGCGAATCATTGCGCGCTTTTCTAACCGCGAACCAGCTCAAGAATCTTGTCCACGATTTCCTCCGCCGGGACCTCTAGGGTCTCTCCGCCGCGGATGCGCAGCTCTATCTTGCCTTCCTTGAAGGCACGGCCCAAGACTGCCACAAATGGCATGCCTAGCAGCTCTGCATCCTTGAACTTCACGCCTGGGGAGACCTTCGGGCGGTCATCAAAAAGCACCTCGATCCCCTTGGCGGACAGCTCTTCCACCAATGTGTCGCCGGCCTCCATGGCTGCGGCGTCCTTATTAGCCACTGCCACATGGACCTGGTACGGCGCGACAGCTACCGGCCAGTTAAGGCCCTTGTCATCATGGCGCTGCTCGGCTAGCACAGCCAGCATACGAGTGATGCCGATGCCATAAGACCCCATGGTGGGAACCGCACGCTTGCCGTTTTCATCCAAAATCTGGACGTCGAAGGCCTCGGTGTATTTGCGGCCCAGCTGGAAGATGTGGCCCAGCTCGATGCCGCGCTCCAAGGTCAACGTGCCCTGGTTATCCGGGGCAAGATCGCCTTCCTTGACCTCTGCGGCCTCAATGAACTCATCCACGGTGAAATCGCGGCCAGCCACGCAACCAACCACGTGGCGCTCGCTTGCGTCAGCGCCGGTAATCCACGCTGTGCCCTTGACCACGCGCGGATCGGCCAAGATTTTAATGTCATTGGCGTTCAATACGCGCGGTCCAACATAGCCCTTGACTAGGAAGTCATTGTCAGCAAAGTCCTTGTCCCCGGCCAATTCAAACTCCACCGGCTCGAGTGCAGCCTCGAGGCGCTTTTCATCCAGTTCACGATCGCCCGGGATGAGCACGGCGGCCAACTCGGACTCGCGCTTTTCGCTCTCAGCAGCTGGGTGGAAGAGCTTTACCATCATGCATTTGAGGGTATCTGCGGCCGTTGCCTCGCGGCCGTCGATAGTAATGCCTGCTTGCTTTGCCCAGGAAACGAGTGAATCAATGCTCTCTGCATTCGGGGTGTCGTATTCCTGCGCCTCTGGCTGGCCCTCGATGTCCTTCTCCGCAGGTGCTGGGGTAACTACGGCTTCCACGTTGGCAGCATAATCGCCTTCAGTAGAGCGCACGAAGGTATCTTCACCGACTTCAGAGACGGCGAGGAACTCCTCCGAGGCAGAACCACCCATCGCGCCAGAGGTGGCCTTACAAATGGCGTAATCAATCTCTAGACGGTTGAAAATATTTTGATACGCCTTCCGGTGGCGGCCATAGGACTCATCCAATCCTTCATCGGTCATGTCGAAGGAGTATGAGTCCTTCATGGTGAACTCGCGGCCGCGCAGCACACCGGCGCGGGGGCGTTCCTCATCGCGATACTTGGTCTGAATCTGATACAGCGTAACCGGAAAATCCTTATAAGAGGAGTACATGTCCTTTACTGCGCTGGCAAACATCTCCTCGTGGGTAGGGCCGAGTAGCATGTCTGCGTTCTTGCGGTCCTTCAGGCGGAAGAGATTATCGCCGTATTCAACCCAACGGTTGGTCTTTTCATAAGGCTCGCGCGGCAACAAAGCAGGAAAAAGCATTTCCTGACCGCCAATAGCATCCATTTCCTGACGGACTACGTCTTCAATCTTGCGCAGCGTGCGCAGGCCCAACGGCAGCCAGGTATAAACGCCCGGCGCAACGCGGCGGACATAGCCGGCGCGCACGAGCAGCTTATGGCTGGGGACCTCAGCATCAGCCGGGTCCTCACGAAGGGTACGGAGAAATAGTTCAGAAAGGCGGGTAATCATGCACAAAAATATACCTCGCTACCCTGTATATATGCTCATTATCCTCCCTCCTTCAGAAACTAAGGACCACGGCGGCACAGGCCACGCGCTTGATTTCGCGCAGCTTTCCTTTCCGGGACTAAACGAAACCCGGCGCGAAATTGCAGCTGAGCTGCAGTCTCTTTCGGTAGATGAGGCAATGAAGGTGCTGAAACTCTCAGAAAAGCTGCGCGGTGAAGCCGAGTCCAACCAGGGGCTTTTTACCACCCCCACCATGCCGGCCGTGTTGCGTTATACTGGCGTGCTTTTTGATGCCCTAGACGCTCCCACCCTCCCCACATGGGATCGCCTTGCCATTGGCGACGCCCTTTTTGGCATCCTCCGCGCCAGCGATCCCATCCCTCATTACCGGCTTTCGGGCGGGACAAAACTTAGCGGCCGCACCATGAAATCGCACTGGGGCAAGCAGATTACGCAGGCTCTCGAGGGGGTAGACGAGCTTATTGTTGATCTGCGCTCGGGTACGTACCAACAATTGGGCCGGGTGAAAGACGCGGTAACGGTGCGGGTAGAAAGCGTGCAAGAAGATGGCTCGCGCAAGGTAGTCAGCCACTTTAATAAGCACTACAAGGGCCTCCTCGCCCGCGAGCTAGCGCTCTCTCCTGCCGATGCCTATAGCGCCGCCGACGTTGCTGCTATCGCGCGCGCCGCAGGTATGACCGTTGAAGAACCGCGGCCGGGTTCGTGCGAGCTCACGCTCCTGGTCAGGCGCTGAGCCGACCACCGTTTGCCCAGCGCGGTCTGTTTAGCGCAACTGCGGGTTATATAGCAGGCTATTGCGTTGCACCGAGCACTCCGTCGCCACGCGTATTGAGCCGGAAACATGTCCGGATTCGCGCAGGGGGTAAAGCTGGCCTACTACCCTATCGCGCAGGTCCCAGGGCGAAATGGTGTTGAGGTAGATCTTGGTACCGCCTTCGAATCCAGCGAGCGTAGAAATACGTAACTTGATAAGAATGCGCCATGGTTGGGCAACATCGACGTCTGCGGGCTTGTGGTGCCATTCCTCATTGCAGGGCACCTCGCGGCCTACTGCGGCGTGGGCAGCGTGGACTAGATCGCTCATGGCACGAATTTCTTCTTCCGACTGCAGCCACGGCTCGCAGGTTGCGGACTTGGAGTACACCTCCAATGTGGGATAACGGTGTCCGAAGCCGGCGAAGAGGACAGCACGGTCGTTTTCCGCGATGACGAGATTGCGGCTAGCGGCATAATCCACCGCCCACTCGTTGTACATGTTCATATTGCTGCGCAGCATCTGGACCTCTCGGTGAGAAGCCATACCGCGATCATCAATAGCAACGAGCTGCTTGTGCAGGTGCTCGAAGGAAGCACCGGCTGGCTGCAACCAGTTTTGGAATGCCACCACGTACGGGGCGTAGCGGTTGCGCTCGTAGAGATCCCGCATGGCGTCGATAGTCAGCTGCATAAAGAGCAGGTGTTCTTCAGCGCTTAGCGTGCCCGAAGATGCCAACTGCGAATCATCCTGTGCGCCGCGCTCAAAATGGCGGCCAGCCACGATGACGTCGTGACCGCCGGCGAAGAATCCAGCAGCCTGGTCCACCAGTTCTTCTTCGCTTGTCTCAGGCAAGTGCGCTGCTTTGCGCTTCGTGCGCACTATCTTGAGCACATGTTCCCGGCCGACCGGATCGCTAAGGTAGTTCTCCATGCGCTGGCGGGTTTCGGCATCCATCTCAAAGCCGTAATTGGCATGCCAATAGTCATAAGAGACGATTTCAAACAGATTGGGGATGCGCCGAAAGGCCGGCACTGTGTGATCGTATTCCTGCAAGGGCAATCCACGCACAATCCCGCCGGAAGGCAGAATGCGTGCCTTTTCCGGCGGGGTATCGGTCAAGCGCCCAGAGCAAAAGGCGCAGCGATGGCTAAAGTCTTCCTCTTGCAGTGGCTGCGGGTTAGCTACTGGTACAGACAGCGGGCGGTTGCCGCGGCCTGGCACGGTCCATACCTCGGTTCCCGAGAACGGGTTGACCTGTTTGACCGTGCCATCCCGCATGGTTTGGATGGGCTCAATGCGGGCAAAAAGTGCATCACTCATGCCCACTAGGGTAGTAACGTCTAGTACCTATTTCGCAACAGAGCGACGACGCGCCACCGCACAGGACCCACCAACGGTGAGCACGATCATCACGATTAGAACGACAGCGGCGACAGCTCGAGATTGCTCATCACCACTGCGGTTGGCGCCCATTACTAGCCCCCAAGCGTTGGCATCAGGTAGCACGCGGAGGATAGCCTTAGCCCAAGGAGCGCTAACGGCATCGAGGGCGGTTTCAATGACGAAATACTCTGCCACGAGAATCATCGCTGCGAATGCACCACTGCGCAAAAGGTAGGCCAAGCTGGTAGCTAACAGGATAAAGACAGTCCACTCAACGTAGGCAAGGATGAACCCATTGTTATCCGGCCAATGCATAAAGCTGTCAAAATTGAAATCACCTCCGAAGGCAGTAATCAACAGCGTGGCTACCACCATGCCCAGTGTGGCCGCGAGCAGTAGCGAAAAGGTGATGATGAAAAATTGGCTCAGCACTATACCTACGCGGCGATTTGATGAGAGGTATGACCATGAAACTGTTCCTTTACTTTGGTCGCCGCCTACCATCATGGCGGCAGCAAACACCATCACGACAATGGCGAGTGAACCGGAAATAGACACATCGACAGCCTCGAACTTGCCGTCGACCGTACCATTGAAGTCATTCGCCCAAGCCAACAAGACAGCGCCGGCAGCCATGCCAGCTGAAACTACGGCGAGGTATATCCAAGTAGAGCGGAGCGAAAATAGTTTCCGGGATTCAGAAATCAGAGCGTTCATGTGAATCTATCCTTTGCAGATGGAGCGTGTTGTGCAGGTGAAAAACTATGCAGAGCGGTAGGCCACGTGGTCGGCTGTCGCGCCGAGGTAGGCCTCTTCCAGGGAGGGCTGCTTGCGTTCCAAGCTGGAGATGAGAATGCGGTTATCCAGACAGATGCGGCCGATGTCGGAGCCTTCGAGGCCGCGCACGCGCAGGACCTCACCGTCAAAGGAGGTCTCCGCATCGGTGCCGTGCAACAGCCGCAGGAGTGCATCGGGCTGGTCCACAATCACTTCGAGGCTTGCGCCTCCCGTGCCATTGACAAACTC
Organism: Corynebacterium sp. LaCa_205; assembly: GCF_057458085.1. NCBI lineage: Bacteria > Bacillati > Actinomycetota > Actinomycetes > Mycobacteriales > Corynebacteriaceae > Corynebacterium > Corynebacterium sp. LaCa_205. Next base: position 1,484,333 of record NZ_CP190931.1, read on the forward strand.
CTCCACGGTGCCCTCGCCCAGCAACTTGCCCTTGCCGATGACCACGAGGCGGTCTGCGGTGAGCTGCATCTCCGAAAGAAGGTGGGAGGAAACCAACACGGAGCAGCCGGCCTCGGCGAATTCGCGGATGCGGGCACGCATCCAGTGCACGCCTTCGGGGTCGAGGCCGTTGACGGGTTCGTCAAGAAGCAAGTGCTTCGGCTCGCCGATGAGCGCACAAGCAAGGCCCAGGCGCTGCTTCATGCCTAGCGAATAGCCGCCCACGCGCTTGGTGGCTACCTGGGTCAGGCCGACGCGGTCCAGGGTGTCATCCACGTGGTTCATGGACACGCCCTGCAACGCGGCCATGTAGCCCAGGTGAGCACGGGCGCTGCGGCCTGGGTGGAACCAGGTGGCGTCCAACAAGGTGCCCACCGTGGTAGCGGGATTGGACAGCCCGCGGAAGGGCGTGCCATCAAAAGTCGCGGTGCCGGAAGTCGGATTCTCCAACCCCACGCACATGCGCATGGTGGTGGATTTGCCAGAACCATTCGGTCCGAGGAAGCCGGTGACTTGACCGTCTGGGACCTCAAAGGAGAGGTCATCTACTGCTTTAAAGGAACGGAAATTCTTGGAAAGGTGTGAAACTTTGAGCATGGTTTCCATCGTGCCGCCTGACCAGCACGAAGTAACCATCCTCGGGAGTGATTTAGCGGGTCATACCTAGGGATGAGACAGCAGCTCCTCCACCGAGACCACGCCATGAGTTAGGGCATACAGCACGGCATGCACACGGTCGCGCGAGCTGGTCTTAGTAAGAATATGGCGCACGTGGGTCTTGACCGTGGCCATGGACACGAACTCGCACTCCGCGATTTCGGTATTCGAATACCCCAGTGCCATCAGCTTGAGGACGTCCAGCTCGCGTGGCGTGAGATCTTCGGCCGGAGGGGCGGTAGCTGCTGCCGCAACAGGGGTGGCATGTAAATCGGGCTGTGCTGCAGACTGTTCGCTGCGCAGTTGCTGCAGCACCTGGGCGGTAATGCGCGGTGAAAGGACGGCCTCGCCGGAATGTACGGTACGAATAGCGGCGAGGAGTTCCTCCGGTTCGACGTCTTTGAGCAGGAATCCAGAGGCCCCAGCGGAAATTGCTCCGTGGACAAAATTCTGGTCATCGAAGGTGGTTAACATAATGACCTGGGTGTCCGGGAATTCCGGCAGCAGCCTTTCTGTGGCGGCGATGCCATTGACGCGGGCCATCTGGACATCCATAAGCACAATATCGGCAGGTTGCGCGCGGGCGAGGTCGAGGACTTCATCGCCATCGGAGGCCTGCCAGGCAACGTCCAAATCCTCTTGGGAGCCAAGGAGCATGGCGAACCCGGCGCGCACGAGGGGCTGATCATCGACTAGGCCGATACGGATGGGGCCAGCGGGCGCACCTGTTGGCTGCTCAGGGTTAGTCATTGGGTACCTCCACGGTAATAAAGAAGTGTCCATCCTCGGTGCGGGTAGCAACGCTGCCGCCATAGGCCTTGACACGCTCGCTCATTCCAATAAGTCCGTAGCCGGGCTTGTGATTATCCGGCATGCGTGCGGCCGGATTTTCGGCACTCAATACTAGGCCGTTTCCAGTAGAGCGGAAACGCAGTACTCCCCTTTTATCACGCGAATGCTTGATCATATTGGTCAAAAGTTCTTGCACCACGCGGTAGACGGTGAATTGGTAGAGTTCGTCGCTTTCGGTCGGCAGGTCCTCCAGCCCGTGCACGGTGATATCGAAACCGGTCCGGCGCGCTTCCGAGATGAGACCGGCAATATCGCTCGCGCCGGGCGCCTTGGTATCGGCGCGGGAATCACCATCTCGCAGCACGGAGAGCAAACCGCGCATCTGTTTGAGGGAATCGCGGGAGGTAGAGGCGATGGTCTCCAAGGCTTCTGTGGCCGCTGCGGGATTTTTGGCGGCGGCGAACCGGGCGCCGTCGGCAAGGGCAATAACGCCCGCTAAATTATGCGCCACGATGTCATGCATCTCGCGGGCAATGCGGTTGCGCTCTACCGCGCCGGCCATCTCCGCACGTTCAATCAGCAGCTGCTGGTCGTCGCGCTTTTTGCGGTCATTGGTGCCCAGCAAGAAGAAAAATCCCATGACCGGCCACGCGATGATAACGACGAAGCCGAAAGCAGGCAGAGGGCCGATGCTGTTGGCATCTTCCAGACCAAAGTCGATGCCATCCATGAGTCTCCGCCCATAAAGGTCCGCTGCAGTGGCCGCCAAGGTGCCTAAGGCAATCCACCCTATCCAGAACCGTTGTAAGCGCTTGGGTGAATGTGCACCTATAAGAAATACGCAGTATGCAACTGGGAAGAAGTGAGCGTTACCCATGGCAGCCAGCGGGGTAAAGATACACACCGTTAGTATTACTGCGATGAAGCCAATGGCGTACTCCTTGAGCTTGGGGTGCAGCCATAATGCTAGTGGAATACCGACTGCATAAAGCACGAGGACCAACATTTGGAAAGGCGAGGATCCATCAATAACACCTTCTGCCACCCGCACCGAAGAAGTCCAGAAAAACAGCGGAATGAGAATTCTCCACGGTGGGCCTACCCACGCGCGAAGTGCATCGGGCCATAGCTTCTTCATGACCTTATAGGCTAGCGCAGGCTTTAGGCTATAGTCCTCATCCCTGGGGCTGACTAGACTGGCGGGCATGCAGCACGAGTTCTTTGAGGTTGATGTTTTTGCCACGGGTGCCTTTAGCGGCAACGCCCTAGCGGTGTTAGCCGGCGCCGATGGGCTTAGCGCCCAGCAGATGCAAGCAATCGCGAACTGGACCAACTTTTCTGAGACCACCTTCTTGCTCGAACCTCACGACGCCCGCGCGGACTACCGCGTGCGCATTTTCACCCCGTACGAAGAGTTTGACTTCGCTGGCCATCCCACCTTGGGCAGCGCCGCTGCATGGCGCGCCCTAGGCAATCACCCGCAGTCGGAGGGAACTATCGTCCAAGAATGCGGCGTGGGCTTGGTAACCGTCCGCCAAGAGGGCGAAGTCTTTTCCTTTGCTACCCCGCCGCTGCGCCGCGAAGAACCGCTGACCCCAGCGGAGCTAGAGGAGGCCTGCGAGGGGTTGGGGCTAGAAAGCGCCGACATTGTGGACCATGGCTGGGTGGACAATGGCCCAGGCTGGCGCTTGCTCCAATTGCGCGATACCGCCGCGGTGCGCGCAGTTAAGCCGCGGGCCAAGAGCCCCAAGGTCGGCATTGTAGGGCTCAATGCCGCAGCCGCGGAAGGAGAACCTGCTTATGAAGTTCGGGCATTTACCACCCAATTCGAGGATCCTGTTACGGGTTCTTTCAATGGCGGCGCCGCGCAGTTTATGCGCTCGCGAAACCTGGTGCCAACGCGTTATACCGCAACACAAGGCAGCCAGATAGGCCGAGCGGGCGAAGTATTTATCAACGATGACGGCACGGATATCTGGGTAGGCGGGCGCGCCCATATTCGCGTGCGCGGAACACTGGAGGTTTAGATGCAGCTACACCACGATTTTGCCCAGAAGCTTCCCCACCTGGTTCGCCCCACCGAGGGTGAGGAGCAGCCGAACCCAGAGATGGTCATCCTCAACGAGGAACTGGCCAGGCAGTTGGGCTTTGACCCGGACTGGCTGCGCTCCTCCGAGGGAATCGAGTTCCTCACGGGTCGCGCGGGCGGACACGCCATGGCCTATTCTGGCTTCCAATTCGGTGCGTTTAATCCGCAGATGGGAGACGGCCGCGCCATGCTTTTAGGCGAGGTGGAAAATGACGGCCAGCTGTGGGATCTCCATGCCAAGGGAACTGGGCTGACCCCCTTTTCCCGCCTAGGCTCTGATGGCCGCGGAACGCTTTCTTCCATGCTGCGCGAATACCTAGTTTCCGAAGCCATGCATGCCTTGGGCGTGCCCACCACCCGAGCACTAGCGGTAATCTCCACCGGCCGGCCCATCCAGCGCGGCCACGTACAGCCCGCCGGAATTGTGGTGCGCGTGGCTGCGAGCCATATCCGGGTGGGCACCTTCCACCTAGCCGCGCAGACGGATTACACACGTCAGCTGGCCGACTACGCCATCGCCCGCCATTATCCCGGGTGCGACTACCGGGACTTTTTCCTCCAGCTGATGGATGCACAAATTCGCACTGTATCCCAGTGGATGCGCTTAGGCTTCATCCATGGCGTGATGAATACGGATAACACCACCATCTCCGGCGAGACGATTGACTATGGACCGTGTGCCTTCATGGAGTCCTATTCCCCGAGCACGGTATTTTCCAGCATCGATACCCAAGGCCGCTATGCCTTTGGCAATCAACCCTCCATCCTGGGCTGGAATCTAGCGCGCTTGGCGGAGTCCCTCCTACTGCTCTTTGACTTGGATTTGAATAAGGCCATGGACTTTGCGCAAGAGTCAATCAACGGCTTCACAGATCGCTTTGAGGCCCAGCGCAAGGCAGACATGGTAGCAGCATTGGATACCTCTCCAGACATCCTCTCTGCTTATTCCGCTGCTATGCAGCTCAACGGCCCAGATATTACGCTGGCCCACCGCGCTCTTGCCGACGCCGCCGCGGGCCACCCCACCCCCGCCCGTGAGCTTTTGCCCGAGGGAGACTTTTTGGATGAGTACCTAGCGTCCTCGCCCGATCCATCCCGCGTTAATAGCGCGATGCCGCGGGTTATCCCGCGCAACCTCGCGGTGGAAGCTGCCCTTAACGCTGCAGAACGCGGGGACATGAGCCCCTATCAAGAACTCCTCCACGCGGTAACCCACCCGTGGGAGCCCAACCCCTCATTCGAATCGCCGGACCCTAATGGTCTGGAGGGATACCTCACCTACTGCGGCACCTAGCTCCTGTCCACCGGGCCCAGACCGAATAACCCCCTGTACCGTCTCATTGCGGTACAGGGGGTTGCCTAGGCAGAAGCTGATTCTAGCGGTCTAGCTTCAAGGTCTTCTGGGTGTACTCCCACATCTCGTCATAGAGCTTTTCATCGTTGCGCAGCTTGATGCCATAAGACGGAACCATCTCGCGGATCTTATCCGCCCAATCGATCATGTGCTCGCCGAAGCAACGCTCCAGCAGCTCCAACATGACGGCAGGGGTAATGGATGCGCCCGGGGATGCACCGAGCAGGCCGGCGATATTGCCCTCCTGGTTATTGACCAGGGTGGTACCGAACTCGAGGGAGCCGAACTGCGGGGCACCTGCAGGCTTGATCACCTGGACGCGCTGGCCGGCGATGACGGTCTCCCAGTCGCTTTCCTTTGCCTCCGGGACGTACTCGCGCAGGGTCTCAACGCGGTCGGAGAAGTTCTTGCGTACCTCGTCTACCAAGTACTTGGTCAGGCCGAACTCCTGGACGGCAACGCCAAGGTAAGAAGTGATGTTATCCGGGCGGATGGACTTAAATAGGTCCAGGTAGCTGCCCTTCTTCAGGAACTTCGGGCTCCAGCCGCCGTAGGGGCCGAATAGCAGGCCCTTCTCGCCGTCGATAACGCGGGTATCCAGGTGAGGCACGGACATTGGCGGGGCGCCCACAGCAGCCTTACCGTAGACCTTCGCCTGGTGCTGCTCGATAAGCTCCGGGTTCTTGGAACGCAGCCACAGACCGGATACTGGGAAGCCTGCGTAACCGGCAACTTCCTTCACCTTGGCCTTGCGCAGCAGATCCAAGGCATAACCGCCAGCACCCACGAAGACGAACTTAGCCTTGACTACCGTGATGTCACCGGTGTGCTTGTTCTTGGAATAGACCTTCCAGGAAGAGCCATCGCGCTTGATGTCGATGACCTCATGTCCGTAGCGGATCTCGGTGCCGGAGGCCTTAGCCGCGGTCAGGAACTGCTTGGTCAGCGCGCCGAAGTTAACGTCAGTGCCGGCATCGGTCCAGGAGATGGCTACCTTATTGGAGAAATCACGGCCCTGCGCCATCAGGGGCAGCTTCTCCGCAAAGACAGAATCATCAGCGGAGAACTGCATGCCTGGGAACATGTGCTTCTCGCTCAAAACGTCATAGCGACGCTTAAGGTAGTCAACCTGAATTTCGCCCTGTGCGAAGGACACGTGCGGAACCGGGTTAATAAATTCGCTCGGGTCGGTAAGAATACCGTTGTTGAGCTGGTGAGACCAGAACTGGCGAGACTTCTGGAACTTCTCATTAATCCCCAGAGCCTTGGAGATATCAATGCGACCATTCTTCTCCGGGGTGTAGTTCAGCTCGCACAGTGCGGAGTGGCCGGTGCCGGCGTTATTCCACGGGGAGGAGGACTCCAATGCGGGGCCGTCGAGACGCTCAAAGACCATCTGGGTCCAGCTAGGCTCCAGCTCGCGGAGCATTGCGCCCAAGGTGGCGCTCATGATGCCGGCACCAATAAGTGCTACGTCGACCTCGTCTACAACCTGTGCTGTCTTCTTAGCGGAGGACACTCTGTTATTACCTCTTCGAATTGAAAATAGATATCCATCGGCGCGGTCTACGCCTTGACTTATAGCGCTTAGCGCCCCGCGCCACCATCGTTGCACTAAGACAACCTGGCAGTGCGTCACGCGTTAAGGCCTTACTCTACGCTTTTCTTATGCAATTTGGGATTTCTCCCCCAGACCAGTGACAAAAATGTGGGAATTTCCGCCCCCACTATCTACACCCCAGCACCAGCACCATAAATCCTTTATTACACCTAGAATCGAGGCATGGTTACACACTCCCCGGTATGGGGCCCAGACAAACTCGGCCCCGACTATGAAGCTGCCACCATTGACTTGGGCGCAGACCCCGACGGCGAGGGCAACGTGGTCACCACGCTGGTGCACTACGCGCCCCAGCAGGCGGGCGATGCGGCACGCGAACCATCCGCTGCCTCATCGCGCCCGGCATTGGTGTGGCTACACGGTATGACCGACTATTTCTTCCACACCCACGTAGCCGAGCACTTTGCCGCCCAAGGTTATGACTTTTATGCTGTCGATCTGCGCAAGTGTGGTCGCTCGCGCCGCTCCGGCCAGTCATGGCACTATGTATCGGACTTGGCGTTCTACTTTGCTGACCTCACCGCTGCACTCGATGCCATCCCTAATGATGAGGTTATCTTCATCGCTCACTCCACCGGTGGCCTCATCGCCCCGCTATGGATGGATCATCTGCGCCGAACCGACTACGAACGCCACCAGCGCTTGAAGGGGCTCATCCTCAATAGCCCGTGGCTCGACATGATGGGCGTACCCGGCCAGGTTCTTACCCCGCTCAAACCGCTGTTGTACGCACTTGGCCGCATCGTCCCCAGGACTCCCCTGCCCGGTGGCAACTTCACCGCCTACGGCGAGTCTGTTCACCAAGATTTCTACGGCGAGTGGGAATTTGACCTCCGCTTTAAGCCACTGGCTGGCCATAAGAAGTATGTTGGCTGGCTAGCCGCAGTATTCCATGGCTTTGATGCCATCCATAGCGGTCGTATCGATGCCGGCGTACCAATTTTGACGCTGCAGTCCACTCGCACTCAACTGGGCCGGCCTTATTCCGATAGCGCGAACCACGCGGATGTCATCATCGACGTTGCCCAAACGCGCCGCTGGGCAAAGGAACTAAGCGCCCACTACACCTTGCACCCCATCAAGGGCGCTAGGCACGATGTTTTTCTATCCCTTCCGGATCCACTGCAAGAGGCCTTCAACGCCTGCGATGAGTGGTTGCCCACCGTCTTAGATTCCGCTAAACCCGTCCAGTAATTTAGTCCCTATATATAAGGAATAAACGTGACTTCTTCACACCAGAACCATACGCCCGCGGCCGAGGAACATTTTGACCTCATCATCATCGGCACCGGCTCCGGAAACTCCATCCCTAGCCCGGAGTTTGATGACCAAAAGATCGCCATCATTGAAAAGGGTACTTTTGGCGGTACCTGCCTCAACGTGGGCTGCATTCCCACTAAAATGTATGTCTATGCCGCCGATATCGCCGTGGCCGCGCGCGAGGCCGGCCGTCTAGGCCTAGATGCTCAGGTCAATAGCGTGGATTGGGATTCCATCGTGGACCGCGTCTTCACCAACCGCATCGACCAGATTGCCAGGGGCGGCGAGCAGTACCGCCGCGGGGAGGAAACCCCAAATATCACCGTATTTGACGAGCACGCCCGCTTTATTGGCCCGAAGACTATTCAGACCGGCGAACATGTCATCACTGGCGAGCAAATCGTCATCGCGGCCGGCTCCCGCCCGGTCATTCCAGAGGTCTATGCCAAGTCTGGCGTGAAGTACTACACCAATGAAGACATCATGCGCATGGACCATCAGCCACAAAGCCTCATTGTGGTGGGCGGTGGCTATATCGCCATGGAGTTTGCCCATGTCTTTGACGGGCTCGGCACGGAGGTCACCGTGGTCAATCGCTCCGAGACTTTGCTGCGCCACCTTGATGATGATCTATCTAGTCGCTTCAATCAGATTGCTCGCGAGCGCTTCGACGTCCGCATTGCCAATGGCACCCAGCTCGAGAAGACCGACAAGGGAGTGCGGTTGGAGCTAGATGATGGCACCTCTATTGAGGCAGAGGCCATTCTGGTTGCCACTGGGCGCACCCCCAATGGCGATCAGATGGATGTGGATAAGGCAGGCATTGAGCTGCTTGCCGACGGCCGCGTAAAAACCGATGAGTTCGGCCGCACCACTGCCGAGGGCGTATGGGCGCTTGGCGACGTCTCTTCGCCGTACATGCTCAAGCACGTAGCCAATGCCGAGATGCGCTCCGTACAGCACAACCTGCTGCACCCAGAAGACCTCCGCCCGCTCCCCCATGACAATGTCCCTGCCGCCGTCTTTACCCACCCGCAGATCGCAACGGTGGGCCGGACCGAAAAGCAGGCTCGCGAGGAAGGCTTCGATGTCACCGTCAAGGTGCAGAACTTTGGCGATGTTGCCTACGGCTGGGCCATGGAAGATAAAACCGGTATATGCAAGCTAGTGGCAGACCGCGCTACCGGGCAGCTTCTCGGAGCTCACTTGATGGGACCGCAGGCTTCTACCCTCATCCAGCAATTGATTACCGCGATGGCCTACTCGTTGGACATGCGGGAGTTCACCCGCAACCAATATTGGATTCACCCCGCGCTACCAGAAGTAGTGGAAAACGCCCTTTTGGGACTGGAGTGGCAAAAGTAAATTGTTACGTGACCTTCCTCATACATACCCAGATTTTCCCAGCTTCCAGGGCATATTCCCATTTCACGCCAAGGAAGTCACATTCGTGACTGCAGGAAATTCACCACCATTTAGGGACACACGTTATTTTAATGGATGAAATTCCGGTCTTTGACGCGCAAAAGGACAAGAGTTTTACTAGATTTACTGGGGGCACCGGCTCGAGCCGATACGAACACGGCTACCGCGTGTTTCTGTATGTTCCCTGTACATTCAATAACACTTTGGTTTCCCAGTGTGGAAGCCTTGCAAGTACGACCTTTAAGGAATTTTGATATGCGTATCCGCAATGCAGCTATCGCTGGCGCAACCGCTCTCGCCGTTGCCTTCGGTGGCACCACCGTTGCTTCCGCTGACGAGACCGTCAACCAGAACGGCAACGAAATCACCGTCCAACCGCAGAACCCATCCAACACCGCAAAGGGCGGCGACGACGACAACGGCAAGTCCGGCGGCTCCCTGTCCTCCGAGCTTGGCCACAAGCTTGAAGGTGACAAGGCAGCTAACGCTGTTGGCATCTTCGGTTCTTCCAAGGACTTCTCCGGCCAGCCAGCATGGGCAAAGGTCTTCTACGGTGCTACCGTTCTAGCAGGCGTTGGCGCCCTGCTCGGCGGCATCATCGGCCCTGTTTACAACTTCTTCGTACACGGCCCTTCCTTCTAAGCAACAGCCACTCGGCTCAATCAAAAATTCCGAAAGGTATTTTCACAATGCGTAACTTCCGCACCGCAGCCGTTGCTGCTGCTACCGCAGTCACCGTAGCTTTCGGCGGCACCGCAGTTGCTTCTGCAGAGACCCCCTCCACCAACGAGAACACCACCTCCTCCTCTTCTTCCAGCTCCCTCACCCAGCTGGGCAAGGACTGGCGCGCATGGACCGAGGGCGAGGACGGCAAGCCTGTCGTAACTCCTGACGACCAGGTCACCGGCGAGGACATGTTCGGCACCGAAACCTCCGAAAACATCCCGGAGTGGGCTTCCAACTGGAAGAAGGGTGCTACTGCACTGGGCATCACCTCCATTGTCGGCGCAATCATCGGCGCTTACAACTACGCCGTTTACACCGGCATCGTCCCGCAGCACATCTTGGACCCAATCTTCCGCCGCTAATTATTAGCCGCAGGTTGGCTCTAGATAGCTAGGGCTTGCAGGGGCCCCTTTGCTATGTGCAGCTACGTGCTGAGTGCTGATGCCTTGCGCGGGACGTCGGCAAGCAAAGTACGCAAAAGGCCGCCTCCACTTCCCCGCTTGGGGTCGTGGAGGCGGCTTTCGTTAGCGAAGCTTAGTCTTCATCGGGGATGGTAAGGATTTCGTTGCCGGCCTCAGTAATGACGAGGGTGTGCTCAAACTGGGCGGTGAACTTGCCGTCCGTGTTTTGGACGGTCCAGTCATCATCCCAGATCTCGTAATCCAGCGAGCCAAGATTAATCATCGGCTCGACGGTAAGCGTCATACCCGGCTCGAGGATATCGCGGTAGACGGTCGAGTCATGGTGCAAGACAACTAGGCCGTTGTGGAAAGTCGGGCCGACGCCGTGGCCGGTAAAGTCGCGCACGACGTTATAACCAAAACGCTTGGCATAAGACTCGATAACTCGACCGATGACGTTAATCTCACGGCCAGGCTTGGCAGCCTTAATGCCGCGCATCGTGGCCTCTTTCGTGCGCTCTACCAGCAGGCGGTGCTCCTCGGAGACATCGCCGGCAAGGAAGGTAGCGTTATTATCGCCGTGCACCCCGTTCTTATACGCGGTGATATCGATATTGACGATGTCACCATCTTCAATCACGGTGGTGTCTGGGATGCCGTGGCAGACAATCTCATTAAGGGATACGCAGCTGGACTTAGGGAAGCCGCGGTACCCCAGCGTAGAAGGGTAAGCGCCGTGGTCACACATGTATTCGTGTGCCACGCGGTCTACATAATCAGTAGTTACCCCCGGCTTAACGGCCTTTCCAGCCTCCTTGAGGGCGTTGGCCGCAATCTTGCAGGCCTCGCGCATCTTCTCAATGACCTCTGGGGACTGGACATAGGGCTCGCCAATGCCCTCTTGTACCTCGTCCTTCCACACGTACTCTGGGCGCTCAATGCTTTCCGGAACGGTGAGGATCGGAGTGGGCTTGCCTGGCTTTAGCTTTCCTCGATTGCTCATGGTTTCCCATGGTAGTCCTCTCCACCGCAAAGGCGAGAGCCGGGGTCGGGAGCGCGACTATAGGGGTAGCGTGGCCGCGCTACCCCTCGGCCGGCGGCGCTGCACCTTCGTGCGGACCGGAGCGGTAGGCATCGACCTTCTGCAAGAAATTGCTGGTGATATTGACCGAGGCATCGGAGCCGCCACCCAAAACCACGAGGGTGGCAAAGGCAATATCATCTTCTTCCCGGTAGCCGGTAAACCAGGCGTGCGAGCCTTCATTGATTTCCGCCTCACCGGTCTTGCCATAAATGGTGCCGCCAGCAGCCATGCTGCGCGCGGTACCGCTGGTGACCACTTGGCGCATCATGGCACGGACATTGTCCAGCACGGGCTTGGGAATCTGCTGCGGTTTATCGGATGCTTTGGTCTTGTGCCCCTCGATAAGCGTCGGTGTGGGCGTTTTGCCGTTGGCAACCGTGGCAGAAACAAGGGCCATGCCAAAAGGACTTGCCAAGTCGTAGCCCTGACCATATCCGGATTCAGTGCGTTCCAATGGCTCCTTTCCGTCTGGAATAGAGCCAGTGATGGTCGTCAACCCGGGGATGTCGTACTCAACGCCGAAGCCAAACTTCTTGCCCATATCCTTCAACTCACCAGGCTTGAGCTTGGTGGAGATATCCGCAAAGGTGGTGTTACAGGACTGCGCGAAGGCTTGGCTAAGCGGAACACTGCCCAAAGAAAAGGAATTGTAGTTGGTCACTACGCGGCCATAGATATCCATAGTGCCCGGGCACGGAACGATGGTATCGGTATTTAGGCCCTGTTTGTCCACGCCAGCCGCGGCGGTGAGAATTTTGAAAACAGAACCGGGTGGGTACTGGCCTTGGAGGGCGACGTCGCCGTCCTCATCAGCCTTCTCGGTTTGCGCTACGGCCAAAATATCGCCATTGGAAGGTCGGATGGCTACGAGCATTGCCTGCGAATCGGCACGCTCGTTTACCGCTTCTTGCGCAGCGCGCTGCACATCGTAATCGAGACCAACCTTGATCGATGGCGCAGCATTGGGATCATGCTTTTCGACGTCCGAGAGTGCCGCACCATTTTCATTGACCACGGAAATGGACCAGCCAGTTTGACCATCGACCTCGTCTTGGACCGCAGAACGCACGCGCGACATGAGATCGGGCGCAAGACCGCGGTCGCGGGTAACCAAGGCTGGCTCCTCGTTGAGGCGCACACCGTCCATGCCTTCCACCTTGGGACGCACAGCCTTGGCTTGGTCTTCTGTGAACATAGTTACGGAGAAAGAACCATCCGCATCCTCCAATTTCTTGGCCAAATCCTTGGCATCAATCTCTGCAATTGAATCATCCTGACGATGGGCAGCTGCCAACGCACCGCTAATCTTTGCCGCGGTAGGGCGCACATCCTCCAAGGAACTGGTATCTACCACCAGCCGGTAGTTCAGCCCTGGGCTCATCAATTCCACTCCATTGGAAGAGACCACGCTGGCACGCTTTGCCTCCAATGCGCGCAGTTCCAAGTGCTGGTTTGCGCCCAAGTCTGGGTGGATAAGGCTCGGCTTCCAGCGCACCGTCCACTCATCCTCGGTCTTAGTAAGCGTCATCTGCGTGTCATAGCTCAAGGTGCGTTCCTTGGGCAGATCCCAGGTGACCTTGTAGTTCGCCGTAGCGAGGTTCTCGTCTTGATCGACACCTTCTAGCTCAATATCGAGCCCCTCGGCCTGCAGGCCGGAGTAGGTGGCGTCCAGGGCGGCGGTGGCGTCAGAGGGGGAATCGGTAAGCGCGGCCAAACCGTCGTTATTGCGAGATTCCATCCCTTCGAGGAATTCCTCCGCCACCGGTTCTGCAGATACCGGCTTCGGGGTACAAGCAACCACGCTGGTGGAAGCGAGCGTGATAGTTGCAACCAGCGCGACCAACTTCTTCATGTCTTGGCACTCTAGCAGCGCAAGAGCTAAAAAAGACTGCCCCACACCGAAGTGCGGGGCAGTCTACTTAATGTGGGTGGATTACTGGGTTACGCGAACCTCAGCCTTAGCGCCTTCCACGGCCTCCATGCCCTGCTCATCGGCAATGCGCATGGCTTCTTCAATGAGGGTTTCTACAATCTTGTCTTCCGGCACGGTGCGAACGACCTCGCCCTTGACAAAGATCTGGCCCTTACCATTGCCGGAAGCAACGCCGAGGTCAGCATCGCGTGCCTCGCCCGGACCGTTGACAACGCAACCCATAACGGCAACGCGCAGCGGGAACTCCATGCCCTCCAAGCCAGCGGTAACTTCCTCTGCCAGCTTGTAGACGTCCACCTGAGCGCGGCCGCAGGAAGGGCAGGACACGATCTCCAACTTGCGCGGGCGCAAATTGAGCGACTGCAAGATCTGGTCGCCTACCTTGATCTCCTCTACTGGCGGCGCGGACAAGGACACGCGAATGGTATCGCCAATGCCCTCTGCCAGTAGCGCGCCGAAGGCAACCGAGGACTTGATGGTTCCCATGAACTTCGGGCCTGCCTCGGTCACACCCAAGTGCAACGGATAGTCAGTCTTTTCCGCCAGCTGGCGGTACGCCTCCACCATCAGGACAGGGTCGGAGTGCTTGACGGAAATAGCGATATCGCCGTAGCCGTGCTCCTCAAACAGGCCAGCTTCCCAAATGGCGGACTCGACGAGTGCCTCCGGGGTGGCTTTGCCGTACTTTTCCAGCAGGCGCTTATCCAAAGAACCACCATTAACTCCGATGCGGATAGGAATGCCGGCATCGCCTGCAGCCTTTGCAACTTCCTTCACGCGACCGTCGAACTCGCGGATATTGCCCGGGTTAACACGGATGGCGGCACAGCCGGCATCGATGGCTTGGAAGATGTACTTAGGCTGGAAGTGGATATCCGCAATCACCGGGATGGGCGACTTCTTAGCAATGGCCGGAAGTGCTTCCGCATCGATGGGCTTAGGACAAGCCACACGCACGATATCGCAGCCGGAAGCGGTCAGCTGCGCAATCTGCTGCAGTGTGCCATTGATGTCGTGCGTCTTCGTATTGGTCATCGACTGCACCGAAATTGGGGAGTCAGAGCCGACACCGACCGGGCCCACCTGCAACTGCCGAGTCTTACGGCGCGGGTGCAGTACTGGTGGCGGGCCGTCTGGGATTCCTAGACCGATGGGGGTCGACATGAATTCTCCTTGTTGAAGCACAGAAATTTATAAGGTGGGTGATTAACGCCCCCACTCTAGCACTGCTTGCTTTATGCCTGAAGTGCGCGCTGTGGGGACACGGCTGCTAACCAAATAGCCGGATAGGGTTAACTACATCGGCGACGATAACGATGACGCCGACGCCCATCAGCAGTGCGGCCATCACATAGGTCACCGGCATCAACTTGGTGTAATCGGCCGGGCCCAAGGCCGGCTTGCCCGCGAGCTTGCGGATACCATCGCGCAGCTTTTCATAGATGATGACGGCGATATGCCCGCCGTCGAAAGGCGGCAACGGAACTAGGTTAAATAGAGCGAGGAAGAAGTTCAGCGTTGCCAGCATCATAAAGAACATCGACCACAGGGAACGCTCCGCCAATTCGCCGCCCACACGGGAAGCGCCGACAACGGACATCGGGCCGTCAGCTTCGCGTTCGTGGCCAAAGATGGAGGCCACCACGCCCGGCACCTTGCCAGGAAATTGCTTGAGGCCATCTACCGTTGCTTCCAACGAGTAGGTACTAAACCGCCACGTTGCTGGTAGCGCGTCAACAGGGCCGTGCTTTTCGACGACATCGATAAGCTGATTGCTCAACCCGATAGAGCCGGCATCTATAAGTTCTCCGTCCTTATTGAGCCGCTTAACGGTATCCAGGTGGACTGGGATGTCTTTATCTTTTCCATCGCGCTCAACTGTCAGCGTGATGGTGTCACCAGGACGCTGCATTACCTCATCGCGCAGCTGGGTAAAAGAGTCTATCTTCTGGCCCTCGAAGGCGACGATGATATCGCCCTCCCGCACACCGGCCTTTCCGGCGGGGCCTGGACCCGTACACTTTTCCAGCTCTTGGTTCGGCTTCTGATTGGCCGAGCAGGTCACCTCGCCTACGCGGGGGCGCACATCGGCATCCGGGTTGGGCAGGCCAGCCGTCATCGCGACAAAATAGAGAATGATAAAGCCCAAAATCAGGTTGACGACAATACCGCCTGCCATCACAATGATGCGCTGCCACCATGGCTTTTTATACATGGCGTGGGGTTCTTCGTCCTCGGTGAGGAATTCATCCTGGGCAGTCATTCCGGCGATATCGCAAAAGCCGCCCACAGGGAAGGCCGCCAGCCCGTATTCCGTGTGCCCCTGCCGGAAGGAAAATACGCGCGGACCAAAGCCGATAAAGTAGCGGCGCACGCGCATACCAAAGGCACGCGCGCTAAGCATATGGCCTGCTTCATGCAGCGCTACGGTAAGCCCGATGCCAAGGGCGAAAAACACAATGCCCAGCAAATTTGCCATGGTGTGAAAAGCTTTCTAGTCAGCCAGCGAATCAATCAGCGCGTTCGCGCGCCTGCGCGCCTCGCCTTCTACTGCGAGGATTTCATCGAGGCTAGAGACTACACCAGCAAACTCAGAAGCGGAATCAAGGACCTTGCCCACTACGTCCACGATTTCTGGAAAATGGATACGCCTGGATAAAAATGCGGCCGCCGCTTCCTCATTGGCCGCGTTATAAATGACCCCCGTTCCCTCGGCCGCGGCGCGCCGGGCGAGATCGACGGCGGGAAAGGCGGCATCGTCAAGCGGCTCAAAGCGCCACTCATGCGCCTGCGCAAAATCTAAGGAAGGCTGCGCACCCGGCACGCGGTGCGGCCAATTCAGCGCCAGCGAAATCGGCAGCTTCATCGACGGCGGCGAAACTTGGGCGATGGTGCAGCCATCTTTGAAAGTAGCCATAGAGTGAATAATGGACTGTGGATGCACGGTGACATCGATACGCTCAGGGTCGATGTCAAAGAGCAGCGTCGCCTCAATGAGCTCCAGACCTTTATTCATGAGCGTTGCTGAATTGAGGGTATTCATCTGGCCCATAGACCAGGTCGGGTGCTGCGCCGCCTGCTCTGGGGTCACGTCCCACATCTCTTCGCGCGACCAACCACGGAAGGGACCGCCTGAGGCGGTAAGAACAAGCTTATCCAGCTCCCCTTCCTCGCCGGCGCGCAGACACTGCGCCATGGCGGAATGTTCCGAATCGACGGGAATGATTTGACCAGGGCGCGCGGCCTGGGTGACGAGCGTGCCACCGGCGACGAGGGATTCCTTATTGGCCAAGGCCAAGTACTCCCCCATCTCCAGCGTCGCTAGAGTGGCTTTAAGGCCGAGGGATCCCACTAGAGCATTGAGCACAGTATCGGCCGGAGTCGAACGCACTAGGTTCTCTGCAGCATCGGCGCCACTTAATACCGAACCGCCTAAGGCAGCGGAAACCTCGGCAGCAGCATCCTCTTTAGCCACTGCAACGTGGTCAAACGAAAGGTTGAGGCGACGAGCCTGTTCAATGATGAGCTGCGGGTTGGAGCCGCCCGCCGCGATTCCCACCACGTCGAATTTATCGGGATTATCCGCAATAACTTCCAGAGCCTGCGTGCCGATTGAACCGGTGGAACCAAGAATGAGTATTCGCTGTGTAGTCACCCTTCCACCCTAGCGCCCATCACCACGGGGCGGGCATGGCAGGTAACCAGTACTGCGGCGGGGGTGTTTAATCGCCATCTAAGGCGCGATGATTTAGAATGTGTAGCAGACAAATGGCATTGGTGTGCCCGCACGCCCATCGCGCAGACGGGCATACGCAGAAGCGAAGGAGAGCAAGTGTCTTCCCACAAGCCGGTACCGCAGGTATATGACGGTGTTTCTACTGAGGACGTCCCATCCGCAGGATTCGGTTGGTCCCGCATCAGCCGCTCGGGCGTGCAGATCGCCGGTTGGATTTCCGTTCTCTTCTTGATCGCCTACCACTTTGGTAATCACAAGGGCCACGTTGAGACTGTCTGGCTCGTCGTACTGACTGTCCTGCTGGTAATCGGCCTGCTCATTCATGCTTTCCAGCCTAAGCTGCACCAGGTGCGCACCGTGACCGCCCGCAACCAGCCGGTGGGCCACCAGGAGCCAGACTGGGTCTACGACCAAAAGACCAACACCGGTGTGTACGCCGAGCTGAGTGATTCCCAGCTGCGCGCGCTGAATATCGAGCCTTCCCGCGTTTCTCACCTGCGCGTTGAGCCAGGCACTAACAACGCCACCCCGGTTTCCTCCAGCAAGCACGCGCTCTAAGCTTTCAGCACACTTTAGCTACCGCCGCCCTTCCCCGCGAAGGTCGGCGGTTTCTTTTAGCCTCCGCTTGCCGACGCCTCTCCCCTTACTCAGCGCTCACTCTGCTGGGTGCCGCCCTGCCCACACCCACCCTTAGCAAGAGCGCGGTGTGGGCGATACTTGCTAAGAAGCGCCCGAGTTTTAAGACACCCAGTGGCCCACCTTGGCGTAGATCTCGGGCAGGGTGTTATCGACGCGCTTGCCACTGACCCGCAGTGCGAGGACATAACACGCAACAGGCACGGCTATGACGAGTACAAACCCCAGCGCGACCAGCACCATGTTCGAGCCGTAGCCGATAGCCATTGGGATGACGCCTGGGATGATGGGCGTCCAGCCAATAAACAAACTCAAAATAGCGCTTAAGAAGGCGCTAGCCGAGTAGCCGGATTTATCCGCCCACATATTCCCGCCAGGCCGCGCGGTGGCAAAGGGATTAAAGGTGGTGAGCAGCAATGACAATCCGGCGGAAGAAATGAAGATTCCCAGGGCAGCAACCACCAAACAGGCAGTGAGAGCTTTATCCGCGCTTAGCGCAAAAAGCAGCATCGCCGTGAGCACAACAATTATGGCTGAAAGCACCACGTGCGCCCAGTGCCGCGCGTAGAGCAGCGTGCGCGGACGAACTGGGGCGGCCATCTTTACCCACAGGCTTGGACCGTCATAACCAAAATCATTGGTGGCGACGATTCCGCCTATCAGCCCGAGGAATAACAAACCTACTGAAGATAAATCGGAGTCAGTAGCAAAGCCCTGGATAATCAAGACGACTGCCAGAATTGGCTGCATGATAATGCTGCCAATAAGGCGGGAGTCACGGAAAATATAGCGCAGCGAGCGCGTAAATTCCATGGCAGCAGGGCTGCTATAGGAAAAGGAACCAAGGGAAAAGCGGCTTATCCCCTTGGACTTCTCACGGTGATTGCGTGCCGACGGGGAAACCGTACGGTGCTCGAATTGCCGCCGCAGCAATTGATGCCACGCCCACACAGCTACGCCCAGCGTTACTACGGCGATGAGAAATTGTGCGCAGGCTTCCACCATTTCGCCCTGAGCAAGCGCAAGCGCCCAACCCACCGGTGGTCCAACAGGCGTCCACGCTAGTCCTTCACCTACCGTTCCCAAAGGGAAGTCAGAGCCCGCGAGGGAAGAAAGTTTAGTCGAGCCGAAGATAAGCACGAACACCGCCACCGAGCCCAAGGCCTTAAGCTTCGTGGAACTAAGCTCCGCGACAGTTGACCCGACATGAACCGCAAGATCCACCAGCACCAGCGTCAGTACAAGGGCGAAAAGCATTCCTAGACAGAAAGGCAAGATGAACAATGCCTTCCCGTTTGCCGCCAGGATCACGCTTCCGGCCACCGCATAAGCAATGGACAGCAAGACTGAGACCGGGGCACGCAGATTAAGCACCGAGGCGATAGCGAGTGCCGGTGTGATGTCTTTCAGCCGCAGCGGAAACGCGGAAAGCTCGCGGGCAGATAGCTGGTTCTCTCCGCTGGGCATGATGAGGGTGATAACGATGAAAGCCAGCGTGCCAAGACCAGGGGCCACGGTTAAGGCTTGCACGTTCCCAGTTCCGGTGGAAATATCTGCCGCAGCAAGAGCGGCGAGCGATGCTAGCCCGATGAGTCCATAGAGCAAAAGGCAGATCGGGATCATAACCGCTGCAGCATTCGCTTTAAGGCTTCGCACCCATAGTGTGCGGTGCAGCTTGAGAAGCGTCGAAGTCATTGCGTCTACAACTCCCCTTCCCCGCGCTGCGTTGTGCTGCCTTCGCTGCGCAACCACTCGAAAGAGTCCGCATCAAATTCACTTCCGCCGGCGAAGTGAATGAAGGCATCCGTCAGGCTGCCGCCTTGGCGCACATCTTCCACGTGGCCGGCGGAGAGCACCTGGCCACCGGCGATGATGGCTACGTGATCGCATAAGCCTTCCACTAATTGCATAACATGTGAAGACAGGATTACTGTGCCTCCGCGGGCGACATAGGCGCGCAGGATCTCTTGAATAAGCTGCCCCGAAACGGGATCCACTGCCTCTAGGGGCTCATCTAGTATCACGACCTCTGGGTTATGCAGGAGCGCGCCCGCCAGAAGTATCTTTTTAGTCATGCCGGCGGAGTAGTCCGCGATGGGTTTATCGGCGGCGTCGGCAAGCTGCAAGGCATCCAAAAGCTGTGCGCTGCGGTGCTCGACTTCGGCTTGATTCATGCGGCGCAATGCGCCGAGATAGAACAAGTACTCTGGGCCCGATAAACGGTCGAAGACCGGAGCGCCGTCGACAAGCAGGCCCATGGCCGCCTTGGCTGGCAGTGGCTCCTGCCAGGTATTGTGCCCGGCGATAAAGGCCTCGCCGCTATTTGGGCGCAGGAGGCCACACGCCATGGTCAACATGGTGGTTTTGCCCGCGCCATTGGGGCCAACGATGCCATAAATAGAGCCCCGCGGGATGTCGAGGCTCAAATTCGACACCACGGGGCGTCCAGCGAAAATTTTGTTCAGACCGCGCACGGCAAAGGCCTGCGTGGTCGGATCATCTGCAAGTGGCGGATAATTCGGAACAATCATGTCCGCCAATCTTATCAGTTAGGCTGACTTATCTTCCCGCTCATCCGCTGCAAGCTGACCACAAGCCGCCGCAATCTCATCGCCCTTTGTATCGCGCACCGTGCAGGGAACGCCTTGGGCTTGCACGCGACGCACGAACTCGTCCTGGCGGTCTTGCGGGGCCGCATCCCATTCTGAGCCCGGCGTGGGGTTCAGCGGAATAACATTAACGTGGACCTTGGAGCCCAACTTCTGGTGCAACTTGCGCCCCAGCATATCGGCGCGGAAATCCTGGTCATTCTTATCGCGAATCAGGGCGTACTCAATGGACACGCGGCGGGCGGACTTATCCGCATAGTAGCGCGCGGCATCCAGCACCTCATCAACAGACCACCGGTTGTTGACCGGCACTAGACCGTCACGCAGCTCATCGTCCGGAGTGTGCAAGGAAACGGCCAGAGTGCAGGCCAAGTCTTCGTCCGCAAGCTTGCGAATTGCCGGAGCCAAGCCCACGGTGGAGACGGTCACGTTGCGCTGGGAAAGGCCAAAACCCGTACCATCCTGGCCAGTAATCTGACGTACGGCCTGGACCACGCGCTTATAGTTGGCCAGCGGCTCACCCATGCCCATAAAGACAACGTTGGACAAACGCCCACCTTCTGCAGCCATGGCGGACGCAGCGTGGCGGAATTGCTCGACAATCTCGCCCGTGGACAAGTTACGATCAAGGCCGCCCTGGCCAGTAGCGCAGAACGGGCAGGCCATGCCGCACCCTGCCTGGGAAGAAATACACAAAGTAGCGCGACCTGGGTAGCGCATCAGCACTGATTCCAGTAGCGTGCCGTCGTGCAACCGCCACAGGGACTTAGTGGTCTCGCCGTCGTCCGTGGAGGTGGTCCGGATGGGTTTCATCAGCTCAGGGAA
The DNA here is from genome assembly GCF_057458085.1 of Corynebacterium sp. LaCa_205. Taxonomy (NCBI): domain Bacteria; kingdom Bacillati; phylum Actinomycetota; class Actinomycetes; order Mycobacteriales; family Corynebacteriaceae; genus Corynebacterium; species Corynebacterium sp. LaCa_205. Next base: position 1,505,520 of record NZ_CP190931.1, read on the forward strand.
GAAGGCTTCCTTGACTGCTTCGCGCTTGCCGGCGGGGATATCGGTCATATCCTCGACGTTGTCGGTGTAGTGCTCGTAATAGTGCTTAGCCAGCTGCTTCGCACGGAATTTAGGTAGGCCAATTTCTGCGAGCTTGTCAATGCGCTCGTCTTCGGTCAGGTCCGCAAAATGCTTAGGAGGCAATCCGCGGCGCGGGGCGGAAAAGTTAAGTTTCACTGGTTGAGCCATAATATTGCCCATCTTTCCACGGTCTGCGTGGGATTTTCCAATTGGAGGCCGTGCCAAGTGGCATAATCGACAGGATTAAAGAAATAATGGATACATGACAAATCCAAATTATCCTGCAGATGATTTTTCTTCTTCCGACGCAGACCTCTCCTCGGCGGAGCTGAACGCTTCTGCACCGGAGACTAGTTCTGACCTAGAACCAGCCGTTTCTGACTCTACTTCTCACTCCACCCAGCCCTCTGGCAAGGCGAAGGGATCTTTCGCGGCCAGCACGTGGATGGCGCTTATCGTAGGATTCCTGCTGCTGATTGTCCTCATTGTGTTCATCATGCAAAACCAGCACGAGGTTCCTATGAACTTCCTGGGCTGGTCTGGCGAGTTCCCCGCCGGAATTGCTTTCCTCATTTTTGCTATCGGCGGCGCACTCATCATGGCGCTAGTCGGTGGCTGGCGCATGTTTGAGTTGCGTCGCCAGCTACGCAAGCAAGCGCAGCAGGTATAAATCTATATAAAAGCCGCCTCTCCCCTGTTCTGCCGTCTTTTTCGGGCAGTTTATACGGGAGAGGCGGCTTTTGTTTGTCTGATGTTCCTATGGTGTAAACGTAGACAGGAAGCTAATCGCTACCCAGGTGACCATGGCAGAAGGTAGCATGCCATCCAAACGGTCCATGAGGCCGCCGTGGCCGGGCAATAATGCCGACATGTCTTTAATACCCAGCTCGCGCTTAAATTGGGATTCCACCAAGTCTCCCAAGGTGGCACAGATAACTAGACCGAGCCCCATCAGGCCACCCACCCAGGCATCGTGATGGAGCAGAAATTTCACCGTGAGCGCACCGGTCACCACGCCGAAGATGATGGACCCACAAAACCCCTCCCACGATTTTTTAGGGCTCACCGCAGGTGCCATGGGGTGCGAACCAAACATCACGCCCGCAACATATCCGCCGGTATCGGAAGCCACAACGCACAGCATAAAGACGACGATGGAGGCAGCCCCACTGGAAAATGGAGTCGACACCAGCGACAACATGGCTGCGAAGGTGGCAAAAAGCGGAATCCACGTCAGCACAAAAATACCGACGGACATATCGCGCAGGTAGTTGATAGGCGGACGATGACGACCGTTATGGAAAAGGCGGCCAAACATAAGTGCCAGCACCGCGGTGACATAGACTGCTACCAAGCCCGGCGCCCCCAGGGGCCATGAGATCCACACCATGGCTTGGCCCAGAATGATAAGCAGCGTACGCGGAACATAGTAGGAATGCTCCCGCAGGCGGCTGAGGACCTCCCACATGGCAACGCCTACTGCAAGCGCTACGACCGCATACCAAGCCAGCGGACCAGCCCACACGGCAAGCACCACAAGAGCGCCGAGCCCCACGCCAACACCGATAGCGGCCGGCAAGTCGCGGCCTGCACCATTCTTTGGCTGTGGCAATCGGCGGTTTATGGCGTCACTCACCGTGACCGGCTCCTTTCGCTGTCTTGTGTGATTCCCCGGCTAACTTGCTCAGTTCCGCCGGCTCTGCCCCGTTTGTGGGAGCGGCGGGCCTTGGAACAGAAAAAGCGCCGCCGGCCGGGGAGACAGGCACGGCGGCAACAAAGCGGAGGTCCTAGACCTCCATCAGCTCGTTTTCCTTATTCTCTACCAAGCTGTCTACCTGCTCGATGTAGCCGGAGGTAATCTTTTCCATTTCCTTTTCTGCTGCGATGACTTCGTCCTCGCCGGCATCGCCGTCCTTTTGCAGCTTCTTCAACTGCTCCATGGCCTTGCGGCGAATATTACGGATAGCGATCTTGCCATCCTCACCCTTGCTCTTAGCCAGCTTCACCATTTCTTTACGGCGTTCCTCCGTCAACTGCGGGACAGTCACGCGAAGAACCTGACCATCGTTGGTGGGATTGACGCCCAAATCCGAGTTGCGGATGGAATTTTCAATCTCATGGATCATGGACTGCTCATAAGGCTTGATGAGCAGCATGCGCGGCTCTGGTACGGAGATGGTAGCCATTTGGGTAATCGGGGTGGGAACACCGTAGTATTCGGCTACCAAGCCGTTGAACATGGCGGGGTTCGCGCGGCCGGTACGAATGGTCACCAGCTGCTCGCGGGTGTGCTCGACGGAAGCGGTCATGTGCTCTTCTGCTTCGAGCTGAATCTCATCGATCATGAGGCTAAATCATCCTTAAACGAATAGGGGTGGCTGTATAAAAAGGTAGCAGGTTCGCAGCCGCTACAGTATTAGGACTGCACCAGCGTGCCGATAACTTCACCGCCAGCTGCGCGGGCAATATTGCCCTCCTCCAGCAGGTTAAAGACCAAAATCGGCATATCATTGTCCATGCACAGGCTAAAGGCCGTTGCATCTGCCACCTTTAGGCCCTTTTCAATGACCTCACGCGGGGTAATTTCGGAGTACAACTCTGCATCCGGATTGGTGCGCGGGTCATCCGAATAGACGCCGTCGACTGCCTTGGCTAGGAACAGAACCTCGGCGCCAATTTCCAAGGCGCGCTGCGCGGCGGTGGTATCCGTGGAGAAGTACGGCATACCCATGCCAGCGCCGAAGATAACTACGCGGCCCTTTTCCAAATGGCGGTCCGCACGCAGCGGCAGGTACGGCTCAGCAATCTGCGCCATGTTGATGGAGGTCTGTACGCGGCAATCAACACCTTGCTGCTTGAGGAAATCCTGCAGTGCGAGGGAATTCATTACCGTGCCGAGCATGCCCATGTAATCCGAGCGTGCCCGGTCCATACCGCGCTGGGATAGCTCCGCGCCGCGGAAGAAGTTTCCGCCGCCAATCACCACTGCAATCTCGATTCCTTGGCGGGAGACCTCGGCGATTTGGCGGGCAACGTTTTCAACCACATCCGGATCGATACCGACCTTACCGCCGCCGAACATCTCACCGCCCAGCTTCAGCATTACTCGCTTATATCCGGTTCGCTTAATATCTGCAGCAGTCACGCCTACTTCGTCTCCTTAACGCGGGGCAGTTTCAATCTCCGCCCCATCTTACCCATATATCTTTCGCATCCTCACACCACCTGCCGATGCAGCCCGGTGGGTTTAAGCTAGGCATCAAAAAGGCACCTAGAGAAGAGAGAACCTCGCGCCGGTCACCCCATTAGCGCACAACAAAGCCCACAAAGGACGGTCCTTTGTGGGCTAGGTTTTAAAAGCGAGAGCGTGCTTAAGCGCCAACCTCGTAGCGAACGAAGCCAGTGATGGTGGTGCCAGCCTCTTCCGCAACCTGCTTTACGGTCTTCTTGTTATCAGACAAGGAAGCCTGCTCCAGCAGAACGATGGACTTGAAGAAGCCGTTCAGGCGGCCTTCCACGATCTTCGGCAGGGCTGCCTCCGGCTTGCCCTCCTCACGAGTAGTGGCCTCAGCGATCTCGCGCTCCTTTTCGACGATCTCTGCAGGAACGTCTTCGCGGGTGAGGTACTCAGCGTTCATTGCAGCAATCTGCAGGGCGGCAGCGTGAGCGCCTTCCTCGTTGCCCTCGTAGGAAACCAGAACGCCCACTGCCGGCGGCAGATCAGCGGAACGCTGGTGCAGGTAAACAGCAATGTTGTCACCCTCTACGGTAACTGCACGGCGTGCCTGCAGCTTCTCACCGGTCTTAGCGGACTCCTCGTCCACTACCTCGGAAACCTTCTTGCCGTCGATCTCAATGTTGTTGAGTTCGTCTGCGGAGTTTGCCTTGGCCTCAGCGGCAGCGTCAGCAATCTTGGCTGCGAAGGTCTTGAAAGCCTCGTTCTTAGCAACGAAGTCGGTCTCACAGTTGATCTCGACCATAGTGTTGCCAGAAACAGCAATCAGGCCTTCGGTTGCCTCGCGGTCAGCGCGCTTGGAGACGTTCTTAGCGCCCTTGATGCGCAGGTACTCAACGGCCTTATCGTAGTCGCCGTTGGACTCTTCCAGAGCCTTCTTGCAATCGAGCATGCCGGAGCCGGTAGCTTCGCGCAGTGCCTTGACGTCTGCAGCAGTGTAGTTCGCCATAGTTGGGGCGATCCTCCTTGAAAATCAAACAGTGTTCGTTCAAACAGCGTAGTCGACGCGGTGAAATCGCGCCGCTTTAGGGTGGCAGAAACCACCCCTTTTCTCACCTATGCATGAAGGTGGAGCTGGCTTCAGCAGCACCCAGCATAGATAAAACCAACCCCCGCCGCCGTTTGAGCACGGTGGCGGGGGTTGGTAAACAGCCTTGGGCAGGTATTACTCCCTTGCTGCCCCACACCAAAAGTGCGTGGGGTATTCAGTTAAACGCAGGTAAGGAAGGTTCCTACCAAGAAAGTACGATTACTTCTCGGCCTTGTCTGCGGATGCTTCCTCAGACTTTTCTGCGGAAGCCGGATCGGAAGCTGCGGCAGCCGCCTCAGCGTCACGCTTTTCCTTTTCAGCAGAGTCGCCGGCAGCTTCCTTGGCTGCAGCCAGCTGACGCTCCTCACGAGCCTTCTTGCCTTCCTCTACAGCGGAAGCAACGATGCCAGAAAGCAGCTTGGTGGAACGGATGGCGTCGTCGTTGCCCGGAATCGGGAAGTCAACGTCGTCCGGATCGCAGTTGGTGTCCAAGATGGCAACAACTGGGATGTTCAGCTTGTGAGCTTCCTTGACCGCGATGTGCTCCTTGTTGGTATCAACAATCCACAGAGCGGACGGGGTCTTAGCCATATCGGAGATGCCGCCCAGAACGCGCTCGAGCTTGGCGCGCTCACGGTTGAGCATGAGAACTTCCTTCTTGGTGCGGCCTTTGTAGCCGTCCTCACGCTCGTCCATTGCCTGAAGCTCCTTCATGCGCTTCAGACGCTTGGACACGGTCTGGAAGTTGGTGAGCATGCCGCCCAACCAGCGGTGGTTTACGTAAGGCATACCGACGCGGGTTGCTTCCTCAGCAACTGCTTCCTGAGCCTGCTTCTTGGTACCAACGAACAGGATGGTGCCGCCGTGTGCAACGGTTTCCTTGACGAACTCATAAGCCTCGTCAATGTAGGTCAGCGTCTGCTGCAGGTCGATGATGTAGATGCCGTTACGGTCAGTGAAGATGAAACGACGCATCTTCGGATTCCAGCGACGGGTCTGGTGGCCAAAGTGCACACCAGCGTCGAGGAGCTCGCGCATGGTTACAACTGCCATGATTCGCTCGCTTTCTTTTATCTTGTCTTTCGGTTTTCCAATTGTGCGGTGTTTTATTCCGCACCCTAGCAACGAAGGCCCCGCTGACACCTTGTTTCCAAGGACCACGTCAGCCGCTAGGCTGTCTCTTCCTTCCAGCAGGAAGCGACAACTTCGCCGCGCGTAGTCAATGCCTCCACACGGTGGACACACTGCTGCCTCAAAGAATAATCCCTCTACGCTGGTTTTTCCAAACCGAATACAACTTATTCACACTAGGGTCGAAGCTGCTAAGCATCATGCGCCACATTCACCCCAATTGGACCATCCGCTACTCGTAATCCACAGCCCCACAGGCAAGGGCTTTCTGACAGCTCACCTCTGGTTAATGCTTTTCCCATGAGCCATTTTTCTGTGTCTTTTTCAAAGCCCGCTTTCCGACGCCCCACCTTCACCACCACTGCCTTCCTCGTCGTTTCTTCCCTCCTACTACTGTGCTGCCCGCCGGCCACGGCCTACGTTGATCCTGCCTCGGGTAAGCCAAACCCGGCGCGGGTTTTGCGCGGGTTTGAAGCTCCCGAACAAAAGTGGAGTCCCGGCCACCGCGGTGTAGACATGGCCCTTGCCGTGGGTTCTCCGGTGGTAGCCGCTGAAGATGGCGTTGTCGCGTTTGTCGGCACGGTGGCAGGAAAACCGGTCGTTTCCATCACCCATGCAGACGGGGTAAGGACGACTTATCAGCCCGTACACGGCACCGTAAAACAAGGCCAAGAAGTTCGCGAAGGACAAGTCATTGGCCGCTTGGGCAATCCCGTCGATGGCTATCCCGGCCTGCACTGGGGCGCCCTCATTGCAAAAGATACCTATATCGATCCTTTAACCTTGCTGGATATGCCAGTGATACGCCTCAAGCCACTTTAAGCTCGAGGATGCGCCTGGTTATATACGCGTTGCAATCTTTGCGCAGATACGTGGGTATAGATCTGCGTGGTATTAAGCGAGGAATGCCCCAATAGTTCTTGCACAACCCGCAAATCTGCCCCGCCTTCTAGGAGGTGGGTGGCAGCCGAGTGCCGCACTCCGTGCGGGGTAAGCCCTTGTGCACCGCTAACTTTGGCGGCCCTATCCACAATGCGCCGCACCTGGCGCTGGTCAATGCGCCCTCCCCTGCTGCCTACGAATACGGCTTTAGTTCCTTCCTCAGCGAGTTGTCCACGGCCCTTTTCTATCCACTGCCGCAAGGCGTCGTCCGCCGCATGACCAAAAGGCACCACGCGCTGCTTATCTCCCTTACCGGTTACGTGCAAGGTGCCGCGATGAAAATCAATATCGCTCAGGTCTAGGCGCACCAGCTCCGCCACGCGCATCCCGGAGGCATACAGCAACTCCAAGATGGCACTATCGCGCAGGAAGTGAGCTTCGTCTGCAGAAACCGCATTGCCCATGAGCTCACCGGCCTGCTCGGGGGATAGAACCGTCGGTAGGTGACGGCCCACCTTGGGCGTGACTAGCCGTGCGGCTACATCTCGCTCGAGGTGCCCTTCGCGCACTGCCCAAGTGGAAAATCCTTTGACCGCTGCGGTGCGCCGCGCCAAGGTGGAGCGCGACTTTCCTTCCGCCACGGCCTCTGCCAGCCATTGGCGCAGGTTGTTGAGGTTAAATTCCGCAAAGGTAGGAACGCTGCGAGCAAGGTCGCGCAGATCTGAGCGATACCCACGTACCGTTGCCTCCGCACGGCCTTTCACGTGCAGTTGGAAATCCACGAAATCCTCGATAGCCTCAGCCATCTGCCCTTGAATATCCGGCGCTTTCGCGGAAACTCCATCTTCACTCATGTCACAGCAGTGTACTCGCCTTTCACTGGGGTTATCTATTCCGTTTCCCTGCGCGCCCAGGTATTGCCGTGGCGGACAACGACACACATCTTCTCTAACGCCAATAAAAGGTGAACTGTCAACGGCAGACGAAATCCCGCGTCGCGGGCAATGTCCTCTGCCGTAGCTTTTTCTTGGCCTGGCGGCGGTGTTGCATCAAAGACTCGCAACTCATTGCGGGAGAGACGTTGTGTCATTGTTGCCGCAAAATTGATTTCATATTGTGCACCTGGATCTACTTCCCCGGCGCGGCTGACTAAGGCGCGAATTTCATCGGCGCTGGTGACCAACTGTGCACGGCCTTCCTGAATGCGCTGGTGACAGCCCAGCGAGCCGCTAGTGGTTATCGGCCCCGGTACAGCCATGGCCACACGTCCTAGCGCTTCTGCCCAGTTGAGAGTATTAAGTGCGCCGGATCGAAAAGCCGCCTCCATAACTACGGTGCCGTGACTGAGTGCTGCTACTAAACGATTGCGCGTTAGGAACCGGTGTCGCTTCGGTGCGGTTTCCGGTGCGAATTCAGAAATAACGCACCCGTTATCCGCGATCTTGGCAAATAGGTTGGCATTGCGAGCCGGATAGTCCCTATCGATGCCGCACGCTGCTATAGCTACCGTGTGCCCGTTGTTGTGCAAAGCAGTTTCATGCGCCACGGTATCAACGCCTAGGGCGCCGCCAGATATAGGAGTCCATTCGTGTTGAACCAATCCGGACACTACGTTTTGGGTTGCCTGCCAGCCATAGCGAGAAATGGCGCGAGTGCCAACAATCGCTACAGCCTGAGCAACCTCCTGTTTCACAGGGGCGCCACGCACCCAGAGGCTGTGCGGCGGCAGTGCTTGGTCATCAAAGGTAGCTGGGGCTTCCCCGCTGTTTTGATAAAAGCCGAATGCGGAATCAAACTCCTCCGTTGGCCATTCTGGGCTTTCTGCCGTGATGAGCCGAGCCCCAACGCGTTCTGCTGCTGCCATATCCTCCGCTTGACGCAGCCAATCATAACGGGAGGCCGTGCGCGCAAGCAGCGGTCCTATCCATTCGGCACGATGGTAGATTCCATGGGCGATTTCCTCGGCCGGATACTGCGTAAGCAGGGCCTGCAAGGCAGCGGAAGGGCCTTCTACCACGCGGTTGAGGTATACCCAGGTGGCATAAGGGGTGGAGAGATCTAATTCGCTCATGCCGCGAGCCTTCCCACGTTGATGGAGCCACGCAGGTCGAGTGCGCGTCCCACCTCATCCAAGTCCGGCTGCATCTTTCCTGCTAAATCAGCTAAGGTCCACGAAAGCCTGAGCACACGGTCCACCCCGCGCTGGGAAATTTCGCCTTCCGCCAGGTAGGCGGACAACATGACCATTGCAGCATCTGCAGCCGGCCGCTTTCGGCGCAAGTAGGACGAAGGGACCTCGCCATTGGTCCGCGCGGAAATGCCATCCGCCCACCACCGCGCAGCGGCACGCTCGCGGGCAGCGGCAACTCGCTCGGCAATGACTGCGGAGTCTTCTTCGCCCTCCGCGTTAATCGTCGCCGCCTGCCCACTTAAGGTGACCACCATATCTAGACGGTCCCGGAGCGGACCGGAGAGGTTGGACAGATAATTCATGCGCTCGTGCGGGTTACACCTGCACTGCGAAGGATCTTCTGCCGAGCACCTACACGGGTTTGCTGCCATGACCAATTGGAAGCGAGCGGGATAGATAACTTCTCGGCGCGAGCGCGCTAGCCGTACTTGTCCTTCTTCCAACGGGGCACGCAGGCCATCGAGTACCGGTGCGGCAACCTCGCTGACCTCGTCGAGGAAGAGCACACCATTGTGAGCCAGGCTTACCGCTCCTGGGCGCGGATACCCGGATCCGCCACCCAGCAGCGCGGCCCGAGTAACCGAGGCATGCGGGGCGATAAACGGAGCATGCTCAATGACCTCACCTGGCGTTCCGGTAAGCGAATGAATCGCGGTGGTCTCTACCTGCTGATCCGGGGTAAGTGTAGGCAGGATGGTGGGCAGACGGGAGGCAATCATGGACTTTCCCGCCCCGGGAGGGCCAATCATCATAAGGTGGTGTCCACCGGCCGCAGCAACCTCGGCGGCCCATTTTGCATTCGCTTGGCCCGCGATATCGCAAAAGTCCGGGCGCGCTGCAGCTGCAGGCGCGGGGTCGGGCGATCCGGGAAAACTCGCCGCCTGCGGTAACCCGCGGTTTCCGCACGCCCAGCTAAAAGCCTCTTTCAAAGATGCTGCGACGAGTACGTCCAAATCCGGCACCAAGGTTGCCTCGGCTGCGTTACCCGGCGGCACGATAAGAGTTGATATTCCCTGCTCCCTTGCGGCTAGGAGGGCCGGAATAATACCTGCGACGGGCCGAACGGATCCGTCGAGACCGAGCTCTCCCAAAACCAAGGTGCGCTGCAGCCGCCTCGCGGGCGAAGGCGAATTGCCAAAGCGCGGAAAGTCACCTTCTGCCTGCGCCGCCAGGATCGCGAGCGCTATGGGTAAGTCAAAGTGGGAACCGGATTTGGGAAGCGACGCTGGAGACATCGAGACGACCACCTTGGTCTTGGGCCAAGGAAGGTGGGAGTTAAAGGCTGCAGTCTTGATCCTATCCCGCGATTCAGAGATCGCGGTATCCGTCTGCCCTACAACATGTATCCCTGGCAGGCCGTGGCCAACGTTCGCTTCTACATCGACTAGCTGTGCTAGAACTCCGTTGAGGGACATCGTTAAGCAATTACCTAGAGCCATCTTCAACCCCCTTGAAGTGTTCTAGCGCAAATCCCTGCCCGCGCTCCAACAACGTTATAACGTCGAATCGCACCGAAGACAGTGGCTTTCCATCGAGCCACTGCGCTGCAGCCTTGCGAAGGCGCGCTAGCTTCTGCGGGGTTACGGCTTCTGCTACCCCGAAGCTGGGAGTGGCACGCGTTTTAACCTCGACAAAGACGATGGTTCCGTCCGCCTCGCGCGCGATGAGGTCAATTTCTCCTACCCTATAAGAGACATTAGCGGCAATAATTTCGGCCCCGCGTGCACGGAGGTAGCGCGCGGCGAAGGCTTCTCCCCTTTTCCCTAAGACTTGCTTATGGCGAGGCTTCTTCGTGGCTAGGTGGTGTTCTGAACTAAATTGCATTGCAGTTTATCCTTGTGCGTCGTGAAATTCATCGGCCTGCACAGAACACCGCAGCTAGCATGGGGTGCACAAGGTGTACAAAACGGAAAGTGCCCAGGCTGTGGATAACTAGGCTTCGAGGCACTGTTATCCACAGCCAGGGCACAACGCTTGTAGTGCCGAGTTGACAAAATTACTCCGGCATCATGAATTCAGGCTTATCCAGCTCTTCGATATTGACGTCCTTGTAGGTAATGACGCGAACATAGCGCACAAAGCGGGCGGAGCGGTACATATCCCATACCCAAGCATCGGACATGCGCACCTCGTAGTACACATCAGGCCCAGAGGTATGCGGAATGAGCTCTACCGCATTAGCAAGGTAAAAGCGCCGCTCAGTTTCAACGACATAGGAAAACTGACTGACAACGTCTCGGTACTCGCGGTAGAGGGACAGCTCTACCTCAGCCTCGTAGTTATCGAGTTCCTCTGCACTCACGGTGGACCTCCAGGTTGTGGGTTAGCTCGCTTAAGCTTAGCGTGCAGGAGGCTAGATTTTCGCTAGGCACGCGCGGCGAACTCCGCATGAGCGCGGCGGACATTGTCATAGCTCATCCGGTGTTCCGGGCACGCTCCCAGCGCCGAAATTGCGGCCTCGTGTGCCTTAGTCCCATAGCCTTTGTGCTTGGCTAATTCATAACCGGGGTAGCGCGCATCAAGGTCGCGCATCAGGTGGTCGCGACTCACTTTTGCCAAGACACTTGCCGCGGCGATACACCGCGCGGCTGCATCGCCGCCGATGATGGGCAGCTGGGGTTGGGTAAGGCCGGGGATAAAGAGGGCGTCGCTAAGCACATAGCCCGGGCGGACATCCAGGCGTGCTACCGCCCTGCGCATACCGGAAATATTAGCGTGCTGGATGCCGCGCTTATCGATGTCCCCAGCGCTAATGTGCACCACAGACCAGTCCACAGCCTTGTCCTTAATGAGTGGAAAGAGCCGCTCGCGCTGCCGGGGAGTCAGCTTTTTGGAATCGCTAAGCTCCGCCAGCTCCTTGATCGGGCGATCAGGCATAATGCAGGCCGCGATGGTGATCGGCCCGCAACACGCGCCGCGCCCGGCCTCATCCACTCCAGCCACCGGCCCGAGCCCAGCCTTGCTCAACGCCAGCTCATAGGTGCGTCGTTGCTTAAGCCGCCGCATGCGAAATCTCTGGGTGTTCCACCCCACCCCACCGCGACAGAGGCAAGATGACAGCCTCAACTCGGCCGCGAATATTGTCCACTGGCACGGTGCCTTGTAGGTTATCGCCCAAGTGCGCACGCGAATCGAGGGAGTTGGTGCGATTATCTCCCATTACCCAGAGATGCCCCTCCGGGACGGTGACGGGGCCGAAGTACTCGCCGCCACACTCCTGCGAGCCAACGCCGGGGTCTACGGGAATCTCCGGTGGATCAAGCACGAATGATTGATCTATCGGCTGACCATCCACCATCACCGAAGGATCACCAGCTTCACAGCTCACCGTTTGTCCGCCGGTAGCAATTACCCGCTTGACGAGGATATTTTCCCCGTTGGGCAATAGTCCTACGGCTGCCAAGGCATTCTGCGCACCACGCACAATAATGTTGCCCGAGCGTTTTACCTGAAACTCGTTATTCCACGACTCCGGCCCTTCGAAGACAACCACCTCCCCAGGTTGTGGGTCTGTGAAGTAATAGCTGACCTTCTGCACTACGATGCGATCATTTTCGCAGCCGGCACAACCATGCAGGGTAGGTTCCATCGACGCAGAAGGAATGACATACATCCGTCCCACCAATGCTTGTAACAGCACCAGCAGGACAAAACCTGCCACCACGGGGAAGAAAAAATCCCGGGTGCGCAGGCGTTGGGAAGAAGGCTTATTCCTGGATGTCCGGGTCATCGATGCCACCGATGCGGGTAAACGGCCAGAAGACGAACTTCACCTTGCCGCGGACATTTTCCACCGGTACTGTGCCGTGGAATTTATCGGTCATGTGATAGCGAGAATCTGCCGAGGCCGTGCGATTATCACCCATGACCCAGATATTGCCCTCCGGTACTTCCACGGGACCAAAGTACGGGCCTCCACAAGCTTCCGAGCCTGTCGACTTATCTACCGGGTACGTTGGCGGGTCTTGCACGTAGTCTTGCTCGATGGGCTTGCCATCAACCATGACTGCAGGATCGCCCTCCTGGCAAGACACTGTCTGCCCACCGGTGGCAATCACGCGCTTAACCAGGGTATTTTCATCGGGCGGCGCCAAGGATACAAAGCTCAACGCATCCTGCACCCCGTGGATTACCGGGTTGGACGAGCGCGGCGAGACATAGCTGGAATTCCAGTCCTCGGTGCCTTTGAAGACGACAACATCGCCTGGTTCTGGCTCTCCATCGCCGTAATAGGAGATCTTTTCCGTAAAGATACGGTCATTCGTACAGCCCTCGCAGCCATGCAGTGTCGGCTCCATCGAGCCGGAAGGGATCACATACTGCCGTCCGATAAAGTTCTGGAAAAGGCCCACGATAACAAGGACCGTTGCCACGACCAGAAGGGTTTCCAGCAGCCACGGCATGTCTTTTTTCTTGGTTGCCCCTTCGCCTTGCGGGGAAGCGTTCCCCTCTACGGGGTTGGCCCCCTCACCTTCAGGCGACTGTTCCTGCGAGATGCTGTCTTTATTCACGCGCTAAATCCTAGCAACCCCACGTCCCGGTTCCCGCCTTATCCCCCTCGCGGCTGGAGAATTCACAGGCAACTATCCGGTTAAAGCCTGCCGGCTGACACCAGGAAATAGCTGGCAATAGGCACAAAAATCCCCCTTACACCCACAAGGGTGCAAGGGGGATGGTGGCGCGCAGCGCACTACTACTAGCGACGCTCCTTGATGCGAGCCTTCTTACCGCGCAGATCGCGCAGGTAGTACAGCTTCGCACGGCGAACGCGGCCGCGGCGGGAGACCTTGATGGACTCCAGGTTCGGGGAGTGAACCGGGAAGGTACGCTCAACGCCGATACCGAAGGAGACCTTACGGACGGTGAAGGTCTCACGGATGCCGGAACCCTGACGACGGATGCAGATGCCCTTGAACAGCTGTGCACGCTCGTTGTTACCCTCAATAACCTTTACGTTAACGTCGAGGGTATCGCCTGGGCGGAAGGACGGGATATCGTCGCGCAGCTGTGCTGCATCGACCTTGTCAATAATGTTGGACATGCCAATATTCCTTTTCAGTTTGGGACAGAGGACCCTAGCGGCGTGAAGCCTAACCGGTTCGTGCCCGTTACATAGAACGGTGCACTATTTTTCCACATGCACTGGCAGGAACCAAATTTCCTTCCCGGCACTACTTTTCTTCCCTGCCTAAGTTACGCCGCCACAGCAGCCGGGGAGCGGACAAGGTGCTCATCGAGGATTTTCGCCGTACCCAAGTGACGCGCGCGGAAGACCATATATGAGGCGAAAAGCGCGATCAGGGTAAATCCGAGCAACGCTGCCATTCCAGTCCAGAAGGTCGCGTCATGAATCCCATCAGTGGCACGCGTGAAAGCATCTTTTGCGTAGGTCATCGGATGGAAAGAGTGCATAATGCTCAACGGGCGGGGAATCGCGGCCACCGGCCACACGCCGCCAAAGACCATCACGCCGAGGGCAAAGAGTCCCGCGGCGAAGATGCCACCAATCTTTCGGCCAAAAGTCACGTGGAAAAACTGGTAAGTCGCCGCGCCCACCGCCGCGATGGCCGCTACTACCCCGAGAATCATCGGCCAGCTAGCCGGTGACCACCCCAAAGTCGCTGACATCAGCGCCATAAAGGCAAGGACAATGAAGTTGAGCGCAGTCAGCGTGAAGAACGCAAGAAGTATCCTGCGCGCAGGATGCGTGACTGGAATTCCCTTACGTCCGAGGTAATAGGGGAACACCATAGCCACCAGCAGCATGACAAGGAAGCCGAAGACAAGCACTAAGAGCAAAGAGGCGCCGCCGGTGATGTCTTTGCGGGTAGGGTCCGCGGAGCTTATTACAGTTTGGACTGGGTGCACATTGGAAGCGGTGAAGTTGATGGGAACGGCCATGTTTTGAGCCGAGTCTTCCGGTTTGGAGATAGATGGCGCTTTGTCTGCACCATCTGCCAGCTTCTGCGAGAGCTCACCAGAACCAGCCTTTAGCTTATCCATGCCTCCCTTGAGCTCGGCACCGCCGGCCGCCAAGCGGTCTGTTCCTGCCTTCAGGGTGCCGGTTCCATCGTGGAGGCGGCTCGTTCCATCGTGCAGCTGAGCAGCGCCGTTGCTGAGTTCTCCAACGCCGCTGTGCAGCTCTTTGGTGCCATCAGCGAGACGGTGCGCCCCGCCATTGAGTTTGTTCATACCGCCCAGATATTCCGAGTTGGGATCTGAAAGGTTGTAGTACAGCTGGCCGGTACCATGAGAAAGCTGTTCTAGTTTCTCCACCATGTTTCCACTCGTCGCCGGATCTAGCTTGGATACGAGCGAGTGGAGCTGTTCAGCCTGTTGCCCCATACCCAAGTTACGCAGTACCTCTACCAGTTGCGAAAGGGCAGGAACCACGACTTGGGCCTGTTTGAGCACTGGGATGAGCATTCCCGTGAGCTGATTAACCCCACCATCGATCTGGCCTGCACCATCGGCGAGACGGCCAGTGCCAGCGAGCAGCTTATCGGAGCCTTCGGCAAGTTGCGTTGCACCATCATCCAGGCGAGCGGCACCATCATCGAGTCGCCCGACTCCCTCATTGAGGCGGGTTGTGCCATCAAGGAGCGCACCAGTTCCATCATGCAGCTTTCCTGCGCCGGCCCCCAGCTCACCTATGCCGGCGACCACACGACCACCACCTTCTTGCAGCTTTCCGGCACCTTCATCAAGACGCCCAGCGCCATCGGCGGCAGTTCCCAATCCATCGCTTAGCTTTTTGAGCCCTTCGATTACCTGGTCAGCATATTTTTTCGAGATTGCATTTTCCACGCTGGTTTGCACCTGCGGGATGAGGCTGGAAGAAATCACGGAGCCGTTCGTGCCGTAATAGTCATTGCTCGCGAAATGAATTTCAGGTTTGACGGGTTTATCGCTGATGATGGTCACCGCCTGTTTGGAAAAGTCCTGAGGGATGGTCACCACCAGCAGATATTTTCCCTTTATCAGCCCTTGGTCCCCCTCCTCCTTATTCACCTCTGCGAAATTTAGGTAATCGGTATCCAGCAGACCTTCTACCACCTGATCTCCGTAATTGGTATATGCGCCTTGCTTGTTGACGCCCGCGTCTTCATTCACCACCGCTAGGTCAATTTTGCGCATGTATTTGGACGGGTCCCACATAGCCCACATCATGGTTCCGGCAACAATAATGGGCGCAACCAGGAAGAACACGATGAGTACTCGTGCCAATGCACTGCGCGGACGCCAATCCAATACGCGGTGCCAACCCAATACTCCCCTGCCATGGCTGGATGTAGCCGCTTTGCTCATTTCCTTCTCCTTGCAATTGACATGGCACCACGCGCCTTTTACTTAGTTTTGCCAAACTTACCATTGTGAGACAATATGGGCACGCAATGGACTCCACGGCGTGGAGGAAATCTCTCCCCCCCAGGCATGCAAAAGCTCCCACCGTAGGCAACGATGGGAGCAAAAGCAGCAGTTAAAAAGGCTAGCCCACAGCGGCTAAAAGCCTGCTTTCTTCAGGGCATCGGCCATGGCACCACCACCGCCGGAGCCACCTCGTCCGCCAGTGCGGCCGCGCGAGCCGCCCCGGGAACCGCGCCCGGATTTGTGTCCGGAGCGCTTCCCTTCTCCCCTGGCGGCAGAGTTTGCGGCATGTTGCGCATCGCCACGGCGCTTGGGAGCCTGCTGCCCCGGTTCATCATCGAGGCGCAAAGACAAGCCGATGCGCTGCCGCTCGACGTCGACCTCCATGACTTTTACCTTGACCACTTGGCCAGAGCGCACGACCTCGTGCGGATCAGAGACGAACTTGTGGCTCATGGCAGAAACATGGACGAGGCCGTCCTGATGTACTCCAACGTCCACAAAAGCGCCAAAGGCCGCCACGTTGGTAACTGTGCCCTCAAGGATCATTCCCGGGGTGAGATCGGAGACCTTATGTACCCCCTCTTTGAAGGTTGCGGTCTTAAATTCCGGACGCGGGTCGCGGCCGGGTTTATCCAGCTCAGCGATGATATCGGTCACCGTAGGGATACCAAAGGTCTCATCTGCAAAATCTGCTGGCGCAAGCTTGGAAAGTACGCGGGTATTGCCAATAAGCTCGGAAATGCCCAGACCGGTCTTTTCCGCAATGCGGGAGACAACTGGATAAGCCTCAGGGTGCACGGCGGAGGCATCCAATGGATCGGTGCCGCCATTGATGCGAAGGAAGCCGGCTGACTGCTCAAACGCCTTAGGTCCGAGACGCGGCACCTTCTTCAGTTCCTTACGGGAAGCAAAGGAGCCGTTTTCATTGCGGTAAGCCACGATATTGGCAGCGATGGTGGAATTAACTCCAGCCACCCGCTCCAGCAGCGGGACGGAAGCAGTGTTGAGATCTACGCCCACGCCGTTCACGGCACTTTCCACCACACCATCAAGGGTGCGAGCGAGCGCGGTCTGGTTAACATCGTGCTGATACTGCCCCACCCCAATAGCCTTCGGATCGATCTTTACCAGCTCCGCCAGAGGATCCTGCAAACGACGAGCGATGGAGACTGCACCACGCAGCGAGACATCCATATCGGGGAATTCCGCCGCCGCCAGCTGCGAGGCAGAATACACCGAAGCGCCGGACTCTGAGACTACGACGGGCGTGGGACGCTGGCCTCCGGCCTGCTTGATGAGGTCCGCAATCTCCTGGGCGAGCTTCTCGGTCTCACGGGAGGCAGTACCATTTCCGATGGCCAAAAGGTCCACCGAATGCTTGGCGCACAAGGTAGACAAGGTCTGTAACGCCTGGCTCCACTGATTCTGCGGCTGGTGCGGGTAGACAATAGTGGTATCGAGCACTTTGCCGGTTTTGTCTACAACCGCACACTTGACGCCATTGCGGTATCCCGGATCCAGGCCAATGGTGGCACGCTGACCTGCCGGCGCAGCAAGTAGCACATCCCGCAAATTGGTGGCAAAAATCTTGAGCGCACCTTCCTCTGCCACTTCTTTCAGGCGCATACGTACATCCAGGCTGGAGGAAATATAAAGCTTGGTGCGCCAGCCCCAATGGACTGCGTCAGCAAGCCACTTGGAGGAGCGATCCAGTTCGAAACGGGAGGCAATAACGTCCTCATAGTCCGCGTCATCGCCAGCATCAAGCTGCAATTGCAATACGCCTTCATTCTCGCCCCGCAGGAGCGCCAAAATGCGGTGCGAGGGCAATGTGTGGAAAGGCTCGTTGAAGGAGAAGTAATCCTTAAACTTCGCCCCTTCTGCTTCCTTGCCCTCAATGACGTGCGCGCCCATAACACCCTTAGTAAACATGCGCTCTCGCACCTCACCCACCAGGTCAGCGTCCAGTGCTAAGCGATCCACCAGGATGGCGCGGGCGCCGTCGAGGGCTTTCTTTGTATCTTCAAAGCCCTCGCAAAGGAAGGCCTGCGCTAGGTCTTCTGGGGTGGCGTGAGGATCCGCGATGAGCTTATCGGTCAGCTCTTCTAGGCCGGCCTCGCGGGCAATATCCGCCTTAGTTTTGCGGCGCTTCTTATACGGCAGGTACAGGTCCTCCAGGCGCGCCTTGGTTTCGCAGGCAAGGATTTGTTTCTTCAGGGCGTCGCTAAGCTTGCCCTGCTCCTCAATCGCCGCAAGGATGGTCTCCTTACGCTCCTGCAATTCCTTCAGGTAGTTCGCGCGCTCCTCAATAGTGCGCAGCTGGGAGTCATCCAGCCCGCCGGTGGCCTCCTTGCGGTAGCGGGCAATAAAAGGCACAGTATTGCCCTCCGCAAGGAGCTGCAACGCGGTGGAAATCTGTGTTTCCTTCACATTGAGCTCGGCGGCGATGGTTGCCGCAATATTCACGTGGTCTCCTCACTCTTTTCTCGAGGTTTGGGATTAGACCCACCCAATTTACCGCACGGCCCTTACACCGCCTTCGCTTGCCGACGCCCCTCTCAACGCAAAACCTCCTTTCCAGCAAGGAAAGGAGGAAGGTGCGGCGCGTGCTTAGTGGATAACCACGCGGGCGTTATCGCCGCCGGTGCAAGTAACCCGGGCGGAGCTGCCGGAGCAGTACATGGTGTAGGTACGACCGGTGCTCGGCGAATAGACACTCAAGGTGACGTTGGTGCCGCCACCCGCAACCCAGTTATTCATAAAAGCGGTGTAGACGTTGCGAGCAAAAGGACTGGAAGTCGGGCCAGTCGCATAATAGTTAGGGTAATCACCCCAGGAATGTCCATTGCTGGAGCCAGCGGAACCAGCCTGTGCCGGTGCTGGTGCCGGGGCTTCCTTGGTCTCGGTCACCGTGACCGGGCTGGAGTCCTCATCCTCTGCAGAATCCTTGGAGGAACCGGACTTCTTGCCGGACCCCGACCCAGTTCCGGATCCGCTATTCGCATCCGCCTGCTGGAATTGGCTATCCCCTGCAGCGCTATCCGTAGAATCGCTCTGGTTATTAGTCACGAACATAATGACCATGGCAGCCACCGCGATTACCGCCACAATGGCTGCGATAATCGCAGCGATCGTGGCACCGCTGACGCCGCCATTGTTCTGCTGGGGATAATACTGTTGGTTGTACTGGGGCGGCTGCTGGTTAAATCCACCGTAATTATTGCCATTGGGAGCCGTCATGGTTTAGGGACCACCTTGGGAATAGAAAATTGGAGGGAATGTCCCCCTAACTATAACCCCAGACGGCCTAAGCGCTGCAGATTTAGCGTGAAAATGCGGCAATTAATTTCCTCGTCGGCGCCTATTACGCAGCTTCCGCTCGCCATACCGCTGGGGTACCAAGCCCCATCTCTGTAAAACCGATTTCCGCGCTCCCCAACCACAGCGCTTCCGGGGGCAAACATTCCGCCACAGTGGGGGCCACGGTGGCTAAGGGGTGTGCGGTCTCACCGTTAACTATAAGCCGCCACACCGGAATTCCCTGCGGTCGCTGACCAAACCTGAAACGGTATTCCTGCGCTAACGGGCTGCTCTCCGGGCATGATTCCGCTACCTGAATGACGAAAATGCTAGCTGGATGAAAGCCCTGAGCACGTAGCCTGTCAGGCAGGCCTGCGAGGCAATCCTCATTCTCTCGAGTTCCTAGAAGCACGGAAAGATCAGCACTAACCTCCATTAGCCTTCACCCTTAGCCTTAGCTTCCTGCTCCAACTGCGCAATGAAAGCCCTATCATCCTTGTCTAGCTCTGCTACTTCCAGCAGCTCGGGACGGCGCTGCCAGGTGCGCAATAATACTTGTTCGCGCCGCCACTTATCCACCAAGGCGTGGTTTCCCGAGGTCAAAACGTCCGGTACGGCCAGACCCCGCCACTCTCGCGGCTTGGTATAGCTCGGGCCCTCCAAGAGACCATCAGAAAAGGAATCCTCTTCATGGGAGCGCTTATTGCCCAGCACGCCTGGAATGAGTCGCACGACGGCCTCTGCAATTACCAACGTCGCTACTTCCCCACCGATCAACACATAATCACCGATGGATACCTCGCGGACGCGGTAGCGACGCGCGGCATCATCCACCACACGCTGATCGATTCCCTCATAACGCCCGCAAGCAAAGACGATATGCTCCTCAGTCGACCACGCACGCGCATCCGCTTGACTAAACGGCTGTCCCGTTGGGGTAGGCACAATGAGCAGTGGGAGGTCACTATCCTCCTCGGGCTGGGCGTCAACCGCATAGGCGTGCGCCTCTACTCCTTCAAGCTCATCGTGGCGGGGACGGTTCAAGTGCGGAAGGGCCGATTCTAGGTTCGGTGCACTTTCCTGAGCAGCAACACTATCGAGTGCCGGCCCCCATACTTCCGGCTTCATAACCATGCCAGGGCCACCGCCGACCGGCGAATCATCGACAGACTTATGCGCATCAGTCGCCCACTGCCGCAGATCATGTACGCCTACTTCAAGGCGACCTTGTTCAATGGCTTTTCCTAAAAGTGCATGCCGCAACGGCTCCAAGTACTCCGGAAAGATGGTGACAACATCAAGCCTCATAGGTCCAGCAATCCTTCCGGCGGGTCAATGGTGCACGTCCCTGCTGCAAGGTCCACGTCAGGAACAATGGCATGCACGAAAGGAATGAGTGCTTCCTTGCCAGTGTCGAGATTTACCTCTAGCAAATCTTGGCTTCCACCGTGGATGACCGACGTAACCTCACCAATGTTCTTGCCCGCCAGAAGTACGCGTAGTCCTTCCAGCTCATGGTCATAAAAACCGCCATCATCGTTATCGAGCGGCGCGGCGAAAAACTTCGTGCCGCGCAGGCTATCCGCCACATTGCGGTCTTTTACTTCTTCGAAGGTAACGAGCAGCCTTCCCTTGTGAGTGCGGACTGCCTTGATAGTTAGCGTGTGCTCTTTTTTGCCCTGCGTGCCATGGAGCGCTTCCCCCACCGCAAAGCGCACCTCCGGTTCGTCAGTAGTGGCCTCGATTACTACTTCACCCTTCACGCCGTGCGATTTAATCACGCGACCAATCATCAATTCCATAGCGGAAATTCTACAGCACGAGCCTTTTCCCTTGTCAGTGATGGGTTTTCAGCTACTTCGAAAAAGTTCCAGTTTCTGGGGCTCATTGTCGTTAAAGTAGGCACATGAGCGATTTACCTACCAATTTCCCGGATACTTTTGGCACGGCTTCCCATCTGGGCACTGCTTCCGCTATGACTACACTTAATTTGCTCGATATCGCACCGGATACGGATCCGCAGCGGCCCCGCCCAGGCGTACAGCGCGTCTTGAGCACCGATGGCGCTAATCTCATTCTCTTTAGCTTTGCACCAGGACAGTCCCTACCGGACCACAAGGCCGCTCATCCCATTATCGTGCAGACGCTCCGCGGGCAGCTCAACTTCACTTATGGTGAAGAAACCGTCACCCTTACGCCGGACACGATCGTGCATCTTCCTGCATATGAGGTGCATAAAGTCGAGGCTGCAGCTGCGGATTCCGGTACCTCTACCCCCGCAATTTTGTTGCTCACTATGCTGACAAAATAGTTTATAGGAACATAAGTTTCGGTGATAAAATGACTCTCATGGAATCGCATAATAAGCCTTACCATCATGGAAACCTCCACGATGAGCTGCTCCGCATCGCAGTCCAGCTAGGCAAGCGAAGCGGCCCCAATGCCATCACGGTCCGTGCCGTTACCCGCGAAGCCGGAGTATCCCCTACCTCCGCCTACCGCCACTTCAAGGATCAAGAAGAACTACACGATAAGGTAGCAGAGCTTGCCACCGACGAACTGGTCCGGCGCCTGCATGAGACTACTGAGGCTGCCGGGCACTTGGATTTTCCAGAGCACTTGGTGCAAATCGGTTACACTTACCTCGAGTTTGCCTTGGATGAGACCAATTTCTTCCGTTGCATGTTGGAATGGAAGGCGCTGCGCTTCATGCTCGGTGTGGATCCACACACCGAAGATGATCCGAAGATGGATCACCTTCAGCAGATTCGCGATTTCTTCGCCCTTCTCGCCCGCCACGCGCAAGCTTTGGACAATACTACTGACCCCACATATTTCATGCAGAACGCCCTTTTGGCATGGTCTACCATCCATGGCTTTACCGTTCTTGCCGTCAACGGCCCCATGTCACAGCTACCACGCGAGCAAATCCTAGAACTTTTTGCTCCGGTTGTTGCCGGCGGCCTGCGTGGCATGGACTTTAAAGATCCGTCTAATGTCTACAGTCGCTATGCCGACTACAAGCCACAGAGCTAAGGGAAACATTCACCCTCCCCCACCCGTTGTAGCTTGCAGGGTTTCAACGTACCTTTTCTAAAAATGACCGCGCACGCACCTCCACCAAGGACATGCGTGCGCGGTCATCTCTTTGGGCCGGTTGATTTCATCCACACAACACAAAGGCCCCGCCTACACAACTTGCACAGTGGTGTAGGCAGGGCCCGAAGTTAGAAGCGCTGCGCGTTTAGCAAAGGAAGGCAGATTACTCTGCAGACTCCTCGGAAGCTTCCTCAGCCTTCTCCTCGGCCTCGGCATCAGCTTCGCCGGCAGCAGCAGCGGCAGCCTCTGCAGCAGCAGCTTCCTCAGCGGCCTTCTTCTCAGCCTCTTCCTTGGCCTTCTTCTTCTTTTCGGTGATGGCCTCGATGGTCGGACCGTTGTTAGCCTCAGCCAGTGCCTCGTTGAAGATCTCCAGCTTGGACTTCTTCTCCTCAGCAACCTTCAGGGTGCCTTCTGCACCAGGCAGACCCTTGTGCTTCTGCCAGTCACCGGTGACCTTCAACAGAGCAAGAACCGGCTCGGTTGGCTGCGCGCCGACGGACAGCCAGTGCTGCGCACGCTCAGAATCGATCTGGATGAGGGAAGGCTCTTCCTTCGGGTGGTAAATACCAATGTTCTCGATTACCTTGCCGTTACGACGGGTGCGGGCATCAGCAATAACAACGCGGTACTCAGCAGCGCGGACCTTGCCCAAACGCTGCAGCTTAATCTTGACAGCCATGACGGCTCCTTTTCTAGTCACTGGGCAGTACAGACGCGCACCAGGTAGTGCGCCGGTTCAACCCTTGGATTTAATCTGCGCGTGACATACCGGCCGACCGTAGACGGGAACGGTGCTACGCAGAATATTACGTTCTGTGGATTACCTAGCCCGGAGTATCCGAGTAGATAACCTGAAGTATTTTAGCGCAAGTATCTGCAATTTTAAAAATCACGACGCCACTCACGCAGGTTCGTTATGCCATCGATGCTAAAGCAGAGTAGCCTTAAGGGCCGAATATAGACATTTGGTTCCATATGTATGGCGCGCTTTCTGCCTCACTGTAAAGGCGTTGGCGCACGAAAAGACAGTTTATGACTAAAGAATCACCGCGAAATTTCCGGTACCGCTATGACCTTGATGGTCTACGCGGTATTGCCATCGGCCTAGTAGTTATCTACCACGTCTTCGTTGGACGCGTTTCCGGCGGCGTGGACGTATTCTTGCTGCTATCCGGCTACTTCTTCTTGGGCTCCCAGCTGCGCTACGCCAGCAAGCCCAACGCTTCTTTAAACCCTTGGTGGCCCATCTGGCGCACCCTGCGACGTTTGGTACCCAGCTTAGTTTTGGTCATTGGCGTGACCTACATTCTGGTGCGCATTTTCACCCCACAGCTCATGCGCACCGAGCTCACCCAGCAGATCACCGCCACCATGCTGTACTACCAAAACTGGGAGTTAGCGGAACAAAACGCCGACTACACGGCGGCCGCAGCGGATACCTCCCCGCTGCAGCACATGTGGTCCATGGCCGTACAGGGCCAGTTCTACATCATGGGCATTGCCTTTGCGATCATCTTGGCAGCCATCATGAAGTTCCGGCCGAAGCACCAACCACTGGGTAAGCGCAGCTTCCCCACAGTCAACCAGATTGCGGGCCCGATCCTCATTGTGGCCACCATTGCCTCCTTCGCCTATGCTTCACGCCACGGCCTCTACGGCACCCCGGAGAACTACTACTCCACCTGGTCACGCGCTTGGGAGTTGACCTTGGGTGCTGTCCTAGCCATCTACGGTTCCGCCTGGAAGATTCCGCCCCGCCTTTATGACCTCTTTACGGGTTTGGGCCTTGTGATGCTCATCTTTACCGGTGCCATCATCGCCGATACCACCGCGTATCCTGGCCCGCTTTCGCTCTTGCCGCTGGGCGGCGCCGTGCTCATCATCTTGGGTGGCGGTGGCAAGATTTCCAAGGCCATGGCCTCCAAACAGGCCCGCTGGCTGGGCGATGTAGCCTATCCGCTCTACCTATGGCACTGGCCTCTGCTTATCCTGTCCACCTCTTATTTGGGTCAAGAAACCCCATCGTGGTGGCTGGGCGTTATCATTATCGCCATTTCACTGGTGCTGGCGGACCTCACGCACCGCTTTTTGGAGCGGCCACTGCGCCAGCATCGCAAGCGCCCCACCGCCGAGGATCTGCCGGTACGCAAGGGCCTATCGACATTGCGGAAGCCGGCAGGCGCTGCTCGCGGCGTCGGTGGTGTCGTGGTTGCTGCGGCCGTTGTCGGCCTTCTGGCCATTCAGCCGCTGTGGATGCGCACGCTTGATGATGCCGACGCAGAACTTCTGAATCCTTCCCTCTACCCCGGTGCGACGACGTTCATCAATCACCTCACCCCACCGGATAATGTAGAGATTAAGCCTGACCCAATTCTGGCCGGCGGCATCCAGCCACCAGTGGCTGCTAATTGGTGCTTTGTTCCGGATAACCAGCCCGCTGATTTCTTCTTCGAAACCCGCAAAGACGGCAAAACTCCGTGCATTTTCGGTGACACAAACGCAGAAAAGGAAGTCTATTTGGTTGGCGGCTCCCACGCGGAACAGTATTCTTCCGCGCTTGACCGCCTGGGCAAAGAAATGGGCTTTAAATTGGTTCCGTTGCTACGCCAAGGTTGCCCCATCGAGCTGGGTGACGATGTCACCGTGACCCCTGAGTGCGCCGAATGGGGCAAACTGGTGATGGATCGCATCGAAGAAGCAAACCCAGCATTGGTGATTTCAAATACCACGCGCCCGCAAAATGAGTACGGCACGGGCCCCGATGCTGTTCCCGCTGGATACCAGGCTTTTTGGGATGAATTAGCCGAGCGCGATATCCCCTTCTTAGGCTTCCGCGATAACCCGTGGGGCTTCGATGAGGAAGGCCGTCCGCGCGAGTTCGATGAGTGCTATGTAGCCACCGAAGATGCCTATGGTTGCGGCATGCGCTTTGAGCAGGTCTACCAGCCCTATGACCCCGGTGCAGTAGTGCTCTCGAAGTACCAGAATATGCTCTCGGTAGATACCGCCCCGTGGTTCTGCGATGACAATGGTGACTGCCCAGTCATCATCGGCAATACGATGGTCTACCGCGACATGCACCACATCACCAATGCCTTCGCAGAATCGGCTATGCCCATGATTCGCGAGGCCCTGAAGCCATTCCTCAACGGGGAAAAGGTCCAACAGCAAGCCCCTGATATCCCCCCGGAGCAGGCCGCAGCAGCTGTGGAGCCGGCACCCTCCGCACCTACCGACGCCGGCAAGCCACATGCCAACCCAGTCCCCTACCCCAACACTGTGCACGACGACGCCGTCTAGGCCATAGCGCGCGAACACGCGCCAACGCCTACGAGCACGGGCGCTGGGGATAAGGCACCCAACTGCCTGCATAGAACGAAGGAGGCTCCCACGTATTGTGGGAGCCTCCTTTGCTATGTCTTAAGACTGAGGCAGACTAGTTTTTGCCCTTGCCAAAGTCCAAGTTGTTGAGATCAATATTTTCCATTCCCTTCGGCATCTTTGGCATGCCCGGCATTCCCGGCATGCCACCGCCGCCGCCCATTTGCTGCTGGAGTTTTTGCAGTTCTTCCATGGACGGCATGCCGCCACCACCGGGCATACCTGGCATTCCGCCCATGCCCGGCATTCCGCCCGGCATCTTCGGGCCGCGGTTTCCACC
Organism: Corynebacterium sp. LaCa_205; assembly: GCF_057458085.1. Taxonomy (NCBI): domain Bacteria; kingdom Bacillati; phylum Actinomycetota; class Actinomycetes; order Mycobacteriales; family Corynebacteriaceae; genus Corynebacterium; species Corynebacterium sp. LaCa_205. The sequence goes on from NZ_CP190931.1 coordinate 1,531,480, forward strand.
GCCGCCCTTGCCCTTCTTGCGCTTGCCGTTTTTACCCTTGCGGCCCTTCGGCTTCTTCTTGGTAGCAGAGCGGCCACCCATACCACCCATGCCGAATTGGCCAGCCATCTTAGACATCATCTTCTTAGCTTGGTTGAAGCGCTCGATGAGCTGGTTGACCTCAGAAACGCTCACGCCAGAGCCATTAGCAATACGCTTGCGGCGCGAAGCATTGAGGATCTTCGGATCCTCACGCTCCTGCGGAGTCATACCACGAATGATGGCCTGGATGCGGTCCAGCTGCTTTTCATCCACCATGGCAGCCATCTCATTCATCTGCTTGCCGCCGGGCATCATCTTCAGCAGGTTGCCGATGGGCCCCATCTTGCGGATCATCAGCATCTGCTCAAGGAAGTCATTCAGCGTCAGCTCACCAGAACCAAGCTTGGAGGCGGCCTCCTCGGCCTTCTGATGATCCAAGGTGGCCTCGGCCTGCTCGATGAGGGAAAGCAAGTCACCCATGCCCAAAATGCGGCTGGACATGCGCTCGGGGTGGAAGACATCGAAATCATCGAGCTTCTCACCGGTAGAGGCATACATAATGGGCTTGCCGGTGACCTCACGAATAGACAGGGCCGCGCCACCGCGGGCATCACCGTCCAACTTGGTGAGAACCACACCGGTAAAGTCCACGCCATCGCGGAAAGCCTCGGCAGTCTGAACGGCATCTTGGCCGATCATGGAGTCGATGACAAAGAGGACTTCGTCTGGGTTCACGGCATTGCGGATATTGCGCGCCTGCGTCATCAGTGTCTCATCAATGCCCAAGCGGCCGGCGGTATCGATGATGACCACATCGTGCTGTTTCTGTTTGGCCTCAGCAATACCGCGCTTGGCGACGTCCACCGGGTCCCCGTGGGAGGTACCCATTTCATGCTCATTGGAGTCCAGGGAGGTACCCGGATCTGGCGCGAAGGTCGGCACCTCGGCGCGCTCGCCGACGATCTGTAGCTGCTGCACCGCACCTGGGCGCTGCAAGTCACAGGCCACCAGCATCGGGGTATGCCCTTGCTTGGCCAGGTGCTTGGCCAGCTTGCCGGCCAACGTGGTCTTACCGGCACCCTGCAAACCGGCGAGCATGATCACTGTCGGCGGGTTCTTCGCTAGGTTCAGGCGGCGAGTTTCGCCGCCGAGGATCTCAATGAGCTCTTCATTGACGATCTTAACTACCTGTTGGGCTGGGTTGAGCGCCTCAGAGACTTCCGCGCCACGGGCACGTTCCTTGATGCGCTTGATAAAGCCACGGACGACGGTCAAAGACACGTCAGCTTCCAGCAGCGCGAGGCGGATCTCGCGGGCGGTGGCATTAATGTCAGCCTCGGTCAGTTTGCCCTTACCGCGCAGGCCCGCCAGGGCTGACTGTAGGCGGTCTGATAGTGAGTCAAACACTACGGATGCGCTCCCTTAATTTAGATCGATCTAAAGTTCAACTATTTAATCTTAGTCCCTTGCCAGGGCCCTGGTCACATTCCCCACCACCGTAGCGCGGGAAGCCTCCCCGGCAAGGAAGACATTGACGATCATTGTCGCGCCCATAATCTCATGGCGCAGCCACACAAAGTCTGGCAATGCCTCTATCAAGTGCCCCAAAGCACCAATGCGCTCGACGGTACGGATCACCAAGATGCCGCCCACATCAAAAGCCGCGGTGGTTACTTCTCCCTCGATATCTGGCAGCTCCGTATAGGTACGGGAGTTATAAGACTGGATAAACCTTATCTCCTGGGCCGCTTCCTTTAGGGTCTGTTGTACGGTGCGGATGAAAAACTCCGCCTTATAAGTACCTTCATCCTCTTTGAGGATATTGGCCCGCACGATGGTCCACCCCAAAGCGGACAGCAAGGCAAAAATGCGCTTGAGCTCCCCTTTGGAGGAGCCACACCAGGACACGGTGACTTCTTGGTCTTCCCAATCCACCGTAAGTGCAACGCCCTCAGTAGATAGCGGCACGTGCACCGCGGGGCGCTGAAGGACGCCTGGTTTGAGTGCTTCCAGAGCGCGCGAGACGATAAGCTTCTGCGCTTGCTCTACCCGCGGTGTCCAGACGCTAGGCCCTGTCGATTGTGCATCAGCCTTAGCCAATACCGCCAGCAGCGAAATAATCAGCGGATCGTAATGCGCTGCGGCCAACAATGCGTCGCGAGCGGCATCGGAGAACGGGTCCATTGTCGCAGCTAGCCGCGCTAAGGTGGTATGTTCTGCTACCAGAATTTGAGCACGCGACCTATCGGCCACGCTCAACCGCATGCGGGCTGCCTGGCGAGCTATCATTTCCGCGCCTACCTGAGCGTGGGGGCGCTCGTAGCCCTTACCAATGTCATGGTAAAGCGCGGCCAGCAATAATAGATCAGGGCGAGCTACCGAGGTGCGCACCTCCGCGCACCGAGTAACCGTCGCAATGAGATGATGGTCCACCGCTCTGACGTGGCTGCGCTCGCGCGGCAACAAACCGCGCACATGCCCCCATTCCGGCACTAGACGTTCCCACAGGCCATAGCGGTCCAAATCCTGAATAACCCGCGGCGTATATTGCGGGGACGACAAAATGGCGAAGAAATCATCCACCGCTGCTCGCGGCCAGCGTGGCGGCAGATTCGGCAATTTTTGGAACTGGTGCCAGGTGGTCTCGGCGATGGTATATCCCGTGCGTGCTGCGGCAGCTGCCACGCGCGTAAGCAACCACGGGTCCTCCACATTAGGTTTGCGCGAAAGGTAGATAACGCCGCCTTCTGCCACCACGTCCACATCGAGTGGACGGCGCTGCCCGCGGCCCGCCGCCAGCGCATTTCTCCCCAGCACCCCTCGGGCGGTGGCCAGGCCGCGTTCTACGGCCTTATTAACAGTGGCTGCAGCGCCTACCAAAGCGGCGGTTAAGGCATAGCGGTTTTCAAAGCCCAAATCCGCAGCCACGTCCGCGGCGAACTCGGGGTCTAAGATATCGCGGTGGCGTCGGGCTTTGACATGCAGGAGTGTGCGGACGTCGAGAAGCAGCTGCTTTTCGACGTCTAGATCAGGAAAGTCGCACAGGTTACCCAAAGCCATCGCGCGCAGAAGCTGAATATCGCGCAGTCCCCCACGGCCATTTTTCAAGTCTGGATTCGTCATTGCTGCTACCGCGCCCGAGCGCTTCCAGCGAATAATCGCGGTATCCACAAAGTCATCAAAGCCGCGCTGCAGCTGGCGCCGCCACGCTGCGAGCAGCTGTGCCCGCGCTTCATCCACTAATATCTTGCGCCCTGCGACAAAGGCCAAGTCCAACTGTGCAAAGCCAGCAGAAGCATCTTCTGCAGCAATTGCCGCACACTCCTGCGGGGTGCGCAGGGCATAATCTAGGCGATACTTGGCATCCCATACGGGCAACCACAGCTTCTCCACCAGCGCTGGGTCTGGATCGTGGCCCTCCGGATAGATAAGGATGACGTCAATATCCGATTGCGGGGTCATCTCATTGCGGGCGAAGGACCCGGTGGCAGCGAGCGCAGTCCCCGCTGGGAGCTCGAGGCTGCGCAATACACGAAGCGCCGAGGCATGGGCCTCGGCGCGAATCTGTGCGGCGTTAAGCATGCTGGTTTTACAGTGCCGCCTCGCCGCGCTCCCCGGTGCGTACACGAATGGCATCTTCTACTGGGGTTACCCACAGCTTGCCATCGCCGATTTTGCCAGTGTAGGCAGCATCCACAATGGCATTGATGATGTCTTCAGCGTGGTCATCCGCGGCTACTACTTCCAGCTTGACCTTAGGCACAAAATCGGTGGCGTATTCTGCTCCGCGATATACCTCGCTATGCCCTCGCTGCTGCCCAAAGCCCTGGCTTTCAGTAACAGTGAGGCCGCGTATTTCCTGCTGCTCTAGCGCCTGGCGGATTTCCGGCAGGGTAAAGGGCTTAACGATGGCCGTGATGAGTTTCATTGTTACTCCTTGTTTTCTCTTCGGGGCGGGCTAGAAGCACCGAATAGTGTGCATCCATTCTAGCCCGAGCACGGCAGTTGCTGTGCACTATTTTCGCGTCATGAATCTGGGGACCGGTGAATGCCACAATCCAGTAAAACCAAAAGGCGGCGAGCTCGTCTGCATTTCCGCCATTGAGCGCTATTTCAGATAAGACTCGCCGCCAGAAGGCGCTGAGGGTGACTAGATATCGTCTTCCTTGGCTTGCACGGTTTGGACTTTTTTGTGGTTATGCTTGGCGTGTTTGACGTCAGTAACTGTTACGCCGTAGATGGAACGTCCCAGGTAGAAGGAACCTACTGAACTGATAATCCACACGCCGAAGCAGGCGATCAGGGCTTGAATGAGCAGCCACAGGGAAAAGCCATCGCGGCCAAAATCTACAACTAGTTTGGCCACGATAATCAGCGGTACCGCAAGACCCACGGTGGGCCCCAGCAGGTTAGCGCGCGTCAATGCGTCGGGCGCCCGCCACAGGGATATAACCGTCGCGACCACCAAAATGGTGGCGATAATAAGCAGCACCGAGGCGATAATCTCAGAAATAGCCATTGCCTATCGCCTGCCCTTCGAGATAATGCGGGCCATAGATAGCGTGGGCAGCACGCCTGCGGCAATGGCGCCGAGGAGTGCAATGTAGTAGGCCATCGGGGCGTTATTGGTCATCGACCATGCCAAGTACATGCAGATCATGCCGTAGAACACGATGTCAGACGTAATTGCGCGAGTGAGCTCATCGCGTGTGCGCAGTGCAAGCAGCACGCCGCACCATGTGGCGATGCCAATGATGAATACGCATACAAATACGACCCAGCCGAACGGGGACAGTGTGGCAAAATCAATCATCGCTCGGTCTCCTTCCTGCGTTTTATGTTCCGGGCATGACGCTTCGGCTTTTCGACGTCCGCTTCGCTTTCTGAAAGCGGAGTGTCCTCCGCCCGCGCCAAGTCAGGCGAGCGCATAAAGCGACCGACAGATTCGAGGGGATACTCGTAGAAAGCCTCATCCAATTCCGTCGTCTCTCCTTGGCCTGGGACGCCGTAGTCGATGTCTTTCACCCGTGGGGCAAGGCGCTGCTCCATATCAGCCAAGTCAGCCACGATTGCCGCCGGGTCAGATCCCTGAACGGCCTGCACCAGCACGATGCGCGGCAGCCCCTTGCGGGGTGGCTCGCGCAAACCCAACGAAAGCGTTCCCGGCGTTGCGGTAATAGAAGAAGTAAACCAGAAGATCTCCCATGCGCCAGTCACACGCAGTGGATAACGAATGATAACCGGGTGGTATTCGTTATCTGGCTTAAAGGCCGCCATCGCCAGGCTAATGCCGGCCACAAAGATTTCCTTAATGAGCCACAATGCATACACCACTGCGTTCATTTAACGGCCCTCCTGAATTTCATCGATATTGGGAACGGCAATCGGCTCGTCTCCCAAGACGGTTTCAGTATAAGCGGTGGTATCAAGCAGCTGCTCCGAGGCGCTATCCACAACGTCCAGAACGATTCCAGAGAAAATGAACATGCACAGCGAACCAAGGATGAGTGCGGCAGAGGGGGCCATGAGCTTTTTGCGGATGATCAGTTCATCCGGAACCTTATCTTCCGGCAAGCCCTTGCCCCAGAAAACCTTGCGCCATACGCGCAGCATGGCCAAGAAGGCGGCAAAGGAGGCAATGATGATAGCCGCGATAGCGATCCACGCCCACGCGCCTCCTACCCGGGCAATCTCGAAGACGATCATCAGCTTGCCCCACATGCCGGAGAACGGCGGGAAGCCTACGACGGAGAATGCACCGGCAGCGAAAATCCACGCGATAATGGGGTCCCGACGAGCGAGACCGGACAGCTTGGTTAGCAGGCCCGTGCCGTAGGTTTCCTCAATGGCGCCAGAAGCCAAGATCAGCGAACCAACAGTCAACATGTGGTGAATCGTGTACATAATGCCGGCTGCTAGTGCGCGGCGTGGGTCATCAGAGGTAAAAGCAAGCATTACCAAGATGAAAGGCATGCCGTTGAGCATCTGATAGCCGAGCACGCGGCGAATGGAGTTCTCCGCTAGGCCGCCAAAGGCACCGATCATCATGGAGATGATCATGATCACGATGATCAACACATTCCAGCGCTGATCCAGACCGAATAGCTGCTCGTAGAGGCGATAGAGCATGTACACGGCCACCTTGGTGTGCAGGCCGGAAAACAGGCCCATCACCGCAGCTGAGGTCCCCGGGTAAGTGCGAGGCAACCACGACTGCACAGGGAATACGCCGGCCTTGGCGGTGATTGCAATGAGAATCAAACCCGCGGCGACGGTGACGGGCCCGTTACCTGCTGCCGCACCCTTCAATGCGCCAAGGTTAACCGCGCCGGTAACCGAATACATATAACCCACGCCAACGACCAGCAAGGTGGAGGCGAAAAGGTTCACCAAGACGAAGGCACGTCCGGCTGCCAGACGCGACCAAGTACCAGACATGGTGATAAGGCCATAAGACGGCAGAAGCATAACCTCAATAAAGACGAAGAAGTTAAAGAGGTCAGCAGTAAGCAACGCACCGCAGACACCGGTAATCAAAATCAAGGTGAGCGATGGATAAAAGCGAGACTTGGTCTCCCCGCCCGCAATGGCAAACCAGTTGGCACCAAAAGCGACAATCATCGTGGTGATGATCATCAACGCGGAGAAAGCATCCGCAGCAAACGGGATACCCACATTGCCTTGGTATAGGCCCACTGTGTGGGCAACTACCCCGTTATTCATGGTGTACATCAGCAGCCCCAGGCCAGCGAAGATTCCCATGCCCGGGATGATCAACATGATGGAATCGCGCACCGCACGCCACGGTGCTAGCAGTGCAAAGGCTGCTGCAATCAGCGGGACCGCTGGGAATAGCGGAAGGAGTTGAGCTACAGCGTCAGTCATTATTTATCATCCTCCTTCTGTTCAGCTGCCCCGCGCTCTGCTACGGGAGTGTCGTGGTCCACCTGACCGATACGGTCAAGTTGGTTGGTGGATTCTTCCAGAATCTGGCGATTTTGGGCGTCACGGCCCAAGGTTGAAAAGGCATGGTCGATGGTGTTGTCATCAACCGGCTCCACCACATCGGTGTCGTCGTTCTTGCCCATTGCCGCCATCGTCAACAGGATGGTCGAGGTTGCCATGGAAATAACCACCGCGGTCAACACGAAGGCCTGCGGCAGCGGATCTGCCATCTGGTCGTGTGGAACCTGGGAGGGGAAGGACTCGCCGCGGTAGGAGTACACGCCCGTCGCCAGCAGCATTAGGTTTGCTCCGTGTCCGAAGGCCATCATGCCCAACACGATGCGCACCAAACCGCGCTGCTGGATGAGGTAGACGGCACTGCCTATGAGCAAAGCAATAGTCAATGCAAGGATCATTACTTCTCTCCTCCCCGTTTAGGCATGGACCGTTTATTTTTCCTCTTCGTCCTTGCTTCCGATGGCGTCAGCAAAGCCAGAGGATCGGTCGAGGGGTTAATCGGGTCCGGATACGGATCGTCGACATCCTCAAGCGAAATGCGCGGCGTGGTTGGCAGCGCGGAATTATCATCATGAATCCACGGTAGGAAGTCACGCTCCGTGCCAGGGCGCAGGTAACCGCCCAGGGCATTAATCGCCATGGTCAACATGCCCAACACCGCGAGGTAGATGCCCAAATCGAAGATGAGCGAGGTAGTCCAGTGCTGACCAAAGGCCTCGGCGTGGATGGCCGCGAGGAAGCCACCGTTGCCAAGGCCGTGGTGCAAGTAGCCCACGAAGCCTGCAGCCAAGGCTGTGATAATACCGATACCAGTCAAGTGAATCGGAGTCATGCGGCCAAAGACGATTTCATCAGATCCTCGGGACAGGTAGATAAGCCCGATTGCTGCGCCCATAATCAATGCTGCCGGGAAGCCACCACCAGTGGCATTATGGCCGCGGAAGAAAACGATGACAGACATGATTACTAGCAACGGGATCACCGCGTTTACGCCCTTGCGCAATGGCACAGAGTTCAGCTGTGACTGGCCAAATGGCGCGGGACGTGTACCTGACTTGAATGGGAACCGCGGCAACGTTGTAGTAATGGCTGCGATAACCACTGCAGCCATGCCCAGCACGGAAAGCTCGCCCAATGTATCGAGCGCACGGAATTCCACGATGATGGTAGCCACGACGTTATCGCCGCCGGTAATATCCGGCGCATTATCGAGATACCACATGGCCAGATCCGAACGCTCGTGTCGGCCCATGAGGCCCCACACGCCCAAGAATGCAGCAACACCGGCCAAAACTGCGATGATAATAGAGCCGGTCTTGCGGGATTTATTCTTCACCGGTTGGAAGGTTTCCGGCAGGTAGCGCAGCACCATCATCATAACGATGACGGATAGGGCTTCCACCATAAACTGGGTCAAAGCTACGTCCGGCGCCCCGAGCAGGAACATCTGCAGGGTTACACCAGTGCCGGCAATGCCGATCATGATGGCACCGGTCAAGCGGTTCTGAGTTCGCACCAAACCAAACATGGCCAGCGCGATGATTCCCAATGGCAGCAGATCCCATGGGTTATCCAGACCATCTACCCGCGGCTGCAGCGCTACCCCATCGACGCCATCGCGGATGAGGGTGGTCGCGGCCAACACGATAATCAAAATGACAATGGGCACCATGTGGCGGGACGGATTATGCGAATCGGACATCTTGCCCAGGACGCGCCCCAACTGGGAGCAACCCTTCATCAGGGAATACAGCAAATCATTGCCGCTGCGCGGCATAAACTCCCTGTCCTCAAAGCTTGCCCACATCTTCTTGCGGGCAAAGATACCGGCGATACCGGCGATAAGGACCACGAGCGAGATAAGGAAAGGAACATTAAGCCCGTGCCAGAGGGCAAGGTGCGAATGGTGCTCTAGACCAACAGCAGCCACTGCATGGTCAATCGGGTTATTAAAGATTCCGAGTACAAATACCAGCGGCAGGGACATAAAGCCCGGTAGTGCGGCAGGCAGCCACAGGGAAACCGGAGCCTCATGGACATGTCCCATATCGCGAGGTCCATCAAAGAAGGCGCCGAAAACGATCTTGGCGGAGTAGGTAAAGGTAAAGAAGGCGCCGATGGCCGCAACGATAAGCAAGATGACCTGGCCAGTGCCACCAATCGGGGCGTCTTCAAACGCAGTGAGCATGCCTTCCTTGGATACAAAGCCCAAAAGCGGTGGTACCGCGGCCATAGAGGCCACGCCGATGACTACCGAGCAAAATGTCCACGGCATCTTATTCCACAGTGGTCCGAGGCGGCGAATATCGCGCGAACCGGCCTCGTGGTCGATGACGCCAATAAGCATAAACAGCGAGGACTTAAATAGCGCGTGCGCCAACGTGTGTACCAACGCTGCGGCGATAGCGAATGGGGTTCCCACACCAATGGTGGCGACAATCCAGCCCAAATGGGAGACGGTCGAATAAGCCGTGAGCTTCTTCAAATCCGTCTTTTGCACTGCAAAGACCGCGGACATTACCGCGGTACCCATTCCAACCACGATGAGCAGCCAATTCCATACCGCCACATCGTGGAAGATCGTGGAAAAGCGAATCAGCAGGTACACGCCAGCCTTGACCACTGCGGCTGCGTGAAGGAAAGCCGAAACCGGAGTGGCGGCGGCCATAGCCTCAGGAAGCCAAAAGTGGAATGGGAATTGCGCCGATTTGGTAAATGCAGACGCCGCGATCAACACGGCTACGGCCGCTGTTACACCGGGGCGCTGTGTCCATACCGGCGACGCCAGAATCTCAGATACCGCAGTCGATCCGGTCACTGTCGCAGCAATACCCAACCCGGTCAGCAGGGTCAATCCACCAACGAAGGTCAGGATCAAGGTGCGCTGCGAACCAGCTTCGCCGCCCGAACCGGAGCGCGCAATCAGCATAAAGGAAGCCAAGGAGACTAGCTCCCAGGCAAGGAACAAAACCACAACGTCATTGGCCAAAACCAGCAATAAAATGGACAGCGTAAACGCTGTCATCAAGGTGTAGAAGCTGGTATTACCCTCATTCTTAGGCAGATAAGCCGCCGAATACGTAAAGACGACGGCACCAATGACCAGCGCCAACATAGCAAAGAAAATACTCAACGCATCCCCGCGGAGAGCAAAACTTACGTCGACGCCCGGTGCGATAAAATCGCGCACCCAAGTGGCGTGGAAACTCAATTCCTCCCCGGCTGCAATGGCAGGAAATTCCTTGGCAATAAGGACCGCTGCAATAACAAAAAGGCCAGCTAGTAGATAGCCTGCCTTTCGGTCAATAACCTTTACGGTTACCGGTGCCAAGATCACTGCCAGCGCCGCGAGGAGGACTGCATAAAGTAGCGTCACGAAATACTTGCCTCACGAACCTTGGTCTAGGTTTAATGCGAATTTCGCATTAAATACAGCCCCTTCAGGCTACCATTCCCACCAAGGCCAAACCACATTGCAGCATTCCCTGGCGACTGATAAAAGGCGAGCACAACCGCCCCAATTACGCTTATAGTCAGAAAAACCACAGGCACTTAGCAGGACATTCTTCCATAGCAATTGAATTGCCCATTCCGCATAGTTTGCGAAGTGGTGATCCCAAATCGACGAAAAGAATTCGCGAGCAAGGTACACGCTGGAACTCAGCCAGGAAAACGAAGAACTCCCCCAGCACACCGTGGCGCACGCTCGCGCTTCCCGATATGCAGGGGGAGCTTTGAAGTTAGGCGTTATTTCTCGCCCAAGAGAGCGTCGACAAAGCCTTCGACCTCAAACGGTGCGAGATCATCGGCGCCTTCGCCCAAGCCCACAAGCTTGACCGGAACGCCCAATTCCTCTTGCACCTGGAAGACGATTCCGCCCTTGGCAGTACCATCCAGCTTGGTTAGGACGACGCCGGTGATATCTACTACCTCGCGGAATATGCGGGCCTGAGTCAGACCATTTTGTCCCACGGTAGCGTCCAGTACCAGCAGAACCTCGTCCACATCGGTCTTCTTTTCCACCACGCGCTTGACCTTGCCCAACTGGTCCATCAAGTCTGTGGAGGTATGCAGGCGGCCTGCGGTATCTACCAAGACCACATCTACTTGCTGTTCTACACCGCGAGCTACCGCGTCGAAGGCGACCGATGCTGGGTCAGCGCCCTCCTTGCCGCGCACGGTATCGGCGCCAACGCGGCGACCCCATGTCTCGAGCTGATCAGCGGCCGCAGCACGGAAAGTATCCGCCGCGCCCAGAAGTACCTTATGACCCATGGCTACAAGCACACGGGCAAGCTTGCCCGTGGTGGTGGTTTTGCCGGTGCCGTTAACGCCGACAACCATAACGATGGCTGGCTTACCCTCATTCGGCATGGCCTTAATGGAACGGTCCAACTCTGGGTGGCCTGCCTCGATGAGGCATTCACGCAGCATGGCACGGGCCTCGTCCTCGCTGGAGACGCCGCGCTCAGCAATCTTCTCGCGCAGGGAGTCAGTCACTTTCATAGTGGACTTGGTGCCTAGGTCCGCCATGATGAGAGTATCTTCTACTTCCTCCCAGGCATCTTCATCCAGATCGCCTGCGGAAAGAATTCCCATAAGTCCCTGGCCGATGGCATTTTGCGAACGGGACAGGCGTCCACGCAAACGCCCAAGGCGCCCACCTGCGGGGGCGATGTCTTCCTGTGGTGCTGGCGCTGGGGCCGGCTCTCCCTCTGGAACTTCGGTCTGCTCCTTGGCTGCTTCGGCCGCGCCGGTTTGTGCCTCGGCTGCAGCCGCAGCCTCTTCGGCCTCCTCGCGGTCATCGACGCGCTCTTCAATGTCTTCCGCGTTCTTGTCTTCAACGACCTCGTCAAAGACTGGGGATTCCTCTGCTGCTGCGGCGTCTTTCACATCGACGGTATCTTCAGGAGCTTCTGCCTTTTCAGCAGCTGGCGAAGCCTCCTCCGCTGACTTATCTGCCTGCGGCGTCGCTGGCTCCTTCGGCTCGGATGTTGCTTCTGGCTGCTCGACCGACTCTGCGACATTATCCGCAGGCGTTTCTTTACTTTCTGCAGCCGCAGCTGCCGTACCCGCTATCCCTGCTGCACCGGCAGCGGTTGCCGCCGTGGCTCCAGCGCCCGTGGACGGGTTCTTTTCGGACTTATCTGGGAGAGAGTCAGTCGGCTGCTCTTTGACATCTGCCGGCTTATTGGTCTCAGTAGCTTTATTGGTTTCTGCCGGCTTTGCCTGCTGTTGTGGTGCCGGCTTATTTTCCTTTGGTTGCTCTACCGCGGGCTTGTCGGCCGCAGCATCGGTCTTAGCCTGAGCAGGCTGTGGCTTGTCCGCAGGTGCTTGCGGCTTGGCCTGTGGTTGTGGGGTCTTGCCGCTAAGCTGCTCGTTGGCAATGTCGGTAGCATTAGGCTCTGCCTTTGCCTCCTGATGTGCCGGAGCTGACTTATCCGCAGCTGGCTGGTTCTTCACGGGCTTTTCCGCTTGCACCGGGCTTTTCTGCTTTTCCTTGGCACTACCGGCAGGAGCGAAGTTAAAGCCGGACTTAGCTTGATAATTGCCGGACTTTTGCTCCTGAGTAAGCTGCTTCGGTTCTTCCTCAGTGGGCTTGTCAAAGGACACCTTCTTGGCGTCGCCGCGTTTTTTGCCGATTACTACGAGAAGAATAATCAGCACAATGACGACGATCGCAATGCCGATCCATAACCATAAAGAATTCATGTCTCTATAGTGCCAGTCTTGCGGGCTCGCGGCACGCCAAACCCCCTCCTATCCCGGATAGAGGGGCCTACCGGCAGGCGACGCCCGCGGCTACCACCCTGGCTAGTCGCCCCGTGGAGCATCAACGCCCAGGCGGGTAGCGTCCTCGCTGGCTTGCTCTGTTCCAGGGGCACTACCTGCGGGATTCATGCGCTGCGAAATAACACGGGTGATACCGTCGCCGCGCATGGTCACGCCATACAGCACGTTAGCTACATCCATCGTCGGCTTTTGGTGCGTAATGACGATAAGCTGCGAATCCTTGCGCAACTCTTCAAAAAGGGCGATGAGGCGGCGCAGGTTGACATCATCAAGCGCTGCCTCAACCTCATCCATGACGTAGAACGGGCTGGGGCGGGCGCGGAAGATTGCTACCAGCATTGCCAGCGCGGTGAGCGACTTCTCACCACCAGAAAGCAAGGACAGGCGCTTGACCTTCTTGCCCGGTGGGCGCGCTTCCACCTCGATACCGGTGGTAAGCATGTCCTCCGGCTCCGTGAGGATGAGGCGGCCCTCGCCACCAGGGAAAAGGGTCTGGAAGACCTTGGGGAATTCCGCTTCCACGTCATGCCAGGCATCGGTGAAAAGCTGTAAAATCTGCGCATCCACGTCCTCGATCACCCCGGCAAGATCCTTGCGGGCTTGGATGACATCTTCCAACTGGGTGGACAGGAAGGAATAACGTTCCTCCAAAGCCTTATATTCTTCCAACGCAAGCGGATTAACCTTGCCCAAAGAATTCAAGTCCTTTTCTGCTTGCTTCAGGCGCGCATTTTCCGCCCCGCGATCGAAATCCTCGCCCGGGGTGTAGTCCTGCAAAAGGTCCGAAATCGCAATGCCGAGTTGCTCTACGATCTTGGATTCTGCTTCATCGACGCGCACCTGTGCTTGTGAGCGAGCAATTTCTGAGTCATGAGCGCGGTTGGTTAGCCGGTCCAGCTGCTGTCGCGCGGCCGAGACCTGTTGTTTTACTTGCTGCAGCTGCGCGTTCAAGGAGGTGCGCTGCGCAAAGTAGTCATCGCGCTCAGCGGTGGCGCGCTCTAGCAATTGCGTGGCGCGCGCGGCCAAATCACGCGAATGCCTTGCCACTGCACCGGCCAATTCCCCTTGCGCTTTGCGCCGGGCCATGGCCTGCTCATGGCGAGCCTTGGCTTGGCGCTCATGCTGCGCTTGGCGACGCAATGCCTCGCCCTTCCCCGCTACCTGACCCACCTGGTCTTGAGCAGAGCGGGCTGCAACCTGCGCCTCCATCTCCATCGACTTAACCTGTTCTAATGCGGCCGAAGCCTCATCACGTTCCGCCGAAGAAGGCTCATCTGGCTGCTCGTCCGCATCGACGCGGGCGAGCCTATCGCGGGCGTCGGCAAGCTGCTTGCGGGCTTCTGCGATCTTTACCTCAATCTCGGTCGCCCGCGCAGCGGCCTTTTCGTGTTCCGATTTATTGGCCTCGTATTGCTTAAGCAGGCGCTGATGATCACGCTTCCACGCGTCAACCTCGGTATCGTGTTCGCGCAAAGCAGCCTTCGCCGAAGCGGCGGTCACGCGGGCATCTTCTGCTGCAATCTTTGCACCTTCAAGCGTGCCGGATAGCTCTTCTAGCTCCTGCGTCGCAGATTCCAGCTGTTCCTCTGCCTCTGCGATGCGAGCGGTGACCTCTACGGTAGACGAGGCACCGGTGCCTACTTCTACCCAACCTTCGCCCAGCACCACGCCCGATTCGGTAACGGCGCGCAGGCGAGGATCCTCTGCCACCAATTTTTTCGCCGCCGCGAAATCGGGAACGAGCACGACATCCGCAAGGAGGCGGTGCAACGCGGCGGATACCTCCGGAACCACAGCAATGTGGTCGAGCAACCACGAGGTTCCGGTGGGCAAAGTTGCATCCACGCGCCAGGAAGTGGCGGGGGCGGCCACGGAGACATCGATAAGCGCGGAACGCGTACCTTTTTCCAGGTCCGCAATGAGCTGACCGGAAATCTCGCCGGCCTGAGCCTCAGCGAAGGCGCCCAATGCGGCAGCAACCGCTGTCTCATATGAGGTGCTGATGAATGTGGCCAGCGGCTGGAACTGCTCACCTACATCGATTTTTTCTGGTGCGGTCTGGGCCAAGGTATCGATGCGGGAGCGCAACGTGTACACGGCGCGCTCGCGTTCGCGCTGCTCATCGCGCAGCTGTTCCAAGCGCTTATCAGCCGCACCCGATTCACTGGCCGCGCGCACATGTGCCTCCTCGAGCGGCTCGCGCTCGCCAGCCAAAGATTGCAGTTTATCCGCCACCTCATCCGCCTCTGCCTGGGCAGATTGAGTGCGCTGACTGGTAGAAGCAAGGGTTTCTTCTTGCCGCGCTAGCTCCTCTTCCGCCGAAGTAACCTGGCCTGCCGCCTTTTCCTCCGCCGCGATAAGGCGGACTACGCCCTCGCGCCTATCAGCAATGGCGCGCAGCTGGGCCATGTGTTCGCGCTCGGCCGCCTCGAAGGCTTCGCGGCGCTCTGCTACCTCTTCGCGGATCGCTTCCAGGCGTTCTGCAGCTTCTTCCGCCGCGGCGAGAAGCTCCGCATGCTCCTCATCTGCACGGGTGGCCCGTGCCTCTAGGTCCTCCGGATCTTGGCCAGAATAAGCCACCTGCGCACCAGCATTGGCCGCTCGCTCTTCCGCGATGCGCTGCGTGGCGGAAATGCGCTCAGAAAGCGTAGACAGATCGAACCATAGTTTTTGGGCGGCATCTGCCTTGGGGCTTATTTCTTCTAGTTGGGCTTCTACCTCTAGCTGGGAGCCTGTCGCTTCTTCCAGCTGCGCCGTAACTTCTTCAACCTGCTCGGCGAGAACTTCGGCTGTGCGCTCGGCCTCCTGAAACTTGCTGCGCAGCCGCACTACCCTATCGCCGGCTAAGCGCAGGCGGGCATCGCGCAGATCAGCTTGCACCGTGGCCGCACGCTGCGCGGCCTCGGCCTGGCGGGCCAAAGGCTTAAGCTGCTTTCCTAGCTCATCCGTAAGGTCCTGCAGGCGATCCAAATTGGCCTGCATGCCAGTGAGCTTTCGCTGCGCCTTTTCCTTGCGGCGGCGGTGTTTGAGCACACCCGCTGCCTCTTCGATATAAGAGCGCCGATCTTCGGGCCGCGATTCGAGGATTTCAGAAAGCTTGCCTTGGCCGACGATAATATGCATCTCGCGGCCAATGCCCGAATCAGAGAGCAGCTCCTGGATATCCATGAGGCGCGCTTTGGCACCATTGATTTCGTATTCGCTGGCACCGTCACGGAACATTCGGCGGGTGACCGAAACTTCCGAATACTCGATCGGCAGCGCGCCGTCCGCATTATCGATGGTGAGAGTTACCTCGGCGCGGCCCAAGGCTTTGCGATCGCCGGCGCCGGCGAAAATGACGTCTTGCATCTTTCCGCCACGCAGCGTCTTGGCGCTTCCCTCGCCCATGACCCAAGCTAGCGCATCGACCACATTGGACTTGCCGGAACCATTCGGTCCGACAACAGCGCAAATGCCCGGCTCAAATTTCAGAGACGTCGCCGACGCAAATGATTTAAAGCCTTTGAGCGTCAGCGATTTCAGGTGCATTTGGGTTAGTTTAGCAAGCTTAGAGCACGCCTGCCCAGCCGAGCCTCAAGGCTCGAAACTGCGGGCGTGTGCTATGCATTAGCGTTCAATGAAGCCAGACTCTCCCTTGGGGGCAGCCCACTGCTCGACTACTAGGTCCACCGTTCCTGGCCGGCGAGTCATACTGGGCTGTTCTTTGAGGAGTCCTAGCAATTCTTCACATTTCTCCCGCGGTCCCTCGGCTACAACCTGAACCCGACCGTCGGCCAAATTAGTAGCATGCCCCTTCAAGCCTAGCTCGAGGGCACGGGAGCGCGTCCACCATCGAAAGCCCACGCCTTGGACGTGCCCGTGGACAAAAGCGGTCATTCTTTCCATGGTCAAGCGGCCTCCCTAGCTCCTAGTAGTGATCTTGTTGACCCTTATCGCGCAGGATGCGGCGGTCCTCTTCGCTGCGACGAGTGACGGGGTCGGAGCCGTCCCAGCACTCCACGCCTTTAAGCTCCGGCAGCATATCGCGGTGGAATACCGGGTCTATGCCATGGCTGCGCTGCTCGTTGTAGTTCTTGAGCAGTTTGATGGCCACCCCGGATAGCGGCACGATGGCGAGGATATTGAGGATAACCATGGTTGCCGCGCCGGTATCGGCCAAGGCAAAGACCAGCGGCAAGGAGCCCACCGCACCGAACCAGACAAAGAAAAGTACGACGAGGCGGAAAATCACCAGCGCAGGCTTGCTCTGGGTGAGGTACTCCAGGTTAGACTCCGCCAAGTAGTAATTGCCCAGGATGGAAGAGAAGGCCAGGAAGAAGAGGATAAAGCTGACGAAGTGGATTCCCCACTCGCCCACCTCAGAAGATAGGGCTGCCTGGGTCAAGGACACGCCTTCTGCTTCTGCACCATAGGCAATCTCTGGTCCCAGCAAGATAATGAAAGCGGTGATGGTACATACCACCAAGGTGTCAAAGTACACGCCGAGGGTCTGCACCAAGCCTTGCTTGACTGGGTGAGATACGGCCGCAGTTGCCGCCGCGTTAGGGGCAGAGCCTTCGCCGGCCTCATTTGAAAACAGACCGCGCTGAATACCCTTCATCATGGCCGCGCCAAGACCGGCTCCCGCAATTTCCTTGATTCCTAGGGCGTGACCGACGATATCGCCAATCATTCCCGGTACCTTGTCAAAATTGGTAATGACGACAAAACCACCGATGAGCAGGTAAGCCACCGCCATAAATGGCACGATGACCTGGGTGATATTGGCAATGCGGTTCACACCGCCAAAGATGATAAGACCCGCAACCACGGCGATAACAATGCCGATAATGGAGCGGAACATCGTGTCATCGCGGTCAAAGGAAAAGGACACCGCATCCGCAATGGCGTTGGTCTGGAAGGCGTTATATACCAAGCCAAAGGTAAAGGCGATGGCGATGGAGAAAAGCACGCCGAGCGGTCCCCACCCCAAACCGCGCTTCATATAATACGCCGGACCACCGCGGTACCCATTGCCATCGCGGACCTTCCACAGCTGGGCCAAGGTTGACTCGATGAACGCAGTAGCGCCACCCAGGATGGCAATCAGCCACATCCAGAAGACGGCACCTGGGCCGCCAACGGAAATGGCCACTGCCACGCCGGCAACGTTACCGGTGCCAACGCGGGAAGCAGCTGAAATGGTGAAGGCCTTAAACGCGGAGATTCCGCCATAGTCTTCGTCCTCATCGCGGCCCTCCCCCTTGGGGCGCTCGACGACGGCGCGGAACATATCCGGCACCATGCGCACTTGCACCAAAGCAGTACGGATGCCGAAGAATAGGCCCGCAGCAATCAGCAGCCACGGCAAAATCCACGACCACACGCCGTCATTAAATGTCGTTACGACATTTTCAAGAAAATCCATGCAGAATAATTTACTGCCTTAAGGTTCACAACGTGAACCCCATGCGCCATAAATTATTGACAATGGGGGCAAAAATGGGTGGACCGCCCTGAAATTATGCAGCGCTCCAAGGGCGTTCCACACCGCAGACAGGGCTGGCCAGCACGCCCATACGCGGCCAAAGAACGCGAAAAATACCCCGATTCGCCGTTCACATTTACGTACAGGGAATCAAAACTCGTGCCACCCACTTTTAGGGCCGCTGTCATGACCTCCTGAGCTGCCGAAAGCAGAGCAACAGCATCTTTTTGCCGCAAGGTCGAGGCTTTCTTGCGGGGTGAGATTTGCGCGGCCCACAGGGATTCATCAGCGTAAATATTGCCGATTCCAGAGGTCAGCGTTTGATCCAAAAGCGCGGTCTTCACTGCGGTCCTCTTCGCACGCAGGCGCCGTGCTGTAGCCGCACTATCGAAATCCGGTTCCAGCGGGTCAATGCCAATGTGCGCAATCTTGTCCCACGGCGCATACAACCAATACCCAAAGGTGCGCTGGTCAACAAAGCACACCTCTACCCCACCGCTCAGCTGGGCGGTAATGCGAAGGTGCGAAGATTCGGTGGCACCTATTCGGATCTGACCCGACATACCTAGGTGGATAAAGAGGACGTCACGGTGGGGGTCCATGGCATCTTCGCCCACAAATTCCAGCCACATAAACTTCCCGCGCCTGGCCACCGCAGAGATCTCTTTGCCCTCAAGGAGACCGGAAAGCGGCTCATCTTGGCCACGATTGGAACGCGGGTGTAACACCTCTACAGACTCAAAAGTCCGTCCCACCACGTGTGGTGCAAGGCCACGGCGGACGGACTCGACTTCCGGCAATTCCGGCATGCTCAGCCCTCTTTATGTGCAGTGCCTTGCACCAAAAGCGGAGTTTCGCGCAGGGTCTGGCAGGCCTCCTGAGCTGCCTGCTGCTCGGCCAACTTTTTATTGTGGCCCACACCATTTCCTACGGTCAGACCAGCCACAGTAGCTACTGCATTAAAGGTCTGGTCATGCTCTGGTCCGGTGGAAGTAGCCGAATAAACCGGCATCGGCGCCTTTAGCTCCGCGCACAGCTCCTGCAAAGTGGTCTTCCAATCCAAGTGGCGCCCGCTCACAGTCGCATTTTCGATCTTTTCCGCAAATAAGCGCAAGATGACGTCACGCGCCGTTTCAAAACCATGCTCGCGGTAAATGGCACCAAAGATTGCCTCAGTGGTATCCGCAAGAATGGAATCTTTATCGCGGCCACCGGTGGACTGCTCGCCCTTACCCAACAAAATGTGCGGTCCTAGGTTTATTTCCCGGGCGATATCAGACAGGCCGTAGCGCGAGACAATCGATGCGCGCATCTTGGAAATATCCGATTCCGGACGGGACGGGTAGGTGATGTAGAGCTGAGAGGCTACCGAAAGGCCCAGCACCGCATCGCCCAAGAACTCCAAGCGCTCGTTGTTTGGCAAGTGCCCATTTTCATTAGCAAATGAACGGTGGGTCAATGCTAGGCACAGGTGCTCTGGTTGCAATTCCACACCGAGCGATTCCAACAACGGGGAATGGTCTACTGCAGCGAACTCGGCAGCCAGTGCCTCTTCCCCAGTTAGCTTCTTCTTGCGGCTCATAGGAACTTCTCCAAACCAGCCCAACGGGGATCGACCTTTTCTTCGTCCTCTTCGCCAGAGATACCCGTGGTCACGCCCTCAGGCGTGTCAATCTCGCAGCCATCTTCGCATACCGGGGCAAAGGGAAGATTAAGGCCTGCCTCATCGATCACGGCCTGCAAAAGATCCAGCTCATCATCTTCAATCTCTGGAATCTCATCTCCGGATCCTTCGTCACCGTCTGAAGGGGTATCTCCCGAGACAAAGGATTCGTCGGCTGCAAAGACCTGTGTGACGTGCAAGTCCAACTGTGGGTGCAATTCCTTCAAGCAGCGAGCGCATTCCCCGGTCAGCTGTCCGGATACGTTGGCATCCACTAAGACACCTGCACCAAGAGGGGTCAAGGTAGCGTCTACGGTGAGCTCTTCGCCCTGCGGGATGGCGATCATCTCCACGCCGATCCTCTCAGGTGAGGGGCCGGTTTGGGTGCGTTGTTCCGGCAGTGCGTCAGCGCCTTGGGCGTTCAACAATTCGCCCACATCGAACTTCAATGGTGATGTCATAACACTAGGTAGTCTACCTTGCCCCGCAAACTCCGCCTAGCGGCCCGCGCGAGGAAAGTTTCTGTCAAGAATCTGGCGTTTAATGTAAAAGGACATATGCCTTTGCGGATTAGCCTTTTCCCGAGCGAAAGCCGTCCTTAGTCTGGAAGCATGACCTACCACTTGGCACTAGCCTCCACGGATCTACGCAGCATAGCGCTCGGTTTCACCGTGTTTAGCTGTCTTCCCGCTGCGGTATTAGCTACTGCCGGTATGCTCGTTCACGCCACTCCACGCCCGGACCGTTCAGGCATGTACGGCGCGCGTGGCATTCGCCTCTTTACCGCACTCATCTGTAGCGTCGTTGCCGGTTTGGTAGCCGGCGCCATTTTAGTATTGCCCACCGGCATGGACCTTTCGGTCCTTACCGGCGCGCTCATCTTTTCCCTAAGCGCAGGTGCTATTACTTGGTTCTCCCGCGCGACCATTCCTACCGCGCTCATTTCTGTGGGCACGATGGTGCTAGCTACCGGTGCGCTCCTTAGCGTGTGTGCCGTGTGCTTTCCACAAAATTTCAGTGATAATCCCTTGACATCATTGTCTTCCTATTTCTTCACTGCACTCGTTGCGTTCCTTTTTCCAGGCTTGGTAACCGCGATTATCGCAGCATGCATGGCCGTCCAATCCGCCGCGCCTGCACACCTTCTCCCGCAGCAGGAAGACATCTCCGTTCCCCTACACACCCACATAACGCCTACTCCCCATGAAAAAGGAAAGGCCATTGCCGCTAAGCAACCTCGCACTCGTGCCACCACCTAATTTACTCAGACCAGCGGCGATGAATAAAGGCCCTATTTGGTGAGTAGACGGTGTACGACGAACCGCCTGCTCACCAAATAGGGCCTTTGGCCGTGCCTAGTGTATAGGTCTTTCCTAGCCCCTTACTCTACGGCCCGGTGTGCACCGAACCATAGAGCTTAAGGCCGATAAAGAAACTAAAGTTTTAGCGCTCGTTATAGCGGCGCTCATAGGTCTCGCCTTCCGCGTAACGTGTGTTGCTTGCGGCGCCGCCGGCGCGTCCCGGAGCCGAATAGTCGCCGCCACGGGAGCGCACTCCGGCGCCGCCGCGCAGGGCAGAGCGGTCGGAGTTTACTGTACGCAGCAGACCATTAAGGGTGGTTTCAAATTCGCTTAGCTTGCCATCCACAAATTCATCGCATTCACTGCGCAGACGGTTAGATTCGGTGTGGGCGGATTCCACAATGCGATGTGCTTCTTCATCGGCGCGGCGAACAACTTCTGATTCCGAAACCAGACGCTCTTGCTCTGCGCGGCCTTCAGCGACGGAACGCTCATATTCATCATTCGCCTGAGCGATAGTACGGTCTGCTTCCGCGCGGGCCTGCTCCACCATGGACTGAGCGCGAGCTTCAGCATCAGCCACCAGCTTGGCGGCATGCTGCTCTGCATGGGACACCGTGGCATCCGCCTCTTCGCGTGCGTGGCCCACAATGTCATCTGCTTGAGCATTAGCATCATTGATGGTTTGGTCCGCGCGCTCCTCAGCGCCGTGCAGGATTTCATCCTGCTTATCCAACACATCCTGCGCGTCATCAATCTCAACGGGCAGCGCGTTACGGAGGTCGTCGAGAAGCGCGAGCATTTCATGGCGCGGAACTACGCAATTAGAGGTCATGGGGAAGCCATGGGCCCCCTCCAAGTGCTGAACTAATTCATCTAGAGACTCAAAGACACGGTACATACCGCGAATTTTACATACCCTCACCCGCCATGCGTGGAGGCCACGCACCGAGTGTGTACTGCAGATTTTACTTCCACAACCGGTCTTGCCAGTCCGCGCCCACACATACAGAATTTATGGCACGCATATACAAAAACAAGCGCCCCTTTTACCGCCACGCTCTGTGGCGCAAAAGGGGAGCTTGAATAAAGGCCGATTTTTAGATGACGCCCTGTGCCAGCATGGCATCCGCTACCTTCTTGAAGCCGGCGATATTTGCGCCGGCTACGTAATCGCCTTCGCGGTCGTATTCCTTCGCCGTGTTGTCGATGTTTTTAAAGATATTAGACATGATCGCGTGGAGGCGGTCATCGGTGTAGTCAAAGGACCAAGAATCACGGGACGCATTTTGCTGCATTTCCAGCGCGGAGGTAGCAACACCACCAGCATTAGCGGCCTTGCCCGGCGCGAAGTTGATCTTGGATTCTTGGAATATGTGGACGGCCTCCGGGGTGGACGGCATATTGGCACCTTCGGCCACGTAGCGCACGCCGCCTTCCACAAGCTTTTTGGCCGAGTCGCCGTCCAGCTCATTTTGGGTAGCACACGGCAGTGCCACGTCCGCCCTTACTTCCCAGATATTTCCGCCCTCATGGAATTCCACGCCGCTGCCAGCCTCTTGTGCATAAGTGGAAATACGCTCACGACGAGTTTCTTTGACGTTCTTGAGAAGCTCGATGTCCACGCCTTGTGGGGTGGTGATATAGCCGGAAGAATCGGACATGGCCACCACGGTGGCGCCCAGTTCTTGGGCCTTCGCTGCGGCGTAGATGGCAACATTGCCCGAGCCAGAGACAATGACCTTGGCACCATCAAAGGACTCGCCATGGGTCTTCATCATTTCATTGGTGAAATAGACCGTGCCAAAGCCTGTGGCCTCGGTACGAACCAGGGAACCGCCCCAGGTCAGGCCTTTGCCAGTAAGGACACCGGATTCATGCTGGGTAGTCAGGCGGCGGTACTGACCAAAGAGGAAGCCGATCTCGCGGCCGCCGACGCCAATATCACCAGCTGGAACATCGCGGTATTCTCCGATGTGGCGGTGCAACTCCGTCATAAAAGACTGGCAGAAGCGCATGATTTCCACCTCGGACCTGCCCTTGGGATCAAAGTCAGAACCGCCCTTGCCACCGCCAATGGGCAGGCCGGTCAGGGAATTTTTGAAGATCTGCTCAAAACCGAGGAACTTAATGATGCCCAGGTTGACCGAAGGATGGAAACGCAGTCCGCCCTTGTAGGGGCCGAGCGCAGAATTGAACTGGACGCGAAAACCGCGATTGACTTGGATATCACCATTGTCATCGATCCACGGCACGCGGAAGATGAGCTGGCGCTCAGGTTCACAGAGACGCTCCACCAAGCCGTAGTCCGCGTACTGCGGGTCTTTTTCTAGGACAATCTTCAGCGAGTCCAGAACCTCAGAAACCGCTTGGTGGAATTCTGGTTCTCCCGCATTGCGCTTGAGCAATTTGTCGTAGTACTCAGAAATTTGGCTATCTACTGACATGGCGTGCATTCCATTCTGTGGACGTATAAGAACAGATACCAGTTTCCTATCAAACTACCGATAAAGCAAGCAGTTTCTAGACCTTGCATAGATCCGAACCGTCTTTACCAGCGACAATAAAGTAAAATATTTTCTGTAGAACGTTCGGATCTTCAGCCGCACAGACTCCTTTCCCAGGCGGGCTTTATAATCACGGGCATGCATATTGTCGTCGCGCCAGACTCGTTTAAAGGCACCGCCTCCGCGCCCGAGGCCGCAGCAGCCATTGCTATGGGGGTGCGCCAGGTTCTTCCCGAGGCCACGGTTACCACCCTGCCCATGGCCGATGGTGGCGAGGGAACCGCCGCCGTCCTCGCACAAGCGGCCGCAGCCGGCGGACAATCCGTCGAAAACATCACCCTGCCTACCACCGACGCCATCGGCCGCTTGACTCAGGCAAGCTATGCTCTGGCCGGAACCACTGCGTTTATCGACGTCGCCTCTGCCACCGGCCTGCCCGCAGTGCAGGACAGCCTTGATCCGCTGCACGCCGATTCTTATGGCACCGGCGTGCTGATTGCGGATGCAGAAACACGCGGCGCCACCTCGATTGTGCTCGGATTGGGAGGAACTGCCAGCATCGACGCCGGTATGGGCATCCTTACCGCGCTCGGCGCTGCCGCGCACGACGCCCGCGGCTACGCCCTGCCCAAGGGCGGCGCTCCCCTAGTTCAGCTCGATCACATTGACACCGCGCAGCTCAATATCAAGGCGGGCATGCTTGATTTCACATTGCTGGCAGATACCCGCGCTACTCCAGTACAGGCGGCAACCATGTACGGCCCCCAAAAAGGAGCGCAAGGCGAGCAGGTAGCCCTGCTGGCCGGTGCCATGTTGCAAACATGCGAAGTCACCGGCGCCGATGCGGACTCCGAATATTTCGGTGCCGCGGGTGGCCTTCCCATCGGCCTGCACTGGCTTTCTCGCACGCTCTGGGGCTCAGATGAGCATATTCGCGTCTTATCCGGCGGCGCACATGTCGCCACTGCACTCGGGCTGCCAGAAAAAATATCCTCCGCCGATCTCGTCATTACCGGCGAGGGCCGGTTTGACGAGCAATCTTTGACCGGAAAGGCCGTCGGAACCATTGCGGGTCTCGCCCAGGACGCAGGCACGCCTATGGGCATTATCGCCGGTTCC
The DNA here is from genome assembly GCF_057458085.1 of Corynebacterium sp. LaCa_205. NCBI lineage: Bacteria > Bacillati > Actinomycetota > Actinomycetes > Mycobacteriales > Corynebacteriaceae > Corynebacterium > Corynebacterium sp. LaCa_205. The sequence continues at coordinate 1,556,317 of NZ_CP190931.1, forward strand.
TTCGAGCATGACATGGACGCCTACTGCGCATCGCTTAGCCAAGAAGGCCCCCTGGCGCAACAGCTGGCGGCGGCCGCCAGGGACATCGTCAAGCAGCTCTAAGGCCGGATAGACAGCGACCACGGGAAGATAGCTGGCTGCTCATGCGCCAGCTCATCTTCCAGCAAGACGTGGTCTTTCGGCAGCACTGCATGCGGGGTAAGAAGGCGCGAGAGCACCATGCCTAGTTGGTTAACCGAGCCGCTCACCCCTGTTACCGCAATGTCGTAGCGGTACACGCTCGCGTCCTCAAGGTCGCGGTCCTCATGCTCATCGCGATAATTTTGCCGCAGCTGTTCTTCCAACCCCTCTGGAAACTGCGGCGCATCGGGGCGAGTAACCTCAGCGGAGGCTAATGAACCGCTTTCTACCAACTTGTCGGTGGCAGTGGTAAAGATATCCGCGACGCGCTCTGCTTGTGCGTTGGGAACCAAAACATCAAATTGAATAACCGGCATAGCGCTAACCCTACCCAATTCCTAAGGTGTGAAACCATGTCTGATTCTGCCCGCATCGCCCAGCTCGTCACTTCCCAGCAGGCCGATCTGGAGTGGCAGCAGGACTTTTATGAGGACCTGCACCGCCACCCCGAGCTTTCCCACGAGGAAGAGCGAACCGCCGGTCGCATCCGCGCCAAGCTCGCCGATTTTGACTGCGAGGTAGTAGAGAACATCGGGGGTTATGGGATGGTCGCCATCTTCCGCAATGGCGATGGACCCACCGCTTTGCTGCGCGCGGATTTCGATGGTCTGCCGGTAGAGGAGGCCACCGGTGTTTCCTATTCCGCTGCCAATGGAAATATGCACGCCTGCGGACACGACATGCACACCACCGCGCTGCTAGGTGCCTGCGCGCTTCTCGACGCCTCCCGTAGTTCCTGGTCCGGCACCTTCCTCGCCCTTTTCCAACCGGCCGAAGAATCCTCCATGGGGGCTAAATTCATGCTGGCCGATAACCTCATTGAACGCGTCCCGCGCCCCGATATTTGCCTTGGCCAGCACATCATGCCCGGCCGCGCCGGCACGGTTCGCCACACCGCCGGCCCGATCATGGCCGGATGCGACTCCCTGCGTATCCGCGTCTTTGGCAAATCCGCCCACGCCTCCATGCCCCATAACTCCATCGACCCGACCTACATCGCGGCTATGATCGTCACCCGCCTCCAAGCCATTGTGGGCCGCGAGGTCGCCCCGCACGAGTTCTTTGTCATCTCCGTAGGCGAGCTTCACTCCGGCGATAAAAACAACATCATCCCCGACTCCGCCGAGCTGGTACTCAATACTCGCTACTATGATCCCGCGTTGGCAGAAAAGGTCTACCACTCCCTCGAACGCATGGTTAAGGCCGAGTGTGTCGCCTCCGGAAGCGAGCAGGACCCTATTTTTGAGTACTACGCCCACGGCGAGGTCACCGATAATGACGCCGCTGCCCATGCCCCAGTAGGCGAGGTTTTCGACGCCGCTTTTGGCTCCGACTCAGTCATCGCGGCCCCCTCCACCGCCTCCGAGGACTTTTGCTACCTGCCGCAGGCGTGGGGGGTACCTTATGTCTTTTGGCACATCGGCTGCACCCCGGAAGATGAGTTGCAGGATCCTCCGGTCAACCACCAAGCAACCTTCCTGCCTGACTATGCCCCCACCGTTTATGCCTCCACCCGGGCGGCATATGGTGCGGCAATGACCTACTTGGCCACGCCCTAGGTGCCCGAGACGCGTATTCTCATTCCCCCGCCTGCGGCGCAGGGCCAATGCTATTAAGCTGGCAGGCGTTTCGTGACTCCCCACAAACTTAAGGTTGAAAATGAGCCAGCCACGGCATTCTGCTTTCGAATCCACTGTTCCCTCCCATGTCCGCGCGGCCTCTGGCGTGAGCCCGCACAGCGCTTCCAACCGTAAGTTCTGGTCGGGCCTCTCCGGTGCCGTCATGGAGCAGATTGCCGATAATTGGGAGCGCACCCGTACTGCCTACGCGGAAACGCGCCAACAGCACTACTTCTCTGCGGAATTCCTGCAGGGACGCGCGCTGCTCAATAACCTCACCAACTTGGGTCTTGTTGACGATGCCAAGACCGCGGCCAAGGCAACCGATCACGAGCTGAGCGATGTCCTCGAAGCCGAGCATGATGCCGCGCTCGGCAACGGCGGCCTCGGACGCCTTGCCGCCTGCTTCCTCGATTCCGCTGTCACTCAGGACTACCCCGTAGCCGGCTATGGCCTTCTCTACCGCTACGGCCTTTTCCGACAGTCCTTTGAGAATGGCTTCCAGAAAGAACAGCCAGATGCGTGGATGGAAAACGGCTATGACTTTGTCATCCGCCGTGCCTCTGAACAGCGCCGCGTCCACTTCGATGACATGGACGTGCGCGCAATTCCCTATGACATGCCTATCACCGGCTACGGGACCGATAACGTAGGCACCCTGCGCCTATGGAAGTCCGAGCCCATCGATGACTTCGATTACGATGCCTTTAACTCCCAGCGCTTTACCGAGGCCATCGTCGAGCGCGAGCGTGTTATGGACATCTGCCGCGTGCTCTACCCCAATGACACCACGTACGAGGGCAAGGTATTGCGCGTGCGCCAGCAGTACTTCTTTGTCTCCGCATCCCTGCAAACCATGGTGGATAACTACATTGCCCAGCACGGCGAGGACCTCACCGGTTTTGCGCAGTACAACTCCATCCAGCTCAATGACACTCACCCAGTGCTCGCCATCCCAGAGCTCTTGCGCATATTGCTCGATGACCATGGTCTGAGCTGGGATGCGGCGTGGAAAATCGTCACCGAGACCTTCGCCTACACCAACCACACCGTGCTCGCAGAGGCACTGGAGAGCTGGGAAGTGTCCATCTTCCAAAAGCTGTTCTGGCGCATCTGGCAGTTGGTGGAAGAAATCGATCGCCGCTTCCGCGAAGATATGGCCCATCGCGGCCTGGATCAGGGTCGCATTGACTACATGGCGCCGGTGTCCAACGGACAGGTTCACATGGCCTGGATCGCCTGCTACGCCGCTTACTCCATTAACGGTGTCGCCGCCCTGCATACCGAAATCATCAAGGCCGATACGCTGTCCGAATGGCATGAGCTCTGGCCAGAAAAATTCAACAATAAGACCAATGGCGTCACCCCGCGCCGCTGGCTGAAGATGTGCAACCCCCGCCTGGCAGAACTGCTCACCCAGCAGGCTGGTTCCGATGCGTGGGTTACTGACCTCACCCAGCTGGCCAGACTCGCCGATAAGGCCGACGATGCTGACCTACTACGAGAACTGATCGCCATCAAGCAGGCCAATAAGCGCGACTTTGCGCAGTGGGTAAACGACCACCAAGACGCTGAAATCGACCCTGATTCCATCTTTGACGTGCAGATTAAGCGCTTGCACGAGTACAAGCGCCAGCTGATGAACGCCCTCTACGTCCTTGACCTCTACTTCCGCATCAAGGACGAGGGCGAAACCGTGCCGAAGCGTACTTTCATCTTTGGTGCCAAGGCCGCGCCGGGCTACGACCGCGCCAAGGCGATTATTAAGCTCATCAACACCATCGCAGACCTGATTAATAACGACCCGGACACCAAGGACATCATCCGCGTCGTCTTCGTAGAGAATTACAACGTCTCCCCCGCAGAGCACATCATCCCAGCCGCTGATATCTCCGAGCAGATTTCTGTGGCTGGCAAGGAAGCCTCCGGCACGTCCAATATGAAGTTCATGATGAATGGTGCACTGACCTTGGGCACCATGGATGGAGCAAACGTAGAAATCGTCGAGGCGGTTGGCGAGGACAACGCTTATATCTTCGGCGCCCGCAATGAGGAGTTGCCGCAGCTGCGCGCCGAGTACAACCCGGGCGAGCTTTACCAGAGCGTGCCAGGCTTGGCCCGCGTACTGGATGCGCTTGTCGACAGCACCCTGGGCGCAAACAATGCCGGTATCTTCGGCGATCTGCGCGCCTCGCTTCTCGACGGCTTCGGGGAGCACGCCCAAGACCAGTACTACGTCCTAGGTGACTTCGCCGACTACCGCGAGACCCGCGACCGCATGGCCGCAGAGTATAAAGAGGACGAGCTTGCGTGGGCAAAGAAGGCGTGGCTAAATATCTGTTATTCCGGTCGTTTCTCCTCGGACCGAACCATCGCGGACTACGCGAACGAGGTGTGGAAGATCCAGCCGACCCCGATTTCCCAGCGCTAAGAAAAGGTCCTGCCCTTCGCTTCCACGGCGAAGGGCAGGACCTTTAGGTAAGGCGGTGTGCCTGATTCTGTTTAGCGCAGGTCCACGCGCTTGAGCTGCTCATAAATGGGCTTCAAGTCAATGTTAAGCACGCCCATCTGCGTAGCTAGGAAACCGAGTCCACCAACGACAGCGCCCAAGATTCCTAGGCCTGTAGCTAGGCCTGCGGCAAATTCCTTGCTGCTGCCTTCCTTGCCGGCGTCATCGGACGGGTTGGCAGCGTCTTCTGGCTGCTCTGGGTCGTCTGCTTGGCCGGTGCCATCGTTCCACCACTCATCAAAGGTCAAGTTGGCTACCAGGGTGTTGTCGATGTAGTCACCGCGGACCGAATCGGTCCCAAAGATACGGGCCATGATGTCCCCGGAGCCGGCGCCCTTGAAGAAGAACGGCACCAACTGGTTGGTGTGCTGACCGGAGTACCAACCGTGGCGAGCAACCTTGCCCTTCTCACCTTCCATAGCGTTGAAGCGGTTATCCGCCTCAGGGTTATCCTCAGTCGAAGCCTCGTTCGCACCGGAGAGATAGCCGGTTTCGTGGTCTGCGGTAACAACCAGCAGGGTCTCCTCCCAGGAAGAATTCTCCTCGACCCATTTGATGGCGGCATCGACCGATTTGTTGAAGTCCTGGGTTTCTTCGATATCGCGCACCGGGTTATTGCCGTGTCCGGCCCAGTCGATGGCACCACCCTCGATCATGACGGAGAATCCATCTTCATCCTGTCCCAGTGCGTTGAGTGCGCCGGTGGTCATGGTGGGGAGATCCACGACGTCGTTAAGCGGATCAGAGTACGGCTCCTTCGCCTCGCCAGAGCGGGAGTTCTGCAAGGTGGATCCTACCTGTGCGATACCCCAGTACTTCTGATCCGGCTTGACGTCGCCTTCCGCCATCTTCTTGAAGTCATCGTTGGACTCAAAGTAGTTCCAGTCGGTCTCGCCAGCGGAAAGCTTGGCGTAGTCCTCCTCATACATGAAGCTGTAATCCGGAGTATCGACCTTTTGGTGGTCATTGTCGTAGAACGGGTGACCAGCTGCCATGACCACGTCGAGGTCGCTGCCAAGCATCTCGCGGCTGATGTCCGGCAACTTATTGCGGTCCATGTTGTGCGCGGCCCACGCCGCCGGAGTGGCTTCGGAATAGAGAGTGTCTGATGGTTTGTGTGTGGGTTCCCAACCTGCATAAGGAGATAAGCCAGAATGACTACTGTGACAAGACGAGATCCGGCTGATAAGGCCAAGATTGATGCGATTGAAAAGAAGTTGCTTGCTAACCCAGAAATCGCGAAACTGATTGATGACCTAGGCACGTCCACGACGGATGCCAATGACCTGGTTCGCGGCATGTTACAGGCCTCGATTACCAGAGGCCTCAACGCTGAAATGGATGCCCACCTGGGCTACGAGTCTGGCGACAGGAGCGCTAAAGCTGCTGCTGGGACAGACAATCACCGCAACGGGTCGTATCCAAAGACTGTGGATTCTAACTACGGGCCAGTTGCCGTTGATGTCCCGAGAGATCGGGCTGGAACATTCTTGCCAACTATGGTCCCTAAAGGTTCTAGGCGCTTGACTGATGTCGATGACATGATTGTCAGCTTGTACGCCGGTGGGATGACAATTAGGGATATCCAGCATCATATGGCAACGGCGATGCGTGTTGATATTTCTCATGAGACGATTTCCGCAGTCACCGATGCCGTCCTCGATGAGGTCATGGTCTGGCAAAACCGCCAGCTAGACGAGTTCTACCCGGTCATTTTCCTGGACGCGCTGCGCATTAAAATCCGCGATGGCGGCCTAGTGGTCAATAAGTCCGCGTACATGGCAATCGGCGTGGCTCTCGACGGTATCAAGCACTTTTTGGAATCGTGGATTGCCAAAGAAGAAAGCGCTTCATCCTGGGCGCAAGTATGCGCCAATCTTTCTAACCGTGGGGTTAAAGACGTCTTTATCGTTTGCTGTAACGGGTTCAAAGGCTTGCCGGAAGAAGTAAAGGCAACCTGGCCGAACTCTATGGTGCAAACCTGTATCGTGCACCTGATTCGTGCCGCTAACCGATGGGTAGCCTACAGGGATCGCCGGGGCGTATCGGCCGCGTTGAAAAAGATTTACACCGCCACGGACGAGTCCACAGCTCAGGCTGCCTTAGACGAATTTGAAGCCTCTGAATTGGCAGAAAAGTATCCACGCTCAGTCAAAGTCTGGCGAGATGCATGGGCGCGTTTCGTACCGTTTCTCCAGTTCCCACCAGCAGCCAGCAAGGTCATTTACACGAAGAATTCGATTGAATCATTCAACAATGAACTGCGGAAAGCTACCCGCAACAGGGTGCAGTTCACTAACAATGAATCAGCGCTCAAGACGCTATGGTTGATGATCTGCAATATCGAAGACAGACGAGCTGCCAAGAGAGCGAAGCAGGGCAAACGAGTCTCAGCGACAACCGGCAGACTCATGGAAGGGACCCGAGTTTCCGGCTGGAAACAAGCCATTAACCAAATGGCCGTGGCCTACCCCGACAGCTTCGACAAATACCTATAAACCTAGCCCCACACACAAACAACTTGACACCCTCCGAACAAGCAAGCATTGATAGATGCAGGTCTGCACTACATTTTGTCGGTGAAACCCCACCGTGCCTGAGGTGATTGAAACCTGGCGGCGGGAAATCCCTGGTGAAGCCTACGCCCACGGCCAGATCTGGACACAAGCCTCGGCAAGCGATGCGCGCAAACACACAACCCCGAATACGGTGACCCACTTCCAGTACTCCTATGATCGGGCCAGACGCGGCCTGCGCGGAATCAAAGAGCAAGTCGCAAAAGCCAAACGCGCTGTTGACGGCGAAATCGCCATTAAGCGCAACCGCTATTTCGATCTTTCCACCCCGAACAAGAAGGTCAACTACGCTCTTGCTGCCAAACACCGAGCCCTAGCCGGAATTAAAGGCTATGAAACCGACCTGACCGCTCTTCCCGCCCAGGAGGTTATCGGGCATTACCGCAGGCTATTCCACATTGAAAATGTCGTATCGGATGTCGAAATCAGACCTGAAAGCACGCCCAATCTATGCGAGGAAACAAAACTCGATCACAGCACATCTCAATATTGTGATGGCAGCACTAGCCGTGACCCACCTGATGGAGACCCGCAGTGGTCACTTCATCAAACGCCTCGTGAGAACACTCAAGAAATACCGCAGCTTTCAACTCGTCGTTGGCGGCGAAACCATTCACGCCGCCGTACCATTCCCGCCCGACCTCACTGCCACCATCCAAGTAATCACCGGCCGCGAACTTCCGCACAAAATTGGCCTAAGTCAGGTTAGAAGGGAATCAGCACACCGTCTCGTGGGATTCGTGCTCTGGGTGCTCAATCTGGATGGTGGAGTGCTCGATACCGTGTTCGCGCAGGGCCTGCTGGGCGGCATCCAACAGCGGGCCGGTGCCGACGGTGCCGTCGCGCACGATATGCACGGTCGTGAGCACGTTCACGCCGTCCAGGCTCCACAGGTGCAGGTCGTGGATGTCAGCAACGCCCTCGACCTGCCGCAGCGCGGGCTCGATCGCACTGGCGTCGAAGTCCGCCGGGACTTGCTCGAGCAGCACGCTCGCCGAAAGCCGCATGAGCTGCCAGGCGCGCGGCAGCACCATCGCCGCGATCGCTAGGGAGGCGATCACGTCCGCCGCCACAAACCCCGTGGTCAGTACCACGATGCCGGCTACGATTACTGCGACCGAGCCGAGCATATCCACTAACACGTGCAAGAACGCGCCCTCCACGTTGATCGAGGATTTGCGGTGCCGGTGCAGAACCCACGCCGATAGCGCATTCGCCACCAGGCCGATCACCGCGATGATCAGCATCGTTTTTCCCTGCACTTCGGCCGGGCTCTGCAGGCGGCGCACCGCCTCGACGACAATCCACACCGAGATCGCCAGCACCATCACTGCGTTCGCCAGTGCAGCAAGCACCTCCACTCGTCGGTAGCCGTACGTGGCCTGAGCCGATGCTTGTCGGCGCCCAACCAACACCGCTAACACCGCGATGATCAACCCCGCAGCGTCGGAAAGCATGTGCATCGCATCCGCCATCAGCGCCATCGAACCCGCCAACCAGCCGCCGATCAGCTCCGCGAAGAAGACGGTGCCGGTAATGCCTAGCGCAATCAAGAGTGCGCGCAGCGGCGTGCTGGAGTGATCGTGGTCGTGGTGCTCGTGTGCCATGCACTCAGCCTATCCCCGTCGACGCTTATTGACAATTAAATGAAAATGGATGGCGGTAAGCGCAGCCACTGAGGCCAAGTCGGCCTGATTTAGGTCATTGTGCAGTTGTCCTTTGAATGTGTAGAGAAGCTGAAACATGAACAACCAAAAAGTACTGCAGCCGCATGTCAGGAAAGCAACCGCTGAGTGTACTCGAGGTAAATATAAATCTACATTTGTATAAATGTATATAGAAAAGCGCCGCGACCCGTGGAACGTGTTAAAGGGTGGGTCGCGGCGCTCGTGCCAAAAATCTACTTCTTGGTTTCACCCAACAAGTGACACTGAATCATGTTGGTATTGCCGGCAATTCCTGGAGGGGTACCAGCAATGACGACAATCATGTCACCTTCTTCGTACTTATCCATCTCCAGCAATGCGTCATCGATGGCTGCCATCATGTCATCGGTGGACTTAACGTGCGGACTCAAGAAAGTCTCAGCACCCCAGGTCAACGCGAGCTCAGAACGCACGGCCGGATCCGGGGTAAACGCCAACAGCGGCAGGTGGGAATGCAGGCGGGCTACACGCTTGGCAGTATCACCGGAGGTGGTGAAGGCCACGATGGCCTTAGCATTAAGGCGCTCTGCAATATCGCGAGCGGAGTAGGACACCACACCACGCTTGGTGCGTGGAACGTGGGTAAGCGGTGGAACCTTGCCGCCGTCTTCAGCATTAGCCACAATCTTGGACATGGTGCGCACAACGTTCTGCGGGTCAATGCCCACGGAAGTCTCACCAGAGAGCATGACAGCATCGGCGCCATCGAGCACGGCGTTGGCAACGTCGGATGCCTCTGCACGGGTCGGGCGCAGGTTGGAAATCATCGAATCCAGCATCTGGGTAGCCACGATGACCGGCTTAGCGTTTTCACGCGCAATCTGGATAGCGCGCTTCTGGAACAGCGGCACACGCTCCAGCGGCACCTCGACGCCGAGGTCACCACGGGCAATCATAATGGCATCGAATGCCAGCACGATGGACTCGAGGGCATCGACTGCCTCCGGCTTTTCCAGCTTCGCAATAACCGGAACGCGGCGACCTTCTTCATCCATAATCTCGTGGACCTTATCCACGTCAGCTGGGGAGCGAACGAAGGAAAGCGCGACAAGATCTACGCCAAGCTTCAGAGCGAAGCGCAGGTCGGCGATATCCTTCTCCGACAGGGCCGGCACGGAGATATCCATGCCAGGAAGGGAAACGCCCTTGTTATTGGAAACTGGGCCGCCCTCGGTAACCTCACACACGACGTCATTGCCGTCGACTTCCTTACAGACAACGGCGACCTTTCCGTCGTCGATAAGCAGGCGGTCACCCGGCTTGGCGTCCTTGGCCAAGCCCTTATAAGTGGTAGATACTCGGTCGTGGGTGCCTTCGATATCGTCCACGGTAATGCGGACGATTTCACCGTTATCCCACTGCTCCTCGCCGTTAATAAAGCGGCCAAGGCGAATCTTGGGGCCCTGCAGGTCCGCCAAAATACCGACGGCGCGGCCGGTCTTATCAGTAGCCTGGCGCACCCAGTTGTAATTCGCCTCGTGGTCCGCGTGCTCGCCGTGAGACATATTCAAGCGGGCAACGTCCATGCCGTCTTGAACGAGGCGCAAAATGCCATCCTCGCTAGCAACGGCAGGGCCGAGAGTACAGACAATCTTTGTTCTTCTATCCAGCATTATTGGCCTATTCCGTCGGGGAAACTGAACACTCCCCAACCTACTCCTTCGTATGGATTGCGGCCACAATTTTGGACCCCCATTTTCCGAACGGACACTCAAAAATGCCCTAGCCCCCACACAATCAAACCTATTCGGAAATACCGGGGTAGAACCTACGGTGATGCAGAGTCCGAATGCTGCCCCTCAGGTACCGCGCTACCATCGCCACCCCCGTTACTATCGCGGCGCTCGGCCCAATACTTAGGATCTACCTCTGCGGGAGATTCTGGGCCTTGGCGGCGCCTATCAAGCAAGAAAAAGACGACCGCAGAGATGATGAAAATCACCAGGGAGACGATGATATTCACGCGCAGCCCGAAGATATGGGTGGCTTCATCGGAACGCATTCCTTCGATAAAGAACCGGCCCAACGTATAGCCCATGACATAGAGGGCAAAGACTCGTCCGTGCCCCAACTTCCATGCCTTGTGCGCCCACAAGAGGAATAGACATACAAGGACGTTCCACACCAGCTCGTAGAGAAAGGTCGGATGCACCGAAGTCATAACCTCACCCGTGGAGTGCCCGGAGACCGGCGCAAAACCGCCGTTGTCATTGACTCGGTAGTAAATATCTAAAGCCCATGGAACGTCGGTCGGGCGCCCGTAGAGTTCTTGGTTAAACCAGTTGCCTAGCCGCCCAATCGCCTGCGCGAGGACCAGGCCCGGGGCCACGGCATCAGCGAAGGGGCCGAGTGGCACCTTCTTCACTTTGAAAAGTATCCACAAGGCCAGCGCGCCGAGAGCAACAGCGCCCCAGATGCCAAGGCCGCCATTGGTAATCTTTAGCGCATCCGCGGGGCTGCAACTATCGCAGAAGTACTTCTGATTATCGGTAATCACGTGGTAGAGCCGCCCGCCAATGATGCCGGCTGGGATAACCACGATGGCAGCATCCCATACTGTGTCTGGGTTGCCGCCGCGAGCGGTATAACGGCGCAAGGTCATGCGCAGGCCGACGATAATGCCCACGATGATGCACAGCGCGTAGGCACGGATGGGAAGTGGCCCCACCTGCCACACGCCCTGCGGCGGAGACGGAATATTTGCAAGAATTTCTGTGTGCACGTAGCCAGTGTGCCTTATCCCCCACCCCGCCAGCTAGTCGGGGTATTACTCTAATTTGCGCGCGGGGCACGCTGGGTGCTGGCCGGCGGCAACCAGCGACCGAGCCAACGCTGTAGGGTCTTGGGCCGCCATGACTGATTCGCCGACGAGCACCGCATCGGCGCCCCGGGAAGCATAGTGAAAAAGGTTGCGCGCGTTGTTTACCCCACCTACTGCAATGCGCAGGATGGATTCGGGCAGGCCCGGGGCAATATCGTTGAACGCCTCACGGTTAATCGCGTCCGAGGCTAAAGACCACGCATTGATGGAGATAACGCTACTTCCAGCCTTAATTGCGCGGTCGACCTCGGCGCAGTTGCGTACCTCGACGATGGCGGTCATACCGAGAGATTCCACGCGGTCTAATAGTGCCTCCAAGCGAGCCTGCTCCAGCAGCTCTACTTGCAGTGGAATAGCATCGGCCCCATAACAGCGGGCCTCATGAATTTGGTAGGGATCTACGATGAGATCTCGTGACATCATGGGCACATCAATCGCTGCGCGGGCAGCCGCCATGTCCTCCAAAGAACCGTGGAAGCGGCGGAAATCAGTCTGGCACGCCATAAGGTGTACGCCGCAGTCTTCAAAGGTGCGGGCCCATTGCGCCATGTGCTCCGCAGAACCAACATGTGCAATCTCGCCGCCGTAGGGAACGGCACGCTTGAGTTCCGTGATAACGGAGCAGCCGGGGCGCAAGAGAGCTGCGCGCACATCCCGGGGAGATTCCATGTCACGCGAGCGTGCCTTTACTTCCTGAAACGACACACGGGACTCCCGCGCAGCGACGTCCTCTAAGACTCCTGCTACTAGGTGGTCAACGGCAATGGGCGTAGGCATCAGCACCTCCCTCCACGGGCGATTGAAATCACACTTAGGTTAACCCGCTCCCGTGCAGTTGCGGAAATTGCACAGACTACGGGGCTATTTTTTATCCATATCAGTGGGATCGATATCACTATCAAGCGCGTCCCACATCACGCGGCCAGAATCAGAGGAGGTTTCCAAATCCTCCTCCAATTTCGCTTGCCGCGCTGCCGGCGTCTCGTATTTGCTAGATGCCTTCACTTTATCCTCGCCTGGGTTGCGAGCTAGCATAACCGCACCAAAAAGAGCCATTGCCGCTCCTACCAGGGCCAGAATCGGCCCCCAGGCATGCACCTCGGTGGAAACCACTGTGGCCCATTGAGAAATTTGCGCGGAATCTACTGCATTCTTATTAGCCGAGGCACCTTGCAGGATCTTCTGCGCGCGCTCAACATCCGCGCCCGCCGTCAGCAAGCTAACCGGGGTCCATGCACTGGCCGCTGCTGCGAGGGCACAAATAATGCCCACTACGCGCCTACCGATGCGGCGCAGAGCCAACCCTGCGACGGCGCCGGCAACCAATACTAGAGTCAAGGCCATAATCTCTAGCGACCATGCCGAACCTATGATGTCATTGGCGGCGGAGCCGGTCTTATCATCTTCGCTGGCAGCAACCACCCACGTGGCACGGGAAGACAGCCACAATACGATGGCTCCTACAGCGATAAGTAGCGGTCCAAGGCGTTTAGCCTTCACGATTGTCCTCCTAGGAGATCTGTGGCGTCAAAGCACGTGCGGTCACCGGTATGGCAGGCGCCGCCACGCTGCCGCACGGTCAGCAGGATAGTATCTCCATCACAGTCAAGGCGAACGCCCAGCACCTCTTGGGTGTGGCCAGAAGTCTCACCCTTGACCCAGTACTCATTGCGCGAGCGCGAAAAATACGTGGCCTTGCGCGTGGCAAGGGTATGCGCCAAAGCATGGTCATCCATCCATGCCATCATCAGCACCTCACCGGACTCAGCCTGGGCAATGGCCGGCACCAAGCCTTGGTCATTGCGCTTGAGCTGCTTGGCGATGCCCCCATCTAGTTCATAGTCGGCCGGGTTACTCATCGGCGCACCTCGTAACCTGCGGCATCTAGGGTGTCCTTTACGTCGCAAATTTCTACCTCACCAAAATGGAAAATGCTTGCGGCCAAAACGGCATCGGCACCGGCCGCAACGGCCGGTGGGAAATCCGCGGCGCTGCCCGCACCGCCAGAAGCGATGATGGGAATAGTCACTGCCTCGCGCACGGCATACAGCAGGTCCACATCAAATCCTTGCTTGGTGCCATCGCCATCCATCGAGTTGAGGAGAATCTCCCCTACTCCGAGTTCCTCGCCACGGCGAGCCCACTCAATGGCGTCTATTCCGGCCGACTTCGTGCCACCATGCGTGGTGACCTCGTAACCAGAGGGCGCAAACTCCTCCCGGCACCGGCGGGCATCAACGGACAGCACGATGCATTGGGTCCCGAAAACCTCGGCCATTTCGCGCAGCACTTCCGGATTCTTAATCGCTGCAGTATTTACGGAAACCTTATCTGCACCGGCGCGCAGTAGCTCCCGGACGTCGTCGACGCTGCGTACCCCGCCGCCGACTGTTAGTGGGATAAATACCTGGTCCGCAGTGCGGCGTACAACCTCTAGCATGGTTGAACGCCCTTGCTTTGAGGCAGATACATCCAAAAATGTAAGTTCGTCAGCGCCTAAGGAGTCATAACGCGCGGCCAACTCCACCGGGTCACCGGCATCGCGCAGGTTTTCAAAGTTAACGCCCTTGACCACCCGGCCTTGGTCCACGTCTAGGCAGGGGATAACACGTACGGCTACAGCCATATCGGCCGCCTCCTTTGTGAGAATGAAGTCTTAGCGGTGAAAGGAACCGCTATGACGGGACAGGATGTCCACGATAGTGGCATGGACCTGCGGGGTACCTGCGACCAAGCCACGCGACTGCGCAGTCCACGGATTTCCTTCCGGATCAGTCACTACTCCGCCGGCGGTTTGAATTTGCAGTGCACCAGCGGCGTTATCCCACGGGTGTGGGGAGAAGTTAATCGCGCCATCAAATACGCCCTGCGCAACAAAGGCATTATCCAGCCCCACTGAACCGGTCATCCGCGGGCGCAGGCCGGTTTCGCGCAGCTCGTGGAAGATCTCAGTGGGCAGATGAGAAGAGCAGCCCACGTGTCCGCGCGCTTCATCGAAGCCCATCGCGTCCTCCCCACCGCCGAAGCCAGTAGCAGGCCCGCCTACTGAGCGCAGAGGAGAGCCATCGCAAGTGACCAAACGTCGCCCCAATAATGGGAAATCAGACACCGCTACAACAGGTGCGCCCTTATGGATGAGCGCCACCAAGATGCCGGCTAAAGGGTTTCCAGCGGAGTAATTTGCGGTGCCATCAATCGGATCTACTACCCAGACGGTATCTAGCACGCTGCCGCCGGATTCTTCTCCGTACACTGGGATGCCGGTCATTTGAGTCAAAATATCCCGCAGCTGTTGCTCGATGACGAGATCTACCTCGGTGGCAAAATCTCCCTGCCCTTTAAAGCGGGCGGGCTGCGCACCGAGGCCGGAACGAAAAATGGGTTCTACTTGGTCTACGGCCGCCTCCGCGAAGGCCACCAACTCGCGGGGTTCCATCATGGCTTAGTTGTCCTCAGGGTCGAACGGGTCAATGGTTTCTTCCGCCGGCAGCGGCTCTACCTCGGCCACTGCTGTGAGAGCTTCTTCGAGGCTGAATTTCCCCTCGTAGAGGGCTTTTCCAATAATGGCGGAATCAATGCCCTCATTTTCATAGAGAGCAAGCTCGCGCAGGTCTTCCACGCTAGAGATACCACCGGAGGCGGTGATTTTAGCTTCCGTAGCCATGGCGACCTCGCGCAGCAGCTCGATATTCGGTCCGCTTAGCGTGCCGTCTTTAGATACGTCTGTCACCACAAAGCGCTGGCATCCGGCAGCATCGAGGCGCTCGAGCACCTCCCACAGGTCGCCGCCATCGGAAACCCAACCATTGCCCGCAGTGCGCCACTCGCCGCCTTCCTCGCGCACGGCGAGATCCACGGCAACCTTATCGCCATAGCGCGCAAGGATATCTTCTATCCATTCCGGCTGTTCAAGAGCAGCGGTGCCAATATTAATGCGCTGCGCGCCGGTAGCCAGTGCTTGCTCTACTGCGGCATCGTCTCGGATGCCGCCACTAAGTTCCACGTTTATGCCCAGCTCTGCGGTGATATTCGCCATCTGCTCGTGGTTGGAACCGCGGCCGAATGCCGCATCCAAGTCCACAAAATGCAGCCATTGCGCGCCGTGGGACTGCCACTTCAATGCGGCATCGCGCGGCGCACCGTAGGAGGTTTCGGTGCCTGCTTCGCCTTTGTCCAAGCGCACCGCTTGACCTTGAGAGACATCAACTGCGGGCAAGAGCGTAAAAGTCATAGTCATCATCCTACCTAGAGCGTGCGCATCCAGTTTTCCAAAAGCTGTGCGCCAGCGTCCCCGGATTTTTCCGGGTGGAATTGGGTCGCCCACAAAGCGCCATTTTCCACCGCCGCGACAAACCTATCACCCGCGTGCTCGGCCCAGCTGACCAAGGGTGGACGGGTGATTTCCGTTTCCAACTCCCAGCGGCGGACGCCATAGGAATGCACAAAATAGAACCGCTCGTCTTCGGACAAGCCTGCAAACATATCGCTGCCGACGGGAACCGCAACGGTATTCCACCCCATATGCGGCAGGACTGTAGAGTGAAGTTTTTCAACGGTGCCGGGCCACTCGCCGCAGCCGGTGGAATTGATGTTGTGCTCCACCCCGACGTCGAAAAGCACCTGCATACCTACGCAAATACCCAGCACTGGCCGCTCCCCTGCCAGGCGCTGGCCGATGACCCTTGGCCCCTGAACCTCGTTTAGCCCGCGCATACATGCGTCAAAAGCGCCAACGCCGGGGACAAGCAGACCGTCTGCGTCCACCGCTGCTTTGGGATCCGCAGTCACGGCAACTTCCGCGCCTACTCGCTCCAGCGCGCGCTGTGCCGAGCGCACATTGCCCGCGCCGTAATCCAATAATGCGACCGTCTTTGCCATGGGCTATACCTTACGCATGCGACGCAGACGCGTTCGGATATCGTTGGTTTCACTCACGCGGGTGCGCCCAAGGATAAAATCTGCCAGCGTCATTAGTACGCCAACGCCGAGGATAGCCACACCGGCGCCAAACGCCCCCGCGTAGCCGTAGCCGGCAACCAACGCACCCAAAAGGGTCGAGCCCAAGCCGGTGCCGCCATCATAGAAGATATTCCAAATGGCCGAAGCCTCCGAGACACGCTCGCGCGGTAGACGGTCAAACATCGACAACAGGGCTTCATTTTGGGCAATGCCAAAGGCCCCGCCGAATAGGAAGGCACCCAGCACAAGCCACCACACGGAGCCGTCGAGGTAGAGCGGGACGGCGATGGCGAGCACACCCACAATGGCCATGATCTGGCTGGGGATATACAACCGGCCGGGAGTGCCCACGCGGTCTGCCACCATGCCGGCGAAGTAGCGGAAAATCATGGCCGCGCCACCCACGATGGACAGCATGATGCCGGCAAGGCTGGCGCCACGCTCTGCATCTAGTTCCTGCACCGCCGGCGGCAGGAAGGACGACACGGCGCCGTAGCTCATGGAGAAAGTCGTTAACGCTAGTGCAGGCACTGCCACCAGCTTCCACGTGGGAACGCGGATTAGGTTGGGCTCGTCTTCGGTATCAGAAGCCAGCGTGACCTTTATCTTGGGAATGCGCAAGCACAAACCAAAGCCCACGAAGCCAATGATGCCGGCAGTGATATACGTCGAGGCATAACCCAGCTTTTCCGCCATGACCAAGCCCAAGGGCAAAAAGACCATTTGGCCTAGTCCCGTAAACACACCGATCATGCCGGTGGCCTTGCCCAAAAGGCGAACAGGTGCCAACTCGGCAATAAGCGCAGACTCGGAAACGGTCAGCGCGCCAAAGCCCACCCCGCGCAAAGCGGAAAAGAGTAGGACAACCCAAGCATCTGTTCCCAAAAGATGTCCGAAGGCAGGGACGCCCAAGGTAAAGGCGGAAAGTGCCATCACGCGGCGATAGCCCCAACGGCGCAAAAGCCACGGGGAAATGATCTGCGTAAGCACGGTAAAGGCCATGAAGATGCCGGTGGATGAGCCCGCCAAAGTAGCTGAGCCGCCGGAATCAATGACAGCGAGCGGCACCACCGGAAGGAGGATGGACCAAGCGCCGAAAGCAGCGGCAATGGCCATCATAGTGGCGGTATAGCCCGGGATCTTCCAAATATTAGTCTCTTGGGTTTTGCTCACTTACCAAACGCTCCTACCATCCACGAAATTGCTGCTACCACGGTAATTGCGGCCAAAAGGGAGGCTACTACTGTCATTGCCTTCGACCCCTGTTGGTAGGCAGTCCATGCACCGCCTACTAACATGCCTGCCACGAGGAAAAGAACCAAGATCATAACATGCATGCTTTTTAGAGTGCTCCCTTCGTCGAAGGAATTCCAGTCCGACGGGGGTCGGGTTCCACGGCAGCGCGCAGCGCACGCGCCACGGCTTTAAACTCCGCCTCCGTAAGGTGGTGCGGATCGCGCCCATAGCGCACGTTGAGGTGCAGCGTTATCGCAGCGTGGGCAGCAAGCGTTTCAAAAAAGTGGCGGTTAATCACCGTGGCGTAGTGGCCACCAATTATGTGCCACTGCAGGTGCTCTGGCTCGCCGTTCATCACGAAATAAGCGCGGCCAGAAAAATCCACCACCGCTTCAACCAACGTTTCATCCATGGGCAGTAGCTGGGAGCCGAAACGACGAATGCCGGCCTTATCCCCCACTGCTTCCCGCAGTGCGGTACCGAGCACGATGGCGGTATCTTCCACGGTGTGGTGGGCATCGATCTCGGTATCACCCGCTGCCTGCACGGTGAGATCAAAGCTGCCGTGGGTGGCAAACGAGGTCAGCATATGATCGAAAAAGGGCAGGCCGGTGGAAATATCGCTGCGTCCCGTGCCGTCTAGGTCGATGACCACGGAAATCTGCGATTCAGAGGTAGACCGCTGGGCGCGTCCTACACGGTTGCTCATGGTTCGCTCCTTTCTCCTCCGGCCGGATTATCCGCTACTACTGTATCCGCAAGGTCCTCAGCTACTGCCAAAAAGGCCGAGTTTTCTTCCGGCAGGCCCACGGTCATGCGCAGGTGCCCGGCAATCCCGACATCCCGGATGAGTACTTCTTTATCCAAGAACTGCTGCCATACGCGCTGCTGGTCAGCAAAGCGGCCGAAGAAGAGGAAATTGGATTCACTAGGCAGGACCGTATAGCCCAGTTCCCGCAAGCGAGCTGCCACGCGCTCGCGCTCGCTGGCGATCTTTTCCACGGTGGCGAGCGTATCCGCGCTATGGCGCAACGCCACTGTCGCCGCAGCTTGGGAGAGCACAGACAGGTGATACGGAAGTCGCACTAACATGACGGCTTCTACAAAGGCCGGATCTGCCACAAAATAGCCAAGGCGGCCACCGGCGAAGTCGAAGGCCTTGGACATGGTGCGCGAGACCACCAACTTTGTGGGGTATTTATCCAGCAGCGTCACTGCGGAGGGCGAAGAGGAGAATTCGCCGTAGGCTTCATCGACGATGAGGATTCCCGGCGCGGCGTCGGCAAGCGCGGCAATATCGTCCAGACTAGTCACCCCGCCGGTGGGGTTATTCGGCGTTGTCACAAAGATGATATCCGGCTGGTGCCGCGCCACGGCCGCCAGAGCCCGGTCCATGTCTATGCGGAAATCCTCGTCCCGCGGGCACTCCACAAACTGCGTGTAGGTTCCGTCCGCAAGGATGGGGTGCATGGAATAAGACGGCGTAAAGCCGAGCACGCTGCGGCTTGGACCACCAAAGGCCTGTAGAAGCTGCTGCAAAATCTCATTCGATCCGTTCGCCGCCCATACCTGCTCATAATTAACCCCCACCCCGGTCTGTTCGGAAACGTAATGGGCCAAGGCTTTACGCAGCTCTACGGCATCGCGTTCCGGATAGCGATTGAGCGTGGAGGCAAGGCGCTGAGTCTCCGCCACCAAATCAGCAACGAGCGCTGGAGAGGGCGGATAGGGATTTTCATTGGTATTGAGTTGGTAGGCCACAGTGAGTTGCGGCGCACCATAGGCGGACTTGCCGCGCAATTCCTCGCGCAGGGGAAGATCTGTCAATTGCGTCATTTAGTTCTCCTCGAATCGGGCGCGGATTGCTTCGCCGTGGGCAGGCAGCCCCTCAGCCTTAGCAAAGGCGATGACCTGCGGGGCAATTTCTTCCAGCGCAGCTCGGTCATAGTTAATGAGGTTGACCGGCCGCATAAAGGTGTGGGTAGACAGGCCAGCCGAAAAGCGCGCCGTGCCGGAGGTGGGCAGCACGTGATTGGAACCGGCAGCGTAGTCCCCGAGTGGTACAGGGGCGAAGTCCCCCACAAAGATGGCACCAGCGTGTTTAATCCGCTCAGCTACCGTGCCGGGTTCTGCGGTGTGGATCTCCAGGTGCTCGGCAGCATAGGCATTAGCCACCGCAATCGCTGCGTCCAGGGAATCGACCACCACAATGCCGGATTGCTCGCCGCCCAAGGCCGCGGCCGCCCGCTCCGCATTAGCGGTAGCGCCGTAGCGCGCCTCCACCTCCGCGTTCACCCGCTGAGCGAGGCTTTCTGATTCCGTTATAAGCACACTCGCTGCCATCGGATCATGCTCGGCCTGGGAGATAAGGTCATAAGCCACATACACGGGGTTTGCGGTGTCATCGGCGATGATGGCAATTTCGGTCGGACCTGCTTCTGCATCTGTCCCCACTACCCCGCGCACCAAGCGCTTGGCTGCGGTAACGAAAATATTTCCCGGCCCCGTAATCATGTCTACTGGTGCAAGCTCGGCATCATCATCGCCGTAGGCCATCAGCGCAATGGCCTGGCCACCGCCTATAGCCCACACCTCATCTACGCCAAGCATCTGGCACACGGCTAGCACAGTGGGGTGCGGTAGACCACCGAACTCCTTTTGCGGGGGCGAGGCCACCACTAAGCTTTCTGCGCCGGCCGCCTGCGCCGGCACCGCGTTCATGATCACAGACGAGGGATAGACGGCCTTGCCTCCCGGCACGTACAAACCGACGCGCTCGATGGGGCGAAAGACCTCGGTCACCGTGGCGCCCCGAGCCAGTTCGGTGGTATGTGCGGTCGGCTTTTGTTCGAGGTGGACCTTGCGGACGCGCTCAATCGAGGCCTCAATTGCTCGGCGCACCTGCGGGTCTAAGCCAGCGACGGCCTTGTCCAATTCCGCTTGCGGTACCCGCAGGTGGCGCGGGCGCACGCCATCAAAAAGTTCGCTGTAGTCCAGTGCCGCCGCGGCGCCTTCTTGACGGACGCGATGAACCATTGGCGCCACTTTGTCCACTACAGCGGCGACGTCGGTGCCGCCGCGTGGCAGGACTCGCCGCAGCTGGGCAGGGCGCAGCTTTGTGCCGCGCAAATCGATGGTCCGAAGCATTTCCGGCTCCCATTATTCTTATCGGATTTCTATTATTAAACCAATATCCTAATGTCCAAATGCCAGCGAGGGGGCGGGTTTGGACGATAGACTCGGACTCAACACAGCTTTAAGGTGGTGGCAGTGATGAGCGAGAGTGATCCTTCCCTTCTGCTTGCGCATGTCCGCGCCATCGCCCGCGAACATGGCTTGTCCTGCTGGGCGCTACCCTCAGGCGAACTTTTAGTACCCCACTCAGCCGGCGGATCTACCTTCATCTTTATAGACCAACTAGAAGAACCGGTACTCCACCTACACACCAGCCCCCGCGGCGGCGTGGACCTCAGTGAGATATCCGAACTAGCGCATGTGGCCAACGAGTGGAACCACGATTGCCTCTCACCGGCGATAGTGGTTGATTTTGACCAGCCTGAGTGCGTAAGCGTATCCGGTCATAGTTATCTACCGGCGGATAACTCCCCGAGCCGGGAACAGCTCGCGGCGTTTGTCTTACCGGCACTGCGCAATGCCGAGGTCCTCATGGACTTGCTCGCCCAATCCCATCCCGGCCTCGTGCGCGAAGCCTCACCGGAGCTAGACCCGCTTGCCGACGCCCCCTTAGAGCCCTTTACCCTCGATAGCCTGGCCGAAATCCTGCCGCTTATCGGAATCCAACGCTTCCAAAGCGACGGCGCCACGGCTATCTACGCGTGGGTCAATGATGTTCTCTTTTCCTTCGCTTTAGACAACGGCCCCAGCCTTATCATCAAGGGACATTGGGACCCTAGCTTGGAGGAAGCGGAATTTACCCGCCTGTTCCTTATTTGCAATGACTGGAATCGCGCCCATCACGGCGCCGTTGCATATTGCCACCACACCGCCGAAGGCCTGCAGGTGCGGATGGATGCCACCACCATTGCCGCCGCCGGCCTAACGCGGCCCCAACTCTTTAGCGCTATCGGCCGCGGCCTTAAACACATCCTGCACGGAATCGATGACATCGCGCAGGAAGTTACCGGCGCCTCCCCCGTAGAATGGCCCTAGGCGCGCGGCTTACCAATCATCATCGGAACTCACAAAAGCCGTGGACCAGTAGGAAAACATCGCCATAAATGGCGCCACCGCCCAAGAGATGGCCGGGGAGAATTTCGGTGCAAATTCTACGAACTCTCCTGGGTTTTCGGGCGGATGCGTGGCGGTGACCCCGCCAAATACGTAAAACGAGGCCGCGCCTGCCAAGGCGCACACGCCGACCCACAAGAGCATCGACAAGCCCCGCTCTTGCCGTCGCAGATACGCACCCAAGCCCAAGAGCAGTCCGAGTAGGCCGGTAATGAGGGCAAAGGTAATGAAGGCGATGAACTGGGCGCTGCCCATCGCTTCGATGGCATAACCACCATCGTCTACCTCATGGCCGGCAAGCGTCGGACGGAAAAGCCCCCACAGCGCACCTGCCACGCCAAAGACCAAGAGCGCACACGCGAGTAACCCCGCACCAAAACCTAGGGTGCGGGGTAAGCGGCGCTGGGAAAGAGACAATTTAGTTGCAGAAGGTCCAGTTGCCATTCTCGCGACGGAAGCGAACCGTAGAGGTCTCATTGCCCTCAGAGTTGGACACGCTCACGGTTGCAGAAGCATCGTCACCGTTGACCACAATGTCGTTAACAGACTGCAGCTTGGTCGACTGCGGGATGGACTCCAGCTGGCTAGCGAACTTCTCTACCTCACCGTTGCCTCCGCCCTGCTGGCGCATGGTGTTGGCGTACTCAGCGAAGGACTGGTTCGGCAGGCTATCGACGTACTGCTGGTACTGGCCAAACTCCTTGGCCTGGCCTTCACGCACGGCTTGGCAGGCGTGCTGCGGCATGTAGTTGAAGTATTCCTTCACATTATCGATTTCGTGCTGACCGCGGACCAGCTGCTCGATGGCCTGCTTGTCAGCATCATTTGCGTCCTGGCCACCTTCAATCGGCTTGATGTCCTTCGCCCCAGCGAAAGGATCCTCGCCATTATTTAGCGGGTTGGCCATCTGATCTGGGCCCTCGCCGTCTTGGCCCTCTGCACCAGCAGCGCCGTCCTTGTTTTCGCCGTCCTTGTCTTTATCCTTATCCTTGTTTTTGTCCTTGTCCTTATCGGCGTCTTTGTCCTGGGACTTGTCTGCAGACTTATCCTCAGAAGACTTGGAGGCAGTGGTGGCGGCAGCCTTCTTAGAATCGTCGTTGTTGTCATCCGAACCACATGCAGCCAGCGCCAAGGGGGCAACCAGCGCTACTGCGATAAGGGACTTCTTAGCAGGGGTCAAAAAGGACAAGGGAAAACTCCTGAATCAATCTTGCGAATGTGAAGCGCCTTAAGGCAGCTTCTTTTTGTCTTCGCAATACTAACAACACCACGATGGAAATGACATTGATACTCCATTAAAGGAACCTGTGAGCTACCGCCCCGCTAGTCCTAGTCCGTACAATCACCAAGGTGCATATCAATCGCGAGAGTATTATCGACGCCGCTATTTCCTTGCTTGATACCTATGGGCTGGGCGACGTCACCATGCGCCGCGTTGCATCCTCCCTCGGCGTTGCCCCCGGCGCGCTTTACTGGCACATTGCCAATAAACAGGCGCTCATTGCGGCTTTGGCTGAGTACATTATTTCCCCCGTTTCTGGGGAGTCGCTCGAGGAGCTCAGCCTCAGCCTGCGCGATGCGCTACTTGCCCACCGCGACGGCGCTGAGGTAGTCATTGCCGGTCTCTCCCTGCCTCAGGCCCCCGCCTGGGACTACCTCTTATCCGTCTTTTGCTCTGCCGCAGCGCGTGGTGCCTATGAAGCCGACAGTACCCACCGCGCCGCCGCCCTATCGGCTATTCACCTCGTACTCGGTGCCACCTTGATGGAACAGTCCCAACGCCAGCTTGCAGAAACCACCGGCGAGGCTCCTGGCTCTAATTATCGCGACGACCTCCATCGCGGCATTCGTATTATTCACGCTGGGCTTACGCACGGCACTGGAGACTAAAAAGTGGTTATGCTCGTGAGCATGAACACTCCCGCCATGGACGCAGTCCCCACGCCCACCGAGCGCTACGGCCGCCAAATCTGGCCTGGCAAACCTACCCCACTGGGATCCACCTTTGACGGATCCGGCACCAATTTTGCCCTATTTTCTGAGGTTGCAGACAAGGTCGAGCTCTGCCTCATCGACAAAGAAGGCAGTGAAGAGCGCATAGAAATGTCAGAGGTCACCGCCCATGTGTGGCATGTCTACCTCCCCAATGTCACCCCTGGCCAGCGCTATGGCTACCGCGTTTATGGCCCCTATGAACCTGAAAACGGCCTGCGCTGCGATCCTTCCAAGCTCCTCGTAGATCCATATGCCCGCGCCTTCGACGGCGAATTCGACGGCGATGCCTCCCTATATTCCTATGACATCCACGCCGAAGAACCTGGCACCGGCCGCAACGAAGAAGATTCGCTGGGCCACACCATGCTCTCCGTGGTCATCAACCCTTTCTTTGACTGGCGCAGCGACCATCGCCCGCACATTCCAGACAACGAGAAGGTCATTTACGAAACCCACGTCAAGGGCATGACTATGACCCACCCAGACGTGCCGGAAGAACTGCGCGGTACCTACGCCGGCATGGCGCACCCCGCCATCATTGACTACTTCAAGGAGCTCGGCGTCACCACCGTCGAGCTCATGCCCGTCCACCAATTCTTGCAAGACGATCGGCTGCGCAACTTGGGCCTGCGCAACTACTGGGGCTATAACACCTTCGGCTTTTTCGCCCCGCACCATGACTACGCCTATGCCAAAAAGCCAGGCGAGGTGGTCTCCGAATTCAAGACCATGGTCCGTGCCTTCCACGAGGCAGGCATCGAGGTAATCCTCGACGTGGTTTATAACCACACCGCCGAAGGCAACCACATGGGGCCCACCATTGCCTTCCGCGGCATTGACAATGGCGCTTACTATCGCCTCGTCGAAGGCGATGAAGCCCACTACATGGACTACACCGGCACCGGCAATTCCCTCAATGTCCGCAACCCGCACTCGCTGCAACTGATTATGGATTCCCTGCGCTACTGGGTCACCGAGATGCGAGTCGACGGCTTCCGCTTCGACCTGGCGGCGACTTTGGCGCGGGAGCTTGACGACGTCGATAAGCTCGCTACCTTCTTCGACCTTGTCCAACAAGACCCCATTGTCAGCCAGGTCAAGCTCATCGCCGAGCCCTGGGACATTGGCCACGATGGCTACCAGGTAGGCAACTTCCCACCTATTTGGAGCGAATGGAACGGCAAGTACCGCGATACCGTCCGCGATTTCTGGCGCGGTGAGCCCGCTACCCTGGGTGAATTCGCCTCCCGACTGACCGGCTCTTCGGATCTTTATGCCGATAATGACCGCCGCCCCACCGCTTCTATCAACTTCATCACCGCCCACGATGGCTTTACTCTGCGCGACCTCGTGTCCTATAACGACAAGCACAACGAGGCCAATGGCGAGGACAACCGCGACGGCGAGTCCTTCAACCGCTCCTGGAACTGCGGTGAAGAAGGCCCCACCGATAACGAAGAAATTCGCAAGCTGCGCCGCCGCCAGGTGCGCAACTTCCTGACCACTCTCCTACTCTCCCAAGGCACTCCGATGCTCTCGCACGGCGATGAGTTCGGCCGCACCCAAGACGGAAATAATAACGTCTACTGCCAGGACAACGAGCTGGCATGGATGGACTGGTCCATGCTGAAAGAAGAAAAGTCCGCCGCCATGCTGGGATTTACCAAGCGCGTGCTGGCCATTCGCAACCACCACCCCGTATTCCGCCGCAAACGCTTCTTGGCCGGTGGCCCGCTAGGCGCGGATGTAAAAGAACGCGATATCGCCTGGCTGGTCCCCTCTGGTCGCCTGATGACCCAAGACGACTGGGACCACGATTTCGGCCGCGCTCTTATGGTCTACCTCAATGGCAATGCCATCACGGAGACCACCTCCCGCGGCGAACGTATCACCGATGATTCCTTCATCATGATATTCAACTCCCACGACGGCGAAATCGAGTTCACCCTGCCTACCAAGGATCTCGGCGCCACCTGGCGGCTGATGGTCGATACCGCCGATTCCGGCGGCTACCCCGCGGAGGAAACCCTCATTGAGGCAGAGGGTACGATCACGGTGCAACCGCGTTCAACGCTGATCTTGCGTCAGGTTGAGCCGCCCGTTTTTGACTCCTAGAGAAAGGCCCCTCGTGTCATTTCCCGCGCACGGCGTACTCATCGATGTCACAGCGGATAAACTCGTGCTCCACCGCACGCTGCTGGCCACCAGCCTTGGCGCCCCCGCCACGCAGGATATCCCGCTCGATTCCATCGACACTGTGCGCGTGAATGAACCGACCGCCACCGGCTTTGGCGCCCTCGACCTTGGCGCCGCCGGTTCCATCGCTTTCGCCCCGCACCAAGACCCGCAGGCCGTCGCCCGCGCCATCGCCGCCGCCCAGCGCGGCGAGGCCCCCTCCGCCACCGCCACCATCCCGGGGCTCGATTTCACCGCCGTGGATGTAGAAACGGCCAATGATAACTGGGGCTCTATCTGCCAAATCGGCGCGGTTCGCTTCCGCGATGGCCAAGAGACCGACTCCCGTTCCTGGCTGTGCACCCCTCCGCCGGGCCTAGAGCACTTTGCGGATATCAACGTCTCCATCCACGGCATAACCGCGAGCGATGTGGAAGGGGCGCCAGCTTTTGCCGACGTCGCCAAGGAGCTCTTCGACTTCCTCGGCGGCGACGTACTTGTCGCGCACAACGCCCAATTCGATTCCACCGCACTGCGCTCCGGCCTGCTTGCCGCCGGCGCCGAGGTACCCACGGTGCCGCTGGCATGCTCCCTCGCGCTAGCCCGCGACGCCTCTAAAGCCAAGGTAATTTCGGTGCGCAATCACAAGCTGCCCACCGTCGCAGCCCACCTTTCCGCTCCGGATTTTAGCCACCACGACGCCACCGAAGATGCCCGCGCAGCCGGCGAAATCATCGCCCGCTTGGCAGAGCGCTTCGGACACACCGGCAGCATCCGCGATCTATTCACCGCCCGCGAGTTCACCCTTGGCCGCCTCGAGTCCACGGCCGTCCTTCCCGTCCTGCGCGCCCACACGGCCCCGACCTCCGGCGCCGACCTCGGCGCAGGCACCGACTTCCGCGACCAAACCCGTGCGGCCGGCTCGGCAAAAAAGAAGTCCGGTGGCCCCGCCCCCTGGCAGTCTGTCGCCACGCCGGATACTATCCCCGAGCCCAATCCAGACGCTGATCCGGAAGGCGCACTTTATGGCAAGCATGTCACCCTCACCGGTGATTTCGAGCCCTATGACAAGGGGGTGCTGTGGCAGGGCATCGCCGAGCGCGGCGGCCAGGTAGCCAAAAACGTCACCAAAAAGACCACGCTGCTTATCGTGGGCGAATGGGCCAAGAAAACCTCCAAGGAAAAGCGTGCGGAGGAACTGCAGGCCAAGGGCCAAAAAATCGACATCTGGCCGGCCGATAAGCTCTTTGCCGAACTCCAACTCGACGCCGAGCCGCCCTTTTAATTTTCCCGGGAACCAAACGGCGGTTTCTCCAGTCCAATAAAGGCGACTGCACCCTACCCCACTGGAGAGCCCCGTCGTGACCGTCGCCCTGCGTTCGCCGCGTCCTACCACCGCAAACCTGCTGCCTGCCCTCTTTGCCCGTTCCTGGCTGAAAGAACAGCGGCTTTCCGACGACGGCTTTTGCGATTCCCTTGCCACCATCCAGCTCTCCCCCAGCCTGTCCATGGCGCTTGTCTTTCCAGGCAAGCGTAGCTTTCGCCGACTAAGCCACCGCGGCTTGGCAGACATGGACATTTCCACGCGCCGGGCGTGGAACCACGCCTCACATAACCTGCAACGCGCCGCCCTCGATTCGCAGGGACTGCGTTTCTGGACTCGTCCGGCTGCCTGCGAGCTCCCTTCCGCCTCCCACCTCGGGGGCCTACAGGTTCGCTCCCACGGCGCACCGATTTCCTCCTGGATCGCTCACCCAGAAACATTTACTGTGCTGGACAAGCACATGCGCCGCCTCCTGCGTTCGCACTCGCTGACCTACCTTGTCCCAGACTCCGCCACCCTCTTCGTTTTTGCCCGCCTGCCGGACACCTATGCCTGCCAGCTGGCTGCCGATGCCGTCGCGCGCGTGCCCTACCATCGCACCGTGCTCCACCCGCGCCCGCTAGTATGGTCTAACGGATTCCCGCGGGAGTTATGAAAGGAGCACCATGCCAGAAAGTAGGATGTCGCGGCTAAGCAACCAGTACCACGACTGGGCGCGCAACCACCCCACCGCTGCGGGGGACTTCCGCACCGCCATCGAGGATCTCCTCAACGACGCCGGCATCATCTTCGACCGCGTTTCTACCCGCGTCAAGACTTGGCCCTCGCTTAAGGCAAAGGCCAAAAAGCGCCGCGAGAACGGCGATTTTGTCTACCCCCAGCCGTGGCAGGAGATCCACGATGTGATGGGGGTGCGGGTCACGCTGTTTCACTCCACCGCGATTCCAGAAGCGCTGAGCGTTTTTGGTGAATCGTTTAAAGTCGAGCGTTCCGTTGATAAAGCAGCCGAGACCCGCATTTCCGGCGGCTTTGGCTACGGCTCCCACCACCTCGTGCTCACCGTGACCGAAGATAGCGCTGCCGCAATGGAAGAGCTCGCGAACTACGTAGGTTGGACCTTTGAGGTGCAGATTCGCACCGTTCTGCAGCACGCATGGGCGGAGTTTGAACACGATATCCGCTACAAGCAAGGGCCCAACCCACCCTCACCTGAAGTGGACCGCCTCTTTACCTTGGCCGCGGGGCTTATCGAGCTTGCGGACCAGCAATTCGACGAGATTGCTGCACTCAAGGCCCCAGGTACGGAAACCGATCGGGACGTCGAGCTTACCGCCGAGACCCTACCGGGCGTGCTGGCCATTATCCTGGGCAACCGTTTCCCGCTCTCGCGCTCGGAGCACTACCGATTCTTGGCGGAGTTATTGGAGCAAAACGGCGTGCGCCACTTGAGCCAGCTCGAGCAGCTGCTTGACGATACTGCCATTGCCCACGTCCACGACGCCATGCGCTACCGCTTTCGTCCCGGCCAGGTGCGGCTTATCGACGACTTGCTGCTCAACAAATTTGGCAAGCAGCATATCGAGGCCACCGCCGAATCCGGCGACCGCCCGGGCCGCAAGCGTCGGCTTACTGCGCGCCTGAAGGCCTTGCGCGCTGCCCACTAGTTTCGGCTGATTATCGGAAACCGCCGCGGAATTTCTCCATATCGCGTCGTTCCTTCTTCGTCGGTCGGCCCGCCCCGCGTGGGCGCACGGGTACCGACGGCATAAACTCCTTGGGTGGAGGCGGCGGCGCATGGTCCGTGTAGCACGTACGCGCCACGGGTGCGCCCACGCGCTTGGCCACAGTCGCTAAGACCTCAAGGTCATGCTCGTGGTGATTGCGCCACACGCGCACACGGTCGCCCGGCACCACCTGCTGGGAGGGCTTGACAGCCTCGCCATTTATCTTGACATGCCCGGCGCGCACGGCCGTCGCGGCCGCCGAACGGGTCTTAAACATGCGCACGGCCCACACCCAGGCATCAATCCGGACGGGGCGGCCGCTAGGTTGCGGTGCCGGCATCTAATACTGGTTGTGGTTCTCGTTGACGATTTTCTGGATCTTCAGCCAGTTATAGCCGCCACCGACTACGGCGACGATGGCACCCACCAACATCCAGGCCCAGAAACTTGCCGCAGATAGCACGCCCAGCACTGCGCCCACGCCGAGGCCGGCAACCACGCACACAACGGCGTTGCGGGAGTGCTTGCGCACCTGCTGCTTGCGCTGCGCAATGGGGTTATTCGGTCGCTGCTGCATACTCATGTTCAGGATCTTACCTCAACCCACGCGCTGCCAGCTTCTGCCGCCGCGAGCTGGCCCTGTGAGATCGCTGCCAGCGTTGCTTCCAGCTCTTCCAGCCCACCTGGGCGCACGGCCACGGTAAAGGTTACTGCGGCCGCGTAGGCGGTATCGGTTATCTCATAGCCGCGCCCGCGCAGGTCCGCCTCCACCCGCCCGGCAGTTGCATGTGGGCACTCCACGGCATAAAGCTCCCGGCGCGCCCGGGTTACCGCACGCACCTTTTCCATGGCCTCACTCACCGCGCCACCATAGGCATGCACGAGGCCGCCGGCGCCTAACTTGATGCCACCAAAGTAGCGCACTACCACTGCGCAGACATCGAGCATGCCGGAGCCTTTGACCACATCCAGCATGGGTTTTCCGGCAGTGCCGGAGGGCTCGCCATCATCGGAGGAGCGCTCCACCGGGTTTGCGCCGTCGACGTGATAGACGTAGGCGGAGCAATGGTGACGGGCGTCGGGAAAGCGGGTGCGGGCGGCGTCGATAAACGCGCGGGCCTCTTCCTCATTGGTGACGCGACCGATCAAAGTAATAAATCGGGAACGCTTGATTTCAATGTCGTGTTCAACCTGGCCTACGGGGCGACGATAAGAATTTTGCATTAGGCTACGAGGAATTCATACTCGGGGGTGCCGGGCTTGAGGTACTGCACCGAAATCTTGGATTCACCCATGCGTTGCAGCAAGCCGTCGAGGTCCTCGGCGCGGCTAAGCTGCAAGCCTACCAACGCAGCACCAGTTTCCCGGTTATTGCGCTTGAGATACTCAAAGAGTGTGATGTCATCGGTCGGACCCAAAATCTCGTGCAAAAAGTGGCGCAGCTGCCCGGGCTCCTGCGGGAAGTTCACCAGGAAGTAGTGCTTGAGGCCCCGGTGAACTAGGGAGCGCTCCATGATTTCTGCATAGCGCAGCACGTCATTATTGCCGCCTGAAATCACGCATACCACCGTCGAGCCCGGTTTCAGGTCCAGCTGATGCAGGCCCGCCACCGACAATGCACCGGCCGGCTCGGCAATGATGCCCTCATTTTGATACAGGTTGAGCAAGTCCGTGCACACCGCGCCTTCGGACACGGTGTCAAAGCTCAGGCGCTCGCGATTGGCGTCCAAAATCTCATAGGGCAGCGCGCCCAAGCGCTTTACGGCCGCGCCATCAACGAAGGGGTCGACCGCATCCAGCGTGACTGGGCCCCCGTGGTCAAATGCCGCTCTTAGCGACGCCGCCCCTTCCGGCTCCATGCCCACCACCCGAGTATCCGGTGCCATATCCGCCAGATAGGAGGTGATGCCAGAAATCAGGCCACCGCCTCCTACGGGAACGACAACGGCATCGGGCGACTTGCCCTTGGCCGAAAGCTGCGCGAGAACCTCTGCGGCTACGGTGCCCTGCCCGGTGATGGTATCGCGGGCGTCGAAGGGCTCGATGAAGGCGGCGTCGCGCTCGGCGGCGTCGGCATGCGCGGCTGCGGCTGCCTCATCGAAGTTGGAACCAACTACCACCAGTTCTACTTGGTCGCCGCCGTGAACCAGGATGCGGTCGCGCTTTTGCATTGGCGTGGGCTCTGGCACAAAAATCTTGCCGGCGATTCCCATTGTGCGGCAGGCATAAGCCACGCCCTGCGCATGATTGCCGGCCGAGGCCGTAACAATTCCCCGGTGCCGCTGCTCTTGCGGCAGATTCGACATCCCGTTTAACGCGCCACGAATCTTATAGGAGCGCACGTCCTGCAGATCCTCCCGCTTGAGGTAGACCTCGCAGCCCGTCTCGGCCGAAAGCCGGGCGCAATACTGCAGCGGAGTCGGGGCGATTTCCGAGCTAATCCGTGCCTGCGCCTGCTGGATATCGGATGCATGGATGGTCGAATCAGTCATGTCTTGACAGTCTACCCATTCACTGGAAATTCACTGGCCTTTAGTTGCACCGTTACCTACGTAGGCAATAGTGGACATAACCACAAGAAAGGAAATCTATGCTCAAACGCATCTCTCTCTGCGTTACCTCCTCGCTCGTCCTCGCCTGCTCCCCTGCCGCGCATGCCCACGTCGTGGATAACGTGCTGGAGCATTCCGCGCCCACCGCTGCGCTGCAGCTTAACCCCATCGGTTCTCATGAATCGGGTGTGCTGGGCAAATCGGCCGCCGAAATCGTCGCTTATCACGCCGCGTCCCAGCGCATCCTCACCGTCAATGCGCGCTCCGGCGAGGTCGATATCTTAGATGGTTCCGATCCCTCCCACCCGCACAAGATCGGCGCCATCTCCGCCGGTGGTAACAGGGAGATTAACTCTGTGTCCGCGCGCCCCGTTGGCCTGGCCGCCACCGCCGTGGCAGCAGGCCTCGTCGCACCAGCTACAGCTTCTGCCACAGAAGAGTAGCCAAAGCAACTTTCGGCTGAGTGCCAGGCCGAGGTCGACAACGCCAAGAAAGAGCACCTCAAGAAGATCGAAAACGGCGAATTCGGTTCTTCCGCCCGCACCCCGCAGGAGCTTATGCAGGGCCTTGCCAATGGCTACGGTTCTTCCGGAATGCCCAAAGAGCCGGACTGCGTAGCCAAGGAGGCGGAGCAGCACCAGATCGAGGCACTTGAGCGTCTGCCTATTTGGGGCTCTTCCACCCCCGAAAAGTTCCTCGAGGTCATGAGCTGGGTGACCGTGGCCGCCAGCCTCGTGGCTGCGCTGCTGCAGGCCTTCAACATGGTTGCCACGGTAAACCCGGCTGTGCTGGAGCCGATGAAGAACGCCCTCAAGCAGCTGGGCGTGCGCTTCTAAACGCCACAGATTAAGCCGCTCCGGAGTTTCGGAGCGGCTTTCGGCGTTTTAGAACAGTTCGCGGGTAGCGATGTCAGCGCCTTCTACCAAAGATTGCAGCTTCGCCCACGCAATCTGGGGGTGCAGGCGACCGCCCAAACCGCAATCGGTCGACGCGATAACATTTTCAGGGCCTACTACCTCGGCGAATTGGATGATGCGATCTGCCACGAGGCGCGGATGCTCTACCGCGTTGGTGGAGTGCGAAACCACGCCTGGGTAAATCACGGTGCCTTCCGGCAGCGCGTGGTCCTGCCACACGCGCCATTCGTGCGCGTGACGCGGTGACGCGGCTTCGAAAGAGAATCCGCCGACCTCGGCCCGCAAAATTTCCTCGATGATATCTGCAAATGGGACGTCGGTTACGTGCGGGCCGTGCCAGGAGCCCCAGCAGATGTGCAGGCGCGTTTGTTCCTTGGGCAGGCCGGCGATGGAATCATTAAGGACGTCGATGCGCTCACGAATGAAGCCACGGAAGTCCTCTACGGTTGGCTCCGGGTTGATTTGGTCCCAGGCCTCGGCCAGGTCGGGTGCATCGAATTGCACAGTGAGCCCGGCATCGGTGATGGCTTGGTATTCAGTGCGCATGGCACGGCCGACGTCGGCAAGCAGCTGGTGCTCATCGTCGTAGTAACGATTGTTAAGGCGCGCAGCCGAACCGGGGGAAAGGGCGGCGATGAAGCCTGGGGTGCCGGAAGGTAGGGCGTCGGCAAGCAGGCGGACATCGGCGGCGACCTCATCTTGTCCAATGTAGGTTACCGGGCCGGTAAATTCTGGGTTTGCCACCTTGGCTCGGCCGGTGAAGATGCCAGAATCCGGGTCATTGTAGGCCTCCGAAAACAGCGCGCGGTCGCGGCGATCAATGAACGACGTCAGCCGCGGCTCCCCCGGTTTCGAGCGCACTACCTCAGCCGATTCCCAGCGGTCGGTATCCGTCATCGTCAGCCCGCCCAGGCGGCTAAATGAGTAATTCCACCATGCGCCATAGTCCACAGCGCCCGAGGTGATATGGCCGTATTCGCCCTCGTTAATGATATCGAGGCCCAGATCAAGCTGCCGCTTGACGACGTCCGCCACCGCAGCCTCCAAAATCCCCTGGAACTCCGCGGCCGGCAGCTCCCCGCGCTTCAGGTTGGCCTCCAGGAGCTCCGGGGTGCGCGGCAGCGAGCCGACATGGGTAGTGCGAATCTTAGCAACCATCAGGTTTCCTCCATCAAAAATAGACTGTGCTGTCTATATTAGTGGAGGGGGTCGCCGGCCACCGAAATTAGATTCAGCCTAAGATGCCCGCGCCCATGGTGGCTTTGAGATCGCCCATGAGGTTGCCGGAGCGTTCCACGCGCAGGTGGTCGCCGAGGATCATGGTGGTGGACTCGGAGCCGTCGACAAGCTCGAGATACACGTCCGACTCGCCCTGGTTTTTGAGCAGAACCTGCTTGAGCCGGGCAATATTTTCCATGGTGCACTGGTCCGTGCGCATAGTCAGGCGCAGCGGCAGGCCCGCACCCCCGCCCGGGCCGAGGTCTGGGACGCGAATATCGGAGCAGAACAGGGAACGCCGCTCATCGCGAATCTTGACGTTCACGCGCGCCAAGATGATGTTGTCCTCCACAATCTGTGGGGCGACGAGAGAGTAGACCTTGTTGAATACCAAGATTTCCACCTGTGCGCCGTTGTGGTCTTCCACCGTGACAATGGCCCATGGGGAGCCATCGCGCTTGGAGAAGCGGCGGTCCACGCCCGAGATGATGCCACCGATGATGAGCTCTTGGCCGTTGCGCACCTCATCGTTGAGGATCTTAGTCAGCGGGGTATCCGTTTGCGCGGCCAGCGCCTCTTCGAAGCCATCGAGCGGGTGGCCGGACACGTACAAGCCAAGCATCTCGCGTTCGAGGGCAAGCTCGTGTTTTCGGTCCCACTCATCTTCTGGGATATCCATGGCAAAGGCATTTGCGACCTCGTTATCTTCTCCTCCGCCGATTCCGGCGAAAAGATCGAACTGGCCCTTATCCGCGGCCTTCTTGGTGGTTTGCACCGCATCCACCGCGTCTTCATGAATGAGCATGAGACCCTTGCGCGGGTGGTTCAAGTCATCGAAGGCACCGGCCTTGATGAGCGCTTCTGTTACGCGCTTAGTGCAGGCGGTCAGCTCGATCTTGTCCAGGTAGTCACCAAACGAGGTAAACGCGCCCTTGTCGTGGCGCGACTTAATGATGGATTCCACCACTTCCGAGCCGACGTTGCGGATAGCGCCCATGCCGAAGCGGATATCCTCTCCCACCGCCTGGAAGTCTTCTTCGGATTCGTTGACGGAAGGCGGGAGCACCTTAATGCCCAGGTGGCGGCAGTCCGAAAGGTAGATGGCAGACTTGTCTTTCTTATCGCCCACCGAAGTCAACAGCGCGGCCATGTATTCCGGTGCGTAGTAGGCCTTGAGGTAGGCCGTCCAGAAAGACACCAGGCCATAGCCCGCGGCGTGGGACTTATTAAACGCGTAGGACGCGAAGGGCTCGATGGTGCCCCAAAGCGCATCCATGGCGGACTTTGAATAGCCGTTTTCTTGCATGCCGCCCCAGAACTTGTCGTACTGCTGGGCGAGCACCTCGGGCTTTTTCTTACCCATCGCCTTACGGAAGCCATCCGCCTCACCGGCCGTGTAGTTGGCGACCTTCTGCGAGATACGCATGATCTGCTCCTGGTAGACGATGAGGCCGTAGGTCTCATCCAGGATTTCCTTCAGCGGCTCTTCCAGCTCGGGGTGAATCGGGGTGATTTCCTTCCGGCCGTTTTTACGATCCGCATAGTCCCAGTGGGCGTTCACACCCATCGGGCCGGGGCGGTAGAGCGCAAGGGATGCCACAATATCTTTAAAGCCGGTTGGCTTCATGCGTTTGAGCAGCTCTTGCATGCCGCCGGAGTCGAGCTGGAAGACGCCCAGCGTATCGCCGCGCGAGAGCAGGTCATAGACCTTGGAGACTTTGGGGTCGTCGGCATGCAGCTGCTCCAAGTGGATTTCTTCGCCGCGGTTGCGCTTGATGTTTTCGATGGCATCGCCGATAACGGTGAGGTTGCGCAGGCCCAGGAAGTCCATCTTCAGCAGGCCGATGGCCTCACACGCTGGGTAGTCCCAGCCGGTGATATAGGCGCCGTCGGCCGGGCGCTTCCACATGGGGATGTGGTCCATGAGGCGGACCGAGGCCATAATCACCGCACAGGCGTGCACGCCCGCCTGCCTGACGACGCCTTCCAAGCCCCTAGCCGTGTCATAAATCTTTTTCACATCCGGGTCGGATTCCACCATCTGGCGAACCTCGGTGGCCTCAGAATAGCGCTCGTGATCCGGGTCCGTGATGCCCCTAAGCGGAATATCCTTGGCCATGATCGCAGGTGGCAACGCCGCGTTGATGCGGTCGGCCATCTGGAAGCCAGGCTGGCCAAAGTGCACCTTGGCGGAGTCTTTAATGGCCTGCTTCGTCTTCACCGTGCCGAAGGTAATCACCTGCGCCACCTTGTCCTCGCCCCAGCGCTCGGCCGCGTAGGTGATCATTTCGCCGCGGCGGCGGTCATCGAAGTCGATATCGATATCGGGGGCGGACGGGCGCTCGGGATTCAAGAATCGCTCGAAGAGGAGATCATGTTCCAGGGGGTCGATATTGGTAATGGTCAGCGCGTAAGCGACAAGCGCGCCGGCCGCCGAACCACGGCCTGGCCCCACACGAATGCCCACCGAGCGCGCGTGCTTGATGAGCTCGGCCACGATAAGGAAGTAGGACGGGTATCCCTTCATCTCAATAACGGAAATCTCATACTTCGCGCGCTCGATGTACTCCTCCGGAACATCCTGACCGGGGAAGCGAGCTTGCAGGCCCTCCATAACCTCGTGGGTGAGCCAGGAAGTTGGGGTGTGGCCCTCGGGGACGTCGGCAATAGGCATGCGATCGTGGGTGTGCTCTTCCCAAATCTCGCCATAGTCTTGTACACGCTCGGCAATCCACAGCGTGTTATCGCAGCCATCTGGAATCATATCGTCCCAGGTCTCGCGCATCTGCGCGGCCGATTTAATGTAGTAGCCGGTGCCGCCGAACTTGAAGCGATCAGGGTCCATAAAGGTCTTGCCGGTCTGCACGCACAACATCGCCTCGTGCGCCGGCGCCTGGGATTCCAAAACGTAGTGGCAGTCGTTGGTCACCAGCGGCGGCAGGTCCAGCTTGCGGCCGATCTCTAATAGGCCATCGCGCGTGCGCTTTTCGATGTCCAGCCCATGGTCCATCAACTCCAAAAAGAAGTTATCTTTGCCGTAGATGTCTTGCCACATGGCCGCAGCCTCAAGCGCCTCATTGAACTGGCCTAGGCGCAGTCGGGTCTGGACATCGCCCGAAGGACAGCCGGTGGTGGCAATGATGCCGTCAGCATGCTCCGCGATGAGCTCAGCATCCATGCGCGGCCACTTGCCCAGCTGGCCCTCATAGGAGGCCAACGAGGACAGGGTAAAAAGGTTGCGCAGGCCGGTCGCGTTTTCCGCAATCATTGTCTGGTGGAGGTAGGCGCCGGAAGCGGAAACATCGTCGCGCTTTTGGTCCGGTGTGCCCCACAGCACGCGCTTTTTATTGAAGCGAGACTCCGGTGCCATATACGCCTCGATGCCGATAATGGGCTTGATACCGGCGCCGGTCATGCGGCGGTAGAAGGCATCGGAGCCGTACATATTGCCGTGGTCGGTCATGCCTACGGCCGGCATTTTCTGGCGGACCACCTCGTCTGCCAGCATATCGACCTTGGCCATGCCGTCCAGCATGGAAAACTCGGTGTGGTTGTGCAGGTGGACGAAGGAGGAGTTTTTGGCCATGCGGCTCATCATAGCGGGGCGGTCAAAATGGGCTATTATTTTGTGATGCTCTACACGCTGGCCGCCTACATCATGTGGGGATTTTCCCCGCGTTCTTCCCTCTCTTGTTGCCGGCATCGCCTTTAGAAATCTTGGCCCACCGCGTGCTGTGGACCGCGGTGTTGGTCACGGGATTTTTGTGCCTCGCCGGCCGATGGCGCGAGTTAGTGCGCATGGACAAGCGCACGTGGGGCTGGCTCGCGGCCGCGGGAGTATTCATCACGGCTAATTGGGGCACCTACGTGGTGGCGATTAATAGCAACCACGTAGCCGATGCGGCGCTGGGGTACTTCATCAATCCCCTCGTATCAGTTGCCCTCGGCATGGTGTTTTTGAAAGAGCGGCTGCGGCCGTGGCAGGCCGGCGCGGTGGGGGTTGCGGCCATCGCGGTGCTGTATTTGACATTCTTTACCGGCCAGGCGCCCTATATTTCGCTGTTATTGGCCTTCAGCTTCGGGATTTATGGGCTGCTCAAAAAGCAGGTGCGGGTATCCTCGGCCGTCTCGGTGGCAGCGGAGGCGCTCGTGATGTCACCACTAGCGGTGGGCTACATCCTGTGGCTAGAAAGTAGCGGCCAGGGCACCTTCGCTAGCGAAGGAACCGGCCACGCGCTGCTTTTGGTGAGCGCCGGCTTAATCACCGCACTGCCGCTTCTTTGCTTTGCAGAGGGCGCGCGGACGCTACGCTTATCGACGATCGGCATGCTCCAATACCTCACCCCCATCATGCAAATGCTATGGGCGCTTTTCGTCACCCACGAGCACTTTTCGACCCACCGGTGGATCGGTTTCGGCATCATCGGCTTAGCCGTAGCAATCTACGTGGTCGACCTAGTGCGCATGGCTAGGAGCGCTTGAGTTCCTCGCGGGCAGCGCGAGCACGGCGTCGGGCGGCCTGCTCTTCCTCCGCTTTTAGTGCCCAGCGGGGCATCACTGCGATAAGGAAGATGCCATAGGCACACACGATCCCCGAAAACACCAGCGTCATCGGGGTGCCGCCGGAAACGAGGCCAATAAGCAGTGCGATGCCGGAGACCACCGCCGCTACCCAGGCGGCGATATAAGCAAACTTGTAGTTGGGCATCCACTGCGAAAAAGGCTGCTGCGAGAACATAGGTCTAGCCTACCTAGGTAGGGCTAGTGTCAACCAGATCCGGCGGGGGCTCTTAACAGGGGTTGACCCAGCGCACGCCGCGGGCCGTGCGCTCGAAGCGGCCGTTGCGCGGCGGGCCGGTGCGATGATCGTCATTGCGGCCATTGTGATAAGCGCAGGCGGTGGTGAGGTTCTTCGCGTTCGTCCACCCGCCGCCGGCCCAGCTGAATATGTGGTGGACTTGGCACTCATCGGCAGGCTTGTGGCAGCCCTTAACCGGGCAGGTGGGGTTTTCCGCCGCAGCCATCATAAACTGCTTCCAGGTCGCCCCGCGGCGCATGCGGTACAGATTCACCGGACCTTCCACGGGATGCAGCAGGGTGACAAACCCCTCCTCTGCCAGCGCGCGCTGGGCCAATTCGGCACCGGTTATCTGCGCGCCGTTGGTCATAGTCAGCACCACATCATCACTGCCATGGGCCACGCCGACCAATTTATCTAGTGGCACCACAACATTAGTGCGCACGGTAGAGGTAGAGGCACCGGTGCGGAAGAGGGAGGCGACGTCGGCAAGCGAGCCGGCATGCTGGTGAAGTTCCGCAATGAGCGCGGAAGGACCGGTGATAGAAAGCGTCCACGGCTTTCCGGCGTCGCGGCGCCGCAGCCGCACGCCAGGCTTGGGCTCGCGTGGCGCGCGCATCTTGCGCAGCTTTGTGCGGGCGAGCTTTTCCATCTCCCGCGTGTCACAAGAGATATGGGCAAGCTCGGCGCGCAGGGCCCAGGCGCGAGCTTGGGTGGGCGCGCGACGCGCATGCTTTTCGATGACCTCCAGCGT
Organism: Corynebacterium sp. LaCa_205; assembly: GCF_057458085.1. Taxonomy (NCBI): domain Bacteria; kingdom Bacillati; phylum Actinomycetota; class Actinomycetes; order Mycobacteriales; family Corynebacteriaceae; genus Corynebacterium; species Corynebacterium sp. LaCa_205. The sequence continues at coordinate 1,595,628 of NZ_CP190931.1, forward strand.
CGGCAGTGAATGCCTGTTAAGACGCGCCCCATCCACCGCGCGCCGTTGGCGGCGGCGAAAGCTGGTGGGGCCGAAGTAGACCTGCGCGAGCTGCGCAATAGAGTCCGCTGCGGCATCGGGCATGCCGGCGGCGGCAAGGTCGGCAGCAGAAACGGAGGCGGCCTCGGCGAGGATATCCATTGCCGAGTTCAGTGCCGCGATATAGGCCCGAATATGTTCCATGCCCCTGATGCTAAAAGCGCTGCGGGGGCACTGCGCGCTGCGGGAGCACAGAAGGCGAAATTAGCTGGGAGGGCGGATGGCGAAGCTGCCCCAGGCGGCGTCGGCAGGCGCGGGTTCGACGGCGGCAACGGAGGGGGTGGAGGCGACGTCGGCAAGCTGGGCGCCCGATCCCCACACCACAACTGCGCTTACCGCGCTGGGCCGCTGCCCATAGGAAGCATCGATGCGGTCGAAGGCGCGCTGGATGACGGCGGCTCGGTCCTCACCAGCGCTCGGTTCGGGGACGTCGATGGGGGCGGTGGAGCCAATGAGGATGGCATCCATGCGCGGGGCCGCTGCAACGGCGGCCGCGGCGGCTACGGGCGGTAGATCCTCGTCGAAAGTAACCAGGGCGTAGGCAGGCTCATTGGGAATGTCGCTGCCCGCCACGCGCGCAATATACTCCGCGCGCGATTCCCCATCGGGGCCCAGCTGGTCTCCTTGCACCTGCGAGGTAGCCTGGGTTCCCAACGCGCCGAAGAGCGCGAGCACCGCCAGAAAAAGCATCGCGAGCACCGCCAACGCCGCTAGCCGACGCCGCCGGTAGACCTCCCTCATCCCCGCAGCACCTCCAAGGCATGGTCAAGATCGGCTGGATACGGTGCCTGAATCTCAAACCATTTGCTGGTGCCGGGGTGGGTAAAGCCGAGTTTTACCGCGTGGAGCCACTGCCGCTCGAGTCCAAGGCGCTTGGCCAGGTTCGGATCGGAGCCGTACATGGGATCGCCCACGCATGGGTGCCCGGTGGCGGACATGTGCACGCGGATCTGGTGGGTACGGCCGGTCTCTAGGTGCACCTCGATGAGGCTGGCCTCACGAAAGGCCTCGATAAGACTGTAGTGGGTAACGGCCGCTTTGCCGTCGTCAAGCACGGCGAATTTCCAGCCGGACTTGGGATGGCGGCCGATGGGGGCATCGATGGTGCCCTCGATGGGATCTGGCAGGCCTTGGACCACGGCGTGGTAGGTCTTTTTCACGCTGCGGTACTTAAAGGCATGCTTGAGCGCGGAGTAAGCGCGCTCCGAAGAGGCCACGACCATCACGCCGGACGTACCCACATCGAGGCGGTGCACGATTCCCTGGCGCTCGGTCGGCCCGGACGAAGCCACGGTATAGCCGGCCGCGCGCAGCCCGCCGATCACCGTCGGCCCGTCCCAACCCACGCTGGGGTGCGCGGCCACGCCCACCGGCTTATGCACGCAGATGATATCGGCATCGCTGTAGAGCACGTCCATGCCCTCGACCAGCTCTTCGCGCGGCAGCAGCGGCTTTTCTGGCTCCGGCAAAAGCACGGAGACCACGTTGCCGGAAATCAAACGCTCGGACTTGCCCAGCTCCTGGGAATCGATGGTGACGCTGCCTTCGGCACATAGCTGCGCGGTGGCGCTGCGGGAGAGGCCAAGGAGCTTGGCTAGGGCGGCGTCGGCACGCATGCCTTCTAGCCCTTCGGGGATGGGGAAGCTGCGCATCTGCCTATTCATGCTCGGCCTTCCTTTCCTCCAGCACCATGGTGATAATGAAAAGCACCACTCCGCAGGTGATAGCCGCATCTGCGATATTGAACACGGCGAAAGAGCCAACCGAAATATAGTCCACCACGTGCCCGAACCAGAAGCCGGGGGCGCGGAAGATGCGGTCGGCAAAATTACCCAGCGCACCGCCAGCAATGAGCGCTAGGCCTACTGCCTGACCGGAGTGGGTAATGCGCGGGGCGGCTACGGCCACGCCGAGCACAAAGACCAATTGGATGGTAGTAAACAGCCACGTAGATCCCTCCCCGCCCATGGAAAAGGCGGCACCAGGATTAAAAAGCAGCGTAAAACGGAACCAGTCCCCAATCACCGGCAGGGGTTCGCCCTCGTTAAGGATGGAGAGCATTACCTGCTTCACGGCTTGATCCACCAGCGCCACGGCAATGACTACTGCGGCGATAAGTCCTGTCTTGCTCCTTCGTTTTTGACTCACCCGGTCTATTCTAAACGGGAGCGTCCGGTATTTTGGTAAGCGTGTTTCGAGTCAAAGTTTTTGCAGCCCTGACCACAGCCGCCGTAGCGCTTACGGCGTGTTCCTCTGAAAAGCCAGGCCCGGCGGTGGAACAACCCGTAGGCCTGACCATCGACGCCCCGCGCGTCACCGTGGATAATCCCGGAACCGGAGAGAAAAAACTCCTGGAATACCGCGATATCGACTCCACGCAGGACCTAAACTACCGCGTTACCGAGGGCTTTGCGCAGGACCTGCTCAAAAAGTCCGCAGCTGAGAAGTTTCAGGCCGCCGACGTCGATTCCACCACTACTACCCTGCCGCTATCGGCCAAGGTAGAAAAGGCCAGCGAGGACGTCGAAGACCAGCTACCAGCCAGCCGCAATGCCTTCGTCACGGCCGGAACTCCAGAATCTACCGGAGATAAAGACGTCTCCTCGGCGGAGGGATTCCAATTTGGTTGGCGTGGCCAGGACACCGGCCAGATGAATTCGCTGCGCTTAGCCGCGCCCCAGAATGCCACGGATGATGCCCGCGGCTCCGTCGAACAAGCAATTATGAAGCTGACGGCCCTACCCGTAGTTTTCCCTACCGAGGAGGTGGGCAAGGGCGCGAGCTGGTCGGTGGATTCGCGCGTGACCGGCGAGTCTACCCTGCTGCAGACCACGCGCTATACGGTCGATTCCATCGATGGCGACCGAGTGAAACTAAACGTAGAGGTAGAACAGCGGCCCTCGCTAGGCGCACTGTCCTTTGAAGGCCAAGCCCAGGGCACGGAGCTGGAGAACAAAGAGCTCAAGGTTTTAGATTCCAGCACCAAATCCAAGGGCAGCATCACGGTGGATTTGAGCAAGCCGCTGCCCGTAGACGGTGACGTGTCCTTCGACACTAAGGTCATTTATGGTGCCGCCGGCTCGGAGCTGCGCGTGGTGCAGTCGAGCCTGACGGAGCTGAACTTTTCCTAGTTACTCGGCCGGGGCTTCTACAGGAGCCTCTGCCGGGGCCTGCTCGGCACCAGCAGCGGGGGCATCGCCTTCCGCGGGTGCACCGTCGCCCTCGGCCGGAGCCGGGGCAGGTGCGGAGGCACCGGCGCCAGTGTCCGCACACATTTCTGGAACTTGCTCTGGCGGCACCGTGTTTTGGATAAGCGTGCAAGCCCAAGCCTTGGAAAGCTTCCAGGTGCCATTTTCATACACAAACTCCACCTGGTCTGCGGTCTGCTGCTGACCATCAGCGGTGGTGAAGTTCACGGTGGTAAGCACGGACTGCGGGTCATAGCCCGGCAGTACAGGATCCACGACCTCGAATTCAGCGCCGGATTCCGCCTTGGATTTTGCCATGGTGTCAAAGATTTCCGGCGCGGTCTCGCCGCCTTGCACGGTGGAGGTCTTTTCTTGCTCGGAGGCATTGGGGTCGGTGGCCTTGGCCAAAATTGCGTTTAGGTCGGCCGGGGACGGCAGCGCGGGGGCGGCGGAATCGCCGTCCGAGGAAGCGGATTCCTTTGCCTCGGTGTTGGCGGCGGCGGAATTGTCCTGCTCATCGTCGGAAGAGCAGGCGGCCAGGGCGGTAGCCGCGGTCAGTGCGAGGCACGCGGCGCTAAACTTGCGGAATTTCAATTCTAACTCCTCACGTGTGGGTTCCAAACTCCCATCAGTTTACAGCTGCACCACCCTTTTCCGGATTGCGCCCGCCGCGTGGACGCAGATTTCTTTAACCTTAGGTACATGACCCGAATTGCTTTGATCGCCACCGGCGGCACAATAGCGTGTACCACCACAGCCGATGGTTCCCTTGTTCCCACCGTCTCCGGCGCGACCCTAGCCGCCGATATCGACGCCGAGGTAGTGGAGTTTCGGCAACTCGACTCCTCCTCTATCACTTTGGCGGACCTCGATGAGCTCATCGCGGTGGTTAATTCCCAAACGTCGCGGGAGGACATCGACGGTGTAATCATCACCCATGGCACCGACTCGATGGAAGAGACCGCGTTGGCACTGGAGATTTTCTGTAGCGGTGCAAAGCCCATCGTGCTCACGGGTGCGCAGCGTTCCCACGATCACCCCGCGGCGGACGGCCCTAGCAACCTGCGCGATGCCCGCAATCTTGCAGCCAGCGGGCGCGCCGGGGTATTCCTCTGCTTTGGGGGTGCGAGCATTCCGGCGCGCGGTGCGCGCAAGCGGCACACTAGTGACCTGCGCGGGTTTGAATCCTTAGGAGTCCCAGGCACTACGCCGCGCCTAGCTCCTGCCCCGCTGGCGCCGCATCCGGTGGAGATCATCCCAGCCTATCCGGGAGCTGGCCGCCTGCTGGTTGATGCCGCCGCCAATTCCCCTGCCAGCGGCCTCATTATCGAGGCCATGGGCTCGGGCAATATGGGCGAGGACATGGGCCGCGCGCTTGCCGACGCCCTCCGCGCCGGCCTCCCCGTCGTCATTTCTACCCGCACGCCCTACGGCCCAACAGCGCTGGCCTACGGCGGCGACGGCGGTGGCGCGAGCCTTGGGAAACTGGGCGCTATTAACGCCGGGTCTTTCCGCCCGAGCCAGGCGCGAATCTTGCTGGCAGCGGCACTGGCCACTGGCACCGACCCAGCTGAGCTATTCCGACAGTAAATGCTTAGTCTTCGGTGGTGAGCCAATCCTGCCAATCAAGCGAGTCGAGCGGATCCGCCGGCACAAGCGCGGGGTCATCGGCCGCGAAAGACTTGGTCCGGCCGGGCCCTGTGGCACGGGTTTCAAAGCGCACGCTCACTACTCCATGCCCGGCGCCCTGAATCCAGCCGTGGCCGTATTCGGGGTGGAATACGTCTTGCGTTGCGTGCCACTGGTTATCGGTTTCTTCTTCCACCGTCACCGTCGGTGTCGGTACTGGCGGCGCAACGTCGTCGCTCACTCCGGTTTCATAGTCCGTATCTGCCGGCGCGGGCCGCACGATTTCGCGGTCCAATTCCGGGAAGAGCACGTCCTGGCGGGCGGTTTCTAACCCGGAATAGCTCACTCCCACTAGGCGAATGGGCCCGAGCTCATCGGGATAGCGGGCGAGCTTGAAGGCGGCGGCGGTGAGCACGGCGGCGTCGTCAGTCGCGTACGGCAAGGTAGTTGAGCGTGACTCAATGTGAAAGTCCGCCATGCGCAGCTTCACCGTCACGGTGCGTGCGCCACGCCCATCCTTAAGCAGCCGGCGGTGCGCGCCCTCCGCCGCGCGGGCTATAGCTGCATCGACCTCCGGCACGGTTAGCAGATCCTTCGGGTAGGTGTGCTCGGTGGAAATCTGCTTAGAAATAGCGCGCGGCGCTACCTCTCGGTCATCAATACCGCGGGCCAGCTGCCACAGCTGCAGACCTACCACGCTGCCGATAGAAATCTCCACTTCCTTGCGCGTCATCGCCGCGAGCTGTCCAATGGTTTCCACCCCAATGGAATTCAGCTTCGCGCCGGTCACTGGGCCGACTCCCCATAACTTGTTCACCGCAAGCGGGTGCAACATCTCAAGCTGGCGCTCGGCCGGGATGACGAAGGTGCCATCGGGTTTCGCCTCGCCTGAGCCAATCTTGGCAAATTGCTTACCCGAACCCGCACCGATGGAGCACGGCAGCCCCGTTTCCTTACGGATGAGCGCGCGCAATTCATCCGCCCAGCGCTTGACCTCATCCGCGCTCGCGCCTTGCAGGGCGGCGGGCTCCATAAAGGCCTCGTCGATGGAAAGTTGCTCGATGACCTCCACGTGTTGCGCGATGATGTCGAATACCCGGCGCGAGGCCGCCGAATAGACCACCCGGCGCGGCTGCACCACTACCGCACGGAGCCCAACGAGCTGCTGCGCGCGGTACATCGGCATGGCCGAATGCGCACCGTACACGCGCGCCTCGTAGGAGGCGCCTGCCACCACGCCGCGTCCGCTGATTCCGCCCACCAAAACCGGACGCCCCCGCAGCGTAGGCCGGGTCAGCTGCTCGACGGAGGCGAAAAACGCGTCCATGTCGATATGTAAAACCCAGCGTTGCATGCGGCCCAGTCTAATAGGCGTACCTCAGAGCGTTTATGTGCCGTTAATTAAAGCTTTGATTGCTTTCCATCTTCGGGCCACTCCCCTGCAATGTCACGGTTTTATCTTTTACGCGTTCTTTTAAGGAAGGCATTTTCTAGATATGAACTCACCACACGTAGTCTTGCGCGGCAGAAAGCGCGAATTCGCCGGCAATAAGGGCTGCCCCGAGACCAATCTCCGCGGCAAGTCCGCCGTTGACTTGGTAACTAGCACGTGGTGGCGCACCCGAAAGACCGCGCATGCCCGCTAGCATCTTTGTCTTTGCCGATCTGCACCTAGGCCACCCTGACTCCCCTGGACTGCGCTGGGCCCTTCAGGAACTTGAGGCTGCCGCCAATAGCGGTGCCACGGCGTGCGTGTGCCTAGGCGATATCATCGACCGTAATGCCACAGCGTGCGAGTGTGTGCCCCAGGTCCGCACCGTTTTGGACCGTGCTGTCGAGCTTTTCAACGAAGTCCACTTCATTTCCGGAAATCACGATACTCACCATGACCTAGACTTCCCACCCGAGGTCACCTTGCATAGCACGCAAGTACATACCTTTCAGATTGGGGAGACCACGGTGCTTAGCGCTGCGGCCGCGACCGATCCGGACCTGCGCCGCCTCCAGCTCCCACCGCGCCCCAGCGACGCACCCTTTCTTGGCCTCCTGCACTCCTCCGTCACCGGCGAGTTTTCCCACGCCGTCTGCCTACCACTTTCTGTAGACCAGCTACAGGCCTGCGAGGCCGATGCCTGGATCCTTGGGCACGTCCACACCCCGCACACGCTTGCCGACGCCCCCTTCATCGGCTGGGTCGGCATGGGCCACGGCTTACTCTTCGACCCCGATACGTGCCACGTCACACGATTGCCTAACTAGATTCGTTCCCCACAAAGTACACCTTCACGCTTGCTTGCATGCAAGCTTGTATGCAAGATGGATGCATGTCCAATGAACGAATGCAACCCGCTGCGGAGCGTGCCTATGACTTCGTCAAAGAGAAGATCATTGACGGCTCCTTCGAGCCCTCGCAGATGCTTTCCGAGGCCTCACTCGCTACCGAGATGGGGATTAGCCGCACCCCGATGCATGAAGCCTTTTTGCGCCTAGAGGTCGAAGGCTTCCTCCAGCTCTACCCCAGGCGAGGTGCACTTATCGTGCCGATTAGCCCGCAGGAAATCCGCGAGGTCTATGAGGCGCGCTTACTCGTAGACAGGCACTGCGCCGAAAAAATCTGTGCAATGTCAGATGCCGAGCGCGCGGACATTGCTGATCAGCTGGATGCGACCATCGCGGAGCAAGACACCGCCCTAGACGGCGCAGACCTACGCGCCTATGCCCAGCTGGACGCACGTTTCCACCAGATCATCATGGATGGCGGGGCAAATAGCCTGCTAGCCGGGCTGGGACACCAGCTGCGCGAACGCCAGCAGCGCTTTACCGCCACAGCCATTGGCCGCAATGTGGCCCGTGCCCGCACCTTCGTGGACCAGCACCGCACGCTTGCCGATGCCCTCCGCACCGGCGACCTCGACGCCTACCTCTCCACATTGGACACCCACCTAACCAACTCAAGGAATCAACTATGACCGAAAAGTTTGCCCAGCACTCATGGTTTCCCGTCGCCGGCAGCATGGTTGCCGTGGCGTGGGGCGGCAATGAGTTCACCCCCCTCCTAGTTATGTACCGCGAGCAATCACACTTCTCGCAGGTCACTGTCAACGGGCTCCTAGCCGCTTATGTGCTCGGCATCGTGCCGGCGCTGCTCATCTCTGGCCCGCTTTCGGACTACATCGGGCGCCGCCCCACAATGCTGCCTGCCGCACCCCTATCACTGCTGGGTTCATTCCTACTCTCCATCGCGCCGAATGAGCCCCTCGTCATCGCCGTGGGCCGCATCATGTGTGGCTTGGCTCTAGGCATCGTCATGGCGGTCGGCTCCACGTGGGTGGCGGAGCTTATCACCCGCGCCGGCGGCGACCCCGCTGCTGGCCCGCGCCACGCTTCGATGTGCCTAACCCTAGGCTTTCTCATCGGCGCTGGCCTCGCATCGGTGCTGGCCCAATGGGGCCCGTGGCCAACCCATCTGGCCTATATCCTGCACATTCTCCTCACCGTAGCCACCGCCATCTGGTTGATGAATACCCCGGAGACTCGCCCACCACGTGGCGCCACAGTAAAAGATACCTTCCTCGACCTGAGCATCCGCGACATGCTGCGCATGCTGCACATTCCCTCCGCAGCCCACCGCCGCTTCGTGCGCATCGTCTTGCCGGTAGCACCGTGGGTCTTCGGCTGCGCTGGTGCCGCCTACGCGCTCTTGCCCCAACTTTTGTCCAAGTCTGCCAGTGAAGCACCCATTGCTTTCTCCGGCCTCATGACTGTTATCACCTTGGGCTGCGGCGTTGGCGTCCAAATGCTCGGCAAGGTCATTGACACCAGCCGGTCCGCCCGTGCTTCCGCGGTGGCAATGGGAGTTATCACCGTAGGCACCATCCTCGGTGCGGTTGCCTCTAGTACCCGTTCGCTGCCGCTCGGTATCGCCGGCGCAGCCGTCATGGGTGCAGGATATGGCCTAGCCCTTGTCGCCGGTCTATCCGAGGTCCAGCGCATCGCCCGCCCTGAAGAACTCGCTGGCCTCACCGCCGTGTACTACTCGGTGTCCTACACCGGCTTCTTTATCCCCATGGCCTTCAGCGCGCTCGCCCCGCTGCTCGGCTTTACCACCCTATTCCTCATTGGCGCCGTGCTTGCACTGTGCTGCCTAGTTAACGCGGTCCTCGGCTGGCGCGCTCACCTGCCCGGTCCAGTCCGCTAAGTCCTATCACTCATAAAAATTGCCCAGCCACGCCGGCTGGGCAATTATTTTTAGGTGGCAGCTAGCGCGCTACTGCTTGACGACGGTAGCGCTAACCCCCTTAACCACCTCGTGCACGCCCTCGCCATCAAGCGCCTCGGTGGTCACTTGGAAGTCGGTGGCGAGTACTTCACCGGCTATATGGTCGGCGTGACGCTCAGCCCATGCCTTCTTCGCCTCCGGTACGGCAAGTACGGCCGCGATGCGATCCGAGACCTCGAACCCAGAAGCCTTGCGGGCATCCTGGAGGCCACGGATAACGTCCGCCGCCCAGCCTTCAGCCTCGAGCTCTTCGGTCACTTCAGTATCGAGTACCACAAGGCCATCGAGCCCTTCGATACGCGCGGTCGACTTCGGGTTCGCTGCCTGGAGGCGCTCCGTGTACTCATCCGGACCAAGCACAATATCGCCGTCAACCACGACCTCATCGCCGCGGCGCTCATAATTGCCCGCCTTGAGGTTCTTGATGGCGCGCTGCACGTCCTTGCCCAAGCGCGGGCCGGCGACCTTGGCGTTGCAGACTACCTGGAAGGTGCCCACCGAATCGACATCATCGGTAAGCTCAACTTCCTTAACGTTGACCTCGTCGCGAATGATATCGGCAAAGCCCGCCAAACGCTGTGCCCCTGCAAGAGCCACCGTCAGCTTCGGCAGCGGCAACCGGTTGCGCAACTTATTGGACTTGCGCACCGACGATGCCGCCGAGGCCACCGCACGGGTCGCATCCATCGCAGACACCAGATCTGCATCGGCTGGGTAATCCGCGGCCTGCGGGAAATCCGCCAAGTGCACAGAACGCTCGCCGGTTAGCCCGCGGTAGATAACTTCCGCCACGTGCGGCAAAAGCGGCGCGACCACGCGAGTCACGGTTTCCAACACGGTGTACAAGGTATTGAAGGCCTCAGGATGGGCTTCCTCGCCCTCCCAGAATCGCTCGCGCGAGCGACGCACGTACCAGTTGGTCAAAACGTCTGCAAACAGGCGTACCTCTTCGGTTGCCGTAGCGATATCGGTATCGGCAAGCGCCGCGTCCACCTTAGCTACGACATCGTGGGTTTTGGCCAAGATATAGCGGTCCAAAACATGCGTAGAGGTGGTGTCGAACTTGGCTTCTTTTTCCGCGTAGAGCTGCAGGAAAGTATAGGCGTTCCAAATAGGCAAGATAGCCTGGCGCACGCCCTCGCGGATGCCCTGCTCGGTCACGATGAGGTTGCCACCGCGCAGGATAGGCGAAGACATCAGGAACCAGCGCATGGCATCCGAACCGTCACGGTCAAAGACTTCATCGACGTTTGGATAATTGCCCTTGGACTTGGACATCTTGAGGCCATCGTTGCCCAGCACGATGCCATGGGCTACGACCTTCTTGTATGCCGGACGATCAAACAGCGCGGTGGACAGCGCGTGCATCACATAGAACCAGCCACGCGTTTGACCGGAGTACTCCACGATGAAGTCAGACGGCGAGTGGGTTTCAAACCACTCTTTATTCTCGAAGGGGTAGTGCTTCTGCGCGAACGGCATCGAGCCGGACTCGAACCAGCAGTCCAATACGTCCGGCACGCGACGCATCATAGACTTGCCGGTTGGATCGTCCGGGTTCGGGCGCACCAACTCATCGATGTGCGGGCGGTGCAGGGACTCCGGGCGGACGCCGAAGTCACGCTCCAGCTCATCCAAGGAGCCGTAGACATCCATGCGTGGGTAATTGTCATCATCGGACATCCACACCGGGATAGGCGCACCCCAGTAGCGGGTACGCGAGATATTCCAGTCGCGCGCACCCTCGAGCCACTTGCCAAACTGACCGTCCCGAATGTGCTCCGGCAGCCACTCGATCTCATTGTGGTTGAGCTCCACCATGCGATCGCGGAACTCGGTTACCTTCACAAACCAGGCTGGCAGAGCCATGTAGATTAGCGGCTCACCCGAGCGCCACGAATGCGGGTAAGAGTGCTCGATGGTCACGTGGCGCACCACTCGCCCAGCGGCCTTCAAGTCCTTGATGATGTCCTTATTGGCATCAAAAACCAGCTGTCCCTCATACGGCGGTACCTGCGAGGTGAACTTGCCGTCCTCGTCCACTGGGATAACCAGCTCGATATCGTACTGGTTAGTGGTATTCATATCGTCTTCACCAAACGCCGGAGCCTGGTGAACCACGCCGGTGCCATCCTCGGTAGTGACATAATCAGCGACCAATACCTGGTAAGCATTGCGCAAATCCGGGAAGAAACCAAAGATCGGCTCATAGGTAAAGCCCTCGAGCTGCGCGCCGGTAAAGGTCTCCAGTACCTCGGCCTCACCTAGTTCCTTTTCCAAGGTAGCCAGCAGGTTTTCCGCCATGATGAAGGTACGGCCAGCGAAATCACCCTCGGTGGCCTTAAAGAGCGCGTAGGTAACCTCTGGGTGAACCGCCAAAGCCTCATTAGAAGGCAAGGTCCAGGGGGTGGTAGTCCAGGCGAGGAAGGAGGCGTCGGCAAGCGCGGGGTGCTCCGCCAGCGTCTTTTCTGCCGCGCTTCCCTCACGAGCACCCTCCACAGGGAAGGTAACCGTCAGGGTCGGATCCTGGCGCATCTTATAGGAATCATCCAGTCGGGTCTCCTGGTTGGACAGAGAAGTATGCTCTGCCCAAGAGTAAGGCAGGACACGGAATCCCTTGTAGATCAGGCCTTTGTCATAAAGCTCCTTGAACGCCCACATGACCGATTCCATGTAGTTGATGTCCATGGTCTTGTAGCCGTTATCAAAGTCCACCCAGCGGGCCTGGCGGTTGACGTATTCTTCCCACTCGTCGGTGTATTCCAACACGGACTTAGCGCAGTATTCATTGAACTTTTCCAAGCCCATGTCCTCGATCTGCGCTTTATCAGTAATACCCAGCTGCTTTTCCGCTTCCAGCTCGGCGGGCAGACCGTGGGTATCCCAGCCGAAGACACGAGGCACGTAGTTGCCTGCCATGGTGCGATAGCGCGGAACGATATCTTTTACATAACCGGTCAACAGGTGACCATAGTGCGGCAAGCCATTAGCAAAGGGAGGGCCATCATAGAAGATGTATTCTGGGCAATCCTTTGTCTTTTCTAGCGAAGCCTGGAAGGTATCATCCTGCTTCCAGTACTTCTGAACTTCCTCTTCCATATCCGGGAAGCGACTTGAGCCTCCGGTCATGTCAACCTTGGGGTAAATCTTTTTCGCCATTACAATCCTTCACTCATCACTCGGTGCAGGGACGCGCCTGTCGGGCTCGCGGTACCACCCTGCTTGAGCCCGAAGGCTCCGCTTCGTTTCGGTGAAGGAGTTGACGGTCCCACCCGTTCAGTTCTACTAGGCCGCACTGGCTGTTCTTCTGAATTGCTCCCCGGTGATGGCCGGATCACTGCATGTAGCACAAAGTATAGCGCCCCAGAATCTTCGTGCACAATAAGTTATCCACAGGCTAAAAATTTTCCCTTGTGGGGGCTTGCGCGGGGCAATAAATTGTGAGTCGTGAACGCGCTAGATACTTACCTCGCAGCCATGGCACCTGGGATGGACATCGTCCTTGGGTGCGCAGGCATGTCTGAGGACGACCTCTGCGCACGGGGCGCTGCCGAAAAGACTGCCCGCGAGCTGGCCTTGTTAAAGGAAGCATACTGCGGCACGACCAAGTTCACGGGGAAACGTCGCCGCGCTATCGAAGGCGCCCAGCACAATGGGCATTCCATTGTTGCCTTATCCATCATTGAAAAGTATGCGCGGAAAATGCCTACGCTTTTCGACGCCTGGGTTCTCCGCGAACAACTCTGCACTACCAAGGCCACAGCAGGGGCGCTGGAGAAGCTGGCTCAGTCCAAAGTCCCGAAGAAAAAGCGCACCGTGAAACCAGGCGTGCGCATCATCCGACGCAAAGATGCTCCGTGGACGCTTGCGATCGATGGATCGTCTTCGTTTATTGCGGATTTGCACGCAGCGGTAGAAAACCAGAATAAAAAGCCGCTAGATGTGGTGGAAGATACCTTCTTCGGGGACGATAGCGCACAACGGAGCACCGTAGTAACCAATGTCATCGTGCGGCTGGAAGATTACGTACGCATCGTCAACGGTGACGGTGAGGAAATCACCCTGCAGATGACAAACGGGGCAACGCTTTCGGGTGCGCAATACTTGCGCCGCACGTTAAAGGAACATGGACTCATCACGCTGGTCAGCCCCTACGAAGGCGCGGTGAACCTGTATCGCACGGAGCGCTTCGCCAATGCTAAGCAGCGATTGATGGCGGGTGCAGAAAATCCTGTGTGCCCGTGGCCGCGGTGCGCTAAGCCCGCCGACGAATGCCAAATTCACCATTTGGACCCCTGGCTACAGGGCGGATTGACCAATATCGCAAACTTATCCACAGCCTGCGCCTACCACAATGGAGCCAACGATGACGATCCCAATGCCCCACCGCTACGCGGGCGACTTAGCCGCACGAATGGACAGATTCGGTGGCAGCCCCCTGACTGCTAAGACAAGACCGCGAAATAAGGCACCTCGAGCGCCTTTTTGGCGTGCCATTTTAGTTCTCGCGTAAAGCCTCGCGCAAGGAATCTTGCTCAAGGTGTTGTGCTGCCCGGGCTTTATCGCTGCGATGCTTATGCGCCCAATCCAGAATAAAGCACACCAGACCGAGACCAGCGGCAGCGAAGACGATATACAGCGACCAGTCGGCACCCGAGATGACGAAATTGACCAAGGCTACGAATGCCACGAGGGCGAGAACTAAGGCGGCAACAAGCACGATGGTTCCTTTCGGTCAGGGCGGGATAGGGCACGACGGTCTAAAACAACAATAGCGCCCCCGCGGCGGTGGCGGGGACGCTAAAGAGAACGCGGTGGCTTAGTTATTGCCAGCTTCGCCGTTCGGTGCGGCGGTGCCGCGAGTAGCCAGCTCTTCCAGCTGAGACTCGAGCAGGGTCTTCAGGCGAGTGCGGTACTCGCGTTCGAAGGTGCGCAGCTCGGAGATACGAGCCTCCAGTGCGGTCTGCTGCTGCTTGACCGTGTTCATAACCTCGGTGTGCTTGCGCTCAGCATCGGCCTGCAAGGAAGCAGCCTTCTCCTCAGCCTGACGGATTTGTGCCTCAGCACGGGAGGACGCATCGGACTCGGTCTGCTTTGCCTTAGCCTCGGCGTCAGACACCAGCTTCTTGGAGCGGGAATCCGCGTCCTGCAGCTGGGCATCGTACTTCTTCTGGGCGTCGGCAAGCTGCGCCTTGGAACGAGAGTCTGCGTCGGTCAGCTGCTTCTCGGCGGCGGTGCGTGCCTCCGACAGCATGGACTCGGACTCCGCACGAGCCTCGGAGGTCAGGCGGTCTGCCATCTCCTGTGCCAGACCCAGAACGCGAGCGGCCTGCATGTGGGTTTCTGGGGTAGCCAGACCATCTGCAGTCTGAGCTGCACCAGCGCCTGCAAGGCCTGCAGCTGCAACGCCGGCCTTGGAAGAACCAGCTGCGGAAGCGGACTTCTTCAGCTCATCATTTTCCTTCTTGGAAGCCTCAAGGTCCTTCTTTGCCTGCGCAGCCTCCGCACGAGCTGCCTCAGCTTCCTTCTTTGCCTGTGCTGCCTCATCGCGGGCGGCCTTCAGGTCTGCAGAAGCGGAAGCAGCAGCAGAGCCGGTCTCCTGTGCCTTGGAAGCCTCAGCTTGGGCTGCCTTTACCTGCTCGCGTGCCTTCTTGGTTTCTTCCTTAGCACGGGACAGCTCGGACTTGGAGTCCGCCAGCTTGGTTTCGTACTCGGCGCGCAGCTTGGCCTCAATCTCCTTGCGCAGTGCAGCCTCATCGGTACGAGCGGACGCTGCCGTTGTGGTACCAGCGGCACCGGCGCCAGCGCCAGCCTTGGCCTGAGAGTTGAGATCGCTGACCTGTGCCTGTAGGTCTTCGTTCTCATCCTGCAGCTGGGCGAGCGCATCCTCTACGAGGTCGAGGAACTGATCCACCTCGTCTTCGTTGTAGCCGCGCTTGCCAATGGGCGGCTTGCTGAACGCGACGTTGTGAACATCAGCTGGTGACAGTGGCATGTCTTCTCTTCCCCTTCAGGTTGATACAACCCCGGAGGTTCCAGGGCCTTAGGAGCTGCGGTTCAGGTCTAACTAAACCTTCCCCACAAAGGTACATGTGGTTCATAATACGGGTTATCGCGATTTATCGTAACCAAACGACCACAATAATCGACGCCCCGCCGAGTCTCAACGTTTACCACAGGTTGCGAGGCGACGGGGGTGCTAACCGAAAAATACGATTTGCAAGATTCGTGTAAGTATCGAAAGCAAAATAAATAGCACGAGCACCGATACGTCGAGGGCCACCCCGCCCATCTGGAGCGGCGGGATCAAACGGCGTAGCGCCTTTACCGGCGGATCCGTAATTACAAACAGTGGCTCCGCCACAACCATAAACCAACGTGGCGGGTTAAACTGCCGGGAGAAGGATTGAATCATCTCAATGATGATGCGGGCGATGAGAACCCACGTATAAATCCGCACGAGCAGGATAAGAATAATTCCGAGTTGTGTCACAATAACCGAGCCTATCTAATAGACCCCCGCAGGTGCCCAATCGGCACCCCACGGGGGTCAAGAAAAACTTACCGCTTTAGCGCAGGCCAGCGGCGCGCTCGAGCTCGTGCCTAGCGATGTCCGCAGACTTCGGCACGATAGAAAAGACCTTGCGCTCGGTATCCAATCCCTTGGTGAGGTTAAGCATGCGCCCTTCCAAGCCGAAGCAGAGACCGGCAGCGAAGTCGATGAAGCGCTTTGCGGTGGCCTTGTCGGCGTCGGTAAGCTCAAAGACCACTGCGTCGCCGTCGCGGAAAGGCTCGCCCACCTTGGCAGCGTCATTGAAAGACGTCAGCGAAATAGCCACGATGGTCGGCACAAACTCTTCTTTCACCGGAGCAGGCTCATAAGACTGCGGAGCACGACGCGGGGCGTAGGCGGAGGAGGCATTTTCGGAATAACGCGGCTCCTCGCTGTAGTAGGCATCGTCTTCTTCGATGTCCACCGGGCCCAGCCCGAAGAAATCCTTCGTCTTATCAATGAATGACATTTTTGGGTCTCCCTCTGACCTAAATTTGTACAAGTCTAAACGCGCAAAATGTGTCTAGTGTGACTCATGTGATTTACGCTGTGAAATGCGCTTTTGCAATGCTTTCAACCTACTGGCCGCGGCCCCATGATACTGGTTCCGACACGCACGATATCGCTGCCCGCAGCAATTGCTTCGGCCATGTCCGCGCTCATTCCAGCAGACAATTTCAGCGGGCGCTTCAGCGCGGCAGATAGCCGGTCGACCTCATCTCGCACACCGCGAAAGACCTCGCCCGCATCGGCGTCGAGGGGCGGGACTACCATGAGGCCAGCGAAGTCGAGGTGTTCGCTTCCTTCTACTGCTTCGACGAGCTCGTCGAGCGCGTGGCGTGAAACGCCTCCGCGAGCGTCATCGCCATCGGCAGACACTTGGACAAAGACCGGCAGGTTGCTCTCGCGTTCCCCTCGTTCCTTTGCCAAGGCGACGCCCCGTTCCAAAGCCTGAGCAAGTTTGAGGGAATCAAGCGAATGAACGCTGGCCGCCCAACGAGCCACGTGATTGGCCTTTTTGGTCTGGATCTGGCCGATCATATGGAAACGCAGCTGTGGCAATTCGGCAGCTTTGGCGCGAGCTTCTTGCTCCCGGTTTTCGGCAACGTCACTAACCCCGAGTTCAGCAAGTAGGGCGATATCCGCAGCTGGATGAAACTTCGTCACCGGCAGTAGCTGCGGGGGCTTGCGGTCTGCTTGCGCCGATAGCCGTTCAATCTCAGCTCGAGTAGCGGCGAGATTTTCTCGTAGCTGTGCTTTACGGTCTGCCATTAGTTAGCCTCCAACCAGATCAGCCCGGCCTGGCGGCCGGTAGTGCCTTCGCGGCGATAGGAAAAGAAATTTTCGTCTTCAATTGTGCAGCGCGGATCGGATTCAATCGCGGTGATGCCGAGGCCCATGAGCTGGCGAATCAAACCTGCGCGAACGTCAATTCCCCAGGTTCCTTTCGACGTCCGCGTCTTCGAACCGGGCAGCCGACGTTCTACATCCTCAGCCATCTCTTTCGGCACCTCGTAGTTTTTGCCGGAGGCAGCTGGTCCCATAACCACCTGGATGCGCTCGGGCTGAGCGCCGAGTTTCTCCATTTCGCGCACGGTATTGACGATGATGCCGTTGCGGGCGCCCAAGCGGCCAGCGTGGGCGGCGGCGATGACACCAGCGGCGACGTCGACAAACAGAACCGGCGTGCAATCTGCAACAAGGACGCCCAGCCCAAGGCGGCGCTGCGTGGTGACAATCGCGTCGGTGGCTGGCACAGGTTCATCCTGTGGACCATCGATAACGGTGACTGTATTGGTGTGTAGTTGTTCCATCCACACGATATCGTCCACGCCGGTCACGCGTTTTAGGCGATCTCGATTCGCAGCAACCGCGGCGGGGTCATCGCCAACATGGTGCCCTAAATTAAAAGAGTCATATGGAATAGCAGACGCCCCGCCGGCACGGCTGGTAAAGACCATGCGGACGGGGCGTTTGGTGCGATGTTCCTCGTTTACTGGCATGCACACCAGCGTAGCGCTTTGCGCTTAGCGCATGAAGGAAGGCACGTCCAGATCGTCGTCGCCATCATCATCGCGGCGCTGGGATGGGCGAGACAAACGGTAGTCATCACGACGCTCCTCGCGGGAGAAACGGTCAGAATTGGTGAACAGACCGGTAGATTCTGGGCGGCGCTCCTCGGCAGGGCGCTCTGGGGTGTAGCGCTCCCGCTCCTGGCCGGCACGCGGCTCGTAGGAGTGGCGCGGGGAGTAATCATCTTGTACCGGCTCGGCCGCACCAGGCTGTGCCGGAGCCGGGGTGACGGGCTCTGCGGCCGCGCGCTGGCGATTGTCAAAAAGGGACCCTGGCTTGCGCTGTTCCTGCTGCTTCTGCGGTTGTGCAGCGGCCTGGGTCATATTGGCCTCGGCATCAAAGCCGGTGGCAATGATGGTGATGCGGATTTCATCACCCAAGGTGTCATCGATGATGGTACCGAAGATAAGGTTGACGTCTTCGTCAGCGCGCTCCTCCACCATGGAAGCCGCGGCATTAACCTCGTGCAGGCCAAGGTCGGAGCCGCCGGCGATGGACAACAGCACGCCCTTGGCGCCTTCCATCGTCGATTCCAATAGCGGGGAATTAATGGCCTGCTCGGCAGCGGTCATGGCGCGATTATCGCCGCGGGCAGAGCCGATGCCCATCAGGGCAGAGCCGGCGTCGGACATGACGGAGCGGACGTCGGCAAAGTCGACGTTGATCATGCCTGGGATGGTGATCAGATTGGTAATACCCTGCACACCATTGTGAAGCACCTCATCGGCGGCGCGGAAAGCCTCAACAATGGAAAGCTCTTCCCCACCGAGCTGCATCAGGCGGTCATTCGGAATAACGATAAGCGTATCGCATACCTCACGCAGCTCTTCGATGCCGGCCATAGCCTGGCGGGTACGGCGGGCACCCTCGAACTTGAACGGACGGGTGACAACGCCCACGGTCAACGCGCCCATCTTCTTCGCGATGGATGCCACAACCGGAGCGGCACCGGTGCCGGTACCGCCGCCTTCGCCAGCAGTCACGAAGACCATATCGGAGCCTTGCAGGGCGTCTTCGATTTCGGACTTATGATCTTCTGCGGAGGTCTTGCCCACCTCAGGATTAGCGCCGGCACCGAGGCCACGGGTGGCCTCGCGGCCGATATCCAGCTTGGTATCGGCATCAGAGAAGATGAGGGCCTGAGAGTCAGTGTTGATGGCGACGAACTGAACGCCCTTGAGGCCTTCTTCGATCATGCGGTTGACGGCGTTGACGCCGCCACCGCCGACGCCGACGACCTTGATATCCGCGAGATTGTTATTGGAAGAGATCATGTGAGTTGGTCTCACCTTTCGCTACTTTAAGTCTGCACGTGCATTAAACGAGGAATGTAATGCGGTCCGCCGAAGGCGAATCGCGTTCCTTTCCATCTTTAACGACAGCCGTGTAATTTTCACGCACATTTTGCGCGTGTCGAGACCCTCAAGTTGCACTTTAGGGTTGTTCACCTGCGGTTTTGTTAGTCACACCCGCACCATCCGCCCCACGTTGGTGCCAGAGCAAAAGGCCCCTGCAGCGCACGCGCTTAAGCGGCGCTGCAGAGACCAGAGAGGGGATAAAAAATGCGCGCGGGGGCACCCGTCCCCTATCCGCGGGTGGTGACCAACTCAGGGTTGGAAATATTCCACTCGCGACCTTCCATCTTCAACACGGTGGCAAAGGCACGCGCCTTGTCATCATCATTGGAGTCGCTCGCGCCCCAAAAGACGCGGCGGCCATCCTTAGTGGTAAAGATGAGCGAGTATTCATCGGCCACATCAAGGGTTCCTACTTGGTTGCGCACATCATCCGATAACGCAGCGATCGCGCGCACCGCGTCTTGGGTTTGGCGGGAGCCGCTATCAACAGAACCAGTAACCTCAACCGCGCCAGCGGGAGGCTCCGCGGAGGTAAATTCCTCGCCCTTATCATCAATCAGGAAAGGCTTATTATCGCGTTTTACAAAAGCCACAGCCTTGTGTTCTTCCACATTGATAGTCAAGGTGGAGGGAAAATCGCGCGAGACAGTTACCGAATCAACCCAATCCAATCCAGCAACACCGGAGGCTGCCTTGCCTGCATCTACGCGCAGGAGGTTTTCTCCTTCGGCAACCCCAGCGGCCTCCTCTACCTGCGCGGCATCAAGCTGGTGGGTACCTTCCACCTGAAAATGGCGGACTTTTAAGATGGGCACCGTCCACACTACGACGGCAATGATCAAGGCTACGACAACGACAGCTGCACTGATCCCGGCAATGAGCTTAGTGGATACGCGCACTAGCTCGCCCGCAATTCATCGAGAATTTCTGCCGCGACCATAGTTACCGAGCCAGCACCGATGGTCAGCACGACATCGCCAGGTTCTACGAGCGAAACAACGTCGCGGGCAGCGGCAGAAAAATCTGGTTCGAAGATGACCTGCATGTCGCTTGGCATCTTATCGGTAATGATGCGGGAGGTAATTCCCTCCACAGGTTGTTCGCGCG
This sequence comes from Corynebacterium sp. LaCa_205, assembly GCF_057458085.1. Lineage (NCBI taxonomy): Bacteria > Bacillati > Actinomycetota > Actinomycetes > Mycobacteriales > Corynebacteriaceae > Corynebacterium > Corynebacterium sp. LaCa_205. The sequence goes on from NZ_CP190931.1 coordinate 1,615,893, forward strand.
CGCCGTAGATGTCGAGGACTACGGCGGCGTCGGCAAGCGAGAGCGCTTGGGCAAACTCGGCGTCGAATTCCATGGTGCGCGAGTACAGGTGCGGCTGGAAGCAGGCGATGACACGGCCGCCGTGGCCTTCGGCCTCAACCTTTGCCCGAGCGGCGCGCAGAACTGCAGCAACCTCGGTGGGATGGTGCGCATAGTCATCAAAGACGCGCACGGGCTTTCCCTGCTTGTCGACGCTCCCCCGGTATTCAAAGCGCCGGCGCACACCGCTAAAATCAGCCAATCCCTCAGCAATGGCAGCCGGGGCGCCACCAGAAAGCACACCAGCCAACAAGGCACCCATCGAGTTAAGCACCATGTGGTGTCCCGGGATCTGCAGCTCGTAGCGCACAGTTTCAGAGATGCCAGGAAGGTTAACCTTTACGGTGGTGTCCATCCCTTCAGCGGTGGTCTCCTCGCGTTCCAGCTCAGCGGCCAGCGGCACGGTAGAGGTAAAAGACTTGTCCGCTGCGCCATAGGCCACGACGTTGATGCCGCGCTCCTGCGCACGCTCGCCTGCTTGGGCGGCGTGCTCATCCTCGGCGCAGACAACAAGATAGCCGGTATCTGGGGTGACCAGGCCAGCAAAGTCATCGAAGACCTTGAAGTAAGCCTCCTCGCTGTGGAAGAAGTCGAGGTGATCGGGCTCGATGGTCGTCAGCACCGCAACATCGGGGCTGTAGCGCAGCAGGGAGGCATCGGATTCATCAGCCTCGGCGACAAAGGCCTCACCGGTGCCGCCGTGGGCGTTGGTGCCCGCGCGATTGAGCTGGCCGCCGATGGCAAAGGAAGGATCGAGACCTGCGTGTTGCATCGCACTCACGGTCATCGACGTCGTGGACGTTTTGCCGTGCGTGCCGGCTAGCAATACCTGCTTGTGGCCTTCCATCAATGCGGCGAGCAAATCGGAGCGGCGGATGACGGGGATATCGTTTTCCTGCGCGGCTACTAGCTCCGGATTGTCTTGCGGAATGGCAGCGAAGGAAGTCACCACGACGGTCGGCAGTTCACCCGATAGGCGCAGGTTTTCGGCAGCGTGCCCGATGGCGATCTTCGCGCCCATGGTGCGCAGCACCTCCACCGGGGTGGAGTCTTTTACATCGGAACCGGTAACCACGGCGCCGCGCGTGGCAAGAATTCGCGCCAGCCCCGACATGCCAGAGCCACCAATGCCGATAAGGTGAACGCGGTGGAGATCGTAGTGTGCGGGATCAGTCATTTATTTTTCCTTCCTTCCGGCGGCGGTTTCGGCCTCGGACACGCGGGCAGCGATGCGGTCTGCGATGGTATTGGCCACGTCGCCGGCGCTGGCGTGGGCGGCGGCATGCGTCATCGATGCTAGACGTTTAGGGTCATCGAGAATGCCGCGCACCTCAGAGATAAGACGCTCAGGGGTCAGCTCCGCATCGGGAATCTGGATGGCAGCGCCCGCCTCGACCACTTCACGGGAATTGAGCGCTTGTTCACCGTTACCATGCGGCAACGGCACGTAAATCGCTGGCAGCCCTGCGGAAGATACTTCGGCAACGGTCATAGCACCGGAGCGACATACGACGAGATCGGCTACCGCAAGGGCCGAGCCCATATCCTCGATATACGGCAAAGCAGCGTAGTTCGGATGTGCTGCGGGCTCGTCATTCTTCTTGCCATAAGCATGCAGGAGCTGGAAGTCCTTGGCTAGGTCCTCCACTGCCCCAGCAACCGCGCGGTTGATGCTGGCTGCGCCTTGGGAGCCGCCGGTAATGAGGACGGTGGGAAGCTCGGCCAAGTTCCACTTGGTGCGCGCGCCTGCAGCAAGGGACCCGTCCGGGTCCTCCGCCAAGCTCGGGCGCACGGGAATGCCCACGACCTCACCTGGCATTCCGGAATCCGGGTGGGCGTTGAGACCGATGCCGCCCATTTTCACGCCGAGTTTATTGGCGATTCCGGCTAAGGCATTGGTCTCCAAAACATAGAACGGGATCCCGAGGGAGCGCGCAGCAATATAGGCTGGGCCCGCCACGTATCCGCCGGTGCCAAAGACAACGTCTGCTTCGACGTCCTTGAGTACCTGCTTGGCCTCCCTCACCGCGCGGGAGAGGTTAAACGGTAGCTTGAAAAGCTGCGCGTTGATTTTGCGCGGAATCGGCACGGGGGTAATTAGGCTAAGGTCCACGCCTCGGGCGGGAATGATATCGCGCTCAAGGCCTTTTTCGGTACCGAGAGCGGTGATGCGAGCGCCGTGGCGCTCGCGCAAAGCTTCGCCCACGGCAAGGGCGGGTTCAATGTGTCCGGCAGTGCCGCCACCTGCAATGACGACGGAAATAGGCGTGGAATTCATAGCCTAAAGGCTACCAGCGCCACCTATCGATAGCGGCGCTCGGCGCGCGGATAGCGGCGGCCGCTTCCAGTCACCGGGCGACCAAATTGCTCTTCGCGCACACGGGAGCGCGGCTCCTGCGGGCGGGCGTGACGCCCCCGCTGCTTCTTTTTCGGCTTAGATACCGGCTGCGGCTCGCCAATGAAAAAGAGGCGATCAAAAAACGGGCGGCCAAAGTTCTGCATTGCGGAAATCTGCATCGGCTCGTGGCGCGCTACATTGCACAGCACGCCCATCGAACCGATGGTGATAATCGCCGCGGTACCGCCGGCGGAGATCATGGGCAGCTGAATACCGGTCACTGGCAGCAGGCCAATGACATAGCCAATATTGACGAAGGCCTGGGTAACCACACCGATGGTCAACGAGGCGGCGAGCAAAGATTGGAACTGATTCTGTGCCCGCATCGCGGTGCGCAGGCCCACATATCCCAAAGCGGCAAAGAGGAAGATAACGAGCGCGCCGCCCCACCAGCCAAGCTCCTCACCCACGATGGCGTAAATAAAGTCATTCTTCGCCTCTGGCAGGTAGAACCACTTGGCGCGGGATTGGCCGATGCCAACGCCCCAGAAGCCGCCGTCGGCAAGCGAGAGAAAGCCCTGGTAAGACTGGAAACCAGTGCCTTGAGTATCAGAGATATTGCCCAACAAGGCATCGAAATAGGTGTGGAAGCGATTCGAGCGGAAACCGCCTTTCAAGAAAATCCCGATCAACCCCAAGACCGCGGCAACGCCGATCGTTGCGGGGACTCTCCAGTCAACGCCGGCGAAAATGAGGGTAAAGACCACCACGATGGCGAAGGACAGCGCCATGCCCATGTCCCCTTGACCGACGATGAGCAAAAACATTCCTGCAGAAATAAAGGAATACATCATGAAGGGGTCAGAAAGCTTCATGGATTTGTGTTCCTTGTCGGCCAGGACGCTCGCACCAAACATGCCTACGGCAATGCGCGCGAGCTCCGAGGGCTGCAAGGAAAACGGACCGAGGTAAATCCACGACTGCGAACCCACCTCTTCACGGCCGGTGCCTACACCGGGGATGAGCACCGCAATGAGCAAAATAATAGAAAGACCCACGATCCACGGCACGCATTTGCGCAACGTATGTGGCGAGACCTGCAGGCCCAGCCAAAAGGCAAGGAGACCAAAAAACACCATGACGCACTGCCGTAGCGCCTGGTTCCACACCCCGCCGTCCTCCGTCAATGACGTGGCCATTGAAGAGGAAAAGACCATGAGCACACCAATGCCCACGAGCGTGAAAATGATAAAGCGCAACAGCTGATAATCCAGGCCGGCCTGCTGGCGGGCTTGCTCGCGCAGCTCACGAACGCGGTCGCCAAAGCTCTTGGAGCGCGGGCGCTGCTGGGAGGTGGCCGTCATATGTTCTCCTGATCTTCAATATCTAGCTCTAGTCGCGGGTGAGCTCCCGCGCGGCTGCGGCAAAGAAGTCACCGCGTTGAGCCATGCCGGTATACATATCCAACGATGCCGCAGCCGGTGCCAAAAGGACGGTATCCCCGGCTTCGGCGTGTTGCAGTGCAGCATCCACCGCTGCATTCATGGCCGCGGCAGGGTCGTTGCTTTCGATAACGTCTACAGGTGCATGTGGTGCGTGTTCGGCCAGTGCCTGGGCGATTTCTTGCCTATCCGCGCCGAGAACTACCGCGGCCTTGATCTGGGCGGCGTGCTTGGCGACGAGCCCGTCTACCTCCGCCCCCTTCAACTGCCCGCCGGCAATCCATACAACGGAATTGAGCCCTTTTAGCGCTGCATCCGCTGCGTGTGGGTTGGTGGCCTTGGAGTTATCGATGAAACTGATACCGGAATGCTCATGAATCACAGCGCCACGGTGCCCGGCGACGGTATACGCTGCCAGCCCCTGCGCGATGGAGCGCGGGCTAGCGCCTGCCAAGCGCGCGACGCTTGCTGCGGCCGCAGCGTCCAAGACTCCTGCCAAGCCAGCGGGCTCGATACCCTCGGCGGAAGCGAGATCCTCCCGCTCCTGGGTGAGCCGAGAGAGAAGGCGGCCGGCGCTTACGCCTACCTCCCCCTCTGCAGGTTCAACGGCGGTAAAGCCGTATAGATTAGCTGTATTCTCGGCGTAGCGCACCGCCGCGGCATCGTCCTTGCCCACGACGGCGGCTTGGCCGTCGAGCACCTTGGCTTTGGCCTGCGCATAAGCGTCGAACGAGCCATGCCAATCGAGGTGGTCTTCTGCCAAGTTCAACAGCACGCCCACATCTGGGCGCAACTGGCTAGACCAGTGCAGCTGGAAAGAAGAAAGCTCGGCACAAAGGACGTCGACGCGAGGGGTGGCGGTGAGGGCGTCGAAAAGCGAAACGCCAATATTGCCCACCGCCAGTGCGCGCTTGCCGGTGCGCTCGGCATCGGCCTGCATAATCTGGGCCAACATTCCGGTGGTGGTGGTTTTGCCGTTAGTTCCGGTGACCACTAACCAGGTGCGCGGTGCCCCGAAGACGCCGGATCGGTCCAAGCGATAGGCAAGCTCCACATCGCCGATCACCTCTACCCCAGCGTTCTGAAAAGCAACCAACAAAGGCGAGTCAGGACGCCAGCCGGGCGAGGTAATCACGAGGTCAAACTCGCTTTGGGCAGCGGAGTCAACGGAAACCGTAGCTACGCCGTAGTCCTCCGCCAACGCCTCTAGAGCATCTTCGTTGGAATCTGCCACGGTAGTATCCACGCCGAGTCTGGTGAGCATAGCGACGCAACCGCGCCCGGATACTCCCGCCCCAGCCACGAGCACGCGACCGCGCAAGGAGGATGGCAACTCGGTCATCTGTTTTTCCTCTTTCCTCGATAAAACTAGAAGGCGTGAGTCTTAAGAACTAAAACCGACCGCGGACAGCCAGTCACCATAAAAGATGCATACGCCGGCAATGGCGGCCATGGCGCTGAGCAACCAAAAGCGAGTGACCACGGCGGTCTCTGCCCAGCCACCGTTTTCAAAGTGATGGTGGATGGGCGCCATGCGGAAAAAGCGCTTTCCGGTGCTGCGGAAGACGATGATCTGGATAACCACGGAGACCGTCTCAATAACGAAGATGGCGCCGATGATGATCATGAGCAGCTCGGTACGGGTGGTCACGGACAGGCCAGCGACGAGACCACCGAGTGCTAGTGAGCCGGTATCGCCCATAAAGATTTTCGCCGGTGCGGCATTCCACCACAAAAAGCCCAAGCAACCACCCAGGCCAGCTGCAGCCAGCACTGCGAGGTCGAGTGGATCACGGACCTCATAGCACCCCGCCGCAGGCGACACCGCGCAAGAATTGCGGAACTGCCAGAAGGAAATGAGCGCGTAGGCTCCCATGACCATCGCAGTGGTGCCGGCGGCCAAGCCGTCGAGGCCGTCGGTGAGGTTTACGGCATTCGACCACGCCGCGATGAGTAGATAGAGAAAGACCAAGAAAACGATGGTGCCGATAATGGCGCCGCCTACGGCGATATCGAAGGTGTCAAAATCGCGGACGAAGGACAGGTTTGTCGACGCCGGGGTCAAGCCGTGTGCATCGGGGAACTGCAGTGCCAAGATGCCGAAGATAAGCGCGACGGCTAGTTGACCTACCAGCTTGGCGGTCTTATTGAGGCCGAGGTTACGCTTTTTAAACAGCTTGATGAAGTCATCGGCAAAGCCCAGTCCGCCCAAGCCCATGGTGAGGAAGTAGACCAAGAGACCGGAGGGGCTAAAGCCACCGTTGCCCGTCACGCGGGCGTAAATGCCCACCACAAGGTAGGCCACAGTGATGGCGAGCAAAATCGCCAGTCCGCCCATAGTTGGGGTGCCGCGCTTGCGTAGGTGCAGCTGTGGCCCGTCCTCACGGATTTCCTGCCCCTTGCCTACGCCGGAAAAATAGCGGACCAACATGGGAGTGGTAAAAATCGCGACGAGGAAGCTGAGGATGCCCGCGATAATGATCTGAGTCATTGCTAGAGGTCTTTCTCCTTGTACTGAGGACTAACGGCGATTGAGCTTTTCTGCCACGCGCCACAGGCGCTGGGCATTCGATGACTTTATGAGGACAACGTCTTTGGCCTCGCGCTCCGCCCAGTCTTCAATGCCGGCAGGCGCTACCCTAATGATGTCTTCGACCGCCGCCGCAGCGGTGTCAACATCTGGGCTGATAGTAGTATTTATACCCTGCGCCCGTGCGGCCTCGACCATCGCCCTCATATTCTCGTTATCTCCCACGGCCACGAGGTAGCCAACGTGGTATTTGGAAAGGACCTCGCCCAATGTGCGGTGGGCAGCCACCGCTTCGCCGCCGAGTTCTCCCATCTCACCGAGCACGGCGATGGCACGGGCATCCGGACGGGCGGCTGAGGTATAGGCCAGCGCGGCAGTCGCCGCGTGCATGGAATCGGGATTGGCATTATAGGAGTCATCGATGGTGGTGACTCCATCGCGGCGGGTGCGTACGTCCATGCGGTGTTCGGAGGCATTTTGGTGCCCCGATAGCGCGCTGGCTACCACCTGCGGGTCCATGCCTGATTCAATGGCTGCGGCCGCCGCTGCCAAAGCATTGGATACTTGGTGCCGGCCAAAGACCTGCAGTTTTACTGGAAGCGGGTCTGTGCCCGGCGCATGCAGCACGAACGAGGGGCGGGCCACATCATCGAGCTGGATATCGCTGGCGTAGTACTGGGCGTCGGCAGCCGGCGGCTTATTTGCCGAGTAGTAAACCACCTTTGCTGAGGTGCGTGGCGCCATGCCGGCGACAAAGGGATCATCGGCATTGAGCACAGCGACCCCGCCCTCAGCGGCCGAGGGCAGGGCCTCCACAAGCTCGCCTTTGGCTTGGGCGATGTTTTCACGCGAGCCAAACTCGCCTAGGTGAGCGGTGCCGACGTTGAGCACTACGCCCACGGTGGGTGCGGTAATAGTTGTCAGGTGGCGGATATGGCCAATTCCGCGGGCAGACATTTCGGCAACAAGGAAGCGAGTGTGCTCATCACAGCGCAAAGCGGTATAGGGCAGACCGACCTCGTTATTAAAGGAACCAGGAGGGGCAACGGTATCGCCCTCTGCGCGGAAAATAGTGGCCAGCAGGTCCTTGGTGGAGGTCTTTCCGGCTGAGCCGGTCACACCGACTATCTCTAGGCCCTGCTCCGCGGTCAGGCGGCGGGTGACTTCCCTGGCAATATCGGACAGCGCCTGGACAACCGCAGCGGCAGAGCCGTCCTCGTCGTGAGCATAGATATCCGCGTTCGCAGCATCACCGGTAACGCGGCCTTGAGGCTTGACGACGACCGCCGGAACGCCGACCGGCCGCGCGGCAAGCACCGCTACAGCGCCCTGCTCAATGGCCTTTTCCGCATAGTCGTGGCCATCCACTCGGGCGCCGGGCAGGGCAAGAAACAACCCGCCTGTGGTTACCTTCCGGGAATCGAATTCGATGAACCCGGTAACGCGCTGGTCTGGGTCAGAAACGCAATCGAGGCTGCCCCCGGTGATTTCGGCAATATCGGCAATAGAAAGTGGAATCATGACTACTCCTTCGCATCCCTAAGGGTATCGCGCTGTAGGGTTCCGGCCAGTTTCTCCTCGATGGCGCGTGCCATTTCTTCGCGGTCATCAAAGTGCAAGGTTTTCCCGTTAATAAGCTGGCCCACCTCGTGGCCCTTGCCGACGACGATGACGGCATCGCCTGGCTCGGCCCAGTCAACGACTTCATCGATGGCACGGGCACGAGAACCTACCTCACGAATATCGCCCTGGGGCGCGGCTTCGCGTGCACCGTCCACCACCGCAGCACGAATAGTGGCAGGGTCCTCAGAGCGTGGGTTGTCATCGGTGACCACAGTGAGGTCAGCGCGGGTGGCCGCGGCAGCGCCCATGATGGGGCGTTTTGAGCTATCACGGTCTCCGCCGGCACCGACGACGATGCCGACGCGCCCCTTGGTTCCTTCTAGTTGGCCGCGCAGAGTATCAAGCACCGCGGCGATAGCTGCCGGCTTATGGGCATAGTCCACCACGGCCACAAAGTCTTGGCCCCGGTCAATACGCTCCATACGACCGGGAACAGCGACCTTTTCCACGCCCGAGAGGAACTCCGCCGGCTCCTCTCCTACCGCTACGGCCATGCCCAGCGCCAAGCAGGCATTGGCGATATTGAACTCGCCAGGCAGTGGCAACCGGAAGGAGAAATCGGCACCGTCATAGTTCAAGGCGACCTCTTGGGCGCCGGTAGCCTCGGTGGCGGTTTGGTGCGCAGAAATCGTGGCCGCAGCCCCCTGAGTGGCCACCGTGGTTACGGGGTGGCCAGCGCTCTCGGCGACGCCGCGCATGCGCCCGCCCCACTCATCATCGAGGCAGATTACAGCCTGCTCGGCCGCCTGTTCCCCAGCAAAGAGCTTGGCCTTAGCTTCAAAGTAGTCCTCCATGGTGGGGTGAAAATCAAGGTGATCCTGGCTTAAATTCGTAAACCCGCCCACGGCAAACCGGGTTCCGCGAACACGCCCCAACTCCAGTGCATGCGAAGATACCTCCATCACCACGTGGGTGACGCCCTCGCTTTTCATGCGCGCGAATAGCTCTTGCAAGGTAGGTGCCTCGGGAGTAGTAAGCGAGGTAGGAACCGGGGTGCGGTTAATACGAGTACCGGTGGTACCGATAAGCCCCACGGAATGCCCAGCATGGAGCAGGCCAGCTTCAAGCAGGTAGCTCGTGGTGGTCTTGCCGGAGGTACCGGTGACGCCAATGACCGTCAGTTCCCGGGTGGGGTGGCCATAAATTTCAGCGGAAATCGGACCGAGCACGGCACGAATATCGTCCACCACCACAATGGGGCGGGTCTCTTGGGCCCGGCTGAGCAGGTCGAGTCCGGCGGCGTCGGTAAGCACAGCCGCAGCCTTAGTATCGCGGGCGAACTGCGCGCCGTGTGCACGGGTACCCGGCAGGGCGGCAAAGAGCGCGCCCTCAGGCAGACGGGAAGAATCCAGCCCGCACGCGGAGACCTCCACGGAGGCATCACCAATGACGCGCCCGCCAGAAAGCTGGGCGAGAGTATCCAATGAAACGGTCATACTAAGCTCCTATTGTGCCCGCAGGGTCAGCCGCGGTGCTGGTTTCGAAGTCGGAATATTGTCACGGTTGAGCAGCCAGGAGGCGATGTCTCGGAAAATCGGCGCTGCCGATTGGCCGCCGCCTCCATTGTCCTCCACACCGGATTTGGGTTCATCCAACATGACGGCAACGACGAAGCGCGGATCATCGGCCGGTGCGATACCGGCAAAGGTGATCCAATAGGCGGAGTTCGAATAGGCCCCGGTATTCGGATCGACCTTTTGAGCTGTACCAGTCTTGCCGGAGAGCTGATAACCCTTGAGTTGCGCATTACCGGCCGTGCCATTTTGCAGGCCAGCGTCATCGTCTTGGAAGACGGCCCGGAACATATCCACCGTTGTCTTGGCGGTTTCAGGGCTTATCACCTGGGTCTTTTTTGGCTCCTCCAGCTTTTCTTCCTTGCCGTCTGGCCCCTTCACAGAGTCAATGATGCGCGGCTCGATGCGCTCGCCGCCATTTGCCAATGTTTGGTACACGCTCGCCATCTGCAAGGTGGTCCAGGACTGGCCCTGACCAATGGGCAGGTTGGCGAAGGTGCCGCCGGACCATTGCTCCAGGTCCGGCACGCTACCGGCAGATTCATTCGGTAGTTCTACGCCGGTGGTATTACCCAAACCAAACTTTTCCAAGTACTTCGCGTACTTTTCTTGGCCCAATTTATCGGCAAGCATCAAGGTGCCCACATTGGAGGATTTACCAAAGATGCCGGTCGTTGTATAGGGCTCGGTGCCGTGCTGCCACGCATCGTTAACGGTCACACCCGCCATATCGATGGATCCCGGAACCTGGTGCACCTCGTCCGGGGTGGTCACTCCCTCTTGCAATGCGGCAGCAGCGGTAACCACCTTGGCTACAGAGCCTGGCTCATAAGGGTGCGAGACGCTGTGGTTTTCAAAGTCTTTGCCCTCATCGAGCTGATCCTCAATATTCTTGTTGGGATCTACGGTATCGGTATTGGCCATGGCGAGAACTTGGCCGGTCGCAGCATCAAGGACCACAGCCTCCGCGCCAGAAGCCTTGGAGTTGGCCTTGGCCTTCTCCAGCTTTTGCTGCACATAAGTCTGCAGGTCCAAATCGAGGGTGAGGGTGACATCGCGGCCATCAACGGTATCAACGACATCACGGAGCGTGCCGGGGATAACCTGGCCATCCGCGGATACGTCCTCGGTTGACTGGCCGTCAATGCCGGTTAGTTCCGTATCGCGCGCGGCCTCGAAGCCAAATTGGCCATGGCCATCCATGGATACCTTGCCCACGACATTCTCCCCAATAGCGCCATTGGGGTACTGGCGAATGTCTTGCCGGTCCGCTGCCACTCCGTGGTACTTATTGGAAATCTCTACGGCTACATCCGGATCGACATTGCGCACCAATACCTCGTATTGGGTATCGGCCTTGAGCTTATTAAGAATGTCTTCCTTTTCCACCTTGGAGGTCGAAGCTCCCGAATCCTCAATCATCTTCGGGATTCCCTCCGCCATGTCTTTGAGGGTCTCCTCCATTTTCTGGTTGAGGAAGCTATCGAGCTTCTTATCGTCCATACCCTCAGTCGAGCCGTCATTCTGGGCCTCGATTTCGGCCTTGTCTTTTAGCTCATCGCGCAGACGAGTAGGTGAGACGGTCAAGGACCGAGACTTCATCGTATAAGCCAAGCGCTGGCCGTCGCGGTCTAAAATCTCTCCCCTACGGGCCGGCTCAATATAGACGCGCTCGCGCTGAGTTACGGCCTTGGCGGAAAGGTCCGGACCCCATACGAGCTGCACCCAGGCTAGTCGGCCGACAAGGACAACCATAGCCACGAGCACCACGGAGACGATAATGCGCAGACGCTTGCGCATCAGCTTCTTTTGCGGCACCGCGGAGCTGGTGGTGCGGCGCGGGCGGCGCCTAGCCCTACTTGGCGTAGTCACAGTCCAATGTCACCTTCCCTATTTCCGCCACAATTTCTTGCGTGTATTGATTGTGCCCTACAAAAGTCAGAATGCCCGCGCCACCACGCGCGAGCATCATCATTTTCACCGAATATTCTTTCCTAGCTTCTCCGGCTACTCGGCGCGGCTGGCGTACGGCGCACGTGCGGGAAGGTTGGGGCGCGCGTTATCCTGCGCGGCGCCGGTATTCCTGTCATCACCGCCGCGGGTGGTGCGCTGTTGGCCTTGCGGCACGGCGTTTAAGGAATCCGAGAGGCCTTCAGTATCCTTCGGGTCGCTGGAAGCTTGGCTGGGGCGGATAGGTTCTCCGTTTACGTCAATAAGCTTTTCCGTATCCGGGGTGCCTTCGCGCTTATCGACGATCTTTCCATCGCCGCCGACTTCCGCAATACCTGGCTGCTTAGGAATGGCCATGCCCATTTCATCCGCACGGCGCGCGATGTCTGCAGAAGAGCTGAGATTTTCTGCATCACGGTTGAGGGTTTCAATCTGGTTATCCAGTTGGGAATCCTGAACGGTGAGCTGTTGGATGGCAAAGGTTTGCTTGGTAGACAAACCGGACAGCCACATTGCCACAGCTACGCCGACGATGAGAAGCGTAAGCGCGATGACAGACAGGCGGGCAAACAACCCGCTCTTCTTAGTCTGCGGCTGCAGCTGCCGGCCGCGGAAGCTAACAACCTGCTTCGATCCCAGGCGGTTTGTGCTGCGGCTGCGGTGCGGCACCCGGGTGCGGCTCGGGGCACGCTTCGTGCTGGGACGCTCACGCAGCGCCGTCGGGGCTCCGGTATCGATTCCGGTGGTGAAGTCTCGGCTGGCGCCCATGGTGCGAGTGGCCTCTCTGTCGCGGCTGTCAGTCTTTAGGTGGTTTCGACGTGGGATTGTGCTCATGGCCTGCCTCCCGGCGGTAGAAATTCTGGCATTCCCTCGAGCCTTTCGATGGCACGAACACGCACCGACGCGGCCCGGGAATTTTCTGCAATCTCCTCTTCGGAGGCCTTTTCCGCGCCTCGCGTCACGATTGTGAACTTCGGCGCGGTGCCAGGAAGGTCCATTGGCAGTCCGGCCGGAGTTGTGGACGTGGTCAATTCTTTAAAGGCCGCCTTCACGATGCGGTCTTCCAAGGACTGGTAACTCATAAATACGGCACGGCCGCCTACCGATAGTGCTTGGGTAATAACCGGCAGCACATTTTCGATAGCCTCCAACTCGCGGTTGACCTCGACGCGCAAGGCTTGAAAGGTGCGCTTCGCGGGGTGTCCCCCTGTACGCCGGGTCGCGGCCGGAATGGCGTCGTAAAGCAGCTCAACTAAGCGCGCGGAGTTAGTAAAAGGCTCCTTATCGCGCTCCTTCAGTACAGCCGAGGCAATTTTCCCGGCAAAACGCTCATCGCCATAGGTCTTGAGGATCCGAGCCAAATCACCGTGCGAATAGGTGTTGAGCACATCCGCCGCAGTAATCCCCTGCGAGGGATCCATACGCATATCCAGCGGTGCATCCGTCTTGTACGCGAATCCGCGGTCCGCCTGGTCGAGCTGCATCGAAGAAACGCCAAGGTCAAAGAGGGCTCCGGCAAGGCCAACGCTGCGGGCCAGATCAAAGTTATAGCCCTCGCCTTCCGCAATGGCACTGCCCAACTCATCAAAGCGAGCGTTGACGCCAATGAAGCGATCGCCATAAGGAGCTAGACGTTCGGTTGCGTTGCGCAGCGCCTGCTGATCGCGGTCTACGCCAATCACTCGGACATTGGGGAAAGCTTCTAGAAAATAGCGGGTGTGGCCGCCGGCGCCCAAGGTGGCGTCAACAAGCACGGCATTATCCCCCGCCGTTTCTACTTGGGGGCGCAGGAGATCGGCCATGCGCTCGCGCATGACAGGCACATGGCCGTGATTATCAGCCACGTCATAATTTAGGTTTTCAATAGCCATGTCTCCCCGCAACCCCCTTTCTTCGAATCCCGGACTTCCAGTGGTGGAAAGCATGCGAGTGCGTATAGGGCCCTGTCCGAGGCAGGTTTCTGGTATCGGGGAAGTACACCAGAATCATCCGCCTCGGACAGAGTCCTTACACGCACTCTTGTGCAGGCTTAGAGCAAGCCCGCCAGTACGTCATCGGCATCTGCGGCCGAATAAGCATCTTCAGTTTGCGACTGGTACTCGGCCCACGCGGCCGCGTCCCAAATTTCGAGAAAGTCCACAGAGCCAACCACAACGCATTCCTTGGACAGGTTCGCGTACTCCCGATGCCCCGCGGACAACGTGATTCGACCATGCCCGTCCGGTCGCTGTTCGTCCGCACTTGCTGCCAAGTTGCGAATGAAAGCGCGTGCTTCTGGGTTGGTTCGAGAAACCGCCGCTGCCTTCCGTGCTCGTGCCGCAAACTCCTCCCGTGGGTACACGGCCAACGAGTGGTCCTGCCCCTTGGTGACCATAAGGCCACCCGCGAGTTCATCGCGAAACTTTGCCGGAAGCGTAAGACGTCCTTTGTCATCGAGCTTCGGAGTGTAGGTTCCGAGAAACATCCCGGCATCCACCTTCCTTACTCGAAAACTCCGGATTCTCTCACTTCAGAATCGAGACGTTGAAGCCCCTCTTTCCTCCGCTGCGCCCCACTCTACCCCACTTTCCCCCACCTAACCCACTTATTGCCGCGTGTCTTTCAGTTAGTCCACAATTTCCCGCAGCTAGATAGCGGTTTCTTCAGTGGGAAGAAATCCCCTAAAAGACCTTGACAGCCCACTACAGCCACCCCTTACGCACCACCCGCAACACCAATATAATGCGCCCCGATTCCCTCACCTCCCCCATATCCTGTGTTATCAAGGCGTTTTGACTGGACTAACGGGAAAGCTACCCCACAACAGCCCACCGAACGCTTCTCCGGTGGGGCAAAGTGGGGAATTTTGGTTGGATACAAAAATCCCCGGTCAACCTTTACTGGGTCGACCGGGGTGAGCTTGAAAATGAAAAGCGCTAACGCCCCTCAAAACGGCGGCGGAAGTTTTCCTCCAGCTTATCGCTGACTCCACCCCTACGGGCGGCAGACTTCTTTGCACGGACACCAGAATCACGCTTCTCCACCGAATAGCCGGAGCCATCACCGCGCAGCATCCACACACCAGCGGCAAACATCACTAAAAAGCCCGCAATGGAAAGCGCAATAAACCACAGGCTCTGTTGTGCGAGGGCAACACCGCCAATGAGCATGCATAGACCGACAACAACGAGTGCTACGCCACGCAGGGTTACCGCGCCGCCAGAGCCACCGAACGACGCAGGCTCAGAAACGGAAGCGCCAAACTTAGGATCATCAGCAAGTAACGATTCCTCAATTTCACGGAGCGTACGCTGCTCCTGTTCAGAAAGAGACACTGTTCCTCCAACTAGGGTTTGGGCTTCGGGCGGCAATAGTTCTACTTATACTAACGCCCAGAATAATCAGTATGTTCCCTAAAAGGTAGTGAGCGCCCCCACGCAGTGACTACGCAGCAAAAGAGCCAAAAGAAGTCTCTAACTCACTTTCATCCAAGAACTGTGCAGCACGCTGCATAAGACCGTAGACAAAATCCCCGCCCGGGACTTCATCCAAGCCCGACGCTACGCGAGCGCGGGTACGCGAATAGCCCTTAAAAGATTCAGCCCACCGCTTTTCCTCCACACCTACGAGCGCTAGCCGGTCCCATGCGCTAGAGGGGAGGCGGCGACGTCGAGCCACCGCCGATACAGCTACCCGCGCCCCCGCGGTGCGAAGGGCCGATTGGTACGCCACCTCTAAAGCTTGATCGAACCGCCCTTCAGCCGCATAACCGCGTGCGGCATCCAATAATTCTCGAGCCTGAAAGAGGAACCGCGCTCGCTTGCCGCCCGCCCGGCCATAAGAACGGGTACGCGTTGCCGAAATAATCTGTGCCATTGCCTTTGTCCTTAACTAAATAAATAACGTCGTTGGTTTTGCCCATTGACCCTAAGGAAGCCGCCGGACATTTCACCCTTAAGAATAGTGCACCTGTTCGAATTAGACAAGGGTATACCCTGCGCACAAGGTTCTATAAGGCCGATTGTTCGACTTTTTAACACCGCGTCCGAAAGACAGAGTTCGCCCCACTGTCCGCCTCTGGGCCAGACTTCTGGTGTCATAGATACTGTGAGCTTTGAAATTCGCCGCCTAACCCCGCCGGAGTTTTCCTTACTGGCCCCTCAATTGGTTGAAATCCATATCGAGGCAATGAACTACAACCCCGCCATCGTGCACAGCCGCATCTCCAGCTGGCGACGTGACTTGACGCGCCCTGGATTCAGCGCGCAGATAGCCACCCAGGACGACGGCATCGTTGGGGTGTCCTATGGGTTTCTAGGTTCTCCGGATAGCTGGTGGGACGCTGAGCTTCGTCGCGGGCTACGTTTGCAAGGCGGTCCCACTGAAGAGCAGTGGGACATCGTACGCAACTACTACGAATTGGCGGAGATCCACGTATTGCCGCAATACCAGGGACACGGCCTGGGTAAAAAGCTCTTAGAGGGATTGTTATGGAATGCCCCGGCGCGTTATGCCCTATTGTCCACGCCTGAAGTACCAAACGAGGACAACGGTGCCTTCCGCCTCTATAGGTCCGCCGGTTTTTTCGATGTCCTCCGCAATCACCTCTACCCCGCCGATGCCCGCCCTTTTGCCATCTTGGGCGCTAGGCTGCCGCTGTAAACCTCTGTTATTTCTTAAGTGCTCTAGGCGGTATCGTGTGGGATGTGACTATGCAAAATATTCCTGAGCTGGCGGACATTCCCGGTGCGGTACGCGAAGAACTCGCTGCCTTTCTTGATCAACGCCGAGAGCAGGTGGCCGCAACTGGTGCCCCTGTAACTAAGGCCGTGAGCTTTTTGGAATCCTTCGTGCTTGACGGCGGCAAGCGGGTGCGCCCCACCTATGCCTGGGCAGGATACCTCGCTGCTGGTCGCGGAGAAGAAGACCCGGAGGCCATGCTCCGTGCGGCCGCTTCCCTGGAATTTATCCAGGCATGTGCGCTCATCCATGATGACATTATCGATGCTTCAAATACCCGGCGCGGCAATCCTACGGTGCACCGAGGCGTCGAAAAGCTGCACCGCGAGTCGGGATACTTGGGGGACCCAGAATTTTTTGGCACGTCCGTAGCAATCTTGGTCGGCGATCTAGCGCTGGTGTATGCGGAGGACATGTTCCAGGACTCCGGTCTTAGTGCGGCAGCTTTACACCGAGCTCGCAGCCCGTGGCGCGGCATGCGAACTGAAGTCATTGGCGGACAACTTTTAGATATCTCTTTGGAGGCGGCCGGTTCCGAATCCGTAGAGCTTGCCAATTCCGTCAACCGCTATAAAACGGCCGCCTATACCATTGAACGCCCATTGCACTTGGGCGCCTCGATTGCCGGTGCTAGCGAAGAACTTATCGCAGCCTTCCGCGGCTACGGGCAAGATATCGGCATTGCCTACCAGTTGCGCGACGATCAATTGGGTGTCTTTGGCGATCCCGCCGTAACCGGCAAACCTGCCGGTGATGATCTGCGCGAAGGAAAACGCACCGAGCTTTTGGCGCTAGCGCTTCGTCGCGCGGATGAATCCGACCCGCAGGCTGCGGCCACCCTACGCAAGCTCATCGGTCACACCTCAGATCCCCAGGAGCTATCGCGCTTAGCGCAGATTATCGCTGATTCGGGCGCACCGGAAGAGATTGAGCGCCGCATCGCATCACTGACGCAATCCGGTTTGCAGCACCTGCGCGCCGCACGAGTAGATCCCGCGGTAACCGAAACCCTAGAGCAGTTGGCAATCAAGGCCACGGCTCGCCACAAGTAGGTTTTTGCCGTGTCAAAGACGTACTCCTTTCCCATTCCGCGCGCGCTACCACTGGGATTATCGGCATCCTGTATTTTGCTGTTTGCCTCATTCTCCGGCGGCGCTACCCGGAACCGCGGCGGGCTCCTTGAGGCGCTAAATATTGGCTTCTTGTCTTATGGTCACGGGCGCAATCTCGGTCTTGCGCTGTACTGGGTGGGCATTTTCCTCTTAGCTGCGGCTTGGGTACTCGCTGGGCGCACCATTATTCGCCCGCAGCTTACTAACCCTCGCCCCAAGGGCGGCTTACGCGATATCCAGCGCATCCTCTTTGCCTGGGTCACTCCCCTTGTATTTGCCGGTCCCCTGGCTTCGCGCGATGTGTATTCCTATCTCATGCAGGGCGCAATGGTCCGCGACGGCTTCGATCCTTATGCCGAAGGTGCTGCTGTCAATCCAGGCCCCTTCCTTCTTGAGGTTTCCCAGGACTGGCGCAATACCACCACGCCCTATGGCCCCCTTCATTTATGGATAGGTGAATTGGTCACCGGCTTGGTGGGTGACAACGTCACCGCAGGTGTCGCCGCGTATAAGGTTCTTTCCCTATTAGGTTTTATCACCATCGCTTGGTCTATCCCCCGCATCGCTTCGAAACTCGGCGCTGATCCGGCGGTAGCTTTGTGGCTCGGCGTGGCAAACCCAGTCATTATCTTGCACCTCATCGGCGGCATGCACAATGAATCTCTCATGGTGGGTCTCGTATCTATCGGGCTGCTAGCAGCTTTGAACAGGCATTTCCACGCCGCCCTCCTCCTCGTAGGCACGGCAGTGGCGATGAAGGCCACTGCCGTCATTGCGGCACCTTTCATTGTATGGATGATGCTTCACTACTACGCGCCCAAAGGCTCTAGCAAGTGGCGGTCGCTATTCGTCTTTGTGCTTTCTGGCCTAACTGCGCTGGTAGAAATCATCGCTGCGGTAGCCCTCATCACATGGATTTCGGGAACGTCTTGGGGCTGGTTGTCTCAGGTAAGCGGCAATTCCAAGGTGATCAACCCGCTTGCGGGGCCAACCCTAGCCACTGATGTAATCTTCCCCGCCGTGCAAATCTTTATGCCGGATGCTTCCTATAACGCCATCCTGGCTGTCTTGCGCAGCATCGCAATGGTCTGCATGCTCATCGGACTGGTGGCGGTGTGGTGGCTATGCCGCAAGGACGACCGTGACGCTGTCATGGGCACCGCAGCCGCCTACCAGGTCGCCTTTGTCTTCAATGCCGTGACCTTGCCGTGGTATTACGCCTCCATCTTTACCCTGATGGGCACGTTCCGGCCGCCATTATGGCTTATTAAATTCGCCTCCGGCGTGGCCCTGTTTATCGGCGTCTCCTTCTCCGGCGATGGCAATCACCAGCTCTACAACTGGTTCTGGGTCATCGGGATGATCGTGGTGGCATGGTTTGCCATTCAGTGGATATTTGAAGGCGTGCCTAAAAAGCGGCAGCCTGAGCACGCCGGATAACCTCGCGGGCGAGGTGACCATGCAAGGCATCGATGGGGCGGCCCGGCAGTGAATCATCCTCAGTAAAGAGGTGCTTGAAGATTTCGGTGTCCTTATAGCCGCCGTCGGTCAATACGGTAATCGCCGCGGTCACATGCTTGGCAATGACACCTTTATCATTGAAGAAGGCCAGCGGCACCCGCTTTCCTTCTGGGGAATCCCAGGCGATGAACTTTCGGTCCTGCAGCAGGTCATAGGCGCGCGTAATGGGCAAGTCTAGCTTTTCTGCTACTTGCTGCATGCTGAGCAGTTCTTCGTTAGCGAGCAAGGTATCTAGGGATTTTTCTGCATTAGTCACGTTCTCTACTTTAACGCGGGCTAGAGGATCAGCCATACTGGGAAGCATGACTAGGTTGGAAATTGGTGACGTGCTGGAAAACCGTTACCGCATCGATCGCCCCATTGCCCGCGGTGGCATGTCTACCGTCTATCGTTGCGTGGACATGCGGCTTGGGCGAGCGGTAGCGGCCAAGGTCATGGACGAGCGCTATTCCGATGACCCAGTCTTTATCAAGCGCTTTTCGCGCGAGGCCCGCGCCATGGCTCGTTTGCAGCATCCCAACCTCGTGGCTATTCACGATTTTTCGGCCGATGGTGAGCCCATCTACCTCATCATGGAACTCATCGATGGCGGTACGCTGCGCGAGCTTCTGGCCGAAGGCGGCCCCTTCCCAGTGCAGGCGGCCACCTCTACCCTGCGCAATGTTCTCCGCGGCCTAGAGGAGGTGCATTCCACCGGGCTCATCCACCGCGACATCAAACCCGATAATGTGCTTATTACCTCCCACCACCGAGTAAAGGTGGGCGATTTTGGGCTGGTGCGCGCCACCAATGCCGAAGCCACGACAAACATGATTGTGGGCACCGTGTCCTACCTTGCGCCAGAGCAAGTAACAGGTGAGGAAATTACCCCAGCCTCGGATGTATATTCAGCCGGTATCGTCCTCTTCGAGCTGCTTACCGGCACCGTTCCCTTCTCTGGCGATACTCCCATGGCGCATGCCACGGCCCGCTTAAATTCCGACGTCCCCGCGCCGTCGTCGCGTATCTCTGGTGTGCCCAAGCTTGTCGACGCCCTCGTGGCCACCGCCACCGCCCGTGATCCCCGTGAGCGCTTCTCCGACGCCGGCGAGTTTCTCGAGGCACTCGATGACGTCTGCCGAGAGCTCGATCTCCCAGACGTGACCATCCCCGTGCCAAGGAACGCTGCGGCAGCGCGCACGGCACAGGCTCCTACGGATTTTTCTGGCACAGGAGCCACCGAGATCTTTGAGCCCACTCGCAGCATCTCGCAGGACGAAACGGAGCATCTTGACGGTGGCCCGACAGAAGTCATCCCGCCGCAGCGCCTTAGTTTTGAAACAAAACTGGATATGCCTCAGGCGGAGGCCGCTCCAGGGCCGCAGCCACAACCGCAGCCATATTCCACGGCCGAGTCCCCCCTCGAACCGTTTGCCCCGGCAGCTGCATCTGCGCCACCACCGGTGCCGGCGTCTGTCCCTGAGCAACCGGTCCACAGCGCACAAGAAGAACCCGCCGAGCGTCCGCTGACCAACCGCAATCCGCTTTCACTAGTTCTTTTCCTACTAGTGGTAGCGATTGCTGTTGGCGCGGTGGCGATCGGCGGGTGGTGGTTCGGTTCTTCGCTTTATGGCATGACGCCGAACCTGTGGATTTAGTTACGCAGCATCTCCGCAATGAGGAAGGACAGCTCTAGCGATTGCTGTGTATTCAAGCGCGGATCTACGGCAGACTCATAGCGGCCCGGCAGGTCCACGTCGGTGATGTCCTCGGCACCGCCCAGGCATTCAGTGACGTCCTCACCGGTGAACTCGAGGTGCACTCCACCCGGATGGGTGCCCAGTTCACGGTGGACCTCAAAGAATCCTTGAACCTCGTCCACAATCTTGTCAAAGTGGCGAGTCTTATAACCGTTGGATGCGGTGAAGGTATTGCCGTGCATCGGATCGGACTGCCAAACCACCTTGTGGCCTGAGTCTTCCACTGCCTTCACGATGGCAGGTAGAACGCTGCGGACCTTATCGTGGCCCATGCGCGAAATCATGGTCAGGCGACCAGGTTCGCGGTTCGGGTCGAGCCTTTCTGCGTACTCCACGGCCTGCTCTGGGGTTACCCCTGGCCCCAGCTTGATGCCCACTGGGTTGCCAATCATCGCCGCAAAATTCACGTGGAAATCCTCGATACCTCGAGTGCGCTCACCAATCCATACTTGGTGCGCAGAAAGATCGTAGAGCTTGGTATCGCCGTTATTATCCAAGCCCAAGCGCAGCATGGAGCGCTCGTAGTCCTTCAGCAATGCTTCGTGCGAGCAGTAGATATCGGCAGAGCGCAAGGTGTCATCGTGCACGCCGCAGGCATTCATAAAGTTCAGTCCGTTTTCGATCTCACGGGCTAGGTCCTGGTAGCGGGCACCAGCGCGAGATTTACGCACGAACTCACGGTTCCACTCATGCAGGCGGTAGAGATCCGCAGTTCCAGACGAGGTTAGCGAACGTACCAGGTTCATTGCCGCCGAAGAGTTTGCGTAGGCGCGGATCATGCGGGCGGGGTCGTGACGGCGCGCCTCCTCGCTTGGCTCCACGCCATTGACAATGTCACCGCGGTAGTTCAACAGACCGTTAGAATCCGTATCAGAGGAACGCGGCTTGGCGTACTGGCCGGCGATGCGGCCCAGTTTCACCACGGGAACCGAGGCACCATAGGTCAACACCACGGCCATCTGCAGCAGCGTTTTCACATTGCCGCGGATATGCGGCTCGGTATTTGACTCAAACGTTTCTGCACAGTCGCCGCCTTGCAGCAAAAAAGCCTTGCCTAGGGCAACGTCTGCCAGCTTCTTCTTGAGCGCTTCAATCTCGGGCGCAACCACGATAGGAGGCACGGATTCGAGAATTTTGCGCACGTTATTGGCCTGGGAGGGATCCCAGCTTGGCTGCTGCTTTGCATCACGCTTGATGACGTCTTGGAAGACTTCCTCGATGCCCTCAGGCAATGGTGGAAGGTCCGGGAGAACGCCTTGCGGAATATCTACTGTCCAACTCACACTGCTATTTAACCATTAAGGACCTATAGCGCGTTAGTTAAATTCTAGATATTGATTCTATTGCCCTTAGAGAGCGGAAGCACCTGGGCGCAGACACGGAACTTGGCAAGGTTATGGCGGGCGTCGACAAGCGCATCATGATTGCCCTTTGGCACGGCGGGCAAGCTTGGTCGTCCTGCAAACTCCCAGTACTGCTTGAGCTCGCGGGTATAGCGCGGCATCCGCCTAGGCAGCCCGGCCATATCTCCCCACAACTGCGCCAATACCACGTGATCGTAGGCTCCCACCCACGCCCACAGCTCTATCGGAGTGGAACTTTGGGTCAGGAATTCAAAGACCTCCGTGCGGATGGTCTCCAAAGGTTTCCACACTGGATCCCGGGGGCTGGGCAACTTGGCTAATACATTGTCTTTTACCCAAGAATTGGCCTTTGCCGGATCAAAATCCGTAGACACAGCGTAGTACTCGCTGCCATTCTCACCGACGATGCCGATGGAGACCAATTCAATGGTCTGTCCATCTTCGATAAATTCGGTGTCATAGAAGTAGCGCACGTCTCCCAAGCCTAGCGTCGCCTTATCCGGGGCGGTAAATTGGCCCCTTAAAGAGACAGTTGTACACTTCTGGCGTGAAGAAGTCTGTGTGGTTTACTGCATTTCCCTTGTGCCTATCTGCCCTCGTGGCCCTTTGGTGGCTGATTGATATTCCGGAGCTTTTCTCCGGCCATTTCTCCACCTACTACCACATTGACCTCGACGTTTACCGCGAAGGCGGTGCCGGCTTTGGCAGCGATTTATATGCCAAAGATTACCTAGTCGGCAGCAATCGCGATGTCTCTCTCCCCTTTACCTACCCGCCGTTTGCGGCGCTGCTTTTTGTCCCATTGAGCTGGATTCCCCTCACCGCCGCAAGCATCCTCATATCTATCGCTTCCTTTGCTGCGCTTTGGGGCTGCGTAGCCCTCGTTCTGCGTGCTTTGCGCTGCCCTGGCTGGGCAGGTTGGGCGCTTTTGGCCGCAATGCTTACTGAGCCGATCACGGAGACCTTTAGCTTCGGGCAGGTCAATATCTTGCTGACCGCACTAGTGGTGGTGGATATCCTCTGGCTTAGCCCCAGCCGTGGCCGCGGCGTGCTGACCGGTATTGCAATGGCTATCAAGCTCACCCCCGCAGTATTCCTCGCCGTGTTCTTTGTCCGCAGGGAATGGCGCGCATTTTTCAGCGCGCTAGGCGCCTTCCTAGCCGCGGGTCTCCTTGCCTTTGCTTGCAATCCGCATAGTTCCATCCAGTACTGGAGCGATACGTTGCGCGATTCCAACCGCATTGGCGGCCTTGCCTATAGCTCCAACCAATCTCTGCGCGGATTCTTCAGCCGCCTAGCCCCAGAACACGCCGAAAAGCTATGGCTCGTAGCTGTTCTCCTCGTCATTGCCCTCGTCTGGTTTACCATGGAGCGTCTCTCACAGGAGAACCAAGCGGTGCTCATGCTTCTGGCCGCATCAGTTTCGCTGCTGTGCTCGCCGGTGTCGTGGTCGCACCACTTTACCTGGCTCGTTTTGGCGGGAGTGCTTCTGGTGGCCCGTCGCCACTGGGGGCTTGCCGCACTAACGTGGCTGGCGCTTCTGGCTCGCGGGCACTGGCTCGTGCCTCATGCCAATGACCAAGAGCTAAGCTGGGCCTGGTGGCAGCACATCGTGGGCAATGATTACGCCATCGTTACTGCCCTGCTGGTTCTTTGTTCGCTACCATTGGCTCTACGACGGGCCGGCGCTTATCAATCCGCGGTGGAACCAGCGTCCACCCAAGGATAGGTACCTTGCCCAGCGCCCAAAGTGCCACCGAGGCCGCTGCCGAGTAGAAAAAGCAGGCGCCAATCCAGAACCAGGTATTTTCCATGGGCCACGCGCCGGCCAGGCTCACCGCGTAGTCACGGTGGGCCATGAAGAACCCGAATCCCACCGTCATGCCGATGGGGTGGGCCAAGTAAATGGGCAACGTGTGCCGGCCGACAAATTTTACGAAGGTGGAAAGCGCCGGAATATGGCTGATGATGACCGCACCGACGATGCCCGCTGGGGTTTCGAGCGTTTGCTCTGCAAAGCGAATCAAGAGATCTAAATCGCCCCGGCCGAGGACGTCCCCACCTGGCAATGGCCACTGCACAGCTACGTCACCTTCGATAGCATTCCAGGTTTGGCGGAGGGACAGTCCCGTGATGTAGCTAATGATGGCCGCACAATATACCCATAGCGATCCTGTGTGGAAGTTGCCCTTGAAGGGTGCTTCGGCGGCGTCGGCAAACCGCGTAATTGGTCCACGCAAATAGGCCGCCCCCACGAAAATGGGCAAGAACATAATTGCCTTGCCGATGAAAAAATAGTGGTCCTGCCAGGCTATAAAAAGCAGCGGTGCAAAACTTAGTCCTATGCCCGCCCACGCTGGCAGCTTGCGCACGGCCCACAAAAATATATTGAACAAAATGAGCGAGTGAATAAACCAAGCCATCGTGTGCCCCAAAAGCAGGTTATACAGTAGCTCAGTAACCTGGAGATAGGGATCACCGAAAACCCAGTGATATTCGATGCGCTTGGTCCATAGTTCAACGGTCATCCACACCGTATAGGGAACGAGGAAAAACCACAGGCGTCGAGTAAATAGCTCGCTAAAAGAATAGCGAAAAATCTTGGTAGAGAAATAGCCGGATACGAGAAAGAACAAGGGTAGGCGGAGCGGGTCCAGCCATACGTTTAGGGCAGCCAACCACGTTAGCTCACCTTCTGGAACTACCAGCGTGACGTGCAGCAGCACGACGCCGATAATGGATACGCCTTTAGCGGTATCTGGCCAGGCTAAGCGGGCCTTGGGAATAGTGATTACCTCCCCTTGTATTCTGCGCCGGCGGGGTAACCATGGCCAGCTTTGAGTGAAGCCTTCACATCGGAGGCGTACACATCAACATAAGGCTTATCGCTCATCTCGGCCAAATTGCGCATCACAAAATCAGTAAAGGCACGGATCGTCTCATGCTCTTTTGGATTCATACCGCGCTCTTTGGCCCACTCATGCGGCCAGATGGCGTCGCCCACCCGCACGCCGACCTTGAAGGGGCGAGGAATCCACGAGCCAATGGGATTAGCTTTGCGCGTGTTGATCATCGCAATGGGGAAAACCGGTTGGTTAGTCTCCATCGCAATGCGCGCCATGCCGGTGCGGCCCTTATAAACGCGACCATCCGGAGAACGGGTGCCTTCCGGGTAAATACCGAAAAGGTCCCCGCGGGACAAGATGCTTTCTGCGGTTTGCACAATGGCATCGCCAGCGTCTTCACTATCGCGCTCGATGGGGACTTGGCCTACCGAAGTAAAAAACCACTTCTGCAAGCTACCGACGAACCCAGGGGTGGTGAAATATTCCGACTTAGCTGGAAAGGTAATCTGGCGAGGGCATACCAAAGGAAAGAAGAAAGAATCCATCACAGCTTGGTGATTCGAGACCAAAATCGCGGGCCCTTCCGCTGGGATGTTTTCAATTCCCTCGGTCCACGGGCGATTCCATACGCGCAGGACAGGTCCGAAGAATATGTACTTAAAAGCCCAGTACCACTTGTTTTTCATCGCCAGGTCGTCCTTTGTTCGTTCTAACGGCCGCTACGGGCCAAATCGGCTACGCCAATCATACCCGCTGCAGACCCCAATTCCGCGGTGGCAACACGTGCGAGGGGGCGATGCCCTGCCCCGACAATATCTTGCCCCATGGCTTTGGTGGCCCCTTCGAGGTACAAGTCCGCGTCTTGAGATACGCCGCCGCCAAGCACTATGAGCTCTGGATCGAGGACATCGGCCACAATGGACAGGCCTTGACCTAGCCACCGGCTGAAGTCTTCCATCACCGCTACAGCAAGCGGGTCTCCCCTACGCGCTGCCTGGGTAATTTCTTTACCTGTAGGCTCCGCCGGCAACGAAGTCTCATAATGTTCACGCAGATCGGCGCAGGTATCCGGCAAGGCAGTCCCGGAGGCATAACGCTCCAAACAGCCACGCTTGCCACACGAGCACTGCCGCCCATTAGGAGACACCACGATATGCCCAAACTCTGGTGCGGTGCCGAACGCACCGCGGTAAATGGTGTCATGCGTCATCAGCGTGGCGCCGATTCCGGTTCCCACTGCAAAAAAGACCCAATCTTCCGCGCCACGACCAGCACCAAAGCGCCATTCTCCCCACGCAGCAGAATTTGCATCATGCTCCAAGCGCACGTGCATGTCTAGCTTGCGCGAAAGCGACTCCTGCACGTGGGCTTTCCGCCATGGAAGATGCGGGGCAAAGCGCACTACTTCGCACGAAGGATCCAGAAATCCCGCCAATGCGAGGCCAACCGCATCCACTGTATATTCAGCGCGCAGTTCCTCGACGATACCCACTATGTCCGCTTCCAGTTGCTCGACGTCCATAGAAGTGGGAACGGTACGGCTCGCGAGAATTTCCCCTTCCCGAGTGATCACTCCACCGCGCACGTTGGTGCCACCGACGTCAAAGCCGATAGTGAGATCGGCGGAGTTGTTCTTAAGCATGCATAACAGAATATACCGACAACCTGGTTAGGGTCACATCAGGACATCAGCCGACGCAATCGCTGGCCCATAATCCGCCAGGTCCAATGAGCTTCTACATGGCGACGCCCCGCTTGCCCCATGCTGAGCCTACGCTGCGGATCAGCCAAAAGAGCCTTTACTGCCTCTGCCAGTTCCTGCACCGATGAGCCATTGACGACGACTCCGGTATCCTCCGTCA
The DNA here is from genome assembly GCF_057458085.1 of Corynebacterium sp. LaCa_205. Taxonomy (NCBI): domain Bacteria; kingdom Bacillati; phylum Actinomycetota; class Actinomycetes; order Mycobacteriales; family Corynebacteriaceae; genus Corynebacterium; species Corynebacterium sp. LaCa_205. The sequence goes on from NZ_CP190931.1 coordinate 1,642,531, forward strand.
TTGTCTCCGGTGCTCCGCCGGAGTTTCCGGCAATAACCGGCAGGCCGCACGCTTGGGCCTCCAAGTAGACAATGCCTAGGCCCTCAACATCCAGACCGCCGCCGCGAGTGCGCGCCGGCATGGCAAAGATATCCGCCGCGTGCAAGGCAGTCTCAATGCTCTCTGCTTCTTGAATCACTGCATCCGGGCAGTAGATATCCGCCAGTTCCTCTAAGGCCCGGCGATAGCGCCCGCGCCCGATAAGAAGTAGCTGCGTATCGGGGAATTCTCCACGTACTAAGGGCATGGCGCGTAGGAGCTGATCCTGGCCTTTGCGGGGTACGAACCGCGATATGCACACGATAGTCGGCCCGCTGACACCGAACTCAGCCTTTGCAGCTGCACGTTGCTCCGGTGTGGCCGGGAAAAGTCCTTCTACACTCACGCCGGAAGGCAAATGCTCCCACCGCGGATTCGGCCCAAATGCTCGGCGCAACCGACGCAGGGTGTATTCAGAGATATAAGTAATGACGTCGGCGTGATCACCAATGCGGCGCAGGCACTGCCTGGCGACGGGCAGCATCGACCACCCCACCTCGTGTCCGTGGGTTGTAGCAACCACACGGGTGGCTCCTGCCTCTTTAGCGGCCTTGCCCATCAAGGCAAGGGGCGCAGCTGCACCGAACCACACGATGTCAATGCCCTCGGCGCGGATAATCTCCTGCATGCGGCGCACCGTGGCCGGCGTCGGCAGCATCACTCGGCGAGGCCAACGGATAACCTTGTAGTCCACCGCGGCATCGAATTCCGCCGGCGACTCCTGAGTCGAGGCAAATACCACGACGCCGCGCGGATCTAAGGTTGCTAAAAAATCCCGGAGGTAAGACTGAATCCCGCCGATCTTGGGCGGGAAATCATTGGTTACCAGCAGAACGCGGGCCACTTAGTACCGCGCCGTTCCGGTAATCGGCATGGACTTCAACGGCACCACCTGAACAGGCACGCCATAGGTAGAGGCATGGACCACCTGCCCATTACCGATGTACATACCCACGTGAGTGACACCAGGGTAATAACCCACAATATCGCCCGGCTGCAGGTCCTCTAGCGGTACCGAGGTGCCGCCAGCAATCTGAGCCTGCGACGTACGTGGAATCCACTTGCCAATCTGCTGATACGCCCAGAACATCAGCCCAGAGCAATCAAATTGATCTGGGCCTGCAGCGCCCCAGCCATAAGGTGCACCCAGCTTCGACAGAGCAGCGGAAGCGGCACCATCAGCAACCTCGCCCAAATCCATATCAGGCTTATCGGTACCGCCGAACTGCCCTTCCCAGGCCTGACGCTGTTGCTCATCGAGGGCGTCTACCTGCTTCTCGATGTCCTCTTGCTGCTTTTCCAGCTCCTCCTTTTCCTTGAGGAGCTTCTCGCGCTGCTCTTCTAGCGCCTTCTTTTCCTCGCGTACCTTAGTAGCGGCTTCAGCAGCCTTGTGCCTTTCTCCCTCCGCCGTTGAAGCGGCGCTCGCCTTTGCATCAAGGGTGCGCTGCGCCTGCCGAGAAAGCGCGCCGAGGTAACCCATGCGCTCAACTGCATCGGAAGGATTTTCTGCAGCCAGCGCTCCCGATACAGCGGAGCGAGAATCACCGCGGTAGCGCGACTGAGCGAGGTCATCGACGCGGCTCTGCTGCGCGGTAACGTCCCCCTTCGCCTCATCCGCCCGAGTTTGTGCCTCAGCGGCTGCGGTTTCGGAATCAGAGACTTCCGCCTGCTTCTCCTCGAGCTTGATTTCTAGCTCTTTTACTTCTTCATTCTTGGCGGAAACCTTGCGCGCAACCTCGCCAACGCGTTCCACCAACGCGTCCATATCTTCCGTGGCGTTTTGCTGTTGCGGCGCCGCTTCCTGCGCAACTACCTGCGAAATCCCAGAAACCGACGACACAGCAAGAGCTGCCACGATTGCAGCTACGGGAAGTACTCGTTTAGACACGTAAGGACCCTTAGACTAAGAGGAATTTAAAAATCGCATCAATTATAGCGGGTTTTACCCCCTAATGCACAACAAAGCCCTCCCACGGAAGGGAGGGCTCTATCCGCTGCCTATTAGAAGCGGACAGCGGAGTGAATCGGCATGTAGTTCATGTCGCGCTCCTGAACCGGAACACCGGAGTTCAAAGCGTCAATGATGGTGCCGTGGCCGGTGTAGATGCCGACGTGGGATGCACCACCGTAGTAAGCGATGATGTCACCCGGCTGCAGCTGATCCAGCGGTACCGGAGTACCAGCGGAGGCCTGTGCCTGAGAGGTACGCGGAATCGGCTTGCCAGCCTGAGCGTATGCCCAGCTGGTCAGGCCGGAGCAATCGAAGGCGTTCGGGCCTGCAGCGCCGTAAACGTACGGGGAGCCGATAACGGAGCGAGCTGCTGCCAGCGCCTTCTGACCCACGGTCTGCTGTGCCGGAGCTGCCTGCTTGTGGCCGGCGGGTGCATAGGTGGTGTTCTGCTGGTCAGAAACCTGGCCCAAAGACGGAACGTAGCGGTCAATGTTCGGGACCTGGTCAATGTTCGGGACGGTTTCCAGACCTGCTACCTCGAAGCGGTAGTCAGTATTAGGTACGACGACCTCTGCCGCCTGTGCTACGCCTGGCGCAACGACAGCTGCGGTGGCAGCCAATGCTGCGGTAGATGCGATTCGACGGGTGTTCTTAATGCCCTGACGACGGTGCTGTGCCATGAGAAAAACTCCAAATCTTCCTGCGCGCCTACTTCTCTACTAAGAGAAGCTCTGACCCTGGGGGACTAGCGTTCGTTGGAAATCCGTTCCTTTAGGAATTCCTCCACTCGGCCCCTCAGTAGGAGGAGCCAGATGCGGCGCTGTAATTCTTCTGTTTAGATTGAGCACCTTTTCGGGCGGTAACTCAATGTCTCAAATAGGTTACGAAATCATTACAACCGATGTCCATTCGCTCTACCCAATTTCGCTTTGTTATCGGTTCGTTACCTTCCCTTGACCTAGACGAGACTTATCGCCCATAGAAGGAAATAAGTTCACCGCTAGCAGAACCTATAAACCCACTAGCTGCAAAAATGTCAAAGCTCAGACCACACCTCCTCAAAGCAGCACGTTCGCAAAGCAGACACTCAACAATTAAGTGAGTCCTAATTTGTGACTTTAGCCACTAGCGCCTTTGGTGGCCCTATTCAGCCTTAAATTGGCCCCTTCTACTCCACCGCAAGGTAGCTCCTTCACGGCAGTCGCGCCTCCCTACATAGCCGGGCAGTATCGGCCTCTCGCCGCGTACAGATCTTTAACCGAAACCCATAGTGAAGGTCACCGCGAGACTAGAAAATAGGGCGTAACTACAAGGAACTTGAGAAAGCCCCTACAAGAAGCAGCATCGAAGCCTGACTGCCCGTAGGGACAACGCCAAACGAAAACAACAAGCCTGGCTATGAACGCCTGCCGAGGAACTCCATGGACTTCTCACGCGTTTATCGTCTAAACATTGCTCCTCCATGCTCCAAGGCCGCTCACCGCGCAGGGGCTCCATTCCAGTACTCTTTCTGCGCTTCGGCATTACACCTCAATAACAACAGCACCTAGAGAAGTATTGGCCCAGCAAAACGCAAAACCCACCCTTGCTCCTTCAGCAGGAGCAGGGTGGGTCTATGAGCGTGTTTCGAGTAATCCTCAGGACAAGGTCTTAGATGCGGCCGTTTTCCTCGTCCTCGCGGCGGTTAGCCTCGTTGAGGCGACGGAACATCTCCGCTTCCTCATCGTGGTTATCCGAGTGGATTTCATGGACGCGGTGCATGAGCGCCTCATCGTCAGGGCTAAAGGTGCCCTGAGTCTCGGAATCCGCCAAGCCGAGCTGGTTGAGCTGCTTTGGAACCTGAGCACCTGCGTACTCGAGGGGAACTGGGTGACCATCGGCATCAACCGGGCCGAGCGGCTGGTGAACCTCAATGAAGGCACCATTCGGCATCTGCTTGATAACGCCGGTCTCGATACCGTGCTCCAGAACCTCACGGTCAGAGCGCTGCAGACCAACGCAGATGCGGTAGGTCATGAAGTATGCAATCGGAGGCAAGATGATCAAGCCGATACGACCAACCCAGGTCATCGCGTTGAGCGAAATCTGGAAGAAGTGCGCTACGTGGTCGTTACCACCGGACAGCGTGACCAGCAAGAAGAATACGATGGCAGCTGCGCCGATAGCGGAACGGGTAGGAACATCGCGCGGACGCTGCAATAGGTTGTGGTGTGCATCGTCACCGGTGAACTTCTTCTCCAAGAATGGGTATGCCATAAGCAGTACGACCATCAGACCACACAGCAGAGCAACCCAGAACGCGGAAGGAATGGTGTAGTTGCCAATGTAGAGCTCCCAAGCTGGCATGACACGGGCAACACCATCAGTCCACAGCATGTAGATATCCGGCTGAGAACCGGCGGAAACCTGGGACGGGTTGTATGGTCCAAGCGTCCAGATGGCGTTGATGGTCAGCAGACCAGACATCAGAGCGAGTACGCCGGCGACCATCATGCCCATGCCAATTGCCTTGGTAGCAAAGACCGGCATAATGCGGACACCAACGACGTTGTTCTCGGCACGGCCCGGTCCCGGGAACTGGGTGTGCTTCTGGAACCAAACCATAATCAGGTGGGCAGCAATCAGACCGAGGATGATGCCCGGAATGACCAGAACGTGCAGGATGTAGAAACGGTCCAGCATCAGGTCAGACGGGAAGTCACCGCTGAAGATTGCCCAGTGCAGCCAAGTGCCGATAATAGGCAGGCCGAGGATGATGGCGGACATGATTCGCAGACCAACACCGGAAAGCAGGTCATCCGGCAGGGAGTAACCGAGGAAGCCCTCGATCATGCCCAGCAGGATGAGTGCGCAGCCGATGATCCAGTTTGCTTCACGTGGACGGCGGAATGCGCCGGTGAAGAAGATGCGGAGCATGTGAGCCACCATGGACATCATGAACAGCAGGGCTGCCCAGTGGTGCATCTGGCGCACAAACAGACCGCCACGAACCTCAAAAGAGATGTCCAGCGCAGTGGCGTAGGCGCGAGACATTTCCACACCGTTCAACGGTGCGTAGGTGCCGTCGTAAATGACCTTCGTAATGGAAGGGTCGAAGAACAACGCCAAGTAGATACCGGTCAGTACAAGAATGATGAAGCTGTACAGCGCCATCTCACCGAGCATGAAGGACCAGTGGGTCGGGAAGACCTTGTTCAGCTGAGTCCTCAGCACACCGGCGGCGCTATAACGCTCATCCATATTGTTGCCCATTTGGGCGAGTTTATTGCTCATTATGACTTACGCTCCCAGAATGCCGGGCCGACAGGCTCAATGAAGTTGCCCTGTGCAACGAGGTAGCCCTCGTCGTCCACCGTGATAGGCAGCTGTGGCAGTGCACGGGCTGCAGGACCGAAGACCGGCTTGCCGTAGTGCAAAGCGTCGAACTGCGACTGGTGGCATGGACACAGGATTCGGTTGGTCTGAGCCTCATAGAGAGAGGTCGGGCAACCGATGTGAGTACAGATCTTGGAGTAGGCGTAGTAGTCGCCGTGGTGGAAGTCTTCTTGACCTTCGCGCTCGATGGCCTTCTGCGCATCGTTGTGACGCAGTCGGATCAACATCACGGCGTTGCGGTTGCCGTGAATTGAGTGCATGTGGTGCTCGTAGACATCGCGCTCGGCATCGTACTTATCGCCATCGTTGACGTCTTCTTCTGCCAGCGGGAAGACGGTCTCCATACCGCCTGCTGCCAGATCCTCCGGACGCACGCGAACCAGGCGGGTAACGCCCTTGGTGCTGTAGTGCTCGCCGGTTTCACCGGAGTGCTTCTCAGCGATGGTACCGGTGTCGCGGGCCAGGTAAAGCTTGACACCTTCATTATGAAGGGTCCAGCCGGAGGTCCACAGAGTTCCGTCACCGGCGTAGTTCAGGTTGTGGCGAACCTTCCATGGGTTCTTGATTGCGCCGCCCAGCGGTGCAATCACAGTCAGGCCGAACAGAACGCCGGCTCCGCCCAACAGCCCCTGAACGGTCTTACGGCGACCAAGGGTGGAAGTCTTCCAAGAATCATTCAGCAACGCGGTCAAGGTACGACGGTCAACCTCTTCGGAAGGACCGTCATGGCGACGCTGTACGGAAATCTCCTCTGGGAGGATCTTCTTAACGTACTGAACAATGGCGATACCCAACGCACAAATTGCTAGTGCGGCGGTAATACCCAGCAAAGGAGTGTAGAGGGTGTGCCAAATGTGGCCCTCCTCCCCTAGCTGCTTGTACTGCCACGGCCAGAACAGGTAAACGCCGAGGAATCCCAGCCCGCCGATGACCGACAGGAAAAGCCAGATGGCGACGTTGCGGCCCGCACGCTTTTCAGCCGGGTCGCCTTCAACCGGGAAGCGCTCCTTGCGGAACGCGACGGTGACATCATCGAGCTCGGTACCTAGAGCAGCGAGTTCATCGTTGCTCATCTTATCGAGCTCAGCATTAGTGTAATTCTTCTTTACATTGCTCATGAGCGCGATCCAATCCACATAGCGGCGGCGCACAGGGCGCTAATGCCGATAATCCACATTGCCAGGCCTTCCGCTACGGGGCCGAGGCTACCAAGGTCCCAACCTGCTGGGGAAGGAGTTTCCTTCGCAGACTTGAGGTAGGCAATGATGTCCTTTTTCTCGTCTGCAGTCAGCTGGCGGTCGGAGAACTTAGGCATGTTCTGCGGGCCGGTCAACATGGCCTGGTAAATCTCCTGCTCGCTTGCCGGGGCAAGCTCAGGAGCGAACTTACCGGAGGACAGCGCGCCACCCTGGCCGGTGAAGTTGTGGCAAGATGCACAGTTCATGCGGAAGAGCTCAGAGCCCTTCGCTACGTCTTCTGCTTGGATTTCGCCATTGTAGTTAGCACCACGCAGGGATTCCTGGGCAACGCTTCCGTCATCGTTGTAAACGATGTCTGCGCCGCCACCATTGGCTGCTACGTATGCAGCCAATGCCAGAGTCTGCTGCTCGGTGTAACGCGGAGCCTTGCGCTCTGCCTGCGCATCGTTAGACATCATTGGCATACGGCCAGAGTGCACCTGGAAGTACACGGAACCAGCGCCGATGCCAACGAGGGACGGACCGCGGCCTTCGATGCCCTGCAGATTGGCACCGTGGCAAGTGATACAAGCGGTGTCATAGATGTCCTTGCCCTCCTGAACGAGGGCTTGGTCATCTTTTTCCGCCGTGGCGACCTGTGCGTCTGGGGTCAAGGCAGAAGCCAAGACGCCCGCACCGGACAGGCCAACCGCCAAAGCGAAGCCACCGGCGATGGTGCGCTTCGCCTTGCGGCGACGGCGGGTCTTCTTAGCCGCCGCAGTGGTCTGCTCCACTGCCACGGACTGCGAATTGTTATCCATCATTTTCCTTTAGATAACTCGAACACGGGAGGACTGTTTGGGGATAGTGGCCAGATCTACTGGACCAAGTAAATAACGGTGAAGACGCCGATCCACACAACGTCAACGAAGTGCCAGTAGTAAGACACTGCCATTGCGGCGGTCGCCTGCGCCGGCGTGAACTTGGACTTAGCAACGCGCGCCAGGATGATTGCAAAAGAAATCAGACCCGCGGTCACGTGCGCAGCGTGGAAGCCGGTGATGATGTAGAACACCGAACCGAAGACGCTGGACTGCACAGTCACACCTGCGTGAATCAACTCGGTCCACTCGAATGCCATGATGCACAGGAACACAACGCCCAGTACCAGCGTCACGGTGTACCAGAGTCGAAGCTTGTAAACGTCACCCCTTTCTGCGGCAAACACGCCGAACTGAGAGGTCACAGAAGAAGTAATCAGCACTGCCGTAATGAGGAAACCCATGGGCAGGTTGATATGGGCGGTGTGCTCCGCCCAGTCGCCTTCTTGACCGTTTGCTCGCGAGGTGAACCACATCGCGAACAGTCCGGCAAAGAACATCAATTCCTGAGACAGGAACACGATGGTGCCCACACTGACCATATTTGGTCGGTTCAGTGAGGCAGCACGTGGTGCTGTCATACCTTGGTTAGAAACTACGCTCGTCACAGAGGCCATTATGGCTGTTCTGGGCGGCAAAGTCACCTCGATTCCCCCCGTTATCACTATTCATTTTTGATGCTTTAGCCAGCAGACGTTCAGCCAGTTCCCTGCGATATTTTTATTTTTTCCGCCGGGAACTTTTTGCTCTGCTTTACGACGCCCCATCGATGCAGGTGACAACACACGACGCCCCACGCTTAGAAATTCCCGAGCGCCCCCACCTCAGTAATTCTGACCTGTAGATGCATTAACAAGTACGTGGGATTTATACTTTCTGGAGAGATAAATCACACCCACTCAGCACCCCAAACCCGCAGGTCTACAACTTTCGGTCGACCCCCGCGAAAAGATGCCTCTACGTGGCCGAATAGCACAGACGGTTAGGAAACTTCCTTGTTGGATGTGCGGCCACTACCCCACCTCCTAAAAGTTTTTTGGAATCTAGGGAACTTTTTGGCGGAACATCCGACTACCGATCGCCAAAGCCCTCCTAGCTTCCAAAGCTAGGAGGGCGAAGAAGTTTTAGGCGGGGATTTCTTCAGAGTGAAGAATTAGTGCTTTTCCTTTGGCAGACCGTACTGCAGGGAAAGGCCGGTACATGCTGCGATCAGGCAGACAGCGCCGAGAGCGATCAGCCAGAAGTAAAGGAAGATGACACCCAGGCCAAGGAGCGCGATAGCACCGGTCATAGCCAGCGGCCAGATGGAGCCTGGAGAGAAGAAGCCTAGGATGCCAGCCGCGTCCTCGGTCTCTGCCTCTTCCCAATCCTCTGGCAGGACGTCGCTGCGGTTATCGGTGAAGTGCAGGTAAGCACCGAGCATCATGCACAGCAGGAAGGCAAGGAACATACCCACGATGCCAACCCACTCGGCACCATACAGGTAGCCGTCGTCCTTAACGAAGGTAACGCCGAAGATGTAGACAATCAGCGAGACAAGAAGGTAGGTCGCGATTGAGTAAAAGACTTTCGATGTTGCACGCATTGTGTTGTGTCCTTATCTCTTATGCCGCCGTGTTGACGAAGTTGTCACCATTAGCGGTATCACGCTCGCCGGAGAACGGGTGGGTGGTAACCGCGTATGGGTCCTGACCGATTTCCTTGAGAGCCTCGGCGTTGGTAGCTTCCGGATTGTTCTCGCGGAACTTCATGTACTTGTTGAAGTCCTCTGGGGATACAACGCGGATTTCAAAGTTCATCATCGAGTGGTAGGTACCGCACATCTCGGCACAGCGACCAACGAATGCGCCCTGCTTCTCAATCTTTTCCACCTGGAAGCTACGCTCCTGAGCGTTTGCCTCTGGGTGTGCGTAGACGTCGCGCTTAAATAGGAACTCCGGTACCCAGAAAGCGTGGGATACGTCGCCAGAAGCGAGACGGAATTCAATCGCGGTATCGGAAGGAAGAACCAGAACCGGAACCTCTTCGGTAGTACCGACGGTCTCAATCTTGTTGTAGTTCAGGTAAGAAAGGTCGCCCATGGACTTGCCGTGGATTGGGTTCGGGTTATCGATACCCTCTGGGTCGTGAGCAGACTTTTCTGCCTCGGCCTGACGTTCCTTATCAGCACCGTCATAGTTCTCACCGTTAACGTGGTTCTCCGCGTAACCGAACTTCCAGTTCCACTGGAAAGCGGTGACGTCGACGACGACCTTCGGATCCTTATCCAAGGCGGTAACCTTCTGCTGGGTCTGAACGGTAAAGAAGAACAGGCCCATGATAATGAGGATCGGAACGATGGTCAGAACCATCTCAAGCGGTACGTTGTACTGAATCTGGCGCGGGAACTCGCCCTTGCCATCCTTCTTCGCCTTCTTCGCGCTCCAGCGGAAGATAGCGGTGAGGAACAGGCCCCACATAATAAAACCAACGATCCACGCAGCAACCCAGACCCAAATCCAGAAGTTGTACATGGCCTCTGCCTCAGGGGTAATACCCTTTGGCCAACCGAATCCCAGGAGGTTCTCTACAACAGTTGGCGCCTGAACGTCACAACCTGCCAGAGCGAGTCCACCCAGGGCAAGTGCGCCAGCTACGCCCGCCTTGCGGGCAAAGGTGCGCTTATTACGCTGTCCCACGTGTGTTCTGCCTTTCTGTCCACACAAAACTTCTCGAATACTCACAGAGCACTCTTACCCAATCAGAATAGAGGAAAATTGCCAGATTCCCAGCCTGTTTAAAGGCATAAAAGGGCACCTAGTGCGCTCATTTCATATTCTCCTTCTTGTAGGTTACCGCCCCACCTGCACAATGTTCCAACCGGACCCTAAGGTTCTAACACGGCCATGTGTGTCAATTCACAGCTTGCCCGGGGATACATCAACCGAAAGTTCGCACCCTATCGGGGAAGCTATTTCCAAGGCAGCCAACAGCTTTCCTTAAGCCGTGGCGTGTTCTAGTTTGCACCTCTCGAGCCGTAAAGTGGGTGACTAGCAATAGACGCTTATATTAAGGAGCAATCTTTACATGTGCGGACTTCTTGGCATGCTCGCCGCCACGGGCGACGTAGATAAGTACGTTGACGCGCTAGAACGTTCCCTGCCTTGCATGCGCCACCGCGGCCCAGATGCGGCAGGCACCTGGCACGACGGCGATGCTGCCTTTGGCTTCAATCGCCTGTCCATCATTGACCTAGAACACTCCCACCAGCCCCTTCGCTGGGGTCCGGAGGACCAGCCTGACCGCTACGCCTTGACCTTCAACGGCGAAATCTACAACTACGTAGAACTACGGGAAGAGCTCAAGGGCCTCGGCTATACCTTCCATACCGAAGGCGATGGTGAGCCTATCGTGGTGGGCTACCACCACTGGGGCAAGGACGTGGTCAACCACCTGCGCGGCATGTTCGGCATCGTCATCTGGGACACCCACACTAAGACGATGTTTGCTGCCCGCGACCAATTCGGCATCAAGCCGCTGTACTACGCCACCACCGACGCTGGCACTGTCTTTGCCTCCGAGATGAAGTGCATTCTGGAAATGGCAGACGAGATCGGTCTAGAGCTCAACCTTGACCGCCGCGCCATTGAGCATTACGTCGACCTGCAATACGTCCCGGAGCCGGAGTCCCTCCACGCGAATATCCGCCGCGTGGAATCCGGCTGCACCGTTACCCTTCGTCCAGGCGAAGAGGTTGTCTCCGAGCGCTACTTTAAGCCCCGCTTCCCTGTTCAACAGGTAAAGCAAGGTGAAGAGCAGCAACTCTTTAACCGGATTGCGGAGGCGCTGGAGGATTCCGTAGCTAAGCACATGCGCGCCGACGTCACCGTAGGCTCCTTCTTGTCGGGCGGCATTGACTCCACAGCTATTGCCACCCTGGCTAAGCGCCACAACCCTGATCTGCTGACTTTCACCACCGGCTTCGAGCGCGAGGGCTACTCTGAGGTCGATGTCGCGGCAGAGTCCGCGGAAGCTATTGGCGTGGAGCACATCGTCAAGATTGTCTCCCCGGAGGAGTATGCCGAGTCCATCCCGAAGATCATGTGGTACCTGGACAATCCGGTAGCTGACCCTTCGCTGGTGCCGCTCTATTTCGTGGCCCAAGAAGCCCGCAAGCACGTCAAGGTTGTTCTTTCCGGTGAGGGCGCGGACGAACTCTTTGGTGGTTACACCATCTATAAGGAGCCACTGTCCCTCGCTCCCTTTGAGAAGATCCCTTCCCCACTGCGCCGAGGGTTGGGCAAGCTCTCCCAGGTGCTGCCAGAAGGCATGAAGGGCAAGTCTTTGCTCAACCGTGGCTCGATGACCATGGAAGAGCGCTACTATGGCAACGCACGTTCCTTCAATTTTGAGCAGATGCAACGGGTTATCCCGTGGGCGAAGCGCGAATGGGACCACCGCGAGGTAACTGCGCCCATCTACGCGCAGTCCGAGGGCTTTGACCCGGTCGCACGCATGCAGCATCTCGACCTATTTACCTGGATGCGCGGTGATATCTTGGTCAAGGCCGATAAGATCAATATGGCCAACTCGCTTGAGCTTCGCGTGCCCTTCTTGGACAAGAAAGTCTTCAAGGTGGCCGAGTCCATCCCTTATGACCTGAAGATTTCCCACGGCACCACCAAGTACGCACTCCGCAAAGCCATGGAGCAGATCGTCCCGTCCCATGTTCTGCACCGCAAGAAGCTGGGCTTCCCTGTGCCGATGCGCCACTGGTTGGCCGGCGACGAGCTCTACGGCTGGGCCCAAGACACCATCAACGAAGCCCAGACCGAGGACATCTTCAATAAGAAGGAAGTTCTCGAGATGCTCAAGGAGCACCGCGACGGCGTCTCCGACCACTCCCGCCGTTTGTGGACCGTACTGTCCTTTATGATTTGGCACGGCATCTTTGTGGAAAAGCGCATCGATCCGCAGATCGAGCAGCGCGACTATCCAGTCAAGCTCTAAGAGCCTTCCACACATACACAAGAGGGTGGGTGCCATCGGCACCCACCCTCTTTGCTGTCCTTCTTTTTAGTTGAAGGAATCGCCACAGGCGCAAGAACCGGTGGCATTCGGGTTATCGATGGTAAAACCCTGGGACTCGATGGTGTCAGCGAAGTCAATCTTGGCACCGGTCAGGTAAGGAACGGACATCTTGTCCACGACGAGGTTTACGCCGCCTACCTGGTCGACCTTGTCACCATCCAAGGTGCGATCATCAAAGTAAAGCTGGTAGCGCAGGCCAGCGCAGCCGCCAGGCTGAACGGCAATGCGCAGGGAGAGATCGTCGCGGCCTTCCTGATCAAGCAGCGCCTTTGCCTTAGCGGCTGCTGCTTCAGTCAGAATGACGCCGGTTGCGGAAGCTGGAGCGGTCATCACTTCTCCTCAATAAGTATTGGTTTCGTTGCCACTACCCTACCCGCTTCTTTCAGGTGGGAAAAGGTAGCCCACTGCTACAACATCTACTGGGCCGGGCCTATTCCCCTATTCGCGCCTAAACCTTGTAGTGTGAGGAGCGTGAAACTCCCGTGGCAAAAAGATGACAAGACCTCCACTGAGCCCGCTCCTGCGCAGGACAAGGCGCAGGAAGAAGTTCAGAAAGAGCCCCAGCGCAAGGGCTATACCCCACCGAAGGGTCGTCCTACGCCAAAGCGCTCCGAACAAGAGATCGCGCGCGGCGTAAAGCGCGATCCTCATGGCATGTCCGAAGCACAGCGTTACCAGCACCGCAAGGACATGAAGAAGTCCATGAGCAAGGACGAGTGGAAGGAATATAAGAAAAAGGAGCGCCAAGAGCGCCAGCAGGCCAACCGTGAGCAGCAGGCCCGCATGGCTGACGGTGATCCGCGCTTCCTTCCCGCTCGCGATCAGGGCGCAGAACGCGCCTATGTGCGCGATTGGGTAGATGCGCGCCGCAGCTTGAGCAATTGGGTTATGCCAATGGCCCTAGTTCTCATCGTGGTCGTGTTCTTGACTTACGCGGTACCAAGCATCGCGACGGTCATTAACGCGGTGGCGATGGTTATCCTCATTATCTTTGCCATCGAGGGCATCATCTTGGCCCGCCGCTGCAATAATGCCGTGCGTACCAAGTTCCCTGGCACCACTGAAGCCGGCTTTAGCCTGGGCTTTTATGCATATTCCCGCGCCAGCCAGCCGCGCAAGTGGCGCATTCCGCGCCCCCGCGTGGAGCTCGGTGCTGACGTTTAGGGAGATGTGCTCATGGCCATTCCGCAGCCCGATTCTCAGGCACGTACCGCACACGACGCACAGCTCGCGCCTTATGGGCGCCTGACCGAAGCCGCCCAATGGCTAGCCGCCTGCCAAGGCAGCGCCCCCGCTCAGGAGCCGCAGCGTATACGAGCCATCGTCTTTGCTGAGCAGGAGCCCCAGCTACCGGCTCCCGAGACCGCTGCGCGTCGGGCCGGGGCCGGACTGAATGTAGTCACGGTGACGGATCTATCCCAGGCATATGACTTGGGAGCCGCTACCGCAGATGCGGAAATTGATGCCGGTGCGGACCTACTGATTCCCGGCGGCGTGGAAAGCGCCCGCGTCCCCGCCGTGGTCATGGCGACGATGACGCAGACGGAGCCGGTAGTGATCGTCGGCAAGCAGCCCAGCGTGGAAGACTGGAAGCGAGAGGTCTCTGCCATTCGAGATGCTATGTTCCGCGCCCGCAACCTCGAGGGCATGGAGCTCGTAGCCTCCTGCCAGTCTGCGGTGCTGGCCGCTGCGGTGGGGCTCATTACCCGAGCCGCGGAGCGTCGCACGCCTCTCCTTATCGATGCCCCCTTAACCGCAACCGCGGCGCTCCTTGCCGAGCGCGATAACCCTGGGGTGAAAGAGTGGCTCTTTGCCACTACCCTTTCCACCGCCCCTGCCCATGAGTTGGCGCTAAGAAAACTGGGCCTCCAGCCACTGCACCAACTGGCAATGGAGCCGGAGCCCACCCTCGGCGCCCTAGCGGCGCTGCCGATGCTACTTACCGGAGTCGAGATCGCCACAGACGCCTAAGCCGCGGCCTATTTCACCAGGGTATGCAGCCAGCCATGGGTATCTTCCACGGCACCGCGCTGAATTCCGGTTAGGTGCTCGCGCAAGGTCATGGTGATCTCGCCTGCTTCATTGCCATTGACCTGGAAATCGGCGGAATCGCCCAGCACGTGGCCCACCGGGGTGATAACCGCGGCAGTACCGCAGGCAAAGGCCTCCGACATTGCGCCGGATTCTGCATCGCGCTGCCATTCCTCGGCCGTAATGCGGCGTTCGGTGACCTTGTAGCCCAGGTCTTGGGCAACTTGCAGAAGAGATTCGCGCGTGATGCCCGGCAACAAGGAACCGGATAGTTCTGGCGTAACAATCTCCACATTCTCGCCGGAGCCATAGACAAACATGAGGTTCATTCCGCCCATTTCTTCGATGTAGCGGCGTTCAATAGCGTCCAACCAGACCACCTGGTCACAGCCCTTTTCATCCGCCTGAGCTTGGGCCAATAGCGAGCCCGCATAGTTGCCCGCAAACTTGGCCGCGCCGGTGCCGCCGGGCGCTGCGCGCACGTAGTCGGTGGACAGCCAGACGGATACCGGTTTGATGCCACCACTGAAGTAGGAACCCGCTGGGGAGGCTATAAGCACGTAGCGGTAGGACTTGGCCGGGTGAACCCCCAAGGAAACCTCGGTGGAGATCATAAAGGGACGCAGATACAACGCCGCTTCTCCACCGGCTTCCGGTACCCAGTCCTTATCTACTTCCACCAACTGGCGCAAAGACTCAATAAACTCCTCCTGCGGCAGCTCCGGCATAGCCAAGCGTTCAGCAGAGTTGATAAACCGCTGGGCATTATGGTCGGGGCGGAAGGTGGCAATGGAATCATCGGGCTGACGATAGGCCTTGATGCCTTCAAAGATTGCCTGCCCGTAGTGGAATACGTTGCTGGCCGGTTCCATTGTCATGGGCCCGTACGGTCTTACCTGAGCATCGTGCCAGCCCTTTTCTTCGGTCCAATTAATGGTGACCATGTGGTCCGTAAAGTGCTTGCCAAAGCCGGGGTTGGCGAGAATTTCGCTCAATTCCTCCGCAGACGTGGGATTATCGGTCCGAGTAATCGTGTAATCAAGCATGCCCACAATCTACCCCTTTATCTATAGCGAGGCAGGAATAAGTTCACCGCTGCGCGGTACAGTAGAGGGAAGATTGATAAGCCTTTTTATAAAGGAGGACACTATGGCACAAAACGAATTGCCCGCACGCGGTCACTTTCCCAAGCTAAAGCTGGGGAAGAAGGCTCCTAAGAAGGCGGACGCGCTACTAATCGCTGCGTTCCAGGGCGAAGGCGGGCTAGAACTGCCGGGTACCGAATTGCTAGGGGCTGCCGCACTTCGCTCCACCTATGAGGCACTGGTGGCCGTAGGGGCTTCCGGCACGGCCGGCGAGGTCACGCGCGTACCGGCTCCAGCTAAGGCTGGCGTAGCCTCCATCATCGCCGTGGGATTGGGCGAAGCAGAAGAAGTAGACGATGAAACGCTGCGCCGCGCTGCAGGCCATGCCGCCCGCTCCATTAACAAGATTGAACAGGTAGCTACCTCTCTGGGCGATTTTGGCATCGCCCCAGTGGTAGAAGGCCTCATCCTCGGCGGCTATAAGTACTCCGGCCTACGCAGCGAGCCATCTACGGTGCCCACCACCTTTACCGTAGTGGCCGAGAAGTCAGCCCAAGAGGAATTTGAAAACGCGAAGATTACCGCTGAATCCGTTCTTCTCGCCCGCGATCTGGTCAATTCTCCATCCAACCTGCTCTACCCAGAAAGCTACGCCGCTTTCCTTTCCGCCCAAGCAGCAGAGGCGGGCCTTGAGGTAGAGGTCTTGGATGAAAAGGCCCTAGAAAAGCAGGGCTTTGGCGGCATCCTAGCGGTCGGCCGTGGCTCTGCACGTCCGCCGCGTTTGGTCCGCTTGAGCTGGCGCCCGAAGAAGGCCAAGCGCCACGTCGCGCTGGTGGGCAAGGGCATTACCTTTGATACCGGCGGCATTTCCTTGAAGCCAGGCGCCAAGATGTGGGACATGATTTCCGATATGGGCGGTTCCGCCGCAATGGCCGCTGCCATCATCGCTGCGGCAAAGCTGAACCTCAAGGTGGGTATCACCGCTACCCTGCCACTGGCAGAAAACATGCCAGGCAGCGATGCCACCCGCCCAGGTGACGTCATCACCCACTACGGCGGCATTACCTCCGAGGTACTCAACACCGATGCGGAAGGTCGCCTCGTGCTTGCTGATGCCATTGCGCGCGCCAGCGAGGACAACCCTGACTACCTCATTGAAACGGCTACTCTCACCGGCGCCCAGATGGTTGCTCTAGGTGAGCGGACCGCCGGCGTTATGGGTTCCGAGGAATTCCGTGACCGCATGGCCGAAATCGGCCGCGAGGTGGGCGAGAAGGCTTGGGCCATGCCGCTACTGGAGGAACACGAGGAATCGGTAAAATCCGCCAGCGCCGATATCCGTAATATCAACGCTAAGCGTGAGGGCGGCATGGAATATGCCGGCACCTACCTCCAACACTTTGTGGGTGAAGGAATCGAATGGGCCCATATCGATGTGGCCGGCCCTTCCTTCAACACCACTGGCGCTTATGGATACACCCCAAAGATGGGCACCGGCGTGCCCACCCGCACGGTGGTAGCAGCCCTGCGCGAAATTGCTGAATTAAAGTAGCACCACAGCAGGCTTTATGCGATTAAACTCCTAAAGGCATGAAGCCTGCTCTGATTATCGTTGACGTTCAATATGACTTTTGCCCCGGCGGTGCCTTAGGCACCGAACGAGGCAATGAAGTCGCCGCCAAAATCGCGACTCTGCAACAGGATTATGACACCGTCGTAGCCACGCAGGATTGGCATATAGATCCGGGCTCTCACTTTTCGCAGAGTCCGGATTTTGTTGATTCCTGGCCCGTGCACTGTGTAGCCGAGTCCCACGGCGCGGCCATGCATGAGGCTATCGGGCCGGCCCAAGCCTACTTCCGCAAGGGCGAATACACCGCCGCCTATTCCGGATTTGAGGGTGCTGCTAACGGCACCCTGCTTGCTGACTGGTTGCGCGAGCACCACATCGATGCCGTAGACATCGTGGGCATTGCCACCGATCATTGTGTTCGTGCCACCGCTACTGATGCCCTACAGGAGGGGTTCACCGTCCGCGTTCTGCGTGACTATTGCTCCCCGGTAAATGAATCTCGCGGTGAGGTGGCGTTGCAAGAGTTAGCCGCTGCCGGCGCCACGATCTGCTAGGCAAAAGAAAACGCCTGCGGCCCTCGAACCGAAAGTGGTCCGAGGGCCGCAGGCGTCTCTCTACAAGGTGTTTCCATGTATCGGCAAAACAGCCGCCCTCTGGAAACATGAGGGGTTCTCTCTATCTCTCTCGCATGCGCTCTCTCAAACGCATAAATTCAGTATGGGTTACCGATATTGGATACGGGTGGAAGAATCCTGAAAGTTTCCTGTTGACCTAGCAGCCACATTCCTTCACCCTCCCACCAGGCATCACTAGGCCTAGACCAAATGCGGAAAACCCTGCGCTGGGTGAAGCGTTTGTTATACGGTGATCTGCGTCCCCACGGGTGCCCGAGCACGGGCTGAGAGTGCGCTACAGCTGCGTATCTACCGTTCGAACCTGTTTGGTTAATACCTACGAAGGAAGAGAGGAGAGCCTGCCATGACGGCTACCCCAGAAAACCACCCCAAGCATTCCTACTCCCCTATTCGACACAACGGTTTAGAGGTCCCAGAGACCGAAATCCACTTGGACGATTCCCCTCATGCCCCTAACGAGCCCTTCCGCGTTTACCGCACGCGTGGTCCTGAATGCGCACCGGAGCAGGGGCTTCCAGCGTTGCGCACCGAGTGGATTCAAAAACGCGCGGATACCGAAGAATACCAAGGCCGCAACCGAGAGCTCGCTGATGACGGCCGCGCCGCACAGCGCCGCGGTGCTGCCTCCCAAGAATGGAAGGGCTCTAAGCGCCTGCCGCTTAAGGCGAAGGCAGGCCAACGCGTTACGCAGATGCATTATGCCCGCCAGGGCATCATTACCCGAGAAATGGAATTTGTAGCTCTGCGCGAGCATTGCGATGCGGAATTCGTACGTCAGGAGGTCGCTCGCGGCCGCGCGATTATTCCCAATAATGTCAACCACCCCGAGTCCGAGCCCATGATCATTGGCCGCAAATTTCTTACCAAGATTAACGCCAATATCGGCAACTCAGCAGTATCCTCCTCCATCGATGAGGAAGTATCCAAACTGCGCTGGGCTACCCAATGGGGTGCGGATACCGTCATGGACCTGTCTACGGGTGACGATATCCACACCACCCGTGAGTGGATCTTGCGCAACTCCCCGGTTCCCATCGGCACCGTCCCGATTTACCAAGCATTGGAAAAGGTCAATGGCGTAGCGGAGGACCTCTCGTGGGAAATCTTCCGTGATACCGTCATCGAGCAATGTGAGCAGGGCGTGGACTATATGACGATTCACGCTGGTGTGCTTTTGGCCTATGTGCCTCTAGCTAGCAATCGCGTGACTGGCATTGTAAGCCGCGGCGGCTCGATTATGGCGGGCTGGTGCTTGGCCCACCATAAAGAATCTTTCCTTTACGAGCACTTTGATGAGTTATGCGAGATTTTTGCGCAGTACGATGTTGCATTTTCGCTTGGCGACGGCCTGCGGCCCGGCAGCCTAGCCGATGCGAACGACGCAGCCCAGTTCGCTGAGCTTAAAACGATTGGTGAACTTACCCGCCAGGCTTGGGAGTATGACGTCCAAGTCATGGTGGAAGGCCCCGGGCATGTCCCGCTCAACATGATTCAAGAAAATAACGAGCTCGAGCAAGATTGGGCCTCTGACGCGCCCTTTTATACTCTCGGCCCGCTAGTTACCGATATCGCTCCCGGCTATGACCACATCACTTCTGCCATCGGCGCCGCCCATATCGCTATGGGTGGCACGGCGATGCTGTGCTACGTGACCCCGAAAGAGCACTTGGGCCTACCCAACCGAGATGACGTAAAAACTGGTGTCATTACCTATAAGATTGCCGCGCACTCCGCGGACGTGGCCAAAGGTCACCCTGGCGCCCGTGCCTGGGATGACGCGATGAGCAAGGCCCGCTTTGAATTCCGCTGGAATGATCAGTTTGCGCTTTCCCTCGATCCGGAAACCGCGCAGGCTTACCATGACGAAACCTTGCCTGCCGAGCCAGCAAAGACCGCCCACTTTTGTTCCATGTGTGGCCCCAAGTTCTGCTCTATGCGCATCAGCCAAGACATTCGGGATATGTTTGGCGGGCAGATGGCCGAGCTAGGCATGCCAACGCTAGGTGAGCAAGTCCGCGAGGCCGTCGACGGCACTGCACCGGAGAAAGGCATGCAAGAAAAGTCTGCCGAATTCCGCCGCCGCGGCTCCCAGGTCTACCTACGTGAAGAGAGCGATCTAGCTTAATTCAGTCCCCGTATCGGGGTTCTCGCCGCGCTCGAACCGGGCGCGGCGTTTTCTTTGTTCTTCCCTTTTACGCAGAATGCGGTTTCGCTCCAGGCGTTCACGCATGCGCTGCGGGTAGCCGGTTTCTTCCACGTCATAAATATCGCAGCTCAATAATGCGGCCACCGCGTCGATACCCTTTGGCCCGCCGATGCGACGGCGGATGAACTCGCCGTTTTCATCGACAACGACAACCGACATCTCGTTGACCACTGTTTCCGGCTCCACAAAGGCCTCTACATACATTCTTCCGGCGGCCCACTGTTGCAAATCCTGCGCGTCTTCTGGGCGGATGGTCTCCCCCGGTCCGCGGGGTGGTCGCAGTGACGATCTGGACTTGTTGCGGCGGAAGGGGTTGAACATAATTCCCTAGCTTACCCGGAAGGAGGGTAGTTACTAACCCCACATCTGCACGAGGGTGAGCATCACGCTGTAAGATTGTCGGGTAGCGATAGAACACTTCCAACTTTCGAGGAGTCTTATAACTCATGGCGAACTCCGTTGAGATGCCCGAGCTGGGCGAATCCGTAACCGAAGGCACCATCACGCAGTGGCTCAAGTCCGTCGGCGACACCGTCGAAGTAGACGAGCCTTTGCTCGAGGTCTCCACCGACAAGGTCGATACCGAAATCCCCTCCCCCGTAGCCGGCACCATTATTGAAATTAAGGCTGACGAGGATGACACCATCGAGGTTGGCGAGGTCATTGCCATCATCGGTGACGAGGATGAGGCAGGCTCCGCATCCAACGACTCCTCCGCTGACAAGGACGAGGAAGAAGCAGAAGAAGCTCAGGTAGAGTCAAAGGCTGACTCTTCTAACGGCGGCTCCGGCGACGCATCCGACGTGGAAATGCCAGAACTTGGCGAGTCCGTCACCGAAGGCACCATCACCCAGTGGCTCAAGTCCGTCGGCGACACCGTCGAAGTAGACGAGCCACTGCTCGAGGTCTCCACCGACAAGGTCGACACCGAAATTCCATCCCCAGTAGCAGGCACCCTGGTAGAAATCCTCGCCGACGAAGATGACACCATCGAGGTAGGCGCAGTCATCGCCCGCATCGGCGACGAAAACGCCACCGCATCCTCCTCCGACTCCAAGCCAGAACCACAGGCCGAAGAAAAGAAGGAAGAGCCGAAGGCTGACTCTTCTAACGGCGGCTCCGGCGATGCATCCGACGTGGAAATGCCAGAACTTGGCGAGTCCGTCACCGAAGGCACCATCACCCAGTGGCTCAAGTCCGTCGGCGACACCGTCGAAGTAGACGAGCCTTTGCTCGAGGTCTCCACCGACAAGGTCGACACCGAAATTCCATCCCCAGTAGCAGGCACCCTGGTAGAAATCCTCGCCGACGAAGATGACACCATCGAGGTAGGCGCAGTCATCGCCCGCATCGGCGACGAAAACGCCACCGCATCCTCCTCCGACTCCAAGCCAGAACCACAGGCCGAAGAAAAGAAGGAAGAGGAAAAGAAGGAAGAGCCAAAGGCAGAGGAAGATAAGAAGCCGGAGCCAAAGGCAGAGGACAAGAAGGAAACCCAGCAGGATTCTTCTCTCAATACCTCCGCGAAGGTCAACAACGGCGACAACGTTCCTTATGTCACCCCACTGGTACGCAAGCTGGCTGACAAGCACGGCGTAGACCTCAACAACGTTGAGGGCACCGGCGTCGGTGGCCGTATCCGCAAGCAGGACGTGCTTGCTGCCGCTGGCGAAGGAGACGCACCTGCCAAGTCTGGTGCGCAATCCGACAACTCCCCACGCGCTCGTTGGTCCACCAAGTCTGTGGATCCGGCCAAGCAGGAGCTTATCGGCACCACCCAGAAGGTTAACCGCATTCGCGAAATCACCGCTTCCAAGATGGTAGAGGCGCTGCAGATTTCCGCACAGCTTACCCACGTGCAGGAAGTCGACATGACTGCCATCTGGGATATGCGCAAGAAGAACAAGCAGGCATTCATCGACAAGCACGGTGCCAACCTGTCCTTCCTGCCATTCATCGTGAAGGCTACCGCTGAGGCCCTAGTCTCCCACCCGAACGTCAATGCGTCTTATAACCCAGAAACCAAGGAGATGACCTACCACGCGGACGTCAACATCGCTATCGCTGTTGATACGCCGAAGGGTCTGCTCACCCCGGTCATCCACAAGGCACAGGACATGACCCTGCCGCAGATCGCGCAGCAGATTGCGGAGCTGGCTGATAAGGCCCGCAATAACAAGCTGAAGCCGAACGATCTGACCGGTGCTACCTTCACCGTGACCAACATCGGTTCCGAGGGCGCCATGCTCGATACCCCGATCTTGGTTCCGCCACAGGCCGGCATTCTGGGTACCGCAGCCATTGAGAAGCGTCCGGTGGTTGTCAACGAAAACGGCCAGGATGCCATTGCCATCCGCCAGATGTGCTACCTGCCATTCACCTACGATCACCAGGTGGTTGACGGTGCGGACGCAGGCCGCTTCATCACCACCATCAAGGATCGCCTGCAGACCGCGGACTTCCAGGCAGACCTCGAAGTCTAAAGGTTCTATCGCCGCTTAAAGCCTTCCAGCCCTACTGCGGGGCTGGAAGGCTTTTGCCATGTCTGGGGTGCCAAGTGGGGGTGATAGTTCCGCCTTTAGCTGAACCATCCATCCCGTTTTATTCGAGGCTTTTCGCGGTCGTTCCCCCTAAGCCCGTGGTGAGCGCCTTAGGAGCCACCTTAGACAGTGATGCGGTGCATAAAAGTTTCTCAAGGGGGATCGGCTCACCCATTATTAAACATATAATTAGGGCGGTTATAGCCATTGTCCCTCACTAAGGAGTCTCACTGACATGGAATTCATCTCCCGCCACCTAGGGCCGGATTCTACGGAGCAGGCCACCATGCTTGCGAAGGTAGGCTACGACAGCGTGGACGCGCTGGTCGATGCCGCCATTCCCTCCAAGATCCGCGCCGCAGAATTGCCTCAGCTTCCTGAGGCACTCTCGGAGGATGAAGCACAGGCTACGTTGCGGGAGTACGCCAACCAGAACACTGTGCTAAAGCCTTTCTATGGTCAGGGCTTTTCAGATACCCTCACCCCAGCGGTCATCCGCCGCGGTCTGCTAGAAGATGCTGGTTGGTATACCGCTTATACGCCGTACCAGCCGGAGATTTCCCAGGGGCGTCTGGAAGCGCTGCTGAATTTCCAGACCATGATTGAATCCCTCACTGGACTTCCGATTGCGAATGCCTCTCTCTTGGATGAGGCTTCTGCTGCGGCTGAGGCCGTGGGCCTTATGTCCCGTGCGGTAAAGAAGGGCCGCCGTGTAGTGCTCGATTCCCGCCTGCACCCGCAGGTGCTTACCGTCGCCGCGGAGCGTGCCCGCGCGATTGACCTCGAGGTGGAAATCGTCGACCTGCGCGAAGGCCTCGTAGGCGAGGACCTCATTGGCGCCGTCATTGCCTACACCGGCACCGAGGGCGACATTTTTGATCCCTCTTCCCTCATCGAAGAGCTGCATACCCGCGGCGCGCTAGCCGCTGTGGTCACCGACCCGCTTTCCCTGCTTCTCTTGGAAGGCCCTGGCTCACTGGGCGCCGATATTGTACTAGGTTCCTCCCAGCGCTTCGGCGTGCCGCTCTTCTTCGGTGGCCCGCACGCTGCTTATATGGCGGTTACAGAAAAACTCAAGCGGCAGATGCCTGGCCGCATCGTCGGTGTTTCTAAGGACGCGGATGGTCGCCCGGCCTACCGCTTGGCACTGCAGACTCGCGAGCAGCACATTCGCCGCGAGCGCGCCACCTCTAATATCTGTACTGCGCAGGCGTTGCTAGCTAATGTCGCCTCCATGTACGCCGTCTACCACGGTCCGCAAGGCCTCAAGGCTATCGCACAGCGCGTGCATGGGCTTGCCTCCAGCTTCGCCCAATCCGTCAAGGATGCCGGAAAGCAGCTGGTATCTGAAGACTTCTTCGATACAGTCACCGTCGCCGGCGTGGATGCCACCAGCATCAAGGAAAACCTCCAGAAGGAGGGATACCTCGTGCGCGCGATCGGTGAGGACAAGGTATCGGTGTCCTTCGGTGAGTCGGCGACTAAGGAGGACGTCGCCAAGCTCGCCCAAGCCTTCGGCGCTGAGGCGACTGAGGCTGACTTCGACCTGCCTAAGAGCCTGCAGCGCAGCCAGGAGCCGCTCCAGCACGAGGTATTCAACCGCATCCACTCCGAAACCCAGATGTTGCGCTACCTGCGCAAGCTGGCTGATAAGGACTTAGCACTTGACCGCACCATGATCCCGCTGGGGTCTTGCACCATGAAGCTCAACCCCACCGCCGCCATGGAGCCGATTTCCTGGCCGGAATTTGCTGGCATCCACCCCTACGCCCCGGAAGAGACAACCACTGGCTGGCGCGCACTGGTCGAGGAGATTGAAGGTTGGTTGGCCGAGATTACCGGCTATGCCAAGGTCTCCATCCAGCCCAACGCCGGATCCCAGGGCGAGCTGGCCGGCCTTTTGGCCATCCGCCGCTACCACGTAGCCAATGGCGATAACGAGCGCGATGTAGTACTCATCCCGGCTTCCGCACACGGCACGAATGCGGCCTCGGCTACGCTGGCTAACCTGCGCGTTGTGGTGGTAAAGACCGCGGACGACGGCTCTATTGATCTGGCGGATTTGGATGAAAAGATTGCCAAGCATGGCAACCACATCGCCGGCATCATGGTGACCTACCCGTCCACCCACGGGGTCTTTGACCCAGAGGTTCGCGATGTTTGCGATAAAGTCCACGCGGTGGGCGGCCAGGTCTACATTGACGGTGCGAATATGAACGCACTGACCGGTTGGGCCCGCCCAGGGCAGTTCGGCGGCGATGTGTCCCACCTCAACCTGCACAAGACCTTTACCATTCCGCATGGCGGTGGCGGCCCAGGCGTGGGTCCAGTAGCAGTGGCCGAGCACCTTATCCCGTTCCTGCCCACCAATGCCGCGGATCCGCAGCTGGATGCAACCACTGCTACCCCGGTTGGGCAAGGCGTGCCTATTACCAGTACCAAGTACGGCTCGGCCGGTGTGCTGCCGATTTCCTGGGCATACCTAGCTATGAGCGGCGCGCAGGGACTTGCTCAAGCCTCCGCCCACGCAATTTTGGGCGCAAATTACCTGGCCAAGTCCCTGGAAGATTCCTTCCCTGTGCTCTACACCGGCAATGCTGGCTTGGTGGCCCATGAATGCATCCTGGATCTGCGCGCGCTTACCGACGCCTCTGGGGTCACCGCCGCGGACGTCGCCAAGCGCCTCGTAGACTTTGGCTTCCACGCCCCGACCCTGGCTTTCCCGGTGGCCGGCACCCTCATGGTGGAGCCCACCGAGTCCGAGGACTTGGGCGAGCTGGATCGTTTCATCGAGGCAATGCGCACCATCCGCGCCGAGATCCAAGAAATCATCGACGGCCAGGTGTCCTACGAAGGCTCCGTCATCCACCATGCTCCGTTTACCGCGGAGTCCGTTAGCGCCGATACGTGGGACTTTGTCTTCAGCCGAGAAAAGGCCGCTTGGCCAGTGAAATCCCTGCGCCACAGCTACAAGTACTTCCCGCCGGTGCGCCGCATCGACGAGGCCTATGGTGATCGCAACTTGGTCTGCAGCTGCCCGCCGCCGGAAGCATTCGATATCGACGATTCTGAGGAGTAAACATGACCGAACTACTTACCTCCCCACTCAATGCCGAGCACGAGAAGCTCGGCGCCACCTTTACGGCCTTCGGCCCATGGAACATGCCGCTGAAGTACCAGAACGAGCTAGACGAGCACCGCGCCGTACGCAACAGCGCCGGTCTATTTGACCTGTCTCATATGGGCGAAATCTGGGTCAACGGCGCCGACGCCGGCAAGTTCTTGTCTTATGCCTTCATCTCCAACTTTGAGCCCCTCAAGGTGGGCAAGGCCAAGTACTCCATGATCACCGCCGAGGACGGCGGCATCATCGATGACCTCATTACCTACCGCTTTGAGGAAGATAAATTCCTCGTCGTCCCGAATGCCGGCAACGCCGATACCGTGTGGGACGAGCTCAACAAGCGCGCCGAGAGCTTCGATGTCACCTTGAAGAACGAGTCCCGTGACGTGGCCATGATCGCCGTCCAGGGCCCTAAGGCCGCAGAAATCCTCGTCCCGTTGGTGGAAGACAATAAGCAGGACGAGGTCTACAACCTCGGCTATTACGCCGCCACCATGGGTAAGGTGGCGCGCACCTTTGCCATCATCGCGCGCACCGGCTACACCGGTGAGGATGGCTTCGAGCTCATTGTGTACAACTCCGATGCCGCGCAGCTGTGGGAAGAGCTGCTCAAGGCCGGTACAGAATACGACCTCAAGCCGTGCGGCCTCGCCGCCCGCGATTCCCTACGCCTCGAGGCCGGCATGCCTCTTTACGGCAACGAGCTCTCCCGCGACATCACCCCGGTAGAGGCGGGCATGGCCCGTGCCTTTGCCAAAAAGGAAGCCGATTTCGTCGGCTCCGAGGTCGTCCGCCAACGCGCCGCCGAAGGCCCGCAGGTAGCGATCACCGGTCTCACCTCCGAGCAGCGCCGCGCAGCCCGCGCCGGTGCCGAGGTTTTCGTGGGCGATGAGAAGGTAGGCACGGTCACCTCCGGCCAGCCTTCCCCCACTCTGGGACACCCAGTGGCCATCGCGCTGCTGAATACCGGCGCGAACCTCGAGCCCGGCTCCGCTGTGGAGGTGGAGATTCGCGGTAAGCGCTATCCTTTTGAAGTAACCGCGTTGCCGTTCTATAAGCGCGACAAGTAAGCATCTTTTCAACCAGCCCGAAAGGACCACATCACCATGGCTAACCTTCCTCAAGATTTTTCCTACTCCGAAGACCACGAGTGGGTCAACGCTGCCGCCGATGCCGTTGCTGGCGCTACCGTGCGCATCGGCATTACTTCCGTGGCTGCTGACCGCCTCGGTGAGGTCGTCTTCGCCGAACTGCCGGAGGTAGGCGATACCGTTACCGCCGGCGAGTCTTGTGGCGAGGTCGAATCCACGAAGTCCGTCTCTGACCTCTACTCCCCTGTCACCGGCACCGTAAAGGCCGTTAACGAGGATGTGCACGATGACTACGCTGTCATCAACAACGACCCGTTCGGCGAGGGCTGGCTTTTCGAGGTTGAGGTTGATGAGGCCGGCGAGCTCATGGATGCTGCCGCTTATGCATCCGCCAACGGCCTAGATTAATTCGACCCCACGCGGGAGGGTGTGCCACGCGCACCCTCCCGCTTTGCTTTGCCCACCGCACCAGAGGAAACTTTGAGTCTATGACTGCACCACGCGATCCTTTCTTCCCCGCCGAGCGTTCTATCCGCGCCTCCGATAAACCACTAGAGGTCCGTTTCTTGGGCCGGATGGACTACCAGGAGGCCTGGGACTACCAGGCCGAGGTAGCAGCCGCGCGCGCCAAGGGGGAACAAGACGATGTGGTGCTCGTAGTCGAACACCCCAATATCTATACCGCCGGCAAGCGCACCCAACCGGAAGATATGCCAGATAACGGCCTGCCCGTTATCACCGTTGACCGTGGCGGGCGCATCACCTGGCATGGCGAAGGCCAGCTGGTCATCTACCCCATTATCAAATTGGCCGAGCCCGTCGACGTCGTCGACTACGTCCGCCGCCTCGAGGAGGCCACCATCCAGACGGTCCGCCAGATGGGGGTAACCACCGCCGGGCGCATCGATGGCCGCTCGGGCGTGTGGGTTCCTTCCACTACCGAAGCCAAGGATCCCTCCGCTCCGAAGCGTGACCGCAAGATTGCCGCTCTTGGAATCCGCATTACTCGCGGGGTGACCATGCACGGTTTGGCGCTTAACTGCTGCAATACGCTGGAATACTACGACCACATCGTGGCATGTGGCATCGATGACGCCGATGTCACCACCCTATCGCTGGAGCTCGGACGCCAGGTCAGCCTCGAGGATGCCACCCAACCGCTTTTGCAGGCGCTTGATGACGCCCTCTCGGGCCGCCTCATTGTCGCCGACCACACCTTTGGCTCAGCCCCTGATCCCACGAAGTTAGCGAATGAAAGGGCTAGACAGAGGCGTCGGCAAGCGCGGCAAGAACCCTAGTTTGGGGCTGGCGCGGAATAGGATGTGACCGCGGCGACTTATACCTAGAAGAGCTATTAGCCATCACCACCATCAACCGATAAAGTGAGTTTTTGTGACTGTTAAGCCTGAAGGACGCAAGATGCTCCGCATTGAAAAGAAGAATGCGGAGTCACCCATCGAACAAAAGCCACGCTGGATCCGCAACCAGGTTCGCACTGGCCCGGGCTATGAGGACATGAAGTCCCGCGTGGCTGGGGCCTCCCTGCACACCGTGTGCCAGGAGGCAGGTTGCCCGAATATCCACGAGTGCTGGGAATCCCGCGAGGCTACCTTCCTCATCGGTGGCGATAAGTGCACCCGCCGCTGCGACTTCTGCGATATTGCCACCGGCAAGCCGGAAGAACTAGACCGCGATGAACCGCGCCGCGTAGCCGAAAATATCCGGGAAATGGACCTTAACTACACCACCATTACCGGTGTTACCCGCGATGATCTCCCCGATGAGGGTGCATGGCTCTACGCCGAGGTCGTGCGCAAGATTCACGAGCTTAACCCCCACACCGGCGTGGAAAACCTCACCCCGGATTTCTCTGGCAAGCCAGACCTGCTGGAGGAGGTCTTCGAGGCCAAGCCGGAGGTCTTCGCGCACAACCTGGAGACCGTGCCGCGCATCTTTAAGCGCATCCGCCCGGCCTTCCGCTACGAGCGCTCCTTGGACGTCATCCGCCAGGCACATGATTATGGCCTCATTACCAAGTCCAACCTGATTTTGGGCATGGGCGAGACCGAGGAAGAGGTCGAGGAAGCTTTACGTGACCTGCGCTCTGCTGGCTGCGATATCATCACCATCACCCAGTACCTGCGCCCCGGCCCGCGCTTCCACCCGATTGAGCGCTGGGTGCGCCCAGAGGAGTTTGTGGCTCACTCCAAGCTGGCAAAGGAGCTCGGCTTCGGCGGCGTCATGTCCGGCCCACTGGTGCGCTCGTCCTACCGCGCCGGCCGTCTCTACGTGCAGGCCATGGAAAAGCGCGGCTTCGAGCTGCCGGAAAACCTCAAGCACTTGGCGGAAACCTCCCAGGGTGCTACCGCCCAAGAGGCCTCCACCCTGCTGGAGAAATACGGCCCATCGGAAGAAACACCCGTGACCACCCGCATGGCCAAGGCTCCGGCTAATGCGAATTCGGCGGCGGCCACCGTCCGCTAAACCACACGTTTTCATAACGGCCTGCGCTTTCCGCGTGGGCCGTTTTAACATTCATGCCCATTGACCTTTAAAGTAGGAGCCATGGCGAAAGATGACAAGGCAGCACTAAAGGCTGCAAAGAAGCAAGAACGCGCGGCCAAGCGCCAGCAGCGTAAGCAAACCTGGTCCCAAATGTGGCAAGCATTTAATATGCAGCGCAAGCAGGATAAGGCGCTTATCCCCATCATGCTGGGCGCCTTCCTGGGCATGGGCTTGCTCTTCTTCCTGATCGGCTCGCTTTTCAACGGCCAGTGGTTCATGCTCATCCTGGGCTTGGGCATCGGCGCGCTGCTCGCAATGTTCCTATTTACCCGCCGCCTTGAGCGCGATATGTACAAGCGCGTGGAAGACCAGCCGGGTGCTGCGGGCTGGGCACTCGAGCAGCAGCTGCGCAATACCGTGGGCATCGTCTGGTCCGTCAAAACCGGCGTGGCCGCCACCCGCCAGCAGGATCTTATCCACCGCGTCATCGGCAATGCCGGCGTCATCTTCGTGTGCGAGGGCAATAAGAACCGCGTGCGCCCTACCCTCAACCAGCTTAAGAAGCGCGTAGACAAGATCGCCGGCGGCGTTCCCATCTACGAGATCTTCGTAGGCAACGGCGAGGACGAGGTCCCCGTATCCAAGCTGCGCAATAAGGTCATGAAGCTGCCGCGCAACTTCAATAAGAACGAGACCTATGAAAACATCCGCCGAATCGAAGCCATGGATTCCATGCCGGGCACCACCCCGGGCATGCCCAAGGGTCCAATGCCCCACCAGGCGCAGAACATGGCCGGCATGAACCGCCGCATGCGCCGCGCCCAGCAGCGCAAAAAGAATAAGTAGGGCGCCTAAAGCGAATCCCTGCCGCACCATATGAGGTGTGGCAGGGATTTTCTCTTGCCCGGAAAATCCGGGCGACTTAGGAGCGAATAACGATGGTACCGGTGGCGCGGTCATGCATTCCGCGTCCATCCGCATCAACCATGGCCGCTGGGAACAGCACACCGGTGAGCACCGTGCGCAACGCCGCGCGCCATAGGCCCACGCGGGCGCCGGGGACGTCGAGTCGCGCCACGCCCATACCCAACAGCAGCATGCCGGGGGTGCGAGCAAAGAGCCAACCACACACGATGCCCATGATGACCCAGAGGGCGTAGCCCAAGAAAGCCACACCGCCGAGTTCCGTAGTAAACATGTGGATGAGGTTGGCGATGAGCATGCACACGATCCAGTCAATCGCCACAGCGCCGGCGCGGCGGCCAACGGAAGCTAGTGACCCCGGTCCGGACTCCGGAAGACCCAGCTTTTCTCCCGGCCAGCGACCGGGGCCTTCCATATCATCGTATTCGCCCGGAATATTTGGGCCGTCGAGCCACGTACGCTTATCTGCCATGCTCACCAATCTAGCGGGCGGAAAGTGAGATGTGAAACGAGGGGAATCGCGATGCCTAAGGCGAGAACCTAGTAGGCTATAGAGAGACAATTCACCGGTCAACAACGAGGAGACAAACGTGTCTTTCGAGACAGTGCAGGACATCGTCCAATTTATTCAGGACGAGGACGTAAAATTCGTCGATATCCGTTTTACGGACGTCCCAGGCACCGAGCACCACTTTTCCATCCCAGCAGAAGAGTTCACCGTAGAAGATGCCGAAAGCGGCCTCGCTTTCGACGGCTCCTCTATCCGCGGATTCACCACCATCGATGAGTCCGATATGACCCTGCTGCCGGATCCAGCCACCGCGCATATTGATCCGTTCCGCACGGCCAAGACCCTGAATATCAAGTTCTTCGTCCACGACCCATTTACCTTTGAACCGTTCTCCCGCGACCCGCGCAACATCGCGCGCAAGGCGGAAGAGTACCTGCAGTCCACCGGCATCGCCGATACCTGCAACTTTGGCGCTGAGGCCGAGTTCTACCTCTTTGACTCCGTACGCTTTGGCACCGACGTCCAGCACGGCTTTTACGAAGTTGATTCCGATGAAGGTTGGTGGAACCGCGATAGCGAAACCAACTTCGACGGCACCCCGAACACCGGCTACAAGACCCGCCTGAAGGGCGGCTACTTCCCCACCGCGCCGTATGACAAGCACGGTGAAGTGCGCGACGCCATGGTGGAAAACCTGCAAAAGGTAGGCTTCCACATCGAGCGCTTCCACCACGAGGTGGGCGCCGGCCAGAACGAAATCAACTACCGCTTCAATTCCATGTTGCACGCGGGCGATGACATTCAGACCTTCAAGTACGTGGTCAAGCAGACCGCAGCGCAGTGGGGCAAGACCGCCACCTTCATGCCCAAGCCGTTGGCTGGCGATAATGGTTCCGGCATGCACGCCCACATGTCCCTGTGGAAGGACGGCAAGCCGCTGTTCCACGATGAAGCCGGCTACGCAGGTCTTTCCGATATCGCCCGCTACTATATTGGCGGCATCCTCCACCACGCTGGTGCTGTGCTTGCGTTCACCAACCCAACGCTGAACTCCTATCACCGTCTGGTCCCAGGCTTCGAGGCTCCGATTAACCTGGTCTACTCCCAGCGCAATCGCTCCGCTGCAATCCGTATCCCGATTACCGGTTCCAACCCGAAGGCTAAGCGCATCGAATTCCGCGCTCCGGACCCATCCGGCAACCCGTACTTGGGCTTTGCCGCCATGATGATGGCCGGCATCGACGGCGTAAAGAACCGCATCGAGCCACACGCTCCGGTAGATAAGGACCTCTACGAGCTGCCGCCTGCAGAAGCTGAATCCATCCCGCAGGCCCCGACCTCCCTCGAGGCTTCCCTCAAGGCCCTGCAGGAGGACATGGACTTCCTCACCGAAGGCGATGTTTTCACCGAGGATCTCATCGAGACCTACATCAACTACAAGTACGAGAACGAGATTAACCCCGTTCGCCTGCGCCCGACCCCGCAGGAATTTGAGATGTATTTCGATTGCTAAAGCTGCGCTAGCCAGCGTCCTATAGGGGACGAAAGGGCACGCGCCTACAAAGCTCAGTCCCGAGACCTTCAGTGGGTCTCGGGACTTGCTTTTTCTAAGCCGACCCCGCGAGATGCGATCGATGCCACAAGATGATCTAGGCTTGACCCCCGCCCCTAAATCCATACTTAGCGAGAGTTCTCACCAGCCCAAACGAGAGCAAAATTCTGATAACCCGACCGAAAGAAATTAACATGTGGGTGTGACTGATAGATTCCGCCAACTCCCAGCCCCTGGCCCCGCGTGGGGAGGCAGCCTCATGGGCACCTCCATCGTTTCGCGCCTACTCGTGGAAGAAGGCATGATGATCCTGGCCGGCATTTTTGCCGCCATTGCGTGCGTCATCTTTGTCGTCCTCACCGCGGGTTTCTTGCGCTACCGCCATCCCAGCTTCGAGCGCACCACGATGGCGGAATGGTCGATGTTTTTCATCGGAATCTTGGCGCTCGGCGCCGCGCTTTCCGGGCTCACGGACATTCCTACTTTCCGCCTCATAGGCTTTTGGATCGGTGGCCCAATTACGGTTATCACGTGGGCTATCCAGCTCACACGCTTTGATGGCGAGCCGAAGTTCACCTGGGGCCTGCCACTGGTTGGCCCCATGATTTCGGCCTCGGTTTCTGGTTGGCTGGCTCACGATTACGGCCAGTTCTACCACGTAATGGGCACGATATTTTTCTTCATGTCCCTGGTAACGGCGGTGCCGACCTTTGCTCGCGTGTACTGGGCCGCATGGCACGGGAAGGTGGATTTTACCGGCGCGAAATCAGCCACTGCCTGGGTACCACTAGGCGTGGTAGGCCAGTCCACCACGGCTATGCAGATTCTTTTCCCCGGCCCGGTATCCATTTATTACGGCCTGACTGCCCTCATCATCGCCATTCCGCTATCCATCTACGCGATGTTTACCTTCTATCCCAATGTAGCTCGGTGGGTCCCCTATTCCCCTGCCTGGTGGTCGTGCACCTTCCCGCCGGGAACCGTCAGCATGGGCGGCCACCAGCTGGCATTGGTCAATGGCTCCGAGCTTATCGACGCCATTGCGCTCACCATCCCGGTTCTCCTCACCGCACACTGGATGCTGTGCTCCACCCGCTTCCTGAGCTGGGTATGGGAAGGCAAAAAGGAAACAGGCCCTGAAGAGCCACTTATCACTACAGGCCAATAAAAGGAGCAAAGAGGAGCAGCCACTATGCGATACTCCAGCTTTGAAGATTCGAAGCGCCGCAACGGTCGCCGGTGATGTATAGTTCCTCCCCCATCACCTTCATCGCTTGGGAATGCGCGGACCTGACTGCAGTAAGACAGGTACTCGCCGGCGTGCAGCGAAACGGCATCTATCTCTACGGCGAGCACCTGCTCTTGGAGACGTCGTGGCTGGGCCAAGGCGCACGGGACTTCTACGCCACAGCATGGCGCTGGAGTGCAGATGATTGCCCGCTTTTCTATGAGTTGGCGCGACAGGGCAAGGTCCTCATCACCATTAATACTGCGGTGATTGCCTGCGGCGATAAAGAAGACATCGCCACTGCGCGCGACTGCATTGCACAAGAGCTTATCGCCGCCCGCAATCCGCAGCATCTGTGCAAGCTGCTTGCCGACGCCGCAACAAAGCCGACCTAAAGCCCTGGTTGCTCGCTGCGCTTCATCCAGCCCATACGTGGAACAAAGCCGCGGGGATGTTTCATCTGGGCTACTGCGTCAGCAATCATGAGGCGGTGGCGGCGCGAAACGCTATCGGGAAGCTTCGCCACCGAGAACCAATCCGCCTCGGTATTTTCTTCATCACTAATGACCGGCTCTGCGCCCTCTGCTACCGATACACGCAGCGCCGTTCCCATGAAGGTGCACTCATCGCCATTGGGATAGGTCACTGGGCCGGTTTGCCCTACGCCCAAAAGCGCTTCCACCTTGGCCTCGAGTCCGACTTCTTCTTTGACCTCTCGCAGCGCAGTGGTGGTAATTTCCTCGCCCGGCTCACAGATTCCTTCCACCGGTGTCCACGCACCATTATCGGAGCGCTTGACTAGGAGCACGGAAGGAACCTCCCACAATGCGGCGTCTGCGGGCACATCGCGGAGGATAATGGCGCTACAGGCCGGCACGAAGATCTGATCGTGGCCAATCTTTTCGCGCAGCTGAACAATGAAATCTGGAGTCGGCATGCCACCTAGCGTAGACCAGTGCCGCCGATCTAGGCCATCGGGCCCAACACCTTTTTGGCAAGCCGGTGAATATCGGTAGCCAAGGTGAAAGTCAGCTCCATATCCGTCTGTGTGTTCTCGCAGGAGCGTCCTTCTTCGAGAGATTGCGTCGTCCCAGAGACCACGCCCACGATGGTCTGTTTGCCTTCTACCTCGCCATAGACCGGCCCGCCCGAATCGCCATTGGTACTGCACACATGTGCCCGTGCAGCAAGCGAATCCCACTGGCGGTCCTGCCAGGTAAGCTGCGCAATTTCCGCATCATGGGATAGCGATCCACACGTCTCATTAGTAACCACGCCCAGCTTGCACACCTTCTGTGGCAGATGAGCCAGCGAGGTGGCGACGGTATTGTCCACTTCCCTGGGGACATAGTAATCAGCACTGCCGGTGATTTCGATAAAAGCTACGTCGAGGTCATAACTCTTTTCGGCGTAGATATCAGAATAAATGACCTCACCAATGGGCTCGGCGGGGTATTTGAACTCACCGTCGGCAAAGCCAGCCCAGACCTTATCGTGAGGTTTGCCGCAATGGCCGGCGGTAACGGCGATGGTGCGGGCGTCGGCAAGCGTAAATGACCATGCCGCCGTACAAGAGTGGTACTGGAAATAAGCGCCTGGCTGCGGGTCATCGCCGGAGAGCTCAAGAGCCGTGCCCGGCGCGATAGGCGCCACGGCCGGGGAATAGACCTCATTAGGAATGAGGTTTTTATAAGACAGGGCAGAAAAACTTGGTTCTTCCCCACCCCGAATCGGGCTGCAGGCCGCGAGGAGCACGGCCGTGCAGACTGCACCAACGCTAGTTGCTATCCGCGCCCGCATCCCCGGCGTCGTCCTTAGCGTCTTCATCCTTAGCCATCTCCGCCTGGGCCTTGAGATCGCGGATGAACTTTTCTGGGTCAAACTCGGTGTAGTGTTCCGGGCCGGCAAAATTTTCTAGGGCCATGAGCTAAACCTCCGTTTTCTGAATCGACGTGGTGATGTAATCCTTGACCACCGCAGCATCATTGGGCAAGTCCTTAACATGCCGCTCAGTATCGAGAATGCCAGCAAAACGCTCAGGCGGCTCGGGGGCAGAGCCAGTGGCCTCTGTGATGGTCTCTGCAAACTTCACCGGCAGTGCAGTCTCCAAGCATACGATGGGCGTCTCCAAGCCTTCGCGCTGCGCCCCGCGGGCGACCTTAATGCCATCGGCCGTGTGCGGATCCACCAGGTAGTTGAAACGCTCGTGCACGTCTTTGATGGTGGCGAGGCGATCGGCGTGGGTGGAGGAGCCGGATAGGAATCCGTACTCTTGACCGGCGGCGGCGATCTTCTCTTGGTTGAGGCTGAAACCGCCCTCTTTGACCTTCGTGCCAAAAAGCTCCGCTGCTTGGGCTGCATCGCGGCCGAGCAAGTCGAACACAAACCGCTCAAAATTAGAGGCACGCGAGATATCCATCGACGGCGAAGACGTAGCCACGGTTTCTGCGGCAGGGCGCGGACGGTAGTTTCCGGTGCGGAAAAACTCATCTAGCACGTCATTTTCATTGGTAGCCACGATGAGGCGATCGATGGGAAGCCCCATCTGGCGGGCGATGTGGCCGGCGCAGATATCGCCAAAGTTGCCGGTAGGAACGCTGAAGGAAACCTTCTGCTCGGCATTGTCGGTGACCTTCAGCCAGCAGGAGATGTAGTAGACCACCTGGGCCATAAGCCGCGCCCAGTTAATGGAATTGACCGCACCGATACGGTAGGTGGACTTAAAGTCGGCATCTCCCGAGACCGCCTTGACCACATCCTGGCAATCATCAAAGACGCCATCAAGGGCGATATTGAAGATATTCGGGTCATCCAGGCCAAACATCTGTGCCTGCTGGAAGGCCGTCATGCGGCCGGCCGGGGTGAGCATAAAAACGCGAATGCCCTGGCGACCTCGCATCGCATACTCTGCTGAAGAACCCGTATCACCAGAGGTAGCGCCCAAAATATTCAGCGTCTCACCGCGGCGGGCGAGCTCATATTCAAAAAGCTCCCCCAAAAGCTGCATGGCCATGTCTTTAAATGCCGCAGTAGGTCCTTCAGAAAGGTGCCCGATAAAAAGGCCCTCCCCCAGTTCGGTAACGGGGACGATCTCGGGGTGTGCAAACTTGGGGCTGGTATAGGCCCGGGCGGCGATATCCTCGATATCTTGCGCTGGAATATCGTCAATGAAAAGCTTGAGCACCTCGGCCGCGAGTGCCGCATAGCCTTCATCCGCAAGGAGCGTCCGCCATGAATTTAAAGTGGCGAAATCCAACTGCGGGTAGCTCTCTGGCAGGTACAAACCTCCATCGGGGGCAAGCCCGCCAAGGAGAATATCCGTAAAAGATGCGGGCTGACGGGCGGTATCGCGGGTCGAAATATACTTCACACAAAAGAATCTTAGTAGTTAAGGCGTAAGGTATCAGCCATGTCGCAGCCGAATCCCAGAGAAGTCATTACCACTCAAGCTTTAGGCATTTGGGTGGCCGCCATGGCGGTCTACCTCGTAGCGATTACTGGCCGTACCTCTTTTGGCGTTGCCGGCCTGGACGCTATTGAGCGCTTCGATGTTGATGCCGGCCGTATCGCTGTTTTTACTTCCGTGCAGCTGGGCGTGTATGCCTTAGCCCAAATTCCTACCGGCATATTGATCGATAAATTTGGCCCACGCCTGCTCTTGGTAGTCGGCGCCGTCATCATGGGCATCGGCCAGGTAGTGCTGGGTTTTACTACTAGCTATGGCGTAGCCATCGCAGCCCGCGTGCTCATTGGCGCGGGCGATGCCACGGCGTTTCTCTCCGTAATGCGCATCCTGCCCTATTGGTTCCCGCTGCACCGCACGCCTATGTTTACCCAGGTAACCTCGTCGCTAGGGCAGATGGGCCAGTTCATCTCCGCGGTGCCTTTCTTGTGGTTACTGGGCGCAGCCGGCTGGACCGCCGCCTTCGTTACCCTTGGTGCGGTGGGCATTCTCGTGGCCATCGCCGCGATTGTGGCGGTGGCAGATTCACCGGAAAAGCTGGGCATTATCCCCACGGAAAAAGAACCGCCCAACTCTCAGGCCACCAGCATCCCGGCGCGCCTGAAGAAAGTATTCCGCTCCCCAGTGGCATGGCAGGCCTACTTCATTCACTACATCGGTATGCTCCCGCTCATCGTCTTTGTCATGCTCTGGGGAATGCCCATGATGACCCAAGGAATGGAGCTATCCAAGGCGAAGTCCAGCCTGGTGCTTACCTTGTTGGCGGTATTTTTGGTCCTCGTCGGCCCATTGCACGGCAAGATTTCCTCCCGCGCACAGCATATTCGCCCGTGGCTCAGCCTGGGTTTTGTAGCGGTCCACGTTCTGACCTGGCTCATTTTCTTTACCTTCGGCACCGACAGTGGTCTGGCCGCGATTTTGGTGGTGTCCTTCGTTACCGCGCTCTGCACGCCGACGGCTAACTATGGCTTCGATATCGTGCGCGAGCGCATGGATCGATCCGTGGTGGCCACTGCTACGGGCCTGGGCAATATGGGCGGGTTTACCTCCGGCATGCTGGGCGCTCAGCTCTTCGGCATGGTGCTGGACCATTCCTCTGCTGCCCCTAACTACTCCATGCCGGATTTCACTGCAGCCTCCGCGGCGGTGCTAGCCGTGTGGGTGGTCGGCATGATTGGTGTGGTAGTCACCCACTTCCTGCGGCGCCGCGCTGGCGAGGATGGGCCTTCTGTTACCATCGTGGAGGTTTCTTAAAGGCCAGAGCTTGGTTACTCGGGGTTGACAATAAAGCGGATGGTTCCTTCAGGATCCGCTAAAAGCTCACGGGTAGCCGCCACGGCTTCCGCCTCATCGAAGGCGATGCGTTCAAAGCCAGTATCGTTTAGTTCCACAATGTCTGCCCCCGGGCAGGCCAAAAGAATTGGCGAGTGCGTGGCGATGATTATCTGCGCGCCGCGGTCAACCGCTTGGGCTATTTCCCCCACTAGGACCAGCTGCCGGATAACGGAAAGACCCGATTCTGGCTCATCAAGGACATATACGCCTTGGCCATTGATGTGCTCATAGAGCATGTCGAAGACGGATTGTCCGTGCGAGCGGCGAGATAAATCTACGTTCTGGGACAAGGTGGAGCGGCCTGCGCGTTCGTCTGATGAATCTCCGCGTGCAATCAGATGCTCGTGTTTTTCAGCGCGTAGGAAATAGGCGCGTTGGATGACTTTATCCGTGACGCAGCGAATGGGGCTGCGGGGAACGATTTCATCGGGATCGTCCATCCGTCCGCCTTCGGGAGAGCAGCCCAAATCACTGGCCACACCGGCGAGCAAACTAGATTTACCAATGCCGTTTTCCCCCACGAAGACGGTTACCGGCCTCCGCAGCTTAAAGCTTCCTAGGTCGGCCAAGTAATCGAAAACCGGCAGCTTTGCCCTGTAGTCATCGGGCTTAAATTTCAGGCTTAGGGCATCAATCAGCATGGCCTCTAGACTAATTCAGCTCATCCAATATGCGCAGCGCGTCTTCACGTGTAGCTTCCGCACCAAAGTTTTTCAGGTGGCCAGCCAGTTCACCAGTGGGAAGTGATTGGGCGATGGTATCGGCCGGCACGGTATTGACGGCATAGGCCACTCCTACCCCACCGGTGATGGGGATGGCGATGGCGGCGATTACTCCCACCGCGGTCGATAGCGTGGACTTGAAAGTCATAGTCTCCTCCAAAGGCTTCGGCACCGAGCACTATGCCCGTTACCAATTTGTGATGTTTTACCTTAGGAAGAGTTACTGCCAAGGCGATGCCTCGCAGCTGCGGGTTTCCTGGATTTTCGTCCCCAACTTGCACGGTAAAGACTGGTTAGTTTGCCGGGTAGCTTTCTGCGACGATGCCATCGCTAGCCGGCATAACAAGGCCTCGCTCAAAGGCCACGAGAACCGCTTTTTCATCGGATTCGCTGATGTCACCGGCTTCCACTGCACTGCTCAGCTCACGCTCAAGGTACACGCGCACATCAGACTTACCGTTTTCGGTCTGGGTAATATCTCGCGGGACGGATTTTAGGGGAATGCCCAATGCCTTAGCTAGGGAGGTCACCCGGTTAGCATCGGTGGAATTATCGTCCTTAAAGGCACCATTGACCTGCGCAGGAACGTCTTCTTGGACTACGCCACCGGCCACGGCCTCGCCCACGGTCTTTGTCCCTTTGGGTGGATTGTCGCGGTTGGTTGCCCATACCCCTACTGCGATGGCCACGATGACGGCCACGGCCACAAAGACCCACAGATAGATGAGCTTGCGGCGGTGCGCCCCACTGATTTTAGCCATGGAAACCAGCGCCATCGCTAAAAGAACCGTAGTCATTGCCGCGCTGGTTTTCGCCGCGATCATTGAGGGCATCAATGATGGAGCGAATGGTGGCCTCCCCTATGCGGTCGGCGCGGCCCCATGAGCGAGGGGTTTGGCGGGAATTTTGCGGCGTTGATTCCGGGCTCGGCGGTGTGGGTTTTTGTTCCCGGGGTGTGGAGACCTCAATGGTCACTGTGGTGCCATCAAGGTGCAGGGCGTCGCCGTCGCGCACGCCCGCGGCACGCGCAGCGGAAAGCAATGCGGATAGCTCGCCTACCGTGGCGTTATCCACATCAAGTTGCAGCTTAAAAGACATAACTAGCCAGTCCTTCCTCTTTCCCATCCCACTCTAGAGTCCGGCAGTGCAAAAAGTAAGGCCGCAGTGCTCACACCGGGGATTTTCAAGGGCAACTCTAAGAATGCTCGAAGGATTCCTCCTCGCCCCAAAAGACTTCATCGACTACCTTGCGGGCATGCCGGGTTAGTTTCAAATAGTGTTCCAAAAACTCCTGGTTATCTTCCGGTGCCCATCCGGCGGCACCGGCTACTTGGGCCAGCTGCGGGCCAGGTCCAGGCAGTTGGTCCACGCGCTTGCCGCGCACAAGCACTAGCGCATTGCGGGCGTCGGTAGCCATAAGCCAGGCTTCGCGAAGGTCAGATACCTGCCCGGCGGAAAGGATAGCGGTTTCTTCCAAAGCATCAAGCACGCGCAGCGTAGACGGATCATGGAGTTCGGCGTACTCGTGGGCATGCATCATCGTCAGTAGCTGAACGGTCCATTCAATATCGGTTAGCGCACCGCGGCCAAGCTTGGTGTGAGTATTGCGGTCCGCGCCGCGCGGTAGGCGCTCATTGTCCACACGTGCCTTCATGCGCCGAATATCGCGAATGGTAGATGCGCTGGCGCCGCCTTCTGGATAGCGGAAGCTATCCACCATGGAAATAAAGCGCTCGCCTACCTCTTTATCCCCAGCAACGAAGGCCGCGCGCAATAAAGCCTGTAGCTCCCAGGACTCGCCCCATTCGCGGTAGTAACGCTCATAGGAGGAGATAGTGCGCGCCACCGCACCGGAGCGACCTTCGGGACGCAGGCCTAAGTCGACATCCAGTGGCGGGTCTCCCGAGGGTTTAGACAAGCGGCGCCGGAGCTTATCGACGATCCCGATGGCCCACTTCACTGCCTCCCCTTCTGCAGCAGAGTCAGCATCCTGTTCGGCGGGTTCTGCGACCACGAGCACGTCCGCATCTGAACCGAAGCCCAGCTCCATGCCTCCCAGCCGGCCCATGCCAATGACGGCAATGCGCGCTGGTGGCTCCGCATCCTCGTTGGCTAGGCGCCATGCCCGCACCTCGGCGCGAAGGGCAGCTTCCAGCACGGCATCCCAAATGGTAGATAGCTCATAACACACCTGCTTGACCGGCATAAAGCCCAGCAAATCCGCACTAGCAATGCGGGCAAGCTCTACCCGGCGCAGCGAGCGAGCCACCGCCACCGCCTTATCTGGGTCGGCGTGGCGCTTGCTGGAATTAACCAGTGCTTTGGAGACCTGCTCGGGCTTGGTTTCCAGTAGCTTGGGGCCAGTGGCGCCGTCGGAAAGCTGCTTTAGCGAATCCGGCGCGCTAATAATCAGATCCGAGGTAAACGGTGACGTGCCCAGGATGTGCATGAGCCGCTGGCCCACAATTCCTTCATCGCGCAGCATGCGCAAGAACCACGACCTATCGTTCGCAGCCTCGGAAAGTTTGCGATAGTTCAGCAGGCCCATGTCTGGGTCTGCGGTATCGGAAAGCCATTCCATCAAGGTGGGCAGCAAGATCGCCTGGATGCGTGCTTTGCGTGAGGTTCCTGCCGCCAGAGAAGTCAGGTGCTCGAATGCGCGGTCCGGGTGGTTATAACCCAGCGCGGCCAGCTGCAGCTTGGCGGCCTCGGGCGAGAGCTTCAGCTCATCGGCGGACATGGTGACCACAGAATTAAGAAGCGGCCGATAAAACAGGCGCGAATGCAGCTCGGAGATGCGCAGGCGAATCCGGCGCAGGTGCGAAAGCATGCGCTCGGCTGCGGATTGAGTGCCCTGCGGGTAGAAACCGGCGATGCGTGCTAGCCACTTCATCCCGTCTTCATCATCGCTATCGGGCAGCGTGTGCGTTCGCCGGAAGCGCTCCAATTGCAATCGGTGCTCAAGCAAGCGTAAAAACTCATAGGCTTCAATGAGCTGGGTGCCGTCCTCACGTCCGACGTACCCTGCCGAAACCAATGCCTCCAGCGCATCCACTGTGGATAATGCGCGAAGCGTTTCATCGGAACGCCCGTGCACCAATTGCAAGAGCTGGACTGCAAATTCAATATCACGCAGGCCACCCACGCCCAGCTTCAGCTCGCGATGCTTGAGTTCTGCAGGAACATTAGCCAACACGCGGCGGCGCATGGCCTGGACGTCTTCTACAAAGGACTCGCGCTGGGAGGCCGTCCACACCATCGGGCGGATCTGATCCAGATAGTCCTGCCCCAGTGGTAGGTAACCGGTCATGGCGCGCGCTTTCAGGAGCGCCTGGAATTCCCAAGTCTCCGCCCACCGCTTGTAGTAGGCAACGTGTGATTCCAAAGTGCGCACCAAAGCACCCGATTTTCCTTCTGGGCGTAAATTCGCATCTACTTCGAAGAAGGTGGTGGAGCCAATGCGATTGAACTCCGCCGCCAGGCGTATTGCCCGTGGGGTTGCCTCACTGCCGACGAAAATGACGTCCACATCAGAGATATAGTTCAGCTCCCCCGCACCGCACTTTCCCATCGCCATGACTGCTAGTTGTGCGTCTACAGGCTCGTCCCCGTAGATGGTGCGCACAGCGCAGGCGAGGGAGGCGGTTAAGGCAGCGTCGGCAAGCGCGGTGGTCAGAGCCGTAATCTGGCGGAATCCTACCTCCGGCTGGGGTGTGGTCTGGCCCTTGCGTGCATGGAAGGTACCGGCCACATCGCAAGCGGCAATGCGCATCATTAACGTGCGGTAGGTCGTGCGCAGCGCCTGCTTATGCTCTCCCTCGCCGGCGCGGTAGGTGCCCGGCGCGCTAAGATCCTCACGCGCCGGATCGGGCCGATCAATATCCTGAGCAAATTCCGCGGGCTGGGCATCGACGGCGCCGAGCAGGCTCTGCAGCATCTCTTCGGGCTGTGGGAGGGGCTTTTCTAGCTCTCGCCACAACTCAGGGTTTGCCGCGAGGTGATCACCAAAGGCGGTCGAAGCACCCAGCAGGGCAAAAAGGCGCACACGCACCGTTTCATTGGCGCGCACAGCCTCATCGAGCTCTGGGACTTGTTCATAGATGCGGATGAGATTGTTGAGGGCCAGGTCTGGATCCCCCACGGCCGCAAGGGTCCACAAAAGATTGACCGATTCAGGGTTATTCCAGCCCAGCTGCTCAATATCCGAAGCAGCATGCGGGCGGGTAAGGCCAAGCGTGGCCGGTGAAGGTACAGCAGCAGGACGCATTATTCTCCTAGAAGTTCAGGTTATTGCGCAGCTCAAAGGTGGTGATCTGGCTCTGATAGTGATGCCACTCATCCCACTTGGAGCGCAGGAAGAACTCAAAGACGTGCTCGCCCAACACCTCCGCCATGAACTCGGATTTTTCAAACTCGCGCAAAGCCTGGTCCAGGCTGGTGGGCAGATCCTTATATCCCATTGCCCGGCGTTCGCGGCGGGTGAGCTGGTGGACATCGTCCTCAGCTGGATCATCGAGTTCGTAGCCTTCCCGGATTCCTCGCAGACCGGCTGCCAAGAGCACCGCATAACCCAAGTACGGGTTCATGGAGGCATCAATGGAACGAATTTCTACCCGGCGGGAATCTTCCTTAGTAAGCCGGTAGGTGGGCACGCGGACCAACGCAGAGCGATTAGACACACCCCAGGTTGCTGAACCCGGTGCCTCGTTGCCAAACATCAGGCGCTTATAGGAATTTGTCCACTGATTAACAATGGCGGACATCTCCGTGGAGTGTTCCAGGATTCCGGCGATGAACTGTCGGCCAGTCTGCGATAAGGAAAATTCATCGTCCGGATCGTGGAAGGCATTGGATTGGCCTTCAAAAAGGCTCAAGTGGGTGTGCATGCCGGAGCCTGGCAGATGCTCGAAAGGCTTAGGCATGAAGGTGGCGCGCACGTTGGAGTTGGTTGCCACCTGTTTGATTACGTGCCGGAAGGTCATGATGTTATCAGCCATGGTCAGCACGTCCGCATGGCGCAGATCAATTTCTTGCTGCCCCGGTGCGGTTTCGTGATGGCTAAACTCCGTGGCAATTCCCAGTGATTCCAGCGCCAGCATCGCCTTCCTACGGAAAAGCGGGGCGGTATCATGAGTAGCCTGGTCGAAATAACCACCATTATCGGTCGGTACCAAGTCCGTGAGTTCGCGGCCACGCTCAAAAAGGTAGAACTCGATTTCTGGCGAGGCCATGCAGGTAAATCCATCATTGGCGGCCTCGGTAACCTGGCGGCGCAGGATATGGCGCGGATCCACCATGGAGGGCTGGCCGTCCGGCTGCGCGATATCGCAGAACATGCGGGCCGATTGCAGGTCCGGCTCATCCATATCAAAGGGCAGAATCTGGAAGGTGGAGGGATCTGGCAACGCGATGGTGTCAGACTCAGAGATACGAGAGAACCCTTCCACGGAAGAACCATCGAAGCCAACACCTTCTTCAAAGGCCGATTCCAGCTCGGATGGGCTCATGACCACGGATTTAAGGGCGCCCAAAATATCCGTAAACCACAGGCGGATAAAGCGGATATCGCGTTCCTCAACGGTTCGTAGGACAAATTCGTGTTGGCTATTCATGCCTTAGACCTTACCGGCTCACCTCCGAGGGATGTGCAGTTCATGCGACAGTTTTTCCAGGGCGAAATGCGCAGGTCGCAAGAGTATCTAGGGGGTATCAA
This sequence comes from Corynebacterium sp. LaCa_205, assembly GCF_057458085.1. Lineage (NCBI taxonomy): Bacteria > Bacillati > Actinomycetota > Actinomycetes > Mycobacteriales > Corynebacteriaceae > Corynebacterium > Corynebacterium sp. LaCa_205. Next base: position 1,687,302 of record NZ_CP190931.1, read on the forward strand.
GCGGGGGCTTTTCCTTCACGGGCCTACTGATGTGCATGCTTTGCTGAGGAAGCAAGCGAACACACGTACACCTTTTAAAGGACGAAGTTTTATGACCACCCACTGCGATGACCTTTCTGCTCACGTAATCGAACGCCTCATCACCGCCGCGCAACATGGTTGGGCACCGGCGGATTTAGAGCACGTCTTAGGCCCGCATGCTTACCCCATTATCTACCGTGCTAGCCCCCATGTGCCGGCACGGATTACCTCCCCTGCCTTACGCAAGGCTTGGCTACAAATGGCTCCGCCGGACGAAAATTTCATTCCGCGCGATAAGCTGCGCGCCATTATGAAAGAGCTAATTCACCTTCCTAGGCTGCGCGATACTGAACTTTTGGCCTTTGGCGAATCCTTGCGAGAAGACGGGCTTAGCGATAAACAACGCAAAATTCGTGCAAAGGTCCTAGGACTTTTACGCAAGGCTGAGTCCACCAGTTTTGAAGACGAGGCCGAGGTTCTGATTTCTAAGGCGCAGTCCCTGCAACAGAAGTATCGCATCGAGGATCTGCTTACTTCCGAGCTCCCCAATCTCATTTCCCACCGCGTGCACATCCACCCGCCCTATATCAAGCACCAGGCTTCCCTGCTCAGCACCATTTCTGACGCCAATGGATGCACCACGCTCCTCATCCATGACAAAGGCCTAGCCTGTGTCATCGGTGCTCCTGCCGACGCCGCCCATTGCGCCGACCTCTTTGCCTCCCTCAACCGCCAATGCGACTGGTTTATGCGTAACGGCGATGGCGCGGAAATCGCCCGCGCTACTAATTCCACTGCCGCATATCGCCGCAGCTTCCGCCTGTCTTATGCCGCCCGCATCGGTGAATTGCTCACCCAAGCCAATGAGGACGGAATTGCTGAAAACCTGCGTGAGTCTCAGTATTGCTCTCACCATGCAGAGGCTGTAGCCACCCAAACCCTTCCCGCTTTGCAAGCACGCACCGATCACGCCATCGATACCCGCAACCGCCTCTTTCCCAATCTCACAGAGATGTCGCTATCAATGAACAGTCTGCACGGCATCAACGATGGCATTGCCGCTGCCGATAAATCTCACTTGGGAGGTGACGCCTCAGGGCTCGGTTCAGTTCCAGAAATTACACGGTAATTTCCCCTGTTTGATACGGTTCTTGGCCCCCGTTCCCTGCTAGCGAACGGGGGCAGAGTATGGCACCGCAACGAGGTCATTACAGGTAAGATCACCGATGAGATTGATTAGGTCTAGAAAGTAGAAGGTACGTGAATGTCTACACAGTCTTTTCTCGAAGTTGAAGCGAAATTCTCCGTAGCCGAGTCCACTCAGCTCCCTGAACTGACCCGCCTTGAGGGAGTTGACCGCGTCGCAGACACGCGCCACCACGCACTTTCGGCCATCTACTACGACACTGAAGACCTCCGCCTCACCCACGCTAAGGTCACCCTCCGCCGCCGCACCGGAGGAAATGATGATGGCTGGCATATCAAGATCCCTAGCGAGGCTGGCCGTACCGAAATCCACGCAGAATTGGGAGAGCCTGTCGATGGCCGCTATGAAGTTCCTAGCGAGCTGCTCCATCAGGTTCGCTCCATTGTCCGCCACAACGACCTCACCCCAATTGCTCAGGTAGACAACAAGCGCACCGAGATGGTCTTGGCAGATGCCGATAATAAGCCAGTGGCAGAGTTTTGCGATGACCATGTCACCGCCTTTTCCTTCCTTCCCGGCGGCGAGCAACAGTCGTGGCGCGAATGGGAAGTAGAGCTCGCAGGTGAGCTACCTGGTACCGAGGAAGGAACGCAGTTCATTCGCCGTGCTACCTCTCTTCTCATCGGTGCCGGTGCACGCGTATCTTCTTCCCCATCCAAGCTGAAATCGGCCTTGGGTGATTCTTATGCCAACGCCCCGCTTCCCCCGGCCCTGGTATCGCCGGACGTGGACCCGGATTCCCCTGCCGCCGCCGTGATCACCGCACTGCAAGCTAACCGCGACAAGCTGGTTGATTATGATCCACGTGTTCGCCGCGATGAGTGGGACTCGGTGCATCAGATGCGTGTAGCTACCCGCGAGCTGCGCAGCCACCTTCAGACCTTCCATGGCATCGTGGTCGGACCAGAAATCGAAAAAATTGAAGCCGATCTGAAGGAGCTCGCTGGCATTTTGGGGGTTGCTCGCGATGCGGAGGTTGTTGAAGAGCGCTGGCAGAAGCTGTTGGAGTCCGAAGATTCTGACACCTTGGATGATTCCACCCGCGAGCACATTGCGCAGGATATGGGCACCGCCTACCGCCGTGCGCACCGTCGCGTTATCGCCGCCCTTGATTCCGAGCGTTACCTCGAGCTGCTGGAGTCGCTCGACCGCTTGCTCGCGGATCCGCCAACGGCCGATAAGCAACAAGAATCCGCTCCGGTAAATGATGATGCGGAGCAGACGGAAGAACAGTCCTCTACGGAGGAAGGCGCTGCTTCTTCCGAGTCCCGCGAGGATAACGCGGCTGCTGCAGAGAAGGCCAAAAAGAAGCCAGAGAAGAAGTCCAAGGACAAGTCCGCGGACATGGACACCGTGATGGCGCAACACCTTGAAAAGGCCTATAACAAGCTGGTCAAGCGCCATAAGAAGGCCGTAGAGAATTGGGATAACCCGGAGCTGTCCCTACACGAGCGCGAGGACTATTTCCACGATATGCGTAAGGCTGCAAAGAAGCTGCGTTATGCAGCAGAAGCAGCTGGTTCTGCCACCAACCTTAAGACCAAGCGTCTCTATAAGGCCTGCAAGCAGATGCAGTCGGTGCTCGGTGATTTCCAAGATTCCGTGACCTCGCGCGATAAGCTGCTCGAACTGGCAGATTCCGCTCGCCGCCGTGGGGAAAATACCTTTGGCTACGGTCTGCTCTATCAGCGCGAGCGCACCATCGGGCTGAAGGCGCTGGATGATTACGCCGAGTCTTTCAAAGACATCAAGGCGGCGTTTAAGCCGCTGCGTAAGAAGCTAAAGTAGCCGCGCTTCCCGGGCAGTTACCGGGAAACACGGCGTAGAAAAGATGGCTGGAGGTTATTTACTTCCAGTCATCTTCTTTGTCTGCGGCATCTGCCGCATCGTTGCGGGCGTGGGCAATCTCGATAGCGTTTTCTGCTTCTTCACGGGTGTCATACGGGCCCATTCGGTTTTCCCAGCCAGAGGTCTTGCCTTGGCTGACTTCCTTGGTGGTTGGATCGAAGAACCACTTCTGGTCTGCATCGCTCATAAAACTATCCTCTCAGTCGTAGCGCCAGCGGCACCGGCTGATCGCTGCCGCTGGTATGGTTTGTGTCCACACTACCCACGCCGTCTAAGCGATGCCCGCTAGAATGTGGGGCAGCACATTTCTTTTATACGATTCCATGTCGTATTCCCCGCCGCCGCACCAAAAGATGGCGGGCATTCGTTGCTTTAAGCGCACCGCCGCGTGCGAGTAGCAACGAAGACTACTGGTCCCAGAACCTGGAAAAGGAGCTTTAGCACCCATGCCACTGTGGTCAACGCCTGCAGAGCCTGTAGCCGAGCGCGCCGCCCAAGCACATACTGATCTCACGGGCAGCGCTCCAACTCATACCGCTAGCGCGCCGGCAACGTGGTCCCTTATTGGTGAACACATTGACCACTTCGGCGGCATTGTTGCCATGTGCGTGGACAAGCTACGTGCCGCTGCGGCAGTAAGCTCGCGCACCGATGGCGTGGTAGCGGTACATTTTCACCCGGCAGAAGGTGAGCCTGCCCATGATTCGATAAGCCTGCAAGCGCTCGCAGAGCTGGCAACAGCGCAACAACCCACCACGGATGCAGAGGGCCAGCCAATCATTCCGCCGGCTCCGGAGGGAGGGCTGGCTGCCCGCGTGGGTGGCATTGTCCACACGATGATTAACCGCCAGTTGCTCTCTCGTGAGACAGCCGGTGCGGATATCACCATCGCCTCCGACATTCCGGAAGGTGCTGGTTTGGGTGCGGATGCCGCCGCGGACGTCGCGGTAGCGCTGGCACTCATGGGGGCTGATGCGGACCTGGATGCGCCGCTAAGGGCCCGGGTGGCAGATGTATGCACCCAGGCCGTTACTACCTTTGGTGCGCGGCCGCCTTTGCGTGCCCGCCATAGCGCGGCTCTGCGCAGCACGGGTGAGGGCGTATGCATCATGGATTACGCCGACGGTTCTGTCACCCACGCACCGCACCTTGTTGGTCGCGAGATAGCTGCCTTCGCGGTGGCGGTGCCGGAAGATTTTTCCGCGCAGGAAGAAAAGGCCATCGCCGATATCCGCCAGCGGGAGCGCTTTATTGATGATGCCTGCCATTCCTTTGGCACCGATTCGCTGCGCTTGCTTCCAGACGCCCAACAGCGCGTCCTCGATTGGCTCAAGGCCGTCCACAAGGTCTACGGCGAGGAGGGACACCCGAGCATCAGCGCCGCTACGGAATGGATGGCCTTTTATGAGGAAGAAACCCAGCGGGTAGAAAAGTTCACCCGTTTCCTGCGCTCGCATCGCGGCGCGGAGCTCTTCCCCATCCTTTTGCAATCACAGTCCTCCCTAGCCAATATCTACGGCTTGGACTCGGCAGAAAAACTCGCCGAGCTAGTCACGGTCCGCGGTGCCGTAGCGGGGCGTTCGGCACACGCGGGCACATCGAACGCAGTCATTGCCTACGTGCCGGCGAAGAGCGCGCATAATTTTGCGGCCGACCTGGCAGACGATGGCCTGCTCGTAGTCGAATTACAGCCGGGCGAGGCCGCACGCGGCGAGAGCTAGTAGCCTCACCAGCTAGTCAGCAGGCCACGCAAAGAGTACCTCGCGCGAATCGGTATCCGCTGTCACCAGCGAGACTGTGGTTTCGCTGCCGGTTTCTGGCGCGCCTACAGATTGGGCGAAGACTGGTGGCTCCGGCACAAAAATCCGAGCTTTGTCCCGCTTCGCATCGCCGCTTACGACGGTGGCCGGGAAATTAGTGCCGAGCCAGGGGCGCAGCACGGTGGCCTCGGTGAGGTTGAGGCAGGCCTTATCCACTTGGGAGGCAAGCTGCGAGGTAGAACGCATTGCGCCAATGACCTCCGTGGCGCGCTCCCCCACCCAGCCGGGAACCTCGTAGTCGCCGCAGAGGGCTAGACAAACCTCGGTGGCGAACCTATCGGACAGGCGCCGCAGCGGCGCGGTCACATGTGCATAGTAGCCGCCTATCCCGGCATGCACCTGCGCTTCCTGCTCTCCTAGCCACGCATAATCGGCGCCTCGCAGGAGGCTTTGGGCCCCGCGCATGACTGCCATGCCGCGTGGGGAATCGGCGTCGACGGTGAGGAGAAACTGGGGAATGGGGGCATCGCCAAGCGCAAAGCCCAGGGCTTGGGCCTCGGCGCGAAATTGGCGCTCGTGCTCCGGTTCGGCGGCGGGCAAAGTACGCAGAAAACCCACGCCCGCTTCCTGCATGAGGCGTCCCGCGCACATGCCGGCAAGCAGAGAGATCTCCGAGTTATAGTCCATGACCTCATAGCGAGGCTCGATAATGAGCTCAAAGGTGCCATCAGAATTTTCCACTACGCGCTGGGAGGGCAGGCGCAAGGAAATGGCCTCGCGGCGCAGGGAGGACTCCTGGCGCAATCGTCCCACCTCCGGCAGCAATGCAATAGACGGGTGCAGGTTACCGGCCGCCAAGTCCGCGTGCGCGCCCTCATAGTCCAGGCGGGCCTGGGAGTAGATGAGCGCGCGCTCGACGTGGAAAGACTCCACCTCACCGGCGTCATCTAGATCAAAGGTCCACAGCACGGCCGGTTTATCGGTTTTAGGCAGCAGTGAGGCACGGTCTTCGGAAAGCTCGGGCGGGTGCAGGCGAGCTGGCGCATCGGGAAGATAAATAGTCTGGCCGCGGCGGAAGGACTCGCGCTCCAGCTCGCTGCCGGGCTCAATAAAGGCGGCGACATCCGCAATGGCATAAAAGACGCGGTAGCCACCATCGCGCTTTTCCAGGTAAACCGCCTGATCCAAGTCCATGGAGCCGGCGGGATCGAGGGTTACGAAGGGAATATCGCGGGCGTCGCGGCGCGAGTCGGCATACCGGTCTTGCGCGTGGGCGGCCTGGTGGGTGACCGCAGCCGGAAAATCGATGGCTACCGAAAATTCTGCGGCGATGGCGCGGAAATCAAGCGGGGCGGCGTAGAGCTTCATGCCCACCACCATAAACGTCTTGGGGCGAATGAGTCGGCCTATAAGCCGGATTCTGTCTAATCGCGGCACTCCCAAGGGAGCACCGTGCGGTGAACATCCATCTAGACCAACCGTTGCCAGTTGGTTCCAGCAGCTACCTTCAGGCTCGAGCGAGCAGCCTTAAAACGCCTGATCGGGCCCCGCAACGTGGCGGGGCCGTGATGCCTTGCTCCCGGTGGGGTTTACCCAGCCACCGCCATCACTGACGGTGCTGGTGCGCTCTTAACGCACCGTTTCACCCTTACCTTGTTGCTCCAACTTGGGCCGAAGCTCAAGCGGAGGCACAAGGCGGTCTACTTTCTGTTGCACTTGCCCGCGGGTTTCCCCGGGTTGCCGTTAGCAACCACCGTGCTCTATGGAGTCCGGACTTTCCTCGGCGCCCACGCGGCAGCAGCTCGCTGCCCGTATGAAGCGACGCGATCACCCGGCCGGCTCATTCGCGTTCCTTATTCTAGCGCAGGCCTGCCAGGTGGCCCACATCGTTAAATCCGTGCACCATAGAGCCGCCTTCCCAGAATTCCACCTGGGAAATGGCAGCCAGGTCTAAAAAGAGATGACCAAAGGTAGCCGGCCCAGCATCAAGCGCCTGGCGGATAAAGGACTTAATCGGATTGACGTGGCTTACTACCAGCACGGTTTTGCCCGCAAAGCGCTCTTGTAGCTCCTTGCGGGTAGTGCGCACGCGGCGGTTGACTGCCTGCAGCGATTCGCCGCCCGGACAGGCGACGCTCGCGTCATGCAGCCATTGCTCGTGCAGTTCCGGATCGCGCTGGTGGGCCTCGGCCGCAGTCTTGCCTTCCCATGCGCCGAAGTCCACCTCGATGAGTCCTTCCACGGTCTCTACCTCGATATCGCGGCCATTGGCCACGGCCGCCGCTGTCTCTTGGCAGCGGCGCAGGGGCGAGCAGACGATGGCATCAAAGTGGGCGTCGGCAAGCGCTTGGGCTGCGGCCAGCGCCTGCTTTTGCCCGAGCTGCGTAAGCCCCGGGTTGGCGCGCCCGGAGTACTGCTTAGCGGCCGACATGTCCGTCTGCCCGTGGCGCAGCAGGATAAAGCGAGTGGTAGGTCCGCGGTCCCCAAGCCAATCGGTGGGATGCGGCGCGGTGGTGTCGTGTTCCGTAGCCTGTGCCGGTTCGGCAGTATCTTTCTCCCCGGCAACGATGCCTTCAGGATGTCCGGCGGCCGCGGCGTCCATGGCGTCATTGGATAGGGCGTCTGCCACCTTATTCTTAGCGCGCGGCACCCAGTCCAAGCTGAAGGAAGAAAAGCCGTTGATGTAGTCGCGGGCGCGCAGGGCCAGCTTCTGCATGTCCGGGTGCTTTATCTTCCAGCGGCCGTTGATTTGCTCTACCACCAGCTTGGAATCCATGTGGAACTCCACTTCGGTAGCGCCCATTTCGGTGGCGGCTTCTAGGCCGCGCAATAAGCCGTTGTACTCAGCGACGTTATTGGTGGACTTGGTACCTACTACGTAGACGATTTCGCGCAGGATGCGCTGCCCGCTGCCGTCATAAATAACGGTGCCGGAACCGGCCACACCAGGGTTGCCGCGGGAGCCGCCATCGGCATAGATAATGACCTTCATTAGACCAAACGCACCAGGTAGGAGCCGCAATCGCCGCACTGCGGCAATTCATCGGCCGGGGCATTGCGCACCGCGTTTTGCTCCGCCGGCGGCAGGACAATGAAGCAGCCGCCACAAGCGCGGTTGGCCTTGAACTGGGCGGCGCCCACGCCGTTTTCCTCGCGCTGGGTATCGTACTCGCTCAGTACCCCGGCAGGCAGCTGATGGCGCAACTCGCCGATGCGCACGGCCGGGTCTTCCTGGTTGGCAGCCGCCTCCTGTGCCGCCTCGGCCGCGCGACGCAGCTTTTCCAGCTTGCGCTCGGACTCAGAAACGCGCGCACCGTGCACGTCCAGGTTAGAACGCAGCGCGTGCACCTCATTATGTGCTTCTTGTAGCTCGCTCATGAGATCTGCGATGCGGGACTTGGCGGCGTAGAGATCGTGCTCTAGGTCCTTGCGCGTTTCTGGATCTACGGCAGCACCTAGCTGGCGCTTATCATCGCGCTCGCGCTGGCGCAGCTTGCGCTCATCGGCCTGGATGCGCAGGATTTCAGTCTCCATGTCATCGACGGCCATCTGCGCGGAGCCGGATGCATCCAGTAGGCGCTTGTGTTCTTCTTTAGCCTTGTCATACTCGGCTTGTTCCGGGATTTCCTTCTTCGCGCCATGGCCCTGCGAGCGTTCCAGGTTGGCCAGCTCCAGCAATACCGGCTGTAGTTCTTGCGATAGTTTCACTTATGACTCCTTTGGGTGCGCAGAGATAGTCCACGGGTCGGTGCGCAGGCTGATAATTTCCGTATCCAGTTCTAAAGCATTCTCTACGATATCGCGCGCCTGGGCCGTCCACGGAAATTCGCTGGCCCAGTGGGCAGTATCGATGACGGCCGGGCCACCGGCGCGCAAGTGCTCATCCACTGGGTGGTGGCGCAGATCCGACGTGACATACACGTCTACGCCCAGCTTCGCGGCCGCGGAGAGGAAGGAATCTCCCGAGCCGGAAGAAACCGCGACGGTGCGCACCTTTTGTTCCGGATCCCCGGCGGCGCGGATGCCCCAGGCGGTCTCCGGCAGGGCATTAGCCACCTGCTGGGTGAACTCGCGCAGGGTCATCTCCTGCGGCAGTTCTCCCACGCGTCCGAGGCCGAGCGCCTTATCCAGGTCTTGGTGACCGGCGGTTTCCGTGATGTCATAGGCCGGTACTTCATAAGGGTGCGCGGCGTGCAGGGCCTGCAGCAAGGCGGAGCGAAGCGCGGCCGGCGCGACGAACTCGACGCGGATTTCCTCGCCGCGGTGCAGGGCGCCAATTTCTCCCTCCGCCGGGTCTGCTCCCTCTTCCGGCTGGAATTGGCCCGTGCCCGCAATATCGAAGGAGCAGTGGGAGTAGGCACCGATGTGGCCCGCGCCGGCGTCGAAAAGCGCCTGCTTCACCTCCTCGGCCGCGGCAACCGGCACGTGCACGCCCCACTTATCCACGCCCTGGGGCTCCGGCACGATGGGCCGGCCTGGGTTAATGCCCACCAGCTCCGCGAGCTTGTCGTTGACGCCCGGCCGCGCCTTATCGGCATTGGTATGGGCCGCAAAAAGCGCAACACCATTGCTCAGCAGCGTGTGTATGACCTTGCCCTTGGGCGTATCGGCCGCCACGGACTCCACCCCGCGCAAGAGCAATGGATGGTGGACCACGAGCATATCCGCGCCGAGTTCAACCGCCCGCTCCGCTACCGCTTGGGTGCAGTCCAAGGCAAAAGCCACGCGCTTGACCTCCGCGGTCGGATCACCGCAGATAAGCCCCACGGCGTCCCACTTTTCCGCCAGGTGCGGCGGGTAGGCCTCATCGAGTACGCGGCGGACATCGCCCACGCTCACAGCGGACATGGAGGTACTCCTTTATGCTCGTTTCATGGAATAGTTACTACTGCTATATCCTATCTTCCGCACCACAGTACTATTCGCGCGAAGGGGTTTTCCGCATGACCGAATCCGCTGCCCGCTCCGGCCTCTACCTCGTCTTTGTTTGCACCGGAAATATCTGCCGCTCCCCCATGGCAGAAATCATCGCGCGCGATGAGATGGAAAAGGACATGCTTGACCTTGTCGCCACCGTGGACTCCTGCGGCCTCGGCGGCTGGCATGTGGGTCAAGGAGCGGATCCGCGCGCCATTGCCGAGCTGCGCCGCGGCGGCCACGATGGTGGTTCCCACCGCGCGGCCAAGCTGGGGCCCGAGCACATGGATGCTGATCTCTTCATCGCTATGGACAAAGGCCACCGCGACGCCCTTATTGAGCGCAGCATCGACCCGGACAAGATCCGCTTGATGCGCAGCTTCGATCCCAACTCCCCGGAAGACGCGGACGTAGCAGACCCGTATTACGGTTCTGCCGCCGATTTCGAAACCACCCGCAACAATATCGAGGCCGCCGTACCTGGCCTGCTGGATTGGATTCGCGCTCACCACGACTAAACTAGGCCCCATGCTAAAGACGTTCCTTAAGCCGGGTTGGGTTCTACTGCTGCTGTTCGTCGTAGCCTTTTCCTACCTCGCTTTTACCGTCCTCGCCCCGTGGCAGCTGGGCAAGGACGATGACATTGTGGAACGCAACGAGCTCATCACTCACGCCTATGAGGCTGACCCCCAGCCGGTAGAAGACCTCGTGGATGACCACGGCGCTATCAAAGACGATGAGTGGTCCCGCGCCACCTTGCACGGCCGCTACCTGCCGCAGGATGAAGTCCTGCTGCGCCTGCGCCCAGCCGAGTCTGGCCCGTCTTACCAGTCCTTGGTCCCCTTCCGTACCGATTCCGGGCTGACCATCTTGGTTAACCGCGGCTGGGTCAAGGCCGGCGAGGCCAACGCCGTGCCGGATATTCCCGCCGCTCCTTCGGGCGAGACCACTATTACCGGCATGATCCGCGCCGACGAGGCCGAGCACCCGTCCGCACCCATTAAGCAGGAGGGCTACCAGCAGGTCTATTCCATCCACACGGAGCAGATTGCCTCGCTTATCGACGCCCCCTTAGCCCACGACTACATCCAGCTTTCCGCGGACCAGCCCGGCGTGCTCAACCCCATGCCCATCCCGCAGCTCGACCGCGGCAACCACCTCTCCTACGGCTACCAATGGATTGCCTTTGGCATCATGGCCCCGCTGGGCTTGGGCTATTTCGTGTGGTCGGAAATCCGTGAGCGACGCCGCCTGCGCGAAGAGGAAGAGGCCCTCGCCGCCCTCGACGCCGATGCCTCTACCCCCTCCGAGCCTGCCTCTAGTGACGCCTCCGCTGCGGACCACACGCCCGCAGAACCAACGGCCGGCGTTGACTCCGCACCCAGCGAGCACGAAGCCGCGAACGACGATTCCACGGCCGTTCCCGCCGCGTCCTCCTCGCACGCTGCCAGCCGCCGCAATCGCTCCCGCTACGGCGACTCCAAACCAGATCACTACGCCAAACTAAACCAGCGCCGCCGCGAGCGCTACTAAGCCGACAACCCGCAGCCGTGGCTGAAGTGCCTGAGTACTTAGCCGAAGCCTAAGAAGCAGCCACGCTAATAGGGCTACTTCCCCAACTGCCATGCACAACGTGGCCGAAAGTTGGCCCACAGGCGCCTTAAGCCTTGAGTCCCTCCCGGGCTAGCCCGTGCCCATGCATACGGAAAAGACCGCCTCCCGGAAATCAATCCGAGAGGCGGTCTGTGTTGTGCGGCCTGAGGGGATCGAACCCCCGACCTATTGGGTGTAAACCAATTGCTCTTCCAGCTGAGCTAAAGCCGCATGCGCTCTTGCGCTGTTAGAAACAGTAGCGCAGGTTGCTAGAGCAACACAAATCAGCAGGTAAAGCCCTACTTCTTGGTGTATCCGCGCTGCACCAAGCAAGAGCCTTGCCACTCGCCTAGGCGCTCTGCCTTGGTCTGCACCAAGCCGGCCAGCTGAGCGGACTCAGAGATGAGCCCTGGCTCTACGGTGCCAGGCTTTCCGGCACCCGGGGTAAGCAGCCAGACCGCACCGTTATCGGCCAGCGGACGGCTCGCGTCAACGAGTCCATCCACAAGGTCGCCATCCTCGTCGCGCCACCAAAGAAGGACTACATCGCACAGCTCGTCATTTTCTTCTTCCAAGAAATCATCGCCGAGCACGGCTTCGATCGATTCAGAGATCGCGGTATCGCAATCCTCGTCCCAACCAAGCTCTAGGGCGATTTGCCCTTCCTTGATTCCGAGCTTGACTGCAGCGTCAGCCACTATGCATTTCCTTCCTAATTTGGTGAATGTCCGGTCCGCGCATCCCCCGCATCCTGCGGGTAAATCGCGGCTTAATAGAAGTATTTTAACGCCCACCGGCCCCTTTTACCCGCCTAAGGGGCGCAATTCCCCCATTTTGCAGGCCCTCCCGCCACTTCGCCCAGTTCCGCAGAGTTTGCAAACTACCCTCTTTTACCCCAATAAACCCGGCAAAGATACTGGTTATGGCGATGTAACGTACCGCACGTCCCCTTAAGTCGGGCTTCACAACCATTGTGGATCTGTGAGCGCGTATCCTAGTAAGCAAACTGTGCAGACCCTTATACAGGAGGTTTAAATGGCCGAGAAGGACGCCACCAAGGGCGACTCCAACTTCCCGCTCATCCGCGACGGCGTTGCATCGTATCTTCACGATAATGATCCAGAAGAGACCCGCGAGTGGATGGATTCCCTCGATGGTCTGCTGGAGCACTCCGATCCGGAGCGCGCACGCTACTTGATGCTGCGCCTGCTCGAGCGCGCTACCGCTAAGCGCGTTGAACTGCCTTCGTTGACGTCCACGGACTTCGTCAACACCATCCCAACCTCCATGGAGCCAGAGTTTCCTGGTGACGAGGAACTGGAAAAGCGCTACCGCCGCTGGATCCGCTGGAATGCGGCCATCATGGTGCACCGTGCACAGCGCCCAGGAATTGGCGTAGGTGGCCACATCTCGACCTACGCGGGTGCTGCCCCGCTCTATGAGGTGGGCTTGAACCACTTCTTCAAGGGCAAGGATGATCCTTCGGGCGGCGACCAAGTCTTTTTCCAAGGCCATGCCTCACCGGGCATGTACGCACGTGCTTTCATGGAAGGCCGCCTGACTGAAAAGGACCTTGATAGCTTCCGCCAGGAGGTATCCCGTGGCGAGGGCGAGGGGCTGCCGTCCTACCCGCACCCACGCCTGATGCCATGGTTCTGGGAATTCCCCACCGTGTCCATGGGCTTGGGCCCGATTAACGCTATCTACCAGGCACGCTTTAATAAGTACCTGGAGACTCGCGGCATCAAGGACACCTCCAAGCAGCACGTATGGGCTTTCTTGGGCGATGGCGAGATGGACGAGCCAGAATCTCGTGGCCTACTGCAGATCGCGTCGCTCTACGAGCTGGATAACCTCACCTTCGTGGTCAACTGCAACCTGCAGCGCCTCGATGGCCCGGTTCGCGGTAATACCCAGATCATCCAAGAGCTAGAATCCTTCTTCCGCGGTGCCGGCTGGGAGGTCATCAAGGTCATTTGGGGTCGTGGCTGGGATAAGCTGCTGGAAAAGGACACCGAAGGTGCCTTGGTCAACGTCATGAACACCACCTCTGACGGTGACTACCAGACCTTCAAGGCCAACGATGGCGCCTATGTGCGCGAGCACTTCTTCGGCCGCGATGAGCGCACGGCCAAGCTGGTAGAAGACATGTCCGATGATGAGATTTGGGCACTGCGCCGCGGCGGCCACGATTACCGCAAGGTCTACGCCGCCTATGCTCGCGCGCTGGAGAACAAGGGCACCGGCAAGCCAACCGTCATCCTCGCGCACACCATTAAGGGTTACGGCTTGGGCCACAACTTCGAGGGCCGCAACGCTACCCACCAGATGAAGAAGCTGACCCTGGATGACCTGAAGCGCTTCCGCGATAAGCAGGAAATTCCTTTCTCCGATGCGGAGCTGGAAAAGGATCCATACCTGCCGCCGTACTACCACCCAGGCAAGGACTCCCCGGAGATCAAGTACATGCTGGAGCGTCGTAAAGAGCTCGGCGGCTTCCTGCCGGAGCGCCGCGAGGACTTCACCCCGCTGGAGGCACCGGCTCTGGACAAGCTGCGCTCTGTACGCAAGGGCTCTGGCAAGCAAGAAGTAGCCACCACCATGGCCTTGGTGCGCACCTTCAAGGAAATTATGCGCAACAAGGAGCTGGGCAAGCGCGTCGTGCCGATCATTCCGGATGAGGCCCGCACCTTTGGTATGGACTCCTGGTTCCCGACCATGAAGATTTGGAACCCCCGCGGCCAGAACTACGTGCCGGTGGACCACGACCTCATGCTCTCCTACCGCGAAGCTACTGACGGCCAGATCATGCACGAGGGTATTTCTGAGGCCGGCGCCGCTGCCTCCTTTACCGCTGCGGCAACGTCCTACGCTACCCAGGGCGAGGCCATGATTCCGCTCTACATCTTCTACTCGATGTTCGGCTTCCAGCGCACCGGCGATGCCTTCTGGGCAGCCGGCGACCAGATGGGCCGCGGCTTCATCATTGGCGCAACCGCCGGCCGCACCACCCTGACCGGTGAGGGCCTGCAGCACATGGACGGCCACTCCCCTGTCTTGGCTGCGACCAACCCAGCCGTGGTTTCTTATGACCCGGCCTTCGGCTACGAGGTTGCCCACTTGGTTTCCCGCGGTATTGAGCGCATGTATGGCAAGGACAACGAGGCCATCATGTACTACCTCACCGTCTACAACGAGCCGGTACACCAGCCGGCCGAGCCGGAGGATTTGGACGTGGAGGGCCTGCACAAGGGCATCTACCACTTCAATACCGCAGAGAGCGGCTCCATTGCTGCCAATATCCTGGCTTCCGGTGTAGGCGTGCACGAGGCGCTGCGCGCACAGCAGATGCTTGCCGACGACTTCGATGTCAAGGCCTCCATCTTCTCCGTCACCTCTTGGAACGAGCTGGCCCGCGACGGCGCCCGCCGTAACAAGGAAGCCCTGCGAAAGGGCGAGGAGCCGAGCGAGGCTTTTGCTACCTCCCAGCTCAAGGGCTACGAGGGTCCGTTCGTTGGTGTCTCTGACTTCACCACCGAGCTGCAGGAGCAAATCCGCCCGTATGTTCCAGGCACCTACATCACCTTGGGCGCGGACGGCTTCGGCTTCTCCGATACGCGCGAGGGCGCTCGCCGCTACTTCAATATCGACGCCGAGTCCATCGTCGTCGCAGTGCTCGATGGCTTGGCTCGCGAGGGCAAGATTGAGCGCTCCGTTGTGGAGAAGGCAGCCAAGGATCTCAAGCTGGATGATCCGACCGTGACCACCCACATCGAAGACTAATCCCCGCTTTGGTGCTGGCTAGGCCCGCGCCACGCGCTACAAGAAAGGCGCCGCCGGCTTCCCCGCCGCGGCGCCTTTTGCGTACCCAGCAAACGGGCTTATGCATCCGGCCCGTCTATATCGCATCAAGGACGCGGCCAAGGGCCGCGGAGATAGCCTCGGGGTCTTCGAGGATCACCATGTGTCCGGAGCCTTCCACCGTTTGCAGGTTCGCGGCGGGCCAATGCTTACAGAGCACCTCGGATTGTGAACGCGGGGTGACAATATCGGCGGTTCCGACTACCACCTCGCCCTTGAGCTTCGCCAGCCGTGGGGCGGCGCCGTACTCGGCGTGTTCCAAAAGGTCGTCGAAGAAGCCGGAGTAGGAGGCCAAGGGGGTATCGAGAAGCATGGCAACGTGAAATTGCAGCTTCTCCATTTGTGGAAAGCCGGCCAAGGTCGCAGCAAAAAGTGGCGCAATGAACCGGGCGGCCTCAAAGCGCGCGCTATCGACGCGACCAGGCAGGCGCAGACAGAGGCGGTAGAGCGCATGCAGAGATTTCGACTGCAGAATCTGCGCTACGCCCTTTGCTGCAAAGCGGCGCATCGAAGTTGAAATTAGCAGCGCGCCCTTGATGCGCTCATAAACCTCGGCTGGAGCACGGCGGATGAGGTTTAAGGCAACCATGCCGCCCAGGGAATGACCGACGATGACCAGGTTGCCACGGGGAGCGCGCTCTCGAATGACGGCGAGGACGTCGTCAGCCGCCGTATCAACGGTGCACTCCTCTGGGGCGACCGTGGAGGACTGGCCGTGCCCGCGCAAATCCACCAAGAGTGCACGCGCATTGCGACCGCGGAGATAATTGGCCTGGTCATAATAGGCTTCCGCGGATAAGCAATAGCCGTGAATGAAGACCACGGTTACTGGCGCGTCTTCGCGCCCCACCTCGTACCAGGCAATATCTAGGCCATCGTGTTCCACAGTGCCGGAAGCGCTGACCTGGGTAAGGCCCGGCTCGGTGGAGGGATCATGCAATCCGCCATAGAGTTTTTCTAGCTCGGCGCGGTGCGAGGGGCGCAGGCGCTTGAGCCAACTACGCGCCACAACGGAAGAACGTTTTCTCAATGCCATAACGGGATCAATACTAGACTGGTGGGCATGGCAAACGACCTCAGCGCCCAATTACAGGCAAAGTTCAACGCGAGCGCGCCGGAAAAGGAGCCGGAGCGCGATACGCTCGGCCAGCTCCTCGCGCTCATAAACAAGGTCACCGGTACCGAGGAAGATCTGAGCCGGGATAAGCGGCTGAAGGATATTGGCGTCGAATCGCTAGATCTAGTGGAGCTGACCGTGCGCGCGGAAGAGACCTTCCAGGTGCGTTTTTCTGAGGAAACGATGCTCAACTGCGAAACCATCGGCGATATTGCCGAGTATGTGGAGGACCACCAATGATTTCTTATCTATCCGATATGGACGGCGTACTCATCAAAGAAGGCGAGATGATCCCTGGCGCCGATAAATTTATCCAAGCGCTCAAGGATAATGACATCGAGTACATGGTGCTGACCAATAACTCCATGTCTACTCCACGGGATCTTTCTGCCCGCCTGCGCAATACCGGCTTGGATATTCCTGCCGAGCGCATCTGGACCTCCGCCACCGCCACCGCGAATTTTCTTTCCAGCCAGGTAAGCTCCAGCAAGGCCTATGTAGTGGGTGAATCCGGCCTTACCACCGCCATGCACGAGGCTGGGTGGATCCTTACCAACGATGACCCTGATTTTGTGGTGCTTGGTGAGACCCGCACCTATTCTTTTGAGGCCATCACCAACGCGATTAACCTCATCCGCAATGGTGCTCGTTTTATCGCCACCAACCCAGATGTCACCGGCCCTGCCCCAGAAGGAGTATTGCCGGCCACCGGTGCCGTGGCTGCACTGATTACCGCCGCCACCAACCGCGAGCCTTATTACGTGGGCAAGCCCAACCCAGTCATGATGCGCTCGGCGCTCAATCATATTGGTGCCCACTCGGAGCACACCGTAATGATTGGTGACCGCATGGATACAGACGTTAAGGCCGGTCTCGAGGCCGGCATGCGCACTGTATTGGTGCGCTCCGGCATCTCCGATGACCGAGAGATTTCTCGCTACCCCTACCGCCCTTCTGCCGTGCTGAAATCGGTGGCCGAGCTGCCGGACAAAATCTTTGATCCCTTCGCCGAGGAGGAATAGGCCGCCCTCAACCGGCCCTACTTATGGCAGAAGGAAAAGGGAGGGTGGACCAGCAGCTGTTGGTCCACCCTCCCTGTGCTTTCTACGGCAGGCGCACGGCAGCAGTAAAGCCGTGGCGCTGTGCAAGGTAGCGCACGACGCAGTCCAGCGCATCTAGCTCTTCGCGGGTGCCGGTCAGCACCTGGTGGCAGCCAATACCGCTGTCTGAGTGGGCACAGGCTTTGCCGCCTCGAGCAAGCGCCGCGACAGAAAGCCCATCCCGGAACCAGCGAGTGCACCACTGAGCGGTCAGTGGGTCATCGCCCGGAATGATAAATTCCGACTCGGTACGGATGCACCGATCCATGGCGCGTTCAATCTCCGAGCGCAGCGAGCGCGGCATCCCGGAAATCTTGAGCACACCGGTAACCACGGTGGCACCACCGTTGACGGAGGGCCACGCGGAGGTGGAGGCCGGCTGTTCAACCGGCGCAGGGTTAACGCACGTATTCATAGCCGATTCTCCCTCGACATAGATCACCACCGCACGAGGCCTGCCGGCCCGGCGCGATGCAAGACGAGCTTCGTCTTCCCCAACGAACTGTCTGATGCGTCTGCACACAATTTTCCTGCGTCACACCTCCCCCTACAACCCTCAACTTTCACTTCAACCCCCGTTTGCTAAACCTCAACCCCAGGTACAGACTGGGATTAAAGTTGCAGGTGAAACCAGTGTTATTAATGTGAAACTTGGCCTTTTCTGTGAACTTCCTAGGCTTGTTCTATATTCTCCACCAGACGGCCTGCTCATGGGCGCGAAAACCCTATTTGACTTACCTCCAACAGCGGCTAGTTACAGGCACGCCGCGATCCCAAGTTTTATGGCTCGTACCGCACAAAAATCCTCGATTTTCCCACCCTGCGGGGGAGCCTTCCACCGTGCCGCTTCCCCGATAAAAGGTTATAGACACGCGCTAGCGCACTGGAGGCGCTAGCTCCGCCGAGTCCGGACGCCTACAAGGCGTTCCAGATGGAGGTATTCGTATCGTGCCAGAGTGGCTTGCACCATTCGCCAAAGTCACGGTCCGTGAGCGCCACCATGGCATACTCGCCGGCCACCCAGAGGTAGGTGCCGGACATGCCAAAGTGACCGACGGCGTCGGCAGGCAGGGCGCCCATCCAGTGTTCTTTGTCGCCGTGGATTTCAAAACCAAGGCCCCAGGTACAATCTTTAAAATTGCCGTAGCCCGGGACAATGCCGCGCAGGCCACCAAAATGGACGCGGCGCATATCGGCCACGGTGGATGGGTGCAGCAGCTGCGGATCCTGGACTTCCGCAGCAAAGGCCGCCAAATCTTTCACCGTGGAGACCAAGCCGTGACCGGCCGAACCTTCGAGACGAGTGGAATCCATGCCCGACGGGGTAAGTACACCCTCGCGTAGGTACTCGGCAAAGTCCATGCCCGTGGCATCGGCCACGGTATCTGCGGCCCACTCATAACCGGCCGAGGAATAGATGCGGCGTTCGCCTACCGGCTTCTGCGGCTCTCGGGAGTCAAAGGAAATGCCAGAGGCGTGTGCAAGCAGGTGTTCCAGGGTCGAGCCCTCCGGACCGGCCGGCTGCCCCAATTCCACCGCGCCTTCTTCCACGGCAAGCATCACGCCATAGGCCGCAACCAGCTTGGTCACCGATGCCACTGGAAACTCGCGGGCGGTATCTCCTACCGTTTCTATGACCTCGCCGCGATGCAGCAAAGCACCGGCCACCGTATCCGCGGGCCATTGGCTGATCTGGCTAAATTCACTCATGCCCTCCAGCCTACTGAGCCAAGCCCGCCCAAGGCCCGCACTCTAGGGCCGGGCGAGGGGGCAAGGAAGTTAACCGCCAGTTAAGACAAAAAGAACTCTTTATGTAATTGGCCTAGGATCGCTTGCACAGGCGGCAAACATGACGAAGCTTTAAATCATGCCTAATAATTCTCAGAATCAGTCCGCTTCTGCCCGCGGAAACGTCAATCGCCGCCGCTTCCTGCAAACCACCGGCACCGCCGGCGCCGCCATCGCTTTGTCCACCGCCGCCGCCAACTCTGCCAATGCCCAAAGCAGCCTCTCCCCGCGCGTGGAGCAGCACATGGTAGAGCCCCAACTGGGCGAGCGCCCCTTCCTCCACGGCGTTGCCTCGGGCGATCCTATTCCGGATTCGGTCATTTTGTGGACCCGCGTAACCCCGGATGCCGATGCCATGCCGGGATCCGGCCTGGGCGAGGCCACCCGGGTGGAGTGGGAAATTGCCAAGGACGAGGGCTTTGGGGACGTCGTCAAGCAGGGCGAAGTGACCACCGATGCCAACCAGGACCACACCGTGCACGTGGACCCGCACGGCTTGGAGCCGGAGACCGTGTACTTTTACCGCTTTAAGGCGCAGGATAAGTACTCGCCCATTGGCCGTACCAAGACCGCCCCGGCGCTGAGCGCCTCCCCAGAAAAGCTCACCTTCGGTGTGGCTAGCTGTGCAAACTGGGAGTCCGGCTTCTTTAACGCCTATGGCGATATTGCCCAGCGCGGCCGCGCCGACCAGCTGGATTATATGATCTTCTTGGGCGACTATATCTACGAATACCCGCAGCGCGAGTACGCCGGTAATGGCCCGGTGCGCCTGCACCACCCTGCGCACGAGATTATCTCGTTAGAGGATTACCGGATTCGCTTCGGCCGCTACCGCACCGATGAAAACCTGCAAGCCGCACACGGGGCACTGCCGTGGGTTGTGGTGTGGGATGACCACGAGGTGGCCAACGATAACTGGCGCGAGGGCGCCGAAAACCACACCGAGGGCAAGGAGGGCGCCTTCCTCGACCGCCGCAAGGCCGCAATGCAGGCCTACTTCGAGTGGATGCCGGTGCGCGCAACCAATCCTTCCGAGCAGGGCCACCTCTACCGCAGCCTGACTTTTGGTGACCTGGTGGAACTAACCATGATGGACCTGCGCACCTACCGCGATGAGCAGGTGCGCTTTGGCCCGCACAAGATGGCCGCAGAAGGCCGCACGATGCTCGGATCCGAGCAATATAATTGGCTGCTCAATAAGATTGAGACCTCTTCTGCGAAGTGGAATATGCTGGGCAATTCCGTCATGTTCTCCCCCATGAACCTGGCTACCCTGCAAAAGGATGACAAGACCAAGCCGGTTTCTTCCTCGCTGTCTTCCAATATCACCGGCATTCCGGTCAATGGCGACCAGTGGGATGGCTACTCTGCAGAGCGCCGCCTGCTTATCGACGCCCTTTCCAAGCACGATGCCCACCCCCTCTTTGTCACCGGCGATATCCATTCCGAGTGGGCGCATAATATCAGCAAGGATGGCCGCATCTTTGGCGCCGAGCTGGTCTGCGCCTCCGTTTCTGCGCCCAATGTCAACGAGCAGCTCAAGCTGCCGGAAGGCAACGAGCTTTCCAAGCTGGCTGAGCGTTACCTGCTAGGTGCCAACCCGCACACCCGCCACGTGGACTTGGACCACCACGGCTATAGCTTTGTAACCGTGCGCCCGGATTCCGCAGAAATGCACTGGCTGCGTGTGGATAACCTGCTGTCCGCTAAGTCCCCGGTGCGCGAGGCTGTGACCATGACCTGGCGCCCAGGCAAGGGCTATACCAAGTAGTTGTAAGTTCTGTCACATGACAGGCACTTGGTGTTAACGAACGGGTAGTACACCTTCGATAGGCATAGTGAAAGACCCTCTCTGGGGAATTTCACTACCTATCACTCTGATGCCTCTCGGCCCCCCTTTATGCCGCGGATTTTTCCCTAGTCCGCGGCATATTCATAATCAATGTAGCCACGCTCGCCGCCCAGGTAGAACGTATCCTGGTCCGGCTCGTTGAGCTCCAAGCCCTCACGCCAGCGGCGCACTAGGTCCGGGTTGGCGATGAGCTGGCGGCCCACCACTGCGGCATCCACGTAGTCCAGCTCGATTTCACGCTGCGCGTCTTCCTTAGAAGTCACCGTAGGGAAGCCGTCATTCATCAGCACCTTGGTCACGCCATTTGCGCGGGCTTTTTGCGCCAGCGTGGCGATAAGCTCGCTTTCCGGCTCACCGTGCAGCAGGGACACATAAGCCAGGTTCAGCGGTGCCAGGGCATCGAGCAGTCCGCCGTAGGTGGCCAGCATATCGTCCTGGTCATCCTCGATGACCTCCTGCACATTGTGGGCCGGCGAGAATCGCACACCTACGCGGTCGGCGCCGATTTCCTCCGCCACGGCGCGGATAACCATCTCCGGCAGGCGCCAGCGATTTTCCGGGCTGCCGCCGAATTCATCCTCGCGCTTATTGGACGAGGCCGCCATAAACTCGTGCAGCAGGTAGCCATTCGCGCCGTGGATTTCCACGCCGTCAACGCCGGCATCGATAGCCCGGCGCGCACCCTGGCGGAATTCCTCCACGATGCGCGGCAGCTCTTCCTTCTTCAGCTCCCGCGGGACCGGCGCATCCATTTTGCCGGAAAAGCCACGCACGGTTCCGCCCCAATCGAAGGAGCTCGGGGCCTCTGGATCTGCACCGTCAATCAGATCTGGGTGGCTGGTGCGGCCACCGTGCATGATCTGCATGAACAAGGTGCCGCCGGCCTCGTGAACGCGGTCTGCTACCGCACGCCAACCTTCTGCCTGCTCCTCGGTGGCAATGCCTGCCTGGCCTGGAAATGCGCGGTTGGTCCACGCGGGGAAGGTGCCCTCCGTGACAACCAGCCCGGCCGTGGCACGCTGCGAGTAGTACTTCTGGTGCAGCTCAGTAGGTATTCCGCTTTCACCCGCGCGCTGGCGGGTCAACGCCGCCATGGTCACGCGATTATCTATCGTGTATCGGCCAAGTTCCAGAGGTTCAAATAGTGAAGTCATGCCAAGTGCAACGCGCAGCCGGCTCGCACTATTTCATCTTTGCCACACAAAATCATTCCTGCACGTCAAGAGCTACGACATGAGCGATCATGCCGGCTTTGCCAACCACGAAAGGAAGCAGTGGTCGAAATGGAGGGCACATCCTACTGACGAGGCTCTGCCGGAATCTCTGTGCCTGCGCTACCGGCCGTTCCGGAAGCTTGGGCGCCGTCGCCGGCGTCGCCTCCCGCAGTGGGCGCAGTGCCGGCGCCGGTCCCGGAATCTGTCCCCACGTTGTCTGCGCCATTGGGGGCACTCGGGGCCGGGGAGGCATTACCAGTAGCGCCTGTTCCCTGCCTGCCGCCGGCAGGCGTATCAGTCACGCCTGTGTCATTAGTGCCCTGTGGGTAGTCGGTCTCCGTGGGAGCGGCACTATCTTCCGTTGGTTCGGACTGTGTACCGGTCTCGGTGGTTGCTGGGGTGGGTTGGTTTGAGGGGGCGTCGGAAAGCTGTGAGGAGGAGGTTTCCTTGCCGCTATCGCGCCAGTGCTCGGGCGAGAGCCAGCCCGCGTCCGCGTTATCGGGATTGCTCGAGGCCAAGGCCAAGGCACCGACGACAAACAGCGCGAGGACAAGGCCCGTGGTGGAGGCGCGGACTCGGCCGCCGAATGTGGCGATCTTTTGGAACTTGCTATTGGCCTCCAAGCCACGCCAGATGCCCTGGGAGGGCTCTGGTTCTTGATCGTCCGCATCAGACAGCGCGGGTTTTCCGGGGCCGTCACTAGCCGGGCCATCCACCTCAGCGTCCGCGGTGGCGGCACTGCGCTCCACCTTCGTCTCAGGGTGGTGGCCCTCCCCTGCGGTGGAAGCATCCTTTACGGATTCTTGAGCCGCGGTATTTCCCTGCGGTGGGGTCAGCGGGCGCTGCAGTTCATCGAGATCGGCCACATTGTAGTGATCCCAGAACTCCGAGAGCAGCGCCGAGCGAATGGCGCGTTCCACCGCCCATTGGCGGGCCGGGTTAACGGTGACCAGTACGCGGTAGGTCACGTGCCACGATTGGCCGGCGGCCTGCGGGGAAACCAGCTGCGTGGCTGGCAGCACCTCGAGCTCGCCGTTGACATCCACGGCGATGGACGGCTCTTGGATGGCTTGCTCAGAAATGGTGCGCACTCGGCGGGTAATCTCTGGCAGGGTCTCTCCTTCTTGCACGGGTACGTCGAAGTTGACCACGGCGCGCGACCATTCCTGGGAATAGTTTGTTACCGCCCCGGCAGAACTATTGGGCACGGTGACGAGCTCGCCGGTGGGAGTGCGCACCTTGGTGGTGCGCAAAGTCAGCATCACCACGGTGCCTTCCACATCGGTTACGCCATCGAAGCTGACGTAATCGCCTACGCCAAATTGTTTTTCTGACAGGATGAAAAAGCCGGAGAGGAAATCGGCGATGATGGACTGGGCACCAAAGCCCACGGCGGCCGAAACTATCGTCGCCGGCACCGCCGCGCCTACCGCGGGCACGCCAATATTGGTCAGCGCCGCCCAAATGATGAGGAAGTACGCGATGGCCTGCACGATGTAGACCAGCGCACCGGTCAGCGCCAGGCGCGCCTTGGTGGATTCTTCATCTTCATCGAGGCGGCGCTCTATGATGCGGATCGCCAGCCTGCCGATGCGCGGGATCAAAATGCCGATCAGCAGCAGCGCGATAAGCGGTAAGCCGTGGTCAACGAAGATGCTCCACAGCTCGTAGAAGTAATACTTCAGATTCATGTCTCTAGATTAGTGCGCACACCTGAAAACTAGATGCCAGTTCACTGCCAGCCACCATGCAAACACTCCCCCTCGCACAGCCCGTTTCCCCCTATGCCCTGCACAGACTCCGGCACCCGCCGCCTTGTTTGGCTACGGTATGGGGCATGAAGAAATCATTCCTTATTCCCTTCTTTTCCCTAGCCCTTTTTGCCACCGGTTGCGGCGGCAGCGACGAGACCGCCACCACCATTTCCACGGTGAAAGAAACCGTTACGGAAACGGCCAATGAAACGAGCTCTACAGAATCCAGCACCGAGGAAACGTCCACAGAAAAAACGACCACGGAAGTAGCAACTACAGATGCCGCGCAGCACGCCGAACCACAAACAGAAAATCAGGAAGCCGTGCAACCGCCTACCGAAAACCGGCAGCAGGAAAACACCGCGCAGTACCAATGCGCGGACGGCACCTGGGTGGAGTTTGCCGCGTTGTGCAAGGAATCAAACGCTCAACCGCCAGTACAAGCGCCCAATGGGCCGAGTGCGGAGTGTCCGGCCTACCTGTGCGGCTATGGCAACGATGCCAACGGCAACCGGAATAAGAGCTCCGGAGAAATCCAGACCCAATATGGCTGCGAGCAAGGCTATATCACGGACCCGCAGGTTTGCGGCGCGGTTGGGCGCTAAGCCGCCGCGCTAAAGAACCGCGGGCTAGTCGCGGGAGTCATAGCGCTTCATGAGGCGATCAATGAGTTCATCCGTAAGCTTGTCATCTTCCAGAATGGCATCAAGGAGGCGTTGGGATTCCTCCTGGGAGGCCTGTTCCTCCTCGGTGTAGGAATCACCGGTGAGGTCCACGCCGAAGTCCGTATCATCGCCTTCTGCTACCACTGCACTGAGCTGATCCACATCGGATTCGAAGGACTCCAGAAATTCGCTGGCCTCCGCCGCAGCTTCTTTGCGCCGCTTACCAGAGCGCACTTCCTTTTCAATGCGCCGCTGCAGCGCTGCCTCCATCTGGCGGTGACGCCAAGCACGTAAGCGGTGCGGCTCGAGGCGGCGGCCGACGGCACGGCTTTTATTCTCGGCCTTTTTCGCTAGGACCTTCACCTGTGCGGCGGTGTCATTAATAGGTGCCCAGTCTTGGTAGGCCGGCACGCGCCACCCCGCCCAAATGCCCAGCAGCGCCAAGAAGATGGAGACCAAAGGCCCAATGATCATGCCCACGGCCATCATGTCGAAATGGTGGCCAACCAGCACAATAATCGCACAAGCCACGGCCGGAATAACTGTTGGCTGGTTATCACCAAAGACGCTCGGCTCGCGCCCCATCACGATGTCACGAATCATCGAACCACCCGTGGCGGTAAACACGCCCATCATGATGCAGGGAATAAGCGGCAGGCCGTAGGTAATGGCCTTCACCGCGCCGGTGGCGGCCCACAGGCCGGAAACGACGGCGTCGCCATGCGCTTGCAGATAATCCCAGGTCTTGCCTCTGAAGTACACAAAGCGAGCAATCAGCGCGCCGGTAAAGGCCAAGTAGAGATATTCTGGTTGGCTCATTGCCGCGACGGTGCCACGGTTAATGAGCACGTCGCGCACCATGCCGCCGCCTAGCGACGAGAACATCGCAATGAAGAAAAAGCCGATGATATCGTAGCCACGTTTGCGCGCCATAGTGCCACCGATGATTCCCATCAGCAGCACACCACTGATATCGGACCAGCGGTAGAGAGATTCAATGAGCGGATCTACTTCAACCATATAGTTATTAGACTTCACCGTCCGCCCTTGCGCAATCAGCACACCCATATGCGCAGATAAGCACAAGGAGGCGCCAGCACTGCTTGCCGACGCCTCCCTATCACCGTGGGGCCAGCGGGGCTCGAACCCGCGACCAACGGATTATGAGTCCGTAGCTCTAACCGACTGAGCTATAGCCCCACGCAGATTGCACGCCCACTTGGGCGACTCTCTGCCCTGAAAAGATTAGTCAAAGAGCGGCCAAAGACCAATTTGCCCCCTTCGCTATTGAGTATTTGTACGCTTCCTACCCCCTGCGGGTAGAAGTTAATTATGCGCAAACTACTCTCTTCTCTCATTCTCGTCTCTGCTCTCGCGCTTACCTCCTGCTCGGATAGCGGTAGTGACAGCTCAAAGACGAGCGACTCCAGTAACTCCGCGTCCGATGCACAGGCCGATGCGAAGTCCGTAATTGGGACGTGGAAGCAAGAGGACAGCGCTTCTGAAGATGGCTGGATGGAGGCCAGCATCACCGACGACGTCATCACCATCGAATGGGTCATGGACAACGGCGAAAATCGTATGATCTACTGGATTGGCACCTTTGACGCTCAAGCCGCTGCATCCGGTGAGACCGTTACTTCAAACCGCGATACCGTTGCCACCGCCTCTGAGTGGATGGCTGCTTCGTCCGACAAGAAAGATTTCTCTATCGATGACGACGCCTTAACTTTCAAGGTCGCGATTGAAGATAAGGAATTCACCACACACATGAAGAAAGTGAAGGATGATCCGACAACCATTAGAGAGCTAAAGAGCACGGATTTTGGCCAAACCTTTAAAAATGGAGTCCTGGATGTTCCAGCCGCCAAGTTCGAAATAACCGATCACCGTGTTATCAAGCCCGGTGAGCCTGGTAATGAAATAGGTGAAAAGCCACTTCTCGTCTTTAACTATGACGTAACCAATAAAACGGATGAAACTCTAACCACCACCGACTTTGTCGTGTACTTCACCGCCATCCAAGACAATGATCCGAATAAAGTAAACGAGCTCGACCTCGGTTCCTACATTGATCCTGAAACTGACGATACTCAGCTTGAGCAGATTAAAAAGGGAGGCACTGTCGCTGGAACCATAGCCTACGAGCTCGATGATCTAACTACCCCTGTGGACCTTGTTGCAACTAAGTCCTTCAGCCAAGATGAAATCGGACGCCAAACTTTCGAGCTCAATTAACTGCCCGTATACAACGCGCTTAAATCTCCCGTTCTAGCCGATACAGGAAGCGAAGCCCGCCGAGATACAACGCCCAAAGGAAATCGAGCCCATTTCTCACTGAGGCAGGCAGTACTTGACAGGCGTAGCCAGGCCCCTCCTGTATCCAATGGGAGGGGCCTGTTGTAGTGCGCAAAGCAGCACTTTAGCTGTGTTTCTCCCCGCGCCGGCGGGGATTTCTCATTTCCCTTCCCCTTAGCACAGGTCCATTTCCAGGTCCGGCCTTTCCGAGAACACACGGTCCCCTTTGCATTGCGACCACGCTAAAGACCGATAGAGCCAATTCGACCGCTCCTTGAGCGGTTGCAACTCCCCCAGTGCAAACGTTACCCCTGCATTTACCTCCCGTTTCTCCGCGGCATAAAATCAAGAGTGACATTGACCTTGATGTCACAGCATTTGTGATGGGAGATACATATGGCGACACTAGATTCCCTCTTGGTGCCCGGTGCCGTGGACTTGCACGGCACCGCCAAGGACTGGCGAGCAGCTATCCATCTTGCGGGATCGCTGCTTGAAGAAGCTGGCACGATAACCGCAGACTACACGGAAGCAATGGTGCACTCCGTGGAAGAAACGGGCCCATATATTGTCGTGGCTCCCGGTTTCGCTTTTGCGCACGCGCGCCCTTCGGAGGCGGTAAAAGAAACCTCACTGTCGTGGGTGCGCCTGGATAAGCCGGTGGAATTCGGGCATGATTCCAATGACCCTGTAGACCTCGTCGTAGCGTTTGCCGCACGGAGTGACTCCGAGCATCTGCAGGCGATGAAACAGCTCGCAAAGCTGCTGGCCACCAAACGCGACGAGCTTGATAGCGCAGAATCTGAAGAGGGGCTCCGCGCAGTCCTCACGGCATCGACGTCGAGTAAGAAACGCGCAGCTTCCACAGCAACGTCGGGGCCAAAGGCGCAACCAGCGAAGCAAACGGCCGCCGATTCTGTTGCCTCCAAAGGAAAAATTCTCACGGTATGCGGCAACGGGCTAGGTACGTCATTGTTCCTCAAAAACACCCTCGAGCAGGTGCTCGATGAGTGGGGTTGGGGCCCTTACCTCACCGTGGAAGCCACGGATACCATCTCAGCCAAAGGACGAGCTGGTGAGGCGGATTTCTTGCTCACCTCCGGCGAAATTGCTGCAACGCTAGGTGATGTCGGGGTTCCTGTCTACGTCATCCAAGACTTCACCTCCATGTCTGAAATCGATGGGGCTCTGCGCGAGCTCTATGACATCTAAGGAGCATCCTCATGGACTTTCTTCTTGCTATAGCGAATTTCCTTGTTAATGAAATTCTCTCCGTGCCAGCGTTTCTCATCGGCATCATCACCGCGGTGGGGCTGGCAGCGATGGGCCGCGGAACCGGCAAAACCATTGGCGGCGCCATCAAGGCCACGCTCGGCTTCCTCCTTATCGGCGCCGGTGCAGGCCTAGTCACCGATTCCTTAGAGCCGCTGGGGGCCATGATTACTGGCGCGACCGGGGCTCAGGGAGTGGTTCCCACCAATGAAGCCATCGTAGGTATTGCGCAAGATCAGTTCGGCAGCCAAGTCGCTTGGATCATGATCTTAGGCTTTGTGGTTTCGCTGCTGCTTGCCCGCTTTACGCCAATGAGCTACGTATTTCTTACCGGTCATCATGTTCTCTTTATGGCGACTCTTCTCACCATGGTGCTTGCACCGGCCGGGTATTCCTCGTGGATTGTCATCGCCTTCGGCGCAGTTCTGCTCGGCATCCTTATGGTCTCCCTCCCCGCCATCGCGCACCCATTTACCCGCCGAATCACCGGCGATGACTCCGTGGCCATCGGACATTTTGGCACTGCGGGGTATTTGGCTGCGGGCGGCGTCGGCAAGCTGGTGGGCGGCAAGGGTAAGAAAATGTCGCCCTCCACTGAGGACCTGAAATTGCCGGAAGGCCTGCGCTTCTTGCGCGATTCCATGGTGGCAACCGCGCTATCCATGGCGCTGATGTACGTGGTCCTCGCCGTGCTCTTCATTGCTCGCGCCGGTTCCGAGGAAGCCTTCACGGCCTTTCCAGATGGCGCCACTAATGTGAGCAATTTCTTGATGCAGTCCGTGACCCAAGGACTCCAGTTTGGCGTAGCCGTGGCCGTCATCCTGTTTGGCGTCCGCACCATCCTGGGCGAGCTCGTGCCTGCTTTCCAGGGCATCGCAGCCAAGGTGGTGCCCGGCGCGATCCCTGCACTGGATGCCCCCATCGTCTTTCCTTATGCCCAGAACGCAGTGCTCATCGGATTCATTTCTTCCTTCCTCGGCGGACTTGTCGGCCTCGCCGTCCTGTCTACCTGGCTCAATCCAGCCTTTGGCATTGCGCTGATTCTGCCCGGTTTGGTGCCGCACTTCTTCACCGGCGGTGCAGCAGGCGTTTATGGCAATGCCACCGGCGGCCGCCGTGGTGCCGCGCTCGGTGCTTTTGTCAACGGCCTCATCATTACTTTCCTGCCGGCATTCCTCCTCGGTGTCCTTGGTTCCTTCGGCTCCGCGAATACCACTTTCGGCGACGCTGACTTTGGCTGGCTCGGCCTGCTGCTGGGCTGGTCCATTCACGCCGATGGCGCCCTGGGCCTCGTCTTCATTGCCTTCATTGCGCTGGCCATTCTGGCCTTGGGGTGGGTGTGCCAGCGCAAGCTTGTCGACGTCCACTGGGACCCCACTCCCCACCGTCCTTCCCCCACCAGCAACGCCGATGCCGCCGCAACCAGCGGTGCAACCGGCGCGGCCACTTCCTCTGGCACAGCCACAAAGTACCCGAAGGTTCTGCCACCCGAAGGTGCGCCAGTTCCACCCGCTCGTATAGACCATTAGCCGCGCGCCACACCCCGAAGGGCGCTACAGTATCCCTATGCAACGCCCTTCCATTCTCCCTCTCGCGTCCGTGCTCCTCGCTACCGGTCTTGTGCTAAGCGCCTGCGGCTCCGGTTCAGACTCCAACTCTGATTCCACCCCAGCAGAAGAGCCAGCCTTCTCCACCGCGCAAGATAGCAACTCCCCGGCTGGTGAAAATGCAGAAGAAACCAGCCCGGAGAAGGAAACGAAGCAACGTCGCACCGAAACGGTCACCAAAGAGGCAGCCCCAGAGCAGCCCACACCACCGGCCGGCGGCAAACACAACATCCATGTAGGCCAGATTGGCGGCTACTGTGGCACATCATCGTCGGGCGATTCCATCGACGCCGGCGATGCGACCTCCTGCGAATTCGCCGCCGCGGTCTTTGATGCCGCGATGCAGGCCAGCTACACTCTGCGCTCCCCAGATCCCACGGTGACAGCGGTATACCACGCGGATGTCTCCGCCAGCAGCCCGGTGACCAAGCAATCCTATGACCTTGACTGCCGCATGGGCAGCGACCAGCGAGTTCTCACATGCGAAAGGCCCGGAGACAAAACAGTTCGCGCCTCATTCGAAACCGCCGACAAAAGCATATGGTCCAGGCGCGTGGCCACGACGAACTAAGCCCCCCTACCTCACAAAGTCTTCTTCGGACGGCCACGGTAGCTCCACGTCGACGGGAGTAGCGGCAAGGACATCGAGAGACTCTTTAAATTCCACTAGGTCGAGGCCCAACTTCTCATAAGCCTCGGCCATTGCTTCGGGGATGCACTCGGCGCGGGAGCGCAGGGCGTCGCCGTCGGCGGTGAGGCTAGCGAGGGTGCGGCGCTCGTCGGCGGGATCACGGCGCCGCTCCACAAACCCCTGCTTTTCTAGGCGCTTAAGCAGCGGGGTAAGCGTGCCGCTATCCAGACCGAGGCGGGAATCAATGAACTTAAGTGGCACCGGTTCGTCGGCCTCCCACAGCACCAACATGACCAAGTACTGGGGGTAGGTCAGCCCCAGCTCATCGAGGAGTGGCCGATAGGAACGCACTACCGCCCTACTCGCACGGTAAATCGAGAAGCACAGCTGACTATCGAGAGAAAGGTAATCAGTGGGCGCGTCATTCATAGCCAAAAGTATAGACGCCAAGAAAATATTGTCCGCAATTTAATTGTGTACAATCAAAAGTGGATATTAAAACCGGATTGTAAAATCGAAAGGAGCAATCATGGACGCCATGTACACCACCGAGGCACTAGCCACCGGAGCAGGCCGCAATGGCCACGCCACCGTCAAGGACTCTGACCTCGACTTCGCCCTAGCCATCCCGAAGGAAATGGGCGGCAGCGGCGAAGGTGCCAACCCAGAGCAGCTTTTTGCCGCCGGCTACGCCGCTTGCTTCCACTCCGCTCTGCAGGCCGTGGCCCGCAACCAGAAGGTCGAGTTGGGTGACTCTGCGGTGGGTGCACGAGTGGGCATCGGAAAGCAGGGCGAAGGCTTCCAGCTCGCAGTGGACTTGGAGGTTTCCATCCCAGCTCAAGACAAGGCCACAGCCCAGCAGCTTGCCGACGCCGCCCACCAGGTCTGCCCCTACTCCAATGCCACCCGGGGCAATATTGAGGTCACCGTCAACGTCGTCGAGGACTAGAATTCTTGCGTACAATCGGCGGACGTACAAAGACCCGATAGAAAAGGAGTCATTATGGACGCCGTATACACCACCGAAGCACTGTCCACCGGAGCAGGCCGCGACGGCCGCGCCGTAGTCAAGGATTCCGATCTGGACTTCACCATGACCGCCCCAAAGGAAATGGGCGGCAGCGGTGAGGGCGCTAACCCGGAGCAGCTTTTCGCTGCCGGTTACGCCGCCTGCTACCACTCCGCACTCAAGGCAGTGGCCAAGGACAAGGGTGTTGACGTGGAGAATTCCTCCGTCGGCGCCCGCGTTAAGCTGGGCAAGAACGACGAGGGCTTCTTCCTCGGCGTTGACCTCGAGGTCACCATCCCAGGCGTTGAGGATGACAAGGCACAGGAGCTTGCCGACGCCGCACACCAGATGTGCCCTTACTCCAAGGCCACCCGCGGCAACATCGAAGTCAACGTTGGTGTTGCACAGGACTAATCCTTCAAGATTTTGTCCCAGCCCACGCCGCGCCAATGTGCGCCGCGTGGGCCCTCTTTTATGCCTGCTGGCACACCACCGGCCTACAGATGGAGAGATTCCAGTTCATTGCAAAGCGCATCAATCTGTGTCTTGGTGTGGGTAGCCATTAAAGTCACCCGCAAGATTGCGGCTCCGTGAGGTACGGTAGGCCACCGAATTGCGGGGACTATGAATCCTCGTTCAAGCAGCGCGGCGCTCGCTTCCATCGCTACAGATTCATCACCCACGTGAATAGGAATGATAGGCCCTTCTGGCTTCAAGGTTCCCCTGCGTTGATGCCAATAAGAAAAATTGTCCTGCAGACCGCCGACTAGATTCGGATTGGTTTCCAATAGGTTTACGCCCGCAATAATAGCGGCGCAATTAGCCGGCGTGGGCGAAGTGGAAAATACAAAAGAACGCGCTTGCTGGCGCAATAGTTGGGCTACTGGCCCGCTTGTTGCCACCAAGGCGCCTTCGGCCCCGAGAGCTTTACTGGCGGTAATGAGCTGAATATCGGGCCGAATGCCAAAGTGCTCTGGAAGCCCACGGCCAGTAGCTCCTATAGTGCCAAAGGCGTGGGCATCATCCACCATCAACCAAGCCCCGTGGTTGTCTGTGACTTTATATAGGTCGGACAAAGGGGCGAGCACGCCATCCATAGAAAACAGACCGTCTGTAACCACGAGTGCGTATTCGGTTGTTCTGGTGGATAAAGCCTTGTCCACGGCCTCTACATCGCGGTGCGGGGTCACAACCACGGTCGCGCCGTTCGCCTTGGCCAGCCTGCAGCCATCGATAATGCTGGCGTGATTTCGAGCGTCTGAGACAATAGTGAGCTCTGGTGACGCTAGGGCCTGCAATGTAGAAATATTGGCCTGATAGCCACTGGCAAAAAGCACCGCATCGGGATAGCCGGTGAAGCTTGCTACAGCAGCTTCCGCTTCTATGTGCAGTTTCCCCGAGCCAGTGGTCAACCGCGAGCCACCGGATCCAACGCCGTATTCATCGATGGCTTCTTTTGCCGCATGAGCGATGTCTGGGTGCTCAGCTAAGCCCAAATAGTTAGAAGAGCTAAAAAGAACTGCCTCGCGGACACAGTAGTCTCCCGCCTGCTGCACTATCGCGTTAGGGGTTTGCCCACTTGCAAAGACAGAAGGACTCCGCCAAAGGCCGTCCTCATCCCATTGTTGGAGTCGAGCCTGTACGGCCTGTTCAAGACTAGGGGTCATGCTATCGAGTTCACTTCTACTAGGACGGGTTGGCTTTCCAGATACTCAATGAGCGCTAAGACATCAGCTCCTGGCCGGATAATAAAAGCGCGCCCTCCAGCCCGCGAGCCAGGTTCTTTGATGTGCGGCACCCGATGATATGTGCCAGCCACACAAACATAGCCCGTGGTGTAGTCGGGGTCATCGGAGATACATAGCTCCGCTAGAACATCTGGGTGCGCAGCAACTTTACTGGCGAGAATTACTGCCTCGAGAGCCGCGTTTTTGCCTACGCACTCCGTGGAAAAGGCCACCTTAGCACCAATATGGCTTACGCGTATCCCCCTTTGCAGATCGGGTTCAAGGCGCTCGGTTTGGGCGGCATCGATAAGCATGGCACCGCGCATATCGCGGACCGCAAAGGTTGTTTCAATAATGCGTTCCACATGTGGGGTATGACCACGCAACAAATCCCGTATAACCGTTTGCGC
This sequence comes from Corynebacterium sp. LaCa_205, assembly GCF_057458085.1. NCBI lineage: Bacteria > Bacillati > Actinomycetota > Actinomycetes > Mycobacteriales > Corynebacteriaceae > Corynebacterium > Corynebacterium sp. LaCa_205. The sequence continues at coordinate 1,720,953 of NZ_CP190931.1, forward strand.
GTGCTCCGGAGATTCCACCTCCAGGTTTTTAATGCTCACCTGGGGTACTCGCCAAATCTCTTCTTCCTTTAAGGCTTCTACCGTGATGGTTGTGTTTTCCGCGCTGCCTTTGGGGTGGTTAAGAGCGCGTTGCGCCAGGGCCGCGCACGTCGCAACCACGTCATTGGCGCTTACGATATCCTCCGCACCGGATATGTGCTGGCCCGCTGTGTTTGCGCGCATACGCACAGAGTAGAAATTCATGTATAGATAGTATCGAAGAGTTGAACACTGTTCAGTAGATATATGAGTTTACTTGGACCTGACCCCTAGTAGGTGGACACCTGATATCTAGCCCAGTCGGGCTGGGAAGAAAGGTAATCTACCACCATGTCCAGGTATTCCGAACAGTTTAAACGCGATGCCGTGGCCCTCTATGAAAACAATGAGGACCTCTCGTTGAACTCAGCATCAGCAGAGCTCGGTGTTAACCGAGCCTCGCTACATTCTTGGGTCAAGAAGTACGGCACCGGCAAACGTGCCCGCATTAAAGCCGTGCATGATAAAGCCCAAGCGGCGAATGATTCTGAGCGAATCCGCCAGCTAGAAAAAGAAAACGCGAAGCTGCGCGCGGAACGCGATATTCTACGTAAAGCTGCTAAGTATTTTGCCGAAGAGACACGCTGGTGATCCGCTTCCAGTTTGTCTATGACCACCGAACCGAATACTCGGTTAAGCGGATGTGCCACGTTTTAAAGCTCAATCGGTCCTCGTTCTACAAATGGGTCCACACCCGTAAAAAGCGCAGGTTAAAGATGTATTCCGATGCCCTTATTGGTGCAAGAATCACAACCATCTTCGATGATGAGCACGGGCTTTATGGGGCTAAACGCATCGCTGCCAGCCTCAACGACGATACGGACTTCGGCCCGATCAGCCATAAGAAGGTTGCGCGCATCATGAAATCCATGGGTTTGAAAGGCTTTAGCAAACGGTGTCGATGCATCACCACCAGGCGCAAGCCTGGTCACCGTGTCATGCCAGATCTAGTAGGCCGTACATTCACAGCTGACGAGCCGAACCGTGTGAATGTCGGCGACATTACCTATCTGCCGTGTAAGGGCGGCAAGAACATGTATTTGGCCACAGTCATTGACACCTATTCACGGAAACTTGCAGGTTATGCACTCGCAGACCACATGCGTGTCTCACTGGTCGTCGATGCAATAGCCCACGGGCACAGTGTGCGTGACAGTCTTGACCGGGTTGTATTCCATTCCGATCACGGCAGTGTGTACACCTGACAAACCTTTAGGAGCTATTGCTCGTCGCTGGGTGTACGCCAATCCATGGGCGCGGTAGGAATGAGTGCGGATAACGCCCTAGCAGAATCGTGTAACGCCACCTTAAAGCGGGAAGTGCTGCGAGAGCGGAAAGTCTTTGATAATCCGATCGCCTGTCGTCAGGAAGTCTTTCGGTGGTGCATGCGTTATAACACGCGCCGACGGCACTCCTGGTGCAATCTTATAGCTCCTGATGTCTTTGAAGCCAAGACTTCAGCTACACTAACTAAAGCAGCATAGCCAACCCCCGACGTGTCCACTTTCCGGGGGTCAGGCCCTTCCTGATGCCGTGCTGGACTCGATCCTCAGTGTGGGTAGTCGAATTGGTCATCGTTCCTCCGATCTGAGTCTTCGTAATTCTTTAATGGGGTTGCCCGCAAATGGTGGACATGTAGTGAAGCTACCTACTGGTTAGGCAGCGATTTCTTTTCTGCCGGTGATTAGACCAATGTGGTTCTCGAAGTCGACGGGGCTGACTATCCCGAGTGCAGAGTTCTGTCGTATTGTCGGATCCTCGCGATTTTCGAACATGCACGATAGTTCCGAGTTCAGCCATATCAATCCTATCCTCAATGATTTCGGCATTTTCATCAGGGTCCGGGTATGGCTCCGCCTTGTCTGGTGACATGCTGATGTCTGCCAGACGGTAGTTCTTCTTGTTGATATTGGGCGGCACGTCTGAAGAGTATAGCCCGTCTGGCGACTCTTACTAAGACCAATATCTCATTTACGCCCACCAAACCTTGCTTTGTTCTCAGGCTGATGGAACTCCACTGTAATGGTGAAATTTTCCAACGGACTTCGACCCCTAGATAAGTCGCCAATCCTATCCTCCCTCTTCCCTTTTCCTGACTTCTCTGCGCTCGTGCCTTCGAGCACGTTTTGCTTTGCGGATGTCTACGACCCAACGCGGAACAAAAGGCCACGGAAGCGGAACCCCGACCCCACCTGTAAATCCAATACATCCGATGACGAGAGCTGCCGGTACCGCAATCTTCAGCACCACGTAGACAAACTCGGGAGGATTAGCACTCTCGACCAACCCTGCTACACCGCCAACGCCCAAAACTAGCGTGGAGTAAGGATAATAGAAAAGCACGCCATCACTTGCTGCACCTTCCACATCGGCTGAGTCGTACCACTTTTCCGATCTGGGATTCCTCCGCACGCACCGGATGTAGTAGGCCCAGTAGAGCACCATGACAAGCACTAACCCGGCGTATACGAGCAGCTCAGTAATATCGCCGTCCATAGAATAGGCCTCCCGTGGCTGCCGGCTGCGGTATGTAATAAAACGCTACCAGCGTCTGCTGGGGTAAGGCAGGAGACGAAACCAACTTATAGATACACACAAGCACCCTAACCAACGACAATGAATAAGACCGGCCCATTATGATGTTTGTAGCCTTGCACCCTTTAGGCTCCTTCCCTTTAACGTGACCAGCTTCGGCAGCATCCGCACCACGCAGAACCCCCGCCTTCACTCTGCTCACCATCGGGTCCGCGCCACCGCCTCGCTTGCCGACGCCCTTTTCACCTCCACCCTCGCTCACAGCGCCTACCCAGTACTTTTGGGCTGGAGATGGCACTTGAGGGTGTGCGCTGTTTGATGGATAAGGGTGCGTCGCTAAGCGGGGCCCGTTGCGAAGGCCTTCCGCATCACCACCTTCATCCGCACCGGCGCACTGCACCTCCATGAGCTGCTGACCTGCGCCCGGAGAGTTTCTGGTCCGTGGAGAAGACCAACAACGGTGAATAGGAACTCAATAACCTCGGTGGAGCATTGGCCGCGCTGCGGGGGCTCGTTAAGGCTGGGTATAGAAGGAGCGGGCGCTTGGCGACGTCGCAGCTGCCAAGCGCCCGCCGCCACAAGCGCGGATTCCCCGTTTATTCTCCATCTCACGGGAAAGGCCCAACTCTGCACCTAGTGTGAAACCAGTTCATTCCACCGCAGAGTTCACACTCGCTTGTCCCCCTACCCAAATCACCGGAAGTCAGTTATTGCGCCGGAAGATCATGACGCAGGGTTCGCTCCCCAGTCGGCTTTCGCTTGAAGAACTTCACCGCAGATACGCCCATTCGCGTAGCTCGCGACCATGATTCCGATCCAGGCAAATTCTTTTGGAACGTCTCCTCAAGATACACGTTGTCACCTGGACACAGGTTATCTATGGAGAAGTTGATCGGACCACCGTATTCCGCTCCGTCAATCGCGAACATCGAATTACCATTAACTACGATTGCTAATTGCATGTAGTTCTTCGCGCCTGGATTTGTGTACGGTTGGTGGACTCGGAAACAAAGGGTTCCGCCCATCCTCACAGTGTGCAGGAAGACGCGCATCCGGTTTCCTGCCTGCAATGTATTCGGCGGCATCCTGAATGACTTCTTGATTTCGACATCGCAAAGATGATCACCCTGAGTGCTTACAACCTCTGCTGACAAAGGCGCGCGACCCGAGCCATTGTTGAGCTGTTCCCTCTTTAAGTCACGCCATGCAGAATATAGAGTCTCCTGGGAATTAACAGGGTACCGGTTGAGCTCTGGGGCATTTCTTTCAATTAAGTCCCTAACGATCAGACCTCCCCGAACTTCTTGTTCGTCGAATGCCGCCATTAAGTCCCTAACGCGGCGAATTCCTGCCGGAGCCCACGTATCAAACGCTGCATCAAGTTCATTATGAATCTCTCCGAGCCATTTGCCATGCCTGAATTCCCAGTAGGTGAGAGCACCGCGGCCGTATCCATAAAGATTCGAGTCAAAGCCCAAAGCCTTTAGCCTCGAAGAAACGTCTTCTGGGAAGTCACCCTGGCATTTTTCTACTAGGGCAGCAAACGACAGGTTCGTATTCCCTGTACGAGAAAGCTCGATGGCATTTCCACGGATGTTCAGCCATGCCCCTTCAAAAACTTTGCGATACGAAGCAACCAAGCGGTTCCCGTGGAAGCCCACCGTATTATTTTCTAGGAGTTGTTCTAGTTGGTCATCCACCATTTCGAGTGACTCCATGTCGAAATAAACATGGTCCTTCAAGTCGCAGGATGACAGCATTTGGCGCACGATCGACTCGTCATTTTCCATCGTTCGGCCAAAGAAAGAGCCTCGTTGTGCTAGGCCTTCCTCGCGTTTTGCAAGACCGTAGGTATACCCCACGATACGGTCCCAGTAAGGCTTGGCCATTGCAAGAACGAGCCGACTATCGACCCCGCCGCTAATTGAAAATGCAATCCTCGGATAGCGGTCAAAGTACTGCGACTGTGCTGCACGCCAAACGCGCTCAATTTCGGCGTACTTGGATTCCGAATCCCACTCATAAAAGGGATTAGCTTCACGCGGATAGAAGCGCACAGTTTCCCTCTCGTCCCAATTCAATTTGTGATTGGGGAGCAAGTGTCGTACTCCCTTGTACGGTGTTAAATCCGCAGCCCACTGGTACTCGGCAACACGAGCATTCTTGAGAGAATTGGAAAGTAACTCGTGTGGGGAAACTTGGTTCAAAAGGTGCAAGTGGGAAGCCGCAACTGGCTGGTCAGCCGAGTAATACACCGTCCTGTTTCCAATTGCGTCATTGTAGATCCAGGTTTTTCCGTGAAGGTGCAAAACAATAAGATAACGACCGCACAGATAGTCGAGCTCGTCTTCGAACAATTCAATCGACTCTTGTGCCAACCGCAAAAGGCGATGTGCCGAAGGGTCATCCTTTCCATCCTCCGAGCCCGAAGCCCAGTGCCCCCTAATGATCAAGAAATCTCCATTTTCAGCAGAGGCTTGATCTTCGTCTACGAAGCTATCACTCCACCACCAAAGACCATTCGGTAAAGCTCGCTTTTCAAAATGGACGATAGAGCCAAAGTCCCTGTTGGACAATACAAAACCACTGGCAAACGGAAGGCTTTTCTGAGTCATGCACGTAAGCTTAGCTTGGCAAACCTGCGCTTTGCCGAATACCCCAGAAAATCGGTTTCTACTAGAAACAATGTGCTGAAGTCCCGCTCGGCATACTCCTCCCCCGCCAAGTGCACTCGTTTACCACTTCCCCATAGGCTGCCACTGCTTCTGGAAAACAGTTAACCAAGACTAGGCAGCAAAATTGGTTGGCGCCTCCTCTATTACCCACCTCAAGACCCCGTTCCCGCGGCATCTAGACGTCGATTCTCAAAAGCGACGGTCCAAAGGAGATGCCACCGTCGCTCGTGGTGTCTGAGTGCACCTACAATGAAAACTCAGTTGCTACTGTTTTGGAGCAGAGCCGCAGCTTCACGCAAGGTTCCTCTACTTCCCCATTCCAGCTCCATTTGCGGAGAACAATGCGGACTCCCGTAGCAGACTCTGGGATTTGGAAGTCTTGATGCTGGCTCCAACGAGTTTCGGTTACTGGTTGTGAATAAACGAAGGCACTCTGAAGCCCATCAGACCAGCTTAGTCCTAGCTTTTTCGCCAGGTGCTTATCCATCTCTGCCTCATCAAAATGGATTTCTACCGCAAATGTTTTCGCAGGTAGCTCAACCGAAGAGCCAAGGTCCACTGAGCACACTCTGGTTAATGGAGGAAGCTGATACGTCTGTTCGAAAAGAACCGGATACTGTTCATCGATAACGCCAGCAGGAAGAGCAGCCGACCGACTGACTTTGATTTCCTTGTTAACGCCGCTCGATTTAATTTCCACACCTGCCAGATTGGCCCGCAATTCACTAGCGGATTTCGATGCAATCGTTGTTTCCAAAATCTGTACCAGTGATTCTTTAGCCGGAGCCATGTGCCCTTCCCCCAAGTCCGGCAGCAGTTCAACTAGCTTGTCTGGATTGCCGCACGTAGTTCTAAAGGTCGCAAAATGCTCGTTGAGATGATGAGAATCTCCCTCATTCTGCACGTAGACAACCATCGAATCGTTGTCCTCGGCATAATCACGCGCCACGTTGCCTTCAAACGGAAGGCGTTCGCTCCCCTCTTCAGCATGCCAAGCTTTACGCAGGTAGTAAGGAAAGTACATGTACCGTGCTATATCAACCTGGGGGTTTACCGCCACAGCAACTGCCTCCGCGAGACGCGCAGCATATTTAAGGGCGGCCCAGCCACCAGCAGAAGCGCCAAAGAAAATAGGGCGAGTACCTTGTGATACGACTCGGAAAACCTCCGTTAGTGTCTCAATCAAGTCCGGTTGTTCCAGACTTCCCGCATACCACCCCAGGCTAAGCGTTCGGTCAAGAATCATGGAGGGATCCGACACTAGGAGGACGTTTGCGTCGAGAGAAGAGGCCAGCCCGCGACCGGTCCAGAATGGAACCTCTCGAACCTTCGAGGACGCAGCGCTAAAACAAATTACTGTGCTTTCAGCCTGCTTGTTCGTCCAATGAAGGTGAATAGGAAGCTTATCTTCAATCGATATTGCACCACTGGAACTAGAATCCCAGTGTCGCCGAAACTCTTCTACCGACGAGAACTCTTGAAAGCTCAGGTTTTTGACCGCTCGGCGAGCCATACGCACGTCATTCCTTCTGCGCTGTTCAGCGCTTTTCCTCACATTAAATCTCGAGACCAGCATTGCTTTACCCGCGAAATTCTAAACAGAAATCCACCTGGCATCAGCAAAATTTTATCCTAGTTCTGGTCGGTATTTTTCCAACAATGCTTCCAAATCCCCAAACAATGCTGGGCCATACTTGGGGTGGCGAAGGCCAAACTCGACGCTAGCTGGAATGAAGCCAGCGGGATTGCCAAGGTCATGGCGGATGCCATCATGGACGACGACGTGAACGGGATGCCCCCCCGGAAATGAGGAGATCAATGGCGTCGGTAAGCTGCAGCTCCCCGCCCTTGCCCGGCTCGATCCGGCGCAATGCATCAAAAATGGCGCGATCCAGCAGATAGCGTCCTGTAGCGACCAAATTCGACGGCGCGTCCTCAACCGCAGGCTTCTCTACCATACCCACGACTTTCTTAACCCAGTCATCTTCGGTGCGCTCAACATCGAACACGCCATAACTTGATACGTGCGCAGGGTCCACTTCCACTGCCAAGAGCACCGACCCGCCGTGCTCTTTGCGCACCCGAATCATCTCACTCATCGCGGCAGTGGGCTCAATAACGTCATCGGGGAGCATGACCGCAAAGCAGTCTTCATCCTCATCCAAAACAGGCTCGGCCAAACCTACAGCATGTCCTAGCCCTAAAGGCTTCTCCTGAGTCACAGCAACTGGATGAATTCTCCGCGGCGCGCTGTACCTTCGCCGCCTGCTCATCCTTGCCCCGATCACGCAAAATTTCAACAAGCTCAGGGAACTCATCAAAATGACGCATAACCTCGTCTTTGCTCGGCGACGTCACAATAGCCAGTCTCGAGGCACCCGCTGCTGCGGCTTCTTCTGCGATCATCTCGATACCAGGCGTATCAACCACAGGAAGAAGCTCCTTTGGAACAGTCTTCGTAGCGGGAAGGAAACGGGTGCCCATGCCGGCGGCTGGGACGACGACGGTACGGACAGCAGTAAAATTAATTGGCATAGGCCTTACAATAAACGAATAGTCATCTTCCAAGTTCAACTGGCATAATTCCAACCGTTCAACTGGCATAATTCCAACCGCGAGGTCATTAAGAGCCCATTTTACCGTAACGATGTCGACTCCACGGTGCGCGGCTTAAAATAGTATTTTAAGCGAAAATCTGTTCTTAATTATAAAACGAGCCGATACTCAAATCTCCAATGCTACAAGAATGATAATTCAAATCTCTGAAGGACTAATCGCGAAATACAAACACGGATACGACCGAGATTAATCCACTCGTTAACCGAAAAGCTGCGGAGCTGCGTATACTTTGGCGGCATTTCAGCATCGCGCGGTGGCGCATGTTTGCCAATCATCCGCACAAATCAGAATGTCTAGAAATGTTCAATTCCCACTCCCTATTAGACACATCCACGGTCGGTGCAAAAGCGGACCGCCCGAACCGTAGCCTTGACAGGCACATGGCTGCTAACAACAAATTGGTATCTATGAAGGATTCCTTTAGTGGCAGGTCACCCGAAATGCACCGACAACAGATTGCGTTACCCGAAATCTAAAAATAGCCCCACTGACAAATGCAAAAAGGCATCTAGCCTAATAAGTCCACCTGCGCTGATGTACGGACCAGAATACAGACTAGGCCACCAATCTCCGTTCCGCACCTGTCACTCATTCTGGCTTCGCTTAATTTACGGCTCGCATCAACGCGCATTGATTTTATAATCCAGTTGCTTACGCTGCTTGCCCTTTTCGGAGTTAATTTCCGAAATAATTCGAATATTCCACTCGCCAACGTTGAAGTTTCCAGCTAACGCAAAATCTCCTGAATCTGCGTCCAGTGCCACTCTAGCCATTTCGCGGTAGATCCCGGTTTTTCCGGTCACATGAAGAGAAACCGTGGCTCCGTTGTTAGTCAGGCCAGTAAATTTGACGCGCCCCGCACTCACCTTGGCTTTGTGCATGGGCTGATACACATAAAGAAATGGAACAGTCGGATCAAAAATGGAGGAATTAGTCTTTACAATCTCCCGTTTTAGCTGTTTCATTGAAGCCTTGAGCTGTTCCATCTTCCACAGTTCGCCCTGAGCTCGGCGCCATGTCAGGCCGATAGTTGCAGGCATGGAGGCTTGAAGTTCCACCCACTCTCGCAAAGCTTCGAGGTCGATGCCGAATCGCTCCACATCTGCTGCAGAAATCTTTCTCCAGGCATCAATGCCGCCTACTCGCTTCTCATACGAACCGTCAGCTTGTTTATGGTAGGTGTACAGAAACTGTGGGCTTCCAACATCCGATGCGACTGACCTATACCCAAGGCGCTTTGCGACCGAGAGCCACTTGACATGATTCTGGAACATGACCTTGTCAAGTTCGGTCAGTTTCCCATAAAAAACTGTATTGCACGGATGCGATACATAGGTCAGATTACCTACTTCTTGGTCTGGAGCATTCAGCGCAAATCCCTTGGCCATAGAAACTACGGCAGGCTGGTCAGGTTCCTTTGCAATCTCATTAAAAACGTTGTCAAAGAAATCGGCAGCGATTGCATCATCATCGTCAATTCGAAGTACTGCGACCCTTTTTGACGGCGGAACTAAGGCTTTCACAGCGTTCATGATTGCATCTCTAGTTTGAGAGTTACTTTCCACGAAGACAAATCGGACAAAATCCTGAGCTCCGCCGGACACGATAGAATGCAATTCCTCATAAACTTGGGTAGGGATTGCACTATCTAGAACGACGTACCAATGGAAATTCCGCCCCCTGAAGCGAGACAAACTAGGTACCGTAATCGCTTTCAATAATCGCAGACGAGCTGCCCACCATTTCTTATCAAAAACACCGATTCCGCACCGTGTTACAGCAACGATTGGAGTTTCCCGGACAGACAAACTTTCCTCCACAAGGTGACGAGGTCGTGAGCATTTACGAAATGGCTGATAGACAGCAAGGCGGTGCAAAGCTGAACGAGCCCAACTCCACGATAATGACTTAGTCTACTTCAGTCTTCCGTAGACGTCACTCTGGTATGTTGAATCTGTAACTTTCACCTCGGCTAACCGTTTCAACGGCTAAAGGCACTTGTTTATGAACCAAACTCCTTTCACTAACGACGATGTCGCGAAACGAGCTCTCGAAGTCATCAATTCACTCTCGACTGAGCTGTCGACAACTTACAAAGACTTAGCCGCGGAAGCCGACCGCAGCGGCAAGCTCCTCGACGCCATCGAGAAACAGCAGAAAGAGATTTCATTCCTCAAACAACGCGTTGAGACGCTCGAGAGCACAAAGGCACTAAAGCTTCAACGCCGTTACTGGAAGTTAAAAGAAGGACTCCCCCTCGGGAAGGGAAAGAATGCGTAAAGAAGAGATTCAAGCTGAGCACAAGCGCCTACGAAAGGTAAAGAAAAACGCTGATGCCGGCCAGGTTCGTGCCGAGAGCTTTGGCAAGTCCAGCCAAACTCCGATGTTTCGCAATTACCTGACGGGTGTAGGCCCGCTGGTCAAACCGATTATTAAACGCAACGACTACCTTCGTGAATTTTCAAAATTCGAAAAAGATAACGCTTCCGCTATGCAGAAGCTCCTTGTGGAAGCAGAAGAGCTACCAAAAGCCATCACACAAAATTGGAACACCAAGCGAGAAGCAAAGATCGGAATCATCGCCGATCGCTTTCTCTATGAATCACTTGAAGTAGCTGCTGATTTCATCCCGATCACACCCGAGAACTTTCGCGAAGCCATTCCTCAGACTGACGTCCTCTTAGTCGTATCTGCTTGGCGCGGACTGAATGAAGAGTGGGTTAATCTACCGCGCAGGACCTCCGGAAAGCGAGAGCTCCTAGAAAAGACGATCATCCCTTTCGCGAAGGATCAAGGAATACCTGTGGTCTTCTATTCCAAAGAAGACCCACCGAACTATGAATCGTTTGTAAGCATGGCCCGTCTTGCAGATCACGTTTTCACTTCTGCCGAAGAGGTTATTCCCAAGTACAGGAAAGATATTCCAGATGGTATTCCTGTTGAGCCATTGCGGTTCGGAGTAAATTACAAAATCCACAACCCGCTAGGCTCTATGCGCCATATGGGGCGTGAGATGGTTTTCGCTGGCTCATGGATGAGCCACAAGTATCCTTCTCGTGCTGCAAGTACTGAGAAGATGTTTGACGGAGCACTTCGCGCAGGACTGCCTTTGTATGTTGTCGACAGGAACTTGGATCTTGACCCAAAGTCTTTTAAGAATTTGGAAAAGTACATGTTCCCCGACCGCTTTGTAGCTAATCTTCACCGGCCGCTACCCCACGATCAGCTGCTCCGTCTGCAGAAGCTTCTTCCTCTGGCATTCAATCTGAATTCTGTTTTGGGTAGCCAGACGATGTTCGCGAACCGAGTCGTTGAACTTCTCGCAATGGGAACGCTGCTGATTTCAAACTACAGCGCGGGCGTCAATACTCGTTACCCTTCGGTAGCCATAATGGATACCGAGCTCGACACACAACAGTTCCTCGAAACCCTGAGCGATGACTACCTCAGGTACTGCCAGGTCGAGGGCATTCGTGAAGTCTTCCTTCATGACACTGCCTTCGACAGGGTTGACAAGATCTTAAATTCCGTAGGCATCAACACCTCCGCGGACGACCACCGGATTCTCGTTGTTGCAAACAGCCAAGCCGAATTCGAGCAATTCCAACAGGCGCAAGCATCTGATTTTGAGTGCACTTACGTCCCCTCAAGCGAAGCCTCGAATATTAAGGGTTCCGAGCACGGTGACCTAGTTATCTTCGCCAATCGCCTCGAGGCTTTCGGCCCTGACATCATTAATGATGCCGTAGCTGCATATCGTTACTCAGCACCGGACGCGCTTTACATCACGGCTTTCGACTCAGAAGCCGAAGCTTACGAGCCTACGACCCACAACAATGGCATCTCAAAACCAGCTACTGCTTACTGGATCAACGCCGGAGAAATGGTGGACGATGCCACTGTTGAATCGTCAATGACCATCAAGTCAAGTTTCACCAGCAACAATGGAGCAAAGAAGACCCACCAGGAGGCTGAGCTTTCAGTAATTGTCCCCGCCTACAATAACGGTAAACACTTAATCCATAAATGTTGCCAATCCATTTTCCGAAGCAGCATTAACAAGCTAGCGAAGGTAATTATTGTCGATGACGGCTCCACAGACCCCAAAACACAGGCTACTTTGAGCCTTTTGGAGAAGACGAAGCTTAACGTTGAGGTATTCAGGTTCCCTCCTGGAGGCTCAGGCAGCGCCTCGCGTCCTCGCAACAAAGGACTGGAGCTAACCCAAACTCCATACGTGACGTATCTCGACCCAGACAACGAACAGGTTAATGACACCTATATTAGGTTGCTGGACCGAGTAAAAGACACCGGTGCGGACTTTGCTATTGGAAACATGGTTCGTTTTAAAGGAAAGCGTAACCGCATCAATAATTCCAAAGAACTCAAAAAGGCAATTGCGAAGAGCGCTGCTCTAGACGGAAATAACGCCGATCTCCTTGAGAAGCTCGGCTTCAAGCCGATGAGTATCCAGGCCCTTGTAGCCGATACTGCTTGGTTGAAGTCCCTCAACCTTGAACAGCCAGTGGGCGCAGTTGGGCAAGATTCTTATTTCTTCCAACAAATGCTGTACTACGCAAGGAAGGTTTCAATCACCAGTCGTGCAGCACATATCTACTATGCCGAAATTTCTACATCTACGGTTAATGCAATTTCGCCGAAGTATTACAGGAAATACCTCCCTCTAGAAGAGGATAGAGCTAAGTGGTTAGAGGAGGTTGGTCTGCTTCGCGCATACCAGGAGGATCGCTTCACCCAGTTCCTTGAGCATTGGTATGTAAAGAAACTGGAGAACGTTGATCCCGATGACCTCGATGAATGCATTGACCTCATCGGGGAGATTAATGGCATCTACGGATTATCGGAGGACTCGAACCCTGAAATCCAACGAATCATGGATAAGGCCCGCGCGCTGAAAAAGTAAGTAGCCCGATCTGGCTCCGTCACCCGTACCTTGTGTGTAACGCAGCCAGATTTACTAATTCCCTCTTTCAACTCGATGAACCAGACTTTTCAACGAACATTTTCTAAAGAGCCGAGCCACACCTTCTCGTCCGTCTCAGACTTCTTGTCTAATTGGAATTTCACCAAAGACACCGGGGATATCGAAGTGGAAATGGAAAAAGGAATTCCACTTCGAGTGCATTGGAGTTTTAGGGATTCCTCGCAAACTCTGGTTCGGTTCTTGCCAGCACCAGCCGGACATTTCAGGCTTCCTGGCTGGCAAGATGATTCCACTTTTCCGAGGCTTAAGTGCAACATCTTGCTTTTATCGGACCCTACCCTTCTGGCAGACGCCGGTCTCAGCCATACTTGGTTTGAATCCACAGAATTTTGCCCGAACCTTGAATCAAGCATCAATTCAATTCTGAGCCGTATAGGAGAAGAAAGCGAGCTCCTGACTTTTGGAGAGCTCTCCAGTGGTTTCGCCGCGATAAAATACGGAGCGGTCAACAACTCTCGCATCATAGCTATAGAGCCCAGTCTTACGCGTCACCACCTCCAAGGCTGGGACGACTATGTAGATTCGCTCAACCCTAAAGAGTCAGATTTAGACTGTGCCGCGACGGTACTTCCAGAAAGCTACTCACAGCGCTTGTGGGTGTTTACAAACCGCAGTGATTTTGAGTACAAGAAGGCGATGCTGGCTCCATTTTTGGAGACTACCCCGTTGAGCGTCGATCTGAAGCATGTGTCCTTCGCTGTTCAGCCCTCAGACAGGCTACTCACCAATAGCTCACTTGAAAGAATTGTCGAAGAATTGGTCTCCGCGGACCAGCAAAACTCCCCCTCAGGAAGCGGACTCCTAGTTGAACTCTCCAAGTCTAGAACGAAGCCATCCTTTGCGCGGGCTAGGTTACCAAGAAGAAAAATGGAAGTTCTTTTTGATGAAAATTTTTCTTTCACTAATCAGCTGAAGTCCTGCACCGTGAAGCTGCGTTCGACCAAGGCCTTGAATCACAAGGACCTAGTACTTCTCTTTGACCTCCATTCAACTCGCGAGAAACTCGCACCCAATGATGTTTCGCTTGGTTGGTCACCGAGCTTAGACTCCTTTTTCCACTACGTGGAAAGCCTTGCCCCCAATCAAGCCACCGCGGTTTCAGACTTGAGCCTTCCACCGTCGGTAACCGGTTTTCGCCTACGCTTAGCAAGGTGGGATATACCGGACGACCAGGAAATTGAAATTGATCTAGAAGCTGGTTTCGGATTTCAGACGACATCCTCTTAGGACATGCGCTGGCTGCTCTTCAAAATCGCCTCCTTACCGGTCGAAGGGGTTCTTCTTTCGGGCAAAACTTCGGATTTCCTTGTCGAGCTCCTGGTACAGCCCCTTTTCATAATGAAACGGGGCGCTACCCCATTTATGCTCCGGGTCACTGATCGTATTAGCTAAGCGCACAATCCTAATACCAAGGGTTTCAAGATGGGCCAGGTAATTTGAAAAGACATCGTTGTAGAACTCAATAGATTTTCCAGCAACCTTCTTATTCTTTTTACCGTGAGTATCTCTTACAGCCCACTCTGGGGCTAACACCAAGAGTCGTTCCTTGAGTTCTAGTTCCTGCAGAATCGCGACGAACATCGTAGCTGCTGCACACCACCGTGCATAATGCTCTTCTGAACCAAAAGCAATGAATCTCGCGTCTTCTAGGACCGGCGCTACTCTTTCGACGCGTTTAAGCTCTGCACTGTTAGTAACAACCGTCCCGTCACTGAATTGCCAGACACCAGAACGCTCTATGTTTAGGTCCCACAGGATCACATCCACACCGCGCATTTTCCTGAGCTCTTGTAAAAGCGCGCCGGAAGCATCTAAGTCCACCATCTTCTTCTGAAATGCACTAGGGAGGGATAACTCCGGTAAGTTAACGCGCGCATCTGTCCCCACAGAGAGCAAAGAGTTTCTCGCAACATATTTCGCAAGACTATAAGCATGGGGGTCGGCGAACGCCACGGTGTCGCGGCTCACGCAGCCCCCATATACAAAAACTCTCCATGCCTCTTTAGACAGGTCAAAAGCCTCTGCCGAATCTTGCATACCGCCCAGCATATAACACTGACACAGACCTATAGCTTAACGGCGCATGGCTCTGCTAAGCACTGGTTGTCTTAACTCGTACTATGGTAAGGAAAGTTGTTTTGGTCAGGAGTTCGTTACCGCATGATTAGACGCCGTTCTGGGAGCACACCCGCCCAATCTTCCAGCTCTATTGATGTACAAAGCTTAGTTCTGAGCAATGAGCTGGAAAAGGGGAAAGAAGCAGCAGTCCTAGTGTCTCGCGAGCCACTCGAGACTATTAACGCACTCCCGCGTTTTTCAGACTACGTTTCCCAATTATGGAAGCTGCGGCACTTTATTTATTTCGACGCACGTAGCAAAGCATTTAAGTCATCCCGCGATTTACTGCTGGGTAGAGCATGGATCATCATTCAGCCGCTTATCGACGTCATGGTTTATGCGTTTATCTTCGGTGTCATCCTCAAGACTTCTAGGGGAATTGACAACTTTCTTGGATACCTAACAATTGGCGTAATCTTCTTCGGATTCATCACGACTGGTTTAAACAGTGGTACTAAGCTCATTCAAAGTAGTTACGGTCTTATATCCTCATTTTCTTTCCCCAAAGCGGCTCTCCCGATTGCCTTAGTTACAAAGCAGTTCATTGACAACCTTCCTCCCGCAATTATCTCAATTGTCCTGTCTTTCGCTTTCCAGTGGCCACAGGGCCCCACTTGGGAGATTTTTCTCATTATCCCCCTATATATCCTGGCCCACCTACTAATTTTGGGCGTAATTTTTATCATTGCCCGGATAACAGCTTTCATCCCAGATCTGAAAGCACTAGTCGGTGTTCTCAGCCGCGCGCTGTTTTTCACCTCAGGCGTGTTTTTCTCTGTCGATAGGTTTAGCGGTAGCCCGACGGCGCAAAAAATCATGGAGAACAATCCAGGGTATATCTTCCTTCAGGCGTGCAGAGACGTCACGATCTACAATAAGCTTCCTGATCTATCCTCCTGGATCCATTTGGTTGCTTGGAGTTTTGGTCTCCTCATCATTGGGTTTATATTCTTCTGGAAGGCCGAAGAAAGGTACGCGAGTGTCAAATAAGACAACTGTTGTCGCCAGGAAGCTTGGCAAGTCTTATTTCGTTTCTAAAAACGGGTCCAATGTAGGCCTTTTCCGTAGCCGAATGAAGGAAGTGCGCGCCCTGAAGTCAGCTTCTTTTGTTGCTCACTCGGGCGAATCCATTGGTATCTTAGGAAAAAATGGCTCGGGAAAATCAACCCTGATTCGCCTAATGGCTGGGGCAGAATCCCCCTCTAAAGGTGAGGTTTATGTCTCCGCCAAACCGACCATGTTGGGCGTATCCGCTGCGCTCCAGCGGCAAATGTCGGGTCGCGATAATACGAAGCTAGGTCTACTAGCTATGGGCCTTCAACCTGATGAAGTTAACGAGCTTATTCCTAGCGTAATTGAATGGGCGGACCTTGAAGACGCCATTGATAGACCGCTAAAGACCTACTCATCGGGTATGACAGCTCGCTTAAAATTTGCGATTGCCACGTCAGTCAAACGGGAGATTCTCCTTATTGATGAGGCACTATCAACTGGTGACTCGACATTCGCTGCAAAGGCCAAGGAGCGAATGAACGACTTCTTAGACACAGCCGGAACCGTTTTCTTGGTGTCCCATGGTGCCACCACTATTCAGGAACATTGCTCACGGGCAATTTGGCTTCACGAGGGAGAAATGATTGCTGATGGGCCTGCTCACCAAGTTGCTAAATCTTACCGAGTCTGGGGCAACCGCGCCGCGACTGGGAAGGATGAAGAAGCAGACGCCATCATCGAAAAGATGCGAAGTAGATTCGAAGAGCCAAAAATAATCTTCGACGACGAAGCGGAGAAAGCCCTAAATAAGGGCTCCGCTCAGAAATCGAAATGATCTCTGAAGGTATTAAAAAGTACTACCTCGCTATTGGCTAAAAATTCTAGGTCTTTAGAACCCCAAGTATGATTTGTTTTTCCTCGGACCTGTAGGAAATTAAAACGATCCGCAGAATAGATGCGCCTTCCTGCCTTAACAAGACTAGACAGAAAGGCAGAATCTTCACCATTTGTTCTATCTTCAAAACGGTGAGTTTCAAATGTAGAACGAGGTCCAAATAAGGTTGGGCCAGCGACGAAGTCAGTCCAACGATGTTCCTTTACCGAGTTTTTTAGCGCAATAATTGAGCTTTCCTCTAAGGACACATACACAGCCTGCTTGCCAACTAGATCGGCCCCAGAGTATTTCAGAGAATAGTACTGGTCAAGAAGATAATGCCGGCCGTATTCATCATCATCATCCATTTTCGCAATGAAGTCCCCAGTGGAAAGCTCAACCAGGCGGTTTAAACAATTACCGAGGCTCTCGGCGGAGGAAACTTCCACCACTTTAAGATTTCGAACATTACTTTGCGCTTGCAATTGAGGAAGATCGACTTCTTGTTCATCAAAACCGTGAAGCGCCAAGCACAGTTCAATTTCCACACCACATTGTCGCCCGACTTGTTCAAGCAAATGCTGAATTTGGTTGGGCCGGTTAGTAGAACTTATAACAGAAATCCGCGGCTTTTCAGTCTGCTCGTTAGCGAAACCAAGTGTCTTTTCAAGCACAAACTTAGCTCGCTTTTCATAAGTGTGCTGAGCCCAAATTTTCCGCTGCGCTTTATGGACTATTCGGTCACGCAGTTCTTTCGAATTTACTAGAGCCCGCAGCAGGTGTTGCGCCTCGACTCCATCGCTCACTGTTGGTAGCTCTTCTTTGTTGAAAAATTGATGTATCGCTTCGCTGGGGGTACTCACAACGACAGTTCCAGAAGCCAAGATTTCAAAAACTCTCCTAGAACACATCGAAGTGCTGTCCACAACCGAATTAACGTTCAGAAATACCTTGTGTTGGCGGTATGCCGAGACCATTTTCTTATAAGGCAAGCCGCCGACTACGTACTTATCAAATGGCGTGGGGAACTGATAGCGCTCATCACCACCTGAATATCGCGAATAGATAGCCAATCCTGCCTGCATCCGCGGAGCCACAGCTGCGGCGGCGCCCAGGAGCAAGTCCATCTGCTCCCTGCGTTGTCGGAACTTGTGCTTAAAATACATACCCGCAAAAGCAATATCTCCAGACTTTTCATCGCCGCTGAGCCGGATGGGATTATGCAGCTTTGGCTGGGCTGCAAAAGGCAGACAATAGATCCTGTCATGCCCTAATTCTTCGATATATTCAGGAATTTTTTCTTCAGCGGTGGTAAAAACGACGTCGAAAAGCTTTGCTGTTCCCAAGAAATCGTGGAAATGAGGCGGATCCTCCTTATTCCAGAATGCCGTCGGAATTCCCCAACGTTTGCATGCTCTAATGAGCTCTCCCAGCTTTTCAGAGGGAGCGTTCTGTCCTGCGAGTTGATATTTCCACTTTCCGTTATTTCCATTCCAAGAAGACTCTACGAAAAGAAGGTCAATTTTCGGCGAATTCCCATCAGCCAGTTGTGACTCAAATTTTTCCGAGTCGAGAGGAATAGTATGGAATTCCTTACTCCATACTTCGAGGGAAAAATCATCCATGATGACTCCAACTTTTACAGCGCCAAAGCGTTGGCTTTTAAAACTTGGAGGAAGTGGTTTCACATGTAGTGGGTCGTGAGCATTCCTCAAAACCAGTTTATTATTTAATAGCCTGAATGCTTTCTGCCGAGTATTACGAATTCCGTTCGCCTTTGTATTTCGAACTGCTTTTGTAAGACCACTGCGAACAGTGGTCAAATAGTATTCAAAATTCATCTACTTACCTCCAGTCAGTTCGCTATACAACGCTTCTAGTTTCTTCACGTTATGTTCCCAGGTTCTGGTTCGCAGCCACTGGTCAACTCGTTCTTGGTCTATCTCGACGTTGCCGTCAAGAATCATCTTTATCTTTCTTACAAAATCTTCCAATTGCTCGGGTGCAAAATAGACCGCAAATTCTCCAGTGACTTCATGAAGTGCTGGGAGATCTGATGCCAGGACTGGAATTCCTACTCGCATGGCTTCTAGAGGTTTGATTGGGGTTACCCTCGCAGTAACTAGGCTAGAAATTCGTGGTACAACAAAAACGTCAAGCGCACGATACCACTCACCTATCGATTCAGTTGGTTGCTTCCCAGCGAAAACTACCCTGTCGTGTACTCCCAATGATCTTGCGAGTGCTTCAAGCCGACGTCGCTCTATTCCATCACCTACAAAAAGAGCATTAACTTCCACTGGCAAGTAGGGCAATGCCCGTATAACGATAGTTAAGCCCTCGTAATGCACAAGACTAGACACGGTCCCGATATATTTCTTGTTGTTATCGAGCAATGATGAAACAAGCTTTTGGGCCGAATCATGGCTTTCCGCGGCTTTACCGCCTTCAGGCAGACTATTCGGAATTACCCAAGCCAGGCGTGGGTCAATTCCATTTGAAACAGCATATTCTTTCGCCACCTCACTGAGAAAAATGGCACGGCCCGCTTTCCCCACCGCTTCCATTTCTTTTTCGTGGGCATAGTTATAGTATCCGGACGCAGCAGCCGCTTTTCTCTCCGCAGCTTCAAACTGGCTTAGCCACGTATTCTCCCGTTCTCCCCTCACTTCATAAACCCACGGAATCGAAAGCCGCTTCGCCACCTGAGATGCTACGTATGCATTTCTAAAATCAGTTGTCGTATGAATGACTCCGACCTGCTCTGCCTCAGCAATTTTCGTCAGTTCTCGAATTTCCTCTCGAGCACGAAGCCGACTGCTCGGAGGGAAAAACCGCGGAACGATCCTACGATAAGTAACGCCGTCGAGAACATCTTCCCTAGACTTTGGGATGCGGCCCACGACCAAAGGATAGCCAAGACGAGTAACGCAAATTATCTTTCTTGAGTTTATTTTGTTATGCGTCCTGAGCATGCCATGAGTCCGTACGGTGTAACCCGATTGTGTATAGGGCGTCGAATTATTGGCGAAATAAAGCACTGCCTTCCGCTCATCTTTCGAGCCCCTCGTGCTTCGATGAATTTGTCCCGGCAATTCATAGTTGTGCGGTTCCTTAGTACTCCAAAAAGGCGCAGAAGTTTCATTTTTAGAGGCCATCCAAAAACGAATCCCAAACCGCTGCTGTACCTTCAGGCAGAATTCGATGGGATTTTCCCACAACAGGCTGATGATGGTTGATGGAAGGGAAAAGTAGGGACGAAGCCACATCCTACTTATCTCCAATAACGTTACGAATGAAGGAATGAAGTTTTTCCGGGGCGATTCTAGTCCTTTCTTTTTCGACCCATTCTTTGCCGAGACTTCCTACACGGAGCTGACTAGGATTTTTTGCTAACCGTATCCACAGGGCGGCAAGCTCTTCGGGCTTCTCAGGAGGAACAACTTCACCTGCATTGCAGCTTTCAATGATCTCCGCGGCTTCTCCCGCCACTACACCGGAAATGTGCAGGCCGGATGACATTAACTCATAAGTTTTTGAAGGAACGGCTCGCTCTAGAGGCTCCCAATCGGTTAGATGCACCAACGCAGTATCGGCCCATTCGTAATGTTCATCGAGCGCATCAGCTGGCCGGCGAAAATAGAATTCAGCACGAACCTTGAGTTCCTCAGCCATTTCGCTCAAAGCTTCTTTCGCAGCCCCGGCACCCACAAATCTTAAATGAACGTCAACACCGGCGGTAGCGGCTATCCTAGCCGCTTCAACGGCATTGGCAAGGTTTTGAGCTCTACCGATGGTCCCTGCATAAAGGACATTCAAAGCTCGCTTGTCATCTTCACTCACATAACGGTGTACAAAATCAGTCCGCGAGGGGAACACATTCCGGATAGTTACTAAGGGTATTTCACGACCGATATTGGAAAATCTATTCCTTAGGTTTTTCTCCAAGTGGCTCGAGGTCACCATCACTCCGCTCGAATGTTCAAGGACCCAATTAACCGATCGGTCCGTCAACCATGAAGCACCTTGCAGGGATCCATGCGAAAGGAGTAACTCTCGAAACGAGCGGGAACCGACGCTTCTATTCCACTGGTCAGATTGAGAAAGAAGATCTGGCCAAGCGTCGCGCAAATCAATTACGTACGGAGCATGCAATACCTTCGACGCAAAATAAGTAACTACGGCTGTAGGCAATGCAGGTACAGTACCGACGATTACATCTGGCTTTCTAGACGAACGGCTAAAACTCAAAGCGGACAGTTTTAGCATCATTCCCATGGCGACCGTAAGCTGATTCAGTGCCTTCTGCGTTAATGAATTTCCACTTGGAATGAAAAAGGTTCGATGAATTCTTTCACCTGAGGGTCCGAACTCTAAATCTCTCCAGCCACGCCCAACAACCTGCCTTACCCAAGCTAGAAGCTTCAGATTTCTACGATAGTGCGGGGGTGGAGCAATGACTTCAAGTGCAAATTCGTCCCTAAGCAAATCTGAAAGCCAAGTCCAACGCCGTTGAGGTACGCCATTTTCCGGATACCAATACTGCGATATCACCAGGATTTTCAAGAAAGGCTCCCACCTTCGCTCAGACCAAAAGGGAACTAATATCCTAACCAAAAATTGTCTACTCAAAGACCAATTTGCGCTTATCAGAACAGTATAAGCCACGGTTGCAAAGGAGCGTGGCTTAGGGGAGTACTTCAACTTTGTAAAGAGACTGGGAGGCACCAAATTATTTTGGCGCCTCCCACGAATCACTATTAAGAGCGCCAGATTCCCTTAGTGTCGATAACTGACTTTCCCTCAAGCAAGGTAGTGTCCATCTGGAGAAACTCCTTGTGGTTAACCAAAAGTAGAACCACATCTGCGTCATGTACGGCAGTTTCTAGGTCCTGCTTTTTCAAATTAGGTACTGAGGAGAGCGAATCAGGCAGTTCCGCAACATTCGGTTCGACTACTCGGATATCTAGATCTGGGTTCTCCTCACCAAGCGTTTTCACAATACTCAGCGAAGGGGACTCTCGAAGATCGTCGATATCGTTCTTAAAGGCGATACCAAGGGCCGCAACTGTGGAGCTCTCCTTACCTTCAAACGCGGCCTTAACTTGCTCAATTACCCAAGCTGGCTTTCCATCATTAACGTCTCGAGCCATCTTGATAATCTTCGCTTCTTCAGGAACGGAGGAGACGATGAACCACGGATCGACTGCAATGCAATGGCCGCCAACTCCAGGTCCCGGTTGCAGGATATTAACTCGTGGATGGTGGTTAGCCAGATCAATGAGCTCCCACACGTCGATTCCCAAGCGGTCACTGATCAGCGATAACTCATTAGCGAATGCGATATTCACGTCCCTAAAGGAATTCTCGGTGAGCTTGGCCATCTCAGCTGTCGTGGCATTGGTCTGCAGCAACTCAGCAGTACAGAAGGTGCCATACAAATCAACAGCAAGCTGCGTACCCCGTGGGGTCAAACCACCGATGACACGATCGTTGTTTTCCATCTCTTCCATAATCTGCCCCGGCAGCACTCGCTCAGGACAGTGGGCTACGAAAATTGCATTTTCGTCGTCTTCATCAAGAGACAGGTCAGGGCGAAGCTCAAGGATGTAATTCGCCATATCTTCGGTAGTTCCTGGAGGAGAAGTAGACTCCAGAACAACCAATGCACCAGGGCGCAGGTGCGGGGCCATAGCCTCAACCGCGGAATCGATGAACTTGGTATCAACCTTGTGGTCTTCCTTGAAAGGGGTAGGAACGCAGACGATATATGCATCCGCTTCAACCTGTTCGGTCTGGGCTACCAAGTACCCTTCATCTACGACTCGCTTTAGAAGAACATCGAACCCTGGCTCAAAGAAAGGTACTTCCCCTTTGTTGATTGACTCTACGAACTTAGAATTCACATCAACGCCGGTGACGTGAACTCCCTTGGAAGCAATGAACGCAGCGGTGGGCAATCCGATATAGCCCAATCCAACCACACAAACTTTTTCAAATGTCTGAGGAGACTTTTCAGAATGCATGAATACCTTTCTCGAATACTTTCAAACCCATACCCTACACAGAATTTAAACCTGGCTCAGCGGGAAAGTCCTACTGATCTTCCGGGGAGAACCTAACCGCCTCCGCAGGCTCCTGTTTATTAGCTTCTTACAGGCGATTTGTACCTAACCCTTCATTCCCTATATAGTTAATTCTCGTTGCACAGAGAACAGCAAGTTCGATGTACAGCATACGCATAATCCTCCATAGCTCAGTTGGCAGAGCATTCGACTGTTAATCGAAGGGTCACTGGTTCGAGCCCAGTTGGAGGAGCGGTGTATCCACCCCCTCTTACCAGCATAAATGCTGGTAAGAGGGGGTTTCTTATTTTTTGGCTTCCAGTAGTTTCCAGTCGTTTCCAGTCGTTTCCAGTGGCTTATGTCGTCAAAATGTCGTCACGTTTTCGCCCCAAAACACGCCGTCAAAACCACTTACACCAGCACCTTCCCCTACGCATAAAAATGACTCCGAGCCGAAATCGACCCGGAGTCATCTCCCCCGAACGGCAGCTGCCACCAAGAAGTATAGCACACTATAATAGAACTAGACATCTAAAAACAGCCGAACAATTTGGGGGAAGTAATGGCAGGACGCGGTCCCGCACCAAAGAATCCAAAATCCCGTGCGAGAAGAAACCAACAAAACATCGAACAACGAGAAATCGTTGTCACCTTCGTACCGCAGCCTAAACTCACCGACATCTACGGCCCCACCAACCCGGCCACAGACGAGCCCTGGACAAACCAAACTCTCCGCTTCTGGGACACCTTGTCTGAATTCCCACCATTGAAGACTCAAGGCCTCCAAGAAACTCAGTGGCTCGACTTAGCACGCACCATGATTCTCGACGATGCCTACAACCGCGGCGACACCAAACTCGGCCCAGAACGTCGCCTACAACTCGCCCAATACGGCATCACACCAGACAGCCTCGCTCGCCACCGCATCACCATGGCAACCGCAGACGAAGCTGAAGACAAGCGCCGCGCTTCCCGCGCCGCAGCAGACGTACGCGGACGCTACCGCAGCCTGAAGGCGGTGGACTAACCCTATGCCTTTTAAGCCCCGAGAACCTGGAGAATTCCCCTCGCTCGGCTGGGAGTGCCTGGCATGGATAGAAGAAAACCTCGCCCAGCCAGACTGCGCCGAATACCAACCCCTGGTACTTACACCTGAACAAGCTCGCTTTATTCTGCACTACTACAGACTCGACCCTGAGACCGGACAACGTGTCTATACACGCGGCATTCTCTCCCGCCCTAAAGGCTGGGGTAAGTCGCCAATCATGGGCGCTATTGGCGCCCTCGAAGCACTAGGCCCAGTGTGCTTCGGCGGGTGGGACGCATCAGGGCAGCCTGTGGGAGTTCCATGGTCTGAATTCACCACACCGAAAGTACAGTTTGCCGCGGTCAACGAGGACCAATCCAAGAATGCCTATGGACCACTGCTAGAGATGCTGCGAGACGGACCAGCTATGCGAAATTATGACATTGACCCTATGGAGACGTTTGTCGCTCTTCCTAAAGGCCGCATAGAATTCATTACCGCGGGCGCATTGTCAAAAGAAGGCGGCAGGCCTGTGTGGTTTTCCGCCGACCAGACCGAGGCGTGGACTCAGAGTAACGGTGGCGTGAAGCTAGCTGCAGTGCTACGCCGCAACACAGGCAAGCTAGGTGGCCATTCTATCGAGACTCCTAACGCCTATAGGCCCGGCAGTGGCTCAGTTGCTGAGGAAACCTTTAAAGCTCTCGAGCTGCAGCAGCAGGGGCGGCTTAAGCGAGAAACGATTCTGGTAGACCACCGAGAAGCCCCTGAGGATACGGACTTAGCTGACCATGATTCCCTTTACCGCGGGCTGGTTCATGCTTATGGCGATTCCGCTAGAGACAATGGCGGCTGGGTTGATATTGAGCGCATCATTACCGAGATTTGGGACCCGTCGACTGACCCTTCTGATGCGCGACAGTTTTACCTTAATCAGATTGTCTCTTCGTCCGATTCTTTCCTCTCCCACCTCGAGGTAGATGCGATTGAGGATAGGGATAAGGCTATACGGCCAGGAGATAAGATAGTGCTGGGCTTTGACGGCTCAAGAGGCCGTGTGCGTGGTAATGCGGATGCGACCGCGCTAATTGGCATGCGCGTAACAGATGGACATTTATTCGAAGTTGCGGTGTGGCAGTCGAAGAACCCACGAGACCCGGACTGGGAGCCAGATACGCGGCAGGTAGATGCAGTCGTGCGTGATTGTTTCTCTCGTTATCGTGTCGTCGGCATGTACTGTGACCCATCCGGCTGGACTGAGCATGTTTCAGCGTGGGAAGCAGAATTCGCCCCGAAGCTAAAGGTTAAGGCCACCTCGTCGCATCCGTTGATGGCGTGGCCGCGGGGTAAAAGCGCCGCGGTGTATCAATCATTAAGTGAGTTTCGGCAGGCGGTGGTCAACCGGGATATTACCTACGATGGCGGCCCGTATTTGCGCGCTCATCTTCTGAATGCCAAACGTAGGGAAACGCGGACCGGATATTTGCTTTATAAGTCGTCACCGGAGTCTGCTGATAAAATTGACGCAGCGTATGCAGCAGTCATGGCCTATAAGTGCTACTTGGATGCTGTGTCTCGAGGGGTGTCAAAGCCGAAGAAGAAGAGGGGGTCATTCGTTTTATGATTCGGGGGCTAACGCAAAATGAAGAAGACATTCTAGGTGTATTAACGACTGAGGTCACAGGACACCAGCAGGGTAATAAGCAGCTGGCGTCATACTATGATGGAACGCATCGTGTGCAGCGCATTGGCGTGGCTGTGCCTCGTACATTGTCGGATATTGGGGTTGTTTCCGGATGGCCGGCAACCGTGGTGGATACCTACGGTGATTTGCTACGCATGGATGGGTTTATCTCACCGGACTATGGCGAGGAGATGCGTCTGGTGACTCGTCGTTTTAATGTTCCGCTCCGCGTGTCGGAAGCTATTTTGGACATGTTGATTTTTGGGCTGGGTCTACTAGCTATAGAGCCCGACCCACACGGCGTATTCCGCCTGCGGTCAGTATCGCCCTTATCTGGCTCACTGCTGTGGGATGACGCCACAAACGGGCCAGTAGCCGGGTACCGCCGCTCTGGGGTTAATTCCGACGGCGTGTATCGCGAGGTACTCTACCTGCAGGGCGAAGTCATCGTTATTTCCAAAGACTCAACCGACATGGGCACGGTGCGCTCAGTGGAGCGATTCGACGTTCCTGGAGGCGGGTTCCCGATGTTCCGCCTGCGCAATCGCCTGCGCACTTCGCATTGGTCTGGACAATCAGAAATAACACCAGCCGTGCGGTATCTTACCGACGCTGCCGCCCGTACTTTGGAAAACATGGAGTACAATTCCGAGTTTTATGCTTCTCCTCAACGCTGGGCCACCGGCGCCTCACCTGAGGATTTCGGCTACGACCCGGAAGGCATGACGGAGTTCGACCGCGTTGAAATGGGCTGGCGTACCTCTATCGGCAAGATGCTTGTCATCAATGGCGAGGAGGACGACCCCAAGCAGCCCAGCGTCGGACAATTCGCGTCGTCTCCTCCTACTCCATTTATCGAGCAGGTACGTGCCTATTCTCAGCTGATTGCTTCTGAGTCAAAGATTCCTGCACAGTATTTTGGTTTCATGACGGAGAACCCACCCTCGGGCGATTCGATTCGCGTGTGGAAAGAGCAACTGATTCGCGCATCTGAAATTAAGACGGAGTTAATGAATCCAGACCTGCTGGAGATGGCTCGCGTACTCGTGCAGATTTCCGACTTCGACCAGGACGTCGACATTGAGGGCCTCGTCGACGGGCTCGAGGTGGATTGGCGTGACCCGGCTACTGCGTCCAAGGCGGCTGATGCTGATTGGGCTCTAAAGCTACTGACTTCTGGAGTACTCGCACCTGATTCCGAAGTACTGCTGAAGAACCTGCACTTTTCAGCCGCCGACCGACTCCAAATCGAGCAAGAAAACCGCAGCAAACGACTCTCCCAGCTGGCACAGGTACTCCAAGCCTCGACATCACAAGACCAAGAAAATACCGAAACTCCACCCCAAAACTCCGACCAGGTGGCACCGTCACCGCGTGAAAACGCCAGCGACGACGCCAGGGAGGCTCGCTAAATGAACGCGGTAGACCCACAACGGCCTTGGTCCTCGATTACACCCGTCGTCGACTCTATCGCCCGCCAGGCTATTGCGGACCTCAATTCACGCGCCCTCGTGATACCGGACTTGACGGCGGACCCTTACCGACAAAAAGAGTTGTTACGGCAAATGGTGCGCGAAACCATTGACTCCTACGGCACCGCCGTCTCCGACGCCACGATGGCGTGGTTAGAAGAACAGGAAGACTACATGGGGATGCGGCCGGTGGAGTGGAAGCCTCGTCGGGTGGATTCTCACCAGGTTGAGGCGCGTATGGCGCATGATTTCGCACCGCTGTTTTTCGAGGAGCAGGGTTATAATCGGACGTTAAATTCGATGGGGTTTATCGTCGCCGATGAGTTGTATTCCCGTCAGCGGAAGAATGCAGAGCATACGGCCTGGAAGGGTGGGGGTTCGTGGGCTCGTGTTGCGCATCCTGGGGCGTGTGCGTTTTGCACCCTTTTGGCCTCGCGCGGGTTTGATTACACGTCCCGGTCTGCTGCTGGTGGTGGTTATTCCGGTGCTCACTTTCATGACCATTGCCGGTGCCTTGTGATATGCCGTAAGCGCGGCCATGTTGAGCTTCCAGAATCGACGATTAGAGCGCAAAAGATTTATAAGAAAGCTCACGATGAAGTCGGTAGTACGGAGCCGGATGTTTTGTTGCGGGCGATGCGTCAGGTGGGTGACCTGAGTAAATGAACGTGTGTGCTATTATTTTGGGTGGTTACGGTTTGTATCCGGAAGGGATGAATGAGGCCGTAGTCCACAAACTGAACATTTAGGGGGACGCTGTGTCGCACGAGGACGCAAACGCTGAAAATTCCGAAAAGGAAACCACCATCCAGGATTCCGCAACCAACGCCGCAAAGGCGGAAACCGAAACCGCATCAACTGACTACCGTAAAAAGTACGAAGACATGCGGGCCCACTCTCGCACGTGGGAAAACCGGGCGGAAAAATCGTTAGCGCAAGTTGAGCAACTTACCGCAGATAAAGAGGAACTCGAGTCCACGATTAAAGACCTACAATCCGAGCTTTCAACAGCACATAGCCAAGTTGAAGATGCTCAGCATAATCGTGATTTGATTATCCACATTGCGGCACTCGGCGGCGACGTAGAGCAATTATTCGACTCGAAAAGCTTCTGCGCAGCCGTCGATAAGCTCGACGCTGACGATGACGATTACGAATCCACGCTTAAAGACCTCATCGGCAAGCACTCCCCCGCCGCCCCTTCACCGTCGCGGCTTACCTGGGAATCTCCGAATCAGGGCATTTCTCGGGGTGAGGAGCTGTGGCAGCGGCGCCAACAGCGCCAGGGGGCGTAGTCCACATTCATCACATCATCGGGGGAT
Source organism: Corynebacterium sp. LaCa_205 (assembly GCF_057458085.1). NCBI lineage: Bacteria > Bacillati > Actinomycetota > Actinomycetes > Mycobacteriales > Corynebacteriaceae > Corynebacterium > Corynebacterium sp. LaCa_205. The sequence continues at coordinate 1,749,417 of NZ_CP190931.1, forward strand.
ATTATGCACTTTCGGCCAGAATTTGACCATTACTCTCCCAGCGACCTGTCGTGGCTGGGCTCTCGCCACGCAGTAGACAACGCCGAAACCGGCACGCTGGGCGAAAAGACTACCCATATTCGCACGTCCGTCCTGCCCTCTGGCACCGCCTTGCACCGCGAAGGCGACTACTGGGTACCAGTGACGTCAAAGACGCAGTCCGTGGACGGGTTTCTGCTGACGGACCAGGACAACAATCCAGGCGAGGTTGTGCCGATTGTCTGGCATGGCCGTGTTCGCGTTGACCGTCTTCCGGATTCCAACAACCGCGTGAACATCGCAGATTGCGACCATGCAGAGTTCACATTCGTGCACGAACCGCACGGTTCCTTGTGGAATGAAGATGGTTCCACCAACTTCGATGCCATCGGCGACGTACGGGAGGATTAATTATGGGTTCTACGCACATTTGGAACGAGGTCCTCTCGCCTGAGGACCTGACTATCTACGCAAACCACTACCTGAACGACCTGCAGACCGCCGGCGGCTCCCTGTCAGCTTACTTCCCCGACCAGATCATCAACGACATGTTCTTTAGCTGGATGACCGAGCAGGACACCAGCCGCCTGGCAGAGGTGCGCTCTGCAGACGCTGAGACGCCGATTGGTTCTATGGGCGGCGGTCATAAGGCCATGATGCAGATGCCTCTGATTGGTCAGAAGGTCCGCATCAACGAGATGGACCAGCTGCGTAGCTTCCGCCAGGGTGATTCTCGCTTCCAGGAAGATGACATGACCAAGGCCACCGAGACGGTTGTGCGCGCAGTTGCTAACCGTGTCGAGGTCGCCCGCGGTGACGTTCTCACTACTGGCCGTGTGCGCTATTCGGAGAACGGCGCCATCGTTGACGCCGGCATTGGCCGCGATGAAGAATTTGAGGTCACCCCGAAGAAGCACTGGGATGACCAAGACTCCGGAGCCTTAGAAGACATCATTTCATGGGCTATGGACTATGAGGATGCCAACGGTACTAAGCCGGGCACCATTATTGCTTCTCCAAAGGTTATCCAGAAGCTGCAGACGAATAAGCAGTTCCGCGATGCGGCCAACACTACGGGCGAATTGGCGCGCGTATCGTCTGGCGCTATCAACGCCGTGCTGCAGGACCAAGGCCTTCCGGGGATTACGTCGTATTCTCGTTCGGTGCGTGATGGTAAGGCTGCTCGCCGCATTCTCGATGAGAATACGTTGTACTTCCTTCCGCCGGAGACTCAGTCTGGTCTTTTGGGCTATACCGTGTGGGGCCAGACGGTGGAGATGCATTCGCCGGAGTACAACCTGTCTGGTGCAGGCCAGATTGCGGTCGGCGCGTGGCGTGAAAACGACCCGATGGCCTATTGGGTGCGCGCTAACTGTGCTGTGCAGCCCATTTTGACGAATCCGAATATGGCCATGGTGGCCCACGTGGTTAAGCCGGGGCCGTCGAAGAAGACTGGCCGCGGCGCTAAGTAGTTCAGTTACTCTTTGGGGGTTCATGTGGACGCGTACTGCACGATTGACGACGTTACTGACCGTTTAACCATTGAGCCGGATAAGGACGATAAACGTCTTATTGTGGCGATGGTGGAAGAGGCGACTGTCGCTGTTGATGCTTACTTGGGTAAGCACTTTGATAGGTCAGTTCCGGCGGCGGTTCGTGTGGTGTGCGCTCGTGTGGCTGCTCGAGCTGTGTCTCGTGGCTTGTCGTCTGCTCCTGTGGGGGCTGAGTCTCAGTCGTTTACTGCGGGTCCGTTTTCGACGAGTCAGAATTTTGGGTCGAATTCGAATGCCGGCGGTGTTTTTCTAACGGCTGAGGATAAGCGCATGTTGCGTTCGGTTGGGGGTGGTCGTCGTGGCGCGTTCACGGTCTCACTCTACTAAGTCGGGGTATCCGCTTCCTTTCCGCGTGCAGGTTCGCCGGCGTGTGGATTCTAGGGAGGATTCTTTCGGTAATCCGGTAACCAGGTGGGGTAAGCCTCGGACTGTGCGGGTTGCTGGTTGGTCTATTGATCAGTCTGCCGAGCATGGTCCGGATGATAAGGATATTCGTCGTGTGGATTGGGCTGGGGCGTTGTTTGCGATTCCTGGTGATGTATCTGCCGGTGATGTCATCCACTTGGGTGGTGTGGATTTCGTGATTGCCGATGGTGGTCATGATTTCACGCACGGACCGTGGTGGGACCCGGGTTTGGCGGAGTACAAGCTGCGCATTTTGAGGGGGTTGAGCGTGGCTGACAGCTTTAAGTTCAAGATGAATCACCAGTTTTTTAATCGCGTGCTCAAGGAATCATCGGAGACTAAGCATCTGGTTGATAACAAAGCCGAGGAGTTCCGGTCGAAGGTCGGCGAACACTACGTCGTCAAGGAAGCGGAACCTGGTCATCGTAGGTGGCGTGCGCTTATCGTGCCGACTCCGTATGACTGGGAGGCCTACGGTCACGAGAAAAAGCATAATGCTTTGCAAAAGGCCGTAGGTACCTACCCAGTCGCGTCGAAGTCACCGAAGAAGGGGGCTTAAGTGATGCGGCATCCGTCTGCGATTGTTGTTTCTTGTTTGAAACGCTGGTTTCAAGGCTCAGAGTTTGATGGGGTGTATGTGGCAACGAAGGTTCCAGATAAGTTATCTGGGCCGATGGTTCGTGTCGATGCTGCTGCCCCTAGCCGGGAAACGCCGGTGACTGACCGTACTCGGATTATGTTTCAGGCTTACGGCACAGATGATGAGTACTGTGTGGACCTCTTGTCTGCTTGTTTAGAAGGCATGGAGGTCTCCTATCGCGCGGAGGGGGATATTTTGGATTGGGATACTGATACCGACCCGTATATTTTCCCTGACCCAGATAGACCATCTGCAATGCGGTGGCAGGCTGGTGGCACATTGTGGACAGCGTTAAGTTAAGTATTTTTCATGTATAATATGTGGTAACTGCCCTGCTTGGGGTGGTTACTCGGGGTAAAAAAATTTGGGGGAATTCGCATGTCACGTATGCGACAAAATATCGTTGTCGGCGCGCCCGAGGTCAAAAGCGGCGGCGCCGCATGGATTGGCATGGCGGGCATCAACCCGCTACAGACGCCACACTCTGCTTCTGTCAGGGTGGCTGCACTTCCAGCAGTCAACAAGTTCAGCCCGGCTGGCTATATCAGCGAGGACGGACTAACCAAGACTGTCGACCGTGACACGGAGAAAGTCATGGACTGGGATGGCGACACCATGGCAGTGCTGCAGTCCAACCACTCGGTGCAAATCAAGTGCAAGTTCCACGAGATTGTCAATTCTCATGTGGCTACTGCTGTTATGGGCGAAGGCAACTTCCGTTCCCGTCATGATGGACGAGCAGTCCAGATGATTGACAACGCTACGGAGACTCCCTATCGCTCATTCATCTTTGACATTCACGGCGGCGAAGACCTGAAGGGACGCTTGTTCATCCCGAATGGTCGCGTCACTGAGCTCGACGACCAGGTGTTCTCGCGAGGAGAAGTCGTAGGCTTTGATGCCACGATTGAGTGCTTCCCGGATGAAAAGGGAAACAACCTCTACACCTACATTGACCGCCGCAACGTTAAGAAGGATGATGATGACCGCTTCCCAGATGATGGGCTACCGGTTGTATCCCTGGCAGAAATTGAAGATATTGTGCGCAATGCCCTCGATGGTCTGCCAATCTCGCCGGATTTGGTTGCGGGTCTTTTCTACTCGCTCATTGACGGTAAGGGCGGCCTGGACTTGGAGTTCATCGACAAGCTGGCCCGGCACTTAGCGCCGCTCAATGGTGTAGACGATGTGCTACAGCTGTTGTCTGACTTGGTTCAAGGCAAGGACGCCGCCACGCTGATTAAGGACGTGGAAGCACTACCGTTTACTCCGCTGAATCGTCATAACCGGTGGGCTCAGGCCGTTGTTGACCTGCTGACTGGCTCCGGCGGACGTCAAACAATTGATGACCTGACCGGCGGCATCATCTAAACACTCACCTATTCGGGTAATTTTAAACACTACATTTTGGGGGAATATTTCATGGCTGATAAGGATAGCCTACTTTCTCAAATCACTAACTCCATCCGCGACCTGCAGCAGGAAGGCGGAGTGGAAAAGGACACCGCTGATTCTCTTACCGGCATGTTCTCTAATTTCAACGGAATCATTGACAAGATTTCCGAGTCCATTCCGCAGCAGGTCTCCATGCTGGGCCGCACTGTCAAAGACGCGAAGACGCTCGTAGATGACCTCAAGCAGATTCTCGGCGGACCATTGGTATTCCCAGGCACTGGCGTTCCTTCAGCTATCAAGGGCATTGATGACGCACAGACTCGCCTGCACGACTTAGTCTCCGAGCAGTTCGGTGATACTGACATTCTGCCGGAGAAGGCTGCCGAGCGTGTCAAGGAGCTAGCAGACCACGCCAGCAAGGTCGGTTCCGCTATTGACGAGTTTGTCGGCTCTTCCTACGCAAAGAAGCTGTTCGACGGAATCACCCCGGGCGATGGCTTCCCAGAACTAGTCAGCAAGTTCGATGCTCTTCCCGAGGCTGACCGCAAGAAGCTCACGGACTTGGTCACCGGCATTGGTTCCTCCGCCCAGCCAATCGGTTCCACCCTCGTAGGCATTCTTCGCGCATTCAACGAGGACACCAAGGAGGAAAAGTAATGGAATACAAGTACACTGACCGCGATACCTATGGTGAGTTCAACCCCACCCATCTCGTGGACCGCCTCGAGTCGGCCGGCGTTATTCCACACGAAATGGCAGACGCACTCACCCAGGCTTCTAGCGCACTGCTGAACCTGGGTGACGATACTCGCAGTGAAGTGGAAAAGGCTATTTCTACCCTGGTGGATGAAGCTGAAACCGGCCAGGAAGTCCTGGATACCCTCAAGGCGAATATCGATACCGCTATTCATGAGCCGGACCCGCTGAAGAAGGTTGCCGACTTTAAGTCCGCGGCTGATGAGCTCGTTGATGGGCTTGAGGGCCAGCTGAAGGACCTTGGCTTGGAGAAGGTCTCTGACCTTTCTGAGATTCGTTCTGTTGCCCGTGACTTTGCTGAGGCGTTGGATACGCTGAATGCTTCGGCACCGATTGCACAGGTGGTTAAGAAGCTGCCTGGTGGTGCACTGCCTGGCCATGTGTTGGAGGCTTTGGCTGAGCTGCGGCAGGATGAGCTTGATGAGCTGGCGAAGCACTTTGACGCTGTCACTGAGCGTGGCGGCAAGCTTATTGGCGAGTTGGCTTCCTTGGGCGCTGATGAGGCTGTGCACAAGGCTGTGAAGGCTGCTGAGGGGCTATCTCCTTTGCTGGCTGTGGCTTTGGCAGCGGGCTCTGTTGTTGCCCAGGGCGCTGAGGCGGTCAAGGGCATTGTTGATTTGGGTGTGGCCTTAAAGGCTGCTGTGGTCAAGGGCTTGTTTACCGCGGGTAAGGGTCTTTTGGCTGCTCCGGTTATCGCGCAGTTTAAGGCGGCGAAGAAGCTTCCGTTTATTGTTGTCGCACTTCAGATGTTTAATCACCATGAGGTACGTCAGGCGCTGCTGCACGTATTTAACGAGGTGCTTATTAACGCGCTGACAGCGTTTAACACTAAGGCCGTGGTCAAGGCTGTTCGTGCTGCGGTGGACTTCCTTGTTCTGTCTACTCCGATTCGCGTTGCGGTGCGTGGCAATAACCTGTTGAAGATTCTCAATGGGCTGAATATTGGCCGTATCCTCTTCAACGTGTTCTTGCTGTCTCGCGTTCCTCAGTTGGGTCATTTGCCGGTTCGTGGCTTGGGCCTGCGTGGCGTGGAGACTTTGGCGGCTGGTTTGTTCGCTAACTGGCGTGTGCTGAAGACTGTGTTGACTCCGCTGGCGTTGAAGCCGGGCGTTCTTATCGGCGATGTGGTAGCGTTAACCGTGGTCGCGTACCTGGTCGTTGGTGCGTTGACTATTTAGGGAATAATGTCCATGGAGCCAAGGGGCTGAAGGAATCCTCCTTCGGCCCCTTACTTCTTGGTTAACTCGGCGTAGCTAACAAACAGTAGCTCTTGGCGCTGGCGCTCGGTAGTAAGTTTGCGTGGAGCGCCAAAGGCTTTGTCTACTTCTCGGTCAAGCGCGTTGTGAGCCTTAACCAACTCCGGGGACATTGCAAGGGGGTTGTAGTGCTCGGCCAGTGAGCGTTCTGGGTGCAGCGCGCGAGCTTCGAGCACCTTCTTGCCTGCTTTAATAATGCGCTGGCGCGTCTTCTCGTCCAACTCTGGCACAGGGAAAGTGTTCCACGTCAAGGTATTAGCAAAGCGGATTCGCGATTCAAGTCTGCCGCCGATGGTTTTCTGCCATGTGATGAACATCGACGACGACGCTAGCGCAAACATCAGGCCGTCTGGATCTTGAGCATGAAATACCAGGTCAGAAGCAATTACGTTTGATGGATACCTTTGTACGGTGAAATACGAGCGGCGTTCGCTTACTACCTTCGGCAAGCAAAGGTAGTCAGTATCCGGTTGCGACCGCTGGCCGAATAAGTGCGGAGTTTCAGCCATTTTCCGTGTACTTGCCGCTTTACTGTCGGCCCGGAAAGCTTTGACTGCTTCTAGACGCCTTTTCAGCACCGGACTCTGAGCAATGTCTGACGGTGCTACATCTACAAGCCATAGACACCACCGATCTAAGCCGTTCATTAGCTCTCGACTACCCCGGAAAGGACGAACATACTTTGCCGCTACGGGGTCACTCATAACCCCGTTGTATTCGTCTACCTCAACTAGAAGGTTGCCGCCATCTCGCGCCATATTTCCGAAGGTTGCGGGCGATATTTCCGACGAAATAGGATGCCGGGATTTATCGACAAGAACATTAGGGCCGTCAACCAGATAGCCATTAATGGACTGGCCTACTTCCACTGAGACTGGCTCGCCCTTTACATCGGGATAATCCCACAGACGTGGACGTGGTTGACTCTCCTTATCGAAACCAACAATAACGCAGTGAACAGCAGCTTTACCGGGTGCCTCAGAGTCCCAAGCAAACGTGCGGTGAGCGAAACGAATACGCCACCCTGCTTTGAAGATAGGGCCAAACAGCCGTGGCACTTGATCGCCTTGAGTAATTGAATTGGTGGTGACAAACGCAAAACGACCTTCTCGGGACTCAAAGAAGTCCAAGCACTTCGCATGCCAGCCCGTGACGTAGTCCAAGCGTGATATATCCTTAGTGCCCCACAAGTCTCGGAGTTCTTGAGTTTGTTCAGCAGTTCTCGTCGCATGCCCCAAAAACGGTGGGTTGCCGAAGATATAGGTCTTGGTGGCAGAAGCTGGGAGTATGTCTGCCCAATCAAGTTGCAGGGCGTTGCCATGGTGAATGTGTGCGGTAATCTTAATCGGCAACCGCTCAGGAGGCCTACCCACAGCGTTGGCAAGCTCCTTGTTGGCCTGATGGTCTACAAGGAACATGGCAGTCTCAGCAATTTTGGCAGGCCACCAGTTCAACTCGAAGCCGTAGAACTGCCCAATTGATAGCTTCTGCTCCCACTCAATATTTAGCGACATACCAGTCTCACCACGGCGTTGGCGGATAGCGACAATGATGTCTGTTTCAATCCGGCGCAGTTCCCGATAGGCCACTAGGAGAAAGTTTCCTGAGCCGCAGGCTGGGTCGCAAAAGACCAGCTCGGCCAAAGAGTCACGGAAGCGCTCCAACGCGGCCACCGACGTCGACGGAGAAGACACTAGTTTGTCCGCCTCAGCCCGAAGCTCGTCTAGGAAAAGCGGCCCGATGGTCTTCATGATGTTGGTCTTAGACGTGTAGTGCTCACCGTCGCTGCGGCGGGCCTCCTTCGATTTCACCAACTGGAACAACGAACCAAAGACAGAGACGTCGATAGTCGACCAGTCGAAGTCGCAGGCAGCAAGCAGGGCTTTACGCATCTGGTAGTCGAAGTACTCCGAGGCCAACGGCTCAGCAAATAAGGCACCGTTGACGTACGGGAATTTCGCCAACGTTGACGGCAAACGCTTAGGCCGCTTTTCTGGGGCGGTATTGAGCACGGTAAATAGCTCGTTGAGCTGTGGGCCGAGCGTTTCTGGGGTGGTTTCATTGCGCACAAAGTCGGCAAATAGGTGCGGGGTATCCCAGAGTCCTGCGTCGTCGCCGAAGAGAAGGAAGAGGATACGGGTGAGGTAGATAGAGGTGCGCATGACGCGCTCGTCTTCTTCGTCTGGATTGGTGGGAGCGTCATCGCCTACTTCCTCGTCGACGTCGTCGCCGTTCATGGCGCGGAACAGCTCAACCATTAACCGGGAGGCTTCCAGGGACGCCTTTTCTTCTTCCCGGTAGGCGGTGGTTTCATAGTCGGCGAGGAACGCAAGTTCGTCGACGTGCTCGTCAATCTCCGCTAAAGGGAATGTGATGTCCCAGTCTGCGCTATCGCCGACATAGGTGCGGTTCAGGCGGGTTACTCGTAGGGTCTCGAAGTTGGAGCAGATTACGTAGGCCGGCATGTGCGAGTTCGCGATAGTACCGCCCAGCAGGTAATCGAGGGCTTGGGCGTGGGCGTCGTCGAGTGGGACGCCGAGGGACTTGGCCTCACCTATGACTTTGCCGGGCATGAACATGTCGATTTTGCCGGTGCGCCCGGTTGAGGCGCGTTTTGCGCTGCGTTGGTACAGGTACAAATCGCGGGCGTTGACACCGAAACAGTCGAGTAGGTCGCCCCAGAATTGTTGGTCGTGACTCGACTCGGTCGCGAGACGGTTTTCCGCCTTCCACTGCTTAATGTGGGCAAGCCACCGGAGTTTGAATTCGGTGAGGTTGTGGCGAATAGTGGCGCGGTCGAAGGCGGTGGTCGTTGTTGGCATTTTAGTATGTTGATTCTAGAGGGTTAGTTTCGTTCGATAATGATGCGTGGTTCGACGAGTTCTTCGTTTAGGGATAAGGGTTCTCCATCGTGGCCTGTGTTGTAGTCGACTAGGTGGAATTGTTCTGGGCTGTAGTCGGCTAGGAACGTGACTGGTACGCCCATGAGCCCGGTGTAGTCGGAGGGTATGTTGTCAGTGTTGGGGATGTCTAAAGCGTTGAGGTTGTCGTATCTCGGATAGAGAGATTTATTGTGCGCCCAGGTCTTGGTCAGTGGAATGGGTTGGTGGCGTTTAAAGTGGTCAATGTTGGTCAGCCATATGAAGCTTTCTGGAGTAATAATTCGGTTGCCTTTTTGGTTGTACCCTGGGTAAGTTTTCAGGACTTTTATTTTTTCCGGTAATACGAAACCTGAGAAATCGTGGTCGGAATTGTAGCCCAACCATAGTTGGTCATTTTGGAATAGCTTAAATACGTCCTTGCGTTTGATTGAATCAATATGCGATATGAATAGAAAATTTTTCCGAAATATCTCCATATAGTTGAGGTAATCGTGGGCCAGGGAATATGGTGGGTGAGTGACCACAATGTCGGATTGATAAAGAAATTCCAAGCATTCGTCGCTTCGGAAGTCGCCGTTTTTCGTTAACTTCCATTCTGAGCCGTTGTCTCCATCGTAAATGTATAGGCTTCCTTGGCGCCTATAATTGGAAGGTCCTGTTGCAATAAGTTTCTTGAGTCTAAGTTGATGGAAATGGTTTTGAAAGTAGCGGACAAAGCTTGATTCTTTTGAGGATTCAGCGTTGCAGTACACCACTTTTTCTTCGAACACGGAGGTGTAGTGCCTGAGCTCCTTTTCGATGTCGGTTTCTTGGGTAAGTAGGTCATCGTTTCGGGCCAGTCGAGCACGCCTCCATGCACGTAAGTCTTCGGGATTAGTCAATGCTTTCTCCTGTTGTTTCTTGAAACTTTGCTAATGCACAATCTTTCTGATTGCACGAAGTAATCGTTTGGTTAGTGGGACCTTCGCATTTTGGGAGGCTGAGACTCCTTGCGAAGATTATAGGAGCTGTGTGCGAGATGGCGCCTATCGGGCAGAGTAGTAAGAACCGTGTTTTATACTGGTGTAAGTGTTGTGACGCTATTTTGGGGGTTTCATGCGTAATCGGGGGAATCTTGTCCATGGTGTGCCGAATGTTTCGGCCGGTGGTGGTGCGTGGATTGGCCGGCCGGTGTCGAGTCCTTTTGCGGTGCCTTTATCGGCGAGTGAGCCCTTGCGTCGGCTTCCAGGCGTCGGGATGGCCCCTGCGGGTTATGTATCTGCTGATGGTGTGTCTGTCGATGCGTCGGTAGATACTGAGGAGTCTAAATCGTGGTCTGGTTTGTCGATGAGTACTGTCTCCTCACCGGATGGGGTGAGCCTGTCGGTGGCTTTTATGGAGTTGGGGAATTCGGCGGTGATGCGGCTGACTCACCCTGATGGTGGCGTCAAAGAGTTGTTTGATTCTTCGCGTGTGAGGGTTGAGGAGCGACTTGATGGGGCGTTGCCTTATCGTTCGTTGAATTTTGATTTGTTGGCTTCTGATGGGCAGCGTGTGCGTTTGTTTGTCCCGCGTGCGGTGGTGACGTCGATTGATTCGCAGGCGTTTAATCGCAGTGAGTTGGCTGGCAGTGTGGTGACGCTGTCGTGTACGCCGGATGCGAATGGTGTGTGTTTGTACCGTCTGGTGGATAGGAATCCTCAGGAGCCTACCGGGCGCGACGATATAGGGCCGGCTTTTGCGTTCGCTGGCAAGGTACGCGAGTGGGTGGACTATATTACTGGCGATGGCAGGTTGACGAATCTTGGTGCTATCCGGGTGAATGTGTCTACTGCTCTGGATATTATTTCTCGTCTTTCTGAGAGGTCATTGTTGGATGCGGTGGATCAGTTGATTAATCGTGTCGAGCACACGGTTGCGGATATGACTGATTCAGAGTTGCTGCGCATCATTGCGGATTGGGCTCCGCGGGACCTTATTAGCGGCGCTAACTTGGATAACTTTCGCGCGGCTTTTGACCATGCAATGTCGTGGCTGCGCCGGCGGAGTAAGTCGGTGGCGCATGCGCTGAAAAAGATTGCCACACTGTGGTCGAGTGTTGGCGTTGGTGGTCTGGTTGCCGGCTTGGCTAATGGTGATGTGCAGCAGGCTATTGGTGATTTCCTGTCGACGGCGGGGGCGAATTGGCAGGATTGGTTGGATGCCATTCTGCGTGGCGATGTTGACCATCTTGTCGAGAATGCTATTTCGTCGGTGAATTTCCCTGCTTTGGGTGATGCTTTGGCGAATATGGTGTCCTCTGCTGGTTTTTCGCAGTGGGCTGGGCCTATTCGTGCGTGGGCTGGTCGTTTGGGCCAGATGTCTGGCGATGTTGGCAAAATGATTGGTGACGCACTGCGTGGCTTTTTGAATCGTCAGAACATCACGGACGTTAATGAGTTCATTCGTGATGCTATGCGTCGGTGGGATGATATTTCCGGGGATTTCATCAAGCGTATGACCTCGGGGGAGATTCTGTCTAATATTGCTCGTGCGGGTAGTAATCTTTACCGCGCGGCGCAGCAGCTGTGGGGCACGGTAGTTGACATTGTTCGGGATAATTGGGGTGTTTTTAACCCGTCGAATCTTGTGAAGGCGTGGAATGCGTTTATTGGTGCGCTGGACCCGGCTCAGTATGGCGATATTGCGAACAGGTTTTTAACGGACTGGTCGAATCCTCCTGCTCTTGCCAATGACGTGGGCTTGTTGGTTACTGCGGTGGCTAGTGACATTGGCCAGGGCTGGATTGCTGCGTTGAATGCTTTGAATTTGGGTCAGGTGCTTCCACAGCTTACTGGGGCGTGGGATGCGTTTCTTGATGGCGTCAATAAGGCTATTGCACAGCTTTCGACACAGGATTTGATTCTTGTGGGTGCGATGTTGGCGTTGCCGGTGATGGCTTTGGCGGCCGGGGTGGCGTTGACGTTGGTGCTGCTGGTGTTTGGCAAACCATTGCTTGCAGTTCCGGTTGCTTTATCGACCGCGGGACTGTTGTTGGGCATGTTGGTTGTGGCCTTGAAGTTTTTCGGCTTTGGGCTCAGCGGTGTGGTGTTGCCGTGGGCGGCGGACTTGATTGTGATTGCTCTTCTGACTGGGCATCCGCTGGCGGCGTTGTTTATTTTTTGGTCGGTGGTCAATGGTGCGAAGTTCATTATTTTGGACTTCCCGCTAGTTGTTATTGCTGGTGCGTTGCCGGTGACGTTGAAGGCCATCGTGTTGTTTTTGGCTGCTGGGTGGGCGCTATCTCATCTTGCGGTATTAGCCGCGGTTGTGTTGTTCGTAGTGGCGAAGATTCGTGTGCTGATGAGAATTACTCAGCCGTTGCGGACGACGGCGCTGGAAAAAGCTGTTATTGCGGTCGCTATTGCTGTGACTACGTTCGTCATTGTGGCGTTGTTTGCCTCTACTGTTGTGGGGCTGATTATCTTTCTGATGATTCGTAGCTCTACTCTTTCTGGCCGGTCATTGTTGTTGAATTTGGTGCGCACGGTCATTATTGGTGGGGTTTTTGTCCCGTTTGTTGGGATTAGTATCGTCGTGTCGTTGCTGCGGTTGTTGCGGTTCAGGTTGGATACTATTCCTCCGGTTGTTACTGCGGTTGCGGTGTCGTTGCCGATTGTTCAGGTTTTGGTATTTCGGTCTTTGGTGACGGCTCGCTTGGCGGGTAAGCAGCTTCGTGCGGCAGTTAGTGTCATTCGACCATTAGTGCGTTTTGTGCTGGCTGCACTGTTTTTGATGTTTACCACGGTGAGGGCCTTGTTGCCTGTGGCCGGGTCTGGGGTGACGGCGTTTGTTACGGCGATTGTTGCTATTCCGGCGTCGATTATTTTTTATGTGGCTTCTGTGGCGTGGGTGGCGTCGAATGTAGCGGCGTTTCCGTTGCTGAAGAAAGCTGTCGCTCCTGTCATTCTGGCGTTGGGGGCTGTGGTTGCTGTGTCGCTTTTGGCAATGGCTGTAGCGACGCTTTTGCTTCTTCCTGTTTTGGCGCCGCCGGTTGTTTCTGCTGTTGCTGCGGTAGCTGCAGCCTTGGCCACAGTGGGTGCTACTGTGGCGGCGTTTGTCGCCCATCAGCTGTCCTTGCTGGTCACGGGTCTGTTTGGTGCGGGCCAGTTACTTTTACGTGCGGTGACTGCCGGTGTGATGCTTGTCGGCGTTGCGTTTATGGCTACTGGTGTTTTTGCTGCCGTCGGGCCATGGGTTGTCCGGCTAGTGTTTCAAGGTGTGCGGGTAGTGCGCTCTGTAGCTTCTGTAGGTTTTATTCCCCTTTTTGCATCGCCAACGCGGCTTTTATATCCAGTGCGTGCTGTAGACACCACTGTGGTTAGCCTAATCTCTGCAGTAGTACTGATAGTGGCGTTGTTGACGCTTCCTGCACTGTTTTTGCCGTACAGAGGCCTGCTGTATCGCGTATTGATTCCCCTGTCCATGAATGTGTTCTTGCTGAAGTGGAATTTTTACAGCATCAGCGTACAAGTTGTTGCCTGGGGGCTTTTGGTAATCTTTGCTAGCGTGTCCGCAGCAGCATGGGCTGCGTGGGCTGCGGCTGGTGGACCAGCGAATCCGGCAACGAATACCATTTGGCTTGTCGCCGGCGGCGCAGGAAATTTGGGCATCGCCCAGTTGGTAATCATGCTTGTGGGCTATGTGGTGGCTAAGCCTCAACGTGTGCTTCGCCGCCTACTGACTCCTTTTGTCCTTCCGTGGACTTTCTTGGATGCTTTCGGCATTGACACTGTCACTACGTTGGGAGTCGCGCTAGCGCATGTTGTAGCACATACACGAGGAATCATTGGGCGTATTCTCCGCCCTATCCTCCCGCTTATGGTAGGTATTCTCGGGTCGAGTGTTATTGCGGCAGCACGTTGGATGGGGTGGAAGGTTCCTGTCATTGCGGCGCGGTTGCTTACCCCTGCCGCCGTTGTGTTGGGTATTCACCACCGTTTTCTTATCGCCGCGCTTGTTGCTTTGACGTGGATTGGTCAGCGTTTGAAGAGGTGGCCTAAATTTGCGCTCAGCAGCATAGCCACCGTTATATCCGCTGTTATCGTTGCTTTAGTCACGGCCCGTAGTGTGCGCCGCCTACTGCTCGACGCCGCGGTCATCGCCGGGGCATTCCCGTGGATGAAGGCTCAAAGGCTCGAGCGACTCGCATTGGGGTTGATGATTTCTGCTGTAGTTACAGTGTTCGTGGGTGTGCCCTTGCTGCTTGTGTCGTGGAAGTTGGCGAGGCCGTGGAGGATATTAGCCAAGGTGTCACTGTTGACGATTGCGGTGACGTTTTCTGCGGCGGCGTTGACGATTGTGCCAGGTGTTGCCGGTGCCATTATTTTGTTCTTGTCGGTGGCGACGTTTCTGAGCATGGTCGCAACGCACCCTCGAGTACTTCTAGCCCCGTTGGCTGCACTGCTCACGGCGGTGTCAGGGCTTGTTCTAGCTGCCGCTTTGGCCTTTCTTGCCGCTGGTACCCCGGTGCGTGCTGGTAGGCGACTGTTTAGGCGTCTTCGTGTGGCTGGTCTTGTGGCAGCGGCGCCTATCCTTGTGTGGGCCGTGTTGATTTTGTCTGCTGCCCTGTTGATTGTGACAGTTGCAAGCATTTCCCATGCATTTCGGACCGTTGACCTTATATCTTCCATTGCGGTATTTGCCGCGGTGGTGGGGCTTTTGGGTATTGTTTTAGGCTCGCTGGCGCTGACTCTGTTCAACCGTGTAACAGGAGTGGTCATTGCCGGAATCGTGACTGTCACGTTTATTGCGGTAGCTGGGCTGATTATCATGTTGAGCTTAGTGCCGATTTACCTTCGGGTGGTCAATACAATCGCGTTTCCTCTGGCGGGTATCCCGTTGGATATTTTCAACCTGTTAACGCGTCATTCGCCGTTAGGCAGGTTGTTGCGTCTATGGGTGGTTGCTCATTTGGCGGTGCTGGCAGTCGTGTCTTTGGGGCTAGTGGCCGTAGTGATTATCCTCAACATTGCTGGGACGTTAACCGGGTTTGTTGCTGTGTCGGGTATTGCTATCACCATTGTGCTGGCGTACCTGTACGTGTTTATTCCAATTGTCGCTGTACTCATTTTGGCTTACTTCGCAATCGCAGCCGGTTTGGGATGGTTGCTAGCTAGCTTTGGGCCGTAAACAGCCGTACATAAGTGCTGCTATCATGAGGGTGCAAGGATTGCAGTAGTCTCCTTCCAGCAAGGTAGGAGGCTGCGCAAGTCCGCATGTAAAACACGTATTCGATTCGGGGGAATTGTTTCTTATGGCTGCAAAGAAGAACGCCAAGAAAAACACTAAGCCGACCAACGACTGGTTTAACTACACCACCTCTAACGGCGACGACATCACTCTGCCGCCGATTGACTCCATCATCACCGTCGGCGACCGCCGCCGCGCCAAGCGAGACGGCCTTGATGATGAAGACTTCTCCTGGATGATTCTCGAGCGCGCCGCCGACAAGTCTGATGACGGCACACTCGATGTCATCGATAACATGCACATGGACGAGTTCAACACGTTCATGCAGGACTGGAGCGAAGGCGGCGACAAAAGCTAGCCTTGGCGAAATCGTCTCCCTCATCGACGCCGTAGACACCGACACCCGATTCGCTATGGCAGTCGAAAGAGAACTCATCGAAGCCGGCATCAGGTGGAGGTGGATAAACGACGGCACAGACCGTGTCACGTGGAATGATGCCATCGCTTTGATTGCCACCGCTGGCCCAGAGTCGGCACTGGTACGCAATTCGCTTAAAAAAGATTGGGAGTGGAACCTCACCAACCAGCTCTTAGCCCAAATCGCTGACCAGCAGGCGATGAGTGCCTGGGGAGGTAAGGGGCAAAAGCCTAAGCCTATCCCCCGCCCCGGAGTCGACGACAAGAAAACCGAAACTGCTGGTATTCAGGCAGAAGGACTTACGAAACAAGAAATGGACGAATGGCTAGGCGATGACTGGCCTGGCGTTGACGGGGGTTAATCATGGGTGCAAACTTCGACGTTGGTACCGGCTGGGTCAGTATCGTGCCGAAAATGGGAGATTTCTCCCAGGTACGCAAGCAGATTGATAAAGCGGTCGTCAGCCCTTCTGGCTCGTGGGGTGAAAAGCTGGGAAGTAAAATCACCGGCGGGTTGAAGAAGACCATGAAGGCTGGTGCGGTTGCTACTACTGCGGCTGCTGGTGTGAGTGCTGGCAAAGCCTTTAGTGATGGTTTTAACCGTCTTGCTTCGACTGACAAGGCAGAAAAGGCCCTTGAGGGTTTGGGTTACAAGGGCAAAGACATCGACCAGATTATGGGCAATGTCAATAAGTCCATTGAGGGCACCTCCTTCCTCATGGGTGATACCGCCCAGGTTGCCTCCGTCATGCTCAGCTCGGGAATTAAGCCGGGCCAGGACCTCCAGGACACGCTAAGTCGAGTTGCCGACTCTGCCGCCCACTCAGGCGTGTCCATGGGCGAGATGGGGTCAATCTGGTCCAAGGTTGCTGCCCGTGGCCACGTTGATGGTGAAGTTATGGCCCAGTTGATGGACCGAGGAATCGGCCTGCAGCAAAAACTCGCCGACCAGATGGGCGTGACTAAAGAAGAAGTCACCGACATGATTAGCTCGGGCAAGGTCTCATTCGAGGACTTTTCTAACGCCATGAACGACATGTTCGATGGCGCCGCCCAAAAGCAACGCGAAACATTCAAAGGCTCCTTTGACACCATGGCCGCGTTCGCATCCCACGTGACCGCAGCGTTCATCCAGCCTTTCTACGATGGAATGATTCCCGTCTTTAACGCATTGGCGGATGGCTTTGACAACATCACCCCGCAGATTAGTGATTTCGCTGAACAGCTTTCGGACAAAATCGCCCCAATATTTGACTACCTGGCCGATGAAGTCATTCCGAAAATGTTCGACGCGATTTCGAACATTGATTTTAATTCGGTGATGAATTCGTTCACGTCGATGGGGAATTTAGCAGTCCAAGCATGGCCTGCAGTTGAACAACTAGGCAGTTCAGTAGCCCAGCTTCTCAGCGCCATCGCACCTATTCTGCCTTCCATTGTCACTGCCATGGGCTCTATTGCTGTCGGTAGTCTGCCTGCTATTGTCGACCTGTTAAATGCTCTCGCGCCGCTGATTTCTAACGTGGTTGTCCCGGCCATTGAGATGCTCACCGACCAGATGGCCAAGCACCCAGGATTGGCTGCTGCGGCTGCTGGTGGGTTTATGACGTGGGCTAAGGTTATTGCACCTATTACTCGTGGGTTTAAGGCGTTTAAGGCAGGCGGCGACATTATCGCATCATTCGGGCCGAAGTTGGGCCCTGCGATAAAGGGGTTTATGGGGTTCCGTAAGGCTTTGGGCGGAATCATTAAGGTCGGGCGCATCATCTTCACTGGGCTGCGTACCTTGCCTGCACTGTTGGCGGCTATTTTTGACACGAACCCAATTGGCCTTATTGTCACAGCTATTGCCGCCGTCGTTGCAGGCATTACACTCTTTTTGACAAAGACCGAGGTCGGGCATCAAATCTTGTCGAAGATTGGTGACGCGCTCCGCAGCTTCTGGGAATGGATTCAGCCTGTATTTTCGGCTATTGGTGAGTGGTTTTCGAAAGAGTGGGCAGTTATCCAACAGGTAGCGCCCTACATCATCACGGCACTTCTGACACCTATCATGATGCAGTTCATGCTGGTTAAGTCCATAGTGATGGTGGGGTTCGAGGCCATCAAAGCAGGCTGGGAGCTACTCGTAACCGGCATTCAAGCCCTGTGGGAAAACGTACTCAAACCCGCATGGGACGCTGTCGCACAAGCAGTGCACATCCTATGGGAAGCAGCTATCCAACCAATCCTCAACCTGATAAAGCAGCTCTGGGAAGCTGTCGTAAATAGCATCAAGGCCCTCATCGATACGGTACTTATCCCAGCGTGGAACGCGATGAGCCAATTCCTGTCCGCTATCTGGAATAACGCTATTCAGCCAGTATTTAACGGGATTAAAGCCGTGTGGAACATGGTTGTCGACGGTATCAAGGCCATTATTGACAACGTCCTTCTTCCTGCCTGGCAACACATGTCAGACTTCATTAAAGGCATTGTCGATGCACACGTTCGCCCTGCTTTCGACCGCATGAAGCAAGGGGTCGACCAAGTTAAGCAGTGGTTTGAAAAAGCCGCTGATGGAATCAAGTCCGCATGGAACAGTGTCTGGGAAACTATTAAGTCAATTGCCGGCAAAATTGCCAACGTCGCCTACAACAACGGCATTCGCCCCGCATGGAACGCTGTATCCAAGGTAACTGGTGTAGACGAGCTTCCTGAGGTTAGCTTCGCCAGCGGTGGCGTCATGCCCGGCTACACCCCAGGCCGCGACATACACACCTTCTTCTCGCCTACCGGCGGAACGCTCAACCTCTCCGGTGGTGAGGCCATCATGCGCCCAGAATGGACCAGAGCAGTCGGCGGCCCAGCGGCTGTCGCACGTATGAACGCTACAGCACGAGCTGGAAAAGGCACCGGACTTTCCGGCTCCTTCGCTGACGGCGGTGTTATCGGCGCCATCAAATCCACAGCAGGCAAAGCATGGAACGTCACTGACGACGTCATCAACAAAGCTATCGAGCTCGGTGGTGATTTCGCCAACGCAGCAAAGAAACTCTTCGATGGCAAAATCAACGCTGTTAAAGACAAACTCGGCATCAGCAGCGGAACCGACCTAGCCAAATCCGTCGCACCCGCCTACCTCACTAAAGGCGCCGAAAACGCATGGAACTGGCTCAAAGACAAAGTCACCGCCGTAGCCAAGAAAGTCAAAGAACACCTAAGCGTCGGCGGCGACGTCAACAATTACCGCGGACTTGTCACCCGCCTACTGAAAGAAAAAGGCCAACCAACATCCCTCGTCGACAGTGTCCTACGCCGCATGCAACAAGAATCCGGCGGCAACCCGCACGCAATTAATAATTGGGACTCCAACGCCACCAAAGGCACCCCATCCAAGGGACTAATGCAAACCATCGACCCCACATTCCAATCCTACAAAGACCCCGGATTCGACGACATCTGGGACCCGGAGGCCAACATCCGCGCCTCCATGAACTACGCCATGGCTACCTACGGTTCTCTCTCCGCGGCCTACGACCGCGCCGGAGGCTACAAAAAAGGCGGTGTACTACCTGCATTCCTGCGCGACTCCGGTGGTGTACTCCCCAATAACTCTGTTGCAGTCAACACGTCCGGCCAATCAGAATGGGTACTTAACTCCCAACAGATGACTAATTTCGCTGAAGGCATTACTTATGCCGCCAAGCACCTGGACGCCACCGCTAAGACCTTCTCAGAAGGCGTCGAAGCATGGCTTAACGGTCAAGAAGAACGCGTCGGCGCCCCCATCGAATGGGGCTCACAATTCCTCGGCGACGTACTTGCCGACATCACCGACGACCTCGGCTCCCCCTGGGGCATTGACGGGGTCAACGCCCCAGACATTCTTGACAATCAAGGCCGTGTCAAAGTCGCTGTCGCCGGAACAGCCGACGACCCCGGAAAAAACGCCCTCCCACCAGTCGAGGTTCACCTCAACATGAATGGCGACAATATGGAAGTCTCCTCCGACGACGTCCGCCGCGGCGTCAACCAAGCCCTCGACGATTATCAACGTCGAATCGAAGCACTCGAACGCGGAGTCAAAATCAACACCTTCACCACCCCAATGGTCGTCTAGCAGGAGGAGAGCACAGTGGACATCCAACTAACCGACTACAAAGGCCACACCTGGCACCTCGCCGGCGCCCAGGAAGGCGACGAAGGCGTCACCCTACATAAAATCTCCGGCACCGACGGGAAACTATCTGACCACCCAGTACCAACCACCCAGCACTTCCCCACCCACACCTACGATACGGCCACCCCAGAGCCCATCAGCCCAACACTGACAGTCAGCATCACCCACACCACCAGCCTGACCACTGAAACCACTATCCGCCGCTTCCTCGACGGCCTCGACTTCTACAAACCCGCCATACTCACCTTCCACCAACCTCGCCAACCCGAACTCCAACTCTTCGTCCACCTCGAGTCCCCCATCGGACTTCCCGAAGAAACCGCCCCCACAGACACCACCACCCTCGAAATACACCTCACCGCCCAAGACGGCCGATACTTCGGCCCAGAACACACCTCCACCGGAATCACCACCATCGAAAACACCGGACAACTCCCCCTCTGGCCCACCATCCACTGGAAAGGCCTCACAGCCCGCGTCACCGAAGACAAAAACGGCCCCATCATCCTCCCACCAGCACTCGGCACAACCGGCCTCATCTACCACACCAACCCCGACACCGGAGGCCTTATCACCGACACACACGGCTACCCCAACCACAACGCCTGGGCCACACTACGAGGAGTCGCCTGGACACGCCCCATCATGCCCGGCGACGCCACCACCATCGACTGCCACAAATGCCACATCCACTGGCGCAACCAATACCTACAACCCTGGGCACAAACAGGAGGAATAGTAAGCAATGCAAGAACATCAAACAATTCAAATGGCCGCACTTGGGCAACAGCATCGGGACGACCACACGCCATTCGTCTATTTGACTGACAAATACCTCACCCCACAAACCATCATCACCGGCTACACCCAACTCAAAGCAAACGACAAAGTCAACGACGCCGGCACCGTCACCCTCGAAGTACCAGCCGAACACCCCATCGTCGGCCTCCTCATCCCACCACTAGCCTTCGACGGAGACCCCAACTCCACCCTGCGCAAGCTCACCGACATCCAACAATTTCTCGTCGTCGAATACGGCCACACCCGATACACCTGCTTCGTCGACACCATTATCGACCACGCCCAACAACACAACCCCACCGTCGAAATCACCGGCACCTCCATCCACGACATGGCCAACTACCTCGTCATGGAATCCAACCCACTAGCCATCAAGGCCATCCAACCCAAGTACATGGACGTCCGCGCCGGCGACTCCCTCCGAGTCATTAAAACATTCATCCTGATGAACCTACGCCGCCTCTACCAATTCGACCTCCTCCCCGACGCCGACCCCTGGTCCCCCATCGCCTGGCGCGACTACGCCGACTGGCCGATTATGGTCAACCCACTGCACAAATCCACCACCACCCCATGGACCGTGCTTGCCGCCCGCTTCGACTCACTAGCAGACCTAACAAAAGAAACACTCGACGCGGCCGGACTCCGCCTAACCATCACCCTCTGGATGCCATGGGACAAACAACCATTCCCCACCCACACCCGACTGTGGAAACCCACCTTCATCATCGACATCATCCCACTGACCAACGACTCCTCAGTCGCCGGACACGTCCACGAAGGCGTCAAAAACATCACCCGCAAATGGGACCCCGAAGACAACGTCTCCACCGTCGGACTCGGCGACCGCACCAACCCAGACGGCTACAAACCCTGGATACTTATCCGACCCACCCACATCGACTACGCCACCAGCGACATCACCATCACCCGCTCCAAATACGCAGACGTCACCGTCGGTGGAAAATCCCCCAACGCCATCAACCAGCTCCTCAAACGCGCCACCGCCACCTTCGTAGGCGGAGCCATCGCCGGAGCCAAAAACGCCTGGCCCGGAAACGACAAACAACTCGACGACCTACAAAACAAACTCGAAAAAGCCACCGGCAAACTCACCGAAGACAAACTACTCGCCTTCACACACCACCAAGCCACCCGCAGAGCACGACACCTCGGCCCCTACCGACGCCGCGAGCTTGTCGCCTCCGGAGAAGGCTTCACCATCGAAGGCCAACAACAAGCCTTTGAGGCACTCGCCAAAGGCAAAGGCAACCTCTCAGCCTCATTCAAACTCACCGACACTTGCCCCTACCAACTCGGCTACGAAATAAACGTCGGCGACCAAATCGGCATCCAATGGCGAAACATGAACCTCTCCACCTGGATTGATGAAGCCACCATCAGCCACACGCCCGGCACACCACCCAAAACCGAACTAGCTGTCGGCGAAGCACAACCCCGCCAATCCGCCCTACAACAACTCAACGAAAACCAAAAACACATCTCCGCCACAACCAAACGACTCAAAACCCTCATAGGGTAAAATCACCACACAGGAACACCAGTTCCACACACAACGGGGGATAAAACATGGGAGTATGCCTAAACCGCAACACACCACCAGGCGCATGGGTCGTCAACCAACCCATACTCAACGCCACCAACCAACTACACGCGCTCTTCTTCGGCCCAGATGACTACACCACCGGCCGAAACACCATCGAAGCGCTCACACCAGCCCTACACAGCTGGCTCAACAACTAAAACCACAAAACAAGGGGGAAAATAATCATGCCACTGTACGGACTCGACGTGTCTGAACACAACAACGGACTCAACCTACACACCGCACAACAAGAAGGCTACGACTTCGCCATCATCCGCATCTGCGACGGAACCTACAAAGACCCCATCTTCAACTCCCACCTGAAGGACGCAGAAAACGCAGGACTCATCACCAGCGGATACTGGTACCTCCGCGCCCCCTCCGAAGGCACCACCATCGCACAACAAGTCGACACCATCGACCAACAATTACAAGGCCGCAAAGACCTCCCCATCTGGATAGACGTCGAATCCATCGACCCTTCAGGCAACGCCCTCCTCTCCGGAAACGACGTCTGGGCAGCAAAACACGAACTCGAATGCCGCGGCTACACCGTCCCCGGCATCTACTCCGGCGCCTGGTACTGGGAGAAAATGATAGGCGGCGAACCCTCCATGGACGGCCTCGGCGCCCTCTGGGTCTCCAACTACGGAGCTCAAAACAGTCACGGCAC
Organism: Corynebacterium sp. LaCa_205; assembly: GCF_057458085.1. Classification (NCBI taxonomy): domain Bacteria; kingdom Bacillati; phylum Actinomycetota; class Actinomycetes; order Mycobacteriales; family Corynebacteriaceae; genus Corynebacterium; species Corynebacterium sp. LaCa_205. Next base: position 1,772,191 of record NZ_CP190931.1, read on the forward strand.
CGCCGCACAACTCTACCCAGGCGACGACAGCCCACGCTGGAACTACCCACTCGGCGACCACACCCCCGACATCCTCCAATACGGCTCCAACGGCCACGCCGCCGGATACCCCGGAGTCGTAGACATCAACGCCTACCGCGGCACCCACGACGACCTCAAACACCTACTCAACCAATAACCCCGTACACACCAGAAAGGAGAAACAACTATGCCAAAGCACGCACAAAACATCATCCACCCACAACAATTCCAACTCGACCGCGGCATCACCCACTCCCCCTGGTACATCCGACAAACCATCTACACCATCACCGGTATCATCGCCCTCACCGTCACCGCATTCGGTATTGCCAGCCCCGACCAAGTTGATACCTGGCTACAAAACACCAGTGGTATCACTGCCACCATTGCCAGCACCCTCGCCGCCATCACCACCGGCGAACACTCTGACTATCGGCCCACTCCAGCCCAGCCACCACAGGAGACTCAACCAACCCCACACACCACTGCGCCACCACGTCCTACGCCCACCACCCCACAAGGAGCAACGCCAGGACACCCCTCACCCAACCCACAACAACCACCCCAATAACCCAACAACACGCAAAGGAGGCACACCATGACACCACTAACAACCATCATCGCCACAGGCACCACCAGCACCATCACCGGCATAGCCTCCTGGATCACCGCCACCATCAACGCCCGCTCAAAAGAAAAACAAACCCAAGAACAAACCCGCTACCCCGAATGGAAAGCATTCGTCGACACCATCCAACAAGAAACCCATCAACTCACCGACCGAGTCAACAATCTCCAGGACCAAGTGGACACACTCCGCGGCCGCGTCAACACACTCAGCCACAAGTACAACTCCGCACTCAGCCACATCACCGAATGGCGACAGGCACACCCAGAAGAAATCCCCCACCACCCAGCACCAACAGCAATCAAACCCGACCTCTAAACCACCATGAGCAACAAAAACCCACACCACCCAGGAACACCACACCACCTACGCCAACAAATCCGAAACCGCGACAACCACACCTGCCAACAATGCGGACAACCAGGACACGAAGTAGACCACATCACCCCAATAAGCCAAGGCGGAACCCACAACCTAGAAAACCTCCGCGTCCTCTGCCACCAATGCCACACCAACAAAACCACCCAAGAAACCCGCACCGGCAAACACAAAAAGAAAAAACTCCTCCACCTCCCACAACAACCCCACCCCGGACTAGCCAACTAACCACAATCACCACACCAGCAACACTCAAAACATTTCACTCAAAACCAAAATTCTGGCATTCCACTGAAAAACCGATATCCTAGACAAAGGAAACTCAAGCAAACAGCAAACTAAAAGGAAACTAAAGATGAAATCCCCCACTAAATACACAGCAGCAATACTAGCCACCACCACCGCCCTGGCCGCAGGAAACACCACCGCACTCGCAGCCACACCAGGCAACACCGTACTAGTCGGCGACAGCGTAGTAGCCAACCCAACATTCTCCGACTACTGGAAAAACAAGGCAAACGCCAAAACCAACACCGGAGTAGGCTGCGTCACCGACGGCTCCATCGCCGACGAAATCGCAAATGCTTCCGGCGGCGCCCACGTAGACCAATACCAATGCGCCGGCGCCTCCTTCGCAACCGGCGGCCACCACATTGACGATTCACTTCGCACAGCCGCACAACACGGCGACCTTAACCCACAAACCAAAAACGTCGTCATCGTCGCCGGCGCCAACGACACCTACCCATACAAACAAGACATCCAAGCATCAGACCACGCAATCCGAAACGGCCTACGCAGCGCACTGCAAGTAGCACACAAAAACGCCCCCAACGCCAAAATCACCGTCGTCGGCTACCCACACATATCCGACGGCGCCAACACCTGCCTCACATCAGCAACCATTCCACTACCCGCCGCAGCCGTTGCAAAAAATGAAAAACGAGTCCAAAACACCCTGCGCGAAGTTTCAGACCAAAACGACGCAACCTTCCTAGACGCACAGCCGATGTCCACCGGACACGACAACTGCTCCCGAGACCGCTGGTGGGTCAACCTAATCGATCTCTTGCCACCAGCACCAGGAAACCTACCCCTCCACCTCAACGCCAACGGCACCCACGCCTACGGCCAATACATCGGAAAAAATATCGCAAAATAGACCCCACCCCACCCAAATTCCCGTGCACCACACCCACCACACGGGAATTTCCCATCAGCAAAAAGGAACAACCCCCGTGAAACCAACAAAAATAAGCGCCGCACTCGCCACCGCAACAATCACAACCACACTCCTAACCCCCACAGCACAAGCCCTCCAACCAGGAGACAAATACGTAGCACTCGGAGACTCCTACGCCTCAACCGGCACAATCACACAACCTGTCCCTGGCAGCACACCAGCCTGCGTCAAAGACCAAGACAACTACCCACACCAACTAGCCAAACAACTCAACCTACAACTCGACGACGCCTCCTGCGCCTGGGCATTCACCTACCAATACGACAACCCCCAACACCACGCACTCCCCCTCACCGCCCCAACCCCACAAAAACAACACCTGACACCCGACACCAAACTCGTCACCATCACACTCGGAGGAAACGACGCCGGACTAGCAGCACTGTTCACCGCCTGCGCACCCCACATCCAAATCCCCGGACTCCCCGACTGCTCCCCCACCGCCAAACCCATAACAGACGCCAGCATCCACAACCCCGACACCACCGGCCGAAACTTAAAACAACGCCTCATCGACATCGCAAACGACACCAAAAAACGAGCCCCCCAAGCCCAAATCCTCTTCACCGGCTACTACACAGCAGCCACCCCAGAACACCGCTGCCCCGAAAGCGGCTACCTCTCCCTCAACGACCGCAAATACATCAACAGCTTCCTCACCGAAGTCAACAACACCATCCAGCAAGCAGCACAAGAAACACACACCACCTACATCACCCCACCAAACGACCCCGAAGGATGGTGCAAACCCCCACAACAACGAAACACCAACTACTACGGCATGCCTGAACACAATCTCATCGCACACCCCACCCCACTAGGCCAAAAACACATGGCCCAAAAAATAGCCCAAAACACCCACTAAAACCACAACTTGGCACGCACCCCACCAACTCATGTACGATGAAAAACGCGCGCAAAAAGCGCGCAACCACCTCCCGAACCAGAAAGGAAACTAAAATGATCGCAGACATCGTATCCAACGCACAAGAAACAGCACACACCGCCGTATCCAACGGCTGGGACATCCTCGAACAGGCAAGCCTCTTCGTACGCAACCTGCCATACCTCATCCCAGACGCACTCAACGAATTCAACCGCAACATCACCGGCTTCTAAAACACAAGCGCACAACAGCCCCCGAGACCACCAAACCTCGGGGGCTTACTCATACCCCCACCCAGGGGCAACCCCTGCCCCCACAACTCCCCAACCCACGGGCGACCAAGGCGTTTAGGGCGTGTACGGGTCTCGAGGTTAGTTGGGCGCATCTCTTGGTTAATGCGCTGGTTTCTATTGCAGAACGCTTGGCGACACAGTAATGGCCTCAAAGGAAGTTCTCCTTTGAGGCCATTAGTGGTCTATTTAGCGTCCGAAGTTTTGAACTGCAAAGAGTTTGCCTTGTGGGTTGACGGCTATTCCTGTGCCGACGGTTTTGGCTTCGGGGTCTAGAAGAATTTCGCGGTGTGAGGGTGAATTAACCCAGAGTTTAACGAGTTGTGCGTCTGAGTAGTCGTTCCATGCTTGGAGGATGTTTTCTCCTCCGGGTGGTACATCGGCTGGGTAAGTCTTCCAGTGTTCTGGGCGGTGGTGGAGGTTGTCGGTTTGGCAGACGTGGTCTGCCCAGTTTTGAGCAATATTGTTTAGGGCCGGGTTTTCAGTTACGGGTTTGAGTCCGTGTTGTGCTCTTACTTCATTGATTTTGAGGACGATTGAGTGTGCGCGGACTCCTTCTGGTTTTAGTTCATTGACCGTTGCGGGGTTTGGCCCTCCTGGTCCTTGGGCTTGCGCTGGTGGGGTTGGTATTGCGAGTTCGCCGCCGACTAGTGCTGCGGCTGCGGCAGCTGGTGCTGCGATTTTTTCTACTGGTTCGGGCATGATTTCATCCGACATTGGTAATTCCTCCTTGAATTTCGGGGTGGGAGTGATACCGGTTTTAAGTCTACAGTGCTTCGTGGGTTTTTATTTTTGGAAGAATCTTGGGCTGTAGATGTCGACTTGCTCCCAGTTGCCTTTGTTATCGCTGATCGTTACTCTTCCTGGCGGTAGGTTTGTGGGTTTGGGGTCGAGGTCTGTTGGTTTTCGGCCAAGTACGTGTGCGGCTTGGTTTGTGGTTGATACGTTGGCGCATATTTGGGTGTTGGTTTGGTCTCGTATGGGGGTTGGCAGTGTTGTTGGTGTGGGGTTCGCGGTGACGATGATGACGATGATTCCCACTTGGTGGCAGTTTTGCATCGCCTTTGTGGCTTTTGCGATTTTTATTTCTGTCTGGGGTGCTGGCGTATTCTTTTTGTCTTTTGTTTGGAAGTATTCCTGGATTTCGTCGAAGATAAAGATTGCTAGGTGCTGGTTGTCGTTTTTCTCTCGCCAGTAGTCGATGCCGTCTTGTAGACGTTGTTGTTTTAGTTCTTCTAGTTGTTTTAGGCTTTTGGCGATTTCTGTTGTGTCGCCGGCTGATCCGTTGAAGTAGAGTACGTGAGCGTTTGGCCGTACTGCGTCCATGATTCCTTTTAGGAGTGTTGTTTTCCCGGTTCCGGGCTGGCCGGCGACTACTATGTTGGAGGTTGTTTCGAGTTGCAGGTGGGCTTTCTTTTTTGTTTGGGTGTTGCGACCTAGTGTGAGTAGGTCGGTATTTGGGTCGTAGGTCATTTTTCCGGGTATTGATGTAGAGTTTGGAATTAGCGTTGCTATTTGTACTCGTTGATTTGAGATTTTGATTCTGGTTGGGATTTTGAGGATATCGTCAAGTTGTCGGGTTTTGGCTAGCAGTTCCCACCATTCTTTGTCTTTTGGTGCCATTTTAATCCAGCCTTTGGGGCTGATTTCTTTAATTCTCACGTTTGCTTTGTATTCGACTGCTGCTTTGCGTTTGGCTAGGCGACGTACGGCTGGGTCTCGGTATCGGGTGAAAAAGTAGATTTGCCGTGCGGCTATTACGAGTAGGGTTGTTATTGCAATAGTGCTTAGTAGGATAAGTGAAATATTGTTGACTTGGTCTCTGAGTGCGTCTAGGTGTGGCGTGTTGAGTGGGTTTGTCGGGGTTTTTGTGCTCATTTCAGGGTTGCCTTTCGGTGTTATTTAGGGTTGAGCTTTAGCCTACTAGTTTGGCATGGTGCTGAGCGGATGATGGGTTTGTCAGTTAGGCTTGCTGGTGTTCACTTCCCTTAGACCGAGTTGACTATGGTTTGTCGGGGTTTCGGGGTAGTGAAGTTTCGTTGTTTTGTCGATTTTGGAAGGTATTGCTGTGCTGTATATTTTGGCTGAGCAAGGTTCTGACCCGAACAATACGTGGTGGGGCATCGTACCTATTTTGCTTGTTGTTGTGCCGCTTGTTTTTTGGTTTTGCGCTGTGGTGTCAATTGTGCGGTCTGGTTTTGGTTGGGGCGTTAAGCTTTTGTTGGTTTTGGCAGCACTTGCGTATCCGCTCATTGGCCCTTTGCTGTGGTTTGTGGTTGGTCGGGGCACGGAGTTTAAGACACAGCTAGATGTTGGGCGTGGCTGAAATTATTTCGTTGCTGAGTGATTTTGAGGAGTAGGTTTTGGGTATGAGTAAGTTTAGTGAGTATTTTACTGCTGGTGTTCTTGGTGGGTTTATGTCGTTTGCTGGTGTGTCACATTTGACTCATCAGCGTGAGGAGTTTCAGGCTCAGGTTCCTGATTGGTTTCCTGGTTCCAAGGATGCTGTTGTTGTGGCGTCCGGTGTAGCGGAGATTGTGTTAGGGGCAGGTTTGTTGCTGTCGCGGCGCCGTCGCGCTGATTTTGGTGTTGCGTTGGCGGCTTTTTATACCGCTATCTTCCCTGGGAATATTGCTCAATATGCGGAGCGGCATAATGGGTTCGGGTTGGATACTGATACTAAGCGCTTTGTGCGTCTGTTGTTTCAGCCGGTGTTGATTGCTGGGGCGTTGCATGCGGCTGGGCTGCCGGCCAAGAAGTAGGGATTTGATTGTTGTGCCTTGTTCCAGTCGTGAGCTGGTGGCCTGCGCCTCGGGTGTTGCTCAGAGCTGTTCTAACTTTCAATGCTTAATGGTTAGTTACAGGGTGAGGTGGCTACAAGGCTTGGTTAAAGCGACGAATGCCCCCAACGTGTGTTGAGGGCATATTGTGTCGTCGCGTCGACGATTATAGCACACAGCGTGACAATCACCAGCTGGAATGCCGCCGAGCAGGAGGACACCCAGTTTCTGGTGGGGTCACTTTGAAACCTAAGCGTTCTAAAGCATCCATCGCGACGGCGGGGTTATCTCGAACAGATGCCTGGAGTTGAATGTCAAACCACTTTTCTCGAGAATCTTTCAGCGCTACCTCCCAACCGTTCTTTCCTCGAAACCCGCATTCCTGAATTACGAAATACAGGAATTCCTCAAGCGATGGCCGGAATCGATGGCCCCCTACCGGTACATTGAAGTGTCCCAGGTTTTGTTCCGTCTGAGTAGATGGGAAAATCTGGAATATGCCAAGAAAATTTGACCAGGATGCGAAGGACCGTGTGGTCCGTCTTGTAGAGGACCGTATCTTGGCGGAAAATATGTCGATGCAAGCCGCGTGCAAGGCAGTAGCTCCAAAGTTGGGGGTTTCATGGCACACGGCTCGTCAGTGGACCCAGCAGGCCCGTCGTGCGGGAAGCATCCCAGAACCTGTGCCTGAAGACTTGGCCGCGGAAAACGCGAGGCTACGCCGTGAAAATCAAGAGCTACGCGACACCAATGAGCTACTGAAGGCTGCCTCGGCTTTTTTCGCGTCGGAACTCGACCCAAAACGTCGGAAATGATCCGGTTCATCGATGAGTATCGGGATCGTTTCTCCATCGAGTTCATTTGCGAGACGTTAAACACCCACCGTGTTGGCGGTTTCATCACGTCCCGTGGATACCGCCAATCAAAAGCCCGTGGTATGAGTGCCCGCAGTCTTCGTGACGCTGCTCTAGTCGCGCACATCGCCGAGGTCCATGAAGAAAATTTTGGCGTCTACGGCATCCGTAAGATGTGGCATACTCTGCGCCGTGAAGGAATCGACATTGGCCGTGAGCAGACCGCACGCCTGATGCGTCTTGCTGGAGTCAGAGGCAAAGGTAAAGGTAAGTCTCCTATTACTACCCGCAAGCCGAAGGGACCAGATCTGCGTCCTGATTTAGTTAATCGCAAGTTCAACGCCCCGGCACCGGCCCGATTGTGGGTGGCCGATATTACTTATGTGCGCACTAGAAAAGGATTCGTGTACACCGCTTTTGTTACCGACGTGTTCTCCCGAAGGATCGTCGGGTGGGCACTATCTGATTCAATGCGTACCGAGGCGCTGCCGCTGCAGGCGCTTAATCAGGCGATTGTCAGCGCGAAGGAAACAACGGGGCTGATTCATCATTCAGATCATGGCTCACAGTACGTCAGCATTGTCTACAACGAACGGCTGGCTGAGTATGGAATTGCTGCCTCTACCGGGACAGTAGGAGATTCCTATGACAATGCTTTGGCCGAAAACGTCAACGGTTCCTACAAAAATGAGCTGATTCATCGGCGGTCGTGGGACAGCGTGGTTGACGTGGAGATCGCGACGTTTGAATGGGTTAATTGGTGGAACGAGGTACGGCTTCACCAAAGTCTCGGCTATCGCACGCCAGCTGAGGTTGAGTCAGAGTTTTGGGAAACCAACCCGGCCCAAGAAATAATGGAAATCAAGGCAAATGCCTAGGAACAAAACCCGGGGCACTTCACATGGAGTGGGCTTATGTCTCCGTCTTTCCGTTTATCGGTTTTACTAGTCCGTCCATTTTTCATTAGGGCTGGGCTAAGCAGCCCCCCAATGCCCGAAAAGTGAATATGGGCAGCTGGAACCCGCTCCTTGTTGCGCTCGTATTCAAATTTGATTGCAGATTGTGTATGGACGCGGATTGAATAATCACTGTGTCTAACAGTCAGGTACTGCCCACTTCGGTCACTTTGCAGCTTGTAAGTAACAGCTAGGGTATATAGATCACAGGTGCTGAGGCATTCGCATTCTTCAATGCTTGAGGTCCCCCGACCGTAATGCAGCGGTGCATGAAACGAAATGACGTAAACGCCAGACTGGTCATTTACGTCAAGGTGTTTCTTGAATTGTGATTCCCGCAGCGGCAACGCTGCCATCAATATTGCAAGCACTTCGGAAGCGAAATCTTGTGCTGATTTGTCGCTGAATTCTCGTTGCGTGACTGAGCTACTTGTCAATGTCAAGCATCATTTCTACGCGACGAAGTTCGTCATAAAGTTCACGTTCTTCCGTCGAAAGGCAACCCATTGAAGCCAAGTCACGAAGGTCTCGGAGGCTGATCGGAGCGCCTTCAACTGAGGAATATGCACTAGTAAGTTGTCTCGAAAGCTCATCGTGGCGACGGTACAAATCTTCCGGTGTGTGGCGCCTGATTGTAAGTGACATTTTTAGGACCTCCTCTGCTTCAAGTATGTCTGAATATAGTCTGTGGCACGGACATTGGGTACCAGCGGGTCATGGTCGCATTTCTCGATTTTGCTTCACTCCTGCTTTTTGTAAAGCAATCTCTGCACGTCATTTAGCAAATACCGGTTAGTTCCGTTGATTGTCCTTTTCGAATTTTTTCTCTTTCTGCCTATTTCCGCAGTAGTTCGGGTGTGATTTGATACCCCTGTTATCTCAACCCGTAGGTGAGGGTTTTGCTGTGAGCCAGACTTCTTGCGGGTCCTTTATGGGTTCTGGTGGTCGAGTTCGGTTTTGTGCCTTGTTCTGGTCGTGAACCAGTGGCCTGCATCTCATTGGTCAGTTACTGAATTTGCCGTTTTAGTGGTCGTTGAGTCAGGCAACAAGGCTTGGTGTCCGCTGGTCATTCTAGCGGATCATTGGGGGTTAGTGGGTGCGGGGTGTGGTGCTCATGCTTCCTCCCACTCCCCTGTTGGCGGTGTGCCGTCTGGATTCCAGGCGCGAGGTAGGTCGGGGCGTGGAGTGACTTTGGACAGATCCGCTTCAAAATAGCCATGCCCAGGTTTGAGCATCGTCGGTTCCTTAGTCCATCTGGACTGGTCGTAAATCGCTAACTCTGGCCCTACCGGTGTGTCTATTTCGCACCATGTTCCTCGGTATTCGGCGCGTTCCTGTACGGTCATGTCTGCGAGGGTTTTCATGCTTCCTCCGCGTAGTCAGCTGCTGCGAGTAGTCCTGCTTGGGCGAGGGTTTGCGCTATCCGGGTGGCGGCTATCTTCGATAGGTCGTTTTCGATGTCTAGGTGGTTTCTCACTAGGTGATAGATAGTCTGCGCTGCCTGGTCTTGGTTATTCATCGTGGTCTGCTAACGCTTCGTTGATGTGGTCTACTACGCGGGCTGCGAGGTTCTGCTCTATTGGAGTGCGCTCCGGGTCAGTGCTGGCGTACTTCCAGATTTGGATAACGTCTGCCAAAGCGTCTCTCAGGATTAGCAACTCGCGGGCGAGTTCTGGGGCGGCTGCTTTGAGTTGCGGGCCACCGTCGTCGAGTAGGTGTTGGAGGCGGGTGGTGGTGAGGTCAGTCATTGGTTTTCTACCTGTTTCTTGGCTAGTTCTACGGGCACACACCCTGTGTAAAGGTTGTTGCTTTCTGCGGCTTCTACTGTGCCTGGCGGACGGTCATCTCCGGAGTCCGCAGCAGCCCCTACAAAACCTCCTAGGCCTGCTCCTGCCAACGTCGCACCAGCAACTATGGCAGCTGCTCTCCAAAAAGGTTCGGGTTCGGACGCGGTAATCGCAATAGTTGCTCCGCAACAAACGATCGCTCCGATGATTGCGGCGGTAATCATTCTTGCACCTCCGTAAGTGTGTAGCGCTTGCCAGTCGGGGTGAGGTCCGTTGCGTATAGCGAACTCACTTTATTGCGCATTCCCGAGAAGTAGAACACGTCAATCAGTAGGTTTCCTTTCCTGCCGACCATGATTACTTTTCCGTGGTCGGGGTGTGCTGCTTCTGCGAGGTAATGCTTATCGTCGTCCCATTCGACCTCGGCCATTGTGGGGCGTGGGAGCGGTGGTAGGGCGCGGAGGATGGTTTGGCGCAGCTCTCTAGTTTCGTCGAGTCTTCCGGAAATGGAGGATAGGTAAGTGTCGGCCAAGTAGGTGATATCGCTTAGCGCTTCGTATGCGTTGACGATTTCTTGGCGGGTTGGGTTGGTCATTGGTGTTGTCCTTGTTGGTGTTTATTTGTCTGCCCAGAGGTCGTAGGCGCGGTCTTGCCAGGAGTCGTCTTCTTGTTCTTCGTCTGGGTTGGGTTCGTCTGTGTCATCAAAGGGCCAGGGGTAAATCATTGGGTGTTTCCTTGGGGTGGGGTGAGGAGTTGGATTAGGTCGTTTACGGTCATTGCGACCCACTGGTCGGCGGGGTCGGTTGTCCCTCTTCGCTTCGCTATGACGAGACCTACGTGAGCGCCATCATTTTCGGCTTCTTGGTGGGCTTCTTTGGTCCATTGGGGGAGGTTGAGTTTGCCGCCATAATCCTTTGCCTCTATGACGATGCGGCGGTTGTGGGAGTCTCGGACGTTGGCGATGTCGCCGCAATCTTTAGCCCCGGTTTTTATTCTTCGGTCTATGTGGTCGTCGAGGTTGTCGCGTAGGAAGTCGGCGATGATTCTTTCGAAGCGTGCGCCTGCTTGTTTTGCGCTGTTTCTGTTTCGTGCCATCTGTGTTCCTTTCTGCGGGGTGAATTGTCTTTCTGGACTGATTTTGTGTTTGTCGCCCTGTGGGGCTTTTAGGGGGTGTTTTGGGGTGGTTGTGTGTCTTCTCCTGGTTCGGGTAGGCGATTCTTGTCGATGTTGCGTTTGAGGCGTGCGAAGAATTCCTCGGGTTGCATCTCCACCTCTGGGGGTTGTTGTTGGGCGCGGTGCCACCCTGCGCGGGCTATTTCCACCACGTCGAGGCCGTCTGGGTCTTGGGTGGCGTCGATGCCGGTCCAGTGTGGCGGTGGAACCACTTTGTGCATCTCAAACTCTGGGCCGTAGTTGCGTTTGGCGCGGGCTACGCGGTGTTTCCACCTGTGGGCTTCGAGGATGTATTTCTTTGATTCGTCGCGTTCCCACTGTTTGATGACCTGCTTTGCCGCGTGGATGATGTCCCAGGGGCCGGCCATGGTGTCGGTGTGTGTGGTTGCGGCCCAGTAGCGGATTGCTTCGGGCCATACGTCTTCGGGGACGTTAATGGTTTCGAGGACGTCTGCCCAGACGTTGAGGACGATGGGGTCGTCTTTGGGGAATTTGCTGGGGGCTGCTGCGGAGCCGTAGGCGATGATTTGGGATGCGAGTCGCATGTTTTCGGCTTGTGGCATGGGTGTCTCCTAGAAGGGCGGTTCGAGTTGTTTCGTTCCGGTGGGTTGTGGTTTTTGCGCTTCTTGGGCTTCGAGTTCGCGTGCCATGCGTTCGCCTAGTTCGATGTAGCGCTGGGATTTGGATTTTTGAGGCTGGCCGGTGGTGTTTTGTTTTTGTCGGCGCATCCAGACTCGCCATGTTGCGTCCCAGTCGGCTTTCCGTGCCTTGGCTCCAGTGATGGAGTGCCAGTAGTCGCAGAAGTTCTCGTGTTCGGTGGCGAGGTCGAGGTCTGGTCGTTCTGTGCGGATTTTGTTGACGGTCTCCGGTTTTGGTTCCCAGCCTCTGGGGAGGGGGTGATTCTTTTTGGGTTTGGTGGTTGTGTCTGGGCTGGGGCCACCATCCGCTTTTGCGGTGGTGGTCTCTACTACAGAACCTTTAGGTTCTGTGGTCGGGCCGGGTCGGGTCGGGTCGGGGCGGTGTGACACCGTTCTGTGACTCACAGCGATGTCACGTTGACCTGTCACATGTGAGTCACGCGTGACATTTTCGCGTTCTCCCTGCTCTTGGCGTTTTCGGTAGCGCGATTTGCGTTGCCTTTCGGCGGCTTCTTCGCGCTCTTTTAGCTTCTGTTCGCGACTGGGTTGCCACCCATTCCAGTCGTGAAAGCGGAACACTTTCGCACCGTTTTCGGACCTACCTTCAACCCAAATGCCCGCAGAAACGAGCGCATTTATTTGAGATTTCGTGCCTTTAAATCGTTTGACTTGGCTTGCCGGGATGACTCCGTCGGTTAGATGTTTGCCGCACCATGCGCCCGATTTAGTCCACAAACCGATAGCAGCGTTAGGCACGTCAAGAAACTTCGGATGGTCGTAGAAGCCATCGTCAACCTTGAACCAAGTCATCGTCTTGTACCTCCTTTTCTATGGATTGGAATAACTGGATTAATGCATCGAGGAAGTCCGGCCTAGCGCAGTACACGTCTTGGGATTCCAAGTAGGCGCGCATGTCCTGGCGGGCACGGTGGTCAGGGTCAGTCATGGATAAAGTCCGTTGGGGTTAGAAATAGACCCCGCCTGTGGACTATTGAGGTCCTGAACAAAACGGGGTTATGTGGTGGGGTCGACGAGGACGGTGGAGGTTGCTTTGAGAGTGAAGCGTCCGTCTCTGGTGACCCCGTGAACTGTGCCGTCGTATTCGGCGGCGTAGGTGATGCGGTCGGCAATCTTCTCTGGGTCAAAGGTAGAGGGGAAAAGAACCACCCTTTTGCCCTTGTATTCGGGAAGTTCGGCGGCTTGAATCTTTACATTCCCCATTTAAAATGGTGGCTCCTGATTCTGCTGTCCCGATTGTGCCGGCGGGGTCGACCACGCCCCGCTAGCAGCGGTTTGTCCATTCTGCGCGGCGTTATCCCACGACTGCTGCGCCTGGCTGGGCTGCTGCTGCGGCGCGGCGGGGAGCGTGTAGTAGCGCATCGCGTTGAACTCTATCTTGCTGCGCTTTTCACCGTCCTTGGTTTCCCACGAGCGGGTTACGAGCTTGCCTGTGACGGCTACCTGGTCACCCTTTTTCAAATCAGCGGCCATCTCAGCCCACGGGGTGGGATTCTGCTTATTGCCTTGCTCGTTCCAGATGGTTACATCTAGGTACATGTTGCGAGTCTTTACCCACTGGTTCTGCTCCTGGTCAAACCTATTGTCTGAGCTAGCGAGGGTGAAGTTAGCCACCGCGGCGCCCTGCGGGGTGAATCGTAGTTCTGCGTCGCGTGGGAGTCCGCCGGTGAGTGTAATGAGGTCAATCATTTATTTGTTCTCCTGCAGTTCGTTCCAGCGGTCGCGGCCAAGGTTGATTACTTTTTGGGGCACATCACTTTCTTCGCGGATTTCGTTCATGAAGTCGGTGACTGCCTCAGCACTAGTCAGCTCTGCGAGGGCGGCTTTTACATCCCGCACGAACTGGTCATCTTCCGGTTCCGGTTCTTGCTTCTTCTTCGGCGCCGGTGCCGACAGGGCCTGCTGCGCCACATCCTGACGAGTAGCCTTTTGCCGAATGGGTTCCGACGTATCCACAAAGCTCTCGGAATCGAAGTACACATCCCCTAGTTCATCGGGGAACGCCTTTCGGAAGGCGCCAGCGGCTGCGTTCTTTCCCAGCATGAAGGTTGGCTTCGCATCCCACATTGGCGTTAGGTTTCCTTCTCGGCCCCAAGTTTGCTTGGACTCATCCCAAGTAACGACATGCGGGAATGGTTCACCGTCTCGGTACACAATGACCTTGGCGAACTCCGGATACCCCATGCGGGCCACGTTCCACGTGTCGCGCCATTCTGTCTCCTGCCCTGTGGAATGGTCGATTCCCTTATACAGCCAGTCGCCTTCGCGGTAGGTGCCGCCCTCCTGCTTAGCGATACGTCGAGCTGTTCGACGTGCTCCGCCGATACCGACTTGGAGGGTGTAGGTCTTACCGTTCTTCGTCTTGCGCTCAATGAGCGCGATTTGCGACGGGTCTTGAGGGTTCAGGCCCAACGCTTCGGCGCGGGCGAAGAACATTTTCAGGTGATTGGCTGGAATTTGCTTGTACCCTAGCTGCTCAATGAGTGTCATTTCCTGCTCGTTGAACTTAGCGATTTCATTACTCATTTAGATGTTCCTTTCATCGTCGAATCGGTCGAGGGTGATTTCTGTGAGTGCGAGGGCGGTTTCCTCATCATGGCCGCGGGCGGTGAAGCACTCCATGAGGTAATGCGCCTGGTCGGCAAAAGCAGTCAGCGCCGCATAGTTTGCTTCTGTCACGGTGCGCGCGACTTCGAGTCGTCGCCGCGGCATATCACTCGGAATAGGAGTCATAGTTTCTGGCGCTCCTTGTCTGCTTGGTCGTGGATTTGCTGGTAGAGGTCACGCATTTCTGGGAACGTGTCTCCGTGGTCGCGCATCCAGTCGAAGGCCTCGCATTGTGCTCTGTTTAGGGCGCGGTTCTTTGCTCCCTTGCTTGGTTCTGTGGTGTAGATGCTCATTAGTTCACGACCTTTGTTAGGCGGAGGCGTGTGGAGCCTCGGCGGGTTTTGGTGTTGAACTCGGCGTAGAGGTCTGGGTGGACGGTCTTAAACGCCTTACTGTCGAAAGTCTTAGAATCCTTGGTGGTGGAAACACTCACCTTGTAGCCGGCGTGCGTACCCGCGTAGGAATCACCGAGTAGTTTCAAAAGGTCTTTCTTGTAGGTCTTGGCTAGGTCAGACCAGCTGGCGGATTTTTCTTCCGCGTCTGCTAGTTGCGCTACGAGGTCTTCTACCTCGTCGGCGTCTTCTAGGCTGGTGACCTCACCCATCCAATCCGGGGTGGTGCCTTCCAGCCAGGCGAACCATTGCGCGGCGGTGCGTTGCATGTCCTCCACCACCTTGGGGTCATAGTGGATTACCTGATACTCGTACCCGTCCGGGGTGAACTCCCCGTCCTGCTCCTGGTAGTACTCCACCAGCAGCACGCACGCCTCGGCGCCCGCATGCCACATGTTTGCCTGCACCTGCAGGTAGTACCCGTCGGGGCACCAATCATGCCAATACCCACCAGTGAATTGGTGTTTAGCGGTTTTAATCTCACCAATGACCTCCCCGTCCTCACTGAAAAGGTCTGGGGTGCCACACAGGCGCTCATCATCTTTGTTGATGATGATGGTTTGCGGGTCCGCGTTGTACACAAGACGCGAATCAACCTCCGCCACAAGCGGCGCCAGCACGGGTTCGCGGGCAGTGCCCCAAACCGTGTAGTCATTACCGCCCCACCGCTTCCCTGTTTCTTTCTGCTCGCGCAGTTCCTGCCACTGTCTAGCAGTCCTGCTTAAATGCAGGTCCCTTAGCTCCGTTGAGGTGAGGTGCTGGCGGCGGAACTCGAACCATTCATCATTATTCTCTGGTTTGAATGTCCTCAATTTAGTTCTTCCTCTTAAAACTCGTGGTGCCCTTATTCGACTCACGCAGAATTTTCTTCGCATTCCTCGCATGGCGCTCACAGAACCGGAACCCAACCCCCATACCAGGAATGTCCTCACCCTCAAGTAGGCAGTTCGCGTAAAGGCGGCGGTCCCGCTGCTCATAGCAGCGCTTGATATACTCCCTCGCTGCCCTCAACGTCTGATACCTACGCGGCGCATCCCCAAGGTTCACCACCCACTCCCCCTTATAGAGGACAGGGTGAAACTTCTGGTATGCCTGTTCTAACGTAATTCCTACATCCATACTGGCGGCACCGAAATAACCCAATGGAAAACAAATCCAACCATGCCGCCAAACACGCCAGTAGCCCAACACAGGCGCACCCGCTTAGCGGCAACATCCTGCCAATACGCCAACTCCTTATACGTCGGCTCGCGGCGCTCCGAGCGATTACTTACGCACATGACAAAACCTCCTCTCATAAGCAGAAATCTGGCCGGTCACACTATTGGCACCACTAGCAAGCGTGAGAATTTGACGACGAGTCTTCTCAGGAAGATGAGCAAGGTTGTAAATCGTCTTCAACCGAGCCTCAACATCCCTCATATAAGCCTTCGCCTCAGAAGCCGTAATCTGACGCATCATCTACCTCCAAATCATTACAAAAGTTCGATTAGTTCGTTGGAACATGCGTTTTATAAAGCCCATTGGTTCTCCCCCATCAAAAAAGCATCGCACCACTCAGGCTTGACGCGGTACGTGCGCCCAGTCTTCACCGAACGCAATTCCTTACGCTGCAAAAATCGATACACCGTCTCCAGATGCATACCCATATACTCAGCAGACTCCTTCGCGGTAAACCATTTACTGATACAATCCATAACGCCCTTTCTGAAAAAAGAGGTTGAATCACGGGTAAGGCCCCTGCACTTCTCAGTTCACGCAGGGGCCTTCACCATGAAAACTTCCGAAAAATAAACGGGGATGCAGGTGCAGCAGAGCGCAGCAGCGGCAAGTGCTGAAACCGCCAAATCCTGGGATACTGCCCTTGAAGCGGTCAGTGTCCAACCCGCCGTTGACAACCCCTAGTGCGCAGCCGGGGAGTTGCACCCCAGTGGTCTTTTGTAAGCACAAATTTCTTTAGCCCCTGTAGTAGGTACAAGAAAAATGTGAATAGTTACTACTCTGCGCTAGCACGCCCCTTCAGGCCACCTGAAGAGGCCAGATAAAATGTGAAAGCATGAACGCGTTCGAAATAATTTCCACGCTCATCGCCTCAGTCTCCGCCGGCATCGCACTCTGGCAAGCAATAGACGCATCAAAATCACGCAAATCAGCAGAGACTGCACAAGCCGAAGCCGCAGAAAGCTCCGACCGAGCCGCCCGCAGCGCCGAAAAGGCCGCAGCAGAACAACGAAAAATCGCCGAAGCACAAGCAACAATCTCCGCATACACGCAGAAACTCGCCGCAGCAAACCGACGAAACGTCACCCTGCACCACGAGAGCAAACAGCTCTACGTCATCGCCAACGAAACCGGCGAAACCATCACCAACGTCAGCATTAACGCGACCAGAGACGACCAAGCAGCCACCATGAACGCTGACACCGCCGCCGCCCTCAACCACGGAGACGTCATCGAAGTACTCCTTGGCTTCCAGGGAAAATACGTCCTACAGTGGACAGACAGCGACGGTAAACAGCAACAAAAAGCAGTAATTGCTAGCGCCGATTGATGTAGCTGACATAGATAGCGCACCCCACAGAAATCAAGGCGCACACCGAAATAACAATCGGAGCAACCATACCGAAACACCTCCCCTCCACAATCAACTATCCGCCTCACACACCGTGAGGCTAGTGCCGCGCCCGGGACTCGCACCCGGGGAGTAGCTCATCCACGGCCTAGTTTTTACGTCCTTGGTGGTTCCCTCCCGCTTACGGCGGGGTTCCTGCCTGTCGGCTTGGCCAATGCTTCACGGACACGTCACGTGGTTCTTGGCCCGGTATCTTCTATCAGGACAATTCACTAATTCAGTTCTCAATACAGCTCGGGCCTTTAGACCCTGTGCGCTACCGGGGCCACGCTCCCCGGATGGACTACCTAGCGCTTAAAGTCTCGTGACGTTATTAGCTGGTACTGATACACCCTCGATGTGACGAAAAGTGACGCTATTTCAGCGCCTGCTAAGTCGGGCTAAAATAAATCCATGGCAATAACCGCACTCATAAGCGCAATAACCGGACTTGCCGCACTACTACTAGGAATCAAACAACTCCAACACGCCCGCCAATACGACGGTGCACACCAAATAGCAATGGGCTTCAGCAACTACGGAACCCCCACCGTCATCTCAGGAATGAAAGAGCCCATTGACGAAATCGAAATACAACTCCACTACCAGGGCTTCCAACCCCTCTACGGAGTCAAGATGTCCCTCCTCTGGGACAATGGCGAACACTGGGACCTCTGCCCCGAGACTCAGCTTCAGCCTGGAGAAAAATTCGGCCCGAAGGTTCTAAAAATACCGTGTAGCGACCTGGATAAAGTACACCTACATGTCGCATGGCAGACTCCACATCCTGCCATTCTGAAAAACAAGATTCGGTATCAAGCACTCCGGATGAACCTGGCTCAAGAGGCTCAACAATGGCGATGGCGTCCATTCGAACACCTCCATCGGCGCCGGCACTCGCCACTCGGAAAGTGGAAGGCAATTCATAATTCCCCAACCGACCAACAGACCTTCCCCGGCTGGCCCCACGGCCCCGCAGCCAAGACCATAGACTGGTAAACATCAACAACACTCCTCTAAACGCATTCGACCAATACCGCCCACACACGTGGCTTTTACATATGCGCTAGGCGTAGTACTCATCCCACACCTGCTGCATCAGCTCCCGGTCGGCCTCGGTGTAGCCGTTAACCTGGCGCACCTGACCGTTAGGCAGGGTAAGGTCATACTTTCCTGGTTCGCGTCCCTTTTCCAGCGTGTACAGTGCCTTCATGCGCTTACCGAACATCGGGGCCACGGACTTCATCTTCTTGTTGGACAGGTTCTTCGACTTCAAAAAATCCGCCGTGTACAAGGGGCGGGTTTCCGGGTCCAACTCCGGCACCTCACCCAAACCACGAGCCAAAACAATCCGCGCCTTCGCCTCCAAATGGTCAGGGTGGATAAGACCCTTCGCCGCCTGACACAACTCCATCCGCATCTGCGACTCACGCATCAGAGCGTTCAACTGGTGCTCAGCCTGCACCAGTTGGTTTTCCATAGCTACGAAGGCCTTAATGAGATTCTTCTTGAAGTCAACCACCACCGGCGTATTGCGGAACAGGGTCATGGCGAACATTGCCTGCTCACGATTCAGAACCGCGATGTTGGTCTTTTGTGCTCCGCCTGCGGTTTGACGGGTCCGCGTTTCAAACGCGACCCTTCCAAACTCCTCGAAGTCTGCTTGGTTCTTACGAATCGTTTCCAGAACGTTCTTGTGCTGAATACCGACACCGCCGGCAATAATCTCCGAAGTGGTAGTTAGGGTTCCGTCATTGTTGGCATGAACCAGTTGATTGTCCATTATGTTAAACTCCTTATTGAGTGATCGTCTTGGCTCGGTGTTCTGGCACCGGGCCTTTTTCTTTTAGGCCGCTGCTGCGAGTTCAGCTCCGTCAACAACGACTAGAATCTTCGAGGCTTTTGCACCGAGTCGGACTAGACCGTTGATAACTTCGTTGTCCAACTCCCTGCTTTTTAGGTATTTGCGAAGCGTGTTGCGGTGAACGCCGATTTTGTCTGCAAGTTCGGCGTTTGAGGTGATGTGGTTGATTCGTCGGACTCGGTCTACTTCATCCAAACTGATTAAAACCTTGGGCACTTTTCTCCTCCTCTCGAGTACATGCACAGAGCTTAGTGCACTTTTGGGAGAATTACAAACTTGTCATGCAAGTTCTTGTGCACATAATTTAAATTGCCCAGCATATGGGCCATTTGCTGCACACATATTTGTGCACTACTGTGTTTGGTATGGATAAAGAAAAAGACTGGTTTAGCTCAATGGCAGACCGCAAAATCACCGTCGTGGAAATCGCAAAGCACCTAGAGGTATCCCGCAATACTGCACGTTCTCGACTCGACGAAGGATTAACCAGCGATGAGATAATTCAGCTGGCACGCGCCCTACACCTCAACCCGGTAACTGCCCTAAATGAATTAGGGAAACTGGAAGGGCAGGAAATCTTTGACTTCCTAGACAGTGACGGCACCCTTCTAGCCACGGCCTCACCCCAACAGCTGATTTACCAGTTAGCACAGGACTCCCTTGGGCACGAGGAGAAAGGACGACTCTGGAAGGAGGTATCCGACCCCCGTGGTTATCGCGATGACCTGGCCGCTCGTCGTGCGGGTGCCCCCGTGTCGGACTCGTCTGCTTCACTACCAGATGACGATGACGGCATTGTCCGTGAATTTGACTACTCCCCCGACGAGTACGCCGCCGATTCATCACCCAACGAGCAGGAAGAACGCGAGAAACGAGGTGAAGACCCCATTGACTGAGCAGGAAGGAATGAATACAAGCGATACAGTCAAACGCCTCACCGAGAAGAGTAAAGAATCCTTCTCGCTCGCAATCGAGCTATATAACCGGCCAACCTTGAAGTATCACGCAGAAGCATGCTCAATATTCCTATGCAATGCTTGGGAACTCATGCTCAAGGCATACCTCATCAAAACACAAGGCATCTCATCAATCTATTTCAAAGACAACCCAGAACGCACAATTTCTCTAGATGACTGCCTTGGCAAGGTATTCACAAACAGCAAATCGCCATTAAGAATCAACATGCGTGAGCTGATTGACTTTAGAAACACCAACACACACTTCATTACTGATGAGTGGGAGATCTTTTACGGACCGTTTTTGCAAGCTGCAGTGACCAACTATGCCCAACAACTCGAAGAACTACTTAATGAGTCAGTCAGTGATTTGATGCCTGAAAATCATCTCACGTTGGCAGTAAGACGCGGTGACGTCCAACCAGATATCATCCACGCCAAGTATGACCCAGCCGTAGCAAAACGGCTTCTGAAGAAAAGCCATGAGCTAGCCGAAGCTGCAGGTACAGGCGGAAATGAAAACATCGCTGCGATTTATGAGACAACGTTGCGTATCGTCAAAAAGGAAAGAGACGCAGACCTAAACGTCTATTTTTCAAAAGGATCCGATATCCCAGTAAACGTTATCCGCGACGTTAAAGACTCGAGAAGCTATTACCCTTACACCGCAAAATTGGTTCTCGAAAAAGTCAACCATCGCTTGAAACGAGAAAATATAGACCTAATTCGAGATGGGAAACCGCATGAGCGCTTCAATAAGTACGACTTCGGGTTGTTCACAAGCGGTCACAATATGAAAGGCGACGAGCGATTCAGTTACGACAGGAGTTCACCCCATGAATCAAATCCTGCCTACATCTACAACGACAACACTGTTAACTTCATTGTCCAAAGACTTAAAGAAGAGCCTGACTACTTGGACAATCTGAAACAGAAGTCATCAAAAAATAATCGACACTGACCCCAGGGGCAAAGGAATTCTCGACCTAATGTCTTACTCCCATTCGGGAACCCAGCCTGATCCGTCACGAGTCAGTGTCTCTAAGTCAGACAGTACCTCATCTACTCACGAACAAACAACCTTTAACACGCCAATGATTGAAGCTCTTATTCAGGCCGCTGAGTCCCGGGGTTACCGAATCCGGTGGCATCGTGGCGGGCCGAAGGCGGCGTGGGTGCCCGCACAGAACGCAATCACCGTACAGATAGGCATGGATGACGTCACCACCCTATGCTCACTGGCCCACGAGCTAGGCCACGCGCATTATGGTGACCCTCCCGGCCACCACGGCGCCCATGAAATCCGCGCAGACCGCTTCGCAGCCCGACTCCTCATCAACCCCACCGAATACGCCACAGCAGAAGCAATCTACGGACCACACCCAGCCGCCATCGCAGCAGAGTTAGGAGTGACCGTCAATATTTTGAAATCATGGCAACAGCTGTACACAGCACTAATGGTGAAAAGCAGTTAGCAGCAAAAGGAGGGGCCATGAGTTTCACAAACTATGCCCCTCCTCTTTTACCACTATCCCAGATAGAGCAGAAAAGGCCGCCGGATGCCTTTCTACAAGGATGAACTACGTAGCCCCCAGCGGCCTTTCCTAGTCCCGCCGCTAGAGTACAGAAGGAAGGCGGCGGGATTTAGGGTAAGAGTGCCCCTAACGTCAGCCAGCGTAAGAATTCTGACCGACAGCACTAAGCCTAATATTACTAACTAAAAATAGCTACATCTCTCTCTGTGAAATTGACTTCATACCACAAGAAACAAATCCATACGCAGGATATTCAAAGTAAAGTATGGCCCACCACAATCAGAGGAAGTTAGCCTAGTAAAACGTAAAAGGCCGCTAAGAGTGCAAGGGGTACCAGCACTACTTAGCGGCCGCAACATGAGCTACTTTTCTACATTAATACAACCAACGTAGAAAAGATCAGGAGAGCGGAATCGAACTCTCAACCGGCCAGTACGTACATCCCCAGCCGGTGTCGAAAACACTAGCCGACTAAAGCTAACCCCGCAACCATTATTCAGCACGACATCAAATTAAAGAACTAGGCGAACTACTACAACCGACTTACCACCCTCATACCAAGAATTTAATGTAAGCGTCAACACTAAACACTTAGGAGTTCACCGAGGCCATCCATGGACGCCTACACGCTTCGACCAAGCCCTCCCATTTCAGTTCCTGTGCATTCCACCACAAAACCTGACTTTTACTTTAAAATAAGCTAGCATTCCTTTTTGCGTGCTTAACACCCCCATACGACTCAAGGAGACACAATGCTACGCAAGGCAACCATCGGCCTGACCACCTTGGCCATCGCCACCACCACCGCCATCGCACCAGCAATGGCAGACGACACCGTCACCTCTGAAACTACCTCTGCCGACGCTGTCGCCACTACCGAAGCCACCCCTGAACAAAACGACGCAGCTTCCTCCAAGCTCGACAAAGAAGGCATCCACGCCAAGTTCGAGGAGCTCTCCAGCAAGCACAAGGAAAACAAGCAAGACCTAGACGCTAAGCACGAAGAGCACAAGAAGAACTTCGACGCAAAGCTCGACCAGCTCTCCAGCAAGACTGAAGACTTCAACGCTAAGGTCGATAAGTTCGTCAAGAACATTGACTTCAGCAAAATCGAGGACGCACTGAAGGTCGTAGAAAAGATCATCGTAATCGCCGGCAAGCTCGCCTAACACACGTCTTTCAACTCCACCATTGCCTCGGGCACAACACTAGTGCTCAAGGCAATTTTTTATTCCCCCATTCACCTCAAACTTGTGCAGACTGACACAAAAGAATGCAGTTTCCCCGCACAGGCACTACCCTTCTTACTGGGTAAACCTACCCTGAAAGCACCCCCCGATAAGGAGACACAATGCTACGTAAAGCAACCATCGGCCTGACCACCTTGGCCATCGCCACCACCACCGCCATCGCACCAGCAATGGCAGACGACGCAGCCCCCACCAAAGAAACCACTGCAACAACAACTACCACCACGGAAGGCAACTCCTCTCAGCCAGAGAACGCTAAGCACCAAAAGAAGGAAAAGACCCCCGAAGAAAAGCTGCAACAAGCAGAAATCGCTGCCAAGCGACTCGATAACGCTAAGAAAGGCATTGAAGTAACCAAAACCATTGTTGAGATTGGCCTCAAAGTCGGCGAATTTCTATTCCCAGTAGCCGCATAGCCCTATCTCTCCACCGGGCCCCGGCAATCCACAGTATTTGGATTGCCGGGGCTTTTATACAACACAAAGATCTCTATCATGTCTTCAATCAAGTCCTATAAGACCGCAAAAGGAAAGTCCTGGCGGGTCCAGTACCGCGACCCAAACGGCACATCCCACACAAAACGAGGATTCCGCACCAAAAACGAAGCGCGAGCATGGGCCGACAAAAACGCAGTCAATATACGCGAAAACGACTGGATAAATCCCACCGCCGGCAAAATCACCGTCGAACAAATGGCTGTCCCATGGCTCACGAACATCACCCACCTCAAACCAAAGACTAAATACGACATGCTCGCTATATGGCGAAACCACGTGAAACCACAATGGGGGAACCGCCAAATATCAAGCATCAAACCATCAGAAGTACAAGTCTGGGTCTCATCACTGGACAAATCAGCCTCACTCGTACGACAAGCACACGCCGTACTAGCCCAAATCCTCGACTTAGCGGTAATGGACAAAGCCATACGAAACAACCCAGCCCGAGGAATTAAACTACCCCGCAAAACCGCCGCAAAAAAGATATACCTCACCGCAGAACAACTCGGACTACTCGTTAACGAATGCACTAAGTACAAAGAACTCGTATGGCTACTAGGCACCGTGGGGCTTCGCTGGGGCGAAGCAGCAGCCCTCAGAGTCCGCGACATAGACGTCACGCGAAACCGAATCAGCATTGAACGAAACGCCGTCACAGTAGGCACCGAAGTGGTTATTGGCACGCCTAAGACGCATGAGGTACGCGAAGTGGCTGTGCCGGCGTCGGTGATGCGGATGCTTATACCGGTAATGGAAGGTAAAAGCCCGGATGAGTTGTTATGGCCGCGTCGTGATGGTTCGCCGATGAAGCCGCCTACGCATGGCAAGTGGTACTACAACGCGTTGGATAGGTGTATGGATAAGTACCCGGATTTTCCGCGTGTGACTCCGCATGGTCTTAGGCATGTGGCCGCCGGGTTGATGGTGTCGGCTGGGGCGAATGTGAAAGTTATCCAGCGTGAGCTCGGCCATTCTTCAGCGGCGATGACGCTTGATATTTACGCTGAATTGTTTGATGAGGATTTGGAGGCGGTGGGCAGCGCTGTGGATGAAAAGATTTCAGATGTCGTCAGATTGTCGTCACGTAGGGCTTGAAAAGGGTGTTTATGCAGGTTAAATAGGGTTTAGGTCACTGGTTCGAGCCCAGTTGGAGGAGCAAAAATCCCGCTTAGCTTTGCTAAGCGGGTACTTTTGTATTGAGCCCTATTACCTCTGAGCTAGAACGGCTTGTGGCCTAGTCGTTGATGTACAGATACTGCTTATTTACGAACTCATCTAGGGCAAAGACAGAAAGTTCGCGGCCGTAGCCGGAATTCTTGATTCCGCCGAAAGGCAGCACTGGGGAGAAGTACTGTCCTAGGTTGACGTGGATCATTCCGGTATCGATCTGGTCAGCCACGTTGGTGGCACGCTCGGTGTCCTCAGAGAAGACGGCGCCGCCCAGACCGTAGTTGGAGTTATTGGCTAGCTCCACTGCTTCCTTTTCGGAAGAGACCTTATAGATTTCGGCCACAGGGCCGAAGAACTCCTCATAGTAGGAGTCGGAGCCTACGGGGACGTCGGTAAGCACGGTTGGCGTGTAATAGGCCGCGGTTTCATGCAGCTCGCCACCGGTACGGATGGTGGCGCCATTGTCCACGGCGCGCTGGACCTGCTTGTCTAAGTTCTCTGCGGCGCTGCGCGAGGACATTGGGTAGTACTGGTTATCCGCTGGGCTGGAAGGATCACCTTGTGCCATTCCCTCGGCGATGCGCACCATTTCATCAACAAACTCGTCGTAGATATCCTCCATGACGATGATGCGCTTATTGGAGGTGCAGGCCTGGCCGACGTTCTCGATGCGCTTGACCCAGGCTTCCTCAGCCGCCTTAGTGATATCGGCGGCATCGAGAATAATATACGGATCAGTGCCGCCGAGCTCCAGCACAGCCTTCTTAAGGTTGCGGCCGGCGATTTCCGCAATGGCGGCGCCGGCACGCTCAGAACCAGTGAGAGAAACACCCTGGACGCGCGGATCAGCAATAACGTCCGCAATCTGGTCATGGTCGGCATAAATATTGATGTACACCCCTCGGGCAGGCCAGCCTCGCGGAAGATCTCCTCGATAGCAGCGGCGGACTTCGGGGTAATTTCGGCATGCTTTAGCAAAATGCAATTGCCGTTCATCAGGTTCGGTCCGGCAAAGCGGGCGACCTGGTAGATGGGATAGTTCCACGGCATGATGCCCAGGAGGGAGCCAACGGGAAGGCGGCGAACCACGGCCTTTCCGCCGGGTACATCGACTGGCTTGTCTTTATTGTGCTCTGCCGCATTATCCGCATAGAACTGCAGGATATCGCCGGAGAAGTTGATCTCCCACTCCCCTTCCGGGGTGGCCTTGCCCATTTCTTGGGCCTCAATCTTGGCTAGTTCGCCCTTACGCTCCTTAAAGAGCTCGGCAGCACGGGAGACAATCTTGGCGCGCTCGTCAATTGGGGTCTTACGCCAGGTTTGAAAGGCCTCGTGAGACTTGGCTAGTGCATCCTGGATCTGCTCGTCGGTAAAGGTATCGAAGGTTTCTACCACTTCATTTGTGGCGGGGTTGGTAACTGCGTAGCCCTTAGACATCGGGACTTCCTTCCTATGGGGTGTTGATATTGATGTACATCGCGAAGGCATTGTGCCTGTCACAACAGTACGCGACTTTTGTTATCCATGTCACCGATTTAAGCGCCGACGGCCATCGAGCCGTCCTTCATTTTCACGCCCTCATCCTGCTTCATGTAGGTGGCATCACGGGTAAGCATCTGGCGGACCATGTCCTCATTCTTCTGGATTTCCGCCTCGAGGGCTTCTTTGTCTTGGCGCAGCAGGTCAAAACGTTCTTGTACTAGTGGGGCTTCCATCTCCAAGATGGGCTGCATCACGGACTGCGCCACGCCACAGGCATCAGCCACCTCATCGCCGTGGATGATGCGCACATGCGCAGCGGTCCAATCTGCAAGTGTGTCTTCTGGGAAACCAGTGAGTTCCCTAGCATTGACAACGAAGCCAGACATCAAGGCATCGACAAGCTGGCGGGCAGCCTCGTTAATCTCGCCGTCGACGGCATGGATGGCGTCCATGGTCTCTTGTGAGGCCTCTACGCCATCCTCGCCGCGGAAGAGATCGGGACGGATTCCCAACATGCGGCCGACTATCTTCCACAGATAGAACACCTCCTTTTCTTCTTCCGCGGTGAGTTGCCAGCCCATACGACGCAGCCCGGCATATGGGATATACGTGAAGTCGAACCAGGTGCGCAGCATGTCGAATTCACTAATCGGCGCACCATAGTCGGAATAGTCCAAACCCTTGCGGTTATGTACGCGGCGCACATGAGCGTGAATCGCGCGCACCATGCCTGTATGAATAAAGCCTTCCCCTCCTGGCTGCAAAGCATCCGGCAGGTAGAGCGAATAGGTCCAGTTTGTGGTGTAGGCAAGGCGCTTGACGGCACCGTCAGTAAGCTCGCCGGTGTTAACCAAAAGGTCAGCGATGGCCGGGGTAGCATACGTATGTACCAAGGAACCAGGGCCCAATGCCAGACCATGGCTCAACGGCGGGATGGATAGGTAGGTGCGGCGACCGCGCTCAAGCTTTTCCGCGTCTAGACCCGCAAGTGCCTTGGTCATATCCTCAATCAATGCCGCTACCTCAGGCAGGGTATTGTCATCGGCGGTGCCGCGAGCTAAGGCCTCGCGCAGGTTGGGCATGATTTCCTTAACCGTATGACCGCTGGTGAATAGAGCGTCTGCCACGGGATCCATAGCCCAGAAGGCCTCTTGGTAGCGGTCTGCGCGCTGCGTGCCATACTTGGCCACAAATTCTTCGCGGCTACCGCGGCCGGCCGGCCATTCATTTACGGCACTCAACGGTGCTGGTGCATTCATTGTGGTTTCTCCTTATAGTCTGGTGAGAGTTGGTGAAGCCGGTTTAGCTGCGGGCTTCTTTCGAGTCATCGTGCAAGGTGTAATCGGACTTGGTATCTGGTTCGTTCTTAGCGATGTAGTCTTTGATCACCTCCGTCACCGCAGTCCAAGGGGGTTTGCCATTATTGGCACGCTTTATCCTGGCCCTTTTCGCACCTGGCAGCTTGTCCCGAACTCGGGCCGCACGAGCTTCCGCTTTAGCGGCCGCCTTGAAGAGGATGGCCCAAGGCCTAAAGTTGATCTTTTCCCAGCGTGTGCCCTGCACCATAAACTTGGTGTCTTTCTCGCCGCAGATGGTAGATAGTGCGCCAAGGGCAACGTGCGGCACGAGGGGGTTGAGGCTTTCCAGGATGGACATCAGCGCGGTAGCCACACGCTCGTGGTAAGCAGAGGAATATCCGCCATTGCCATAGATGTAATCAGTCATCTTGCGCATTTCATCGCCAGTTTTAGGGATAAGGCGTTCCTCCGCTCCCATCATGTAGAGGATGTATCCCCAATACTGAGCCACGTCATCCCACTCCTGGCCGCTATGCGGACGGCCAAAGAACTCGTCGATTGCAAGCGGCATCATGCCAAACCAGCCTTCTCCAGAGACGAGGAAACTGGAGCCGATTGGACGCCCGAATTCGTTATAGTGCTCCGGACCCCACATCTTTTCCAATCCGCGGTTTGCCTGGGCATGGAGCAAACGCACGCGAACCGCCGCCTTACGGCCCTCACCAAAACGCTCGAAGACGTTCTTTTTGCCCAAATCCACAAAGAACTGTGCAGTCTCGATGGACCGCTGCATGGCTTGGAACTCAAACATGCCGGTCTCACCCGTGGCCGCAGAGGTGCGATCCTCCAACGTAGTTGCCCAATAAGCAAAGGCGATAGCAAGAATCTCTGAGGTGCGGGTGACGTTGTAATAGGCTACGCGCCCGCGTTCGGCGGCCTCGAGATCTAGCCAACTTGGGATCCGATCTACTTCTTGGAAAAACTCCACCAACTCAGGGGCAGGTTCACGCACAGTATCGATACCCTGATTTAGCGCCTGCTCGAATTTCTTCCGCGATTCCTTCGCACCATCGCGACGGAAGGCTTGGGCGAGCTTCTCACCCGTCTCATCGGTTTGCCACATGTGGTCATCTAAAAGGCGGGTTTGCGCAGTACCGTAGCCCTCCCAAGAATCTTCCACTGAGTGCCAAGAATCAAAAATATTATGGCGCAGCACGGACCAGCTCGGGGTGGGGGTGCGCCGCTTAGGTGCCGGGCGCAGCGGCATTCCATCGCGGTAAAAATAGCGGAAATCCTCATAAGGATTATCGGACATCGGCAAAATCTCTGGCTGCGTGGCTTCGCTCGCCAAGGGCTTGGTGGGAGTTGACATTGCAGTGACTCTCTTTCTTAGTTCAAGTGTCATGCCACACACTGTTGAACAATGTGTGCTCCATGTCACCTTTAATACGTAGTGGTCATCGTATAGATAGTCAGATCGCACCGCAATGGAATTCGCGGAGGTTTACCCATTTTGCTCTGCTTTAAACTTTCAATAGTGGACAGAAGGGGTTGAATTACACCCCCTACCATGAGAAATAAGACAGAAGGATGCGCCAGGAAATCTTTTAATTTGAAGCCTTCACCCACCCATGTGGGTGTATCGAATGCGCTTAACTGGCCCAGTGTTACTACATTAGTGACATAGACCTCAGTTAGTGGCTACTATGTCCTCAATTACTTTAAAAGCTGAATGGCGTGAAGTGGTGCCGCGAAATGCGAATGAGCCGCACAGCGTTAGAACGCTTCACAGGCTTCCCTCGCTCCGCCCACGCCATTTAGCAGAAAGGGGCCACGATGGACGAAACTTCCTTAAAACACTCTCCGGCACGAGGCACAGCAAAAAGGAGCGAAGGTTCGCGGCTGCGGGCCACAGTGCAACAGGTCACCCCGGTCGCTGATGACCTTATGGTGCTGGAATTCTGCTTAAAGGATGGAGAGGAACTCCCCGACTACTCCCCCGGCTGCCACGTAGACGTCACGCTCACCGGGCCAGAAGAAATAGAATTAGTGCGCCAGTACTCCGTTTTTGAAATGCCATCCAAGGAGATCTCCAGTTATAACGCCGGTGCACACTTAACTTACGGCATCGCCGTCAAACGCGAAGAGAATTCGCGGGGTGGCTCCCTTGTCATGATGCAACTTCGCGCGGGCGATGAGTTACTTATCTCCCCAGCGCACAATAACTTCGAACTCGTTGACACCGCCAGCTACTATGTGCTCGCCGGCGCCGGTGTTGGTATTGCGCCTATGCTTTCCATGGCCCAATCGCTACAGCGCCAAGGCAAACCCTTCATGGTTCTCTACTTCGCCTCTAGCATTACCCGCGCCGTACTGCTGCCCCAATTGCGCAGCATATGCGGTGATAGTCTCATTGAAGTTTTTGGCTCACCCCGTGCACGGCAAGAAGAAATCTACCGACACCTGTTATCCCAAGCCCCGCAGGAAACAGTGTTTTATGTATGCGGTCCGCAAGGGTTCATGTCCGGCGCAAAGGAGGTAGTGCTGGACTATCTTCCCCACCAGAATTTCCACTGGGAAAACTTCCACCCTGATATGGAAGCGCTTAGCGGAGAGAAAAATGCCGGTGCAGGCGATTGCGCTTTCGACGTGGAATTTTGTGGGGAAACCGTACACGTTCCAGCCAATGTCACTGTACTCGAGGCACTCGAGGAAGCTGACTTGCCGGTGATGTCACGTTGTTTAGAAGGCACCTGCAGCACCTGCGTTATGAAAGTGATAGAAGGCGAGCCAGATCATCGAGATTCCGTCTTTAATGAGCAAATGCATGCAGACGGCGCCTTTGCGCCCTGCGTTTCACGGTCACTGGATAGACGCCTGGTGCTCGAGCGCTGGCGCCGCTAAGGCACTACGTTTTAGAGCGAACGCACCATCACGACCCCAATGATGACTAAGGCCAGTCCCACTACGCGGTGAATAGGGGGCAGTCCCCGGCGCGCATGCCCCCAGCCGAGCGACTCTACTACCTGACCGCACACAATTGATCCCACCAGCGATCCAATCACGGTTGTTCCCGTGCCCAAGATGGGAGAAAGCGTAGCCCCGCCAACCACGAAGAGAGCCCCTAGCACTCCACCGAACCACATCCACCATGGACCAGGGGCGGGACGGGTGAAAAGAGCACGCCGCGGACCAAGGGGGACAATAGACAGCACTGCAAGCAAAAGCACGCCGACCGCTAGAGAAATCTCGCCGGCGGGAAGGGGGCTGCCCAATGCACGGCCGAGGAAGCCGTTGACAGCAGTTTGGGTTGCTGAGCCCATTCCAATAAGAACCCCAAAAAGCCGCCACAACCACAGCTTCACACCACTGGCTGTGGCGTGCGTAGTAGCGGCACCGCGCCCGATTTCCAATACCAACGCGATTCCCACCAACACCACGGCCACCCCGAGGATGCGCAGCGGGCCGACTCCAACGTGTGGGGAATTAAATATGCCGGTGGTATCGCAAAGCAGGCCCATTGTTACCTGCCCCAAGATAGGCAAGATAACGGTCTCCACGCTGCCGATGCGAGGGAAAAGCAGAATATTTCCCACGATGAAGGAAACTCCCATAAACCCGCCGAGCCACACCCACCAAGGCTGTTGCGCAGCGGTGGCTAAATCCGGAATTAGGTGGCCGGTGAGCGCAAGAGCAATAAGCGCAGAAACGAACAAGCCAATAATAAAGGAAAAGAATCCCGCCACAATTGGGGAGCCAACGCTTTCACGAAACCGCGTATTAATGGCCGTCTGTACCGGCACTATGGCGCCGACCAGCAGGGCGGCAATGACCAACATAGGGCGTCCTTTCTTATAAGCAGCTGGGGCATCGCCAAGCATGGTTTCTGCCACATTGCACAATGCAGAAACACTGAAAGTGCAGGCCCAGGGTTGTGGGACCTGCACTCTCGGAGTGGCGGCAGCACTGCCATGAGATGGTGCGGGCTAGCTACCAGAAGATTTATTAATCCGCGGGAATGGAGTCAGTGTTCTCCAGTAGCTTGGCCACATAACCGGTATTGAACTCACCGCTGCGGAACTTTTCGCTATCGAGCAACATCGCCTGGAACGGCGCAGTCGTCACCACGCCCTCCACCTCTAACTCATCGATAGCGCGCAGCATTCGAGCGATGGCTTCATCGCGATCTTCTGCCCACACGATAAGTTTGCCGACCATAGAATCATAGAAAGGTGGGATGGTGTAGCCGGTTTCGATGTGGGTATCCATGCGTACACCAAAGCCGCCTGGAACGCGATAGTGTTCGATCTTGCCGGGGCGAGGAGCGAAGTTTTGGTTCGGGTCCTCAGCATTGATGCGGCATTCAATAGCGTGGCCGCGTATCTCAATATCGTCCTGCCTGATGGACAACTTCTGTCCGGAGGCAATGCGTAGCTGCTCCTTGATGAGGTCCACGCCGGTGATCATTTCCGTGACCGGGTGCTCGACTTGGATACGGGTATTCATCTCGATGAAGTAGTACTTGTTTTCCGTGTTGTCGAAGACGAACTCGATGGTACCGGCGTTTTTGTATTTAACTTCCTTGCACAGGTTGATGGCAGCTTCCTGCATACCCGCTCGGAGTTCCTCGGTCAGGACCGGGGACGGGCCTTCCTCAATAAGCTTCTGGTTACGGCGCTGGGAGGTACAGTCACGCTCTCCCAAGGCCACGACGTTCTCTCCATCCGAAAGCACCTGAATCTCAATGTGCCTAATATCGGTGAGATAGCGCTCGATGTACACCGAGGGATCGTTGAACGCCGATTCGGCCTCGTTCATGATCTCATTGAGATCTTTTTCCAGCGTGTCCTCGGATTCAACCACACGCATGCCACGACCACCGCCGCCGGCTGCCGCCTTAATAAGCAGCGGGAAGCCCGTATTTCGGGCAACTTCCATTGCCTCATCAATTTCGGTGACTACGCCATCGGAGCCGGGCACAGTAGGCACGCCGGCGGCTTGCGCGATGCGCTTTGCCTCGATCTTATCTCCCATCAAACCGATGTGTTCGGCAGAGGGGCCGACAAAGCCGATGTTTTCTTCTTCTACCATTCGTACAAAGTCAGGCTTTTCAGATAGGAATCCGTAGCCGGGGTGAATGGCGTCGGCCTTAAAAGCCATTGCTGCAGAAAGGATGAGCTCGGGGCTGTTATAGCTTTTCGCGGCGTTGGCTGGGCCGATGCAAACGGCCTTATCAGCTAGTTTAACGGGCAAGGAATCCTTATCACCCTCAGAGTAGACGAGGATGGATTTTATCCCCAGCTCCTTGCAGGCGCGGATAACACGCAATGCGATCTCACCGCGGTTGGCAATCAGAACGCTATTTAAGAGATCTGACATGTTTTCCTCCAGATCGTTGTGCGGGAACGGGGCTTACTTTGGTTCGATGATCATAAGTGGCTGGCCGTGCTCAACGGCATCCTCGTTATCCACGAGGATTTCCTTGACCGTTCCGGCGAACTTGGCCTCAATATTGTTCATCAGCTTCATAACCTCGACGATGCACAGCACCTGTCCTACCTCGACCTCATCGCCAACCTTGACGAATGGGTCTGCGCCCGGCTTCGGGGAAGCATAGTAGGTACCAACCATAGGCGCGGTGACAGTCTCGCCCTCTGCTGCCGGAGCTCCGGAAGCCTTTGGCTCCTCCTGAGCAGCGGGTTCTTGTGCAGCGGGAGCTGGTGCAGGCTCCGCTTGGGCCGGCGCCTGCTGTACGGGAGCTTGCTCTGCTGGGGATGCGGATGGAGCAGCTGCAGGCGCGGCAGCTGGTGCCGGAGCCGGGGCTGGGCGGTCGAGGCCGCCAGGCGTGCGGGACATGGCGAGTTCGATGTCGCCATACTTGATCTGCAGCTCCTGGATGTCATCGGAAAGGTTGGCCCACTTCAGGAGGGCCTTCAGATCCTGCAGGTTGGTGGTATCAGTCATGATTACTTTTCTCCTTTAGTGAGGTTAATTTCCAGGTCAGAGGTCTTGAGGTGGAAGTCGGTGGTATCGGAAGAGTTGTAGATTTGCTGGACGAGGGAGGTCAAGACGCCTCCTTTGACGCCTTCGCCCTCGCCGGCGCGGCCCTCAGCTACGAAGCGCTTCATTTCATCGACTTGGCTGCCGGCGAACATAACGCGCAAAAGCAGGGTGTCGATGTCCTCGTCCGGATGCGCCTCTTTCAGGCCCGGCAGTACTGGCTTGAGTTCTGGGATTTCCTCGGTGATTTCGGAGGAACCGTTGGCCAGGATCTTTTCCAATACCTCTGGGTCCAGCGGGGCCAGAGGTTCACCGTAGTAGCCCAGGGCATACTTCTTAATCTCATTTGGGACCACGGAGTAGCGCTCACCAGTCATCACATTCATGACGGCCTGTGTACCCACGAACTGGGCAAATGGCGTAATCATGATGGGGTATGCCAGCTCTTCTCGCACGCGAGCCACCTCATAGAGAAGCTCCTCAAATCGGTCTCCTAGGCCCGCAGTTTCCAGCTGAGATTCGAAGTTCGTCAGCATGCCGCCTGGCAGCTGGTGCATGTAGTGGAGGCCGTCGAAAGCACGCGGCACACCCACCGGCTTATCCTCAGTATCGGCGATTTCTTGGATCCGGTCGCTGGCAGAGGCGATGCGATCATCGTCAACGTTGACGGTATAGCCGAGCGCCCGCAGATCTCG
Organism: Corynebacterium sp. LaCa_205; assembly: GCF_057458085.1. Classification (NCBI taxonomy): domain Bacteria; kingdom Bacillati; phylum Actinomycetota; class Actinomycetes; order Mycobacteriales; family Corynebacteriaceae; genus Corynebacterium; species Corynebacterium sp. LaCa_205. The sequence goes on from NZ_CP190931.1 coordinate 1,806,203, forward strand.
TACCAAGGCCTGGGTCGCAGGCTGACCGGGGCCGTTGGCAAGCGGAGCGATGGAGGTGTGAATGGAATCCACGCCCAACTCCGCGCCAAAGAGATAGGTCAATGGGGACAAGCCGGTCAGGGAGTGGGTGTGTACCTCCAGCGGGATATCTTCTCCAATGGAGCTGCGGATAGCCGGGATAAGGGTTCTCATGCGGTCCGGAGTGAGCAATCCGCCGGCGTCCTTCAGCATGATGCGGTCGACGTCGGTGCGTTCAAGCAGCTCCTCCGCCTTTTGCTTGTAGAGCTCATCGGTGTGCACTGGGCTAAGGCAGTAGGACAGCGCACCAAAGGTCTCAGCGCCAAGTTCCTTGGCAAGCTTGAGGCCCTTGTCAATGTTGTCGATGTCATTGAGCCCATCAAAAGAACCAATGACACGGAAGCCGTTGGCATAAAGGCGTTCAGTCCAGTTAAGGATGGCATCATCCGGCAGGAAGTCAAAGGATGCTAGATTCTTGGAGCGAATCAGCGCGCGGAACTTAGTACCGGGGGCGGCATGCTCGTGGACGAGGCGCACACGTTCCCACGGATCCTCTTTGAGATACCGCACGGCCACGTCGAACTGAATGGGGGCAACTAGGTCAACGTGCTCGAACCCGGCATTGGTGATGTCATCCAGCAGAGAAAGGATGTGTTCCGTGGTCATGCGGGTGGCCCAGATACTCTGGTGCGCATCGCGCAGGGTGGTATCGATGATCTTAATTTCACGCTCGCTATCGGCTGGGCGTCCGCCCGCGGCCATGACTTCGGCGAGGCTTTCTGTGCTCAATTCCTCGGGACTAAGAGCAGTCATAAATCCCTCCTTAGGGTGTGGCTCCGACAAGACTCGGGTGGCTTAGGACTCATACCTTTCCGTCCGTGTCATGTGTCACACGCTACACCAGTGTCCACCACTGTGAACCTAAAACTTTTACCTAAGGAGGGCTTTCCCGCCGTTATCCAAGCTCAGAAACGCTAGACATTTACCCAACTACCCCCAAGTGGGGTCACAATGCGCACCCAAGTTCACAATGCGAACCATAAATCTAACCACAGGTTGTCCCCGAAAGGGGTTCATCACGTGCAGTTTCTCACGCGGTAAACAACATCAATAGCGTCAGACGATCTCAATACTTTGGATCCTCGCCGCCCATTTGTGTGATCTAGGTAATATTTTTCCCAACCGTCCCGGTCCCATTACAAGGAGAACTCATGACATCCACCACCAAACCGACATCGCCACCAGATACCGAATCCGGCAAAAACGCAGCTTCTACCACCGACGTCAAATCCCTAGGAGCCAGCCTTACCGGGCAAATCCTAGAGTGGTATGAGTGGAGCTCCTATGCAGTCTTTGCCCCATTCATTGCCACCGCAATGTTCAATAAGGGCGACTCCACCTCCGCCCTTTTAGCTACCTTCGGCGTTTTTGCCGTTGGTTTCCTGGTGCGTCCACTCGGAGGAATCGTCTTCGGCCGCGTAGCAGATAAGCGCGGCCGAAAATCCGTACTTATGATGACCATCATCATGATGGCCATCGCCTCCGCGATCATCGGAGTCATGCCCACCTATGAGCAGATCGGCATTTGGTCCTCTGTGGGTCTTTTGGTGATCCGTATCCTGCAGGGCTTCGCCCACGGCGGTGAATCAGCTGCCGCCAATAGCTATATCCCAGAAATCGCCCCCAACGCCCACCGCGGTAAATGGGGCTCTATGGTCTACGTTTCCATTTTCGGTGGCTCCGTCATCGCCTACGTGCTCGGCGGCCTAATCTCCCTCGTACTCAATGATGACCAACTTGCCTCATGGGGTTGGCGCATCCCCTTCTTCCTCTGCGCGCTCTCTGCCTGTGTAGCGCTATACCTACGCCGCCACATGAAAGAGTCTGATCACTTCAAGGAAATTGACAGTTCCGAGCCCAGCGTAGACACCCCAGCGCGCAAGGAGCGCGCAGCAATCCCTCAATCTGCCTCCGCTACTCGTCCGGCTTGGATCAATATCCTGCTCGTTATCGGCATGGTCTCCGGCGTTACTTCCGCGCACTACACGTGGACCTCCTACGTTTCTACCTATGCCATTAGCCACGAAGGAATGACCACACAAGGCGCGTACTGGGTCACGGTGGTTGCTCAAGTTGCTGGCCTTATCGCTCTACCGCTGTGGGGCAGTCTCTCGGACAAGATTGGGCGCAAACCCGTCATCTATATCTGCGCGGTAGGTATGGCCGTTTTGCAAATCCCACTCATGGCGTTGATCGATTCCCGTCCGTGGACCCTGTTCGTCGCTTCTACTGTAGGCGTGATTATCGTCGCCGCCGGTGGTGCGCTGCTATCTTCCATCATGTCCGAGGTCTTCCCTACCGCCCAGCGCACGCATAGTATCGGTCTTGCATACTCCCTCTCTGTAGCTGTCTTTGGCGGAACCGCGCCCTATATCTACCAGTGGTTTGTCGCGCACGATCTGGCGTGGGCCTCTGGCTTTTATGTCATCGCCCTATGCGTCCTCACCATCATTAGCATGTACATTCTCCCTGAAACCAAGGGTGTAGACCTACGCGATGTCTAACTAGTACCTCTCTCATTCCCACCTAGGGCTGGGCCGAAGCATAAATCATTTCGGCCCAGCCTTTAGCTAATTCAGCACCAAAGAACCCCACTCATTAGAAATGAAAAAGAAAGCCCGCCTTCCGGGTGCTAGAAGGCGGGCTTTCGGGAACAGTTCAGGACTAAGACAGGTCCAGCGTGAATGGGGCATCAGTAACCTCGCGGATGGAGTCCTCAGTCTCCCCCTCAGCCATCTGAACTAAGGTCAGACCTTCTAACTCATCAACCTCGAAGACGGCGCGGTCCGTAATAATAAGATCCACGCAACGCGCGCCGGTGAGCGGCAGTTGGCATTCTGAAAGGATTTTGGACTTGCCATGTTTGGACACGTGCTGCATCATCACCACGATGCGTTTGGCGCCATGAACCAAATCCATGGCACCGCCCATACCTTTGATCATCTTGCCCGGAATCATCCAATTGGCAAGGTCTCCGAATTGGGATACTTCCATGGCACCAAGTACCGCTACGTCGATAGCGCGTGATCGAATCATTCCAAAGGATTCCGAAGAAGAAAAGAATGAAGCTCCGGGAGCAGCAGTGATGGTCTCTTTGCCAGCATTGATAAGTTCCGGGTCCACCTTATCTTCGGCCGGGTACGGACCTACGCCCAAGATGCCATTTTCAGAATGAAGCACCACTTCGAGGCCCTCTGGGAGGAATCCAGGAATCAACGTTGGCATGCCAATTCCTAGGTTGACGTAGTCGCCGTTTTTCAATTCCTGTGCGGCCCGAGCCGCCATTTCTTCACGTGACCAGGTCATTTACTTGCTCACCGTCCTAAATTCGATTCCAGTTTCTTGCTTTCCCACTTCTACGACGCGATCGACGTAGATGCCCGGCACGTCAACCTCGGCCGGCGGAATCGCCTCCACCAATTCTTCTGCCTGCACAATGGTGATATCAGCGCAACGAGCGGCATCCGGGTTAAAGTTCTGCGCAGTCTTGGCAAAAGCTAGGTTGCCGTATCGATCTGCGCGAGCGGCATGAACGAAGGCAAAATCTGGGGTCAGTGCCTCCTCCAGCACGTAGAGCTCGCCGTTAAACTCACGAGTTTCCTTCGGCTTAGAAGTCTGTGCTATGGACCCATCCGGGTTATAGCGGGTGGGGATATCCCCTTCCGCAAGCGGGGTTCCCACGCCGGCCTTGGTATAGAAGGCGGGAATGCCAGCACCGCCGGCACGCATACGCTCTGCCAACGTTCCCTGCGGGGTAAATTCCACAGTCAGTTCTCCTTCGAGATACTGGCGGGCGTACTCCTTATTCGTTCCGAGATAGGAACCAATAGAGCGGGAAATGCGATGATCTTTAAGCAAGAGCCCGAGCCCGAAATCGTCGGTACCAAGATTATTGGAAATGATGGTGAGGTCTCCAGAGCCGAGTTCACGCAGAGCATCAATTAGACGCGCCGGAATTCCCACGAGCCCGAATCCGCCCACCGCAATGGAAGCGCCGTCTGGAATATCTGCTACGGCATTTTCTACTGAGTCGATGACTTTATCTAACATGGCTTCAGCCTACGTGTGGTTCATATGTTGCACAAGGGTTCACAATGCGAACACTTTTGGATACAATTACGAGATGTAGGCCACTTCATCAATTTCTAGAATCGGAGACCACACCTTGAACGACACCCCCACGGTGCAGTCACTCGCCCGCGGATTAGCCGTTTTGCACTCTTTTAATGGCGAGCGCCCACGCCAGACTCTGGCCCAGGTTGCCGAGGTCACAGGGCTAGCACGTGCCACTGCACGTCGTTTTTTGCACACCTTGGTAACGGAGGGGTACGCGCGCACGGATGGCTCTGAGTTTTGGCTTACCCCCCGGGTTTTGGAACTGGGCTATTCCTACTTATCGAGTTTGGGTCTTCCCGATATTGCCCAGCCCCATTTGAGGGAGTTATCCACCAAACTCGATGAATCCTGCTCTGTCAGTGTGTTGGATAGGGACACCGTGGTTTATATTGCCCGCGCCGCTGCACACCGCATCATGGCCACCAATATCACCATCGGCACCCGCTTTCCCGCGCACGCGACCTCAATGGGACAGGTACTGTTAGCGGATCTCACTCCATCGCAGTTGGACGAATTCCTAGAAACGGCGTCGCTGGAGAAAGTCACCCCTCACACGCTCACCGCACCCGCAGATCTTCAGGCGCGCCTAGCGGAGATCCGGAAACGCGGTTGGGTCATCGTAGACCAAGAGCTGGAGAAGGGCCTGCGTTCCATTGCAGTTCCTATTCGCGATGGTTCGGGCCGCACTGCTGCAGCCATCAATGTCTCAACCCAAACATCCGTCTATTCCACTGAGGATCTCACCACGCGCATCCTGCCGGAGCTCATCGCAACCTGCAAGGCAATCTCCCATGACCTTGCCACCACCGAACTTTCTTAAAGGAGAATTATCATGCACACCCGCGACGTAGTCCTTTGCTACCCCAAGCGCACCCCCGTCGGCCGTTATGGTGGCGCGCTAAAGTCCGTCCCCGTCCAAGAATTAGCTAGCCTCGTGGTCAAGACCATTGTGGAAGAGTCCGGTATCGACCCCACCAAAATCGATGACGTCATCTTGGGCCAAGGCTCCCCTAATGGTGCCGCACCCGCTTTGGGCCGCGTGGCTGCCTTAGACGCTGGCCTGCCCACCACCGTGCCTGGTATGCAGCTCGATCGCCGCTGCGGATCGGGTCTGCAGGCCATTATTACCGCAGGTGCCCACATTGCTACTGGCGCTGCCGATGTCATCATCGCCGGCGGCGCGGAGTCTATGTCCCGCACCGAATACACCGTTGATGCGGATGTACGCTGGGGAGCAAAGGGAGGAAATATGATCTTTCGCGATCGCCTCCAAGAAGCCCGCGAGGCCGCCGGCGGAAAGCACCACCCGATTGCCGGCGGCATGATTGAGACCGCCGAAAATCTCCGCCGCGAATACTCCATCGAGCGCGTCGCCCAAGACGAGCTCGCTGCACGTTCCCACCGCAATGCCGCCGCTGCACAGGAACAATCGCTTTTCGACGCCGAAATCATCCCCGTCACCGTCCCCCAGCGCAAGGGGGAGCCTATCGTCGTAGACAAGGATGAACATGTCCGCCCAGATTCCAGTACAGACAAGCTATCTAAACTGCGCGCGGTCATGCGCAAGGAGGACGAAGAGGCAACGGTTACCGCCGGTAATGCCTCGGGCCAAAACGATGGTGCCGCGGCCGTCCTAGTGACTACCCGTGAAAAAGCCGAGGAGCTGGGTCTTACCCCAATGGTCACGCTCAAGGGATGGGCCCTAGCCGGCGTGGATCCGGAACGCATGGGTATCGGCCCGGTGGAGGCTTCCCGCAAGGTTATGGATCGCCTCGGCATCACCTTCGATGATCTTGACCTCATTGAGCTCAATGAGGCCTTTGCCGCCCAAGCGCTGGCTGTACTCAAAGAATGGGACATTTCGGCAGATGATCCGCGCTTCAACCCTCACGGTTCTGGCATTTCGCTCGGCCATCCCGTGGGTGCTACCGGTGCCCGCATCGTCGTCACCGCCGCGCATCACCTTCACCGCACCGGCGGTAAGCTCGCGCTGGTTACCATGTGCATTGGAGGCGGACAAGGTCTAGCAGCGATCATCGAGGCCGACTAAGCACTGGCCCACGCTCATTAGTGCAAGTGGTTGCTTGCACTACAATCGCGCTTGGTTACTCGCCGTAGCGGCGCCCCACGTGAACGTCTACGCCGCCGAAGAGGCTATAGCAGTTCACAATAATTTCTGGCGCGTCTACTGGGAGGTCATTCGGATGGATGGCGCCGTTCTCTACCTTGAGGTCATGTCCGCCAAAGAGTCCAACGCCGCTGACGTGGACGCGGAAGCCTTCGGGAATATAAACATCGACGCCACCAAAGACGCCCGCCGCGTTGATGGTGGTAGTACGACTGTGCAGGGCGACGCCCGTGAGATCGATGTCCACGCCACCGAAAAAGCCCAACGCCGTCAGAGAACGAGCTACTGCCCCGCCGCTGACAGTAGACCCGCCGAAGATCCCCACCGCAAGGGAGCGGGTCTCCTGCACGCTCGGCTGCACCTGGCGGATAGCCTGCTCCACCTTGGCGATGGCTTTGGATTCTTGCTGGCCCGCATAGGCCTTTGCGATTTTTCGTTCTTGCCCGAACAGGAGAATTTCTGGGTCCTCTACAAGGTCAGCCAGCGGCTCGATGAGCTCAGCGCGAGTCGTCGCATTAACGCAGGCGGCCGAGCGTTTTTCAAAATCATCGAGGTCAATCTGCCCTGCCGAAAGCGCATCTCCTAAAATGTCTGCAGCTTTCATGCGCTCTCGGTGGTTACAGCGGATATCCAGCGGTTTCATACCTTTAATATATCCGCTTTCTCCGGCAGGCGCGCGAGTGATTCCTCGCCTTTGGGCCCCTTAGAGGAACCTGCCTCCGGCAGAAAATCCTCTACGCGCTCGCCTACCCCGGTCAACTCTGCGATAGCCGCAATAGCACGCTGCGCGCCCTTGCCGTCACCATAAGGATTGACGGCGTTGGCCATGGCGTCGAATGCGGCGGCGTCGGAAAGCAAAAGCTTTGCCTCTGCCACAATGAGCTCGCGATTAGTGCCCACCAGCTTAACCGTGCCGGCAACGACGGCTTCGGGGCGCTCGGTGTTTTGGCGCATGACTAGCACCGGCTTGCCCAATGCTGGTGCCTCCTCCTGGACTCCGCCAGAGTCAGTCAGGATGATGGTGGCACGGTTTTGTAGCTGCGTGAACTGGTCATAAGGCAGCGGATCCGTGATGATGATATTTGGCAGGTGCTCGACCTCCGGCAGGACCGCCTGGCGCACCTTGGGGTTGAGGTGCAGCGGCAATGCGAAGTTAATCTCCGGATAGGCTTTTGCCAAGTCCTTAACTGCGCCACCGATCTCCTTCATCGCCTCAAGGTTCTCGCGGCGGTGGGTGGTAACTACTACAAGCCGCTTATCGGACTCTGCGGCTTCCTGCAGGGCAGGGTCTGCGAACTTCGTGTCCCACGATGCTGCTTCCAGCAGAGCGTCAATGACGGTATTACCGGTGACCACAATGTCCTTGGAACGCACATTCTCGCGGCGCAGGTTCTCCATCGAGCCTGCGGTTGGAGCCAGATGCAGCTCGGCTACCTGGCCAATGAGCTTACGGTTAGCTTCTTCTGGGAACGGCGAGTGGATATCGCCGGTACGCAAACCGGCTTCAAGGTGAACGATCTTGACCCCGCGATGGAAACCGGCAAGTGCTGCAGCCATAGCCGTAGAGGTATCGCCCTGGGAGATAATGACGTCCGGCTTTTCTTCTTCGATGATGGAATCCAGACCCGCAATTGCGCGGGACACAATCTCATTGAGTCCCTGGCCCGGCTTCATAAGCCCCAAATCATGCTTCGGGGTAATGCCAAACATGGTGTTGACCTGCTCCAGCATCTCCTTGTGCTGACCAGTAGAAACCGGAATGGATTCAAAGCGCTCATCATTATCCAGCGCCTTAACGACGGGGGCGACCTTAATGGCCTCCGGCCGGGTGCCGTAAACGGTCATTATTTTGGGCTTAGTCACTAATCTTTTCCTTTAGAGTGACGGAGATATTTCTAAATTGAACCATGTGCGGGAGAGCTGTACCCCCGCTCAGGTATTGGAGCGTTCTAGCCGCTGACGCTCACGCCGCCGTCTGGGGCGATGGTCACCCTGGCCGCCATGGCGCGGGCTAGATCGAGACGCTGCCACGAGCCTCCCTCTGCTTGCCAATCCAATGGGTTGCCGGCTGGACGCGCGGTCTGGCGCAGCACCTCGGCGCGCTGGTCCCAGCTGAGCTCTGGATGGGATGCGGCAAGCAGCACTGGAGCGGCCTGCGGAACTACCATCGGGGCGTCGGTTCGGTAGCGCGGGGCAAAGTCATAGTCCATGAGCTTGGAGTATTGCTCCACCGCATCCTGGGTGGACCGATAGTCGGTGCCCTCTACCCGATCCTGGGCCACCAATTCTTCCACCGTCTTGCCGGTGCGCCACTTAATTTCCTTGCGCACTTCCATCGAGGCTTGCCACAGGGCATTGCGCATGCGCTTGTCATTCAAGCGGTCAGCCGCGGCGGCCTGGCCTGTCATGCGCCCACCGATGACATCCAGCGGGTAATGCACGCCCAGTACTACGCGGTGGTTGCCGGCCTCCGCGCCGCGCAGCATGAGCTGTGGGCCTACCTCAGGCAGCATGAAGGACATCAGCGTGGTAATCCACGTTGCCTGATTGGTATGGCCCGAAGGGAAGGCTGGCGAGGTGGGATAGAGATCCTTGGAGCCATCGTCATAGCGCTTAATCGCCTGCGGCGCGCGCTGGTACGGGCGTTGATAGTTGAAGTAGTACTTCTCCGACATCGTGGAATTGGCCAGTCCGCCTGCGCGGGCCGCATAGCCATTTCCTAGGAGGTATTCGGTCTTGGGCAGGCGGTGCTCGGCCAAGGCAGCGCGGAAGGCATCGCCTAGGTTCTTGCCCATCGAGTCAGAAACGGCGTTGAGCACGCTCGTCGAGCTGGCCTTGGCATCGGCCTGCGCGCGGCGGATCAAAGCGGGGTCACCGGCTGCGGCGTTATTGATGGCCACGGCCTTGTCCATATTTTCTTGGCGGATTTCTGGCTGAGCCTTGATGTGATCAAAAAGCTGGACTACCTGCCAGTAGTTGCCAAATTGATAAGAGGAAACATCGGATTCAAAGCCCGCGATATAGTCCGTGCTAAACGGCTCTGGAACCGGGGCACCGGGGTGCTGGACCGGAGGAGCGCCGGTGGTCTGCTGGGTAACAGGCTCGCGGAGCTGTGGCACGGCCACGGGGAGGGCGGCGCTGGCAGCCGGTGCCAGCGTTATGGTCAGTCCGGTGGCCGCGCACAAGGCGAGTGCGCGAACTGCCGGGCGGAGTTTATTCCGATAGTTCAACGTGGAAACCTTTCACTAGTAACGAATTCCCACGCATAATATCTAGCTAAAGTTACAAAAAGGTGAACGTGACGCTAAACCCGCATGCACAAAGCTGGGACGGTGACTACACCTTCCCGGTACTATCTAGCAATCCTCGGACCAAGCTGAAGCTTTCTGCGTAGTAGCAACACCGGTGTTCTGGTTACTCGATTCTGCCGAAATACTCGCGGTAAATAGCGCGGCCAGCGCTACTGCTGAGGCCGCGGCCGAGTCCCTACGCGCGTTTATGTCCACCTCTTTAAACTAGCGCGAATTCCTGTTTATGAAAAGAGCTGTTCTACAGCAAATCGAGCTTTACCCCTTAACGGTGGCTAGCAGCGAGCGACGGGCCTTCGCGGTAGGCTGGTGGAGAACTTTTACTCGTACTGGAATAAGGGGACACGCTAAATAATGATCCAATTCGTCTTCGGCGCCGCAGCAGGATACGTTTTTGGCACCAAAGCAGGCCGCAAGCGCTACCACCAGATCAAGGGCGCCTACGAGAAGGCTATCAACTCCCCCGTGACCAAATCTGCCGTCACTTCTGCACGCAAGGCAGTAGCCAACCGCTTGGATCCGGAACCGCGCATGCGCGAGGTTCGCGATCTCTCCTCCAAGCGCAAGGGCAAAGGCCGGCTGCGCGGCTCCCAGGTAGACAACGCGGACCGCATTTATGAACCTGATGAGGACTAAATTAGTTTCAGCCTCTTCCCTCCCCTCGCTGCGCACCTAAATCGGTGACAGGGCGAGGGGATATTTTTAACCTTGGGGAGGCGTGCCGCGGAAGGCGCGGTCATTGAGATCGCGACGGGCTTGCTCTAAAGCGACGAGGTCAGCAAAAAGCGAGTTATAGCTAGCCTCATCATCGGAGGGACGCATGCGGCCAAGACGAGCCTTCAACTGGGCGATTTGATCGCCCACCACCGTCTCTTGCAATCGGGAGAGCACGGAGTCGGCGTATTTTTCGGGACCGACGTCGGTTGGCAAAATGGCCTCTACGGCAAGCTCCGAGACGAAGTTGCGGCCGGTAAGGTCCTGCATTTCGCCGGCCACCGCGGCGATCCACTCCACGGCCGGCATGGTGGCGCCCTGAGCTGCGCCACCCACGGTAGAAATGGCTTGGCGCACGAGGCGGTAGGCGTCGTTGGTATAGGCGTCGGCAGTAATGCCATCGAAATAGGAACCTGCCACCTGCGGCATCTGCAAGGCCAGCTTGAGGGCCTCGCGCTGAGGCCACAGGTGGGTCTCCTTCGGGCTCGGCGGATGGATCATCGGCACGTCCTGCTGTGCCGGCTGCTGCTTCGCATTGTCGAAGCGACGAATGGTGGGCTTTTCGGCTTTCTTGGGCTTGCGTGCCTCCGCGCGCACCTGCCGGAGAACCTCTTCCGGATCCGGCCAGCCCACCCAACCTGCTAGACGCCGGGCATATTCACGCTGCAAAGGTTGATCACGGATCTGTGCGACCACGGGTACCGCGCGGCGCAGGGCCTGCAGGCGCCCCTCGGCGCTGTCAATGCTGTATTCCGCGATGACGGACTGGATAACGAACTCGAACATGGGGATGCGGTCCGCGATGAGCTCGCGCACGGCGGCATCGCCTTTGTGCAGACGCAGATCGCACGGATCCATGCCGTCGGGCGCTACGGAGACAAAGGATTGACCGGTGAACTTTTGCTCGCCGTCAAAGGCGCGCATGGCGGCCTTCTGCCCTGCCTCATCGCCGTCAAAGGTATAGATGAGCTCGCCATTGAAGTAGGAATCATCCAGCATGAGTCGGCGCAGCACCTGCAGGTGCTCGCCGCCAAAGGCGGTGCCACAGGAAGCAACAGCGGTCTTGACGCCTGCGGCATACATGGCCATGACATCCGTGTAGCCTTCTACCACCACGGCTTGGTGGTTTTCGGCGATATTGCGCTTGGCCAAATCGAGGCCAAAGAGCACCTTGGACTTGCGGTAGAGCATGGTCTCAGAGGTGTTCATGTACTTGCCGAGCTTGTCGTCGTCGAAAAGCTTGCGGGCGCCAAAGCCAATGACGTTGCCGGAAAGGTCCTTAATCGGCCACAGCAAACGACGATGGAAGCGGTCGATGGGACCACGCTTGCCCATCTTGGAAATGCCAGCTGCTTCCAGCTCTTCAAAGGAAAAGCCTAGGCGCAGCAGGTGTTTGGTAGCCGTATCCCATCCCTCTGGGGCATAGCCGCACTCGAAGTCATAGATGACCTCGCGGGAAAAACCGCGATCCAGCAGGAAATCGCGGGCTGTAGCCGCTTGTGGGGTCTCCAACTGCTGGCGGTAAAACTCGTGGGCGGCTTTATTGGCAGCGATGAGGCGCTGCCGCGTGCCCGGCTTCTCATTGCGCGCGCCCGTAGAACCGCCCTGGTAGTTGATGTGATAGCCGATCTTCTGCGCTACCGCTTCAACCGCTTCTGGGAAGGAGACCTGCTCCATTTCCATCAGGAAGCTGAATACATCGCCACCCTTGCCGGTGGAAAAGCAGTGGTAGTAGCCGCGCTGCGGGCGCACGTGAAAGGACGGAGTCTTTTCATCCTTGAAGGGGCTAAGGCCCTTAAGCGAATCGTGCCCGGCGGGCTTGAGCTGCACGTACTCGCCGACGATTTCTTCTAAAGGCGCGCGTTCACGGATAGCTTGGATATCGCTGTCCGGAATTCTGCCTTTTGCCATGCGTACAGACTACCCCGCGCGCGGTGGGAATGTTCAAATAGCTAGGGCAGGATGGTGACGTTGAACAGGGTTCACAGTTTGGACGCAAATTACCCTCTGTTGGGGTACTTTCCACATACTGTTACCTACCCCCGTGACGGGGCAATTTTTGACCTCGCCATTGTCTCGGGCCAATTTCCACTTTTAGCGCCGCACCTGCAACAATAAAGGTATGCCCAAGTCCAAAGCGTCCAAGAAATCGCTCCCCGTTGCCCTCGGCGGCCTTGCGCTTGTCGTCGTAGCAAGCTACTTCGGCTTCGATCTCGGCGGCGATGGTGATTCCGCTGCTTCCTCCACTTCTGAGTCGACCCAAGCGGCCGCGACTGGCGACGCCGATACTTGCGAGATGTCTTCCCTACCCGCCGAGGCCAAAGACACCGCAGACGATATCTTGGCCGGTGGCCCCTACGACTACCCGGATAATGACAACGCCCGCTTTGGCAATTACGAGGGCCGGCTGCCCCAGCAGGACAAGAATTACTACCGCGAATACACGGTAGAAACCCCAGGCAGCCACAACCGCGGCGCCCGCCGCATTATCACCGGTGGCGGCAGCGAGACCGACCCAGACGTGTGGTACTACACCGATGACCACTATGAAAGCTTCTGTTCTATTCCGGACGCAGAGGAGTAATCATGCGACGCATCCTCATTACTGAACACATCCGCACCCGCGCGGACTTCTTTAACGCACTCGGCCGCACCCGCGGCTGCGAAGACTGCGGCCCGCGCAACCTCGATGACCTAGCGGATTTCCTACGCGAGCAGCGCACCAGCGTCATCGTTGCCTCCAATATGGATATCGAAGGCGAGGACCTAGCGGCGGTAGCTAGCGTGCTCGAGGACCAAGGTGTCGCGTTGGTGCGCTAGCGACTCGGGCCCTGGGGTTGGAGCTGAGGCGTTAGGTCCATAGATATGAGGCCGAATTGAAGTTTTTGAGCTCTCAATTCGGCCTTTTCGCGCTCAGATCGGCCTGATGACTCTCGACCTAACTCTAGCGCGGTGGTGGGCAAGCCAGGTTTAGCTGAGGAACCCAGACAGCTCCGCGCTCCGGCGGGCCAAGCGCTCGAGGCGGGACTCCGTCATGGACGCAATTTGGTCGATGATGGCGCGGTCACGAGCGGCATCAGAATCGGCTTGCTCCCACCACAGCCGAAAGGTGGCATCGAGGGAGCCGGGGGCGCCGGCGACGAGGTAATCGTAGACGCGGTAGATGCGCTCGCGCTGGCGGTCTTGGCGTGCGAGGTGGGCGGGCTCGTCCATAACGTAGAGGACGGCGATGGTTTTCAGTAGCTTGACCTCGGCCTCGGCTTTTTTAGGCACGACGAGGTCACCGTGCATGCGGCCAAGGGTATTGGAGGCGATGAGCTCGGCGTTGGCCTCGCTGGTGGCGCCAACGGTCGCACCGACATAGCGGCCTACGAGCTCAGAGGTCATCTTCTTCAAATTGGCATAGTCGCGCAAGGAGTAATCAAAATCGCCGATGGCGTTGATGACGCTTAAGTTGCGCAGGCTATCGGCCGCCTCCAAGAGCTCATCGGCGGTGCCGCCAAAAGCTTTAGCGCCCTTTTCTGCCAGCTGGGCTAGCTCAACTAGGTCCCACAGAACATTGAGGGAGATGCGCCGGGAAATAATGCCGTCTTCCACATCATGCACGGAGTAGGCGATGTCATCGGACCAGTCCATGACCTGAGCTTCGATGCATTTGCGATCATCGCTATGGCCCTCACGCAGCCACTCGAGCAGATCCGCGTCCTCGTCATAAGCACCGTATTTGCGGTTGGCGCTGCCATCGGGATTGGTTTTGGTCCAGGGGTATTTGCAGGCACCGTCGAGGGCGGCGCGGGTGAGGTTGAGGCCGAAGCTGCGCGGCACGCCGCTGGCATCGTCCACGATGATCTTGGGCTCTAGGCGGGTGAGGATGCGCAGGGTCTGCGCGTTTCCTTCAAAGCCGTTGAGGGCGACCTCATTGAGTGCGTTTTCGCCATTGTGCCCGTAGGGCGGGTGGCCGATGTCATGGGTCAGCCCTGCCATGTCGCACAGATCAGGATCGAGTCCAAGTCCAGCACCGATGCTCCGCGCAATTTGGCCCACCTCCAGCGAGTGGGTCAGACGGGTGCGTGGAGTATCGCCATCGCGCGGCCCGACGACCTGAGTTTTATCGGCCAGACGCCGCAAGGCTGCCGAGTGCAGCACGCGGGCGCGGTCACGGGCAAAGACGCCGCGATGTTCTTCCACGGTATGGAAGGCTGAGCCCTTCGGCTTTTCATCGGCCAGGCGGGCGAAGTCGGCGGCGGAATAAGAATAGGACACGACCCAAGCATATTCCGTGAACTGGCCTTTTGGGTGAGCAACGTGGCCGCCTAGTTTTTAGCAGGCCGCGGGCCTTTCACAAAGTTGCTGCCCACCGCTGCCAGGCCCACAACCACCACCAAGAAAAATATGAGTCCAAATGGGACATCCGGAAAGTGCAATACAAGTTTATGCGCTATATAAGAGTCCATATACGTGCTCAGTAGAGCAGCTGCTCCTAGCGACAAAGCCAACGCAAAAGCCGAAGGCAAACAATTGGCCAATTTCCTGTTTCTGTGCGCTTCTGCAACTGAGACGCCTTGTTCCCAAATGGTTTTAGTGAAGCGGATAAGCCGACCTTGTTGTGCTAAGGCCAGTCCGAAGATGAGAACTGCTCCCCCAACAATCACGTAGGCAAACAACGGAATAAATTCGCTTGTACCGGTACCGTTTGGACCGTAAAGCAACGTTGAAGGTAGGTTTTCTGCCCATTGCTGAGCGCCTACAACCTCCATCGCTTGGCTGTCGCTCAATTCCACTTGCTTCGAAAAAATGGCTACAGCATAACCTTCGTCTTGCCTTTCGCCCGTTCCCCAAGAAGGATCTGCTTCAGAATTAAAGGTTTTATCCCATGGCCGCATCCACGTTTGGTCAAACGGCGATCGGGGTTCCGTCTCAACTACCTCTCGGTCATTAACCAAGGAACTTACTGTTCCGTCCCGATCTTCTACCAGCGCAAAGACAGCGCCTTCTTCCATGGTGGAAGGTTGGAGCTCTTCCGAGTCTTGGTCAGCAGGCACCCAGCTAAGAACTCCTAGGCAATCTGCGGCGTGATCCTGACAAATGTTTTGGGCAGTGGATGTGCTGATAGTTTGTTCATCCTGCGGCGACCCTACATACACGTTCTTCACATTGTCAGCTAATTCTTCCCTTGCTGAGTAGAGTGCCGAATCATTCGCAATAAAAGGAATGATGGGAAACAAGATAAAAATACAAGAGACCCGCAATATGGTGGTGGCGATAAAAGATCGCGCATATCGGACTCCCAAAATCGGAGGATTCCATCCCCCAAACTTGAGGGAGAGGTATTCGGCGGAATATAAGACAACCGCGTAGACAAATACAGAGGCAGCACTCACCAAGAAGGGCACGCAGTAGACGAAAATAAACGGCCACCTACTAGATGGATCCGCTTGGGGCATCGCCACAAATCCCACTAGCAATACAACACAGGCTGCTATCCCCAGCGGATATCGAAGGAGTTCTGCAGCCCGCGGATTCCTTGGAGTTGGATCTATGCGAGTTGGGCCTTGGCTCAAATCCTCCAAAACTCTCGTTTCCTGTTGGAAAGGAACGAAGCTCAGACAAACGATAGCGCACCATGAGATCACAGCGACGAGTAGTGGTGAAGGGAGTCCTTGAGGAAGATCAATGCCAAAACCCGAATACAGAACCAGGAAGATTGGCTTCATCAGCACTGGAACCAGAACTGCGCTAACTATTGAAAAGAAAAAATAAACCGTAAGTAGCTCAAGGAATAGCACTCGGCGAATTCGTTTTAATGTTAACCCAAATAAACGAAGCGCCTCATAGTGGTGGCGCCTCCCCTCCACCACATGCCTAAAGCAGTATTTGAGCGCCAGAGCAAAGGGAATGATCGATATGAAAGCCGAATACATCAGCCCCATTGACATAGATTCGGCTACCTTGTCCGCCGCTACTGTGGAGACTAACAGACAGACAAAGAAGAAAAGCACAAACGAGGAAGCTAGTAACGGGATACTCTCCACAAAAGTGCTCTTACGGATCCTCGCTTCCACAGCGCGAAAATTCATTGGTTTACCCCGATTTCCAAAACCTGATCACAAAACTGCGCTAAACGATCATCGTGGGAAACTACCAAGGCGATTGCGTGGTTTCTTACTGTGTAATTATGCAGATATCGCAACACTGAATATGTGTTGTCCTCATCCAAGGCACTCGTCGGTTCGTCTGCGAAAACGAGTTGGGGCTTTTTGGACATTGCAGTTGCTATGGCCGCGCGTTGGCGTTGTCCCCCTGAAAGCTCGTGCGGTAGAGAGGCTCCGTATTCACTCATATTGAGTTGAGCTAGCAAAGAGCTATTAGCGTCCGAGTCCGCAGTGGCTCCGCTTAGCCCTTGTGCGAAGGAAAGGTTTTCGTCGATTGTCAAACAGGGCACTACGCCGGAATCTTGAAACACTATTCCCATCGATTTAGCTCGAAGCCTATCTCTATTTCGAGCAGAAGAGCTCCATAAATCATGTCCGAAAATACTGACGGTTCCTGATGTTGGCTTCTGGAGTCCAGAGATAACGCGAAGCAGCGTGGATTTGCCGGACCCAGAGGCGCCTCGAATCCAAGTGAGGGTACCTGGCTCATGCACAGAGTCGATAGAGAATAGCGGGCTACTTTTCCTGCTTAGCTTTACAGACAGGTTCTCCAGTTTTAACACGCTTTCCTCCTGAGGCTTCGTAGCATTTCAGCGCTGACCAACATGGCTCGGTGTTATTTCCTGATGTAGTGGAAAAGAAACCCTTCTCCCCTAGAAATGCATCGGCAGCTTAAAAAATATCATGCGATGCTTCTTATCGCCGGGGAAAAGAATCCCTATCTTCCTGCTCAATCGTCTGATGCCGCAGCTTCTGATTCGGGCGCAACACCCGCTCCACGCGGTAGAACCCATTGCGCAGTGCGGCGGCACCGCGCGGGGGCAAAAGTTCTGCTACCAGCGCGTAGGCCACGCCACCGGTTTCGTGGGCAAGATAGCGCCACCAGGGTGTGGAAAAGCGTGCGGCAGGGTAATACGGCGTGCCGGATACGGTGGCTTTTAGTCCTTCCTGGCGGGCGATGAGTGCGGTGCGCAGGCGGTGGAGGGGATCGGTGATGATGGTGGCGTCGGCAAGCGCGAAGGCTTCCTTGACCGCCTTCAGGGAGCTGCGGGTATCCATCCCCTCCTCCACCGCGTGGACGGTCAGGTGCGGGAAATGCTCGCGCAGAAAGGTGCGGCCGACGCCGGCCTCGGTAAACCTATCGCCGGGCAGCTTGCCGCCCACGGTAATGACTTCCAGGCCCTCGGCCGTGGCTAGCTCGCCGGCGTGGCGCAGGCGTCCGGCAAGGATGCGGGAGGGCCGGCCGTCATATTGGGCGGTGCCTAAAACAATTACGTACTTCACTGCCCCATCACACTACCCGCCGAAGAGCTAAGTGGAGCCGGTAAAGTGGTGGGCATGAATTTGAGTGCACGTTTGGGCCGCGCGGCCATCGCCGCTTTCATCTTGGGCTGCACCTCCATCGGTGCGGGGCCTGCCTTTGCCGCTGAAAACACCATCGTGGCGCAAGGCACCGGTACGGCCACCCTCACGGAGAAGGTTACCGATGACGCGGGCGTTTTAAGCACCCAAGAAAAGGCTGAGCTGAGAGAAAAGATTGGCCAGCTGCAAAAGGATGAGCACCGGGTCCTCTTTGTCTACATCACCAATAAGCTAGATACGGATCCGGAAAGCTATGCCGCCCAAGTGGTCAAGGACAAGGGGGAAAACTCTGCGGTGTATGTCCTGTCCGTCGATGACCGCAAAATGGGCGTGCAGACCGGCAAAGCTTGGCCCAAAGGCCGGCTCGACCAGATGTATGACGCTGCCTATGACAAGCTGACCAGCGATGAGTACGGTGCTTCCGCCCTCGCGCTTGCCGACGCCGCCCTGGGCAACACCAGCAGCTCCAACTCTTCCGATTCTTCCGGCCTAGCGTGGCTGGGCGGTGGCGCGGCCGCCATTGTCGCCGCCGGTGGCGGAATCATGTACTACTCCCGCCGCAATACTAAGAAGAATAAGGCGCAAACGCTCGAGTCGGCCCGCGAAATCGCCCCGGGCGATACCGATCAGCTCAACCGTTTGTCACTTGAGACCTTGGACCAGTTGGCGCAGGAAGAGTTGGTCTCGACCGATGAGTCCATTCGCCGCGGCAAGGAGGAGCTCAATATCGCGCTTTCGGAGTTTGGTCCAGAGCGCGTGCGCCCGTTTACCAAGGCGATGAACCACTCTACTTCTACCCTGCAAAAGGCCTTCCACCTACGCCAGCGCCTCGATGATGCCGTTCCGGAGTCCCCGGCCGAACGGCGCCAGATGCTCGTGGACATCGTCTCTTCCTGTGGTCAGGCCGATGATGCCCTGGATGCGCAGGCCGCGGAATTTGCCCAGATGCGCGACCTACTTATCCACTCCGATGAGAAACTGGACGAGCTCACCCAGCGCACTGTGGGCCTGCGCGCCCGCCTACCGGAGGCCGAATCCACGTTGGCTCGGTTGAAAGGCAACTATGACGAGCACGTTTTGTCCTCCATTGCCGATAACCCGGAGCTTGCCGCCGCTTCGCTTGATGAAGCAGAAAAACTGCTAGAAAAGGCCCGCGGGGTCCAGGCCCAGCCGGCCGGTCAGCAGGGCCCGCTGGTGGGGCTCATCCGCGATAGTGAACATGCCTGCGCGATGACGGATCGCCTAATTTCCGGCGTGGAAAACGCGGAGGAGAATATCGCCACCGCCCGCGGCAACCTCGAGTCCCTCATTGCCGAAGTCGAAGGCGAAATCGACGAGGCCCGCGAGCTCGAGCGCCAAGGCAAGGCGCAGGGAACCACGGCGGATTGGAACGCGCTCGAGGAACTGCTCGGTCGCGCTGGCTCCGCAGTCACTGAGGCCAAGGCCCAAGGCCAGCAGGATCCATTGGGCCAGCACACCGCACTTACTTCTATTGACACGCAGCTGGATGAGGCGCTTGACCGCGTGCGGGAAAAGACCTCCACCCACGCGCGCCAACTTGATCTCTTCCGCCAGCAGATTTCCGTGGCGGAATCTAATATCCAGGCTGCGGAGGACCTCATTTCCTCCCGCGGGCGCATCATCGGCTCGGGCGCACGCACCGCGCTTGCCGACGCCAAACGTCTCCACGCCCAAGCCCTCCACACCGAGCGCAGCGATATCCGCGCCGCCCTGCAGTCCTCCCGCGAAGCGGTAGCCGCGGCCCAGGCAGCGCTGCAGCGCGCCAAGGATGACATCGACGAACACCGTCGCCGCCAGCAGCGCCAGCAGATGGGCAACGCGGCCGGCAATATCGTCACCGGTATGGTCCTGGGCCAAATGCTCGGCGGCGGCCGCGGCTTTGGTGGCGGTTTCGGAGGCGGCGGCTTTGGTGGAGGCAGCTTTGGCGGCGGAGACTTCGGCGGCGGCGACGGAGGCGGCTTCCGCGGCGGCTCCTTCTAGCCGAGCAAAGGCCGCCCCGTCTCACTCTCCGTGGGCGGCGCCTTCGTTGATTGCGCCGGACTAGGTGCGGAGGGAGCGCGGGGTGGCGTCGAGAAGCGCGCAGGCGTAGCTCAAGAACATGGCGTCGAGCTCCGGCAGCTCGCCCACGCTCACGCGCAGGCCATCGCCGGC
This sequence comes from Corynebacterium sp. LaCa_205, assembly GCF_057458085.1. NCBI lineage: Bacteria > Bacillati > Actinomycetota > Actinomycetes > Mycobacteriales > Corynebacteriaceae > Corynebacterium > Corynebacterium sp. LaCa_205. Next base: position 1,826,233 of record NZ_CP190931.1, read on the forward strand.
CGGCGCGGTGCTGGCAACCTCGGCGCCTGTGCCGCGGGCCACGATGCGGCGCTCGCGGCGGAAGGGGTTGCGGCGCTCGAGAAGGTACTCGCGGTCGGCGCAGGTCGCGCGCAGGCGGGTGACGGTAATCCCGGCCTGGGTGACCGAGAAGTCCTCGCCCGCGGCGGTCTGCGCGCGCAGGAAGAACCGCGGGGAGGAAGAATCCAGCGAGGATTCTAAGGTGAGGCGCTCGCCGGCCGTGGTGGCAAGCACACCGTCGCGCACGGAGGCAAGCTCGTGCCCCTCGGCGTTGGTGAGAGCGCCCGCGCGCCAGGTCCACTGGATAGGCATTAGAGGACGAATAGCGCGACGAGGGCGACGATGGACGCCAGGACCAAGGTGATGATCCACGCCCAGGCTTTGCCCTGGGTATTGGCATCCAGGATGACGCGGGTAAACCAGCTCAGACCGGCGATTTCCGCGGTGGTCAGGCCCTCGGCATCGTGCTCGAATTCGAGGATGGCCTTGCGCACGCCGGAATTGCGGGCGGTGAACTGCCCTACCTTTTCATCATCGACGTCATCGATGATCCAGTCGCCGCTGTTTTCGTTGATGAAGGTGAAGGTACGGCCGTTGAGCGATGCCTCTAGGCGCTTATCGCGGCCGGGGCGGCCGGCGAGGCGGTAAATGGAGCCGTCGGCAAGTGTGGCAGAGGCGCCAAGGTCACTGACCTCGGTACGCCAGAAGTGGCCGTCCACCTCCGCGGAATGCTCCGAGAATACGCCCAGCTGCTCCGGGCCTTCCTCGGCCAAGAGCACGGGCTTTGCGCGGTCGGAGCGATCCCAGCTGGTGTAATGCATTACTAGCACCCAATCAGGCGGGCGGCGAGGTAAGCCTCGAGGTCATCGAGCTTCACGCGCTCCTGCTCCATGGTGTCGCGCTCGCGCACGGTCACGGCATCGTCCTCGAGGGTGTCGAAGTCGAAGGTGACGCAGAACGGGGTGCCGATCTCATCCTGGCGGCGGTAGCGGCGGCCGATGGCGCCGGAGACGTCAAAGTCCACGTTCCAGTGTGCGCGCAGCTTATCGGCCAGCTTACGGGCGGGCTCAGAGAGCTCTTCCTTCTTGGACAGCGGCAGTACGGCCACCTTGATCGGTGCCAGGCGGCGGTCCAGGCGCAGGACGACGCGCTTATCGGTGCCGCCCTTGGCGTTCGGAGCCTCTTCCTCGTCGTAGGCATCCACCAGGAAGGCCATCATAGAACGGCCCAGGCCGGCGGCCGGCTCGATGACGTACGGAATCCAGCGCTCGTCATTGGCCTGGTCGTAGTAGGACAGGTCCTCGCCCGAGCCCTTGGCGTGGACGGACAGGTCATAGTCCGTGCGGTTGGCCACGCCTTCCAGCTCGCCCCACTTGGAGCCCTTGAAGCCAAAGGCGTACTCCACGTCCACGGTGCGCTTGGAGTAGTGGGAGAGCTTTTCCTTCGGGTGCTCGTACAGGCGCAGGTTTTCTTCCTTGATGCCCAGGTCCACGTACCAGTTGTAGCGGTCATCAATCCAGTACTGGTGCCACTCTTCGTCCTCGCCCGGCTTGACGAAGAACTCCATTTCCATCTGCTCGAACTCGCGGGTACGGAAGATAAAGTTGCCTGGGGTGATCTCGTTGCGGAAGGACTTGCCGATGTTCGCGATGCCAAACGGCGGCTTCATGCGCGAGGAGGTCATCACGTTCTTGAAGTTAACGAAGATGCCCTGTGCGGTTTCCGGACGCAGGTAGTGCAGGCCTTGCTCATCGTCCACCGGGCCCAGGAAGGTCTTGAGCAGACCGGAGAAGGCCTTCGGTTCGGTCCAGTCACCCGGCTGGCCGGTTTCTGGGTCATTGATATCTGCCAGGCCGTTTTCTGGCTCGTGGCCGTGCTTTTCCTCGTAGGCCTCAATAAGGTCGTCGGCACGGTAGCGCTTGCCGGTGTGGCGGGATTCCACCAGCGGGTCAGAAAAGACCTCGACGTGACCGGAGGATACCCAGACCTGACGCGGCTGGATGACGGAGGTATCTACGCCCACGACGTCTGCGCGGGACTGCACCATGTGGCGCCACCACTGGCGCTTGATGTTTTCCTTGAGCTCTACACCAAGAGGGCCGTAGTCCCACGCGGAGCGGGAACCGCCGTAAATTTCACCTGCCTGGTAGACCAAGCCGCGGCGCTTACACAGGTTTACAACGGTATCGATGACGGATGCCATAAGTTTTCGGACTCCTCTGGTAGGGGACAGTCTTGACAATCTCGTTCAGTCTAACCCGAAGCGCTTCCCGGCGGTGGGATTGGGGCATGAATTTAATCTGAAATAAATACAACGTATTGCAAGTATCGGGTAATATAAGGGTAACCGACAGGTAATAGGTATTTAATTGAAGGTGACATTCCCTATGACGACCACTTACAAGGCCCCAAATACTTCTGCGGCTGCCGGCGTTATCGCTGCCCTTGATTCGCCCCTACGCATCGCAATCATCTCCCGCTTGGCCGAGCGCGATCACTTTGTCCATGAGCTGGTCAAGGCCACCGGCAAGTCCCAGCCCCTTATCAGCCAGCACCTGCGCGTGCTCAAGCAGGCAGGCATCGTGGACTCCGAGCGCAGCGGCCGCGAGGTAACCTACTCGCTCATTGCGCCGCGGGTTTTGGACCTGCTTGCCGACGCCGCCAAGATCGCCTCCTAGCCCCTCCCCTCCTGCATAAAAAGCCGCCTGACTGTGCAGTTATTGAAAAAGCACTGATAATATTGAGGGCATGGCTTTACACGACAGTATTCCCAAGCTAGGCGCGCGCAATACCAAACAGCGCACCGCAGTGGTTGAGGTACTGCGGGAAATGGAGAAATTCGCCTCCGCCAAGGAGATCTACCACGAGCTCCAGGAGCGCGAGGAAAAGGTGGGCCTGACCACCGTGTACCGCACCCTGCAGTCCCTGACCGATATCGATGCAGTGGATGCCCTCCACATGCCCAATGGCGAAACCCTGTACCGCCATTGCGATACCGACGCCCACCACCACCACTTGGTGTGCACCAAGTGCGGCCGCACCGAGGAAATCGACGGCGGCCCCATTGAAAAGTGGGCCACCTCCGTGGCCAAGGAGTACGGCTTCGAGCTCACCGGCCACGATGCCGAGGTCTTTGGCATCTGCAGCGACTGCGCCGCCTCCGCCTAAACGGCCGCACGCCCTCGCGCGCAGCCACTCCCCCTCACCTCAGCCTCCAGTTTCCGGCGGCTGAGGTTTTTCTTTTTGCGCTACTTCTTCACGCCACCGAAGCGGCGGTCGCGCCGCGCATACTCCTCGATGGCGGCGAAGAGGTCCTCCGGAGTGAAGTCCGGGAAGAGTTTGTCTTGGTAAATCATCTCCGCGTAGGCGGACTGCCAGAGCAGGAAGTTTGAGGTGCGCTTCTCACCGGACGGGCGCAGGAAGAGATCCACGTCCGGCATGCTCGGGTCATAAAGATGCTGCGCGATGGTTTCTTCCTTGATATCGCGCGGGTTGAGCTCGCCTGCGGCCACCTGCTTGGCGATGTCCCTAAAGCCATCCACCAGTTCTGCCCTACCGCCATAGTTCACGCACATGGCCAAGGTCATCTTGGTATTGTCCTTGGTCAGCTCCTGGGCGGCCTCGAGCTCCTTAATAACCGAGCGCCACAAGCGCGGGCGGCGGCCGGCCCACACCACGCGCACGCCGCGCTCATTGAGCCACTCGCGCTGGCGGCGCAGCACGTCGCGGTTAAAGCCCATGAGGAAGCGGACCTCTTCAGGGCTGCGGCGCCAATTCTCGGTGGAGAAAGCATAGGCCGAAAGGTAGGGAACGCCGGCGGCAAGGCAGGCATCGACGACGTCAAGAAGCACGGCTTCTCCGCGCCTATGCCCCTCGGTGCGCTTCATACCTTTCTCCTGGGCCCAGCGGCCGTTGCCGTCCATGACCAGCGCAATATGGCGCGGCATGAACTCATCCGGAATATTCGGCGGGGTCAAAGTGCGGTTCGGGTCTGGCGTAATCACGGGCTATATTCTACTGCTCCATAACCTGCAATGCGGAAACATTGCGCTCCATGTGCCACTGCAGGTGCGCCCGCGCTAGGCGGTGCCCCTCCTGCTTCTGCGCATTCGTCGGATTCGTCGGGTGATTATGCGCCAAAAGCCACAGGTGGTGCAGGGTTTCCGGGTCTACCTCCGCAGCACCTGGCGGCCGACATTCGTGGCACGCCGCGCCGCCGGCAGCCGGGTGGAAAGCGTGGTGCGGGCCGGGCCGGTTGCACTGGGCGCAGTTGAAGAGGCTCGGCGCCCAACCGGCATGCGCCATCGCCTGGAGCAAGAAGGCATCCAGCGCCATGGTCGGATCCGCGGTTTGCAGCTGCTCCAAGGTCGCGGTGACGGATTCGTAGAGGTAGGGGTCATGGGCGGCGTCGGCAAACGCAAGGCGCTCGGCCGATTCCAGCACCGCGCACGCGGCCGTGTAGCGCTCATAGTCCTCGATGAGGCGCGCGCCAAAGTAGTCGACCGTATCCGCCTGAGAAATGGTGGCTAGATTCTTGCCCACATACAGCTGGACATCAAGGTTGACGAAGAGCTGCAGGCGCGAACCAAAGCGTGATTTTGCCCGGCGCACGCCTTTGGCCACCGCGCGCACGAGGCCGTGATCGCGGGTAAGCAGGACGATGACGCGATCGGCCTCACCAAAGTCGTAGGTGCGGATGACCACTGCGCGGTCACGATAGTTCTCGCGCATAGTGGTTTAGAACCCGAGTCTACCCAGCGACTTCGGGTCAGACTGCCAATTCTTCAGCACCTTGATGCGCAGATCCAGATACACGTTGTGGCCGAGCAGCTCGATGATCTCCTTGCGGGCATTGCCCACAATGCGACGGAAGCGCAGGCCATCCTTGCCCTCAATAATGCGCTTTTGGCCGGGGCGCTCCAGGTACAAAATGGCATGGATATCCAGCACGCCCTCACGGGTGCGCGACGGCAGCATCTCATCCACCTGCACCGCCACCGAGTGCGGCAGCTCCGCCTTCAAGCCAGACAGGGCGGCTTCACGAATGAGTTCCTCGATGCGCTTTTCCTGGCCCTCATCGGTGATGTGGTCATCCGGGTAGAACTTCGGGCCTTCCGGCAGGTGATCCACGATGACCTGCACTAGCTCATCCAGTTGCACACCCTCCTTGGAGGAAACCGGGATGACTACCGCATTCGGGTCATCCTGGGAGAGCAGCTCGTGCAGGGCCAGCAGCTGCGCGCCAACCTGATCTTTGCTGGCCTTATCCAGCTTGGTGACGATACCGATGATCGGGGTCTTTGGCGCGATGCTGCGCACGTTTTCCAGGATCCAACGGTCACCCGGGCCAATCTTTTCATCAGCCGGGATGGTCAGGCCGATTACATCCACATCGGCATAGGTGTCTTTGACTACCTCGTTGAGGCGCTCGCCCAGAAGGGTCCGCGGGCGGTGCAGGCCCGGCGTATCCACGACGATGACCTGGGCATCATCGCGGTGTACCAAACCGCGAATGGTGTGGCGGGTGGTCTCCGGCTGGTCCGCGGTGATCGCAATCTTCTGCCCCACCAGGGCATTGGTCAGGGTGGACTTGCCGGTATTCGGACGCCCAACAAAGGATACGAAGCCTGAGCGGAATCCCTCCGGGGTATCGGTGTATTGCGAATAATCAAGCGGGACTGCCGTATTCTCGGCGCCTTCCGGCACGGCATCATCGGGGTCTTCTGGCAGACCCTCGAATGCCGCATCAAACTGTGCATCAAAATCAGAACTCATTACCCGCAATAATAGCCCACAGAGTCAAGATCTCCGATTAGTTCGCGGCCAATTCGCACCGGTGAAGCGGCATAGGACTAATCTATGGAGAAACCTCTTCTCTCCAGCGCATACCGCGCTCACTCTCCGAAAGGCTCCTCATGCCCCGCAAATCCCCTGCCCTACTTTTGGGCGCTGCCCTTACTCTCATCCTTTCCGCATGCTCCTCGCCTAATTCCGAGTCACCCGCCGAGACGAGTACTAGTTCTTCGGCTACCTCTTCTTCATCCGCCACCAGTTCTTCAAGTACGGCCTCTTCTGCCGCTACCATCAGCAGCGAAGAGAGCATGGCGGAAGAACCTGCAAAAAGCGCCGCTCCTGAGCCGGAGACCCAGCCTCAAACCGCGGCTGCCGAGCCGGAGCTGCTGTATTGCGATCCGGGAAATTTGACCATCATCGGTACATTTTCCGACGGCACGCAAAGGCCCACAGAGCTATGCGATACTCCCGCTCATCGCCGATCTGCACGCGCAGAAGGAGTGTGCGGCAGTCTAGACGGACGATATAAGTACCCCGAAGAATGGGCCGAGCTGTGCAATGGAGGCCTTCCGCCTTCAGATTCAGATTCGTTGAATGACTATGGCGACGTAGATGCTGGATACACGCCAGAGTCCGACGCAGTGTTAGATACGCCAGCCGATGCCGATACTGGTGCGGTAGAAGGCTACGAGTATTAGCGGGAAAGACCGCACGCTGGACAACGCCAAAGCCCTGCGCCCGTCGAAACGGGTGCAGGGCTTGCCGCTAAATTAGTGAAGCTTACTTAAACTCATCCGGCAGCGGTCCAAGCTGCGGGCCGTCCGGGTAGTACTTCCAGCCATCCTTGATGCGGACGTCGTCAGCCCACGGCAGCTTATACTTGCCCTTAGCCAAGTCCTCGACCCAGGTGAGATAGTTGTCGGTCTTGCCGCCGGGGTAGCCCACGTATCCGCGGTTGCCCAGGTTGAAGATGTTGTTTTCTAGGCCCCAATTGATACGGGCCTTGTCAGCCAACTCTGGGAAGATTTCGGCGGTGACGATCTCGCCGGGATTGCGGTGGCCCTCAGAAATCATGTGGCCGTCGTAATTGCAGACGTTACCTTCACCGAAGTAGTAGAAGGTGTTGTCGTAGCCAGCCAAGTTTACGGATGCGGTGTACATCAGGTTCTGGAAGGCATTCGTCTTATTGGTCATGATCCACTGATCCTGGGTCTGTGTGGAGTAGCCAGAGATGCGGATATAAACGTTGGCGCCCTTGTATGCAGCCTCGCGAGCAAGCTCAGGGAACATGCCATCGTGGCAAATGTTCACGGCAAGCTTGGAGCCCTTCGGGCCGTCGCAAACCGGCATGCCCAGATCGCCCGGGTACCACGGTTCGATAGGAGTCCACGGCTGGAGCTTGCGGTAGTGCAGCGCAATTTCACCATCGGAGTTGATGATGATGGCGGTATTAAATGGCGGCTTTCCTTCCTCATGGTTTGGTTCCATGATGGAGAAGACGCCCCACACGTCATTTTCCTTACAAGCCTGCTTGAACTGATCTACCTTGGGATCATCGAGTCCAATGAGGAATTCATCATAGGACCAAATCTTGGTGTTGAGACCGGAGGAAGAATATTCCGGGAAAACAATAAGGTCGAGGTCTGGGTAACCGGCCTTGGTGGAACCCACCATGCGGCAGATTTCGTCCACGCTAGCCTGGACGTCTTCCGGGGTATTGACCACCGGAACGGGATACTGAATGAGGGCCATCAACAGGCCGTCGGGGGATGCACTGATGCTGCCGGTGCTGGACATGGTGGACTCCTATCGCAAAGTAGATGATGTGACGGGAGCCATATTACTGGCGTTTTGGTAGTACGTCACACTATTCGCCCTGAGAAGTAGTCTCGTATATGAGACTCATCGTGAGCCGCCTTTGATGAAATAAGAGAGCCGAACTGAGGGGAAGGTTTACTCAGCTCGGCCGAAACTCGATAGACCTAGGGGGCGTAGGTGCGGGTTCTTAAGGGAGCAGAGGAGAAAAGTCCAAGGTGATCGGGCCGAATTGAGGGCGAAAAGGCCGATCTGAGGGGTACTTTCCCTCAGATCAGCTCGATCAGAATGGACCTAGCTTTAGTAGGCCAAACTTCACGGAGCCCAACGCGCGAGAGCGGGCCCCGCAGGGTTTAAAGCTCCTCGGCGTCGAACTGCATGCGCGGGTGAGCGAAGACGTCCTGCGCCTGAATGAGGCGGAGCTCGGCAGACTCGGCCTCATAGGTGTTTTCCAGCAGGTCATAGACGGAGGAGGCGGTGCGGCGCAGGGACTCCTTGACGTCGCTGGTCTCGGTGTAGTGGCCGGTAAACAAGGCGGCGGTGACGTCGCCGGAACCATTGCGCTTAAACGGCAATAGAGGCGTGGACACGAGGAAGGCGCGGTCGCCGTCGACGGCAAGCATCTCCACCTGGTCTTCAGGGGTCTCAGGGCGCTTAACGGAGGTAACCAGCACGGTCTTCGGTCCGATTTCCTGCGCCTTCTTTACTGCGGCGAGGGTCTGATCAAGTGTGCCGACCTCGGAATCGGTGAGGTAGCCCAGCTCAAACTGGTTGGGGGTGATGATATCGGCGACGGGCACGACGCGGTCGCGCAAAAGCGGCGGGATCTCATCGGAGACGAAGCAGCCGGACTTGGCATTGCCCATTACAGGGTCGCAGGCGTAGAGGGCTTTGGGGTTGGCAGCCTTGATGCGGCGGACGGTTTCCACGATGGCGTCGGCAATGTCGGCGCCGCCCTGGTAGCCCGAAAGGATGGCGTCGATCTGCGGGAAGGCGCCGCGCTTTTCAATGCCATCGATGATGGAGGTAACGTCGCTGGCTGGAATCATCGGTCCGCCCCAGTCGCCGTAGCCGGTGTGGTTAGAGAAATTCACCGTGTGGACCGGCCATACCTCATGGCCGGCGCGCTGCAGGGGAAAGACGGCCGCGGAGTTGCCAACGTGGCCGTAGGTGACGTGGGACTGGATGGAAAGGATAGTCATAGCTACCCATTGTGCTACGCTGCCCGCGCGCTCACCAAGGAAAAGACAAAAATTATTCCTCGGGGCGATCTTGTGGCTCGCCCACCGCAGGGATTCCGCCGCCGGGAACCTGCTTGTCTAGGTTGGCGCGCTCGGCAGCGTCAGGAAAAGCCTTCGGGCCAGAAGGCTTGGGCTGATAGGAAACGCCGCGCTCGGCTGCGTCGTCGTACCAATCCGCGAGCAGCTCGTTTTGGCGGCCAAACATTTCCTTCTCCTCGGCCGGGGTGGAGTGGTCATAGCCCAGCAGGTGCAGGCAACCATGGACGGTAAGCAGGGCCAGCTCGTGGCCTAGGGAGTGGCCGGCGGCCTCCGCCTGGCGCAGGGCAAACTCGGGGCACAGGACGATATCGCCCAGCATGGCCGGGCCCGGGTCGGCGGCATCGGGGCGGCCGCCACCGGCGATGGCGCCAGGGGTGAGCTCATCCATGGGGAAGCTCATGACATCGGTGGGGCCTTCCAGATCCATCCAGCGCACGTGGAGATCCTCAATGGTCTTCAAATCCACGCAGGTGATTGTGCACTCGGCATCGGGGTTGATGTCCATCGCGCCGAAGGCATAAGAGGCGACGTCAATCAGCATCTCCTCGTTGACGCCTTCGAAGCCGGATTCATTGAGAAACTCGATACTCATTCCATTCCCTCGTATTCAGCGGCTTTCTTATTATCAAAGGTCTCGTACGCATTGACGATGCGCCCGACCAGCTGGTGGCGCACCACGTCCTTGGAGCCCAGGTCCGCGAAGTGGATATCATCCACGTTGCGTAGGATGCGGCGCACGATGCGCAGGCCCGAGACCTGGCCGTGTGGAAGGTCTACCTGCGAGATATCGCCGGTGACCACAATTTTGGAGCCAAAGCCCAGGCGGGTGAGGAACATCTTCATCTGCGCGGGCGTGGTGTTTTGGGCCTCGTCAAGGATGACAAAGGCATCATTGAGCGTTCGGCCGCGCATATAGGCCAGCGGGGCGACCTCGATGATGCCGGCTTCCATGAGCTTAGGAATCATTTCTGGGTCGAGCATGTCCCGCAGGGCGTCGTACAGCGGGCGCAGGTACGGGTCAATCTTGTCATTGAGCGTGCCCGGCAAGAAGCCGAGCTTCTCCCCTGCCTCCACGGCCGGGCGGGTGAGGATAATGCGCGAGACCTGCTTGGTCTGCAGGGCCTGCACGGCCTTGGCCACCGCCAGGTAGGTCTTGCCGGAACCGGCCGGTCCAATACCAAAGACCACCGTATTATCGTCGATGGCCTGCACGTATTCAGACTGGCCCACCGTCTTCGGGCGGACGGCCTTGCCGCGGCGCTTAACGATGTCCGCCGCCAGCGCCGCAGAGACCGACTGCGGCGCCTCCACGGCCACCATGTCCATGGTGTGCTTGACCGTATCGGTGGACACGGCGTGGCCGCGGCGGGCAATGGCCTCGAGCTCATCGAGGATCTTGGCGGCACGGGCCACCTCATAGTCGGGACCGGTGACGGTAACGACATTGCCGCGGGCAAAAAGGTCCGCATCCAGGCGGTTATTGAGCACGCGCAGGTTATCGTCCGCACTACCCAGCACGCTGCTGACGTAGGCGGAATCTAGCTCACATTTCTTCGTGATGATAGGCACGTGCTTTAGGCTACCAGCGCCTGCTACCAACGCTCGGTGCGCATGCCGATTGCCGCGAGCGCCACCATTGCCGCACTCGCCGTGCGCAGCACTTCCGGGCCGAGCTTGATGGGTGTGGCACCGGCTTCTTTGAGGCGATCGAGCTCGGCGTCGCCAATGCCGCCCTCGGGGCCGACGAGCAGGACGACGTCCTCTGTGAGCGGCACGTCTTTGATGGAGGCGGTAGCCTCTTCGTGCAATACGAGCACTGTGGGTGCGTTGGAGGAAGCGCCGTCGCGGCGACCGGTGAGCTCTTGAACGAGCTGCGGGGTGGTCAGCGGGCCGCGCACCTGCGGGATGCGGGCGCGGCGGGATTGTTTGGCCGCGGAATCGGCGGCCGCCTGCCATTTGGCCACCGCCTTCGGCGCCTTCTTACCGTCCCATTTAGCCACGCAGCGATCCGCCTGCCAGGCGATGATCTCATCGGCGCCGGCTTGGGTGGCAAGATCCACCGCGAGCTCGGCGCGCTCGGACTTCGGGATAGCCTGCACCACGCTCACCCGCGGGGTGGGCTCGGGCGCGGTGTCAATGGAGTCGACCGTGCCCTCCAGGGAGTCCTTGCCCGAGGTAGCGGTGATGGTGAGGGTAAGGCGGGTACCGGTGCCGTCGATAAGCTCGAGGCGCTCGCCCTCCCCCATGCGCTTGACCGTCACGGCATGGCGGGCCTCCGGGCCGGAGAAGCTGAAAGCCTCGCCGGTGCGCGCGGCGGAAAGATCCGGGTGGATGAAGACGGGCAGCGACATTAGCGGCGGAACTTATCGCGGAGGCGGCTGAAGAAGGATTCCTCTTGGCCGTCGCCGGTGGTGCGCACGCGCGCGCCTTCGTCGCGGGAATTGCGGATCTTCTCCAGGGCCTCGCGGGTCTTGCGGTCCAGGTCCTTCGGCACAACGACGTCCACGTGGGCAAAGAGGTTGCCGTAGCCATCGGTGCGCAGGCGCGGCATGCCGGCGCCGTCGACCTTGATGGACTCGCCCGGCTGGGTGCCCGGCTCGATGTCGATGGTGAGCTCTTCGCCATTGAGCTGGTCGATGGTGAAGTTGGTACCCAAGGCGGCGTCAATCATCGGCACGCGCACGGTGAGGTTCAGGTCATCGGCGTTGCGCTGGAAGACGGGGTGCTCCTCCGTGTGGACCTCAACGTAGAGGTCGCCGGCTGGGCCGCCGCCGTGGCCGACCTCGCCCTGGGAGGCCATACGAATGCGCATGCCATCATTGATGCCGGCCGGGATATTCACGGTGAGATCGCGGCGCTTCTTCACGCGGCCATCGCCGGCGCAGTGGTTGCACGGATCAGTAATGACCTCGCCGAAGCCCTGGCACTTCGGGCACGGGCGGGTGGTCATGACGTTGCCCAAGAAGCTGCGCTGCATCTCCTGGATTTCACCCATGCCATTGCAGTTATCACAGGTAACCGGCTTGGCCTTGGACTCGGAGCCGGTGCCGCCGCAGCTATCGCACAGCACCGCGGTATCCACGGTGACCTTCTTCTTCAGGCCGGTGTAGGCCTCCTCCAAAGTGATGCGGGTGCGCAGCAGGGCATCGTTGCCCGGCTGGACGCGGGACTTCGGGCCGCGGGAACCGCCGGCACCGCCGCCGAAGAACTCGGCGAAGATATCGCCGAGGCCGCCGCCACCGAAGCCGCCAAAGCCACCGGCGCCGGCACCGCCGCCACCCTGCTCCATGGGGTCGCCGCCCATGTCCACGATCTGGCGCTTTTGCGGATCCAGCAGGACCTCCTGGGCCAGCGCGGCATCGCGGAACTTTTCCGCGGCAGCGTCATCATCCGGGTTCAGATCCGGGTGATACTTGCGGGCCATTTTGCGGTAGGCCTTCTTAATCTCCTGGTCAGTTGCGTTTTTATCAACACCGAGGATGCCGTAATAGTCACGAGCCACTGTAAGAGATATTCCTTCTAATTCGTCTTGTTGGGGTTAACTTGAAAAAATAATGCGCGGCCAGCCAGTTTACTCGCACTGCTCGCCGGCCAAAATTTCGCTCACATACCGTGCAACGGCAGAGACCTTAGAAATTGTTCCCGAGTAATCCATAAAGGTAGGCCCCACCACGCCAAGGCCGCCGAGTGTGGCCACCTCATCGCCGGTGCCGAGGCCATAGCCCGTGGCTACCACGGAGGCTTGGCGCAGCTGGTCTTCCTCGTTTTCCTCGCCGATGACCACGGAGACGTTGCCGAGATCCGGCACGCGGGCGAGCAGCTTGAGGACGACGACCTGTTCCTCTAGCGCCTCAATAATCTTGGGTAAACCTTCTGGAAACTCGCGCGCCACGCGCGTGAGATTGGAGGCGCCGGCCATAATCAGCCGGTCGGAGGGCTGCTCCACCAGGGTCTCGATGAGCGTGGTGGCCACCTTGAGCACGTGGTGGCGGATATCCAAGGGGGCGTCGTCGACGAGGTGGGCAAGTTCCACGGAGGCGTCGCTAAGCGTCTTGCCCACCAGCGCACTATTGACGATGTCGCGCAGGCGGAAGGTCTGGTCTTGGTCGATGATTTCATCGAGCTCCACATTGCGCTGGTCCACGCGGCCGTTATCGGTGATAAGCACCAGCAGAAGGCGCACCGGGGATAGCGCCACTACCTCACAGTGCTTAACACGCGAGACCTTGAGGTTGGGCAGCTGGACGACGGCCGCCTGCTTTGTTACCTGCGCCAATAACTGCACCGAGCGGCGCAGCACGTCCTCCAAGTCGACGCCGCCTTCCAAGAAGTTGAGCATCGCGCGGCGCTCCGGGGCCGAAAGGGGCTTGACCTCGTGGAGGGAATCGACAAAGTGGCGGTAGCCCTGCTGGGTGGGCACGCGGCCGGAGCTGGCGTGCTGCTGGGAGATAAGGCCCTGGGATTCGAGCACGGCCATGTCATTGCGGATGGTGGCCGAGGAGACGCCCAATTGGTAGCGCTCCAAGAGCGACTTAGAGCCAACTGGTTCCTGGGAGGCAATATAGTCCGCCACGATGGCGCGCAGGACTTCCTTGCGGCGGGCATCGGTTGAGGTAGACAATATGGCGCTCCTATTCGCTTCGGCGAATGATAAATTCTTTAAAGTTCGGGACGGTGTACCTGACTTTACCGTGCTCAGGGGAATAAATGAGACCTTTGTTTATGAGCTTAGCCCGCACCGGACCAAGAGCTTTATTATCCTTCCCCAGACGTTCACCGATTTCTTTCGTTTCCGCTGAACCATCGCCTAAGGCTGCCATGGCACTGAGATAGTCTCTTTCAGCTGGCGTAGCTCGATCCCAGCGAGCTTGGAAGAAGCTTGCGCCTGAAGGAACCAGTCCGCCAGTCACGGCAAAAGACTAACAAGAAAATAGCGGAATAACAGGTTTCTCATCGACTGAGTCAAAACTAACTGGTTTGGTTTCTACTGGACTAAGTCTAAAGGTCTGGGAACGAGGATTAGGTTTCTTCGGCGACGAGGAGATCGGTGATGATGCCATCGGCTAGCAGGCGGCCGGGCTTGGTGATGCGTACGCGATCGTCGGCGCGCTCGAGCAGGCCGCGGCCGATAAAGCGCTCGAGGGCGGGGGCGGCGTGGGCATCGAGCCAGGCCTCCGGGATGCCCTCGCGCAGGCGCAGGCCGAGCATGATTTTCTCCATGTGGCGGTCGGCGTCGGTAAGCGTCTCGGTTTCTTTGATGGGCAGCTCGTCGCGACCAAGGGCGTCGATATAGCGCGAGGGATGCTTAACGTTAAAGAAGCGCTCATTGCCCAAATGCGAGTGGGCGCCTGGGCCTGCACCCCACCAATTGCCGTCTACCCAGTAGATGCGGTTGTGCTCGCACTCGCCGCCGGGCTTGGACCAGTTGGAGACCTCGTACCACTCGAAGCCTTCTGACTCGAGGGTGGAGGAAATCATCTCATAGCGCCGTGCCAGCACGTCCTCATCGGGGGTGGGCAGGATACCTTTATTGACCTTGCGCGCCATGCGGGTGCCGTCTTCCACGATGAGCGAATAAGCGCTGACGTGGTCCACGCCCGTCTCTAGCACTCGGTCGAGCGTTTCGCGCACATTGTCATCCGTTTCGGTGGGCGTGCCATAAATCATGTCCAGGTTGACGTGCTCGAAGCCAGCGGCGCGTGCCTCGCGAGCGGCGGCGAAGGCGCGTCCAGGGGTGTGGGCGCGTTCTAGGACTTGGAGAACGCCGGGGGAGGCGGACTGCATGCCGAGGCTGATGCGGGTATAGCCGGCGTCGGCAAGCTGGGCAAAATACTCCGGTGAGGTGGACTCCGGGTTGGATTCGGTGGTGACCTCCGCCCCAGGTTCCAGGCCGAAGGTGGAACGGACGGTGTTCAGGATGCGGCTCAGGCCCTGCCCTCCCAGCAGCGAGGGCGTGCCGCCGCCAATGAAGACGGTCTCGGCCGGGCGGCCCACGCGCGCGGCCGCCAATTCCAGCTCGCGGTCCAAGGCATCCAGGTAGGGCCCGGTGAGATCGCGCGAGCTGCCAAGCTCGCCCGGGGTATAGGTATTGAAATCGCAATACCCGCAACGAGTGGCACAGAAAGGAACGTGGATATACAGCCCGAAGGGTTCAGTCATGGATAAAACCCTAATAGGCCGGGAACAAAATGGCCGAAAGCGGGGTTGAGCATGTAGTATGTTTCCATCTTCCCAAGTAGAAAGGCACCCTCAGTGGAACCTCCGAGTCGATGTCCCTACCTCCTTCTAGGCGGTGGGGAGTAAATCATGTTATCGGCTATTGTGATGATCCTGGCCGGCTTCGTAGTCATTGGCCTCATCATCGTCGCGAACGCATACTTCGTGGCCCAAGAATTTTCCTTTATGTCCGTGGACCGCACGCAACTGCGGACCCAGGCTGCTGAGGGGGATAAGACAGCCCAACGCGCGCTGGCTATTACCCAGCAGACCTCCTTCATGCTCTCCGGCGCGCAGCTCGGTATTACGATTACCGGCCTGCTCATCGGCTATGTGGCCGAGCCGCTCGTAGGCCAAGGACTAGGTACGTTACTCGGCGGCGTCGGTATTCCGTCCGCGGTGTCTGTCACCGTGGGCACCATCGCGGCGCTTTTCATCTCCACGATTGCGACGATGCTGTTTGCAGAGCTCTTCCCTAAGAACTACACCATCGCCGCCCCCATGAAGACGGCGCGCTGGCTGGCCGCATCCACGCAGCTCTACCTGCGACTATTTGGCTGGCTCATCCACTTCTTCGAGTACTCTTCCAATGCCATCCTCAAGGTCTTTGGCATCGAACCGGTGGAAGACGTCGATTCCTCTGCCACCGCCGATGACCTGGAATCCATCGTGGATTCCTCCCACGAGGCTGGCGATCTGGATGAAAATACCTACATGGTGCTCGACCGCCTGCTGGACTTCCCCGAGCACGACGTTGAGCACGCCATGATCCCACGCTCCCGCGTGGACGTCATTGATCCGGACACCACCCTCGGTGAGGTCCGCGAGATGATGTCTACCGACCACACGCGCTACCCCGTCATCGACGATGAGCACAATCCAGTCGGCGTGGTGCATCTTATCGACGTCCTGGGAAGCGACCTTCCCGCCGCCACCAAGGCCACCAGTATCATGCAGGAACCCGTGGTGGTCCCTGAGCTAATGCCGCTGCCGGATGTGGTGGACGAGCTGCGCGATAGTGACCAGAAGATGGCCTGTGTCATCGATGAATACGGTGGCTTCGTAGGCATCGTGACCATGGAGGACTTGGCCGAGGAAATCTTGGGCGATGTCACCGATGAGCACGATATCGAAGAAACCGAGGAAATCACCGAGCAGGACGATTCCCACTGGTTAGTCGACGGCGATACGCCAATTGATGAGATCGAGCGCGCCATCGGCCACGACCTGCCTGAGGGCGACTTCGAGACCGTCGCCGGCCTCATCATCGCCCACTCCGGTGCGCTGCCCGAGGTAGGCGAGGAACACACCATCCAGCTCGAAGCCGAGCCCGATGACTGGGTGGACCACGATGAGGCGCCCGTTCGCTCCATCCGCCTGCGGGTGCAAGAGGTGGACCGCCACGTGCCGTCCGTCCTTGCCATCGAGCTGGTGGAGGATTACTCCGACCACTCCGATGATGACGATGAGAAGGAGGATGCATAATGACCGAATCTTGGTGGTTTAACCTCCTTGTTACCCTGCTCATCATCGCCGCTTCCGGCTTCTTTGTGATTATCGAGTTCTCCTTGATGGGCGCTCGCCGCAACCGTTTGGAAGAGGATGCGGAAAACTCCCGCACCGCCCGCGCCGGCCTGCGCTCGCTCAATGAGCTGACCATCATGCTCGCCGGCGCGCAGCTGGGCATTACCGCCGCCACCTTTGTGCTCGGTGCTGTAACCAAGCCCTGGGTGCACCACCTGCTCATGGCGCCGCTGGAGGCCGCGGGCCTGCCGCTGGGCATTGCCGACGTCGTCAGTTTCCTCCTCGCCCTCTTCATCGTCACCTTCCTCCACCTCGTACTCGGTGAGATGGCGCCGAAGTCCTGGGCGATTACCCACCCGGAGACCGCCCTGCAGTTCATCGCGGTCCCCGCACGTGGCTTCGTGTGGATCTTCCGCCCGCTGCTGAAGTGGATCAACGTCATGGCCAACAAGCTCGTGGCCATGGCGGGCGAAGAGCCCGTCGATCGTGCCGGTGCGGCCGGCTACGATGCCGAGACCCTGCGTACCTTGGTCGAGCATTCCCGCGAAACCGGCGCATTGGATGATGACTCCGCCAACCAGATTTCCGATGTCATCGAGTTGGAAAACTCCACCGTTGGCGCCATGGCCCGCGCCCATGGCTCCGAGGTAGTGCCCCTGCCTTCCGACGCCACCGTGGACGATCTCCAGGACCTCGTCGTGCGCAAGAACATCATGCGCGTACTGGTCTTTCCTAAGGACTCCCGCGTTCCCCGCGTAGTCCACGTGCGCGATACCTTGCTGGCAGCTCCGGAGACCCCGGTCCTCGAGTTCTCCCGCCCCGCCCTGTCCGTGTCTTCTTCTACTACCGTGCAAAAGACCTTGGACCATATGCGGGCCCGCAACGAGCAGCTCGTCATGGTGGGTAAGGCCGATAAGGACAATGCCGTGTGGATCCTTACCTGGGACGACATCATGGGCCAGCTGTGGCCGCAGATTACCGAGCAGCTAGACAAGGTCACCCCTCCCCCGGCCGTCTAAGTCCCGCTCGTCCCCGCCCGCGCCCGCCCCTTTTTGCCGGCGCGGGCTTTCCTATTTCCCGCCCTCGCGCAAGTCCATCCTCTCCTCCTTGTGGACAAGTTCGCCCACGGCTTGCCTCAGCTGCCACTTTGAGCACTTGCCCATCGCAGCCTCCCCGTTATCCACAAGCCCGGCCGTTACTTCCTCGCGCCGGCCAGAAGCGTGCCCTTTGCTTAAAGGCATGACAACACCACTGACCAATATCGATTCCATCCGCGCCAACCACCCCACCTTTTGGACCGACCTGAAAAACGGCACCTACCTTAAGCTCGCACCGCGCATCGCTGTCCGGCGCGATCACTATCATTGCCTCGATTTCCCGTCCCAACTGCGCCTGCGCGCCATCGCCGCCGCTCGCAGCGCTTATACCGCAGTACTCATCTCCAAATCCGCCGCCCGAGTACATGGCCTGTGGGTCATCGCCACGGCCGAGGAACAGATTGAGATGGCACTTCCCACCAATACGCTCCCCCACAAAGACCGCCGCCGCCCCGAGCGCATCTACCGCAAGGCTTCCCTGCCTGAACCTGTCCTCGTGGACGGCACCCGCTGTGTTTCCAAAGCCCGGGCGGTTATCGATATCGCCCGCTACCACGGCTTCCGCGATGGCCTCATCGCTGCGGACTCGGCGCTACGCGCCGGGGTAAGCCGGGAAGAACTCACTCAAGAATTCGCCGGCATGGGAAGGGTGCGCAATAGCCGCATCGTTCGCGCTGTGATCCACCACGCCTCTGAGCTTTCCCGTTCTCCGTATGAGTCCTTTGCCCGCGCCCTTATCATTGAGGCTGATTTCCCGTGGCCTATTTTCTTCAAAGCACAGTTCAAAGCTCTTCCCGGCATCACGCCCGCTCTGTGTATCAACAACGCCTATCTCGTTGACATCGTCTCTGCGAAGGCGCTGCCCCACCAACGCGAGCGTCACCAGCTCCTACGAAAGGCGGGATTCACCGTCCTTTGTTATTCCCCGAGACAGCTCGTCGACCACCCCGACCGTTTTCTGTCCGACCTCACCGCCACCGTCTCCGCTGGGCAGAAGGCCGCCCGTTCCGCTTAAGTCCGCGGTTTCTACCTGCCGCCACATCTGACTTCCTCTCCCCTATCTTTCCCTCCCCTGCCATTCGCGCTCACCGGCAGCACTTTCGCGACGAAATCTGCCGCGCCGGTGAGCGCGAAGGGAGGGTGCGAGAATATTTCTCGGGATGCGACGCAACAATGACTACAGATCGAAAGAGCCTCCCCGAGAACATGCTCGTGGAGGCTTTACCGATTCCAGCTAAAGACCTAAGAGAATGGTCTTACTGGTTGATGCGCCATGGGACGCTGTTCTTCGGCAGCATGCCATGGGTGTAGAGGTAGTCAACGGCAGACAGAATGCCCAGTACCGTGCCGCCACCTACCAGGGCTGCAAGGAAGGAGAAGCCGGCCACGGAAGATAGGTCCGCGTCCTTGCCATCCTTGCCGTTGATACCGTCGCGACCATCGCGTCCGTCACGGCCGTCGCGACCGTCGCGGCCGTCCTGGCCATCTACGCCATCCTGGCCATCCTTGCCGGGAACAACGACAGCCTCGCTGGTAGAAGGCTCGGTGGACTCCTCAGGAGTGGTTTCCTCGGAGGAAGGTTCCTCGGAAGGATCGACCTCAGCAGGCTGATCCTTGGTCTTCTTGCCGTTGAGCATATCGGAGCACAGCTGGCCGGCCGGAGCGTTGACGGCTGCCAGGTCGGAGGCCGCCGTAGAGATATTGTTCAGGGAGTCTTCGATGCTCTTCTGCTGATCCTTGCTCAGCTTCAGGTCGCCAGCGACGTTCGCACCTGGAACCAAGCCGGCGATGGTAACGGCTGCATTAAAGAGCTTCAAGATAACCTTGGTTCCCTTGCCAAAGGTACCGTCTGCGAACTTGAGCAGGCCGGATACGGTCTTCTTAGCGGCATCCGGGTTGTTCATATCAACATCGGCATCGGCATTATCGATACGTCCGATGGCCATGCCTTGGGCACGGGAAAGGTCCCAGGTAACGGTCTTGTCTTTCTCGCCTTCCTTGACCAGCTTGGCAATGCCATCCCAGGTCTTACCGGAAATCTTATCGATGAAATCGGCCGGAACCAGGTCACCGACTACCGGGATGATTTCCCAGACGGTCTTGATAATCTTCTCGCCGCCATCGTAGAAGGCCTTAGCTAGGGCAAGCTTGAGGTCGAGCAGGTTGCCTTCCTTTTCAGGGGCATCAGTCACCTCACAGACCAGCTGGTCCTTCTTTTCGTCTTTAACCACCTTGACGTTCACGTCGCCATTGGAGGCCTCGGTCTGTGCGAGCTCATCAAGAGAGGTCGGCTTTGCAGGCTTCTCGGGGGCCGGAGTCTCGGTGGCTTCCTCGGCACCATCTACAGCATATGGGGTGATGGAATCGGCGGCATCGTCTTCCGCGTCGAGTTCTTTCATCGCCTTATCGCCGGCGTTGTTTTTCTCGAGCAGATTGCCTTCTTCATCGAATTCGATGCCATTGAGGCTTACGGTATCGTCGGTGGTCTTTTCTTCGACGAAGGTAGTGTCCTCGGCAGCGACGGCGGTAGGAACAACGGTAATCGAAGAGAAGGTGGCTACGGCCACTGCGCTGGCAATGAGGCGAGAAGTTCGGCGTGCGCCCATGGTTTGACTCCCTGTAGATATGGTTGAAGAATTTAATTGCGCGCGCCGCGTGTGGATGATGCTAGGGCACGGCGTTCGCGTGGACGGAAAATACCTTACAGCGCACTAAGAGTATTTTCTACTTAAATTTTAAGGGTGACCTAGCAACAACATCGCTGGCCACAGGACCAACCAGCTGAACAGGCATAACGTGGACCATCTGAAACGGCTGTTAACCTAAAATTCTCCTAAATGCCTACCCGAATTGGGGCAGATCCCTCCGGAAATCCACGCATAAATCCACTGGAAACTTCAACGGCCACCGAGAGAGGGAATCTCGGTGGCCGTGAACATCCCCTTGTCTAAAACAAGGAAGCCTCAATAATTTATGCAGTTGTAGCCCGGCGAGCCGCCTCGCGCTTGGCGCGAACCTTTTCCACCACCGCCGCTACGCGGGCACGCTCCTCCAAGAACTGCGGCGGGTTATGCCCTCGCATCGTGCGCACATAGGCCGGGTGGGTATCAAGCACCGTGTGCTTCCACGCTTGCACCGCGATGAGGGCGGACTCGCCGGTGCACTTGTACAGGTGCGGCAGGGAGACCATGTCGAGGTTGCGGGCCACGGCGTCGGTTTGCGCAAGCACGTACTCGACTACCTCGCGCAGGTAATCCGCCACGGCCTGGGTACGGTAACGCAGGGACTGGGCCAGCTCGTGCACCACAATGGGCTTGGAGATGGGGAATCGCTCATCCAGCAGCCGCGGGGTGAGTTGTTCCGGCTCTTCCACGTCGTTCACACCGGAAGAAGCGGCGGAAATCGTGCCGGAGCGCACGCCGGAAACCAATGCTTGGCGCAGGCCCATCAGCTCGCCTACACACCGGCCGGAATCAACGCGAGCATCTTCGACGATATCGCCCAGCTCAGCCAGGCAATCCATGCACAGCTCTTCGTCCCAATCCTCGATGGCTTCAATGAGGTGCTCGAGATATTCTGCGACTTCGTCGCCGATATTATAAATCTCTTGCGTAAGCTCGCGGTGGCGCAGCTCGGCGGCGATTTTGTGCATTGGCTTCGAGCCACTCCTTCCACGGTCCCATTTCTAACCTCTAGTAGAGGTTGAGGTTTGCTGTAACGCTTCACGACTCTATGCGAGATCCACCGCCACGGGCGCGCGACACTCCGAAGCCATTCACAGGTTTATGGCAGGTTCGCCCGCCCAGAGCAGAGGGCGGCGGGGTGAGCTGCACAAGGGGCGTCGCCAAGCAGGGCAAAAAGAAACACCCGAGGACATGTCCTCGGGTGTACCCATCGCGCAGACTAGCGCTTGTACAAATGCTCAATGGCCGCGGCATAACGCTGCGCTACCACGTTGCGCTTGACCTTCATGGTGGGGGTCAGCTCATTTTCTTCCTCAGTAAGGTCAGACTCAAGGATGTAGAACTTCTTGATGCCCTCCGCGTGGGAGACGGTGGCATTGACTTGGTTGATGGCGTCCTGCAACTCCGCGCGCAGGGTGGGGTCGGTGGCTAGCTCACGCATCGAGCGGTTTTCCGGAATATTGTGGTCCAGCTTCCAGCGCTTCAAAATATCCGGATCCAGGGTCAGCAGCACGCCGACAAAAGGCTTGCCATCGCCTACCACCATGGCCTGGGAGATAAGCGGGTGCCCGCGCAGGATATCCTCCATTGGGCCGGGCGAAACATTCTTGCCGCCGGCCGTTACAATCAGATCCTTCTTGCGGCCGGTAATAACGAGCTTGCCGTCCTCATCGATCTCGCCCAAGTCACCGGTGTTGTACCAACCATCCTCGAGGGCTTCGGCCGTTGCCTCAGGATTATTCCAGTAACCGTGGAAGACGATATCGCCCTTGATGCAGATTTCGCCTTCATCGTTAATGCGGAAGGTCACGCCGCCCATGGGCGGGCCGACGGTGCCGATGGACTGGTCCACAAAGTCCACCGCGGCCGCGGCGGCAACCTCGGTGAGGCCGTAGCCCTCATAGACCGGGATACCGATGCCGCGGTACCAGTGCAGCAGGTCGTGGCCCATGGCGGAGCCGCCGGTAATGCAGTAGCTCACGTTGCCGCCCACGCCCTTACGGATGGTGGAATAGACCAGCTTGTCAAAGAGCTTGTGCTTGGCCTTCAGCAGGCGATCCGGGCCCTCCGGCTTGTCCAAAGCCTTGGAGTATTCGATGGCAACCTTCTCGGACTGCTCAAAGAGAAGGGTCTTAATGCCAGAATCGGCCGCCTTAGCAGCAGCGGAATTGCGCACCTTTTCAAAGACGCGTGGCACACCCAAAATGACGTTCGGGCGGGAGCGGGCGAACTCGATGGAAATGGTGGAAAAGTCCGACCAGTGGTTCTGGGAGGCACCGCGCATGGCCACCGCAATGGATACCGCGCGGGCAAAGACGTGCGCCAGCGGCAGGAAGGTCAAGGTATGGCTGCCCGGGACGGCAAAGATACCAATGGGATTGGTGCACAGGCCGCGGGTCTGGGCCAGCCAATTGCGGTGGGTGAGGATGCAGCCCTTGGGGCGGCCGGTGGTACCCGAGGTATAAACCAGGGAGGCCAGGTCATCGGTGGAGGTCGCCTTGATGCGGGCGTAGACCTCGTCGGCGGCCACGCCGCGGCCCTCGAACTTGAGGGTGTCAATGGCAGAGGAGTTGATTTCCAATACGCGGCGCAGCTGCGATGGGGAGCCCTTGAGGTTGGGTTCGCCGTCTTCCTGCAGCACCAGGTTTTCTACCAGCTCGGAGTGCTCGCGGGTTTCCGTAATGGCGAGCACGGCGCCGGAGTCCTCGATGATCCAACGCACCTGGGAGGCGGACGAGGACGGGTAGACCGGCACGGAGGCGGCACCGGCGGCCCAGATGGCAAAGTCCAGCAGGGACCACTCATAGCGGGTGGCAGAGATGAGGGCGACGCGATCCCCCTGCTGCACGCCTAGGGCGATAAGTCCCTGGGCTACTTCAAAGACCTCATCGATGAATTCTTTACCCGTGACGTTGACCCACTCGTAGTTAGCCGGGCGGGTGAACATGACGCCGTGAGGGCGCTTCTTCGCGGTGTCCATGAGGGCGGTCAGGCAGGTTTCGCCCGGCTCGATAGTAAATTGCGCCGGGGTATGCACTTCTTGCAGGGTCACGCGGTGTCCTTTCGAACAGCTAATTATTAATCTTCGCCTACTGTACCAATCTGTTCCCCAGCAGGTGCGTTGTCCCCGTGGCACAATGTGGCCTGTGACTACCCGCGACTTGCTTGAAGAACTCGCTCAGCGCCACGGCGTGGCCACCAGCTATACCTCCCAGTCTGGTTTCCCCGTCCACGTCGCTGAAGACACTATTGCCTATACCCTGCGCGCCTTGGGCGTGGCCATCGATGACAATCCGGACGATGCGGCGCTCACGCAGCTGCTTTACGACGACTACCTGGACCGCTCCTCCCAGCCCCTCCCCCACTGCGTTGTCGCACCCCAAGGCCAAGAGCGCGGGTTCGTGGTCCACGTGCACGCGGGCGATGCCGCCAACATACACATTGAGTTGGAGGAAGGAGGCACCCGCGAGGTCTACCAAGACCCCAATGACGCCCCGGATGCTGACGTTGATGGCACCCTGTGGGGCGAGGCGAGCTTCCACATCCCCGGCGATCTGCCCATGGGGTACCACGAGTTGGTGTTGGAGTCTGGGGGCATCGGCAAGCATGCCTGCCCGCTAATTATCACCCCGGCGCGCCTTTCTACGGCCGATGAGTTTGTGGAGCGCCCCATTAGCGGCGTGATGGCGCAGCTGTATTCGGTGCGCTCGGAGTCCTCCTGGGGCATCGGCGATTTCCAGGATTTGGGGCAGTTGGCAGAAACGTTGGCCCCGCACGCGGATTTCTTGCTGGTCAACCCGCTGCATGCGGCCGAGCCGCTTCCGCCGGTGGAGGACTCGCCGTACCTGCCCACCACGCGGCGCTTTATCAACCCGCTCTACCTGCACATCGAATCCATCCCGGAGCTCAAGCTCCTGCCGGAGGACCTGCAGGATGATGTGCGCGAGCTGGCCGAGGAGTTTCGCCAGCGCAATCGCAGCGCCGAGGAGATTGACCGCGACACCATTTTTGAGGCCAAGCTGCAGGTGCTGCGCGAGCTCTTTAACTACCAGCCCTCCCCGGAGCGCGAAGAGGCCTTCGTGCGCTACGCCCGCGAGGAAGGCCGCGGCCTGCGCGATTTTGCGTATTGGTGCGCGCAACAAGACGCCGCCGCACAGTCGGGCCAGCGCCATGCCGAAGGCCTGGACATGGACACGCTCACGCGCTTTTATTCCTGGCTGCAGTTCCTGTGCGATGAGCAGCTGGCCGCCGCGCAGCAGCGCGCGCTCGATGCCGGCATGCGCCTGGGCCTGGTGACTGATCTTGCCGTGGGTGTGCACCCAGGCGGCGCCGATGCCGTGAACCTCACTGAGTATTTGGCGCCGCAGTGCTCGGTAGGCGCCCCGCCGGATGACTATAACCAGCAGGGCCAGGATTGGTCGCAGCCGCCGTGGCACCCGCAGCGCCTGGCCGCCGCGGGCTATGCCCCGTGGCGCGAGATGCTCTCCACCGTGCTCCGCCATGCTGGCGGCGTGCGCGTGGACCATATCTTGGGCCTTTTCCGCCTGTACTGGATCCCGCGCATGGCCAGCCCGCTGACGGGCACCTATGTCTCCTATGACTTTGAAGCCATGGTGGGCATCTTGGCACTAGAGGCGCAGCGCGCCGGTGCGGTGGTCATCGGTGAGGACCTCGGCACCGTCGAGCCGTGGGTACAAGACGTGCTCGCGCAGAAGGCGGTGCTGGGTACCTCCATCGTGTGGTTTGAGCGCGACGATGATGACTACTCCCCGCTGCCGCAGGACAAGTACCGCCAGCTGGCGCTGTCCTCGGTTAATACGCACGATCTGCCGCCGACCTTGGCGTACCTGCGCGGCGATCATATTTCGCTCCGCGCGCGCTTAGGCGTGCTGACCCGCTCGGTCGAGGACGAGCAGCGCGATGACATCGAGTGGCAGGCCCGCGTATTGGGCGCGGTAGCGGACCGAGGCCTTCTGCCGCAGCGCGATTACCTCGTGGATCCGGCCGAGCGTGCCTCCCGCGGCGCCGAGGAAGACATCTCTGTGGCGTTGCACCGCTATATTGCGGGCACGCCTTCAGCACTTGCCTGCACCAGCTTGGTGGACATGGTGGGCGATGTGCGTGCGCAGAATCAGCCGGGCACCACGCACGAGCTTTATCCCAATTGGTGCGTGCCGCTGTGCGATACCAACGGCACCGCCTTGCTCATCGAGGATCTTCCTAGTCTGGAGTTCTTCCAGCGCTTAGCAGCAACCAGCCGTAAGGACTAGCGTTGGGCCTGGGCCTCGCCGGCCGGTGGACGCGCCTAGGTCCACAGGCCGATGAGGGCAACGACGATGACCAACGCGATCATCGTCCACAGTGTGAGAGAGACGCGGGACTTGGGTAGGGCGCGCTTGCGCTTTGCCGGCTGGGCACCGGGCGTGGTTGCCGGGGCGGAAGGCTGGCTGGTGCGCTTGGCTTCGGGGTCCCACAGACCCTCGCGGGGGTTGGCGCGCAGCTCAGCGCGCTCTTGCCGTGCGCGCTCGTTATTTTCCTCAGCCATGGTGGTCTACTTTAGTGCTGCGGCTGCGTTGCTGGGAAATCACTCCGGCGGCCCGATTGGCCACGCTGTCAACCGCCCACATCAGGCACCAGGCTATAACCACCATGAGTGGCACGGCGATGGCCACCACGATGACCATTTGAATCCACACGGGCGCCTGCACCAACAATTGCGATAGCGTGCTGCCCAAGCTCGTCAACCACTCCATGGCTACTTATTCTACTTGCTCGCGGTAATCTGGCTGACATGTCGAGCGCCCAGATTCCCGTTACCGTCGCCACCGCCTCCGGCCGAATCACCGGCGTGCGCCGCGATGGCCTGCATTATTTCCATTCGGTGCGCTATAGCACCATCCCCAGCCCCTACTCGCCTGCCGAGCCGCTCCAAGGCACTCGCGACCAGGATGCCCGCGAGCCGCGCCCAAATGACATTGCGCTGAGCATTACCGCGCCTGCCGACGCCGCCGAGTGCCCCGTCGTGGTCTATATTCACGGCGGCCGCTTTGAGCACGGCTCGCACGAGGACCCACGGCTTACGGGAACGAAGAATGCCCGTCATGGGGTAGTCCAGGTCAACGTGGGTTACCGGGTGGGCTTGGCCGGCTTTGCGCGCTTCGACGGCGACGAGGCGGACCGCTACCGCGGCATCGATGATTGCCTCTTGGCCTTGGAGTGGCTGCAGGACAATATCGAAGCCTTTGGCGGCGATAAGACCAATATCACCCTGGTGGGCCAATCCGCCGGGGCGGCGATTAGCCTGTGGCTGACGCGTCGCGATCACTTCCGGGGCGGTTTCCGCCGCGTGCTGGCGCTCTCGCCGGCCTTCCCGCGCGACCGCTTTGAGCATCGCATCACCGACCTGCGCCGCGCCCTCGGCGTGCCGGTAACGCGCCAGGCGCTGGAAAAGATGGATCCTGAATCACTGGCCAAGGGCTATGCCAAATTCCGCAAGAAGTACCGCTTCGACGTCGCCTTGGGCCCCGCACCACTGCGCGCCGAAGAACTAGCGGATATCCCTATCGTGGTGACCTCCACCCGCGATGAGTTCTACACCATGCCCGCGGCCGAGCGCATAGACAAGATGGCGTTTGCCGGCTTTATTACCAGCTACCTCTCGCCCAAGTTCGGGATGTCACACGATCGTTTCAAACAGTGGCAGCAGCTAGCGCACTACGTCGATCCGCAGCGGCCAATGGGCCGGCTCATTGGTGATGCCGCCGTGCGCCGCTGGACCGCGCAGGTAGCCGAGGAGGCTCCAGGCCCGACCTGGATGATGGAATTTACCCGGACCGAAGCCCCCGCGGTGCACTGCGCCGAGTTAGACCCGCTCTTTGGCGGCAGCGGAGGCGAGGAGACCGACGCTTCCCCGGCCGGTGAGCTCAACGAGTGGCTGCGCCACTATGCCACCACGGGCGAGCCCGGTTTCCCCGGCTACGGCGATGACCACCAGGTGTTGGAATTCAACCTGGATACGGGAGAGCGTCGGCTAGCCTATGCCACCTTGGACTATGTGGCCGCGGCCTTCTACAACGACGACGAACTTGGGGTGTAGCGGGCGCCGAAAATTACAACGCGGCGCGCAGCGCGCTATCCGCGAGCTCGTCAATCATCCACGGGCTAAAAACACCAGGCATGGCATCGGCGGCGGCGAAGAGGTTTGCTGGCTCGACCCATTGGTAGGAATCTACCTCGTCAGGGTTGGGCTCCCAGGTGGCGTCGGCAGCAAGCTCAACGGTATATACCGGGCAGATTTCATTTTCTACCGTGCCGGAGGAATCCACCGCGCGATAGGAAAAGTCCGGCAGAATAAGCCGCGGGGCGGACAGATCCGCCGGCGCAATGCCCAGCTCAAAGGAAGCGCGGCGCAGCACCGCATCCGCGGTCTCCTCGCCGGGTGCGGGGTGGCCGCAAAAGGCATTGGTCCACACGCCGGGCCAGGTGCGCTTGCTCAGGGCGCGGCGGGTGACCAGCACCTTGCCACCGCAGGTCAACCAGGCAGAAAAGGCGAAGTGCAGCGGGGTATCAGTGGTATGAACTTCGGCCTTGGGAGCGGTGCCGATGGGTTCGCCCTCGGCAGAGGCCAAGACTACAAGTTCCGTCATAGATTAAGGTCTCCTACCCAGGTCACGTTGCCAATGTGCAAGCGCGCATTCCACAGGTTGCCAGGCGTCACGTCAAAGCGGTACTGCAGGTTGACCGAAGCGCCTGCACCCAGCGGGAGATCGAGTCCCGGGGGCTCCACGTCTGGGGCAGATTCCTTGTCATAGGGCAAGGAGTTGATCTTGGCCCAGCCGCCGTTGCCGTCGGCACGCTCCAGGGTGGGGTCTTCAAAGGCGTCGACAGGCAGGGGCACATCATTTTTATTCTTGAGCAGAATGGTCACTACGGTGCCACCGGTGTTGCTATCGGTATACACACCCTGCAACTCCCAGCTCACACCCAGGCCCTTATCCTCTACCGGCTCGGCCAGGTTAGAGGTGACTTCCTTATCGTCGGTGTCCTTGGCCTCGTACGGGGCCTCTTCGGAGCTGGAGACGGTGATATGGTCCCCCAGCCCGGTTTCTTCCGGCTGGAGAACGCTACATCCGGTCAGGGTCACGGCGAGTACGCTGACTACGCCCGCGCCGAGTGTGTGGGAAATTTTCACCGTGGATGGATCCTTTGCACGCGAAGATTGTTGTATTTCTGCACAAGTACCTTAGCCTAAACCTCCCTGAACTTAAGTATTTACGCTCGTTAACGCCGCATGTGGCATACTGGGCAGTCGCTTAAATCTCTCCCTCCTTTTCCCTAATTCCGCGCACTAACCGCCGTTTCGAAGTGAGTGTGGTCTACTTATGAATTCCATTTTGCGCATTACCCGCAGTGCCTCCGCCCTGTGGCCCTTTTACCTGGGCGTGCTGCTGACCGCCACGATCACTGCGGTCGTTGCACTAGTCTCGCCGTTTTTGACGCGCGAAGCCACCGATACCATCGTGGACGCCCTGCAGAACGACGCCCCACTGGGCGATGCGCTGCGCACGGTGCTGTTGCTGGCGGTGGCGCTTTTTCTTGCCGACGCCGCCAATGCCCTCTTCCGCAATATCGGCGGCTACATCGGCGATGTCATGGTCTCGCGGCTGCGCGAGATTTTGTCAACGCGCTACTTTGCCAAGCTGCTGGCCCTCCCGCAGGGCTATTACGATAACCAGGTCACCGGCACGATCATCGCCCGGCT
Organism: Corynebacterium sp. LaCa_205; assembly: GCF_057458085.1. Taxonomy (NCBI): domain Bacteria; kingdom Bacillati; phylum Actinomycetota; class Actinomycetes; order Mycobacteriales; family Corynebacteriaceae; genus Corynebacterium; species Corynebacterium sp. LaCa_205. The sequence goes on from NZ_CP190931.1 coordinate 1,855,421, forward strand.
GGATCGCTCGATTGCCAATATCACGCAGTTCGTGCAGTCCTTTGCCAATAACTTCTTTACGATGATCATCCAGACCCTCGCGGTGCTGGCCATTACCGCGTGGTATTACTGGCCGCTGGCCATCCTGCTCGCGCTGCTCTTCCCGGTCTATATGTGGCTTACCGCGCTCACCTCGAAGCGCTGGCAGAAGTTTGAGGCGGTCAAGAACGAGAATATTGACGTCGCCAACGGCCGCTTCGCGGAGGTCATTGGCCAGGTCAAGGTGGCTAAATCCTTCGTGAGCGAAACCCGCGAGCTTTCCCACTTTGCCAAGCGTTACCGCACCGTGGTCGATACCACCAAGCCGCAGTCGCGCTGGTGGCACATGATGGATACCTTCCGTGGCCTAGCCATGGCCATTATCTTCCTCGGCATTTACGGCGTAATTTTCTGGCGCACGCTCGAGGGGCATTTCTCCTTGGGCGATATGGTCATGTTGCTGCAGATGGTCTCCAGTGCGAAGCAGCCGGTCTTTATGATGAGTTGGATTGTCGATACCGCCCAGCGCGCCATCGCCGGTTCCAAGGACTACTTCAAGGTCATGGAAGAAGAGCTCGAGCCCACCGCCCCGCGCGAGCTGGTTGCGGCCACCACCGGTTCGCATACCCCGCAGCTCGACCTCACCCCGGTCAGCCCGCTGGAGCCCACACCCGGCGCGCCGGTCTTCTCCTTTGATCACGTCTCCTTCGCCTACGAGGAGGGCAAGCCCGTGGTGGAGGATATTTCCTTCGCCGCCTCTGAGGGCCACAAGGTGGCGCTCGTGGGCGAGTCCGGCGGCGGCAAGTCCACGTTGGTCAACCTCTTGCTAGGCCTTTACCATCCCTCGGCCGGACACCTGGATGTACTGGGGCACCGAGTAGACGATCTCACCGCCTCACGCCTGCGCGCCTCAGTGGGCGTGGTCTTCCAGGAGTCCTACCTCTTTTCCGGCACCATTCGCGAGAACATCGCTTATGGCAAGCCGGGGGCGACGGAGGAGGAAATCGTGGACGTCGCCAAGCGGGCCAATGCCCATGAGTTCATCCAAGCCTTCCCGGACGGCTATGACACGGTCATTGGCGAGCGCGGTCTGAAGCTTTCCGGCGGGCAGAAGCAGCGCGTTTCCGTGGCGCGCGCCATGCTCAAGGACGCGCCCATCCTGGTCCTGGATGAGGCCACCTCGGCGCTGGATACCAAGTCCGAGCGCGCCGTGCAGGCCGGCCTAGATGAGCTGATGAAGGACCGCACCACGCTCATTATTGCCCACCGCCTGTCCACCATCGCGGATGTGGATACCATCATCACCCTGGATCGCGGCCGCATAGATGAAATGGGCTCGCCGGCCGAACTGGCGCAATCCGGTGGCATTTATGCCGAGCTACTCAAGCTCACCCAATCCACCTCGGCCGCGGACCGCCGCCGGTTGAAGAAGTATGGCTTTGTCTCCGGCCCTGCCTCCGAATCCGAAGACGAGGAGGAGGACTCCCGGTGGGCCGACAAGGCAGATGAATAAAAGCGCATAAAAGCGCTGGGGTGGCCGCGGGCTTCGCGTTATGGTTATGGCCATGGAGTTTCCTAGCCTAGAAGAGTTGCAAGCCCGCGGAACCCGCAAGTGGACCGTCTTCGAGGAAGACGTCCTGCCGCTGTGGATCGCGGAGTCCGATTTCCCCACCGCGCCCGCCGTAAAGAAGGCACTGGAAGACATGGTGGATAAGGAATCCTTTGGCTATACCCCAGCGCCCAAGGCCTCGGGGCTGCGCGAAGCGGTGGCCGATTTCTACAACGACCGCTACGGCTGGCGCCCCAACTCCGACCATATTTTCTGGATCGGCGATGTAGTGCGCGGCCTATTGCTCGGCGTGCAGTACTTCACCCACGAGGACTCCCCCGTGATCGTGCCAGTTCCTTCCTACCCACCGCTTTTGGAGCTACCACGCACTGCGGGCCGCGAGAAGATCGAGACCAGCTTGGAGCTCGACGATATTGAGCGCGCCTTCCAAGCGGGCGCGGGCTCTATTTTGCTGGCCAATCCCTATAATCCGCTCGGCTGCGTCTTGGACGAGGACTACCTCACCGGCCTGGTAGAACTGGCGGAAAAGTATGACGCGCGCATCTTGGCCGATGAAATCCACGCCCCGCTGGTCTATGAGGGGCGGCATATCCCGGTGGCGTCGCTTAGCGCGGCGTCCGCAGAGCACACCATCACGGTAACCGCCACCTCCAAGGCTTTTAATATTGCCGGGCTCAAGTGCGCGCAGATCATTTTCTCCAACACGGCCGATGTACACACGTGGAATGGCCTTACAGGCGTGGCCAAGGATGGCACGGGCACTCTAGGCGTGCTTGCTGCGGAGACTGCCTACCGCGAGTGCGGCGACTTCCTCGATGAAGAAATAGCGTACCTGCGGCAGACCCGCGATTGGTTGGTGGAGGAGCTGCCTCAGCGCATCCCAGGCCTCAAGACCAGCAAGCCGGATGCCACCTACCTGCTGTGGTTGGATTTTGCCGATACCGCTATCGGCGGCAACCCGCAGCCGGCCAAGTGGTTGCGGGAGAATGCGAAGGTAGCGCTTAATGAGGGCGATACCTTTGGCACCGGCGGCCCGGGCCATGCACGGTTGAATTTCTCTACCTCACGCGAGATCTTAGAAGAGGCACTCGACCGCATGGAGCGTGCCTTCGCGGCCCTCGATTAGGCCGGCCCTGCTGGGCCACCATGTATTCTGCGTCACCCCCACACTTTGATTTCTCACCATGTGGGCGGTAATGTCTCATTACACGAACAGGCGTGACCCGCCACCTCGGACCGTGAAGAGGCACCCCGCCTCCGCCACCACCCTCGGCGGAATGGGGAAGCTTCCTCGCATTCTAGCTGTACATGGAAAATTAAGGAGCCACAATGGCTACCCCAGTTGCGTCAAACACCTCTAAGCCCGGCGCCACCATCGTAATCGCGTCGCTGATGCTGTTTTCGATGTTCTTCGGCGCCGGCAACCTCATCTTCCCGCCCATGGTGGGCGTTTCGGCCGGCACCAACTTTTGGCCCGCCGTCCTCGGCTTCTTGGCCGCCGGCGTGCTCCTTCCGGTCCTAGCTATTATTGCCGTTGCCATTTCTGGCCGCTCCGTGCGCGATTTGAGCTCCAACGGCGGCGCCCTCTTCGGCCTGGTCTTTTCCGTGATGGCCTACCTGGCCATCGGTGCTTTCTACGCCCTGCCGCGTACCGGCGCCGTTTCTATGGAAACCGCCATCACCCCGCTTCTGGGCTGGGAAGGAACGATGGCCAATGGCATCTTCAATATCATCTTCTTCCTTATCGCTTTAGTGCTGGCCTGGAGCCCAAACACCATCATCGATACCTTGGGCAAGTTCCTTACCCCAGCCCTAGTAGCGCTGCTGATCGTCCTTATCACTTTGGCCGCTTTTAGCAACGGTCGCGATCCCCAGGCCCCTACTGAGGATTACTCTTCTTCCCCCATGGTCACCGGCCTGTTCGAGGGCTATAACACCATGGACGCGATTGCCGGCTTGGCCTTTTCCATCGTGATTGTCGCTTCCTTGCGCTCCAAGGGTTTTAAGACCCGCAAGTCCCTGGTCAACGGCACCATCACCGCCGCACTTGTGGCCGGCGGCCTATTGGCCGCCATCTACCTCGGTCTGGCTTGGGTAGGCCAAACCATTCCTAATGGCCAGTCCTATGAGTCGGGAGCGCCCCTGCTTGCCGACGCCGCCAATCTCACCATGGGCACCATCGGCCAAGCCGTCTTCTCTGCCATCGTCATCTTGGCCTGCATGACCACCGCGGTGGGCCTTATCACCTCCACCTCGGCCTTCTTTGAGATGCTCATGCCCAAGGTCAAGTACCACGTATGGGCGTGCCTATTTACCGCGCTGTCCATCCTCTTTGCCTTCCAGGGCCTGGATACGGTGCTGTCTATCGCGGTTCCGTTCATCACCTTCTTGTACCCACCGGCCATCTCCCTCATCGCTCTCACTCTGATCCAGCCGATGGTGAAAAAGTCCGTCGTCTTTTACTGGACCTACCGGCTGGCGCTGTGGGTATCGGTGCTGTGGTCGGCTCTGTCCGTCATCGCCGCCCAGGGTTGGGGTGCCGACGCACTTGATCCCCTCTTGAGCCTGGCGCCCGGCCAGTCCGTGGACTTGGGCTGGATTGTTCCTACCGCTATCGCGGCAGTCATCGGCCTCGTTGTCGATATCGCTACCAAGGCCGGCGAGAAGCACGCCGCCGCCAACCCACAAGCGGAAGAACCGGCCGAGGCTGAGGCCCTCGCAGAGGCCTAGTCGCCTTTCGCTTCCTCCACACTCCCCTCCCCTCTCTCCGCTGCCCCGCAGCGCCGAGGCGGAGGGGAGTTTTCTGTGCGTCTCTAGCTCCCCACGCAGCCTTGCTGTATGGCCCCGCCCGGAATAGTCGGGTGGCGCGTACCGTTGGAAGGAGAAAACTTATAGAGCATCCACCGAAGCAAAGGAAGGCCCTCCCCGTGACCGAACGCGCGCATCTTTCCGTCTTGGACTTCTGCACCATCTATGAGGGCGAAACCCCGGCCCAGTCCATTGCCCGCTCCGTGCAATTGGCACAGGAAGCAGAAAAACTGGGGTACTCCCGCATGTGGTACACCGAGCACCACAATATGAAGTCCATCATGTCCTCTTCCCCGGCCGTGCTCATCGCCCACATCGGTGCGAAGACCGAGCGCATCCGCTTGGGCTCCGGCGGCGTGATGCTGCCCAACCACTCGCCTTATGTCATCGCCGAGCAATTCGGCACCTTGGAGGAGATGTACCCCGAGCGCATTGACTTGGGCGTGGGCCGCGCCCCCGGTACGGACATGAATACCCTGGGCCGCGCGCTGCGCCGTGACGCCCACTCTGCCGAGCGCTTCCCCGAGGACGTCAAGGAGCTCAACTCCTACCTCGAGGGCAAGTCCTATATCCCTGGGGTCAGCGCCATTCCTGGTGCGAATACCAACGTGCCAATCTATATTTTGGGCTCGTCCATGTTCGGCGCCTCGCTGGCCGCCAAGCTCGGCCTGCCTTATGCCTTTGCCTCCCACTTTGCCCCGCAGCACCTCGAGCAGGCCACCACCTACTACCGCGAGCACTTCCAGCCCTCCGAGCGTTTTAGCAAACCCTATGTCATCGCCGGCGTCAACGTCACCGCCGCCGATACCACCCAAGAGGCACAGGAAGAATACGAGCGCGTGTGCTTCAACCGCGTCAAGGCCTTCGCCGGCCGCGGCAAGCACCTCACCGATGAGCAGGTAGAGCAGATCGTCGGCTCGTACCAGGGCCAGCAGATCCTAGACATGCTGAAGTACTCCGCCGTCGGCACCGCCGACGAGGTGGCCGCCTACCTCGATACCTTCCAAGAGCACGCCAAGGCCGATGAGCTCATGGTCTCGCTACAGTCCAGCTCGCACGAGGAAGTAATCAAGAATATGCAGCTGCTCGCGCAGGGCTGGCAGCTCGATCCGGCACGCGTAGCCGGCACCCCGAGCTAGTCTTCGGCCCGCACTTGGCCCAGGTGGTCGATGGGAATGCCGGGAAACCTTTCCCGGAGCTTTCCCTCGAGTTCCCGCGGACCCAGGTTCGCCTGCTCCGGCAGGCGGGCCGAATACCGCTGGGCTTCTGCCAAGGTAGAAACGTGCACCCCGCCTGGGATTAGCGCAAGAAAATTCTGATCCGACTCGAGCGAATAGAACTGCACGCGCTCTAGCTCGGAGGCGACGAAACTGGTCCGCTGGTGGGGCAAGGAAATCTCCTCACCGATGCGCAGCACCGGACGCGTCCTGCGCCGCCCTGAGGCCACCACCGCCAACATGGCGCACAACGCCCCGCCTAGGGGCATGAGCGCGGCAATGAGATAAACGAAGTGCAGGCGCGTACCAGCCGGTTCCTGCAGCGCCGAGTAAATAAGCACCCCACCGATTACAAGCAGGGCAACGGCGATGATGACCGCCACCGTTACCGCCTTGCCTAGGCGCACGCTGCCGCTGGCCGCGCGTACTTCAATCGTTTCGGTGCTCTCGTCCACGGACACTTAGCCTAGCGTGCTCGCCTACTAACTCGGCGCTGGTCGGACGGCGCGTGGCCTTTTCCTTTGCTTTCCCCTCGACCGGGCGGGGCTCGCATGCTCGGTAGCTTCATTGCATTAGCGCGCCTTTGCAAAATGGAATAGCATTACTGTGTTTCGCTCCGCTGGGAAAGGCCCCGGAGAAACTAAGGACAAAGGTTGAATGAGCCCACGCGATAAACAGCAACATAAAAAGATCGCGGACTACCTGCGAGAACAGATCCGCTCTGGCGTGCTGCAACCAGGCCATTTTCTACCTAGCGAAGCAGATTTATGCGAGAAGTTTTCTTCTTCCCGCGGACCCGTGCGCCAAGCGGTAGCGGCTTTGCGGGCCGAAGGGCTGGTGTCCTCTGGCCGCGGGCGCCGCTCTACCGTTTTGGCCTCCACCCAGGCCGAGCTTTTTGAGTCCATCTATTCCATTTCCAGTTGGCTAAGCGAATATGACGTGAATCCGCAGCAGCACACCCTGTGGCTGGCTCGCCGCCGCGCGCCGCGGGATATCAGCCGCTTTCTGCGCGTAGACCCAGAACAAAATGTCGTATTTGTCCACCGCGTGCGCTATACCGAGGACCACCCCATTGCCATCGAGCGGATGTATTTCCCCATGGTGGTGGGAAAGCACATCCTAGATTTCGATGCGGATGCCGGCTCCATTCATGCGCGCCTGCGCGATTGCGGCGTGGACTTTGATAATGTGCGCCGCGAACTCACACTGGAGGAAGCCAATGCCGAAGACGCCGAAGCGCTTGGCGTGACTACGGGTACCCCGCTGTGGCGGCTGCAGATGGAGATTTCCAACCACTCCGGCGAGCCGGTGGAATTGGCGGTCTATCTCTACCGAGCGGACCGCATGAAGCTGGCGATGAATAGCGTGCGCGGGGGCGTTTCACCCCTAGAAGTTATCCCCACACCTGGAAATTTTGCATAAGTTTCACGGCAGCTATACCCACCGGCTACCCTACTTTCTATGAGAAGATTTTGCGCCAGTAGGGCGCTGTGCAGTCTCGCCATGGCGGCCGCTGTAGGAACACTATCGGCATGTTCCGCGGGCCATACCGCGGTGGTTGATACCACCCAGGCAGGCAGCGACACCGCACCTTCTGCCCTCACCGTGGCCTCTACATCGGCCGCCACCTCGCTGGATTTCACCACCACCGGTGGCGCCGCCATTCCCGCAGTGCTTATGGATAACGTCTACGAGACCCTCGTGCGCATCGATGAAGACGGCTCCATTACCCCAGGACTTGCCACTTCGTGGGATATTAGTGACGATGCCCGTACCTATACTTTCCACCTGCGCGAGGGCGTCACCTTTTCCAACGGCGATGCCTTTAACGCTGAGACCGCCGCCTTTTCCATTAACTACGTGCGCGAGAAATGGACCAACGGAATCGCCGCCGCCATGGATCCGGTAGACAAGGTCACCGCAGCCGAGGATCACACGCTAAAAGTGCACCTCAAGCAGCCGTCCAATGGCTGGCTATGGTCCATGGGAACGGCCACCGGCGCGATGATGACGCCACACGGCATGGATAACCTCGCCGCGCAGCCAGTGGGAACCGGCCCCTATGAGGTGTCCCGCTTTGCGCCTTCGGAATTCGTAGAGCTGCACGTTCGCGACGAATATTGGGGAAAGCCCGCCGCGCGGGATGTCACGGTGCGCTATTTCCCGGATACCATCTCCTCGGTCAATGCACTGCAGGCCGGCGGCGTAGACGTGGTCTTGGGCGTGCAAAACCCGGAGCTTCTTGATGACGTCAAAGAGGGCATCGCTACCGAGGTCGGCACCACCAATGGTGAGGTGCTGTTGTCCATGAATAATGCCCGCGCGCCTTTCGACGATCCACGGGTGCGCCAGGCCGTGGCCTATGCCGTGGACCGCTCGGCGGCCAATGACATTTTGTGGAATGGCATGGCCAAGGACACCGGCGGCGCACCGATCCCGCCCACAGATCCGTGGTTCGAGGGCAAGCACTACTACAACTACGACCCAGATAAGGCCCGCCAGCTGCTCACGGAGGCCGGCGCGAAAGGCGCCGAAATCACACTGACCACGCCGACGCGACCCTACGCCCAGACCGTCGCCGAGCTGCTGTACTCGCAGCTTACTGAGGTTGGTTTTAAGGTGACGCTGGAATCCGCCGAATTCCCGGCCGTGTGGCTAGGCCAGGTGATAGGGGCTAAGGACTATCAGATGTCGCTCATCTCCCACGTGGAGCCGCGCGATGTGCCCACCTTGTTCGGCGATCCGGATTATTACCTCAACTACGATTCCCCGCGCACCCGCGAGCTTTTGGCCCAAGCCGATTCCGCACCCGAAAAGGACTACCCCAAGCTCATGGCGCAGGCCGTGGACCAGATCATGGCGGATGCTGGCGCGCTGACGTTAATGAATATGCCCAATATCGTGCTCACCCGCGCTGGTGTGCGCGGATTACATCCGAATCAGGTCACCGACGCGCTCATCCTGCGCGACCTGACTTCTGCCGGCGCGGACGCGGACGCCAAAGCTGCCGCCGCCGATAACACCGAAAAGGAGGCCCGATGAGTTCCCTTCCTACCACGGGGCGCGCCATCGTACGCCCGCTGCTGCGCTTTGCGTTAACGCTCTTTGTAGCCTCCATCATCATCTTCGCGCTCATGCGCGCGGTGCCGGGCAACCCGGCACGGGTGGCGCTGGGGGTGAATGCGACAGAAGAGGCCGTCGACGAGCTCAGCTCTGCGCTGGGCCTGGATCGCCCGCTGCTTACCCAATATTGGGAGTGGATAAAAGGCCTATTTACCGGCAGTTTTGGGCAGTCTTTGTCCTCGCAGCAGGATATTACGCCGCTAGTGCTAGACCGCGCCCAGGTCACGCTCATCCTCATTGGCCTAGCGATGCTGCTTGCGCTGGCCGGGGCCATCCCGGTGGGTATGTGGTTGGCACTGCGCAACCGTACCCGCGGCGCGGATGTGGTTTCGGCCGGCACGCAGCTGGGCATTGCGGTGCCCAGCTTCCTCCTCGGCATCATTCTGGTGGCTATCTTTGCCGTCCATCTGGGCTGGCTGCCGGCCAATGGGTGGGTGCCGCCCAACCAGGGCGCAGGCGAGTTTATTCGCCACCTTATTTTGCCGGTCATTGCGCTGGCCGTGGTGCAAGGCGCAATGCTGACGCGCTACGTGCGCTCGGCGGTGCTTGATGTACTGAATCAAGACTATATCCGCACCGCTCGTGCGCTCGGCCAGTCCCCGTGGGAGGCGCTAAAGCGCCATGGCCTGCGCAATGCGGCGCTGCCGGTGCTTACCGTGGCCGGCGTGCAGCTAACCACAATGGTCGTGGGTGCGGTGGTGATCGAATCCGTCTTTGTCATCCCCGGTATTGGTTCCATGCTTTTGGACGCGGTATCGGTGCGCGATCTAACCACGGTGCAAACCCTGGTCATGCTGCTCGTTGCCTTCGCCTTGGTGGTCAATGCCTTAACGGATGTGGCCTACCGATTCATCGATCCTCGCATCACGGCAGGTGAGAAATAATGAAGCTGCGTTTTTCTGGCTGGCTGGGCGCCTTCCTCGTTGCCGCCACGGTGCTGGTGGCGCTACTTTCGCTGGTGTGGACGCCCTATGACCCGACGCTGGCGCACCCGGATGTGCGCCTTGCCGGTCCCAGCGCCGAGCACCTCCTGGGCACGGACCGCTTTGGGCGCGATACCGCCTCCCGCATCATGGCGGGAGCCCAGATTACGGTCTTTGTCGGTCTGGTGGCGGTGGGCATCGCCGCCCTCGTGGGCGTGCCCTTGGGCATCCTGGCCGGCATGCGCCGCGGCACATGGGTAGATGCCCTGGTGATGCGCGGCGCGGATCTGTTGCTTGCCTTCCCCGCGCTGTTGTTGGCGATTATTGCCGGCGCGGTGTGGGGCCCTTCGACGCTGACTGCCATGGTTGCCATCGGCATCGCCGGCATTCCCTCCTTCGCCCGCGTGGCGCGTTCAGGCACGCTGCAGGTTATCACGCAGGACTTTATTTCCTCCGCGCGCATTTCCGCGGTGCCGGGTTGGAAGGTGGCGCTGCGCCATATCCTTCCCAACCTCACCGGGCTGCTCATCGTGCAGGCCTCCGTCTATTTCGCCCTTGCCATCCTGGCCGAGGCCGGCCTGTCCTACCTCGGCCTGGGCACCGCCCCACCGGCGGCCTCTTGGGGCCGCATGCTGCAAGATTCCCAGTCGCTGCTGGGCACCGCTCCCCTGCAGGCCTTCTGGCCGGGGCTGGCCATTGCTGCCACGGTGCTGGGCTTTAACCTGCTTGGCGACGCCCTCCGTGACCTCCTCGATCCCCGCCTGAAAGGATCCGCGCGATGAGCCTGCTCCACGTAGATGACCTGACGGTTACCGCCACCGGGTCCACCACTGCCCTGCTAGGCCCCATTAACGTCGAGCTCGCGGCCGGCGAGAAGCTCGGCATCATTGGTGAATCCGGCTCCGGCAAGTCCCTCACGGCGCTATCCATCATGGGCCTTCTGCCCGATGGGGTGCGCGCCAACGGCTCCGTGACCGTGGATGGGACCGAGGTGATCGGCGCGCGCGATGCCCGCATCCGCCCCTTGCGCGGGTCCACCATGGCGATGGTCTTCCAAGAGCCGATGAGCGCGCTGGATCCGCTCATGCGCATAGGCACGCAGCTCTCCCAGGCCGGGGTGCGCGATTGCGCGGCCGCGCTTGACGAGGTGGACCTAGCCGCCGATGTCGCCTCCCGGTTCCCGCATCAGCTCTCCGGCGGGCAGCGCCAGCGCGTGCTCATCGCCATGGCCATGGCCGGGCGCCCCGACCTCCTCATCTGCGATGAACCAACCACCGCGCTGGATGCCACCACCCAAGATGGCGTGCTGCGCGTTATCGAGCGGGTGACCAAGGCCCACGGCACCGCTCTGATCTTTATCACCCATGACCTGGGCGTTATTCGCCGCATGTGCCCCAACGTCCTAGTCATGCACCAGGGCGCGGTGGTGGAATCCGGTCCCACCGAGCGCGTGCTTGTCCACCCCGAGCATCCCTATACCCGCACGCTCATCGCCTCCTCGCGGCCGCCGGAGCTGAGCCTTTCTCCTGCCACGGCGGAGGAGGATGCGCTGGTGACGCTACGCGGGGTCAGCAAGGTCCACGCCGCACATACCGCACTGGATGGCATCGACCTGCGCGTGCACCACGGCGAGCGCCTCGGCATCGTGGGCGGCTCCGGCTCGGGCAAGACCAGCCTGCTCAAGCTCATCGCCGGGCTCGACCAGCCCACGAGCGGTGACATCGACGTCCGCGGCCGCGTGCAGATGGTCTTCCAAGACCCGCAGGGCTCGCTTAACCCGCGGCTGAAAGTCTGGAAATCCATCGCAGAGGCCATCCCCGGCAGTCCCAGCAAGGCCGACAAGCGCGCTCGCGCCGCGGCCGCGCTTGAGGAGGTCGGCCTGCCGGCCGAGAGCCTCGATCGCTTCCCGCACGAGTTCTCCGGTGGCCAGCGCCAACGCATTTCCATCGCCCGCGCACTGTGCGGCGAGCCGGATATCTTGCTGGCCGATGAAGCTGTCTCTGCCCTCGATATGTCGGTGCGCGCCCAGGTGCTGGAGCTTTTGGCGGGGGTCATCGCCAAGCGCAAGCTCACCCTGCTCTTTGTCACCCACGATCTCGCGGTGGTGCGCCACCTATGCGATAGCGTCGCGTTCCTGGACCGCGGCCGGCTCATCGAGCACGGAGCGACCGACTCCGTATGGTCCTCGCCCAGCACGGACTACACGCGCCGGCTCATCGCGGCCGCCGACATGTAAAGCGGGTGGCTTCGGGCGTAAGGTAGTCGGGTCAGATAACTCCGCCGAGAAAGGATCCTGCTGCTCCGTGGCCACCCAGCTTGACTATCCCATCCCGCAGCGCCCCAGCACCACCCAGTTACTCACCACGTTTAATAGCGCCTCGGTGCGCTGGCCCAGTGCCCTGCGCGCGGGCTTGGCGATTCTCATTCCCGGCGCCATCGCGCTGCTGACCGGCCACGACTACGCCATCCTGCTCATTTCCACCGGCGCGTTCACCGTCATCTTTGGCGAGGGCCACCCTTATCGCACCCGCCCCCGCGTCATGCTCACCGCCGGCACCGCACTCATTACCGTCGCGGCCGTGGGCGTGCTAGTAGGCCACCTCATCTTTGCGCCTGGCCACGGCCATTGGTGGCTGCTGCTGGCAGGCTTATACACCACGGCATTGGCCGCCGTGTGCGGCTTTGCCCAAAATGCCCTGCGCTTGCCGCCGCCGGGCACCTTCTTCTTGGTCATGGTCGGCGGCGGTTCGGTGATGCTTGCGCGCACCGATGTCACCGTGGGCCAGCTGCTCTTTTGGGCGCTGACCGGCATGGTAGCCAGCCTCGTGCTCGGCATGGCGCCGGCGCTTATTGACTCCCACGGCCCCGAGCGCCGCGCGGTCGCCGCACTGGAAAAGGCCGCGGCCGCATTCAAAGATGACCGCGACGATTCCTTGGCCCGCCACCACCAGGCGCAGACCGCGCTCTTTGCTGCCTGGCAGGCGCTTTCCGACGCCCGCATTATCCGCGGCGGCCGCATCATCGACTCCCAGGGCGCCCACCTAGTAGAGCGCACCCTCGCGGCCCAGCACACCATCGTGGCGCATAATCGCGCCTTGGATTTGGGCGCCGACTCCGATCAGCTCACCGATAATGTCACCGACGTCGATCCGGATCGCACTGCCATCCCGCACACCCGCCCCACCGGCCGCTACCGGTTGTATCGCGCCGCGGTCCGGGATTCGCACGCCATGGTCACGACACAAAAGGTGGTCCTTTCCGCGGCCATTACCGTGCTGGTGGGCCTAACCCTCGGCTTCGACCGCCCGGACTGGGGCGTGGTCTCTGCCTTCCTCATGCTGCAATGGGGACCCGATCACGTGCCGGGCACTGTCCGCGGCATCCACCGCATGCTCGGCTCTGTCGTCGGCGTACTGCTGTTTTCTATCCTCCATTACTTTGGCATTCAAGGGTGGACGCTCCTGCTCGCGCTGGCCGCGTGCCAATTCTGCGCCGAAATCTTCGTGGCCAAGAACTACGCCATCTGCGTTATCTTCTCCACCCCGCTCGCCCTCCTCATGGGCAATTCCGCCACCCGTCCCCTGTGGCCGACCATCCAGGCCCGCTGCGGCGAAATCATCTTGTCCATCCTCATCGCCACCGCGGTGCTATGGCTGTGGCAGCGCAGCGCCCCCGTGCGCAATCAGGCTCGCCTGCAGGTCCGCGCGATGGAGTCCATGGCCACCCTGCTCGGCCTGCTCTTTGTCAATACCCCAGATGCCGTACTGTCCGCGCGCCGCGACCTGCAATACGAGCTGCTCTCGGAGCGCCGCGCCATCCAGTCCCTCGCCGTGGATAACCCGGATGCCGTGCGCCAATTCTGGGCCCGGCACATTGCCATACAACATGCCGGTTACTTCCTGCTAGATTTCTGCACCACCCACCCGGACCGCACGGCCACCCGCGCGGAGCTTGATTCCCTCGTCCGCGAAATCCGCACCGCCCGCGCCGCTTAAAACAGCGGATACTCCTCTATAACTTCGTAGCGTGGGCCACCGCCGCGGCCCTCACCGAGGTGCGATTGCATCAGGCATACCCTGTCCGCGCGAAAATCCGGCCCCCGATACACCGATAAAGCACGCACATAATCCGCCAGCGCCCACAGCTCACGGGTCCGCCGACCAGCGCGCGCGACGGTGAGGTGGGGGCGGTGGTGGCTAAAGGGGACGTCGGCAAGCTGGCACTGCGCCATCAACTCCCGCACACCGCGCGCCTGCCCGCCGACGCCCACCCACAACGTGCGCTGCTCAAAGCTCCCCGCTCCGCTCAGGTGCACATCCAACGCCCCGCGCCCAGCCACCGCGTGGGCTAGGTGCTCGCGCACCGCCGCGGCATCATTGGGCTGATCGCCATAAAAGGCCATGGTCACATGCCAATTATCCGGATCCGTCCAGCGCAGCTCATTAGTAGTTGCCGCATGGATGGGCCGCAGCGTATGCACCAAATGCTCGCGCGCGGCGGCCGAGGGCGATAACGCAGCAAAGACGCGAATCATGGCCTAGCTGGCATAGACGTTGAGGCGCAGTTCCGCGTCCAGCAGGTGTTCTTCCTCGCGCTCAAAGACGGCGAAGGCATGCAAAATATCCGCAACAGCGGTGGAATTATCATCAAACTCGGGCATGCGATAACTTCTTTCAAACCACAAAGGAGACACAAGAATCACGCTCGATTCTTCTGCCTCCACATAGTAGCTGACAATGATGTAATTAGCCGCCCTTGACCACCGTGACCTGCCAGCCAGCATCCCCCGAGCGATGGAAATCACGAATCTCATGGCCCTCATCAGCCGCCCACTGCGGAATGGATTCGGTGGCCTGGGTGCAGTCGAAGTCAATAACCAGTGCCTCGCCAGTCTCCAGCTCCGCCATGACCTGCTTGGCCTCGATCAACGGGAACGGGCACACCGCGCCGAGGGTATCGAGCGCATAGCGCCCGCCGCCCAGCGCGCGGGCCTTGTTCTTCGCCTGCGGCTTAGTCTTGAGCGCTACCGCTCCGGTGGCAGTGGCAAAGCTCGGCAGTACCTTATCCTCGGCGGAAGCCACCTTGTTATCCACGGATTCCTCGGTGGAGTAGGTCTGCGGCTGCTGCGGCTCACGGCTCTGCGCGTTCTTCGGCTTGAGCCACAGGCGCGCACCCGCACCGACGCCCAAGGCCATAAAGAACAGCGATACCCAGCCCTGGAAGCTAAACAGGGAGGTCTCCACCATGCCATTGCCCACGGTGCAGCCGCCGGCCAGCGACGCGCCTACGCCCATCATGATGCCGCCCCAAATAGCGCGGGTCGCGGTCTGCGCATCGGGCACGCGCACGCGGAACTCACCAGCGGACTTGGCGGCGATAAACGCGCCTACCAATAGGCCGATAACCAACAGGGTGCCCCAGTTCATACGGGCGGAATCGCCGGTGGCGGTCCAGCGAACGATGTCCGCGGTCGGCGTGGTGATGCCGAGGCCGCCATTGCGGCCAGCGTCGGCCGAGAGCACAAAGCCCACCGTGCCAATGATGCCAACGAGCACGGCCGCGATATTCATGTTCAGCGGCTTGGCGTACCACGGCTGTCCCAGGTCCACCTTGGGGCGGCCGGCGTCTTTGGCGCGATAGTGGCGCCACAGCAGGAAGGTCACGACCCACAGGACCGCCACCAGGATCCACGGTGAGATATGCAGCGCGCCGTGGATGGTGGTAACTGGGAGGCTCCACTGCTTGAACCAATCATTGGCACCGGACAGCGGGCCGGACTTCATGGCCGCGGCCGAAAGCCCATAAAACAGCAGTGCAATCCACGAGCCGACGAGTCCCTCAGCCGAGCGGTACCACGTGCCGGACGCACAACCGCCGGACAAGATAATGCCGAGGCCAAAGATGAAGCCGCCCACGATGACGGCTACCGGCTTAAAATCACTAATCTCCGGCGAAAGCACGCCCGTGCCTGTCAACAGAGTCAGGCCAAAGGCATGCACGGAAATCAAAATGAGCAGGGCGGTAAAGCCGCGCCAGGTCTTATTGAGGAAAATATCGCGCAGCATACCGGTTACGCAGAAGCGCCCGCGCTGCAACACAGCACCGAAGGCGATGCCTGTGAGAAGTCCGGTAATACTCACACTGTCTCCTTGCATCGAGTCAAGGGTTTCAGACTACGCCCTCTAAGACAGAATTGTCTATAATTGACGTACAACCCGGTTCTAGGGTGGCAGATTTCCGCGTTTCCGTCGGCCTTCCCTATGCCACCTCAGGCGCCCCAGCCGCTCCGGGCACAATTAAGGAGAATTAACCTATGGGAATCCCAGACGACGTTGTCCTCGATGGATATACCCTCATCGAGCAACACGCAATCGACCACGAGTTCCTGCTGCGCGGCTCTCCGCTGGGCACCGAAACTCCCCTCCTATTCGCCCTGACCATTGCGGGCGTACTGCTGGTTGCGGCGAGCTTCTTCCTCCGCGGAGGCAGCCGCGTCGCCGCCGGCTTGGTGGGCGCCATCCTGGCGCTAACCAAGCTGTGGTGGATGCCCTTCGCGCTATGGCAGCAGTTCGATGACGGCCAAGTATTCGGCTACACGCTCAAGTACTTCCCGCAGTACTGGCCGGTGGCGTCCCTTATCGTCGGCGTCATCGCGCTGGTGGGCCTAGCCTCCGCCATTTTCCGCCGGCCTTAGTTGCCCAGGCCAGCCCAGCCGCGACTAGCCGCCGAGCACCGCAATTGCGATGTGTACCCGGTTGGTGCCATCGATCTTGGCCAGGATGTGCTTCATGTGCGTCTTGACCGTGGTCAGGGAGATGAATAGCTGCTCGGCAATCTCGGCGTTGCTCAGTCCTTGGGCCACCAGCTGGGCGATTTCATTTTCGCGCTCGCTCAGCTCGGCCAGCCCGCTGGGCTGAATCATCTCTTGTTCCGGCTGCGGCGGCGTGGCCGCCAGCCCCACCAGGTTTTCTAGCACCTTCGGGCTGAGCTGTTGCTGGCCTTGGGACGCCGCTCTTACCGACGCCACCAGCGCCTCCGGCGCCGTCGTCTTCAACAAAAAGCCCACGGCACCTGCGCGCAGGGCGTGCAGGATGAATTCGTCGGTATCAAAGGCGGTAAGCATCACCACCGGGATATCCCGTGCGCCGGCCAGCGAATGCAGCTGCGCCGTCGCCTCGATGCCGTCCATGACCGGCATGCGAATATCCATCAACACCACGTCCGGCTCCTCGGCCAGGATGAGCTCGACTCCCTCCTTGCCGTTTCCGGCCTCGCCAATGACGCTAATGCCCGGCGCGCCTTCCAAGATCATGCGCAGCCCGTGGCGCAGCAGCGGCTCATCGTCGACGAGCACTACCCGAATCTCACTCACTTTTCTTCCTTCCTAGGCAGGCGCAGAGTCCACGAGAAGCGTCCTTCCTCGTCCTGTACCTGTAATGATCCACCCACAACGCTAGCGCGCTCGCGCATGCCGACGATCCCGTACCCGCCACTGTTCCCACTCCCCTTCTTCCCAGCTGGGGCGACGGGGTTGGACATGGTGATTATGAGGGCGTCGGCAAGCGCGGCGATGGTGATGGTCACTGGCTCGCCCGGCGCGTGCTTGCGGGCGTTAGTCAGGCCCTCCTGCACCGCGCGGTTGAGCGCGTGGCCACCCATGGTGCTAAGCTCCGCCAGCGACTGCGGCCCCGCGCCCTGCTTGTAGCGCACCTCCACATCCATGCCCGCCCGGCGGGAACGCTCCACCAGCGATTCCACGCCCTCGCGCGGATCGATGCGCCCCTCGCTACGCAGCGAGTGCAGCGCCTCACGCAGATCCCCCACGGCGGCCTCGGCTTCATCGCGAATCGTGCGCGCGGACTTCCGCGTCTCTTCCGGATCTAGGTCTTTGCGGTAGGCCAACCCGCCGGCGTAGACCGCAATCATGCTCAGCCGATGCGAGAGCGTATCGTGCATATCCCGCGCAATCCGGTCGCGTTCCTCCTGCCGCGCAAAATTCTCCCGAGTGGTCATTTCCTCATGCGTGAGCTCCGCCTGCGCCTGCAGCGCAATCGTGCGCTCTTTTTGGTTCGAGCGAACCAACCCGACGACTAAAACCACTACTGCTGGGAGGATGATGGCAATGAAAAATCCCAGCTTCCCGGGAGCATTAAGCCCTTCGCTTCGAGATAAATCGAGAGTGACTAACTCCGAGGCCACCATGGCCGCACATACCGTCGCCATCCACAACCGGCTGCGGCGCGAGGCCGCAGAAAATGCCGCTATATATACCGAGGGGCGGGACTCAGCAATCGACACCGTTGCGGAAATGATCGTCGCCGCTACCAACGCGCTGCGCGGGCCGGGCTGTGCGCTGCGCGGGTCACGCTCCCGCGCAGCATGCCGGAGAGCAAACGGCAATAAGATCCACGTTCCGATCGTCGCCGCGAAAAAAATAAACAGCCTTTCGGGCGATCCGTCGCTCTCGCTAAACCGGACGGAAAAGACGGCAAAATCGCCTATCACTGCCACCGCCGCAATGATGAGCTTCTGCCACAGCGGGCGCTGGAGCATCTCGTCGGATTTTCGGAACAACTTCATAACGCGCACCAGTCTAAGCCGACCCGCCGCCAGCGCGGTATCCCCCGCAGGGAGGATTCTCCGTCCTCAGCCACGCGCCTCTAAGACCACAATGGCGATGTGCACGCGGCTGGTACCGCCGATCTTTTTCAAAATATGCTGCATATGCGACTTCACCGTCGCCAGGGACACCACCAGTTGGTCGGCGATGTCTTGATTATTCAAGCCTTGGGCTACCAACCCGGCGATCTCCCGCTCGCGCGAGCTCAAAGTGGAAAGCCGGGTGCGAGCGGTGCGGGTGTGGTGGGATTGGGCGTCGGAAAGCGCGGGGCCTTGCATGCCTACCAGCTTGTCGACGACCTGCGGGCTCAACAACGGCTGCCCCGCCGCGGCCGCACGCACGGCCGCCATGAGCGATTCCGGCGGCGTCGACTTGAGCAAGAACCCGGCCGCCCCGGCGCGCAGGGCCCGCAGGATAAAGGAATCGGTATCGAAGGCCGTAAGCATGATTATCGGCACAGCGTGGACCGACAGAATCTTCTCCACGGCCGCGATGCCATCCATGACCGGCATGCGAATATCCATTAGCACCACATCGGGCTGTGCGTCGAGGACGGTAGCCACCGCGTCTCGGCCATTGCTCGCCTCGGCCACGACCTCGATATCGGGCGCGTTGGATAGCAGCAGGCGCAGGCCGCTGCGGACTAGAGCCTCGTCATCGACGAGCACTACGCGCAGGGCATCGGCCATCATGCTCCCTTTCCTACTGGTTGATTCCACCGCGCCCGCCAAAACGTCGACGCAACGGGCGTATATGCCACTGTAAGTGCCATGAACATTGCCAGTGCTACCGGCACTATCTTGGCGTGGCCCACCACTACGCCGTTGAGGAACGAGGGAACGAGAATATCGTTTAGTTTTTCGAAGAATCTGGGGAAAAATTCGATGACTAGCGTGGCCGCAATGAATGTCAGAGCCGTCTGCAAGAGCAACGTCCATAAATTCACCCGATGCAGGCGCTTATCGACGTCCACCTTCCCCACCGCCGCAAACATCACCCTCGCACCTTGCCCGCGAAACTCCGGCACGACGTAACCGCGGCGCTCCACCAGCTCGATGCGGTCTGTGTCTTCGGGCGCGTTATCGTCGCGGTGCCCGCGCAGGAATTCCAGGCTATAGGCCGAGTCATCGGTATCGGTATAGCTGAGCTTGCGCGAAGTTCCGTCAACGGTGGAGGTAAAAAGACTGCGCTTAAAGTCTAAGTATTTTCCCGTCCACCCCTCACGATCCGTGGTTTCTTCTAGGTCGATGCGCATGAGCCCGTATTCGGGATGGCGCAACTGCCAGCTCATCTCACTCATTGTGTGGCCTCCTTGTGCGCTAGCGGTAAACGGATACTCCATCCAAATTCCTCGCATTCTTCGCCGACGTGGACATTCATGCGCCCGCCGGATAGCTCCACGCGCTCGCGCAGGCCCACCAGCCCGTAGCCGCCGGCGCTACTGCCCGCGCGATCATCGGCCTTAGCCGCCGGGAGCGGGTTGCGCATCTCGATGTCCACCGCGCCGCTCGTCTCACGCACCGTGATGCTTACCGTCTGGCTGGGCGCGTGCTTGCGTGCGTTCGTCAGGCCCTCTTGTACTGCGCGGTGCACGGTGTGCTGGGTCATCGTGGGCAACCCGGCAAAAACGTCCGGGCCGGCACCGTCCGCGTAGGTCACCGTCACTTCCGTGCCGGCCTCGCGCGCGGCCGCGACCATCTCCTCTAGACCAGTGCGTGGGTCCTGGGAAAGATCTTCACGCAAAGCACTTAAAACGGTGCGCAAATCCTCGACCGCGTTCTGGGCCTCCGTGCGGATGGTGCGCGCTGCATCTGTGAACTCGGCCGGCACGCCCTCGCGCGGATAGCTCAGCGCACCCGCATGAATAGCCACAAGGCTCAACCGATGCGAGAGCGAATCGTGCATATCCCGCGCGATGCTCTCGCGCTCCTCTTGCCGCGCGCGTTCTACCTTGGCGCGCATCTCTTCCCGGTTCATCCGGGCTTGTTGTTCCACTCGCCACCGCGTTTCGCGCAGATTGGCGCGCTTTTGGCCCACCAATAACCCCGCGACCATCACGACCACGACGAAGATGGCACCAAACCACCCGATCTCGTCCCAGCTCATATAGGGGTTGAAGATGGTATCAATCGCAAATGCCGCCACGAAGCACGCCACTGCGGCCACCGAGCGCGAGGTCGAGCGCCGCGAGACCATGGAAATAAAAGC
The DNA here is from genome assembly GCF_057458085.1 of Corynebacterium sp. LaCa_205. NCBI lineage: Bacteria > Bacillati > Actinomycetota > Actinomycetes > Mycobacteriales > Corynebacteriaceae > Corynebacterium > Corynebacterium sp. LaCa_205. The sequence goes on from NZ_CP190931.1 coordinate 1,875,908, forward strand.
CACGACTCCGCTCACCGCGCCAAAATAAGAGCTTGACCCCAGCAATACGATGCACCCAGCGATGAAGCTGCGGGTGGAGCCGGCATAGTCGACGTCGGAAAGCTCGCGCGGCTGATGCTCCAGGGCAAAGGGCAGGGCGAAAATACCCAGCACGCCCACCGCAAAGCTGGTGCAGATATAGGGCCCATACTCCGCAAACGACGGCGAATACTCCTCAATGTCGAGGTTCATCAGCACCATGCCGATGAGCCAATTCGCCACCGCGCAGGCGGCCACAATGCCCGCCGTATTCCACTTCGTTCTGACCATGGCCTCAAGCTTAAGCCAGCGGCCATAATCCCTAGGGATGAATTATTTTTGCACCCCGGCCGCATCGCGCATGGCCTTCGTCTGCGCGGACGGGTGCTCGTTTTCGGTGGCCAAGCGCTCAAATGCGACGGCCGCCAGTGCCGCGGACTGCATTCCCAGCACCGAGTCATCAAAGCGCATCATCGGCGAGTGGTTCCACTCGCGCTCATTTTCGGGCTTGTCTGGATTGGCCGTGCCCATCCACATAAACGTGCCCGGCACTTGCGCGAGGACGTAGCCGAAGTCTTCGGAGGCCATCATCGGGGCATCGAAAGGCTGGACGTTTTCGGTGCCAAACATCTGGCTCCACAAGGTAGCAGCGAACTGATTTTCCCGCGGATTCGTCTTGGTGGTGGGGTACAAGACCTCGAAATCCACCTGTGCGGTGCACCTGTGCGAAGCAGCGACGGAGCTGGAGACCTCCGTAATCATCTGCCGCACGGCGTCGATCTTCTCATCCCGCAGCACGCGCACCGTAGCGCCCAAAGCTGCGCGCTCCGGGATGGCGTTATACGCGCCATCACCCGCCCACAGGTTAGTCACGGTAATAACGATGGGCTCGAGCGCATCGAAGCGGCGGGTCAGTGCGGTCTGCAAAGACATTTGAATCTCCGCCAGCGCCGCTACCGGGTCAATAGCATCGTGCGGGCGGGAGCCATGCCCGCCCTTGCCCAGCACCGTAATGGTCAGGTTGGAAGAGCTAGCCATCATCGGGCCTGGCACATAGTGGAAGGTACCGCGGTCCTGCGGGCCAACGTGGAGGCCGTAGGCAGCAATGGGGCGTCGGCCAGCGGCGTCGAGCACGCCCTCTTCAATCATCGGCAACGCGCCGCCTGGGCCTTCTTCCCCGGGCTGGAACATAAACGTGACATCGCCGTGCAGCTCCTCCCGATGCTCACACAGAATCCGCGCCGCGCCCACTAGGCCGGCGGTGTGCAGGTCGTGTCCGCAGGCGTGCATATACCCATTCGTCGAGGCAAACGGGCTGCCGGTCTGCTCGCGTACCTCGAGGGCGTCCATGTCCGCACGCAAAAGCACAGACACCGGCCGCTCGCCGCGCTGGCCGCCGCGCAACACGGCCACCACTGAGCTCAGATCCTGGCCCACGTGAATCTCCAGCGGCAGGCCTTCGAGCGCTTCCAAGACCTTCTTTTGCGTGCGCGGGAGATCCAGGCCAATCTCTGGGTTGCGGTGCAGATCGCGGCGGAAGTTCTGCAACTCCTCGAGCATCCCCTCGCCCATTTCCTGGAAAACCTCGGTGGCCATCCGCTCGCCAATGCGCGCCCGAGTCACCGGCAGGGGCGGCAGCTGCTGGGCCTGGCGTGGGGCAGCCAGGCGTCCGGGGTTGGTAGGACGGATTCGCTTGGTCGGGTCAGACATGGGGAGCTCCTTTTCTCGCTTTCGCATTCGAGGGTACCGCAGGTTATCCACAGGCTGCCGGGTGGGTTCGGGGGCGGTGTGACGGGAGAGGCGAGTTATCCACAAGCTCACGCGGGGGCGCTGCTGCGGCCTTGCGGGGTGTCTTATGCTCACGGGCATGACCCGCTTGCAAGACTACGCCCGCCAACTTGCCTCGCCGATGGAGCTTCTCGGCGAGGTCCCCGGCGTGCGCGAGGCGGATCTGCGTCGGCTGGGCCTGCCCCGGCAGGAAGCTCGTAGCCTGCTCGCGCTTGCCGACGTCTACTTTGGCCCCACCTCCTTCACCCGCCGGCAGCGCTCGTGCCGGGCCACCACGCATTGCCTGGCCACGTTGAAGCTCATTGAAAAATACGTCTCCCGCACGAAATCCAAGCGGGACGCGTGGGCGCTGCGGTCGGAGTTGTGTGCCACAGACCGGGATGTGGAGCATCTTGCCCGCACGCGGTTGAAGGAGATGTATCCGCCGCGGCAGCCGGAGAAGGGGGTGCGGATGACGCGGCGCAAGGGCGGGCCGTCGACGCTTTCGATTACCGGTGATTCCGATTTCATCGCTGACCTGCACGCCAGCATCAGCGAAGAGAAACCCTTGGATTCCGTGGAGAATATTTTCTTCCGCGGCGGGGCCACGGCTCGCCCTGCCGCGATGACGAATATCATCATCCAGCTCGATGAATTAGATGAAATCCTCGACGGTGGAGGCGAGGAAATTACGCTGCGGTTGACCAATGGGGCCGAAATCAGCGGTGCCAAACTGGTGGAAAAGCGCCTTGCCGACTGCGGACTTGTCACGCTCGTCCATCCCTATGAGGGACCGGTGAACCTGTATCGCACCTCGCGGCATGCCTCGGACAAGCAGCGGCTGATGGCGAGCGCGGAAAACCCCACGTGCCCGTGGGCCGAGTGCAATTATCCGGCAGATAAGTGCCAGATTCATCATCTGCGGGCGTGGAAACACGGCGGCGAGACCAATATGGCGAATCTCAGTGTGGCGTGTCCGTACCACAACGGCGTCAATGACGATGACCCGAACGCCCCGCCGGTGCGCGGCCGGTTAGCGCGGCGGCGGGGCCGAATAGTCTGGGTCCCGCCGTGGGCCAATTCAAGCTGAAGACCCTGCCCTCATTTTTTGGGCGGACGCTTCCCAGATCACACGGCTTTCCCGCACAGTGCGAGTCGGTGAAGCATTTCTAGGCTTGGAGGAGGGAGCGGCCGAAAAAGTCGGAGTCATCAGCGACGCCGGGCAAAGCATAAAAATAGCCACCACCATAGGGTCGGATATAGTCCGCTAGGGGTTCACCTTCGAGGCGCTTTTGCACCGTAATGAACTGACGCTCCAAGTCCTGCTGGAAGCAGATAAAGACGAGACCGACATCGAGGGTGCCGTTATCGCGCACGCCATTGTCGTAGTTATAGGCGCGGCGCAGCATGAGCTGGTCCGCGGTTTCTGGCGTACGCGGATTCGCCAGGCGAATATGCGCGTCGGTGGGAATGACATCGCCGGTGGCATCGTCGAGGTAGTTGGGCTCGGCATATTCGTCGCCACCGGAAAGCGGGCCACCGGTTGCACGGTCGCGGCCGAAGATTTGCTCCTGCTCAGCAATGGAGATGCGATCCCAGAATTCCGTATACATAGCGATGAAGCGAACCACCATATAGCTGCCGCCGGCGGCCCAGTCCGGCTCGTCCGTACCGGCCCAAACCAGCTTGTCCTGATCCTTTTCGGCTGGATTGACGATGCCGTCTTTAAACCCAAGGTGGTTGCGCTGGGTGCCAGACGGCCGCGGTTCATTCATATAACCGTTTTGGCGCCAACGCACGGCCACATCTCCACGGGTGTGCCGCAAGATATCGCGCAGCGCGTGAATGACGGTGTCGTGCTGGTCGGCGCAAATCTGCAGGGCGAGGTCGCCGTGGCATAGCTCCTCCTCCAACGTGTCATCGGCGAAAGCCTGCATGGAACTTAAGTGGACGGGTTTGTGGGGTTTAAGACCGAAGCGGTCGTCGAAAAGCGAATTGCCCACGGCGAGGGTAATGGACAAACTATCGGTGGGAAGCTGCGGTCCTAGCTCCCCGGAATCGCCGGCGGGATAGGCAATGCCATCGGCCGCAGTAGCGCCGCCGGAGGTGAGAATGCGGGCGCGCTCAGTCACGGTGCGAAGCAACTTCTCTAAGCGCGATTTCTCGGTGAACTGTACATCGAGGGCGACGACCTCGGAATACTTTTGGGCTGGGGTCACGATCCCCTGCTGGTGCTCGCCGTGGAAAGGAAGTTCGAGCGGAGCGTCCGCCTCGGTGCGCGGCGATGGAGAAGCATGGTCAGCAGCGCCTTCGCTTCGCTTAGAGGAACCAAAGGAAGAGCCCGCGAGGCTGGACTGCGCATTGGCAGCTGCTGCCGGGCCAGAAAGCGCGGCGGTGGCCGCGAGCCCAGAGAGGAACGAGCGGCGGGAAAAATTAAACGGGCAGGGCACTAATCCATCCTTCTGACTACGGTCATCGTGGCGACAGGGGCAAGCAGTTCATTGGCACGCGCGACGGCGGACTGCACACGCATCCGGTCCTTCTGGGACCACTTATCAAAAGCGGTGTCATATTTTTTATCGAACTCTGCGGCGAGCTTGTCAAGCTCATCCAGCTGCTCATAGATGGGCGAGGTATCGAGCCCACGGCCCTCGACAAGGGAGCGGACGGCATCCAGCGTCAGCCGGGTTGAAATGACATCGCCACGCAGCACGGTGGGCAGGGCATGGGCGCCGAAATCGCGTTCGCCGCGCATATCGAAGCGCTCGAATTCCTCCATTACTTCATGGGTGCGCAGCCCGTAGTCGGGGGCGGGAATGGCGAAATGGGAGGTATCGAGGGCGCGGGCGGTTTTATCGACGGCGTCGGCAAGCGCGCGGGCAGGCTTCGCCGCATCCTTGACGGGGCGCCTGGACCACAGCAGCTTTTCGACGTCCATGTATCCCTCCAAGCCGGGCCCCGGCCACATCTCGCTGGAATCGTCGAAGGATCGGTAGGTCTCGAGGTAGTCAAGGTAGGCCGCTTGGGCAGCGCGGCGATCTTTCGAGGTGGCTTTAGCAAGAGCGTGGGCTTTCTTCTGTAGCTCGGGCACACGCTTTTTCTGCCTGTCCGCTTGCTGAATGGCCACGGCCGCGACCTCGCGGTCAGTAATGGGGACCATCTTGGGAGCATCGGTGATGGTGGAACCGGTGACCGCAAAATCATCAGATTTCACGGCCGAATCATTGTGGAAAACGCAGGTGAGGTGGTATGTCCCGTCCTGCAGTTTCGGGGCCCAGGCGCGCTTGGCTGGGGTGCCTACACGCTCGAGGACCTGGTAGGCGTTGCCCGCATCATCTGCCACGTAGACGGTGAGCGCAAGCCCCGAGGTGTTATAGACCTTCCACGATGCCTGCCCCTGTACCTTCTCCGGCGTAGGACATGAATACACGTCGCGCACATTCAGCTGTGGTTCTTTCGGCTTCGTGCTTTTGCTTGTCGACGCCGCCGGCCGCGAGTCTCGCGAGCTAGACGAGCTAGAACCGAGAGAGCTCAAGGAGCTTTGGGCGACGGCAGTAGGAGCTATGGCCGCGATGGCAAGCACCGCGGCGGTGGCAAAATGGAAGGTTTTCATTGATTAAAACGGGAGGTTGGGCAATGGCGGGAGCTTAAAATCTTGCAGCTTCTTCAGATCTAGGCCGGGGTGGCCATTCATGTACCAAGCAACAACCCCTGCGCCGACGCCCAGAGCCGTAAGGATAGCCGCAATGATACCGCCCTTAGAAGAACCAGCGGAAGAACTGGAACTCGAATTATCGGGCTTATTCGCACCGGGCTGTGGCTTCGCATCTTGGTGCAGCTTGGTGATGTCGGGAACGCCCTGTTCGGTGACCTTGGGGTCGTCCATGCCCTCGACGACGTCCTTGAGGTTGGTGCCGGCGCGGGAGGAATTATCCACCTTTTCAATGGAGGCGTAGTCCTTGGCCACGGTACCGTCGGTCTCGTTCAAGAAAAGCTTCGGGGCCTTGTGGGCGGCGTTGAAGTCAAACATGTTGTTGAGCTCGCCGGCGCGCTCGTCAAAGGCAATGCCCCCTAGACGGCCGAGTCCCCAATTGTCCTGAATGAACTTGGTGACGGAAGTCTGCTCGGTGTAAGTGGAGTCGATGTGGTTAGTCTTCGCGTATGGGGAGATAACCAGCAAAGGCTGGCGGGTACCCGGCCCGCACTGGCCGTCCTTTCCGCCGGCAACGCCTACTTTTGCTGCGGCGGCGGTGCAGATTTCTTTGTCCTGGTGCGGGTCATTGGAACCATTGCGGATTTCTGGGGCCTTGTGGTCGTACCAGCCATCGGAGTCATCGTAGGCGATAACGACCGCGGTGGAATCCCACTCTGGGGAATTTTGCAGCTCATTGATGTAATGGGTGATGAAGGCCTGCTCGTCTAGCGGGTTGGAGTAACCGGCGTGTCCGTCTTGGTAGTTGGCAGCCTTCAGGAAGGACACGGCCGGCAGGTTGCCCTGCTCCAGAGCGGTATCGAAGTCCTGCAGATCGTACTGGTGATTGGCGCGGTCAGTCTTGCCGATCATGTCATCGCTCGACGGCGCCAAGTGGTGCGGATTCGCGGTGGAAGCGTAGTACTGGAACGGCTGGTGGTGCGGGTTATAGTCCGTCTTGTTCTGGCCGGTCAGCGTGGTGTGGGAGGCGCCGCAGCGTGCGCGAGCGTCGTCTGTAGCTTCCTCGGTTGGCCGGAAGCCGCCTTGGAACCAGCCCCAAGTGACGTCCTTGTCATTGAGCTGGTCACCGATGTTCTTGGAGTGCATCGCGGTGACCTGGTTGGTGCCGGCGGAAGAGTTATTCGAGCAGTCGTCGTAAAGCGGATCTGGGTCGCCGACAACAGTGGCGGTCTTGCCATCTTCGGATACCCCAGCGAGGGCGTGGTTCTTGCCAGGTTCGATCTTCTTCTGCTCGCCCGTGGCTGGGTCATGCATGGTCCCGCCGGCCACGGTTCCGGAAATCAGATTCAGCGCGCCTGGGGTGGATGGGCCGAAGATAGTGGAGTAACTATTGTCGTTCATCGCAAAGTTTTGCGCGTAGTTCCACATTCCGGTGACGGTATTGCCGTCGTAATAGCCCATAGTCATGCCTGGAACGGCATAATAGCCGTTGGAAGACTTATCGATGTCGGTGGATACAGTCTCCGGGAACTTGTCCATCTTGCCGCCGTTGTATGCGGCCTGCTCATCGCCGTAGTGGTGATTCTGGTCCGTAGTTACTGCATGGTCTGGCCCGATGCGGAAAGGCTTGACGGAGTTGGGGTTCTTGTTCCCCATTACGCCATCATTTTCGAGGTTTTTCGCCTTGGGGGTGTCTTTCTTGGCGGTAAATTTTGGGGCGTCCTTGTCGCTGCCCTGCAGCTTTTCGCCGTCCTTATTCAGGGCGTTTGGGTAGGTGCCAAAGTAGTGGTCGAAGGAAATATTCTCCGAGTAAATGACAACGACGTGTTCAATTGGGGTCGTGGTGGCTGCCTGGGCAACGCCGGGGACAAGGGACGTAGTGGCGGCTGCGGCGGCGCAAAGGGCCACAGCGCGAGAGCGAAGCTTCATTAAAAATCCAACCTTGGTCAAGAATTTGCGGGGCAGGTCGAAAGTGGCTGTGGCTCACCAGGCGAGTCATCGGTCGCTTTCGAATCGAAATTTAACGCCGCCAAAACACCGACTGCAACTAGATTAAAAGGGCGTCCCCGGCCGTGGGGACGCCCTATAGAAGCAGCTCACTTTGAACTTTTGCCGGCCGCACCCCGGGAGCCGTTAACGAAATGTTAAGAATCTATTCGGCTCCACTTTGCCAATAGGGGGTACGGGGTTAATCGTCGGCGTCGGTAGACAGCGCAGCCACGAAAGCCTCTTGCGGCACCGAGACGGAGCCCAGCGTCTTCATGCGCTTCTTACCGGCCTTCTGCTTCTCCAGCAGCTTGCGCTTACGGGAGATATCGCCGCCGTAGCACTTGGCCAGCACGTCCTTGCGCATGGCCCGGATGTTCTCGCGGGCAATGATCTTCGAACCAATGGCCGCTTGCACCGGCACCTCGAACTGCTGGCGCGGGATGAGCTCTTTAAGCTTCTTGGTCATCTTATTGCCGTACCACTGGGCGGAATCGCGGTGGACGATGGCGGAGAAGGCGTCGACCGGGTCGCCGTTGAGCAGGATATCGACCTTGACCAAGTCCGCGAGCTGCTCGCCGGCCTCTTCATAGTTCAACGAGGCGTAGCCCTTGGTGCGGGACTTGAGCATATCGAAGAAGTCGAAGATGATTTCACCAAGCGGCATGGTGTAGCGCAGTTCCACGCGGTCCTCGGAAAGGTAATCCATGCCGCCCATCTGGCCGCGCTTGGACTGGCAGAGCTCCATGGTGGGGCCGACGAATTGCTCGGGCACGATGACGGTCATCTTCACCACCGGCTCGTAGACCTCGTTAAGCTTTCCTTCCGGCCAGTCCGACGGGTTGTGAACCCACTTTTCTTCGCCGTCTTCGGCCACCACGCGGTAGGTCACCGACGGCGCGGTGGAAATTAGGTCGAGACCGAACTCGCGCTCCAAGCGGTCGCGGGTAATTTCCATATGCAATAGGCCCAAGAACCCGCAGCGGAAACCAAAGCCGAGGGCGACGGAGGTTTCGGGCTCGAAGGTCAAGGAGGCGTCGTTAAGCTGCAGCTTTTCCAAAGCATCGCGCAAGTCTGGGAAATCGGCCTGGGAGATGGGGAAAAGGCCGGAATAGACCATTGGGTCCGGGTCCTTATAGCCCTTAAGCGGAGTTTCGGCGCCGCCGTTGGACCAAGTGACGGTATCGCCCACCTTGGTCTCGCGCACGTCCTTTACGCCGGTAATGAGGTAGCCCACCTCGCCGGGGCCCAAGCCTTCACACTTTTGCATCGTGGGGGACACGATGCCGATTTCGAGCAGCTCGTGGTTAGCGTTGGTCGACATCATGGTGACCTTCTGGCGCGGGGTGAGCTTGCCATCGACCATGCGGATATAGGTGACAACGCCGCGGTAGGTGTCATAGACGGAGTCAAAAATCATGGCGCGGGCCGGCGCATCCGCGTCGAACTCGGAGGACGGCGGCGGCACCAACTCGCAGACCTTGTCCAGCAGCTCGACCACACCCTCGCCGGTCTTGCCGGATACGCGCAGGACCTCTTCTGGCTCGCAGCCGATGATATTGGCGATTTCCAGCGCGTACTTTTCCGGGTCGGCGGCCGGCAGGTCGATTTTATTGAGGACCGGGATGATTTCCAGGTCGTTTTCCATCGCCAGGTACAGGTTGGCAAGGGTTTGGGCTTCGATGCCCTGGGCGGCGTCGACAAGCAAGATGGCACCCTCACACGCCTCGAGGGCGCGGGAGACCTCGTAGGTAAAGTCCACGTGGCCGGGGGTATCGATCATCTGGAGGACGATCTGCTCCCCTTCGTCCGGACCGGACTGGGGTACCCAGGGCAGGCGTACGTTCTGCGCCTTAATGGTGATACCGCGTTCGCGTTCGATGTCCATATTATCGAGGAACTGGTCACGCATATCGCGCTCCGCAACCACCTTGGATAGCTGCAGGATGCGGTCCGCCAGCGTCGACTTGCCGTGGTCGATGTGAGCAATAATGCAGAAGTTTCGGATTCGGGCGGGATCCGTAAACGTCGTGGCCGCAAAGTTTTCAGACATACGTCTACAATAGTCGACATGAAAAGCGCCATGCTCACCCGACTGCGCCAAGCGCTGGGAATCAGCGAGCGCGAGCCTATAGACACCGGCCTGACCCGCATTAATTCCCGGTTGGGGCTGGATAGGTCGGACGAGTTCCACGAGCCGCGTAAGGCCGCTGATATCCGAGTCGAGGCCACCGCCTCTCACCCCCGCTCCATATTTTTCTCCCCCGATATGGATGGCCAGGCTGATTCCGGCGAGGTGGTCTGGGTATGGGCCCCGGCCGAAGGCAAGCAGGCCCCGCCGCGTGAGCGCGCCATCCTGGTTGTCGGCCGCACGCGCACCACGGTGATGGGTTTGCTTATCTCCCCCAACCCGAAGCATGCGCTTGACGACGCCTGGCTGGAAATCGGCGCCGGCGAGTGGGACGAATCCGGGTGCGATTGCTGGGTGCGCCTCGACCGCTTGCTGGAGGTTTCCGAAGAGCAGGTGCGCCGACAAGGCACACTTTTTCCCGAACGCCGGTTCGAAAGAATCGCGAATAGGTTACGCGCGCGCTACCACTGGGCCTAACCAGTCGCACAGACGGCGACCATGCTGAGAGTTTTGGCAGGTCGGGTTCGGTACTGCTATTGTATGTTGGTTACTTACTTGCCGGGCGCGTTGGTCGGGGCGGGCAGGACCTTGGGTTCGCTCTTCGAATACCAGCGCCGAGCGTGCCAGCGATTGCTGGCCGCGGGAATAGTCCGAGCAGGTCGGTTTCTATGTCAATCACTTTCGATTACTAAGAGGTATCTTTTCATGGCAAATATCAAGTCCAAGCAGAAGCGCGTTATCACCAACGAGAAGGCACGCCGCCGCAACAAGGGCGTTCGCTCCGCCGTCCGTACCGAGATCCGCAAGTTCCGCGAGGCCGTTGCCACTGGCGACAAGGCTGCAGCTGAGAAGCAGCTGCGCGTGGCATCTCGCGCCCTGGACAAGTCCGTGTCCAAGGGTGTCTTCCACCGCAACACTGCAGCCAACAAGAAGTCCGGCATGGCTTCCGCGTTCAATAAGATGGACTAAGAGCCATTGCACTGACAATCCCCCGGTCGCACTCTACGGAGCGCACCGGGGGATTTTCTTAGCGTAGACCCGAGCAGTGAGGCTTAGGCCAGTTCGTCGTTGAAATAATCTTCGAAGATGGCGCCGGCGTTGCGGAAGGCTTCACTAAGCGACGTTCCTCCACGGGTTTCCACAAAAATCTCGAAGGCGGTCAGAAACTGGGTGTGGATGATGTTGACGGTCGGCGTGAGGCGCGGATCGGAGGATTTCCAACCCTCACGGGCCTGCACGGCTTGGCGGAGGCGCTCAATAGTGCGGCTATTGCGCTGGTAATACAGGGCACGCAGCTTCGTATCCTTAGCTAGTGCCTTGGCCGTCAGCTGGGAAATTTCGGGGAAGAACTCATCACCCACGGCGCGGTCAAATACGGCTTTGGCCACGATTTCAGAATCTTCGCGCAGGCTTCCGGTGGGCAGTCCGGCGGCGAAATTCTGAAATTGGTGCTCTAGTTCCTCCGAAAATTCGGGACCTAAAACTGCCGATTCTTTGTCTTTTATGTAATTAAAAAGGGTACGGCGGGAAACGCCTACCTTTTGGGCGAGTTCCTCCATAGTAAACCCGCCGTATCCGGCTTCGATGACGAGGTTGAGCGCAGCGACTCGGATTTGTGATATACGCGGCATAAATGCCCCTTTCTGTCCCGACGCTCTAAGGGCCTTACTTTCGTTTTCTAAACCCTTAAATCTTTAGGTGAAAATGGTATTTCCCTACAAACTAAGGCGGTTGGGGTGATTTTATTACCTAATATTCGACTATGGAAACAGCCGTGCGCACGGGAAGAATTTACTACCGGCATGGCCGTACGTTTAGGCCCGTCATAGAACTATTTAACAAAGCTGTGATGTTAGACAACCAAAGTACCTGTACGGCCAGCCCTCCGCTCCAGTTATCCGCCCGCACGTTCGAAAGCCCAATGGTGCTCGTGTCGGGTAGGGCCGCTAAGATGAGTCAACGATGAAAAACGTTAAGCCACTGGTGAAATGGGCGGGCGGAAAGCGCCAGCTCTTGCCACATATCCACGCCGCCCTACCGGCGGATGTCCCGCGGCGGTTTTATGAGCCCTTCATCGGTGGCGGCGCGGTGCTTTTCTCGCTCCAACCAGCAAGCGCACGGGTCAATGATCTCAATGCTGAGCTCATCAACCTATATGAGGTGGTACGCGGCGGCGTCGACGAGCTCATTGCAGAACTCGTGAGCTATCCCAATGAGGCGGAGTTCTTCTATGCGCTGCGCGCAGTGGACAGGGATGCGAAGCGGTTTGCCGCCCTCTCCCCCATCGAGCGTGCTGCACGAACGCTGTATCTCAACCGCACCTGCTATAACGGTCTGTATCGCGTGAATACGGCAGGTCAATTTAATGCGCCGTTCGGGCGCTATAAGAATCCCACCATTTGCGATGAAGACACGCTGCGTGCGGTGCACCGCTATTTTGCGGAAAATGAGGTGATCTTTTCCCAAGGCGATTTCGCCGCAGCGGTGGCAGAAGCAGGCGAAGGCGATTTTGTCTATTTCGACCCGCCCTATGACCCAGTCAATGTGACGAGCTCGTTTACCGGCTATCAAAAGGGCGGCTTTGACCGCGCGGAGCAAGAACGGCTCAAAGAGGTCTGCGATGAGTTGGACGAACGCGGGGCAAAGTTTCTGCTGTCGAATTCGGCCACCGAGTTCATCCGAGAGCTCTATGCGGATTATGAGGTAGGCATCGTGGGGGCAACGCGGGCGATCAATTCCGTCGCTTCGAAGCGCGGCAAGGTCGATGAGGTACTGGTGCGCAATTATGAGGTCAGCGGTGACTAGCGGGCCGAAGGCGCACGCGGGGCGGGAGCTGCAGGAGGAGCTGCGGGCACGTTTTGGCGTTCCGGAGTCGGTGAAGCTAGGCGTTAATGACTGGGGTTGGCTGCGCATCTTGGCGGCTGGCTACGGCGAAGAATTGGAACGGCGCGGGTATTTTTTCATCAGCGCGCGGGAAGTAGAGAGGATCTCTGCTCGGCAGCCACGGTTGATGGCCAAGCATGATTTTTCCACCTCGCGGCCTTGGATCTTTCAGCGCCTGCAGCTCGGCATCGTGCCGGTAAGCCGCAGCGAATACTTGGTGGGCCGGTTCAACCTCTACGAGAAGTTTCCGCAGGCACAGCGAGGGGAGGTACGTACGCTGCAGCTGCCAGCGGGTCTAGATACCCTCTCGTTGGAGGGGGTGAGCTCGGAGGCGGTGGCGTTAAATGGGGCGTCGGCAAGCGGGATGCTAGAAGACTTTCTGGCCTGCGGGCCTTTGCAAGCTACGGTGGCAGGCCGCATGTCCACGCGCGAGATGCAGGTGCGGCTACCGGACCTGGGCGTGGAGGTGGCGGTGGACCGCGCACAGATGGAAATCGACGGCGGTTTTGAATCGCTCGAGCATCTAGTGCTGGTGGAGGCGAAAAATCACCTCTCGGATGATTTCAATATCCGGCAGCTATATTTTCCCTACCGGCGCTTCCAACAGCGCCTGGCAAAGGAAGTGGTGCCGGTCTACCTGGTGTATTCCAATGGCATTTTCCATTTATACCGCTATGAATTTAGGGATCCGGCCGATTTTCGCAGCATTGCGCTGGTCGATAGCGCCCGCTACGCACTGTCGGCCTCGCACCTGGATGCGCAGGCGGCGCTGGATATCGTTCGGGCGGTGGAGCCTGAGGCCGAGCCGGAGGTGCCCTTTCCGCAGGCCAATAACTTTGAGCGGGTGGTCAACCTCTTGGAGCTCATGGCGCTGCAGCCGCTGAGTAAGGCAGAGATTACTCAGCGCTATGATTTCGATCCGCGGCAGGCGGACTATTATGCCAACGCCGCGCGCTACCTGGGGTTGGCGGTGCCGGTGGATGAGGCCTGGGAGCCCACCGAGCGCGGGAGGAGAATTATCGAGCAGCCGCAGCGCGATGCCCGAAATGCGGCGCTTATACGGACGTTGGCGGCGCGGCGGGTATTTCGCGAGGTGCTCGAACTCAGCTTGGCGCGGGGCGCGGTCGCCAGCACCGCGGAGATTATTGCGGCGATGGAGGAATTGGGGCTGAGCTTGGCGACGTCCCGGCGGCGCGCCTCCACCGTCGCCCGCTGGACCCAGTGGGTGCTCGACACGGTGGCGGAGGGAATGCCGCGGCTGTTTTAGTGCAGGAGGTTCTGCGCGCCGGAGACAATAAGGACGATGCCGGCGATAATGAAAAACAGGCCCGAGCCGATATCGATCCACGGACCTGCGGCGATGAGTTTGCGGCGCACGGCGTTGGTGGAAATTACCGTGGCAACGACGAGGAAAAAGAGGAAGGCCGAAAGCGATAAGGACAGCGTCAACCCGATGGCCAACCAGATGGGAGGGCTGGCGGGAAGCAGCGGAGCGATCATCGCGGCGAGGAAAAGCACGATTTTCGGGTTGGACATATTCGTGGCTAATCCGACCTTGAAGGCAGAGCGTAGGCGCCCGAGTTGCGCGGCGGCGTCTTCCAGATCCACCGGCGGGTTGGCGCGCTGGGCGATGCCGCTGCGCAAGGCGCGCGAACCCATAAACACCAGGAAGCAGCCGCCAACGGCCTGAACCGCTCCCAAAATTTCCGGAAAAGCCGTCAGCAGCGCTGCGGCGCCGAAAACGGTGGCGGTGCACCAAAAGAGCACGCCGATTTGGATGCCGGCGGCTGCGGCTATGGCGTGGCGCCGCGAGCGGGTGGCGTAGCGGGTCACCAAAATAATGTCGGGTCCGGGCGAAGCAACGCCCACCAGATTCATCAACAAGAGGGTGAAAAAGGACGTCCAGGTCACTCCCCTGCCTCGCTTTCTAGGCGCGGGATGAGGTCCTCGCGGCCAAATATGCGGGCAGACTCCAGCGCGGAGGGATGGCCGGCGGCAGGGTCGGCGTGGGCGGCCAAGAGGGCGTCGATGACCGCATCTTCCTTTTTGAAAATGGCACCGGCCAGGGGTGATTGACCGCGGTCATTGAGCAGATTAACGTCCGCGCCGACGCGAGCAAGTGCGGTAACCAGCTCGGCGTGGCCGTGATAGGCCGCGAGCATGAGGAAGGACTGGCCGTCCTGGTTCACGAGGTCAATATTTACGCCGTGGTCGATATAGGCCAGGAGGTCCAAGCTGCCCTCGCGTGCCATGTCAAAGAGCCGACCGGCGAATTCCTGCACTTGCGTCTCAGACATAGCTTCTAGCTTATCGCGCCAGTTCCGCGACTCGTTTGACGGTCGCCTCTATGGCGAATTCGGGCTCACCGCCTTGGCCTTTGACGGCGGCATCGAGTTCCGAGACGAGGATGACGGCCTTGGTGACATTATCGGCGGACCAGCGGCGAGCCACCGGCTGGGTCATCTTGACCACGTAGGGCGCTAGGCCGGTTTGGCTAGCTAAAGAATACTGGTCCCCGCGGGCGGAATACAGGCGGGCTACGGCTCCGACCTTATTGGCTAGCGCTGCGGCAATCGCCACGGGGCTGGCGCCAAGCTGCAGGGCGCGGCGGCAGGTGGACACGGCGGCTTCGACGCGGCCGGCAACGGCGGCATCGGCAATATCCCAATTGGCAACCTCGGCCACGCCGACGTAGTAGTTCTGCACGGCCTCGCGGGTGACGTTGCCGCCGGTATCGGACACCAACTGGGAGATGGTAGAGGCCAGCTCGCGAAGGTCAGAGCCCACGCCTTCGAGCACGGCATGGATGACGTCCGGGGTCGGGCGCACACCGTGGGAGGAGAATTCGCGGGTGGCCCACTGCCCCAGCTCATTGGGATAGAGCGAGAAGACTTCGTGAACCTCGGCAATCTTGCGCAGCTTGGCCACCAGTTCAGGTTGCTTCTTCTTTTTCTTTAGGGTCTTGGCCGTCACGGAGTAAATGATGACCATGGTCATGCCCGGCGCGGGGTTCGCGCAGGCACGCAGGATGATATCGACTACTTCCTTGCCGGCTCGCTCGCAGTCACTGATGACGATGACGCGGCTATCTCCAAAAAGAGAGGGGCTAGTGGCCTCGAGGATTTCGCCCTCGGAGACTTCGGAAGCTTTAAGCTTGGTCAGCTCGGGGCGAGCACCGGTTGGGCCGCTCTCCTCGGCCGCGGCACGCTGAATCTGCAGGCGGGCGCGTTCGGTGAGGAATTCATCGTCGCCAAGGATGAGATGTACTGGAGGCATGCCCGCCATTCTAACCTGCCGCCACACCGAGCCAGGCGATGCCCGCTAGCGTCAGCGCCAGAGTCAGCCAGGGGCGGTGATAGAGGAGGCCGGCAATGATCCAGGCGTAGGCAAGCAGCGTAAAAAGCGGGCTAGCGGGGATGGTGACCACCGGAAGGTGGGCCACGCCGTGGGCGATGGTATTAATCCACCACGAAAAGGGTTCTATGAGGCGCAGCAAGCCCGCACCTAGCACATCGAGTGGACCGAGCTGGGCGAAGACGGCGGCGATAAGCCCCACGATGGTAATCGGCACGGTGGCGGGCTCAACCAGGATATTGGCCAACACGGAGACCACGGAGACCTCGCCGGACATGAGTGCGACTAGCGGGAGGGTAACGATATCGGCGGCAATGGCCACAGCGACCGCGCGCAGAAAAATGGCGGGCCAGCCGGTTGTGGCCAAGTGTTTATAAATGAGCGGGCTAAGCGCCACGATGCCGAGCGTCGCCGCGCAAGAAAGTGCGAAACCAAAGTGCACGGCGAGGTCGGAATCCACGAAGAGCAGGGCAATGATGCCGAGGCTAAGAGCATGAATCGGCTCCATGCGCGTGGAATTAAGCACGGCCAGCAGCCCCACCAGCCCAGCCACGGCCGCGCGCTGGACGGAGGGCTCAAAACCCACGAGCACAACATAGGTGGCCAAAGCACACAGAGAGGCAGCCACGCGGGCGCGTGGCCCCAGCGCGAAGGCGGCGCAGACCATGGCTGCGGCGGAGCACACGATGGCGACATTTGCACCGGAAACTGCGCTTAAGTGTGAAAGGCCGGTGATGATATACAGGTCGCGCTCTGAAGAGCTTTGCAGGCTAGTATCGCCGAGCACCATGCCAGGAATCAGGCCCTGGCTGGAAGGACCGAGGGTATCTACAACCAGCGCGCGAAATGTGTCGGACACGTGGGCCGCCCAGCCGGCTAGGCCTTCGGGCTCACCGGTTACCTGCACGTCTGTGGCAGTGGCGCTGAGCTTTCCGACGCCCGCCCTATCCGACTCCCTCACCTCCACCCTGGCCGTGAGTTCGGCGCCCGCAGCGGCCGGGACCGGTTCCGAGCTAAAGACCGGCAGTTGAGTCGGGTAGCCCGGCACCTTAAGCCGCAGCAGCCAGCCGCCCGTGCTGGTCTGCGTCGGCGCGGTGGTCAGGCGGCCGGTAACCTCGGTGCCGAGGTCGAACGCAGCGGCACGGGCCTGGCGCACCGCGGCAACCAGCGCCGCGGCTGTCGCGACCATTCCGGAAAATAGCGCTTGGCCCCATTGGCGGGCGATCAGGCAGCACCCGACGACCGCCGCAATGATAAAGACTGCCCAGCCACGGCCGCCTAGCAGCACAGCAATGACAGCCAGCCAAGCGGTGGCCGCGCCGGGGACGAGCCGCAGTTCTCGCATCGCGTGCTCGTACTCAGCTTAGAGCTGGACCTGGTCTTTAAGCTGCGCTAGCTTCGCCGGTCCGATGCCGGTGACCTCGAGTAATTCCTCAATATCTTGGAAGCCGCCATGTTCCTCGCGGTACGCCACGATAGCTTGCGCGGTGACCTCACCAACGCCCTTGAGTTCTGTAAGTTCCTCCGCGGTGGCGTTATTCAGGCTCACGCCGCTGGCACCGCTCCCGCTGTTGCCGCTCTCGCTGATGCCGTTGCCGTCGGCTGGGGCTGGTTCGCCGGGTGCGGGAGGTGGGGCGGCGCCGGAGGGAAGGATGTGGAGCTGCTGGCCGTCGGAAAGCCGCTGGGCATGGTTGAGCGCGATTGTGTCTGCACCGGGAAGGGGTTGAGCGGCGTCGAGGGCATCGGCGACGCGCGCGCCGGGCTCGAGGGTCTGCAAGCCGGGCTCGGCCACCTCGCCAATGACAGAGACGATGATTTCACTGGGCTCTGCACTGGGTGCAGTGCCAGAATCACCGCTTATTGCCGCAGGCTCGGGCATGCCCGAGGATTCATCGGAGCGGGCGTTGATGCCAAGCCACGCCACCACGCCGACGACGAGAATGACCGCCACGGCGCAGGCTTGCCACGGGCTAATGCGCAGACGCGGGCGAGGATAATCGACGGCGAGGAGCTCTTCCTCACCGGTGGGTTGGGTAAATTCGCGGAGTCGTTCGCTAATCTTGGGTGCCGCCATGGCGCTGAGAATAAAGGCGTGGGCGCTAAGGCAGTAGGTACAGCGAAGGCGGGCTGTGGATAACTTGTTGGGGACGTCAACGAACCCGGCGCACTGGGCCTAGTTATCCACAGAACGGCGCGGTGGGAAGGCGCGTGGTCGACCACGCGTGTGAGGATGCGCTGGATCGGCGGGAGGCTCCGAGCTAAACACCGCAGATACGCCGATGGCGGAGGGGCCGACGTGGACGGAGAGGACGTCGTTAAGCGGGGTGCAGATAAAGGACGAGCCCTGCGGCAGGGCCGCTTCAAGCAGCGCCTCCAGCTTGGCGGCCGCGCCTTCGGCGTGGTTGTGCTGGATGGCGACGAAGACCGGCTTCCCGTTGGCGCGGGAGGCAATGAGGTCTACTAGCTTGGTAAAAGCCTTGGTCTGGGTGCGGGTTTTTCCCACCAGCTCCAGCTTGCCGCGGTTAATCGACATGATCGGCTTGGTGGCCAAAAGCGCCGTAGATAACACGGCTGTGGCCGGCGAAAGGCGGCCGGAGCGGCGCAGATCCTCCGTGGAATGCAGGTACACCCAGGTAGCCGCGCGCTTGAGGGTGTCCATGGCCGCAGCGTAGCACTCCTCCAAGCCGGCTCCGCGGGAGGCGACCTTGGCTGCGGACATGGCGGCCGCACCCATCGCCATGCCGGCCGACCCGGAATCAATCACCCGCACCGTGTGCGGGAAAACGCCCGAAGCAGTCACTGCGGCGGAGTAGGTGGAAGAAAGCTCTTTGGATAGGTGTATGGCCACCACGCCATCATCCTGAGAGCGCTCCATTTCGCGGCCATAGGCGGCTGCCAGCTCCAGCGCGCTTAATCCCGAAGTAGATTGCTCCAAGCCATCCTTGCCGTGGCGTTCCATGAGGTGGAGGTCAATGACGGTGATGGATAGCTGCTCCGCCAGCTCCCGGGGCAGGCCCGCAGCGGAATCCGTAATGACGCGAACCGCCACTAGATATCCGCCCCGCCGTCCCCGGTGACCTCGCCGCCCATATTCCAGCCGTCGAAGTACCACTGGGCATTGCCCACATTGTCGGGGGTGAATTCTAGCGAGGACAGCGGCGTTCCCGGGTTAAAGTCCGGGCGAGCAGTCAGCTGTGACCAGTGGGTATTCTTCAACCCCGAAAGGATCCCGTACTGCGCGTGGTCAAGGCCAAGCAGGTGGCAGGTAAGCGCCGAGATGGCTCCGCCATGGGCCACAATGAGGACTGGTCCGGCGTCCCAGCCGGCAAAGTCTTCCATGAGCTCATCGATGACGGGGCGGGCACGCTCGGCCACATCCACGCGAGATTCGCCCTCCGGCGGCGCCCAAGTGGGGTCGTGGCGCCAAATGGCGCGCGCGCCTGGAAACTCGGCGTCTACCTCGGCAGAGGTTCTGCCCTGCCACTGGCCCAAGTGAGTTTCGCGCAGGCGGGCATCCGTGCTGAAGTCCACGCCGAGGGCTTCGGCGACGACGCGGGCGGTTTCCTTCGCACGAATGAGATCGGAGGCAACGATTTTGGACACGCCCTGATCCTGGAGCAGGCGCGCGGCAGCGCGGGCCTGCTCATAGCCCAGCTCAGACAGCTCGGTATCCAAGTGGCCTTGCATGCGGCCGGTGGCGTTATAGGTAGTTTGTCCGTGGCGGATCAGGATCAGGCGGCGACTCATATGGGTTTAAAGCTCCTCGTCCTCACCTGGGACCTTATCGGCCAGTGGGAGCTCGTCGATGGAATCTACCTCACGCGGGTTGACGCCATTGGTCCATTCGCCCGGACGCTCCGGGGCTTCGATGCCCTCAATCTCCAGTGCCGGGCAATCATGGTAAAGGCGGTCCAAGCCGTAGAACTCGCGCTGGTCATTGCGCTGGACATGGACGACGATATTGCCGTAATCCAGCAGCACCCAGCGATTTTCGCGGTTACCTTCACGGCGCTGCGGTTCAAAGCCCTGCTTGGTCATCTCATCTTCGACTTCATCCACAATGGAGCCCACCTGGCGCTCGTTATCTGCAGAAGCCAGCACGAAGACCTCAGTAATTGCGAGGACATCGGAGACATCAATAGCCGCGATATTGGTGGCTAACTTTTCTTGCGCCGCGTGTGCCGCGGTTTCTGCCATGCTGCGGGCGAGATCAGAAGTAGACAATGTGTATAAATTCCCTTTTCGCGTCTGAGTGCATTCGAAATGAACTATCTCTAGTGAGAATCTATTCTTGCACGTTTAGCAGGCCCGTGCCCAAAATCTGGGAAAGGCCGTGAAAGTTTCTACAGGGGCTTGTCCGGGTTGGGACCGTAGAGATTGTTTTTGGTGATGTACTGCACCACTCCATCCGGTACGAGGTACCACACGGGCTGGCCTTGGGCAGAGCGCTCGCGGCACGCGGTGGAGGAAATGGCCATGGCGGGGATATCGATGAGGTCAATATCCTCTTGCGCATCGGCAGGCAGCATATCAGCGCTTAATTCGTATCCTGGGCGGGTAACCCCCACGAAGTGCGCCATCTCCAGCATCTCTTCCCAGTTATGCCAGCTCATAATGGAGGCCAGTGAATCGGCGCCGGTAATGAAATAGAACTCCGCTTCTGGGAAAAGCTTACGCAGATCCCGCAGCGTATCGATGGTATAGGTAGGCCCCTCGCGGTCAATATCTACACGCGAGACGGTAAAGCGCGGATTAGATGCGGTAGCCACCATTGTCATCAAGTAGCGGTGCTCGGCCGCAGTGACCTCGCGGTGAGACTTCTGCCAAGGCTGACCTGTGGGCACAAAAATGACGCTATCGAGGGCAAAGCGATGCGCGGCCTCACTGGCGGCTACCAAGTGACCATTGTGAATGGGGTCAAAGGTGCCACCCATGATGCCGATGCGCTGTGGGCTAGTCATGGGTGGTGATTATAGTCCCCCAGCCGAGGAGGGAGTAAGCAAAGTGGCGAGGGAGTCGGCAAAAGCGGCGTCGCCAAGCGAGGGCTCTACAAAATAAGAAGCATGGCGAGCCGCCTTGGTAGCCAACGCGTCGTGGGCGGAGGCGAGGTTCAGGTCGCAAACGAAGTCTCCGTCCAGGCAATAGTTAAGCCGGCGCGAGTCCGGCAATGCCGCAGGTTGTAAGAGCAAACGCTGCGGTAGCCAGCCCGCCATACCGTGGGGACGGCTGAGGGGATTGCCCAGGTAAACTGCCCCCGCGAGCTTGCCTCGTTGTGCAAGGTAGCGCTCCGCGCTGGTAGCGACAATGGCGCCTTGGGAGTAGCCAGCCGTAATATAGCGCGGCTGGCAGCCTGTTTCGCGCTCATACTTTTCCACCACGCGCGGAGCGTTGGCCATGCCGGTGCGCAAACTATGTACAAAACCAACGGTGACCGAATACGCCAGCTCGTGCAACGGATGCTCCATCACTACCCCACCGAGGCGGCGAATAAGCTGGAGCGGATTCAACTGCTCACCTTCCTGCGCCAGCGGCGGCAGGTTCATTGACGCCGGGTATGCCTGGGGGTCAAGGGCGAGGACATGGACTTTATCCATCGTGCCGGGATGGCGTTTTTCCACTAGATGAAAAAGCGCGGAGAGGTTTGCCCCTTCATAGCCATTCGACGGCGCGGCATGCGGCGAATACTGCTGCGGTCCGAAATACTCGCCGTATTCCTCATTCTGGTCGGAGCCACGAGCAGCCAAAACAACGAACTCGGGACACCCAGCAGGCTGCGGCGATGGGGCGGATTGTGCTGCTGCCTGGGGCACGACCGGGGCAGCATTCGCGGTGGCGGCAGCGGCGGGGGCTATAGAAACGGCAAGCGCCGCCGAGGCGCTTAGGGCGACGGCGGCACGGAAGAAAGCAGATCGAATCATGGCGGGGAGAATTATGGACGGGTCTGACCTGTACCCTGCAGGATCCACTTAGAAGAGGTGAGCTCCGGCAGCGCCATTGGGCCACGGGCGTGCAGCTTCTGGGTGGAAATGCCGATTTCGGCGCCCATGCCGTAGACCTCGCCATCGGTGAAGGCGGTAGAGGCATTGAGCATCACCGCGGCGGCATCCACCTCGTTGCCGAATTTCACTAGGACATCGGCGTCTTGCGCGGCGATGGCCTCGGTGTGGCCAGTGGTGAACTCGGTGATATGCGCGATGGCGCCATCTACGCCGTCGACCACCTTGGCGCAGATATCCATAGATAGTGACTCCTCGCGCCAGTCTTCATCGGTGGCCTGCACGGCATCCTTGACGCCGAAGGCCTCGAGCTCGGCGACGTCGCCGTGGATGGTCACGCCAGCATCCTGCAGCGCGGCGATGATGCGGAGCTTGACGGAGTCATCCAAAGCGGCGTCGATAAGCATGCACTCCGTGGAGTTGCACACGGAGGTGCGGCGGGTCTTGCCGTTGATGACCATGTCGATGGCCTTATCAATGTCTGCAGAGGCATCCACGTAGAAGTGGCAATTGCCGGTGCCGGTCTCAATGGCGGGGACGGTGGCGCCGGTAACGACGGCCTCAATAAGCTTTGCGCCACCACGCGGAATAACCAGGTCCACCAGACCACGGGCGGTAATGAGGTCCTGGACGGAATCGTGCGTCTCGCACGGCAAAAGCTGCACGGCCTCGCGCGGCAGGTCAAACTCAACGAGGGTATCCTGCAAGATTTCTACCAGCTTGGTGTTGGAGTTGCGGGCGGATTTGGAGCCACGCAATAGCGGCACATTGCCGGACTTGATGGCCAAACCGAAGGCGTCCACGGTGACGTTCGGGCGGGCCTCATAGACCATGCCCATGACACCGAGCGGCACGCGCACCTGCTTCATCTGGATTCCGTTATCCATGGTGCGACCCTGCAGGATCTCCCCTACCGGGTCCTGCAGGCCAGCTACCTGGCGCAGGCCGCCGGCAATGCCTTCCACGCGCGCGGAGTCGAGAGACAGGCGGTCAATAAGGGACTCGGACATGCCGCGTTCGCGGCCGGCATCGATATCCTGCTTATTGGCGGCGAGAATGGCTTCGGTGTGGGCAATGAGGTTGTCGGCTGCGCGCTGCAAGATCTCATTCTTGCGCGGCGTGGACAGCTGCGCCACGACGGGCGCGACTTCCTTGGCAGCACGGGCTTTGGACAGAACTTCTTCGCGTTCAGTGTTGCTCATGTCATACCAGCCTAACGAAAGGCCGCGCGCTTTTCAGCCAGTTGGGCGGCAAGCACCCGCACGGTGGTGTCCTTATTGGCCGAGCTCGCGGCTCCGCTTGTCGGATGCCCGGCGGCGGCGCTTCTCGTCCTTCCGCTCGAACATGAGGTATTCCTCTTCGTAATAGCTCAAGTTATAAACGTGGCGGGCTCCGGCCGAGCATATAAAACAGATAATCGGGATAACCCAAAAATAGGACCAGTGGAAGAAGAAATAGCCGAGCACAACGGAAAGGATGGTGGCCGCCCAGGCAGCATAATCGACCGCCTGTACCTTCTTCCGGCGCTCCTTCATATCCGCGACCTCGGCTTCGGTGGGATTAAAAGAGCTCCCTTGATAAGAACCGTCTTGTGAGGCGGCATTGTCCATTAATAACCCGCCTGAATATCGACTTCCGTGGGGATTGCTTCACCTGCGGAGTAGCGCTCCATGACCTGTACTGTATGCGAGCCGATGCGCCGGCGCACCGAATAGGGAGGGTTGGCCAGGTGCGGGGTGATGACCACGTTAGGCATGTCCCACAGTGGGTGCCCATCGGGCAGCGGCTCAGGGTCGGTGACATCCAAGCCAGCGCCGGCGATGTCTCCTGCCCGCAAGGCTTCGACTAGAGCATCGGTGTCCACCAGTGGTCCGCGGCCAACGTTAATAATCACGGCGTGATCGGGCATGGCACGGAAGGCAGCGGCATTAAAAAGCCGGTGGGTCTCGTCCGTTAGCGGCGCAAGCGCCACGAAATAATCGGCGGCTGGCCAGACGCGCTCAATATCGGCGGTGGCGAAGGTTTCATCGGCACCCTCGACTGGGTTGCCGGAGCGATTGACCGCGATTATGCGTGGTCCGAAGCCTTCCAGCATACGAATAAGCCGCTTGCCGATGCCCCCGGCGCCCACCACCGCTACCGTCTTATCTTCAAAAAGGAAGCTGGTATGAGCCTCAACCTCATCGCGGTTAGACCAGCTAGTCCCCACGCGCTTATGCGCATGCAAGTGGGCGAGCAGGAGCGCAATGGTAGATTCCGCCACGGTGGCGTCATACAGGCCGGCGGCATTAGACCAGCGGGCGGTGGTATCACGCATGACGTCGAGCAGGTGATCCACCCCAGCGAAGGGGACCTGCACCAGGCCCACGCTCGGTGGCAGGGGCCGTGGGAAATCATCTGGGCCGCCGTTGAAGATGAGAACCTCGGCATCTTCCAGTGGGGCGCGCTCGTGACCCGCTGCATCGAGTGCCTGCAGGGTTTCCTCCCACGGGGTGGGTAGCATCGCGTACTTCATTAGTAGCCGGCCTCCACATCGACGCGGGTAGGCATCGCCTCTCCCCTCTCCCACGCCGCGGCATTGGCGTTGAAGATAGCGCCCAGGTGGTACTGCGCCACGTGCGCGGAAGCAGCCATGTGCGGCGTCATGGTGCAATTGGGCAGGTCGTATAGCGGATGGCCATCAGGCAGTGGCTCGGGATCCATAACTTCCAGCCCGGCGCCGGCGATCTCACCATCGCGCAGGGCCGCCACTAGATCGTCGGTTACTACGGTGCTGCCACGGCCGACGTTGATAAAGATGGCGGAGGATTTCATCGCGCGGAAAGTGGCGGCATCAATGAGCCCCTCGGTGTCCGAGGTCGCAGGCAGGATACAGAAAATGAAATCGGCCTCGCCCCACACGTGATCGGCCTTATCCATGGGCACGACCTCATCGGCGCCTTCCACCGAGCGGCCGGAGCGATTGACCGCGGTAATGTGCACGCCAAACGGTTTCAGCAGCTTAATAAGCTGCTTGCCGATGCCCCCAGCGCCGAAGATGGCTACCCTCTTCGGCCCTCGCTGGTTATAAAGCCACGCCTGGGACTCGTCCAGCTCCTGTGCTACCGACCACGAAGCGGCCTGGGCGAAAGCTTTGTGGTGGTGCGCCTGTGACAGGGCCAGGCCAAGTGCAGATTCGGCTACCGGCTGGGCAAAAGCGCCGGCGGAGTTGCACCATGGCACGCCGTCTGGGGTGATGACCCCGGCATCAATGAGCTGATTTACGCCGGTAAAACAATGCTGCACCCAACCGATGTTCTCCGGCATCTCGGGGATGCGGCGCGGGTTGGGCGCATTGTTGATGTAGACCTCGGCATCTTCAAGGCTATTTACGCGTTCGTGCCCGGCAGCCTCGATATCTTCTACCATCGGCTGCCAGGCGTCCGGACCCATGAAATATTTCATGCCCCAACCATACGGGGAATCAGGGACTTGGGTTTAAATACGGGAGGCGAAGTTGGAGAGGTAATCGGCGTGAACAACTGAGCGGCGCTGCTCCTCAGGAAGTTCTTCCATCTTCTTTCCCTTAATACCGTGCAGTTCCTCGGAGTCGAAACGGACTTCGCCACGTCCGATGACCTCGCCATTCGGACCGAGGATATCGATGATTTCGCCCTTGGTGAACTCGCCTTGCACATCGGTAATGCCCACGGCCAGCAGTGAATTACCGCCCTCGGTCACGGCTTGTTTAGCGCCTTCATCGAGGCGGACGGCTCCGCCGGTATCTGCGCAGTAAAGTGCCCAGAACTTCCAGGCGGAAAGCTGGCGTTCCTCGCGGGTGTGGAAGACGGTGCCCACAGAGGCGTCGGCAAGTGCGGGGCCAATATTATCCGTGGAGGTCAACAGCACCGGAATGCCGCCGCGGGTTGCCAGGCGGGCTGCAGAGACCTTGGTGGCCATACCACCGGTGCCCACCTTGCCGCCATCGCCAGCTACAACGCCCTTCAAGTCCTTGCCGGTGCGCACTTCATCGATGAACTTAGCGTCCGGCTCGGCCGGGTTCTTGTCATACAGGCCATCTACATCGGAGAAGAGGAAGAGCGCATCAGCACCCACCAGGTTGGCCACCAGCGCGGAGAGGCGATCGTTATCGCCAAAGTGCATCTCCGAGGTAGCCACGGCATCATTCTCGTTGACGATAGGAATGGTACGCAGCTGGCGCAGGCGATCAATGGTGCGCTGCGCGTTGCGGGCGCGATCGCGGTGACCAGTATCTGACGCAGTCAACAAAACCTGGCCGATGGTGCGCTGATAGCGAGCAAAGGACTGGCCCCACACATAGGCCAAGTGCACCTGGCCTACAGAAGCGGAGGCCTGCTTGGTAGCCAGATCGGTGGGACGCTGGTGCAGCCCGAGCGGCCCCATGCCGGCGGCGACCGCACCAGAAGAAACGATAATGACATCGGAGCGGCCCATGCGCGCATGAACGGCATCGACGATGTGATCAATCTTTTCCTGTGAAACACGGAAATTCTCATCCGTGAGAGAAGAGGAACCAATCTTGACCACGACGCGCTTGGCGTGCGCGATCTCGTGGCGAAGTTCAGATTCAAAACCGGACGCTACCGGGTTCTCATCGAGCGGTTCTGGAAAGGGAGTATCGGCGGTAGGCCCGTCAAAAGGCTCTACCGGAAGTGGAAGGATGGGCTCTTTCTGTTGATCAGAAGACATGCCAACCGAGTCTACAAAGCGCCCCCTCTTATACACCCCAAGAAGAGGGGGCCTACCGAGCTAGCCTTGCCACCTATCCCGATTAGCACCCTCGCGAGTGACCTCTTCGTCGGTGCCGTAATCGTATTCATCGATAAGACCACGGCGTGCCTGAGAGGCACGCTTGCGCTCGGCGGCGGAAACGCGGCTAGTGCCCTTCAAACGGGCGTCCTCGCCGCGGCTGGCCATCGTCGGATCACCGCCAGTCATCGGCTCCCACTCGAAGGTAATGCCGCCGATCGTCACCGGACAGCCTTCCACAGCGCCCTGCTCGCGCAGCTCTTCCTCCACGCCGGCCTTGGCCAAGCGGTCCGCCAAGAAGCCCACTGCCTCATCATTTTCAAAATCAGTTTGGGTAATCCAGCGATCAATCTTCTTGCCCTCAACAATGAAGCCACCCTCGACCTCAGGATCGGCCTTCACGGTGAAATCAGCAAATACACCGGTATGCTTCTTATGGCCCTGGGCCTTGGGATGGATAACGGTGTGGTTCTTATCCTTCTTTGGCAATGGCTGGGCCTTGCGATGCTCGGTCACCATATCCATGAGCCGGAACTTCAGCGGATCCAGGCCCTTGCGAGCGACGGCCGAAATAATAAAGACAGGCCAGCCAAACTTCTCTTCCAGATCATCCTTGACAAATTCCGCCAGCTCTTCGGCCTCAGGCACATCTGCTTTATTCAAGATGATGACGCGGGGGCGCTCACGCAGATCCCCTAAACCAGTATCTTCCTGCAAAGCCCCTTGGTATTTTGCCAGCTCACTTTCCATCGCCTCAATATCGGAAACGGGATCACGGCCGGGCTCAATGGTGGCAGTATCGACCACATGGGCAAGCACCGCCGTGCGTTCAATGTGGCGCAAGAAATCCAGGCCTAGGCCTTTGCCATCGGCCGCGCCTGGGATAAGCCCCGGCACGTCCGCGATAGTAAAGGAGCTATCTCCCATATCCACCACGCCCAGGTTCGGCTGCAGCGTAGTAAAGGGGTAATCACCGATCTTGGGCTTCGCGGCCGACAAAACCGAGATAAGCGAGGACTTACCAGCCGATGGAAAGCCCACCAGCCCTACATCCGCCATGGACTTCAGCTCGAGGATAAGATCATGGGCTTGGCCCGGCTCACCCTGGAGAGCAAAACCCGGTGCCTTGCGGTTCTTTGAGGCCAATGCCGCATTGCCTAGTCCGCCGAAGCCGCCTTCTGCGGCCACAAACCGCGTTCCCGGAACGGTAAGGTCCGCCAAGGTTTCGCCCTTTTCAGTGCGGACCACCGTGCCCGCCGGGACCTCCAAAATCAGGTCCTCGCCGCGAGCACCATTGCGCATATCGCCGGCTCCATTGCCGCCGCGTTGCGCCTTAATATGCGGGCGGTAATGGAAATCCATAAGCGTATGGATTTGTTCAGAGACCTCGAGGATGATGTCACCGCCGTGGCCACCATTGCCGCCATCCGGGCCACCCAATGGCTTAAACTTCTCGCGGTGGACAGACACACAGCCGTGTCCACCGTCACCTGCTTGCAGGTGCAGGACAACGCGGTCAATAAAACGTGCCATGGTCAAATCCTCCGTGCATTGAATAGTTGTCCTACTCAGTGTAATGCGTATCTTGGGCTGGACTCCAACCGTTTAACATAATGTGAATATTGAATATTCTTATTAGGAGGACTTGGATTTTGCTAGGTAGACACCTAGTACCCCGCTTGGTGGAGAAGAAATGAACTGTACCACCATGCCTAAATACTCCGAACAACTCAAACGTGGTGCTATGGTCCGCTCAGAGTGCATTGAAGTCGCCTGCTTCCTTCAGCTTCAGCGAGGTTTGTTGAAAACGTTCCCGCCTTTATTTTCAGGCCCACTAACACGGCACCAGCAAACGTTCCGGCACTAGAGCTTTGCGCGATATTGCCTATGGGTGAGGGCCAATTTCGAGCGAATCCGCCAGGTAGAAAATCATAGAGTTGCACGAACAACAAGATATTTTGCAAAAGGCCGCAAATTCTTTTGAGCAAAGAGACATGTGGACAATAGAGAGTGTCTGATGGTTTGTAGGCAGATTCCCAACCTGCATGAAGAGTTAGACCAGAATGACTACTGCGACACGACCAGATCTAAGCTTATAAGACCACGACTCATGCAATTGATAAGAAACTTCTTGCCAACCCAAAAATTGCGAAACACATTGACACCTAAAACAGCAACCACGGCTGCCAATAACCTAGTTCGACGCACGTTACAAACCGCAATGACCAGAGACTAAAACTGCCGCCGAAACCGACAATTACCGCAACGAGCCGTACAAAGACAGCGGACAGTAACTACAGCCCAGCCACATTGATATCCCTATGAGATTACCACTCGTTTAGTGGACCCTATTCGTACGGATTTTGTGCCCGTAGGAGAAAATGATCATTGTGAGCTAACAGCGCAAGAAGTACACGCCGGAATATCGGCGCAAAGCCACGAACCTAGTATTCGAGTAAGAGCGCCCGGTATCTTATGTGGCTAAGGAAATCGGTGTTTCCGCCGAGCTTTAGACCAGCGGGGCATACTCGAGCGTGAACAAACCTCCCGGCTGATGCGCTTGGCCGACAATTCTGGCAAGGCAAAGGACGCTCACCTATAACAACGCGCAAGCCCAACGCGCCAAATTTGCGCCAAACCTAGCCAACCATGAGTTTAAACTCCAATGCCCCTACAAACTGTGGATGACCGACATAACAACCGCGCGCACAAAGAAAGGCTTTGTGTACACCGCGATTGTCACTTATACGTTTACTCAACACATTGCCGGATCGTCGTAATCAAAATCCATGCGCACCGAAGCATTGCCGCTGCATGCTTTCAACCCAGTGATCTTATCCGCCAAAGAAAAACAGGTTCGGTGCACCATTCCTACCCCGGCTTGCTGTAAGACTACGTTGTCTACAACAAACAGCTTCCCCGGCAAGGAATCACTCCTTCCACCGGAACTGTCGGGAACTCTTACGACAATGCTCTAGCCGAAAAATTTTAATGGTTCCTACAACCATGAACTCATCCATACTCACAGTATGTGATAATGCTGCCGATGCGGAACCTCCAAAACCCAAATGGTGTCGTGATGGAACAAAACCAAGCTCCACGAAAAATTTAAGACACCCAGACCCAGCCGAGACGGAAACCGAATTATCCAAACCAGAACCCACCACAGGAAATAATAAAACCCCAAGGCAAAAGCCAGGAACAAAACTCGGGCCACTTCAGTACCGAAAAATTTACCCCACTTGCCCTAAGCAACATTGCTAGTCAGGCAAATGGGGTAAATACGCAGTAGACCAAGTATCCTTTTGACACCTGCGGTCTACTTTGGCAGGTTCTTAAACGAACATACCAATGAGCTGGGAAGCGCCGTCAGCAATATTTACAAACGGCTCAACAATAGCCTTAACAACCTCTACGACTGTATTGGAAACGCTGGATAGCTCGGACACAACGCTGGATAGCTCGGACATTTTGACTCCTTCAGGAATTAGGATACTTGAATTATTTTATTCGGACTCGGACAGCGGGTTGATCACATCAACAGCATTTTCAAGATTCTTGCCAGAGAAGATCTCGGTCACGCCGGACAGAATCTTGTACCAACCTTCTTGGGTGTTGACGAAGTTGTCCAAGTGAAGCTGGATGGTGGATAGGTAATCCTGGATGGTCGACAGGTCAAAGTTCATACTCATACTCCTCGGTATCCTCTGGAGAACTTTCAGCCCAGATAGGGTTCGATTGCAGGACCGCTCTCACGTCCCACTAAAGGTATTCTGCCATAAGGTGACAATTCCGCAACAGAAATTCTGCTCCACAAACTAATTGCACCCCCTTTCAACTAGGAAATCATAATGCTAACCCAGCCTCAGTTAAGCCTATACTCATCTTTTGGGAATTCAACAGCGATTATGTAGCCCGCCTTTCAATTAAATTGAAGGATAGGTTAAAAGAGATAAACGCGTAGGTTAACTATCCGCGTTCTAATTTAAAAGTCTTTATTTTTACCTAGCGCCCAGGCACCCCTAATACCCCCCTTATAGGGGGTTAATCTGTACGCTTTATTCCACTGAACAGTTGGCTCTTCTTAATAGCTTCTCTTCCGATTATGTTCCTGCGGGCCTTTTACACGTTGGCAAATCAGCTTTTTATCCTTTCTGACGTGCCGCAAATCCCCAACTGAGCGACCGCTCTCTACAGAAATCAGTGGAGATCCCTTAAGACAACAAGGGTTTCCCTTGCGACACACTATACGTAGGGATATTTTTATTTGATTCCATCTGCTGGCCTACAACCCGTCAGGTGTAGACCACATCCTTCACCAAGTCTGCATTGGCGCCACCTACACGGCAGCTGCTCCATACCTACCATGCACTGCACGTCATGAGCATCGCTCCCCGTTAAGATCCTACTTATATGCCAACAGCCTACACAGAAATATAAGAGTATGTTACGAGATCTAGCGGCCACATATACCGCAAGTCTCTCTTGCTAACCTCCTTCAGACCGCTACCATCTGACTCAGACGTCAAAGGGAACGAGCTACCCCAGCTACAACAACGCTGTCCTACAACAAGGTGGTGCAATAATCTTCTGAACTCAAGATAGCAATTGTTTTAGTAAACCCTTTGTTTACTTCGGAGGCACTACATAGCGTATGGTTCGCTCTACTTGAGCGCCCATTTGCAGACTGGTTATCAACACCTAGGATGAGATCAGCTACACAAAGACCTGGTACCGCCCAGTCGGAAATCATGACCGTAGGATCGACATACCGCTTGCGGGCGCGCTTCGCGTGCCACGAGGTCGACGTTGCGCGTGATCTCGACGTAGTGCAGCAGCGACTTCTTTTTCGACTCGTATTTAGCCTGGGAAAACAAAGGTTGATAGATCCTTTCAGGACACACGTACGTAGCCTCATCACCGGGATAGCAACTACGCAACCACCCGCACATCTGCTGCGGCGAGTACCTATCTTTCACCATCGCCCAGACCGTCTCACGCAAACGTGGATTGGCATCAATCCTGCGCTTCCGGCGTAAACGTACTCGACGCCGATTTACGGTGCGCATATGTGGGAAGATACACCCCAAACTCGTCCCGGTTACGCTAAAGCTTCTTGCTGATAGTGCTAGCAGAGTACTGAAAACGCCGAGCTGTCTCACACACGCTTTTACCCTGCCGGTCAAGATCAAAGATGAGCTCACGCCTTCTACCGACAGGTAACGCGAAGAAATACGCCTATCAATACGCTCTTGTGGAATAGCCGGGCCAAGGACTGCTTGGCGGCCAACGACATACGGGATTACCTACATAAGCTTGTTATACAGCGCCAAATCCGGGCCAGCCGGGACAAAAGCACATGCCCAGTGGAAATTTTAATAACGCCTGGTCCATATCAGCAACATCACGCGGATGAATTCCACAATCTAAAGCTACATCTTTGAGACCTACACATTCACGCAGCTGCATATAACCACACCGGCGAGTAGTTGCGCATCTTCGCGAGCATGCGGATTGCGCTTCCACAACCCAAGCTCATTACCAGTCCCATAAACCGGACTAGAGCTTATAGAAAGCGGACTCGCAAAATGAATCGGTGTCACACCTTCAAGCCGCAATCAGGCTATCGCCTGACTGTCACACAGCTAGTACGCCTGCGATGATTGCGCGGCAAGTCCAACTCACCAGCAGGCCGATAAGCCACAGACTTTGCTAAACCATCCACACCAGCAGCCACTCAGAATGAACCACCAACCTGATCAACGCTGCAAACGGCGACATAATAGGAGAAACTGGACCCAATTCGACTCCATACAATAACCCCACCGACAACAGGTGTTCCCCGAGAAGCAGAATCCGAGAGCCCTTTTACAACAGAAAATCCCCAAGCCCTTCACACTGGTGTGGGACGGACTCGAGGATTAGCCTAATCGGCCTGAAGTTAGGCAGTCGCTTCTGCAGCAACCTCTTCAGCCGGGACGATGTTGACCATACGACGGCCACGCTTGATACCGAACTCAACGGAGCCAGCTGCAAGCGCAAACAGGGTATCGTCGCCGCCGCGGCCTACGTTCTCACCTGGGTGGAACTTGGTACCGCGCTGACGCACGATGATCTCGCCGGCATTAACCTGCTGACCACCGAAGCGCTTGACGCCGAGACGCTTAGACTCGGAATCGCGACCGTTGCTGGAGCTGGAAGCACCCTTCTTGTGTGCCATGTGGTTTTCCCTCCTTCAGGGATAATTACAGCCGGTTAAGGCTTACTTGATACCGGTGATCTTCAAGGTGGTCACAGGCTGACGGTGGCCCTGACGCTTCTTGTAACCAGTCTTGTTCTTGTACTTCAGGATATCGACCTTCGGGCCCTTACCCTGCTCAACGATTTCTGCGGAAACAGAAACCTTCTCCAAGTCGGAAGCCTTGGACTTAACATCGGCGCCATCGACGAGCAGAACCGGGGTGAGAGCTACGGCAGAGCCTGGCTCACCCTCGATCTTCTCGACCTTGACGAGGTCACCTTCAGCAACCTTGTACTGCTTGCCGCCGGTCTTGACGATCGCGTACATAGAGGGTTACCCCTTATCTAAACTCGCTCGGAAGCAACCGGGGAGGCCGCGTTCCGAATGGACACTTACATATTGCGTTTAGTTCCCGCGCGAACATGCCCGTACAACTCACTGAGTGAGTGTCGGACTGATCCAGCGCTGTGAGTACTAAACAGCGACTGTCAAAGACTACCCCGTAGCGGGCACAAAATACAAACCACGCTTTTCGTGCCCGCGTGGCGTAGCCCTAAGACTTGCTTCGCCGTGCTACGCGGCGCCGCCCGCGCCCAGATTTAGCTGAGGCTTTTTCTGGGTGGACTCCGCTCGCCGCAGGCTGCTTCTGCTCGTCGTTACCCTGTGCTTTTGGGGCCCTCGCTCTTGCCGACGTCCTCTTCTTGCGCACCGCCCTCTTCTTGCCACGGCGCAAGACCTTGGAATCGCTCGAGCCCGCCCGGTTCCCAGAACCGGTGCGCTCCGGCGAGCCTTCCTGTCGCGTAGAACGGCCCGACTCGGCCTTCGTTGCCTTCGGGTTCTCTGCTACGGCTTTCTTAGGGGAAGCCTGACGCACGGCACGGCGACGCCCGCGGCCCTTGCCACCGGTGCGCCCCGCACGTGTGGTGCCAACGGCCTTTTCATGACGCTGCTCGGCCGAGCCGCCCGCCTGCTCGTGCTCCTGCGTCTTCTCCTTTACCTCGTGTGGCAGGCGCGAGGAAACACGGCTTTGGGCTTGTTGAGTGCGCACCGTGCGACGGCGACCACGCCGGCGGCCCTTTCGCTCCCCGCGCGAGTCCTTCTGCCCCTGTTGTGCTGCGGCCTCGCTTGCGTTACCGCCATCGGATGCGGGTACCGCGTGATCGGCCTTGGGTACGGCAGACTCCTGTTCACCGGCAACTGCGAATTCCTGCGGCTGTGGACGCCTATCAGAACGCGAATTGCCGCGTGTGCGGCGCTTGCGGCGCGGGGAAGCTTCAAACTCAGCTACGGCTTCCTCATAGGTCTTGCCTGCTGCAGACTCCGGGGCTTTCTGCTCGCTGCCTGCGCCAGCGCGTGTGGCCTTAGCGCGGCGCGTCGCCCGGCGCGGCTTCTTGCCACGTTTGGGGCCCGCCCCAGCATCTGGGTGGGCCTTAGCGATGGCACCCGAGTCCGCGTCCGTATCCGCATCGGGGACGTAGGAATTAAATTCCTGTACCTCGTCGCTTTCCGCAGCATTATCCGCCGCAGCGTATGCGATGGCCTCGATATCGGATACTTCAGTCTGGGTGTGCTTGCGAGCCCGTCGGCGCCCACGGCCGCGTCCGCGCTCCTTAGCGCTGTCTCGGTCTCCGCTGTGCGTGTTCTGATCAGCGTGCGGCTCGTCCGCACCGCGCTCATCCACAACGACGTTAGCTACGAGATCCTCCAGCGACGTCTTTGCGGATTCCCGTGCGGCGTCTTCGCTCTCGGTGCCGTAGACCGGCGCCTGCGTTTTCTTAAAGCGCTTGGGCTTGGAATCGCTTTCAGGGGCGTCATCAAGCTCGTGCTTATGCATCGCCACCGCAGCCGGGTGCTGCTGCGGATCATGAGTCTGCTTTTTGTGCGACTTGGACTTGCGCCCAGAGTGCTTCGCGCGCGAATCGTCCTCAGCCTCGTCCACTGGGTACTGGTGAATGATGATCCCGCGGCCATGGCAGCACTCGCACTCGGTAGAGAAGGTCTCCACCAGCCCGGTGCCAAGGCGCTTACGGGTCATTTGCACCAAGCCCAGAGAGGTAACCTCAGAAACCTGGTGGCGGGTGCGGTCGCGGCCTAAGGCCTCCTTCAAGCGGCGCAGGACCAAGTCCTGGTTTTCTGGCAGGACCATATCGATAAAGTCCACCACGATCATGCCGCCCAAATCGCGCAGGCGCATCTGGCGCACGATTTCTTCGGCCGCTTCGAGGTTATTGCGGGTTACCGTTTCTTCTAGGTTGCCGCCAGAACCGGTGAACTTGCCGGTATTTACGTCGATGACGGTCATGGCTTCGGTGCGGTCAATCACCAGCGTGCCGCCGGATGGCAGCCATACCTTGCGCGAGAGGGCCTTATGCAGCTGCTCGTCAATGCGGTGGGCCTCGAAGGCATCCTGCCCGCCGTGGTCCTTAGCGCGGAAGCGCACCACGCGATCCGCAAGGTCAGGCGCCATGGAATCGACGTAGGCGCGGACGGTATTGAACGAACGCTTGCCATCGACGACGAGCTCGGTGAAGTCCTCGTTGAAGAGATCGCGCACCACTTTGATGAGCATGTTCGGCTCTTCGTACATGGTCACCGGCTTAGCGCCCTTGGAAGACTTTTCCTTCTTGGCGTGGGCGATGATGTCCTCCCACCGGCTGTGCAGGCGGTTGACGTCGGTAGCGATCGCCTCTTCCGAGACATTTTCGGCAGCGGTGCGGATAATCGCTCCCCCATCGCCCGGCACCACGCGGCCCAGGATATCCTTCAAGCGCTTGCGCTCTGGGGCGGGCAACTTGCGGGAAATGCCCGCGCTGCGGCCGCCTGGCACATAGACCAGGTAGCGGCCGGCAAGGGAAATCTGGGTGGTCAGGCGCGCGCCCTTGTGACCAATTGGGTCCTTGGCCACCTGAACCAATACCTGATCGCCGGACTTCAGAGCATTTTCTACCTTGCGGGCGCGCCCATGCAGCTTGGTCTTGCGCCAATCGATTTCACCGGCGTAGAGCACGCCATTTCGGCCCTGTCCGATATCTACGAAGGCCGCCTCCATCGACGGCAGGACGTTTTGGACGCGTCCTAGGTAAATATTGCCAATCAGCGAAGCCTGGGACTCGGTGGTAACGAAGTGCTCGACCAGCAGGTCATCTTCTAGCACGCCCACCTGCGTGATGATTCCGGCACCATCCTCGCGCTCCTTATCGCGCACCACCATGGTGCGCTCCACGGCTTCGCGGCGGGCAAGAAACTCTGCCTGGGAAACAATGTGCTGGCGGGTGCGGCCCTTTGCGCGCAGTTCCGCGCGGCGGCGCTTTTGGGCCTCGATGCGCGTGGAGCCACGGATGGCCTTCGGCTCGTCAATGTATTCGGGCTCGGTAGCCTGATCCTCACGGTTCGAGCTAGCGCCGCGTCCGCGGGAGGCGCCGCGGCGACCTCGACGGCGAGCCTCGGATTTACCAGAACTACGGCCGGAGTCCGGCTGCTCACTCACTTCCTCGGCAGCATCGTCGCTTTCGGAGTCATCGCCGGAGAAATCTTCCTCCGCAGCGTCTGCAACTAGTGCGAAGGCCGCTGCATCATCTTGCTGTGGGGCCATGAAGATCGGCGCAAAGTCATAGTGCCCGGATTCTTCCTCAGATTCAGCGCGCGGGACAATGTGCGGGGCGTAGTAGTCATCCTCGAAATCCTCGCCGGCCTCCGCAAGCGCTTCGTGCAGCTTCGCCGCATCAACTGTGCCGTTATCGAGTGCACTCGCCGGCGCTTCTTCCACCTCATCCGCGGATTCCGCCGCTGCGGCGTCTTCGGCAGCTGAGTCGGTATCGGCTGCGGCCTTGGCGAGTGACTCTTCTACCTTGTCTTCGATTTGGGAGATCTCATTATCCACGTTCTTGCGCACGCGGTGGCGCAAGCGTTCTTCGTCTTCCGCGGGCTGCACCCCCGCTGCGTCGGTCTCGGCCGAGTCTTCGGACACTGGGGCTGCGGATTTGCGAGTGGCCTTGCGTGCGCGCTTGGCGCGCTTCTTCGCCGGCTTCTTCTCGGGTTGCTTGCCTGAATTATCTTCCTGCGGTACAGCAGCATTGTCTGCGGACTCCGTGTCCGGTGCGGCGGTGGAGGCTTCGCTGGTATCGCCAGAGGGGGCATCGCCAAGCGCCGCGGCTTGAGCCACAGCATCGAGCACCTGGCCTGCTTCCTCACGGGTAAGGGAGCTTTGCGCGCTCTTTTTTAGCCCCATCTCTTTCAGCTGCGCCACCAGATCGCGCGAAGCAAGCCCCAGCTGCTTGGCAAGGGCATAAACGCGGACCTTGTCTTTGAGCTGGCCACGATCCAAGTTCTGGGCCAAAGACGCCGCCGCCTTGAGGTTTTCAGTTGTTTCTTGAGAGTTCTGTGCCACCATGTTCGGGCTTACTCCTGTACATCGTCTGTTTCAGGCGCTACCTCGGGCGCAGGCACAGCCATGGACTGTACCGCCGCCGCGCGAGGCATTCTGCGCGCTATAAAAGTTTGTGGGTATTAAGTTATTACGCGTCTCGTACGCGCTAATTACCATTGTGTCACAGAAACGCAGCCAGGCTGGCAGGCGGTGTTATGTTGACAGGGTGGCAGAACTAGCACGAATCCCCGCCCGCGAGCTGGCGCAGTATCGGCAGCGCAATGAAATCCCTGTACGCTCGGCGCTTTACTTCGGCGTACCGGCCGGCTTTGCCATTGGATTCGCCAACACCGGCGTGGATTATATGCTGGTAGGAGCCGGTATTTTTGCCATCTGTGCGGTGCTGGGGTTAGTGCACCTCATCCGCAACTACCCACGCGGCATCAACGCCGCGCGGGAGGAGTATCGCGAGGGCGACTATCCCACCATTGCCTATATCGCCCCGCTTATCCCCATCGCCGCGCCGCTGGCCATGGCTCCACTAAGTGCAGCCGGGCTAGTGCCGGAGGTAGAACTTGCCCCGCCCATTGCCGGTGTCCTGTCAGGGGCGTGGTGGGCGTGCGGCTTGCCTTTGGGGCTGTGGGCAGTGTTTTCTCAATCCTTTCGGATTGGCCGGCGGCGCATCAATAAGATCCTGGAAAAAGATCCGCTCGAAGGAGTAACCGAGGCTCGCCTAGAGCTTGCCGACGCCCACGTGGACACCCTCACCGCCCTCATAGCCGCCGGCGCGGTGCAGGGAAATACGGTCTCCGCTAAGGCCCTGTCCACATTCATGCAGGTCGATCTCGACCTAGTATGCGAGAACCTTGATGAATTGGCACAGGCGGGCCTAGTGAAACTTGACCGCATCGCCCTGCGCTCTGCGCCCAAGGACTGGAAAAACACCGTCACACCGACCGGGGTTCGTTGCCTCTACCAATTGGGCAAGCGTTAACGCGGCAAGCTTTCGTCTCCTGGAAATAGCTTCGGCCCTATCCAGAGCATGACGTACACGAGTCCCACGAGCACGGGAATCTCAATGAGAGGTCCGATGGTGCCGGCGAGCGCCTGTGCAGACGCCGCTCCAAAAGTGCCAATGGAAACCGCGATGGCTAGTTCGAAATTATTACCAGCTGCGGTAAACGCAACGGAAGCGGATTGCGCGTAGTTCATTCCCACGACCTTTGCCACACCCAAAGCTAGGAAAAACATTCCAACGAAGTAAATGACCAACGGAATCGCAACCTTGATCACCGCCGTGGGCTGCGCTACCAACTGTTCTCCCTGGAGGGAGAATAGCAACACAATGGTATATAGCAAGCCGATCATCGCCAAGGGAGATACTGCCGGAAGGAAGCGGTTTTCAAACCATTCGCGGCCTTTGGCTTTCTCACCCCAGACCCGTGAGAGGACACCAAGCAGCAGTGGCACTCCCAAAAATACGAGAACCGCCGTGACGATGGACCAGAAAGAAAAATCAGCAGAGGTGGTATCCAGGCCTAGCCAACCAGGAAGAACCTGCAGGTAAAACCAGCCCATAACGCCAAACATAGCTACTTGGAAAACGGAATTAATAGCCACGAGAACAGCGGTGGCCTCGCGGTCGGCGCAGGAGAGATCGGACCACACTAGGACCATTGCGATACAGCGGGCTAACCCAACAATAATCAGGCCGGTTCGCAGCTCGGGCTGGTCGGCAAGAAATATCCACGCCAGGGTGAACATCAATGCAGGCCCCACCAGCCAGTTCAACACAATCGATACCACCATCAATCGGCCGTCGGCAGCAATGTCTCGGGTCTTTTCGTAGCGGACCTTAGCCAGGGGCGGATACATCATGACTAGCAGACCCAGTGCAATCGGAAGAGAAATACCGCCTACCTCTAGGGCAGATAGTGCTTCTCCAATACCTGGCAGGAAGTGTCCGATCAATAGCCCCACGGCCATGGCCATGATGATCCAGACGGGCAGGAATCTATCGAGAAATGACAATTTTGGGCGTTGCGGAATGGCCATAGCTCTCCTTGCGCGACGAGGAATTCACATTTCAAGGCAGTACTTTAATCACCCATATTGATACTCGTCAATATAACGGAGTAGGAAGCAGCCTCCTTATACTGTGTGCATGGACTCCTCCCCTAGCAATGCTGATAACACCCCCGACGGGCAGTGCTGCTCCCTGAGCAGTGGCCCGCTCAGCCAGAGCGATTCCTTGCGCTTTTCCCAGCAATTTAAAGTACTTGCTGACCCAGCCCGGCTTCGCCTGCTGTCCATATTGTGTGATGAGGGCTGCGGCCCGATGAGTGTTACGCAGTTGACCGAGCTCTCCGGGCTTAGCCAACCGACGGTATCTCATCACCTCGGCAAGTTGAGGGAATCCGGCCTTTTAATCAAGCAGCAATCGGGCCGTACCGTTACCCATCGAGTGCAAAAGGAAGCCTTCAGCACGCTGCGCCAATTACTCTCCTTCGATTAGGAGAGCTCCAGTCCTAGTCTGCGAAGTGAATGACCTCACGGGCGACGTCTTCCGCAACGATGGGAATGCCATACTGCTTCGCTTTCTTGGCTTTGCCCGATTGCGAGTCCGGGTCACCGGCGATGAGCACCTTGGTCTTTTTGGCTAGGCCGCCAATCTCCACGCCGTGCGCGGCAAAATACTCTTCCCATTCCGCAGTCGAGTAGGCCTTAGCTCCGGTAATGGTTACTCGCTCGCCAGCGCTCACCACAATGCCGCCCATGCTGGCGAGTCCGCCAATACTGCCGGCCTTTTCAGAACCTTGCGGCGCCTCTTCACTAGGGGTACCATGCCGACCTTCTGCCTGTGGAGCGGTGTCGGGGTCTACGGCAGCCTCGATATCAGAAGCCGGGATCCCCAAGGCGCGGCCGACAGAAGCCAGGATGTCGCGTTCCTCAGCCGTGACAACACCATCAGCCCAGGCTTCTTCAATCAGCAGCGTGATATAGGCTTCATGCAGCTCGCGCAGACCATGTTCATCGAGCCCATGTGCTTGAGCAAAGACCAGCAATTGGGTTTGCTCGGTGGCAGAGAGGCGGCGGTCGAGCAAGGCGGCATCGAGAAGCTTGAAATAGTCTTCCGCAGCCGTATTCGATGGCGTCTCACGTTGTGCGACGAGCCCGGCGAACCAGCCGCCGTACTGTGCCGCTTGCTTGGCGGATTCCGCAGCTGCGCGGCTGAGAAGTGCCGGCTCCACCCAACCCGGGTGGGGTGCCAGGCTGCGATACAGCTGTTGCTCAGCCAAGCGCTCACTCATATAGTTCTCTTGGGCTGCCGGGGTATTGGCCAGGAAATGCTGGAATAGTTGCGCCGTGGCCATCGCATCCGCCAATGCGGAGTGTGCCAACTCATTATGAATTCCCAGATGGGCGCAGCAATCCCCCAGCTTCACCTTGGGAAGACCAAGATACCTGCGTGCCAATACGGCCGTATCGATCGCCGGCAACGCCTCTTCAGAACAGGCGCGACAAGCCAGCAGCTCGGACTGAATAAAGGTCCGATCGAATCCCGCATTGTGAGCAACGAATATGCGGTCTTCGAGAGAATTAGCCAGCTTGTCCGCTACTTGCGCAAAGGTGGGCGCGCCTAGAACATCAGAGGCGGAAATGCCATGAATTTCCGTGGCCGCGATATGGCGTTGCGGGTTAATGAGCGTTTCCCAGGAATCCTGCACTGCTCCTTCCGGCGATAGCTCCACGACGCCAATTTCAACGATGCGGTGCCCGTGCTTATAGGAAAATCCGGTGGTCTCAATGTCTACGACCGCGTAGCCGCGCATATGCGCCTCCCTACGTCTTGTTGAAAATAGTTCTTAGCCGCACCAGTGTAGGCGTGTTGTGCTCCTGCTCGCTGCCCATATAACGAGGGACCAGGTGACGCTATGAATAAAGCCCGAGCCGGTGGCTCGGGCTTAAGTGCGTACGAAACGCTATAAAGGCTTTAAAGGTTCGGGAACCAGATAGCGATTTCGCGCTCTGCGGACTCTGGGGAGTCAGAGCCGTGCACGATGTTCTCGCCAACGGTCAGAGCGAAGTCGCCGCGGATGGTGCCCGGGGTGGCCTTGGAAACTGGGTCGGTGCCACCGGCCAGCTGACGCCATGCCTCGATGGCACGCTCGCCCTCGACAACACCAGCGATAAGCGGTGCGGAGGTGATGAACTCGACGAGGTCACCGAAGAATGGCTTATCCTTGTGCTCCTCGTAGTGCTTCTCCGCGGTCTCGCGGTCAGCAACGCGCAAATCGAGCTCGGCCAGCTTCAGGCCCTTGCGCTCGATGCGGGAGATGATTTCGCCTACGTGGCCGTTCTTTACGCCGTCCGGCTTGATGAGAATCAGTGTACGTTCAGTCATGCCCCACACTGTACCGAAACCGCACGCATGCGTCGCGCGCTGGGGTATTCCTTTGGGGTAAAAGTGTGGGGTCCAGGGCTATGCGAGTTGTTTAACTATCTCTTCGGCGCGCCCCTGCGAAGTCCCCCTGAACCACAGGCGTACCTGGCCTACTGCGGCGCCAAACTGTCCATTAGCCAACAGGCGTTGCAGCTCCGCTCGCTGTTCCTTATCCAAATCCTCGAAGGTGGCTTCTTTGGCCGGTTCGAAGTTGCTCCGCAGGGCCAAAACCAGAAAAACGCCGCCAATAATGAGGGCGACTAGCGGCAGCCACGGCGTTCCCGTAGCGGCACGGGCTACCACCGCGGCAACACAAGCGAGTGCGGCAAGGACGAGATAGAGAGTGCGCATGGCCGCCAGTCTATCGCGTCTTGGCCACTCGCCGAAGGCCGTCAAGGCTACCGTGCTATTTCTCGTTGAGGTGCTGCGTGGTGAGGTAGCCACGCTTCATGCGGGCGATGAGGTTACTGCGCAGGTAAACGGCCAGGAGCCACTCCAAGCCGAAGATGATGAAGATGGCGGCTACGGCCCAGTGGACCATAAAGCCCAAGATGACGCACAGCAGCTGCACCCACACGATGACGGTTAGCGCCCACTTCTTATTCATGAACGCGATCATCACTAGGTGAAAGACAATGGCGGCAAGGACAAAGCAATAGTTAAAAGGCGTCCACAGGGTGCCGTCATACAGCTTGTACAGCATCGGCAGTGCGAAGGATAGGGCGAGCGCCTCCATGGTCAGGGAGCTGGCAATGACCATCCCGTTGAAGCTTTTAAGTGGGTCCTTGACTGGGGCTTGGCCCATGCCTAGGGGTCCGATCTCGCTTTCAGGGATATGTTCCTCGCGGCCGCGGGCACGGCTGCTGCGGGGCGGGCGGGGTTGGCGCTCTCCGCCTGGGTGGTGATTGTCGCGGCTCATGCAGGTTCCTTTCCAAACATCGCGCGGGCATCACCAGCGGTGACGACCGAGCCGGTGATGATGATGCCGGAGCCGGACTGGACCTCGGCGTCTTCGGCAAGTTCAACGGCCTGGGCATAAGCGCCGGGAAGATCCTCGGCAACGTGGACGCGCTCTTCGCCGTATATATCGCGGGCGGTCTCTGCCAAGTCGTAGGCATCGAGGGCGCGCGGCGAGGAATTTTGGGTGATGACAACCTCAGTCAGATACGGCTCCAACGCGGTGAGAATGCCGGTTGCGTCCTTATCCGCAAAGATGGACAACACACCGATGAGACGGGCGAAGTCGAAATCGCGGTCCAACGCTGCGCCTAAAGCCTTGGCACCGTGGGGGTTATGCGCGGCATCAATAAACGTCGTGGGCGAGGTACGTACGCGCTCGAGGCGGCCGGGCGAAATGGCCTGGGCGAAGCCATTACGCACGGTAGCAACGTCCAATGGGTGGCCGGCCGAAGCACCAAAGAAGGCCTCTACTGCTGCAAGGGCCACGGCAGCGTTCTTGGCTTGGTGCTCGCCATGGAGGGGAAGGAAAATGTCCTCATACAGGCCGCCGAGGCCTTGGATATTCACCTGCTGGCCGCCAACGGCAATGCGGGATTCGAGGGCCGCAAATTCGGAACCGGAGCGGGCCACGCCCGCCTCGACATCGACGGCCTGCTGCAAGATGACGCGCATGGCTTCTGGGTCCTGCTCCGCGATAACCACAATATTTTCATTCGGGGTCAACGGATCATCGGCATCCTCGCGCGGCTTAATAATGCCAGCTTTTTCACCTGCGATTTCGGTGATCGTATCGCCCAAATAATCCGTATGGTCCATGCCCACTGGGGTGATGACGGAGACGTCTGCAGTGACCACATTGGTGGCGTCCCAACGTCCGCCGAGTCCGACTTCGACGACAGCGACATCTACGGGGGCGTCGGCAAACGCAGCATAGGACAGGCCGACAAGGACCTCGAACTTAGACATAGGCACGTCCGATTGGGCATCGACCATTTCCACAAACGGCTTGATCTCGTGCCAAATACGCACATAATCGCGCGGGTGAATGGGCTGGCCATCGATGCCGATGCGCTCAGTAACGCGCTGCAGGTGTGGGCTAGTTACCAAGCCCACTCGGCGGTGGAAGGCACGCAGGAGCGAATCAACCATGCGTGCGGTAGAGGACTTACCATTGGTGCCAGCGATGTGGATGACATCAAAAGAACGCTCCGGGTGACCGAGCAGATCCATAAGCAGCTCGATGCGATCGAGGGAAGGCTCAATCTTGGTTTCGGGCCACCGCTCATTGAGTTCTTCTTCAACCTCCGCGAGGGCGCGTAGCTCCGCGGCGGAAACCTCCTGTGGGGCGGCCTCGTTGTACTCATCCTCGCCGCCCATGCCCAGATTGAGCGTCAGGCCGGACTCGGTGATTTCCACCGGACCGCCGTCGGTTCCTTCTTTGAGGGCATCGACGATCTCAAAATCCTCTGTGCCCTTGTCCTTTTCCGCCACTACTTCAGGCCTTCCAAACGGCTGGTAATGCGTTCAACCTCTTCGCGAGCGATCTGCTGGCGCTGCTTAATTTTATTAACCACTTCTTCCGGCGCCTTGGACAGGAAGTTCTCATTGCCAAGCTTCTTGCCGGTTTGCTCCAATTCCTTATTGGCTTTGGCCAAGTCCTTCTCTAGGCGCTTGCGCTCAGCCTCCACGTCTACAGCGCCGTGGGTATCTAGGGTGACCTCCACGGTGGCCTGGGAAAGGCGTACCTCAATGGAGGCGGAAGGATCGAAGTCTTCGGCCGGAGCGGTGGTATTAGCCAGGTTGCGCACCAGCTCTTCCTGGTTCGACAAGTCAGCAGCGGCAAAGTCGAGGCGGCCCGGGACCTTCTGAGAAGGCTTGACACCCTGGTCAGAGCGGAAGCGGCGCAGCTCGGTAATGAGCTTATCCGCGTCTGCAATGCGACGGGCGGCCACCTCATCCTTGGTAGCGCCACCATTGGTATCGGCAACGGTGGGCCACGGTGCCACGACGATAGACTCGCCGCCGGTCAAAGCCTTCCAAAGCACCTCGGTCACGAAAGGCATGGTTGGGTGCAGCAGGCGCAGGACAACGTCTAGGACGCGTCCCAGGACAATCTGGGTATTGCGGCCCTGTTCACTGACACCATCCCGCGGGATCTGGGTCTTTGCAATCTCCAGGTACCAGTCACACAGCTCGTCCCAAGTGAAGTGGTAGAGCAGCTCGTTTGCCTTAGCGAACTGGTAATCATCCAGGTATGCATCCACCTTGGCGCGGACCTCTTCGGCGCGGTCGAGGATCC
The DNA here is from genome assembly GCF_057458085.1 of Corynebacterium sp. LaCa_205. NCBI lineage: Bacteria > Bacillati > Actinomycetota > Actinomycetes > Mycobacteriales > Corynebacteriaceae > Corynebacterium > Corynebacterium sp. LaCa_205. The sequence goes on from NZ_CP190931.1 coordinate 1,920,775, forward strand.
ACCGGTCGGCGTCGCTAAGCTCGTCGCGGTTGGGCAACGTAGCTACGCCGGCACCATTCATGAGGGCAAACTTGGTGGCGTTGAAAAGCTTGGTGGCGAAGTTACGGGCGGCCGCTGCAGCATCAGAGCCCAAAGGCAGGTCCACACCCGGGTTGGCACCGCGAGCAAGGGTAAAGCGCAGGGCGTCTGCGCCGTAGTCACGCACCCAATCCATCGGGTCAATGCCGTTGCCCAAAGACTTAGACATCTTGCGGCCCTGCTCATCGCGAACCAAGCCGTGCAGGTAAAGATCCTTAAATGGAACCTGCGGGCGACCATCGGTGCCCTCCCCCAAAAGCTCTGGGGTATGGGAGCCAGCGAAGGTACCAAACATCATCATGCGGGCCACCCAGAAGAACAAAATGTCATAGGCGGTGACCAGCACGTTGGTGGGATAGAACTTCTCCAGATCCGGGGTCTTTTCCGGCCAGCCGAGGGTGGAAAATGGCCACAGCGCGGAGGAGAACCACGTATCCAGCACATCAGGATCCTGCTCGTAGCCTGCTGGGGGCTCTTCATCGGGGCCGACGCAGACAATGTCTCGCTGGCCATCTTCGCCTTCCGGCCCGTACCAAATAGGGATGCGGTGACCCCACCACAGCTGCCGAGAGATGCACCAATCGTGCATATCATCGACCCACTCAAAGTAGCGCGGCTCCAGCGACTGCGGATGTAAGGTGGTATCTCCCTCGCGCACAGCAGCACCAGAGTCCTTGGCCATCTTTGATACGTCTACGAACCACTGCAGGGACAGGCGCGGCTCGATGGGTTCCCCAGAGCGCTCGGAGTGTCCCACGGAGTGGACATAAGGACGGATTTCCTTGACAATACGGCCCTGCTCACGCAGTGCCTCGCGGATTTCCACACGGGCTTCTTCGCGGGTCAGGCCGTCGAAGCGGGTGCCAGTATTGGCAATATGGCCGGTGGTATCCATGACGGTAGGCATGTCCAAGTTGTGGCGGGTGCCCATCGCGTAGTCATTCGGATCGTGCGCCGGGGTGATTTTCACCGCGCCGGTACCAAACTCCATATCGACGTAATCATCAGCGATGATCTTGAGCTTGAGGTCATCGCGGAATGGGTGTGGCAGCTCCTTGCCCACAAGATCGGCATAGCGTTCATCGTCTGGGTGAACGGCAATGGCAACGTCACCCAGCATGGTCTCTACACGGGTGGTGGCCACGATGAGGTGCGGTTCATCATCATTAAGCGAGCCATAGCGAATGGAAACCAGCTCGCCCTCGACGTCCTTGTAGACAACCTCGATATCAGAGACGGCGGTCTCCAGCACCGGCGACCAATTGACCAGACGGTTAGCCTGGTAAATCATGCCCTCATCATAAAGGTTCTTAAAAATGGTCTGCACAGCGCGCGAGAGGCCATCGTCCAAGGTGAAACGCTCGCGAGACCAATCTACGGAGTCACCAATGGCACGCATCTGGTTCTGGATGGTGCCACCGTACTGTTCTTTCCATTCCCAGACCTTGTCAATGAACTCTTCGCGCTCGTAGTCCCAGCGCTTTTTGCCCTCGGTCTCCTTGAGCTTGGCCTCGACCTTGGTCTGGGTGGCAATGCCGGCGTGGTCGGCACCGGGCAGCCACAGCGTGGCGTAGCCCTGCATGCGCTTGCGGCGGATAATGGAATCAATCAGCGTGTGGTCCAAAGCGTGGCCCATATGCAGCTGACCGGTCACATTCGGCGGCGGCAGCACGATGGAATAAGGCTCGGCCTCCGAATGTGCATCCGGGGTGAAGTAGCCCTTTTCTACCCAGCCCTCATAGAGGTCCTTTTCTACGGCCTGCGGCTCCCAAGACTTAGGCAGCGTATCAGCGCGGTTGGTACCAACTAATTGCTCATTATTTTGCTCAGTCACCTGGCCGATTCTACCTTGCACGTCAACCGGCTCATCTAGGCAGGGTGCGCACCGAGTATGTGGTGCGCACCGAGTGGGTTTTAGAGCAGGTCTGCTACGGCTTCGCGCTCCTCACGCAACTCGGCCACAGACGCTGCAATGCGCTCCTTTTGGAACTCGCTAAGCTCCAGCCCCTGCACGATTTCCCACTTTCCATCACGGCAGATGGTGGGGAATCCGCAGATGAGGCCCTTGTCGACGCCGTAGGAACCGTCCGAGGGCACCGCCGCGGTGCGCCAATCCTCGGTGCCATGAATCCAGTCATGCATGTGGTCCACGGCTGCCGACGCCGCCGATGCGGCCGAGGAGCTGCCACGCACCTCAATAATCTCGGCACCGCGCTTCGCTACCTTGGGGATCATCTCTTCGCGGTGCCAATCCTGATCCACCTCGGCATTGGAAAAGGTGATGTCTGGGAACTGGCTTGCGGAGTGATTGCCCCAGACTGCCACCTTGGTGAAATCGGTGGTGAACTTGCCGCTTTTCAGCGCTAGCTGGCTCAAGGTGCGGTTGTGGTCCAAGCGCATCAGAGCATTGAACTGAGAATCGTCCACATCCGGGGCATTATTCGCAGCGATGAGAGCATTGGTATTTGCTGGGTTGCCCACCACAAGCACGCGGACATCGCGCGCGGCATAGTCATTGATGGCCTTGCCTTGCTTGGTGAAGATGGCACCATTGGCTTCCAGCAGATCCGCACGCTCCATACCCTTGCTGCGCGGGCGCGCGCCTACGAGGAAGGCAGCAGAGGTGTTTTCAAAGGCCTCCTTTAGGTCATCAGTTACCGTAATCGAGTTGACCAACGGCAGGGCGGAGTCATTGAGCTCCATGGCCACGCCCTGGGCCTTGCCCACCGCAGCGGGGATTTCCAGCAGCGCTAGATCTACCGGGGTGTCCTTGCCATAAACATCGCCGGCAGCGATGCGCCACAGCAGCGAATAAGCAATATTGCCGGCGGCACCGGTGACAGTGATTTTGACGGGCTGAGTCATGGTTAAAAGCCTCCTCAATGGCTGCGTCAAGGGCGGCACACGCGAGCCAGGCTGCTCGCACCGCCACGGAATGTACCCATCCCCGAGCTTAGCCCCACCGCCGCCTCTCGCGCTGTGAATCTGACCCCCTCTTTTGGAGGGGATATTCGCTGAGGTTGCGCTAAATTACCCCCATTTACCTCCAAATTAACGCCCCCAATGGATAAGAAGCTCCCGCAACGGGTGACTAATCGGGCATGATGGGAAAAGGAAAAGCGGGGCTCTCCCCCACGCCACGCACACAGATTGCATGGGGCCTATCTACTCCCGCACTATTAGATATCAGTTGACCGCGCCACCGCTGCGCCGCAAGGATTAAGGACTTACGCCATGAGCACTGAGAATACTGATGCACTGCAGGCTGCAGGCCAGGCGGATTCTCCTCACGCTGCCCACGCGGAATCCGTCAGCATTGACTCCGTGGTGGACGTAGCAATCAAGCACTTTTCCCGCAGTGGTTTCGCAGAAACCAAGCTGGAGACCATCGCCCAAGAATCGGGCATGTCCAAGCGCATGATCCACTACCACTTTGGCGATAAAAAGGGCTTGTACCTACGTGCACTCAGCACGGCCGCGCAGCGGCTTAATCCGCCGCAGGACGCTCTGGAAATCGATACCGCGGTTCCGGTCGAGGGCGTGCGCAAGTTGGTGGATTGGCTCTTCCGCGAACGCGTGGCCAACCCGGATGCTATTCGCATGCTGGTATGGGAGAGCAATCAGCAGATTGTGGACCCAGCTCAGCAAGCTATTGCCGACGTCGCCGGGGTCGCCCTCCACCTCGACCGCCTGCTGCTCTTGGGCCAAGACGCCGGTGCTTTCCGCCCAGGCATTTCCGCCAATGACATTTTCACCCTGATTTCCTCGTTGACCGTCTACCGCGTAACCAACCAGGTGATGGTGGAAAACATGCTGGGCGTGAACTTCAATACCCAAGAAAATATCGACGGCATGCATAGGCTTACCGTCGATGCTGTGCTGGCGTTTTTGACCGCCAATATTCCAGACTCGGGCCACGAGTCCTACCTCACCTCCTCCTCGTTCGATACGAAAGAGGGAGACGAGGCCTCACCACAGGATATCTACAGCGAGGAGTAGTCGCGCCGGCAGGCGCTTAGGCAGATTCCTTCGCCTCGTCCTTATAGCTAAACTGCGGCTCCGCGCCCTCTGTCACGCACTCTGGGGTGATATGTACCGCGGCGATATCCTCGCGGTCCGGCAGATCATACATAACTGGCACCAGCAGCTCTTCCATGATGGCGCGCAGGCCACGTGCACCTGTCTTACGCTCCAAGGCAAGCTCCGCGATGGCATCCAACGCCGCCGGCTCGAATTCCAATTCGCAGTCATCCATCTCAAATAGGCGACTGTACTGCTTGACCAAGGAGTTCTTTGGCTCGGTAAGCACTTTGACCAAGGATTCACGGTCCAAGTTATCCACCGTGGCCACGACGGGCAGGCGCCCGATGAATTCTGGAATCAGGCCAAACTTCACAAGGTCCTCAGGGCGTACCTGGGAAAAGAGGTCGACCTTTTCGCGCTCATCCTTGGTATCCAAGTTGGCGCCAAAGCCCACGCCCTTTTTGCCCACTCGATCCGCAATAACCTGGTCGAGCCCAGCGAATGCGCCGGCAACGATGAACAAGATATTCGAGGTATCTAGCTGGATGAATTCCTGATTCGGGTGCTTGCGCCCACCCTGCGGTGGAATGGCCGCCACGGTACCTTCTAGGATCTTCAGCAAGGCCTGCTGAACGCCCTCACCGGAGACATCGCGGGTGATGGACGGATTCTCGGACTTGCGGGAGATCTTGTCCACTTCGTCGACATAAATAATGCCGCGCTGGGCACGCTCCACATCAAAGTCTGCGGCTTGCAGCAGCTTTAACAGGATATTTTCCACGTCTTCACCCACGTAGCCGGCCTCGGTGAGGCTAGTGGCATCGGCGATGGCAAAGGGGACGTCGAGAAGCCGGGCCAAGGTCTGTGCCAAGTAGGTCTTGCCGGAACCAGTAGGTCCCAACATTAGGATATTGGACTTAGAGATCTCCACCTCATCGCCCTCGGCCTTTTTGCGCCGTGCTTCCAACGCGGCAGACTCTTCCGCCTTGATGCGCTTGTAGTGGTTGTAGACCGCCACAGATAGCACGCGCTTGGCTTTGTCTTGGCCAATGACGTATTTATCCAGGAAGGCAGAAATCTGCGAGGGCCGAGGCAGGCGCACCTCCGCGTCGGAGGATTCCTGCGCCTGTTCTTGGCCCAGTTCCTCTTCGATGATTTCATTGCATAGCTCGATGCACTCGTCACAGATGTAGACACCGCCGCCGGCGATGAGTTTTTTCACCTGTTTCTGACTCTTGCCACAAAAGGAGCACTTGAGCAGGTCAGCGCTTTCTTGCATACGTGCCATTAAGTTCTTTCACACTCGCTTTTCGTACCGCTATCCACAAATGGAAGGATGATTCTACCCTTCCGAGCGGCTTAATCTTCATCTATTTCTACCTTAGTAAATCAACCCGACAGGCCCTTCATTCATTCCCTTCCGCGTGGCGAATTTCCCCGACTTTTCTTGCTCCTGCGACCTAAGCTAAAAGGTGAAACGACCTTCATTCCGCCCCGTTAGGAACAGGAGAATTATGTTCGATCTCACAGACCACGTAGCCATTGTCACCGGCGGTGCTTCCGGCATTGGCCGCGGCATTGCCGCTTCACTTAGCGAGGCCGGCGCCTCTGTCATCATTGCTGATGTCAACCTTGAGCACGCCACCGCTACCGCAAAAGAGCTAGGTGCCAGTGCGATTCATGTGGATGTCACCGACCGTACTTCCGTACAGGAAATGTACCGTCACGTTGTTGCCACGCATGGCGGGTTCGACATCGTCTGTTCCAATGCCGGCGTCTTTCCCAATTGCCCATTAGCGGAAATGACCGATGAACAGTGGGAGGCCATGTTTGCCATCAATACCCACGGCACCTTTAAGGTGGTCCAGGAAGCACTCCCCTACCTCCAAGAACGCCGCTATGGACGCATCGTAATTACCACGTCCATCACCGGCTCGCACACGGGCTTTCCTGGCTGGGCCCACTACGGCGCCTCCAAATCCGCCCAACAAGGATTTATGCGCTCAGCTGCGCTTGAAGTCGCTCGCGATGGTATCACCATTAACGGTGTTCTTCCCGGCAATATCCTCACTGAGGGCCTCAAGGCCCAAGGCCAAGAGTATCTCGATCAGATGACGCGATCGGTGCCGCTGCATCGTCTCGGCACTCCGCGCGATATCGGCAATGCGGCGGCTTTCCTTGCCTCAGAAGAGGCAGGCTTTATTACCGGTCAGACCCTCATTATTGATGGCGGCCAACTCCTGCCCGAAACCCCGGAGGCCATCTTGCCGCCGCGCGATTAGCCGCGCTTACCGAAGTCCACCGAGTCCGGCAAAGCACGAGGCCCCTTGCTGCACAGTATGCGGCAAGGGGCCTCGTGGGGATTTCATTCAGTAGCTGCTTACTGCAGCCAGTCGAAGTCGAGCAGGAAGAGTTCTGCGTCGAGCATCTCAACTTCATCCGGTGCATGACCGGTGACGGCTTCTAGCGCTTCTGCTACGTCTTTAGTCGTAGCAGGAGTCTTATCAGCGTCAAGCAGGGTTTCTGCCACCAAAGCACGGACCGGAGCTTCCGAAATGGTGTCCAGGCCGGTACCAGTGGTGGAGCCCTTGAACGCATCAGCGATGCCGTCCATCAAAGAACGCATCTTGTTCATTTCTCACACCTCCATGTGGCTTTCTCTCTGTCTGATACAGAAGAATATACGTGACACAGCCCCGTTAGGCAACCCATAGGTCGCTTAAAGTTAACCTTTTGTTAACTTTCGGAGAATGTGCCACGCATCACTTGGAAGGTTGACTTCCCTCTCAGGAAGGGAGGGATAACTTAGAGGTCACCGAACGGCGCGAAGCCGAAGTAATGGTCCAACGTATCGCGAGCAATCCACATGATGGCCACGAGGATAACTACGGCTAGCACTGCGTAAACGGTCCAACCAAGCACCTTCATCTGAGTGCTTGCCGGAGTATCCCCTACGACAACACCGTTGTCATCACGAATGGGGTCACCGGTCATACAACGCATACCCAGGGAGAAAAGGAGCGGAATGCCAGCGCCAAATACCAATGCCAGGCCGGCAACATGGAGAAGAGACTGGAAGATTTCTGCAGCAGTCATGGTTTAGCGCTCCTCTTGAGCAGTAGACGACGCGGAGGTGTCCTCCGCCTGGGTTGCAGCAACTGGGGCGGCGCCGGCAGCAACCGGCTCCTGACGGTTGGACTCAGCTCCCATGGAGGAATCCACGGACTCGGAGTTTGGATCCCAATCGTTGTTCACGTTGGAGGCATCCACTGGGTTCATGCGGGAGCGGATGACGATAAGTCCGGCCATGGCCAGCAGCAAGACAAAGTCAACGATGGCGCCAGTTGCCACGTTAGTAAAGGAGGAAACACCGTGTGCCAACCACCACGTAGCAAAGCCAACAAACGCAGCGCAGGGCAGGGTGATAAGCCACGCGGAAACCATACGCATCGCAACACCCCAGCGAACCTCGGCACCGCGACGGCCCAGGCCGGTACCCAAGATGGAACCGGTGGACACGTGAGTGGTGGACAGCGCCATACCACCGGTAGCGGAGGTCAAAATGATTGCCGCGGAGGTAGCTTCAGCGGCCATACCCTGCGGGGACTCAATCTCCACCAGTCCCTTACCCAGGGTGCGGATAACTCGCCAGCCACCGGACATGGTGCCGGCTGCGATTGCTACGGCACAGCAGACGATGACCCAGGTAGGGATGCGGGAGTCAGCAACCGCATGCCCGGAGGCAACCAGCGCTAGGAAGATAACGCCCATGGTCTTCTGCGCATCGCCAGCACCGTGTGCCAGCGACACCAAGCAAGCGGTGACAATCTGGCCATGGCGGAAGTGCTCATTCTTAGCCTTATTCGGAATGGTGTTGGTAACCCAGTAGACAAGGAAGGTGGCACACGCGGAAACTAGCGCCGCAATAATCGGCGAGGCAACGGCCGGGATAACGATCTTGCCAGCGATGGAGGACCACTCAACGCCGGACGTACCCATCGCCGCGAAAGCAGCGCCGATAAGGCCACCGAACAGCGCGTGGGAGGAACTCGACGGCATACCCAGCAACCAAGTGAAAAGGTTCCAAATAATGCCGCCGATAAGACCGGTAAAAACCACCATCAGCAGTGCTTGGCTGTCAGTGTCTGCTGCGGCGCCGGACAAGTCATAGGAATCGAGGTTAACAATGCCTTTCGCTACGGTCGCAGCAACATTGACCGAAAGGAAGGCACCAACCAGGTTAAGGACTGCGGAGATTGCCACCGCAGTAAATGGCTTCAAAGCACCGGTGGCAATGGACGTAGCCATCGCGTTGGCAGTGTCATGAAATCCGTTCGTAAAGTCAAAGGCAAGGGCGGTAACCACCACAATGCCGAGGATGATCAGAGTCGCTGTCACAGCGTTGGCCCCTTGGAAAGAAAAAGATGAACACGGTACGTATCTACGGCGCCTTCACGCGTCGCGGACGAAATGCAGAATACTCCAGCCCCGGACCATAGACAATTGCTTTTCTTTAACGTTTTCTTTGGTTAACCTTTAGTTAACCTACCGCAGCATAGAACCGTGCCTTTTGGGGTTTCCACCGGCTTAGAAATGCCCTGCTTAGAATACTTATATTCTTTTACCCCCACCGCTTAGCTTGAGTGATAAAAACCACTAAGGGAGGCATGTCGCAGTTGAATCGACATACCTCCCGTTTCGGGGTGCTTTAACTTCCCTTAGCGGAAGCTAGAGAACTTCTTTACTACCCAGCGGCTGAGGACAAGCAAGATGCCGCCCAACACGATAGATACAACGCCAAGGGAGATAAAGAAGGTATTCTCCGCGCCTGCATCATCTGGGTTGTAGAAACTAGCCAAAGAGCCAGCCAGGGATGTGCCCATTGCCACTGCCATCATCCATACCGCCATCATGCGGGATGGGAATGCCTCTGGCGCCACCTTGGTAGCCAGGGCATTGCCCACCGGCGAAAGGAGGAGCTCCGCCATGGTGAAAAGGAAGAGAATGAAAATGATGACATACATCGGGGTGGAGTTCGCTTCCGCACCCGAGAAAGGAAGGAAGAAGAACAAGGAGATGCCGATGACGATATTGGCAGCGCCAAACTTTACCGGGGTGGACCACTGCCTATCCCCTAGCTTCGTCCACATCGTTGCAAAGACCGCGGAGAAAATAACAATGAAGACTGGATTAATGGACTGGACGAGTGATGGAGGAATTTCCCAACCAAATACGTGGCGGTCCAAGCGCACATCCGAGTAAATCGTCATAACGGTGAACTGCTGCTGGAAGATACCAAAGAACAAAACACCGGAAATGAACATCGGGATAAAGCCCAGCAGGCGGTTCTTTTCTTCGCGGGTTACCAACTTCGAGGTATACATCTGAACCCACAGATAAACTGCAGCCAGAAGTGCCACCGCGGTAACAATATTAGAAAGCCAATCAACCTGAATAGCGCCGGTTGCCAGTGCCACTACCATGACCACAATGATGGCCACTACCGCCAACACGCCCATAAGCAATTGCTTGGGGCTCACCGGGTTTGGAACCTCATGCCCCGCGTCTTTAATGGTGGTCTTGCGCATGAGCGAATACTGAATCAGGCCGAGCGCCATGCCGATTGCTGCGATACCAAAGCCCCAGTGGAAACCCTGCCAGCCCCACAGGGCAGTGGTGAGCAGTGGACCAACGAGAGCGCCGATATTAACGCCCATATAGAAGATGGAGAAGCCACCATCGCGGCGCGGATCATCGCGACTGTACATGGCACCAAGCACAACCTGCGCGGTGGTCTTAACACCGCCGGAGCCGATGGCGATAAGAACGAGGCCAATGGCCAAACCAGTTATTGCGGGAATAAACGCCAAAGCAATGTGGCCAAGCATCACCATGCTAGCCGAGTAAAACAGTGTGCGTTCTGCGCCTAAGACACGGTCAGCAACAAGAGAAGCCAACAAGCAGGCCATGTAGACCAAGCCGCCGTAGGCACCCACGATAGACGTCGCGTCCGCTCGGTCCAGGCCAAGGCCACCATCGGTAGTGGCGTAATACATGTACAGCAAGACAAGGGCTTGCATGCCATAGAAGCTAAAGCGCTCCCACATTTCCACGCCGAAGAGGTTGGCCAATCCCCAAGGGTGCCCAAAGAATGTGCGTTCGCCGCTCTGCGGCGTGGGCGCAGCGGCCTGAGCTGCCGCGTCGGATGTGTGTTTCTCCATAAAAAATATACGACCACTTAGAGGTCTAAATCACAAATCGACCATTATAGGTTTAGTGTCGCACGATAGAAATTCACCTAACGACCTGCAGATATTGCGCAGAGAGACTTACCCCATTCGGGTGCAGCAAGAATTACCGGGCATTGCCCCTTCCCTGCCCCACAATGCTGAAAGCCCCTGCCTCACAACCGGAACTCGGTTGAGCGGCAGGGGCTACCTAGAATGAGTTATTCCAAATTAAGCGTTGAGCTTGCGGTAATCAAAGACCGTATCGATGATGCCGTATTCAACGGCTTCCTGAGCGGTCAGAATCTTATCGCGATCCGTATCAATGCGGATCTGCTCAGCGGTACGACCGGTGTGCTCAGACAGGGTGGTTTCCATCAGCTTGCGCATGCGCTCAATCTCGGCGGCCTGGATCTCTAGATCAGAAACCTGACCCTGAGTACCCTGAGTTGCCGGCTGGTGAATGAGCACGCGGGAGTTCGGCAAAGCTGCACGCTTGCCCGGCGCACCGGCGGCAAGCAGCACAGCTGCCGCCGAAGCGGCCTGGCCCAAGCACACGGTCTGCACGTCCGGGCGGACGTAGCGCATGGTGTCATAGATGGCCATCAGCGCGGTAAAGGAGCCGCCCGGGGAGTTGATGTACATCGTGATATCGCGGTCTGGGTCCTGGGACTCCAGGACCAGCAGCTGCGCCATGATGTCGTTAGCGGAGGTGTCATCGACCTGGGTGCCCAGGAAGATGATGCGCTCCTCAAACAGCTTGGAGTACGGGTTGGTTTCCTTAGTGCCCTGTGCGGACTGCTCAATGAAGGACGGCAGAACGTAGCGGGAACTTGGCATCTGGGACTGATTCATAGTGATTTTCTCCTTATTCCCTAGTTGCTCAGCGGGCCGTTAACGGACTCAATGACGTGGTCAACAATGCCGTAGTCCTTGGCCTGTTGGGCGGTCATCCAACGGTCACGGTCGGAGTCCTTGGTGATCTGCTCAAAGGTCTGGCCGGTGTGCTCGGCAATGAGCTCCGCCATCTCCCGCTTGGTCTGAGCAAATTGCTCAGCCTGGATGGCGATGTCCGCAGCGGTACCACCGACACCAGCGGAAGGCTGGTGCATCATAATGCGCGCGTGCGGCAGAGCGTAGCGCTTGCCCTTGGTGCCGCCGGAAAGCAGGAACTGACCCATGGAGGCAGCCAGGCCCATGCCGTACGTGGCAATATCGCACGGCGAGTACTTCATGGTGTCATAAATAGCCATGCCCGCAGTGACAGAGCCACCCGGGGAGTTGATGTAGAGCGAAATGTCGCGAGTGGGGTCCTCGGCGGACAGCAGGAGGATCTGGGCGCACAGCTTGTTCGCAATCTCATCATCGACCTGGGTTCCCAGGAAGATAATGCGCTCGCGCAACAGGCGCTCGTACACGCTATCGCTCAGATTCATACCCGTAGACGACGAGTTCATTGAAATCTTCTCAGACATTAGTGGTTCTCCTTCAAGTGAAGAATGCTTTAACTGGCCCCACCTTACCGGCATTCCTCTCAAACTTGGCCTCTGTTCGCTATGAGCGTTGGGCCACAGCACCAAAGGCGCACACGGAAGCTGGGTTAACATTTACTCATGTCTGTTTCCGATCTGTCCACCAGTACCCAGAACTATTTGAAAGCTATCTGGGGGCTAAAGGAATGGTCATCCGAGCCCGTTACCGCCACGCTTATAGCGAAACAGCTGGGACTCAAGCTCTCCTCGGTTTCCGATGCAGTGCGCAAAATGGCGAAGCAAGGGCTCGTGTCACACACGCCCTATGGCTCTGTGGAGTTAACCGAACTTGGCAGGCAGTACGCATTGGTCATGGTGCGCCGTCACCGATTGCTTGAGTCTTTTTTGGTTCAAGCATTGGGCTACACCTGGGACGAAGTCCATAATGAAGCCGAAGATCTCGAACACGCGGTGTCTGACATGCTCATAGAACGTGTGGATAAGTTCCTTGATTACCCCACTAGGGATCCGCACGGCGATCCTATCCCTACGGTTGATGGACAGATCACCATCCCCAGTGCGCATCGCCTCACCGACAGCAGTGCACAATCGCAGGTGCCCGTGGAACGCATTTCTGATTCCGACCCACAACTGCTGAAGTTCCTTGAAGAGCGCGGCATTGTCACTGGGGCTGTTCTTAGCACGCGCGAGGGAGCGCCCTTTTCAGATTCTCTCGAAATACAGGTGGCCGGCGGCACTCAGTGGGTAGTACTTGGACGCCCAGCTACCGACGCAGTGTTTGTAGCACACCACAACCTTTAGACATTCCCCTTTGCATTAATCCTGCTCTCACCTGCCCTTTTCAAAACTACGTTAGACCGTAGTTGCAACTACGGCATTGCGTAGTTAGTCTTTTCGAATATCACCTACCCCACTTATGGCTAAGGCCAGGATGAGCAGGATTGCCATGTCAGACTCACCAGATTTGGTGTACTTTTCCAGCGTTTCAGAGAACACGAAAAGATTCGTCGAACGCTTAGATAGACCCGCGGTGCGCATTCCACTGCGCCCCAAGAAAACCGGGATGATCCAGGTTTCACACCCGTACGTACTCATCGTTCCCACCTACGGCGGCGGCTCGCTCAAACGCGCAGTCCCCAAACAGGTCATCGACTTCCTCAATGACCCAATCAACCGCTCCTTTATCCGGGGCGTTATTACCTCAGGGAATACCAACTTCGGAAGTGCTTACTGCGTCGCCGGACGCATCATTTCCGCCAAGTGCCACGTACCGGAGCTGTATCACTTCGAGCTTCTCGGCACCCAGAAGGACATCGCCGCCGTAAAGCAGGGCCTTCAGAAGTTTTGGGAGCAGCAAAAGCAGCTAACGATGACACCCCATTAATCCCCCACAAGATGAAGAACACATCCGCATCACACAGATTGGAAAACACAATGTGGCCTCTTGATGCCACCCCCACACAGACTATTGGCGCTACGCCCCGCACCGCTTCAGCAGACAATGCCGGCGGTGTCGGCAAGCGCAAGAGCTACCACGCACTCAACGCGCAGCTGAACTTGTTCGACGCTTCTGGAAAAATCCAGTTTGACAAGGACATTCAGGCAGCACAAGACTATGTCACGCACCATGTCGCTCCCCGCATGCATCAGTTCGATTCCACCAAGCAACGCTTGGAATGGTTGGTTGATAACGAGTACTACGAGCGGGATTTCCTTGAGCTTTATGATGACGCCTTTCTGTGCGCCATGTACGACAGAGCACATCGAGTTAAGCATCAGTTCCGCACCTTCCTCGGCGCATTTAAGTTCTTCACTTCATATGCACTGAAAACCTTTGATGGCTCCCGATTCCTAGAAGGCTACGAAGAACGCGTCGCCACCACAGCTTTATACCTTGCACAGGGCGACGAAGAGCTCGCAGAAAAGCTGGTGGATGACATCATGACCGGACGCTTCCAGCCCGCCACCCCTACTTTTCTCAACGCAGGCAAAGCCCAGCGCGGCGAAATGGTCTCCTGCTTCCTCCTGCGAATCGAAGACAATTTGGAGAGCATTGGCCGCTGCGTGAACTCTGCACTGCAACTATCAAAGCGCGGTGGTGGAGTGGCCCTGTTGCTGAGCAATCTGCGCGAATCCGGAGCCCCGATCAAAAAGATTGAGAACCAGGCTTCCGGCGTAGTCCCAGTCATGAAGATTCTCGAAGATAGCTTCAGCTATGCCAACCAATTGGGCTCCCGGCAGGGCGCTGGAGCCGTCTACCTGCATGCGCACCATCCAGATATTCTTCGCTTCCTGGATACCAAGCGGGAAAATGCCGATGAGAAAGTCCGCATCAAGACTCTTTCGCTGGGGGTTGTTATTCCAGATATAACCTTCCGTCTGGCCAAAGAGAACAAGGATATGCATCTTTTTAGCCCGTATGACATCGCTCGCGAGTACGGCGTAGCCATGTCTGACATGTCCATCACCGAGTACTACGACGAGCTGGTTGCCAATCCGCGAATCTCTCACACGACCATTAAGGCCCGCGAGTTTTTCACCACGCTGGCTGAGCTTCAGTTTGAATCCGGATACCCCTACATCCTCTTTGAGGATACGGTCAACCGCGCTAATCCCCTCAAAGGACATATCAATATGTCCAACCTGTGTAGCGAAATCCTCCAGGTCAACACGCCATCGACCTACGGAGCTTCGGGTGACTACACCACCGTTGGCCAGGATATTTCCTGCAATCTAGGTTCGCTCAACATTGCGAAGGCTTTTGAATCGCCGGACTTCGGGGAGACCGTCGAAACCGCAGTGCGTGCCCTCACGAAGGTTTCAGACCTGACGAATATCGAAGCTGTTCCCTCCATCGCTCACGGAAATGCTTCCATGCATGCCATTGGTCTGGGCCAAATGAATCTCCACGGCTTCCTTGCTTCACAGCGTATTCCTTATGGCTGCGCCGAGGCACTGGACTTTACAAATATCTATTTCCTCACGGTGACCTACCATGCGCTCCGCGCATCCCATGCACTCGCGGTTGAAAAAGGTCAACGATTCACAGGCTTCGAAGAATCCACCTATGCCACTGGCGCCTACTTTGACAAATACATCGACCAAGACTGGGCGCCAGCCACTGAACACGTAAAACAGCTCTTCCACGAAGCAGGCGTGCAGATCCCTCAACGCGAGGATTGGCTACGGCTCAAGAATCAAGTGATGCAAGACGGCATCTACAACGCCTACTTGCAGGCAGTTCCACCCACTGGATCAATTTCCTACATCAATGACTCCACCGCGTCCATCCACCCAATTGCCTCCAAAATTGAAATACGCAAGGAAGGCCGATTGGGGCGCGTGTACTACCCCGCGCCGGAAATGACCAACGACAACCTGGAGTATTTCGATGACTCCTACGCCGTGGGATACGAAAAAATCATCGACACCTACGCCATGGCCACCCAACACGTGGACCAAGGGCTTTCCCTGACCTTGTTCTTTACCGCTGATACCACCACGCGGGACATCAACAAGGCACAAATCTATGCCTGGAAAGCCGGAATCAAGACCCTCTACTACATCCGTTTACGCCAATCCGCGCTCCAAGGAACCGAGGTCGAAGGCTGCGTCTCCTGTGCTTTGTAGGAGCACGGTCCTCCCCCTTGTCCACAACCATTCACTCAGAAAGAAAGAAGCTATGTCGTCAACATCGAATAGTGCTGAACTAACCAGCATTTCAGTTACTCCGCCGAGCTACCGGCATGATCCTTCAGCCCGCATCCGCGCCATCAATTGGAACCGGGTGAGCGATGACAAGGATCTTGAAGTGTGGAACCGTCTAACCGCCAACTTTTGGTTGCCAGAGAAGGTCCCGCTTTCTAATGATCTCCCGGCGTGGCAGAAGATGACACCCGAGGAACGCAACCTCACCATGCGGGTGTTCACAGGACTCACCACCCTGGATACTGTCCAGGCCACCGTGGGTGAAATCTGTCAGATTCAAGATGCCCGCACCGAACACGAGGAGGCCGTGTATACCAACATCGCCTTCATGCAGTCAGTCCATGCCCGTTCATACTCTTCAGTGTTTTCTACCCTGAGCAGTACAAAGGAAATTGATGAAGCATACCGCTGGGCGGTGAATAACGACCTTCTCCAGGCACGCGCCAAGAAAGTTCTCGCGCACTATTTTGGGCCGGATCCACTCAAACGCAAGGTGTCATCGACGTTGCTTTCCTCGCTGCTTCTCTACGCGGGTTTCTATCTTCCCTTGCACTTTTCTGTCCACGCCACCCTGACAAATACGGCAGACATGATCCGCCTCATTCTGCGTGACAAGGCAGTGCACGGCTACTACTCGGGTTACAAATATCAGCGCGGTCTGGAATCCACGACCCCGCTACGGCAGAAGGAGATGCATGATTTCACCATTTCTTTGCTCGAAGAGCTTTATGCACTAGAGCTGGACTATTCCGGCGAGCTATATGAGCCTTTGGGACTCATGGATGATGTAGCCGTGTTCGTTCGCTATAACGCCAATAAGGCACTCATGAATTTGGGCTACCCGGATTATTTCCCGCCCGAAGAAACGGAAGTGAACCCAGAAATCCTCGCGGCCCTAGCCCCCGGAGCAGATGAGAACCATGACTTCTTCTCCGGATCTGGTTCCTCCTATGTCATTGGTACTGCTGAAGAAACGAGTGATGATGACTGGGATTTCTAAACCTTTTCCGCGACCGGACCAAGGAAGCTGGCTTGAGACCATCGCGCTGTTTGAAGCCATCCGCGAAGGAAACCAACCCGCAGCCATGCGGCTGTTGAATACATCCGCCGCACGAGAGGCCGTCCTCGGGGGGCTTCTAGGACTCATCGAACTGTACTTCCGCCATGAAGAAGGAGACAAAGTAGATGGCTTCCTCACCGCCGCCCACGCTGCCGGCCCACCACCGGCCTTTGGCTGCAAGCCTTTTCTCCCTTGACCACGTCTCCCTACACCCAACTAAGAAAGAAGGTTTACCATGACCACCCCACGTATCAGCGTTATCGTCGGCAGCCTGCGCCGAGAGTCATTTGCACGCAAGATTGCACACGAGGTGCTCACGATGATCCCTGAAGGCTACGAGGCAAACATCGTGGAAATCCGTGACTTGCCGCTCTATGACTTCGACTACGATGACCCCGCCGTCACGGACAAGCCCACTCCGGCTGAGTACACCACCTTTCGCGAGACCATCAAGAACTCGAGCGGGATCCTCTTCATTACGCCAGAGAACAACCGCACTATCCCTGCCTGCCTCAAAAACGCAGTGGACATCGGCTCTAAACCCAACTCAGATGTGGCGTGGAAGAACCTTCCCGCAGGTATCATTAGCCACTCTGTAGGCCGCATGGGCGGCTACAGTTCACAGAAGAACCTTCGCCTCGCTCTGTCCTACTTCGACATGCCGCTCCCTGGTCAGCCCGAAGTATTTCTGGGCCAATCCCCCACCCTTTTCGAAGAGTCCGGACATCTCAATCAACGTACCGCAGACTTTGTCAAGGATTACGTTATGCGCTTCCTGCAGTTGACCGACGAGGCCTTTAGAGCCAAGAACGGCTAGCGGTATCCCCAGCCAACACACATCACGCCCTCTTCGAAGTACTCAAAGACTCCTAGAGGGCGTTCACAATGACACAAACCCCGGATTCAGGCTCATCCTTGAGTTACCTGAATCCGGGGTTTCATGCGCGCTCGCCACCACACATGTGGCAGCAGCGCGTTACAAGCGGGAGATTACTTCTCCTCGGAAGCTTCTGCAGCGTCCTCTTCTTCGATTTCACCGAAGTACTGGTCAACGTCAACCTTATTGCCCTCTTCATCCTTGACGGTGGTGCGGCAGATAGCGGCAGCCAGTGCCTTGCCACGGCGCACGTCAGAGAAGAGGTTTGCGATCTGGCCGTTGGACTGCAGCTGCTGGATGAACTGGTTCGGGTCCATGCCGTAGGACTGAGCGGTGAACAGGATGTGGTCGGTCAGCTCCTGCTGGGAAACTTCCGGCTCTTCCTTCTCTGCTACGGCGTCGAGGAACAGCTGAGTGCGGACGGACTCTTCTGCCTGCTCACGAGTCTGCTTATCAAACTCCTCGCGGGAAGTGCCCTGTGCCTCAAGCAACTGAGCCAGTGCCTTCTCATCGTGAGCCAGCTGGCCCAGAATCTGGTGCAGCTGGGAGTGAGCCTGCTCGTCCACTACGGACTGCGGCAGTTCGAATTCGACCTCGGAGAGCGCGGACTTCAAGACCTCATCGCGAATCTGGGCAGCCTGCTCCGCCTTCTTGGTCTCCTCCACCTGGGTCTTGGTGGATTCGCGCAGTTCATCCATGGTGTCGAACTCGGAAGCCATCTGAGCGAACTCATCGTCCATGGCCGGCAGCTTGCGCTCCTTGGACTGCTGGACGTGAACCTTGATGGTGGCCTCTTCGTCCTTGTGCTCGCCAGACTGGATGGTGGAAGTGAACTCATTATCCTCACCGGTCTTCATACCACGCAGGGCGGTGTCCAAGCCCTTGATGAGGTCATCGTCACCGATGCGGTAGGACAGGCCCTCGGTGGAAGCGTCCTCGATCTTCTCGCCGTCAATCTCAGCGGTGATGTCGATGATTGCGTAGTCGCCGGTCTTCATCTTGCGCTTGGTGTCCTTGAGCTCACCGAAACGCTCTGCCAACTCCTCCAGAGCCTTGTCGACGTCCTCTTCGTCAGCCTTCAGGGCCGGGACGGTAACGGAAATCTTGGAGAAGTCTGGGACCTCGAACTCAGGGCGGATATCAACCTCGGCAGTGAACTCCACGAAGTCTTTATCTTCAATCTTGGAAATATCAACGTCCGGCTGGCCAATAACCTTCAGATCGTTTTCCTTGACTGCCTGCTCGTAACGGGAAGGCAGCATGTCATTGACAACCTGCTCCAGGATGGGGCCGCGGCCGAAACGAGCGTCAATAAGCTGGCGCGGTGCCTTGCCCTTACGGAAACCTGGAATAGAAACCTGCTGCGCGATTGCCGCGTAAGCTTGATCGATTTCCTGGTCCAGCTCCGCAAACGGAACGTTGACGGTGAGCTTAACGCGGGTATCGCTCAGCTTGTCTACGGTGGTCTTCACGAGTGAATCTCCCTGGCTTCATTGTTTTACGTACATAAACTTAAAGGGGGTCCGGAAATCCTTATTAGGGCATTTCCAGACCCCCATACGTCGGGGCGACAGGATTTGAACCTGCGACCCCCTGCTCCCAAAGCAGGTGCGCTACCAAACTGCGCCACGCCCCGTATGTAGGCCACCAAGTAACCTTGGCTGCGTTGCATACCTGAGACAGTGTACCGTGTCCGTTTTAAATCTCCTAAACGGACCCCCACTTAAAGGTATAAACGCAGCCCAGCGGCCGATTTTGACAGTGCTTCAGCTAGAAATCGAAATCAAACATTCCATCAAAGAAGCCGTCACCGTCGCCGTCAGTTAGACCATCGAAGAAACCGCCGCCATCATCGCCGCCACCAACGTCGCCAGCATCACCGGCGTCACCACCCACGTCGCCAGCGTCACCCATGCCATCGGGACCGCCCCAATCGCCGCTTTCTGCAGCAGCCGCAGAGTAGCCAATGCCCGACATGCCGGAGAAGAGGGCATTAAACATCATGGAGTAGCCAACCATCCACACGCCGGTGTGCAGCGCATCGGCCCACCATGGACGGGAGTACCAACCTGCCGGAACCGGACGCCCTGCCACGATTCCACCCGGGTAGTAGTTGGGAGTATTCGCAGAAGCATATGGTGAGGCCGTAATCTCTTGGCCATTTGCTTCGACCGTACGCTCTTCCGTCACCTTGCCAGCCGCACGCTGCCCCTCCAGCGGCGGGAGTTCTGGGCCTGGGTTCATGCCCATAATTTCGCGCGCGGCATTCACATAATGCATGCCTTCCAGGGCCGACTCACGCGCCAAATTCGCCTGCTTGGCGGTAGTAGCACGCGAAATCGCCGCGTTAGCTGCAGTGAACCGTTCAGAAGCATCAGCCATCGCTTGCTGGGAGGCAGAATCCGTGCCAGAAATCTGCATTACTTGGCCACCCAGGCGTTCAATCCACCGACGTGCATCAGCCTGTGCATCGGCCAATTGCTGTGCCTCGCGTTCTTCCCGACGTTTGTGAGAGCTACGGGAGGAAAGAAACCAGACGCCTCCACCAATTGCCAGCGCAACGAGCAAAATTCCCACTATGATCATCGCTTTCTATAGATAGATCCGTTCCTCTTATAACAACGGCTCAGGCGCCAGCCTAGTTCCCTATTTTCTTTTTTGGCCGCGGTTGCGCTAAAGTATGGCCCAGCGTTGATATAGCGCGTTGTGGGAATGTCGTATAGTGGCTAATACCTCAGCCTTCCAAGCTGAAGACGCGGGTTCGATTCCCGTCATTCCCTCCAGTTTTCGCCCACCTCTAGGTGGGCGATTTTTCGTTTTCCACCCATCATCATCGGATGTTCACGGTATACGGCGAAAACATGCGACGAAGTGTAAGGTGGCGCGCATGACTTCAACCAATAAGTATTCCGAGTTTATTCGCAGCCGCCATTCGCCCCGCGCGTTCCTGCCAGAACCCATGCCGGTAGAAGACATCAAGCAGGTTTTGCTGGATGCTCAATCCGCACCGTCCAACTCCAATACCCAACCGTGGGACGTGCATTTGGTGGGCGGAGAAAAGCTCAAGGAACTAAGCGCCGCGCTTATTAAGGAATTCGACACCAACGGGCTCAGCCCAGACTTCACCACCGATTATGGTGAGGGTATCCATCCCAAGCGCTCCCAAGAGCTAGCCGCCAAAATGTACGGCCTCCTGGGCATTGAGCGCGAGGACAAAGCAGGTCGCGTGGAATTCATCCGCGAAAACTTGCGCTTCTTTGGCGCACCCCATGCGGTACTTCTCTTTATCCCGCCGATGGGTGACCGCATTCGCGCCGCCTTTGACCAAGGAACCTATACCGAAAACTTCCTGCTTTCTTTGGAAGCACACGGCTACCACGGCATCCCACAGGGGATGATTTCCTTGATTGCGCCAACCGCGCGTGAATTCCTCGGCGTAGACGAGGACTACAAGCTGGTCACCGCTATTACCTTTGGTAAAGCTGATGAATCGAGCCCGGTCTTTAAAACGAATCCAGGCCGCGCGCCACTTTCGGAAACCGTGACAGTTCACGGCATCGATGGCCTCGACCTCGATTAGCCCCCGCCCCATCAGGAAGCTACTTTCAACGATTTCGTCCATCTAAACCACCGCAACCGTCGACGAGACAGGCGATCTGTGGGGACGAAATCGTTGAATCGCCTCGGCAAGCCTAGAATTATGGCTATGGATATCACTCTTGCGACCTTTGACCATGCGCCTGAGACTGCACTGCGGGGCGTACGCTTCAATAACACGTGGGTGCCGTCGGAGACGTACGCTGATTCCCGCCGCGGCACGCTGACTGGGCAGTATCCGCAACGCCAAGCCACCACGCGCATTAGCGAGATTTTTGCGGGCGTCGGTTATGAGGTGCGCGAGGATACGCAGCCGGCCGGTAGCGATGTCTTTCGCTTGCTAGAGCAGCCCAGCCTAGAAGAACTCAACGACGTCAATGGCGTCATCGCCGTCTGCTCGCTACTAGGTGGAAATTCACCTATGTCGGTGTTGTGGCCGGGTGTAGCCGAAAGCGGGGAGAATAATGAGTTGGTCTCCCCTATTGACTTAGCGCCTACGCTCGCTGCCATTGCCGGCCTCGACGTGCGCCCTAATGCGCAACTGTCCTTTGATGGATTGAACTTGGTGCCGGTGCTGCGGCACGGCGCCTCGGGGCACGCAGCGTTGTTCTTTGACAATGGAGTGCGCATGATTGATGCCTCGCTTATCGACGACACCGCTACCCCGCCCCATGAGCGTGCCCGCCTGCAGGATGAGTGGGAGACGTGGAATAAATTCATCACTCTCGGCCCGCTGCAATAGATAGGTAGTCTGGGGCGCATGAGCGTACCTAAAATCACCCTTAATGACGGCAATACCATCCCGCAGCTGGGCTTTGGCGTGTTCCAGATGGATCCGGAGCAGACCGAAGATCTGGTAGCTGAAGCCCTGCGCGTGGGTTATCGCCATATTGATACCGCCGCTATCTACGGCAATGAGGAAGGCGTAGGACGGGCTATTGCCAAGTCTGGCATTCCCCGCGAGGAGCTTTTTATCACCACCAAGCTGTGGAATGACCGCCAGACCGATGCTGCTGCAGCGCTCGATGAGTCCTTGGAAAAGCTCGGCTTGGAGTATGTGGATCTTTACCTCATCCACTGGCCTACACCAGCAAAGGGCACCTATGTTGAGGCTTGGCAGCAACTCATTGATCTGCAGAAGCAGGGCAAGACAAAGTCCATCGGCGTCTCCAATTTCGAGCTGGAGCACCTGGAACAGCTGGAGCTCAAGACCGATATAAAGCCAGCGGTCAACCAAGTCGAGCTTCATCCCTATCTGCAGCGCTGGAGGGAGCTGGACGCCTTCCGCGCCCACACCGTGGCTATCGAGGCATGGGGCCCGCTGGGGCAGGGAAAGAGCGATATCTTGGATGCCCCCGAGGTCACCGACGCCGCTGCAGCGCACGATGTCAGCCCAGCGCAAGTCATCATTCGTTGGCACCTACAAAATGGCGTCATCCTCTTCCCCAAGTCTGCGACGCCCTCGCGCATTGCGGAAAACTTTGATGTCTTCGGCTTTGAACTAACCGAGGAGGAGATGGCTGCCATCACCGCCTTGGACGAAGGCGAGGAGGGACGCGGCGGCCCGCACCCGAATGACATGAATGATGCCTAAGTCTTAGCGCCCTAGCTATGCCTGGCCGAAACACAAAGAAACGCCGCGGAACCAACTTTGTTCCGCGGCGTTTATTTTCTCAAGGCTTAGGCCTCGGGCAGCTCTGGGGCGATGCCGGTGCGCTCGTACTGCGCCAAGATGTCGATACGGCGCTGGTGGCGCTCCGCACGGGACCATTCTTGATCCAGGAAGGCGTCTACGATTTCCAGTGCCTGCTGCTCGGTGTGCATGCGGCCGCCGATGCCGATGAGCTGGGCGTTGTTGTGCTCGCGGGCAAGGCGGGCAGTCTCGGCGGACCAGGCCAGTGCACACCGGGCTCCCTTGACCTTATTGGCGGCAATCTGCTCGCCATTGCCGGAGCCGCCAAGCACAATGCCCAAGGAACCCGGATCATTGACGGTGCGTTGTGCCGCTTCGATGCAAAATGCCGGGTAGTCGTCCTCAGCATCATAGGTGTGGGCGCCGCAATCAATGACTTCGTGGCCCTGTTTAGTGAGGTGTTCAGCGATCAGGTTCTTGGTTTCAAAACCTGCGTGGTCTGCTCCTAGATATACGCGCATGGCCCTTATCCTACCGGCCCGGCGCGCCTTGAGGAGGCTTAGCGCCCGCCCTGTTTCGCATTACAAATTCCTGATAGGCTCGCGGACAAGCATTTTCGCGATAAGAGAGGAAAGCCATGCCTATAACCAAACCGGTCCTCACGCTATACGGTGGGCTCCTTCTAGCCTGGTTCATTATGCTCGGCGTTCAGGTTTCCGGAGGCGGAGGCTTTCTCCTACCGCTTATCGCCAGCACCCTAGCAACGTTGGCTCACGTGGGCTTAGGCATCTGGTGGATTGCCCAGAAGGTGCGCGGGAATCCGCGGGCAAATGGGGGCGCTATTGCGGCCGGCATTATCGCGCTTCTTGCCGGCGCCTCATGGGCTTCCTGGGTACTTGTTGCGTGGGACGACTTTCGAGCCGGCATGGCGCTGCCCGCTATCAATATCGCAGGTCTTCCGGCATTCATCTTGACCCCGCTGACCATCGCGCTGTGTGTCGGCGCCGCAGTTGAGCTGCGCCGCCGACAGAAAAGCGCTTAGTTCTCCTCTACCTGCGGCATCTCGGTGCGGGAGCGCTTGAGTTCGAAGAAGTAAGGGAACTGGGCAAGGCGCAAGGAGGCGTCGAAAAGCTCGCCTGCTTCTTCCCCGGTAGGGACGCGGGTAATGACCGGGCCGAAGAACGCGGTCTCCCCCAGCTTGATAACCGGGGTGCCCACCTCATCACCCACGGAAGAGATGCCATTGTGGTGGTATTCGCGCAGCTTCTCGTCATAGTCTTCGGTATTGGCTACCTCGGCGAACTCGGCCGGAAGCTCCACTTCTGCAAGCGCCTGAGCGATGATGTCATCATAAGCACCAAAGCCAGTTCGTCCGCCATTGCCCTTGGTGTGAACCAGGGTGCCCATAGCGGTATAAAGCTCATCTACCTTTTCTGGACGCTCGGCCTTTACCTTGGCAAAGACGCGGGCCGGACCCCAGTTAGCCTTCATCATGTCCATGTAGGTGGGGTCCAGATCGCGGCCGTCATTCAGCACAGACAGGGACATCGGCTCGAACTCGACCTCAATATCGCGAACCTTTTCTACTTCCTTGATCCACCGCGAGGTGGCCCAAGCGAAGGGACAAGAAACGTCGAACCAGAACTTTACTGCCTCAGCCATGATTGCTCCTTTGATTGATAAAAGTTTGCCCCACCAGCCTAGGCGCGCGACTACTGTGGATGCAGAACTATTTTCGGCACAGAAGGAGAATATATTCTATGACCTCCGTAAACCTGACTCGCACGGAAGCGGTTGAGCGCTCCCGAATGATTGAGGTGGGCCATTATGATGTCACTTTAGACCTCAAGTATTCAGATACCCATTTCCTTTCCACTACGAAGGTGAGCTTCACCTCGCGCGAGATTGGCTCCACCTTCATCGATCTGCGCGCCGAGGAAATCCAAGAGGTGCGCCTCAACGGCAATCCGCTGCCCACGAATTCTTATAACCCCACCTACGGCATTCCGCTTTCCGGCCTCCAAGTGGCCGACTACACGCTAGAAGTCACCGCGAAGATCCCGTATTCGCGCACCGGCGAGGGCCTGCACCGTTTTGTCGATCCCGCCGATGACAAGGTCTACCTCTATACCCAATTTGAAACCGCCGATGCCAAGCGGGTCTTTGCTTGCTTTGACCAGCCGGATATGAAGGCCACCTACGCGCTGCATTTCAAGGCGCCGGAGGATTGGACCGTCATTAGCAATGGGCCAGTGAGCTGGGAAGGAGACGTGGCCAGCACGGCTATCGACTACCCACTATCGACCTACCTGGTAGCCCTGTGCGCCGGTCCCTACCACGAGGTCACCGATACCTGGCGCGGCGAGCTGACCGCACACCCAGAGGGCAAGCCGGCCCAAAAGCTCGAGGTACCGCTGGGCATCTACTGCCGTGCTTCGCTCGCCCACGCTTTAGATGCTGAGCGCTTATTTACGGAGACCAAGCAGGGCTTTGATTTCTATCACCGCAATTTCGGTTTCCCCTACCCCTTTGGCAAGTATGACCAGATTTTCGTGCCGGAGTTCAACGCCGGCGCGATGGAAAATGCCGGCTGCGTTACCATCCGCGATGAATACGTCTTTACCTCCCAAGCCACGCACTATAAATATGAGCGCCGTGCCGATACCATTCTGCACGAATTGGCCCATATGTGGTTTGGTGATCTGGTCACCATGCAGTGGTGGGACGATCTGTGGCTCAATGAGTCCTTCGCCACTTGGTCGGCGGCCATTTCCCAAGCGGAAGAGACCGAATACGATACCGCGTGGGTAACCTTTGCCAACGTAGAAAAGTCTTGGGCCTACCAGCAGGATCAGCTGCCTACCACGCACCCGATTTCTACCGATGCAAGCGATATCGAAACCGTCGAGCAAAACTTCGATGGCATCACCTACGCCAAGGGCGCTTCGGTGCTGAAGCAGCTCCAAGCTTATGTTGGCCGCGAAAACTTCCTGGCCGGGGTCCGCCGTCACTTCGCCGCCCATGCCTGGGGCAATGCCACCTTTGATGATCTGCTTGGCCACCTGGAACAGGCCTCCGGCCGCGATCTTTCCTTCTGGGCGCAGCAGTGGCTTAAGACTTCCGGCATCAACACTCTGAGCATAGCGCTCAATGCAGATGAGTCCGGCACGATTACCCATGCCTACCTCTCCCAGCGCGGCGATACGCTGCGCACCCACCGCGTGGCGGTGGGCCTGTATAACCTGCAGGACGGTCAGGTGGTGCGCACCGATCGCATCGAGATGGATGTTGATGGCTCCTCCACCGAGATTCCAGAGCTCATCGGCCGCCAGCTAGCAGACATTGACTTCCTGCTGCCCAATGACGATGACCTGACCTACTGCCTCATCGAATTGGACGCGGGTTCCCTGCAATTCCTGCTGGATAATATCGATAAGTTTGCTGATCCTATAGCCCGCACCCTGTGCTGGTCCACCGCCTGGGAGATGACCCGCGCCGGCACTATGCGGGCCCGCGATTTCATCCAGCTAGTTGCCCGCGGTATGCAGGCCGAGACCGAGCTTGCCGTCCTCGAGCGCATTGTTTTGCAGGCCTCGAACGCGCTGAAGAACTATGCCGATCCACGGTGGGCCGCGCAGAGCACCCTGCTTGCCGACGCCCTCCTCGACGGCGCCCGCAGTTCCGATGCCCAGCGCTCCATCATCTGCACCCAGGCGCTGGCGAAAATTCGCCTGCACGATAGCGCGCGTGACTACCTGCGCGGCGTGCTCGAATCATCCGCGGATGCAGGGCAGCGTTGGTCCGCGCTCGCGGCACTTGCCGCCGATGGCGCGATAGAGGACGTCCCCGCTGCCGCGGATGCGCAACTGAAGCGGGATAATTCCGCCACCGGCTACTACTCTTCGCTGCGCGCTCGCGCCGCGGTGGCAACTGCGGAAAACAAGCGCGCGGTATGGGAAGAAATCGTGGCGGGTAACCTCACCAACCGCGAGCTGACCTCCAAACTTGAAGGATTGCTCTATCCGCATGGCGATACGTTCCTTCCCACCGCGGACTTCTTCGATATCGCGGAAAAGGTGTGGGCTTCCCAATCCTCAGAGGTGGCTCTGACCACAGTTACCGGCCTCTTCCCTTCCTGGGATATCACCCGCAAGGGCTTGGACCGCGCCGATGCCTTCTTGCAGAAGGACCTGCCCGGTGGTCTGCGTCGTACAGTCACCGAGCAGCGCGACCGCGTGGCCCGCGCGCTACGCAACCGCCAGGTGGACGCTGGCTAGGCCGGCTTTCCTGCGCCGCCGTCCCGGGGTTGTACGGGTTGTGGCGCAGGATCCTCGCCCAAGACCACTTCTACATTGGCGATATCAGAGCGCAGCGACTCTTCGACATAGGCAAAGACCACGCCGGTCTCATTCTTCAGCAGCCGTACGAACCGCAAAAGCGGGTGCGATCGGCTCAGCGCCCAAGAGTTTCTGTTCTTCTGTGCGAGCGGTAGCGGCGCTCATACTCTCGCGTTTGAAGACCGGCTGGAGGTCATAGCCTGCCAGTATGTTTAGGATGGGCTCGCGCAGGTCGTGCTGATTGAGCTCGGGAGCCATGTCCACTGGGATGGTGTAGCGCGAGACGATGACGGGCTTACCATCGACGATAAAAAGGCGTTTAATATCCCACGCATAGGTGGCATCGTTCACGCCCAGGGCCGCTGCCACATGTTTGGGCACATGGGTTTTATTCACGGAGACCACCCGCACGGTGATTTCGTGCCCACGCTCGCGCAGTTGAGTGGCGATGCTGTCCTTTTTGGTCAGGCTCAGTGTAGGGGGAACCGTGCGCACGTAGGTGCCGCCGCTGCGCCCACGGCGGCGATCAATAAGGCCTTCATCTTCCAAAATGTCTAATGCATGGCGCACGGTCATGCGCGCAACATGAAATTCTCGGACCAATTCGCGTTCGGTAGGAAAACGCTGACCAGGCTCTAATTCATTGCGCTCGATCTTGTCGCGTAGGGCATCTGAGATAAGGAGATAGGCGGGCCGTTTTCGGCTTTGGGAAGTCACAGCCCTCGAGTGTAACGGGCGGGCCGAAACCAACCCCCATCACTGCATGGTGAACCTTAATAACACTTGATTTATTACTTGCGCAGAGATAGTTCGATTCGCGGCCTGACCTGGATTTCCGTCAACTGAGTGGTCGGCCCCGCCTCTACTACGGTACGAATGGCACGCGCCACCTCGACCGGTGCAATGACCTGGGAGGGATCATAATCCTGCAGGCCCTGCAGCATCGGAGTATCGGTAGGCCCGGGCGCGACGGTGGAAACGCGGATTCCCGGCTCGGAGATGCGTAGTCCGTCTGCGAGTGCATACAACGCGTGCTTCGTGGCCGCATAGATGACGTTATCGCCATAGCTGTGGCGGCCAGCACCTGAGTTAATAAAGACCACTGTGCCTTCGGCTTTACGCAGCTGCGGCAGCAAAACGCGGGTCACCTCTGCGGGGGCGTGCACGTTGAGGTCCATGTGCGCGCGCCAATTTTCTGGAGTGGCTTCCTCCACGGAGTACTTGGTAGCCCGTGCGGCGGCGTGCACGAGCACATCTACGCGATCCAGCTCCGGCAGCGCCATGCCTTCATCGAGGCCGGCTACTAGGTCGATGGCGATCGGCGTGATGGATTCCGATTTAGGCAGGTCCGCCGCGCTCCGTCCCAGTGCGTACACGTGGTAGTCACCAGCCAAGTCGGCGATGATTTCGCGGCCCATGCCACCGGTGGCGCCGGTGACGACGGCCACCTTGCGCGGGGCTGCGGCCTCTGAGTGTGCTGGTGCGGTGAGATTCTTAGTATCAGTCATGCCGCCCCATCATAGGGATCCTCCGCTGAGGTTGCCGCACCAACCCAATCACCACCTATTGTCGAAAGCGCTTGGGCACATCCGGCTGCCCCAAGGTAAGCATCAAGCGATTGGCCCAGTTAAAGAAGGACGATGCGTAGATGAGGTCCAGAATGGACTGATCATCGAAACCGGCGTTGCGAAGGTCGGTGCATAGCTGCGCATCGAAGGCGAAGGGAGTTTCGGTCAACGCCACAGCTGCGCGACGGATAAGGTCCCACTCTTTAGAACCCAGGTCGGCGTCGATGCCTGTGTCCAAAAGGCGGTCTACGATGTCACGGTCGCCGTCTTCCTGGACGCACCGTGCCTGGTGCACGGAAGCGCAGTACTCGCAACCGTTGTACCGCGAGGCCACAGTGGCAGCGAGCTCGCGGTCTGCACGGGAGAGGCCGCCTTCGGTGTTATAGAAGATGTCCAAGTCAGTTAGCGTACGCGCCTTCAAAGCCGCGGGATCGCGGGCGAGCAACCGGAAGTACTCGGAATCAATGCGCTCTGGTTTGATGAGGGCGTCGGTATGCGCTGCGGTGAAATCCTCTTTCGCCAGTGCCTCTACCCAAGGCTTCCAGCCCAGGGAGTGGTTGACAAAGTGGTCCGGCAGCACGGTATCGGGTTGCAGGGTATTCGCGGTAACCTGCCAGCCTGGGTCAGCTACCCCGGCTGCACGCTCGGCCGCGGGGCGTGCGGCGCCCTCCTCTCCAGAGAGCACCCGCAGACCGTGGACCACGCGCAGCTGGAAAGCCAAAAATGCCACAAGCTGAGACAGGCTGACAATATCGGTAGCCGACCACCCGGCGGCGTCGAGGTGACCGATGGCCTGCGGGGAGGCGTCCTTGGGGTGGAAGGCCAAAAGGTGCGCCCAGTCAAAGGCAGCGGCTAGGCGCTTTCCGAGCGCTGCCTCCGCAGCAGTTTCGCCAAAAATAAGGAAGTCACCCTGGTAGTAGGGGCCGGTAGACACACCACGCTGGCTTGCGGCGCGCACGGCGGCAACAAGGTCCACATCGGCCTCATCCCCCAGCAGGTCGAAGTAGAAATCTGCTGCCTCCCCCGCCTGGTAGACCGCAGCGCTAAAAGCTGCGACGGCATAGCGCTCTGCATAGGTGAATTCACCTGGCTCTGCAGGCTCAAGCAAAGCGTTAAAGCTCAGCTGCGCATTGTCCTGCGCCTCTTGGCGCGCGCGGCGCAGTTGCTGCACCTCGGCGGAGGCGTGGGAGAGCTCGTTAATAATGTCGGTCATATTCTCAGTCCAACCTTTCTAGGGCTCGGCTTATAGCCCCAAGTTTAGGTCTCCAGCGCGGTAGCGGGAGCCTGGGATGGCGTCAATTAGCTGACGGGTGTATTCGGTTTCTGGGTGTGCAAAAACCTGCGCCGTGGGCCCGGATTCCACTTGTGTGCCGTGGGAGAGCACGGAGACGGTATCGGAAATCTGGTTGACTACCGCGAGGTCGTGAGAGATGAAGATATAGGTAAGCTCCAACTCGCGCTGCAGCTCATCGAGCAGGCGCAGGATCTGTGCCTGTACGGTGACGTCGAGCGCAGAAACGGCCTCATCGAGCACCACAAGATCGGGTTCAATGATCATGGCACGGGCGATAGCCACGCGCTGGCGCTGGCCGCCGGAGAGCTCACGGGGACGGCGGGCTGCCATGGAAGAGTCCAAGGCCACCAAATCAAGAAACTTTTGTGCTTTCGCGCGGGCATCGCGTTTCGAGGCCCCGGTAAAGTTGCGCACCGGCTCAGCGATGGTATCGCCGATACTCAATCGTGGATCGAGCGAGCCAAAGGGATTTTGGTAGACCATCTGGATAGAGCGGCGCAGCTCCCGGCGGCGCTTGCCGCGGGCGGTGCTGATATCTTCTCCCGCCAGGCGAATACTTCCTGAGGTAGGCGTGCTCAACAGAGATATGGCACGGCCGGTGGTTGTCTTTCCGGAACCGGACTCCCCCACCAAGGCATGGGTAGTGCCACGGGCTACGGAAAAGTTGATGTCATCTACCGCGGTGAAATCCCCGAAGCGCTGGGTGAGCCCCTCGACTTCGAGCAACGTCTCCTGCTGGGCGGGCGTACTATTCCGCACCGGAGATGCGGTCTGGGAGGAAGTAGGGGCGGTGAGCGAGGGTGCGTCGGCAAGCAGACGCTTGGAGTAGGCATGCTGGGGATCGGTGAGGACACGGGCGGCTACGCCCGACTCGCGGACGGCGCCCTTTTCCATCACCACAATATTATTGGCGCGGTCACCCGCCACGGCCAGATCATGGGTAATAAAAAGGATGCCCATGGTGAGCTCTTCGCGCATTTCATCAAGGAGATCCAGGATGATTTTCTGCACGGTGACATCCAGCGCGGAAGTAGGCTCATCGGCGATGATGAGCTCTGGCTCCAGTGCCACAGCGGCAGCGATGAGCACGCGTTGCTTCATGCCGCCGGAAAGCTCATGCGGGTACTGATGATAACGGCGCTGTGGATCATCAATGCCCACGCGCTCCAGCAACTCCAGAGCACGCTTCTTCCGGGACTCCTTATCGTCCTGCCGGTGGATGGCCATGCCCTCTTCCACCGAGGCTCCGATGGTCTTGAGCGGATTGAGCGAGTTATTGGGATCCTGCGGAATCAACCCGATGCGTCGGCCACGCAGGGTGCGCCACTGCTTTTGGGAGAAATGGGTGACATCGTGGCCGTCGAAAGTAATGGTGCCGGAGACAATCGAGGCATTGTCTGGCAGCAGGCCAATGGCGGCCATGGCGGAGGTGGACTTGCCGGAGCCGGACTCGCCCACGATGGCGGTCATTTCCCCGGGGTTCACTTCGAGCTCAATGCCGCTGACCGCTTCCATCTCGCCGTGGGCGGTGCGGTACGTAATGGATAAATCACTAATACTAAGCAGGGACATTAGGCCGCCTTTCGCAGTGTCTGGCTGAGGTGGTTGGCCGCAAGAACCACGGCGACGATAACGATGCCGGGGGCGATGGTCAGCCAGCCGGCGGTGGCAATATAGTCGCGTGATTCAGAAATGAGCAGGCCCCATTCCGGTGTTGGGGGCGGAGCGCCGTAACCAAGGAAGCCAAGGGTGGCTAGCTGCAAAATGGCCAGGCCGAATTGCAAGGCGGCTACGGCGAAGACTGCGGTGAGTGAATTGGGAAGAATATGGCGCACGAGCACCTGGAAGGCAGAGCCGCCGGAGCCGTAGGCGGCCTCGACGAAATCGGAGCCTGCCACGCTGAGAACCTGGGAGCGCGCGAGGCGCGCAAAGGTTGCCACGGAGGTAATGCCCACGGCGATGGCAGCATTAAAGATGCCGTGTCCGAGCACGATGATGACGGACAGGGAAAGCAAGAGGCCAGGAATAGACAACAGCACATCCACGATGCGCATGATGATGGCATCTACCCAGCCGCGGCGCACTCCGGCGATAATGCCCAAGACGGTGCCAACGATCAGGCCGAAAAGTACCGCCAATAGCGCGCCGAGTAGGGATTGGCGCGCGCCATAGACCACGCGGGTATAGAGATCACGGCCCACGGCATCGGTGCCGAACCAGTGTTGGAAACTGGGCTGCAGCAGCGCTGTGGTGTCACCGCCCTGGTTAGGATCCTGGGAGGTAAATAGTTGGGGGAACAGTGCGCAGAGCACCGCCAGGCCCAGCACAATAAGCGAGATGATGGTGCCCGGGGTGAGCTTCAGGCGTGTGGATTTAAGCTTCATGCTTGGACCTTCTTCTCGTTCTTTGCGGGAGTATCAGCGGTGGCGGTGGTGGTGGCATTGCTGTGCGCGCTATCGTGGTTGCCCTCGCGCAGGCGCACGTCAAGCACTGGGTAGAGCAGGTCCACGATGAGATTGATAAGAACAAAGACGGCCGCGGCCAGCACCACGATGGCGAGCAATACGGAGGTATCGCGGTTGGCCACCGCATCCACGGTCAGCGCGCCAATGCCGTGGCGGGCAAAGACCGCTTCCGTCACCACGGAGCCGCCAACGAGCTCACCAAAGGTAAGGCCGGCCATGGTCAGCGCCGGCAGCAACGCATTGCGCAAAACATTGCGCCACAGCAACCAGGCACCGCTAGCACCCTTGGCACGCACTACCTGCACGAAGGACATATCCATTACCTCATCGATGGAGCGCAGGAGCACCTGTGCCAGCGGTGCGGCCACGAAGATGGCCAAGGTAATCACCGGCAGGATAAGGCTTTGGGCATCGCTCGCGCCGATAACCGGCACCCATCCCAAACCAAAGGAAAATATCTGGATCAAAATGATGCCGATCCAGAAGGTGGGCAGGGAAACCATCACGGAAGGCAGGCTACGGAAGAAGCTACGCAGCCAAGAAAATGGGCCAAAGGTGGAGGCGATGGCCACCGCGAAGGCCAAGACTACGCCTACGAGAAAGGCGAGGACGGCCAGCGCCAGCGTGGAAGGAAGGGCGTCCGCCAACATCTCCGATACGGCGGTGCCAGTAGCGACGGAAAAGCCGAAATCACCGGTGAGGAATCCACCAAGCGCACTGACGTAGCGGCTTAAGAGCGGTTCATCGGCACCATAAACCTCGCGAATAGCGGCCAACTGCTCAGCGTTGAGCCCTAGGGTCGGGTTGTCATAGCGGGTCGCGACGGCGTCACCGGGCAGCGCCGCCAAGAGGATGAATGAGAGGGTGAAGGTTGCCCAGATAACCAGCACGGCTTGGCCGATGCGTAGGGCGATAGATTTCAGGCTCATGGATTAGTCCTCCCCTTCTGCGGTGTTGATGTCTACCGCATAAAACGATGGACGGCCGATAGCCTCGGTGCTAAAGCCCTCGATATAAGGCTGGAAACCATATACCTGCGGCTCTTCGAACATGGGCAGGATATAGGCCTGTTCAGAGAGGTAGTCCTGCATGCGGCCAGTCATGGCCAGGCGGTCCTTTTCGCTGCTGAGGTCGAAGTACTCGTCCACCAATTTCTGCAGCTTCTTATCGCCGAAGCTATCGGTCTTTTCGTCATAGTTGAGGAAAGAATTGCGGCCCGTGCCATCTAGCCACGTGGCCAAGGTATCCACATTGGCTCGGCCGGTCATGGTGTGGCGTACCTGCACGGTGTCTTGGTCCTTCATGGCCTTCTGCTGCGCGGAGCGGTCGCCTGGGTTGAGGTTGGCCTCGATGCCGACGTTCTTGAGCATCTCTTGGGCCTTGGTGAACATCTCTTTAGAGCGCGGCTGCGGGACTGCCTCATTAAAGGTCACGGACGGGCGCTTGCCGTCTTTCTCGCGGATGCCATCTTCTCCTTCGCACCAACCGGCTGCATCGAGCAAGCGCTTAGATTCCTCTGGATCGAAGGCATAATTCGCTGCTTGATCCTTATAGCCAATAGCCGTCTTGGCCAGGATCGATGTGCCTTTGGGATAGGAGTCAGAAAAGAGGGTGTTCAGAATATTATCGCGGTCGATGGCGTGAATGATGGCCTGACGCACGCGTTTATCCGCCAAGAGTGGGTGGCGGAAGTGGAAGTGGAAGCTATTGTTTACGCCACGGGTGGGCGCGGCGAAAATCTCCAGGTTTTGATCCTTGAGGTGCTTCTCATCGGGGGCTTCGATCTGGCGAGCAATATCGGACTGTCCGGCCACGAGCGATCCCACGCGCACGGAATCCTCGGCCGCGAGAACAATATTGATGCCCTCAATATCGGCCGGCCCCTGGTGGTCCTTGCGGGCCGGCGGTGCCCAGTCATAGTCTTCCCGATTTTTGAGCACCAGCTTGGTTCCCAGCTCTTCTTCCTCGATGACGAAGGGGCCCGAACCAGAAATCGCAGTAGCGTTGCCCGGCGCGAAGCCGGTGTCATCCAGATCCAGAGTGGCATTAGAAAGCAGCCCTTGGTTCATCACGGAGGT
The DNA here is from genome assembly GCF_057458085.1 of Corynebacterium sp. LaCa_205. Lineage (NCBI taxonomy): Bacteria > Bacillati > Actinomycetota > Actinomycetes > Mycobacteriales > Corynebacteriaceae > Corynebacterium > Corynebacterium sp. LaCa_205. Next base: position 1,955,213 of record NZ_CP190931.1, read on the forward strand.
GGACTGCGGGAAGCCTGGGGAGGGCTCACTGAAGTAGAACTTCACCGTGTAGTCATCGATGACCTCGGATTTTTCATAGTTGGGCAACTGCTCCGAAGGGGTGAGCATGCGGTCCTCATCGCCTAGGGCGTAGAGGTCATAGTTCTTCTTTACGTTCGCGGCATCTAGGCGAGAGCCATCAGAGTAGGTCACGCCCTTGCGAATCTTGAAGGTGAACTCGGTATTGTCCTTGTTCGACTTAGGCATCTCCTCCGCAATCCACGGGTGCAGCTCGAGGGTATCCGGGTCCTGCCACAGCAGGCGGTCCGTGATGTTATTGAGCACGCCACCGTTGGGGTAATAGCCGCCGGAGGGGGGATAGAGGTTATTGAACATATTGGGCTCGACGTAGGTGACCATGCCATCTTCCGCGGCGTGGGAAGTAGAGGCGCAGGAGGTTAGCGAGAGAGCTAGCGCACCGCTGGCCAAGACCGCGGCCACTGGTCTCAGGAGCCGAGAAAGTTGCTTCATAAAAGCTCGAGTTCCTTTAATTCTTAAGTAGTACTCGCCCATTAGAGCATATCCATACCCACAAATACAAGACTGAACGGTCTACCCTATTACCTGCCATAACAGGGGAAAAGAAAGTTTTGTATAGACTGATTAGTCTATTTAAATACCACCGCCGGGTTCGATGCTCCTGGAAGGGTCTGGATGTGGCACGATAGGTAGTATGTCTACTCCAGCAATCGCAATCGTCGGCATGGGCCCACGCGGCATTTCCATCTTGGAACGCCTCTCCGCCCGCATGGACGATTCCAGCGACCCCATAACCGTCCACCTCATCGATGATGCCCAACATGGTGCCGGCCGCATCTGGGAAACGGACCAAACCAAGACCCTGTGCATGAATACTCGCGCCGGCGCTGTCACCCTTTTCACCGAGCCCGGCTCCACTGTGGACGCCCCCGTGCTCGAGGGCCCCATCCAATACGAGTGGATTCAGCTGCTGCGCGGCGATGGCGACAATGTCTCCGCCGCCAAGCGCGAGCTTTTTGAGAAGTATCCTCCGGCCGCACATATTGCGCAGGACTACCGCGAAGAACTTGCCGCTACCCGCCCCGAATCCAACCCCTCGCGCGCGCTGTATGGCGAGTACCTGCGGTGGGTCTATGACGTGGTCATTGCTCGCCTGCCTAAGAGCATTTCCACCGTGAACCACTTCAGCCGATTGGAAACCATCAGCGAAGATGGCCACGTAGACGTGCTCCGCTTGGCCGATGGCTCCGAGGTGCGCGCCGATGCCACCGTGCTGGCCTATGGCTGGATGGTTCCGGAGTACAACGAGCAGGAAAAGCAGCTGGCGGCTTCGGGCCTGAACTGGATCGCTCCCGATAACCCAGTGGAGCAGGACTATGCCGCCATCCCCGGCGGTGAAGACGTGCTGGTACGCGGGCTGGGCATGGGCTTTTATGACATCATGGCGCTGACCACCATCGAGCGCGGCGGCACCTTCGTGGTGGATTCTTCCACACGTTCCGGCCTGCGCTATGAGCCCTGCGGCGACGAGCCCAACTTCATCATTTCCTCCGGCCGCGGCTATCCCTACCACCCCAAGTCCGAATACGGTGAGCTGCCGCCTACCATGCCACGCCGCCGTCTGAAGAATGTCATTGCGGAGCTCAGCGGCACCCAAAACATCGACTTTGACGCCCAGGTTTGGCCCGCTATCGCCCGCGATAGCTACGAGGCCTATATCACCACTTTGGAGCGCGTGCGCCCGGATTCCTTGCTGCGCCCGCGCGCAGACATTCTCGAGGTCATCGATGCCACCGCCCCGGATGAGCTAGGCGCGGCTATTGCGCCCATGGTTACCGAGCCGTGGGACATGAACGATCTCATGTACCAAATTGCCGGGTTTACCGGGGACATAGATGAGCTCACCGAGCATATTGCCCAGTCCATGGAAAGCGATATCCGGGAGGCCTCCGCCGGCCACGACTCCCCCATCAAGGCCGCGCTATGGTCGCTATCGCAATCGCGCAAGCCCGCCTCCATCCTTGGCGCGGAGGGCCGCTATACCCGCGAGTCCCGCACCGGCCGCTATGCCCAAGTAATGTCCTTTGGCCAGATGATAGGTTCCGGCCCGCCGCTCTTCCGCGTGCGCCAGCTGCTCGCGCTTGTTGACGCCGGCTTGGCCCACTTCCTAGGCGATCACCCCACCCTGGCCATCGAGGCAGATCACTTCACCCTAACCTCCGGCCCACGCTCGGCTTCTGCACCCACGCTTGTCGACGCCTTTATGCACCGCCCCGATATCCGCACCGCCGGCGATTCCATGACCCGCTGCCTGGTAGATTCCGGCCGCGTTCGCCCCTTCCCCGATCACGGACAACCCACCGGTTCGCCGGAAACCGATGGGACGACCCGCCGCACCGTTCACCCGAACGGCGAGCTGGATGCGCGCCTGCACATTGTGGGCATCCCCACCTATTCCCAGTGGCCAGATACCACTATTTCTCCGATGCCGGGAACCGACCCACTCATGTTGCAGGAAACCGATAAAACCGCCGGTTCCCTCCTCGCCGTGGTGCGCTCCTAAGCCACCACCGCGCTAAGGGCTCGGTCCCGGTCCTGGCCCCGGTCCCGCGGCCTATAGCGCGTCGAGGGCCTGCTTCAAGTCCGCGAGCAGGTCATCGATATCTTCGATTCCGATTGAGATGCGCACCATATCATCTGGCGGCACCAGCTCGGATCCTTCCGCGGATACGTGCGTCATATTCTTCGGGTGCTCGATGAGCGATTCCACCCCACCCAGCGATTCCGCTAGACAGATAAGCCGCGTATTGAGGCAGATCTGCTTGGCATGCTCCGCGCTATGAAAGCGCACGGACATCATGCCGCCAAATCCGCGCATCTGCTGTGCTGCCAACTTATGCCCTGGGTGATCTTTCAGCCCTGGGTACAGCACCTGCTTTACCTCGGGGCGGCCCTGCAGGAACTCTGCCACCTTTTGCGCATTGGCGCAGTGGCGATCCATCCGCACCGAAAGAGTCTTGATTCCGCGAGCCGTAAGGTAGGCGTCGAAAGGCGAGCTCACCGCACCCACATTGCCTTGGAAGTAGAGCAGGCGCTCGTCCACGTGGGCATCATTAGTAACCACCGCACCGCCCAGTACATCGGAATGCCCACCCAGGTACTTGGTGGTCGAGTGCAACACATGGTCCGCGCCGAGCTCCAATGGGTTCTGCAGGTAAGGCGTAGCAAAAGTATTGTCCACTAGGACCTGCGCGTTGCCCTTAATCTTGGCCACCGCGGCGATATCGGTGATATTCAACGCCGGATTGGTGGGCGTTTCCAACCAGATGAGCCTGGTATTGTCCTGGACCGCCGCGGCTACTGCGGCGGTATCACTGGTATTAACGATGGACATCTCCACGCCCCACTCAGTGAAATCATTCAGTAGCCGGTAGGAACCACCATAGGCATCATTACCCAAAATGACGTGATCCCCTGGGCGCACCAAGATCCGAATCAGCGTATCGGCGGCGGCCATGCCGGAAGAGAACACGCGGGCATACTCAGCGCCCTCTAGCGCCGCTAGAGTGCGTTCGAGCGAGCGCACGGTGGGGTTTGCCACGCGTCCGTATTCGAACCCGCCGCGCAGCTGCGCTAAGCCATCTTGCGCAAACGTGGTTGACGCATAGACCGGCACATTGATAGATCCCATGTGCGGGTCTGGGTGGTAGCCGCCATGGATGGAACGGGACGTAAAGCCTTGAGCGAGGTTCTGCGTGCTGCGTTCTGTCATAGCCACACAGTCTAGACCAAGCTGTTCACTTGCTAAGGAAAGATAGGTATTTATTTTCACCCACCTAGCCACCCACACTCATCGCGTTTTCAGGCTCAGCCTTTACAATGGGCGCGGTTCATTATGTCCTCGACTTAGAAAGAATGATGAATACTCAATTCTTAGCCTCAGCCGCTTCCACCAAGGATTCGGCCATCGAGTCCGTCTCCAGCTTTTGGAACGACGAAAAGGTGCAAAGCTGGCTCATCGAGCGCCCCATTCGCATCGCCGTCATCCTTATCCTGGCCGTCATTGCCCACTGGCTCCTCCACCGCATTATCAACAAGGTGGCCGAAAACAGCATCAAATCTTCCGGGCTGGATAAGCAGCGTTTCCGCGGAAAATTCAAGGGTCGAGCCAACCGCCCCGAACCGACCCAGCAAGAAGAGGCCATGCGCCATACCCGCGAAAGCCGGCGCGCCTCCCGCATTAAGACGCTAGCCGGAGTGGCCCGTTCCGCCGCCGCTATTTTCGTGTGGGTATGGGCCGTTATTGCCATCTTGGATGAGCTAGACGTTAACGTGGCACCGCTTATCGCCTCCGCCGGTGTTATCGGCGTCGCCCTTGGTTTTGGCGCCCAGGCGCTGGTGAAGGATTTCCTTTCCGGCATCTTCATGCTCATTGAGGACCAATACGGCATTGGCGACGTGGTTGACCTTGGCAACGGCGTCTTTGGCGATGTCGAGTCCATCTCCTTACGCATCACCACGGTCCGCGATATCGACGGTGCTCTGTGGTACGTGCGCAATGGCGAAATCCTCCAGGTAGCTAACCACTCCGATGAGTACTCCGTTGCCCGCATCCAGATTCCTGTGGGCCTTTCTAATGACCCAGAGCTCGCCGGCGAGGTCATCGAGGACGCGGTGAAGGAAGCCGCGCAGGACGATAAGGTACGCAAGCTCATCCTCAGCACGCCCCGTGTGGATGGCATGTCCGGTTTCGAACCGGACTATGTTTCCTTCCGCGTGTCTACAAAGACCCTGCCGGGCAAGCAGTGGGACGTCCAGCGTTTCTTGCAATCCCGCGTGCTCAATGTCATGCACACTAAAGGCATTACTACCCCCTACCCGCACGGCATCGGCATTCCCGATCCCCGCAAAGAAGAAGAAGAGTAAATGGATTCTGTTTATGAGGCTATTGGCGGCATGGAAACCTTTGAGCGCCTCGTCCACGGCTTTTATTCCCAGGTCAAAGAGGACAATGTCATCGGTCCCATGTACCCCGATAATGACTGGGAAGGCGCCGAGCAGCGCCTCACTTGGTTCTTGGCGCAGTATTGGGGTGGCCCACAGCTTTTCTCTGAAAACCGCGGCCATCCGCGCCTTCGTATGCGCCACGCCCCCTACCCCATCGATATAACCGCGCATGACCGGTGGCTAGAGCTAATGGGTAACTCCCTCGCGGAAATCGACGAGGAAACCATCCCACCGGCCTACCGCGAAATGATCTGGGATCATATGCAGCGCGTGGCCGCCATGATGATCAACAAGGCACCATAATCGCACCGTCTTGCCCCACCCAAGAGACAAAGCCCGGCTCCCGCTATTTAGCGAGGAACCGGGCTTGTGGTTTATCTAGCCCACACTATGGGGACCTGATGCTTAGTCTTCCCAGTCAAAGGCCTTACGTACAGGCTCGGAGACCAAACGGCCACCACGAGTCATTACGCCACCCTCTAGGCCCGGGAAGCGCTTGATGGCGGCATCCAGGCTGTCATTGGCCACCGCGCGAATGTAGGGCAGAGTTGCGGAGGACAAGGCACGGGTGGAGGTATTGGCCACCGCACCCGGCATATTCGCCACGCAGTAGAACAAGGTGTCATGGACCTGGAAGGTTGGGTCATCGTGGGAGGTCTTCTTGGAGTTCTCGAAGCAACCACCCTGGTCGATGGCGACGTCCACGAGGACGGCACCCTTCTTCATCTTCTTTACGGTCTCCTCACGCACCAGCTTCGGTGCAGCGGCGCCTGGGATGAGTACGGCGCCAATGACGAGGTCAGCTTCCTGCAGTTCCTTATCGATGGTGGCCGGATCCGAAATCAAGGTGCGCACGCTGCCGGCGTACTGGTCATCGAAGCGCTGCAAAACGTGCGGATCAAGGTCCAGTACGGTGACCTCGGCACGCAGACCGTGGGCCATGGCAACGGCGGACGCACCAACCTGGCCACCGCCGATCACGACGACGCGTGCTGGCTGGGTACCTGGAACACCAGAAACCAGCAGACCGCGGCCGCCCTGCGTGGACAGCAGGTGGTGGGTGCCCTCGATTGCGGCAAGGCGGCCTGCCACCTGGGACATCGGGGTAAGAAGTGGCAAGGTACCGTGGCGGTCAGTAACCGTCTCATATGCAATGGCCGTGGTATTGGCGTCAACAAGCGCCTCAGTCAAAGGGCGGTCCGCGGCAAGGTGCAGGTAGGTAAAGACGGTAAGGTCCGGACGCAGGTACTGGTACTCAGACTCGAGCGGCTCCTTGACCTTCAGCAGCAGTTCCGCCTGTGCCCAAGTATCCTCCGCGGTGCCAACGATGCTGGCACCGGCGGCCTCGTACTCGGAATCCGGGAAGGATGCGCCCTCACCAGCACCGGTCTCAATGAGGACCTCATGGCCATCGTGAACGAGGGTCTGCGCGCCGCCCGGGGTAAGAGCCACGCGATTCTCGTTATTCATGATTTCTTTAGGCACGGCAATACGCATTACACAATCTCCTTGCGGGTGGAGTAAATTACATCGACCACGTAAGGGTAACGCAGGACACGTTTGCGTGCGGCACTATGTTCATGAATTCACAAAGCGGGGGGTAGCAACGCAGCAAGCCATCTTGTAAATGTGCAGTTCAAAAGAGTATTGACCCCACTTGGCCAGAGTCCCCCTCCCCCTAAGACGGACCGCTTTTCGGACAAAATCTCCAAAGCAGGGCGCGTGCGCGCCGATTCTGTTGAACAGAACCGCTACGTGGCAGGCCGGTTTTTCGCGAGCGAGCGAAGTTAGAACAGCGACAAGCGGGTGGAACGGTAGATGCTGCCAAAGGGGGCGTCGAGGCGCACCCACCTGCCTAGCTGAGCCACCCGCAGGTGCCGCGGCACATCCATCGGCGCGGAAAAGCCCGGGATCAAACCCAAATTGGTGCAGGCAAAAATCATACGCATGGGGATTTCCACCGTGGCACCTTCCCCCTCGACCGTGACAACGGTCTGATTCAGCAAGCTGGATGGCGGGCCCATGGGGCCAGAAAATTGCCGGGTCAGTTGTTGACCCTTATCGGAGAGCTCGCGCACCACGGTAACCGGCAAGGTATCGACCACACTGTAGCCAGTGGCCGGCGGAAGCGCTCCCGGCCAGGACGCATCGCGGGCAGGTCCCAAATCTAGCGTTCCGCTCGATTCTTGCTCCTTGAGCTGCTCGGCCAGGGTAGCTGCAGAAACCACTGCCCCATCGCGGGAAACGACGCCCTGCACGCGGCGGGAGGCAACCACCTCGAAAGGTGTGGTGACAAAGACATCGACGACGTCGTCAGTCAGCTGGCGTAGCCGCACCGAAGCACCCGAATCCAAGCCAACCGCGCGCGTGACAAGGGCCCGAAGGCCAGGTCCACCGCTTCCAATCTCTAGAGTTTCGGTGACCATGCCTTCGGGCCCTGCCTTTCTCATCTTCGCTCCGTTCCGCGGTTAATTGGCCGCGGTATTTTGCAGAATATCCTTTTCCTGTTCCGTCAGCGGACGAGGAGTCTGCTGCTGACGATCAATGACTACCTGCACGCACTCCACGGTTGCCGCGACCTCGCCCTGGTCATCCTTGACCTGCTGGGTGGTGGTAAACGAGGTGGTACCAATCTGCGAAATGGTAGTTTCTACCTCCACCGTAGTGGTGTCCTTAAACTCCATCGGGCGAAGGAAGTCCACATCGAGGTGGCGCACGAACGCAATGAAGTCAAGGCCTTTGGAATAGATATGTTCCTTCGCAAAGGCCAAGCGCGCTTCCTGGGCGAGCTCGATGTAGTTTGCATTCATCATGTGGCCGTACATATCAAAATCCGACCAGCGGGTTTGAATACGATACGTGTGCACACTTGGGGTTGCCATCATTCTCCTCAGTAAATGCTTCAGCTACTTAGCGGGTCAGCTTGCGGTGGGTCACGCGAGAAGGACGGGCTGCCTCTTCACCAAGGCGGTCGACCTTATTCTTCTCATAATCGCCGAAGTTACCCTCAAACCAGAACCACTGACCTTCTTCCACATTGCCTTCCCAGGCCAAGATGTGGGTACAGGTGCGGTCCAAGAACCAGCGGTCGTGGGAAATGACCACGGCACAGCCCGGGAACTTCTCGAGCGCGTTTTCCAGCGAGCCGAGGGTTTCCACATCCAAGTCGTTGGTCGGCTCGTCAAGGAGGATCAGGTTACCGCCCTCTTTCAGGGTCAGCGCCAAGTTCAAACGGTTGCGCTCACCACCGGAGAGCACCTTGGACGGCTTTTGCTGATCCGGGCCCTTGAAACCGAAAGCGGATAGGTAGGCACGCGAAGGCATCTCGTTTTGGCCCACGTGAATATAATCCAGGCCGCCGGAGACGACCTCCCAGACAGTTGCCTCGGGGTCGATATTCTCACGGTTCTGATCCACGTAAGACAGCTTGACGGTATCGCCCACCTCGACGGAACCGGCGTCCGGCTGCTCCAGGCCAACGATGGTCTTAAACAGGGTGGTCTTACCCACGCCGTTCGGGCCGATAACGCCCACGATGCCATTGCGCGGCAGGGTGAAAGAGAGGTCCTTAATCAAGGTGCGGCCATCAAAGCCCTTCTGCAGGTCCTTGACCTCCACGACCTTATTACCCAAGCGCGGCGGGGTAGGAATCTGGATCTCTTCGAAGTCGAGCTTCTTGTATTTCTCGGCTTCTGCAGCCATCTCCTCGTAGCGCTCCAGACGGGCCTTGTTCTTGGCCTGGCGAGCCTTCGCACCGGAGCGTACCCACTCCAGCTCGTCCTTCAAGCGCTTGCGCAGCTTCGCGTCCTTCTTGCCGGCAACCTCCAGACGCTCCTGCTTCTTATCCAGGTAGGTGGAGTAGTTACCCTCGTATGGGTAGAGCTTGCCGCGGTCAACCTCACAAATCCAGCCCGCGACGTGGTCGAGGAAGTAGCGGTCGTGGGTCACGGCCAAGACAGCGCCCGGATAATCAGCCAAGTGCTTTTCCAGCCACTGCACAGACTCGGCGTCCAAGTGGTTCGTAGGCTCATCGAGCAACAACAAGTCCGGCTCGGTAAGCAGGAGCTTAGCCAGCGCTACGCGACGGCGCTCACCACCAGAAAGGTTGGTCACCGGGGCATCGGAAGGCGGGCAGCGCAAAGCTTCCATTGCCTGCTCGATCTTGGAGTCAACCTCCCATGCATCGGCGGCATCGAGCTCTTCTTGCAGCTTGCCCATTTCTTCCATGAGCTCATCGCTGTAGTTGGTGGCCATCTCTTCGGCGATCTGCTCGAAGCGCTGCTTCTTTTCAAAGATTTCGCCCAAGCCCTCTTCGACGTTGCCGCGCACGGTCTTCTCGTCGTTGAGCGGCGGCTCCTGCTGCAGGATACCCACGGTGGCGCCCGGATCTAGGAAGGCCTCGCCATTGGAAGGCTGGTCCAAGCCGGCCATGATCTTCAAAATGGAGGACTTACCGGCACCATTGGGGCCGACCACGCCAATCTTGGCACCTGGGTAGAACGCCATTGTTACATCGTCAAGGATGACCTTATCGCCAATTGCCTTGCGCACGTTTTTCATCGTGTAGATGAATTCGCCCACTTTTACCCCTTTGCAAAAATTTGGGAGACGTATTTATCTACACAAACACTACATCAGAACCACCGCTCGAGTGCCTCGGGTCAGGTACGCCCGAGGCGATCAAGCCAGGGAGGAAACGCTTAAGCGTTCACTGGGGCGGATTCTGCCTCGGCAGCCTCCTCTTCCACTTCGGCGTCGAAGGCATCTTCTTCCCCACCGCGTGCAGCTGCGGCTCGTTCGGCAAGGTAGCGGTCCGCTGCGGTATCGGCAGCGGTGTCTCCCTGCCCCGCCTGCTGCGACGGCAGGCTGTGGTCCACGTCTGGTTCGATAGCATTGTCCCCCAGCTCTGGGACCGCGATATTTTCCTGGTTGTACTGCGGGACGAGGCGCTTTGTACCGATAACGTGACGGTTCAAGTCCAGGCCCACGTACTGCGCCTTAATATACGTGCGGAAATGATCGGCACCCTGGTCATCACGCCATTGTTCGGTAACGAGAGACCCCACGATGACTAGAGGCATGCCTTTTGCCAGGGATTTGCGCACGTTGATGGCGAATTGATTCCACATCTCGACGTCGATATAAAGATGATCCACGTCACGCCACTGCGGCGCCTTGGTGTTGTGCCCTTCCGTATTGTCCATACCGGCATCGGCTTGGCGGTCCGGAATCCGGCGCGAGGAGGCGACGCGCAGCTTGGCTTTATAGGCCCCAGTGGAGGTTTTGGTCAAGATTGGGTCGCGAGTAAGGCGACCGGTCAAGGTAATTGGGTATTGGGACATGGTGCTAGAAAATCCTTTGCTGGATAGTTGGGTTGGCGAGTGTGGTTTTCCTCGCTCGTTTGCACATCCTGATGCCCGCGCACAAGCCACACCATGCCGGCGACCCCAACCCTGTGAATAACTTGTTGTATCCGTCAACGAAGGACAGAGTTTGGGGAGATTTTTAAACGGTTATCCACAGGCTAGCGCCCGCGGAAGCTCGATTCATCGCCGTGTCCCATATCCTGCAGCATCGCGTTATAGCGTTCCAATTCGGCATCATCGTCCGCATCCGCCTGCATATCATGGCGGCGGGCGGTAGCACGGTCATCGCCCAGCCAATCCAGGAAGAGCTTGCCAAAGACGATGACCAGCGGGAACTGGCCAAAGCCCCACGCAATGCCGCCGCCCACGCGCTGATCTTGGAGCAGATCCTGATCCCACGGCAGGTCCAAATACTGATAGAAGTCGGCACCCAGCACGCTTTGCAGCTGCATGAGATATACACCAGCAAAAAGGTGGAACGGCATGGAAAGGAATAGCACGGCCAAGCGGAATGGGGTAGATCGACGATTGGGAAGCGGGTCCGGCCCGATGATTTCCCAAAAGTAGAAGCAGCCAGAAACGATGAACGCAAAGTTCATAATGAGGTGGCCTGCGTGTTCCGAGATGGCAAATTGATACAGGCTCGGGAACAAATACAACACGTACAGGAAAAATAGGTACTGCACGAGATTGACAAACGGATTGGTAATAAACGCGACGACCTTAGATTGGGTGGCCGCCAGCGCATAGTCATGCAGGCTCGGCTGACCCTTTGGCCCAGGCTCAAAGGCCTCCATAAGCAGGGTCAGTGGTGCACCAAGGACGAGCAGAAGCGGTACCGCCATCGACAAAATCATATGTACCAACATGTGCATCGAGTACATCGCTGGCATATAAAGTCCCAGGCCGGTAGACATCACGAGGGTCATACCCAACGCGCCGCTCATAAACCATGCAGTACGTCCCTTATTCCACGTCAGGCCACGCTTATGCACGCGGTAGACGCAGTAGCCATACGCCGCGGCCAAGAGCAGGCCAATGGTGCCGAACATGATGTCAAAGCGGAACATGGTCCACACATTGAGCACCGTGGGCTTTTCAAAGAGCTCATAGCCCATCAAAATCTGCATCGAGTTGAGGTTCGGATCGCGCGGCGCTGGGGGCACGGTGCGACCCAGCGTAATGGCCACGCCAATGGTGCCGGCCATAACCGCTACTTCCACAATGGCGATACGAATAAAAAGGCGCGGATCCTTGCCCAGCTGCGGGATGGTGAGCTCGCGGTGAGCAAGGCCGAAGATTCCCAGCAAAATCGTGAGTACGAACTTAGTGATCAAGATGATGCCGTAGGCAGAATCCACCAAATCGGAGATATTCATGCGGATGAGGGTGTTGATCAAGCCCGATACTGCCAGCACCACAATGGCCATGAAGGCAATGCCGGAGTAACGCTTTACCGCAAAGGCGAGATTGGGGCCAAGGCGCCGACCATGGGCGATTAGCGCCATGAGCCCGCCTACCCACAGCATGACAAAGACCAAGTGCCACAGGAGCGAATTGGTGCCATAGTCGTGGTCACCACCAGCCGCGGAATGGCCTTCCATGCCGATGGGCACAACCTGCAAGATGGACAAGAAAAGCAGCACCGGCTGCATCGACCAGCCACGACCGCACAGGCCAAGAACGCCCACGACAAGGGCGATGAGTACGGAGATTCCCCACACAATGGTGGTAGAAATTTCCGTCAACGCCATCTTCATAGTGGAAGGTTCAAATACCTGAAAAAATGGCGCTCCGGTGAGATCGGACATAATGAGCGGAATTTCCACTAGCCCCACGGCCGCCACACCAAAGGAAGCCCAGGTACCTGTGCGCGCGGCGATGTGGCCGTCGACGGACAAGGGGGCGTCGATAAGCGCAGCGTTGTCTCCACGCGGAGCAATGAGGAACGACGAGGCGAGGAACGAGCCGATGGACAAAGCCATGAGTATCCAAGCCAAGCCGCGAAAGAGCGGCAGGCCAAAGGTGGTAATGCGGCCGGGGTCCGGAATTCCCAGGGCCGCTAGGGAATCAGCGAGGAGAAACAGGGAAATGAAACCAGCGATCAAGCCGGCAATAAGCATCGCTGCGACATAAATTCCCCAGGAAGAACGAGGTTTCTTCCCCGCTTTATTTACACTGTTAACCTGCTCATTTGCCATAGTGCGCATTGTATAGCGCAACCTAGTTCCCCACCTAACACACATTTTGTCTTTACATGTGCCATGATGGAGCTTATGGACACCCGTCAACTTCTTTATTTTCGCGCCGTTGTAGACAATGGCTCTTTCACGCACGCTGCCGAGTCCCTCGACATGACCCAGCCGTCCCTGAGCCTTTCCATACGAAAGCTAGAAAAGGAACTTAATGCCCAGCTCCTTTCGCGCGGGCGCTCCGGCGTCTCCACCACGGAGGCCGGCGATTATGTCTATGAAACGGCCGTCAAGGTTGACGCTTTACTGAACGAAACCCAGCGCCATATCAGCGAAATCACCGGCGACAAGGCCAGCACCGTTTCCCTCGCCTCCGCCCCCATTTTGAACTGGGAATTTACCCCTTCCGCCCTGGCCGAACTGAAGCGGATTTACCCCACTGCCACTATCTCGCTGGACGACGCCGCGCCGGCCACCGCCATCAAACGCCTGCTGGATGGCCAGGTAGACCTAGCGCTTTTGCCGACATCCGACCCGAAAGCCTTCCTCCGCCGCTACGCCCACGAGCTCACCATCCACCAGGTGGCCACGTTTGATTACTCCGTCGCCCTACCCCAACGCCTTGCAGGGCTTGAGTCTCCCGTCTCGCTCGCGGACCTGCGCGGCGAAACCTGGCTCATTCCGCCGCGCAGCCGCGAGCTTCCTGAGCTAGCAGAATTCTATAGCGACCTGTGGAATAGCCGCCCTGGCCTCAAGCCAGAAAGGACCCAGGAGGTAGCCAGCCTCAATAGCGCCATTCCCATGGTCTCCAGTGGCCTAGGCGTAAGTATCGTGCCCAATTGCGCACCTGCTGTGCAGCCACAGGGCATTATCAACCGCCCAATTTCCGATGAGCTGCCGCACTACTACGCCATCGTGGCCTACCGCACGGATCGCGAGCTGACCGCTGCCGCCCAAGACTTGGTAGACATCCTGCGCGCCCCGCAGCGCACCCTGGCTTAGGTTTCCCCGCCGTCGTGGGCTACTATGAGTGGGTCATAAGCCCCCATAGCTCAGTGGATTAGAGCAGTGGGTTTCTACCCCATGTGTCGCGGGTTCGAATCCTGCTGGGGGCACCGCGCGAAGCCTTGAGGCGCCGAGTTTCTCGCCGCTTCAAGGCTTTTTGTTTACGCTAGGTCTCACCATGCCCCATCCCGGAAAGGATTAACCATGTCGCTTCCCGCCCCCTCCCGCACCTCCTATGCCCTCGTCACGGGAGCCAGCCAAGGCATTGGCAAAGCCATGGCACAGGATTTCGCTGCCCTGGGTTATAACGTCATCCTCGTGGCCCGCCGCCGCGAGTTACTGGAGTCCATTGCTGCGGAGCTCGAGCAGCGCCACAATATTGACGCCATCGCCCTACCGGCGGATCTCGCCGTGGCTGACGACGTCGCCCGCGTAACCGACACCATCGCCACCCACGAGGTGTCGATCCTGGTTAATTCCGCCGGCATCGCCAGCTTCGGCCCCTTCATGGACCAGGACTGGTCCTACGAGACCACCCAGTTTGAGCTCAATGGCACTGCTGTCCATCACCTCACGCGGGCCGCCTTGGAACACATGCTGCCGCGCCGCAGCGGCGCCATTTGCAATGTCGGCTCTGCCGCGGGCAATATCCCCATCCCCAATAACGCCACTTATGTCTTCACCAAGGCTGGCGTTAATGCGTTTACAGAGGCCCTACACTACGAGCTAAAGGGCTCCGGCGTATCTTGCACCCTGCTCGCCCCCGGCCCAGTGCGCGAGGCCACCATCGCCGAAGAAGACCAATCAATCGTGGACAAGGTAGTTCCGGATTTCTTGTGGACCACCTATGAGTCTTGCTCCCAAGAAACAATTGCAGCGATGCGCCGCAACCAGCGCCGCGTGGTGCCAGGGCCCTTGTCGAAGGCTATGAATAGCCTCAGCCAAGTGCTGCCCACCCCGGTAATTGCACCGCTGGTGGGCAGCTTCTACGCCAAGATGGGCTAAGCCCCGGCGTCTTCTAGATCCTTGTTTTTGAGCACGCTGTCCTCGCCGCGTGCTCGCTTGCGCTCTACCCAGAAGTCTGCATTCCTGATTCCCAAGGCCTCGGGGTCGAACTGCGGATCCTTGCCAGCCTTCTTCTGCTTCTCATAGTCTTTGAGTGCCTTGATGGCAGGAACCTGGAGGAAGAGGATGGCAATGATATTAAGCCATGCCGTCGTGCCAACGCCGATATCACCGAGCGCCCACGCCGCCCCCGGGCTGGTGGTAGCACCGACGATGACGGAGACAATAATCAGCGCGCGCAGCACCCAAATCAGGCCACGGCGAGCAGCGCGGGAGCGTACCCACCGGTTGAAATAGGTCAGGTTAACCTCGGACATGTAGTAGTACGCTAGGACCGTCGTAAAGGCGAAAAAGGCAATGGAGACCGCGATGAAGGTGGGTCCCCATCCTGCAAAGACGCTATCGAGACCGGACTGCACATAGCCAGGCCCCACCTCAACGCCTTCTGGCAGCGAACCGTGGTAGACCACTTCACCATCCTCGGAGCTACCGCGGAAGACGGTGTACATATCCGTAGAAATGATCATGAACGCGGTAGCCGAACAGACAAAGAGCGTATCGACGTAGACCGCAAAGGACTGCACGAAGCCCTGCTTAGCTGGGTGGGAAACCTCAGCGGCTGCAGCGGACTGCGGACCGGTGCCTTGACCGGCCTCATTGGAGTAGATGCCGCGCTTTACACCCCACATGATGGCCGCGCCGAGCATGCCGGAGAAGCCGGCTTCCATATTGAAAGCAGATTTGAAGATAAGCCCGAAGACCTCTGGAATCTGCGAGAAGTTCATGCACATGACCACCACAGAAATCACAATGTAGATAACCGCCATAAAGGGCACGACGATGGTGGCGAAGTTCGCAATACGCTTCACGCCACCGATAATGATGATGGCCAAAATGCCCGCCAGGACAACGGCCGCCCAGGTAGAGTTCACGCCCCACGCGGTATCGGCCGCGGCAGCTACCGCGTTGGCCTGAATTGCGGGAAGGAAGTAGCTGGTTGCCAGGATCATGGCGACGGCAAAGACGATTCCGTAGACCACCATGAAGGGTGCAGCTTTAGTGTGCTTGTAGGCCTTCTCGATGTAGTACGCAGGCCCTCCGCGGTATTCGCCGGTGTCCTGGTCCTTTTCCTTGTAGATCTGGGCCAACGTACATTCAATGAACGAGGTGGACGAGCCCAAAAGCGCCACTGCCCACATCCAGAACACGGCACCAGGTCCACCGAAGGCAATGGCCGTGGACACGCCGGCGATATTACCCACACCCACGCGGCCAGATAGCGAGACCATCAAGGATTGGAAGGAAGAAACGCCGTCTGCGGATTTTTCTCCGTTCACGATCTGTTTGAGCATGTCCGGAATGCAGCGCACCTGCAAACCGCGTGTCACCACGGTGAAATAAATACCCGCGCCGAGGCATAAAAACACCAAGACAGGGGACCAAATTACGGTATTGAGGGCATCGAGGAAGTTTGCCATCTGCTCTCTCCTAAGTCTGTCGCACCTCCCGAATGAAGAGCGATAACCCAGAGTATGCCCTAACTCACACTACGATATGAGGCAAATCACCAATTATTTTTATGCAGAACAGAAACACACTCACGGGAAGGCCGCCCTACCCAGTGACAATCACCCCTCCAGAACAACCCCGCCCGTACCCCATCTAGGGGTAAAAGGAGGCGGGAGTAGAATGGGCCGCATGCCACATTCCGACATTGCCGCAAAGCACGACCGCCTCGTTTGGATCGATTTGGAAATGACCGGCCTGGACCCCGAGCGCCATGTCATCGTCGAGGTCGCCGCCGTCATCACCGATGGCAATCTCAACATCCTGGGAGAGGGCATCGATCTGGTCGTCCACGCCACCGAGGAGGAGCTGGCACAGATGGATTCCTTCGTCACCGAGATGCATGCCAATTCCGGGTTGGATAAAGAAATCCGCGAGTCCACCACCTCCATCGGCGAGGCCGAAGATGCCGTACTTGCGCTCATCAACGAGTACTGCGATCCGGAGCACCCCGCTCCCCTGGCCGGCAATTCCATCGCCACTGATCGCACCTTCATCCGCACCTATATGCCCCGGCTCGATAGTGCCCTGCACTACCGCATGATCGACGTGTCCACCATCAAGGAGCTTGCCCGCCGCTGGCACCCGCGCGCCTATTTCAACCAGCCCGATAAAGGCATGGTCCACCGCGCACTGCAGGACATCATCGAATCCATCCGCGAGCTAGACTTCTACCGCCGCAGCGTCTTCCGCACCGATGAGGGCCCTACCTCCCCCGAGGCGGAACAGATAAAGGCGGAAACCACCGCAGATTACCAGGCGTTTTTGTAATTTAGGCGGCGTGAGTTAACCTATATCTCGTTGCTTTAAAGCAGCGATGGTGGCTGTAGTTCAGCTGGTAGAGCACCAGGTTGTGATCCTGGGTGTCGCGGGTTCGAGTCCCGTCAGCCACCCCAAGTGCCCGAGCCTTGCGCTCGGGCTTTTTCAGTTTTCTACCTGCATGCTCGCCAGCAGCTCCTCCGAACGAGCCCGGCCGGCAATATCTGGCATATCTCCGGTGACCACAAACTCACTAACGCCTAGCCGCTTGCCGACGCCCCTTAGTTCCTCCCTCACTTCCTCCACCGTTCCCCAAACGTCATGGGCCAACGCCTCCTCAATGCGCCGTCGCTGCTGCCCCGTGAGGGCATCCATGTCCAGCTCGCCCGCCGGCCGCAAGGTCGCGAACTCGCCGGTCGATTGCGCTCGCACCTTCGCATAGGCTTCCGGCAACAAGAGATCACGGGCGGCCGCGGACGTCTCGGCAACGGCGATATTGAGCGAAGAGATAATAGGCGGGGCGTCGGCAAGCGCATGTTCGCGATACACTCGCGCAGCGGCCTCCTGCGTGGCTACAGGACCGCCCAGAATGACACCAAGTCCCAACTTTGCCGCCACCATTGCCGAGCGAAAGCCCGCCAAAACATAGAGCGGGGTGCCCCTATACTCAGGCCTGACCGTCACCGCCTCTTCGCCGCGCAGGTAGCGCAAGAGCGTGGCTAGCTCCGCCTTGAAGCGCTGCTTCACCTCGGCCGGTTCCCCCTGGCGCAGCGCCTTTCGCACCGGCGAGGTAAACCCGACGGAGGAGCCAATCCCTATATCAATGCGCCCGGGATACAGCGCCTCGAGGAGATTAATCTGCTCGGCCACCAGAAACGGCGGGTGATTGAGCAACATAATGCCGGCCGTGCCCACCCGAATGCGCTGCGTCTGTGCCGCAACGTGCGCCGCGAGCATCCCCGGCTGCCCCGCTGGTATTCCCGGCACACCGTGATGTTCGGCCACTAGAAAGCGCTGAAACCCTAACTTCTCTACGTGCCGGGCGTGTTCGGCCACCTGATCCAGTGGGCCGGCTGCCCCGCGGTCCAAAACAGAAAAGCGCATGGCCACCACTGTAGCCATGCGCTTGTGCCTTGCGCGGCCCCTAGCCGCTACTGATTAGCGTCCGTGTTACCTTTAGACCACTCGTCCCAGGACATATTCCAGTCACCGAGACCGTCCAACGCATTAAGCGTCTCGCCGTAGGTGTTGAATACCCGCACCACGTCGCCACGCTTCATCGTCTCCTGGAACCACTGCGCAGCCTCCGGCGTCACGTTGACGCAACCGTGGGACGTATTGGTATTGCCCTGCGCCCACACGGACCACGGAGCGGAGTGGACATAGATGCCGGAATAAGACATTTGCGTAGCCCAGTCCACGGTCGTGCGGTAGCCGCCCGCGTCATGGGCTAGGCCAAAGGTCTCCGAGTCCATGACTAGCTGCGGGTGCTCATCGCCGATAACGTAGCGGCCATTGGGCGTATCGTACTGATAATCGCGGCCAAGCGAGACCGGGATGGCACGCAAGAACTTCTTATTCTTAAAGACCTTCATCGTCTTGGTGGCGTTATCAATAATGGCCACCGTGCGGTCACCGATGGTGAAATTCGTCTTGGCGTTTTCACCGCCATAGATTCCCCCACCTAGGTCCTTGCCATACTGGTCCACCTTTACTTCAACCTTAGTGCCCGGCTCCCAGTAATCCTTCGGACGCCAGCGCACCTCCTGGTTATTGACCCAGTGGAAAGCGCCTTCCACCTTGGGGTTAGTGCTCACAGTAATGGTCTTTTCAGCCGCCTTCCGGTCCGTAATTGGCACACCGAAATTCACCCCAATAACCTGACCGACGCCGACTTCAGAATCCGGAATAGGGGAAAGCGAGACTTCGGCAACACCCGCTGCTTGCGGGGTGGAAAAACTGAGGCTCTTCTTGTTGCCATCTACATCGGAGGCCACGATGGAATAAGTGTGGTTATAGCCCAAGTCCTCCGCAGTAGACCACGTCTTGGCGTCTTTAGAGAGCTTTTCTTTAACTTCCACGCCCATTTCATTGGTCATGGTGACGCTCTTGAGCTTGCCCGTGGTCTCCACGGTGACTGGCTTGGACGGATCTACATCCGTCGCCCCGGCCTTTACGGAGGCTACAAGGCCGTCTTTCTTTTTGTCGGACTCTTTGCCGCCGTCCTTGTCTCCATCCGCATGTGCGGCGGCGGTGGATTCTTGGTCGGCAGCCTGATTCTCGGCTGAGGAATCAGAGGAGCAGGAGGCGGCGGCTAGGGAAATGCACGCAACGCCCACGGCCGCTACGAGACGGCGCGCGATAGGGAGGGAATTTTTCACTGAGTTGCCCTTAGACACGTAATTGCTGCTTTCAAAGACCAACATAGATTAGCGTCTCCCTCCGCCAATTACCAGAAGCCACTTCAGGCATTAACCAATTTGTTATACACCCTTCAAAAACCGCTTTGAACAGGCGATTTTACACTTTTAAAGAATGGCTGCTAGAGTATCTACTCGTTGCACAGAGAGCCACACGGCAGGAAGTCAACAATGCGCCATTAGCTCAATTGGCAGAGCAACTGACTCTTAATCAGTGGGTTCGGGGTTCGATTCCCTGATGGCGCACAATACGAATCTCGAGGCGTTGTTTTTAGAACGGCACCTCGAGATTTTTCTTTTTATGAGCCAGTCCTTGTGGGTTAAGGGTCAAAATGTGTGTCTGGCTCGGCGTGTCGCGGGGGTTAGATTTGGCCTTTTTGAATGCCGATTGAGTGGGTGTAGTCGGTGTCGATAGCGTTGTCGTAGAGGGCTGGGCGTCCTGTTTCGTGGTCGGCTTGGTTCTCGGTTTGGGTCAGGGTGGATACTTTGGCGAGTTGGCCCTGGCCCCAGTCGGACTGCCTGGCGATTCGTACTGGATCGTCAGGCAGTTCCGTTTTTAAGTAGAGCCACCAATCCAGCATGCGGCGTTGTCGTTCGCCTGATCTGCCGCGGTGGGTTCTGGCGAGCAGTTTGAGCTGGGCGTTGATGCCGCCTTCTAAGCTGTTGGTGGTGGATTTGATCCGCTCGGGCGCAAGGACTCCTGCTGGCGGGTTGAGGTAGACAAACAGCATCTCGGACCGCCAAAGATGGTTGAGGCTGTTGTAGGCCTTGCGCACGTTGTGGTGGGTCCACACGCGGGTCCATGCACCTGTTTTGGGGTCTTTGATCATGGTTTTCTCGTTCATCCATTCCCGGTAGATCGTTGAAAACTCGTGCAGTTGCACACCCCACGCGGCGGCTTCATCCAGTGTGGTGATCCGGGTCAGTTTCAGCGCAAGTCGGTAGATGGTGCGCCCGGCATCGGTGCGTGGGTTGGTGGTGGTGTAGCGGCGGACCACACGTTGGGCGTGGACGAGGCAGCGTTGAATTTTCGTAGTCGGCCAGCACTTTTTGATTGCGCTGTATGCGCCTTGGCCGCCGTCGATGACGGCGATGAGTGGGGCTTCGATGCGTTCAAGCAGCAGTTGGTAGTCGCGGGTGGTTTCGTGTTTGCACCAGTGCCAGGCGATCACGTGGTCGATGGTCGCCGCGACGATCAGGCAGCCACCGGCGGTGTAGGTGCCATCGAGAAATACCTGGTCGTAGATCCGCTTGTGGTGGCCGGCGGTGGGGTCAGGCACATCAACGAGCCAGCACCACTTGAAGCGCCGCTTCATGGTGGCGCGGCTAACACCGTTTCGTTTGGCTAGGTCGTCGAGTGATATTGCGGTGGTGCAATGCTCGATGAACTGGGTGAACACTGCCGCGTTGGTGATGTCGTTTCGACGTTTGACGCTGGAGGCGCCGCATTGTTTGCAGCGCCATCTGGTGGTGCCTTTGCTGGTGGTGCCGTTGCGTTTCATTTCACCGCCGCAGTGGCAGCGTGGTTGGTTCTTCGACATTGCGACACCACACCACGCCGCGCATAGCACATCACGGCTGCCACACCGAGGATTTCCCGTCGGGGGCTAGATATATGCTTCCGGAGCATATACTTTCCGGAAACCTACAGGTCAATCCGTGAAAATCCGCGATTCCGGACACACTTTTTGACCCTTAACCCGTCCTTGTCACCGCGCCGCACATGACTTATGTGCTCACGGCGCCAAGAAACCAGATGCCTGATGGCTCACCACTAAAACTAATAAAATAGGCCGGGCGATTACCCGGCCTTGTGCTATCTCACCCGCAACGGGGCAATGAGTGGAGCGCCGCCATGCTGGACGACGTCCGCCTCTACCCCATACACGCCTTCCACGAGCTCCCCCGTGAGAACGTCCGCAGGGCTACCTTGAGCACGAATATGACCCTTTTTAAGCACCACCAGCTGGTCACACATGCGCGCGGCCAGGTTGATGTCATGGATGGCCACAAGTCCCAGGCTGCCATCGCGCTGCGCTTTGGCACGGACCTCATCCAAGACAAAGATCTGGTGATGGAGGTCGAGGGCGGACGTGGGTTCGTCGAGAAGCATGAGGCCTGGATTGCCCACCAGCATCTGTGCCACCGCCACAAGCTGACGCTGGCCACCAGAGAGCTCATTGAGGTAGCGCGAAGCAATCGCGTCCAGCCCCAAGGAGTGCAGCACCTCACCCGTGCGTGTAATCGGGTCTTCGCAGGCCTCCCGGCGCGCGGAAATCAGCACGGCTTCAAAGGCCCGCAGCGCGGCCGTGCTCGTAAGGTCCTGTGGCACGTAGCCGATAAGCTGGCGGCGTCGCTTGCCGCGCGGGGCCGTGCCATCGACGCGGAAATCCACCTCGCCGTCACAGCCGCGGTGCACGCCGGCTAGGGACTTGATAAGCGTGGTCTTGCCGGAGGCATTCGGCCCCAAAAGGCCAACTAGCTGCCCGCCGTGGAGCTTTTCCACATCCACGGACTCCAGCACGCGATGCTTGCCATAGGCCGCACTTAGGCCGGAAATTGTCAGTTCTACGTCCACAGTGCCCTCCTTCGGGTCATGACGATAGCAATGAAGAATGGCACGCCCAGAAGCGAAGTAACGATACCAATAGGAATAGCCAAGCCTGGTTTAATCATCAGGCTCACCGCATGCGCGGCACACATCACGGCCGCGCCCGCCGCCATGGAGGCCGGCAAGAAGTAGCGCTGGTCCTCGCCCACCAGCATGCGGGCGATG
Organism: Corynebacterium sp. LaCa_205; assembly: GCF_057458085.1. Taxonomy (NCBI): domain Bacteria; kingdom Bacillati; phylum Actinomycetota; class Actinomycetes; order Mycobacteriales; family Corynebacteriaceae; genus Corynebacterium; species Corynebacterium sp. LaCa_205. Next base: position 1,977,387 of record NZ_CP190931.1, read on the forward strand.
TGCGGGCCCACCAAGCCAATGAAGCCGATGATGCCTGCGAAGGCCACGGTGGTCGCCGCAACGAGCGAAACCACGATGAGCACTACAACGCGCAGACGGGAGGTATTGATTCCCATGGCGGTAGCGCGGGCGTCGCCAAGCCGCAAGGCAGTAAGGCGCCAGCCCAGCGCCCATAGGATGGGCAGGGCGATAATCAGCACGGCGGCCAGTACGCCGTTGGCCGCCCAATTGGCGCGGGTAAGTGAGCCCATGGACCAAAAGACGATCTGTTGCAGCGCTTCGGCCGAGGACTGGTACTGGATGAGCGCCAGCATGGCTTGGAAGAAGAACACCAAGCCGATGCCCAACAGCACCATGGTCTCCGCCTTCGCGCCGCGGATAACGGCCGCGATAACAATAATGGCCGTAGCCACCGCGGCAGCAAGCCACGCCATCAGCGCCAGGTTGAACTGCGGCTGCGCAATCAGCTGCCACTTGAGCACGATGGAGGTGGCGCCGCCAAACGCGGCGGCCGCAGAAATGCCGAGGGTAAAAGGCTCAGCCAGCGGGTTATTGAGGATGGTCTGCATCTCCGCGCCAGCCAAAGACAGGGCCGTGCCGATGAGCACGGCCATCACGGCCATGGGCAGGCGCAGCTGCCACAGCACCGTGCGCGTCTGGTCATCCAGCCCCGCGGGATTCACGATGCCCTTCATGACCTCGGCCGGGCTGATATCAATCGCGCCCACAAAGTTGCTGATAATAAAGGCCACGGCCGCAATCAGCGTCAGGCCCGCAACGATGCCGATGCGTTGCCAGGTTAACTTCTTATGTTGCCGCGCGAGGGCGGCTACCTCTGCGCCCTGCATTAGTTGGTGCTAAAGAAGGTTCCCTCGCCGGAGACCGGCGAGTACTTTTCTTGCGCATCCATCCACTGCTTGGCGACGTCCATATCGGCATACGCCTCCGGGTCGATCCACTCCGCCACCTGCAGCAGTGCCAGGTAGTTAAACGGCGAATCATAGAACTGGTGCCACATGCTGTGCAGGTGGTGCTCCTTAACCGCACGCAGCTTATCGAAGCCAGCCTGCTTCTCCGGCAGCTTCGCGATGCTGCCCTTGGCTTCCTTTTCATCAATGCCGTAGCCCACTGCAGCGTATCCGACAGGGTGGCCTTCATCGTCCTTCATCTCGGACCAATCGCCACCGGTGGCGATGATCATATCCGGGTCAGATTCCAGGACCTTTTCCGGGGTGATTGTGCCGGACTCGCCCGGAATGACTTTATCGCCGATATTCTCGCCGCCGGCCGCGTTGACCAGCTGGGAGATATTGGAATCGTTCCACGAACCGCAGCAATCGGAGACACCTGCTGCTCTCCAAACGAAGGTCTTTGGTTTATCTTTTACCTTCTCTGCGCGGTCTTCAACCAGATCCACCGTCTCTTGCCAGTCCGCGTTGAATTCCTCAGCGCGCTCCTCTTGGCCGAAGATCTCGCCGAAGATGTCCATAGTCTTAGGCGTATTCTCCAGCGGGTCGCGGCGGAAGTCGGTGACCGCATACTTCAAACCAGCCTGGTCCATCTTGTCGGTCAGGCCAGCTTCGCGGGAGGCATCGTATTGATCCAGCGAGAGCACAATGAGGTCCGGGTCTAGGCTCACGAGTTTTTCTACGGTGACATCGCCCTTGGCAAAGCCGCCGATCTCTGGAACCTCGTTTACGGACGGCAGTTCTTTTTCCAGCGCCGCGTAGTAATCCGGCACGTTCTGCTTGAGATCCGTACCGATGCCAACGACCTTGTCCAGTGGATTATCGGGGTCGAGTACACCGGTGGCAAAAATCGATCGGCCCTCCCCCAAAATCACGCGATCGGGAGCGTTATCCAGTTCCACGTCACGGCCGGTGATATCGGTGAAGGAGAACTCGGCATCGCCACTGGAGCCGCCAGTTACTTCCTCAGCTGCGCCACAGCCGACGAGTGCGGTTGCCGATGCCGCCACAACCGCCATCACCTTGAAGGGGGTATGAGCCATTTTTAGTCCTTGGTTGTTGGATGCCCTCGCAGCAGCCGCGATGGGCCTTACATAGGACATCCTAACCTGACTAAGTAAGGTAACCCAAACCTAAACGGGTTCGCCGTTGATCGTGTAGTCTTCCGGCTCTCCCTTGGGCACCTCAGTTCCGTCCGCCATGGTGCGGTTTTCCAACTCTCCATCCGGATCCACAATCGCAATATCGAAGCCGGACTCGCGAATTCGGCGCAGCCCCTCTTTCAGCATGCGCCGGCCCATGCGGTTCGTACCGGTGATATGCGATAGCTCGAGCACCACCGTGCCTTCGCCAAAATCCGACTCCATCAGCTCGTACAAGATGGTCTCGGCCGCGTTGAAGTTAATCAGGCCCTGCAGATAGATGACGGTCAGCTCGGCATCCTGCTCCACCTTGCGCACTGGGTTCACGCCATAGCGCTCATCCGTAGACATTAGGTGCAGGCCCATATCCTTCGACAACAACTTAAACGCATCCACCCCGCGCACCGAGTTGCCCTCCTTGTTCAGCCGCGGCGAGAACGTCGCCACACCCAGCTGGCCAGGCAGAGTACCCAAGAGGCCACCTGAAACACCCGACTTCGCCGGGATTCCCACCTCGGCCATCCACCGGCCGGCGCCGTCGTACATGCCGGCCGAGCTCATCACCGACAGCGTCAATCGGCACACGTCCGCATCCAAAATCTTGTCTCCCGTTACCGGCTGCACCCCACCATTGGCCAAGGTTGCCGACATCACTGCCAAGTCCCGCACCGTCACCACAATCGAGCACTGCTCGATATACGTCGAGACCGCATCGTGCGCTTCGTCCTGGATGATGTCGTAATTGCGCAGCATGTGCGCTAGCGAAAGGTTGCGTTCGCTGACATCGAGCTCGGAGGAGCGCATGGCGTCGTCGATAAGCAAGTCGCGGCCTGCCAACCGGGAGAAATAGGTGCGCAGTCGCTCCACGCGCGCGGCCGGCTCCGAATCCACGCCATTAATCAACTGCGTGACCGCAATCGCGCCCGCATTGATCATGGGGTTGACCGGCCGGTGGTCATCACGGTTGAGCGAAAGCTCATTGAAAGCCTCCCCCGAAGGCTCCATGCCCACTATCTCGCGCACCGCGGAAAGGCCGAGCTCCTGCAGCGCCAGTGCGTAAACAAACGGTTTAGACAGGGATTGCAGGGTAAATTCCACCTCATCATCGCCCGCGGAATATACGTGGCCGGTGGTGGTGCACATCGCGGCGCCGAGGTACTCGGGCTGCGCCTTAGCCAACTCCGGAATATAATCCGCCACGGTGCCGTCGCGATTATCGCGCACCTTATTGAGGATTTCCTGCAAATAAAAAGGGATTGGTGTCTTCATCCCAACCCAGCCTACGAAAAAAGTCCCCGCGGTGTGCGGGGACTTCCTTAATTAGTAATTAGTGGCGCTCGGACAGCAGGCGCTGCAGCTCCTTCAAGTCGCTCTTGCGGCGGCGAGAACGGAAGATCGAGAAAGCAATTAGTCCAACCACAGCGGCGCCGACGCCGCCAAGGGCCATCTGCACGTTGCGGTCCTGCAGCTTATCGGTAGCCGCGGTCTTGGCCTCGTTGGCAAAGTTCTGCGGCTTGCTGCGCTGCGCAAGCTCGTCCAGGGTGCCGGCCAGCTGGCGGCGAGTGCGCTCGATATCGCGTTGAATGTCTTCAATATTGCGTGCCACGAAGTTCTCCTCTTAACTTAGGTTCGCTCTTAACGGGATCATTCTACCCCGCCGGTGCAAAAGCGTGCAGCCCAGCCGGTAAGTATGGTGGGAACCATGACTGAAAACCGATTGAACGTTGGAGATACCGCCCCTGCCTTTGCGCTCGCCGACGACGCCGGAAACACCGTTTCCCTCGCCGATTACGCAGGCCAACGCGTACTCGTCTATTTCTACCCCCGCGCCAATACCCCGGGCTGCACCAAGGAGGCCTGCGATTTCCGTGATTCCTTGGAGCAGCTCAATGATCTCAATATTGCCGTCGTAGGCATCTCGCCCGATAAGCCAGAGGCGCTGGCAAAATTCCGCGCGGACCATGAGCTGAACTTCCCGCTCCTGTCGGATCCGGATAAGTCCGTTATGACCGCCTACGGTGCCTTTGGCGAGAAGAAGAATTACGGCAAGGTCGTCCAGGGCGTCATCCGCTCCACCTTCTTGGTCGAGCCGGACGGCACCATCGGCCAGACGCACTACAATGTCAAGGCCACCGGCCACGTCGCCCGCGTGATGAAGGGCCTAAGCTAGCGCGGCGTCGTCCAGCGCAGTGACGAACGCATTGACCGGGCCGGTCTCCTTATCCACAGCCTGGCCGTACGGTGCAATTGCGCAACTGCGCGCGATCCGGGGGCCTTTCTAGCACGGTGGTAGCGATCTAAAGCGCGCTCGTTTCGCGCCTTTGTGCCACTTCCGCCCACCGCAGGCAGTTGACACTTAAACAAGCTATCCACAGCTGCGGCCGTCTACGACTCGGTTCTACTGCCGGTCCTGTTTAGAGTTGCGGCCATGAGCGCACTGAAGGCTTATGCCTCCCACATAGCCTCGGCGATGGATATCCTCGCCGAGGCCCGCGGCCTGTCTGAGCGCGCCCTCATCGAGCTGGGTCTACCAGATGTAGAAGCTCGCAACCTCCGCGCGCTTGCCGCAGTTTATTACGGCCCAACCCGCTTCAGCCGGAAGCAACGCCACGCCACCACGGCCGCTCGCCACCATGACCTCATAACGCTCAAGCTGATTGAAAAATATGTCTCCCGCGTGCGCACACAGCGCGATGCGTGGAACTTGCGGGTAGAGCTGTGCCGCCTGCGAGGCCCCGCCTCTGAAATCGCCCGCCGCGCCAAGCAACGCCTGCGCGACCTCCGCCCGCGCCGCACGCCGCCCCGCGAAGGGGTCCAGCTCCTTCGCCGCCCGAATGGCCCCTGGACCATGCGGATTACCGCCCCCTCGGCCTTCCTCGCGGAGTTTGACGCCGCGCTCGACCCCGCGCGCCCACTCGATTCCCTGCGCGATCTCCTTCGCGGCACGGGTGCGCCTTCGGCGCGCACCACAACCAACGTCATCATCCCGCTCAACGCGCTGGACCGCATCTTGGACGGCGACGGTGAAGAAGTCACCCTGCGGCTGACTAATGGCGCCACGATTACCGGCGCCGAGTTGGTCGAGCGCACCTTCACCGAGCACGGACTAGCCACCCTTATCCATCCCGTTAAAGGCCCCGTCAACCTGTATCGCACCTCGCGCTACGCCACCGAGAAACAGCGGCAGATGGCCGCGGCCGAAAACCCTACCTGCCCGTGGCCGCCGTGCAACCACCCTGCGGACAAGGCCCAGATCCATCACCTGAAGGCTTGGAAGCACGGAGGACTGACCAATATGGACAACCTCACGGTGTGCTGCCCGTATCACAACGGGGTCAACCAAGATGATCCGAATGCCCCGCCGCTGCGTGGGCGCCTTGCCCGAGTCAATGGCAAGGTTCGTTGGGTCCGCTAGCGCTGCCTCTGCGAGGTAGCGCTACTCGGCGTGCTCGACAAAGTCCGCGTAGACTTCCGCGGCTACCCGCGCGAATTCGGCCGGTGCCATGCGCGCCATGCCCTCCGGCAGGCTGCCCCACAACGTACAGCCTGTCACCTCCGGCATCTCCTCCAGGTTCAGGCGCGTAGCCAAGTCCGGATCGGCCGGCAGCGAGCCACCAACTAGCCCGAGCACCTCAATTCCACGGCGTTGTGCCTCGCGCACGGTCAGCTCGGCCGCGTTGAGGCTTCCTAGGTTAAGGGAGGTGACGATGAGGAGCTTATCGGCGACGTCGGCAAGCGTATAGGCGTCCGTTAAACGCACGAGGAGCCCGCCGGCGCCTTCCACGAGCACCACACGGCCGGGTGCGTCAAGGGAGGCAATCCACTCTTTAAGTTCCTGCAGGCTGGGTTGGCCCATGCCGGCCCGGCGCGCAGAAAGATTCGGCGCCAGTGGCTCCGGAAAGCGCACCATCTCTGCTACCTCCACCCCCGCCAGCTTGCCGACGGTCGCCGCATCCCCCTTCCCCTCCGGCTCTCCCGTCTGCAGCGGTTTGGCGTAGATGACCTCGCGGCCGCGTTGCTTGAACGCGCTGGCGAGCGCGGCCGTGGCCACAGTCTTACCGACGTCAGTATTCGTCCCCGTCACGTAAATTATCACTGTCGTCCTCCTGCCACCGCAGCGCGCACGCCGCGGCACATTTGCGCTATTTCATCTGCGGTGCTGATAAACGGCGGCATGATATAAATCAACCGGCCGAACGGACGTAACCACACACCTTGGGCTACGGCTGCGGCCGTCGCTGCGGACATATTTACATCGCATTCCATTTCCACCACACCTATGGCGCCAAGTACGCGCACGTCGGCTACCCCAGGTTCCTCGGACAGGCCCTCAAACCCTCGTTGCAGCTGCTTTTCGATGCCGGCTACCTGCTCGCGCCAATTGCCCTCCAAAATGAGCGCAGTTGCCTCGGCCGAAACGGCACAAGCGAGTGGATTAGCCATAAATGTTGGTCCGTGCATCAGCGCGCGCGGACTCATCCCCTCGGCCACCTTCGCGGTGGCGAGCGTGGCAGCCATGGTCATAAAACCGCCGGTCATCGCCTTGCCAACGCACATGATATCTGGCACAACGCCAGCGGCTTGGGTGGCAAAGAGTTCACCTGTGCGGCCGAACCCGGTGGCGATTTCGTCCGCGATGAGCACGATACCGTGGCGGTCACAGATTTCTCGGGCCCCGCGGACCAGCTCGTGGTCGTGAAAGCGCATGCCACCCGCGCCTTGGACTACAGGTTCAATAATTAGCCCCGCAACTTCTTCCGTGATGCACGCTTCCAGCTCGCGCAGATAGTTCGCGCGCTCGGCCGGGCTAGCCCCGCGAGTAGGCGGCGCCGGGGCAAAAATCTGCTGCGCTAAGGTACCGGTCCACATCGAGTGCATGCCGCCTTCGGGATCGCACACGCTCATCGCCGCGAAGGTATCGCCATGATACCCCGACCTCCACGTCAACATCTTGGAGCGCTCTGGGTGCCCTGCGCCACGGGCATACTGCAGTGCCATTTTGATGGCTACTTCTACCGATACAGATCCGGAATCGGAATAAAAGACCTGCTCAAAATTACCACGCGTTAATTCCATGAGGTTACGAGTAAGCCGCGTAGCCGGTTCGTGGGTGAGTCCGCCGAACATGACGTGGCTCACCCTCTCGATTTGTTCGTTCGCTGCCGCCTTGAGCCGCGGGTGGCCGTGGCCGTGGGCGGCGGCCCACCAGGAAGACATGGCGTCGATAAGCGTGGTGCCATCTGCGAGTGTTAAATAAACGCCGGCGGCCGAGTCCACCACAAGCGTGGGCTCGCCTGGCTCGGCGTAGGGATGCCAAATGTGGCGTGCGTCGAGAGCGGCAATGTCCTCCGCTGAAATATCCATGATTTTAGGTTTATCACAGACTTTCGGCCGTTATAGTGCTTTTATGACAATTATTAAACATCGTTCAATTCGGCGTTTACCGGTGGCTTTGCCGGCTATCGCCGGAATTGAAATGTGGGAGCGCTTTAGCTTCTACGGCATGCAGGCCATCCTCGCCTACTACCTCTATTCCACCTCCGGCGGACTCGGCATGGACCAGGCGCAGGCCACGGCGCTCGTCGGTGCCTACGGCAGTCTGCTCTACCTGTGCACGTTCGTGGGCGGGTGGGTCAGCGACCGGCTCCTAGGTGCCGAACGCACGTTGCTTGCCGGCGCGAGTCTGCTCATGTGCGGGCACCTTTCGCTGTCCTTCGTGCCTGGTATGGCGGGCCTCGTGGCCGGACTGTTGCCGCTTGCGCTGGGTTCAGGGCTGCTTAAAACGGCGGCAATTACCATTCTGGGCGCGGCTTTTCCTCCCACAGCCGGCGCACGGGATGGGGCTTTTCAAATCTTTTACCTGGGGATAAATATTGGCGCTTTACTCGGACCGATGCTCACGGGCTGGCTGGCACAAAAGCACGGCTACCATGCCGGTTTCCTCGCAGCCGCAGGCCTCATGTGCTGCGGGTGTGTCTTCTACGGGTTATTGCGCCAGCGGGTAGTCACGGAGTTCGACACCCGGCCTCCCAACCCTACTGCCGCGCCAGGCAAGGCCGCGGCGGTAGCTGTGGTGGCTGTAGTGGGCAGCGTCGCGGTCGCGGTGACGGTTCCACCAGACAAGCTGGCTATGCTTTTGCTCTTTGCGACGTTCGCGGCCGCTCTCACCCTCTTCGCCAGCATGCTGCGATCCCCGCGGGTCAGCGTGCCGGAGCGGAAGCAGGTTCTGGCGTATATCCCGCTCTTTTTCTGCTCGACGGCCTACTGGACTCTCCAGCCGCAGATTTACGGGGTGCTAGCCGTGTACTCGGATCAACGTGTAGACCGCATGGTCGGCGGGTTTGAGATTCCGGCGGCATGGACGCAATCACTCAATCCACTGTTCATCCTGGTTTTGTCCCTACCGCTGGCGGCGAGCATGTCTCGGTGGGCATGCTCGCGGCGTGTGCTGATGGCCGTAGGCATCATGGTGGCAGGTTCCGGAATGTTTGTGCTGTTGCCGTTCGTCGGGGGCGGAGAAAATTCAACGCCATTTGTGGTGTTGGCCATGACCATCTTGTTGATGTCGCTCGGCGAGCTATTCATCGGGCCGGTGGGCATGGCGGCATCGGCCGCGCACGCGCCGCGAGCGTACGCGACGCGCTTTTCCGCGCTGTATTTTCTCACCATGGCCATTGGAACCTCGCTAGCGGGAACGCTGTCGACGCTGTATGACCCTTCCTCGGCGGGTGCGGAGCGGACCTACCTACTTGTTGTCGGAATTGTCCCCGTCGCGCTGGGGCTCATGCTCTTGGTCGGAAGAAAGGACGTCGTGAACGAGGCTTCGGGCAGCGTTTAAGGCATCGACTTGTGAGGCAGCCCTGGTCTCGGCGGGGAAAATCTGGCACTCGTGGTCGGGTACAACTTCTGCGCGGCGGGTAATACCGCGCTGGGCGGTATAGGCGTCAAAGAGGTTATCGATGCTCAGGGCTAGTCCTCGTTTTTGAGTTGGTCGCGCAGCTGCTGGAAGTACTCGCGAGCAGCCTGGGGCTGCGCGGTGGGGTGCTGACCCTGCTGCGACTCTTGCTCACCGCGATTTTGCTCGGAGCGCTCCTGCTCAGCACGCTGGGAGGCAGCGATGGCTTCGCGCTTGGCACGCTCTGCCTGATGCTTGGACTCGCGCTCGATTTCCTCGGCGCGGGATGGCTTGTGCGGCTGCGGGCGGCGGTGCTGAGGCGCCCCCTCGGCGGAGTCGAGGGCGCGGTTGGCCATGAGCACGTCGCGCATGCCGCTAAAGAGGTCACCCATGCCCTGCGGGTTGGAGGGCATGTACAGCACAGAGGCCTGGCCGTTGTGGGAGACATCGACCATCGCGTCGAGGTATTGAGAGACCAGCATGAGCGCCTCGGGGGATTCTTCCACGCCGGCGTCGCGAAGCATTTCGTATTGCTGGGCAATGCCCTCGACGATTTCCTTGCGCTGGTCCGCAACGCCGCGTCCCTGCAGCTTCTTTGCTTCGGCAGCACCCTCGGCCTCTTTGACCACGCGGATCTTCTCGGCCTCTGCTTGGGCGACGGCCGCTTCACGCTCACGCTGCGCCGCGTTAATGGAGTTCATGGACTCGCGTACGCGGGAATCGGGGCGGATATCGGTAACCAGGGTGTTGACAAAGTTCCAGCCGTACTCGGCCATATTATCGCGCAGGGAAGCCGCAACATTGCGAGCAATGGTGTCCTTGGAGGAGAAGGAATCATCCAGGTCCATATTCGCCACGGAGGAGCGAACATTATCCTGCACGTAGGCCACAATCTGCTGTTCGTGGTTGGAGAGCATGTAATATGCCTCGCGCTCTCGGCCTTCAACTACCTCGTATTGCACGGCCACAGGGATCTGGACGAAGACATTGTCCTTGGTCTTGGTCTCCACCATCACATCCAGCTGGCGCACCTGCAGCGAAATTTTATCGCGTACGCGGTCTACCCACGGCATCTTGAAGTGCAGGCCAGCATGCGCCACCTTTTGGAATTTACCCAAGCGCTCCAAGATGGCAGCTTCGCGAGTGCGAACGATGAAATAGCCATCAAAGAGGGTTCCCAAGATAAGCAACAGGATGAGGACTATAACTATGGTGGCGATCAAAATATCTCCCTAAATGTCGTGACAATCACCAATATTTTCGCATAGGAAATAGCGAAACGCTAGTGATCGTCGATAAGCGCAAAAAGCCTGCCCAGGATGGTCGCACCGTCTTCGCGAATGCCGTTGTGCTGGAACTCGTTGCTAATCCACGGCCGCAGGTCCCCCAGGTGGGCGGCGGTAGCCAAGGATTCTTCGAGCGGAACGAAAATATCATCGACATATATGGCCGCGGCCGTGGTCGGCACCTCACCGAGCGCATAGGGCGGGGAGAATTCGTGGCGGGCGAGGCCGTGGGCGGCGTCGGCAAACGCGTGCAGAGCAGGGTCCTCGTCGAACTGCCAGGGAAAGATATGCTCGCCAGTCAACCACGTGCCGGACTCCGCAAACTCCGGGAATTCCTCGCGCACACGATGCGCCGCCCAATGAGTAACGGCCTGCCCACCGGCGCCGCCATAGATTGACTCATGGATAGCGGCATACAGCGGGCCGTCTGCAAAGCTCACGCGCTGGCCGACGTCCACCAAGAAATCGCCGCGCAGCCGCTTCTCCCCTGCCACGGTGCGGAAAGGCTCTTCCAGCAGATAAGCCAGCGAATCAAAACCGGTGCCGCGGCCGAGCTCAATACCGATGGTGCGAAACCGCAGCGAGGACAGACGCTCTCCGGTGGGAAGGCACTCATCCGAATTGTCCAAGTGGGAGATGATCTCCTCGATACGGTCCTGGGCCCACGGGAATTCGCGGTAGAAACGCTGCTGGCGGGCCTTGAGCTTGCTAAAAGTGGCGCGGTATAGATCGTCTGCACCCTTCAGCGTGGGGATGCCACCGGTGAAAAATGCATGCTCAATGTGCTCGGGCGCCTGGGATAGGTAGGCGGTAATGCAGAAGCCACCGAAAGATTGGCCAAAAAGTGACCACTTCTCCAGGCCGAGGTGCTCGCGCAAACGCTCGGCGTCGCGGACGATATTATCTTGGCGCAGCAACGCCAAGTGCGCTGCGGTGCGCTCCGCGGCCGGGCTCAATGCATCGATGCGGTGCGATCGGCCGGTGCCGCGCTGGTCCATGAGGATCACGCGGTACCGCTCCAGTGCCTTGCCAATAAGCCCCCTGGGTGTCAGCGGCCGGGGTGCTGGGAAACCAGGCCCGCCCTGGAGGTAAAGCAACGCGGGCAGGCCCTCTCCGCCGGGCGGGATGATTTCGCGGGCATAAAGCCCAAAAGTCCCGTGGGGATTGGAATAATCCCACGGGACTTCTAGGTGGTGCTCTTTAATTGTGTGGCCAAAGCGGCGGTAGTCGGTCATGCCCTCCCAGGCTAGTAGACTTCCAAGCCCTTCGAGCGGAAGACGTCGCGGATTTTCTCCACGTCCTCCGGCTTTGGCGGCTTCGTGTCTGCCAACTGGTAGGTCATATCTAGGCCTTCCCACTTGTCCTTGCCCATATTGTGGAAGGGCAAGACCTCGACGCGTTCGACGTTAGATTTCCAACGCGCCACGATATTGGCCACATTTTCCACGTTCTCTGGCGAGTCCGTGAGGTCAGGCACCACTACGAAGCGGATCCATACCGGCTTACCTATCTTGTTCAACCTGTCGCCGAAGTCCAGTGTTGGCTGGAGCTGGCGTTGGGTGACCTTGCGGTAAGTCTCCTCGTCGCCCGACTTGACGTCGAGAAGCACGAGGTCGATATTGTCTAGGTCCTCGTCCCGCAAGCGCGAGCCCAAGTACCCAGCCGTATCGATGGTGGTGTGAATACCCGCATCGTGGACTTCCTTAAGCACGCGGCGCGTGAAGGAAATCTGGAAGAGGGGTTCGCCACCGGAGATGGTCAGACCGCCACCGGAAGCTTGGAAGATGGGCTTATAACGCTTGATGCGCTTGACCACATCCTCGACCCGCTCCAGTGTGCCGGTCTTCATCTCCCAGGTGTCTGGATTATGGCAGTACTGGCAGCGCAGTGGGCATCCGGACATGAACATCGTCATGCGGGTTCCCGGGCCATCGACGGCGGTCACGAGCTCCCAAGAGTGCACGAGGGCGATATCGCCGGTACGGCGCGCCTCCATGAGCTCCGGGCGGGTAATGTCATCGAGTTGTGCATTATCTCCCAGGCCCGCAGCTACGCCGCGGACACGCTCTCCTTCTTCCGGAGAGAGGGTGACAACACCAGTAACGCCATCAGCCATGATTAAGAACCCTGGTGGAAGGTGCGGGAGATAACGTCGAGCTGCTGCTCCTTGGTCAGCTTGACAAAGTTGACAGCGTAGCCAGAGACGCGAACGGTGAGGTTCGGGTACTTCTCTGGGTGCTCAACGGCGTCCTCGAGGGTGGACTTGTCCAGCACGTTGATGTTGGCGTGGTACAGACCAGAGTTCATCTGGTGTGCATCGCGGTTTGCCTTCATTGCTGACATACGGTCTTCGAAAGTTGGGGTTGCCATGATTTTCTCCTTTTCGAGATGGTTGAGGGTTGAGTGGTTTTTACTTCTCCATGATGAAGCCGGCATCCAGAACGCCCACCAGGTTAGTGATGCGCTCTTCTGGGGTGCGGCCCAATCCGGAAGGAGTAATGGTGTTGGTCAGCGAGATGCCGTCCAAGGCGTCCTTGTAATCCAGCTTGCCAACGGACAGCATGGAAGCAACCATGCCGTGGCTGTCGGCACCGTTTTCAGGGTTAGCGCCTGGGGAGAACGGCGTGCCGGCCTTGTGGCCCGACGGGAAGGCGCCTGTTGCCTTGCCGTAGACCACGTTCGAGGTAATGGTCAGCACGGACTGAGTTGGGATGGCATTGCGGTACATCGGGATGGCCTTAATCTTTTCCATCACGGTGTGGACAATGGTTGCGGCGATGTCATCGGCGCGGTCATCGTCGTTGCCATAGAACGGGAACTCGCCCTCGGTGACGTAGTCCGTAATCAGGCCGGTCTCGTCACGGACCGGGGTGACCTTGGCGTACTTGATAGCAGCCAGGGAGTCGGCGACGATGGACAGACCGGCGATGCCGCAGCCCATGGAGCGTACGATATTGGAATCGTGCAGCGCCATCTCGACTGCCTCGTAGGCGTACTTGTCGTGAGAGTAGTGGATGATGTTGAGGGCCTCAACATAGGTGCCAACAACCCAGTCCAGCATCTCTTCGTACTTCTGCCAAACTTCATCGAAGTCCAGCGGGCCATCGCCCTTGATGGGCTCGTAGCCTTCTACGACCTGCTTGCCGGTTACCTCATCGCGGCCACCGTTGATGGCGTAAAGCAGAGCCTTAGCGGCGTTCACACGAGCGCCGAAGAACTGCATCTGCTTGCCCACTTCCATCGGGGAAACACAGCAGGCAATTGCGGCGTCGTCGCCCCACTGCTCACGAATCTGGCGGTCAGACTCGTACTGGATGGAGGAGGTCTCAATCGAGATGTGGGCACAGAATTCCTTGTAGCCCTCTGGCAGCTTTGGATCCCAGAAAATGGTGATATTTGGCTCTGGTGAGGGGCCAAGGTTTACCAGGGTCTGCAGCAGACGGAAGGAGGTCTTGGTGACCATGTGGCGGCCGTCGTTGCCGAAGCCAGCATCAGACCAGGTTGCCCAGTACGGGTCGCCGGAGAAGATCTGGTCATAATCGATGGTGCGCAGGAAGCGGACGATGCGCAGCTTGAGAACCAGGGAGTCGATGATTTCCTGGGCGTCTTCCTCGGTGATGATGCCAGCGGCGAGGTCGCGCTCGAAGTAGCAATCGAAGAAGGCGGACAGGCGGCCGATGGACATTGCGGCGCCATCCTGGGACTTAATGGATGCCAGGTAGCCGAAGTAGGTCCACTGTACTGCCTCGTGAGCGGTCTTAGCCGGCTTGGAGATGTCGAAGCCGTAGGACTCAGCCATCTTCTTGAGCTTCTTCAGGGCCTTGATCTGCTCGGAGTGTTCCTCGCGGAAGCGTGCCCAGTGCTCAGAGAAGCCAGCGTCTGCGACGGAATCGCGGGAAGCCTGCTTTTCCTCGATCAGGTAGTCCACACCGTAGAGAGCCACGCGGCGGTAGTCACCGATGATGCGGCCACGGCCATAAGCATCCGGCAGACCGGTGATGATGTGTGATGAACGAGCAGCGCGGATGCGCGGGGTGTAGATATCGAAGACCGCATCGTTGTGGGTCTTGCGGTAGCGGGTGAAGATCTTCTCCACCTCAGGGTCGACTTCCTTGCCTGCTTCGGCGATGGCCTGCTTGACCATGCGCCAGCCACCGAACGGCATCATGGCGCGCTTCAGCGGGGTATCGGTCTGCAGACCGACGATGACGTCATCGTCGTCTGAGATGTAGCCGGCCGGGAAAGCGTCAATGTCGGTCGGGGTGTGGGTGTCAACATCGTAGACACGCTTTTCGCGCTCGACGGACAGGTAGTTCTTCTCCAGGGTCTCCCAGACGCGCTTGGTCTTTTCGGTCGGGCCCGCCAGGAAGCTGGAATCGCCGTCGTACGGCGTGTAGTTACGCTGAATGAAGTCGCGGACGTTGATGCCCTCGGTCCATGGACCGGACTCAAATCCCTTCCACGCTTCAAACTGTTGAGGCTGCGTTGCGGTAGTCATAATTCCCTTCTTTCGGGCGAATTTCTATCAGGGGTAAATGCCGCTTTTCGAGCCACAGCACCAAGCCCCTCTGGCCTCAATTGTTGACTACATCAGCGGTAATAACAAGTTCAGCAGACGTTGGAAAGGCTAAATATAAACCGGTCGTGTTGTTTCGCTGGTTAGTGATTTCATGCAGAACGCACGTACGTCTTAGATCGGGGGTGGACTAGCCCCGAACGTGTTCCTCATCACCCCGATTTTTTGGTCGCTACCTGCACGAACCTCTACTGTTAAACCCGTTCAGCTTCGCTTCCGCACAAAGGAGGACTTCGTGGCTTCCCAGCCCAAGCATCCAGTAGATACCGTCCCACCCGCCCCCAAACTAGCCGCCTTGGGTGTGCAGCACGTACTGGCCTTTTATGCCGGGGCGGTTATCGTTCCACTGCTCATCGCCGGCTCGCTTAACCTGGATGCGGAAACCACCATCCACCTCATCAATGCGGACCTTTTGACCTGTGGCATAGCAACGATCATTCAGTCTATGGGCGTCGGCAAGCGCATTGGCGTGCGCCTGCCCATCGTGCAGGGCGTAACCACAACGGCCGTCTCCCCGATCATCGCCATCGGCCTGGGCGCAACCGACGGCGAAGGCGGGGTGGCCTCGCTGCCGACCATTTATGGCGCCATCATCGTCGCCGGCCTGTTTACTTTCTTCGCGGCGCCGGTCTTTGGCAAAGTGCTGCGTTTCTTCCCGCCGGTGGTCACCGGTTCGGTCCTGCTGGTGATGGGCACTTCACTATTGGGGGTTTCGGCCAATGACTTTGTCAATTACGCCGAGGGAGTTCCAGCCACCCGTGACCTGCTCTACGGTTTTGGCACGCTCGCGGTCATCATTTTGGTGCAGCGTTTTTCCTCTGGCTTCCTAGGCACCCTGGCCGTGCTCATCGGCCTAGTCTTGGGTACGGGCGTAGCGCTCGTGCTAGGCGACGCCTCCTTTAGCGAAGTCTCCTCCGCCCCCGCCCTCGGTATCACCACCCCGTTCTACTTCGGCATGCCAAAGTTCGACGTGGTGGCTATTTTCTCGCTCATCATTGTCATGATCATCACCATGGTGGAGACCACTGGCGATGTCTTTGCCACCGGCGAGATTGTAAAAAAGCGCATCCGTCGCGATGATGTCGTGCGCGCCATCCGCGCCGATGGCCTTTCCACCCTGGTGGGCGGCGTAATGAACTCCTTCCCGTATACCTGCTTTGCACAAAACGTCGGTCTGGTCCGCCTGACCAGCGTGAAATCGCGCTGGGTGGCCGTGGCTGCCGCCGGATTCATGATGGTATTGGGCATTTTGCCCAAGGCCGGTGCGGTCGTGGCCGCCATCCCGTCCCCTGTGCTTGGCGGCGCCTCCCTGGCGCTTTTCGCCAACGTAGCGTGGGTGGGCCTACAGACCATCGCCAAGGCCGATCTTTCCGATGGCCGCAACTCCGTCATCGTCACTTCCGCGCTCGGCCTGGCCATGCTGGTGACCTTCAAGCCGGATATCGCCTCCGCCTTCCCGGAGTGGGCGCAAACCTTCGTCTCCTCCGGCATGTCCATCGGCGCCATTACGGCCATCGTGCTTAACCTGCTGTTCTTCCACACCGGGGGTAAGCAGGGCACGCAGGTGTCTCGGGCCGTCGGCAAGAGCGTAAGCCTACAGCAGCTCAACAATGCCTCCCGCGAGGAATTCGTCTCCGCGCTGCGCCCGCTATTCAATAACGAGACGTGGCCGCTCGAACTGGCGTGGGAGTCGCGGCCTTTCAGCGATATCAATGAGCTGCGCGCCGCCATTCAGGTAGCCGTGCTAACCGCGGATGATTCCCGCCGTGCTGCCCTCATCCACGATTACCCGGCCATGGATGAGCTGCTGCTTGCCGACGCCGACGAAGCCGCCACCATCTCCGCCGACCGCGGCTCCTTGGGACTAACCGACTTGGATGATGTGCAGACCGAGCGCATTACCGAGCTTTCCGC
This sequence comes from Corynebacterium sp. LaCa_205, assembly GCF_057458085.1. Lineage (NCBI taxonomy): Bacteria > Bacillati > Actinomycetota > Actinomycetes > Mycobacteriales > Corynebacteriaceae > Corynebacterium > Corynebacterium sp. LaCa_205. Next base: position 1,994,168 of record NZ_CP190931.1, read on the forward strand.
CGCCTACCGCGAGCGCTTCGATATGCCCTTTGTGGCTTATCTAGATACCAATGACACCGTTGACCGCGTCATTGACGCCGGCGTACGCAGGCTGGCCAACTCCCCGGAGCAGGAGTACCGCACCGCGATGGGTGAGATCGTAGAGATTGCCAACGACCGCTTCGATATCTTGCTGGCCGATGCCAACCCGGTCCGTTCTTCCTGGGACCGCAAGTTCACCGAGGTGGACTAGCTACCGGAAGGAAAAATCTACCTCAGCCTCCGGGTCCACGCCGGAAATAATGCCGGTGTAGAACTGCTTGGCCTGGCTTTGGAGGACATCGCGATTATCCGCGATGTCCTTTTTCTTTTTGTCCTCATCCAGAATCTTGGTGATGGTTTCCGCTTTATCGATATCCGGGGTAATCCAGCTCAGCGCGCCATTATCTTCCACCGCGGTTTCGAAGTTCTCATCCGAGTGGCCAATGAAAATGAACTCTGGGATCTGCACGCGGAAGTGGTGCGGGGATTCCTCTTCTACGTGCACCTGGGATCCTTCAATGCCGAGCTTCGCGCGGTAGGAGTACTTGATGTATTGGGTACGCTCACTGCCTGGGACCTGCCAATTCCACAGCGTGCTGGTAGCGGACTCCTCCGATATTCCCTCAATCCCCAAGGAGACGAGCACCACCTGTTCCTCGCGCTCCACGGCCTTGATGACCTTGGTATTGCTCGATTCGGTCTCCACGTCCACCGGTTCCCGGACTTGCCACACCACCACCGCAGCTACCGCCAGGGCGGCGATGAGAATGACAACGATAAGGGTGGAAAACAGCTTTTTCATAATGCCCATCTTAGGGTGAAATACGGACGGTGATATGCGAAAACGCCGCCGACCACGAGGGTCGACGGCGCCTATGGTGCGCCCGGTGAGACTTGAACTCACACGTCATAAGACACTAGAACCTAAATCTAGCGCGTCTGCCAATTCCGCCACGGGCGCGGGGGACTTGACATAGTGTACACGGTGGGCGGGTAATCCAGAAACCAGGGGTGTTCTGTTTTCCGGCCGTTGGTGGGTAGGGTGGAACGCGTGAGCACTCAAGAGGAACAGAAAAACAAGCGCGTGCAGGTGCGATGGTGGCACGTCCTCCTCATCGCGTTTTTCGTCGTGCTCTTCCTATTCCTGGCCTATTGGCAATGGACCCGCTTCCGCTCCGGCTCGGGCACCTTCCAAAACCTGGGCTATGCCTTCCAGTGGCCACTGTTTGCCGTGTTCGTGGTTTATGCCTATCGCACCACGCTGCGCTATGAAAACGAGCGCCTCGCGGCCGAGGAAGAAGTCCGCGACATGGATGACACAGACAAAACCGCCCCGGCCGACGCTCCCACACAGCCGCAGGCAGAAACCAAAATTGATGAGGATTTCCTGCCCCAGCGGCCCCAGATGGATGTGGAAACGTTCAACGCCATGAATACCCCGCGCCGCCGGCGCGGCGAGAATGAAGAAAGCTGATTATGACCAATAAAGTTCACCCCGCCCGCCAAGCCCGCATCCGCGGACCCTTGAAGTTTTTCTCCATCGCGGCCACTGTGACCGGTATCTTCTTGATCATCCTGGTCATCCGCATGGTCTGCCAGTACATCATTGGCATGGATATCCCCGAGTGGGCCACCTATATCGCGATCGTGCACGGCATCGCGTACATGACCTACCTGCTGTCCATCCTCATCCTCGGCCCGCGCGCGCTGTGGCCGGTGGGCAAGCTCTTTACCACCGCCCTTGCGGGCGTGGTGCCCTTCCTGTCCTTCTGGATGGAGCACAAGCGCCGCAAGGAAATCACGGAGGAGTTCCAACTCTAAGAGTTGTGGACAAGCTCCGCGATGGCGGGGACAAGTTGACTAAGAGCGCGGCCGCGATGCGAGACCGCGTTCTTTTCTTCTGGGGACATCTCTGCAGCCGATCGGGACTCGCCTTCCGGCTGGAAGAGTGGGTCATAGCCGAAGCCGTTTTCCCCGCGCGGCTCGCGCAAGAAGCGGCCTTCCCAGCGGCCCTCGGCCACGTGCTCTGCGCCTTCGGGCGTGACGAGCGCGCAGACCGAGACAAAGGCTGCGGCACGGCGCTCATCAGGGACATCGGCCATCTGCGCCAAGACTAAGTCATTATTGGCCTGGTCATTGCCGTGCTGGCCGGACCAACGGGCGGAAAGCACGCCGGGCATGCCGTTGAGCTCTTCGATAGCGAGGCCCGAATCATCCGCCACGGTGGCATAACCGGTAGCGGCCACGCCAGCACGGGCCTTGATGAGCGCATTATCGGCAAAAGTGCGGCCATCTTCTACCGGTTCTGGATAAGGTTCCACGGCGGAAAGCGGGCGCAGCTCGACACCCTCGATGCCGGCATCAGCCAGAATCCGTTCCAGCTCGCCGAGCTTCTTAGGGTTATTAGACGCGACGAGAATTACCACCCCAACGCCGCCTTCTGTGCGGCGATGAGTTCGCGGCAACCCTTCTGCGCTACGTCGAGCATCTCGTTGAGCTCCTCTCGGCCAAAGAGACCGTGCTCACCGGTGCCCTGGATTTCAACGAAGTCGCCGGATTCCTGCATCACTACATTCAGGTCGACCTCGGCGCGGGAATCCTCCTCATAAGGCAGATCAAGGCAGATTTCGCCGTCAATGATGCCTACCGAGACTGCAGCGATGGGATCAAGTAGCGGCTCGCCGGGGACGACGCCCTCGGCTTTGAGGTGCGCGATGGCGTCAGCCAGCGCAACATAGGCGCCGGTGATAGAGGCAGTGCGGGTGCCGCCATCAGCCTGGAGGACATCGCAATCGAGCTGAATGGTGTTCTCCCCTAGCTCCTCCAAGTCCACTGCGGCGCGCAGGGAGCGGCCGACGAGGCGGGAAATCTCATGGGTGCGGCCCTTGACCTTGCCCTTCATGGATTCGCGCGGCATACGGTCGTGGGTGGCGGAAGGCAACATGGCGTACTCGGCGGTCAGCCAGCCTTCGCCCGAATCGCGCTTGAAGCGAGGCACGCCATATTCTACGGATGCGGTGCACATGACGCGGGTATTGCCAAACTCCACCAGCACCGAGCCGGCCGGGTTGGTGGTGAAATTGCGGGTAATGCGGACGCTGCGCATCTGGTCCAGCGCGCGCCCATCGGCACGAGTAAATTCAGTCATGCCGTCCAGCGTATCTTAGAACTCCATACCCGCGGCGCCGAGGATAATCTCACCGTCGAATTCGGAGCGAGCGGCCTCCAAGGTAGCTTGGGCATCGCCCCACGGTTGGATGTGGATGAGCACGAGCTTGCCCACGCCCGCCTCGCGCGCCGCCCTGCCAGCTTCCGCGCCCGACATATGCATATCCGGTGCCATCCCCTCCGAGCTCGCGCCCCAGGCTGCCTCACAGAGGAAAATGTCGGCGCCCCGTGCGGCGTCGACAAGCGCGGGCGTATATGAAGAATCACCGGAGTAGGTGATGGTCTGGCCCGTCTTAGTATGTTCCACGCGCAAAGCATAGGCCTCTACCGGGTGGGTGACCGGGAAGGGAGTGATATATACATCGTCGACAAGCTGGCGCTCGCCCGGCTCCCATGCGCTAAAGGCGAAGGTATCGGACATGTCATCGATGCCATCGACCTCATCGGAAGACAGGCGGCCCAGGTGCGTCGGCGTAGCCTCCGGCCCGAAGCACATATTTCTTGAGGCCGCGGGCGCCGTGGGATGGAAGCGGCGCCACACCATCAGAGAGGGGAAATCCAGGCAGTGATCGGCATGCAGGTGACTAAAAGCCACGTGCGCATCGCAAGGATCCTGCTGCTGTTCCAGCTGCGCTAAGGTGCCAGGGCCCATATCGAGGACGATGGACGGCGCATTATCGAAGGACAGCAAATAGCCGGAGGCGGGGTTCTGGGCGGTGGGGACGCTACCGGAGCAGCCTAAGATGGTCAGCTTCATGGGCTCAATAGTTCCATGAAATCGCCCCGCATGCGTACTCAACGTGCAAACGGGGGAGAAATTTGCACCTACTTATGCAATCCGCGGGCCGAGAAAGCGCGTGGCAAGGCGGGCAAAGGCTTCCGGGTCACCGGTCGATTCAAAGGTGTGGACCGGCTGAGTATCCGCAGGGGCCAACATATCGGTTTCCGTGAGAATCCGCATAACGTCCTTGGTGGTTTCCTCCGAAGATGTCACCAGCGAGACATTATCGCCCATAGCTAGCTGGATGATGCCGGTCAACAGCGGATAATGCGTACAGCCCAAGACCAGCGTGTCTACTCCTTGTGCTTGGAGCGGGGCCAAGTAGCCCTCAGCGACGCCGAGGATCTGGCGGCCGGCGGTAATACCGCGCTCGACAAAGGGAACAAAATCCGGGCAGGCGGTAGCAAATGCCTGCACCTTCGGGTTGAGCGCAAAAAGGTCCTGATAGGCGCCGGATTTGATGGTGCCCTCGGTGCCGATGACGCCGATTTTTCCGTTGCGCGTGGTGGACATGGCACGGCGCACCGCGGGGCGGATGACCTCCACAATGGGGATATCGTAGCGCTCGCGTGCATCATGCAAGAAGGCAGCGGTGGCCGTATTGCAGGCTATGACCAGCATCTTGCAGCCACGTTCCACCAGCCGATCCGCCACGTCCTGAGAAAAAGCGCGGACTTCTGAGATAGGCCGCGGTCCGTAGGGGCTATGGGCAGTATCGCCGGTATAGATGACAGATTCCTGCGGCAGCTGTTCCATCACTGCGCGTGCCACGGTGAGCCCGCCCACGCCGGAATCAAAGATGCCAATTGGAGAGGTTGCGGTAGGCATTAGCGCTTCACTGCCTTAACCGGATCGTCCGAGGTAATGGTCATGCCGGCTAGAATGCCGCCGATGGCGCCGAAAAGGTGGCCTTGCCAGCTCACTCCCTCGTAGACGGGCAGCACGCCCCACACCAAGCCGGAATAGGCAAAGCCGAGAACAATGCCCAAAATGGTCTGGATGAGCGATCGATTGAAGATACCGCGCACAATCAGATATGCCAGCCAGCCATAGACCAAACTGGACGCCCCGATGTGGGAGGTACCGGGGCCACCAATGAACCACGTGCCAAGGCCTGCGACCAGAGTGGTAATCAGGGTAACTTCCCACCAAGCCTTGCGGCCGGACAGGCCGATAAGGAAGCAGAAAATGGCGCCGGGCACCGAATTGGACATGAGGTGCTCAAAGTTTGCATGCAGCAGTGGGGCGGTAAAAATGCCCCAGATGCCGTTGAAGTCCAGCGGGCGAATGCCGTAATTGGATAGCTGGCCGCCAAAAAGGAACGCGTTAATAATGTGGACCGCCCACTCCACCACGAGGAAGCCAAAAGCTATAGAAAATCCGGTGGTGATGCGCCCGCTGCGAGTGTAGTTTTTGGAATCGCCACGATTGACCTGGCCCGCGGGCGCCGGCCGGTAGTTAAATGTTCCACCTGAAGTCATAATGCGCCTTATCTTAGTCCAGCAGATCGCGGTACACGCTCAAGCCCAAGCCAGGCTCGGCGGCGGTAACCGCGTTGACAATCGCTTCCTCCACGGCATCGGCGGCAGCGGCGCAAATCTGGGTCATTATCTGCGTGCTGAGTTCGGCCGGGCGCTGCGCGGTGGATAAGGCAAAGATGGTGTCACCATCTAGCGGTGAATGCGCAGGACGCACCGCGCGGGCGATGCCATCGTGGGCAGTCATGGCCAAGCGCTGGGCTTGGGCAGTGTTAATGGGGGCGTCGGTGAGCACGGCACCGATGGTGGTATTGAGCTTGGACTCCGCTGGATGTGGCAAGGCGCGGTAGGCAGCAGCATTGACCGCGGTGCTCCCTGGCGCACCGTAGAGCCGGCCGGACTGCGGATCGATGACCTCACCCACAGGGTTGGCGACCATCGCGGCGCTAACCTCGTAATTTCCTACCCGGCGCGTAGCTAGGCCGAAGCCACCCCGCAGCTTGCCGGCGGTAGCACCCACGCCGGCTCCCACCGTGCCCATGGTTTCATCATTGCTCGCCAGCGCGGCTCGGAGCGCGGCCGCGCCCTCTTCCGGCCCGGGTCGGGAAGGCCCGACCAAGAGGTCAAAAATGACGGCACCGGGAACGATGGGCACACGCGGACCGGGTTTTTCCTCGCCAAAGACCGGGAAGCCAATCCCCTGCTCTGCCAGCTCATTCATCACGCCGTCCGCGGCTGCCAAGCCAAAGGCGGAGCCGCCCGACAACACCACTGCGTGAACCCGCTCGACCGTATTATGTGGCTGCAAGAGATCCGTTTCCCGGGTGCCTGGTCCGCCACCGCGCACGTCGACGCTGCCGAGCGCGCCGCCCGGCCCGCAATAGAGCACCGTGACGCCGGTATCGGTGCCGCTAAAATGCCCGATGCTAATGCCGCCCAGCATTAATCCATCAGCACCTGAAGTAGCGAATCCTGGCAAAAGGCAAGCCATTCCACCAGGCTATCGCGGTCCAACATCAGGTTGTCATCAGAAACATCGCCCGCCGCAACGTAGAGGCGCAGATCGTTTAGGCCGGCAACGAAGGCGTGGGCCTCCTGCTCATTAATGCTGACCTCTACCCCACCGGTGGGGCCGAGAGCCGTGCCGATCACCTGGAGGTTTTCCAATTTGGCGCGCGCAATGTCATTTTCGTGCAGCGAACGCAGCAAAGAAGCATCGCCTTCGTATTCCTCATCGCCGGGCATTTCAAAGTCTGGAAAGAGGCGGGCCAGTGAAGGATCTTCTGGGGCTTCCGTATGCCCAGTAGGCATATCCAGCATCTCTGCTAGCTCATCCTTAGGTGCAGACTGCGCACGCTCGATGATCGCCTCAGAGACGGTAGCGGTGAGATCTCCCAAAACCTCGCGCTCCATCGGCTCGAAGACAGCCGTAATTTTTGGCGCGCGCATAAGGGACTTCTTTTTCTTCCACGGTTGCATCTAGTTAACCTGCCTGCTGCATCGTCGCCCACAGACCAGCGATCTGGAGCTTTTTCACGTCCGCTTCAATCTTGTCTCGCTCGCCGCTGGAGACGGCGGCCTTGCCCTCAGTATGGACCTGCATCATGAGTTCATTGGCCCGCTTCTTGTCGTATCCCAAAACCGTTTGGAATACATAGGACACGTAGCTCATGAGGTTGACTGGGTCATCCCACACGATGCACATCCACGGGAGGTTCTCGCTCGTGGCCACATCTACGTCGATTTCTTCGTCCAATTCGGGCGTAGCCATAGGAGAGCTCATGCGGACTACGGGAAATTGCGCCTTCATGCTTTCTAGCCTAACCACTTTTGGGGATTTATTGTGGGCCAGCCCGATCTGGCTGCGGACAATCTAGGTCCAAAGAATCTAAACCTCTGAAAAACACCTAGTCAGTGGGTATTATCACTCACGTGAATGACAAAGCTATTCCTAATGATCGCTCCACCGCTTTACTGACGGATAAATACGAGCTCACTATGCTCCAGGCCGCGCTGCGAGACGGCTCGGCAAACCGCCAGGTCACCTGCGAGGTATTCGGCCGCCGTCTGCCCAATGAGCGCCGCTACGGCGTGGTTGCCGGCACCGAGCGGGTCCTGCGGGCGGTGGAGGATTTCCGCTTTTCAGCCAATCAATTGGCAGAGATGGACTTCCTGGATGAGAAAACCAAGGAATACCTGCGTCACTACCGCTTTTCTGGGCAGATTGACGGCTACCGCGAGGGTGAACTCTATTTCCCCAACTCCCCCATCTTGACGGTGCGCGGCACCTTTGGAGAGTGCCTCATTTTGGAGACCGTTATTTTGTCCATCATGAATGCCGATTCCGCGGTGGCCTCGGCCGCCTCCCGCATGGTCACGGCGGCCGATGGCCGCCCGATTATCGAGATGGGTTCGCGCCGCACCCACGAGTATGCGGCGGTAACCTCCGCCCGCGCGGCCTACCTGGCTGGCTTCGAAGCCACCTCCAATTTGGAGGCGGGCTACCGCTACGGCATCCCTGTCTCCGGCACCGCGGCCCACTCCTGGACTTTGGCGCACACAAACCCGGATGGCACTCCGAACGAAGAGGCCGCCTTCCGTTCCCAGATCGAGACCTTGGGCGTGGACACCACGTTACTGGTGGATACCTATGACATCACCAAGGGCGTAGAAACCGCAGTGAAAGTAGGTGGCCCGCAGCTAGGTGGGGTCCGCATAGATTCCGGTGACTTGGGCGCCGTTACCCGCCGCGTGCGCAAACAGCTGGATGATTTGGGCAACCACAACACCAATATCGTGGTCTCTTCCGACCTCGACGAGTTCGCTATCGCCGGCCTGCGCGGCGATCCGGTAGACGTCTACGGCGTCGGTACGTCTGTGGCAACCGGGTCTGGCGCACCGACCGCCGGCATGGTCTACAAGGTCGTAGAAGTAGACGGCATCCCAGTGGCCAAGCGCTCTACTTCCAAGCAGTCCGTCGGCGGTGCCAAGCGCGCGCTACGCACCTACCGTTCCTCGGGCGTGGCGGTGGAAGAGATCGTCTATCCCTTTGACGCGCCCGCGCCAGATACCGGCCAGCTCGATACCCGCGAGATGACCATTCCGCTCATGCGCGATGGACACATCGTGGATGAGCTGCCGGATCTGCATGCCTCCCGCGAGTATTTGGATCAGGCCCGCAAGACCCTGCCGTGGGAAGGCCTAGCGCTCTCCCGCGATGAAGCAGCAGTGCCCACACGGATGGTGGGCTTTAAAAAGTAGGCCGCTAGACTGTGTGGGGTGAGTGAGCACGCAGATGAGCCCCTAAACCTCGACACGGAAACGCTGCTGGACAAGGCCGTTGCTGCGTTGGGTGGTAGCCAGCGCGAAGGCCAGGTGCGCATGGCCACGGCCGTCGCGGCCGCGCTCGATAAGGAGCGCCACTTAGCAGTGCAGGCCGGTACCGGCACCGGTAAGTCGCTGGCCTACCTAGTCCCGGCTATCCGGCATGCAATGAACTCAGGGTCCACCGTCATCGTCTCCACCGCTACCCTGGCATTGCAGCGCCAGCTGGTGGAGCGCGATCTGCCCCGGCTCACGAAGGCCCTTGCCCCCGTTATGGAGCGCACTCCTACCTTCGCCATCATGAAGGGCCGCAATAACTACTTGTGCATGAATAAGATTGCGGCGACCCCGGATGATCCGGAAGCTCTTATCGACGAATCCGAAATCTCCCGCCGCGGCAAGGCCGTGCGCCGCATCCACGAGTGGGCACAGGAAACCGAAACTGGTGACCGCGATGACCTCGAGCCAGGTGTACCGGACCTGGTGTGGCGGGCGGTGTCGGTAACGTCAAACGAGTGTTTGGGGGCTTCGCGTTGCCCGCACGGGCCAGACTGTTTTGCGGAAGAGGCTCGCCGGGCGGCTGCCGACGTCGATATCGTGGTCACCAACCACGCCATGCTGGCCATCGACGCTATCTCTGAGGCAAATATTTTGCCCGAACACGACGTGGCCATTATCGATGAGGCCCACGAGCTCGACGGCCGGATCACCTCCGTGTCCACCGCGGAGATTACTACCCGCGCCATCAAGATGGCCGCCAACCGCGCGAAGTCCTTAGGCAATGCCGGCAATCTTTCGGATCTGGCCGAGGAATTCGATGACCTGATGAAAATCCAGGAGCCCGGGCGGTGGACCGACTTGGATGAAACTTCGCAGAGCCACCTGCGCGCGCTTGCCGAAGAGTTCCTGCGCGTTAAGTCTCTCGTTTCACGCGCCCCCGAAGGCGAGGCCACCGATGACCCAGAAAAGAACGCCGAGCGCCAAAACTTAAGCAACCACCTCTCCGACCTCGCGCAAGCCGTATCACGCATGCTGGAGGTCTTCGCCACCGATGACCCAGCCAAGCAGGACGACGTAGTCTGGCTCGAACGCGATCCGCGCAGCGACGCCGAAACCCTCGCCGTGGCACCCCTGTCCATCGCCCACATGCTGCGCGAGAACCTCTTTGGGGAACAAACTGTTGTGCTTACCTCGGCCACTCTCGCCCTCGGCGGCCGCTTTGATGCTATGGCCGCACAGTGGGGCATGCCGAGCGGCACCTATGACACCTTGGACGCGGGCACGCCCTTCGACCCAGCCAAATCCGGCATTTTATACACCGCCAAGCATCTGCCCGCTCCGGGCCGCGATGGGCTGTCTAAAGAATCGATCGAGGAGATCTATGAGCTCATCATGGCCGCCGGCGGGCGCACTCTCGGATTGTTTTCCTCTCGCCGGGCCGCGGAAGAAGCAGCCGCCGCGCTCAAACCCCGTATCCCGTTTGACCTCTTCGTGCAGGGCGAAGATTCCATCGGTGCGCTAGTAGAGAAATTCTCGCAGAAGGAAAACTCCTGCCTCTTCGGAACGCTTACCCTATGGCAGGGCGTGGACGTGCCAGGGCCGGCGTGCTCGCTGGTCATCATCGACCGCATTCCATTCCCTCGCCCAGACGATCCCCTCATGCAGGCGCGCGCCCAAGCAGCCGATGCCGCCGGCCGCTCCGGGTTCATGGAGGTCTCCGCCAATCACGCCGCCTTGCTGATGGCGCAGGGAGCCGGCCGTCTGCTGCGCCACGTGACCGATCGCGGCGTGGTCGCCGTGCTTGATAACCGCCTAGAGTATAAGCGCTACGGCAGCTTCCTCAAGGCCTCCATGCCGCGCTTTTGGCAGACCACTGACGCGAGCACGGTCCGGGGTGCGCTTAAGCGATTGGTCGCCGCAGGGCGCACACGGTAGCCGAGTCTGGCGCGATTTCCGTAAAGCCGGCGTCAACGATGACCACGGCGCCGTCCTGTGCGCAGGCGGTGCGAAAATCCGTCGCGGAAACCTCGCGCACCGAAAGCCGAAAGTCAGTTTCTGCCCAGTCGCGTGCTTCATCCACCGACATCGCAGCGGCCAGCATCATCGAGCCGTGGCCTACCTGTGCCGCGACTTTGCCCGCAGACATGTCGAGGCTGCGGTCGACGTAGATAACGGGGGCATCGCTAAGCGGAGCTCCGGGTTCGTCATAGGCAAGGTCGGTGTGGCCGATCTGCAGCTTGGCAATGAGAGGATCCACCTCTGCTACGGCCGAGGGCGCAAAAGCACGGGCGCGGTCCGCTACGGTCACGCCGGGCAGGCTTTGTACATCGCGCCACGCTTTATTGCGCGCGCGGCGGACGATCTTGCGGATGCGGTGGCCATACCACTGCCCCAGCGCCTGCGCGAAGGCGCCGTCCTCGCCCGCGCGCTCGTCGAGGCACACCGCCACCACAGCGCGCGCGGCCGCTTCTAGCACCGCCGTACGTGTCGGCGGCTCCTGCTTCGGCAGATTAAGCGCAATCTGCATAGCTTGAATCGTGGCCGGATCATCTGGGTTCTCGGGATCATCGCGCCAGGAGCGTGAATCACAGGCTTCCACCAAACGCTGATGCGCTCTGTCGAATTTATTCATCAACAACCTCCTCGGCCGGAATACCCAAAATTTGCAGGACCTCATCCAGCCGCCGGTGGTTTACAGAGGTATCCGCCACTTCCTGCAGGGCCGGTTTAGCATTAAAGGCAATCCCCAGCCCAGCAGCAGAAATCATATCGATATCATTGGCGCCATCGCCCACGGCCACCGTCTGCCGCATATTTACCCCCGAATCCGCGGCGAACTCCCGCAGGAATTCCTCCTTCGCTTTGCGGTCAACCACCTTGCCGGTCACCCGGCCGGTGAGCTTCCCATCTGCGATCTCCAAGGTATTGGCGCGCACATAGTCCAATTCCATCTCCGCAGCTAGGCCCTCTAATACTTGAATGAATCCGCCGGAGACCACCGCAGTGCGGTAGCCAATGCGATTCAACGTGGCGATGGTTTCCCGGGCGCCAGGAGTCAAATGAATATCGCGGGCCACCTCATCGATAATGGCGGCATCCAGCCCTTCCAGCACGGCGACGCGCTCACGCAGGGAAGCCTCAAAGTCCAGCTCCCCGCGCATGGCCCGGGCCGTTACTGCGGCAACCTCGTTCTCCTTTCCGGCATGGGCGGCCAGCATCTCGATGACCTCGCCTTGAATGAGGGTGCTATCGCAGTCGAAGCACACCAAACGCTTGGAACGCCGACCCAGGCCCGCGGGCTCAATGGCGATATCGATGCCGATCTGCTGCGCCAGCTCCGCTAATGCTTGGCGCACAGGTGCGGCGGAACCATCGAGAGATAGGAAAAGCTCCAGCCCGGTCAACGGAGAGGTCGAAAGCCCGCGGATGCGATCGATATTGGCATCGAAGTTGGCCAGTACGCGGGCAACTTCCTCCATGTGATGGGCGGTAACCTGCGTGCCCATGAGGACCACCACATAGCTCGAGCGGGCTCGAGCGGTGGATTCTTCCTCCCGCAGGTCTACGGATACCTGCTGACCGTAAATGCTCAAAGTATTGCGCAGCCCCTGTGCAATTTGCTCGGCGCGCGCACCAGGAATGCGGGTATGGGCAGCGAGGGTAATGCGGCCGGAAAAGATGGCCTGTTCGACGTCGACAAGCGTGGCGTTATGGGACGCCAGAACGCGAAAAAAGGCCGCCGAGACCCCGGGCTTATCCGGCCCGCTGGTGGTGATGACTGCATTGGTATCAGCTTGAGTACTCACGCCGCCCATTATCGCACGTGGGGGTACAGAAGATACGCCAAAGCCGCCTCCCATTGCCCATTAAGGGCTGGGAGGCGGCTTAAGTCAGGAGTTTGTGCGAGTTACTTCGCTTTAGTGGCTACCCACGTGTGCTTCCTCGCGCATGCGCTGAACCATATGCGGGTAGTGCAGCTCGAAGGCCGGACGCTCGGAGCGGATACGCGGCAGGGACACGAAGTTGTGGCGCGGCGGTGGGCAGGAGGTTGCCCACTCGAGGGAGTTGCCGTAGCCCCATGGGTCATCCACGGTGACAATCTCGCCGTAGCGCCAGGACTTGAATACGTTCCAAATCAGCGGGATGACGGAGGCGCCGAGGACGAAGGAGAAGATGGTGGAAATCTGGTTGAAGACCGTGAAGCCATCAGACTCCAAGTAGTCAGCGTAACGACGCGGCATACCCATGTTGCCTACCCAGTGCTGAACCAAGAAGGTGCCGTGGAAGCCGATGAAGGTCAGCCAGAAGTGAATCTTACCCAAACGCTCATCCAGCATACGGCCGGTCATCTTCGGGAACCAGAAGTACAGACCCGCGAAGGCGGAGAACACAACGGTACCGAACAGGGTGTAGTGGAAGTGAGCAATCAAGAAGTAGGACTCAGCCAAGTGGAAGTCCAATGCCGGGGATGCCAGCATAACGCCGGTCATGCCGCCGAAGAGGAAGGTTGCCATGAAGCCCATAGCGAAGATCATCGGGGTATCCCAGGTGATGTGACCCTTCCACATGGTGCCGACCCAGTTGAAGAACTTAACGCCGGTAGGCACCGCAATAAGGAACGTCATGAAGGAGAAGAACGGCAGCAGGATAGCGCCGGTAACGAACATGTGGTGAGCCCACACAGCCATGGACAGGGCGCCGATGGCCAGCAGTGCGAAGACCAGGCCGATGTAGCCGAAGACCGGCTTGCGGGAGAAGACCGGAACAACCTCAGAAACAACGCCGAAGAATGGCAGTGCAAGGACATAAACCTCAGGGTGGCCGAAGAACCAGAACAGGTGCTGCCACAGGATGCCGCCACCGTTAGCGGAATCGTAGATGTGGCCGCCCAGCTTGCGGTCATACAGGACGCCCAGTGCTGCAGCGGTCAGCAGCGGGAAGATCATCAGCACGATGGCGGATGCGGTGAATACGGCCCAGCTGAATACCGGCAGGCGGAACATGGTCATGCCCGGTGCGCGCAGGGTCAGAATGGTCGTAATCATGTTGATAGCGGAGGCAATGGTACCAACACCGGTAGCGCCCACGCCGACGATCCACATATCCGCGCCGATGCCCGGGGTGTGGACGCCATCAGCCAGTGGCATGTACATGGTCCAGCCGAAGTCAGCTGCGCCACCTGGGGTGACGAAGCCCAGCAGCATCACGGTGCCGCCCAGCAGGGTAACCCAGAAGCCGAAAGCGTTCAGTCGGGGGAAGGCCACGTCCGGCGCGCCGATCTGCAGCGGCAGGATGTAGTTACCAAAGCCCCACACAACTGGTGTTGCAAACAGCAGCAGCATCACGGTGCCGTGCATGGTAAACAGCTGGTTGAACTGCTCATTGGACAAGAACTGAAGACCCGGGGTGAACAGCTCCGCGCGGATCAACAGTGCCATAAAGCCACCAAGGAAGAAGAAGCTGAAGGACATGATCAAGTACATGATGCCCAGCTGCTTGTGGTCGGTGGTGGTTAGAAATACCCAAGCCTTTGAACCGGTCTTCGCATTACCGGTTGGCTCTGGACGTGTAGGGGCGACGTAATCGTCGACCCGTGGCGCCACAGCGGTCATAAAATCCTCCTGATTAACAAAGTGTCTGTGGGCAGGGCCCACCTACACCTAGGTTTACTCGCATTATATTAGGCCATTTTCCCCTGTTCTTTCCAGCTTCCCCCAATAATGAGCCGCACGACCACGCCTCGACACTAACCACATCTTTCACATAGGCCCTGCACGTGGCGCGGCCGCCAATTCTGGCACGGATTTTCGGCCCCCAATTACCGTGCTATATGTCACAGACGCGCTTAATTGTGCACCCCCAAAACGCGAAAACACACCCCCGCTCGTTATCAACCTTTCGATTGATTTAGAGCAGAAGGTGTGCCGCTAGACCACGCTGATCAGCGGGAATGCTTAGAAGTCCCAGTCATCATCCGTGGTGTCCTCAGCCTTGCCAATGACATAGGAGGAACCAGAGCCAGAGAAGAAGTCGTGGTTCTCGTCAGCATTGGGCGAAAGCGAAGACAAAATGGCCGGGGAAACGCGAGTCTCGTCTGCTGGGAAGAGCCCCTCGAAGCCCAAATTATTCAGCGCCTTATTGGCGTTATAGCGCAGGAAGCGCTTAACGTCCTCGGTCCAGCCCAAGTCATCGTAGAGATCCTCGGTGTAATCGATCTCATTGTCATACAGGTCGTAGACCAAGTCGAAGGTGTATTCCTTCAGCTCCGCCTGGCGCTCCTCATCCAGCTGCTTATAGGCCTGCTGGAACTTGTAGCCAATGTAGTAGCCGTGCACGGCTTCATCGCGGATAATCAGGCGAATGATATCGGCGGTATTGGTGAGCTTCGCGCGGGAAGAGAAGTACATCGGTAGATAGAAGCCGGAGTAGAACAAGAAGGACTCCAGCAAAGTGGAGGCCACCTTCTTCTTCAGCGGATCCTCGCCCTTGTAATAGGACAAGATGATCTTGGCCTTCTTCTGCAGGTTCTCGTTTTCTTCGGACCAGCGGAAGGCATCGTTGATCATGGGTGTGGACGCCAAGGTCATAAAGATATTGGAATAGGACTTGGCGTGCACGGACTCCATAAACGCAATGTTGGTGTAGACCGCCTCTTCGTGCAGGGTCTGGGAATCCGGGAGGAGGGAAATCGCACCGACGGTGCCCTGGATGGTATCCAGCAGCGTCAGGCCGGTGAAAACCCGCATGGTGGTTTCCTTTTCCTTCTCCGTCAGCGTCTTCCAGCTGGGAAGGTCATTGGAGACTGGGACCTTTTCTGGCAGCCAGAAATTACCGGTGAGGCGCTCCCATACCTCGAGGTCCTTTTCATCCGGGATGCTATTCCAGTTAATGGCCTTAACTGGCTTTTCATGACTAGAAACGTAGTCATCGTACTCGTGCGACACGCGGCGTCACTCCAATACTAAAAACGGACAAATTCAGGTCTCCAGCATACCCAATTCGCCCGCCCTCTAAGCCATTGTGCTGGATACCACTTACCTATACTGATTCCAGTTACTTCGGAGCATGCAAAGAAAGGATTTCCGCATGAGTGCCACCCCTCCCCTGCTGGGTTCCGTGGTGGATAGGCTCGGCGCCGAGATCGTAAGCGGAGACATCGCCGAGGGCGAGCGGTTCCGTCTGGGGGACGTCGAAAAGCGCTTTGGCATCTCCCGCACAGTGGCCCGTGAAGCCATGCGCACGCTCGAACACCTCGGCATGGTCCGCTCTGGGCGTCGCGTGGGAATCACGGTGCTGCCGATGGATAGTTGGGCGGTATATGACCCGGCGATCATTGGCTGGCGGTTAAATGATGACAAAACCCGCGGGCAGCAAGTGGCACGCCTCAACGAGTTGCGGCTGGGAATTGAACCGGTGGCGGCCCGACTCGCAGCCGGCAATGCCAGCGTCCGGCAGCGGGCGGAGCTCCTTCGCCTCGCCGCGCGTTTAGCCGAGCTAGAATCCACTCCTTCCCCGCGCGTGGGCGAGGAACTGGAAACCGATCTGCGTTTCCACACTTTAATTTTGCGGGCTTCCGGCAATGAGATGCTGGCCGCGCTCGCCCCTTCGCTAGTAGCCATGCTCAAGGGCAAGTCCGTCTTTGGTTCCCGCAAGCGCGATCCGATAGGCGGGACCACACAACTGCACATGGAGCTGGCCCGCGCCATTGATGCTGGGCTTGCCGACGCCGCCGAAAGCACCTCCCGCACCATCCTCGACCGCACCAGGGCAGAAAACGGTTAAACGCCTCGATGCACGTCCTTCCCCACGACGTGCATCGAGGCGTTCTACCTACCGTTTAGAGCATGCAGGATACGCAGCCCTCGACCTCGGTGCCCTCCAGCGCCATCTGGCGCAGGCGGATGTAATACAAGGTCTTAATCCCCTTGCGCCACGCATAAATCTGCGCACGGTTGACATCGCGGGTGGTTGCGGTGTCCTTGAAGAAGAGGGTGAGCGATAGACCTTGGTCCACATACTTAGTGGCTACGGCATAGGTATCGACGATCTTCTCGAAGCCGATCTCATAAGAGTCCTTGAAGTACTCCAAGTTGTCATTATCCATGTGCGGCGCCGGGTAGTAGACGCGACCGATCTTGCCTTCCTTGCGGATCTCAATCTTGGAAGCAATCGGGTGGATGGATGAGGTGGAGTTATTGATATAGGAAATCGAACCCGTCGGTGGCACTGCCTGCAGGTTGCGATTATATAGTCCGTACTTGGCCACGTCCTGCTTCAACTCCTCCCAGTCCTGGGCGGACGGGGTGTGGATCGAAGAGGACCCGAAAAGCTCCTGGACCTTCTTTGTCTGCGGCTTGAACTCTTCCGGATCGTAGCGGTCGAAGAATTCGCCGGAGGCGTACTCGGACTGCGGGAACTCCTTAAAGTACTCACCGCGCTCGCGGGCAATCTTATTAGAGGCACGCAATGCCGCATACAGCACGGCCGCGAAGTAGGCATTAGTGAAATCCAAGCCTTCTTCCGAGCCATACTCGATGTGCTCGCGACCCAAGTAACCGTGGAGGTTCATCTGGCCCAAGCCGATAGCATGAGACTCATCGTTTCCGCGGCGCACAGACGGCACGGAATCGATGGACGTCTTATCCGCCACAGCGGTCAGGCCACGGATGGCAGTCTCCACCGTAGTGGCGAAGTCCGGCGAATCCATGGTCATCGCGATATTCAGCGAGCCCAGGTTACAAGAGATATCGCTGCCCAGCTCCTGGTAGGTCAGATCCGCATTGAATTCGGAAGCGGAGTTAACCTGCAGGATCTCCGAGCACAGGTTGGACATGTTGATCCACGATGTCTTTACCGGGTTGGCGCGGTTCACGGTGTCCTCGAACATGATGTACGGGTAGCCGGACTCGAATTGCAGCTCTGCCACGGTCTGGAAGAAGTGACGGGCGTTGATCTTCTTCTTACGGATGCGTGGGTCTTCCACCATCTCCTCATAGTGCTCAGTAACGGAAATGTCACCGAAGGCCTTGCCATAGACGCGCTCTACGTCATACGGCGAGAAGAGGTACATATCGTCATTGCGCTTGGCCAGCTCGAAGGTGATATCCGGCACGACGATGCCCAGCGAGAGGGTCTTAATGCGGATTTTCTCGTCCGCGTTCTCACGCTTGGTATCCAGGAAGTCCATGATGTCTGGGTGGTGCGCATTGAGATAGACCGCACCAGCGCCCTGGCGGGCACCAAGCTGGTTGGCATAGGAGAAGGAATCCTCCAGCAGTTTCATTACTGGGATAACACCGGAAGACTGGTTCTCAATGTGCTTAATGGGCGCGCCGGATTCACGAATATTAGACAGCAGCAGGGCCACGCCGCCGCCGCGCTTGGAAAGCTGCAGCGCGGAGTTGATGGAGCGTCCAATGGACTCCATATTGTCCTCGATGCGCAGCAGGAAGCAGGACACGAGCTCGCCACGCTGGGCCTTGCCGGCGTTGAGGAAGGTTGGGGTGGCCGGCTGGAAACGGCCGTTCATAATCTCGTCCACAAGGCGCTCTGCCAAGCCAGTATCACCATCTGCCAAGAATAGGGCCGTCATGGAGACACGATCCTCAAAGCGCTCTAGGTAGCGGCGACCATCAAAGGTCTTCAGAGTGTAGCTGGTGTAGTACTTATACGCGCCCAGGAAAGACTTGAAGCGGAATTTATAGGAATAAGCGCGCTTAAAAAGCTCCTTAATAAAGGAGAAGTCATACTGCTCGATGACTCGTGGGTCGTAGTACTTGTTATTAATCAGGTAATCGATCTTTTCTTCCAGATCATGGAAGTAGACCGTGTTTTGATTAACGTGCTGCAGGAAGAATTGGTTTGCGGCCTCGCGGTCTTTATCAAACTGAATCTTGCCGTTTGCATCGTAGAGATTCAGCATCGCGTTGAGAGCGTGGTAGTCCAACTGCTCTTCCGGCTTTACTGGCTCGGCGACGGTCTTCCCCAATTGCGTACTCACAGCTGACAAGGCCTTTCTTAAAAATCAGGATCTTTATTTAAGTCGTGGTGGGTGCTAGGCCGCGGCCTCGAGCCCAAGCTCGGCGGCGTTAGCCATTAAGCCTTCACGACAAATTTTTATATCGTCATCGTTTCCCAGCAACTCGAAACGATATACATAGGGCACTTTACATTTGGCACTGATGACGTCACCAGCCTTGCCAAAGTCGGCGCCAAAATTGCTATTACCACCCGCGATTACCGCGCGAATGAAACTGCGGTTGTGCTCATCATTAAGGAACTTAATTACCTGTGAGGGCACGGGTCGGGAATTTTGGTGGCTAATGGACGCGCCCCCGCCATAGGTGGGACACACCAAGACATAAGGTTCGTTGACCTTGAGGGGCTCCTCCGTGCGGCGCAGCGGAATGCGCGCGCTGGGAAAGCCCAGTTTCTGCACGAACCGGTGCGTATTTTCCGTTGCGGAGGAAAAATACACGACCAACATCGCTACTGGCCTCCCCTACCCCTTAGGCGGATGCCGCTAGGGAAGCCAGGCCCTTGATACGGTCTGGGCGGAAACCAGACCAGTGCTCACCGTTGGCCTCAACTACTGGGGCCTGAACGTAACCCAATGCCATTACGTAGTCGCGAGCCTCGTCATCGGCCGAGATATCGACGAGGTCGTACTCGAGGCCGGCACGATCGAGGGCCTTCTTGGTGGCGTTGCACTGGACGCACGCTGGCTTGGTGTAAACGGTGATAGACATATAGATCCTTAAAGCTCCTGCATTGAAAACTCGTCAGAACGGGGAGCGTTTCCCGCCTATTCGGGCGCTTCCTGCGCCGCTCTGAACAACATCAACGACACTATACTTTGGGGGAAAGACCCGCAACCAACACAATATGTAGTAGTTACAAGCATGGTATTCCCAGGATGACACACCCCCAGGCCCCACATGTTGACCACACCCAAGGACAGCCATGAAACTACATCAATGAGATTCCTGCGGGTTTACCTGGAATTCACCGTTTTGTGTGTCAAAGTTCACATTTCCGGTGTGGCGCTTCGCTTCAGGAACCGACCGTCGATGACTCCCCGGAGACACAGGTCGACGGCCGCGGCCCCTCCCCTGGGGCGCGCTTCAGGCCAAAAATGACCTGGCTCAGCGCCGTGCGGTCAGTCGGCAGCTTATCGTGCCGAGGAGCCACGCCGCAGACCTCACCAAGGTCGAGGTTCACCACATCGGCGCCGTCGACAGCTACCAGCTGCGAGGAGCTATTCGGGGTTACCGTCGTATCCGCCGGCGAGTAGATGGAGGTGTAGAGCACGCCCGGCGCGGTGTCCGGCAGCGCATTGAGCCTTTGCATAAATTCCGAACCCACCACCTGTTGGATGCCGGCCGTGCTGGCCAAGAAGGCGGCGAGGCGGGGTGCGAAGGCGATGAATTTGGCCAGACCTTCGCCCTGCCCACCCAGCGTGGTGCCGTGGAAGTTGCCGCCTAGAGCCACAGCCCGAGCGACGTGCTCAGCCCCGCCGTACATTTGGGTATAGGTCTTAATATGGGTACCGCCCTGGGAATGGCCTACCAAGTCCACTTTCTCTGCGCCGGTTACCGCTCGGACATAGTCCACGTGCCGCGCTATTTCCTCGGCCGCATCATCCAAATCTGAAATGGCCTTCGTTGAGGGAGAGGCATTCTGCAAAGAAACATCATCCGCTCCATAATCAAAGGCCCATACGCACGCACCCTGATCCTTCAACATCGGAATCAAGCTTTTCCACACACCCGCGTTGTTATAGGTGCCATGCAGTAGCACCACCGGCTCAACAATCTGGCCAGAAGGCACACAGGAAGGGTCATTGATCCCAAAGGACTCTGGAACAGAGGATTCCCACTCCGACTGAGAGGCATTAGCAATAGGGGCGGATAGCCCAAGGGCTGCAGCAGCAAGCACAGCAACAATTCGCCGGGACATTATTCTTCTTTCTCACGACACATAAGGGTTAAGGGTCAAAAAGTGTGTCCGGAATCGCGGATTTTCACGGATTGACCTGTAGGTTTCCGGAAAGTATATGCTCCGGAAGCATATATCTAGCCCCCGACGGGAAATCCTCGGTGTGGCAGCCGTGATGTGCTATGCGCGGCGTGGTGTGGTGTCGCAATGTCGAAGAACCAACCACGCTGCCACTGCGGCGGTGAAATGAAACGCAACGGCACCACCAGCAAAGGCACCACCAGATGGCGCTGCAAACAATGCGGCGCCTCCAGCGTCAAACGTCGAAACGACATCACCAACGCGGCAGTGTTCACCCAGTTCATCGAGCATTGCACCACCGCAATATCACTCGACGACCTAGCCAAACGAAACGGTGTTAGCCGCGCCACCATGAAGCGGCGCTTCAAGTGGTGCTGGCTCGTTGATGTGCCTGACCCCACCGCCGGCCACCACAAGCGGATCTACGACCAGGTATTTCTCGATGGCACCTACACCGCCGGTGGCTGCCTGATCGTCGCGGCGACCATCGACCACGTGATCGCCTGGCACTGGTGCAAACACGAAACCACCCGCGACTACCAACTGCTGCTTGAACGCATCGAAGCCCCACTCATCGCCGTCATCGACGGCGGCCAAGGCGCATACAGCGCAATCAAAAAGTGCTGGCCGACTACGAAAATTCAACGCTGCCTCGTCCACGCCCAACGTGTGGTCCGCCGCTACACCACCACCAACCCACGCACCGATGCCGGGCGCACCATCTACCGACTTGCGCTGAAACTGACCCGGATCACCACACTGGATGAAGCCGCCGCGTGGGGTGTGCAACTGCACGAGTTTTCAACGATCTACCGGGAATGGATGAACGAGAAAACCATGATCAAAGACCCCAAAACAGGTGCATGGACCCGCGTGTGGACCCACCACAACGTGCGCAAGGCCTACAACAGCCTCAACCATCTTTGGCGGTCCGAGATGCTGTTTGTCTACCTCAACCCGCCAGCAGGAGTCCTTGCGCCCGAGCGGATCAAATCCACCACCAACAGCTTAGAAGGCGGCATCAACGCCCAGCTCAAACTGCTCGCCAGAACCCACCGCGGCAGATCAGGCGAACGACAACGCCGCATGCTGGATTGGTGGCTCTACTTAAAAACGGAACTGCCTGACGATCCAGTACGAATCGCCAGGCAGTCCGACTGGGGCCAGGGCCAACTCGCCAAAGTATCCACCCTGACCCAAACCGAGAACCAAGCCGACCACGAAACAGGACGCCCAGCCCTCTACGACAACGCTATCGACACCGACTACACCCACTCAATCGGCATTCAAAAAGGCCAAATCTAACCCCCGCGACACGCCGAGCCAGACACACATTTTGACCCTTAACCCACACATAACGGCGATTTGATTATATTCATACATGTCTCTTTATTCCCCGTGGCCCTGGAGAAAATTATCCCTTGTGCCATAATTCACCCATAAAAAATCCGCCCCACTCCGGATAGCCGGAGGGAGCGGATGGAATCGCGAATCAATTAGCCCTGACGAGCCTTGAAACGGGGATCCTTCTTGTTGATCACGAAGACCTTACCGTGGCGGCGAATAACCTGGGCGCCCGGCTTCTTCTTCAGCGACCGAAGGGACTTACGGACCTTCATCGGGCGCTCCTTTCGTTATGCGCAATCTACATGCGGTTGAATAAGTAAAGCACGGACTGGGAATCCCCAGCCATGACACGAGGAAAAATTTTACCTCACACGGCCGTCAATACCAAAACACTAAGGCTTGACGACTGCGGACTCGCGCTCGTAGCGCGACTTCATCTCCTCGCCTACCTCATCCAGGCTACGTCCCATTGTCTCTGGAACCAAAATGCGGGTATAGGCAATGGCGATGAGACCAAAGACTCCAAAGACCATAAACGCCACCGGGCCAGTCAGCCACTCCACTAGCGGCAAGAAGTACTGCGCCACGGCCCAGTTGGTGGCCCACAACGATAGCCCCGCAATGCCCATGCCTAGACCACGTACCTGCAGCGGTACTAGCTCGGAGATAAGCAGCCACGTCGTGGGTGAGACCGCCGCCTGTTGGAAAGCAATAAACAGCGCCATAAATACCAAAGACACCATGGCCATAGCGGTGGAATCCTCGGCGTGGGAATAGGCGAAGGAAAGAATGAATAGCGAGACCACGTTGCCGGTCAGGCCGATAAGCAATAGGCGCTTGCGCCCAATGCGGTCTACTACCTTTAGGCCAACCCAGCAGGCGAGCACAGATACCGTGCCGATAACGATGGACGTGTAGACCGAATTGGCCGTAGAAATCCCCACCTGATTCATCATGGTCGGTGCGAAATACACAATGGCGTTGACACCGGTAATCTGCTGTGTGAGCCCCATCAGCATGGCCAGCAGCACCGTAATCTGCATCCACCGGTTGGCGGCAAGCGCCTTCCACTCAGACCCGCTGGACTTGCGCGCGGTCTCCTGCGAAGTCAGCTCCGAAATATCCATTCCGGCGCGCCCGGCAATTTCTTGGGCACGAGCCATCTTGCCGTTCGTCGCTAGCCATACCGGAGTCTCTGGCAGAAACACCATTCCGAGTGCCAACGCTAGTCCTGGCACGGCGGCCAAGCCCAGCATCCACTCCCAACTGCCAGTAGAGGCCAGCGCGGAGTTGACCAGGTAGGCCATCAACTGTCCCACCACAATCGCCAGGGTATTGAGAGAGACCATGCGCCCGCGCACCTTGGCAGGCACGATCTCCGCGATGTACATGGGCGAAACGATGGATACCGCACCTACAGCAAAGCCCAAGAACGTGCGTGCCGTAGCCAGCATGCCCACCGATCCGGACAGGGCGCACCAGATGGAGCCCACCACGAAAATGATGCCACCCGCAATCAGTGTGAAGCGGCGGCCAAACCTATCGGCGATGCGCCCGGCTGTCAGCGCACCAACAGCCGCCCCCACAAGCAGCATCGAGGTCACCCACCCCTCTTGGTGGGCGCTCATGTCGAATGCGGGGCTAATAAAAAGCAAGGCACCGGACATCACTCCGGTGTCGTATCCAAAAAGCAGCCCGCCGAGGGCCGCTATGCCAGCTACTACCTTGACATAAACATCCTTATTCACAGCACAATATTGTGTCAGGCAGCTACCATGAACGTCATGTCGAACGATGCCGAAAACCTGCAGCAAACCATCATAAAAGCCCTGGGTGTACGCCCCTTTATCGATCCAGAAGCGGAGGTCCAGCGCCGCGTAGATTTCTTGGTTGACTACCTGCGCACCACCGGTGCCAAGGGGTACGTGCTGGGGATTTCGGGCGGCCAGGATTCCACCTTGGCAGGAAAGCTCGCGCAACTGGCGGTTGACCGCGTCGACGGCGCGGAGTTTTGGGCCGTGCGTCTGCCTCACGGTGTGCAGGCTGATGAGGACGATGCCCAGATTGCCCTGGATTTCATCCAGCCCGATCACCGCCTCACCGTCGATATCAAACCAGCTACCTTGGCCCTCGACGAGCAGGTGGCGGATGCTGTGCAGCTTGCCGACGTCACCGATTTCAACCGCGGCAATACCAAGGCCCGCCTGCGCATGACCGCCCAGTACGCCATCGCCGGCGAGGTCGGCGCCCTCGTCATCGGCACCGATCATGCGGCGGAAAACGTCACCGCTTTCTTCACTAAGTGGGGCGATGGCGCGGCAGACCTCCTCCCCTTGGCCGGGCTCAACAAACGCCAGGGCGCCGCTCTCTTAGAGCACCTCGGCGCCCCGCGCTCTACCTGGGAGAAAATCCCGACCGCGGATCTGGAAGACGATAAGCCCCAGCTTCCCGACGAAGAAGCCCTCGGCGTCACCTACGCCCACATCGATGACTACCTGGAGGGCAAGGCGGTTCCCGATGCCGCCCGCGAACGCATCGAAACCCTATGGCGCCGCGGCGCTCATAAACGCGTCATGCCGCAGGGGCCGAGCCTTTAGGCCAGCGCCTCCAAGGTTGCGGCAGCCGCACGCTCCAGCGGCCGGTTATAGCTTGCACCGTGCGTGAGCGCATGCACCGCTAGTGGATGCAGCTGATGCATAGGAATCCACTTCTCGATATCTTTCGGCGCACCATAGCCCTGGAAAATTTCTTCTAGGTATGGTGCCCCGAAAAGGGCCAGCATTCCCAAATCCGTATGCGGATGCCCGCCGTGGGCAGCGGGGTCAATCATGATGCCGCCATCGGAACCAAAGAGCAGGTTTCCCGCCCACAGGTCACCGTGGATGCGAGCCGGCGCCACATCCCAACTGCGCGCGGCGATGGCATCGCAAGCTCGCCTTACCAAATCCAACTGCGCCGAACTAATCCCAGCCAGTTCCGCAAAAGGCAGCACGCGCTGTTCGACGTAGAACTCACCCCAGTTATCCGTCGGGATGCAGTCTTGCTCGATGCTGCCGATGAAGTTCTTTCCCTCCCATCCGGCAGGAGGTGCGCCAAACGCTTCGACTCCTGCGCGGTGCATGCGAGCCAACTCCGCACCAAACTTCCTCGCCGCCTCCGGCGTGGGCATGACCTCGTCCACGCGCTCGGTAACGATCTCTAGCCCGTCGGCGCTTACTACGTTGACCACCGCGTCGGTAGCTTCCCCAAGCCACCGCAATCCTGCCGCCTCGGCGCCAGCTTGATCTGTGTCGCGTACTCGCTTTGAAAAAGTCTGCATGGCGCCCAGCCTAATCCGGCAGGGAAATTTTTAAAGCGCCGCGCGCTCCCGCGTGGGCAAACACATCATGAATAGAAGCGCTAACCCACCGAACATTGGGATAAACCCGATCAAGCATAAGAACCCCGTTCTCCCAGAATCGTGCAACCGCCGGAAAATTAAGGAAACGACCGGCATAGCAAGAAATCCTTTTACAACAGGCTTGATATTCACGCCATAATGCTGATCGATGGCGTTAATTGGCACTGAAATCAACACTAGAAAGCCAAATACCCACCAGAACTCACTCACAGACGCTCGGCCCAGGAAGTTGAAGTATCGAATAAAGAACCTGCCCACTGCCTGCGCAGGAGACGCCCCGTAGAGCGCATCGCGTGCAAAGAACCCCGTGGATTCGTAAGCCATAACGCGCGGGCCCCTTCGACGTTGACTGCATATACTCGGCTGCGAACCATGCTACCCACTTCCCATAAAGGATGAGCAATGCAATCAGACGTCATCATCATCGGCGGAGGTTTTGCCGGCACCGCCGCTGCCATCACTTTGGCCCGCGCTAACCGGAATGTTCAGGTTATCGATTCCGGCACTCCCCGCAATCGCTTCAGCGAACATTCCCACGGCATCCTCGGTCTCGATGGCGTGGCTCCCACCGAGCTGCTCGAACGCGGCCACGCGGAGGTTAAAAAATTCGGCGGCGCCATTACCCACGCCACGGTGGAAAGCCTCTCCCGACCTTCCGAGCAGGCCCCGTGGCAAATAAGACTCACCGATGACACGCTTCTAGAATCCCGCCATGCCCTCGTTGCTACTGGTCTCACAGACAAGCTCCCTGAGGTCCCTGGTCTTAGTGATTTATGGGGAACGCGCCTCTTTCACTGCCCTTATTGCCACGGCCACGAGGTCAAGGGGAAGAAGGTTGCGCTCATTGGCGGCGCGAATCCGCCTTTTACTATCCGCATTAGCAAACTGCTTTCTAAGTGGACGAGTGCTCTGACCTTCTACCCCAACGGCCTTGAGCTCACCGAGCTTGACCGCACCCAGCTCGCCGGGTTGGGCGTAGAGATAAACGAAGCGAAGGTGACACAAGTCCAGCCGGATCAGGCATCGCCCACCGGCGTAGAAGTACACAGCGCCGATGGAGTAAGCATCTACGAAGCATGCTTTACTGGGCCCGATTTTCTGCCCAACGATGCACTGTTGCGGGATGCCGGTTGCGAATCGGCCCATGGCTGGGTCAGTGCAGAACGTGGCCAAACTTCAATATCGCGACTATGGGCAGCCGGCAATGTAGTCAGCTCGCCGGACCAGGTCTCTCAGGCAATGGGTAGCGGCGCCGCCGTAGGCATTGCTATCGACCAGTGCATGCTTGATGAGGACTTAGCAAAACTATAGGCACCCGAGACAAACAAAAAGGAGAGGAACTAATGTTCCTCTCCTTTATATTGTGGAGCTAACGGGATTCGAACCCGTGACCCCCACACTGCCAGTGTGGTGCGCTACCAGCTGCGCCATAGCCCCTCAAACGAGGTGCAACCTTGTGGGCTGCAACTCGCTTAAATATACATGGAGGGTATTTAACTCTCCAAATCGCCTGCTACTGGGTGACGATTTCTACCCAATCGCCCAGGTTCTTGCCGGCCTTTTGATCCTTTTCGGATGGAACATCCTTGCCATTTTGAACAATACGCGGCGAAGAGACAGAGCCGGTTTCTTTATCCAGCTTGTCGTAGTTGGTCTTCGCCATCTTATTGCCCTGCTTGATATCCACGTTCTTCATGGACTCAACAACGTCGTCTTCCGCGCCAAGCTCCTTGGCTGCTTCTGCAATGTCCGCAATCTCCCAAGAAGAAGCCACCGTCTGCTGGTTTTGCAGCATGTAATCACGCAGGTTCCAGTAAGTCTTGACGTCACCAGACTTAGACAGCTCAGACATAGCGGCTGCCGCCTTCGTGGAGTAGCCTTCCTGGCCTTCAATATCCTTGCCATCCAGGAAGTTGAGGGTGCGCACGTGAACGATCAGCTTGCCATCTTCGATGGCCTTCTTCATGTCACCGTCGGTAGCCTGAGCCAATTCAGCACAGTGCGGGCAGGAGAAATCCTCGTAGAGATCTACCTCAGGGGTACCCTTCTTGGCACTGTCAGACTTGAGGGTGATGGCTCCGTCGTTGTATTCCATGGACATATTCACGTCCTGGGCTTCAAGGTCACCGACAGAGTCCGTGGATGACTGCTTGCCATTCCACACGATATAGCCGATAACAACGGCAATGATGACGAGAAGTACACCGACTCCCCAGATAAAACCGTTGCCACCCTTAGCGTTCGGGTCAGTTACTTTGCTCATTTGAACCTTGCCTTTGAAAATTCTCGGACCAATACAGCCTACCTTGCCCACCTATTAGGGGTGAAGGGCAAACTTGGTGAAAGGGCGTTTAATAGTCCAAACAGTGAAGAATAGATACGCGGCATCGCGCAACAGCGTCTTCGCATAATCCATTCCGCGGTCAGGATTTTGGGCGTCATAGCCAAAGCAGCCGCAGTCAATATCTAGCCCGCGGGCCCAGGCCTGCGCGATGCCCACCATAAACAGCAGCAACACGATGGTTGCCACGATGGAGGATCTCCGCAAAAACAGCCCGAGAAGCAAGAGCACGCCACCGATAACTTCTAATGGGCCAATGACCGTTGCTAGGTAAAGAGCCCAATCAGGCGTAAAAATGTCATAGCCTTTGATGGCTTGGGTCATGTCCAGAGTTTTGCCGAGCTTGTGCACGCCGGCTTCAATCCACACCCAGGCCATGCCAAAGCGGGCGATGAAGCTGATGATATCGAGCACCAGCTTCCCTTTATTCTTGCTACTCACGAGGATGAGTTTAGCGTTAAACCTCTAATACATGGGTAACAACTGCCTGTGCTTCTGCTTGTACCTTTCTGAGATGCTCCTCACCCAGGAAAGACTCCGCATAGATTTTGTACTTATCTTCCGTACCGGAAGGACGGGCGGCAAACCAGGCATTTTCCGTCGCTACCTTCAGGCCGCCAATGGCCGCACCGTTGCCGGGCGCCTCCGTCAGCTTGGCCACAATGTCCTCCCCCGCCAGCTCCGTAGCGGTGACCTTGTCCGGAGACAGCTTCTTGAGGATGGCCTTCTGCTCGCGGTTCGCGGGGGCGTCGGTGCGAGCATAGGCTGGGGCACCGAATTTTTCTGCCAGCTCTGCATAGCGCTGGGACGGACTCTTGCCCGTTACCGCGGTGCTCTCCGCGGCAAGCAGATCCATAATGATGCCATCCTTATCGGTAGACCATACGGAGCCATCGAAGCGTAGGAAGGAAGCACCGGCCGATTCTTCGCCACCGAAACCAATGGTGCCTTCCACCAGCCCCGGCACAAACCATTTGAAGCCGACGGGAACCTCCACCAGCTCCCGGTCAAGGCTTTCCACCACGCGGTCAATCATGGAGGAGGACACCAAAGTCTTTCCCACACCGGCCTTCCCCCACTGCGGACGGTGACTAAAGAGGTACTCGATGGCCACGGCGAGGTAATGATTGGGATTCATCAGGCCAGCATCGGGCGTGACAATGCCATGGCGATCCGCATCGGCGTCATTGCCGGTGGCAAGGTCGAAGCTTGAGCGGGCGTCGATAAGCGAGGCCATGGCATCCGGCGAAGAACAATCCATGCGGATCTTGCCGTCCGTATCCAAGGTCATAAAGCGGAACGTGGAGTCCACCTCAGGGTTGACCACGGTCATATTCAGTCCGTAGTGATCCGCAATGGCCTGCCAATAGTCCACCGAGGCACCACCCATGGGATCGGCGCCGATACGCAAGCCGGAATCCTTGATAGCCTGCATATCCACCACGTTTTCTAGGTCAGCAACATAGTTTTGTACGTAGTCGTGCTTCACGCAGCGCTCATCCAGCACGCCGTGAACCGAGGTCCGCTTGACCCCCTCCAGCCCGGCGCGCAAGTAGTCGTTGGCGCGCCCTGCAATCCAATCGGTTGCCTGCGCATCGGCCGGGCCGCCGGTTGGCGGGTTGTACTTGAAACCACCATCGCGCGGAGGGTTATGCGAAGGAGTAATCACAATGCCGTCGGTACCGGGGTGGGTCAAAATCGCGTGGGATACCGCCGGAGTCGGGGTATAGCGGCCGCGATCGTCGACGCGAACCTCCAGCTCATTGGCCAGCAGCACCTCGAGGGCGGAGACCATGGCGGGCTCGGATAGCGCATGGGTATCGCGGCCGATAAAAATTGCCCCGGTAACGCCTTGCTCTGCGCGATAGTCCACAATGGCTTGGGTGATCGCCAGGATATGCGCCTCATTGAAAGCGCAGTCGAGTGCGGAACCGCGATGCCCAGAGGTGCCAAAGGAGACCTGCTGGTCTGGGTTCTCCGCATCCGGGGTGCGGGTGTAGTAGGCGGTGACCAATTCTGCGATGTCAATGAGGTCCGATGGTTGTGCAAGCGTGCCGGCGCGCTCGTGGGCCATGTCGTACTCCTTGGGGTTGGGGTCCGTATAGCTATAGCTTGCCTTCTCCCCAGTGATTGCGCAGGACGGATGATCCCCCGGCTGGGGGTATGGCCAAATTTACTCCATTTCTATAGTTCGCTAGATTTGCAGAATGGACTCGCTTAATTCCATTCTCTCCGCCATCAGCACCGTGGTCTGGGGACCATTCATCCTCATTCCACTCCTGTTGGGCACGGGCCTGTGGCTGACAATCCGTTTGGGTGGCCTCCAGTTCCGGACGCTAGGGCGTGCGACGCGCCACGTCTTTGCCACAGACTCTGATGATGAGTCCACCGAAGGAGATATTTCCAATTATCAGGCGCTGACCACCGCCCTTGCCGCCACCGTAGGCGTGGGAAATATCGTGGGCGTGGCCACCGCGCTGTCTATTGGTGGCCCCGGCGCGCTGGTATGGATCTGGATTACGGGCCTAGTGGGCATGGCCTCTAAATACACCGAGGCGTACCTCGGTGTGCGCTTTCGCACCACCGACTCCAATGGCGAGATGTCCGGCGGCCCGCAACAATATCTCAAGCGCGGTATCCCCGGACCGCTCGGCTCCGTGCTAGCTGTCTTCTTTGCCATCTTCGCAATCTGCGCCTCCTTTGGCATCGGCAACCTCGCCCAAGCCAATGCCGTGGCCACCAATATGGAATCCACTTTCGGCATCGCCCCAGCGGCCACCGGTGCAATCCTGTTCGTCTTGGTAGGCTCCGTACTCCTCGGGGGAATCCAGGCCATCGGCCGCATCACCGCGGCCTTCGTGCCTTTAATGATCATCGTTTATGTTCTTGGTGGACTGTTTGTGATCTTCTCGCACGCTAGCGAGATCCCCGCCGCCTTCGCCATGATTTTCAGCGGTGCTTTCACCGGCACGGCCGCCGGCGGCGGCTTCGTGGGTTCTACCTTCATGATGGCTATTCAATACGGCGTCGCCCGCGGCATCTTCTCCAATGAGTCCGGCATGGGCTCCGCCGCCATCGCCGCGGCGGCCGCCAAAACCCCGCACCCGGCGCGCCAGGGGCTAGTCTCCATGACGCAGACCTTCATTGACACCATCATTGTGGTCACCATTACCGGCTTGGTCATTGTGGTGGGTGGCACCTGGGACATGGGCCGCGACGAGGCCGGAATCATGACGGCTGAGGCCTTCTCTCGTGTACTGCCCGGAGACTGGGGCGGCACCATCGTTTCGCTCTCCATTATTTTCTTCGCCTTTTCCACCATCATGGCCTGGGCTTATTATGGCGAGCGTTCCCTGGAATCCCTCTGCGGCCGCAAGGCTTCCATCCCCTACCGCATGTTCTTTGCCTGTCTGCTTTTTGTCGGTTCCGTCTCAGAGCTCGAACTTGCCTGGACCTTCTCCGATCTGGCCAATGGTCTCATCGCCATCCCGAACCTCATTGGGCTGCTCCTCCTTTCCGGCCTCGTGGCACGCGAGACTAAGGCGTACCTAGCCTTTGATCCCAAACTCACTAAACCGGTAGATGAGGTACGCGTGTTCGTAGAGTCCCAGGGAATGGACTGGAAGTAACATAGGCCGCATGCCTCAATTCCTCGTCGTGGGTGCTGGCGCCGCGCTCGGTGCGGCTGCCAGATACTTGCTTTCCGTAGCACTCGGCGGCGGCATGTTCCCGCTGCTCATCATCAATATCCTTGGCAGCGCGCTCATGGGTTTTTTCCGCCCCAGCCCATTCTGGGGCACGGGCGTGCTGGGCGGTTTCACTAGCTTCGCTACCTTCGCTTTCCTGACCTCCGAGGCGCACTGGACCATCGCTCTGGCTTATGTTCTAGCCACCATCGTTGGCTGCGTGGGCGGCTACCTGGCGGGTGACAAGCTGCGATGAATCTTCTATGCGTCCTTCTCGGCGGCTTCATAGGCGGCAGCCTCCGCTATGGTTTTACCCGGCTTTTACCTGCCCCCTACTGCACCTTCGTGGCGAATATTTTGGGCTCCCTCGCCCTCGGCCTGGCTTATGGTTTCACCCAGCTTGCCGACGTCCCCCTCATCCACCCCTTCCTCGCCCTCGGCCTTGCAGGTGGCCTGTCCACCTGGTCCACGCTGGCCAAGGAACTAGGAGAAATGATCAAACGCAAACAATGGTGGCGGCTGAGCAAGTATCTCTTCTGGACCATCGGGCTCGGCATCGTTTTAGCCTGGCGCGGCACCATCTGGGCGGCCCGCATTTATCACGGGATTTAAGGGGTAAACTCCCAGCTAACTAGCAGTTACTTTTGGCCCGCTCAGGCCTAATATTTTTCGGGTGAGTTTCCTCTTGAATCTGCCTTTGGCGGATCCCATCAATGGCGTGATCTTCTACGCCATCCTCGCGATTGCGGCCATCATCATTCTCCTCCAACGCAAGGTGTGGCCACTGGTCATCGCCGCCTTGCTGTGCATTATTGCTTGGTTCCTACTCCGTCACTGGCAAGTACCGTGGTACATCTTCCTCGCCGCCTTCGTCCCCGTGGCGGCGCTAGTACGCAAACCTAAGATTGTCACGGTCACCGCCGGAATCTTTTCCCTTTTGGCCACGGTCGGCATCGTCAACATGGAATACCAAACCTATCCAGATATTGCGTCCCTTGACCCGCGCCCTGTGGCAAAGGAAATGAGCTACGAAGAATTTTCCCACACCAAGTCTGGTGCAGCCATCGTCCATGTCGATCTTCCCGGCACCACCTCCCATTTCGCCGCTCGACAAGCCACCGCGTATATTCCGCCGGCATACTGGACGGACCGTACCTTGCCTGTCATCGTGCTCCTGCACGGCAACCCGGGCGGCCCGGATCAGTGGTTCGGTTCGGGCGAGGCAGCCGAAACTGCAGACCAATTCCAGGCGGCTAACGGGGGCCGCAGCCCCATCGTCATAGCCGTGGACGCCACCGGCTCTGAAACCGCCAACCCCATTTGCGCCGATAGCTCCCAGGCTAAGGTAATGACCTACCTCAGCCAGGACGTACCACAGGCCATTAAACAAAAATTCAAAGTCAACCCGGATCAGCGCACCTGGACGGTGGGCGGATTAAGCTACGGCGGCACCTGCTCCCTACAGATCGCCACCAACCGCCCCGAAGCCTATGGTTCCATCATCGACATTTCCGGCGAGGCTGAGCCCACCATTGGCAACCACGCGGCGACGGTGAAGAAATTCTTCGCCGGGGACGAATCCGCCTTCAATGACCAAGACCCCGCCCACCTGCTCGCCCACAAGCACTTCTCTACCCAAGCCATCTTCATCGCTGGCGATAAGGACACTGCTTCGGTCAATGCTTTGCGCTCGCTTTCCGATGCCGCCCGCGCCGCCGGCATGAAAACCTACTTTGGCACCCGGCCCGGCGGCCACTCCTTCCAGGTGTGGCGCCCAGCCCTGCGCGAATCCTTCGCTTGGGCCGCTAGCCGCGGTGGAATGACCGCTATCAAGGATCCCTTCGATGGAATTGGAGCCCACGATGTCCGTTCTTAAAACCATCCTGACCAGGTTTCCCGTTTCCCTAGCCGTCTTAGTCATTATGTGGGCACTTCACCTAGTGGATTTCCCCACCTCCCACTGGCTGGCGCTGACTACCGCGCACCCCGGTGGCGCCATTATTTTGTCCGTGCTCATCGTGCTCTGGCTCGTTCCCGCTGAATGGCGCTTAGGGTCCTTGCGCACATTGGCGGTAGGAGTTGTCTCCCAGCTCATCAGCGTCCCGCTGTCCATCGTGCTCGCCCGCGGCATTGAGACCGTAGGCCTAAATCGATGGGGCAATGACTTATTGAGCGATACCTTCCTCACCCCTATCGGCTTTATCGCCGGTGCCGCTGGTTTTGCTTCGGCTTTACTCCCCCGCCTATGGCGCCGCCGACTGCGCGTTTCGCTTATCGTGCTTACCGCCACTTTTGTGCTCTACTCCGGCACCATGTCAGATGTTCTCGGCATCGTCGCCGCCATGCTTTCCATTACGGCTGGCCAATTGCTCTTTAAGCCCGAATCCGCGCCGCCTTCCATCAGGGAGCGTCGCGTGCTCCTCGCCGTCGGTATCGCCTGCGTAGCCATTGGCCCTGCCTTCGTGGCACTCGACCCCATGGCCGAAGGTCCGTTCTCCCAAATCACACAGCTCCTGTGGGCACCACACCTTTCGGCTCTGGAGGCCACTCAAGTCTGCGCAGATTCGCTAACTTCTACCAGTTGCACTGCCGCAGTCGATCTCGCCCGTGCCCAAGGCATCGGCGCCTTGGTAGCCAATATCATGCCATTCATCATCCAGCTGGTGGTGTGCTTTGGTCTCATGCGGGGCCGCGTGCTCGCTTGGTGGATGGCGGTTATCACCCAAGTACTGGCCATCGCGTTGCTGACCTACCAGCTTTGGGATGATTCCCGCCTGAGCTACCTCCTGCCCAACCTCGTGCTCGTCATCCTGCCCTGGCTCTTGGCGCTATTCATGCTGCTTATCAATTATTCGCTCTTCCGGATCCGCGAAAACCGCGCATTTTTCTCCCGCACTATTGTCTTCGCCATCCTTGCCTCTTCCCTCGGCGCGGGCTTGTGGATCCTTACGGCCTCGTTGCACAACACCGTTCCCCCAGCAAATCTTGCCGACATCCTCGCAGAGACTCCCTTGCGCTTCGTTCCGGCCGTTGTTGCGCTTATCCTTCCCCACCACGTCGCGCCGGCAACGATGTTTTCCTGGTTCATCTACCTATGGGTTGGAAACGCCTTCTGGATCCTGCTGGCAGTCCGGCTCTACCTTGGCTTTTCTCGGCCCGTTGACCCTGCGCAAGAATCCGACCGCGACTCGGCCCGCCGCCTGCTCGAATCCGGCACCGGCGATCATCTTTCCTTTATGACGCTGTGGAAATCCAACCGGTACTTCTTCCACGGTGACTCCTATGTGGCCTATCGTGTCTCCAATGGCATTGCGCTCACGCTGGGCGCCCCCGTCGGCCGCGATATCAGCGCCGAATTCGAGCGCTTTGCCTCCGAGCAAGGCTGGGCCGTGGCGTGGTATTCCGTCAATGCGCAGTTCGCGGATGCTCACCCGCAGCTCAAGCGCCTTCAAGTTGCAGAAGAAGCAGTCCTCAACTGCGAATCCGTGGAATTCAAAGGAAAGAAATTCCAAAATGTGCGCACGGCCCGAAACAAAGCCGAGAAGGAAGGCGTTAGCACTCGGTGGACCACGTGGGAGGAGCTAGATATTGCTTCTATCGCCCGCATTAGCGCACTCAGCGAGGACTGGGTTTCCGACAAGGCCCTACCCGAGATGGGCTTTACCCTCGGCGGCTTAGAAGAAATGACGGTGACCGGCACCCGGCTTTTGCTTGCTGAGTCCGCCGACGGCACTTTGCATGGTGTGACCAGTTGGATGCCGGTATACGAAAATGGTGCTATTGCCGGTTACGTTCTCGACGTCATGCGCCGCAACGAGCACGGCTTTAAGGGAGTAATTGAGCTCCTCATCTCAGAGGCTATGCTCATTGCCCAGTCCGAAGGCCTTGCCTGGATCTCCTTGTCCGGTGCGCCATTGGCTGGACAGCCTGACGAGCCTAACTGGCTCGACGTCGCCCTCAATCGCATTGGGGAGGAAGTAGAACCTCTCTATGGCTTCCGCACCCTCGCGGCCAGCAAGCGCAAATTCCAGCCCGAGGAGCACCCGTGGTACCTGTGCTATCACGATGAATTGAAGCTTCCTTCCATCGCGCTGGCCACCATGCACGCCTACCTGCCCGATATGAAGACCAAGGATGCGGTATCGGCAGTCAAGGCATGGATGGCCGCGTAAAAGCATTAAGGCCT
Source organism: Corynebacterium sp. LaCa_205 (assembly GCF_057458085.1). Taxonomy (NCBI): domain Bacteria; kingdom Bacillati; phylum Actinomycetota; class Actinomycetes; order Mycobacteriales; family Corynebacteriaceae; genus Corynebacterium; species Corynebacterium sp. LaCa_205. The sequence goes on from NZ_CP190931.1 coordinate 2,029,918, forward strand.
CCCCTCAACGTGTGATGAGGGGAGGCCTTAGACTAGGCAGCTAGTCGGCGATTGCTTCCAATGGCGGCGTCTTCGCCGCGCGGTGCGACGGCCATACTGCCGCGATAATGCCGACGAGGGCCGAGCCCACAAGCATAATGAGCACCATCGCCCACGGAATCTGCGCAGAGTCTAGTCCCTCATCGCCGAGGATCTTGATGAAAGACCAGCCCAAGCCGAGCCCAATGAGGATGCCCATCACCGCGCCAAAGAGCGCGATCTGCACGGACTCCAGGGTAATCATCGTGCGGATCTGGCGGCGTTGTGTGCCCACAGCCCGCAACATACCGATCTCCTGGCGGCGCTCGATTACACCCAAGGTCAAGGTATTGACAATGCCCAACACCGCAATAATGACGGCAAGGGCGAGCAGACCATAAAGGATGGAGAGCATCTGGTCAATAAAGCCTGCAGCTTGGCCCGCATACTCCTCACCGGAATTGACCTGAACCACAACCAGATCCTTGACCGCATCCTCCAAGTTATGGCGCAGTTCTTCCTTGTCATAGCCTTCTTGACCCAAGACGCCCACCATCTGGACGGTAAAGGACTTCTCCGGTGCAACCTTTTCAGCTACCTCCTGCGAGAGCACCATATTCTGCACCACATCGGTGGACTTAAAGATGCCGACCAATTTGGCCTCGGCCTTCTTGTCCTTTTCCGCAGAAGCTACCTTATAGGTCTCTCCTACCTTCCAGCCGTGTTCCTTGGCAAAGTCTTCGGTAGCAATGAATCCCTTATCCAAGTTGGCATCGCCCTCGACCATATCGAGCGCAATCATCGACGACGGATCTCCATCCGCAGTCGTGGTCTGCTGGAATTGCGGACCATAATCCATCGATGCCTGACCATCAACGGTCACCGGAGCCATACCGATGGTGATGGCCTTATCTACGCCCTCAGCCTCAGCCGCACGCTTACCAGTGTCCTTCGGTGTTGGGAATTCACCGGAGCTAGGGCCAGAAAGGAGGTAATCGGAGGTGATGTTCTGCTCCACGGTATCGGCCACGGAGGACTTCATCGTCGCGCCAAGCATGCCAATAGCCGTCACCAAGGCCACGCCTAGGGTCAGGGCAAATGCAGTAGCAGCCGTGCGGCGTGGATTGCGACGCGAGTTCGTCGCCGCCAAAGAACCGATAGCACCGAAAGGCACACCGATTACCTTGCCTACCGTCGGCACCAAAGGGAGCGACAGGGCTGGGCCAGCCAAGAAGAATCCGACAATGATCCCGAACGCGCCCACACCGACGAGGACGGCGCGGACGTTCGTCTCGCCGTCGGAAAGCACGCCTGCCAACGCCGCAACAATGCCAACCAGCAAAATAATGGCACCGAAAATTGTGCGGACCTTCAGGGAAGACGCAGAAGCAGACTCGGTGGTGCGCATCGCTTCAACCGGTTGCACGCGACCTGCGCGCCGTGCCGGGGCCCACGCGGACACGACCGTCACGATGGTGCCCAAAATAATCGGGACCACGATGGCCGAAACGCTCAGGCCCAAGCCACCGTCGAACGGCATTCCTTTCGCGCTCATTACTGCCTTAATGATGGCCACCAAGCCCATGCCGGCAACAACGCCGACAATGGAACCCAGAAGTCCCACGATGGCAGATTCCACCACCACCGAGTTCGTAATCTGGCGGCGGGAAGCGCCCAGCGCGCGCAGGAGAGCGAATTCCTTGGTGCGCTGCGCGACAATCATAGAGAAGGTATTAGCGATGATAAACGTGCCCACCAGCAGTGCAATCAGGCCGAACGCAATGAGGAAGTAGTTAATGAACTTCAAGGCGGAGGACATCATCTCAGAGGTTTCCTCCGCCAGGCGCTCGCCCGACTCCGCCTTGACGTCATATTTGTCATTTAGGTGATCCACCAAGGCGTTCGCATCCACGCCTTCGGCCGCAGAAACCTTGAGCTGGCTCGGATCGCCGTAGCGCTCCAGGTAGTCCTTCTCGGCCATGCTCAGCACGATGCTATCGCCCTGGTCGACGGCGGGCTCCGAGATACCAGAAACGGTAACCGTATCCTGCTCATCGGGGTGAACCACAATGAGCTTTTGTCCCACGGAGATTCCGTATTTATCCGCCGCGGAGGAATTGACAAGGACTTCGTCCTTACCGCTCGGCTCCTCGCCCTCCTTTAGCTTATCGGCACCGCCAACGACCTTATCCTCTGGATAAAACGGGACAACGCTGGCCGTACCGCCCTGAGTCTGATAGGCCTCCGAGTTCTCATTGGCTGCGACGACAGTCTCCGAATCCGCAATATTGATGTTCTTGACATCTTCATCATCGGCCAACTTCTGGCGAAGCTTTTCATCCAGCTTCGCGCCATTGTCGTCCTTCTGGCTCACCACCGCATCCACGCCACGAAATTCATTATCCACGGCGGAGTCAAAAGTAGACTTCAGCGAATTGGTGAACATAAACGAGCCGGCAATAAACGCTGTGCCCAAGACCACCGCGAGAATTGTCAGCCCAAGGCGCAACTTATGCGCCACGATATTGCGCAGGGACACCCTGCGCATTGCATTTCCGCGTGCCATTTAGCCCTCAATCTCCGCCATTACCTGGTGAATGGCCTCCATCGTCGGATTGTGCAACTCGTTGACAAGCTTGCCGTCAGCAAGGAAAACCACTCGGTCCGCGTACGACGCTGCCTTCGCATCGTGCGTCACGATGACCACGGTTTGGTCATCCTTGTCCACTGCCGTGCGCAAAATATCGAGCACCTCGGCCGAAGAATTGGAGTCCAGGTTGCCGGTTGGCTCATCGCCGAAGATAATTTCCGGACGGGAAACCAGCGCGCGGGCACAGGCCACGCGCTGCTGCTGACCGCCTGATAGCTCAGCCGGTCGGTGCTCCAAGCGCTCTGCCAAGCCTAGACGGCGAGTTACCTCTTCGAACCACTGCTTATCGACGTCCTTACCCGCAATGTCGGTCGGCAACGTGATGTTTTCCGCGGCAGTCAGCGTAGGAACAAGGTTAAAGGACTGGAAAATAAAGCCCAGCCGATCACGGCGCAGCGCCGTAATGTCCTTGTCGTTGAGCGCCGACATATCGGTATCGCCGATAAACGCCGAACCGGAAGTCGCGGAATCCAAACCAGCCATAGTGTGCATTAGCGTCGACTTACCGGAGCCCGATGGGCCCATGATCGCAGTGAATTCGCTCTTGCCGAACTCAATGGAAACATGATCCAGGGCCACAACGGCTGTGTCATCGCTTCCGTATTGCTTGAACAAGTCAACGGCGCGAGCCGCAGCATCAGTCATGAAACAAATTCTCCTTGTAAATGGGAAATTACCTCTTATAGTTTAGCTACCATGAACGACGGCCAGCATCATCCCAGAGGAGGAAAACGGCACACTAAGGCATGGCGAGATCAATCATGGAGCCGTACTCCGGTTGCCATCAACCTAATCTGTTGCCGTTCCTCTTTTTGTTCTTTGTTGTTGTAGTGCGAGGTATTGTGCCCAGGTGTGGTTCCAGTGTGTTTGGTGTGTGGCTAGGGGCCCGGTGGGGTGGTCTAGTTGGTAGGTGCCGTCTCGGTGGAGCCAGGCGATGGTGCCGGTGATGTGGTCGAGGATGTAGTGGACGCGGCGGTCGGTTTTGATGTTGTGGTGGTGTTGGCAGAGGTTTACTAGGTTGTCTGGGCTGGTCGGTCCGCCTTGGTGGTATTCAATGCGGTGGTCTAGTTGGCATCGTGTGGCGGGGATGGTGCAGCCGGGCCAGCGGCAGGTGGCGTCTCTGCCTTGGGTGTAGGCGCGGATGTCAACATTTGGGGTGTAACCATCAACGTCATCGGCGACTAGGCAGCGCACGAAAGCGTGGTCTATGGGTGCTTGGTTGATGTTTATCCATCCGGCACCAGGAACATAGACGCTGTTTGCTTCTGGGTTGGTGGTAAAGGTGTTGATAGCCACGCTGGTGTGGGTGTCTTCCAAGATGAGGTCGATAAGTCCTTGTGCTGCGGTGGTTTTCGCTTTATTGACGTAGGCGTCGATGTGGTGGGCGATGATGGCGGCTGTGGCGCGGTCGCAGGTCAGTGACAGGGTGGTGGTGTGGTCTGGATTGATATGAATTCGAAGGCGGGGTTCGGGCTGTTGTTCTTTGTCTTCTGGGCAAAGGTGGGTATCGATGAAGGTGCGGATAAACCGGCGTAGGTCGGCGTCGGTGGGTACTGTTTCGTTTGGTGTGGTGGGGGTGAGGAAGTCTGCGAGTGCTGCGTCGATGGCTTCGAGGTCATCTAGGTTGTTATCTAGGCGGTATAGTTCGCGGTCGATGATGCGCAGTTTGGTCAGATCGAGTATCCAGTGGTGGCCTTGCACTTCGGTAACGAGGGGTAGTTGGCACATGCGGTAGTGGGCGCGGATATACCCGAGGAGTTTGGAATAGCAGATGCCGAGGTCTTTAGCCAGGCTGGTGAGGCTTAAGTCGACGTCGTCGTCTAGTTGGGGGAGGATTGCGCGGTAGAGGAACCAGGAGGTTTTGCGGGTGTAGGTGCCGGCTTTACCGATGTGGTTGCCGGGTGCGTTGGTGGTGTAGAACGCTTCCGGCATATCATCTTCGTCTAGGGGATCAGTATCGGGGTGGTTGGCAATGAGGAGAGTGTCGGGATAGTCGAGAGCAACATCAGGCTCGGGTGGGGCGAGTGTGGCAGTCACGAGGTGCACTCCAACAGGACGTAGGGGTTCGTATGTGTTTTCTAACGTATGCTCGTATACTATCCCAGGTGCCGGACATATGCGCGCGATGGGGGTGTTTTTGTTCGAATAGGGTGACCTAAACCCGCAGGGAACCCCGGAGTCGACCTTCACTAGGCAACGGGGGTAAAAGGAAAGGTTGAGGGTTGGTTTCCGACTTCCCATTATGGTGGATGTTGAAGCCATCGTTGTGCGGTTGGTGGGCTGGCCTAGAACGATGAGTGTAAACGCAAAAGGAAGCCGTAGGGGCAACACGTATGTGTGTTGTTCCTACGGCTTCCACCAGCTGGGAGGGCTGGTAAAACGCAAGGAAGAGGGCGGTGGTATACCGTCCTCTTCTTTGTTGTTTGTATTTTGTTGTGTTTTTGTTGTTTGGTGTCGGCGGTGACTTACTCTCCCACAACCTCCCGGTTGCAGTACCATCAGCGTGTGCAGGCTTAGCTTCCGGGTTCGGAATGGGACCGGGCGTTTCCCTGCAGCTATTGACCACCGACAAACCTTCAGAACATCTACCCTCTTCATGGGTGTCTGGGTGTTGTGTCAGATACTGCATAGTGGACGCGGTCACGACAGTGACAAATTTGTTGTTTCTTGTTTTTGTTGTTTTGCCAGCACACATAGTGTGTGTTGGTGTTTGTTGTGGTCAATTAGTACCAGTAGCCTTCACACCTTACAGTGCGTCCAGGTCTGGCCTATCTACCCTATCGTCTTTAGGGGACCTTAACGAAACCTCATCTTAAAACAGGCTTCCCGCTTAGATGCTTTCAGCGGTTATCCCTTCCGTACGTAGCCAACCAGCGATACCCCTGGCGGGATAACTGGCACACTAGAGGTACGTCCGTCCCGGTCCTCTCGTACTAGGGACAGCTTTCTTCAAGTTTCAACGCGCGCGGCGGATAGAGACCGAACTGTCTCACGACGTTCTGAACCCAGCTCGCGTGCCGCTTTAATGGGCGAACAGCCCAACCCTTGGGACCTACTCCAGCCCCAGGATGCGACGAGCCGACATCGAGGTGCCAAACCATCCCGTCGATATGGACTCTTGGGGAAGATCAGCCTGTTATCCCCGGGGTACCTTTTATCCGTTGAGCGACACCACATCCACAAGTAGGTGCCGGATCACTAGTCCCGACTTTCGTCCCTGCTCGACATGTCTGTCTCACAGTCAAGCTCCCTTGTGCACTTACACTCACCACCTGATTGCCAACCAGGCTGAGGGAACCTTTGGGCGCCTCCGTTACATTTTGGGAGGCAACCGCCCCAGTTAAACTACCCACCAGGCACTGTCCCCAACCCAGATCATGGGCCAAGGTTAGATGCTCAATCCGATCAGAGTGGTATTTCAACAACGACTCCACCACCACTAGCGTGATAGCTTCCAAGTCTCCCACCTATCCTACACAAACCGAACCAAACACCAATACCAAGCTATAGTGAAGGTCCCGGGGTCTTTTCGTCCTGCCGCGCGTAACGAGCATCTTTACTCGTAGTGCAATTTCACCGGGCCTGTGGTTGAGACAGCAGAGAAGTCGTTACGCCATTCGTGCAGGTCGGAACTTACCCGACAAGGAATTTCGCTACCTTAGGATGGTTATAGTTACCACCGCCGTTTACTGGGGCTTAAATTCTCAGCTTCGCCAACAACGTTGACTAACCGGTCCTCTTAACCTTCCAGCACCGGGCAGGCGTCAGTCCATATACATCAACTTAACGTCTTCGCATGGACCTGTGTTTTTGATAAACAGTCGCTTCCCTCTATTCTCTGCGACCCCACAACGCTTAACACCGCAAGGATGCTCACATCGTAGGGCCCCCCTTCTCCCGAAGTTACGGGGGCATTTTGCCGAATTCCTTAACCACAGTTCACCCGAACGCCTTAGTATTTTCAACCTGACCACCTGTGTCGGTTTAGGGTACGGGCCATACACACACATCGCTAGAGGCTTTTCTCGACAGTACAGGATCACCACCATCAACCCCAATGGGTCTACGCATCACGCCTCAACCAAAATGTGCGGCGGATTTACCTACCACACGGTCTGCACGCTTACACCACCAATCCAATAAGTGGCGTGGCTACCTCACTGCGTCACCCCATCACTTGAACCACACATCAGGCCCCACGACATCAACACCACCAGACTTCAAAGAAGACCAGCAATGCATCCGCGGTGGTTAGTATCAGTGCTTTATCATGGGCGCGCATGTACGGGTACCAGAATATCAACTGGTTATCCATCGACTACGCCTGTCGGCCTCGCCTTAGGTCCCGACTCACCCTGGGAAGACGAACTTGACCCAGGAACCCTTAGTCATCCGGCGGATAGGATTCTCACCTATCAATTCGTTACTCATGCCTGCATTCTCACTCGCACACAGTCCACGCCTCCTTACGGTAACGCTTCAACCCATGCACGACGCTCCCCTACCCAACAAAAAATTGTTGCCGCGGCTTCGGCGGTGTACTTGAGCCCCACTACATTGTCGGCGCAGAACCACTCGACCAGTGAGCTATTACGCACTCTTTCAAGGATGGCTGCTTCTAAGCCAACCTCCTGGCTGTCTTCGCGATCCCACATCCTTTTCCACTTAGTACACCCTTAGGGGCCTTAACCGGCGATCTGGGCTGTTTCCCTCTCGACTATGAAGCTTATCCCCCACAGTCTCACTGCCGTACAACACAATTAGTGGCATTCGGAGTTTGGCTGACATTGCTAAGATTGTAGTCCCGCTCAACCAACCAGTCGCTCTACCTCCACCAAGCTATAATACGACGCTGCACCTAAATGCATTTCGGGGAGAACCAGCTATCACGGAGTTTGATTGGCCTTTCACCCCTACCCACAGCTCATCCCCGCAGTTTTCAACCTACGTGGGTTCGCGCCTCCACAACCTCTTACAGCTGCTTCACACTGGCCATGGGTAGATCACCCCGCTTCGGGTCCAGGACATGCCACTTGACACCCCATTAGGATTCGGTTTCCCTACGGCTACCCCACACGGGTTAACCTCGCGACATGCCGCTGACTCGCAGGCTCATTCTTCAAAAGGCACGCCATCACACACACACGGTGCTCTGACGGATTGTAAGCACATGGTTTCAGGAACTATTTCACTCCCCTCCCGGGGTACTTTTCACCATTCCCTCACGGTACTCATACACTATCGGTCACACTGAGTATTTAGGCTTACCGGGTGGTCCCGGCAGATTCACAGCAGATTCCACGAGCCCGCTGCTACTCGGGCAACCCAACAACCCACACATCATCATCTTCAGCTACAGGACTCTCACCTACTCCGGCAGGCCATTCCAAACCACTTCACCTAACAACAATGCGAGGGCGCGGCAATGGTAGTCACCGCACATCAGGGCCCACAACACCGCACACACAACCCCTACCAGGTATCACATGCACACGGTTTAGCCTCATCCACGTTCGTTCGCCACTACTAGCAGAATCATTATTATTTTCTTCTCCTACGGGTACTGAGATGTTTCACTTCCCCGCGTAAACCCCCACAACAGCTATGAATTCACTGAAGGGTAACCCCACATAACCAGGGCCAGGTTTCCCCATTCGGACATCCTCGGATCAACGCTTAATTGACAACTCCCCGAGGCTTAACGCAGCCTTTCACGTCCTTCATCGGCTCAGCATGCCAAGGCATCCACCATGCGCCCTTAATAACGAACACACAAACCACCACACACAAAAAGCGCGGGCGGCCACACAAGTGAACTTGACAAAATAAACACAAAAAAGAAATCACACAAACACACACAACACACCACACAAAAGCGCAGCCTGCCATACGTGTTTAATGCTCGCGTCCACTATACAGTTCTCACACAACACCCCAACCACAAACCAGCACACACACTGTGTCCACCAGTCATATGGTCAGGCACCACAAAAAGGGGATAATGCCCCAGACACCCAACAATGCACCAACATACAAACAAATACTTTTTTCAAACTGTGCACGACACTGTGTGTCACAAAGCGCCATTCAAACACTCGGTCTTTGTCTTAAAGGTGTATCTTCCACCCGGAAATTTTCAAACAAACAACGTTGGCAGCATGACACTCGCACACTCAACCAACACCCACCACAAAGTGGCAGGACAAGGCACAACTGTGCCCAAATAATAAAGCTCCTTAGAAAGGAGGTGATCCACCCGCACCTTCCGGTACGGGTACCTTGTTACGACTTCGTCCCAATCGCCGATCCCACCTTCGACGGCTCCCTAACAAGTTTGGGCCACCGGCTTCGGGTGTTACCAACTTTCATGACGTGACGGGCGGTGTGTACAAGGCCCGGGAACGTATTCACCGCAGCGTTGCTGATCTGCGATTACTAGCGACTCCGACTTCATGGGGTCGAGTTGCAGACCCCAATCCGAACTAAGGCCGGCTTTCAGCGATTCGCTCCACCTCACAGTGTCGCTGCGCGTTGTACCGACCATTGTAGCATGTGTGAAGCCCTGGACATAAGGGGCATGATGATTTGACGTCATCCCCACCTTCCTCCGAGTTGACCCCGGCAGTCTCTCATGAGTCCCCAACCAAATGCTGGCAACATAAGACAAGGGTTGCGCTCGTTGCGGGACTTAACCCAACATCTCACGACACGAGCTGACGACAACCATGCACCACCTGTACACCAGCCACAAAGGGAAAGACTATCTCTAGCCCGATCCGGTGTATGTCAAGCCCAGGTAAGGTTCTTCGCGTTGCATCGAATTAATCCACATGCTCCGCCGCTTGTGCGGGCCCCCGTCAATTCCTTTGAGTTTTAGCCTTGCGGCCGTACTCCCCAGGCGGGGCGCTTAATGCGTTAGCTACGGCACGAAAGTCGTGAAAAGACCCTCACACCTAGCGCCCACCGTTTACGGCATGGACTACCAGGGTATCTAATCCTGTTCGCTACCCATGCTTTCGCTCCTCAGCGTCAGTAACTGCCCAGTAACCTGCCTTCGCCATCGGTGTTCCTCCTGATATCTGCGCATTTCACCGCTACACCAGGAATTCCAGTTACCCCTACAGTACTCAAGTTATGCCCGTATCGCCTGCACGCCCGGAGTTAAGCCCCGGAATTTCACAGACGACGCGACAAACCACCTACGAGCCCTTTACGCCCAGTAATTCCGGACAACGCTCGCACCCTACGTATTACCGCGGCTGCTGGCACGTAGTTAGCCGGTGCTTCTTATCTAGGTACCGTCACAAAAGCTTCGTCCCTAGCGAAAGGAGTTTACAACCCGAAGGCCGTCATCCCCCACGCGGCGTCGCTGCATCAGGCTTGCGCCCATTGTGCAATATTCCCCACTGCTGCCTCCCGTAGGAGTCTGGGCCGTATCTCAGTCCCAATGTGGCCGTCCACCCTCTCAGGCCGGCTACCCGTCGCCGCCTTGGTAGGCCATTACCCCACCAACAAGCTGATAGGCCGCGAGCTCATCCTACACCGAAAAAACTTTCCAACCATCACACTAAAAATGGCTCCTATCCGGTATTAGACCCAGTTTCCCAGGCTTATCCCGAAGTGCAGGGCAGATCACCCACGTGTTACTCACCCGTTCGCCACTCGAGTACCCTGCAAGCAGGGCCTTTCCGTTCGACTTGCATGTGTTAAGCACGCCGCCAGCGTTCGTCCTGAGCCAGGATCAAACTCTCCACAAAAAATTTCAGAACAAATCCGAAACAGGCCGTGAAAAGCCCGAAACCCAACAAAAGAACAAACCACCACAAACCACACAAAATGCAGCTCATGCTGGCGTCCAAAAAATTACTACAAAGAAAAAATAAACAGTCCCCTCAACCCGACGGGGTCAAAAAGAGGAAACCAAAAAAGGTAAACACAATCACATGCCAACCAATCCATCTCAATGCAGCCGAAACACCAAACAGCATTCAAAAAGGTACGTGTTCCACATACCCAACCGGCACACACCAACCAACAAACCACTAAGCCTGCTGGCAGACAAACCAATCAACACACAACCATGCACACAAAAAATAAAAAGTACATTGGCACACTATTGAGTTCTCAAACATCACCACCAACCAACAAAAAATTAACTTCCCGTTAACCTCTCATCGGCAGCCCGTACAAACTTACTCAACTCAAAGAACAAAGTCAAATCATCGAACCAAGTCCGTACAAAATGTCACCATCAAGTAACCTCCCGGCTACCTCTCGGCGACTTGGATTAATCTAGCCCACCACAACCAAACAACACAAATCCCCAGCACACTACGGAAAACTGTGTACTGAGGACGTCGTTAAAAGAGCTCTTCTTCTTGAGTTCTTTCGATCGTGGCGCCGAGACGCTGCAGGTTTTCTACAAAATTCGGATAACCGCGGTCGATGTGGAAAACATCGTGAACCGTAGTGGTCTCATCCGCACACAACGCAGAAAGCACCAAGCCCGCACCTGCGCGGATATCGGAGCTCCATACGTGAGTAGAAGACAGCCGCTCTTTGCCACGGACTACTACATGGTGGCCGTCAACCTGGGCGTCGGCACCCAGGCGCAGCATTTCATCTACAAAACGGAAGCGGGATTCAAAGACATTCTCTGTAATGACCGTCGTTCCGTCCGCAATGGCGGAGATGCCAATGGCCATAGGCTGCAAATCAGTAGGGAACCCCGGAAATGGCAGGGTCTGATAGTCCACCGACTGCGGGCGCTGATCCATGCGTACGCGGAAGCCGTTCTCATAGGTTTCCAGTTCGGCACCGGCGGACTTCAGCTTTTCCAGTGGCAGGTGCAGGTGGCGCGGTGAGATACCGCCCACCGTGATGTCCCCCTGGGTCATGGCGGCGGCATATGCCCATGTACCTGCCACGATGCGGTCACCGATAACCTCGTGCTGGGTGGGCTGCAGCTTATCGACGCCCCGGATAGTCACCACCGAGCTTCCTTCACCTTCGATATCGGCACCCATGGATTTGAGCATGGTGCACAGATCGACGATTTCGGGCTCACGAGCCGCATTATGCAGAACGGTTTCCCCCTCAGCGAGAACCGCGGCGGTGAGGATGTTTTCGGTTGCACCCACTGACGGGAAATCAAGGCGAATATTCGCGCCACGTAGGTGGGTGGCTTCTGCCACGACGGCACCGTGCTCAATACGAGTGGTAGCGCCCAGCTTTTCCAGGCCCGTCTGGTGCATGTCTAGCGGGCGGGAACCAATCGCGTCGCCGCCGGGCAGCGCTACCTTGGCATGACCACAGCGGGAGGTCAGGGGTCCGAGCACACAAACGGAGGCGCGGAACTGGCGGACTGCATCAAAGTCCGCATTAGATTGTGGCTGCGCAGGAGTAGTAATCCGGACTTCAGAGCCCTCGATAACTACCTCGCAACCGAGCCCCTCGAGGACCTTCTTCATCAGGGGGACGTCCAGAATTTCTGGGCAGTTGGTCAGCGTCGTAGTGCCCTCCGCCAGCAAGGATGCGGCCATGAGCTTTAAGACGCTATTTTTTGCGCCATCTACTTTGACGGTGCCCTCTAAGCGGGCACCGCCGGAAACAATAAACTGATCTTTCACAACTGCCTACGCTACCGGTTCTTAAGGCAACGCGCCGATGCGACGGGCGGCATTGACCGCCTCGTAGCGGGTGTGCGCACCGAGTTTACGCATTACCGAGCGCAGATAAGACTTCACAGTTTCTGCGCCGATTCCCATTTCCTCAGCCGCTTCCACGTTGGTGTGGCCCAGGGCCACACAAGAGAGAACGTCGAGCTCGCGGGCGGAGAGCTTGGTGGATTGCTTCACGCGCACCGGAGAAACCATCTGGTCACATAGCGTCTCCAGTTCCTTGCGCAGCTCCTCGTCTTCCACGCGGTTAGCCAGCATGCGCAGCTTGGAGTGGGTGGAGCGTACCTGTTCCCACTCAGCACCGTTCATAACGTGGCCGCGGGCGGCTCCGCCTTTAGACCCATCGGCGCGGCGCATCGCGGAATTTACAGCTAGGTCCTGCTCAAGAGTGCGCGCGGTCATCGTCACTTCTTCAATGACCTTGTCGCCCAGGCGAACTGGTGAATGCACTCCCACGTAGAGGACGCCGCGGATTTCGCGCTGGACCGTAACGGGCACAGCCACGATGGAGTGCAGGCCCTCGTCTTGGATTACGCGATCATTCTCGTGCGAAATGGTAGTAGCACGGGTGTAATCGGAGACGCCTACCGCGCGGCGAGTGCTCACCACTCGCCCACCCACACCAACGCCTGAGTCAATGATCAGATTCTGCAGCGCTGGGGTACGTAGGCCCACCCACTGCGTAATCTGCAAGCGATTGTCTGGCAGCAGCGTGGCATACATCGTCACCGGAATACCTGTAGCGGTTTTCAGGGACGATAACGCCGCGCGTACGGATTCTTCATCATCTTTGAGGCGATGCGACTCCATGAGACTCTTTCCTCGTCGGGGGTAACCAAGCAGGTGTACCCGTCTTCCCCCCGGGAATTTGGGGGCCAGCGGGCAACTGAGTGGAAGTATAGACAGCATGTGGGGGTAATTCGAAATCGCCCCTGGCTTATCCGGTGTTGTAATCCCACATGGAATGCCCGAATGCCCGGTCTAGAATTTATATACTGACCGGTCTACTTGTGTAGTGTACCCTTGCGTTGTACACGATTTGAATCCAAATCCGATTCCCAAAGGAGTCAATACAATGGCTGTCTACAACAACATTATGGAAACCATCGGCGGCACCCCGCTGGTCCGCCTAAACCGTCTTACCGAGGGCAAGGGTGCAACCGTGCTTGCCAAGGTTGAATCTTTTAACCCCGCTAACTCCGTGAAAGACCGCATCGGCAAGGCCATCGTTGAGGCCGCTGAGAAGTCTGGTCAGCTCAAGCCGGGCGGCACCATCGTGGAAGCCACGTCCGGCAATACCGGCATTGCCCTAGCTCTGGCCGGCGCCACTTTGGGCTACAAGGTCATCTTGACCATGCCGGAGACCATGTCCAACGAGCGCAAGGTGCTGCTGCGCGCCTATGGCGCAGAGATTGTACTGACCCCAGGCGCGGCGGGCATGCAGGGCGCCGTCGACAAGGCGAATGAAATCGTCGCCGAGAACGACAACGCTATCCTGGCTGCACAGTTCGCCAACGAGGCAAACCCGAAGATGCACGAGGAGACCACCGGCCCGGAGATCTGGGAAGACGCCGAGGGCAAGGTTGATGCCTTCGTTGCTGGTGTAGGCACCGGCGGCACCGTTACCGGTGTGGGTCGCTTCCTCAAGTCCAAGAATCCGGACCTGCACTTGGCCGCCGTCGAGCCGTCCGACTCCCCTGTCCTATCTGAAGGCCACGCTGGCCCGCACAAGATCCAGGGCATCGGCGCCAACTTCGTTCCTGAGGTACTTGACCGCGAGCTTCTCGACGAAGTCTTTACCGCCACCACCGAGGAGTCCATTAAGGCCTCCCGCGACTTGGCCACCCAGGAAGGCCTGCTGGTAGGCATTTCCGCCGGCGCTAACGTCTCTGCAGCTTTGAAGCTGGCAGAGCGCCCAGAGTTTGAGGGCAAGACCATCGTGGTTGTCCTACCGGACTTCGGTGAGCGCTACGTCTCCACCATCCTCTTCGAGGACATCCGCGAGGCTTAAATCACTTCGGATGAATAAAAGCACCCGCCAACCTTGGCGGGTGCCTTTTTTATGCCAGTACTATGTGAGCATGAACATTATGAGCTACATCCGTGAAGACTTAGCGAATGCAAGAGATCACGATCCAGCCGCTCGCGGCGACGTCGAAAATGCAATAGTGTACTCCGGCCTCCACGCGGTGTGGTCTCATCGCATTTCGCACTGGATGTGGAAGCGCGGCCTACGCGGGCCCGCGCGCATATTAGCGCAAATTAACCGCTTCTTTACCGGCGTGGAAATCCACCCGGGCGCCACTATCGGTCGCCGCTTCTTTATTGACCACGGCATGGGCATCGTCATCGGTGAAACCGCCGAGATTGGCGATGGCGTCATGCTTTACCACGGTGTCACCCTCGGTGGCCAGGTACTCACTCAGACTAAGCGCCACCCCACCATCGAGGACAATGTAGTCATCGGCGCAGGCGCTAAGGTACTCGGCCCCATCACGATCGGTGAGGGATCGGCCATTGGCGCCAATGCCGTAGTGACGAAGGACGTGCCCGCCGAACATATCGCGGTGGGCATCCCGGCCAAGAACCGCCCACGCAATCCAAATGAGCGCATCAAACTGGTCGACCCCGACTACTACATCTAAATTCTCTCCCAGCGGCCCACAGGCACTTGTGGGCCGCTTTTTATATGCCTTCTGGGCGTAGCAGGTCGCGGTATTCGGGATTCTTTTCTATAAAGTGCGCCACGGCGGAGCAGGAAGCGATGACTTGCTTGCCGACGCCCCGGGCATCATCAAGCGCAGCCTTAATCAACGGCGCAGACAGTCCTTGGCCGCGAAAAGCGTCCTTGATGACCGTGTGGTTGAACTCGCGGGTATCGCCCGCGTCTACGTAGTAGCAAGCACCCGCCTCAGTACCGTCCACGGTGAGGACGTAACGGGATTTATCGGTCTGGTGTGCAATAGCGTGTTCCATGCACCTATACTAAAGCAAAATGGCCCCTCTTAAGAGGAGCCATTATTGTGGCCAGAGCCAGGATCGAACTGGCGACCCCACACTTTTCAGGCGTGTGCTCTACCGACTGAGCTATCTGGCCAGAAACCCGAAGGTTTCCGCGACCTTGACGGGACTTGAACCCGCGACCTCCGCCGTGACAGGGCGGCGCGCTAACCAACTGCGCCACAAGGCCATTTTAAATTATGTGTGCTCTCTGGCACGGATAATTACTTTACAGAAGACTCCCAACACTCACCAAATCAGCACGTCATAACACTATTCGGGAGCCTGAAGAGGATCGCTTCCTCCTAATTTCATCTCAAAGCGCTCATAGTCTTCCAGTGCGGCAAAGTGTCGCGAGTAAAGGTCGCAATCTCGGTCCACATAGCCATACAGGGCCGGAGCAACATCTACAATGTGGCGCAACTTCAGCTCTTCATACTCTTGCTCGTGAGCTCGGTTAGCAACCTTGTGGTGCGCCTCCTCCTCAGAATCTGCGTAGACGAGGAAGAAGTCTTCCCGGTAGAAATTCCTAAGCTCCGAATCCTGCGACACGAGCTCAAAGACGACAATCCCTACGTATGGTTCCACAGTGCTGACTCTCCTAATTCCTTAGTTGGCGCCAGCGTACCAAAACAAAAAGCAGCAATCGTAGAAACGATTGCTGCTTTTCTGCGACCTTGACGGGACTTGAACCCGCGACCTCCGCCGTGACAGGGCGGCGCGCTAACCAACTGCGCCACAAGGCCAATCGAATATTTAATTCGTACCAACACTTTCATGTTGGTACCCCCAACGGGATTCGAACCCGTGCCGCTGCCGTGAAAGGGCAGTGTCCTAGGCCGCTAGACGATGGGGGCCCGTCGCGCTATGGCGACCTCTAGAAATATACTGGAGACCTCACCTAGTTACAAAATCGCTCCCCCAGAAAGATTAGGAACCATGTCTGACCAGCATCAAACGTGCTCCTGTCACGAGCCACACGTGCACGGATATAACGCAGATTCACAAAGTAAAGATCGCTACCTCGCACGGCTCAAACGTATTGAGGGCCAAACACGCGGCATCCATCGCATGATCGAGGAAGACCAGTATTGCATTGACATTATTACCCAGATTTCGGCCGTGAAGTCAGCGCTAGAAAATGTCTCACTCGCGCTCCTAGAAGACCATATCGAGCACTGCGTGGCCGGTGCTGCCGCCGAGGACGGCGAAGTGGCCACGGAGAAGCTAGAAGAGGCGATGCGCGCCATCAAGAAGATGGTGAAAAACTAAAAGGAGCCACCCTACCGGGTGGCTCCAGTTGTGGGCCCTGTGGGGATCGAACCCACGACCTGCGGATTAAAAGTCCGTAGCTCTACCAACTGAGCTAAAGGCCCAACGTCGCTACATCTTAGCTTGCGGCATTTGCAAAGTCCTAATTAGGGGGGGCGTCGGCAAGCGAAAGGCGCCCAGCTTAGCACTGAGCGCCTGCCAGGACGCAGCTAGATTAGCCGCGCATATCGCCCTTTTCCATGAAGTTCACTTGGAAGTCGAAGGCGGTCTTCAAATCGTGCGGGGTGTGCTGGAACTTGTTTTCCTTGGCACGCTTGAAGTAGTCCTCCAGCAGCGGACGGTAGTCCGGGTGAGCCACAGAGATGACCTTCTCCACGCGCTCCTTCGGAGCCAGTCCGCGCAGGTCAGCTACTCCGTACTCGGTAATGATGACCATGGTGTCGTGTTCGGTGTGGTCCGTGTGGGACACAAAAGGAACCAGCGCGGAAATGGCGCCATCCTTGGCCACGGACGGCGAGACGAAGGTGGAGATATAGGCGTTGCGGGTGAAGTCACCCGAGCCACCGGTGCCGTTCATGATTCGGGAGCCGGAGACGTTGGTGGAGTTGATATTGCCGTAAATATCGGCCTCAATCATGCCATTGGAAGAAATCAGGCCAACGCGGCGAATGACCTCTGGGTGATTGGAGACCTGCTGTGGGCGAAGAATGATGTGCTTGCGGTAGCGCTCTGCCTCCGCGTTCATCTTCTCGGCATACTCCGGGGAAAGGGCAAAGGAGGTAGCAGAGGCCATGGTCATCTTGCCGGCGTCAATAAGATCAAGCATGCCATCCTGGATAACCTCGGTGTAGGCCTGGATATTTTCAAACTTGGAATCCAGGAGGCCAGCCATCACGGCATTTGGCACGTTGCCCACGCCGGACTGCATGATGAACTTGTCATACTCAAGGCGGCCGGCAGCCACCTCACCCTCAAGGAACTCGATGAAGTTTGCAGCGATCTTTTCCGAGATCTCGTCCGGCTCCTTAAACGGCGCGTTGCGGTCGGGGGCATCGGTCTTGACCACTGCGACCACCTTCTC
Source organism: Corynebacterium sp. LaCa_205 (assembly GCF_057458085.1). Lineage (NCBI taxonomy): Bacteria > Bacillati > Actinomycetota > Actinomycetes > Mycobacteriales > Corynebacteriaceae > Corynebacterium > Corynebacterium sp. LaCa_205. The sequence continues at coordinate 2,047,619 of NZ_CP190931.1, forward strand.
CTCCGGCACCTCCATGTAGGTGGTACCGATGCGGTCACCCGGCTTGGTGATAGGGATAGGCTGACGGTTCGGCAGCTTTTCGATGCGGTAGATATCGTGCATGCCCTCGAGGTTGATGGACTGCCACTCATTAATCTCGATGATGATCTTATCCGCAGCCTCAATGTATTCGAGGTTATTGCCCACGGCGGAGGACGGGACGACGTGGCCTTCCTCGGTGATGCGCACAGCCTCGATGATGGCTACCTGGAAATCACCGTAGAAGCCCTCCTCTACTTGCTGGCCAGAGTGAGACAGGTGAATGTCCTGGTAGAGCGCGGTTCCGTCATTGAACTGCTTACGCAAGGTGGGATCGGAGTTATAAGGAGAGCGGAAGCGAATCGCCTCAGCTTCCGCGAGGACGCCATCGCAATCCGGAGCAGTAGAGGCACCAGAGAAGACATCGATCTTAAATTCCTCGCCCTTTTCGTGCAGGGCCTTGGCCTTTTCTGCAATGGCGGTAGGCAGGCCCTTAGGGTAGCCAGCGCCGGTAAAGCCGGAAATGCCTACGCGATCACCGTGGTTTACGTGCTGAGCAGCCTCTTCTGCCGAAACTACGAGCTTTTGAAACGGGGCATACGCGATTCTTTCGGACAAGGGTAATCCTCCTTCATCGAGAGACTAGCCAAAATAACGGCCGTCCTAATTAGTTACACAGACCACATTAGCGAATCTTTGCAAGATTTCCACCACATTTGTGTGACCCCCACCCCATAAAACGGAAATAAGGAACGCCACCACTGTGCCCCTAGTTGCTATTTTGGCCCGTCAACTAGCACAATTGGGGCGTGAATTTGCGCATTGGACACTACGATCTCTCCTCCCCCGTCATCCTCGCCCCGATGGCGGGGGTAACCAACGTTGCTTTCCGCACGTTGTGCCGCGAGCAGGAATTGGCGCGCACTGGCACGGTTTCCGGCCTCTACGTCTGTGAGATGGTCACCGCCCGCGCGCTAGTAGAGCGCAATGAAAAGACGCTGCACATGACAACCTTTGCTCCGCAGGAGGAACCCCGATCACTGCAGATTTATGCGGTGGATCCGGAATATACTTACAAGGCAGCAAAGATGATCGTGGACGAGAACTTGGCGGACCACATTGATATGAACTTTGGCTGCCCGGTTCCCAAGGTGACCCGTCGCGGCGGTGGATCCGCTTTGCCTTATAAGCGACGCCTCTTTGGCAATATTGTCTCCGCCGCCGTCAAAGCTACTGAGGGCACCGACATCCCAGTAACGGTAAAGATGCGCGTAGGCATTGACGATGAACACCATACGCATCTTGATGCGGGGCGCATCGCCGTCGAATCCGGCGCCGCCGCCGTTACCTTGCATGGCCGTACCGCCGCCCAGCGCTATTCCGGTGAAGCACGGTGGGACGAGATCGCCCGACTAAAAGAGCACCTAGCAGACACTGGAGTCCCGGTTTTGGGCAACGGCGATATCTTCCGCGCCGAGGATGCGCGCCGCATGATGGAACAGACCGGTTGCGACGGCGTGCAGGTCGGGCGCGGCTGCCTCGGCCGCCCGTGGCTCTTTGCGGAGCTCGGCGCTGCCCTTCGCGGCGAGTCCATCCCAGCTGAGCCCACCCTGGGTGAGGTTACCCAGGTTATTCTCCGCCACGCAGAGCTACTCGCAGAGCACGATGGCGAGGATAATGCTTCCCGCGACATTCGCAAACACATTGGCTGGTACCTGCGCGGCTTCCCAGTCGGCGGCCAAGTACGCGCGGGCTTGGCCAAGGTGGATTCCCTCGACGCACTGCGAGAGCTCCTAGCCCCATGGGCAGATTCCGACGCCTTGGCTGCCGACGCCGACGGTGCCCGAGGCCGCCAAGGTTCGCCTTCCAAGGTGGCATTGCCAGATGGCTGGCTCGACGATCCGGAGGATGAATGCGTTCCCGTCGCCGCAGATATTATGAATTCCGGCGGTTAACCTTATTAGGGCATCAGAACACCCTGGGGTATATAGGTATCGTGCATTTATCTTCCACTTAAGTTGCGCGGGAATGGAAAGTTTTCGCTATTATTTCTGGCATGCGTGCTGCCTACAGGGAACACTTAGACAACTTCTCCCATGACCTCATCGTCATGTGCGATACCGTGCGCACCATCATGGATAAGGCCTCACAGGCGCTAATCCAGGGCGTTTTGGAATCTGCCGAAGAAGCTCTCACTATGACTGAGGAGCTCGATGAGATCCGCACTCGATGCTCGGAGCGCGCCGTAAAACTTTTAGCACTAGAAAACCCCATGGCGCAGGATCTCCGCCAAGTTGTCTCTTCCATCTATATCGTGGAAGACCTCTACCGAATGGGAAAGCTTGCCCAACACATCGCGGATTCCGCACGCCGCCGCCACCCCGATCCCGTGGTGCCTGCGAACTACATGGGCTACTTTGAGGAGCTGTACCGTCTCACTGAAGAGATGGGTTCTGTGCTGCACAATATTCTCGTTACTCCCGACGCGGATCTATCCGTGAACCTTCGCGCCGATGACGACGCCGTGGACGATATCAACTCTCATCTTTTGCGCCTCCTGACCCAGCGCGAGTGGGAAGGATCCGTCCGAGAGGCAGTGGAGACCTCGCAGATTACGCGCTATTACGAGCGCTATGCCGACCACTGCGTTTCGGTTGCCGGCCACATTATCTATTTGATCACTGGGCTGCTGCCCCACGACTATGCCAAAAAGCTAGAAGAGAGCAAGAAGGACGCGGAGTTCGAGGCCCGTATGGCCGAGCTGGAGCGTCAGTTCCGCCGCTAAGGAATAAAAACTAAGAAACGGGCCGGTTCGAATGAACCGGCCCGTTTTCTCGGACAATCTCTCTACTCTTTAGCCAAAGCGGCCAGAGATATAATCCTCGGTCTCCTTCTGGGAAGGATTCTCGAAGATCTTGGTGGTGTCATCGAACTCCACCAGGTGACCCGGCTTGCCGGTTGCTTCCAGGGAGAAGAAGCCGGTCTTATCGGACACACGGGCTGCCTGCTGCATATTGTGGGTCACGATGACGATGGTGAAGTTCTCCTTCAGCTCGTGGATAAGGTCCTCCACGGCGAGGGTGGAAATCGGGTCTAGGGCGGAACAAGGCTCGTCCATGAGCAGCACCTCTGGCTCCACGGCGATGGCGCGGGCGATGCACAGACGCTGCTGCTGACCACCGGAAAGGCCGCCGCCCGGCTTGTCCAGGCGGTCCTTGACCTCGTCCCACAGGTTGGCGCCGCGCAGGGACTTCTCCGCGACTTCCTTGAGCTTCTTCTTGTTCTTCTCACCGGAAAGCTTGAGGCCAGCCACGACATTGTCCTCAATGGACATCGTGGGGAACGGGTTAGCCTTCTGGAAGACCATGCCGATGGTGTTGCGTACGGATACTGGGTCAACCTTTGGTCCGTAGATATTGGTGCCATCGAGCAGGATTTCACCCTTTACCGAGGCGCCGGGAATGACCTCGTGCATACGGTTGATGGTGCGCAGCACGGTGGACTTACCGCAGCCGGAAGGGCCGATGAATGCGGTCACGGCCTGGGCCGGGATCTGCATATTCACGTTCTGCACGGCGTGGAAGTCGCCGTAGAAAATGTTCACGTCATTGAGCGCGAGCTTAGACATTTGGGAGTTTCTCCTCTAGCAAGTGTATGGCGGAATCGAGTGTTACGGCGTTTTACTTCTTAACCGAGAACTTTGCGGACACGATGCGGGCCGCAATATTGAGGACGGCGATGAGGATAACCAGCGTCAAAGCTGCACCCCAAAGCTTGTCCAGCACGGCTGGCTGAGCGCCGGCCTTGTACATATCCAGCATCATCAACGGGAGCGAGGACTGAGATCCCTTGAAAGCGTCCCAATTGATGACGGAGGAGGAACCAACCAAGACCAGCACCGGCGAGGACTCACCCATCACGCGGGCAATCGCCAGCATGATGCCGGTGACGATGCCGGACAGGGCGGTAGGCAGAACGATACGGGCGATGGTCTTCCATTTTGGTACACCGAGCGCGTAGGACGCCTCACGCAAGTCCATTGGGACCACGCGCAGCATCTCTTCGGTATTGCGCACCACAATCGGAATCATCAGCAGTACCAGGGACAGCGCCACGGCGAAGCCAGAGCGGCCGAAGCCGAAGAGGGTAATCCACATGGCGAAGATGAACAGGGCTGCGACGATGGAAGGCACACCGGACAGGATGTCCACCATGAAGGTAGTGATGCGGCCAAGCCATCCACCCTTGGAGTACTCCACCAGGTAAATAGCGGTGAAGATGCCGATGGGAATGGAGATGACGGAAGCCAAAATGGTTTGCACGAAAGTACCCACGATTGCGTGGGCAGCACCGCCGCCAGCCGAGCTATTCATGATGCCGCGCTGGGAGGCGGTCCACCACTCAGGGTTGAGGATTACGCCACTACCGCGGGCGATGAGTTCCCACAGAACCCACACCAGCGGGACCATAGCCAAAATCATTGCGCCCCAGACCACTGCAGTGGCGATGTTATTGGTCATCTTGCGGGAGCCGGAGATGTCCAGGAATGTCGCGCCGCCTTGGGAGGCAGGCTTGGCATTAGTTGTCGTAGTCATTGATCCTCCCCTCCTTACTTCTTCTTCACGATGGCGCGGGCAATTGCGTTGACCACGAAGGTCAGCAAGAACAGCATGAGGCCGGCGGCGATGTAGGCACCAGCGCGCATCTCGTTACCGAACTCGGCAGATGCCAGGGCGATGGCCGTGGCGAAGGTCGTGCCGCCATCGAAAAGCGAGAAGCGGAAGTCAATCAGCGGGGAGACGACCATGTACAGCGCCATGGTCTCACCCAGCGCACGGCCCAGGCCGAGCATGGAGCCTGCGATATAGCCGGACATGCCGAATGGCAGCACGGTCATGCGGATAACTTCCCAACGGGTAGCGCCCAGCGCCAGGGCGGATTCCACCTGGCCTGGAGGGGTCTGCACGAAGACCTCGCGGGCGGTGGCCGCGATGATCGGCAGAATCATCACGGCGAGCACGATGCCACCGGTAAACAAGTTGCGGCCGGTAGCAAAAGAGGGCGAGTTATCGAAGACATGGAAGAGGAAGAAGCCGCCGGCCCAAGACTCCATCCAGGAGTAGAAGCCGGATAGCGCCGGGCCGAGAACCTGCCAGCCCCACAGACCATAAACAATGGAAGGAACCGCAGCGAGCATGTCCACCAGGAAGCCGAGAGGTTTGACCAAGCGGGCAGGCGCGTAGTTGGACAGGAAGATGGCAATGGCCAGGGCCACCGGCATAGCCAGCAGGAGGGCGAAGACGGAGATAAGGACGGTGGTACCGAACATGGTCGGGATACCGAACTTCATCGCAGAAGTATCGGTGGTCTCCCAACGGCCACCATAGGTAAAGAAACCCAAGATGCCGCCGTCGTTGACTCCCAGGGCGGGAACTGCACGCCACAGCAGGAAGGCGGCAATAGCCGCAATCATGACGGTAATAAGTGTTGCCGAAGCAGTGGACAGGAACTCAAAGACACGATCGCCTGGGCGCTTTACGCCGCTATTGGAGCTGGTGGTAGCTACTTCTTCGTGTCCGCTGGTGGAGACTCGCTCGGCAGCGGTGATATTCGCGTCCGCCTGCTCTGGAGCCGTGGTGAGATTATTGTCTGCCATGAGACTGTTAATCCTTTTCAGCGTTGAAAATGGAACATATCGTTACATACCTGCGCCCCCAAAGCGCGAATCGTGTGCGGCAGTGGGGGCGGGAGGTATTAAGCTTTTACAGCTTTAGCGCTTACTGCAAAGCGTCAACAGCAGCCTTCAGCTTGTCCAGGTGAGCACCCTCAACCGGGATGAAGCCTTGCTCAGCCAGCTGGTCGTCCTGGTGATCCAGGACGGTGGTGAAGAAGGACTTGACCAGCTTGGAGGTCTCCTCATCGTAGCCCTTGGAGCAGACGATGTTGTAGGTGGTCAGGATGAGCGGGTATGCACCCTCGTTATTGGAGGAGAACAGTGCCTCAGAGTCAACAACCATGTTGTGCTCGGAGTCGGTCTTCTTGAACTCCAGGTTTTCCAAAGCCTTGTTGACGGACTCGGTGGAGAGCTCAACTGGGCCGTGGCCGAAGTCAATCTTGGCCTTCTTAACGCCCTCGCCTTCCTTCTGGTCTGCAAAGCCAGCCTCGACGTAGGTGATAGCACCGTCGATGCTTGCAACCTGGTCAGCAACGCCGGAGGAACCGTTAGCGCCCTCACCAACAGAATCCGGGAACTGCTTGCCCTCGGAGTCCCAGTCGCCCGTAGCGGCCTTCAGGAACTTCTGGAAGTTTGCGGAGGTACCGGACTCGTCGGAACGGAAGATGACGGTGATGTCCTTGTCCGGCAGGTCGGTGCCCTCGTTGTCAGCGGCGATAGCCTTGTCGTTCCACTTCTTGATTTCGCCCTTGAAGATCTTGCCCAGGGTCTTGGTGGAAAGGTTGATCTCGGTGTCACCCAGGTTGTAGGCGATTGCAACCGGGCCGATGGTGGTTGGCAGGTGCCATGCCTCGTTGCCGTCGCAACGCTTAGCGGCAGCCTCGACCTCGCCCTCGTCTTCCTTCAGGGCGGAGTCAGAACCAGCGAAGTCAGCCTGGCCGTTGGTGAAGGCCTCAACGCCGGCGCCGGAACCGGAAGCATTGTAGGACAGGGAAGCGTCTGGGTGATCCTCGGAGAACGCGGTTTGGAAGTAAGACATTGCGTTCTGCTGGGAGGATGCACCGTCGCCGACGAGCTCGCCGGAGACGTCCTCGCCGCCAGCGGAATCGGAGGAGGAGCCAGACTCCTCAGAGCAAGCTACGAGAGCGGTAGAGGTTGCGGCTACGATGCCGAAGATTGCGGCGGTGCGCTTGAAGTTGCGAATCACGGGAAAACCCTTTCCGGTGCAGATCAGAGATTGATTGTCCGAGGAAACCGCATCTCCTAGAGAGATATTTCCCGCATCCCGCTTCGCTTTCTGGGGCGAGATGCAGGTGCGCAGGTGCGGTTAACTCACAAGGTGTAAAGCTATCCGCAGGATCTGACCAAAAGGGTGCCAATAGGTGAACACTGAGTGAACAAACACGGCTCACCCCATGACTTTAATCACATACACCCCATACGACGTGTTCTTCATCAACTTTAAAGCCCAGGCGCTCATATGCTTTCAGCGCCGGATCATTGTCCGCTTCCACATAAAGAATTACCCGCTGAGCACCCTTTTCCACCATGCGACGCAGACCAATCTGCAGCAGCGGTCCACCCAATTTCTTGCCGCGATAGTCCGCAGCCAAGCCCACCACGTAGACCTCACCGAATCCCGGGGCTTCCTCCGCATGCCATTTGGTCCAGTGGAAGCCGGCTAGGACCGGATCTCCTGCCGTATCCCACAAGAAGAGCAGGTCAGCGGGATCAAACCAATCCGCCTCCATGCCGCGGTGCAGGCGATCTATATCCCAGCCACCTTGCTCAGGGTGCCAGGAAAAAGCCTCATTATTTGCCTTGAGCCACTGCTCCTCCACAAACTCCTGCCCCCATTTTGCTACCGACTCGGAGTAATTGAGCGCCGTCAAAGGCACGTCCTCGGGACGGGCGACAGCAGCGAGCTCTTCTCCCCCAATACCCATAACCACTAGCTTACGGGTGACCTGCAGACCTCGGGAGTGTGCCAGGGCCTGTGCGGCCGGCAGGTTCCCGTGGGCCCAGGCCTGGAGATTGGGGGTTTCCGCGGCGGCGTCGTAAAGCAAAGCCCCATAGCCCTGTCCGCGGAAATCCGGGGCGATAAATAGCTCGGCGGTGGAACCATCCAGCCCAGCCACGCCGCACGGCTTCTTATCTACCCACGCCACCAAGTGGCGATGCTGCAGGCGGGAATCAGTGAGGCCATTAAGGAACTGCTCTGAAAGGGGCGCCATTCCATCCACACGTTCGGCCTGCTCAGCAAGCTCTTCTAGGCGGCTCTCCAGCTCCGGGGAGTCCGGCAGGTTTTCTTCCGTGATACTAAAGGCATTGCTAGTCATAGACCCCAGAATACGTAGGGTAAGAATGAAGGGGTGAGTGTTCTAAGAATTGACCGGCGCATCGTACACATCCTCCTCGTGGTGTGCGTATTCATTGCGGCCTGGGTGGCGGATGCCTGCGTGGCTATGCACACGGAACACAAGGTGGCACAGGCCGTAAAAGCCAATTCACGGCTGGAAAATACGCCAGATGTCTTTATCGGTGGCACCCCCTACGTGTGGGCTGCGGCCTCGAAGGAAATTCCCTATTTGGAGGTCAAGGCGCTCGACGTGGAGGTGCCCAAGCTGGGAATGGTCAATGCTTCGACCGTACTGCGCGATATTACAGTGACCCCAGAACAAGTAATGAACGGCGATATTGAGGGCGCGCCTGTTTCTACCTACTCGCGCGGCATTTCCTTAGACGGGGTGGCGTTGGGCCGCCTGCTGGGAATTACCGATCTATCCATTGCCAACCCAGACGATATCTCCCCTTCCGGTGGCACCTCCGCGGAAGCTGAGCTGACAGGCACCCTGCCTGGCGATACTCACAAGTCCACCGCCAAAGTCACCCTCCGCTTAGTCGGGCCGGAGTTTCGCATGCAGGTCTATGACACCGATGACGAGCGCCTGCAAAAGGCCTTTTCCCTCAACTTTGATACTCGCCAGCTTCCGCTTCCGGCCCAGGCTACCGCGGTAAAAATGCAGGGCGGCACCATCTCCTTCGAAATACAGCGCCGCAATATCAAGGTGCAGCTGGCCCAACTCTCTCCTCTGGAGATTGAAGGCTCGGAGCAAAGGGCCGTGGAAGAGGCAGAAAAGAAAGCCGCCGACACCAAGCACCGGGTGGGACCTGCGCCGCAGGCTAGCGCAGGCGGATAAAGTCCCGGAGCACTTCCTTCATCGTGCGCTTATGGACTTCTCTCCTATGCTGCGGGGCGAATACCTCGATGGCTTCCTTCACGGAGGCTAAGGTAACGGCATCGAAGCGCCCCTCAGATTCCCCGTCGGCCTGGAAGCGCTGCGGTTCGCGGCAGACCAGTTCGACGCGCATGGCATCGTCGAAGGCCACGGTCTTTTCTTTGGTGAGCTTATTGAGCCATCCACGTTTATCGGCACCAAAGAGGTGCAGCAGGCCGACGACGCCGCCAAGTCCGCTAAACTCCTCCAGGCCAAAAAGAGCAAGGCCCTCATCAAAAGAATTGCGCGGATTGGTCACAACCGGCAGAGGGCCTAGGAAGGTCCACGGGTTGGTATTGGAGGTAAACATGAGCGGCACATCGTCTTTGCGCAGCTGCTCGCCGATGCTGGATTCGGCCTTAACCGCAATATGCGGTGGATTCTTCCGCGCGCGGCTCCACGCCCGAATGGCAACATTGAGATAGCGCAGTGGAGTGGCAGAAAATCCTTGCTCGCGCGCTCGGTCCACGCGCGCCAAAACATCCGCATCCAAGCCGAAGCCGGCATTGACGGCAAACCAGCGATCGTTCCACGTGCCCAGGTAAATGGTGCGACGGAGGTTGCGCTCCAGCATGCGCGCCAATACGTGAGTGGCTTCCACCGGAGTGTTGGGAAAACCTAGAGCGCGCACGAAAACATTGGCAGACCCGGTAGGAATTACGGCCAACGCGGGGATGGAGTGGGGGTCGGGGCGCTGCCCATCGGCCGGGCCGAGGAGCCCGTTGACTACCTCGTTGACGGTCCCATCTCCGCCTACAGCGATAATGACGTCATAGTCATCCCTGGTCATTCCCTTGACCATCTCTTCGGCGTGGCCGGGGTGGTGCGTAAATTGCACCTTCAGGCGCAGCCCCTCCACCGCTTGTAGGCAAGGAACGATTTGGCGGAAAAGGGCGTTGGTTTGTGAGGTCGAGTTGGGATTCGAGATCATCAATGCATGCACGAGGCCCAAGTCTAGTAGTTAAATAGGCGGGTTCACGACTAGGCTGGACGCCCATGAGCGAAAATAAAAATGAAACCACTCCCGAAAACATCGAAACCACCGCGGCTTCCCACCCGGAAAATGATCCGGGAAAGCTCAACGGCAACGATGCCGTGAACCAGGCCGCCGAGCAGTGGAAAGACGCCGCTAGCCGCAATATCCCCGCTCTCGAGCTGGGCGATACCCCGGTACCGGACGATACCGCTAACCTGCGCCAGGGCCCATCGCTGCACGACGGCCTGCTAGGACTGCTCCCCCTCGTGGGCGTCTGGCAAGGCGAGGGCCAGGCACACGATACGCAGGGCCAGGAATATACCTTTGGCCAGCAGCTGGTCATCGCCCACGATGGCGAGAATTACCTCACGTTTAGCTCCCGTACCTGGAAGATTGATACCGAGGGCAAGCCGGAAGGCCCCTCCGTGCGCGAGACCGGCTTCTGGCGCATTTCTGAAAAGGATGAAATCGAGGTCACTTACACCTCTTCCAACGGCATTGTGGAAATCTTCTACGGCGAGCCGTTCAATGACCGCGCATGGCAGCTGGAGTCCGCCTCCACCATGGTCACCGAAACCGGACCGAAAAACCTGGGGCCGGGCAAGCGCATGTACGGCCTGATGCCCAATAACAACCTGGGCTGGGTAGACGAGCGCATGGTTGATGGGGAAATGCGCCCCTACATGTCCGCGGAGCTCACCCGTATCGCTGGCTAGTCCCCCAGCGCGTTATCAATAAGGTCTCGAATGACGTCCACGTTATCCGGGGCCTTTAATTTTTTGCCATTAAGCCGGGTGACCCGGGCGGCAACGCGCACCGAGGACACCAGCCACACTGAGTCCGCCTTTTCCAGATACTCCACGGTGAGCGGCTTGGCTTTGCAGCGATAGCCCTCCTTAGTGGCGTGGGCGAAAAGGGCCGCCTGCGTGGTTCCGGGAAGGATGCCGCGGCCGGCGGCGGTGCGCAGTTTCTCTCCCTTGACGGCCACCACGGTCGAGGTTGCGCCCTCGAGGATTTCTCCGGTGTCCGGATCGGTGAGGATGAGATCCTCAAAGCCCTTCTCTCGCGCCATGCGCAGCATCGCCATCGTGGCCGCATAGTTGAGCGTCTTGGCGGGTAATTCCTCAGCTACGTGCCACAGGCGCGGGCTGGTCATTACGGCTACGCCGTGCGCGCGCTGTTCTAGGACCCTTTCCTCGATGGGCTGCACCACGACCCAAGCGCTCGGCCGCCCCGTGGAGGCGCGTCCGCGGGTATAGGTCCAGGTGCATTTAGCATCCCCTGTCTCTTCCCCGCAGAAATCCGCAATTGCAAGGCGCGTGGCTTCTTCCCACTTCTCCATGGGTGGTTCCGGCAGATTCATGGTGCGCGCCGAATCGCAGAAGCGTTGCGCGTGCCGCTGCAGGTTAGCGGCTTTTCCTCCGCGTACGAGCAAGGACTCAAAAATGCCATCGCCGCGGGTGACCGCGGCATCATCCGCGTAGACGAGAGGCAGCGTAGACATATGCCTGCGTACCGACCCTCCAAAGGGCTCCACAACGTAGATGACCGGCTCTTTTCGCGGCGAGAACTTCATACCTTTGATTATGCCCTACCATCGGTAGTTGTGAGTTATTCTTCGCCTCTTCTGCAACGCACCGGTGCCGCGGAGCACCAGGGCGCAACCGTACTCGATGCCCAAGGCATGGCCTGGCACTATGGCAATCCGCTGGGTGAGCAACGAGCTGCCGATGGCGGCACCATAGTCATCGACCGTTCCCAACGCCGCGTCATCCGTGTCAGCGGCAAGGACGCCGCCGAGTTTCTTAATAATTTGCTTTCGCAAAAGCTGGATACCGCCCCCGTGGGCTTTAGCGCCGGTGCCCTTGACCTAGACATCCAAGGACATATCCTCCACCACATGGATATCGTCCGCACCGAAGACGCCTTTCTTATCGACGTCCCCGCGGCCCAATTCGACTCCCTTTTCAAGTTCCTCACCATGATGATCTTTTGGTCCGAGGTCACCGTAGAGGAGGCTGATATCGCCATCCTCACCCTCCTGGGTGAAACCGATATTCCCCTACCACCCATGGTGGAGTTTTCCCGCCAGGTTCAGTGGACCGGAATCAATCGCGTTGACCTGGGAGTTCCGCGCGAATCCTTGGTTGAGGCAACGAAGCTCTTGGAGGAATCCGGCGCGCGACTGGCCGGGCTTATGGCGTTTACCGCCGAGCGTGTGCGGGCCCGTGAGCCGGAGCTGGCAGCGGATCTAGATAATAAATCCATCCCCCACGAGGTACCGCAGTGGATTAGCCGTAGCACAGATAATCCGGCCCACGTCCACCTCGATAAGGGCTGCTACCGCGGTCAGGAAACGGTAGCGCGCGTGGAAAACCTCGGCCGCTCCCCTCGCCTATTGGTGCAGCTGCACCTCGACGGCTCAGCCCCGCAACGGCCGAATGTGGGCGATGACATTACTTTCAATGGACGTAAGGTAGGCCGCATCGGCACGATCGTGGATGACTGCGATTTTGGCCCCATTGCCCTAGGCCTCGTGAAGCGCTCTGCGCTGGACGCCGGCACCCTAGAGGTGGGCGATACGGCGGCTTCCATCGATCCTTCTTCCATCCCCGAAGATGAGGGCCCCAAGGCCGGACGTGAGGCGGTAAACCGGCTGCGCGGACGTTAGATCTCCCACTAGCTAGGGGGGCGGTGCGGAATTTTTTCGTCACACAGGCTATTGTGTCTTACAGGAAGATACTCAATAGACAAGTCGATGGGGCGCCCAAGAATCCCTGGCGCGCCCTACTAACCCAAGGGGGTCATGCACATGGGACGCGGACGCGCAAAGGCAAAGCAGACCAAAGTTGCACGCCAGCTCAAGTACAACTCACCCGAGATGGATATCGAGTCCCTACAACGGGAACTCGCCGCACAGCAAGAGGGTGACTCCCGCGATTATGAAGAGGATGACCCATACGCCGACTACGTCGATGAATGGGATGACGACCGCGACGAACGCTAATCTTCCGCTCGCCGCTGGATAGTTCAAGGGCCCTAGGATTTCCTAGGGCCCTTCCTCATGCCCTCCCCTAGCGGGGCAAGACACTATTAGAAATTTGGGTGCTCGCCGTGCATGAGCACGCGCGGCTCTTCGCCAGACGCGGAGCGAACGGTGCCCAGCTCCCACGCATCGATGTGGCGCGCAGTAAGCATCGCTAGGGCGCGGTCGCGGTCTTCAGGGTTGACCACGGCAATCATACCCACGCCCATATTGAAGGTCTTCTCCATCTCAGCCAGCTCCACCTTGCCCACTGAGGAAATGAGCTTGAAAATCTGACCCGGGGTCCACGAAGCACGGTTAATATCGGCGGCTAGGCCTTCCGGGATGACGCGCTCGAGGTTGCCGGCGAGCCCACCGCCGGTGACGTGGCAGAAGGTGGATACGGAGCACTCACTGGCCAAAGCCAGGCAATCCTTGGCGTAGATGCGGGTAGGCTCCAGCAGCTCCTCTCCGAGGGGACGGCCCAGCTCTTCTACGTGGCCGTCGAGAGGCATGCCAGCCTGCTCCAAAAGGACGTGGCGGGCCAAAGAGTAGCCATTGGAGTGCAAGCCGGAAGACCCCATGGCGATGAGCACGTCGCCATCACGGACCTTATCGGGGCCGAGCACGCCATCAGCCTCCACGACGCCCACCGCGGTGGCGGAGACATCGTATTCATTTTCTTCCATCATGCCGGGGTGCTCGGCGGTCTCGCCGCCCAATAGCGCGGCACCGGCCTGCACACACCCCTCGGCGATGCCCTTGACTACCTCGGCCACCTTTTCCGGCACGACCTTGCCCACGGCAATATAGTCCTGCAGGAAAAGCGGCTCCGCGCCGCAGACGACGAGATCATCGACGCACATGGCGACCAAGTCGATGCCGATGGTGTCGTGCTTGTCCATGGCCTGGGCCACGGCCAGCTTGGTGCCAACGCCGTCGGAACCGGCGGCCAGGATGGGCTCCTTGTAATCGCCCAACTTGAATAGGCCGGCGAAGCCGCCCAAGCCGCCTAGGACCTCCGGTCGGGTGGCGCGCTTGGCGTGCGGGGCGAAAAGCTCAACGGCGCGGTCGCCCTCTTCGATGCTGACGCCGGCTGCTGCGTAGGTATTGTCACTCATGGTTTCAAAAGTCCTTTGTTATTCGGTGCCGAGCAGGGTGCGCACGGCGTCTGCATTGGAGTTTCCGGCGGGCAGGCCGAGGGGGTACTCGCCCGTGAAGCAGGCGGTGCACAGCTCGGCACGGGGCTGCTCGGTGGCGGCCACCATCTCCTCAACGGAGACAAAGCCCAGGGAATCGGCGCCGATGGTGTCACAGATAGTGGCGCAGACGGTTTCCGGATCGTCGGAGGGGCTGGCATTGGCAATCAGCTCGCCTGGGGAAGCGAAGTCGATGCCATAGAAGCACGGCCACTTCACCGGTGGGGAGGCGATGCGCACGTGCACCTCAGCGGCGCCGGCTTCGCGCAGCATGCGGATGAGAGCGCGCTGGGTATTGCCGCGAACGATGGAATCATCCACCACGACCAGCTTCTTGCCGTTAATGACCTCGCGCAGCGGGTTGAGCTTCAAGCGGATGCCCAGCTGGCGCAGGGTCTGAGTCGGCTGGATGAAGGTGCGGCCCACGTAAGCGTTTTTGACCAAACCATGGGCGAAGGTAATGCCAGATTCGCGGGCGTAGCCCACGGCGGCTGGATTACCGGATTCGGGAACCGGGATGACGAGGTCCGCGCCCTCGGCCGGGTACTCGCGGGCTAGGCGGCGCCCGATGTCCACGCGGGAGGCATTCACGGAGCGACCCTTGATATCGCTATCTGGACGGGCCAGATAGACGTATTCGAAGACGCAGCCGTGACGCTTGGCCGGCGCGAAGTTTACGGAGCGGATGCCGGCCTCATCGATGGCGACGAGTTCGCCGGGCTCAATTTCGCGGATGAACTGGGCGCCACAGATATCGAGCGCGCAGGTCTCGGAAGCTACTACCCAGCCCTTGGCCAGGCGGCCAAGGACAAGCGGGCGCACGCCGTGTGGGTCGCGGGCGGCGTACATGGTGTGCCCATCAGTAAAGGTCAAGCAGAACGCGCCCTTAACTCGCGGCAGCAGGTCGCGGGCGGAGTCAAAGACGGAGGTGTCTTCATCCACGCCATCGGCAAGCAGCATGGACAAGCACATGGAGTCAGAAACGGATTCCTCGTGCGGCTTGATGAGGCCGCGTTGCACGGCTTCCTCGCGCAGCTCCAGGTAATTGACCAGATTGCCGTTGTGCCCAAGGGCAATGTCTACCCCGGTGGAGGAGGTAGAAAACATGGGCTGCACATTGGACCATTCCTTGCCGCCGGCGGTGGAATAGCGCGTGTGGCCCACCGCTACGTTTCCTTGGAGGGCAGACAAGGTGGATTCATCAAAGATATTGGCCACCAGGCCCATGTCTTTGAAGACGACGATGCGGTCATCATCGCCCACTGCAATGCCAGCGGCCTCCTGGCCGCGGTGTTGCAGGGCGAAGAGCCCAAAGTAGGTTAGCTTGGAGACTTCCTCCCCAGGAGCCCAGACGCCATAGACGCCGCATTCTTCGCGGGGCTCCTGCTCATTCTGATCGTCAAGATTGGTGATACTAGGAGTATGTACTTCTACCACGGCGTTTATATTAGCCTGTCGCGCCGCCGGAAACTAACGGAATGAGCGGCAACCACTGCGCGATTTCGCCCGCGCGGGAGCCGGAAGCATCCACGCGACCAGTGCCTACGGCCTCTTCCCAGTCCGCCAATCCGGTGGCAAGGCGCAGCCAGGTTTCCGGATCAGTCTCCACCACATTGGGTGGGGTGCCGCGGGTATGGCGGGGTCCTTCAATGCATTGCACCGCAACAAATGGGGGTACGCGCAGCTCCACGGAGTGACCCGGCGCGTCGGCTTCGAGGGTGCGGGCGGTGCGCCGGACGGCGTCGGCAAGCAGGGCCCTACCTGGCTTATCATGCTCCGCCGGGGCAGCAATCCAGTCTTTAATGGCCAAGACGGCCGCGCGGGTAGCGGCGGGATCGACGGGCTTTTTCATAACTACATCATAACTACTGTTATCTTGTTGTTTATGTCACCTACGCCTTCCGTTGCGGAAAATCAGAAATCGCCGGCGCTGACGCTGCGCTTTATGGCATCGCCAACCGACGTCACCATGGCCGGCGCCCCCGGCATCAGCGGCGGACGCGTCCTGGAATGGATTGATAAGGCCGCCTATGCCTGCGCCGTGCAGTGGTCCGGCCAGTACTGCGTGACCGCATACGTGGGCCATATTCACTTCACCCGCCCCATCCCTTCCGGGCACATCGTGGAGGTGCGCTCGCGCATCGCCATGACCGGCCGGTCTTCCATGCACATCGTCAATGAGGTGCTTTCGGCTGACCCGCGCGAAGGCATCTTCACCCGCGCCTGCGATTGCCTGGTCATCTTCGTAGCCAAGGACCCTGCCACTGGCAAGTCCACCCCGGTGCCGCCCTTCGTGCCGGAAACCGATGAACAGTGCCGCGTAGAAGAAGCAGCCAAGTCCCGCATTGAGCTGCGCAATGCCATCGAGGCGGAGATGGAAAAGCAAACCTATGACGGGCCTTCTGATGCACCGCGCATGGTCAATCGTTTCCTGGCCAAGCCCACCGACGTCAACTGGGGCGGCAAGGTCCACGGCGGCACGGCCATGCAGTGGATCGATGAGGCCGGTGCGGCCTGCACCATGGAGTGGTCCGCCGAACGCACCGTGGCCGTCTACGCCGGTGGCATCCGCTTCTACCGCCCAATTTCCATCGGTGACCTCATCGAGGTCGACGCCCGCATGATGCGCACCGATACCCGGTCGATGCAGATGTCTATCCACGTCCGCTCCGGCAACCCCCGCGGCGGCCGTGAGCACTTGCAAACCGCCATCCATGCCACCGTGGCCTATATCGCCCTCGATCATGATGGTCAGCCACAGGTGGCCCGCCCCTTCCATCCGCATACCGAGGAAGATAAGCGCTTGGCCGAGCACGCCACCGTGCTGCGCGAGCTACGCGCCAAGTACTCGCCAAAACCTTTGGTGGTGGCGCCGACAAATCAGCACATCGATTAACTGCTCTCCCCTCGTTTCGGTGTTAGCAAGTCCATAGTGGCAGCGGCAACCCCGTCTTTATGCTTTAGATGGATTTATACGCGGACGACGGTTTCCTGCCGTCTGCTCTTAAATCCACACAGAAACGAGGGAATATGCACACCCCAACGTTGCGCCGGTCGGTACGCACCGGCCTTGCCCTGATAGCTTCGGCCTGCCTCTTGGCGTCCTGCCAGAATCCGGATAACCGCCCAGCGGAAGAAACTTCGGCCACAACGCCCGAGTCTTCCGCCTCGCACAGCCCCACCAGTTCTGGGTCCGCCACCACGGAGGCAACCGAAACCTCCGCCACGGAAAGCGAGGGTCCACGCGCCACCGCCGAGGGACACGTGGTGGTCCTTTCTACCGGCGGCACTATCGCCAGCACACACGATAAGACTGGCGCGGTAGTACCTACCGTTACTGGTTCCAAGTTGGTGGAGCCGCTTTCTGGCACCTTTGACAACAACAAGCTCACCTTAGAGGTCAAAGACATTGCCAAGCTGGATTCTTCCGCGATGACCTTGGACGATACCGATAGCATTATCACGGCCGTAAACAAGGAACTGCGTCGCGATGATGTCGATGGTGTTGTGGTAACCCATGGCACCGATTCCATGGAAGAAACCGCCATCGCTGTCGATACCTTCCAAGACAGTGAGAAGCCGGTGGCCTTAACCGGTGCAATGCGCCCCTTTGATGATCCGAATCCAGATGGCCCGGATAACTTGGCGCTCGCGGTGAAGACCGTCACCGATCGCGCCAATAGGGGCCACGGCACGTTCATCGCCTTTGCGGATCATGTCATTCCTGCCCGCGGCGCTTTCAAGTCCGATACCTCCAAGGCCGATGGCTTTGCCAATAACAATGGCGAGAAGCAGCCTCAGCGCCCGAAGGCTCTGAAGTTTAAGCCGCTGGGCAATACCCGCGTCGATATTATCGCCGCCTACCCCGGCGCGCCAGCCGACCTTATCCAGCGCTCCCTCGATAGCGGCGCCGAGGGCATCGTCATCGAGGGCATGGGCGCCGGCAATATCGGCGACGAGCTAGCCCAGGCCGCTCAGGCCGCGGCCAAGAAAGTTCCAGTGGTGCTCACCACCCGCGTGGATCACGGCCCAGTGGAGGGCATCTACGGCGGGGCCGGTGGCGGTGCCACGCTTGCCGACGCCGGCGTTATCTCCTCTGGCACCCTGCGCGCTCCCCAAGCCCGTATGCTGCTTGCCGCCGCGATTACGACCGATACCGATCCCGCGGAGCTTTTCCCTGACGCTGACTAAGCAGCGCCTTGGACTACGACCATCCACACCGCCACGAGGTGCACCACCGCGGCCGCGATGGTCGCGGTGTGGAAGTGCTCGTGGTAGCCGTAGTAGCGCGCATTGCGCCCTGGCCACTTAAAGCCATAGACCAGCGCGCCTAGCGAGTACACCACCCCGCCGGCAAAGAGCAGCCAGACCACCGCGGCCCCTGCCTGCGTCCACAGTGTGGGCAGCAGCGGCAGCACCAGCCACCCCAGCGCTAGGTAGACCACCACGTCGAGCCAGCGCGGGTGGCTAATCCACACCAGGTTCAAAATCACGCCAAGAATCGCTCCTGCCCAGGCAACGCCTAGCATCCACGCCGCCTGCACCGGCGATAACACGATGAGACACAGCGGCGTATATGTCGCGGCGATAAATACCGAAATGGTGGCGTGATCTGCTCGCCGCCACCACTGCACGGCACGCGCACTAGCCCACGGGTAGCGGTGATAGAGCGCGGAGACGCCAAAAAGACCTACCAACCCCACGCCGTAGACAGTCACTCCAAGCCCTTGCCACCAGTGCAGCGTCATCCATGCATAGGTAATGAGCACGGTGGAGGCAATCACCGACAATAGCGCCGCTATTGCATGCCCCCAGCCACGGCTAAGCGGCCTAGGCCCGCGGTCCGCCATCCAATAGGTTCGCTGGACAAGACCCGGCCCCGGCGCGCTATCTGCATGCATCTGTGCCACGAGGTACTTCCCTTCTGCTAGCCGCAACCAACCCCAACAAGAAACTTACGATACCGTAAGTCTACGGGCGTGGCCGGAGGGCTTCAAGGAAAATCGCTTCGAAATGCTGCTAACTTTCCGCAGCCGAGCCTTCCTCTACCAGCCCATCAACAATGCGCACCGTCTCCATAGCCACGCGCGTGACCTTGCCTATCAGGTCCACGATGTAGCGCGGATTGCCCACCTCGTCGGCCCAATCGTTCGGGTCATTGACAATGCCCGAGGCCTTATCTTTCTTGACTTGGTAGCGGTCAATCAACCATGCCACCGCTGAGCGCGAGCCCAGCATGTACTCATCCGCCTCTGCAGGAATACCACCGATGGTCACCTGCTTGTTGTAGATAAGCTTGGTCACGTCATTGACATTCTTGCCTGTCTCCGCGTCCTTGCGCTTGGCCCACTTCATCTTGAGCACGCGCCACGTCTCACGGTCAGACTCATCACCCTTGACCTGAATGTCCAGCGGCCACGGTTCCACGGATTCATAGTTCACGTGCAGGTCCATTAATTCTTTACCAGCCGCAGCAAACTTGTCGAACTCCGCACGCGACGATGGCGTTTCAATATGCGGCAGCATCTTCTTCAAATCCGCCGCATACTTCGTGCGATAACCAGGATCATGCAGCTTGCCGTAGACAAAGTGGAAGATATCATCACCCGTAACGTCAGCGCCCAATGCCTCCCGATACAAGGCCTTAATCTCATCAGTGATGTTATCCACACGCACGTAGCCGTCAACAACCTCACCAACCTTGCCATAGATGCTGGCCTCGCCCTGCTTGACGACGTTCCCTTCACTAAACAGTCCTCCGTCGTCGGCCTCGACGGCGGACCAGGTGAAGCGGGGAAAGAATTGACTCGCAGTGAACACGTTCAAATCCGGAAGCAGAGTTGTTGCCAACAGACTGCCCGCAACGTTTGGATAAGGTCCGGCGATTGAGAACCCGATGTTGCTATGCCCCGTTGTTGGGAATATCGACGGGAGCTGGTATTGCCTATCATTCAAGGCTCGCTCAAAGTAGCCCATCTGCCTAGCGAATGGCCGATACAACGTTGGAAACACGCACCCACTATTGAGCTCAAGCTGCATGTTCTTAGCCGAAAGCCTTTTAAGAATTACCGTCCAGGAAATTCTTGATGCGTCTGCAAACTTCGGATTCCGCTGTAAAAACTTCGTAACATCTGCGTCTTTTGGCTTTATAATCTCCTCAGTTTCCATCCAGCCCTGAAGAGCATCTGTCGCTTCTGCATAGGTATCAGTGAGGACGCCAAGCTGGTTGAGAAGTTGGTCTTTCGTTTGCGCGTACGCCCAACTATCTCGCCCTGTCTTAAGTCCAGCAGAAAAAGTCTGGAAAATTTTTACGGACTTACCCTTTTTCTCACCAATAACCGGCCATTTTTCGAATTCTTCTGATCGCTGATTCAGCCAGTCACCTTCCTTGTTGGGTGTAATGGCTTGCCAGTCAATCGTTTCAATTGAGGAAGAGTCAACGACGCCAAGCTTCTCCTCGGCGGTGAGATAGTCGCCGATATCACGGTAGTGCAGCTCAAAGCCTGACTTTGTTGGATCTTTAATACCGACCATGACTGCAATCGTCGTGCGGCCACCATCCCGAAAAACGTTGCCAGCTTCTTTACGGCGCTGCTCTCCTGCAGTTCGAGCATTTCCACGCAAGTTAAAAATGTAAAGGTCGGTGAAGTCCTCGGCCATCGATAAGCGCACGCCGTCACCCGTGTTGCCGTCTATCCAGCCGCCGTTTGATACGAACGCGACCACACCTTGGTCACCGATGCGGTCTGTGGCCCAGCGGAAGGCGCGCAGGTACGAGTCGTACAAGGAGTTCTTATTAGTGGCTGTGGACTTCTCCGCATAGGTTTCTGCAATGCGTTTATCCAGGCTCGGATATTTCTGGTTGGCGTTCAAATCGTTGGCGGACTTTTGGCCGGCAGAATATGGCGGGTTACCAATCACCACGTTGATGGGCGCCTTCTTCTGACGCTCAATGGTGGCGTTGTTTTCGCGGAAGACTTTGAGATCCGGAATGTCGCCTTCTTCATGGATTTGAAAGGTATCCGCTAGAGCGATGTTGGTGAAGGGTACGTAGTCCGGAATTGGTTCCCCGTTGCGCTGCGCGGCTTCCTCGCGCAGCGCGTTGTAGGTGGTCTCAATATTGACCGCAGAGACGTAGTAGGCCAACAACATGATCTCTGTGGCGAAGAGCTCGTTGGCGTACTTGCGGGCTAGATCCTCTGGTTTGATAAGCCCGGATTGCAGCAAGCGGACCATGAACGTCGATGTACCCGCGAAGGGATCAAGGATGCTTACTCCCTCATCACTCAGGCCCCTACCGAAGTGTTTCTTGGATACGTCGTCGGCAGCGCGCAGGATGAAGTCCACGATTTCGACTGGGGTGTAGACGATGCCGAGCGCCTCAGCTTGTTTCTTGAAGGCCTTGCGGAAGAAACGCTCGTACAACTCCTTAATCACCTGCTGCTTACCGGAAGCGGAGGTCACCTCCGAAGCACGCACTCGCACGGACTCATAAAACTTCTCCAGGGATTCGGTCTCGGTATCGAGGTTCGCCTTGGACAAAGCCTTGACCATTTTCTCCATGACCTGGGCCACAGGGTTATGGGTAATGAAGTCATGGTTTTCAAACAGAGCATTAAAGACCGGTGCCGTAATCAGGTGCTGCGAGAGCATCGAGATGGCGTCCTCTTCGCTGATGCCATCGTTGAGGTTGTTACGCAGGCCTTCGACGAAGTCATCAAATTCGTTGCGGAGGTTGCCATCTGCGCTTTCAAGCAGCGATTTGATGCGGGTGATCTGATTCTCCGCGATGGTGGCCACGTCATCGGCCCAATCTTCCCAGTAGGTGCGGGTGCCGACTTTATCCACCAGCTTGGTGTAGATTGCCTCTTGCCATTGCTCTAATGAGAACAATGCAATCTGCTGCGTCATGGCCGTAGCATCGTCGAATGCCTCAGGGGACTTGGTGCTATCTGCCCCATCAAGCTTTTCTTTATCGCTTTTCTCTTTGTCACCAGACACGTGGTTGACGTCAATGGGCAGTTCATCTTGCGCATTCGCCCCGTTAAGCGCAATCGAATTCACCTTGGCGTTGAAACGATCATCGTGGGCGCGCAGCGCGTTGAGAATCTGCCACACCACCTTGAAGCGCTGATTATCGTTAAGCGCTTCCGAAGGCGAAACATTCGGTGGCACCGCCACCGGCAAGATGATGTAACCGTAATCCTTGCCCGCAGATTTACGCATTACGCGACCAACTGACTGGACCACGTCCACCATGGAGTTGCGTGGGTTAAAGAATACGACCGCATCCAACGCCGGCACATCCACGCCCTCGGACAGGCAGCGGGCATTGGTAAGCATACGACTTTCGTTTTCATCCGCCGGGGATTCGATCCAGGAAAGCTTGGTGCCACGCTCCATGGCGTTCATACCGCCATCAACGTGCTGTGCAGCAACGCGCAGATCAACGTTGGTCAAGGAGACATCATTCAGGACTGCCTTATCCTTAAGCAGCTCTTGGTGGGTGGCAATGAGCGAAGGATAAGTATCAGCGATAAGCTGTGAGGATTTAATGTCCTTGGCAAAGGCCACAGCGCGCTGCATAGCCTGGGCGTTTTCCTCAAAGCCGCCCTTCTTGCCCTGCAATTCACCAGAGCGCTTGGCCAAACCATTCCAAGCACCGATCATCGCCGAAGCCGTGGTGAGGTTTATCTGGTTGTCGTCGCTGCGAGCCATGGCCTCAGCAGCCACCGACTCATCAACCGTCATGACAAGAACCTTGTAATCAGTCAATAAGTCCTTATCCACTGCTTCCCCAAAGCCAAGACGGTAGAACTCGGGGCCATAGATGCCCTCATCATCCATGGAGGTCAACTCGGCGGAGTGCTCGGCGGCCTTGCCCTTTACCGCGTCGTCATAAAGCCTTGGGGTGGCAGTCATGTAGAGACGCTTAGAGGCCCTTATGTAGTTAGCATCGTGGATGCGTACAAAGTTGCTGGCATCTTCACCAGCCAAAGTGATCCCGGTGGTGCGGTGGGCCTCATCGCAGATGACCAAATCAAAATCATCTAGACCCTGCTGCTGGGCCTCGTGGACCGCTGGCAAGGACTGATAGGTAGAAAAGACGATATTGAGGCCCTTGGCGCGCTTGCCAGAAGCAAAGCGCTGCGTAATCTCCTCACCGTCCGTAGATACAGGAACCTCGAGGTCATAGACCGCAATGTCTTCCGCTTTCTTCGAAACCTTCGAATCCGAGCACACCGCGAAGGCACGCATGTCTAGGCGGCCTTGAGCAGTCCACTCCTTTAGTGTCTGCGACAACAAGGAGATGGAAGGAACGAGGAACAGAATGCGGGCTTTGCCACCATTCTCTTCTGCGACGCGCTCCGCCAGGCGCAGCGCGGTGAAGGTCTTGCCGGTACCGCAGGCCATGATGAGCTTGCCGCGGTCATGGGTCTTAAATCCTTCAATAGCCTTATCAATGGCAGTTTGCTGATGCGGGCGTGGTTCGAAAGTCTCGCGCTGCGAAAGGTTAATTTGGATATTTTTGTCTCGGACCTCAGAGCCCGGGAACGCCACGTCCCAGTTGATCGGGGACTCCGCAATGGTCGAAATGCCGATACGGCTGGTGGGAATCATCTGATTGGCTAACGCCGCTTCCGCATGTGAAGACCAATAATCAGTGGTGGAGATAATCATGCGGCTGCCAAAATATTCGCTGCCGTTTTCGGTCTCAAAGGAATGCCCTGAGGCCTCAAAGAAGGAATCGAGATGAGATTTCTGGATGCGAGCATTGGAAGCGTAGAACTTGCACTGGATGGCCATCCACGTGCCGTCATCCACGCGGCGGGCAACCAAGTCAATTCCCGTATCCGCCTTGCCGCCGTTATAGCGCCAATCAACCCAGCGGCTGACCTCATCAAATTGCGTTCTCAAAGTCGGATCGGTACGGAAAAAATTCACCATGAGCTTTTCAAAGGCGATGCCGTACTTCGCCTTTGGTTGGTTTTCGCGCAGCTGATCCAGTACCTCGGAGAATTTTGACATAACAGCATTATGCCTGACCTGCCAGCCATCCACTGGCTTACGCCGCCTAACTCTGGTCAATTTAGCACCGAGCGTTTAGGATCCTTCCCTTATAGGTCATCTTCTAAGTCATTGGCTTGAAAGAATTCAGTCATAGCCTGCAACAGGTGCTGGTTCCATACGCCGTGTGCGCTCAAGGCGGAAGCATGATCGGCATGCGGGCGCACGTACTCTTCAAGCTCTACGCCTTTGTCCTTCGCCCGCTGGCGAAAGTCATCGTAACTAGCCGGTGGAACTAACCGGTCGTGGTCACTGCGCACGATCATGATAGGCGGCATATCCGAGGTCAGATGCGTAGCTGAAGTCACGAAGTCCGCGCGGTCTGGATATTCCTTAGGCGTTCCACCCAGGTATTTCTCCACGGTATCGCGGGAGCCCTGCCCGGCATAGGGGTCGTCAGAATCATAAATGTGGCGCACATCCAAGGCCGGTGAATCCGCATAGACGGCGCTGGGAACAGCCGGCGTACCGGAACAGTCGGTGAAAGGCAGCTGGCTGGGGTGTGCGGCGACATCGGCAGTCGCGTTCAGGACCAACTGCCCACCGGCGGATTCACCATAGGTAAAGAAGCGCTCCGAGTCGCCGCCATAATCTGCGGCATGGGCGTTGACCCAGTTCATCGCGCAGCCCACCTGCCCCGCCGCCACCTTCCACGTGGGCTGTTCCCAGCTAGACAATGTGTAGTCAATGGATAATACGAGGTAACCACGCTGGGCCATCTGCCGCATATTGAAAGCCTGGGAGCGCTTAGTCATCTGGTCCCAACCGCCGCCGTGGACATACATCATCACCGGGTGCTTGTGCGGATGGCTGCTGCCGGAGCGAATACTGTGTGTCTCCGGAGAGTAGATATCCATGGTGAGGTCATCGCCGTTGAAGGAGTCATATGTCACCGTATGATCCGGGCCTTCATCGGCCTTCTCAATGCCGGTCCAAGTAAAGGTCGCCGGGATATCGACGTCGGTTCCCTGCTCTTTTGCGGCATGAATCTGTGTTCCCAATAAACCCACGCTCGCTACCAAGGCAATGCCAGCTAACACACTTGGCACGTAGCAGCTGCGCGAGGCCAACGCGCCCAGCACCGCCAAGATCACCAATACCAGCGCGATCAGCAACAGCGGCCCTATGTACTGCGGCCCGATGAGCGATCCAGCGCCCCAATATGAAATGTGCGGGGTAAAGGGCGAGACCGCTAGCCACAGCACCAGCATTGCTATAAGTGTCAACGGAATCGAGAGCAGCCGGGCGATAACCTTCATGCCCGCCAGGGTAGACCCCGGTGCTTAGAGTTCGTTGTGGCGGAGCCTACCTGGCCTTTGACAAAGACAAAGCAGGTTAGAAATACGACTTAGCTGGCTGTGTAGCTCGCCTACAACGCCACTGGCACGCTATCCCGAACATAAGTCGGAATGAATGTGTATTGTTCCCGTCTCCCCACACCTATAACAGAGGCCAAGAGCGCCCAGCATCAACTCGGCAGTGGCCACTCAGTAAACCTTGCCGATACTAAAAGGGAAGTTGGATGCCGAACTTATGTAGCAGACTTTCTATCTGCTGCCGGTTAATGTACACAGTTCCAACTGCAATAGTCAGTACGCTGAAGAGGGCACCAACTACCGCCCACATCTTCGGCTGTGAAGAGGCAACGCTACTTCCTGTTTGTGGCTTGTACCCGCTGTCCGCTGTGGAATCGATATGGGCTTGAGAGTGGTCAGAGATAGAACCAAGCGGCAGACAAGCGGACAGCTCATCGATGGTATAAAACGTCGAGCCCTCACTTATTGGCTCACACCCCTCCTTGAAGGGAATTTCCTTCTCGTTGTACAGCATGCGCACGAGGGTCTCGCCATTGTCATTCTGGAAGGCATCCCACTGGATATTTGCTCCCATCGGGGAGACCTTGTCACCACGCCAATCCGAGTTCTGCCAAGTGTAGAGCTCTCCTGCGGGAACTCCCTTCTCTGAGCCAGGTGTTTTCAGCAATGCGGCGAGCGGAATGATAGTTTCCGCGTGACCAAACCTATATTCCGCAGCTATATCACCACCAGCCGCGCGTTCCTGTACGCCCTCAATCATTTCCTCAAGCAGTGGCTCATAATTGTCATAAGAAACAGTGCGCCCCTCGATAGCCGGCCCTTTCTCATAGAAGTCTTCTACATCCAATAGGTATGCAAAGGTGGGCCCGCTCGCATCGTCCATGTACTGATCAAATATCCACCCCTCAGCAGGGGTTTTCTCCTCATGAGCAAGTGCTGGAGCAATGATGTACAGGTTGTAGAACTGCAGCGCGGCGTCCACTATTCCTTCTACTGTCTTGCCATCCTTTTCACGGGCGCTAAATGAAATGGACCCATCTTTTAGCTCATCGATAAAATCCGAGGTGAAAATCTTGGACAGCAACTCCTGCGATGCTTCTTGGGAGGCCGGCTTGGAATAAGCTTCCTGGATCTTTTCCTGTAGCTGCGGTGAGTCTTTCCACGCCGAATATTTTTCGTACGACGGTGACTTCTTATCTTTATGCGCATACATCAGGTCAGTGCGTGGCTCGATGGTGACATGCCCATCGTTGGTTCCGTCCACGAGGTTGTCAGCAAGAGTGGGAGCTTCCTTCAGCCACGCCGCACCGAAATTCCAACCAGAGTCATTAGCGCGGTCCTCACCCGAAGAGATGAATTTCACTTTTGAGTCGTCCCTGTCGATGCTGTGCATAAGCTCAGCATTGCGTTGCGCATTGCGCTGACCAATCCCCCGCAGTTCTTCCCGCCCAACTGCGGTGAGGTTTCCGTATCCGGCGTCTTGTCCGGCACCACCGGCCAATTCCTCATTCACGGAAATCATCGCTTCTACCTGCGGAATGAGCTTTTCTCCTAAATCCGTGAGCTCACCACGCTCCTGGGCATACTCCAGCATCTGCTGCGCGAGGTCGTCATACTTAAAGCTAGACAGTCCACGCGAGCCATGCCGATCCACCGTGGAGGTATAGATCTGTCGGAATCCTGCGGGAGCTTCGGAATACTCCCGCCCCTGCGGTTCATAGTGCTGCTTGGTGGAGTAATAGGAACCATGCTCGGCGGCCGTGGCTGGCACTGTTACACCAGAACACGCAACGGCGGCAATAAGAGCGAGAGTACGAATGCGCATTGGACGTTGGCTTCCATGAGTAGTGGATATCTTGAAGAGGGACACACTCACGGTAGGCCGCTGACGTTACGGAAAGGTTGCCTGAAAGGAAAATGATTGAAAAGAACTCGTCCCGACGCTGTTCTTAGCCTTTGTCACTGCTCCTACCGAGAATTAAAGCCCGGCCGAAGCCGGGCTTTCAGCATTGTCGCTTGGTTGCGTGTATGCAACGCCGGGAGATTTTACTCCACTACGGAGTTAGCACCCACCGCATGGTCGAAGAGGTCCGGCAGGGTGGCGGACCAGGCGGCGACCAACTGGGAGATGGCGACGGACTCGCCGCCGAGGGTGAGTGCACCGGTTTCGGTGGTCTCACCCACGATGGCGGCTGGGATGCCGAGCTCGCCGGCGCAGGCAAGCACCTGCTCGGCGCGGTCAGCGGTGGTGGCCACGAGCACGCGGGAGGCGGACTCGGAGAAGGCCGCGACGAATTCATCCTCGTGGACTGCGGAAAGGTCCAGGTTGAGGCCGAGGCCGGCGCCGTCGGCAGTCGCACTGGCGCGCTTAGCCATCTCAAAAGCAGCCACTGCTAGGCCGCCTTCGGACAGGTCGTGTGCGGCGGTAAGCAACTCATTGCCGTGGAAGAACTCAGCCAGGCGCTTCTCGTTGGCCATATCCACCTGCGGCGGCAGGCCATTGAGGGAGGAAGCATCGGAAGTATCGGCGCTTACCTGTTGCCAGATGGAGCCGCCGAACTCGTCCTTGGTCTCACCGAGGGCGATAAGTATTTCCTTTTCACCCACGGTGCCCAGCTCGTTGCCGATGGCCTTGTGCACGTCATCGATAACGCCCAGCACGCCAACCACCGGGGTGGGCAGGATTGGCTCCTCGCCGGTCTGGTTGTAGAAGGAGACATTGCCGCCGGAGACGGGGATGGAAAGCTCCACGGCGGCGTCGGCAAGCCCATGCACCGACTCGCGGAACTGCCACATCACGTCGGGGTTTTCCGGGGAACCGTAGTTCAAGCAGTTGGTAATCGCGACGGGCTTCGCACCGGTGACGGCGACGTTGCGATAAGCCTCCGCCAGCGCGAGGCGGGCGCCCATATTTGGATCCAGCTTGGTGTAGCGGCCGGAAGCATCGGCGGAAACAGCCACGCCGCGGCCGGTCTCCTCATCAATGCGCAGCACACCGGCATCCGCATGGTGGGACTGGACGGTGTTGCCGCGCACGTAGCGGTCATATTGGTTCATGATGAAATCGCGTGAGCACAGCGACGGGGAGGAAACGAGCTTCTGCAGGGATTCCACCAGACCACGCTTGTCGGTGCCCTGGTACTTCTGCAGCTCGTCCTGCCACTCCGGGCGGGCATAGGGGCGCTCGTACACAGGAGCCTCGTCCGCGATGGTGCCGGCGGGAGCATCCACGACGACCTCACCCTGGTGGCGGATAACCAGGTGATTGCCCTCGGTGACCTCGCCGATCTCGGCGCAGGTTACATCCCAGTGCGCGCAGATTTCGCGGAACTTCTCCACGTTCTCCGGAGACACAACGGCGCACATGCGCTCCTGAGACTCGGAGGCGAGGATCTCGGCCGCGGTCATATCCTTCGCACGCAGCGGTACATTATCGAGGTTGACCTCCATGCCGCCATCGCCGGCCGCTGCCAGCTCCGAGGTAGCACAGGCCAAGCCCGCACCGCCGAGATCCTGGATACCTACGACCACGCCGGCGTGGTAGAGATCCAGGCAGCACTCGATAAGAACCTTCTCTGCGAAGGGGTCGCCTACCTGCACTGCCGGCAGCTTGCGCTCGGCGCCGTCCTCGAAGGTATCGGAGGCCAGCACGGATACGCCGCCGATGCCGTCCAGACCGGTGCGGGAGCCGAAGAGCATGACCTTATTGCCCTTGCCGGAAGCAAAGGCTAGCTTCAAATCCTCCACCTTCAAGGTACCCATGCATAGGGCGTTGACCAGCGGATTACCGGCATAGGTCTCATCAAAGACGGTTTCGCCGCCAATATTGGGCAGACCCAGGGAGTTGCCGTAGCCGCCAATACCGGAGACCACGCCGGGCAGGACGCGCTTGGTATCGGGGGCGTCGGCAGGCCCAAAGCGCAGCTGATCCATTACGGCAATCGGGCGAGCGCCCATGGCCATGATGTCGCGCACAATGCCGCCCACGCCGGTGGCCGCGCCCTGGTAAGGCTCCACATAGGAGGGGTGATTGTGGGACTCCACGCGGAAGGTCACCGCGTTGCCGTCTCCGATATCCACCACGCCGGCGTTCTCACCGATGCCAGCGAGGATCTTCTCCCCCATCTCCTCAGTCATGGTCTCGCCAAAATAACGCAGGTGCGTCTTGGAAGACTTATAGGAGCAGTGCTCGGACCACATAACGGAGTACATGGTCAGCTCCGCATCGGTAGGGCGGCGGCCCAAGATATCGTGGATGCGCTGGTACTCGTCATCCTTCAGGCCGAGCTCCGCGTAGGGCTGCTGTTCATCCGGGGTGGACTGTGCCTTTTCTACGGTGTCATTATGAACGGTCATTAAAGTGGCCTCCTTAAACCGCCGGCGCCTGGGCGACGGCCTTGATGGCGGATACGAAAAGTCCCAGTCCGTCGGTGGATGGGCCGGTCAGCGTGTCAATGGCGTGCTCCGGGTGCGGCATGAGGCCCACGATGCGGCCAGACTCATCGCTGACACCGGCAATGCCGTTGACAGAGCCGTTGTAATTATCGGTATAGCGGAAGACCACGCGGCCCTCGCCCTCGATG
Source organism: Corynebacterium sp. LaCa_205 (assembly GCF_057458085.1). Classification (NCBI taxonomy): domain Bacteria; kingdom Bacillati; phylum Actinomycetota; class Actinomycetes; order Mycobacteriales; family Corynebacteriaceae; genus Corynebacterium; species Corynebacterium sp. LaCa_205. Next base: position 2,077,756 of record NZ_CP190931.1, read on the forward strand.
CGGGCAATGTCATCATCACCGGCCTGGAAGCGGCCCTCACCGTGCTTGGCCGGCACCAGGATCTTCTGGCCCTGCTCAAACTCGCTGGTCCATGCGGTGGTGGAATTGGCCACCTCGAGGAAGGTATCGGTGCAGTGGAAGTGCAGGCCCTTATTGCGGGTCAGCGCGCCCGGCAACAGGCCCGCCTCCGTCAAAATCTGGAAGCCATTGCAAATGCCGAGCACCGGCATGCCCTGCTTCGCACGGTCAATAACGGACTGCATTACCGGCGCAAGCGCGGAAATAGCGCCCGAACGCAGGTAGTCACCATAAGAAAAACCGCCCGGCACTACGACCGCATCCACGCCGTGCAGATCGCTATCTGCGTGCCAGAGGCTTTTCACCTCTGCGCCGGCGGTGCGGGCTGCGCGAGCGGCATCCACATCATCCAGGGTTCCGGGGAAAGTGATTACTCCGATTGTTGCGGCCACTTACTTGACCTCCAGCCCAACAACCTCGTAGTCCTCGATGACGGTATTGGCCAGCAGTGTGGCGGCTACCTTATCTAGGTCCTCTGCGGTGACGGAGTCATCGACCTCGAGCTCGAAGCGCTTTCCCTGACGCACATCGCTGACACCGGATACCCCGATGCGACCCAGCGCGCGGACGACGGCTTGGCCCTGCGGATCCAGAATCTCCGCCTTGGGCATGACATTGACAACTACACGAGCCATGAAATATTTGCCTTACTGTATGGGGCTTTGGTCTGCGCGGCTTAGTCTAGTTGGCACCCCCGCCTTTTACCTAGACTCACCCCCGCTGTGTGGGTTTCACCCCGGTTGGGCAAACTCTACGTGAACCCCAAACGACGCTCTAGCAAACTTCGGCGTGCGCTCCCGCCTGGCCTGGCGCGGTGCTCTACTAATAGACGACGCACACTGTCGCTCTCTTTTTAAGGTTGAATCTATGTCTTCTCGCCGCCTCGGCGCGCTGGCACTTGCCACCGCCTTGTCTTCTGCCGCCCTTGCCGTTCCTACCGCCACGGCCGCAACCGATGGCTCCGCTGCCGTCATCTCCGAGGTCTACGGGGGAGGCGGCAATAAGGGCGCTGCCTTCACCCATGACTTCATCGAGCTCTATAACCCCACCGATGCTCCAATTGACCTGACCGGATACACCGTGGAGTACTTCTCCGCCTCCGGCAACACCGGCGGCAAGGTGGGGCTTTCCGGCACCATTGCCCCGCACGGCTACTTCCTGGTGCAGGGCGCGGCCGGCAATGGCGCGGGCGAGGCCCTGCCTGCCCCAGATGCCGAGGGCAGCCTCAATATGTCCGGCTCCAAGGGCTCCGTGCAGCTTGCCGACACCACCGGTACCCCCATCGACGCCATCGGCTACGGCGCCGCTTCCCTCAAGGAAGGCACCGCCGCCGCTGGCCTGTCCAATGCCAAGTCCGCCTCCCGCGACGCCGCGGGCACCGATAGCGATGACAACGCCGCCGACTTCACCACCGGCACCCCTACCCCGACCAATTCCGGTAACGAGGCCCCTGCCCCGCAGCCTGAGAATCCGGCCGAGCCCGAGCAACCTGCTCCCGAGGGCGTCACCGCCATCGCGGATATCCAAGGCACCGGCGCTGAGTCCCCGCTCAAGGACCAGACCGTTGCCACCGAGGGCGTCGTCACCGGCGTGTGGAGCCAGGGTGGCCTCAATGGCTTCACCATCCAGACGGGCGGGACCGGTGCCGAAGCTACCGATGCTTCCCAGGCCATCTTTGTCTACATGGGTGATAAGCCGGCCGACCAGTACCCTGACCTCGAGGATTCCGTTGCGGTCACCGGCAAGGTCTCCGAGTTCTACGGTTCCACCCAGCTCACCGCCTCCACGGTCACGCAGCTCGATACCCCGCTAGAGAAGGTCACCCCACTCAAGGTGGATCAGCTTCCCGATGGCAACGAGGCCCGCGAGCCCTTCGAGCACATGCTCATCCAGCCCGGCGAGCACACCGTAACCAATAACTACGCTCTCAACCAGTACGGCGAGATTGGCCTTGCCCCTGGCAAGGAAGCCTTCCGCCAGCCTTCCGATATCTTCTCCCCTTCCACGGATCCCAATTCCGATATCCAGAAGCTGACCAAGGACAACGCCGATAAACTGGTCACCTTGGACGATGGCCGCACCCGCGACTACTTAAAGACCGACCAGAATACCCCGCTGCCGTATATCGCCCAGGATGATGCCCACACCATCAAGTCCCTGCGTACCACCGATACCGTCTCTTTCCAGCACCCGGTCATCGTAGGCTTTTCTCACGAGCAGTGGCGCTTCCAGCCCACTACCCCAGTCACCGGCAACACCGCGGGCGCAGACCTGCCCATCTCTTGGGAGAACTCCCGCGAGGCTGAGCTGCACGCCATCGATGACGTCAAGGGCGAATACACCATCGGCGCCTTCAACGTTTTGAATTACTTCACCTCCCTGGGCGAGGAACTCGGCGGCAGCGCCTACACCGACCGCGAGGGCAATAAGGTCACGGTCAACCGCGGTAAGACCCGCGGCGCCTATACCCAATCCGCACTCGCGGACCAGGAACGCAAGATTGTCGCGGCCATCAACGGCCTCGATGCCGATGTCATCGGCCTTTCCGAAATCGAAGATGGCTACGCTGTCACCGGTGGCTTTGCCCAGCGCGATAAGGCACTCAAGCACCTGACGGAAAAGCTCAATGAGGCCGCCGGCTCCGATAAGTGGGCCTTCGTTCCTTCCCCGTCCAAGGACGCCGTACCAGACTCCCCGGATGTCATCCGCACCGCGTTTATCTACCACAAGGATGTGGTGAAGCCTGTCGGCGAGTCCCGCATCTTCCAGGACGATCGCTTCACCGGCACCGCCCGCGAGCCTCTTGCCCAGGAATTCCAACCGCTAAAGGAGGGCGAGGAGTCCTTCGTTGCCGTGGCCAACCATTTCAAGTCCAAGGGCTCGGTGGCCAAGGGCGATGCCGATTCCGGCGATGGCCGGGGCAATAACCCGAACGTGCGCAACGCGCAGGCACAGGCCGTCCTCGATGCCCTCCACAAGCAGGAAGACTGGAAGGATAAGCCGCTTTTCGCCCTAGGCGATTTCAATACCTATACTCACGAGACCGCGCTCGACGTCTTCCGCAACGATGGCTTTACCGTGCCCGCCGAAAAATATGGTGCCGATCCCTCCTACCAGTTCTCCGGCCTGCTTGGCACCTTGGACCACGTGCTGGCAAACAAGGTAGCCACCGGCACGCTTGACGACGCCCAAGTCTGGAACATCAATGCCGACGAACCCGTCGCCTTCGAGTATTCCCGCCGCAACTACAATATCGTCGACTTCTACGATGACTCCCCGTTCCGCGCCTCTGACCATGACCCAGTCAAGGTCGGTTTCACCCTCGGTGCGGACGACTCCGCCGGCCAGCCAGACGATCCTGCGGATGATCCTGCAGATGATCCGGCGGATAAGCCTTCCGATGAACCTTCCGATAAGCCAGAGGACAAGCCGTCAGAAAAGCCCGGTAAGCCTGGCTTCGGTTCCAACTCCAGCACTAGCTCTGTCGGCGCCGGTATCGCCGCTGCCATCGCGGCTATCGCCGGCCTCGTCGCCATCCCCGGCTTCCTCGCTGTGACCGGCAATCTCCAGAAGGCCATCCCGGCCCCGATCTGGGGCATGCTGCCGCAAGAAGTAAAGAACTTCATCACCAGCCTGCAGCGCTAATCGCCCACAGACGCAGACCCCGCTCGCTTCGGAGAAATCCTAAGCGTGCGGGGTCTTAATTTTTGCGATTTCAACGATTTCGTCCATCTAAAACACTACAACCGTTGACGGAAACAGGGTTTTAGATGGACGAAATCGTGCTACCGGACATAGACACCACCAACCATCCCCGCCACTTTTGTTCGCAGAACCTCTGACGAGGGAATGCGCTCCCTAATTTGGCAGGAAGGCGCCATAATCGGCAGGGGTCGCCCCAGCGTTAATAGCCCGGTCGGCAGCTTTGACGAAGTCATGGATCACCTTGCGGTCATCTAGGTTGCGGCCGGACACGGACAGGCGAACGGTATTGCCGCGCTGCGCGGACCGCTCTGCTGCACGAATGATGTTCTTGCGCCACCACTTAGCGGAGCCAAAGCCCTCGCCAAAGGACAAGTTACGGGCCTGGTGGAATTTGCCGGAATTGATCTGCAAAACACCGCGGGTAGAGGCTGCCACCTCAAACTTAAACTGTGGCAATACCTGCAGGGTGCCGGGAGACATGCGCCAGCGCGGCGGGGCGAAAATTGTGGGTTCGAAGCCGATCTTGGCCATCTGACGGGTCGCACCCGCGAGTCGCAGCTTTGCCTCGTGGGAGTCGAGATTCGCAAACTCTGCACGACGTCCCTGCACCGAGCGGTCGAAACCGTTGAGGATGAGTATGCGGCCGGCATCGGCTTGGTCTCGGAGCCAGCTTTTGGTGTCTTTATCTTTCGCAAGGTGCCAGTTGCCGTCGATATGCGGGGCAATAAGCAGGGAAACAGGAATCTCCTCTCGATCAAGGATCGAGAGGAGCCGGCTAGCCTGCTTCCGTGTGTCATCAAAGATGCTGGAGATCGATACCAGAAGGTGGCCATTCATAAGAAAAATTATCGCACAGGAATTTAGGATTCGCGCGCTGGCCCCCTATCCGGGTTTTACTTCTCCAGACCGGTGGCCTTATTGATCGTCCACGCATACTCGAAGGCGTTTTGGCGCCACTTTTCATAACGGCCGGACACTCCACCGTGGCCTGCAGCCATTTCAGTTTTGAGCAGGAACTCACCGCCGGTGGCCGTCGCCCGCAGCTGGGCAATCCACTTGGCCGGTTCAACGTAGAGCACGCGGGTATCGTTTAGCGAGGTAATAGCCAGGATGTCCGGATAGTCCTTGACCTCGATATTCTCGTACGGCGAGTAGGACTTCATGTAGTCATAGACCTCAGGATCGTGGTACGGGTCGCCCCACTCCTCCCATTCAGGCACCGTCAGTGGAAGCTCCGGCATGAGAATGGAGGTCAGCGGATCGACAAACGGCACGACGGCCTGGATGGCGGTAAAGCGGTCTGGGGCCATATTGGCGATTGCACCCATAAGCATTCCGCCGGCCGAACCGCCCTCGGCCACCATTTGGTCTGCGGTGGTCACGCCTCGGGCGATGAGGTCATCGGCAACGGCGATGAAGTCAGTAAAGGTGTTTTTCTTTTTGAGCATTTTGCCATCGTCGTACCATGTGCGCCCCATCTCGCCGCCGCCGCGCACGTGGGCGACCGCAAAAATCATGCCGCGGTCCATCAGGGACAGGCGGGTCACGGAGAAGGCCGGATCCACGCTGACCTCGTAGGAGCCATAGCCGTAGAGCAGAGTCGGATTCGGCTGGGTGCGGTCAAGATCGGCGCGATGGACAATGGAGACGGGGATGTCGGTGCCGTCGGCAGCCGTGGTCCACACGCGGTAGGCCACATAATCATCCGGATTATAACCACCGGGAACCTCTTGCTCCTTGAGCAGGGTGTACTCGCCGGTGTCCACGCGGTAATCGAAAAGCTGGGCGGGCTGGGTAAAGGACACATAGCTTACGCGAAGCACCGGCGCGTCCCACTCCGGGTTACCAGATACGGAAACGGTGAAAAGCTCTTCGTTGAAGTTGAGCTCTTCGAATTCGCCAAAGCCGTCGTTAATGCGCATGATGGCGGCACGGCCGATGCCGCCGCGGCGGTAACCCACCACAATTTGGTCGCGGTAGGTATCCACGCCCTCGATGCGGGTGGTTTCCTTATGAGGCAGCAGCGCGGGCAGATCCCGAAGAGCGGGCAGCTCGCCGTCGGCCTTGGTATAGCCCACCTCGAAGTTGGGGCCGGTGGCATTGTGGGTGACAATCCAGTAGTCCTCGCCCTTGACGACGACGTGATCGACGTCGTAGTCCACGCCGGATTCACGCTCCCACAGCAGGCGGAAGTCGCCCTCGGGGTTGTCCTCTTCGAGCACCCATACCTCAGAGGTCACCTTGGAGCTTATGCCAAGGAAGAGGTACTTATCAGAGCGGGCGCTGCCGATGCCGACGTTGAAGTGCTCGTCATCTTCCTTAAACACCTGCACGTCCTCGGACTGCGCGGTGCCTACCTTGTGGCGCCAAATGGTATCGGGACGCCATGCATCGTCGACGGTGGTGTAGAAAATAAAGCCGTCTCCAGCCCAGGTAGCGCCGTAGAAAATGCCCTCTAGGTGGTCGTCGAGAAGCTCGCCGGTCTCTAGGTCCTTGATGTAGAGTTCAAAGCGCTCATCTCCGGCAAAATCCACCGAATAGGCTAGGTAGCGGCCAGAATCAGAGATGGAGGCGGCACCGAACGCGAAGAAGTCCTTCCCCTCGGCCAACGCGTTGGCGTCAAGGATAATCTCTTCCCCGTCCGGGGTGCCTTCCTCCGGGATAACCGGGGCGGTCCAGGGGTCGGACCCCTCCTCTACTGGAAGGCGGCAGGAATAACCGTAGCTCTTACCTTCCTCAGTGCGGCCGTAGTACCAGTAATCGCCGCGGCGGGAGGGCACGGACATATCAGTCTGTTTGATGCGGGACTTAATCTCCTGGAAGATATTCTCCGTCATCTCCTCCAAGTGCGCGGTCTTCGCCTTGGTGTAATCATTTTCGGCGTTGAGGTAATCCAGGGTTTCCTGGGATTCCTTATCGCGCAGCCACTCGTAGTTATCCACGAACTCCCGGCCGTGGAAGGAACGGGTCACGGGGTGGACGGCGGCTACGGGGGCGGAAAGATTCTCGTTGCTCATGCCGTCCCACTGTACGCGTGGCACCCCGTGGTGCGGGAGCTTCGGCGGGGAGTTAGTCCTCGGGCGAGAGGAAATCAGCGAAATGCTTGCCGGACAGCCGCTCATAGGCCTCGATGTAGCGCAGGCGGGTGGCGGAAACGACGTCGGCAGGCAGCTGAGGTGGGGTGCCGTCGGCGGCTTGGTCCCATCCGGAGGCGTCGGAAGTCAGCCAATTGCGCACATACTGCTTGTCGAAGGATGGCTGAACCTCGCCCTCGACATAAGAATCAGCCGGCCAGTAGCGGGAGGAATCTGGGGTGAGGACCTCATCGGCCAGCACGAGCGTACCGTCCTGGTCGAGGCCGAACTCGAACTTGGTATCGGCGAGGATGATGCCCTTGTCCTCCGCAAGCGCGGCGGCCGTGGAGTAGATGCGCAAGGTGGCCGCGCGTAGCTCCTCGGCGCGCTCGGCGCCTAGCTTGTCCACCACGTAGTCGAAGGACACGTTCTCATCGTGCTCGCCCTGTTCCGCCTTGGTGGCCGGGGTGAAGATGGGCTCGGGCAGGCGGGAAGCCTCCACGAGGCCATCTGGCAGCTCGATGCCACACACGGTGCCATTGGCCTTGTACTCCTTCAAACCGGAGCCGGTGAGAAAGCCGCGGGCCACACACTCGAAGGGCAGCATGTCCAATTTCTTGACTACCATCGCGCGGCCGAGGCACTCGGCAGGGATGCGCTCATCATCGAGCGGGCCGGCCAGGTGGTTGGGAAAATCGATGGAATCGAAGAAGAACTTCGAGGTCGCGGTCAGCACGCGACCTTTATCCGGGATGGCCGGCTCTAAGGCGTGGTCGTAGGCGGAGATGCGGTCCGAAACCACCATCAGCAGGGTGTTTTCGTCCACATCGTAGATATCGCGGACCTTGCCGGAGGCAAGATGGGTATATGAAGAAAGCTCAAGACGCATGGCTTTCATTCTAGCGCCCAGGGGTGGCGAGTAGGTTTCGATCAAATAAGCCCCGAAATCCGCGCGGGATCCGGGGACTATTTGATCGAATTGCGAAGGGAGCCGGAAAATGCGGGCTAGAGGATTTCGCCCGGGGTATAGGCGGCGGCCTTGGGGTGCTCGCCTACCAAGGCGTTAATGCGGTTGAGCACCTGGTTGACCTGGGACTCGGCAGCGCCGATGAAGGCGTGCTTATCGGCCAGGGCGGCCTCGAGGTCGGACTCGTCCATGGGCAGGCGGTCATCGGCAGCAAGGCGCTGGACCAAGTCCTGCTCGCCGCCGTTTTCGCGCATATTAAGCGCAACGGCTACGGCGTTTTCCTTGATGACCTCGTGGGCAGTCTCGCGGCCCACGCCGGCACGCACGGCCGCCATGAGGATGCGGGTGGTAGCCAGGAAGGGCAGGTAGCGCTCCAATTCGCGGTCAATCATGGCGGGGAAGGCGCCGAACTCGTCGAGGACGGTGAGGAAGGTTTCGAATTGGCCGTCGAGGGCAAAGAAGGCGTCGGGAAGCGCGACGCGGCGGACGACCGAGCAGAAGACATCGCCTTCGTTCCACTGCTGGCCGGCCAGGTCTGCGGCCATGGTGAGGTAGCCGCGGAGGATGACCTGCAGGCCGCCGACGCGCTCGCAGGAGCGGGCGTTCATCTTGTGCGGCATGGCAGAAGAGCCGACCTGGCCTTCCTTGAAGCCTTCGGTGACGGTCTCATTGCCGGCCATCAGGCGGATGGTGGTGGCCAACGAGGACGGGGCGGCGCCGAGCTCCACTAGGGCGGAGATGGCGTCGAAGTCGAGGGAGCGTGGGTAGACCTGGCCCACGGAGTTGAAGATGCGGTGGAAGCCCAGGTAATCCGCGATGGCGGTCTCCAGGGAGGCAAGTTTGTCTTCGGAGCCGCCCATGAGATCCAGCATGTCTTGGGAGGTGCCCATCGGCCCCTTGATGCCGCGCAGCGGGTAGCGCGCGAGAAGGTCTTCGACACGCTCGATGGCCAGCAGCATCTCATCGCCGGCCGTAGCAAAGCGCTTGCCCAGGGTGGTGGCCTGCGCGGCCACGTTATGGGAGCGGCCGGCCATAACCAGAGACTGGTACTCGGCGGCATGACGGCCGATGCGGGAGACCACGGCAATGGCCTTATCGCGGATGATCTCCAGCGAGGTGTGGATTTGCAGCTGTTCCACGTTCTCGGTGAGATCACGGCTGGTCATGCCCTTGTGGATGTGCTCATAACCGGCCAACGCATTGAACTCCTCGATGCGGGCCTTCACATCGTGGCGGGTCACGCGCTCGCGCTCCGCGATGGACTCGAGGTTCACGTCTTCCACCACGGCCTCGTAGGCATCGATGGCTTTGGAGGGGATGTCTACGCCCAAATCCTTTTGGGCGCGCATAACCGCAATCCAGAGCTTGCGTTCCAGGATGATTTTATGCTCCGGGCTCCAGATGTTGGACAGCTCTGCGGAGGCATAGCGGGAGGACAGGACGTTGGAAATCTTCTTCTTTTCAGCCACGTGACTATTATTCCATGCCTGCCCCACCGCGGGGTGAAGGGTTAGAGAGAAATCTCACCGTCTTCTGCTCGCTTGCCGATGTCCCGGCGGACAAAACCACCCGCAAACTCGATGCCGTCGACGGTGGCGTAGGCGTCTGCTCGCGCTTCAGCCAGCGTGGATCCCTTTCCCAGCACGCTAAGCACGCGACCGCCCGCGGTGTGGTAGGCCCCGTCTGTGTGAACGGTGCCGGCGTGCAGGACGCGTTGCGGATCATCCAGCGCAGCTCCGGAGATGGCATCGCCCTTGCGCGGGGAGGCCGGGTAGCCTTCTGCCGCCATGACTACGATAACGGCGAAGCCATCCTCCCATTCCAGCGGCGCGAGCTCGGCCAGGGTGCCAGTCGCGGTGGCGTGGAGGGCCTCTGCTAGTGGGGACTTGAGAAGGGAAAGCACGGCCTGGGTCTCGGGATCGCCGAAGCGGCAGTTGAACTCGACTACGGCCGGGCCTTCTTCGCCCCACGCCAAGCCGGCATAAAGCAGGCCGGAATATGGGGTGCCGCGGCATACCATCTCCTTGGCCACAGGGACGCAAACCTCGTCCACGATGCGCTGCACGCCCTCCTCCGGCAGCCACGGCAACGGGGTGTACGCCCCCATGCCGCCGGTATTGGGGCCTTCGTCGTTGTCATAGGCGCGCTTGTGGTCCTGAGCTGGCAGCAGCGGGACGACGGTCTCGCCGTCAACCAGGCAGAAAAGCGAAATTTCAGGTCCATCGAGGAAAGACTCCAGCAACACCGGATTGCCGGCGGCAAGGACGGTATCTACGTGAGCGCGGGCAGCGGCGCGGTCCGCGGTGACCACCACGCCTTTGCCGCCGGCAAGACCATCGTCTTTGACCACAAACTGTGGGCCGAAGCGGTCGAGCGCGGCCTCAATGTCTTCCTCGGCCGCACCTGGGCGCAGCTGTTCCGCGCGAGCGGTCTTAACGCCTGCCGCCTCCATGACGTCCTTGGCAAAGGCCTTGGATCCCTCGATCTGGGCTGCTTCCTTGCTGGGGCCGAAGACCGCGATGCCGGCGGCGCGCAGGGCGTCTGCCACGCCAGCAACGAGCGGCACCTCGGGACCGATGACGACGAGATCTGCGGCGATATCCCGGGCCAGTTCTACCATGCGATCCACGTCATCTACCTGGGAGTATTCCGGGTGGACCGTGGCGAGAGTGGACATGGCCGCGCTGCCCGGCGCGGCGTGGATTTCGGTGCTCTGGGGGTCGGCGGACAGGCCCTTCACAAGGGCGTGTTCACGGCCGCCCGAACCAATTACGAGAATGCGCATGCCCACCATCATAACCAGCGGGTAGCCTGGCACACATGGCTTCTGTATTTAGCAAGATCATTAACGGTGAACTACCCGCTCGCTTTGTCTACCGCGATGAGACCTGCGTGGCTTTCCTCTCCATCGAGCCGCTGCGCTACGGCCACACCCTGGTCGTGCCCATCGAGGAAGTAGATAAGTGGACCGACCTGGATCCGCAGACCTGGGCCCACCTCAACGAGGTCGCCCTGGAAATCGGCGGTGCCATCAAGACCGCGTTCAATACCCCGCGCACTGGCTATATCATCGCCGGATTCGACGTCCCGCATACCCACATCCATCTCTTCCCTACCGAGAAGATGGAAGAGTATGACTTTGCCAAGGCCTTCGACGCCGATAACACCGACGATGCCGCGATGGATGAGGCGGCCGCCCGCATCCGCCAGCACCTGGGCTGCAACGAGGAAGGCTTTCGGGAGGAGGACTAGGACTCAGAGGGGGCGTCGGCAAGCGCGGGCAGGCGCACCGTAAAGGTGGTGCCGCGGCCGAGCTCGGAGTCGACGCTAATGCTGCCATCGTGCTGTTCCACTAGGGAGTGCACGATGGCCAAGCCCAAGCCGGAACCGCCGGTATCGCGGGTGCGCGAGGTATCCGCGCGGTAGAAGCGCTCGAAGATATGCGCCGCATCTTCTTTGGACATGCCTTTGCCATCATCGATGACATCGATCAGCACGTCATTGGCTTCACGGCGCAGGCGCAGCGTCACCGTGGCCCCCTCGCCGCCGTGGCGGATGCCATTGGTCACTAGGTTAAGCAGCACCTGGTGCAGGCGGCTGGCATCACCATTGACCACGGGGATGGACTTGGCATCATTGGCCACCGAAATCTCGCGGCCGGGGAAGGCCGCACGCGCGGACGAGCCTACGGACAGGGCCAGTTCCAATAGATCCACCGGACGCAGGTCGAGGCGTGTACCCTCGGCGCGGGTAAGCGCCAGCAAATCCTCCACCAGCAGGGACATGCGCTTCGATTCATCATCGATCTTAGAAAAGACCATGTCCACGTCCTTGGTGGCACCGGAGCGATAAAGCTCGGTATAGCCGCGCAGGCTAGTAAGCGGCGTGCGCAGCTCGTGCGAGGCATCACCTACGAAGCGGCGCATCTGTTCCTCTTTGTCCTGCGCACGCACGACGGAGCGCTGTAGCTGCCCCAGCATAATATTGAGCGCGGCGGCCAGCTGGCCCACCTCGGTATGCAGCGGCCACTTGGGAACGCGCTTGTCCAGGTCGCCCGCCGCGATTTCCGACGCCGTCTTTTCCACCACCCGCAGCGGCCGCAACGCCCTGCGGATAAACCAGAAACCCACGGCCGCAATGGCGGCCAAGGCGATGGCGGCGATGGTCACCTGCACCATCGCCAGGCCGTGCAGGATTTCCTTTTCATGGGTCATATCCTTAGCGATGACCGTGATGACGCCATTAGAATCCGCAAAAGCCAGCGCGCGCCACTTGGTATTGTTCTCGATGGACCCAACGGTGGTGGGATAGCCGCCAAGCGGGATATTCTCCGCATTCGGTGTGGTCGAAGACGGCCCCGAATAGCGGATGGTGCCATTGGGCAGGTAGTTCAGCACCACGTATTCGGTAGGCGGGCGCTTAGTGTGATCACCGATAAAGAAGTCATTGCTGATATCGCGTGCCCACGTAGTCGATGCGGAGCGCAGCTCATCATCGACGTTATTAAAGAGCACATTGCGCATAATGGAGTTCACCGCAAAGGACGAGCCTGTAATACCCAGCCCAGAGACTACGACAAGGAGGATGACCAACCACGTACGCAGCGGCATTGCCTGCGGAATCTGGGAAAACATCCGCCGCTTGGAGGACTTGTCCTCCCCCTCGTCTTGCCCTAGGCCTTCATGCCACATGGATTGCGGGCGCGCTGCCGCTGGCGCAGGCGCCTGGCCCTGGGTCTCCTGTGAATCTTCCATTACCACAGCACTTTAGGAGCGCGGGGTGCGCAGTACATAACCCACGCCGCGCACGGTGTGGATCAACTGGGTATCGCCCGTATCAATCTTGCGGCGCAGGTAGGAGATATAGGACTCGACCACGTTGCCATCGCCGCCGAAATCGTAGTGCCACACGTTATCCAAAATCTTGGACTTAGACAGCACCACTTCTTTGTTCTGCATGAGGTAGCGCAGCAGATTGAACTCGGTGGGGGAAAGCTCGATGAGCTCACCGGCCTTGGTGACCTCATGGGTGTCATCATTAAGCGTCAAATCTGCGTAGCTCATGGTGGCGTCGTTGGTGGATTCTTCCGCCGCACCACCGCGGCGCATGATGACGCGCAGGCGGGTGATGACCTCTTCCAAGCTAAATGGCTTGGTCACATAATCATCCGCACCGATGGTCAGGCCGTGGATGCGCTGGTCCACCCCATCCTTTGCCGTGAGGTACAGCACCGGGCCGTCCAGCCCCTCCTGACGCAGCTTTCCTAGCAGCTCGAAGCCGTCCATGCCCGGCATCATCACGTCCAGGATGTAGGCATCAGGGTTTACCTCACGGGCTACGCGCAGCGCCTCGTGGCCGGAATTGGCGCTGAAGACCTCGAAGTTCTGGAACTTCAACGATACGGTGAGCAGCTCCACAATATTGGGCTCGTCATCGACGACAAGAACCTTGGCGAGTTTTTTGTCTTCCATGTTCTCCTCAGACTCCCTTAAAGGTTGCGAATTTCTATCACGCAATCATGACACGCTTGCTTCCCAGCCTACTGAAGAGTTTCTGGCTGAATCCTGTGAACATAGATGCTCGCCCTGGTCGCCGCAAAAGAAAACCACGCCCCTCCCCTAGTGAGGAAGAGCGTGGTAACTAACGCGGCGCGCTATTTAGAAGTCCTGCGGGCGTGGGATGTTGCGCAGGTTGGACTTTGCCATGGTGATCATCTGGCCCACACCACCGTCCAGAACGGTGCGGGTTGCGGCCTTGGAGAAGCCCATGAGCTGCTCGATGGTCAGCGTTGGTGGCAGGGACAGGGCGTTGGGGTCAGTAACGACGTCGATAAGAGCCGGGCCGTTGTAGGCCAACGCCTTCTTGATCTGCTCCGGAGCTTCCTTCGGATCCTCGATGCGGAAGTGCTTGATACCGGAAGCCTCTGCAATCTTGGCAAAGTTGACAGACTCGTGGTCGGTCTCGTGCTCCGGTAGACCCTGCACCAGCATCTCCAGCTTGACCATGCCCAGGGAAGAGTTATTGAACACGAACATCTTGATAGGCAGGTTGTGGAGCTTTACGGTCAGCAGCTCACCCATCAGCATGGATAGTCCGCCGTCACCAGAGAAGGTGATGACCTGGCGGCCAGGGTTAGCGGCCTGTGCACCCAGCGCCTGTGGCAGGGCGTTGGCCATGGTGCCGTGGCGGAAGGAGCCAATCTGCTCGCGCTTGCCGTTGGCAGTGATGTAGCGAGCGCCCCACACGTTGCACATGCCGGTATCGACGGTGAAGATGGCGTCTTCATCCGCGTTCCTATCGATGAGGTCTGCAACGTACTCTGGGTGGATCGGGGTGTGCTTTTCCACGTTGGAGGTGTAGGCCTCCACGACGTGCTCCAGCTTGCCGTAGTGCTTCTTGAGCATCTTGTCCAAGAAGGAGCGGTCCTTCTTCTCATCCACGTGCGGCAGGATGTTCTCGATGGTAGCGGCTACGTCGCCGGTAACCGGATAAGAAATCTTGGTGCGGCGGCCGATGTGGGAGCCGTTGATGTCCACCTGTGCCACGTTGGCATCCGGCAGGAAGTCGTTATACGGGAAGTCGGTACCCAACAGGATGAGCAGGTCAGCCTCGTGGGTGGCCTCGTGTGCCGCACCGTAGCCCAGCAGGCCGTTCATGCCCACATCGAATGGGTTCTCGTACTGGATGTACATCTTGCCACCCAGGGCGTGGCCGATAGGAGCCTTAATCTTCTCCGCCAGCTTCAGCACCTGTTCGCGGGCATCCTTGGCGCCAGCGCCAACGAAGAGGGTGACAGTCTTAGCCTCGTTGATGGCCTGGGTCAGGGCCGCAGCCTCGGCTGGGTCCGGGAAGACGACTGGGCGACCAGTAGAGATCTTGGACTCCACAAAGGAGTCATCGTCGGCGTCCTGCATGGAGACGTCGCCCGGGATGACCAGGACGGAAACGCCGTTGCCTGCCATAGTGGACTGGATGGCATGGTGCAGGACAACACCGCCCTGCTCAGCGGAATTGACCATCTCGCAATAACCAGAGCACTCCTGGAAGATTGCCTCTGGGTGGGTCTCCTGGAAGAACTTGGAGCCGATCTGGCGGGATGGAATATGGGAAGCCAGTGCCAGAACCTTGGCGCCGTTGCGGTGGGCGTCATACAGGCCCTGGATGAGGTGAGTGTTGCCCGGACCGCAGGATGCAGCACATACTGCCAGCTTGCCGGTGGTCAGGGAATCTGCCTCAGCGGCGAAGGCTGCAGCCTCCTCATTGCGGACGTGAATCCACTCGATGGAGGAGCGACGAACTGCATCCACAATCGGATTCAGAGAGTCACCGACCAGGCCATAAATGCGCTCGACACCCTGCTTTTCTAGGGTGTCAACTAGCTGTTCTGCATAGTTACGTGCCATTAATTATCATCCTTAACTCTTAATTGGTGCTAATACCACTGTGCTACTTACACCGCAGGAAAGTCCACTATTCTCCTATACACTCACACACTGCGTCCAGCTGTGAGGAAGGTAATACTAACCTATCTTTGGCTGTAAACTATAACGACCGTTCGGTACTGTTTACTCTGCTATGAGTATCCACCCACCCCGCGCAGGAAGCGTTTCCACCCCGGCCTCCACGGCCACGCAGCGGTGGTCTTTCTGCGCCGTCATCTCTCTGGGGTTACTCATGGTTGGGCTGGATAATTCCATCCTCTACACCGCATTGCCGCAGCTATCGCAGCAATTGCATACCACCGATACCCAGCAACTATGGATTATCAACGCCTACGCGTTGGTACTCTCCGGTCTCCTTCTCGGCACCGGCACGCTAGGTGATCGCACCGGTCACCGGCGGATGTTCCTCATCGGTCTGGCCATTTTTGGCGGCGCCTCCCTACTCGCCGCCTATTCCCCCAGCGCCTGGGCGCTGGTCCTAAGCCGGGCTTTCCTAGGCTGCGGCGCCGCCATCATGATGCCATCGAGCCTTGCACTTATCCGCCTTACCTTTCCCGATGAGGTGGAGCGCAACACGGCCATTGGCATCTGGGGTTCTGTCGCCGTCATCGGCGCGGCGGCCGGCCCCACCGTGGGCGGCTTCTTTTTGGAGCACTTCTGGTGGGGCTCAGTATTCCTACTCAATGTCCCGGTCGTGGCCCTTGCCCTCGCGTTGACCTTGCTCCTAGCTCCGCCAAACGCCCCAAATCCCCTTAAACACTGGGACTTTCCTTCGTCCCTGTATTCCCTTATCACTCTTACCAGCCTGGTATTGGCCATAAAATCCCTGTCACACGCGTGGCCGGTGAGCGTCGCTGCGGCTGCCGTCTTCGTCTGCGGCGCGCTCGCCTTTGCCCACCGCCAGACCCGCTTGGCAGATCCCCTTCTGACCTTCGACATCTTTGGCTCCCGCGTCTTCAGCGGCGGGGCCTTAGCGGCCGGCGGTGCCATGTTCGGTATGTCCGGCCTAGAGCTACTCAGCACCCAAAAGCTGCAGCTTGTCGACGCCCTCTCACCCCTCCACGCCGGCCTTATCATCTCCGCCATGGCGCTATCTGCCATCCCTACCTCCATCCTGGGCGGCGCCACATTGCATCGCCTGGGATTCCTCCCGCTCATAAGCGGCGGATTCCTCCTTATGGCCACCGGCATGACCCTGCTGCTCGCAACCCGAGGCGAGACGCTTGCCCTACTCGTTGTCGCCCTCGTCCTCACCGGCCTAGGCGCGGGCCTTGCCATGTCCGTATCCTCAACCGCCATCATCAATGCCGCGCCCCTCCACCGCACCGGCATGGCCGCTGGCGTAGAGGCGGTCTCTTATGAATTTGGCACCCTGATTTCCATTGCCCTGACCGGAACCCTCGTGCCTTTACTCATGGCCCGCGAACTCCCACCTCACCTCGCAGAACTAGGAACCGACGCGCTGCATCACCCCGCTTCCCACGCGACCGCCGCCAGCGCCTACAATGCCGGGTATCTTTCCACCATTGGCGGCCTAGCTTGCTTCGCCTTGCTCCTAGCCGCGATAACCGCCTGGTGCTTCCGCGATAACCCCAAATCAGGAGATCCCCATGCCGCGAATCAACAAAAAGACCGCAGCCCTTGAAGCCGCGCTCGATATCATCGCCGCCGAGGACGTCTCCGGCCTTACCTATGACTCCCTTGCGCAGGCGACCGGCATGTCCAAGTCCGGTCTCATCTACCACTTTCCTACCCGCCACAACCTGCTGGTAGATTGTCACCGTTTTTGCGCTGAGCGCTGGGAAGAAGAGCTCGAGCAACTCGCCGGCGGCCGCCCTGCCAGCGAACTCAGTTGGGCCGAGCGCTCCCGCGCCTTGGTGCTCTCCATGGGCAAAAAGGATCCGCTCGTCAAGCTGCTGATGTGTGTGCACTCCCAGACTCACCCAGATTTTTCTGCCCAATGGGCAGATGTGGATGCACGGTGGATGGTGGATCCCTCCGCCGCCGAGACCGACGAGGATGACCTGCTCGTCATGTTGCTTAGTACGGGGCTGTGGGTGCACGATCACCTCAACCAGCGCAAGCTCTCCCCCGCTAACCGCCAACGCATGGTTGACCGGCTTTTTGGGCTTATTGATGCCCCCACAAAACACCACGAAGGCTAGGCCCACGCTGGACCCAGCCTCCTTTTGAGCTGGAGACGAGACTTGAACTCGCAACCTACGCATTACAAGTGCGTTGCGCTACCAATTGCGCCACTCCAGCACCGCGGGAGATATCCCGCTCGTTGCATAGTACCCGAGCACCAACGCTAAAGGGAAAGCCGGTCCCCCATCTATGCATTGACAGGGTACAGGGGCTAAAGTTCAGGCAGAATCTATCCCACTTTCTCAGCGCTTTTTCGAGGGTTATTTCCGTGTCATTTTTGTCCGCTATGCGGGAGCGCCTGCGCGCTTCCTCGGGCCAAGTAGCCATCATCGACGCGGCTAAAGCCGCACCGCCGCCATCGCCACTCGCCCCGGTCGATCTCCATGATGCCGCCCAGGTCACCGGCGTCATGGAGATCGCCGCCCGCATTGGTGAAATCCTCATCGGCGCCGGTACGGCTAACTCGGATGCCCGCGCCCAGGTACACCTGGCGGCATCTTCCTATGGCTTGCACTACTGCCACGTGGATATCTTGATGAATACCATCACCATCCACACCACCATCGGCACCGGCGAGCAGCGCCAAAACCTGCACGTCTTCCGTGTGGTGCCGAGCATTGGCGTGGATTTTTCCAAGCTCTCGGCCGTCGATAAGCTCATTCGCTCTATCCACTCCGGCCAGATGCCACCGGCCATGGCGGAGCAGCGCCTCGACGAGATTGACCGCATGCCCGCCCCTTATAAGCCGGCCACGGTCATGCTCGGCTGGGGCGCGATGGGTGGCCTGATTTCCATGATGCTCGGCGGCGATCTGCTCGTCGGCGTGGTGGCCTTTGTGGTTTCCGCCTTCATCATGGGTCTGAACGCTTGGTTGGCCAACTATCGCTTGCCGCCCTTCTATCAGAATGTGGTCGGTGGCTTCTTCGCTGTCTTCCCTGCCGCCATTTTGTACAACGTGGCGGCCTCGTTCGGCATTAATTTCTCGCCGGCACAGATCATCGCCTCCGGCATCATCGTGCTGGTAGCGGGTCTAACCTTGGTGCAATCGCTGGTCGACGGCATCACGCGCGCCCCCGTAACCTCCTCCGCCCGCTTCTTTGAGGCGCTGCTATCTACCGGCGCCATCATCGCTGGCGTGGGCGTGGGCATCCAGCTGGCTGATTCGCTGGGCTTTAACCTGCCGCCGCTGGCCACGCTGGCCCCGCCGGTCTACCACGAGATTCCGCTGCTGGTGGTGCTCGGTGGCACCGGCTCCGCCGCCTTTGCGCTAGCCTGCGGGGCTGCCTGGATCGAGATCACCATGTCGGGGCTTACCGCCGCGGCCGGCATGATCTTCTATTACTTCGTGGTGGTGCCGTTTGGCATCGGCCCGGTGATTGCCTCGGGCCTGTCCGCTGTGGTCGTCGGCCTGGCCGGCGGCTTGATGTCGCGCCGTTGGGGCATCCCGCCGCTTATCACCATGATCGTGGGCTATACGCCGATGCTCCCCGGCCTCATGCTCTACCGCGGCATGTACGCCTCGCTCAATGAGCAGATGATTACCGGCTTTACCAACATGGCAATGGCGCTAGCCATTTCCGGCGCCCTGGCCGCCGGAGTGGTGTTAGGCGAGCGCGTGGCCCGTCGCCTGCGTCGCCCGCAGTACTTCCGCCCCTACTCCACGTTCAAGCGCATCGGCCGCTTCTCCTTCCATAAGGCCACGCACTTGGCCCGCAAGGCCCCGCGAATCCCGCGCGTGCCCATGTCCCCGTTTGCCCCGCGCGTCAATCGCCCGGAGTTACCACCCAAGCTCGGGCCGAAGCAGCCGCAGCAGCACCCGCGCCACGAGGCCCAAAACCACGGGCCGCGTACCCGCTCCGCCGCGGACCTGTGGCCGGAGGATTCTCAGTGGCCGGCGCAGCCGCAGCAGCACGAGAAGACCACCTATACCGTGCCGGGCACCGAAACGTTTCGTGCCCAAAAACCGGAGCAGCCGGGCACCGAATCCGGACCCGAGCGGTCTTAAACGCCGCCGGTAGCGTACAATATTTGCTCTGATAGCTTTTCTTGCAAGCGCTTAAGTAGTTTCCACAACGTTCAGGAGGACACGTCGTGCCACCCAAGGTCCAAGACACCCACCCACAGGCTGACCAGAATCACGCCCTTGAGGAGGAGACCTCCCGCGCAGCCCGCCGCATCGTGGCCACCTACGCCCAAGACTTCCTCGACGGCGTGACCCTGATGTCCATGCTGGGCGTGGAGCCCAAGGGCTTGGTACACAAGAAGGTTCTGGCGGAGCAGGCCGATGCCGCCCCGAAGAAGTCGACCAAGAAATCCAGCAAGAAGTCCACGAAGAAGTCGACCAAAAAGTCCACCAAGAAATCGACAAAGAAGTCGACCAAGAAGGCCACGAAGAAAGCGACGAAGAAGGCCTCTAAGAAGGCAACAAAGAAGTCTGCTAAGAAGTCTTAAGTTATTCTTGCACCATGAGTGAGCATGGCAATGACTTCGTGGTGGTGGCCAACCGCCTGCCGGTTGATCTAGAAACCCGGCCCGATGGCAGCCATACGTGGACACCCTCGCCAGGCGGACTGGTCACCGCCTTGTCCCCGGTCCTGGAGTCCCATCAGGGCTGCTGGGTAGGGTGGCCCGGCGTGACTGACACCGCACCTGAGCCCTTCCGCACCGATGCCGGCGTGCTGCTGCATCCGGTCAAGCTCACCGAGTCCGATTTCGAGGGTTTTTATGAGGGCTTTTCCAATGCCACCCTGTGGCCGCTCTACCACGATCTCATAGTCACCCCTACCTACGACCGCGATTGGTGGCACGCCTATCGCGAGGTCAACCTGCGCTTTGCAGATGAGGTAGCCGAGGTCGCCGCCGAGGGTGCCACCGTGTGGGTCCAGGACTACCAGCTGCAGCTTTTGCCCGGCATCCTGCGCCAAAAGCGCCCCGATCTCACCATCGGGTTCTTCTTGCATATCCCCTTCCCCTCTGCCGATCTCTTCCGCCAGCTGCCGTGGCGCGAGGAACTCGTGCGCGGGCTGCTCGGCGCGGATCTCATTGGCTTCCACTTGGAGGCCAATGCCCGCAACTTCCTCGAGCTCGCCCACCGCCACGGCCTCGACGTGGAAGGCGAGGCCAGTACCCGCGAGGTCACCGCACATATTCACCTACCGCAGGGCCGCACCATCGGCGTGGGGGCTTTTCCCATCTCTATCGCCGCGAAGGACTTTGCCAGGTTCACTGCGGAGGATGAGCGGGACGTCGCCAAGCTGCGCGAAGAGCTGGGCTCGCACCAGCGCATTATCCTGGGAGTGGATCGCCTCGATTACACCAAGGGCATCCTGCAGCGGCTGACTGCTTTTGAGGAGCTGCTGGAGTCCGGAGCACTCGACCCGGAAGAAGTAGCAATGGTGCAGCTGGCCACGCCGTCGCGCGAGCGACTTGATCATTACAAGGCCACCCGCTCCAAGGTGGAAGAGGCCGTCGGCCGCATCAACGGGCGCTTTGCCCGCGTGGGACACCCGGTGGTGCACTACCAGCACCGGGGCGTGGCTAAAAGCCTGCTGCGCAGCTATTACCGGATGGCCGATGTCATGCTGGTCACCCCCTTCAAGGATGGCATGAATCTGGTGGCCAAGGAATACGTGGCCTGCCACGACGATGGTTCGGGCGCGCTAGTGCTCTCTGAGTTTGCCGGGGCTGCCGATGAGCTCAGCCAGGCCTACCTGTGCAACCCCTTCGATATCGAGTCCGTCAAGGCCGCCTTGCTCAATGCGCTCACCGCGCTTGACGATGCCCCCTCTGCCATGTCCCAGCGCATGCTCGCCATGCACCAGCAGGTCACTGAGCACGACGTACAGCTATGGTCCCAGTCCTTCCTGAGCTGCCTGCGCCATGCCGACGCCGAGGAGGCTGGCGCATGATTCCTCGCTGTGCCCGCCTCATTACTCCGCTCGCCGCTGCGTGCGCCGCCACGCTGCTAGTTGCCTGCGGCTCCGGCGAAGAAGAGCCCCAGGCCCCTGGTGATGAGCAGATCCTGGATAAACAGTGGCAGGTAGTCTCCATCAACACCACCCCGGATGCTGCCTCTACCATCCCGGAATCCATCCCGCAGGCACCCACGTTGAGCTTTGGTGAATCTACGCTGGTAGGCACCACCGGCTGCACCCAAATGGTGGGAAAGGTGACCTATTCCGCCGATGAGGAGCGCCAAAATATCCAGGATGGCAACCGCCTGCACTTTGATGAGGTGGATTATGACGAGACCGCCCAGGATTGCCATGGCGCGTCCGTGTGGGCCGATAACCTGCTGCGCAACTTGATATCCGCTGGCCGCGATTTCCACTACACCGTCAATAGCAATAACCAGCTGGTCTTAGAGCTGGTTACAGACGAGGTAGACTCGCCGTCTATCAAATTGGTTTCCCTCGGCAATTAAATACGTAGGCTGGAAGCCATGACGCTTTCCACCACCATCAAGGCCCTTGCCGCCGCCAAGCACCTCGCGGTGGTCTCGGATTTTGACGGCACGCTCTCCCCCTTTGCCACGGCCATCTATGACGTCGAGATGAACCAAGACTCCCTGCGCGCCTTGGATAAACTTGCTCATCTGCCGCATACCACCGCGGCCGTGCTGTCCGGCCGCCACCTCGCAGGCCTGCAGCGCGTGTGTCCACTGCGCGAGCCCGTGCTTTTTGGCGGCTCCCACGGTGCCGAATCCTCTTGGGAAGAAACGGATCTAACTCCCGCGATGCGCGAGCATCTGACCGCCAAGGAAACCGAGATCCGCGCAATTATGGAGCGCTTCCCAGGCGCGGATATCGAGGTCAAGCCGTTCCAGCGCGTACTGCACCTGCGGGCGCTCGAGGAATCCGATCCTGAGGCGGCCGCCCAGGCTTATGAAGCCGGTCTCGCACTCGATCCGGGCGGCTTCCCACGCACGGCCGGTAAGTCCGTCGTGGAGTTTTCTGCCACTCAGGCCACCAAGGGCACGTGGTTAGACGAGCTACGCGAGCGTACCGGCGCCACTGCCATGGTCTTTTTGGGCGATGATGTCACCGACGAGGACGGTTTCCGCGCCCTCCATCAGCCGCCGGACGTCGGTGTCAAGGTAGGCGAGGGCGATACGGCGGCCGTAGTGCAGCTTGCCGACGTCGACGCCGTCGCCCACTTCCTCACTGAGCTTGCCACCGCCCGCGCGGCCCATATAGGTCACTCCCGCGGCGACGACGCCTAGCCGGTAAACCCCGGCCTGCCCCGACTTAACGCGGTGGTGCCACGGTCCGCCCCGCCGCGAAATTCGTCCGCAGTACCCGCCGCGACACCGCCGGCACGGCCGCCGCCGCATTATCCGCGGCGGCGATGAGGTTAGAGAGCATGTGGCCGGCGGCGGCGCCTTTGGCCTTATTGGGCTGGATGATGGTCGTCAAGCCAAGGCGCTGCGCCGCATCGATGCCGTCAAAGCCGGTGACGGAAAGCTCACTGGGAATATCGATGCCCCGTTCGCGCGCATAGGTCATCACGCCCAGCGCCATGGAGTCGGTGGTGCACAGGACTGCGGTGAGGTCAGGGTGGGCGTCGAGAAGCAACTGCGCGGCCGCCCGCGTGGTTTGCGCATCATTGATGTGCTGGGTGACCACGGGCACGGTTTCCGGCGCGATCCCCGCCTGCGCAAAGACGTCCATGGCGCCCATGACGCGGGCGTGCTGCACGTGCATATCGGCCTCTTGCAACTCCTCCCAGGAAATGGGGCCATCGTGGCGCTCGCGTTTGAGGCGAATGGCCAGCACGCCAATCTTGCGGTGGCCGGCCTCCACCAGCGCGCGGGCGGCCGGAGCAATGGCGGCTCGGTCATCGATCCCTACAAAAGGCAGGCCCGAATCCGTCGGCTGATCGCAGACCACCACCGGCAGCCCGCGCCCGCGCGCCGCCTCCAGGTAGGCATCCCCGGCCGCCACGGAATAAACCACAAAACCATCCACGGCGGCCGAGCCGACCAAGCTGGTCGCCTCCGCTTCCCCCTCCGGGCCGGCCGGGATGAGGGTAAGCATGCTTTGCGCGCCGGCCGAGGCCTCCGCCATGCCGGCCAAGAAATCCACCGAGGCCATGTCTTCGAAGGCATAGGACAGGTGCTCAGTCAGCAGCACGCCCACCGCACCCGCACGGCGGGTGCGCAGGCTGCGAGCCGTGGGGTCCGGCCCGGGGTACCCTCGCGCTTTCGCCGCTGCCAGAATGCGCGCGCGCGTCGCGGCCGAGAGCTGGTCCGGCCGGCTATAGGCATTGGACACCGTCGTGCGCGAAACACCCAGTTCGGCGGCCAGCGAGGCCAGCGTCTTGCGGGTGGGGCTGCGTTTCACCATGGCCGTAAGCTTACCCCCGGCCGCGTTTTCAATACATATTCAATTGACAACAATTACCATCAACAGCACACTGGGAGCTATGCATAACTCACTTCGCGCAACCGCCACCCTCCTCGCGGCCGGCGGCCTCCTCCTCACCGCCACCGCTTGCTCCTCCTCTGACTCTCAAGACTCGGCCGCCGAGCCCGGCGCTCAGAAGAAAATCTCTATCGTCGCTTCCACTTCTATCTGGGCCGATGTTGCCCAAGCCGTGGCCGATACCGCCTCCGGCGTGGACATTGAGGTCAAACCCATCGTGGAGGGCAATGGCGTCGATCCCCACCACTTCGAGCCTTCCGCGGCCGATATCGCCAAGGCCGAAGACGCGGACCTGCTCGTAGTCAACGGCGGCGGCTACGATTCTTGGATTTACCAGGCCGTCTCCGAGCAAGACAACATCATCTCCGCCCTGCCGCTGACCGACCACGGCAAGCTGGCCGATGACCCCAATGTCATGACCATCGACGCCGCCAAGGCCACCGCCAAGAAGGACCCAAAGAAGGTCACCAATATCGAAGGCAACGAGCACATCTGGTACGACCCAGCTGCGCTCGACGAGGTCGCCGGTAATATCGCGGACCAGATCAATGAGCTCAATACCGATGCGCACGCCAGCACCGAGCGCGTGGACTCCCACGTCAACCGCCTGCGCGACAAGCTCAAGGAGCTACCGGGCGATCTCTCCTACGCCCAGACCGAGCCGATTGCGGACTACATCATGAAGTACACCTCCGGCAAGGACGTCACCCCAGAGGGCTACCGCAAGGCCACCATTTCTGAGGGCGAGCCCACCGCGGCCGACCTTGCCGCCTTCACCAAGGCCATCAAGGACCACAAGGTGGACCTTCTCATCTTTAACCCGCAGACCGAAACCGATACCGCCGGCCGTATCAAGTCCGCCGCGGAGGATGCGGATGTCAATATCGTCGAAATCGGCGAGACCCCGCCGGATGGCAAGGAGTTCTGGACCTACTATGACGAGGTCACCGACTCCCTGGGGAAGCTCTAGTGCTCATCCAATTTCATGACGCAGCGGTTGCCCCGCTGTGGTCCAGCCTTAACCTCGCCGTTGACCGCGGCGAGTTTATCGCCGTTTTGGGCCCCAATGGCGTGGGCAAATCCACCCTGCTCGGCACTATCTTGGGCACCCGCAAACTCACGGCCGGCAGCGTCGACGTAGACTGCCGCGTCGGATTCATCCCGCAGCAGCGCATGTTCCCGGCCGACCTGCCCCTGCGCGCCCGCGACTTAGTATCGCTCTCCCTTGCGCACGGCGCTTTCCGACGCCGCCGCCCTCCCCGCCACCGCGTCGACGAGCTCCTCGCCGAGGTAGGTGCCACCGGCCTGCGCGACCGCCGCGTAGGACAGCTATCCGGCGGCCAGCAGCAACTTATCCGCCAGGCCCAAGCGCTGGCCAATGACCCAGAGCTCATCCTTGCCGATGAGCCGCTGCTCTCGCTCGACCCGGCGCGCCAGCAAGACACCGTGGAGAAGCTAGATGCGCTACGCCGCGAGCGCGGCACCTCCATCATCTTTGTCACCCATGGCATCAATCCGGTACTCGGAGTGACCGATAAGGTGCTCTACCTTGCTCCCGGCGGTCATACCTTCGGCGCGGTGGATGAGGTTATGCGCTCCGATGTCCTTTCCGAGCTCTACGGTTCCAAAGTCAACGTCTTAAACGTCGATGGGAGGCTTATCGTTGTCTAGCTTTATGGAAGACACCCAGTACCTGCTCAGCGTGGATTTTGTGCAATCCTCGCTCATCGCCTCCGCGCTGCTGGGCATCCTGTCCGGCGTGATGACCTCGCTCATCGTGCTGCGCCAGATGTCTTTTTCCGTCCACGCCACCTCCGAGCTCGCGCTCATGGGTGCCTCCGCCGCACTACTTTTCGGTCTCAACTTGGGCTTTGGTGCCGTCGCCGGGGCCATCGTGGCCGCCATCATCCTCGCCGTACTGGGCTTTAAGGGCCAGCAAGACAGCGCCATCGGCGTGGTCATGAGCTTTGGTCTAGGACTGTCGGTGCTATTTTTGCACCTCTATCCGGGCAACGCGAATACCGCGATGACGCTGCTGACCGGCCAGATCGTCGGCGTGTCCTCGGCCTCGGTATGGCTTTTGGCCGCAACCACCGTAGTCATCCTCGCCGCCGTAGCCATCCTGTGGCGCCCCATGCTCTTCGCTTCGGCCGACCCAGTTATGGCCCAGGCGGCCGGCGTGCCGACCCGTTTTATTTCGGTCGCCTTCGCCGTACTCGTCGGGCTCGCGGCCGCTCAGTCGGTACAAATCGTCGGCTCGCTGCTTGTCATGGCGTTGCTTATCACCCCCGGCGCAGCGGCCGTGCAGGTTACTTCCTCGCCCCTGCGCGCGGTCATGTGGGCCACCATTTTCGCCGAGGTGTCGGCCGTGGGCGGCTTCATCTTATCGCTCGCGCCCGGTCTTCCGGTTTCGGTATTTGTCACCACCATTTCCTTTGTTATCTATCTGGTGTGCCGGCTCATTGGCTGGCGGCGCAATAAAAGCGCAGTGCGCGACGAGGTCGCCGCTAAACGCTTCCACGCCGACTGCCACACCACGGCCGAGGAGCACCACGCCGACTAAACTGGGCGGCTATGCACGTACACCGCCGCACCGCGGATGTGGATGGCCGCACCCGCCGCTTCCTCATCATCACGCCGGATAATCCCGGCCCGCATCCGGACCTGCTGCTCTTCTTCCACGGCTCGTTGCAATCCGGCAACGTGATGCGCCGCTTTACCAATGGCACCTTCGACGAGCTTGCCGATGCCACCAACACCATCCTCGTCTACCCCGACGGCGTGGATCGCCATTTCAATGATTGCCGCAGCATCCTACCGGTCACCGCCCGCACGGAGAACGTTGATGACATCGCCTTCGCCACGTATCTCGTTGAAGCTATGCAGCGCGAGTTCGGCACCGCGCGCACCTTTGCTTGCGGCTATTCCAATGGCGGTCAGATGGTGCTCCGCCTGCTTTTCGACGCTCCCTTTACCCTCACCCGCGCCTGCATCTTCGCCTCCACCTTGGGCGAGGGCGATAACCACGCGCCCAGCAACCCGGATGGCTACCGGCCCACGCCGCTGCTGTTTTTCCACGGCACCGCGGACCCATATGCGCCTTATGAAGGCGGTGTGGCCGGGCTGGACGCCGAGCGCACCCGCGGCCGCGTGCTCTCCGCTCCTGCCACCGCGGAGTACTTTGCGTTGGCCAATGGCTGCCAGCCACCGCGCGACTACCACCCCGCCCCGGATGTCACCGCCACCGAATACGCCGGCGATTTTCCCGTCGAACTATGGACCATGGAGGGCCTTGGCCACGTGATTCCCTCTAGCATGAGAACCGACCCGCGCATAGGCCCCAATACAGATTCCTTCCGCGCTGTGGATAAGGTCCGCGACTTTTTCGGACTCGGCACCGCGCAGTCCTAGTTATCCACAGCGGCGCGCCTTATCCCTCGCCCCAGCTCGCGTCCCGCACCTAATGTGTGGAGCCATGAACGCGCTGCACACTTTCTTGACAGGCCTGGCCGCCGGCATGGACATCATCGCCGACTGCCACGGCCTTTCCAAGCGCGCGCTTATCGACGCCGGCTGTCCCGATACCACCGCCACCCGCCTGCTCACCCTCGCCGATACCTACTTCGGCCCAACCGCGTTTAGCCGCCTCCAGCGCGAATCCATCGCCGCCGCTCGCACCAATGGGCACAGCCTTACCGCGCTGCTGGCCATCGAGCGCTACGCCACTCGGCTGAGAAATAAGCGTCAGGCCTGGGCGCTGCGGCGGGAACTGTGCGGGATGAAGGGGGATGCCTCGGACGTCGAAAAGCGGGGGCGTAAACGCGTGCGCGAGATTAAAGGCCCGCCGCAGCGCACACCCGGTGTCAAGCTCTACCGCCGCGCCGAGGGCCCCTGGACTATGACGATTACCGGCAAATCCGCCGATATTGCGGATATGCATGCCGCGCTGGATAAAGATGCCCCGCTAGATTCGGTGCGCAAGATTTTCCAGGGCAAGACCGCCGCCTCCGGTGCGTCCGTGACCACCAATGTGGTGCTGCGCTTGGACGAGCTCGACCGCGTCGTCGACTGCGCGGGCGATGACGTGACACTGCAGCTCACCAATGGCGCCCGGATGACCGGCGCAGACCTCGTGCGCCGCGCATTTACCGAGCATGGCTATGTCACCCTCATCCATCCCGTTAAAGGCCCGGTGAATCTGTATCGCACGGAGCGGCTCGCCTCACCCAAGCAGCGCACCATGGCGGCCGCGGAAAATCCCACTTGTCCTTGGCCCCAGTGCAATTATCCCGCCGACGAATGCCAAGTCCACCATCTCACCGCCTGGCGCCACGGCGGCGAGACAAACCCCGAAAACCTCACCATCGCCTGCCCGTACCACAACGGCGTCAACGACGATGACCCCAACGGCCCGCCAGTTCGCGGCCGCCTGGCCCGGGTGAATGGCACCATTAGGTGGCTGCCGCCCTGGGCAGAAGGCGGCTAGAAACTCTCGCTAGAGACTACTGGGCCGCGCGGCGCTGGCGTGCGAATTCGGAAAGCACAGAACCGGCCGCGACGGAAGCATTGAGGGACTCGACCCAATCCGTCATAGGGATGGACATGATGACGTCGCAGTTTTCCCGCACGAGGCGAGAAATCCCCTTGCCCTCGGAACCGATGACGATGACCACGGGGTCCGTCGCGCCGTTATATGTATCCAGCGTGTGCTCGCCGCCGGCATCTAGGCCGACGACCTGGTAGCCGCTCTTTTGGAATTGCTGTACGGTGCGGGTGATATTCGTCGCGCGGGCGACCGGCAGGCGCGCCGCCGTGCCGGCCGAGGTACGCCACGCCACGGCAGTCACGGATGCGGAGCGGCGCTCTGGGATGATGACGCCGTCGCCACCAAAAGCTGCCACAGAGCGAATCACCGCGCCGAGGTTGCGCGGGTCGGTGATGTTATCCAAGATTACGAACATACCCGGACGCGCACTTTCGGCCGCACGGGAAATGAGCTCGTCGACATCGGCGTATTTATACGGCGGGATCTGCAGCCCAATGCCCTGGTGCATGCCGTTGCCGGTCATGCGGTCCATCTCGTGGCGCTGCACCTCGATGATGGGGATATTGCGGGTATTGCACATGGCCACGGCCTCAGACAGGCGCTTATCGTTGCGGGTACCGGCCACGATATAGAGCGTGGTGGCCGGAACCTTGGCATGCAGGCACTCGATGACTGGGTTGCGGCCCACGACCATCTCGGCGGTCTCCTTTTGGTGACGGCCGGAGTTGCGGCGGTCGCGCTCCAGCTTGGCCTTGTGCTTGGCGTGGTAAATGCGGTCCTCTGCCTTGGGCGTCGGGCCCTTGCCGGCCAAGCCCTTGCGGCGCTGGCCGCCGGAGCCCTTGGTTGCGCCCTTCTTATTAGTTTTGCGGATTCCCGCGCCACCGCGGCCGTGGGTACGTGCCATAGTTTATTGTCCTTTCGGAGTGCTTAACGCTGCGCCAGCGACCAGGTCGGGCCGTCTGGGGTATCGGTGATGGTGATGCCGGCGGCCGCGAGGCGGTCACGGACGGCGTCGGCAGTAGCGAAGTCCTTGTCCGCGCGCGCCTGGGTGCGCCGCTCCAGTTCAGCCTGCACCAGCGCATCCAACGCGGCATCCGCCCCGCTAGCTTGCGCTCCATCTTCCCACTCCAGCGGGTCAAAGCCAAGTACGTGTGCCATCGCCCGTACCTGGCCGGCCAGCGTGCGCGCCCCGGCTTCATCGCCGGCGGCAAGGGCCTTATTGCCGGCGCGAACGGTGGTGTGGATTTCCGCCAGCGCCTTGGGCACCGCGATATCATCATTCATCGCGTCTTCAAAGCCCTGCGTCCACTCGCCCAGCTCCAGGTCATCGAAGTGAGCGAGGAAGTCCTCGATGCGGCGGTAGCCTGCGGCGGCCTCGGTCAGCGCGGCCTCGGAATACTCCAGCACGGAGCGGTAGTGCGCCGAGCCCAGGTAGTAGCGCAGCTCCACCGGACGCACCAGCTCGAGCATATTCGGAATAGAGAGCACGTTGCCCAGCGATTTCGACATCTTCTCGCCCGACATCGTCACCCAGTGGTTGTGCATCCAGTAGTTGGCAAACTTATCGCCGGCCGCGTGCGACTGAGCAATCTCGTTCTCGTGGTGCGGGAACTGCAGGTCCAGCCCGCCGCAGTGGATATCGAAATTGGAGCCCAGGTAATAGGTAGACATGGCCGAGCACTCCAGGTGCCAGCCCGGTCGGCCGTCGCCCCAGGGGGTGGGCCAGCTGGGTTCGCCCGGTTTCGCGGCCTTCCACAGGGCAAAGTCTTGGGCGCCGCGCTTGGCGGAATCTTCGCCCTCGCCCTGTTCCATTTCTTCTACCTTGTTGCCGGACAGCGAACCATAATCCGAGCCTTCGGCCTTGGTCCATGCGGCAACGTCAAAGTAGACGGAGCCTTCGGCGGGGTAGGCAAAGCCGGCGTCGATAAGCCGCTGCATATAGTCGACCATCTGGGTGACAAAGCCGGTCGCGCGCGGCTCTACCGAAGGCGGAAGCACGCCCAGGGTGTTATAGGCCTTGGTGAACTCGCGCTCATACGTGGATACCCACTCCCACCAGGGGCGATTATTCTCGGCCGCCTTGGTGAGGATCTTGTCATCGATATCGGTGACGTTGCGCACCAAGGCTACGTCATAGCCCTGGGCGAGCAGCCAGCGGCGCAGGATGTCGAAAGCGACGCCGGAGCGCAGGTGCCCGATGTGCGGCTGGGCCTGCGGGGTGGCGCCGCACAGATAAATCGAGGCATGGCCGGGGCGGATCGGCTCGAAATCGCGTTGGCTGCGGGTGGCTGTGTCATAAATGCGCAAAGTACTCACGCCACTTAGTCTAATTGACGCGTGCGCGGGGTTAGTGCGGTGGGCTAGGCGCGCCAGACGACGGCCGTAGCAACCGCCGCACGCCCCTCCTTACGGCCGGTGAACCCCAGGTGGTCCGTCGTGGTAGCAGATACGGACACGGGGGCACCAAGGATTTCGCTCAGTACGGCCTCGGCCTCTTCGCGGCGCGGACCCATCTTGGGGGTCTGGCCGATGAGCTGGGCGGCGGCGTTGCCGATGATAAAGCCCTCAGATTCGAGGAGCTGGCGGCATTCGCGCAGCAACTTCGCGCCGGAAACGCCATCGTATTCGGGGCGGCCGACGCCCACGAAGGAGCCGAGGTCACCGAGGTGGGAGGCGGATAAAAGGGCGTCGACGAGCGCGTGCGCTACAACATCCCCATCGGAGTGGCCCTCGCACCCGTCAACGCCTTCGAAGAGCAGGCCGGCGATCCAGCAATCCTTGCCGGCCTCGATTTGGTGGGCGTCGGTGGCAATTCCAACGCGCGGGATAATCGGATTAGTCATGGGTCTCCTCGGTCAGGGCGTGGGCCAGGGTGAGATCGATGGGCGTGGTGATCTTGAAAGCCAGGGTATCGCCCGGCACGGTTGCCACGCGCTCGCCGTGCCATTCCATGAGGCTGGCGTCATCCGTGGCGGTAAATTCGGGCTGCTGGGCCCAATAATCGAGGTTGGCCTGGCGCAGCGCGGACAGGCGGAAGGCCTGCGGGGTTTGCACTGCGCGCAGGCGGGAGCGATCGGGGGTGCTCAACACGGCCTCATCCGCGACTTCCTTGATGGTATCGGCCACCGGAACCACCGGCACGGCCGCGGGAGCGCCTTCCAGCACCCGCTTGGCGACGCCCCGCACCATCGCCGGCGGCGTCAACGCACGGGCCGCATCGTGGATGAGCACCACGGCATCCTCGTCCGGGATTGCTTGCAGGCCGGCCCACACGGAATCGGCGCGCTCGCTGCCACCGTGAACGAGGCGAATCGGGGCGGCGCTTGCAGCGTCAGTAGCACCAACGGCGTCGATGCGGCCGATAATACGCGCGGCCTCAGCCTCCATGTCCGGGCTGACCAGGACGATAATTTCATCGACTACCCCGGAGGCCAGCAATGCTCGCACGGAGCGTTCCAAGAGGGTGCGGCCGCGCAGCTCGACATAAGCTTTGGGCACCTCGGCGCCGAGGCGAGTTCCCTGGCCTGCGGCCGCGATGAGCGCGATGACGCGCGGTTTAGTCTTCGTCGTCGAAGGAGAGGTCATCGAGATCGATGTCGTTGTCGATATCGGTGGTGATGGACTTATCATCTACCAATCCGGCGGCGCGGTGGCGCTCGATGGTGGCATCGATTTCTTCCATCATGGTGTCGGCCTTCTTCTCATCGACCGGCTTGGCCAGTGCGAGCTCACCTACCAGGATGGTGCGGGCCTTGCCAAGCATGCGCTTCTCGCCGGCCGAAAGGCCGCGATCCTGGTCACGGCGCCACAGGTCACGCACGACCTCGGCGACCTTATTAATATCGCCGGAAGCCAGGCGCTCCTGGTTAGCCTTATAACGGCGGGACCAGTTGCCGGCCTCTTCGACGTCCTCGTCACGCAGCACGGAAAAGACCTTTTCTAGGCCTTCCTTGCCCACGACGTCGCGCACGCCGACGTTATCGGCGTTCTTGATGGGCACGCGGACGACCAGGTCGGACTGGTTGATGTGCAGCACCAGGTATTCGAGCGTCTCGCCGCCCATTTCGCGGGTCTCGATATCCTCGATGACGGCCGCACCGTGGTGCGGGTAGACGACGACCTCGCCGACCTTATACTCCATTGCCACTCCTTGTGTTCCCGATTTATCCCGGTTGACTAAGGCCCCTATTTTATCACGCACGGTCACCCCGACTGCGGATACCCCCGTATACCCCCACGGTCTACCCGCCCGATTTGGGACAACTGTGTACTTTATTGCGAAAGGGACTAGGCTAAAGCGTTGACAAGCCCTGTGATCGCAATTGATGGAGGATGCTCAACGTGCAGTCCCTGAAGTCCGCCGCCCGCCGCGGTGCCATTATTTCCGTTACCGCCGTCTCCGCTCTGGCGTTGGCTTCTTGCTCGGCGGGTCATGTCACCCAGACCGCTGAAAAAGTGGCTGCGGTCGATGGCGCTTCTGCAAGCACGGAAGATAATAAGGCTGCAGTTCGCGATGTCACCATCCTGGTAGAGCCGGACGGCACTGCTGCACTGAAGTTCAGCGCCATTAACCAGGGCTACGACACCGATGTCATTTCCTTGGAGTCCGTGAAGGTCGATGGCCAGCGCGTTGAGATGAAGCAGCCACAGCCGCTGCACCGCGATGAGTCCATCATCGCTGATTCTCAGAAGAACCTGGAAGCTAACCCCCAGCAGGATTCCGAAACCGTCCAGTACATCGCCACCAAGTTGAAGAATGATGACTACGGCTACGCCGGTGACCGCCCGGTTACCTTCGAGTTCTCCAATGGCTCCATCGACGTAAACGCCACCATCGCTGCCACCCAGATGCAGTCCGGCGAGTTCGACCGCGACGTCGAGTCCTCCGAGGGCTACACCTCCGAGGCTCCGAAGAACTAAGCCACACTACTTTCCAGCCCCGCTCCCAGCCCGTTTCGGGCTGGGAGCGTCTGTGTGTTTTAGGCTAGAAGCCATGGCCAAGAAAACCCGCCCCATCCATACCTGTTCCGAATGCGGCTACGTCTCGCCCAAATGGCTCGGGCGATGCCCGGACTGCGGTGCGTGGGGCACGCTGGAGGAAAAGGCACCGGTGGTGGCGGTGCCAGGGGCGTCGGCAAGCAAGGGCGTAGCCCCGTCGAGTCCGGCACAGCCGATTACCAAGATTGGGGCGCAGGCAACAAAGACGGTGCGCACCGGTATCGGCGAGTTGGATCGCGTGCTGGGAAGCGGCATCGTGCCGGGCTCGGTGGTGCTTATGGCCGGCGAGCCCGGCGTGGGCAAATCCACGCTACTGCTGGAAGTAGCCTCGCGGTGGGCACAGCTCGGCCGCACCGTGCTCTACGCGACGGCCGAGGAATCCGCCGGCCAGGTCCGCTCCCGCGCCGAGCGCACCGGCGCCTTGCAGGAAACTTTGTATTTGGCGGCCGAGTCCAACTTGGATGGGGTCTTCGGGCACGTCGATAAGCTGCAGCCTAGCCTCATCATCGTCGATTCGGTACAGACCATGCATGCCGTAGGTGTGGAGGGTGTATCCGGTGGCGTGGCACAATCGCGCGCGGTAACGGCCGCGCTGACGTCATTGGCGAAATCCACGGGCATTCCGGTGCTACTGGTCGGCCACGTCACGAAGGACGGCAACGTGGCCGGGCCACGCGTGCTGGAGCACCTTGTCGACGTCGTCTTAAACTTCGAGGGCGACCGCCAATCCAGCCTGCGCATGCTGCGCGGCATCAAAAATCGCTTTGGTGCCACCGACGAGGTGGGCTGCTTCGAGCAGACCTCCGGCGGCATTCGGGAGGTAGCGGATCCCTCCGGGCTATTCCTCTCGCACCGCGGTTCTACGCCGGATGGCTCGGCCGTGACGGTCGCGATGGACGGGGTGCGGCCGATTCTGGCGGAGGTGCAGGCGCTGACGGTGGACCCGGTGGCGAAAAACCCGCGGCGGGTGGTTACCGGGCTAGATTCCAACCGCGTGCCGATGGTGCTCGCGGTGCTCCAGGCCCGCGCCGGCCAGCGCACCAATGATAAAGATGCCTACGTCGCCACGGTCGGCGGCATGCGCATTACGGAAACCGCGACGGATTTGGCGGTGGCGTTGGCGACGTGGTCCTCGTTGCACGAGCAACCGCTGCGGGCCAAGACGGTTGTCATTGGCGAGGTGGGCCTGGCCGGCGAGTTGCGTCCAGTGCCCAATGTGGAGCGGCGCTTAATGGAGGCCGCGCGGCTGGGTTATAAGAACGCGATTGTCCCACGCGGGGAAATCGAGCCAGTAGACGGCATTCGCGTCCACCAAGCTGGGACGCTAGGGCAGGCCATCGCTGCGGTGGCGAGGTAGCACCTAGCGCAGCGTGAAGTCCTGCGGCGGGGAGGAGTTATCGCCGATGATGGTGTGGGCGAAGTAGGCGCCTGGCTCAGCCGCGGGGCGATTGGTGCATTCGCCTAGCTTGGAGGCTTGGCGGGACCATTCGGCCTCGAATTTTACGTCCTTGCCGGCCGGGAAAGTCTGCGAGCCGGTCTGCACGGAAGCATAGCAATCCGTATCGGACCACACGCGCTCGTTATCGGCCATCTTGTAGACTTCGAAGCGCAGCAGGTTCTTGTCTAGGTCGATTTTGCAGTCTGCGGCCGTGGGGTTGGTGACTGTCATGAAGAACTTCGGCAGTTCGCCCTCCGGCACGGAGTAATTCAACATGGAGGTGCGCACCTGGAGGTCTGCCAGGTCGCAGGTCTTTTTTGCGGCTTCGGAGCTCGCGGCCGCGGAGCTGGACGGCTCGCTTTCGGCAGACACGCTTTCCGACGCCCCCTCGGCCGACGCCTCCGCGGAGGTCGCGGAGGTTTCTGGGGCGGCAGAAGATGCGGTCTGCTCCGGCGTAGGCGCGGGTGCGGCGGTATCGGCCGGCTCATCGCTGCTGCCCCCGAAGGCAGCCACAGCCGCCCAGATCAGCACCACGACCAGCACGAGTACGATGATGAGCGCCGCTACTCGTCGGCGCTTGTAAATCTCTTCTGGTAGGGGCTTTTTCTGCGTCACGCTGTCAATTTTAAGCGGTGGGCACGGGCCGGTGCGCTAAGCCCGCGCCGCGTGTCAGGCGGGCTAGTCCACTCCGAAGGTCTGCAGGGTTTCCACGCTGGAATCTTCCAGCAGGTAGCGCGCGCCGATAACGCCCAGGGCACCCTCGTCGAGCAGTCGGCGGACGTTGGGCACGCTGGCAACCAGCTGGGCGACGGTCTGGCGGGTGTGCTCCCGCTCGACGTCGTCAGTCGTGGCATGTGGGCCCGCCACCAGTGCGGAGGCGGCAACCTTCTCGATGATGGGACGCTGCAGGCCGGTGGGCAGCTCGCCGCCGGACACAAAACCGGTAGCCGCGCCCACCGCGCCGCAAGATTGATGGCCGAGGACTACCAGCAGGTTGGGTTTGAGGGCGGCAAGGGCGTAGTCGAGGGAGGCTAGAACGGCGTCGTCAAGAATGTGGCCGGCAGTGCGGATGACAAAGGCATCGCCGAAGCCGATATTGAAGACGTGCTCGATAGGGGCGCGGGAGTCGGAACAGGAAATAACCACCACGCGAGGGTCCTGGCCGTGAGTTAGGCCCTCGCGGTTATAAATCTCGCGCACGTCGACGGTCTCGCCGTCCAATACGCGCTGATTTCCCGCCTTGAGGGCCTCCCATACGGCCTGCGGTTCGTGGGCAATATTACGTAAAGGCATAGGCCATATTCTAATGCCCTAGACTATCTCCCACGATGGATTCGCAAGCTCTTCTTTCCTGGTTCGATGCCAATGAACGAGACCTGCCCTGGCGCCGGCCTGGCACAAGCGCGTGGGGTGTGCTGCTCAGTGAGGTCATGAGCCAGCAGACCCCAGTCGCGCGCGTGGCTCCGGTGTGGGAGGACTGGATGCGGCGCTGGCCCACCCCGGCAGATTTTGCCCAGGCTACTCGAGCGGAGGTCTTGCGCGCCTGGGGCAAGCTGGGCTACCCGCGGCGCGCGCTGCGCCTGTGGGAATGTGCCGCGGCCATCGGCGAAGGCGAGGTACCGGCGGACGTCGATGAATTGCTGCGCCTGCCTGGCATTGGGGATTACACCGCGCGCGCCGTGGCCTGTTTTCATTTCAGGCTAAACGTACCGGTGGTCGATACCAATGTGCGGCGGGTGTATACCCGCGCAGAAGAGGGCCGGTTCCTTGCGCCGCAGCCATCGAAGCGGGAGCTGGCGGCCGTGGCAGAGCTTTTGCCGGCCGAGAATGGGCCGCGCTTTTCGGCCGCACTCATGGAGTTAGGCGCGCTGGTGTGCACGGCGAAGAATCCCGCCTGCGAGCAGTGCCCACTGCGCACTAGTTGCGCGTGGCAGCTGGCTGGTCGACCGCAGCCGAGTGCGGAGGAGCAGGCGCGGGCGAAAAAGCGGGTGCAGAAGTTTGTAGGCACAGACCGGCAGGTGCGAGGCAAGATTTTGGATGTGCTGCGCGCAGCGAACGGGCCGGTTCCGCAGTCCGAAATTGATGTGGTCTGGCCCGATGCGGCGCAGCGCTCCCGGGCGTTGGCTTCGCTGCTTGCCGACGGCCTCGCCGAGCAAAACGACGCTGGCCTGTTCCACCTCCCTATTTAGGGGGTTAATAATGGCCAGCTATAATCGCAGGTCGCGATCCAGGGCGTGTGATCTGGTTAACGCCAGCGGCCGCGGAAATTGAATCCGCCCGGCAGGTTCACCCACATGCCGCCGCGGGAATTAAAGGTGACCGGCCCTACCTTGGTAGACATCGACGCGCCGGATCCAGAGACGTTGATCCAGCTATTCTTGCCGGTCTTTTTTCTTGAACGATACTGAAGTCCCATAAGCATTTATTTTAGCAATTCCACTTCCACCGTTCCTACTGCGCAGTAGGTTTTGGTCATGGAAAAGATTTGTATGAGACTCCTCACAGTTTGTTCACTAATCCTCGGGTCGCTCTTTCTGCCGCCAGCTGCCAACGCGGCGGTGACTTCAGCTCACCCGGCGCCGCACCTGGCAGAATCGGCGGGCCAGGCGCAGGTGTTTACATATGACACCACCACCGATGCCGGCAAGCCGGTGCAAGCCTCGGCTACCTTGTACGAGCCCACTGCACCGTGGCGTGGCAAGGGCGAGCGCCCGACCATCGTCTTCGGACCAAGCACGCGTGGGCAGGGCGACCAATGCGCGCCGTCGCGCGCGGGCATGCAGCTGGGGTCGGTGGGCCTGAGCAAAGTGGGCTCTCCCACCATTAATGCCAGCTACGAGTACTCATTTTATATGATGGCCCTGCGCCACGGGGCACGCGTTATCGTTGCCGACCTTATTGGGTTGGGCATGCCAGGACACCACACGTATGTAAACCACATTGAAGAAGCACACGCGCTTCTCGACGCCGCCCGCTCCGGCCTAGAACTCGCGCACGCCCCGAAGGACGCCCCTATTGGCTTTGCGGGCTATTCGCAGGGCGGCGGCGCCTCGCTCTCCGCAGCCGAGTATGCCGAACGCTACGCTCCTGACCTCAACGTAGCCGGCACATACGCTGGCGCGCCGCCAACGGACCTGCCGGAGACTATGCGCAGCATTGACGGTTCAGCTATCGCCCACGTGCTGGGCTATGCCATTAATGGCTTTTCTGAGCGTAGCCCAGAATTCCGCGATGCAGTGTTGGCGGAACTCAACCCACGAGGCATTGACTTCTTACGTTCCGCGGCCACCAGCTGCACGGGCGATTCTGTTCTCATGTGGGGCTTTACAAATACCCGAATGCTTACCCGCACCGGGGAATCCTTGTCCGAGATTGTGGAACGCAAACCTGTCGTTAAGGAAACTTTAGAGCGCCAAAACCTGGGCAAAGCGGTGCCAAATGCACCGGTAATGATGGCTAGCTCACCTAGTGATGATTTAATCTCTCATGACCAGGTACGCAGGACTGCTGGAGCGTACTGCTCTATGGGCGGAACCATCGATTTCGTAGCCGCACCCGGCACCGCAACGATTCCACGCACTGGAATCGACCACGCCGTGCCCTTGTACCTAGAGATGCCGGTCGGGTTGCAGTATCTCTTTGACCGCTTTGAGGGCAAACCGGCACCCACTAACTGCACAGCATAAATAGATTCCTGGGCGCAAATAAAGCCGCCCAGTTCTCGCAGGGAAAGCGAGGGCTGGGCGGCTTTAAGGCGCTATAGCGCCACTACATCGGCTGGCCGGCGCCTGCTGGCGGCGGGTTATGGCCATCGTCATCGGAGTCGGAACCGGAGCCGGACTCTAGGTCGGTTCCGGCGGCGGTGGAGCCGCCATCGCCCGGAACGTCCGGGGTGATGGTGTCGGGCTCGCCGGCATCGGTGGAGTCGGCGTCGTTTTCGCGCACCTCGGCGTCGTCAAGCTGCGGCTCCTCGGTGTCCTCCGGCAGAAGCTTCGGGCGTGGGCTGAAGGTGAACTTCGCGCCAGTGTTGTCCTTGGACTCGCCGTCCCAGCCCTCGACGTCGACGGTGATGATCTCACCGGCGCCGATTTCGCCGAAGAGGATCTTCTCGGAGAGCTGATCCTCAATCTCGCGCTGGATGGTGCGGCGCAGCGGACGAGCACCCAATACTGGGTCGAAGCCTCGCTTAGCCAGCAGGTCCTTGGCCTTCTGCGTGAGCTCGATGCCCATATCGCGCTCATCCAGCTGCTTGGCCACGCGGCCGATGAGCAGCTCGACCATTTCCACAATCTGCTCCTGAGTGAGCTGGTGGAAGACAACGATGTCATCGATACGGTTCAAGAACTCCGGGCGGAAGTGCTTCTTCAGCTCGTCGTTGACCTTCTGCTTCATCCGATCGTACTGAGCATCCGCATCATTTTCGGAAGAGCCAGTAAAGCCCAAGCCCACCGGCTTCGAGATGTCCTGGGTACCCAAGTTCGACGTGAAGATGAGAACGGTGTTCTTGAAGTCAACAACGCGACCCTGGCCGTCGGTAAGCCGGCCATCCTCTAGCACCTGCAACAAGGTGTTGTAGATCTCCTTGTGGGCCTTCTCAATCTCATCAAAAAGCACGACGGAGAACGGCTTGCGGCGAACCTTCTCGGTCAGCTGGCCGCCCTCTTCGTAGCCAACGTATCCCGGAGGAGCACCGAAGAGACGAGAAGCGGTGAAGCGGTCGTGGAACTCGCCCATATCGATCTGGATGAGGTCATCATCCGAACCGAAGAGGAAGTTAGCCAGGGACTTCGACAGCTCGGTCTTACCCACACCGGACGGGCCAGCGAAGATGAAGGAGCCGGATGGACGGCGCGGGTCCTTGAGGCCTGCACGGGTACGGCGGATGGCGCGGGAGACGGACTTGACCGCCTCGTCCTGGCCAATGATGCGCTTGTGCAGCTCT
Source organism: Corynebacterium sp. LaCa_205 (assembly GCF_057458085.1). NCBI lineage: Bacteria > Bacillati > Actinomycetota > Actinomycetes > Mycobacteriales > Corynebacteriaceae > Corynebacterium > Corynebacterium sp. LaCa_205. The sequence continues at coordinate 2,117,516 of NZ_CP190931.1, forward strand.
TCTTCCATGTTGAGCAGACGGTTGGATTCCTTCTCCGTCAGCTTCAGGACAGGGATGCCGGTCCAGTGCGCCAGCACCTCTGCAATCTGGTCCTCGCCAACCTCGGCGATTTCCTCGAGGTCACCGGAACGCCACTGCTTTTCCTTCTCAGCGCGCTCCTCGCCCAGCTTGCGCTCCTTATCGCGCAGGCCAGCTGCCTTTTCGAAGTCTTGGGCATCGATGGCCGCTTCCTTTTCCTTGCGGACCTCAGCGATGCGGTCATCGACCTCGCGCAGGCCCTTTGGCGCGGTCATGCGCTTGATGCGCATGCGCGCGCCAGCCTCATCGAGAAGGTCAACGGCCTTATCCGGCAAAAAGCGGTCATTGATGTAGCGATCCGAGAGGGAAGCTGCAGCGTGCAACGCCTCATCGGTATAAGACACGCGGTGGTGAGCCTCGTATTTATCGCGCAGGCCCTTCAGAATCAAGAAGGTGTCATCTAGGGAAGGCTCGTCTACCTTGACCGGCTGGAAACGACGCTCGAGAGCGGCGTCCTTTTCGATGTGTTTGCGGTACTCATCCAAAGTGGTAGCACCGATGGTCTGCAGCTCGCCACGGGCCAGCTTTGGCTTAAGCAAGGAAGCTGCATCGATAGCACCTTCAGCAGCACCGGCACCGACCAAGGTGTGGATCTCATCGATGAACAAGATGATATCGCCGCGCTGGTTAATCTCCTTGAGCACCTTCTTCAGGCGTTCCTCGAAGTCACCGCGGTAACGAGAGCCGGCCACCAGGGAACCTAGGTCAAGCGAGTAGAGCTGCTTGTCCTTGAGGGTTTCCGGGACCTTGCCGTTGACGATGTCGAGCGCCAAGCCCTCGACCACGGCGGTCTTACCAACGCCCGGCTCACCGATGAGCACCGGATTATTCTTCGTGCGGCGAGAGAGCACTTGCATAATGCGCTCTACCTCGGACTCGCGGCCAACGACAGGATCAAGCTTGCCGTCCTTGGCAGCCTGGGTGAGGTTGCGGCCGAATTGATCAAGCACCAGGGAATTGGAACGCTCACCGGAACCACCGGAGCCGCCACGAGCGCCGGCGCCAGCACCTGCACCGACGGGACCGGAGCCTTGGCCATTGGAGGAGCCGCCCTCCTGCTGGCCGCCTTCGTAGCCGGACAGCAACTGGATAACCTGCTGGCGCACGCGTGGCAGGTCGGCGCCGAGCTTGGTCAGCACCTGCGCGGCGACGCCATCGCCCTCGCGAATGAGACCCAGCAGCAAGAACTCAGTACCGATGTACTTGTGTCCCATCTGCAGGCCCTCACGCAGGGAGAGCTCAAGAACCTTCTTGGCACGTGGAGTAAAGGGGATGTGGCCGGTGTGTGGCTGGCTACCCTGGCCGATGATTTCCTCGACCTCACGGCGGACATCCTCCAGGGAAATACCCATGGATTCCAGTGCCTTGGCAGCGACGCCTTCGCCTTCATGGATAAGGCCGAGCAAGATGTGCTCGGTGCCGATGTAATTGTGGTTAAGCATGCGTGCTTCTTCCTGCGCCAAAACGATGACGCGGCGAGCACGATCGGTAAACCTCTCGAACATGATTCCCCTATACTTTCGCTTCTAATGTGTCACCCACTCTAACGCGGCAATCCGCCGATCATTTCCGGTTTTACTCCCAGATGCCCGCAATACCGCGATAATTCCCCATCTTCGCAGCTCACACGGGTGTACGCCGGTAGCGAACAGGGGCACGGGCATGTAATCTGGAATCGTTTTATTGTTCCCCGCCCCTCTTCCGCACTGTTTAAGGAAATCTCCACCGTGCCGCAACTTCCTGAGTTCTTCGCCACCCAACACAACCTGCACGAATTGGCAGTAGTGGATGAAGCTCCTTCCTCTACACTCTTTGCCGTGGAAGACGGGGCCACGCACCAGCCGCTGAGCGTGGAGATTTTCGCCCCAGGAATCACCGGCATGGTGGAAAAGTCCACCGCGTTACATGGATTGCATCACCCGGCTATCGCACCGCTGGTAGGCACGGGCACTACCGCAGACGGGCAAGAGTTTATTGTGCGCGAGGGGTTTGTCGGCACCCAGCTTTCGCAAATACCCAATAATCTCAGCCGCACGGACGCGGCGGAGATCTTTGGCCCCCTGGCCGGTGCGGTGGACTTTTTGATCTCTCGCAAGCAGGCAGACTTTGCGGTTCATGGGCTGAGGGAGGCCCGGGTGGGCGTCGACAAGCAACGGCAGATTTCGGTACTGGCCGCGGCCGGCCCGTCTCCCGAGGAGCACGGCGAAGCGGTAGAGGCATTCGAGCAACTCGTCGCGCGCAAGTGCCCGGACTATAAGGCCACCGGCACGGCGGATAGCGCCAAGGATGTGGTGGCGCATCTGCGCCCGCAGGGAGAGTTCGATACCGCACAGATCCCGCGCGTGCAAGCCCCCGAACCGCGCCCCCAGCAGCAATTCGCCCCGCCGCAGCCACAGCCACAGCCGCAGCCGCAGCAGCAGGCGATGGCCCAGCCCATGGGGCAGCAACCCATGGGGCAGCAACCCATGGGGCCAGCGCCGCAGAAGAAGGGCAAGGGCGGTCTCATTGCGTTGATTAGCGTGTTGGCGGTGGCCGCGATTGCCGCCGCGGCGGCGCTGTGGTTCTTCTTGTCCTACCCCAGCTGGAATGACAAAGAACAAAACCTGGCGGATGCGTACCCGAACCTGGTGAGCTCCCGTAGCGGCCAGGAGGGCTTCGATGGGGCAAAGTGTTCCTCGCGTGAGCCGGAGTCTGGCCAGGAGGCCAAGATTTCCTGCGTGGGCGATGGGTTTAGCTATATCGTGACCTACTACCCCAGCATAGAAGAGCGCGATGCCATGCTTCCCGACGCCGAGCCGGTGGAGCTTTCCAATGACCAGTGCACCATCCAAAGCTATGAGACCACCGCGGATGTTCCTACCTACGTCATGGCCGTTGAAGGCACCCAATCCGCGTTCCTCGTGTGGGGCGATAAGGCTGAAAACGAGCGGCTGAACCTGCCGCTGTGCGCCTCTTAAATCGCACTCTCAGAGTTTCCGGCCCGCCGCGCATAGCGTGTGCGGGCCTTATTCCTGTCCTAGTGGCTACTCCGTCGACGGCACGCGCTTGAGGAAGGGGGCCAGCACAATAACCACCAGCGAGAGCACGCCTGCAAAAAGGAATGCCCAGTGCGCACCGTAAGCGGTGGCAGCAGCATCATTCATGCCTTGTGCCAGGCCAGACTTGGTGCCACGGCTAAGGAACGTCATCAAAAAGGCAGTGCCGGCCGCGCCCGCCAGCTGCTGCAAAGTATTAAGGATGGCGGAGCCGTGCGAGTAGAGCTCATCCGGCAGGGAGGCCAGGGACGTCGTCATCAGTGGCGTCATCATGAGCGCAATGCCGAGGGCGAATAGGACGTGCATAGCAATGACCATCCACACAGCGCTGTCCTCAGTGAGCAGGGTCATCAGCCACGTACCCGCGGCAAGGAGAAGGGCACCTGGAATCATCAGCGGACGGGGCCCGTGGACATCATAGAGGCGGCCTACCATCGGGGAGATGCCGCCTTGCAGCAAGCCGCCGGGCATGACGACGAGCCCGGTGACCAGGGAACTTACCGCCAAAGAGGTCTGCAGGTAGATGGGCAGGACATTGACCACGCCAAGCAATAGCCCGAACATCAAAAGCATGCCGAGTACCGCCACGGTGAAGTTCGGAACCTTAAATGGTCGCATATCCAGCAGGGCGCGATTGTCTTTAGCCAGGCGCACTTGCCGGAGGGTAAAAAGCGCCAAGGCCACAAGTCCTATGGCGAGGACGAGGATGTCTATGAGGCCTTCGCCCTCCAGAATATTTTCTAGGGACGATACGGCATATACCAACCCGCCAAAGGCAAGGACGGACAAAATAACTGAGGGGAAATCCAGCGGGGTATCGCGTTTATCGCCCACGTTGACTAGGCGGAGGTAGCCGGCGACGCCGATGAGGCCGAGCAGCGGAACCATGGTCCAGAAGATGACGTGCCAGGTGAACATGCTAAGAACCAGACCGCCCACCGTAGGTCCGAGCGCTGGGGCCACGGAAATGACCACGGAGATAATGCCCATGACGCTGCCGCGACGCTGCGGCGGGACGAGGGTCATCGCCACCGTCATCAAGGTGGGGATCATCAACGCAGTACCCGCCGCTTGGAAAACGCGCCCCACCAGCAAGATGCCGAAGGCTGGGGCGAGTGCCGCAAAGACTGTACCGGCAAGGAATACACCCGCGGAGGCGAGAAAGATCTGGCGGGTGGTGAATTTATCCATGAGAAAGCCGGTGGTCGGGATGACCACGCCCATGGTGAGCAGGAAAGCGGTAAGCAACCACTGGGCGGAGGTAGCCGGGATGTCAAAGTCCGCCATGATGGCAGGCAATGCCACCGAAAGGGCGGTCTCGTTCAGGATCATCACCATCGCACCAAGGACGAGGATGGTGAGGTTGATTTTTACCTCTGCGGAAATGTGCGGATCTGGTTTCTGAGACACCCAGATAGGATACTGAGGCCGCCGATATGGGGAAAGTCGGGGAGTATAATTTTAATGTCTTCCTCCGCGCGGTCAGACCGCGCCACCCGAATATATAGAGAGGCCATCCCAGTGCGTTTTCTCCAGGATTCCCGCCCGCCGTACGAATTGACCTATTCCGATGTGTTCATGGTGCCCAGCCACTCCGAGGTGGGCTCGCGCCAGTCGGTGGATCTCACCACTGAGGACGGCACTGGCAATACCATCCCGCTCATCGTGGCCAATATGACCGCCGTGGCCGGTCGCCGCATGGCCGAGACCATCGCGCGCCGCGGCGGGCTCACTATCCTGCTACAGGACCTATCCCTGGATGCGGCCGCAGAGACCATCGCCTCCGTGAAAGCGGCTGACTTGGTCTATGACACCCCCATTATCGTGAAGCCGCACCATACCGTGGGCTATACCAGCAACCTTTTGCACAAGCGCGCTCATGGCGCGGCCATCGTGGTCGACGGGGACATGCCCATCGGCATTATCACACCGAAGGATCTGCGCGGGCAGGATAATTTCACCGCCGTCGGCCAATTGATGACCACGGATCTGGTGACGCTGCCGGTAGGCATCGACCCGCAGGAGGCCTTCACCAAGCTGCGCAAAACCTCGCGGAAGCTGGCGCCGGTGGTCAACCCGGATGGCACCCTGGCCGGAATCCTCACGAGGAAGGGGGCGGTGAGGGCCAAGATGTATAAGCCGGGCGTCGACAAGCAGGGCCGCTTACACATTGGTGCGGCCGTGGGCATCAACGGCGATGTGGAAGGCCGCGCCCGTGCCCTAGCGCAGGCGGGAGCCGACGTCTTAGTCATTGATACCGCACACGGGCACCAAGACAGCATGCTCACCGCTTTGCGCAAGGTAAAAGCGCTGGACTTGGGGCTTCCCATTGCTGCCGGCAATATCGTCACAGCGGAGGGCGTGCGCGAACTGGCGGCCGCCGGCGCAGACATCATCAAGGTCGGCGTGGGCCCGGGCGCGATGTGCACCACCCGCATGCAAACGGGTGTGGGCCGCCCGCAATTCTCGGCCGTCCTGGAGTGCGCTGCGGCAGCCCGCGAGGTTGGCGCCCATGTCTGGGCCGATGGCGGCGTGCGCGACCCGCGCGATGTCGCTCTTGCCCTGGCCGCCGGTGCCTCCAATGTTATGATCGGCTCCTGGTTCGCCGGAACCTTTGAATCCCCAGGTGACCTGCACAAGGACGCCGATGGCACCTTCTACAAGGAGTCCTTTGGCATGGCTTCGCGCCGGGCGGTGCGCGGCCGCAACTCCGATACGGAGGCCTTCGAGCGCGCCCGTCGCGAGATGTTTGAAGAGGGGATTTCTACCTCGCGCATCTACCTCGACCCCGAGCACGGCGGCGTAGAGCATCTCGTGGACCGAATCATTTCTGGCGTCCGTTCCTCGTGCACTTACGCCGGCGCCAATTCCTTGGCTAGCTTCCACGAACGCGCCACCGTGGGTGTGCAGTCCGCCGCCGGGTTCGCGGAGGGGCAGCCGCGCGCCACAAACCGTTAATAGGCTGCATGCTACGTTGACAGATATGCTTTCTCGCTATGACCAAGCGGCCTCCCGCGCGGCCGCACAGGTTATGGGGCGCTACTCCACCAGCTTCTCGCTGGCCACGCGGCTCTTGCGCGGGCGGGTGCGCGCCGATATCCGCCACTTATACGCGGTGGTGCGCATTGCCGATGAGCTTGTCGACGGCGCCGCTGCCCAAGCCCACACCGACCCCGCCGCCGCTTTGGATGCCTACGAGAAAACCATCCTGGCCGCACCGCAGCAGCGACTGCACACGGATCTCGTGGTCCACGCTTATGCCTTAACCGCGCGTCGCTGTGGCTTCCCCCGCGAGTACCTTGTTGCCTTCTTTCACTCCATGCGCGCGGATCTTAAACAACGCGAGTATTCTTCGGCCGAGCTGCAGGACTATATCTACGGCTCGGCAGAAGTCATTGGGCTTTTGTGCCTACAGATTTTCCTAGCCGAGGAAAGCGTTTCACCCGCCGACCGCACTGCCATGGAACGCGGCGCCCGCGCGCTAGGTTCGGCATTCCAGAAGATAAACTTCCTGCGTGATTTGGGCGAGGATAGCTCTACTTTGGGGCGCACCTATTTTCAGCAGGCCCCATCCGGCCGGATTGATGAGGCCACCAAGTCCGCGCTCATCGCAGAGATCCGCCAGGAGCTTGCTACCGCCGCGCTCACCATCGACTTGCTACCTGCCTCCGCACGGGTTGGTGTGAGCGCGGCGGCGGATATCTTTGCCGAGCTGACCAATCGCCTCGCCGCAACCCCTGCTACGGACCTCGCCACCACGCGCGTATCCGTGCCCAACCACACCAAGGCTTGGTTAGCGGCCCGCGCAGTGCGCCGCCGCGGCCACAGCAAGCACGCCCCACACCCAGCCGAAGATTAAGGAGAACGTCATGCACGCCGTCGTCATCGGAGCCGGCATCGCTGGACTCGCCACCGCCGCCTTGCTCGGCCGCGAAGGATACGAGGTCACCGTGGTGGACTCGCTGGATGAGGTGGGAGGCCGCGCCGGCAGCTTTGCAGAAGACGGCTTTCGCTGGGATACGGGCCCGTCCTGGTATCTCATGCCCGAGGCTTTCGATCATTTCTTTGCGCTCTGCGGCACCTCTACCGAGGCGGAGCTAGATCTGGTGGACCTCTCCCCCGCCTACCGTGTTTTTCATGGGGATGCGCCCGTAGACGTGCACTCCGGTATCGAGGAAGTCACCGCGCTGTTCGAGTCCTTGGAACCCGGCGCGGGAGACAAGGTCCGGCAGTACTTGGCGCAGGCCAGCGATACCTATGACATGGCGCTCGAGCACTTCCTCTACACCACCTTCTCCGCGCCGCTCAATTTGGTGCACCGCGATATTCGCACCCGGCTTTCTCGCCTCGTGGCGCTGCTTGCGGCAAACCTGCAGCAGCACGTGGGCCGTAACTTCGCTGATGCCCGCCTGCGCCAGATTCTGAGTTATCCGGCGGTCTTTTTATCCTCCGAGCCGGCCGCCGCCCCAGCCCTATATTCCCTGATGAGCCACACCGACCTGGTGGAGGGGGTGCGCTACCCACAAGGTGGTTTCGCCGCCGTGGTCCAGGCCGTCTACCGACAAGCGAAGAAGTTTGGCGCCACCTTCCGTTTGGGCGAGGAGGTTACCTCCATCAAGGTATCTAATCGGCAGGTAACGGGCGTGCGCACGAACAAGGGCGCCATCCACGCCGATATCGTGGTCTCCGCAGCGGACTTGCACCACACCGAGACCCAGCTTTTGCCGCCGCAGCTGCGCACCTACCCGGAGCGTTACTGGGGCCGGCGCAATCCGGGCCTGGGTACCGTGCTCATCTTGGCCGGGGTGAAGGGCAAGCTGCCCGAGCTGGCACACCATACGTTGCTCTTTAGCAAGGACTGGGATCCGGATTTCCGCGCCGTCTATTCCGGCCCAGAGCCCTCCCGGCCGTTGGGGGCCTCCGAGTCCATCTACGTGTCCAAGACCTCCGCCACCGACCCAAGTGTCGCCCCCGAGGGCCACGAAAATCTCTTCATTCTGGTGCCGGTGCCGGCCGCGGAGGCGCCCGGGTTTGGCAATGCCTATCACGCTGAGGAGTCCGAGCGCGTTGCTGCGATTGCCGACGCCGCCCTCAACCGCATCGCGGCCACGGCCGGAGTGCCGGATTTGCGAGAGAGGGTCGTCGTCAAGCGCACGCTCGGCCCGGCCGATTTTGCCGAGCGCTACCATGCCTGGTCGGCCGGCTCCATCGGACCGGCACACACGCTGCGACAGTCGGCGTTTTTGCGCGGACGCAATGCCTCACGCAAGGTAAACGGCCTCTACTATGCGGGGGCTACCACCGTGCCGGGCGTCGGTGTGCCAATGTGCCTGATTTCGGCCGAGAACATCATTAAGCGCCTGCGGGGCGATAAATCCGCCGGCCCACTCGTGCGCTAAAAACTTAGATATCCAGGAGAACTACTCGCCCGCTGCCACTCGAATCCACGCATTTGGGCAAGCGGTTTTCCGGCTTTGCGTCATCTAAGAACTTTGGCGCGGATACATCGCACGCCCAACCTTCGAGCCTGAGGAAGCCGCGGGTATTTACTTCCTCCGGCTTAAAGTCGTGGTTCACGTAGCTATCTACGACCTGCATAGCTTTGGTGCAGTTCGTGCCATCGACTTGCACGTAGACGTTCTTTCGTCCCCATTTTGTATCCATCTGCCCACAGATAGTGCCCATTTTGGCGTTGCCGTTGGAATCGGGCTTAGGTGGGAAGGTATCGGAGTAGTACTGACCGTTGTCTTTTACGGTGAAATGATGTCCCTTCGCTGTGACCGTGAACTCATCCGAGTTTGGTGCCTCGAAGGTAACGCCTTCAATTTCTACCTTCTCCCCTGCCTTGAGCTGTTTCGACGGAGTCATATCACCTGGATCCACCGCGCCAGATGGGAAGAATCCCTCCCCCTTTTTGAAGCTGACCATATTAGCCTCCCACTGCGGCTGGTTTGGGTCTGGCATTAGGGGTGGATCTGCGAACTGCACGGTGCACCACGGGCCTGCGGAGAGCTCTTTAAAGGAGCACGAAACTTTTCCATCGGGACTTTTAACTCCCCACGCCTTCGACTGCGCGTATTCGGGGCCCTTCGCCAAAAAGTCCTCGGCCGAACGCATGGTCAGCCCCGAGGAATCCACCTTCTTTTCTGATTCGGTAGTTTCTTCCGCTGTGCTCTCTGGGGAGGAAGCTTCCGCCGAGCTAGTTGCGGTGCTTTCGGTCATCCGTGGACGGAATTGGGGCGCTTCCTCGTTACTGTCAGCAGAGGAACATGACGCAAGCCCAACGGCCAATACAGGTAGGGCAAGGATAGGGAGAATTCTTTTCATGCCTCGCATTTTTCCATGCGGTGAGAAACTGCGCTGGTCTTTTGCAGCAGGGGTGCAGGAACGAACATGAGCAGGAAATAGCAAAGCCGTCAGCCCGCGCGGGCTGACGGCCAAGCGATAGGACGCTAGGTGCTACTTCTGCTCGGGTTTGACCAGCGGGAAGAGCACGGTTTCGCGGATGCCCAGGCCAGTCAAGGCCATGAGTAGACGGTCCATGCCCATGCCCGTACCGGCTGTAGGCGGCATGCCCTGCTCCATAGCCGCGAGGAAGTCCTCATCCAGCACCATGGCCTCATCATCGCCACCGGCGGCCAGGCGGGCCTGATCCTCAAAGCGCTCGCGCTGGATAACCGGGTCCACGAGCTCGGAGTAGCCGGTTGCCAGCTCGAAACCGCGCACGTAGAGGTCCCACTTTTCGGTCACGCCCGGCTCGGAACGGTGCTGGCGGGTCAACGGGGAGGTCTCAACCGGGAAATTCTTGACAAAGATAGGGCCTTCGAGCTGGTCCTCGCACAGGACCTCCCAGATTTCCTCGACCAACTTGCCGTGGCCCCAGCCGCCGTCCTTAGGGACGTCGAGACCAATGACGTCTGCAATGCCCTTGAGCGTCTCGACGTCAGTATCGATGGTGACCTCCGGCTGGCCCGGGAACTTACGCTGCAGGGCCTCATTCAGGGAGGGGTACATCTCGATTTCCGGCCATTCTTCGCCACCGAAATCGAACTCGGTGCCATCGGCAAGGGTGACGGTGGTCGAGCCGAAGACATCGCGGGCAACAGCCTGGATGGACTCACGCGTCATGCGGGCACAATCGTTGTAATCGCCCCACGCAGCGTAGGTCTCCAGCATGGCGAACTCTGGCGAGTGGGAGCGGTCAACGCCCTCATTGCGGAAGTTGCGGTTGATTTCAAAGACGCGGTCAATGCCGCCCACGACCGCGCGCTTCAAGTACAACTCTGGAGCGATGCGCAGGTAGAGGTCAATATCCAGCGCATTGGAGTGGGTGATAAACGGGCGAGCGGCTGCGCCACCGTGCAGGGTCTGCAGCATCGGGGTCTCGATTTCTACAAAGTCCTGGCTTTCCAGGTAATTGCGCAGCGCGCGCATGACCTTGACGCGAATCATGGCGTTCTTGCGGGCATCTTCGCGGATAATGAGGTCGTTATAGCGCTGGCGCACGCGGGTATCTTCAGCCATATCGGCGAAGGACACCGGCAACGGGCGCAAGGACTTAGCGGCCATGGTCCATTCGGAGACCATGATGGACAGCTCGCCGCGGCGCGAAGAAATCACGCGGCCGCGCACGGAGATGAAATCGCCCAAGTCGACGTCGGACTTCCAGGCGTCGAGACGCTCCTTGCCTACCTCTGCGAGGGAAAGCATGGCCTGCACCTGGGTGCCATCGCCATCTTGCAAGGTGGCGAAGCACAGCTTGCCGGTATTGCGCATAAAGATAAGGCGACCAGCAATTGCGTGGGTGACCTCGGTTTCCTCACCAGCGGCAAGGTAGGTTACGCCTTCTTCGTTTCCCGGCTCTTCGCCTTCAGCCACGACGCGGAAATCATGGCGCAAATCCTTTAAGGAGATGGTGCGTTCAACGGTTACCGGGTAGGCCTCTACGCCGGATTCCAGCAGGCGATCGCGCTTTTCGCGGCGGATGCGCAGCTGCTCAGGGACATCGTTTACTTCATTATTCTTCTGCTCGCTCACGTTAGCCAAGGGTAGTCGATCCCCACCGCAGCACGCGATTTAGCCCACGCCACCCTCTCCCGGGAAAGGATTTACGCATAATTCACTTCACTGTCACCTCGGGGTCAACACACAGTTACGAAGATGACCTTTTATATATGGCTGTCCCCATATGCAATCAATATTTTTCGACATTTTTGGAGCAATACCCATGGCGCTTAAGGGCCGCAATCTTCTCTCTAGTCTCTTCGCATCCTCTCGTTCCAGTCTGACCTGCACTTACAAGTGTGGCAATGCGTGCTTCGGAGAGTGCGAGAACAAGTCCGATAACCCGTACTTCGGTGATCAGTTCTCCCGTCGTACCGCCCTGCGCGCGGGCAGCCTGTCCGTCGTAACCGTCGGCGGCGGCGCCGCGCTGGCTGCCTGCTCTAGCCCAGACGATGCTTCTACTGAGGCGTCTTCTTCCGAGGGCAAGGGCGGCAAGACCTCTGAGGCGAACGTCGAGCTAACCTCCGCAGAGGGCATGAAGTTTGACCCAGTACAGCCGAATGAAAAGGACGAAGTAGTCATCCCGGATGGCTACGAGCAGTCCGTGCTCATCGCGTGGGGCGATCCGCTGTTTAAGGACGCGCCGGAATTCGATGACAAGAATCAGACCGCCGAGGCAGCAGAGAAGCAGTTCGGATTCAACAATGACTTCGCCGGCCTCATCGAGCACCCGGACGATGACAACCGCCTTATCTACGTTTGCTCCCACGAGTACACCACCGAGCCGCAGATGTTCCCCAACTACGATGCGGACAACCCCACCGAAGAGCAGGCCAAGATTGGCTGGGCTGGCCACGGCCACTCCATCGTGGAAGTATCCAAGGTAGGAAACACCGGTGAGCTCAAGCGCGAGTTTGGCCCGCTCAACCGCCGCATTACCGCCACCACCGAATTCACCTTGGTCGGCCCGGCTGCCGGTTCCGATTTTGTGAAGACCTCCGCCGATAAGACGGGCAAGAAGGTCAAGGGCACTCTGAGTAACTGCTCCGGTGGCATCACCCCGTGGAACACCATGCTCTCCGGCGAAGAGAACTTTGACCAGTACTTCGCTCACGCCAAGCTGGATGACAAGAAGGCGCAGGAGTCCCTAGAGCGCTTCGGCATGGAAGATGGCGAGTCCCAGCGCAAGTGGGAGCGCTTTGATAAGCGTTTCGACGTCTCCAAGGAGCCGAACGAGCCGAACCGCTTCGGCTGGATCGTCGAGATTAACCCACTAGATCCTAAGTCCACCCCGGTCAAGCACACCGCTCTGGGCCGATTCAAGCACGAGGCCGCCAACATCCACATCGCCTCCGATGGCACCGTGGTGTGCTACGCCGGCGATGACTCCCGCTTCGAGTACATCTACAAGTTCATCTCCACCAAGAAGTACAAAGAGGGCGACATCGAGCACAACCTCACCATCTTGGACCACGGCACCTTGTACGTAGCCAAGGTAGAGGGCAACTCCCCAGCCGACGAGATTGACGGCTCCGGCGTACTGCCCGAAGACGGTGCCTTCGACGGCGAGGGCAAGTGGATTAAGCTGCTGACCTCCGATACGGAAAACAATAAGTTCGAGTCCCACGTCGACGGCATGTCTGCAGAAGAGGTTGCGGTCTACACCCGTGAGGCCGCCGATAAGGTGGGCGCGACCAAGATGGACCGCCCTGAGGATATGCAGGTCCACCCAGACTCGGAGAAGGTCTACGTTGCCCTGACCAACAATAAGTACCGTGGCGCTACCGGCGAGAACGCCAAGAAGAACAAGGAAGAGCCTATGGAATGGGCTCCTATCAAGGAGAACAAGAACGGCCTGGTCATGGAGATTGAAGATGACCACGCTGGCGAGAAGTTCACCTGGAACCTCTTCTTGGTCTGTGGCGATCCGAAGGAGGCTAATACCTACTTCGGTGGTTTTGACAAGGAGAAGGTCTCCCCGATTTCCTGCCCGGATAACCTGGCCTTCGATAGCCACGGCAATCTGTGGATCTCCACCGACGGTAACGCGTTGGAGTCCAACGATGGCCTCTACGCGGTGACCACCGAGGGCGATACCCGCGGTGAGCTGAAGTGCTTCCTTACCGTTCCGGCAGGTGCCGAGACCTGTGGCCCCATCGTCACCGATGAGCGCGTGATGGTCAACGTCCAGCACCCAGGTGAAACCGATGATGCCACCTTTGAAAAGCAGACCTCTCACTGGCCTGACGGTGGCAAGTCCACCCCACGCCCGGCAGTGGTTGTGGTGTGGAAGAAGGACGGCAATATCGGCGTCGATAAGAAGTAACCACCACCTGGTTTAAGTACCCACCGCGCGGCCCTTGTTCCTGCTCGAGCAAGGGCCGCGCTTTCGTCTATCCACGGCGACTGAACCAAAAGTCTCCGGGTACCCTTCAAATATAAATCCACCCATCGGTCTCCCCCACAGGCAAACACATATGTGAGTTATGGCATACTATTCGCACGTGTGATGCACGCCACCTGCCCGTCTGTGAGGAGACACACACTATGAACTCTCTTGTCCTCGCCGTCATCGGTATCGCGATGATGGTCGCCGGCTATCTGCTCTACTCCAAATTCCTAGGGCGAAGAATTTTCCGGCTATCCCCGAATTACTCCACCCCGGCCCACACCATGGAAGACGGCGTGGATTATGTCCCGACCAATAAATACGTCCTGTGGGGGCACCACTTCACTTCCGTAGCGGGTGCAGCACCGATCATCGGTCCTGCCGTAGCCGTTATCTGGGGCTGGGTACCGGCCTTTCTCTGGGTGACCATCGGCACCATCTTCTTCGCAGGTTTGCACGATCTCGGCGCTCTGTGGGCCTCCCAACGCCACAAGGGCCAATCCATTGGTACCTTGTCTGGGCGCTATATCGGCAAGCGCGGGCGCAACCTCTTCCTCATCGTCATTTTCCTGTTGCTTTTGATGGTGAATACTGCCTTCGCAGTGGTCATCTCCAACCTGTTGGTATCCACTCCCACGGCCGTCATTCCCACGTGGGGCGCCATCGCCGTCGCGCTACTTATCGGCCAAGCCATCTACCGCCTGAAGTGGAACCTACCGCTGGTATCTATCGTGGGTGTGATCGCGCTCTACGCGCTGATGATCATCGGTGACCGCGTTCCCGTGGTCTTGCCGGATACCGTCCTGGGGATTCCCGCCAACGGCGTGTGGATCATCTTGTTATTCATCTACGCCTTCATCGCTTCGATGCTGCCGGTATGGGTGCTGCTGCAGCCACGCGATTACATCAACGGCCTGCAGCTTTTCGTAGGTTTGGCCATCTTGTACGGGTCTTTCCTTATCACTCGGCCCTCAATTATGGCGCCAGCGTTGCGCGATAACGTACCAGACGGCACCCCGGGCATCTTTCCACTGCTCTTTGTCACCATCGCCTGCGGCGCTGTCTCCGGATTTCACGGCGTGGTGGCCTCCGGTACCTCTTCCAAGCAGGTGGATAAAGAAACCGACGTGCGCTTTGTGGGCTACTTCGGCGCGGTGGGCGAGGGCTTGCTCGCACTGGGCACCATCATCGCTACTACCGCTGGCTTCAAGACCGCCGCGCAGTGGGAAGAAATCTACTCCGAGTGGAACGCCGGCGGCGTGGACGCCTTTGTGCAAGGCGGCGGCGCGCTCATGAATGAGGGCTTGGGTATTCCTACCTCCCTTTCCGGCACCATCTTGGCCACCATGGCCGTGCTTTTTGCGGCTACCACGATGGACTCGGGTGTGCGCCTGCAGCGTTTGGTGGTCCAAGAAATCGGCGAAATCATAGGCGTACGCATCAAGGCTTTGGCCGCCACCGTCATTGCGGTGGGCTTGGCCTTTGGGCTGACCTTCTCCGCCGGCGTGGATGGCTCGGGCGGCATGACCATCTGGCCGCTATTCGGTACCACCAACCAGCTCATGGCAGGACTCTCCTTGGCCATCGTGGTAGTCATCCTCACCCACCTACGTCGGCCGACGTGGCCAGTGGTCATCCCGCTCATCTTCGTTACCGCCATGTCCCTGTGGGCCGCGCTCCTGCAGCTAAAGTCGCTATTTACTAGCCAGAACTGGCTGCTGTTCTGCATGGACGCCATCATCGTGGTGGCCACCATCTGGGTCATTGTGGAGGCCGTCGGTGCCATCTCTCGTGCCCGCAAGGAGGCTCCACTGGAGTGGTCCGATGCTGATCTTGACGCCCCGCTGCCCGAGCATGCTCGACAAGCTTAGGGCTTTCGGGGCCGGTCTCAACGAGTTCTACCAGGCCCCGTACCGCGCCAGTTTTGCCAGGGCTCAGCAGCAGGAAGACGATCTCTTCATGATGCTGGTGGCCTCGGAGGCTCTGGGCATTCCCAACCCGGCCAGTTACTACACCCTGGAGCTTTTGCCGTTGGTCTATGAGGATTTCCACGCCTGGCATACGCGCATGGGAATGGAAAGATCCCCGCTGGAGAATATTCAATGTTGTTAGAGACCGCCCCCATCATGTTCTTTGGCGGCAAGGGCGGGGTGGGCAAGACCACCTTGGCCACCGCCACCGCGCTGCGCCTGTCCCGTGATCACCGCGTCTGCTTGGTCTCTACGGACCCAGCGCACAACCTGGGACACATCTTTGGCACCGCGCTTGGCGATGCCCCCGTGGCCCTCACCCCTTCCCTCTCCGCCATCGAGATCGACCCGGCGCGCGCCACGGAACAACATCTTGCGCAGGTAGGTTCTGCGATGCGCCGTTTCATGCCCGAGCATCTGCACGGCGAGGTCACAAAGCACCTGGACTTGGCCCGGCAATCGCCCGGCACGCAGGAGGCAGCACTATTGGAGCGTATCGCGGCGCTCGTCGGCGAAGAGTCCGACGTCGATTTCCTCATCTTCGATACCGCCCCGTCTGGGCATACCTCGCGGCTAATGGCTCTGCCAGAAATCATGGCCGCCTATACCGATGGGTTGCTTTCCCGGCGCGAGAAGTCCGATAAATTTGGCTCACTGGTACGCGGAATGTCGCCCGGCAACAGCGCGAATAATGACCCCGTGGACCGGCGCAATCAGGAAATTCGCGCCACTCTTTTCCAGCGGCGCGAGCGCTTTTCCCAGCTGCGCGCGGCGCTGACTTCACCGCGCACGGTCTTCCATATTGTCCTTACCGCCGAGCGCCTGCCCGTACTCGAGTCAGCCGAGTTCCACGCGGACCTCACCGGAAATGGCGTGCGCGTGGGGTCCATGCTGGTTAACCGCCGTACCCCTGCCAACCAGGGAGAATTCCTCGCCGCCCGTCGCGCGGCCGAAGATGAGGCGCTCGCACTTCTGCGCGCCAAGCTCCCGCAGACCCCAGTGCGCGAGGTTCCGTGGCTGCCGGAGGAAGTGGGGACTCCGGGGGCCGTCGAAAAGCTGGCGGAATTTCTCTAGCTCTTCTCCCAACCAGCCCCATCAGGATTTCTAGTCTGCTAAAACCGAAATATGACTTTGCTCACCAAGGAATACCTGTCCCAGTTGCGCAAGGAGGCTGCGGCCGATTCACGGCTGCGGCTGGCCCGCAACACCATCACCAACGTTGGCGCGGCCAAGGCGGCGCTTGACCGCGACCGCATTACCGCCTTATACCCCACCACGGAAACCAAGCTGGATAGCTTGGATGTAACGGATCAAAAGCGCTCCGGCCGCTGCTGGATGTTCGCTGCGTTAAACGTCTTCCGCCACCGCGCTGCGCAGGAACTCAACGTAGATAATTTCGAGTTTTCCTTCACCTATCTGCAGTATTTTGACAAGCTGGAGCGGGCCAACCTGGTTCTCAATCAGCTGCTGGATAAAAAGGACGCTGGTTGGGATGAGCACACCGTGGCCGCAGTGCTCGACCACGCTGGAGCCGACGGCGGCTGGTGGTGCTTCTTTAGCAACCTGGTGGCCAAGTACGGCGTGGTACCTGCCGAGGTCATGCCGGAGGTCCGCTCGTCTGGACATACCGCGGAAATGAACCGCGATCTCGCCACGGTGGTGCGTCGCGCCGCCGCGCTAGATGGCCCGCGCGAGGACATCCTTGCTCAGGCACGCAAAGATTTCCACCGCATCCTGGCCATCCACCTGGGCACCCCGCCCGAGGAATTTACCTGGGCGTATCGCACCAAGGACGAGCAATTCGTGCGCCTGCACTCCACCCCGCGCGAGTTTGCCAAGAAATACCTACCCCACCTCGACGAGTTCGTGGTGCTGGCTGATGACCCCCGTTCCACCAACCCCAAGCATCGCGTATTTAGCAGCGCCGATGAAAGCAATGTGCTGGGTGGCGCGCCACAAGAGTACTTAAACGTCACCGTGGAAAAGCTCAAGGAGACCGCCAAGCGCAGCCTAGCCGCCGGCGAGCCGGTGTGGTTTAGCTGCGACGTCAACCGTCAATTCTCTTTCCTCAACGGCGTATGGGACGAGGGACTGGTGGATACCGATGGCCTCTACGGCATCGATTCCACCATGACTAAGGAGGAGCGTTTTACCTCCGGCGAGACCGCGCCTACCCACGCGATGGCGCTCACCGGTGTGGATGGGGACCGAGCTTGGCGCGTGGAGAACTCTTGGGGCTCCAAGCCACCACGCAAGGAAGACGGCGAGGATGTGCCCGGCAAGGGCTTTGCCACCATGTCCGATGCCTGGTTTGACCAGAACGTCTTCCACATCGCCGTGCGCAAGGAGCACCTGAGCGATGAGCTTTCTCAGGCGCTAGATACCGAACCGATTGAGCTTCCCCTCTGGGACCGGATGAACTAAGGAGAATCGAGAAATGACCGAGATTAACCCGAACGAGGTTCATGCCGCCAATGCTGAGCTCGCCAGTGATGCCACGCTGCGCTTGGTACGCAATGGGGTGGCTCAGGAAGGCGTCGATAAGCTCAGCCTCGACCGCGAGGTACTGCACACCCTTAACCGGGTGACCAGCCATAAGCTAGATTCCTGGGGCGTGGCCGACCAGAAGGCTTCGGGCCGCTGCTGGATTTTTGCCGGCCTGAATTCCCTGCGCGGTGGGCTGATGGACAAGGCCAAGCTTAAAGATTTTGAGCTTTCCCAGACCTATATTTACTTCTTTGACAAGCTCGAGAAGGCCAATTGGTTCCTTAGCGCCATGGCTGAGCTGAAGGACCGCGATATTACGGACCGCACCGTAACCAAGCTCATGGATGATCCGATCGATGACGGCGGACAGTGGTCCATGTTTGTCGCACTGGTGGAAAAATACGGTGTAGTACCGCAGTACGCCATGCCGGAAACCGCTTCTTCGGAGGCCACGGCGATGTTGAACCGTAACCTGCAGACCGTGCTGCGCCGCGCCGCGCACCGGATCCGCAGCGGCGAAGAGGGCGCGCACAAGCAGGCGCTTGCCGACGTCTACCGTATCCTCACCGCCAACCTGGGCCTGCCGCCGGAGGACTTTGTCTGGCAATATCGCGATAAGGATGATGAGTTCCACCGCGCGGGCACCTTTACCCCGCAGGAGTTTGCCAAGGAATACCTGCCCGCAGACCTCAGTGAGTACGTGTGCGTGGTCAATGATCCCCGCAATGCCTACGGCAAGCTCTACACCGTGGAATACCTGGGCAATGTGGCCGGCGAGCGCGTAACCTATCTGAACGCGCCGGTGGAGGTGCTGCGCGATGCCGCGCGTGACTCCATCAACGATGGCCAGCCAGTGTGGTTCGGCTGCGATACTGACCAGCAATCCGATGATGAGCACGGCGTGTGGGCCAAGCACCTGCACGATTATGAGGCCTTCTACGGCGTGGAGATGGATCTGGACAAGGCACAGCGTTTGCGCCTGCACGAGTCCATGATGACCCACGCGATGGTGTTTACCGGCGCCGATATCGCCGAAGAGGGCGCAGTACAGAGCTGGCGCGTGGAGAATTCCTGGGGCCCAAAGAAGGCCGATAAGGGCTTTTGGACCATGGCGGATGACTGGTTCGATGAGTTTGTCTTCGAAATTGCCGTGCACCCCTCCCGCCTGCCGGAGCAATACCAAGCGGCGCTGCAGTCCGAGTCCGTGACCACCCTGCCGGCTTGGGACCCGATGGGAGCGCTGGCGCGCTAGGCCTGCGGTGCGCCCAAGCGGCGCACATAGAGCATGCACACCAAGTCGCGGTCCTCGTTGACCGCTATGGTGCGCTCGCCTACCTGGCTAAAGCCGCGGGCGTCATAGAACTGATAAGTGCAGCCGTCATCGGTAAACAGGTAGACATTCTTTCCCGCGTGGCGGGCTTCGAAGGCTTCAAGCAGCGCCGTGCCCACGCCGCTCACACCGGAGTTAGGGTCGGCGACGAGGAAGCCGATCTCGCCATCAATGGGATGCTCGCCTAGGTACTTGAGCAGCATGTCCTTATTGGCAGCATCATAGTCATCGCGGTGCCCGCCGGGGCGTAGGTTATTGAAGATTTCCACCGCATGGACATAAGCCTTGCGCCACCATGGATACGGCAACGCAGGCTTGCCTTTCATGGAGGCTAAAAGTACACCGAGAAAGCGGTCACCATCATAAGCGGCCAGGATATCGGTGGCCTTGGCGCGCTCTAAATCCCAAAAATAGCGGCCATAGGCGCGCTCGAAGCGAGGATTTTTCACAAACCAGTGCAGATGCATGCCTTCAATGGCAAAGGAAATGGCCTGGGGTTCATCGCGCGGGTCTAAGTCGCGGATCTGGATATCGGTCATTAGTCCTCCGATAGCTGTTGGGAAGCGGCATCTTGTGCGCGCTGTTGCTCGCGTTGCTGTTCGCGTTCGAGCTCGGCCTTGGCTTCGTGTTCTTCAATATTATTAAAACCGATGCCCAGCGGCAGGCCCACATTATCGATGAGCCGGACGCCACCGATTGTCGCGGCAACAAGCAGGCGGGCATCACCTTCTACGGGAGGGGCCCCTAAATCTCGACCGCGCGCCTCGAGATACTCGGGTTCAACCCCCGCGGCGCGAAGCACCTCCGCGGCAACCTCACGTACCTTCTGCGCACCGGCCTCGGCGGCGTGCGCGCCAGCGGTGAGCGCGGCAGATAGTGCCGCGGCCTGCTCGCGGGATTCGGCCGGCACGTGGGTATTGCGCAGGCTCATTACCACGCCGTCGGGCATGCGCACAGCGGGTACGCCTTGCACACGGACTCCTAGGTGGAAGTCCTGGACCGCATGGTGGATGGCAAGGAGAAGCTCGTAGTCCTTCTCGCCTAAAAGGACGTCGGTTGGCGCAAGCGTCAAAATGAGCGCGAGGTAAAGCGTGAGATCCCCGCTGAGATCCGGCTCGAGAGCGGTGGCGGCGTCGGCCGGTGCTACGGCGATGCGGCGTCCGTGTGGCCACAAGGACTCGGGCGAGTACTCCCACACGATGTCCACTCCTTCGGCCCGCAGAAGCTCAAGGTCCTCCTTCTGCGGGGACTGCAGGGCCACGACGGTAACGGCGCCCCGGATGCGCTTCGCCGCGCGCACCAGCGCGATATGACCGGCGTGCACGCCGGTAGTCAGCGGCACGAAGGCGACCGGGCGGCCAGTCTTGTGAAAAGCACTACCGACCATGCGGATGCGCTCAATATCGTTGATGACGGTAGCGTTTCCCAGCTCCAGGCTCATCGGCTCTCCTCTTGTAGGGCCCACATTTCTAGCTCTTCGCGGCCGTCCACCTCTCCTAGGCGGCGGGCAACTTCCACGTAGCTGCGCCGCAAGCCGGGGTCAGTGGCGCCGCGGTAGGCGGCGATAATTTCTTCGGTGTCCATGTCCTCACCCACCAGGGGTGGCTCTTCTGAGGGCGAGAGGAAATGAGCATCAACCGCCGCAGAGATATGCAAGCGCCGCAGCATTTCGGCGTAGTAGGCGCGGGCGGCAAAGGGGGCACGTTCGGCGTCGGAAAGCGCTACGGTCTCTGCGTAAAACTCGGCGATATTAAGTTCCACCACGGTCTCGCCCAACTCATCCAGGGTGGTCACCGCCCAGCGCTTCAGTGTAAATGGGGCGAGCGCCGCGACAACGCAGCCGTGGGTTTCCAGGGGATCCAATACCTGCACTCCGCGCGAAAGGCAGGTGTGGAAGACGATTAGTCCGCGATGGACGTGTGGCTCGAGTAACTCCACGGTAGCTTCCAGACGGGCATCGCCCACGGCGATGATGAGGGCCTCAAAAGAGGCAAGTTCGGCCGGGTCCGAGAGCATCTGCACCTCATGGCCGGCGCGTTCCATGGCATTGGCCAAGGTAAAGCCAGCCAGGCTCCGGCCGAAGAGGGCTACCCGCATGCGTGGCGGGCGCATTTATTTATCCTTCTTCGCCTGGGCCAATAGCTCGGCCACGGAAACCGCGCCTTCGCGCTTATCGTCGCTGCGGCGGCGTCCGCGGGAATCGGGCTCCTCGGCGGCCGCGCGGTGATGGGAGCGGGCTGCCTTCTGGCGCACTGGCTCGGACTTTTCTGGGGCCACGTGTTGGCCGGAGCCCGGGTACTCCGCACGCTCATCGCGCTGCGATGCCGGCTGCTGCGGGATGTCCTGGGTCTCGTCATTGGCCGTGGTCGCAGCCTCCGGCTTACGGTGGCTGCCGTGGTGCTCGCTGGAGGCGGAAGCGTGGGTGGTCTTCAAGGAGTCATCGCCACCGGTATCCCAGCGCACGGCCTGGAAACCGCCGGTATTAAAGGTAGAGGCGCCAGAAGACTTGCCGGAGGTACGCTGCGCGCGCGTCTTTTCACTAATGATGTCATTGAGTGGGTTGGACTCAGCGTGCGCCGCGGACGGCTGGTTCCCCAGGCGGCCGGCGATAGCATCGGCGGACGGGGCGCCGGAAGAAGACTGGGTGAAGTCCACGTTGCCTTCCTCCGCATCCGGGCGCGCGGCGGCCGCGGTCTGGGCCTCCAGCTGCATGATGCGGCGGGCTTCTGCGTGTAGGGCGGCCGGCTCATAGGTGAATTCGTGGCCGGAAAGATCCTCAATCTGCTTGCGGATGGACGCCAGCTCGGTGCGGATCTCATCGAGCAGTTCCTGGTCCGGTAGGGGCTGGCCATCGGCCGCGCGGGCTTGCTTCAGCTCGGCGCGGTGGGCGCGCTCCTGCAGTTCCAGCTTGGTCACGGATTCTTCGGCCTGGCGGCGGTAGCGCATCACTAGGAAGAAGCCGAGCACAGCGGCCCATAGGGCGGCGATGAGCGCAATCTTTAGCGCTGCGGCAGAGCCGGAAATCAGCATGACGATGCTGGCTAGGACGGCCAGCACCACGAGGACGATGAGCCCGATCTGGCCCAGATCCGGCTTGGACGTCTTGGCGGAAGTAGTGTGAGAAGAAGAGCGCGGCTCAGTCATGCTCACTAATGTACCGTTTGTACCCCATCTGGTGGGGGCGGGGTCTCACAGTGTCGCTCCAGCCGCAGGCCAGCAGCGCACATGGCAAGGCCACCGAGCGCCGAGGCAATGACCCCCACCAGGTCATCGGAGGCGGCCGCAAGCGTGCCGGCGTTGGGGATAACGTAGACGGCCACGCCTGCATAGATTCCCCCCACGATGGCTCCGGTCCACGCCGAGGCCTTGCCCACCAGCATGAACTGCGTGATGGTCATGGGATTAAGCTGCGAACTATCTAGGCCGATGCCATGCTCGTCCTCGGTGGCTTGGTCCACCTTCCAGGTCAGCACTAAGCAGATGACCGCCATGAGCCACAGCGTGGCCGAAACCGTCACTGGGATGTGCAGCATGGAGCCATAAAAACGCGTAGTGAGGATGGCCGCGGCGGCGGCAAAGAAGACCCCGGTGCCAATGAGGGCACCCAACGAGGTCCGTTTCATAGCTCCTCCATCATGCCCAACCGGCGAATATCGGCGCGCTCCTTCGGGTCGAGTGCTGCCACCCGCTTGGCGACGCCCTCCCCACTCAACCTAGCACCACCATCGGCCGCCAACCAGGGAATCAGCACGAAGGCGCGCTCGTGGGCATAAGGATGCGGGACGGTGAGCTCCGGGTCATCGGAGGTGTATCCCTCGATGTCCACGATGTCTACGTCTAACGTGCGCGGGCCCCAGTGACGCACCCGCACCCGCTCCGCGGCCTCCTCGAGCTTCTGCCCGCGGCGCAGCAGTTCCTTGGGTGACTCGTCCACATCCACAATGAGCACGGCATTGAGGAATTCGTCCTGGTCCGTTACTCCCCACGGCGGGGTGGCATAGACCGGCGAGGCGGCAACAATGTCGCCGGCGAATTCGTCGAATACCGTGCGCAATAGCTTCACGCGGTCATCCATATTGGATCCGATGGATAGCACCGCGCGCATTAGAGCGTCCTCGCGTGCTTGCGGGAGCGGCGGGCGACCACGACGACATCGGCAAAAGTGCGCGGAATCGGTGCCTTCGGCTTATGAAGCGTGACCTCGACGGCGTGCAGGCCCTCGAAGGTAGCCATGATGGTATCGGCCACCTCGCTAGCGACGGTCTCGATGAGGTCGCGGGCGGGGCCTTCGATGATGTTTGCAGCGACGTCGGCAAGCTCGGCGTAATTGATGGTCTTGGTCAGATCATCGGTAGCGGCGGCCTCGGCGAAATCGGACCAGCAGGTGATGTCCACGATGAAAGGCTGGCCGGTACGCTTTTCTTCCTCAAAGACGCCGTGGTAGCCAAAGCATTCCAGGCCGGTGAGTTCAATGCGGTCTGCCATGATTTACTCCTCAGGTTTACGTGATAGAGCCGTGGACTTCATAGTTCCATTGCCATCAGCGCCATTGCTATAGCTGCCGCTGGCGTTGACCCCGCCTGTGTAGTCATTGCCGGCGTTCCAAGCGGCCGCCACATCCACGGCGTCGCGGGAGACAGCAACCTCATGCACGCGCACACCCCACGCCCCCATCTGGGCGGAAATGGCGGTTACGGCCGCGGTAGCGGGATCGGCCAGCAGCGGGCTGGACTCCACGCCGCGATCCTCCCGAATGGCGGCCAGGAAGCGTTTACGGGATGCTCCTACCAGGAGGGGAAATTCGCCGCCGAGGAACTCCGGCAGGGCCTTGAGCAACGCCCAATTATCCTGCGGGGTTTTGGCAAAGCCCAAGCCCGGATCGAGCACGATATTATCGCGGCGCACGCCGGCGTCTAGCGCGTTATTCGCCAGGCGTTCTAGGGTTTCTCGCACATCGCGCACCACATCGCCGCCGTGATCCGCGCTGCCGGCCGCGGAGCCGAATGCGCCCTCCTGCAGCGTACGCCAGTGCATGAGGCACACGGGCACGCCGGCCTCGGCCATCGCGCGATACATCTCAGGATCCGCCAGGCCACCAGAGACATCATTAATCATGTCCACGCCGGCCGCTGTCGCCGCACGTGCCACCGAGGCGCGCATCGTATCCACGGAGGTGCGGATGCCGAGCTTGCTCAAGGCCTGAATGACGGGCACCACGCGGCGCTCCTCGACGTCCGCCTCCACGCGGACCGCGCCCGGGCGGGTGGATTCGCCGCCGACGTCAATCATGTCAGCACCCTGCGCCACGAGCTCGCGGGCGTGATTAATGGCGGCATCAAAGTCCAACCACCGGCCGCCATCGGAAAAGGAATCCTCCGTAACGTTGACGATGCCCATCACCAGAGTGCGATTGCTCCGGGTCAGATCCGAAACCGAGGTTGCCTGCTGCATGGCGTGCTCCTTAAGGCTTTTAATGGTGAACCGAATTTAGCTACGAATCAGGCTGAGTACCTCTGCACGAGAGGCGGCATTATTTTTGAAGCCTCCGCGCACCGCGGAGGTGGTTGTCGTCGCACCGGGCTTGCGGATGCCGCGCATGGCCATGCACAAATGCTCGCACTCGATGACCACGATGACGGACTGCGCGCCAAGGACCTCCACCAGGGCATCCGCGACCTGCTGGGTCAGGCGCTCTTGGACCTGGGGGCGCTTGGCGTACATATCCGCTAGGCGGGCAAGCTTGCTCAAGCCGGTGACGTGGCCGTCTTTACCTGGGATATAACCAATGTGCGCCACGCCGTAGAACGGCACCAAGTGGTGCTCGCAGGTGGAATAGATAGGGATATCGCGCACCAGGACCAGTTCTTGGTGGTCCTCGGCGAAGGTCTTGTGCAAGACCTCGGTTGGGTCTTCGTGCAGGCCGGCAAAGACCTCGCGGTAGGCGCGGGCCACACGGGCCGGGGTTTCGCGCAAACCCTCGCGGTCGGGGTCCTCCCCCACTGCAAGGAGCAACTCGCGTACCGCCGCCTCCGCCCGGTCCTGGTCGAAGGGGGCACGGGCGGGAATGTGATTATCAGGCATTAGTTATCTTCTTGCTTGTCGTCCTCGCGCGCATAGGGATTCTTGCGGCGATCCTTCTCGTCCCAGCCAGGGCTAAACCACTGGCTGGTCTCAGCCTCAGCATCCGCGCCGGCATCCGGCTTGTGATGCTTACCGCCGCCCGTAGCGGGGCGTGCGGCAGGGCGTGCCGTCGGACGCTCAGCGGGTTCGGAAGGCTGAGCCGGCCGATCAGGCTGTGCGCCAGCTCGTTTGGTGTCTGTGGACTCCTTGCCCTGGTTTGTTGGGGTGCTTCCCAACTCGCGGGCGGTGTCCGGATCGACGTAATCGCCAGCGTGCTGGCCAAAGTTGAAGCCCACTTCACCCTTCGGTTCTTCACCGGCGAGGCGGCGCTCACGGGCGGCCCTGGAGGCATCGAGAAGCGTCATGCGCTTAGGCAGCTCCTCGCCGCGCTCCTTAGCCAGCTCGACCGGGGTCTTGACCGGCGCATAACCAATCTGGCGGGGGAAGCGATCATCCTCGCCTGGGAAAACGTCGAAGGCTTCGCGTGGCTCGATGCCATCGAAGATTCGCTCCAGGTCGGGGCGGCGCAGGGTTTCCTTCTCCAGCAAGGCCTCTGCCAGCTTATCCAGGTAGTAGCGGTTATTGCGCAGGATGTCATAGGCCTGCTCGTGCGCGCGCTCGAGCAAGTAGCGCATCTGCTCATCGATCTTGGAAGCAACCTCATCGGAGTACTCGATGGAGCCGCCGCCACCCATCTGGCTAAAGGGATCGCCCTGCTCCTTGCCGTACTTCACGGTGCCGAGCTCCGGCGAGAAACCGTACTCGGTGAGCATGGAACGAGCGATCTTGGTGGCGTTTTCGATATCGGAGGACGCACCGGTCGTCGGCGCACCGAAGACCAGTTCCTCGGCCGCGCGACCGCCCATGGCAAAGACCAGGCGGGAGAAAAGCTCATCGCGGGTGTACATGCCCTTGTCATCTTCCTGCGAAGTCATGGCGTGGCCGCCGGTGCGACCGCGGGCCAGGATGGTGACCTTGTACACGCGCTCAATATCCTTAAGGGCCCACGCGGAAAGCGTGTGTCCGCCCTCGTGGTAAGCGGTGACTTTCTTCTCGTGCTCGGAGATGATCTTGCCCTGGCGGCGCGGGCCGCCCACGACGCGGTCGGTGGCCTCTTCCAAAGCGTCATAGGTAATGACGTTGCCGCCGATGCGGGCGGTAAGCAAAGCGGCCTCGTTGAGTACGTTGGCCAGGTCCGCACCGGACATGCCGGCAGTGCGCTTGGCCAGCTGCGCTACGTCAACCTCTTCTGCCAGCGGCTTATTCTTCGCGTGCACGCGCAGGATCTGCTCGCGGCCGGCCAAGTCCGGGTTGGTGACCGGAATCTGGCGGTCAAAGCGGCCTGGGCGCAGCAGCGCCGGATCGAGGATGTCCGGGCGGTTGGTGGCGGCGATGAGGATTACGCCTTCACGGTCACCAAAGCCGTCCATTTCTACCAGGAGCTGGTTGAGGGTCTGCTCGCGCTCATCGTGGCCGCCGCCGGTGCCGGAACCGCGCTGGCGGCCCACGGCGTCAATCTCGTCCACGAAGATGATGCAGGGGCTATTTTCCTTCGCCTGCTTGAACAGGTCGCGCACGCGGGAGGCACCCACGCCGACGAACATCTCCACAAAGTCAGAACCGGAGATGGAATAAAACGGCACGCCGGCCTCGCCAGCCACGGCGCGGGCCAGCAAGGTCTTACCGGTACCCGGAGGGCCATAAAGCAGCACGCCGCGCGGGATCTTGGCGCCTAGGTCGTGGTAGCGGGTGGGGTCATCCAAGAAGTCCTTGATCTCTTGCAGCTCGTCCACGGCTTCGTCCGCGCCGGCCACGTCCTCAAAAGTATTGGTCGGCATATCCTTGGTCAGTTCCTTAGCCTTGGACCCGCCGATACCAAACATGCCGCCTGCACCCTGCTGCATGCGGGACATGAGCCAGAAGAGCACACCGAAGAGGATGATCATCGGCAGCAGCATGCTGAGCATGGAGCCCAAGAAGGATTCCTGCGTGACATTGGTCTGGTACTTCTGGGCACCAGAATCCTTGACAGAGTTAAAGACCTGCTCGGAGGCGCGGGCCGGGTACTTGGCCACAATCTCCTTCACGCCTTCGCGCTCATCTACCGTGATTTCGTCCTTGAGCTTGATGCGCAGGCGCTGCTCGCGGTCATCAATTTCCACCTCATCGACGTTTTTGTCTTTAAGCTGGGTCAGTGCAACGGAGGTATCCGCTTGCACGTAGCCGCGGGCATCGTTGCTAAAGAAGGTAAAAGCGTACAGCGCGATAAGGATAAGTGCCGCAATCCCGCCGTAGCGAATAATCTTGTTATTTTTCATTACTGCGCGATTTTAGTCGGTGGTGTAGACATCAGGGTGAAGGGTGCCCACGTAGGGCAGATCGCGGTAGCGTTCCGCATAATCTAGCCCGTAGCCGATGACGAATTCATTAGGGATATCAAAGCCCACATCCAAAAGGTCGATATCGGCCTTTACTACCTCCGGCTTACGCAGCAGCGTGACCACATCAAGCGAGGCTGGGTTTCGCCCCTTCAGGTTCCGAATAAGCCATGACAGGGTAAGGCCGGAATCAATAATGTCTTCCACAATAAGCACGTTGCGCCCCGCAATATCGCGGTCCAGGTCCTTCAAGATGCGCACCACACCGGAAGAAGAAGTGGAGGCACCATACGAGGACACGGCCATAAACTCCAACTCGGAAGGGATGGATAGCTTGCGCGCGAAGTCCGTAAGGAAGAAAGCCGCACCCTTGAGCACGCAGACCAATAGCAGGTCTTGCTCAGCGTCGGCATACTTTTCAGAGACCATATCCGCGAGTTCTTGGACGCGGTTTTGCAGTTCCTCTTCTCCAATGAGGATTGCTTCTACATCGTCACCGTAGCGGTTTGCGGGAACGGCGAAGTCTTTCTTGTCGTGCACGAGTGGGCTCCTTTAATGACCAGACAACAGTGCCAGTTTGCCACCTATACGGGCTACTTCCAACCTCTGCCCCACCTGCCGCGCCGATCGCACAGCCACCGGCCCTTGCCCGTGCCAGTGGGTACACAGCTTAGCGACGTCCCCCACTCCCCTCCGGGTTACCTCTACCCCTTCGCTGACTAGCCACGCCGCGATCGCTCGCCGACGCCGCGGTTCTGCCATTGCCGCCAGCTCCGCGCAGTCCGTGGTGGGTGGGGTGTAGAGGGCGGCGTCGTCAAGCGCGGCGTCACGTGCCGCTTGCGCCAGCGCTGGCACTGCATCCCCGCCAATGATGCGGCTCAGCTGCGGGATTACCTCGCGGCGCAGCGCCACGCGGCGGAAATTCGTGTCCGCATTCTGCGGATCCTGCCACACCGAAAGCCCCAATTCCGCGCAGGTGCCCTCGGTATCGGCGCGGCGCACGCCTAATAGTGGGCGCACCACGCGGGCGCCTTCCACCTCGCTGCGCTCGCTCATGCCGGTCACTCGCCCGCGCAGCGCCCCCAGCAGCAGCGTTTCCGCCTGGTCATCGGCCGTGTGCGCCACGGCTACTTCTAGCTCTTCGGCCGCACTGGCGGCGGCTAGGGCCCGGTACCGCGCCACCCTTGCGGCCGCCTCCATCGACTCTGGACCCGCCCCGCCGGCCTCAACGCTGAGCACCCGCGCCCGCGCGCCCAGTTCTCGGGCTTGCTCAGCAGCGCGCTCGGCTTGCGCCCGCGACCCCTCTTGCAAGCGGTGGTCCACGCATAATGCGAGCACGTCGTGCCCCTCAGCCACCAGCGCCGCCAGCAGCGCCAAAGAATCCGCGCCTCCGGAAAGTCCCACCGCCACGGTGCGGTTGAGGGAGGCGGCGCGCACGCCGCGTCGACAAGCTAAAAAGTGCGGTGAGACCCGCGGCCAAAAGGGCTTTTTAGAACTCATGCAGCGCAGAAGCCAACGCGTCCTGGGCCTTGCGGGCGGCCAAGATATCGCCGTCATTGACCAGGAAAGCAAAGGCATAAACGCGACCCGAATTGCCCTGCGCGGTGCCGGCCAGGGCCGACACGCCCGTCAGCGTGCCGGTCTTGGCGCGCACATAGCCCTTGGCCGCGGAATCGCCGTAGCGCTCATGCAGGGTGCCATCGCCACCTGCCACCGGCAGATAGGACGCCAACGGGCGTAGGTGCGGATCCTTCACCGCCCCATTAATAAGTTGCGTCAAAAGCCCGGCCGTGAGCCGATTGTCTTCCGATAACCCGGAATTGTCCTTAATATCCACGTCTTCGACGTCGAAGCCCTGCTCCCGCAGAACCTCGAGCGTGGCCTGCGTATCGCCTTCAAAGCTGGCCTCTTTACCGCGGGACACAGCCAACTCGCGGGCAATGGCCTCGGCCATGACATTATCCGAGTGCCGCACCATCTCCCGGGCGCGGTCCGACAGCGGCGCCGAGTCCACACTCGCTACTTCCTGCGCATTCTCGGCCACGGAGCCCATGCCTGCCTCGCTTGCGCCGAGGCGTTCGCCCAGCTGCTTAGCGACGTCCAAAGCCGGCGTATGGCTGCGCGGCACATCCCCCGTCGTCGTCCCCAAACGCCCGCCGTAGAGCATGGCCGGTTCCATCGGCGCGACGAAACCGCCGTCCACGTTTTCCGGGTCCCAGCCCGGGGCCTGCGGCTCGCCTTTCCACGCAGAGGTATCAATGAACACACCATCGACCTGGTCGATGTTCTGAGAAATCTGCTCAGCTAAGTCATCGAGCTGCTCGTGGGTCATCCATACATCACCCGCAGCCTTGATGACCACGTTCTTCTCATTCGCACCGCGGTAGACCTTAGTGGTGATTTTCTCGTTCTCATCCAGCGCCAACGTCGCCGCCGCGGCAGTGAGCACCTTCGTGGACGAGGCCGGGGTCAGCCGCTTATCCGCGTCCCGCTGCCACACCACGTCTCCGGTCTCGGTATCAATTACCTCGCCGCCGAACGTGGCAAGGTCCTTATTCTTAGAGAGCTCGTCCAGCTTCGCGCTTAGCGCATCCAGGTCCGCTTCCCCCGGCTCGGCGGTGCGCAAAGGCTCCTCAGGAGCCTGCACCGCCTGCGCTTCTCCGTGTGAGAGATCGCCGTATTCGCGCTGGAGGGTAACGCCAAGCGCAGCCGTACCTCCGACCGCTGCCGCTACCACGAGCGCGGTCGCTGACCACCAAACATGCTTTGTTTTCATTGCCTTTAACCCTAGCGCGAATCCGCAACGCGCTAGACTATGGGCAGTAATTGATACCCAATCCCCCATGGAGGACATCGCTGTGAGCGTTGAAGTAACCATTGAAATCCCGAAGGGCTCCCGCAACAAGTACGAGGTTGACCACGAGTCCGGCAAGGTCTACCTCGACCGTTACCTGTTCACCCCGATGGCCTACCCGGCTGACTACGGCTTCATCGACCACACCCTGGGCGAGGACGGCGACCCGCTCGACGCCCTGGTCATCCTGCCGGAGCCGGTCTTCCCGGGCGTAGTCGTTGAGGCCCGCATCGTCGGCGTCTTCAAGATGACCGACGAGGCCGGCGGCGACGACAAGCTACTCGCCGTCATCGATGACCCGCGCTGGGAGCGCTACCAGGACATCGACGATGTGGAGCAGCACATCAAGGACGAAATCGAGCACTTCTTCGTCCACTACAAGGACTTGGAGCCGAACAAGGAAGTATCCGGCTCCGGCTGGGGCGACAAGGCCGAGGCAGAGAAGATCCTCGAAGAGGCTAAGGCTCGCTTCAAGTAAGCGCTTCTGCCGCACGTTAACGGCGGCACTGTGAAGGTACGTTTCCGCAGACGGTGGGGACCGAAGAGGTTTCCCACCGCGCGCCGAAGCGTACCTTTCGCGTTTTCCGACTAATCACTGTCGTTCACGGTACATAGTGGCGAAAAATAGCGTGTTTCGGGGCGTTATTTGCCGTGAACGTTAAAGGCACCTGTGGACGAAAACCGCGCCTTAGAAGCCACAATGGGAGGCAAGCCAGCCGTCGAGCTCAGATTCCGGAGCATCAGGAGCGATGGGGTCCTCGACGAACTCCTCACCTGTGCACGCCTTGTCCTTGGCAGTAGTGAGCATGAGCGAGCGGCCGTCCGGGTAATCCAGCACCACGTTGGCGGAGGCGTAGCCGGCGGTCGGCTCGCCGAAGGTGCGCACGTTGTCCAGGCCGCGGAAGGTCAGGAGGATGGCTTCGGCGGAGGAGGCGGCGTCGATGGCGGCATCGAGGAGCTCCGCGTTGGTCGGGTCCTCTTTCAAAGCCTCGCGGGCGCGCTGAAATTCTTCACTCTCGCCATAGATTCCGGTATACGCTGCGGTATCCACCACCGCGGTGTTGATGTGTTTTTCGCTGGCGTTGAAAAGAAAATAGGGCTAGCCCAGCAGCGCCCCGCCATAGGAGGGGCCGAGGAAGTACACGGCGGCGAACACCGCGATAAAGGCAACGCTGAAGAGTCCGCCAAGAATTTTCAGTACAGTTTTCATTCTTTTTTCATTCTTTTCGACCTCCTGTGCGCAGCACGTAGCCGCGCAACGGTTCAACAAGGACAATGGCAAGAAGCGTGACCACCCAGCCCACCGCCAGGAAGCCGAAGGCCATAAGCAGGCGAGCGCTCACATCGACGTCGCTTTGCTCGACGTTGGAGAAGAACATCAGCGAAGCAATTCCGCCGCCGAAGAGAAAACCGAAGGAGCTCAAGGCCACGACCGGCCCCATGACGGTCAGCGCCCCGGAGCGGAACTGGAAGCCGCGCGGCACGCCCATCAAATCCAGAGAGCGGATGAGCTCCTTGTCCTCGAAGATGCCGGAAACCTGACCCAGGATGATGGACATGGTGGTCAACGTGAAGCCGAAAACGAGGGTTAGTACAACGCCAGTGGAGATGTCCTTGAACACCACGTTCATTCCGGGATCTTCTTCGAGCACCGAGGCCAAGGCATCGGAGCCCAGGGGCGCGGCAACGAGGAAGCCGGCCAGGTAGCCGAAGAAGCCGATGGCAGCGCTGCGCCGCCATGCCGGGCGGGCATTGCCCGCCACGCGCTGGCAGGCCACGAAGTGCGCGGTTCCGGGGAAGAGGGAGAAGACGTGCGCGCCCAACTGCAGGATGAAAGGCGCGATGAGGTTGATGCTCATCAGCATGCCAAACATGACCACGATGACCATCGCGGTGGGCGGGCCCGCCTTGCCCGTGAGGAACACGCCGCCGACTGCCACGATGATGAGGAAGACGATGGCGCGCCACCAGCGGTAGGCCGCGGGCATCTGGCGTTTGGCCACGCCCAGCGGGCTCACCCGCACGCGGCGCATGCCGTACAGTGCCGCGCCGATGGCCAGGAGGAAGAGCACGCCGGCCACGGCTATATATCCCCACCAGGGCAGCAGAATCTCTGTCAGGTCAATGGGCCGCATTTGGAAGTCCAGCTGGGTAAAGACCGGTGCGACGAGTAGGCTAATCAACCCGCCGAGCACGATGCCGATCACCGCCTGGAGGCCGGTTTCCACAATTGCCATGCGCTCCACCTGGCGGGAGCTTAAGCCCAGCAGGCGCAGGGTGGCTAGGCGCTGCTCCCTTCCGGACGCACCCAGGACGGCGGCCTGGGAGGTGAGGTTAAACAGCGCGGGAAGGATGAACGCGCAGGAAAAGAGAGCCAGGGCGAACCAGGGATAGAGGAAGGCCTCCATCTCGTTGCCAAAGGCCTCCTTGAGGGCGGGCGCGGCGTCCTCGACGTGCTGGGCGCGCTCCCAAAACATCCAGGTACCGCCCGCAACCAAAAAGGCGATGGCGGAACCGATGGTCAGGCTCACAATCGCCAATAGAGAGACGATGCCCGTGCCCGAGCGCGCGCGAATGGATTCGCGCTGCAGGTCATAGACCAAGGTGGCGGTGTTCATCGAATCACCCCCAGGCGGCGGTCGTCGTGAATGATGCCATCGCGAATCTCCACGCGGCGCTGCATCCAATCGGCCACCTTCGGGTCGTGCGTGACCATGACCAGGCTCGCCCCGGCCTGGCGCACGATGGTGGTGAGCATCTGCATGACCTCGTGGCCGGTGGACTGATCCAGCGCACCGGTCGGCTCGTCGGCGAAGACAACGCCTGGGTTCGCCACTAGCGCACGCGCAATGGTCACGCGCTGAGCCTGGCCACCGGAGACCTGCGCCGGGCGGCGGTCCGCCAGGCCACCCAGGCCCAGCTGATCAAGAAGCTCCATCGCGCGCCTGCGGGCCGCACCCCGCCCCATACCGTTAAGCATGGCTGGCAGCGCCACGTTATCCACGTTGCTGAGCTCCGGCAGCAGCTGACCATCCTGGAAGACGAAGCCGAAGTTGCGCAGGCGGGTGCGGGAGCGGGGGGTGTCGGAAAGCGCGGAGAGCTCCTCGTCCCCGTAGCGCACGCTACCGTGCGTGGGGGTGAGCACGCCGGACATGCAGTGCAGCAGCGTGGACTTGCCGGAGCCAGACGGCCCCATGACAGCCACGAGCTCGCCCGGTTCAATGTCGAGGGAAATTCCGGCGAGCACCGGGCCGCCGCCGAAGTCCTTGGTGATGTCTGTCAGGGAAAGTATCTGTGCCATGTCTCTCATTTCACCGTGCCGGGCCCGCAGAAAGAACAGCCCTAGCGTTGCTCTTTAAGGTAGTGCCAGCACTACCCCTGTAGTTCGGGACACCCGATATGCTGTGAACCGTGTTCCGAAAGAAGCCCCAACCCACCACGCACGAGCAGCAGCAGGCGCAGCAGATTGCGCAGCTCACGGCCTCGCGCCGCGCCATCGCGGACGCCTACGAGGTCGAGCGCGCCCGCATCGAGCGCGACCTGCACGACGGCGCGCAGCAATACCTCGTGGCCGCGAGCATGAAGTTGGGCGAGGCTCTTCTCGACGCCCCCGCTGGCCTCACCGAGCTCCTCACCGCCGCAAAGCAGGACGTGGACCGCGGCCTGAATTCCCTGCGCGCCACGGTGCACGGTATTCACCCACAGGTGCTGCAGGATCACGGCCTGGTCGCCGCGCTTGCCGACGCCGCCTCCTCCCACGGCCCCCACGTCAGCGTCTTTGCCCCGCATTCTCTGCCTGAGCTCTCCGCCTCCGTGCTGGCCTGCGGCTATTTCTTCGGCACGGAAGCTTTGACGAATGCGACCAAGCATGCGCCGGGCGCGCCGGTTTCGGTGCTGGTGACCTCGGACGATTCGCTGCGCATCACCGTGGTGGATGAGGGCCCCGGCGGCGCACAGGTCGTCCCCGGGCGCGGCCTGGCGGGGATGGCCGAGCGTCTTGCTGCCTTCGGCGGAGAAATGTCTTTGTCCTCACCGCCTGGCGGCCCGACCCGGGTGGCCGGGTCCATTCCCCTTCTTCTCGATCGCGGACAGCCAGGAGTGTAAAAGATGAGCTTAAGGATTGTGGTAGCGGATGACTCCGCCATTCTGCGCGAGGGCCTGGCCGGCCTGTTGGAGCGCCGCGGGCACTCTGTAGTGGACCAGGCTTCCTCTGCCCCTTCGCTCGAGGCTGTGGTGGATAAACTGCGCGACGACCTGCCAGACATCGTCATCACGGACGTACGCATGCCGCCGGGCATGGGCGACGATGGTTTGAAAGCCGCCGTGAATTTGAGAAACGCCTACCCGGGCCTGCCTGTCATGGTGCTCTCCCAATACGTGGCCCCGGCCTATGCGGTGGAGCTCTTCGACTCCCCCGAGGCCGGCACCGGCTACCTTTTGAAGGACCGTGTCTCCGAGGTGCGCGACTTCCTGGCCAGCCTGGACGTGGTGGCCCAGGGCGGCACCGTCATCGACCCCACCGTGGCTCAAGCTCTCATGAGCTCCGGACGCAGCGGCTTGGGCGAGCTCACCCCGCGCGAGCGCGAGGTTCTCGAATTAATGTCCCGCGGCAAGTCCAACAAGGACATCGCCGCCGAGCTCGTTTTATCCGCCGCCGCGGTGGCCAAGCATGTCTCCAACATCTTCACCAAGCTTCGCTTAGACCCCAGCGAGGACAACCGCCGCGTCAAGGCGATTCTGGAGTACCTCTCCGCGCACCGTTAAAACGCGCACGCAGGCCTCCGCGGGGCCAGCGCCGTGTGTGTCACTTTGACCCGATGCGCCACACAAGAATCGCCGCGGGCAGCCCGCACGACGCTCACGGTAAATAGAGCGCGAACCCCCCAATTTCCGACGCTATTTACAGAAAACGACATCGACTCCTCACACGAACCGACGATTTAAGTGCCACAGCCAGATCCGCGGCTTGCACCTGCGTGCTCTCCGCCAGAACCCGTTCTTCAACACGACGAATCACGCGGTCCTTCACATTTTTATTCCGGGCAGGTGTGGCCTAACTTTCTGGCCGGTTTGTGCTCTGATTCAGCAAGGTGCGAGTTTTAACCTTCACTAGGTTGAGATTCCACAGTCGAGCCTCATCGATCATAGCGAATTCGGTGGTGTCCTCATCCGAGATGTCCACTTCGATGGTGACAGCATTGCCTGCGGAAGAAATGATGGTGTAGTTAAGCCCTTCAAGCCTGTCAATTAAGGTGGTGACCGCTTCGCTTCTCGGGGAGGTCTTGCCCGAAAGCGCAGTAGCAATATCAACGAGCTTCTTTTCATCGATTGCTTCATCGCCGCTGTCGATGAAGCAATATTGTTGAATTGGCGATCCATCCTCTACAGGAGCGATGGAATGCTCTTCCGCTGAACCAACTTTTCTAAGTGTCAGCGTCCCGGTGACGTCCTCAAAAGCTAGCTGCTCCCGTGGACTGCGGTTGTTGCAGGCAAAGTGAATGGTGTCGCCTTCCCTCTCAGTGATAACAATTCCTGAATCACCAGTCATGCATTCGTATCCAGGTTCGACTCCTTCCATGTAACTATGGAGGTATTCGTTAAAGACACTGAGCCAGTCTGACTTTTGTCCGGTTCGCAGACGAAAGCCTGCGCTATTGCTAACGCCATCGGTAAGACGAATGCTGTTTTCTGTCTCATTATCAAAGAGCACGAACTCAGCGCTAAAGGTCCTAAGCCTCATTGCAGTGGGAGCCGTTCCTTGGCGAACTTCAAATTCGAGGTTGACAATATATTCGGTGTGAGGCTCCAAGCTCACCTCGATATCGCTTTCAATGGTTATGCCATCGATTTCAAGCGTGCCTTGTCGAAGCTCTGTCCGCATCTCTGCCAGACTTTGCATCAAAAATTTCCCTTTCAATTCAGATGAGCGTTGAAAGCGTGGCGGAGAAGCCCCACTCTCGCCATGAACAGAAAGCCGTACCGTGGGCTGTACGCCACTCTAATCACAACCAAGACGGGTTCGCCTGAATTCATCTCAGTTGCCGCTGGAAATTCATGCCCTGCGCACATCCGCCGCGGATGCCAAGGATTTGGACCAAGGCATACTCTAAGCCTCGACTACAAGGGGTTAAACGCCGAAGCAGATAACTGTTTGGGCTACAAATCTGGCGAGACAAGAGCTAAAGCTGCTGGAACAGACAATTGACGCAACGGGCCGAGCTCGCATGTTGTCGCCGTCCCTAGTTCCTCACGGCTCTTCTCGGACGCGGCACGCGGAGCAGCATAAGGACCTATGCGTGACTAGGGTATGAGGCATGAAAAACGTTCAACCAACCGAAGTACCAGAAGGCGCTCAGCTCATTGATGTCCGCGAGAATGATGAGTGGGCAGTGGAGCGCGCGAAGGGCGCGACCCACATCCCGATGAGCGAGATTACGGGTCGCATCCAGGAAATCGACCCAGATAAGGATATCTACGTAATCTGCCACGCAGGCGGTCGCAGCATGCAGGTCTGCCAGTATCTAGAACATGCGCTGGGCTGGGACACCATCAATGTGGATGGCGGCACGGATAAGTGGAAGGCTTCTGGGCTCCCCATCGAAACGGATTAATTGGCCTTAACCAATCTTTTGCGATTATGATGATGGTATGGCTTCCACGAATAATTCTGTAATCCCAACGACCCTGCTTGAGTCCCCGTCGTTCCAATTGGAGCGCCTCCGCCGCCGCACCCGCGATGGCGTAGAGGCTGCTTTGCAGACCAAGCAGACAACGCTGCGCGAGTACTGGGTCCTTACCTGTCTGGTCGACGCGGATGCCGCGTCGCAGTCTTATCTGTCCGAAACCCTGGCCATTGACGCCTCTGACATGGTGCGTCTTATCGACGCCCTCGAGGACCGCGGCTGGGCAAAGCGCGAACGCGACCCAAAGGATCGCCGCCGCCAGATCGTCGCTTCCACCAAAAAGGGCACAAAGGCCCACAAGGACCTGGCGGTGCTGGTCGCTACCGCCGAGGACGAGGCATTGGATGAGTCCACCAATAAGCAGCTCAAGCATCTGCGAAAGTTGGCTAAGTCCATCATTGCCGCGGACGAAGAAGAGGCATAAATGGCGGGTCCCGAATCGCTCGTCCCACAGCAGTACCTTCTAGGAAGCGCGGCACCGCGGCCGCGCACGCTGTGGGACATCATTACCACCACCGCGGAAATGAACCCCGATGCCGCCGCGCTTGATGACGGCGAAATCATCACCTATTCCGAGCTCATCCACGAGGTCGAGGCATGGGCTGCCGAGCTGCACGCCAATGGCGTGCGCCGCGGCGATCGCATCGGCATTAGGATGACCTCCGGCAAACGCGAGCTCTACCTCGCCATTTTGGCGACCTTGGCGGCAGGCGCAGCCTATGTGCCTGTCGACGCCGATGACCCTGACGAGCGCGCCGAGATGGTTTTCGGCGAAGCCGATATCGATGGCGTTTTCACGGACGACGGATTCCGCTTCCTGCGGGACTCCGCGCGCCCGGACGCTCCTGCCGAGAAGACGAATGCTCCGCGCCCAGAGGACACCGCGTGGATCATCTTCACCTCAGGTTCGACCGGCAAGCCCAAGGGCGTGGCCGTCAGCCACCGTTCCGCGGCCGCCTTCGTGGACGCGGAAGCGAGCCTCTTTTTGGTCAACCACCCGCACGGGCCCTTAGGTCCTGAGGATCGCGTGCTCGCCGGCTTGTCCGTCGCCTTCGACGCCTCCTGCGAGGAAATGTGGCTGGCCTGGGGCCACGGCGGCTGCCTGGTCCCAGCACCGCGGTCTCTGGTGCGTTCCGGCATGGATTTGGGCCCATGGCTCATCCGCCGCGACATCACCGTCGTGTCTACCGTGCCCACCCTGGCGGGCCTCTGGCCGGCCGAGGCTCTCGACAATATCCGCCTACTCATCGTCGGCGGCGAGGCCTGCTCGCAAGAATTAGTGGACCGTTTGGCCACCGAGGACCGCGAGATGTGGAATACCTACGGCCCCACCGAGGCCACCGTCGTCGCCTGTGCGCAGCAGATGCTGCCGGGCCGGCCGGTGTCCATTGGATTGCCGCTTAACGGTTGGGACCTGGTGGTCGTCGATAAGCAGGGCATGCCCGTGGAAATGGGCGGCGTCGGCGAGCTGGTAATCGGCGGCGTGGGACTGGCGTCCTATCTGGATCCGGCCAAGGACGCGGAAAAATACGCACCGCTGGAGTCCATGGGCTGGCAGCGCGCCTATCGCACCGGTGACCACGTTCGCCTGGAAGAAGACGGGCTGTACTTCGTCGGCCGCGTGGATGACCAAGTAAAGATTGGCGGGCGCCGCATCGAGCTCGGCGAGGTCGAAGCTAATGTTGCGGCGCTAGATAACGTCTACAACTCGGCCGTGGCCGTGCAAAAGACTCCCGGCGGCGAGTCCGTTCTGGTGGGCTATGTTTCCCTCGAGGATGAGTCCAAGGGCTTCGATCATGAGGCCGCGCATGCGCGCCTGGCCGATACCATGCCGGCTGCACTCGTCCCGCGCATCTGCGTGATGGAGGAGCTACCGGTGCGCACCTCCGGCAAGGTGGATAAGAAGGCCCTGCCGTGGCCGCTGCCTGGAGTGGGCGTGGAATCGACCACGCTGACCGAGACCGAAAAATGGCTCGCGGAGCTATGGGTGGAAACCCTCGGTGTATCCGTGGAGGATGAGAACGCCGACTTCTTCTCGCTCGGCGGTACCTCCCTGGCGGCCGCGACCCTGGTGGGGCATATCAGGGAGCGCTACCCCACCGTGGCCGTGCGCGACCTCTACGATCACCCGCGCTTGGGTTCTCTGGCGGAGCTCATCGGCGGCGCCGAGCCGCGCCCCGCGGCTGCCGACGTCCCCATGCGCGAGGTCACCAAGGTCGGCTTTGGCACCCGCCTCGCCCAGACCTTGATTCAGATTCCGGTCATGACCCTGGCCGCATCCAGCTGGCTGGCTTGGCTTATGTTGGGCTCCACCGTGGCGGCATCACTGGGCTTCGAGTGGGCCACTGCTTTCCCGTGGTGGCTGGTCATCGCCATGCTCATTGTCTTTGTCACCCCGGTGGGGCGCATCCCCCTCGGCGGCTACGGTGCGCGGCTCATTACGGCCGGCATTAAGCCTGGAGACTACCCGCGCGGCGGTTCTACGCACCTACGCATCTGGGCGGCTGAGCGCTGGGCTAATGCCGCTGGCGCGAGCTCCCTGGCCGGTGCCACGCGCGTGAATAACTACGCCCGTGCGCTCGGAGTCAAGGTCAAGCGCGGCGTGGACCTGCACTCCCTGCCGCCAGTTACCGGCCTGCTCACCTTGGGCAAGCACGCCGCCATCGAGCCCGAGGTGGATCTTTCCGGCTACTGGCTAGACGGCGATATCTTGCACGTGGGCGCCATCGACGTGAAGGAAGGCGCCCGCGTGGGCGCGCGCTCCACGCTGCTGCCTGGCACCATGGTGGGCAAGTACGCCCACGTGGAGGCCGGTTCCACCGTCACTGGCCGAAAGAAGATCAAGGACGGCCAGCGCTGGTCCGGCTCCCCTGCCCAAAAGGTGGGCCGCTCCAAGCACCGCTTCCCGTCCCATACGCCAAAGCGCCGGCCGTGGTGGGTGGCTATCTATGACGCCACCTCCGTCCTCCTCGCCATCCAGCCGGTCGTGGCGCTGGCGATAGGCGCGGCCATCGTCCTCGCCCTTGTGCATTCCACGGGTGGCGATAGCTTCATCGGTGCGGTCTTCTTCGCGCCCGTCGGCGCGCTGGCGGCCTTTGCCACCTATATGCTGCAGACCTGGCTGGGCGTGCGCATTCTCTCGCTGGGCATTAGCCCGGGCGTGGCACCCGTGCGCTCGGCCACGGGCTGGCGCCTGTGGGCCATCGAGCGCCTCATGGACGAGGCGCGCACCAAGCTTTTCCCGCTCTATGCCTCCCAGCTGACCCCAGCCTGGCTGCGCTCGCTCGGCGCGGAGATTGGCGCCAACGTGGAAATCTCCACCGCGGTCATGATCCCCAAGCTCACCGAGGTCAAAGAGGGTGCCTTCCTGGCCGATGACACCATGATCGGCGGCTACGAGCTCGGCGGCGGCTGGATGCGCACCGGCGAGACCAAGGTGGGTAAGCGCTCCTTCGTGGGCAACTCCGGCATCACCGCACCCGGCCGCAAACTATCCAAGAACTCGCTGGTTGCCGTTCTTTCTTCTACCCCGAAGAAGACGAAGGCCGGCGCCAACTGGTGGGGTGCGCCGCCAGAGCGCATGCGCCGCGTGACCGTAGAGGTGGACTCCCCCGCCAACTCGGGTGAGGCGCTGACCTATAACCCGGGCTTTGCCGTCAAGGCCGCCCGCGGCGTGGTGGAAACCATGCGCCTTTTGGCACCGATGTTTTCTGCCATGTTGCTCGCGGCAACCCTTAGCGTCTACGACTTGCTTCTCGACGCCCTCGGCTTCCCCCTGACCTGGCTCCTCTCCGGCCTCGTGCTCATGGGCATGGGTGCGGTGGCCATGGCCGTCACCGTCGCGGTGAAGTGGATCTGCGTGGGCAAGCACCGCGCGGCTGACCACCCGCTGTGGTCCGCTTTTGTCTGGCTCAATGAGCTGCAGGACGCCTTCGTGGAGGTCGTCGCCGCGCCGTGGTTCTTCCAGCACACCTACGGCTCCGGCGAGATCAACCTGGGGCTGCGCGCCCTCGGCGTGGAAATCGGCCGCGGTGCGTGGATCGATTCCTACTGGTTCCCGGAAACGGACCTCATCCGCGTCGGTGAGGCCGCCACCGTGGGCCCTGGCACGGTGGTGCAAACCCACCTTTTCCAGGACCGCGTGATGAGCCTAGATACCGTCACCATCCAGGACGGCTCCACCCTGGCCGCCCACTCGGTGGCGCTGCCTGCCTCGCTCATCGGCACTGCATCCACCGTGGGTCCCGGCTCGCTGGTTATGCGCGGTGACCGCGTGCCCACCAACGCCGTATGGCAGGGCAACCCCATCGAGCCGTGGGAGCGATAGGTCGCCGGCCATAATCTGCGCCCTACCGCGCGAAGTCCTGGTATTTAATCATCTCGCCGGACTTGAAGTCCCAGGCCTCCACCCGGACACGGTCAGCAAACACCTTGACCCGCAGTCCGGTGGAGGCCTCTTCCTTTTCCTTAACAATTTTTTCGTCGTTATCGCCATCCGGTAGGTACTCATTGAGAATGGCGCCGGTGTTGACCACGGGGAAGCCGGTACGGCCAGCCTCACCAGTGCCGTCATAGCGGCGGGTTCCCCACCAGTTATTCTGACGCAGCGAAGAGTGGCTGTGGCTGCTAAACCACACGATGTTGTTGTACTTATTGACCACGTTGGATAGCGTCTCGAGGTCCTCAAAGTCATTCTGGTACCACGCCGAATGAGACATCGATACCGTCTGCGGCAGCAGCGGATGGCTAAAGACCAACGCCGGAGTGCCCTTAGCATCCCAATAAGCCAGGCGCTCATCTAGCCAATCGAGCTGCTCCTTGCTGATGCGCTGGAACGGCTCCTTGCCGTGGCGCAGAATATCGGAATAAAACTCGGTATTTACCGAAATGAGCGGCACCCCATCCACCACTTCTTCCTTCCACGGTTTATCCTGGCCGGAGTATTTGAGAAAGCGATCCAGGTAAGTCTTAGAGCCTTCCTTGCCATACATTTCGTGGTTGCCGATGGTCCACAATTCCTTGCCCGAATCGTGCGGCACCTCGCTGTGCGCGGCCAAGAAATCATCCCACTGCTGCTGCGAGCCATCGTCCACGAGGTCGCCGTTGAGCACCAGCGCCCCGGCCTTGTCCTCCATACCGTTCAACTGGCGGACCGCGTCTTTGTAGTCTTGGGGGTCGCCCTGGACGTCGGAAAGCACGTCCACGGTAGCCTGCGGCGAGCCCTGAAGCTCACCGAGCGGCTTGACGACGCCCACGTTATCCACCGCCCACCACCAGTCATCATTGCCGTTGTTGTAGCTGAAGCTAACCTGCATATTCTTCGCGCCGGCTGGCACGTCCACGCCAATGGACTCGTGCTTGGAGAAGACATCCTTATCAAAGACGGCGATTTCCTGGGCTTCCCCGCCATCGAAGGAGACAGTCACCGTGGCATTTTGCCCGTCCTTGCCCTGGCGGTAATGGTGGTCGAATTCCACATTCACCCGCTCCTGCCCCGCCACCGGGATGGCCGGGCTCTTTAGACCCGCGGTCATGGAATCGCCTTCGGCCAAGCGCTGCTGCTTGTTGTCGATGATGGCGAAGGTGTCATGCGCCTGGGTGAAATAGTGGCGCATATCGGTACCAGATGCCCAGGTCCAATGGCGCATATCGCCAAAAGTCCAGCCCTTCCAGCGGGCCTCGCCCGAGTCCACGCCGTGCACGTCGGTCTTCCACCCCTCCGGCGCGCGGTGAGTAAACCATGCCGGGGTATCCACCCCGTCGAAGCTTTCCAGCCACAGCACCCGAGACTCAGTGGCGTCCTCCTGCTGCACATCGTCTCCTGTGGAGGAACCGTGGGAGGAGCTCGGTGAAGAACTCAGCGAAGAGCCGAATGACGACCCCAATGAAGAACCATGGGACGAACCCGGAAGCGAGGACTGGGCCGCAGCTCCGGGCGCGCCTACTATTGCGGTAAGCGCCAGGATAGATGAGAAAGCACAGAGTTTATTTTTCATAATTCAATTTCTATCCGTCCTGGGCAACGACGCGGTTACATATACGTAAACTCTTGGCAAGCACTACATGCCTGCCAAGAGTCCTCACTTTGAGGTCCGCGTGAAGTTAGGCGTGGCGGTCGAGCCAGTCCACGACGGTATCGAGAGCCTGATCGGCAGCCGGCTCATTAAAGACCTCGTGCTTCTGCCCCTCCCAGGTCACGTACTCCACGTCCTTGGAGGAGATGGAGTTATACCAATCCTGGGAGAAGTACGGCGGAACGATTCCGTCTTTGGTGCCGTGCATGATGAGCGTCGGTGCGGTGAAGAGGTCCGCATTGACGGCGTCGTAATTCGCAATTGCCGCCAGCTGCAAGGCCGTGCCGGCACTGGTCTTCTGCGCAATGAGCGGGCTAGAGGCATACTCGTCCTTCACCGCTTGGTTAGTGGAGATACCATCCGTAAATGGATTAGACAGCTGAATGTCCTTGCTCCACTCCGGCGATTGTGCGCCGATTTCGGTGCGGTGCGGAATCAGGTTCTGCGCATAGTTCGCATTAAAGCTGGTGAGTTGGGCTAGCGGCAAGCGTTCAAAGATGGTGGGATCCAGCTTCTTCTGGGTCTCAGAAATATCATCCGGCGTGATGTTCTTTCCCGCAACATTCTTGCCCGAAAGGTTCAGCGGCGCGCCGCCACCGTTAGTGATGATGCCATCGACCTTGCCCGGCTCACGAATGCCATAGGCCTCCACGGTCAGCGAGCCCATCGAGTGGCCCAGCAGGAAGGTCTTTACTCCCTGATTTTCTTCCTTCGCCATGTCCACGACACGGTCGAAATCATCGAGGATGTACTGGAAATTATCGATATGCCCCATCGGTACGCTGCCGCCGGCGGATTTGCCGTGGCCGCGGTGATCTACGCGGTAGACGTTGTAGCCTGCATCGAGCAAGCGCTTGGCGACGTAATCGTAACGCCCCGAGTGCTCAGATACACCGTGCGCCAAAACCACCGCACCGCGTGGGCTTGCCACCTTCTGCTTCC
Organism: Corynebacterium sp. LaCa_205; assembly: GCF_057458085.1. Taxonomy (NCBI): domain Bacteria; kingdom Bacillati; phylum Actinomycetota; class Actinomycetes; order Mycobacteriales; family Corynebacteriaceae; genus Corynebacterium; species Corynebacterium sp. LaCa_205. The sequence continues at coordinate 2,161,860 of NZ_CP190931.1, forward strand.
GGTAGTAGATCTTTACACCCTGACCGCGCTGGCTATCGAAGTAGCCATCCTCGTCAGAAACCTGCTTGTCAGAGACGGTCGGGCGTCCCAATACATCTGGCTTCTGGTCTGCCGTTGGGGCCGGTGCCTCTTGAGCAGCTGCGCCAACTGTAAACGTTCCAGATACCGCCACTGGTGCCGCCATGACAGCAGCCGCCGTCAAGCAAGCGGTTATATGCTTCTTCATCATCACCGTCTCCTCTTTAGTGTTGTATCTCATAGTGCTTTCCCGGATGAGATTGAGATAACAGTGATGCTAAATACGCGACGATATAAAGCACAAATAACTTCCAATTATGTAACCTACGGTTCCGTAAAATAACCGCACGGAAACGGACTTTTAGGAAGAACAAATTTTGCCAAAACTATTGCCCAAATCCACCCCCGTTACCCCCTTAATACAAAAAGCGGGAAACTCGAAGTTTCCGAGTTTCCCGCCGTCGTGATGGCTAATCCAGCTAAAGCTTAGTCACCAATCTGGTCGCGACCACGCTTAACAATATTCTCATCAACCTCGCCCACCAGCTCGTGATCCTTGTTCGTATACTCGAACTTGGACAGTACATAGCGCATAGCGTTAATGCGGGCACGCTTCTTGTCGTTGGACTTAATGGTAATCCACGGCGACTCTTCCGTATCCGTATAACGGAACTGCTCTTCCTTAGCACGGGTGTAGTCGTCCCACTTATCCAGCGAGGCCAAGTCCATCGGGGACAATTTCCACTGGCGCACTGGGTCAATCTGGCGAATAGCGAAGCGAGTGCGCTGCTCCTTACGAGTAACCGAGAACCACAGCTTGGTCAGGGAGATACCCGAGCCCAGAATCATATTCTCCAGCATCGGAACCTCGCGAAGGAATTCCGCGTGCTGACTTTCGGTACAAAAGCCCATAACCCGCTCCACCCCGGAACGGTTATACCAAGAGCGGTCAAAGAAGACGATTTCACCACCGGCCGGGAAATGCTCGATGTAACGCTGGAAGTACCACGAGGTGGACTCACGCGGCGACGGCTTTTCCAATGCCACTGTGCGGGCACCGCGCGGGTTCAGGTGTTCGTTAAAGCGCTTGATAGTGCCGCCTTTACCGGCTGCGTCGCGCCCCTCAAAGATAATAATATGACGCTGACCAGTTTCCTTGGTCCAGTTCTGCCACTTCAGCAATTCAATCTGCAGCGCACGCTTAACGGACTCGTACTCATCGCGAGTCATGCGTTCATCGTAGGGGTAATTTTCACGCCAAGTCTGAACCGGGGAACCATCCGGCATGATCAGCGAAGGGTCATCCTCATCGGTTCCGTCGACGACGTAGCCGTCTGTTTTTGCCAGGTCAATCTCGGGAAGATCGTCGTCTTTAATATCAGCCATGCATTAAGTGTAACCCGAATATAGACAGCAAGCGCGTTAAACTTTCGAAGTTATCCCTTCCCTAAGAAGTTATCCCTTCCCTAAACAGCCACCAAAACGAAAAGAAGGCCTACCGAGACGGTAGACCTTCTTGCTTCAGTGAGCTTTAAAGCTCAGAACTGGAGGATGTTCTTATACGAACATGCCGATCAGCTTGGAAGCGCCTTCAGCAATGGACAGCAGCGGAGAAAGAACCTCGTGGATAGAGTTGAACAAATTGCTGCTCAATTCTACGAAGCTGCCGAAGTTGGAGGAAAGTTCCTGCATTTTAGTGTCTCCTTATTGAAGGTTGGTTGATGGAAAGGTCTTGCTTACTTGGAGCTCAGTTCTTCCAAGCCGTTACCGAAAGTCTCGAAAGCTTCCTTCAGGGCCTCAAATCCTTCAGCGACGCCTTTCCAGTCCTGGATGCCCTGAACAATCTTGCCCCAGCCTTCCCAGGTAGTTACGAAGTTATCCAAGTGCATCTGAATGGTGGAGAGATCCGTGTTTGAACTCCTAAAATAGATCCGAAGCTACTGCCGCGGAGGGGTTTGCAGTTTGCAGACACCCTCAGCGGGCGTCACAAAAGATATTTTGACACAAGTTTGAACGAAATCAAGTCAAATTTGCATAGATGCCCCATCACGCAGGCAACTTGATAAGGATAAGTTTATGGCTTTTGGAGGCATTAAAATTTTTTACCTTAACTGAAAGGCTACTAAACTGGGCTTTTACATTACGCTTTAAATAGCTAGGTTAGCTCAGGCTTAACACTGTAACGCTTCCGGAGTAACGAACGATAGGTAGGCGCAAAACCCACTCTCCGAGAGCGAAAAACCTTTTTAAATTCCGCCCCTTCAGCTACCCCTATACGGGGTCACTGGGGTGCATGGTTCGCATGTTAAAAGCTGTGGCGGAGAATCGCGAGCCATATAGCGCGGTGAATTTCCCAAAAGCTCTCCGATCTCCAGCCCCAATTGAAACCGACTATGACGAGCACATTCGGAAAGTCATCTCGTAAAGACGCAGCGTTCACATATCGCATCACTTAAAGAAAATGGTGCAGACACGCCGAAGCGCCCCGTTTCATGCGCTCTAAAGCACAGAAACGGGGCGCTCAGGCTGATGCTAGGCCCGTTGTTATTGGCGGCCTATGGGGTATAGGGCGTTAGAAGCCCATGCCGCCCATGGCGTCAGCGTCCGGCATGCCGTTGTTGGCTCCGGCCGGCTCAGGCTTGTCGGCAACGACGGCCTCGGTGGTCAGGAACAGAGCTGCAATGGAAGCAGCGTTCTGCAGTGCGGAGCGGGTGACCTTGACCGGGTCATTGATGCCAGCCTCCATGAGGTTGACGTACTCACCGGTAGCAGCGTTCAGGCCCTCGCCTGCTGGCAGGGAGGAAACCTTGTCAGCAACAACGCCCGGCTCCAGACCAGCGTTGTGTGCGATCTGCTTCAGCGGTGCGGACAGGGCCTCGCGGACGATCTTGACGCCGGTAGCCTCATCGCCCTTGAGGTCATCCAGGGAATCCAGGACGGAAGCAGCCTGCAGCAGGGCTACGCCACCGCCGGCAACGATGCCTTCTTCCACGGCAGCCTTTGCGTTGCGGACTGCATCCTCGATGCGGTGCTTGCGCTCCTTGAGCTCGACCTCGGTAGCGGCGCCGACCTTAAGGACGGCAACGCCGCCGGAGAGCTTAGCCAGGCGCTCCTGGAGCTTCTCACGGTCGTAATCGGAATCGGAGCTTTCGATCTCAGCGCGAATCTGCTTGATGCGGCCGTCGATCTGCTCCTGGGAGCCAGCACCCTGAACGATGGTGGTCTCATCCTTGGTGACAACGACCTTGCGTGCCTGGCCCAGGTACTCGAGCTCGGCGGTCTCGAGGGAGAGGCCGACCTCTTCGGAGATGACCTGGCCGCCAGTGAGGATGGCCATGTCCTGCAGGGTGGCCTTGCGGCGATCGCCGAAGCCAGGAGCCTTAACGGCAACGGACTTGAAGGTGCCGCGGATCTTGTTCACCACGAGGGTGGACAGGGCCTCGCCCTCAACGTCCTCGGCGATGATCAGCAGCGGCTTGCCGGACTGCATGACCTTCTCCAACAGCGGAACGAGGTCCTTGATATTGGAGATCTTGGAAGAGACCAGCAGGATATATGGGTCCTCCAGGACTGCCTCCTGGCGCTCCATATCAGTAGCGAAGTAGCCGGAGATGTAGCCCTTGTCAAAGCGCATGCCCTCGGTTACCTCGAGGTCAACACCGAAGGTATTGGACTCTTCCACGGTGATAACGGAGTCCTTGTTTACGGAGCCGTTGCCCACGGTGTACATAGCCTCGGCGATCTTCTCGCCGATGGCCGGGTCAGCAGCGGAGATGCCAGCGGTGGTAGCAATCTGCTCCTGGGTTTCTACTTCCTTGGCGGAAGACAGCAGGGAGTCCACAACCTTCTTGGTTGCGGTCTCGATGCCGCGCTTGATGCCCATAGGGTTGGAACCTGCGGCTACGTTGCGCAGACCCTCGCGTACCAGAGCCTGTGCCAGCACGGTTGCGGTGGTGGTGCCGTCGCCAGCGACGTCATCGGTCTTCTTAGCTACTTCCTTGACCAGCTCGGCGCCGATCTTCTCATAAGCATCCTCGAGCTCGATTTCGCGAGCGATAGAAACACCATCGTTGGTAATGGTCGGCGCGCCCCAGGACTTTTCCAGGACGACGTTGCGGCCCTTAGGGCCGAGGGTGACCTTGACGGCGTCGGCCAGCGTGTTCAGGCCGCGCTCAAGGCCGCGGCGGGCCTCTTCATCAAAAGCGATAATCTTTGCCATTGTGTTTGTGCTCCTTGGTTTATTGAGGACGACACTCACGTCTTTCTCGCTGCGGACGCCCGCGACGGCATGGCTGGTGAGTGTGAACCAACCTCAACCACAACGATGTAGATTTATCTGGCACTCATACTGTGCGAGTGCTAACGACTATTCTGGCACTCTCCCATCGCGACTGCAAGAAAAAATGGCGCCCCCGCGAAGGGACGCCATTATATAAGGAATGGATCAGGAACTAGGAGCTCTTCACCGTGCGCTTGGTCCAGCGGTAGATGAACGTTAGCGCGATAATGAAGAGGATCACGCCTACCACGGTGGCGGAGGCACCACCCTCAAAGATTTCCAGCGGGCTCTCGCCGCCAGCGGCGGCGATGATGCCGGCATTGACCACGCCAAAGAGGGACTCACCCACGATCAAGCCGGTAGCCAGGAGGGTTCCCATGCGCTTGGCAAACTCGGGGCGGGATTGCTTCGCGGCCCACTTATCGTAGAAAGTGCCCAGGATGGCGCCGATGGGGATGACGATGGTCAGCGCGGCCGGCAGGTACATACCCATGCCAGCTGCCAGCGGGGACAATGAGTACTTATCGGTGAACTTGCGCAGGAGCTCGTCAATAATAATAAGAACAGCGCCGATGGCCATGCCGATAAAGATAAGGTCCCAATCCAACGAACTATCGAAGATGCCGGAGGCAACCGAAGACATCAAGGCGGCCTGTGGGGCGGCCAAGGCGTCTTCGCCCGCACCCTCCATGCCTTGGAAACCGAAACCGTTGAGCATGACCTGCAAAATCGGCGGGATGACTAGGGAGCCGAAGACCACGCCGATAATGAGCGCTACCTGCTGCTTCCACGGGGTAGCGCCAACGAGTGCGCCGGTCTTCAGGTCCTGCAGGTTGTCATTGGAAATGGTGGCAATACCAAAGACAATGGCCGCGGTAAAGAGCGTATACGCCACCAAGGACAAAGGATCAGCGCTGGTGCCGCGGGTAACGGCGGCGATGAGCAGCGAGGCAGCAAGCACGGCAATGATACCGATGGAGGAAATCGGCGAGTTAGACGCACCAATCAGGCCCGCCATGTAGCCGCACACAGAGGCGATAATGAGGCCTACCAGCAACGTAAAGAGCACGGAGACGGTAATGAGCACGGCCATATGGTCATGGATATCGGTACCCTGCACGAAGTCCCACAGCAGCAGCGCGATGGGCACCATAAACGCCACGATGGTGGTGGCAACATAGGGGAAGGGAATATCTCGCTCGGTCACATCCACGGCGGAACCGGACTTACGGGCGCGCGAGGAGGCTAGCGACTGGCGGATACCCAGCGCAATGGGCCCGGCAATCTTCAGCAGGGTCCAGATAGCGGCAATGGCCATGGTGCCCACGCCGATGAAGCGGATATCATCGGAGAAGGTGGTATCGACGACGTCGGCAAGCGCGGTGGCGCCCGAAATATCACCGGTGGTGAAAATGGGCAGCAAGATGAAATAGGAAATCACTACGCCAACCAGCATGGCGATGCCCACCGGCAGGCCCACCAAGTGGCCCACGCCGATAAGGGCGGTAGAAAGGCTCGTGCCCAGGGTGGTCGCGCCGGCGCCGAGTTTGAAATAGGCGGTGACCTCAGAGGCGGCCGCCTTCATTGCGGTCAGCAGCGCCATGACGGCCGAGGTAATACCGCCGGCGACGATGATGCGCAGACCCTTGGCATTTTCTTCCTGGTTGGCGCCGGAAGCATTTTCATCGCCCACCTTGAGGACCTCGGCCGCGGCCACGCCCTCCGGGTAGGGCAGATCGGAGCCTGTTACCAAAGCGCGGCGCAACGGGATGGAATACATCACGCCCAGCACGCCGCCGATGATGCACACACCGGCCGTCTGCAGGAAGCCGAAGCCCTGCCAGTACCCCACCATCACTAGGCCCGGGAGGACGAAGATGATGGCGGACAAGGTGCCCGCAGCAGAGGCGATGGTCTGGACAATATTATTTTCTTTAATGTTATGACCTTTGAAATGGCGCAAGACTGCCATGGAAATCACGGCAGCGGGGATGGAGGTAGCAAAGGTCAAGCCCACCTTCAGGCCTAGGTACACGTTGGCAGCGGTGAAGATGAGGGTAATCAGGCCGCCGATGATAATGCCGCGCAGAGTCAGCTCGGGCAGGGTGGCCTTGGAACCTGCGGCGGATGATGCGTTCGCCATGCCAGGTCCTTTCTATTCTCGGCTATGAAAGTTTCTCGTTTCACCCCGCGTAACAAACCGCAGCCTGCCACGTCCGTTCCTGTCTGTTTGTCCCCGATTCCTCGCCGGAATGGGGTCCGAACGGACAAAATCCGCACAGGGTGGAATGAATAAATTTTAGTTCACCACCCCAGCGTTTTCCTATTCCGGTTGCTCTATAGCTTGGGCAGGACGGGTACGGTAGTACACATGACTGCACTTAGTGAAAGCATCCGCAACGACCGCGAGACCATTTTCCGCCAGCTCAGCGAGCTCGTAGCCTTCAACTCCGTCCACAATGAGGAGGGCTTGGAGGACCAGACCAAGGGCGCGAGCCAGTGGGTTAAATCCGCACTCGAAGAGGCTGGAGTGAGCGTAGAAACCATCACTACGGCCGATGGCTCCACCGCCATCTTGGGCGAGCGCAAGGGCGACGAGGGGGCCAAAACCGTCCTGCTTTACTCCCACTATGACGTAGTACCGGCGGGCAACCGCGAAGCGTGGGATTCTGATCCTTTTACCCTTACTGAGCACCAGGCCGCCGATGGCTCTACTCGTTGGTACGGCCGCGGCGCCGCCGATTGCAAGGGCAACGTGGCCATGCACCTAGCGGCCCTGCGCGCGGTGGACAATAACGGCGGCACCAAGGTCAACCTGAAGTACCTCATCGAGGGTTCTGAGGAACGCGGCGGCGAGGGCCTGTCCCAGCTCATCAAGGACCGCCCGGAGCTTTTTGCGGCCGATGCCATCCTCATCGCCGATGCCGGCAACTCCGCCGTAGGCCAGCCGACCTTGACCACTTCCCTGCGCGGCGGCGCGCAGATTGGTGTGCAGGTCGATACGCTGGCCGCCGGCGTTCACTCCGGCCAATTTGGTGGCGCGGCCCCGGACGCCGCCAAAGCCCTGATGCGCGCCATCGACTCCCTATCCGATGAGTACGGCCGCACCGTTATCGATGGCGTAGATACCACCGCCGAGTGGTCCGGCCAGGAATACTCGGCCGAGGCCTTCCGTGCCGATGCACAGCTGCTGGAGGGCACCAAGATCATGGGCGAAGATGACCCGGCTGGCGCCACCCCGGTGGCAAATATGGTCTGGTCCCGCCCAGCCATTACCGTGACCGGCTTTACCTCTACCCCGGTTGCAGAAGCAGTCAACGCCGTGCCCGCTACCGCTTCCGCCCAGCTCAACCTGCGTGTTCCAGCTAGCGCCGATGCCGCTGCGATTGCCGACGCCGTCTGTGCGCACCTCCGCAGCCACACCCCTTGGGGCGCCCACGTCAAGGCCGAGGTGCTCGAGTCCAATGCCGGCTTTGCCACCGATCCGGAAAAGCCAGCCGCTGCCCTGCTAGGCGAATGCCTTTCCGAGGCCTATAACGCAGAGACCGCCGCTCAGGGCATGGGCGGTTCCATTCCGCTAACCACCGAGCTGCAAGAGGCGCATCCTAACGCGGAGATCGCCCTCTACGGTGTGGAGGAGCCCAAGTGCACCATTCACTCCGCCAATGAGTCGGTGGATCCCACCGAGATCGAAAATATTGCCGCAGCCGAGGCACTCTTCCTGCAGCGCTACTCCTAAGGCTTGCGCCCCTGGCCCAGCCTGGGTCCTGGCTATTGCCGCGGCACTGCGGCGTACCCCGCTCCCCACGGAGCGGGGTTTCTTTATGCCGCAAAACAGCAGCATATAATACAGCGCCAAAAATAGTTCTTTCAAAGCCGTAGAAAAGCCGGTAAAGTGGCAAAAAGTTGGCCCCGCGCTCGGCCATGTTGCTTGCACTATGCCCCCGCGGCGTACTCAGCGGCGTGCGGCTCGTGAATGTTCTCGTCTCTCAGTAGTTGTGATGCTCGTGGTGTTCGCGGCAGCGGGGCAAGAGAACGCGATACAACCAAAAGGAGCGCAGTAACCAACGTGCTAATACTCCTGGGTACTCTCATCGCCGCCACCGTGGTGGCACCGCTGCTCATCATGCGATTGGGTCGCCCGGCATTTGGAATTTTGGCCCTAGTCCCCGGCGCAGGCTTTGTGTGGACGCTCATGCACTTTCTGCGCGGCACCTTCGCAGACGGTGGCGCGGTTGAGCATACCGTGGAATGGATGCCCTCCGCGAACCTAAGTTTTGACCTCCGCTTAGACAGACTAGGCGCGCTGTTTAGCCTCATCATCTTGGGCATGGGCGCGCTGGTATTGATCTACTGCTGGGGCTATTTCGACGGCACGCGACGCCGCTTGGCCATGTTCGCGGCGCAAATGGTGGGCTTCGCCACCGCCATGTTTGGTCTAGTGGCCGCGGATAATTTCCTGCTGATGTACGTGTTCTGGGAGATTACCTCCCTGCTGTCTTATCTCTTGGTTAGCTACTATGCGGAACGAGCCTCCTCCCGCCGCGCGGCCCAGCAGGCGCTGATGGTCACCGCGCTGGGCGGGCTAACCATGCTCATGGGCTTTATCTTGCTCGGGCGGCAAACTGGGGCGTGGACCTTTAGTGATATCTCCGCCTATGAGAACTTTGCGCAAACACCCTATGTCACGGTGGCCATCGTGCTCATCTTGGCGGGCGCGCTGACAAAGTCCGCAATCGTACCGGCACACTTTTGGCTCCCCGGCGCGATGGCGGCGCCGACTCCGGTCTCCGCTTATCTCCACTCCGCCGCGATGGTTAAGGCCGGCATCTACCTCGTCGGGCGCTTGGCGCCCTCGATGTATGAGGTGGCAACCTGGCACGTGGTGGTTATCTCCTTAGGCGTATTTACCATGCTGCTCGGTGGCTGGATGGCGCTCAAACAGCGCGACCTGAAGCTGATTTTGGCCTATGGCACCGTCTCCCAGTTGGGTTTTATCACCTCCATCATGGCCGTAGGCTCGCGGGAAGCCATGCAGGCCGGCCTCGCGCTGACCTTTGCGCACTCGCTATTTAAGGCGGCGCTTTTTATGGTCGTCGGAGCTATCGATCACTGCTCGGGCACGAGGGATATCACCAAGCTATCCGGCTTGGGGCGCAAGGAGCCCTTCCTTTTCGGTATTGCGATCATTTCCGGGTTCTCCATGGCCGGCGTCCCACCACTGTTTGGCTTCGTGGCTAAAGAGGCCGTGCTGGAAGCCACCATGCACGAAGAGCTCTTGGCCGGCATGCCGCGCAATATGATGCTTGTGGCCTATGTCCTCGGTTCTATCCTCACGATGGCCTATACGCTGCGCTTTTTGTGGGGTGCCTTTGCCACCAAGAAGGAGGTCAATGGAACGGAGCTGGCAGAGGCCGTCGCCAAGATGCATCCGGTCAACCTGGGGCTATGGCTCTCCCCTGTCTTACTTACCGTCCTGACAGTGGTACTTGGTGTATTCCCCAAGCCGCTTTCGGCAGCCTTTGACCAACACCTCAATTCCACCTTCGGCCCGGAGGAGCATAGCGAGCTAGCCCTGTGGCATGGCTTGACGGTGGCGCTGGGCCTCTCCGCACTCATTATTGTGGCCGGTATTATTATGCACTGGCAACGCCAGGTCCTGGTCAAGTGGCAATTCTCCTACCCCGCACTGGGCAATGCGGATGACGCCTACGATTCGGTCATCGCTCTTTTGCGCCAGCTCTCGCTGCGCACGACGGCAACCACGCAGCGCGGCTCCCTGCAGCTGAACTTGACGGTTATCTTTGCCACGTTGATGCTGCTGCCACTGGCTATGATCATCAAAGGCGATCTCACTGATATCCGCATGATAGTGGCGGAAAATCCTTGGCAGATCGTCGCCGCCTTCATCATCATGGTGGCCGCCGTGGCTGCCACGGTCACCGATAATCGTTTATCAGCCGTCATCATCGTCGGGGTGACTGGCTATACGCTCGCCTTCATCTTCGCTCTGCACGGTGCGCCGGACTTGGCGCTGACGCAGCTGTTGACCGAGACCATCGTGATGGTTCTTTTCATGCTGGTTCTGCGCCGCATGCCGGCCTCCACCGAATGGAAGCAGGACCCCAAGATGGGCCGCCTGCGTGCCTGGCTTTCCGTGGGCACGGGTCTTACCGTCACCGTAGTAGCGATGTTTGCTATTAACGCGCGTCAGTCCAAGCCCATCTCCGAGTTCATGCCGGATCTGGCCAAAGAGATTGGACACGGTGCCAATACTGTCAACGTCTTGCTGGTGGACCTGCGCGCCTGGGATACCTTTGGCGAAATCACGGTGATTATCATTGCCGCACTGGGCGTGGTCTCGCTGATTTATCGCACCCAATCTTTCGGCCGTGAAAGCCGCCGCCCCACCCTGCGGGTTACCGGCCGGCGGTGGCTGGCCGCCGGGGTGGAATCTGAGCAAGCACTCAACCGCTCGCTGATGATCGATGTCTCCACCCGCGTGCTCTTCCCGTCCATGGTCGCACTGTCCTTCTATTTCTTCTTCTCCGGCCACAATGCTCCTGGCGGTGGCTTTGCCGGCGGCCTCGTGGCAGCGCTAGCACTCATCCTGCGTTACCTGGCTGGTGGGCGCGCGGAGCTGGAAGAAACCCTGCCTATTGACGCCGGCCGCACCATGGGCACCGGTCTCTTGCTGTCCGCACTAGCCACGGTGACCCCGATGTTCTTTGGTCACCCGCCGCTTACCAGCGGATACACCTCACCGGAGATTCCGCTCATCGGCAAGGTTTCGCTACCTTCAGCGTTGGTCTTTGACGCAGGTGTCTACCTCATCGTCGTGGGGCTCACGCTCTACATCCTAAATTCCTTGGGCGCCAAGCTGGATGAAGAAGAGGATATGCGTAAGCAACGTGCCCGCGATCGCGCCCGCTCGCTGGCCCGGCAGCAGCGCCAACGCACCGCCAAGCAAAAAGCGCAACGGGCCCAACGCAAGGAAAAGAAACAAGCCGCTACAGCAAGCACAACCGCCACCACAGGGAAGGAGAAATAAATGGAAGCCAACCTCTTCCTCCTCTTGGCCGCCGGTGTGCTCGTAGCCGCGGGCGTCTACCTGCTCCTGGACCGCGCCATGACCAAAATGCTGCTTGGACTGCTGCTTTTGGGCAATGGCGCAAACCTCTTCCTGCTGCAGTCCGGCGGTTCGGCCGGTTCTCCGCCTATCGATGGCCGCGACTCGGAACCTTTCGGCACCGAGATTGCAGATCCGCTGGCACAAGCAATGATTCTGACTGCCATCGTCATTTCCATGGCGCTGACGGCCTTCATCCTTACCCTGGCCTACCGCCAGTACCGCTACCGCACGGATGATGTCATTGAAGATGACGCGGAAGATACCGCTATTGCCGCCAAGGCCGCGCGCCCCGGCAATGCGGCCGCCAGCCCGGACCAAGATGCGTCCAATGATCCGGCTACCGGCCGCGCCACCAAGCAAGGCGATAACTTCGGCCCTGCATCCTTCGAGGAACCAGTAAAGGGGGCCCGCGATGAGTGAGACCGTACAGCCGCTTGTCGATGCCCTCTTTCCCTACATCGGCTACCTCATTCCGCTGCCCATTATCATCCCGGCAGTGGCCGCGGCCCTCGCCTTGATCTTTTGCCGCATTCCCAATGTGCAGCGCCAGATCGTATTTTTCTCACTGCTCATTACCGCCGTGGTCAATGCCGTACTCATCCTCATCGCAGATTTTGAAGGCATCCAAACCCTGCAGGTAGGAGGCTGGGACGCCCCGGTGGGTATCACGCTCGTGGCGGATCGCCTCTCTGCGGTCATGCTCTTTACGTCCTCCGTGGTGCTGTTTTCTGTCATTTGGTACGCCATTTCTCAGGGCGTTCGCGACGGCACCAAGGACGAGCCGGTGGCCGTCTTCTTGCCCACCTACATGCTGCTGACCATGGGCGTTAATATCTCCTTTTTGGCTGGCGATCTCTTCAACCTCTACGTGGGCTTCGAGGTCTTCCTCGTGGCGTCCTATGTGCTGTTGACCTTGGGGGCCTCGGCTGGTCGAGTGCGCGCCGGCGTGGGCTACGTGATGGTGTCGATGGCCTCATCCATGATCTTCTTGCTCGCGTTGGGGTATGTGTATTCCTCCGTGGGCACGATGAACATGGCACAGATTGGCCAGCGCATGCAGGACATTCCGGAAGGAACTCGCACCGCTATCTTTGCCACGTTGCTCGTCGCCTTTGGCATTAAGGCCGCCGTGGTCCCGCTGGATGCCTGGCTGCCGGACTCCTATCCCACGGCACCTTCGCTGGTTACGGCCGTCTTTGCCGGCCTGCTGACCAAGGTGGGTGTCTACGCCATCATCCGCGCCCGCACCTCCGTCTTTACTGCGGGTGGGCTCGATACCGTGCTCATGTGGGTAGCCCTCGCCACGATGCTGGTGGGTATTTTGGGCGCCATCGCGCAATCCGATATTAAGCGCCTTTTGTCTTTTACCCTGGTCAGCCACATTGGTTATATGATCTTCGGCGTCTCTTTGGGTACCGCGCAGGGGCTTTCTGGCGCCATCTTCTACGCCGTACACCACATTCTGGTCCAGACTGCGCTATTTCTGGTGGTCGGACTGGTTGAGCGCCAAGCCGGAACATCTTCGCTGCGCCGTTTGGGCTCGCTGATGTATTCCGCCCCGCTCATCGGAATCTTGTATTTCATCCCCGCCATCAACCTGGGCGGCATCCCGCCGTTCTCCGGTTTCCTGGGCAAGGTCATTTTGCTGCAAGCCGGTGCGAATGAAGGATCCTGGATGGCCTGGGTACTTATCGTTGGAGCCGTGGCTACCTCCCTGCTTACCCTCTACGTGATGATGCTGGTGTGGGCTAAGGGCTTTCAACGCGACCGCGCCGATGCCCCTGAAGGCAACGTGGCGCTCGCCCGCCCGGCCCCGCTTTCCGATATCACCGATGAGGTGGAATTTTCCTCCCGCCAGGATGTGGGCAGGGTGCCCTTTGGCATGATCGCCTCTACGACCCTGCTGGTGGCCGCGTCTACGTCCATTACTTTCCTGGCCGGACCGATTTCCGGTGTAACCTCGCGCGCGGCCGAATCCGCGCAGGATACGTCCATCTACCAGTACGCCGTGCTGGGCGACCGCGCGGATGATCCCACCCGCCACCTCAACCAGAAGGAGCGCTACACCGGCGGCGCTGATTCCTATGAAAATAGGCGCAGCCACTCTCCTGAGGCGGAGCCCCCGGCCTCGCCGGGCCTGGATTCCCGCACCGATCCAGAAGCCGGTGGACGCGATGCGCATTCCACCACCGTAAAGTCCCCGGACGCCGCCAAGAGGAAGGATATTAGCGATGACTAACTCGCGCTTTTCCGGCCTGCACCACCGCTTCCGTCCGTGGTTCATCGTCTGGCTCATCATCATGTGGTGCATGCTGATGGGCGAGGTCACCGTGGGAAACTTGGTGGCGGGACTTATCATCGGCGTCGTTATTGTCTTTGCCCTACCGCTGCCGGCCATGCCGATTACCGGCATCGACGTCTCCTGGGGCAAGCTCATTGCTTTTATGCTCCGCTGGTTCTGGGAGTTGTTCTACGCCTCGCTCAAGGTGGGATGGCTGGCCGTGCGCCCGCAGCCGGTGCCCAAGACCGCCATCTTGGAGCTGCCCATGCGCTTGGATAATGAGTTTGCCATCTCTTTGGCGGTGACGCTGTACAACCTGCAACCGGGTGGCACGGTAACCGATATTGATATTGCTAACCGCATGCTCACCGTCCACATCTTAGATGCCCACGATGAGGAGCAAATCCAGCGCGAGATCAATGCCGTGGCCCGTATGGAGGTCTCATTCATCGAAATCTTTGAAAGGAGCCACCCCTAATGGATCCTCAGATCTACAATGCGATTTTGCTGGTGGCCGCCGCGCTGCTGGTCGTCTCCTTCCTCATTACCGTCTGGCGCATTATCACCGGGCCTAATTCGCTGGACCGTTTGGTGGGTATGGATGGCTTTACCGCGATGTTCCAGTGCGCGCTTGCTACCTACATGTGCTGGTCGCTCAACACCACGGTGGCCTCGGCCATGCTGGTCATTGCGCTCTTGGGTTTTATCTCTACCGTGTCGGTTACAAGGTTTAGGAAGAGGGATAACCAATGAGCTGGTCCTTTATCGCTGATGTACTCTCGCTCATCCTCATTATTAGCGGCAGCCTCCTCACCTTGGCCGCAGCCATCGGTATCGCTCGATTCAAAGACACAATGTCGCGCGTACACGCGGTGAGCAAGCCGCAGACCACCGGTCTTATCCTCACCATCCTGGGCGCGATCATCCGCCTCACGGGCGCGGAATCCTTCAGCGTGGCCGAGCGGGGGGATTTAGGAATGCTCATTTTGCTGGTACTGTTTGCCATGTTCACTAGCCCGGTAACCGCGCAGCGCACCTCACGTATTGCACGCCGTGAGGGCCTATACGGCACCGAGGAAACCATGTCCCGCAACGACCGCCCCGCCGCGAAGTCGCTGCGCCGCAAGTAGGAGACGCTTTTCACCGTGAAAAAGCTTTATGGGCTTCCCACTGTGGTGACTTTGCTCGCCGCCCTCATCGGCGTCATTGTCTATCGCTTCAGCATCTACGATGGCAATAGCGCCTTTGTGTGGCGCGTTCCGCTAGATCTGAAGATTTATTGGCTCGCCGGTGGTGAGGTAGCGCAGGGCGCAAACTTGTACGATAACGCCTATATTGGTGACCTGCCTTTTACCTATCCGCCCTTTTCCGGCACTCTTTTCACGTGGCTTTCCTCGCTTGCCGACGACCCTTTGATCCTCCTTTGGCAAGGCGGCACCGCCCTTGCCCTGTTTACGGTCATCATGCTGGTTCTGCGCGAGCGCGGGCTCAAGCTCTCCCCGGCAATGTGGTTATTGGGCATCTTGCTTTTGTGCTGCACCCCGGCAAATGAACCGGTGCACGGCACCCTATTCTTTGGCCAGATCAACATCTTTTTGATGTTGCTGGTTGCCTTGGACCTCCTCCCGCGCAAGCGGGCCCTGCCGGGCATCGGCATCGGTTTGGCTGCGGGTATGAAACTTACCCCCGCTTATATGGGACTGGTTCTGCTCTTCCAAAAACGCTGGTGGCAGGCGATTATCGCCATCTTGACGTTCGCGGTAACCGTTGCCATTGGCTTTGTAACCATCCCGGATGCCGCCGAATTCTGGACCGATGCCATCTTTAAATCCTCCCGCGTGGGCGAGCACACTAACCCAGGTGCGCAGTCCATCCGCTCCGTGATGGTCCGCGCATGGGGCATCGACGGCGGCTGGGTATGGCTTGCCGCCGTGGTCGTGGTCTTTATTCTGACCTGCTTGGCGCTGCGTACCGCGATGAAGCACCGTAATAACTCGGCCGCGCTTGCGCTCGCCGGTATCAGTTCCTGCTTGGTCTCCCCCTTCTCCTGGTATCACCACTGGGTATGGACGGTGCCTTTGGCCGTCGTCGTACTGGTTTCCGTTAACCAGGCGCTGGGCAGGCGCTTGCACGGTTTCCTCGGCGCACAGTTCGCTGGTTTCGTATCCGTGCTGGCCATGTGTGCGGTAACCATGCCGTTCATTTCCGCAGCCGTGTGGTTGTCTGCTGCTAGCCGCTCGCTCAACCACTGGGATCTGCAGCCCTGGGGCATGTTGGCCTTTACCGGCGCCGGCGTTATCTATATCGCCTTCTACGCGGTGTGGGGATTTATCCCTGGCACCCAACCGGCCAAGGAAACGACCGCCCCTGGTAGCCCCCAGCAGCCCGCTGCCGCGCAACCTGCTGCCACCACGACCGCGGCCCATCCGGCGCATTCAGTGAACACCGAGTCTACGACCCGTGGTGGTCATTCACGGGCAGCGCGCACTATCAGCGATGAAACGGCAGAAATGCCCGCGGTGGGTCCCGAAACGCGCGCTTTCCCCGCGTCCCAGGACATCACCGATATCCCCGATACCCCGGCTTATGGGCGCCACTCGCGCTCCGAGGACTAAGCCCGAGGCGGCTACCGGCCCCCTGCCCTCCCGCTTTAGAGCGGGCGGAAGGTGCGCAGCTCGCGGCAGGTCTCCTCAACCACCTCGCGCCAGCTGCCAGTTTCTTTGAACAAGCGGCGCTGCCGCTCATAGCCGGCGCCGCCATCAATAATTTCGTGGATAAGCTGCAGCTCATTAAAGCATCCCAGCTCGCGGGCGATGGGGGCGAGTTCTTCCACCATCTGCGCTAGCTCGTCTTTGACCCAGGCTTCATCGGTCTCGCGGGAGGTAATTACCAGCGCATCCATGCCGTAGCGGGCGCCGCGCCACTTATTTTCTGCCACGTGCCAGGGCTGCAGGGTGGGAAGGGGTTCCGCGGCGTCGATAAGCCGGTCGTAGTAGACCACCAAGCAGTGAGTAAGCGCAACGATGGCGGAAAGCTCGCGCAGATTCGACGTCGCATCGCTCACGCGCACCTCCACCGTGCCCCACTTGGCGGCCGGCCGAATATCAAAGTGCATGGAGCCGGTGTGGTTGATAACGCCGGAAATCGCTTGGTCGCGCATATAGGACTGCCACTCGGCCCAATCGCGGAATTGATATGGCATGCCTGCGGTAGGCAGCTGCTGGTAGAGCATGGTGCGGTTGGAAGCATAGCCGGTATCCAGGCCCTCCCACCCCGGCGAGCACGCTGATAAGGCCAGCAAGTGGGGGTACTTGGTCATTAGCGCATTGATGATGGGCCACACGCGGTCCTCGTGGCTAATGCCCACGTGCACGTGCGTGCCCCAAAGCAACATCTGCTTGCCCCAGTACTGGGTGCGCGCGATGATTTCTTGATAGCTGGGTTTATCCGAAAGCGGATTCTCGCGGAAATCCGTAAATGGGTGCCCACCGGATGCCCAAACATCTACCCCCAGCTTATCGGCGGCTTCTTCCACCGCGTTCAGGGAATTTTTCAGGTCAGCGATTGCTTCCGGAACGGTGTGGCAAATGCCTGTAACTAGCTCCACCGTATTTTGGAGAAATTCCTTTTCCAGATGGATATCGGGATAGGTCGCATTGGCCAGATCGATAAGTTCCGCACCGCGCGGGACGAGGTCGCGCGTTTCGCGGTCCACGAGCGCTACCTCCCATTCCACACCTAGCGTTGGTTCGGGAGAGCGGGCGAATTGTTCTGCCGGGATCTTCACCCATTCAGCTTAACGGCTGACAGGTATTAAGACGTGAATTTTATTTAACCCATTCTCAGCGGCGGCCGTGCGGGTAGGCAATATCTCAGATCATAAAAGTCCAAGGGCATCCGGCCACAGAACAATAAAGTTTCTTTGTGGCCGGATGGCCTTGAACTTTAAGTCAGGTACGCAGCTAGCTTAGGCCTGCGGCACCGCTAGGGCGACAACGACGGCGCCGTCATCGGTTGCTTCCTTAGGCAGGTCGCGATTCATGGGCGCGATATCGGCCTGATAGCGAGCGGCTACCTCTTTGGCCAGTGCTTCAGCAGAGGTATCGCCTTCCGGGTAGAAGACGGTGGTCTTCGGGACGGTAAGGACATCGCCAGGCAGGTTGCCCACGTAGCCCACCTTGAAGCCGCCGCCTTTGAGGGAATCGGCTTCCTTCTTGGCTTTGTCTACCTCACCGGAGTTATTGAGGACGCTGACCTTAATATCTTTGCGGTCGCGCGCGGCGGAGTGGGCGTTTTCCTCTCCTGCAGCGTCATTGCCCTGAGGCGCAGCAGCCTCGTCGGCAGCACCGGAAGCAGCCGAATCACGTGGGGCATCGCCCTTTCCTGGCGCCGGTGCAGGGGAAGGAGCGCTTGCGCCCTCGGAAGCGCCTGGGGCACCGGGGGCACGGGAACCTGCGGCATCGGGACCAGCGGAGCCTTCGGGTGCGGCACCAATGGTGGAACCGGTGGAGTTTTCTTGCTTGTTCTCGGAGGCCACGGTGGAATCATCGTCGCCCGAGGTTATGGAGTACAAAGCCCAGAGGCCGAGCATGACGGCCACCGCGATGAGGACCATCGCCAGGCCGCGCAGCGGGAGTCCGCCCTTTTTAGCGTGCGCGCCGCCACCAGCGGGGCGCTTAGCGGCACGGGAAGCGGACGCACCGGCAGCGGAGCCGGCGCGGGTTTCGTCGGGTACCTTGTCGGTCGAATTTTCCGGATTCACATTAGTCACATACGCAACACTAGTACCCAGAATTAACTAGAAGGGGTATTTCCCCGCGCGGCGCGCCGCGTGTTTTCTCTCTCCTCGCGCAGGCGGCGCAGCCGGGCGACTAGGAGGGGATGGGATTGGGCGGCCGCGGGGGCGTCGAGAAGCAGGTTAAGGCGCTGATGGTAGCGCACCGGGGAGATATCCAGTTGCGCGCGGATGGCCTCTTCCTTGCGGCCGATGCTGCGCGGCGCGTTTTCTTCAAAGTCCAAAATGGCGGTGTCTAGGTCAGACAAGGGGTCCATGCCTAAACTGTAAGGCATGACTATTCGCCCCATCGTTATCCACGGCGAGCCCGTGCTTCACAATCCCACCCAACCGGTGGAAGAATCCGAAATTTCCACCCCGGAAATGCAGCAACTCATCGCGGACATGTATGAAACCATGGATGCCGCCCATGGCGTGGGCCTAGCCGCAAACCAGGTAGGAATTGGCAAGCGCCTCTTTGTCTACCACTGCCCCGATACGGACGGGCCCAATGGCACCGAGCTGCCGTCCGAAAAGGCAGGCATGCGCAAGGGCTGCGTTATTAACCCCGTGTTGGAGACCTCCGAAATTCCGGAGACCATGCCGGCCGACGACGGCTCCGATGACGAAGGCTGCCTCTCCGTTCCAGGCGAAGGCTTTCCCACCGGCCGCGCCGACTGGGCGCGCGTGACCGGCAAGGACGAAAACGGCAACGACATCTCCGTCGAAGGCTATGGCTTCTTCGCCCGCTGCCTGCAGCACGAGACCGGCCACCTCGATGGCTTCCTGTACACCGATACCCTCATCGGCCGCTATAAGCGCCAGGCCAAAAAGGCCATCAAACGCAATGGGTGGACCGAGCCGGGTTATTCCTGGGTACCGGGCGAGGACGCCGATCCCTTCGGCCACGACGACTAATGTCACGTATTTTCCGCTCCGATGCCGTCCAGGTGGGCGAGCGCGTGGTGGCCCGGCGCGATTTCGGCGGCGTGCATAGCGACGTCATCGGGCACGTGCTGAGCCTCAATCCGCTGGTTATCCGCCCGCAGGAGGTCGGTGGTTTCCCCTCTGACCTGGATGCGGTAGAGATCCCGCCGGAACAGCTGAAAATCATCAAGCGGCTCTCCCCGCGCATGGTCCGCAATTCCGATATCCGCGCCGTGGAGGTTGCGGCGGCCGCGGCTTTCCCCGGCGGGGAGCACGCCTGGACTAGCGATGGTTCTTGGCTCCTGCGCGCCGGCGACGGGGCTACCGGCAGCTCCAATTCGGCCGTGCCTTTGGGCCCTTCGGCCGGCTTTACCCCGGTGCCGATGGAAGAGATTAAGGACTTCTTCGCCCGCCGCGACCTGCCGGTGCGCCTATTGGTTCCAGAGCGCATTGGCAAACCCGCCGAGCGCCTGCTTGCCGACGCCGCCTCGGAAACCGAACCAGAAACGCTCGCTATGGTCTTGCGCGATCTGCCCGCGCTTGCCGAAGCCCCCTCTGCTTCCCCCACCTTCCATGTCGAAGACCACCCCGATGACCAGTGGCTGGAGATGTATCACTCCCGCAGCGGAACCCTTTCGCCTCAGGCACTGAAGCACCTGAGCGCCCCCATCGAGGGCATACTTGGCTTTGGCCGCCTAGCGCTCGAAGGCGTAACCGTCGCCATTGCCCGCGGTGCCATTAGCGAATCCGGCGATGGCACCGCGTGGCTGGGCCTTTCTAATGTGGAGGTAGCTGCGAACTCCCGCCGCCGCGGATTCGGCACCCTGCTAGGCCAGCACCTGCTGCGCTGGGGCCGCGATAATGGCGCGGAGCATGCCTACCTCACCGTTCCGGCTTCCAATACCGCAGGAGTGCGGCTGGCTGAGAAGCTCGGCTTCATCGAGCAACACCGCCGCGTCTACGCCCGCCTGCGGGGCTAGGCCCCGCGCAGCACCCTTTCGGGCTGGGTGGTGAGCCTTATGGGACTGCCCACTGACCTCGCTGCAGCGGGCAGGTACTGTATGTGGCATGCGCATCGCCACGTGGAATATTAACTCCGTTCGTACCCGCACACAGCGGGCGCTGGACCTTATCTCCAAGCACGATATCGACGTTTTGTGCCTGCAGGAAACTAAGGTAAAAGACGATAAGTTTCCACGCGAGCCCTTCGAGGAAGCGGGTCTGCACGTCACGTGCCACGGGCTCAACCAGTGGAACGGCGTGGCCATCGTGTCCACAGACGCGCCCGAGGAGGTCTTTGTAGGTTTCCCGGGACAACCCGGCTTTGCCAAAGATCCAGATAAGCCACAAGACCGTGAAGCACGAGCGCTAGGGGCCCGAATCCGTGGCGTAGAAATGTGGTCCCTCTACGTGCCCAACGGCCGCGAGATCACGGACCGCCACTATGACTACAAGCTGGACTTTCTCTATCACCTGGCGCACTATGCGGAAAATAATGCGCAGTCTAAACTTCTCTTGACCGGTGATTTCAATATTGCTCCGCGCGATGAAGACGTATGGGACATCGAAGCCTTCCGCGGCAAGACGCATGTCACCGAGCCAGAGCGCGCCGCATTCCAGATGCTGGAAGAGTCCGGGCTCGAGGAGGTCACCCGCCGGTTCACGGAGGACCAACGCTATACCTACTTCGATTACAAGGGCATGCGCTTCCAAAAGAACGAAGGCATGCGCATCGATTTCCAGTTGGCTTCCGCCCCACTTGCCCAACACGTAACCGGCGCACAGGTAGACCTGGTTGAGCGCGCCGGCGATAAAGCTTCCGATCACTGCCCGCTTCTCGCAGATTTCAATCTGCCCGATTTCGATTCCGTGCGATAAATGTCTTGGTCGCTTGATCTCAGCTTCTGGCAGCTTTTATTCCTAATCCTGGATTACGGCATCAAGATTATTGCCGTCGGCTTCGTGCCCGAAGGCCGCCGCCCGTCCAGTTCCACCGCGTGGCTGCTGGCTATTTTGGTGCTGCCGTTTATCGGTCTGCCGCTGTTTTTGCTTATGGGCTCGCCGTATATCAACCGGCGCCGCCACCGCATCCAGCAGCAAGCAAATGAGAAGATTGAAAACGTCACGGCCCACACCCCTGACCACCCACAGGGCATACTTTCGGCAGAAACTGAGTCGGTCATCCGGCTCAACCGCGAGCTGACCGGATTCCCAGCGTTGGTGGGCCACAACCTGGGTCTGCACGCGGATTATGACGAATCCATTCGCGCTATCGCCGCCGCCATTGACCGCGCCAAGAAGTACGTGTCCATCGAGATCTACATCCAGTCCTGGGACGAGGTCACGGACGTCTTCTTCGAGTCACTGCGCAGGGCTACCGCCCGCGGCGTGAAGGTGCGGCTACTGCTGGATCAGATCGGCAGTTTTAAGTACAAGGGCTATTTCAAGCTGGGCAAGCAGCTGACAGAGATAGGCGTGGACTGGCATCTCATGCTGCCCATTCAGATACACAAGGGCCGTTTCCGGCGTCCGGACCTGCGCAACCACCGCAAGCTGGTGATCATCGATGGCAAGGTGGGCTTTATCGGCTCGCTGAATATGATTAAGCGCCAGTACAAAACCAAGGACCGCTACTGGATCGACTACATGGTAGAGCTCTCCGGGCCGATTGTGACTTCCATGTCCGCGGTCTTCGCCGTGGATTGGTACCTAGAGGCAGACGAGAACCTTCCCCTCGATGAGCTGCCTTATGACGACGCCCAGACTGCCGACGCCAATCACCTCCAAATCATCCCCTCCGGACCTGGTTATACCACTGAGCCAAACCTGCGCATGTTCAACTCCCTGGTTCACCACGCCAAGGACCGGCTAGTTTTGTGCTCGCCCTACTTTGTCCCGGATGAGTCCCTGCTAGAGGCCGTGACCACCGCTTGCTACCGCGGCGTGGATGTGGAGCTTTATGTATCGGCAAAGGCGGACCAATTTATGGTCAACCATGCCCAGTCCTCCTACTATCAGGCCCTGCTAGAGGCCGGCGTACACATCTACCAATTCCCCTATCCCTTTGTGCTTCACTCCAAGTTCATTATTACCGACCCGGACGATCCCGGCCGCGATCCGCTGTGTATGTTCGGCTCCTCCAATATGGACCCGCGTTCCTTTGGTCTGAACTATGAGTCCACCATGCTGGTGGCCAAGGGAGACCTCATTGACCAGTTCAACCAGCTCGTAGCCAATTACCGCGCCGTGTGTCACGAGCTAACTTTGGAGGAATGGAATGAGCGCGGCTTTATCCGCCGCTACGTGGATAATGTCATGCGACTTACCTCCGCGCTGCAGTAGAGCGAACACGGACCACCGCGGCTGCAGCGAAAACGGTCCGGAAACAAGACACCGCCCCGGTGAGCAGCGAATGAGCTGCCGGCCGAGGCGGTGAAGCGCCTAAGCAATGGGGGCTTAAGCGTTGGAGGTGTTTAGGCGTCGCGCTTTTGCAGGACGATGACGCCGAGGACCCACAAAAGGAGAGCCCAGGCAATAAATACCAGGCAAAATACCCAGTTATCTTTCCAGGGAGCATCAACCGGATCTATCTCCCACAGCCAAGACTGGAAAGACTTGAACGGCATAAAGTTGACCAGCTTGCTACCAAACTTGGGAAGGGCAGCCACAAGATTATCCACGCCGAGGAAGAGGATGAGACCAATGGCCACGGAGCCAGCCGTCGAGCGCAATAACAGTCCGAGACCTTGGGAGAAAAGGACGAGCAGCGCGGCGGCTAGAGGATACTTCCACAGCTGCTTCTGCCCCATCTCATCGTCCCAAGGCTGGAATTGCGCGGCTACCTCATCGTGAGCAAAAAACTCGGTGAGTAGGTAGGCACCCACCACGGCCACAAAGGTCAATGCTGCGGCGATAACCGCGTACATGAGCAACTTGACCACAGCGACCGACCAGCGGCGTGGGGTGGCCATGAAAGTGATGGTCTGCGTACCAAAGCGGTACTCAGTGGTGACAATCATGATGGCTTGGATCATGAGTACAGGCAGGCCAAGGGAAAAAAGGAAAGTCACTGCGCCATCTGGGGTAATAATCCCCATGCCCAACTCTACATCCTCGGGGGTTTCCGCCGGTTGGGTAAGGCGAGCATTCAAGATGGCCCAACCCCAGACAAAGAAGAGGAAGATGAAGGTAGTCCACCAGAAGGAGCGGGTGGTGTGCAGCTTGGTCCATTCGGACTTCAAGGTATTCAGCATGGCGACTTAAACCTCCTGCTGGGTGGGTCGAGCGAACGGAGTGGCGGCGCCAGCGGTTCCGGGAGTGGGGGCGCCGGTGGAGCCGTGGTACTGGACGGCGTCGCCAGTAAGCTCCATGAAAGCATCCTCTAGGGAGGCGCTCTTGAGGCTT
This sequence comes from Corynebacterium sp. LaCa_205, assembly GCF_057458085.1. Lineage (NCBI taxonomy): Bacteria > Bacillati > Actinomycetota > Actinomycetes > Mycobacteriales > Corynebacteriaceae > Corynebacterium > Corynebacterium sp. LaCa_205. The sequence goes on from NZ_CP190931.1 coordinate 2,185,675, forward strand.
AGCTCATTAAGCGGCACACCGGTGGAGTACGCCAGCTGGCCCACGAAATCCGTGGTCTGGTTGGCAATCACCAAGCGGGGGCGGCCTTCCTCGTCGGTGGACTCGGTAAAGGAGATTCCCTCGGCGCGCAGAGCAGAGCCAAAGGCATCGAGGTGATCGGAGCGCACCAGCACGGAGGACTCCGAGTGGTCCTTCACAAAGTCATAGGTGGGCTGGTCCGCTACCAAGCGGCCCTTACCAATGACCACGAGGTGATCTGCGGTTTGGGACATCTCCGACAGCAGGTGGGAAGAAATCAAAATGGTGCGGCCCTCTTTGGCTAGGGCACGTACCAGCTGGCGGACCCAGCGAATGCCCTCCGGGTCAAGGCCGTTGACCGGCTCGTCCAAAATGAGGATGCCCGGGTCACCGAGCAGTGCGCCGGCGAGGCCCAAGCGCTGGCCCATGCCGAGGGAGAAGCCGCCGACTTTCTTACCGGCGACGTCGGAAAGCCCTACCAGCCCCAAGACCTCGTCAACGCGGGAAGTAGAAATGCCATTGGACTGTGCGATCCATTTCAGGTGATTAGCGGCGCTGCGGTTGCGGTGCACTGCCTTGGCATCGAGCAAGGCACCCACCTCACGCAGGGGCTGCTTGAGCTCGTGGTAGTGCTTGCCGTTAATGCGCGCCTTGCCGGCCGTAGGAGCATCCAAGCCGAGGATCATGCGCATGGTGGTGGATTTGCCCGCGCCATTGGGGCCTAGGAACCCGGTGACCATGCCGGGTTTTACCTGAAAGGTGAGATCATCAACGGCGCGGACAGACTTATATTGTTTAGTCAGTCCTTCTACTTCGATCATGGCACTAGAGTGCCATAAATCTGGCAACTTTACCTGTTCAATGCCTCCATACTCTCCCGCAGGGTGGGAAAGGAGCGACGAAAGGCAGCCAATAATGGGAGGGTCTCCACCTCGTCGAAAGGCACCCAGCGCAGCTCATAGGACTCTTCATTAGCTGTAGTAGGAAGCGGAACACCGGTGCGCGTGCGCGCGAGCACGGTGGTATAGGTCCACTCCCCCGGTAGATCCCCCGCTGCGGGATAAGGCCCGGCCGTGACTTGCGCATCGAGTACCTCTACATCGTGGGGCGCAATCGCGCATTCTTCCTGAGTTTCGCGCAACGCGGCCTGGGTCGGCGTCTCCGTAAAATCACGGGCGCCACCCGGAATCCCCCATGTATCGCCGTGATTGGTCCACGCGGCACGGTGTTGGAGAAGCACCTTGCGCCCGGCAACAAGAAAGAGGCCAGCGGCACCGAATTTTCCCCAGACCCGAATGCCGCCAGGACCTGCCGCCCAGCCGTCTCCACTGTGAGGATTATGCATGCTGCCTATCCTAGCCACACACGCGGGTATATGGTGGCCCCCAGCACACTGCGGACGCTATTCTGAGTTAATGACCGAGCAGGCAGTCCGGGCAGAAAGCGTGCACAACGAGCACGCTCACCCGAGCGATCACTGGCTCGATGAGGTCACCGCGCCCACCGGCCCGGCCTTCAGCGGGCTCAGCAGCCGCGCCATGCAATGGTTCGCAGGCCCGGCGCGCCTGATGCGCCGCTTTTACTACTTTGCCTCCACCACCCCGGGCAAGCTTTTTACGGTCACGCTCATCCTCACCGTGGCCCTGGGCGCTGCCGGCTTATCGATGTCCCAATCTTCCGCCGCCCGCCACTCCGATTTGGACGAGCTGCTAAGCACTACCGAACCGATGTCGAATGCGGCGCACCACCTTTATAGTTCGCTTTCGGTGGCCGATACCGTGGCCACCACCGGCTTCGTACAGGCCGGTGTGGAATCAGAGCAAAATCGCGATAGCTATAACGAAGCTATTGATGCCGCTTCGGTGGCAGCCACCGAATCCGTGCTGGGTACCACACAGGAAGATGGCCGTGTGCGCGAGCTGGTGACCTTTATCCAGCGCGAGCTGCCCGTCTATACCGCGATGGTGGAAAAGGCCCGTTCTAATCACCGGGCGGGCAATGCGGTAGCTAACTCCTATATGTCCAATGCCTCTGCACTAATGCGCGAGCATATCCTGCCGGCCGCCTCCGAGCTTTTCCAACTGACCACCGCCAAGGTAAACCAGCAGCAGCAAAAGCTCACTTCGCCGCAGTGGGTGCCGCTCTCCGGCCTCTTTGCCGCGCTCTTTTTCCTCGTTGTGGCCCAGTGGTGGCTGTGGCGCCAGACCCGCCGGCGTTTTAATCGTGGCTTTTTGACGGCCAGCGTGCTGCTCTTCCTAGCCATTTCTTGGGTAGCACTATCCAACCTCGCTACCTGGTCCACCGGCCACCAGGGCTTTGAGACAGCCTCGCGCCCATGGGATTCGCTGACGGCCTCGCGTATTGAGGCGCAGCAGGCGCGCACCTCTGAAACCCTGGCGCTGGTGCTGCGTTCCTCCGAGGAGGATACGATGGTGCGCTTTTCCAGCTCGATTAACTCCATCGAAATGGCCTTGCAGGATTATGAGGATGCCCTCAATGATGAGGACGTGGAGGTCACCGACCCCGAACTCATCCACAGCGCCCGGGCGGCCGCCGAGCAGTGGCGTGGCACCCACGATAAGCTCATGGGCGCGCTGAAAGACGGCGACTATGATGAAGCCATCTACCAGGCCACGGCCACCGAGCCCAAGGACGGTGAGATGACCACGGCGCGTTCCTATGACGAGCTCGACGCGGAGCTCTCCGATCTCATTAGTCAGGCGCGCGTCGCTATGCGCAGCTACCTGGAACGCGGCCTGACCGCCATGACCGCGGTGTCCTCGGCCGTATTCTTGCTGACCTTATGCGCCATTATCGCCGTGTGGCTGGGCATCCGTCCCCGATTGCAGGAGTACCTCTAATGCGCCGCCCACGCCTCGTCCTCGCTTCGCTTGCCTGCGTCTGCGCCGCGCTGCCTCTGGCTTCCTGCGATGTCCGCTCTACCCCGCCACTGGAGGCGCCCGCCGAGCAGGCCCTTGACGCAAAGCCGGGCCCGCCGCTGCCAGATGGGGCAAAGATTGAAAAGGCAGGAACCACCCCCGCGCACCGCGCCTCTGGTGAAGACATTAAAGGCAGCTACCGCCCAGATGACAAGAAAGCGAAAGAACGGGTGCCGGACATCGTCAAGCGCGGCCGGCTCATCGTGGGTGTGGACCGTTCCAATAACTTGCTGAGTTACCGCGACGCCGCCTCGGGTGAAGTACGCGGCTTCGAGGTAGATATCGCCCGCGAGGTTGCCCGCGATATTTTTGGTGATCCCAATAAGGTGGACTTCCGCTTCGTGGAATCCTCCAACCGAGTCGATGCCCTTAATTCCGGCGCGGTGGACATGATTGTGCGCACGATGACCATTAGCCCGGAGCGAGAGCGGGAGGTGGCCTTTTCCATCCCCTATATGCGTACCCAAACCCGCATGCTGGTGCTCAGCAAATCTGGCATCAAATCCATCAAGGACACCGCTGGGAAGACGCTGTGCGGTGTGGGCGAATCCACCGCACTCGATACCATCCGCGAGCACGCCCCCAAAGCCGATATCTTGGTCACCCGTTCCTGGGGCGATTGCCTCATGGCACTGCAGCTCAACCAGGCCGATGGCATCGTCGTCGATGATGCCCTGCTCTCCGGCATGGCCGCCCAGGATTCCTATACCTCCATCGTGGGCGAACCGCTGGAAACCGAAAACTACGGCGTGGCCGTGCGCCTGCCCAGCAAGCAGCATGACACCCGCCCACTGCTGCGCCAAATAAATTCCACGCTAGAGCGCATACGCCGCGATGGCACGTGGTCTTCCCTTTTTGAGGAGTGGCTCGGTGCCTACTTAGAAGAGCCCACGCTGCCGGCCGGAAAGTATATCGAGGAGGAGGCTAAACCATGAGCCATAACCCGAACTTTAGCGATGATGAGCTCGAATACATCGAGCCGGAAAACCTTGATACCCAGCGTGCCTTCCGCCAGCCCACCAATGCCACCAATTCCGCGCAGGAGCCGGATGCGCTAGGCGATGCCTCCTCGGACGACGGCCCCGCCACAGCAGCCGTAGCTTTTGACCCGTTTGCGGACGAAGACGAGGAAGCAACCGCGGCGGTGGCCTTTGATCCCTTCGCTGACGAGGATGAAGCAGACGGTGATACCGGCACCTCCGCGGTAGCCTTCGATCCCTTCGCAGACGATGACGAGGATGGCGATGGTTCCATCGACCCGGACCATATCTCTAGCCTCTTGGCGGACCTAGACAATATCCGGGCTAAGCGCGAACAGCAGCGCGCCCAGCAGACCCAGGAGGACTCCTCGCAGCGCTCGCGCCGCCGCGCACTCGATACCTTCCGCGAGCGCCGTGGCACCCACCGCACCGAGCGCCGCGTGGCCGATGGCATGGTGCGCCTGCCGTTTATCACCCCCTCCGAGCCGACCGACGCCCTGATCGACCCACACGAGGCATCCTCCGGTAAAAAGATCCCGCCACCGCAGTTACAGCCTGGTGACATGGTGGCCGGCCAATATGAAATCTTGGGCGTCATCGCCCATGGCGGCATGGGCTGGATTTACCTGGCCAATGACCACTTTGTTTCTGGAAGAGTGGTGGTCCTCAAAGGTATGCAGGCCCAAAAATCGGCCGATGAAACCGCAGCTGCGGTGGCAGAACGCGAGTTCCTCGCGGATATTACCCACCCGGGCATCGTCAAGATTTTCAACTTCATCGATGACCCCCGGGTACCCGGCGGCTTTATTGTCATGGAGTACGTCGGCGGGCCGTCGCTTAAAAACAGGCGGAAAAAGCAGACGGACAAACTACTGCCGGTCGATATCGCAATCGCTTATATCCTGGAAGTCCTGCCCGCGCTGGAGTACCTGCATTCGCGCGGGGTGGTCTATAACGACTTAAAGCCCGATAACATCATCGTCACCGAGGACCAGGTTAAACTCATTGACCTGGGCGCGGTCTCCGGCATCGGCGCCTTTGGCTATATCTACGGCACCAAGGGTTATCAGGCCCCGGAAGTCGTCACCGAGGGGCCTTCCATCGCCAGCGATATCTACACCATCGGCCGTACCTTAGCCTCGCTGTGCCTCAAGCTTCCTACCGAAGACGGCGTTTATCTGCCAGGTATCCCCACCCCCACCGAGGAGCCGGAACTGCGCCGTTTCTTGTCCTTATACCGCCTGCTACAGCGCGCCACGGACCCGGATCCGGAGCGCCGCTTTACCTCCATCAAGGAGCTGCGCACCCAGCTCTACGGCGTGCTGCGCGAGGTCATTGCCATCCGCGACGGCCTGCAATATCCTTCCCAGCACTCGCTCTTTTCGCCGCAACGTACCACCTTTGGCACCAAGCACTTGGTCTTTCGCACCGACCAGCTTATTGACGGCATCGATCGCACCGTCCAGATCACCGCCCCCGAGGTAGTCTCCGCCCTGCCCACCCCGCTGCTAGACCGCGACGATGTGGGCGCCGGCCTGCTGCAGGGTGCTTCCTACGCGGAGCCACAAGAAGCCCTCGAAACCCTCCGCCAGGCCATGCAGACCCCCGAGTACGAGCACTCGGCCGAAATTCCACTCGGCGTGGTGCGCTCCATGATCGACCTGGGCTATACCGGCCAGGCGCGGCAGTGGCTCAGCTCCATCGAAAACCGCCTCGGCCGGGACTGGCGCTTCCAGTGGTATGCCGGCATCACGGAACTGCTCCTCGATGACTACCGCGACGCCCAGAAATACTTCTCCGCCGTCCTCGATCTCCTTCCGGGCGAGGCGGCACCCAAACTCGCCATCGCCGCCATCAACGAACTCATCCTGCAGCAGCTGGACTACAGCGATATCTCGCTCATTGATCCCACGGTGGCCCGGGCCTGTTCCAATATGCATTCCACCTTGGCCGATCTCCCCAACTCCGCCTTTGAGGGCCAGCCAGAAATCTGGAACCACGTCACGCAAGACCCCGCTGCCCTGCGGTTTAACTCCATGCGCCTCTACGGAATCGTGTGGTCCACCAACCCCACGACCGTGTCCTCCTCCTTTGGCCTCGCCCGCCAGCTGCGCTCCGAGGGAGAGGTGGAGGTCGCCGTCACCGTACTAGACAAGGTTCCTAATGCCTCGCGTCACTACCGTATGGCCCGCTTGACGACGATCCTTCAGCTCATCGTCCACGATCTCTCCGAGTCCCGCATCCGCCGCGCTGCCCGACGCCTCGAAGAGGTCCCCACCAACGAGCCGCGCTTTCTCCAGATTAAGATCGCCGTCATCTCCGCCGGCCTAAACTTCCTGCGCAACGCGGATCTTTCCCATGCCGCCTCCCCCAACGATCTTTTCGAATACGCCTTCACCCAACGCGGCCTGCGCACCGGCCTGTCCGAGACCCTCCGCGCCCTCGCCCGCCAGGCACCGTTTAGTCGCCACCGCTACGCCCTCGTGGACCTTGCCAACCAGGTCCGCCCCGTGACCACCTTCTAGCTTGCGTTCTTTCATCTACTCGCACAGCGCAGAAAAACAAAAGAAGGGGGCGTGCGGTCTTTTTACCGCACGCCCCCTTGTTCACTGCTCGGCCGCTTTCGCTGGCCGGGGAGGAACCTTTCTATTTGTAAAGCCCAGCCTCACGCGCCATAGCGGCGATTTCGGCAGACTTCTGCGCGATAGCCAGCTCCTCATTGGTCGGAACGACAAAGACCTTAACCGGGGAATCCTCAGTGGAAATCATGCGCGGCTGATCGGAGCGGACCAAGTTGCGCTCCTTATCAAAGTGGATGCCGTACATATCCAGGTTGTACAGGGAGTCCTGGCGCACCTCGGTATCGTTTTCACCCACACCGGCGGTAAAGGTGATGGCGTCAACGCGGCCCAGGGAAATCATGTAGGAACCGATGAAGCGGCGCAGCTGGTGGATGTAGATATTGTAGGCCAGCCACGCGTCCTGGTCCTCGTTGTCGATGCGCTCGCGCAGCGTACGGAAGTCATTGACACCAGAGATGCCCTTGACACCGGACTGCTTATTGAGCAGGTTGTCAATCTCATCCACGCTCATGCCCGCTTGGCGGACAAGGTGGAAAATGATGCCTGGGTCAATATCGCCAGAACGGGTACCCATGGCCAAACCGGCCAGCGGGGTCAGGCCCATCGAGGTATCAATGGCGCGGCCGTTGCGGATGGCCGCAGCGGAGGCACCGTTGCCCAGGTGAAGGGTGATCTGGTGGGTGTGCATCGGATCGCGGCCCAGCAGGCCTGGAACCTGCTGAGAGACGAACTCGTGGGAGGTGCCGTGGAAGCCGTAGCGGCGAATATCGTACTTGGATGCCACCTCATTATTGATGGCATACAGCGCGGCTGCCGGCGGCAGGGTGTTGAAGAAGGCGGTATCGAAGACGGCAACGTGCGGGATATCCGGCAGCATCTTGCGAGCCACGCGGATGCCGTCCAAGTTAGCCGGGTTGTGCAGTGGAGCCAGCGGGATGAGGTCCTCAATCATGGACTCGATCTGGTCCACGATGAGCTGCGGCTCGGAGAAGAGGCGTCCGCCGTGGACGACACGGTGGCCAACGGCGATGACATCCACGTCGGTCGGGCCCACGTTGTGCTCACTCATGATGGCAAAAGCGCGCTCAAGGCCGAAGGAGTGAGTAGGAATTTCCAGCTCTTCCTTGTACTTCTCGCCACCGGTCTTCACGGTGACAGCGCCGAGGGGCTCGCCAACCTGCTCGACCAAACCAGAAACCAACGGGGTATCCGTGGCGCCGGATTCGGGATCGACCAGCTGGAATTTAACGGAGGAAGAACCTGAGTTAAGGACCAGAACGTATGACATTTATTTCTCTCCAGCCTGAATAGCGGTGATTGCAACGGTGTTGATGATGTCCGGAACGGTCGCACCACGCGACAAATCGTTAACCGGCTTGTTCAGGCCCTGCAGAATCGGGCCCACGGCGAGCGCGCCGCCGGTGCGCTGTGCCGTCTTGTAGCCAATATTGCCGGCCTCCAAGTCCGGGAAGACGAAAACATTTGCCTGTCCGGCAACCTCAGAATTCGGCATCTTCTTCGCAGCAACGCCTGGATCGCAGGCGGCATCGAACTGCAGCGGACCATCCACCTTGACGGAGGAATCCAGCTTCTTGGCGGCCTCTACGGCGGCCACGGCGCGCTCGACGTCCGGGCCGGAACCGGAAGTACCGGAGGAGTAGGACAGCATGGCCACGCGCGGGTCGATGCCGAACTGGGAAGCGGTCTGTGCGGAGACAATCGCGATCTCACCCAGCTGCTCGGCGGTGGGGTTCGGGTTGACGGCGCAGTCACCAAAGGCCCACAGGCGGCCGCGCATGACCATCAGGAAGATGGAGGAGACGACGGAAGCATTCGGCTTGGTCTTGATGATCTGGAAGGAAGGCTTGATGGTGTGGGCGGTGGTGTGAGCAGCGCCGGAGACCATGCCATCGGCCAAGCCCTTGTGGACCATCATGGTGGCGAAGTAGGAGATATCCTGCATCGTCTCGCGCGCCTGCTCGAGGGTGACACCCTTCTTCTTGCGCAGCTCGGCAAAGTCGGCGGCGAACTCCTCTGCCAGCGGGGACTCGAGGTGGTTGATGATCTCGGCACCAGCCAGGTCGAGCTTGAGCTCTTCGGCGCGGGCCTTGATATCGGCCTCATTGCCCAGAATGGTCAGCTTGGCAACCTTATCGCGCAGCAGCACATGAGCGGCTTCGAGGATGCGGTCATCGTCGCCCTCTGGCAGAACGATGTGCGAACCGGCGGCGCGGGCCTGGTCAATGAGCTGCTTCTGGAAGAGGTCTGCGGACATGACCGGGGTGACGTCGCCAAGCGAGGCAAGTGCGCCCGGAACCGCTTCCAGATCGGTGAAGATGCCAGCGACGGTGGCACCCAAGGATTCCGCATTCTGCTGGGCCAGTTCGCCGGTGCGCTGCGGGGCGCCGGAAATGATGGCCAGAGGCAGGCCGAGGGCGGCAGCTACCTCAGCATCAAAAGCGATATCGCCGGTGCCCTGCGCCACGATGTTCTCGGCAGCAGGCGCCTCAGCGAGTACAGCGGCGACGGTGGCGTCAAAGTCTTCGAGGCGGATGAACTCCGCCCCCAAGTCTTGGGCTAGGGCCGACACGTCGAGGCCATCAAAGCCACGGCCGATAGTGCTGATAACTGCGGAATGGGATGCAGACATGCAAATTACCTTTCATTCACGGTCACTTGAACACAATTAACGCGTGTCATAACTTCATGTCATCCATCACAGTTATTAACACGCGGTGACTCTTCCACTGTACGCGATTTACCCCCTCCTATGCCCTATCGTGACCGCCCTAAACTGGGGTTAGTAATGCTGTGGTTTTTATCGCATAGTGACCGCGTAGAATATGCAGCACAACGAAAGAAAGGACACCCTAAGCACATGACTAACCCAGTGCGCGTCGCCGTGGTCGGCTCCGGCCCGGCAGGCATTTACGCCTCTGACCTTCTAGTGAAATCCGACCTCGATGTGCAGATCGATCTTTTTGAAAAGATGCCAACGCCGTTCGGTTTGATCCGCTACGGCGTGGCACCGGATCACCCGCGTATTAAGGGCATCGTGCAGTCCCTGCACAACGTTATGGAAAAAGAAGAGATCCGCTTCCTGGGCAATATCGAGGTGGGCAAGGACATCACCGTCGAGGAGATGCGCGAGTATTACGACGCTATCATCTTCGCCACCGGCGCCACCGCCGATAAGCGCATGGGCATCCCCGGTGAGGATCTTAAGGGCAATCACGGCGCGGGCGAGTTCGTAGGCTTTTATGACGGCAACCCCAACTTCGAGCGCGACTGGGATCTCTCCGCAGAATCCGTCGCCGTCGTGGGCGTGGGCAATGTCTCCCTCGACGTCTCTCGTATCTTGGCCAAGACCGCCGACGAGCTGCTCGTTACCGAGATCCCGGATAATGTCTACGCAGCGCTGAAGAAAAACCGCGCCAAGGAGGTCCACGTCTTCGGCCGCCGCGGCCCGGCACAGGCCAAGTACACGCCGAAGGAGCTCAAGGAGCTAGACGAGTCCCCGACCATTGAGGTCATTGTCAACCCCGAGGACATCGAATATGACGCCGCCTCCGAGGAGGCACGCCGCGCCGCCAAGTCCACCGACCTGGTATGCCAGACGCTAGAGTCCTACGCTATGCGCGAGCCGGGCGATGCCCCGCACAAGCTCTACATTCACTTCTTCGAATCCCCGGTAGAGGTATTGGGTGAAGACGGTCATGTCACCGCCATCAAGACCGAGCGCACTGAGCTCAATGGCGATGGCTCCGCAACCGGTACCGGCAAGTTCACCGAGTGGCCGGTGCAGGCCGTCTACCGCGCGGTGGGCTACCACCCGCAGTCCGTCGACGGCGTACCTTTCGACGAGACCCAGGCCACCATGCCTAACGACGGCGGCCACGTGCTGGCCAATGTCGACGGCGAAAAGCTCCCCGGCCTCTACACCACCGGCTGGATTAAGCGCGGCCCGGTGGGCCTGATTGGCAATACCAAGTCCGATGCCAAGGACACCACCACCATGCTCATCGCCGATTACAAGGCCGGCGACTTGGAGCCGGCCACCAAGCGCGATCCGCAGGATATCCTGGACTTCCTGGCTTCCCGCGATATCGCCGTGACCACCTGGGAAGGCTGGCACCGCCTGGATGCCGCCGAGCGCGCCGCTGGCGAGCCGCACGGCCGCGAGCGCATCAAGATCGTCGAGTGGGACGAGATGGTCAAGCACGCCGGCCCGCAGGCCTAACCCGTGCCGCATTTTATTTCCGCCGCGCCCTTGGGTCAACTGGCAGCCTTGGACGTCCACCAGCTCTACAAGCTGCGGGTGGATGTCTTTGTGCACGAGCAGCGCTGCCCGTATGCCGAGATTGACGCCACCGACGCCGACCCCCAGACCGTGCACCTGCTGGCCTGGGATACGGACTCCCACGAATTGCTCGGCACGGCCCGCGTCTTTCCGGCTGCGCCTACTGACGCCGCGCTTGCCGACGCCACCGGCGCACAAATCGGCCGCTTCGCGCTCGCGCCCGCCGCGCGCGGCACGGGCCTCGGCCGCGAACTTCTCCAGGCGGCCGTCGACCTAGGCGAGCGCATGCACCCAGGCAAGCCGCTCTACCTAGAGGCGCAGGCCGGCCTCGTGGACTATTACGCCGGCTTTGGCTTTACTCCGGTAGGCGAGCTATTCGACGACGAAGGAGTCCCCCACCAGCCGATGCTGCGCCCCGCCAGCTAGACGCTTGGACAGCTGGCCGCCTCCTAGTCGGCGTCGTCCACGCCGGAGGCGAGCTTCGGATCGAGCTCCACGCCGCCTGCGTACTCCACGACCTCAATATCGGGAACATTCTCGGTTTCTGGATCGATGCCGCGGGCGCCGCCTTGCGCCAGCAGACCCGGCGTGGTGGTCACCTCGATCTTGTGTGCCGCTAGAGCCGCACGGTCGCGCGCCTCCTCCGCGCTTTCCGCGGTAGCAGACACCAAGCCCATGCGGCGGCCCTTGTAAGCCCCGGGCTTGCCAAAGAGTTTGACGTCCGTCTCCGCATAGCTGAGGGCCGCGGCGACGCCGGTATAGGCCACCTCATTCAGCTCCTCGTCCGCGTGGATGACCACGCTGGCACCCGGGGTGACCAGGGTGGCGTCGATGGGGTAGCCCAAAATCGCCCGGGCATGCAGGTCAAACTCGGAAAAGCGCTGCGTGTAGGCGGTAAGCATCGCCGTATCCGCGGGGCGCGGGGATACGGAGGAAAAGTACACGTCATCGCCGGCGACGAACAGCTCCACGCAGTACACGCCGCGACCACCCAGCTCATTGGAGATGCGCGCCGCCACAGAGCGGGCATTTTCCAGCGCAATCTCGCTCATTCCAGTAGGCTGCCACTCCTCTACGAGGTCGCCGCGCTCGTGGCGGTGTCCGATGGGCTCGCTAAACCACGTGGCCAGTTTGCCCGTGGCCGGGTCGATGGAGCGGATAGCTAGCAGGGTGACCTCAAGATCAAAGTCCACGAAACGCTCGGCCACCACGCGCTGCGAGTCCGAGGACACCCGCCGCACGGTCTCCCAGGCCACACGCACATCGTCCTCATCTCGGGCAATCATGTGGCCCTTGCCGGAGGTGGAGACATCCGGCTTAATGATGCACGGAAAGCCCAGCTCCCCGACTGCTTCTTCTAGCTCCTCCAATGAGCTAGCAAAGCGATACGCGGAGACCGGCAATCCAATATTCTCGGCCACCTCGCGCACGCACTGGCGATCCTGCGTCATGGCGCAGGCGCGAGCCGAGGGGACCACGATGGCGTCACTCTGCGCTTCCATCTCTTCCAGCGCTTCTACCGCTACGGTCTCTACCTCTGGAACCACAAAGTGCGGCTGAATCTCTCGTGCTAGCTGCAGGATGCGCCCGGCGTCCTTGATATCGGCGACGTAGCTATACTGCGCCACTTGGTGTGCCGGCGCGCCCGCATACGAGTCCACCGCGTGGACCTCAAGGCCCAGGTTCTGGAAGGACATGGCCAGCTGCTTGCCCAGCTCGCCTGAGCCCAGCAGCAATACCTTGGTGGCATTGCTGGTCAGCGGCGTGCCAATATGACCGGCGATCTCGCCTGGATTATCCATGAAAATGCTCCTTCTAAGCCGCAGGCAGCGGCGGTTACTGCCTTAAATTATTTCATATTTAGGCCCCAACCCCACTACCCACATGCCAGGTGCCACGGATAAGAAAAGGCGCCCTGTGGGCAATTCCACAGGGCGCCTGAAAGGTATCCGCTAGGCTGCAGGGGCCTCAGCCGGGGCCTCCCCTGCCGGTTGCTCGGCGGGCTGCTCTGGCTCGCCTACCGGCTCTGCCACGGTAATGATGTTGTCCTCATAACCCAGCGCGCCGCCAACGAACTGGCCGCCGCAGGTAATAAGAACCAGGCGGTTCTTACCCTGCTTATCGTTGACCACGTCCGGGAAGCCGGAACCCTTGGGCAAGCGATACGGCGCTTCGGTCACGCGGAAGGTGCGCTCTTGGCCGTCGATGACCACGGTAAATTCCTGGTCTTTCTTCAGCTTCGTGAACTTCTCCGCATAGCCGGTGCCCTGGCCCTGGTAGTTAATGTGCCCGGTAATCACACTCGAGCCCACATTGCCCGGCTCACCTGGCACGGCGGAGGCGGAGTACCAGCCCACGCGGGTGACGTCGTGTGGCGGCAGCAGCACACCCTGGTCCGTGACCTGTACGGGGTCCACGGCCGCGTACTCGCCATCGATGCCCACGGACATGCCTTCAAAGCCCTTGAATTCACCAGGCGCGGCCTCATACTCGTGCTCCTGCTGGCCCGAATCATCCACGAAGGCATCCGACTTCGGCCCGGATTCCTCCGGTGCGCTCTCGCTGGCCACCGTCTCTGGCGCCGAGCCGGCCTCATCCTCATCATCGCGCGCCAGGTACAGCACTACCTGCAGCAATACCAATGCCACGACAACAATTGCCGCAATAATGGCGATCAGCTTGCCACGGCCCATGCCCTGCTTGCCGACGCCCCCTTCTTCCCCACTCGCCGGATACTGCGAAGTTCCATTCTCTTCCGGCTGCTGTGGTTGCGCGTGCTTTCCCATAGCTAGCTTCCTTTACTTCCTCGTTTTGTCTACCTTGTGCAGGTTATATGCAAATCCCCTCCAGCGTGTGCAGTCACACCCTGGAGGGGATTTTTGGTGTTTAAGTCTCAACCCCGGTGGGGCGACCCGCGGGCCGCCTCACCGATGCTTATGGACTACTTGATGTAATCCTGCATACCCGGCTCAAGCTCGGTTGCGCCGGACGGTACGGACTTAATCTCAACGCGCTCGGCGTTGGATGGCAGTGCGTTACCAGTCTCTTCAGGTTCCTGACCTTGGACCTCGACGCCGCGGCCGTGTCCATTGTCAGCGTTGCCGCCCTTAGGGGCATCCTGACCCTTGACCTCATGACCATTGCCACCATCGTGGTTACCGGTGTTGTCACCGTGGCCACCATTGTGGCTGCTGGTGTTGTCACCGTGGCCACCGTTGTGGTTGCCATGATCCTTGTGGTCGAAGTGATCCTTGATGATCTTGCCCAAGCCGATGCCCGGAATCAGGATGAGCCACCACTTATTGTCCTTAGAGGAACCGTTAGAGGATCCACCGTTGGAGGTGTCATCGTCAGGATTGTCCTGATCCTCAACCTCGTGGGAAATCACGGTCTGGTCATCATCGTCGATGTCCTTATGCTCAGCGATGTGGTTCGGCTTCTCCGGAGTAGTACCCGGAGTCTCCTCACCCTTGTCATTGACCTCGGTGGAGGTGAGCTCCTCGAAGGCAACCGCAGCCTGGACAGGCTCCTTCACATCATCGTTCACGGTGATGGTGACAGGGACCATGCCGTGGGACTTCTCCGGGGTGAAGGTCTTTTCACCGGTACCCAGAACAGTCTCGCCGTCCTTCTTGTTAATGAGCTCAGCCTTCAGGGTGTATTCCTTACCCGGAACCAGGCCCTCGTAGGTAACCTCATCGATAATCTTGGCACCAGCAATAACTGCGTGGGAGCCCTTCTCGAAGTCAGCGTTAGTGGTGATCTTCGGGGTCTTCTCAGAGCCCTCGGAGGTCACAGTCTGGTCATCATCATTGATGTCCTTGTGTTCACCAACGTGGTTCGGGTTGTCCTTGTCGGTCGGCTTGTTCTCACCGTGCTTATCCACCTCAGTGGAAGTCAACGTCTCGAAAGCAACCGCAGCCTCAACCGGCTCAGTTACCTTCTCATCGACAACGATGGTGACAGCCTCAGTGCCATTAGCCTCATCCGGAGTGAACTTGTGGCCCTTGGTCTCACCCAGAACAGTCTTACCGTCCTCCTTGGAAATCAGCTGGGCATCCAGAGTGTATTCCTTACCCGGAACCAGACCCTCGTAAGAAACCTGGTCCACAACCTTGGCACCAGCAACAACCTCACGCAGGCCACCCTCGAAGTCAGCGTTAGTGGAAACCTTCGGAGTCTTCTCAGAACCCTCAGAGGTCACAGTCTGATCTTCGTCATTGATGTCCTTGTGCTCACCAACCGGATTCGGGTTGTCCTCATCGGTCGGGTTGTCCTCACCGTGCTTATCCACCTGGGTGGAAGTCAGCGTCTCGAAGGCAACCGCAGCCTCAACCGGCTCGGTCACATCATCATTGACGGTGATGGTGACAGCCTCAGTGCCATTAGCGCTCTCCGGAGTGAACTTGTGACCCTTAACCTCACCAAGAACGGTCTTGCCGTCCTCCTTGGAAATCAGCTGGGCATCCAGAGTGTATTCCTTACCCGGAACCAGACCCTCGTAAGAAACCTGGTCCACAACCTTGGCACCAGCAACAACCTCACGCAGGCCACCCTCGAAGTCAGCGTTAGTGGAAACCTTCGGAGTGTCCTTCTCGTCGTCACCAGGGGTACCCGGCTCGTTAGGCTCGGTCGATTCAGAAGGCTCGGTCGGCTTATCCGGGGTCGTCGACTCGCCGTCCGAAGGCTTGTCAGACTCAGAGGTCTCGGAAGCTTCAGAAGACGTGGTCTCTACAGACTCGGACTCAGAAGACTCACTGGACTCAGACTCAGACGGTTCCTCAGACTCGGAAGGCTTCTCACTCTCAGAGTCACCCGGCTCCTCAGACTCGCTGGCCTCGCTAGTCGTCGAGGTAGAGGAATCCTCAGAGGAAGAAGGCGTAGAGGTTTCACCCTCGCCACCGTGACCAGGCTTATCCGGAACCTCCTCGGTAGAGGTGGCGGTCTCCGGAGTGGTGGTCTCGGAAGGCTTGTCAGACTTTACAGTCTGAGCCTCGTCCTCGATATTGGTGTGCTCGGCGATGTCATTCTTCTCACCAGTGGTGGAATCCTCGCCGTCCTTGTTAACAGCAGTGGAGGTCAGGTACTCGAAAGCAACTGCCTCATCAACGGCCTCGGTAACACCCTCATCAACGGTGATCTTGACTTCTACCGTGCCCTCGGAGGTCTTCGGTACGAAGGTCTTCTCACCGTGGCCGATTACCGGGAAGTCACCAGTGGTCTCGTCCTTGACCTTGGAACGCAGCTCTGCATTCAGAGTGTATTCCTTGCCAGGAACCAGGTCGTTGTACTTAACCTTATCGGTAATGACGGTGCCAGCCTTGATCTCATCGCCCTCAGCCTTCTCAGCCTTGGTGCCGATGGATGGCTCCATCTTGGAGGTTACGGTCTGTGCCTCATCATCGATGTCGCGGTGATCGGTAATCTTCTTCTCTTCGTCAGAGTTCGGAGTGTCCTTACCGTTCTCATCGACCTGCTTGGAATAGAGATCCTCGAATGCGACGGCAGCCTTGATAACGCCTTCAACGTCATCGTTGACCTTAATGTCAACAACCTGCTCGCCGGAAGACTTCTTCGGAGTGAAGGTTACATCGCCCTTGCCGACGACCTCGTGCTCACCCTTATCATTCTCAGCCTTGTTACGCAGCTCAGCCTTCAGGGTGTATTCCTTACCCGGCACCAAGTCGGTGTAGGTAACGGTGTCCTTGACGGTGACGCCAGCCTTTACCTGCTTAGCGTTGTCAAATTCAGCCTTAGTCTGGATAGACGGGGTCCACTTGGTGTTAACGGTCTGCTTCTCATCGTTGATGTCTTCGTGAGTAGCAATCTCGTTCTCATCGGAGGAGCCAGTGGTCTCGTTGCCATCCTTGTCTACCTCGGTAGATACAAGCTTCTCGAAGGCAACCGCAGCGTCAACAGCAGGATCTGCCTTCTCGTTGACGGTGATCTCAACCTTCTGTTCACCGGCGGACTCCTTCGGAGTCAGTTCCGCAGAGCCTTCACCCAGTACGGTTTCGCCATCTTTCTTGGAGATGAGTTTTGCCTTCAGGGTGTACTTCTTACCCGGAACAAGATCCTTATACGTCACAGTGTCAATAACCGTGGCACCCTTCTCTACACGGTTGCCATCCTTGATCTTGGCCTGCGTGTGAATCTCAGGATTCCACTTGGTATTGACGGTCTGCGCCTCATCATCAATGTCCTCGTGCTTCGCAATGAAGTTGCCATCGCCGGAATCGTTCGGGACATCCTTGCCGTTCTCATCCACCTCGTGGGAGTACAGCTTCTCATAAGCAACGGCAGCAGCAACAGGGTTCTTCACACTGTCATCGACATTGATCTTTACCTCAACGTCCCCGGACTCACCCGTAGCTTCAAAGGTCTCAGAACCGGTACCAAGAATAGCGTGCTCGCCGTTCTCGCCAGCAGCCTTGTTACGCAGCTCAGCCTTTAGGGTGTACTTCTTACCCGGGACAAGCTCCTCGTAGTGAACCTTATCCTTAACGGTAGCGCCAGCAACGACCTGCTGCTTGTCGCCATCAAAGGAAGCTTCAGTCTTAATCTCCGGATTAAGGTCCTTCTCCTGCTCTTCAGTGCCTGGAACCGGAGCGGTCGGCTCAGTCACCTTAGTGGTCTCGTCAGGAGAGGTCGGTTCAGTAGTGGAATCCTTTGGAGTGGTCTCCTCAGTGTTAGACGGCTCAGACTCCGTGGTCGTCTCACTATTAGGGGTAGTCTCCTCACCCGGATTCTCAGGAGTGGTCTCATCGGACGGATTTTCCTCCGTCTTCGGAGTCTCCGGAGAAGTAGTAGGTTCCTCAGTTTCACCTTCATCGTCGGGCAGACCCGGCTGATCCGGCGGCATTACTCGCTGCATGCCTGGAGCCCTTTTCCCATTCTTCTCAACCGGAATAACCACAGTGACGAAATAGTCTGCAGGTTGCTCAGGAATCTCTGAAACCTTCTTGAAAGAAGGGCCCTTATTTCCCGGAGTATAAGCGCTCTCAATCTCAAGACCCGTTAGATCTGTGAATTCTTTCATAGAGCCATTAAAGGTCGGAAAGTTGACTTGATCATAAGGGTTGTTGTACTTGGGCTGTTGCCCGTTAATGGTATAGGCGGCCGCAGTCCTGTTATCCGGACGTTCACTTACCAGCGCTATCATGTATACCACATACGTACCCGCAGCGGCCTTATCCCCAGCCTTAATGGCCTTTTGCCACTCGAGAGCTAACCGAATCACAGCGTCCCGATACTCGGAAGGAATGCTCAATTTTGTCGCGTTGTCCTTCGAGTACAAAACGCTAGTTTTGTTATTTGGGTACTTGTCAAGAGGATCTATACACCAAGCCCACCCCACGTTGTTATTTGGGTTTGCCTTCGTGCCATCCTTAGGGGGACCTGCCCACGTCAGAGAGCCCCATGCCTGGGCGTCCTCGCCTACATTAACCCTACCGCCCATCTCTACGTTCGGCGTAAAGTCGGTAGGCTCAGCAGCCCCTGCCTTACTACCCGGAACGGTGACCATGGCCGCGATTACCGCAATTGCAGCAAGCACTGCGGTAAAGACCATCCACCCCTCTCGGGATATATTTCTTAACTTACTCATTCTTTCCTCTTCGAGCGGTACAAATACTTACATTCGTTTTCCTGTACAGCGAGTGTCTTCGCTGAACAGAACCTGAAATTGAGACTTGAACACACTGCGGTTAATCAGGGTTTTGAACCCGAATCTGGATTAACTCTTATCGTGCCCTCAGCATAGTATCACGGGAAAATTTAAGGCGCCAGCCAGAAAGCTTTAGAAAACTGCAGGTTATGCAGGATTTCTAATTTCATACCCACAGGTGGATGCACTTATTTCCACGGTTAACCTAGGTTTAAATACGTATGTTCAATGTATCCTAGGCCTTTCTTAAGGTCTGGACACCACACTAATGGTTTAATCAATACTAAGATTAGCTTTAACAAGACCTACGTAGATATTTCTTTACGCTGTGCTTTATCTAATTTCTTGCAAATTTTAGAGAGGGGGGATTGCACGCAATTTCTTCGCGTCACCCCGCTACCATCCCCAGAAAGTTGGTGTTACAGGTGTAACTGCATGGCATTCGATAAGAGTGTACGCACGTTCGACATTTAGAAATGTAGTAATCCTTAACCCTTTTGCCTCTCATCTCCAAGAAGGGCTGTGTGAGCGAAAACTCTGCCTAAGGTCGTCACAATCACACTTAGGACCCCCGAATAGGGAGTGAGGGAGAATTGGGCAAAGAAAAATCCGCACGGGCGTCGGCAAGCGGATGCTTTACCGAGGCCGCAGTGCGGATCCTGGAATGAACTAGGCCTTAAAGAACGGCAGTAACCCGGTAGCCCTTTTCCTGCAGGAGCTGGGAAACCGCCTCAAAAGTATCGCCATCCTTGTCCGGGTTGTAGGTCTCCGGGTTCAGGGCAATATGGGCGGTGTCGCCTTCGTAACGGACGCTGATGAAGTCGTAGCCGGCTTCGGCATGGGCGGCGTCGATAAGTGCCTGCACGTCGTCGTTGTTGCCCTGCCCAGCAACGGCAACCTGCTCCTGCTCAGGAGCCGGCGCAGCCTCCTGCGCCGGGGCGCCCAGGCCGAAGAAGCCCATAATCGTGGCTAGCAGGCCGCTCACAAGCTTGATAATCATTGAAGTAACTCCCTGTGTAGTAATACGCGGGAATAGGGCCCGCGAAAGCTGAAAAACTCTCAGTACTTAAAGCAATCTTAACTTTAGCTTAGTATCTAGTTACGTTCAACAGGGAAAGCCTTAATTCACCAAATCATGGGCTTGAGGTGGTTAAGGGGCGCTGAAAACGCCACAGCGCCCGTGCTCCGTCTCAATGACGGGACACGGGCGCTTTCACTCAATTAGGGCTAAATCCTTAAAGGGACCGCGAGCTGGATAGGGGTAGCAACCTTTGTTGTCTGCTTGGAGGGCTAGAAGAAGCATCGTGCAGAGAGCCAGTTCAGCTGTGCTAGAGAGTGGGGCTCTCACCCCAGGCTAATAAGGACTACATCCTTACTGGTCTTCCATGACATCGTGACGCACGATGGTCTGGTCGCGGCCCGGACCAACGCCGATATAGGAGATACGGCAGCCAGACAGCTCTTCCAAGCGCAGGACGTAATCCTGCGCCTTCTGTGGCAGCTCTTCAAAGGTGGAGCACTCCGTGATGTCCTCATCCCAGGCCGGCATGGTCTCGAAGATGGGCTCGGCGTGGTGGAACTCGGACTGGGTAAGCGGCAGCTCGTCGTAGCGCTTGCCGTCGACGTCGTAGGCCACGCAGATAGGAATCTCGCCAATGCCGGTGAGAACGTCCAGCTTGGTCAGGAAGTAATCGGTAAAGCCGTTCACGCGGGTGGCGTAGCGCGCGATGACGGAGTCGTACCAGCCGCAACGGCGCTTGCGGCCGGTGTTGACGCCAATCTCGCCGCCGGTGGTCTGCAGGTATTCGCCCCACTTATCAAAAAGCTCGGTGGGGAACGGGCCAGCGCCCACGCGGGTGGTGTAGGCCTTGATGATGCCCAGGGAAGTCTTGATGCGGGTTGGACCAATGCCGGAGCCCACGGAAGCACCACCGGCGGTCGGGTTAGACGAGGTCACGAACGGGTAAGTGCCATGGTCCACATCCAGCATGGTGGCCTGGCCGCCTTCCATGAGTACGTGCTTACCAGACTCGAGGGCCTTGTTGAGCTCGAGCTCGGCATCGATAACCATCGGGCGTAGGCGATCGCGGTAGCTCAAGAAGTACTCCACAATCTGATCTGCCTCGATGGCCTTGCGGTTGTACATCTTCACCAGCATCTGGTTTTTAATGTCCAGCGCAGACTCCACCTTCTGGCGCAGGATGGACTCATCAAAGATGTCCTGCACACGGATACCGATGCGCGCGACCTTATCGGCATAGGTCGGACCAATGCCGCGGCCGGTGGTGCCAATCGCGCGCTTACCCAAGAAGCGCTCCTGCACGCGGTCGAGCGTCTGATGGTAAGGGGCTACTAGGTGCGCATTGGCGGAAATCTTCAGGCGCGAGGCATTCGCACCGCGGGCTTCGAGGCCATCAATTTCATCAAAGAGCGCCTCGAGGTTAATTACCACGCCATTGCCCAGCACCGGGGTAGCGTTCTCAGACAAAATGCCGGCCGGCAGGAGCTTCAGCTCATATTTATCGCCGCCTACCACGACGGTGTGGCCGGCGTTATTACCGCCGTTCGGCTTGACCACGTAGTCAACCTTGCCGCCGAGGATGTCGGTCGCTTTGCCCTTGCCTTCGTCGCCCCATTGGGCGCCGACAATGACGATCGCTGCCATTGTTTAGTCACTTCCTCATTATTGAAGCCAAAATACTCTCCAACTTTACACTTTCCCGGCCCAAAAAGCGCGCGTAGCATGGTGCGCATGCGTTTTTTGTTCCTCCGCTGCGGCGCCCCGGACATTTCCATGCCCGCTGAGGCCCACGATCTCTCGGCCGTTCCTACCCGCAAAGAGCTCGCGCTTATCGACGCCTTCCTCAACCCCCTCCTCCCCACAGACCCCACTCCCTCGCTCGATGACATCGCCGCGCAGCCCGACGTCCGCCACCTCGGCGCCCCCGAACCTGCCCCACAGGCCCCGCACCTAATAGAGCCCGCCCGCATCGTCGTCGCCGGCTCCGACGCCGCCCTCTCGGCCGTGCTCACCCGCCTCATGCGCTCCGACCGCCTCTGGGCCGAGGTCGCCTTCATCCCCGTCCCCTCGGCCGCAGCCTCCACCCCGTCAGCGGCCGCGCAGAACTGGGGGATTCCCACCTCCCCGGCCGAGGCCCTCGATTTCGCCCGCACCGTCCCGGTCCGCCCTGCGCCGCTCATCCGCAACGATTCCGGCCTCGCCGTCGCGGGCTCCGCCACCATCTCAGACGCCGCAAATGGCTCATTCACCGGCGAAGTCATCATCGATGACCACACGCTCGCCGCCACTTCCCCCAAAACCTTCGGCGCACGCCTCGTCCCGATGACCGATGCCCCCGGCATCCTCGCCGCCCGCGCCACTTCCCCCGTCGAGTCCCAGGGCCGCCTCCGCTCGCTGCTGCGCAAGCCCGGCCAGCTCGCCCCTGAATCCGTACGCACCGGCCGCGCCGTCCAGGCCGGCGGCCCACAGCTGCGCGTCATCGTCGATTCGGTCCCCCACAAGCGGCCGGTGACCCGTGTGACCTTCTACCGCCACCTACGCGATCTCCAGATCGTCCGCCCTTAGCCCCGCGCGACGACTTCAGTCCTCGCGCCCCCACACCTCCGGCGGATAGGCCGGATGCTGCGACGTCGGCACGAGGTGCGCCACGGCCGACTCACGCGAGAGCCCGCACACCATCAGCATATCGACCACAATGGAGCGCGTCTGGCCCAAAATCATATAGGCCGATAACGTGCCGTCCTTGTCGATGATGTCTAGCCCGGCGCGCCCGCCCACGATGCGCAGCCGCTGCACGAGGTCCGGAATCTCAATCGCTTCGTCGTGCCCATGCTGTTTGCCTTGGCCGTAGAGCTCGCTGATGGCGAGCATGATTTCAGAAAGCTCATCGAGCAATTCCACCTGCGCGTCTGAAACCTTGTCGCGGTCCTCCGTCAGGCCTAATGCCTGGCGGGAGAGCACGCGCACGCCGCGCACCGCGTTATCTACCGGCATGAGGATGCGCTCCAGCGAGCGAATGCTGCGCCGCGATGCCCACAACAGTGGCGAGACCTCCGAGGCCTCCCTGCCCGATTGCGCCGCACTCAGCAGGGTATTCACGCTGTCTTGCGTACCGCGCACCGCCTCGCGCGCATCTCGGATAACGGCGGGGTCTTGCTGGCGGATGCCGTACGTGACGTCGGCAAGAATGCTCGAGGCAATCTTGAGCACCTTCGATACCTCGCGCCGCGCCTCCACCAACGGGGAATTGGGAATCAACGCGATGGTTATCAGGCCAATGCCTGAGCCAATCATCGCGTCGATCGCGCGGTGCAGGCCACCCGGGCCCTGCGTGGGTGGAAAAATCGTCGCAATCAAAATCGCGCCAAAGACAATCTGGTTAGTAATCAGCGGCGACTTGGTCAAAAACGAGCCCACCACCAGGCCCGCGCCCACGATGAAGAAAATCTGGAACGGCCCCTGCCCCACAATCTGAAAGAGCAAGTCGCCTACGGCCACGCCGATGATGCCGCCAATCGACATCTCCAGCGCCTTCTTCATCCTGTCCCCACCGGACATCCCTAAAATGATGACCGCGGAAATCGGCGCAAAGAACGGCTGCGGGTGCCCCACCACATCGCCGGCCACCCAGTACGCGAGCGCCGCACCAATGGTCGCCTGCACAATATAAACAAACCGCGAACGGATGCGGTTTACCCGCGAGAGCACCGAGCGGTCAATCACCCGCAGCTTTTGCCGCGTTGAGACTCTTTCCTTCGCTTCCGACATGCCTTCCAGCATAGAAGACCGCCCCTACCATCGCCGCTGTCCCCGCGCATCTCGGCCGCCGGCTAACTTGTGGACAGCTCTTGCCGACGCCCCTTCTCCCCCCCACCCATCCACAATTTCCCCCTCCCCGGCCGCGCACCGCTTGTTCAGCCCTCGCATGCCTTTTAGCTTCGGCCGTGTGAACACCGAATTTCTCTTGCTATGCCGCCGCGGCGTCGACCTCGTCGCCGAATTTCGGGGCTGCTCCGAAGACTCGCTTCTCGAAGCCGGAGCCAGTCCCCTTCTGGCTGCCCAACTCGCCCGCCTGCAGCACGTCTACTTCGGCCGCACGTCGAATACCCGCAAGCAACGCCACGCCCGCGAGGCCGCCCGCAGCCGCGGCCATGACCTCACCACGCTCGATAGCATCGAGTCTTATACTCGCCGCGTGCGCGATACCAACCGCGCTTGGGACCTGCGCCTAACGCTCTGCCGCACCGAGGCCCGCCTGATTCCCTCCGTGGCCAAGAAGCTACTCAAGCAGATCAATCCGCCCCGCCGCCCGGAGCCCGGCGTGCGCTATACCCGCCGCCCCGACGGCCCACACACCATCTCTATTACGGCCGATCCCACCGATATCGCCGATATCAAGGGCGTGCTCTCCTCCGTCAACAAAGACGATCCCCTCGCCGCCGCCAAGAAGGTGCTCCTCGAGGGCAATCCCGGCGCGCTGCCGGCCGTGCATACCAACGTCATCCTCACCCTAGACCAGCTCGACCGCATCGTCGCCGCGCCTTCCGACGCCTCCGATATCACCCTCCAGCTCACCAACGGCGCCCGCATGACCGGCGCACAGCTGGTTGCCCGCGCTCTCGCCCAGCGCGGCTACGTCAGCCTCGTTCACCCCGAGCACGGCCCGGTAAACCTGTATCGCACCGAACGCATGGCCACGTGGAAACAACGCATGCTCGCCGCGGCCGAGCACCCCGTGTGCGCGTGGCCGGGCTGCACTACGCCTGCCGACGACGCCCAAGTCCACCACCTCACCGCCTGGTCCACCGGCGGGCCCACAAACCAAGAAAATCTGGTCACCTTGTGCGCGCACCACAACGCCGCCAACCAAGATGACCCCTCCCGCCCCACAGAACGCGGCCGCATGGTGCGCGTCAATGGCCGCATCGCCTGGGTGCCGCCGTGGAGCAATACCCCACGGTTCGTCCCCAGCCCCGCCCGGCCACCGAATCCCCACACATAGCCACCCAGCCCTTAGCCCCCGGCCCCACCACCCACCAGCGCCGCCCGCCAGCGCCGCCCGCCAGCGGCTCCTACCAACGGCGCCCGCCAGCGCCGCCCGCGAAATCCCGACCCTGGCCGAAGACATGAAAAAGCCGCCTCCCACGCGGGGGAAGCGGCCAGTTCGGCGTGCCTACTTAAGGGGCTGCCGCAGCTTAGAAACTTTACTTGGAGAGGGACTTGCCCACAGAGTGCAGGTCCTGGCAAGACTCGATGACGCGCTCGGACATGCCCTGCTCTGCCTTCTTCAGGTAGGAGCGTGGGTCATAAACCTTCTTGTTGCCAACCTCGCCGTCAATCTTGAAGACGCCATCGTAGTTTTCCATCATGTGGCGAGCAACCGGGTTGGTAAAGGCATACTGGGTATCGGTATCCACGTTCATCTTGATGACGCCGTAGCGAAGTGCCTCTTCAATCTTTTCCTTCTCGGAGCCGGAGCCACCGTGGAATACGAAGTCGAAGGCGTACTCGTCCTCACCCAGGCCGAGCTTCTTCTGTGCAACCTTCTGGCCCTCCAGCAGGACCTCTGGGCGCAGCTTCACGTTGCCTGGCTTGTAGACGCCGTGAACGTTGCCGAAGGTAGCGGCCAGCATGTAGCGGCCCTTCTCACCGGTGCCCAGGGCATCGATGGTCTTTTCAAAGTCCTCCGGGGAGGTGTACAGGTTAGCGCCTGCCTTAGCCTGAACGCCGTCCTCTTCGCCACCGACGACGCCAATCTCAGCCTCGAGGATGACGTGAGCGTTCTTAGCCTTTTCCAGCAGTTCCTGTGCGATGACCAGGTTCTCGTCGATTGGAATAGCGGAGCCGTCCCACATGTGGGACTGGAACAGCGGGTTCTCGCCGCGGTCGACGCGCTCCTGAGAGATAGCCAGCAACGGGCGGACGTACTCATCGAGTACCTCCTTCTGGCAGTGGTCGGTGTGCAGCGCGATATTGACGCCGTAGTGCTTCGCGGCCTCATGAGCGAATGCGGCCAATGCCTGAGCACCCTTGACCTTGTCCTTCAGTGCCAGGCCGGAACCGAAGGCTGCGCCGCCGGTAGAGAACTGGATGATGCCGTCGGACTCGGCCTCCGCAAAGCCCTTCAGAGCTGCGTTAATGGTCTCAGAAGAGGTGCAGTTGATAGCTGGGAACGCGAAGCCATTCTTCTTCGCGGTATCCAGCATCTCGTTATAGACCTCAGGGGTTGCAATTGGCATGAATTTCCATCCTTAAAAGTGGGTTTGTGGTCAAACACGTTCCAGCACCCAAGTATGCCCGTTTCACGGAATTTCTGCCGCAAAAACTCTGTGACATTTTCAACCCATCTATGCGCGCCGCACAACTGGCCCGCCCCAGCGGACTATTTAGATAGATGTCGCGTCACGCGAGCGCAGGCCTCCATCAGCATCCATCCGGAAAGTTGCACGGACAAATCGCGCTCGTCCACGCGGATGATGCCTACCTTCTCACTCATGGTGCGCCGGCCGAAGCCGTAGTTATGCGGCAGGCGCGCATCGGACAACCAATCAGAGCCGAAGATCGGCAGACCATCAACCTCTAAGCGGTGCTCCCACACCGATTCGGCCGAGGCCATCACCATGCGCGCGGCCAGCTTCTTCGTGGCGCGGTTGGCGGGAGAATCGCCGGGCAGGCGCACGGCGACGTCGGCAAGATAGCGCATCAAAATGCCTTTAAACAGGCCACCGTCACCATCGCCGGTCTCCCAGTCCACCACGCCCGAGGGGGTAGCCATGCCCGAAGCCACGGTCTGCACCAGGCCGCGGATGCGGATAATGTAGTCCATCATCTCGGACGCCAGCTCGGCCTCGTGTACGCTGTCGATTTGCTCCAAATCACCGATACCGGCCTTTTCTCGCAGCGCCAGCACAATTTCCAAGCACGCACCTAGGACCACGCCTTGGCAGTAGGGGTGGATGTTTTTTACCACCTCAGGGCCGTCCATGCGCATGCGGACGCCGTCCATGATGTAGCCGTCGTCATCAAGCAGGTGATCGTAGATCCAGTCGATGATGTGGCGCGCTTCCTCAATGCGCCCCATCCGCGCCAACATGATGGCGCCCGGGCCATTGGAGGGCACGTTCATGAAATTCTCGCCGAGGCGCCACGGCAGCACGCCGAGCGATTCATCGAGTCCTTCGTGGATATTGCGCTGCAGCTCCGCCAAACGCTTCGGCGTCTTCGCCTTCT
This sequence comes from Corynebacterium sp. LaCa_205, assembly GCF_057458085.1. Lineage (NCBI taxonomy): Bacteria > Bacillati > Actinomycetota > Actinomycetes > Mycobacteriales > Corynebacteriaceae > Corynebacterium > Corynebacterium sp. LaCa_205. The sequence continues at coordinate 2,212,411 of NZ_CP190931.1, forward strand.
TTAGCTCCTCCACGCGGCCGAAGGCCAAGGCGAGCCACCCCTTGTCATCGTAGTATTTATTCTTCGTCAGCTGCGTCAGGTTGCGGATACGAATACCCCGCATGGTGTCGAAGATGCGCTGTCGGCGCACCTTGGTGTTATTGCGCAGCGCCGCATCAACGAGGCAATCCAAATAATGGGCCTGCCACCAATAGTGCCAATGGATGAAGAGTTTTTCTTTCGTGGTAGGCGGCCAGCTCACCACCGCAAGATTGGTGCGCGGCAGGCCCCACACAGGGTGCGCGTGGCGCTCATTGATGGCGGCTTCTGCGAGTTCGGCGCGGTGGGCCCATTTTTCTTCCACGATTCCTCTATCACTCCAGTTACGCGGGTGGATATAGCTAGTGTAACGATCTTCCTACCAAGAATCGGCCAGATCAGCGTGCTGGCGAATCCAGGCGTGCATGGCGATTCCGGCCGCGACGCCTGCGTTGATGGAACGGGTGGAGCCGAACTGGGCGATGGAGCAGGTCATCACGGCGGCGTCCTGGGCCGCTTGTGTCACGCCGGGACCTTCTTGGCCGAAAAGTAGAAGGCTGCGCTCGGGCAGCTCGGCCGTTTCCAGGGGCACGCAACCGGGGGTGTTGTCGATGGCGACGACGGTCAGCCCCTCCTCGGCCGCCCACGCAATAAGCTTCTCGACGCTCTCATGGTGCATCAAGTGCTGGTACCTATCCGTCACCATTGCCCCACGCCGATTCCACCGCCGGCGGCCGACGATGTGCACTGTATCGACGGCGAATGCGTTGGCGGTACGCACGACGGTGCCAATATTGGCATCGTTTTCAAAGTTCTCGATAGCGATGTGCAGGCTATGCCGGCGCTTATCGATGTCCTTTTTGATCGCTTCCCTGCTCCAGTAGCGGTAGGCATCGACGACGTTGCGACGGTCGCCTTCAGCGAGCAGCTCTGGGTCGTATTTCTCGGCCTCTGGCCCTTGCGGCAGCGGACCTTCCCACGGTCCTACGCCATGGCGGCCCTCGTTCCACTCGGTCGGGCCCTTGGCCTCGTCTGCGTTAGGCAAGGTCAAGGTCGCCCAGGCCCAGCAGGGAGCGGTATTCAAGGCCTTCTGCGGCGATGACGTCGCCGGCACCAGTCTCGCGGTCTACGACGGTCGCCACGCCAACGACCTCGGCGCCAGCCTCGCGCAGCGCAGCCACGGCGGTCAGCGGGGAGTTACCGGTGGTCGTGGTGTCTTCTACGACAAGGACCTTCTTTCCTTCCACGTCCGTGCCCTCGATGCGGCGCTGCATGCCGTGCTTCTTGGCTTCTTTGCGCACGACGAAGGCGTCGATATCGCGGCCGTCGGCATGCATGATGGAAGTAGCAACAGGGTCAGCGCCGAGCGTTAGGCCACCGACGGCCGCGAAATCCCAATCGGCGGTCAACTCGCGAAGCAGCGCACCGATGAGGCGGGAGGCCTCGTGGTGCAAGGTAGCGCGGCGCAGATCCACGTAGTAGTTAGCTTCCTTGCCCGAGGACAGGGTCACCTTGCCGTGGACTACGGCCAGTTCCTTGACTAGCTCGGCAAGGCGGGCCTTCTTCTCGGCATCCAGGTTCTGGGCATTCGCGGTGTGCGCATTGGTGTTGTGAGAATCCACAGTCATCTGCTCCTTGTCGTGGTTCGTGCGCGGCGGTTCGCGCGTGGTGGCAGGCCTCCAGTATCGGTCTCTAGGCTACTCTTCCCGGCGCGGGTCCGATTCCTCGGCTGCACGGGAATCGGCCGCGCCGGGGGCGGGCCCACTAGTGGAATCGTCGGAGGGGCCGTCGAAGATGGAGGCAGCGCGGAACTGCTGGCGCGGCAGGCGGGCGGTATGAGAATCGGGGGTGGGGCGCTCGCGGCCGTCGGCAATAGCGTCTACTTCGTCGCCGCCTAGCGCGCTGTGTTCGACCGGGCCGCGAGTTTCGGAGTACGCCCGGGACGGCATGTGCAAAGGCTCTTCCGGCCGCTGGATGACGGGACGCTCAAACACGGGTGCACCGGCAGCCGGCGCACCGCCGACAGCTTCCGCGATGGGCTGGGCGGGAATCTCGCGAGCTGGATCCAATTCCTCTAGTCGCACCACGTGGGTGGCCGAGGAGCGCGGTGGCAAGACACGGGCGGCGTCTGCCAATAACGCAAGCGGCGGTAGCATCGCTTCCCATTCCGCGGAGCGCGCCTGCTTTGTAGTCTGTGCTAGCACCCACTCAGTTTCCATCCACAGTGCGGTGACCGCTTCGGGCATTTGCTGCAGGGCGACGTGAACACGCTCGTCTACCATGCGCTCGGTAACAGCACTATCCGAGGAATACACATCAAACCCCTCAAGAGTCATGGCTAAATGCAGATCCTCGGAGGCCTTCGTGTCTTCGCGGTCGAAGCGACGGAAGTCCACCACCATGTCTGAGGCCGCTCCGGTGCGCATCGCCATGACGTTGACGCCATCAATATCCATCAACAGCATCTCGTGGCCATACACGTTTCCCGCGACAATGTCTTTTGGCGCCGCACCGGTAGAGGCCACTCCCCTCGTCCATTCATCTACGAGGTAAGGATCGGACTTCATAAATTCGAAGCCTTTTGCTTCTGCCCAACTGCGGCGCTCGCGACGCAACGTTCCCGGCAGAATCGGCCGATGGCGGGTGTGCGGCTTGGAGGGCGCGCGGTTCTCGCTCGCGGTCTCCTGGCTCGGATTGTGGCTTCGCTCGTGCTTCGGCTCGTTGCTCGGCTCCTGGTCTGGTCCGCGCTCAGGGGTTGGCTCAGGGTCTTGCTGGGTTTCAGACTCCGGTGCGGACTCTGGTGCGGCTTCGGCATGGGACTCGGGAGCTGGGGCAGCTGGCGAAGACGCTAGGTGGGCTGGGTCGACAGCGGGGGCATCGCTAGAGGTCGAGTCAACGGGAGCGGCATCGGAAGAAGCAGGCTCGGCGGACTCGGTGGACTCGGTCCTGAGCTCAGGCTCGGGGGAAGCGGCGTCGACAGGCGCGGCGTCTGCGGGAGTGGTGTCCGCGGGCGCGGTGTCTGCAGGCGTGGCGTCAGCGGGCGTCGGGTCCGTGTCGGCGGAGAGTGTAGGGGCGGAGGTGCGCTGTTTGCCGTCGTAAAGCAGCAAGGCACCGCCGACAATGCCGAGAAGTAGCGCCAAAGCAAGGATTAGAAAAGCCATCACCCCACGATAGTAGTAGGAACAAACAAGCCCTCAGCGCTCGGCGCGCGGAGGCGGGAGGCTGAGGGCGAGGGGTGAGCGTGGGCGATTAGCCGTTGACGGTAAGGCGGTCGCCGCGCTCGACAGGGTTCTTAGGGTTAGCGGACCACTGCGACCAGCCGCCGACATAGTGGCGCAGGCCGGTGAAGCCGGCGTCGTGCATGGCGGCGAGGGCGAGGGCGGAGTGGTTGCCAGAGCCGGAGTAGATGATGGCGCCTTGGACATTGTCGGGGGTTAGTCCGGCGTCGAAAAGAACTTCGCGGATTTCACCCGCAGACTTCCAGGTGCGCAGGCCGTCGTTGTGGAAGAGGCGCTCCGGCACATTGACGGCGCCGGGGATATGACCGGCCTTAAGGTCGAGGTTTTCGCGGCGGCCGGCAAAGCGGTTGCGGGTGCGGGTATCGATGAGCAGGCCATCGTGACTGCGCACGTCATCAATGGTGGCCACCGGCATCTGGCCGGGGTTTACCGTGGCGCTGGCGCCCACGGCGAAGTTGCCGGGGCCGGTCAGCGTCGTATAGCCCAGGTGGCGCCAATTGGCCAAGCCGCCGTCGAGGATGCGGACGTTGTCCAAGCCGGCCCAGCGCAAGGTCCACCACGCACGGCCGGCGAATAGGCCGCGCCCCTCGTCATAGACCACGACGGGGCGGTCCTCACGGATTCCCCACTGGCGGAAGTGCTCCTGCAGCTTATCCGGATCCGGCAGCGGGTTGCGGCCTACCTGTGAACCGGGGAGACCGGCGAAGGAATTAGCGGTATCGCTAAACAGTGCCGTAGGAATATGCAAGGAAGTGAACTGGTTATAGCTCTGACGCAGCTGTGGCTGCCAGTGGGTGGCCAAGAGGGTAAATCGTTCGCCGTGATAAATGGATTCGCGGAGTTCTTGTGGGGAGACCAAAATGCTCATGCCCCGAGTCTAGGGGCATGAGCAGGATTTGGCGCGGCGGGCGGTACGCGGCCGACTAGAGGGCGGCGATGTCTAGCTCGGCACCGCCATCTGCGACGTCCACGTGGACAGTGTCGCCATCGACGATATCGCCGGCCAACAGCTTCTTGGCGAGCTTGTCACCAATGGCCTGCTGGATGGTACGGCGCAGCGGGCGGGCACCATAGGCTGGGTCGTAGCCGCGCTCGGCCAGCCAGGACTTGGCAGAATCCGAGACTTGCAAGGTCAGGCGGCGGGCGTCGAGGCGCTCGGCCAAGCCACGCAGCTGGATATCGACAATGCCGCGTAGGAGCTCCTCAGAAAGGGGCTCAAACATGACCACGTCATCGAGACGGTTGATGAATTCAGGCTTGAAGGCCTTCTTCACCGCATCCATGGTTTCTTCCCGGGTGCCGCCGGCGCCCAAGTTGGAGGTCAAGATGATGACGGTATTGCGGAAGTCGACGGTGCGTCCCTGGCCGTCGGTAAGCCGTCCCTCATCCAAGACCTGTAGGAGGACGTCGAAGACATCGGGGTGGGCCTTTTCTACCTCGTCGAAAAGCACGAGCGTGTAGGGGCGACGGCGCACGGCCTCGGTGAGCTGTCCGCCGGCCTCATGGCCGACGTATCCCGGAGGAGCACCAACGAGGCGGGAAACGGAGTGCTTCTCCCCGTACTCGGACATATCGATGCGAACCATCGCGGATTCATCGTCGAAGAGGAAGTCCGCCAGGGCCTTCGCAAGCTCGGTCTTGCCCACGCCGGTAGGACCGAGGAAGAGGAAAGAACCGGTGGGGCGGTTCGGATCGGCCACTCCCGCACGGGAACGGCGCACAGCATCCGATACCGCGGTAACGGCTTCCTTCTGTCCCACCACGCGCTTGCCCAGCACGGATTCCATATTGAGCAGCTTTTCTGTCTCGCCCTGCAGCATCTTGCCGGCCGGAATGCCGGTCCAAGCGGAGACGACCTCAGCGATGGTGTCTGGGCTTACTTCCTCATCGAGCATGGTATTGCGCTGCTCGGTGGCCTTAACTTCGGCGGCCGCAAGATCCTTTTCCAGCGGCGGAATCTTGCCGTAGTTAATCTCAGAGGCGAGTGCGAGGTCGCCATCACGCTCGGCGATTTCTGCTTGTCGGCGCAGGTCATCGAGTTCTTCCTTGATGTTTTGCACATCATCGATGGCCTTCTTCTCATTAGCCCAGCGGGCCTTGAGCTCGCCGAGCTTCTCGCGCTGGTCCGCAAGCTCACCTTGCAGGGTGGCCAGGCGGTCTTGAGAAGCAGCGTCCGATTCCTTCTTCAGCGCGAGCTCTTCAATCTCCATGCGGCGGACGATGCGCTCGAGCTCGTCGATTTCCTGCGGGGAGGAATCGATCTCCATGCGCAGGCGGGAACCTGCTTCGTCGACAAGGTCAATGGCCTTATCCGGCAGGAAGCGGTTGGTGATGTAGCGATTGGACAGCTCGGCGGCCGAAACCAACGCGGAGTCCATAATGCGCACGCCGTGATGCACCTCGTAGCGCTCCTTCAGGCCACGCAGAATACCGATGGTGTCCTCCACGGAGGGCTCGGCAGCATAGACCTGCTGGAAGCGGCGCTCCAGAGCGGCGTCCTTTTCGATGTACTTGCGGTACTCGTCCAAGGTAGTGGCGCCTACGAGGCGCAGCTCGCCACGGGCCAGCATGGGTTTGATCATATTGCCGGCGTCCATAGAGCCGTCACCGGTAGCACCGGCGCCGACGATGGTGTGCAGCTCGTCGATGAAGGTGATGATCTCGCCCTCAGAGGACTTAATCTCATCGAGCACGGCCTTTAAGCGCTCCTCGAATTCACCGCGGTACTTAGCGCCAGCGACCATGGAACCCAAGTCCAGGCTGATGAGGGTCTTGCCCTTGAGAGACTCGGGGACATCGCCAGCCACGATGCGGCGGGCCAAGCCTTCCACGATGGCGGTCTTGCCCACGCCGGGCTCGCCAATGAGTACCGGGTTATTCTTCGTGCGCCGGCTGAGCACCTGGACCACGCGGCGAATTTCCTGATCACGGCCGATGACCGGGTCGATCTTGCCTTCGCGGGCGCGAGCAGTGAGGTCAGTGGCGTACTTTTCCAAAGCCTGGAATTGGTCCTCCGGATTCTCGGAGGTTACCTTGGCAGCACCGCGCACGGAAGGGAAAGCGCCCTTGATGGCGTCATAAGTAGCACCGCGGCCGGTAAGCAGCTCGGCGGCATCGGTCTTGGAGGCGGCGATGGCAGCCAGCAGAACCTCGGTGGAAACGAATTCATCACCAAGCTCACCGGCCAGTTCCTGCGACTGCGTTAGGACGTTGAGGCCGTCGCGGTTAAATTGCGGGTTGGCCATATTGGCGCCCTCGGCCTTGGGATAAGAATCAACAAGCTCGCGGGCTTCCTTGAGCACAGTATCCGGATCTACGCCGGTGGCCTTAAGAACCGGAGCGGCGATTCCGCCGTCCTGGCTGAGAATTGCCGCCAGCAGGTGAGCCGGGCGGATATCCGGGTTTCCATTAGAAGAGGCGGTTTGCAGGGCGTCCTGCAAGGCCTCTTGTGTTTTAGTGGTGGGGTTAAATGAGTTCATGTGTGCGTTGCTCCTTCTAAGATTTATTCACCCACTGTAGGGCTTCACTTAGTACAACGCACCCAGAGTTGAGCCTATTCCACTCAACCTAAATATTTTTGAGCGTAGGTCGCTCAACTTTGCACAGGGTGATTAAACCTGCTTGAACTCCTCGTTTTCATGGCCAAGAATCTGCAAGCCATGGGCGATGGCAAAGAAGGACACGGTTACCACCTGGATAAAAAGCGCCCACTTGAGATCTTCATTAAAGCTCTTGAAATCGCCGATGCTGCACAGATGGGCAATGCCATTGGCCCCTGCCCACACGGCCAAAGTGCTGATATAAACCAGCTGGTCGGTGGGAGTAATTCCCATCTCGATGACAAACTTGCGGAGCAGATCCATCATGATGGCGAAGTTCTTGGTCATGCCCTCATGCGAGCTACCATCACCATTGTGCGGAACTACAGAACCGCTGGCCAGCGCAATAATGGAGCTGAAACGCTCTGGGTACATCATCGCGTAGTTAAAGTAGGCGGCCGCAACAATCTGCAGGCGGTCTACCGTGGGGGTGTCATCCGGAAGCTCGGCGAGGCAGGCCTCAAAGATCTTCGCCATCTCTGTGGTGGTGAGAGTTTCTGCCACCTCACGCAGCGCGAAGTCATTGTCCACAATGGTGGTCAGGAAGTCTTTGGAGGTACCAAGCTTTTCGGCCACGTGGTCAAAGAAGCGACGGTCGACGCCGTTGCGACCAGCAACGCGCAGCGCGGCCTCAATAATGACCTTCTTGGCTTCCTCCGGGTCCATTTGCTCGAGGTTATCCGGGGCTACGAAGGGCTTTTCACGTTCGCTACCCATGACCTTTTCTACAATGCCGCGGGCATCGTTCATAATGGGGCGGCGCTGCGGGATCTGCTTATTTTTAAACCAATATTGCAGGGCATCAACCACGAGGCGATCCACCTGCTTCAGGTTAGCGGCGCGAATAACGGCATGCTGCAGGCGCAAGATGCCCACCACACTCAGGTGGCCCATGCCATGGATGAGCGACCAGAGGGCCAAAGTAATGCGGCCGATTTCCAGGGGCGAGATATCTCCGTCTGCCGCTACGACGGCACCCTGCTCTTCGGCAAAGCGCTTGACGACGTTCAGCGCCATGTCCGCACCCGGCGTGCCCGACTTTTCCCCCTTGGCAAATTGGCAGACCCGCTCCTCATCCATGGCATCGTACCGTTCGAAAAGGTAGTGGTAGATGTCGGGCTCGTCTTGCGCGTAGGCAAAGTAGGCCTCCGCCAACTGCATGAGGACATCGCCGCCAGAGTTACCCTCTGGCAGGTGACGTGCAGCCTCCACCATGTATTCAGACATGCGGCAATCCAAAAAATCTGGGATTTCCGCAAGCATGGCAGCACCGCTGCTAAATTCCTCAGAAACCGCCTCCGGCGAGAGGCCAGCCTGGTCTGCCACAGATTCCACGGTAACGGCCTGCTCGCCTTCGCAACCCGCTACATAAACAGCGGCTTCCAGGATAATCACCCGCCTGGAAGCCCCATCCAACTGGTACATCTATTTCCTCATCACGCCAGAGATTGACACCAGCTGATTCTAACAAATTTTAAGGTTTAGGGATAGTCCCAATCGATTGCACTTTTCAAGTATTTTTACCCTCACCGATGTTGACGGTGGTAGCGGGACCGATAGGCCATGGTCACGACCGCAGCCGCGTCCACCCGCCTCGCACTGGGAACCATTTTCTAAGTTTTGGTGCGCCCAATCTCATAGTTTTTTAAGGTAGCGATGCGGGAGGGGGGGACGTCGGCAAGCGCGGCTATTCCTGCCTTTGTCCTACATGGCCAATACCCTCTTGGAAGATGGTGCCGCGCGGTGGCATAAGACGCATGGATTTAAAGGCGATATAGACGCCGATGGAAATCGCCAAGGAAATGGCGCCGAAAATGCCGGTAAACCCGTACATGACGGCCATTGGCGCGATGATGGTCCACGAGATTTCAAAGGGTCCGAAGCCGATATAGGCCATGCCATATTCAGACAGGGTGCCGGACTTGAGCTTGGGATCCACGATCTTCAGGATGGCAATGCCGGTCGCCACGGTGGCGGTGGCCCAACCCCAGCCAAAGATGCCGCGCTCAATCCAGCGCTCACCAAAGAACTCGGCCGGGAACCACAGCAAGAAGAACACACAGAAGATGGTGCCGAGGATAAAGAGGAGAAGAAGCGCCTGCCAGTAGGAAGCAATGGCGGCCGGAACGATGGCGGCCACGCCGAAGGCAATGAGGTAGTCCGTGGCTGCTCCGGAGATGGAGGAAATGGAGTCCTTATCTAGGTAGTCCTCGGCGCCCACGAAGTTCATAAGCGCGCGGAAGAATAGTCCCACCACCATGGACATGGCAAAGAGCGGCACGGAGACATTCTCCCAGATGCTGCTCAAACCCTGGTTGATGCCGTAGGCAGTCATCACGGTCAGGATGATGAAGCCGAAGTGCAGTGCGAGCGGCTCGATGGACGAGGGATTGGTGGTAGCGCGGCCGAGCGACGGACGATCATCAATGTTTTTGATGTAGCCGCGGCGCAGCTCTTCCGGCAGCTCCTTGGGCACGTGGGAAACCTTGCCCTTGCGGATGCCCCAGTTGCCGGCGATAACGCCGCCAATGATTGCGGCCAGCGTGCCGACGGTCGCCGAGGTAAAGCCCAGCGAGGATGCCGCATCAGCGCCTACACCTTCGAGCGCGCCACCCACGGCCGCGGCGGTACCAAAGCCGCCGGTAAAGCCAACGGGCAGCATCATGCCGAACCAATTTGGGGTATCAAATAGCGGCGCAAAGAGGAAAAGACCCAGCACGATGAACAGGCCCCACTGGCCGGTAAACATCATGGTGGAGTAGCCCCACATATTGCGCGCACCCTTGCCCATATTTCCGCCTACTTCCATGGAGTAGGCCATAGACGCAAAGACCACCGCGATGAGGATGGAGGTGTAGTCACCCAAGTTATCGGAGAAGTTAATCCAACCCAGCACGTTTGGACCAACCAGCAAGCCGATGAGGCCGGCGGTAATCGGGGCAGGTAGCAACAGGTCCTGGAAGATGAACTTCACTTGGTGACGCAGGACATTGCCGATGACCATGAGCAAAGAAATCCAGCCCACATCCAGCATGAGCGTATAAGCGGAAAAATCTTCCATGGAGACCCTTTCTAGCTGTGCAATTATGGCGGCTTGCCCCCGTTAGAGGGCAGACGGATAGGGAATACAATACCTTCCACTAAGTGATCCACAACATAGGCTCCCGTTTTCACCCCCACTACAGCTTTCAGTATGTAGCTCGACCTCCGGTGCGGCACCGACTATTAGGATGATGAGACATGTGGGAATTGGGCGAGCATTTTCGAAATTACGCGAACGAGTACCGCGATGCGGTGCACGAGCATTTCTTTAACGCGGTGCCCGAATCCCGGCAGATATTCGCCCTGTCTATGCGCGATACCCATACCTCTCTGGTCCCCGCGCTGGCGTGGGTGATTGAACGTACGGAGCCGGGACAGCCCCTGCTTTCCGAAGTCTCTACAAAACTCACCCAACTCGCCCGCGATCACCGCCGGCATGGGTTTCCGGCCGAGATTTATTCTCGTTTTGAAGAATCCCTAGTAGCGGGCCTGCGGGTCCTGGCACTGACGCAGTATCAGTACGATTTCGCCCGCGATGTCATCCACCGCGTATGCACGACGATGGCCGAGGCTGCCGGGGAATCTGATGCCGCCGGCGAAGCACCGGCGCACTCGGCGCAAGTGGTTGCTGTAGACCACCCCACCCGTGATACTTCTATTATTCGCGTGGAAGCCGGCTTAGCCGTGCCCTATCAACCGGGACAGCACTTTCCCGTGACCACGCAGTACTTGCCCGGTCAATGGCGCATGCTTACTCCCGCGCAGCCTAGCGACGGAACCGGCCAGTTAGTCTTCCATGTCTCCACCGCGGGCGAGGCATCTCGCTCTCTCGCGCACGCGCAGCCCGGTGATTGGTGGACGCTTGGCCAGCCCGCTGGTGGAATAAGCCTCCACAACGCGGGCGCAGAAGAGCTAATTATCATTGCCTACGGCACCGGATGGGCCACGGCCCGCTGCGCGGCGCTCGCCGCGCTGGACGACGGCGACCACAATCACGTACCGCGCATCTTTGCCGTAGCGGGCAGCCCCGGTGCCCACTATGACACCTACTTCCAGCAAAATCTGGCAGCGCTAGGAGTCCGAGTGCGCCGCATCGTGCGGGAAGAAAGGGACCCGTGGTTGCTCAACGCCCGCGAATTGGCCCCCGGTGCCGATTATGTGGTCTCCGGAGAGCCGACCGATGTAGTAGTCAACGAGGTGGAGTTATCCACAGGCACTCCCCCGCGCTTCCTGCTCGTCGGCCCCGCCGAAGAGGTTGCGGAAGGTAAACAAGAGTTGGTTAAGAAGGGCTTGAACAAGCAGCAGATCGATGTCCTTAGCTGGGGCCGCGACGGGCGCTGGCAGCCGGAAGATTACGCAGCACTCGCCTAGTCCGCAGGGGTCACGACCGGCAAGGTGCGACGGGTTTTCGCTACCTCATTCGGATCGATCTCGGCATAGAGGATGTCATCTTCGTAGCCAGCCTCGGCCACGCGCACCCCGTTCGGATCAACGATGGTGGAATGACCAATGCCCGTCGGGCCGGAGGGATTGCCCGCTTCTGCGTCACCGCCTGGGCGCGATTGGCCGGCCGCCACAATGTAGCTGGTGGAATCCAAGGCACGCGCGGCCGTAAGCAGGCGCCACTGCTCCAGCTTGCCAGGGCCGTCTGCCCAGCTGGTAGGCACCACAATAAGTTGTGCGCCCTGGCTAGCTAGCTCCTTGAACTGCTCCGGGAAGCGAATGTCATAGCAGGTGGCCGCGCCCACTACAAGGTCATCAACATCAAAGGCAACCAGCGATTCGCCGGCCAAGACAGTATCCGATTCGTGGTAATCGAAGGCGTCATAGGTATGAATCTTGTCGTACCCACCTAACACGCCAGGCCCTGCAATAAGCGCTGTATTGCTAACCCGATTGATGGTCTTGCCATCGCGCTCAACGGTATCGGCGGGGCAAAACATGCCGGCTACGACGGTAACCTCGAGTTCTTCCGCCAGAGCTTGGATTGCCGTGGCAAACGGACCTTCGAGTGATTGCGCCTGCTCATCAAGACGCCCGGAGCGGAAATTCTGTGACGTGGCCTCTGGCAGCACGATAAGTCGCGCCCCATTTCCAGCGGCTTCACGGATCTTAGTTAGGGCTATCTCTTGGTTTTCGGTGATATTTCCGGTGGATGTTAACTGCACTGCTGCTACCTTCATGCCTCCCAAAGTAATGAAGCGGAACCGAGTTATCCACAGGCTGCCTCTGTGCCCATAGCGCCGAACTGCGATGTCCATCAGGCTAAAGGGCATGAACTATGTAGAAATTCCCACGCACTTACCCGATTATGTCCGTTCCCTGCTCTCACGGCCTCCGCTGCCATCGCCGACGGCCGCGCTCGATACCGCCTGCAGAACCGCGGACGCGCTGGGGCGAGCCCGGTCTGCTTGGTCCAGCGCCGTGTCCGCAACTGAGGATGCCACGGCCGAGCAATTGCGCTCTGTCGCGGACTTCCTCAGCACCGCCGCCGGGGTGGATTCCCGGCTAGGCCAAACCCTAGGAGCTGCTCGATGACCCTTTCTGCGGCTTTAAGAAATAGCGCTAGCCAACTGCGCACAGAACGCTCTGAACTGAATCTTCGTTTTATAGATTCGCACCATGATTGGCTTGATCTATCGCTGGGAGGGCCTGCTGGCGACGCCGCTCGGACCAGCTTGGCAGGCTATACCGACTGGCTGGCACCGTCGTTGCATCAGATGGAGCATGTTGCCGCCACCCTTGACCGCCACGCCAACCTGCAGGCCCGCCGTGAGGAACTAGAAGACCGCATCATCGCATTCCTAGGCCAGATAGACGAGCGCAATGTCGCGGCGGCCCGCGCCGCTGGGCTCCTATTAAATCAGGTACGAGCATTGGGCGATTCCCTCGATTGGCTCTGTTCCCAAGAAATTGATGCCCTGTGTACGCCTGCTGGTGTTTCTCCTCCCGTCCGGTTTGAAGAATTTTCCGATCTACCTGTGGACACCATTCACGAGATTAACCTAGCCCAAGCCAACGAGCACGTGGCTCAGCTGGCCACGAAAAACCCAGATATGAAGGTATTAGAAGCAAGTGACGGACGGCTGGTTGCCATGGTGGATCCAGGCGAATTCCGGACCACGCCGGCATCGCTCACCACATTTGTCGAAGGAGTTCACTCCTCCGATCCAGAAACCTGGCAGCGCGCGGTGGACCGGGGCCGCAACTTAGCTAAAGCCAGCGGTGGGCCGGCCGTGGTGTGGTTAGGCTACCAGGCGCCATCTTCCCTGCCTCGGGCGATTCATGCTGATCCCGCGCGCACCGCCGGCTCGGAGCTCGTCCGGTTTCAGCGCGCGCTTGGTGCGCGTTATCCGCAGGCCAAGCGCACCGTAGTGGGATATTCCTATGGTTCAGTAGTCACCGGGCACGCCGCTAAGGAGGACAAGATTGCTGATGACGTAGTGCTCGTCGGCAGCCCCGGAACCGGCGCTAGCCACTCCTCAGAACTCCATGGCCGCATCTGGGCAGCTACCAACGCGCACGACCCCATCGCCATTGCGACGGGGCCGCACGGCGGCATCCATGGCCCCGATCCCACCACGGATGCCTTTGGTGCCACTCCCCTTCCCGGCGCAGATGGCCTCCCTGGTGACCACGGCACCTATTGGGAGGACCCACGGTTCCTGCGCGGCCTAGGCCAAGTGGCACGGGCGCGCTAGGCCGCACGACATTGTGGAACCGCCTGCACAGATTTACCCGCGGGAGGTGTTTTAGAACAGGCCGGCCGGCTGTTCCGAGTAGGAGACCAACATATTCTTAGTCTCCTGATAGTGGCCCAGCATCATCAAGTGGTTCTCACGGCCAAGGCCGGATTCCTTGTAGCCGCCGAAGGCGCTGTGCGCCGGGTAGTCATGGTAGTGGTTTACCCATACGCGGCCGGCCTGAATATCGCGGCCGGCGCGGTAGCAAATGTTTTGACTACGCGACCATACGCCTGCACCGAGGCCAAAGTTAGTAGCGTTAGCGATGGCAATCGCGTCGTCATAATCTTTGAACGTGGCTACAGAGAGTACTGGGCCGAAGATCTCCTCCTGGAAGATGCGCATGTCATTATTGCCCTTAAACACGGTGGGCTCAATGTAGTAGCCCTTTTCCAAGCCTTCTACCTTGTTCACGTGGCCACCGATGAGGGTCTCCGCGCCTTCCTGCGGGCCGATCTCCAGGTATTGCTTAATCTTGTCCATCTGCTCCTCGGAAGCCTGCGCGCCCATCATGGTTTCCGTATCAAGTGGGTGACCGATCTTGATCTTCTTCACGCGCTCAATGGCCAGCTCCAAGAATTTATCCGCAATGTCCTCGTGCACCAGGGCGCGGGATGGACAGGTGCAGACCTCACCTTGGTTGAGGGCGAACATAACGAAGCCTTCAACGCACTTTTCCAGGTAGGAATCATCTTCATCCATGATGTCTTTGAAGAAGATAGATGGGGATTTACCACCCAGTTCCAGGGTGACGGGGATGACCTTGTCTGCGGCGGCTTTGTTGATGATCTTGCCCACTGGAGTAGAGCCGGTGAAGGCAATCTTGGCAATGCGGTCCGAGCCGGAGAGTGCCGCGCCTGCCTCCTCACCTAGTCCGTTGACGATATTGAGCACGCCAGCAGGAAGGAGGTCACCGATAATATCCATGAGAAGCAGGATTGAGGCAGGGGTTTGCTCCGCTGGCTTCATAACAATGCAGTTACCTGCAGCCAGTGCGGGCGCGATCTTCCAAGCGGCCATGAGCAACGGGAAGTTCCACGGGATAATCTGGCCCACTACTCCGAGCGGCTCATGGTAGTGGTAGGCCACGGTGTCCTGGTTGAGCTGGGATAGGCGGCCTTCTTGGGCGCGGATGGCGCCGGCGAAGTAGCGGAAGTGATCTACGGCGAGCGGAATATCGGCGGCAAGGGTTTCGCGCACAGCCTTACCGTTCTCCCAGGTTTCAGCGACCGCGATCTTTTCCAGATTTTCCTCGATGCGGTCCGCTATGCGGTGCAGGAGCAATGCGCGCTCGGCTGGAGTGGTTTTGCCGAAGGTCTCGAAGGCTTTTTCCGCGGCGTCGATAGCCAGGTTGATATCGGCTTCTTTGCCGCGAGCTACTTGGCAGAATACCTCGCCGTTGACCGGACTGATGTTGTCCATATATTCGCCGTCGACGGGTGCTACCCACTGGCCGCCAATGTAGTTGTCATAGCGTTCGCGGTAATCGACGATGGAGCCTTCGGTTCCCGGAGCTGCGTACAGGGTCATGGTGCGTGTCCTTTCCTGGAGAATACGAGGATCATCGGTGGTACATGACACTCGTTATAGTTTATGTGCCATAGGTCACCTTTGTGTTGAATATACTAACCCCAAACTTTGCAACGCGCACTGATTGCAGCTATCCCCTTTGCAAGCCTTAACATCACACCGTCACTGTGCAGGCAGAAGAAAACCCCGCAGCCAGCGGCGACGCTGGCTGCGGGGCGGGATGTACTCGTCTGCAGAGTAAGAATTAGTCCTGACCGTTACCACGGCCGCGGGCGCGTTTACGCTCGCGCGCGGTACGCGGACTCCACATCACCACGGAGGTAGACCGAGGGACATGGACAAGTTCGCCGCTGCGCTGCGGGCGGCGCCCGGCGGCCTGTTCGCGCAGGGTCCGAACCTCTTCAGCTAGGGCGTCGCGCTCGGCTTCAAGGCGATCGCGTTCCTCGGTCAGCTCGATGATGGACTTGATTCCGGCAAGATTGACGCCATCGTCTTGGGATAGCGCTTGAATCTTGCGCAGCAGCTCGATATCGCGGTCGGAGTAGCGGCGGCCGCCGCCACGGGTGCGAGCCGGGGAAACCAAGCCCATGCGGTCATAGGTTCGCAGGGTCTGGGCGTGCATTCCGGATAGTTCCGCGGCCACGGAAATCACATATACCGCGGTGCCGGAATCTTCTGCCTTTCCAGTGCTCATTCCTTAACACACCTCCTACCCTAAGCCTTCTCGGCGCCGGCCCAACCCGCACGCGGGTTGAAACCGGAGTCCTTTTCCGCTTGAGCATAGGTACGCAGGGCACTGGAGGCGGCGGCATCGAGCTTGGTGGGCACGGTGACCTGAACGGTAACCAAAAGGTCACCGGAGTTGCCCCCGCGCTTGGCGATGCCCCTTCCGCGCACCCTCAGCGTTCGCCCATCCGGCGTGCCGGCGGGGATCTTCACGCGTACCGGGTTATCCAAGGTAGGAACTGCGATGGTATCGCCCAAGGCCAGCTCCGTGAAGGAGACCGGGACGGTAACGTGCAGGTCATCGCCTTCTCGAGTGAAGACCTTGTCCGGTTTGACGGTTACCGCCACGAAGAGGTCACCGGCTGGAGTGCCGTTCGGGCCGGCTTCGCCCTGACCAGCAAGGCGAACCTTTTGGCCGTCAATGACGCCGGCAGGGATGCGCACGGTGATATTGCGGGTGCGATGAACCGTGCCGGTACCGTGGCAGTCCTTGCACGGGTCCGTGATGCGGCGGCCGGTGCCATCGCAATCCTTGCAGGGGGCGGAAAAGCCGAAGGCGCCGCGGTTTTCAGAGGTAAAACCGGTGCCACTGCAGGTGCCACAGGTAGAGGTCTTGCCGGATGCAGAACCCGAGCCGTGGCACGTGGTACACGGAGCATTTCCGCTCAGCGCTAGGGGGATGGTGGTTCCCTTGGCGGCCTCGCGGAACTCGAGGGTTATTTCCGTTTCGACGTCGGCCCCCCGCGACGGTTTAGCTGAGTGGCCAGCACCACCGCCGCGGTTGAAAACGCTACCGAAGATATCCCCAACACCGCCGCCCTGAGCCGCTCCTCCAGCGGATCCTCCGAAGAGGTCCGAGAGGTCGAATTCTTGCGCACCTTGTCCACCCATGCGCGTGGATCGAAACCCGCCGGGAAATCCGGCGCCTCCCATCCGTCCAAAGCCCCCACCGTTACGGAGCATGGCCTTGAACTGGTCGTATTCCTTGCGCTCAGAGGCATCGGAAAGCACGTCGTAGGCTTCCGCCACCTTTTTGAACCTTTCCGCTGCTGCGGGGTCGTCGGGGTGGGTATCGGGGTGGTTTTCGCGTGCTAGCTTGCGGTAGGCACGCTTAATTTCATTCTGTTCTGCGGACGAGGAGACCCCCAGATCCGCATAATAATCTTTGTCTGCCCATTCGGGTTTAGCGCTCACTGGGCATCTCCTCCTTTCAAAGAGAATCGATAAAGTTAAGTAAAAGGGCGCCGCGGGAAGGTCAATCGTCAGTTCCCAGGGCGCCCTTTATGTTATTTACTCGGAATCTTCCGAGCCGCTGGACTCATCGCTGGGGTCCGCGATGATGACCAGGGCATTGCGGACGAGCCTGTCGCCCACACGGTAGCCCTTGCGCAACACGGTGCCCAGCACCTGCTCATCGCCTGAAGACAAGTCCTGCACGGCCTCGTGAACCTCCGGGTCGAAGGCGTCGCCTTCTTCGCCAAAGGCGGCAAGCTCGTGCTTTTCCAGCGTGCTGTGGAGCTTATCCGCAAAAGCCTTGAGCGGGCCTTCCAAGTCACCGTGTTCATCGGCCAGTTCCAGGTCATCAAGGACAGGCAGAAAATCTGCGATGACCTTGGCCTTGGCGGTCTCGATTACGGCTTGGCGGTCGCGCTCGGTGCGGCGGCGGTAGTTGGTGTATTCCGCATTCAGACGCTGTAGGTCTTCCGTGCGTTCTGCCAACTGTGCTTCCACATCGCTGACGCCGTTGCCAGCGGGCTCTTCACCCGCGGCCTCGGCCTCTACCTCATCAGCGTTGACGTCTGCCAGCGCTTCTTCAAGGTCAGCATCGAGAGTGGGATCCAGCTCGGCTTCTTCGGTGGCATCAGCCTGCGCTTCCTGCGCGGCCTGGGCCTCCTCAGCCTGCTCGGCAGCAGCCTCAGCGCGGTCAGCCGAGGTAGCCTCCGGATCCGTGTTTTCCGGGTCGCCTGGGTTATGCGGCATTCCGCTGTCCTGAGTCATTACTTATTGCCATCCTTATTCTCATCCTCGTCAACTACCTCAGCGTCGACGACGTTCGGGTCACCCTGAGCAGCGCCAGCATCAGCCGCGCCCTCAGCACCAGCCTCAGCAGCCTGTGCTTCGTAGATCTGCTTGCCCATCTCCTGGGATTCGGTGGACAGCTTCTCCACTGCGGACTTGATGGCCTCGAGGTCATCGCCCTTCAGAGCCTCATCAACGGCGTCAGCAGCCTCGGTAACCTTGGTCTTAACATCCTCGGATACCTTGTCAGCATTGTCGTCCAAGAACTTGCGGGTCTGGTAGGAGGTGGACTCTGCGTTATTGCGCAGCTCCTGCTCCTCGCGGCGCTTCTTGTCCTCTTCGGCGTGCTGCTCAGCATCCTTGACCATGCGGTCGATTTCTTCCTGGGACAGGCCGGAACCATCCTGAATCTTGATGGTGTTTTCCTTGCCGGTGCCCTTGTCCTTTGCAGTCACGTGGACGATGCCGTTGGCATCGATATCGAAGGTGACCTCAATCTGCGGAACACCGCGCGGTGCCGGAGCAATGCCGCCGAGCTCGAAGGAGCCGAGGAGCTTATTGGCAGTAGCCATCTCGCGCTCACCCTGGAAGACCTGAATCTGCACGGAAGGCTGGTTGTCTTCTGCGGTGGTAAAGGTCTCGGACTTCTTGGTCGGAATGGTGGTGTTGCGCTCGATGAGCTTGGTCATCACTCCACCCTTGGTCTCAATGCCGAGGGACAACGGGGTGACGTCAAGAAGCAGCACGTCCTTGACCTCGCCGCGCAGAACGCCTGCCTGCAGGGCAGCGCCTACGGCAACAACCTCGTCCGGGTTAACGCCCTTGTTGGCATCCTTACCGGTGAGTTCCTTGACCAGGTCCGATACGGCCGGCATACGGGTGGAGCCACCAACGAGAACAACGTGGTCAATATCGCCGACGGAAAGGTCAGCATCCTTGATGACCTGGTTGAACGGAGCCTTGGTGCGATCCAGCAGATCCTGGGTGATCTTCTGGAACTCGGTGCGGGTCAGGGTCTCGTCCAAGAACAGTGGGTTCTTATCGGAGTCAACCGTGATGTACGGCAGGTTGATATTGGCCTGCTGGGAGGAGGACAGCTCAATCTTTGCCTTCTCTGCAGCCTCGCGCAGACGCTGCACGGCGCGCTTATCCTTGGTCAGGTCAACGCCCTGGGAGGTCTTGAAGCGGTCTACCAGCCAGTCAACGATGCGCTGATCCCAGTCATCGCCACCCAGCTCGTTATCGCCGGCAGTTGCCATAACCTCAACCACGCCATCGCCGATTTCCAGCAAGGAGACGTCGAAGGTGCCGCCACCCAGGTCAAATACCAGGATGGTCTGCTCCTGCTCGCCCTTTTCCAGGCCATAAGCCAAAGCGGCTGCGGTTGGCTCGTTGACAATACGGAGCACGTTCAGGCCTGCAATCTGGCCAGCTTCCTTGGTGGCCTGGCGCTGTGCGTCCTCGAAGTATGCAGGAACGGTGATAACGGCGTCAGTAACATCCTCGCCAAGGTAAGCCTCCGCGTCGCGCTTCAGCTTCATCAGTGTGCGGGCGGAGATCTCCTGGGAGGTGTAGTCCTTATCGTCAATGTTGATCTTCCAGTCAGAGCCGATGTGGCGCTTGACGGAACGAATGGTGCGATCAACGTTGGTTACCGCCTGGTTCTTGGCGGACTGGCCCACCAGAATTTCGCCGTTCTTTGCAAAGGCAACGACGGAAGGCGTGGTGCGAGAGCCCTCGGAGTTAGCGATAACGGTGGACTCGCCACCTTCCAGTACGGAAACGACGGAGTTCGTCGTACCAAGGTCAATACCTACTGCGCGTCCCATGATTTCTTCTCCTTTTATCTTGGGGTAATTAATAAAGTTGACTGTCAGTGACTCAACTTCTCGTTGTGTCCGAGCGCTACTGTAACAGAACTTTCACACCCAGTCACACAACCTTGAGCCTGTGTCACTCAATCTCTACAACGGGCAGCCTACAAAAGTTATTCCCCAAGACTCAACTTTTTCTCAAATGTCCCACTTTTACCAGCTCACCGCCGCTCTTTCCGACGCCCACTTTCCCACCCCTGCCCATTAACCCCCTCCCCCACACAGCCTCATACCCAAACGGAGATCCTTAAACATCTCTAAGAGGATCCAAAAGTTACCTCAGAAAAGATCCAAAAGAGGATTGGCGGCGCGCCCCCACTGCCGCATACTAGGAATCACAGCAGTTAAGAGCTGCTACCCCAGAGAGAGATTGTAGTTTTACTCCGCCTATCCGAAAGGAATGTATATGTTCGATTCCCTAGTAGACCTCAGCTCCGCCATCGACTTCGAGGCACTCGTCAAGGGCATCAAGGGCCTCGTCGAGGCTTCCTCCGAGTCCAACACCGACTCCGAGGGCCTGGCCTCCGTATTCGAGGGCCTGTCCTCCAAGGATGACGCAGAGGCTGCTGCAGAAGCTAAGTAATTAGCACTCTGCACTCCTTCATGAAGACCAGCTAAACCCCCTCACCTTCTACCTCCGCACGGAACCCACCACAAGGAACCGTGCACGAAGGTGCGGGGGTTTCGCTGTTTTCAATCGCTGTTTCACGTTCGCTGTACCTACACTAGGGAGATAAACCCCATTGAGCCTTAGCATCCAGGAAGCGTGGACAGCACCGTGTCGAAACCTTCACAGCCGCCCCTTCACCAACGCATCCGCGCGGCCATGACCCTGCAGCGAACAGCCGCCCTAACCGCGGTGATTTGTGTAGCACTGACACTACTTGGCGCATTCCTTACCTCCACTGAATATCAATTGTCCGCAGCAGTCTTGGGACTGGCCCTTACAGCCATTGCTACGTCTGCTTACCGCTGGCCGTTGAGCATGAGCGCCGCGTTCGTCATCACTTGGGCGATCGCCACGCTTCTCGCCAGAACCCCTCTTGTTAGCTCAATATTTCTCGCTCCTGTGTTTCTTGCAGTAGTGGCGTATCACGGAAAGCACATACGCACGATCGCAATAGGTTTGGTTCTGTGGCTTTGTGGACTAGTCGATCCTGTGGAGCTCACTTTAAGCTTGCACCCTGCACCAGCCCTTACGTGGGGAATGCTTATTGGAGTCGGCGGCGTTATTGGAGCAATATTCGCGCACTCAGCTGATCGCTACAGATCCGCAATGATGGAGTGGAACGATGACGTGAAGCGTCGTCAATCTGATCTCGCTGAAACCTTGCACAACTCGGTAGTTTCTAATCTGACCGTAAATACGATGCAGTTGGAGGCTCTCAGCCTTGAATACTCCAAACAGCCGGAGCTAGTCCGAAAGCTCGATGCACTCAGTGATTCCATGCGCTCATCAATGTCCGAGGTTCGCGCACTAACAAAGGTCCTGCGCAACAACATTGATGGGGTAAACGATGGCATGAGTTTTGGCACCACGACAAAACCCACGAGTTTTGCTCAACTCATCTCAGAGGAAGAAGAGCGCCTTCAGCGCCTCAACCGGGCGCCCGTAGTAGAAGTACGCGGTGAGGAGTTTGCGCCGGAATTCCCACAGGAGATCCTCGACCCCATCGCGGCTATCACTACGGAAGCATGCCTTAACGCCGTGAAGTATTCACCTCCGGGCGCAGAAATTACGATTTCTGTCCGCCCGCATGTGGGTTGGACTGTCGTAACCATTACAAATCCCATTGCAAAACCCACGAGCAAGACCACCGATATGTCCTCCGGTATTGGAATGTCCTCGATGACTCGGATCGCTGCTACGATCGACGCACGCTTAGAGACAAACTTGGAATCGGAAAGATGGGAGTTGACTCTTTCTCTGCCACCCAGTCTCCATAAGCGGCGTTAGTTCCACCACGTTGTATAGCAAGCGTTTAATTCTTGCACTAAGCTGTCGCTTGTTTCTGGCAAATACAAATCTTTAAAAAGGAGCGCCCTCATGCAGGCCGCACTCGCTAGCTTTCTCGCCCCACTGATGTTGTCTTCTTCCATCTTCGGCGCTGGCCTTACACCCGGCGAGCTGCCGCAAACTACGAAATACGAATCTCCTGTTGATATCGCTTTCGGCTGCCCTGCACCATGGTGCGGGAGGTAAAAACATCCCTCTTGGTCGTCGATGACGACCCACTTGTCCTTGAGGCCTTGGGGCGCTATTTTGCCTCGGCTGAGGACATGGAGGTGCGCGCCACCGCAGAAAATGGCAAGGTCGCCCTCGATATATTGCAAGAGCAAGACTTTGACGTCATTGTCGCGGACATCCATATGCCCGAGATGGATGGCACTACCCTCTTGCGCGAGGTCAACAAGATGGAAGCCCCGCCGGTCTTTGTCGCGATGACCGCGATGGACAATGATGAGACCCTCAAAGAGGTCATGTCCAATAAGGCTGCAGCCTATATTTTGAAAAGCTCCAAGCCGGTCTACATCTTGGATACCGTGCGCGAGGCTGTACGCGGCGGCACGGTTGTCACCCCGCAATCCCTCACCCGCTTATTTGAGCAACTTCCCGATTGGAACACTGAGGGAAGCGATGCTGATGTGGCCGCCGCAACCGCAAGAATTAAGGACAACCACCATATCTCGCCTGCTTTAGAGCAGGTTCTGGACCTGGTCTGCCAAGGCAAGTCCAATGAAGAAATTGCCAAGAGCACACACTACGCACCGGGCACGGTGAAGAAATATGTATCTACCCTGCTCAGTGAATTCCACGCCAAGTCCCGCCTCGAACTGGCGGTGAAGGCGCTCAAGGCTGGCTACGGTTCTTAGACCCCGATTGTTGGACAATCCGGGGGTGGAATACCCCCGGATGTGTCAATACCCCCTCTAAACCCCACATGCTGGGGTTTATTTTTTGTTTTTCTACCCCCGTCCGTCATTTCCCAAAGGAGACTAGCATCACGTTTGTCGCTTCCCTATAATTACGGCAACACCAAACTTCATAGTATTTCCTAGGCAACAATAGGAACCTGAACCTGCAGGGTTGCCGCACGTCAGAGCGCTATACCGCTCACGTTTCTTCCTCTGCCCCTATAGTCACGTCATAGAAAGCAGGTGAGTGTTGAACACCAACCTGGCGCGCGTTCGTCGCAGCAGCGATAGGCCTCCCGTCCGCATTCGGCCCGCATAAAGGCCCGCTGAACATCGCATTTCACCACGAATCTCTGCGACCCTCACATTGCGCCGCGCGCACCCGCGTGTTCGCTCCTCACCCAGCTGCACCCTGCAGCACCACATAGCTCACCGCTCACCATCCAGACGCCGTATCGCCCAGCAATTCCAGACCGGCGCAGATACATCTACCTTCACTCCCGTGTGAAGGGTGGTGTCTAGGATGTGACCCGTTTGAAATAGAGGTAGAACCCATATGACTTCTTCTGCTAACACCCGCTTGCCCATCTCTGATGATGTGGAAGCAGTCCTGCCCGCAGCGATTAGCCGCGCCCACGACTGGTTGAAGTCCACTGCGGACGAAGAAGATAAGGCCACCGAACAGCTCGCGGACCTACTGCGCGATGAGGACGGAGTGAAGTTCACCATGGACTTCGTCGACCGCGTCATGCGCCCAGAAGATGACAAGGTTGCCGCACACGCGCTGAAGGATATTTCCTCCCACTATGACCCGTCGTTCCTGGGCAGCATCAATGGTGCGCTCGTTGGTGCCGGTGGCTTCTTCGGCCCAATCCTGCCCAACCTGGTCATGCCGGTGGCCCGCCTGTACATGCGCAAGATGGTTGGCCACCTCGTTCTGGACGCCGAGTCTGATGCACTCAACAAGATTCTGGACAAGGCCGCCGAATCCGGCGAACAGCTCAACCTCAACCTGCTGGGTGAGGCCGTGCTCGGTGAGGAAGAGGCTAAGTCCCGCGCGCAGCGCACCCTCAAGCTCATCCAGAACCCACGCGTAACCTACGTTTCGGTCAAGGCTTCCTCCATGGTGGCCCAGCTCAATCACTGGGATATCGATGGCTCGGTAGAGCGCCTCAAGGAGCGCCTGCGCCCGCTGTATCAGGCTGCGGCCGACCGCACCGACAAGGTCTTTATCAACATGGACATGGAGGAGTACCACGATCTCCACCTGACCATCCGCCTGTTCAAGGAGCTGCTCAGCGAGCCGGAGTTCCTCACCCTAGATGCCGGCATCGTGCTGCAGGCTTACCTGCCAGATACCTTCGATGCGCTCAAGGATGTCGCTGACTTTGCCAAGGAGCGCGTGGCCAAGGGCGGCGGCAAGGTCAAGGTGCGCATTGTAAAGGGCGCGAACCTATCCATGGAAACCGTGCAGGGCGAGGTCCACGATTGGCCGCTGGCTACCTACACCAACAAGCTCGACGTAGACGCCAACTACTACCGCCTACTGGATTTCATCCTGCGCGAAGAGTACGCCGATAGCGTCCGCATCGGTGTAGCAACCCACAACCTCTACACCGCAGCTATGGCCTATGAGCTGGGCAAGAAGCGCGGCGTACTACACATGATGGATTCGGAGATGCTGCAGGGTATGTCCCCAGCGCAGCAGGCAGCGGTGCGCAAGGTCTTTGACGGCCGCCAGATCCTCTATACCCCGGTGGTTCATGCAGACGACTTCGACGTCGCCGTGTCCTACCTGGTGCGCCGACTAGAGGAGAACTCTGCGCCGCAGAACTTCCTCTACGCTCTCTTCGCCCCAGGCGAGGAGCCGCTTGCGGACCAGGAAGAGACGTTCCGTCGGGCCGTCGCCAAGCGCTGGGACACCTTCGCTGGCGCCCGCCGCACCCAGAACCGCCTCGAGGAGGATGGCCGCCAGGCACCGCGCACCGGCCGCTTTACCAACGAGGCTGATACTGACCCGGCTCTCGCCCCGAACCGCCAGTGGGCGCAGGAAGCGCTCAAGCGCAACCCAGGTGAGCACGGCATCGCGGAGGTCACCGACCCAGCCGCGGTAGAAAGCCACATCGCCCGTGCCAAGGAGCTCGGCACCGAGTGGGGTAAGCGTCCTGCCGCCGAGCGCGCCGCGGCCCTCGAGGCAGTCGCGGACGAGATTGCTTCCCAGCGCGGCAAGTTCATCTCCGTGGCCGCATATGAGGCTAATAAGACCGTTACTCAGACCGACCCTGAGGTCTCTGAGGCGATTGATTTCTGCACCTACTACGGCCAGTCCGCGCGCCTGCTGGAGGAGTCTTACTCCCAGTTCACCCCGCACACCGTCACCGTGGTAACTCCGCCATGGAACTTCCCCATCGCCATTCCCACCGGCGGCATTGCGGCATCCTTGGCGGCCGGCTCGGCGGTCATCGTCAAGCCAGCCCCGCAGGTGGTTCACTGTGGCAAGCTCGTGGTGGAAGCCTTCCGCACCGCCCTCGAGGCGCAGGGCCTCGACCCGGATCTGGTGCAGCTGGTGCTTACTGATGAAGCCGAGGCCGGCAAGGCGCTGCTCTCCCACGATGATGTAGACAATGTCATCCTCACCGGTGCGTCCGATACCGGTGCGCTCTTCCGTTCCTGGAAGCCCAAGATGAACATCATGGCAGAGACTTCCGGCAAGAACGCGCTCATCATCACCCCAGCGGCAGACCCCGACTTGGCCATCGATGACCTCTATAACTCCGCTTTCGGCCACTCCGGACAGAAGTGCTCGGCGGCCTCCCTGGTTATCTTCGTCGGCGCGGCCGGCAAGTCCGAGCGTCTGCGCACCCAGCTATTGGATGCCGTTAAGACCCTGAAGCCGGGCCCGGGCTTTGATATCACCACGACCATGAACGGCTTGGCCGAGGAACCGAGCGAGAAGCTCCTGCGCGGCCTCACCCAGCTCGAACCGGGTGAGAAGTGGCTACTCAAGCCGGAAAAGCTCAACCAGGAAGGCACCCTGTGGTCCCCAGGCATTCGCGATAATGTGCAGCCGGGCTCCTGGTACCACAAGAACGAGTGCTTCGGCCCCATCCTCGGCATCATGTATGCCGATACTTTGGAAGAGGCTATTGCCTGGCAAAACGACACCGGCTACGGCTTGACCGGTGGCATCCACTCGCTTGACGACGCCGAGATTGAGTACTGGATCGACAACGTTGAGGTGGGCAACGCCTACGTCAACCGCGGCATTACCGGTGCGATTGTGCAGCGCCAGTCCTTCGGCGGTTGGAAGAAGTCCGTCATGGGCCCGGGTGCTAAGGCCGGCGGCCCGAACTACGTGGCACAAATGGGTGAGTGGGCCGATGGCGAGCTCAAGCCGCGCAACGTGGATATCGCTCCAGCTAGCCTCGCCGCGCTGCACCGCCTGCGCGATAACCTCTCCGGCAAGCTCACCGAGGACGACATCACTTGGCTGTGGCGCGCCGCTGAGCTGGACCAGTTGGCTTGGCAGGAGGAGTTCGGCCGCAACCACGACCGCACCGGTTTGGTCTCTGAGGCCAATATCTTCCGCTACCGTCAGCTACTGACCAAACTGCGCGTGCGTGTGGGCGAGGGCTATGCGCTGCGCGAGGTTGCTCGCCAGGTGCTGGCCGCCGCCATCACCGGTACCGCAACGGAAATCTCCGCCACCCCGGAGGTTGCCACCCAGCTGCAGGACCTCGGTTTCGATGTCAAGGCCATTACCGACGAGGCTTTTGCCACCGACGTGGCCAATGACCCCTCCTCCCGCGTGCGCGCCTTGGGCACCGTGCCGGATTCCATCTACGAGGCCGCAGTGCGCTCCAACTCCGTGGTGCTGGACCAGCCCGTGCTTGCCGACGGCCGCCGTGAGCTCATTCCTTACCTCCTTGAGCAGGCAGTCTCTGTAACCATGCACCGCTTCGGCATCATCCGCAACGTAGGCAACCTGCGCGAGGAGTAATCTCCCGCCGCATTTAAGGCATTCCCTGGAGGTAGCGTCCCGCCCGTGGGCCGCTACCTCCTTTTTCGTATATGCGCTGCACGTTTTATGTGGCATAGTGGTAAGCAATGTCTACGTCACATAATTCATCTTCCCGCGACGAGGCCCAGCGCCCGTCTGCGCAGGAACAAGGCACCGCAACGCAAATCCAGAAGCCAGGCGAGGAAGATTCGCATACCCTCGTCGCTTATGATGATGCGCATCTCGGTGCAGAAGCCGCCAGCGAGCACCCCGCCGAGCGCGATGATAAATCTGCCATCCTGGCCAAGGACTTCCGCACCATGGCCAAGGTCTCGGTGGTCTTTATCCTCATCGTCGCCGGCCTGGCCCTGGCGGGCTATTTGCTCAAGTTCATCTGGGTAGGCCTGCTCCCTGTCCTGCTCGCCATCCTTGTCTCCACGGTGCTTTACCCAGTCAGCGCCTGGCTGCGCGGCAAGGGATTCCCGCGCTCACTCGCGGCCGTGAGCACCTTGCTCGGCCTCATCATCATCTTCTGCGGCGTCTTTGCCGCCATGGCCCCGGTTGTCACCAGCCAGAGCCAGACGCTCATTGACCAAGCCGAAGATGGCATTAACCAGCTGACAGAGATGGTGGAAAAATCCCCCATCGATATCCAAAGTGACCAGCTGCAATCCGTGCTCCAAGACGTGGTCAAGTTTGCCAAGGGCCAAGCCTCCACTATCGCCACCGGCGTTATCTCCGGCTTTTCCATGGCCAGCTCCATCGTTGTGGCCGCGCTGATTATGCTCTTTGTCACCTTCTTCATCATCAAAGACGGCGACAAGTTCCTGCCTTGGCTGCGCAAATACACCGGCAACTCCACCGGCTGGCACGTTACCGAGCTCGGCGCGCGCATCTGGAAGACCCTGTCCGGCTTTATCCAGGCGCAGGCCGCGGTGGCCATGGTGGACGCAGTTCTCATCGGCCTTGGCCTATGGGCTCTGCAAGTTCCGCTAGCACTCGTCATCGCGGTGGTGACTTTCTTCGCCAGCTTCATCCCCATCATCGGTGCCGTAACCGCCGGTGCTTTGGCAGTTATTATCGCTCTGGTATCCAATGGACTAACCAACGCGCTTCTTGCTTTGGCAGTTATCATCATCGTTCAGCAAGTAGAAGGCAACGTCCTCCAACCATTGCTGCAGTCCAAGGCCATGGGCCTGCACGCCACGGTCGTCCTACTCTCTGTGACCGTTGGTTCCACCCTGGCCGGCATTGTAGGCGCATTCCTCGCCGTCCCCGTGGCCGCAACCATTGCCGTTGTCGTGCGCTACCACGCCGAAATGGCTGCACTGCGCTCCGGGGAGGTCGATCCTTCAGATATAGACATCATCACCGGCTCCAAGGATGATCCTGAAGACTTCAGCGACGTCACCTACGAACACGACGAGACTCCACGCGATAAGGTAGAGCAGCTCTACCAGTCCATGAGCCCGCTGAGCTAAGACTCAGCCGCAAGCGCGCCGGCCCTCCGCCGGCGCGCTTTAGTATTTAGCGCAGAAAGCCTAGATCCGTAGCGGCCGAGGCGAGCTGGCGCGCGCCTCGGTCGAGGACGTTGGCCCACGTGCCCTTGGACTCCTCATTCGCGGAATCGGAGACCTGCTTGAGCAAGGTGCAGGGCACGTCGAAGCGCTGGCATACTGCGGCAATGGAATAGCCTTCCATGTCGCAGAGCTGGGATTTTTTGGCCAGCTCAGTGCGCAGGGCGGTATCGGAGACAAACATATCGCCCGTGGCCAAACCGCGAACCGGCAAGCGGCCGGAGGTTTCCAGCTCGATGACCTCTGGCAGCAGGTAGCGGTTGATATCGGTAAGCACCTCGAGCTTGAAGTCGTGTTTGGTGACCTTGCCTACTTCGAAGACGCCAGCCATGCCGTCGACAAGCGCGCCGGCCGTGCCGATATTGACCACGCGCTCGGGAAGGGCGCCATTAGCGCGGGCGTCGGCAAGAGCCTCCGTTAAGGCAATGGCCGCTGGAACCGTGCCGATTCCAGTAATGAGCAGGGGCTCGCCCTCCGGAATGTGCGCGGCCTCCGCATCGACAGCGGCGACGAAAAGGGTACGTCCGTTGAGATTCTCCATGCCTGTGAGAATACCTGCCCTCCCTAATCGAAGTTCAACGTGCGGTTCTTCTGGCGCAGGCGAATCGTAATATTCTTCTGGCCAGCACCGAGTGCGATAATTTTCCCGCTGAGCACGCGCGCGACCGCCAGGTCGGCCTCCGTGGGGGCTTCGGCGGCCACCTGTGCCGTGGGTAGCCAGGCGTCGTGCGGATCAGGCGCGCCAAGGTGAATGAGCCGCTCGCGCTCCACGTCAATCCAATAGCCTTCAGTGGCCATAAAGCGATCGTGGCTCCCGTCAAAGGAATCGCGGCGCCACCCGCCCTCGGCCACCCGAAAGACATACGGGCAATAGCCAAAGCGCGAGGGCACGATATAACGCGTCTGAGGGCTAACGCGCCAATGGCCGCGCGCGGAGCTCCAAACTTGCCGGTAGGTATCAGCCAGGCTCATACCCAGCCGCAGGCGCTGTTGTCTGTCCTCGTCTAGCCCCGCATCTTCTACCTGCGTATTTAGCTCACCCAGGCGCGTAGCATCTGCCACGTACATGCCCAGCCATGCCTCTTCCGGCGTCGTATACGGCCCGGTGATATCGCGGTGAAAGGACCCCGGAATTGCCTTGTGCGCGTCCTGGGGCAGGCGCTGGCGCGCGGCAAAAGCCCACAGCCGCGGATGCCCCATGCGGTAGAGCATCACCGTCGCCCGTGGCAGGCGGTCATGCACCTGTTGGCGCGTCAAGTAATCACCAGCACTGATGCGCCGCAGCAGCTGCTTGGCGACGTCCCCCTCCACCTTCTGCTCCACTCCCGGCGCGACCTCCATATCCGGCAGTTGGCTAAGCAGCATCAGATCGATGATGTCTCCCAAATCAAAGACCTGGTTCAATTCCGACTGTGCTTCGGAGCCGAAGGCCTCGATAGCGTCATAGCCTAGGGCACCACCCAAGCGACGGATGAGATCCGGGGACACACTCACCCGGTTGCGAGTTGCGTGCAATTCCGCGGCGTTGAGATTGCGGTCCAGCCCCACGAGGGCTCCTTCCTCCCCCTCATCGGGGATTTATTTCTTGGTCATGCTTGGGCTTAAGCCGGACATTGTCCACCGTGCAGGATGGACCCAACCGTTCTGTGTATAGCCTGAATGTTTCCTAGCAAGGTTGTGTAGGCATTTTCCATATCCCAAACTCGCCTCGGTGACTTTTATAGGTCATTTAGATTCATCCATTTATGTCTAGCTTAATCCATTCGGGTTACATTTACTACCATCCGAACTGACTAAACTTACCCCTTCAGGACACCTTTTAGAAGAATTTATGCAACTCCTGTGCCTATAGTATGACGCGGATTGATTCTTAGCTTTCCATTCTCTTTCACTTTCCTATTTCACCCAACGCACATAGGAGTCCAGCCCTTGACTGATAACAATGCTTGGGGCCGACCGGAACCTTCCTCCTCAAACCCTGGTTCCTCGGGCAACACTCAAACTTGGGGTACACCCTCCTCCCCTGCCTCCCCTACACAGGAGCCAGAGGCAAAATCCACCGGCAAAGGCAAGCGACTAACCATAATCGTGGTTGCGGTTCTCGCCGTACTCGCGCTTGTAGGCGCTGGTGCATGGGCCTTGCTAAATAAACAAGATTCCGGAGACGACCAAGGGGCCGCGACAATGGCCACAACGTCTTCACCTTCAGATTCAGCAACCTCTGAAAAGTCTTCTTCGACCGATTCCGATGAAGATGCGGAAAAGAAGACAGAGGGCAAGGCTAACAACGCCGCTTCGGCGAATGCTCCCACCAAATACGAAAAATGCAATGACTTCGCAGATGAGAAGCTCAGCTCGTGGACAAGACCAATTAAGCAGTACTGCGATGACTCATGGCTTTTTGTCGGTCAGGACGGAACTGCAAACTTCTCCTTGTACTATTGGACCGACAATGCTTGGCACAAATACGATACGGATGGAAGAGCATGGCCTTCCGATATCGGATGCTATGACCAAGACAAGCTTAAAGACGCAGGAGCACCGCTTCCCCTCCTTGACAAGGTCACGCTCTGCACCGATGAAGGCGACACTTCAACAGAAGCTGAAGAAGACGACGAGGAACCAGCAGCAGACGAGTTTGCTTGGGCCGGTAAGTGGAACGGCAAGTGCGATGGTCGCTATATCCTCATTGTCGAATCCGCGCTCATCAGCGGCCCAGAGCCTTATACTGAGACCTCTCGAATTCAAGATAAGTACCCCGGCTCCAAGATTCTTTATGGCGGGGCCTGCAGCTCCCTTCGCAATACGGTGGACGGAAAATCCGTCTACGCCATCTACTACGACGCTGGCTACAGCGTGGACAAAGTCTGTTCCCTCAAAGCACAATATGGCGGCAACGCTCGTTCCCTAAACGATGATGGGGACTTCTCCGACCCTTGCTAGTCCCCCAATATTCCTTCCCTATCACTCTCCTTCCCACATCTGTCACCTCCGATTTACACCTGAAAGGATTCCCTCGTGGCTCACTACAACCTCTACGATTCTCTCTCCCTCGACCCCACCGCAGACTCTTCTCAGCTGGTAGCTGATATCGACGCCAAGCTGGCACAACTAAGCCCAGAAAATGCGGCAGCTCACGACGAGCTCACCACCGCTCGAGAGATCTTCTCTGTTAAAAACCGCCGGACGAAGTACGACGAGGAAATCGCCAACCCCACCGGCCCAGAAGTAGATATCGCGCGCATTCGCAATATCGCTGCTCTACCTCCTGCAAGTGCTACTGATTCCACTAGCCCTGCAGCCAAGCACGAAGCACCATCCCCAGAAGCAACCGGCACCTACACTCCTGCACCCGGATACACCGCCGCACATACACGGCAACCACAACAGGGATGGCCTGCCCACACCGCTAGCCAGCAGGCTTCCTCCAACAACACCGGTTTCAGTAGCTCCAAAAAGCAATTCACCGTCGACTTCAGCAATATGGCCTTCCCGGTCGCCCCCGCCCGCCAACGCTGCCAGTCCATCATGTGGTGCGTAATTTGGGGAATCTTGCTGCTGATGTGGCTGATAGCCGGTATTCGCGGCCTTTCCTTAGCCAACACTGCTGGCGACGCCACCGCGATGAGCCTGCTTTTTGATTCTTCAAATCTCGAAGCGAGAACCGCTGACTTCGCTGCCTCGATAATTAAGACCCTTATCGCGACTCCGCTCCTACTCGTACTGGGCGAGTTCATTTGGTCTATTCGCAAAACCATGGGCCTTAAGGCAGCGGACGATGCCTAAGCGTCCGCTAACGGTATGCAGCTTGCTTGCAGGCCTTGTCCTCACCGCTTGTACTGCAGAATCTCCAGACTCCACGCCACAGGAGCCCTCGATGGCCACTGCGACGACGTCAACAACAAAAGAAGACACAGATGCCCAGCAGGAAGAAACATCCTCTCCCCCTGCTGCGAAGGAAGAAAACTCCACTCGCCCGGTGCCACCTAATGTCCTCTTAGACGACGAAGAACCCGCTTCCAAACCGGAAGCCGCACCAGAGTCCGACACGTCTTGCGGTTCTGGTGATGCACAGTCCGCCTTTTCTCAGGGCGTATCGCAGGTGCCCCTGTGGGGCACCATTGGCTGGGAGCTTTTCGACTCCTCCGGCTACGACCCCTGCGCTTCCCTATCGTGGGAGACTCTGATGATTGAAGGAGGAAGCAGTTCCTCACCTTTCCATATCATGCTGTTTAACCACGGCGAATACTTGGGCACAGCAACGGCTAAGCCCTATGGCTTCGCCCCCACCATTGAGCGGGTGAGTGATTCCGAAATCGCGGTGACCTACCACTGGCCGCGTGAGGGCGAAGGAAGTGCCAACCGCTCGGGGACTACCCAAGCGGGCTTCCGCTGGGATGAAGGTGCGCAAAAAGTGATTATGTCTGGAGATGTCCCGCCCACGGGATAGAAGGAAGCTCACAACGGCATTTCGGCGTTTCTTGATGGGAGCTGTTGCTACTCTCGGGAGTAACACAGCTCCCTACGATTAGCTCCGTGGAAGGAAGCCAGATCATGCTGAATACCCGCCCCCGCTTCATACGTCATTCGCGCTCCGCCGCAACATTAGCTAGCGTCGGCGTCCTCTGCCTTTCTTTAGCAGCTTGTGGAAGCGGTTCCGGAGATTCAGGGGATTCACCAACCTTCTCTGCCGCGAGGGAAGCCACTTCAGAAGCGGATGGAGCTACTTCTTCTGCTAACGAAAAGACCGAAGAAAAGCCCTCCCGAAAGACCACTACCGTCACGGAAGTTCCTCCAGAGGAGGAGCAGGAAGAGAGCACGCCGCGTCGAGGTAAGGGCAACGACGGGTCTTCTGAGTGCGGCTCAGATACTGCCGAGACCGCCTATGAAAAGGCTATACCGCAGGTAGAGCCTTATCCGGGACTTGATGCCCCGTGGGGTCCTTTTTCCTCTCAATACGATCCATGTGCAGCTCTTTCATGGATTACTGTAACGCTTGAAGGGGCAACTGTTTCCTCGCCGTATCACATCCTGCTTTTCCACAATGGTGAGTATCTGGGAACGGCAACAGCTAAGGCATATGGCTTTTCTCCGCGAATTAGCCGAGTAAATGATTCCGAAATTGCAGTTACCTACCGCTGGCCAAAAGATGGTGAGAGCAACGCTGCAGCATCAGGGAAGAGCCAAGCCGGTTTCCGCTGGGATGAAGGCGCGCAAAAGGTAATTATGTCTGGGGACGTACCACCGTACTAGGCCGAGGCGAAGCGTGCTTGTTTAAGTCCAAGAGCGGCCAGCGTTATGTTGATGCGAAGCCTCCACGGGTGTGC
This sequence comes from Corynebacterium sp. LaCa_205, assembly GCF_057458085.1. NCBI lineage: Bacteria > Bacillati > Actinomycetota > Actinomycetes > Mycobacteriales > Corynebacteriaceae > Corynebacterium > Corynebacterium sp. LaCa_205. The sequence goes on from NZ_CP190931.1 coordinate 2,246,021, forward strand.
GAGCCCATTGAGTGGACACGTTATGGGCTTTCGCGGAAAGCTGGCGGTAGTTAGCGTGGCCGTTTTGTGGCGGAAGGAGAGGTAGGAATGAAGGAGATGACGTTTCAACAGAAATTTGGAGTCTTCGCGCTGGTGGCGGCGGTTCTTCTGCTGATCGTGAACCTAGTCGTAGTGGGGACTACGGTGTTCGGTATCTCCACGCCGCTACTGCTCGGAGTCACGGGCATCATTATGATGCGCGGTGACAGAAGTGAGAGCAGCAGCGGCACGAAGAACAACTAACGCAGGCGGTGGCCCACGAATCCGGCGGCGAGGGTGTTGCCGGAAGATTGGTCGATGAGCAGGAAGTTGCCCACCGCGCCGCGGGCGGCGTAGTCCTCGACGGGGAGCTCGGCTTGGGTCTGGATGGTGATGTGGGCGATGTCGTTCATGGCGACGGACTCGGGGTTCTCAAAATCGGAAACGCCATCGAGGTCCAGGGTGCGAGTGATGGCGGCGATGCGGGCTTTGACCAGGGAGGATCCGTAGCGCAGCTTGAGCATCTGTCCGGGCTTGATGTCCTTTTCGGTCAGGCCAACGACTGTGGCATCGAATTCGCGGGTGGCTGCGGGGCGTTGGGACCCGGCGATGAGATCGCCGCGGGCGAGATCGATGTCGTCGGCAAGCAGGAGCGTCACGGAGTCGCCGGTGGCGGCGGAGTCGGCGGGGCCGTCGGCAGTGTCAATCTGGGTGACGGTGCTGGTGCGGCCTTCGGGAAGGCCAATCTCATCGCCCACGGAGATGGAGCCTGCCTTCACGCGGCCGGCGTAGCCGCGGTAATCGGAGGCGTGCTCGCGGATGACGTACTGGATGGGGAAACGGAAATCCAGCTCATCGGCGCGGCCAGTGGCCACGGGGACGGTCTCGAGCACCTCGAGGACGGTCGGTCCGGTATACCAGGGCATATTAGAGGAACGCTCAACCACGTTATCGCCCTTGAGCGCGGAAATCGGCACCACGGTGGTATCGGTGATGTCTAAGCGCGCGGCGATCTGGTTGAACTCGGACTCAATATCGCGAAAGACCTGCTCGTCATAGTCCACGAGGTCAATCTTGTTCACCGCGAGGACCACGTGGCGCACACCAAGGAGGGCGGCGACGTTGAGGTGGCGGCGGGTTTGTTCGACGACGCCATGGCGGGCGTCGATAAGAAGCACCACTACCTGGGAGGTAGACATGCCGGTGACCGTATTGCGGGTGTACTGCACGTGCCCCGGGGTATCGGCGAGGATAAAGGTGCGCTTATCCGTAGCGAAGTAGCGATAAGCCACGTCGATGGTAATTCCCTGCTCACGCTCGGCCCGCAGGCCGTCGACAAGCAAGGAAAGGTCCATGCCGTCGAAACCGCGGTCAGTGGAGGTGCGCTCCATAGACTCGACCTGGTCCGCGAGCACGGACTTGGTGTCATAGAGCAGGCGGCCGACGAAGGTGGACTTGCCGTCATCGACGGAGCCGGCGGTGCACAGGCGCAGGGTATCGCGCTGCTTGAGGGCGCCGACATTCGGCGCGAGGGTAGTCGTCATCAGAAGTAGCCTTCCTTCTTGCGGTCCTCCATGGCGGACTCGGAGAGTTTGTCATCGGCGCGGGTGGCGCCGCGCTCAGAAAGGGTGGAAATGGAAATCTCCGCGAGCACCTCATCCGGCGTCGATGCGGTAGATTCCACGGCGCCGGTGCAGGACATATCGCCCACGGTGCGGTAGCGCACGGTGCGGGTTTCCAGCTCCTCCCCCTCGGCCGGGCCGCCCCATTCACCAGGGGCTAGCCACATACCATTGCGCTTGAATACCTCGCGCTCATGCGAATAGTAAATGGAGGGCAGCTCCAGTTCGCGGGCGCCGATGTATTCCCAAATATCGGACTCGGTCCAGTTGGAAATGGGGAATACGCGAACGTTTTCGCCGGCCATTTTGCCGCCGTTATACAGATCCCAGAGCTCGGGGCGCTGGCGGCGAGGATCCCAGCCGCCAAAGGAATCGCGGATGGAGAAGATGCGCTCCTTGGCGCGGGCGCGCTCCTCATCGCGGCGGGCGCCACCACATACGGCGTCATACTCGCGCTCGGCGATGGTCTCTACCAGCGGCACGGACTGCAGCGGGTTGCGGGTACCATCGGGACGCTCCTGGAGGTCGCCGCGGTCGATCCAATCCTGGACGCGGGCGACGTGCAGGCGGGCACCGGATTCTTCCACGAGGCGGTCGCGGAAATCAATAACCTCGGGGAAGTTATGCCCGGTATCGACGTGGAGGAGCTCGAACGGAACCGTGGCCGGAGCGAAGGCGCGGCGGACCAGCTCGAAGACAACGACGGAGTCCTTGCCTCCCGAAAAGAGGATGCCTACCTTGTCGAATTGGCCGGCCACCTCACGCAGGATGTGAATGGACTCGTTTTCAAGGTCTTTGAGGTGTGGGGAAAGTGTGCTCATTATTCGTGTAACCCGCATTCTGTCTTGCCGTCTGCAAATACGCGTCCGGATCGGGCATCTTCGCCTTCTCCAACTGGGAAGGTCAGCGGGGCGCAGCCGATGGAGCGGTATCCCTGCAGGGTCAGTGGGTGGATGATGAGGTCGTTGTCCTCGATATAGCGGTCCGTATCGTCTAGATCCCAGGTGATGATGGGCGAGATCTTCAACCGCCCGGTGCGATCCAAGCTCAGCGCCGGGGCGCTAGCGCGGTGCTCAGAGTCGGCGCGGCGCAGGCCGGTAACCCAGCCGGCATACGGGTCCATCGCCATATTTAGCGGTTCCACCTTGCGCATGCGGTTATAGGCCGCGGTATCGCGGGCATACAGGCGCGGGCCGTAGACCTCGTCTTGTTCTTCTGGGCTCAATAGCGGCAGCACCCGCACTAGGGGCAGGTCCGGGTAGCGCTTTTCTACCTCATCGGCCACCTGGAGGGTTTCCGGGAAGTGCCAGCCGGTATCGATGAACAGCAGATCCGCATCGAGCCCGGCGCGGTGGGCGAGCTCGGCCAAGACCGTATTTTCCATGGACATGGTCACCGCAAGGCGGCCGGGAGCGTGCTCGGCGGCCCATTCGGTGATGGTTTCGGCAGAGGCATCGTGCAGCTTATCCGCCCACTGGTCTACCAATTGCTGGTTGCGCGCGGCTACCTCGGCGTCCAGCGGCGCGGTATCCCGCGTGCCTTCCGGGGAGATGCTGGGGTCACGGTAGTTCTTGCCACCGTCCAGCAGGTTCGTTGTTGGGTTCATGCCGTCACACATTAGGCAAAACCCCAAGGCGGTGCAGGAGATTATGCGCGAAAAGCCGCTGAGCTTGGCGGGAGCTGCGAATAAAAAGTTTCCAATCCGTACCAAGCGGACTAGATTTACAGACAAGACAGTCTATTGCGGGCTATCCACGCCCCACACAAGGAGGCACTTCCATGCAGCGTATAGCCATCATCGGGGAAGGACCGGCCACCCTATCCACCCCGAAAAGCTTATCAGCGCTGGCATGTGTGTGGACCTCATTACTCAACGTACCGCACCATTCGGTCTACTTCGACGCTTTGCCGGCCTCGCAGGCGTGCTTGCCGACGCCGTCTCAGGATCCCACTGCGGCCCCGGCACCACTCCCCGGCTCCGTCTCATCGGCAACGTGCGCGTAGGGCCCGACGGCGATATCACCCATAACGAAATCCACCGCCTTTCTGCCGCCGGCGACCGCGATCTGCTCGTTCTCGAGCTCAAGGCCCGCGGCGTGGCCGTCACCACTTGGGAAGGTTTGTGCACTCCCCTCGAAGACTTCGAGGATTGGAACAGTGTCATCACCCGCGCCCAGCTGGCGCATGTGGGGATTTAAAGGAAGACTCAGACTAGCGCCCCGCTCACCCTGGATATAAACTTGCACGGCTACCCAGCCACGGCAAGGAAAGGGGCGCGAGTCTATGGATCTGGTTCGCATTCTCATTACACGGTCGGCGCCGTATACGCCGTATTTCATCGCGGTACTTGTCCTGCAGGCCTTGTCAACAGCTGCCACGCTGTACCTCCCATCGCTGAATGCCAAGATCATTGATGAAGGCGTGGCCCAAGGCGATGTGGATTTCATTTGGCACACCGGTGGGATCATGCTTGCCGTTGCTTTTGCCCAAGTCATCACCGCCATTGGCGCCGTATGGTGCGGCAGCCGCACCGCCATGGGCGTAGGCAGAGATTTACGCAGCCAAGTTTTTCGCCACGTTAATTCCCTATCTACTGAGGACATGAGCCGCTTTGGCACGCCTACGCTTATCACCCGTGGCACCAATGACGTCCAGCAGGTGCAAATGGTCTATATGATGATGCTCAACTTCATGGTGACCGCGCCTATCATGTCCATCGGCGGCATCATCATGGCCATGCGCGAAGACGCCGGGCTGTCCTGGCTGGTGTGGGTGTCCGTGGCAGTATTGCTCGGCACGATTTCCGTCATCATTGCCCGTCTCATGCCACTCTTTCGCATCATGCAGGACAAGCTGGATGCCATCAATGGCACCCTGCGCGAGCAAATTACCGGCATTCGCGTGGTGCGCGCCTTCGTGCGTGAGGCCTATGAAACCGAGCGATTTACCCAAGCCAATAAGGAAATTACCCGCCTGTCCCTGAACATTGGCCGCCTTTTCGTGGTGATGTTCCCGCTCATTACGGTGATCCTCAACGTGGCCACGGGCGCGGTGCTGTGGTTTGGCGGTCACCGCGTGGATGACGGGCTAGTCAACGTCGGCTCGCTCACGGCGTTCTTGCAATATTTGCTCCAGATCCTGGCCGCAGTCATGATGGGTACCTTCATGGCGATGATGCTGCCCCGCGCCATTATCTGTGCACGCCGCATTACCGAGGTCCTCAAACACGAACCATCCATTACTCCGCCTAGCACTACAACTACCCCGGACACGGCCACGGGCACGGTGGAATTCCGCAACGTGGGCTTTTCCTATTCTGGTGCGGATGCGCCAGTGCTAGAAAATATTTCCTTTACCGCCCAGCCCGGCACCACTACGGCCATCATCGGTTCGACCGGCTCGGGCAAAACCACCCTCATTTCCCTGATCCCGCGCCTATACGTTCCGACGGAAGGCCAGGTGCTTATCGACGCCACCCCTACCACCTCTCTGGCTCGCCAGGACATCGTCCAGCGCGTGTCCCTAGTCCCGCAAAAGGCCTACCTGTTTAGTGGGACGGTGGCCTCGAACCTGCGCCTTGGCCGCCCCGAAGCCACCGATGAGGAGCTCTGGGAGTCGCTGCGCGTAGCCCAGGCTGATTTCGTGGAGGACCTAGACATGCTTATCGCTCAAGGCGGCACCAATGTCTCCGGCGGCCAGCGCCAACGCCTATCCATCGCACGCATGTTAGTTGCCCGCCCGCTGGTTTACCTCTTTGATGATTCCTTTTCCGCGCTGGACGTGGCTACCGACGCCAAGGTACGCGCCGCAATGCAGGCTTCCTTCGCTAAGCGTGAGCAACCGGTGACCAGCATAATCGTCGCCCAGCGCGTGGCATCCATTCGCGATGCCGACCAAATCCTGGTACTCGATGCCGGCCGCATTGTTGACCGCGGCACGCACGAGGAGCTCCTTGGGCGTTGCGCCGTTTACCAAGAAATTGTTGATTCCCAAGAAACCGCCGCTGCTGCAGGAGGCGCGAACTAATGGCTGAAAATACCGCCTCCACCGCCGAGTCCACGGAGCACTCCACCGGCCCCATGGGCGAATCTGCTCCGCGCCAAGCCAAGAATTTTTGGCCCTCCATCAAGCGCCTTTTTTCCTTGCTTGCCCCATACAAGCGTCGCCTGTGGGCCGTAGCAGCGATGAATATTGTCTGTATCTTTTTGGCAGTTGTGGCACCCAAGGTCATGGGCAAGGCCATGGATGTCATCTTCGCCGGAGTTATCTCCCGTAACCTTCCCGCCGATATAACCGCCCAACAAGCTATCGATGGCATGCGTGCGCAAGGACAGGACCGCTTCGCAGACATGGCCTCCGCCATGGATTTCATCCCGGGCGAAGGCATTGACTTTCACCGCTTGGGTACGCTCATCATTGTCGTTATCGCAATGTATATCGTCTCTTCCGGCTTCCAATGGTGGCAGGGGGCCATTCTCAACAAAGTGAGCATGGATACCGTATTTGACCTGCGTGAGCGCGTTGAAGCGAAGGTGAACACGCTGCCGCTGAACTACTTTGATTCCCAGCAACGCGGCGATATCCTCTCGCGCACCACTAATGACATCGACAACGTACAGCAGGCCCTGCAGCAAGCACTCTCGCAACTGTTTTATAACGCGCTTTTGGTCATTGGCATCACCATCATGATGTTTAGTGTTTCCTGGCAGCTCGCGCTGGTTGCTCTCCTAGCTCTGCCGCTTACCGCACTAGTCATCGGGGTCATCGGCGGCCGCTCACAGCGCCAATTCAAAACGCAATGGCGCTCTACCGGACAGCTCAATGGCCAGGTAGAGGAATCCTTCTCCGGCCATGACCTTGCCATCGTCTTCGGCCGCACAGAAGCAATGACGGAGGAATTTGATAAGCGCAACGAAGAGCTTTACCGCTCCGCGGCAAAAGCACAATTCCTCTCCGGCAGCATGATGCCAATCATGCAGTTCCTGTCCTATCTGTCCTACGTTGCCATCGCGGTCTTGGGTGGCCTGCGCGTGGCTAATGGCCACATGACTTTGGGCGCAGCCACTGCTTTCATCCAGTATTCTCGCGAGTTCAACCAGCCGCTGGGCCAGCTTGGTGGCATGATGCAGCAGGTCCAATCCGGCGTGGCCTCGGCCGAACGCGTCTTTGAGCTTCTCGACGCCGAAGAACAAGCCCCTGACACCACCGACGAGGACCTCCCCGGCCGCGCCCACGGACTCGTTGAGTTCCAAGACGTTGATTTCTCCTACTCGGAGGATAAAGAACTCATCACCGGCCTCAACCTGCGCGTGGAGCCCGGCCAGACCGCGGCCATTGTCGGCCCCACCGGAGCCGGCAAAACAACCTTGGTCAACCTGCTGATGCGCTTTTATGAAGTAGACGGCGGTCAGATTCTCATTGACGGGCACGACATCGCCCGCATGCCCCGCCAGACGCTGCGCTCCCAGGTGGGCATGGTGCTCCAGGACGCCGTGCTTTTCAAAGGGTCGATCATGGACAACATTCGCTACGGCCGCTTGGACGCGACGGATGAGGAAGTCATCGCCGCAGCTAAAGCGACTTATGTGGACCGCTTCGTCCACGCGCTGCCCGAGGGCTACGACACCATTATCGATCAAGACGGCGGCGCCATCTCGGCCGGCGAGCGCCAGCTCATCACCATTGCCCGTGCGTTTTTGGCCCAGCCCGCGCTGCTCATTCTCGACGAAGCCACCTCTTCGGTCGATACCCGCACTGAGGTACTCGTCCAAGAAGCGATGAACGCACTGCGCGCAGATCGCACCTCCTTCGTCATCGCCCACCGCTTGTCTACTATTCGCGATGCCGATCTCATCCTCGTCATGGAAAACGGCACCATCGTTGAACAGGGCTCGCACGACGATCTGCTCAATGCCCAGGGGGCGTACTGGCGCCTGCATCAATCCCAGTTCGCCCAAGGCTAAAGGCTGCGAGCTGCTACCCGCCTATATTCAATTGAACTCGGGGAGCGTTGAACTTATGGCCGGTGAGGTTCACCAGCTCCATGGTGACGTCCTCGAGCGCAATGTGATCCATGAGGGGGTCAGGAATGTTAGCGTCCGGAACTGAGTGTGGCTTGGGCACCCCCAGTTGGTCGAGCACATCGTTGACGTTTTCGGCCCCTAGATCAATGTCCACCGGAATTGTTGGCGTATTTTCAACAGCAGGGGTGGCCCTCAGTCCCGAAGCGAGAACCGTGACCGGACCATCCGTCACGGTTGTCTCGGCGTCGCCAGTAGTCAATTTTCCCTGCCCCGTAGCGCCAGGAAGAGTCAAAGAAAGTCCGCGTGCCACCAACTTGTCACCCACGAGTTTCAAGGCTCGCTCTTCACCATTCACGGAAGGCACAGTCACAAGCGAAGCGCGTACGTTGCCAGTCAGTGTGACCTTGTCTGCGGTGACGATGCTGTGCTCCGACTGGGCTAAAGCCAAAGCTTCTTGGGCACTGGATTCCTCCGGGTCGCTTACGGCGCACACAACTGCTGCGGAGCACACCACAACGGCCGCGCTAGTCTTTAGAGCAAGCGACGAATGGGACAACAACTGTTTGAAAGATTGGGTGCCCATACTCAGCCCTTTACCCTTCCCCGTTCTCTAGGCTGCCAAGCAAAGGTGAGTGCGCCGCCGATTATCCCCAAGAGCGAGCCGATAACAAACCCTCCAATATTGGAGGTCGGCAAAGCAACGATTGCAACTAGAATTCCCAGCACGCCAACGTAGGTTGCCGTTTCCTGCCTAAACCAAGCCCCTAAACCAAACATGATAAGTAGGGCACCGATGAGCAGGGTAGAAACACCGGAAACGGTAGAGATCATCACCAGTAGATCCGAAATATGGATCGTTATATAGGCAGGGGCGGCGATAACTACCCCGGAAAGAATTAATAAAAGCCCGCCAGCGAAAGGACGTTTTTTCCGCCAAATTTTAAAGCGCTCCCACCTTCCACGCTTTTCCTCGCCAAGATTTCCTTCTTCCACGGTCTCTTCTTGCAATCCAGATTGGACATCACTGTCAGAGACCTTGTCTTTGTCCTCTACCACCGGCATGCTGAGGGTTTCTTCTTGCGAAGAACTAGCAGCCATTCTCGTGTCCTCTCTTTACATCCACGTTTACGCCCTTTGCAGAAAGCTTTTCAGCCCCCACGGAGGTGGTGCGGATGTCATCTGCGCTCAATACCACCTTTTCGGAGTTCAGTCCCCACGCGCCAGGTGCTGCGCGATCATTTACTTGGTGCGCATCAATACCCACGTTGGCATTGGTCAGATCTAGTTGACCCTTGATGTCCGTTGCCCCAACCAGCAGGTTTCGCACCTCAACACTGTTATCACCTTCGGCTCGCAACGCAAGAGTGGTCTCGCCGACGCCAGGAACGTCTGGAATCGTCGCCGACAAGCAAAGATTTGAAGCCAAGGCATGCTCGAACTTCAAACGCGCTGCAGGAACTGTTTCCTTAGCCATATCGTCCTTGTCCACAAAGATAGACAGCCCCTCGCCTTCCAAGTGACTCATGGAGACTTTAAAAAAAGTACCTGAAAGGGCCAGGTTTGCAGTCAAACCACCTTGCGCTACCGCAAATCCGGTTACACCAAAAGCCGCCAACCCAGCAGTCAGCGCCACCGCAAATTTTGGAATGCTTATTCTGCCCATGAAGGGACCTTTCTCTAACAAAAATAACCTATGCAGAGCTAAGGCTTCCCGCCGCTCTCGCTGCTCTGAAGATCTCCATTGTGCCAAGAAGCCACGTGACCATTAAGACAATCACACAGCTAGCTCAAAATTGCCTTTACTAGTAATTTTTCACATTCTAACACAAGCTGAGACGTGGGACACAATCTTGCGCTCCCAATTACATAATTCACCAAACCATCTAATAAATAAGCACGCCCCTTCGCTTTCGGAACTTTGAAACGGAAGCGAGATCGGTCGCAATAAACCCCCAGCTCGGAAGAGCACACCCCCACAGGTCTCGTCCACCCCAATAACATGCCCCTCGGTACCAGTTTGTGCTTCACGCAACATGGAACCCTCTGTGTGTGATACGCTACACAACATTCCATAGTTAACATTTAGAGAGGGCTTTCCAATGTCTAACTTGCCTGATTCCAAAAATTCTCCTGAAATTAGTCAATCTAGCCAGGACACTGCTAACAACGAATCTAAGCGCAAGCTGCGCCGTGCCCCATTAGGTCCTGACTCCCTGCTTTGGAAATGGGGCTCAGACAACCGCCTACAGCTCTTGCGCGGGTACACCGGAATTTTGCAGAATATGCACCCGGCCATCGGACAATCACTGCTCGACCACTCCAAGTTTTTTGACGAGCCCTTCGCACGCCTTCAACGCTCCACACCGCAAATCATTCAGTCCATCTACGACGATGGAGACTTAGCCGAGCGCATCCGCGATTATCACGTGACTATCAAAGGAACCCTGCAAAGCGGCGAGCGATACCACTCCCTCAATCCGGAAACTTACTGGTGGGCTCACGCCACCTTTGTCTATCGCGTTATTTATGCACAGGATCTATTTGGCACGCCTTTCACCAAGGCTGAGCGCGATCAACTGGTCCGCGAAGGCGTGACGTGGTGGGATAAGTACGGCATGTCTGAGCGCCCAGTCATTGACAACTATGACGATCTCGTCGCCTATATGGATGACATGGTTGAAAACGTGCTTGAGCGCAACGAGACGGTCGACTTCGCGCTGCGCACAGCTCGTGTAGAACCAGTCAAGGCCCCCGATGGTGTCCCGCCTCGGTTGTGGAAAATTATCTGGAAGCCGATCATGCGCAGCACTATCTGGCTCACTATTGGCACCCTGCCAGAAAAGTATCGCCGGATTCTAGATCTGGAATGGACCTCGCGAGACCAAAAGCGCTTCGATCGCATAGCTAAGGCTATTCGAAAGGTTTTCACTCTCCTCCCCGAGGACAAGCGCTTCATGGAACCGGGCCGCTCACTAATGATCAAAAACGGCATGATCGAGGGCAAATACAAGGAGCCTAAGACCATTCAGGCCTACCAGCCCAAGAATGAAGCCGCCGAGGCTTCCGATACGGCTAAACCGAATGCCGAAGGCGATTCTAATGACGCAGTTGCAGCGCGCCGCGCTGCAGGCTGCCCGTTCTAATTCATCCACACCGGGTTCGTGAGCAGACCAGCTCACGAACCTTTAGCTTTCTGGAGTAGCTTTTCATGCCATTACCACACCGCCTGGAAGAACGACCCTTACCTCAGGACCTTTTATCGGAGCTGCAGCAACTATCTACAAACTTCGCTACCGGCTCCTTAGATAGCAGTGAACACCATGCCGTTAACTCGCCGCTCTTTGATGAAGAACTTGGCTGGGTTGGAACGGGAACCGACGCAGATGTTGATGAAGCCTTTCTGCGTGCCCGCAAAGCTCAAAAAGGTTGGGCAGAACTTGACGTCAAAGACCGAGTGAAGATTTTCCGGCGATTCCACCGCCTTGTGGGAAAGCACCGAGAACTCCTTGCGGATTTCATCCAGCTAGAAACTGGCAAGGATCGCACCGCTGCATACGACGAGGTGCTCGACGTGCTTAACAATGCACGCTACTACGCCAACATTGCCCCTAAACTGCTACCGACCGTTAAGCGGCCGGGGGCGTTCCCCCTAATTACCAGCACTTCTCTACAAAGGCTCCCCAAGGGAGTCGTGGGCCAGATTAGCCCTTGGAACTATCCTCTCGCCCTAGGGATTTCTGATGCCATTGCAGCCCTAATTGCAGGAAACGCAGTGGTAGCGAAACCAGATTGGTCCACGCCCTTTTCAAATCTCATTTCTCTCCGCCTACTCCAAGAGGCGGGTCTTCCCCATGATGTTCTACAAATCGTCACGGGCTCTGGGGAAGTTGTAGGTGGTGCCATCTCACAGAAGTGCGATTACCTCATGTTCACAGGCTCTACCCAAACCGGCAAGATTTTAGGAAAAACGGTGGGTGAGCGGCTCGTAGGGTACTCCGCTGAACTTGGCGGTAAAAACCCGATGATTATTGCTCCCGATGCAGACATCGAAAAGCATATTGACACCATAGCCACGGCCTGCTTTTCCAATTCTGGACAACTCTGTGTATCCATCGAGCGAATATATGTTCCTGAGTCCATCTATGATGAATTCTTAAGAGCCTTTCAAAGAGCCACGGAATCCATCGTCTTAGGCAAGGGACTGAATTGGGGTTACACTATGGGCTCTTTGATCGGTCCGGAGCAACTGGACCGAGTGCAAGGATTGGTTGATGATGCAAGAGCAAAAGGAGCAACTGTCCTTACAGGCGGAAAGCCCCGACCAGACATCGGTCCATATCATTTCGAACCCACTGTTCTGACCAATGTGGGCGCGGACATCAAATTGGCAACCCAGGAAGTCTTTGGACCAGTAGTTTTTGTCCAACGAGTTCGTGACATCGATGAGGCAATTTTCCTGGCAAATGAAACCTCGTATGGACTAAACGCATCCGTGTTTGGCAAGCCGGAGACTGCGCGCGACATCGCAGAACGAATAGACGCCGGAGGTGTCACCATTAATGACGGTTACGCCGCGACGTGGGCATCAATTTCTACCCCACTGGGAGGAGTAAAAGAATCCGGTGTAGCTCGCCGCCATGGTGAAGAAGGCCTGACAAAGTACACAGAGGCCAAGAACATTTCCGCCCAGCGAATTATGCCGATGCGAGATCCGCGGTGGCTACCACGCCGGTTCTACGGCAGCCTTATGACCGCTGCCCTTCGCCTAGGTAGGTTTCTCCGTTTTCTTCCCTAGCATCCCAAGACATCACACAACTACACATTTTGTGTGCTGCGCTTCACATCAACAATAAATGTGTGTATCATCACATATCATCCCGCGATAGTTTAACCCCCCAAATCCACTACTCGATACGAAAGGTTCCGCACCCTACCGTTGCAACCTCGAAAGGAACAGTAATGTTCAAGCCCTACCGTCGACCAACCGTTGCCGTGATTGGAGCCGGGGTGACAGGATGCGCTGCCGCCTCTGAGTGCGCATTCGCCGGATTCGACACGACACTTTTTGATAAGAACTCGGAGATCGGAGGTCAGTTCACCTCGCCTAATGCGCCAAGGGTCTCTCGGTCTTTTCATTTTCGCACCCCGTACCTTCGACTGACCAGAACCGATGGGTCACCGGCGTCGATTTCGCAGCACCTCGAAGCTGCCGTCGAAGCGAGCGGTGCCATATTCCGCGGCTCAACAGAGGTAACGGCAGCAGAATTCGATGCTGAAGAAGGTCACTGGACCGTTTCCTACAGTGGAGAATCGGGACTTGAATCCCGATCTTTTGATGTTCTTATCCGAGCTACCGGAGAAAGTTCACCATGGATTTCAGTTCCAGGACGGCCGCATACCAAGATCGATGACTTATATCTTCATCACGGAATTGAGGTACTGGGGCTTCCCAATACTTTATTCGTTGATGGGCCAGTGCCACAGGATTCTTACTTGAAGCGGCATCCACTCGCAGCAGTAGAAGCGCGCGCTGATCACTGCCGTCGATACGTACGCCAATTGGAGATTCGCGGTCCAGGCGCACTGACTGTAAAGCACGATAAGTGGCTAGTTCAGCCGGGTACCGTCCGCGGCATACGAACTACCCTTGCAGGATTCGACGCCGGCGCGCACGCATTTACAACTGCTAGCAACTATGACGCCCAGACCGTCTCTTCCACTACCTAACAGCGCAATAAAGCTACCGCCCTCAAGGAGGCATGATGACTAACCTGAGCAATCCCACCAGCACTACTTTCGTTGACTCCACGGCCCATCCAAGCCAGCCGGAACTCCCAGAGCTTGGTCCAGATTCTTTACTGTGGCAGCGTTTTGGTGATTGGCGTTCCGCTTTCGTCGCTCTGTCCGCCGGACTTCTCCAAATTGCACACCGCGACATTAGCCGTTCCCTGGTCCAGCACTCCAATGTCTTTGACAATGAGGTAGCCCGCTTGGTCCGCTCTGCGTTCCCAATTATTCGAACAGTTTATGAGGGCCCAGAAGTTGGCATCATGATTCGTGATTTTCACAAAGACATTAAGGGAACTCACCCCGATGGAAGTCGCTACCACCCTCTAAACCCTGAGGTCTATTACTGGGCGCACGCCACTTTCGCTGCTATGCCATATGCCTTGGCGGGCAATTTCATGAACCCTCTGAGCAGCGAGGAGCGCGAGCGTTTATTCCAGGAGACTCGGACTTGGTACAGCTTCTATGGCGTCGCTGAACCCGATGATGCACCTAAGTCATATGCCGAGTATGAAAAATACATGGATCGCATGATCGATGAGCTCTCAATAAGCGAAACCATTGAGCGTTCTCGCATTATCAATGGGTTGACACTAGACAGCCCTGATCCCAAAGTCCCTAACTGGCTGTGGCGCCCTATTTCTCCATATGCTTCACGCCTCTTGTTGTGGGTAGCTATTGGTCTCATTCCTGACAAGCTGCGAAACAAACTGGGTTGGGAGTGGACTAAGAAGGACGCGCGCAGGCTCAAGCTTTTCTCTCGCAGCGTCAGAGTCGCATTCTCAGTACTGCCCCGAAAGCTGCGTATGGTGCCTATCGCTTCTCGTGCGTTCGATCGCGCAGAGGCTGAGGGCGGCTTTCGTTATTAGGACGTCACGCCTCCGCACTGAATGCAGACTCTCTGATTTCCAGCCCTAGGCTTTAAGGTAGAGAGAAACGTGGAGCATCAGTTTTAAAGGAGCACGCATGACCACCGTGTTCGGTTGGATCGCTATAGCCGCATCGATTCCGGTGTGGTTGTACTTTTTCACCCGCGTATGGGCCCTCTTCAAGTTCATCCGCTCGGGCGGGCCTACCCAGCTCAAACGCACCGATAATATAGGCAAGCGTTTATGGCGCGTGATTGCAGAGGTCTTTGGCCACTCCCATTTCAAGGGAAAACCTCTAGTCAATGCCGCCCACTGGCTGGTGATGGTGGGCTTCCTTTTCGGCATCCTGGTGTGGTTCGAGGCCTATATCCAAACCTTCGCACCGAATAAGGGCTGGCCGTGGCTCAGCCACTGGCCGGTCTACCACTTTGTGGAAGAAGTCTTGGGCATCGCGACGGTGCTCGGCATTGGCTTCCTCATCGGTGTGCGCCTCAAGCTCGGCGATACCGAGCGTGGCAGCCGCTTCTTCAACTCCCAGACCGCCTCCGCACGCTGGGTAGAGTTCATCGTCTTTTCCGAGGGCCTCGGCATGATCTTGGTGAAGTCCACCAAGATCGCCACCTACGGCGGCGGTTCCGCCTGGGCGGATTTCTTGAGTATCCACTTGGCCAAGCTCTTCCCCGAGTCACCGGCCCTGGTGAGCTTCTTCGCCCTGTTCAAGCTGCTGTCCGGCATGCTGTTTATCGTCTTTATCTCCCGCAATTTCCAGTGGGGCGTCATGTGGCACCGCTTCACCAGCTTTTTCAATATTTTCTTCCAACGCAATGCCACCGGTGAAAAGGCACTGCAGTCCTTGCCCACCCCGGATTTGGAAGAGGACATCACACCAGGCAGCTGGAAGATGCTGCTGGATTCCACTTCATGTACCGAGTGTGGTCGCTGCCAGGAGCTATGCCCAGCCTGGAATACCGAGAAGCCACTGAGCCCCAAAAAGCTCATGATGGACCTGCGCCAGGGAGCGCTGGATAACTACAACCCGCACGAGGGCTTGGATGTACTGTCCATGGCCGGCGTTATCGATGATGATGTGCTGTGGTCTTGTACCAACTGTGGTGCGTGCGTGGATCAGTGTCCTACCGATATTGAGCACATCGACCACATCGCAGACCTGCGCCGCTTCAAGGTGCTCGCTGAATCTGACTTCCCATCTGAGCTCACCGGCCTATTCAAGAACATGGAAAACAAGGGCAACCCGTGGGGCCGGAATAATTCTGAGCGCCGCGCCTGGATCGATGAGGCCCGCGCCGATGGCATCGACGTGCCCATCATCGGTGAGGACGAGGCCGATTTCTCCGATATGGAATACCTGCTCTGGGTGGGCTGCGCCGGCGCCTATGATGACGACGGCCGCCGCACCACCCGTGCGGTCGTAGACCTGCTGCATACCGCGGGCGTGAAGTTTGGTGTCCTCTCCACCGGCGAGACCTGTACGGGCGATCCTGCCCGCCGCGCTGGCAACGAGTTCCTTTTCCAGATGATGGCGCAGCAAAACGTGGAGACCCTCAACAACGCCTTCGACGGCGTACCGGAGGGCCAGCGCAAGATCATCACCACTTGCCCGCACTGCTTTAACACCATCCGCAACGAGTACCCAGACTTTGACGGGCATTTCGACGTCTTCCACCACACCCAGCTGCTCAACCGCCTGGTACGCGAAAGCCTGCTCAAGCCGGTGCCGCGTACGCCGGAAAACCGCAAGCCGATTACCTACCACGACCCTTGCTTCCTCGGCCGCCACAACAAGGTCTTCGATCCCCCACGCGAGCTGCTCGAGGCCACCGGCGTGGAACTGCGCGAGATGGACAAGAACCGCGACGAGGCCTTCTGCTGTGGCGCCGGCGGTGCCCGCATGTTCATGGAAGAAAAGCTTGGCACCCGCATCAATGACTTCCGCACCGAACAGGCTTTGGAAACCGGCGCGGAAGAAATTGCCACCGGCTGCCCCTTCTGTAATGTCATGATGACCGGCGGCGTGAAGTCCTTGGCGCAGGATTCTGCCCCCACCACCAAGGTCAATGACGTGGCAGTTATGCTGCGCAATTCCATTTCCCTCGACAAGACCGGCACCCTGCCTGAGCCCCACCCCAAGGCCTTCCTTGCCACTCCGGTGCGCCACCAGAAGTCCACCGGCACCAATGATGCCCCGCTTGCCGACGCTCCTAACGCTCCCGCCCCCTCCGCCTCGGCCCCGGCAGCTCCCAGCGCACCCGCGGCACCAAGCGCGCCCGCCGCCCCTGCGGCACCGGCTGCGCCTGCGCCAAGTGCACCTTCTACTCCATCAGCGCCAACGCCTCCAGCTGCACCGCAAACTCCCCAAGCACCGGCAGCTCCCGCAGCACCGACCGCGCCTACCCCACCGAGTGTCCCGGCAGCACCTGCACCACAAGCACCAGCCGCTCCAACACCACCAAGCGCTCCAACGCCGCCGAACGCACCCGCAGCGCCCGCGGCACCTGCTGCGCCTGCACCAAGTGCACCTTCTGCTCCATCAGCACCGACAACGCCAGCTGCACCGCAAGCTCCCCAAGCACCGGCAACTCCCGCAGCACCGACCGCGCCTACCCCACCGAGTGCCCCAGCAGCACCTGCACCGAAAGCACCAGCCGCTCCAACACCGCCGAACGCACCCGCGGCACCGGCAGCTCCAAGCGCACCGGCTGCGCCTGCACCAAGTGCACCTTCTGCTCCGTCGGCACCGACGCCACCTGCAGCCCCGAAGCCCACACAAGCTGCGCCGCCGGCTCCGCCTGCAGCTCCGGCACCGCCGGCGTCGGAAAGCGCGCCACAGCCGCCTGAATCTGAGTAGGCGCGCAGGGGCATGGGTGCGTACGCTGTAGTCCATGCATTTTAATGCGGGACTCCCCACCGATGCCCTACTGCTAGCAGCAGGCGCGACCGAAAATACACACTCCCTCGTCTCCTTCGCTTGGATCATGGCCGCGGCCCTGCTGGCGCCGCTGGTCTCCTATATGTTGGGCCACCGTCTTCCATCGGTAGCCCTCTTGCTGATTTTCGGCATGATTATTGGCCCTTCGGTGCTTGAACTAGCCGCCGAGGACGAAGGCATCGAAATGCTCAAGGAGCTCGGCGTGGGAGCGTTATTTCTCCTCGCGGGCTTTGAAATTCAAATCTCCACCCTCAAAACAAAGGAAGCCGGAACGGCGTTATCCACTTGGGCAATCTGTGCCCTCGCCTGTGGAGTGGGCGCCTACTTCCTAGTAGATAACGTGCCAGGAGCCATCGTGGTCGCCTTGGCACTGACCTCAACGGCGCTGGGCACGCTCACGCCGATGCTGAAGCAGGACCGCATTCTGGGCACCAAGGTGGGCAACTCTGTGATGATTCACGGTGCCATTGGTGAGGTCGCCCCCATTACCGCAATGGCACTATTGCTGGGTACTCGTTCCACGCTGACGACGATGATCATTTTGTTGTTCTTCATCATCATCGCCGTTGCCGTCGCCATCATGCCGGCGGCTATCGCATCAACGATCCCTTGGGTAAAGACCGCTTTTATCTCTGGTGCGGGCTCAACCAACCAAACGATTCTGCGTCTTATCATCCTTATTCTGGCCATTCTTATGGCCGTTACCGCAGTCTTTGAACTCGATATTGTGCTCGGTGCTTTTGCTGCCGGCATCATTTTGAACCGTATTATCCCGGATGAATTCCACCGCCGCCTAGAACACCGCCTCGATGTGGTGTTTTATTCGATGCTTATTCCGGTCTTCTTTGTGGTCTCTGGCATGAGCATTAGCTGGGATACCATCGCTCATAATCCGTGGAAGGTACTGGGCATTCCGGCTCTCATCTTAGTGACGCGTGGCCTGCCCGTCTTCTTGCGCGAAAATGTTGGGCATACCGGATCTGATATTGAAACCTTCCGCGAGCGCCTCCAAGTAGGTTTGTATTCCGCTACCGGTCTGCCAATCATCGTGGCGGTAACGTCCCTGGCGGTCAATTCCGGAATCATGGAGGCCGAGAATGCCTCGATCTTCGTCTCCGGTGGAGCGCTTACCGTCGCCATCTTCCCATTCTTGGCCAGCCTGGTGGGCGGAAACCAGCAAGAAAAGAAGGACGAGAAGACCCCTGACGCTGAATCCAAGGAACTATAGGCTGCGTTCGCTGAGAGCACGTCCCTGGAAGGGCAGAATTTTCCTAGACTGGAAAACGTGAGTAATAACTTTGGTTCTTCCCCTGTCAATCGGACTCTGCGCCTGTCCGATTCCGAGCGCAACGATGCCATCAATGACCTCGCCCGCGCCGTGGGTGAAGGCCGGTTAACCATGGAGGAGTTCGAGGACCGCTCGGACGATGTCATGCGCGCCAGCACCCACCAAGACCTCGTGCCCGTCTTCCAAGACATTCCGGCGCGTGGTTCCCACGAGGTCAAGATCTATTCTCGGGGAGAAGTCACGCGCGCCCATAATGCAGGCAAGAAACCGAAGTTTGCGACTGCTCTCTCCGGCTCTGTGGTGCTTGCAGTAGCAAGCCCCACGCTGATCTTCTTGAGCGCTACCATGAGCAACCCATGGCTACTGTTAGGTGGCGTCACGGCAGCCGCACTCATCCCTATCCTGTGGATCATGCTCTACGTCGCCAAGGTCGGCCCCTCCTCGTGGCACGCCCCATCCGTGCGCCAGGTTGAGCGGCAGCAGCTGCGCGAGATTCGCGCTCTCACGGCGCATGAGCGCGCGCAGCAAAAAATGATCGAGGAAAAGATGTGGGCCGATCGCCGTATGCAAGCTGGCGAAATTACCGGCCAAGCCATGGATCTGGCCAAGCGGAAGTTCAGCGAGTGGAGTAAAAAATAGTCATCGCCGGTGTTGAAGCATTTTGTGCAGCTGTGAATCGTGGCACAATATTCCCATGACTTCTCCCAAACACCGCATCTTTGACCAATCCGACAAACTCAAGGGCGTCGCGTATGACATCCGCGGCGAGGTCTCTGCGGAAGCGGAACGCATGGAGCTCGATGGTCACACCATCTTGAAACTCAACACCGGTAACCCGGCCGTCTTCGGCTTCGAAGCACCCGATGTCATCATGCGCGATATGATCGCCGCCCTGCCTACTTCCCAGGGCTATTCCACCTCCAAAGGAATCATTCCTGCCCGTCGATCCATCGTTACCCGCTACGAGCTGGAGGATTTCCCACCCTTCGATATCAACGATGTCTTCTTGGGCAATGGCGTCTCCGAGCTCATCAGCATGACCACTCAAGCGCTGCTTAATAACGGCGATGAGGTTCTCATCCCGGCACCGGATTATCCATTGTGGACCGCTGCTACGTCCCTGGCAGGTGGCACCCCAGTGCATTACCTGTGTGATGAGGAGGATGATTGGAATCCATCCATCGAGGACATCGAGTCCAAGATTACGGATAAGACCAAAGCCATCGTGGTCATTAACCCGAATAACCCAACGGGTGCGGTCTACTCGCGCGAAGTACTGCAGAAGATTGTCAGCATCGCCCGCGAGCATAACCTGCTCATCTTGGCCGATGAGATCTATGACCGCATTCTTTATGACGGCGCGCAGCACATCTCCATCGCTTCCCTAGCCCCTGA
Organism: Corynebacterium sp. LaCa_205; assembly: GCF_057458085.1. Lineage (NCBI taxonomy): Bacteria > Bacillati > Actinomycetota > Actinomycetes > Mycobacteriales > Corynebacteriaceae > Corynebacterium > Corynebacterium sp. LaCa_205. Next base: position 2,265,970 of record NZ_CP190931.1, read on the forward strand.
CCTACTCACCATCACATTTAACGGTCTCTCCAAGGCCTACCGCGTGTGCGGCTACCGCGCCGGCTGGATGGTACTTACCGGCCCTAAGCACCACGCCCGTGGCTTCATCGAAGGCCTTGAGCTTCTGGCCGGAACTCGCCTGTGCCCGAACGTACCGGCGCAGCACGCTATCCAGGTGGCGCTGGGTGGCCGGCAGTCCATCTTTGAGCTCACCGGTACCGGCGGGCGTCTTTTACGCCAGCGCAATATCGCCTACGAGAAGCTCAATGAGATTCCCGGCGTTTCCGCGGTAAAACCCATGGGCTCGCTCTACCTCTTCCCGCGCCTGGATCCGAATGTGTATGAAATCCATGATGATGCCAAGCTCATGCTGGATATTTTGAAGGCGGAAAAGATCCTCATGGTTCAGGGAACCGGCTTCAACTGGCCGAACCCAGATCACTTCCGCGTAGTCACGCTGCCGTGGGCATCCCAGATCGAAAACGCCATTGAGCGCCTTGGCAACTTCCTGGTGAGCTATAAGCAGTAGCTTTCTTCCCCGCCAGTTGCTAATGATAGTAATAATCCATAACAATATGGTGCATGGGAAGACATTCTGCGGCACCTAAGCCTCAGCCGACTCGAAGTTCATGGGGTCGGCTCTCTACTTCGTTAGCTCACCATCCATGGCGGTTAGCCTTGCTCGGCGTGCTCGTCACAGCGCTTATAGCCACCATTGCGGGCATGGCATTGCTGTGGCCTCAGAGTCCAGCTTCCGAGCACACCTCCACCGATTTTCAGCAAACCTATGCCCTCAACCACCCACAGGTCGAGGGCACGGTCGACACGACAGATCACTCTGCTTGCCAATCGGAACTTACTGGACAGGCCTTTGATAAACCGCCGCTCATTCCTGGGTCTGAGGAAGTGCAGTGCGACCGCGCCTTAGTCAATATCACCTCCGGCGAGGACGAAGGACGCATGACCCAATTGGTCACCTACGGCAATGCCGGCGATCCGCAGCTTAAACCGGGCGACAAGATTGTTCTTTCTAAGGCAGATGACCCTTCCGGCGCTGTGTCCTATGCTTTTGCTGATTATCAGCGCACCGGAAGCCTAGCTCTGTGGGCGGTTATCGTCGCCGTCGTCATTATCGCTTTTGCGGCGTGGCATGGCGTACGCGCCCTTATCGGCTTAGCGCTCAGCCTAGGCGTGATCTTTGCGTTCCTCGTCCCCGCTCTTATCGACGCTCATAATCCCCTGTGGTCCGCCCTTGTAGCCTGCTCTGCCATCATTCTGCTGGCCGTTCCTCTCGTCCACGGCATGAATTGGAAATCGGCATCGGCGGTGGGTGGTTCCCTCACCGCTCTCATTCTCGCAGCGGTGCTGGCATGGGCCACTATCGATGGTTCGCAGTTGCAGGGCTACAGTTCTGAGGACAACCTCAAGCTACTTCTTTATATGCCTGATGTATCCATCGTGGGCGTGCTCTTGTGCGGCTTTGTAGTTGGCGCCTTGGGCAGCCTTGCCGACGCCGCCGTGGCCCAAGCATCCACCATTACCGAACTCCACGAAGCGGATCCTGATGCCCGCCCTACACAGCTTTTCCTCTCCGCAATGAAGGTGGGCCGCGACCATATTGCCTCCATGGTCTATACGCTGATTCTCACCTATACCGGCGCGACCTTGCCGCTGCTCATGCTGATTACCGCAGCAGAACGCCCTGCCGGACAGATTTTGAGCAGCGATCTCGTCGCTACTGAGCTGCTGCGTTCTGGAGTGGGCGCGATGGCATTGACCCTCGCGGTTCCCATCACTACGGCCATTGCGGCCTTCACGGTGCCAAAGCGTACAAAAGCTTAAGCCTAAGCGGAAGGCTGAGCCAGCATCGACGCTGCTCAGCCTTTCGTATCTAGGCAGTTGAGAACCTAGAGGGTGCGGCCTAGGGCCTCAACCTTCCAGCCTGCCTGCTGCCAATCCGCGACAGGCAGCACATTGCGGCCGTCGATAATGTGTTTATTGTCCACGAGCTGGCCCGCTTGCTGCGGATCCAATTCCTTGAATTGCTTCCACTCGGTAGCCAAAATCACCAGCTCGGCCTCGCTCAGGGCGTCATCAGTGTCTGCGGCGTAATCCAAGGTGGGGAATACCTTTTTGGCGTTGTCCATACCCTCTGGGTCATAGACGGTTACTGCCGCACCGGCCAAGGACAAGGAACCGGCCACGGAAAGGGCGGGCGAATCGCGCACGTCATCGGAATTTGGCTTAAACGCGCAGCCCAGCACGGTCACGCGGTGACCAAGCAGAGAACCATTGAAGGCTTCCTTGGCAAGGTCTACCACGCGGTCGCGGCGGCGCATATTGATAGCGTCTACCTCGCGCAGGAAGGTCAGCGCCTGGTCGGCGCCAAGTTCGCCGGCGCGGGCCATGAAGGCGCGAATATCCTTGGGCAAGCAACCGCCACCAAAGCCGAGACCGGCGCCTAAGAACTTGCGGCCGATGCGTTCGTCGAGCCCAATGGCGTCGGCAAGCGCGGTCACGTCCGCGCCCGCAATCTCGCAGATTTCGGAGACTGCGTTGATAAAGGAAATCTTGGTGGCTAGAAATGCGTTAGCGGAGACTTTGACCAGCTCCGCGGTCTGCCAGTCCGTGACAATAAATGGGGTGTCTTGCGAGAGCGGCTGGGCATAGACTTCACGCGCGACCTCTTCAGCTCGACTTTCATTGTTGGTTTCACCAACGCCGAGCACGATGCGGTCTGGGGTGATGGTGTCCTTGACGGCATAGCCCTCGCGCAGGAACTCCGGGTTCCAGGCAATTTCCACGGTGGTGCCTTCTGGGGCAAGCTCATTGGCTAGCTCTTGGAGCTCCGCGGCGGTGCCGACCGGGACGGTAGATTTACCGAAGATGATGTGATCGCCCTTGAGTTTGGGCACCAGGTCCGTAATAACGGCCTTAACGTAGGTCATATCCGCTGCATAGGAACCACGGCGCTGCGGAGTACCGACGCCCAAAAAGTGCAGGTTGCCGAACTCGGCTGCTTCTTCGTAGTCCGTGCTGAAATCGAGGCGGCCGGCCTCGATATTGCGCTCCAGAACCTCGGGCAAGCCCGGTTCATAGAATGGAACCTGGCCCGATTTGAGAGCGGAAATCTTATTTTCATCTACGTCCACGCCTAGTACTTCATGGCCGAGCTCGGCCATGCAGGCAGCATGGGTTGCACCCAGGTATCCGGTGCCGATTACAGTCATACGCATAAGGCCTTATCTTAAAGGCCTTATGTGAATACCGGTTTAAGCCTATCGAAAATTCAGGTAAGACTTCGATGGCGTCGGGCCACGCTGGCCTTGGTACTTCGACCCCAGCGAACCCGTGCCATAAGGGCTTTCAGCTGCTGAAGTCATCTTGAAAATCGCCAGCTGCCCCACCTTCATGCCCGGCCACAAGGCAATGGGTAGGTTGGCGGTATTAGAAAGCTCGAGCGTAATGTGACCGGAAAAGCCTGGGTCAATAAAGCCCGCGGTGGAGTGGGTCAACAATCCTAGGCGACCGAGGGAAGACTTGCCCTCCAAGCGGCCAGCCAAGTTCGCAGGCAGGGTGAACTTTTCCAACGTAGCACCGAGCACGAACTCGCCTGGGTGCAGGATGAAGGACTGATCTTCTTCTACCTCCACCAAGGTGGTGAGATCCGGCATTTCCTCTTTGGGGTCAATATGCGTATACCGCGAGTTATTGAATACACGGAAATATTTATCCAAGCGCACGTCTACCGAGGAGGGCTGGATAAGCTCGCTGTCGAAGGGCTCGATGCCCAACTCTTCGGCGTCGATGGCGGAACGGATATCACGATCTGAAAGAAGCACGGCCCCAATTCTACTCATGCCGAAGGCCAAGGTGTATAGTAGGCCGGAGCGCATCAACGCGCAGTGCCGACGTAGTTTAATGGTAGAACTGCAGCTTCCCAAGCTGCTAGCGCGGGTTCGATTCCCGTCGTCGGCTCCAATTTTCGGGGGGAATTTTCTTGCTAGTCTGTGGCGCTTAACCACTGGGCAAGTTCTTTTTGTGTCCGCTCTACCCCGCCTGGATAGTGCGCCTCTAGTTCTGCGGCGGCCGGCTTCAAGAATCTCTCCACAAGCTCGGCCATATCACGCTGAGGCACGGTGCCACGGATATTATCCAGCGGGGCACGGAACGTCACTCCCAGGTCAGTCCGGAGCTGATATCCGCGCCAATCTTCGCTGTAAACGCGCAGCTCTGCCCCGCGCAGGTTCGATTCGATAACCACATTGCCAAAGATGAGCGTTGTCAGAGTTCTCTCTTCCATGGCTCCGAGCCTACTAGCCGCAGCGGACGATGGGCTGCGGGTCGTAGACCGTGGTGGTGGTCTCGCGGGAGAGCTCTTTGCCGCCGAGGTCCTTGATGATGCGGGTATCAGACGTCGTAAAGCCTGGCGCACCAGAGGAAGGCGAGCAGTCGCTGCCTGGCACAGACATCGGCTGTGGGTCGGTATTGGCCCAGCGGCCATTGTTCACAGACTCAACGTCAACGGTCTTGGTGCCCTTCAAACGCACGGTAATCTTGCCGCCCCCGAAGTCGGTCTCAATGCGGACCGGGGTGTTGAAGGTATTGGTGAACTGCAGGTCGATGGCGCCTTCGTAAACGGTGGCCTCGCGGCCGGCGGGGTAGCGCGAAATATAGTACGAGTGCGGGGTGTGGGCGGTATCTTCCATGCCCGCAAAGTAGGCAGCGTTGTACAAGGTAGTGGCGAATTGGGAGATGCCACCGCCGACGGCGGAACCGGAGTGGCCATCAATAATGATGCCGGATTCCACATAGCCCTGGGCAGTGCCGCGCGGGCCGGTGTAGCCATTGAGGGAGAAGGTCTCGCCGGGGTTGACTACAGCGCCGTTGACCTCTTGGGCCACCAGCTCGATGTTCTTGCCCGAGGCAGCGGAATAGCCCTCGGTTGTGAACTCGCCAACGGTATCGTTAAAGGTCGCCTTCTTGGCGTCTTCGGTGGTGAACTCGGCAGGGTCCGGCTTATAAGTAGCGTCCCACTCGCGGTCGTCACCGGTCACACGCTTGTCAAAGTCCTTCATGGTCGGCTCCCAGTCGATGATTTCGCCATCTTCGGACGGGGTGACCTGCTTGTCGTTGCCGTTGAAGGAAATCTTGGCATTCACACCGGGCACATCGGCGCCCTCAGAGCGCTCCGCCAACAGCTCCTGCGCGCGGTTGGTATCCACGGCGAGCTTGAGCTTGCCGTCCTTCTTTTCAATGCTGGTGAATTGGGAGATTTCCGGCTTATTCAGGGTAGCCGTGACATTATTTTTAGCCTTCAAGGTAATCGGATTATCCAGCGCCTTAGCGGCGTCGCCGGTGCGCATGGCCTCGATGGCCGCATCATTGATGGCCGGTTCTACCTCTTCTGGGTCCACGTCCACGCCCTCGGAATCGAGCCAGTTTTCTGTGACCGCGTTGTGCAAGGAGCCGGCATCCACGGTTTGGCCAAGCTTCGGGTCGGTGACCTTGAGCTCGCCGTTGTTAAGCTCCAACATGCCATCGACAGGGTCGGTGGAAAGGTTTTTCTTCACCCGCTCCAAGGCAGGCTGCAGCTGGGCTTCATCTACGTTGGTCTCTACCGGAATATCCCGGGTGGAACGGAAGAAGCTATACAGGCGGGTGAAAGGGTTGAGGGAAGGCTCCTTAATATTGTCCACGGCCCGCTGGTTATCCAGGGCAAGGCCCGATTCGGAAGGGACGAGTTCTGTGTGAAGGTCACCGGAGGTGACGGAAACGGGTTCGGTCTCTACGCCCGCAAGCTCATCTTCGAGCTTCTCCACGGCGGCAGTGCGATCCATGGCGGAGATGTCCACGCCGTTGACGGAAACGGCGCGCGGAATCTTGTCCTGGTTTGCCGCGACATCCCAGGCATAAGCAATACCCGCGATCAGGACAAGGCCGACAAATACACCGAGCGCGATGAGCCAGCCTTTAGCACCGTTTTTTCCTTCTGCCTTTTTCACGCCTTAAAGGTTAACGGTTTTAGTGGTATTTTTCCTAGTCCTGTGCGGCCTCGGCTGCAACGTCGGCCGGTGGAACGCTGACATGGCGGGCCGCGTCCTCGAGACGCTCGCGCGGCAGGCGCCCCTCGTCCACGGCACCGACAACGGCATCGATTACCGCATTGATATCGCCCTCGGTGGACCACAGGGGCATATCGGCACCGGCATTGAGGGAGGTCACGACGGCGTCGGCAAGCGGGAGCGAATCCGCAATCGCCTTCATGCCACCGATGTCATCGGTATAAATAGGGCCGTCGTACTGCAGGGTCTCGCGAGCCAAGCCATAAGCCTCCGGCAGCATAGAAGCAGGAGTCTGGCCATCGCCCAAACCGGGCACGGCGAGGTGGCCCATCATGAGCGCGGCATTCGGCGCTTGAGGGAGGGCGGTTTTAAAAGGAATGAACTCGTGTCCCTCCAGCTCTTCCAGCGGCGGGGTAACGGCCTCGGCCAGGTGGGTATCGCCAGAAGCACGGCCGTGTCCCGGGAAATGCTTGAATACGGCCTTGACCCCAGCGGAATCCAACCCGCGGGCAAAGGCGGCGCCGTATTCACCCGCCTGTGCGGGGTCGGTGGAAAAGGACCGATCGCCCACCACCTCTAGGCCATTGCCATCGACGTCGAGCACCGGCGCAAAGTCCACGTTGATGCCATGAGCCTTGAGGCTCGTGCCAATCTCGTGGGCCAGCTGTTCCACCTCTTGCGGGGAACGCTCGGCTGCCATTTGTTGCGGTGCGGGATACTCGCCCAAGATCTCTGAGAAACGCTGCACGCGCCCGCCTTCAAAATCGATGGAGACTTCAAAGTCGCGGCCTACCTCTTGGCGCAGGGCATTAATATCGCGGCCCTCTTCCTGCAGCAGGTTGGGATCCGCCCAGCTGGGAATAAAGATTCCGCCCACGCCAGCATCCAGTTTGGCCTTAGCATCGTCGTAATTGGTGACCGGGGGCATCAACACAGAGGCGGCCATGGCGCGGATGTCCTGCTGCGGGGCTGCTTCCTGCGAAGTCTCTTCTTGCGTCTCTTGCGTCGCGGCCGGTGAGCTCGATGCCGCTGGGGTTGTGGAGTCCTGACTCTCGGCGTCCTCCTGAGGGGAGGTGGAGCAGGCGCCCAAGGCCGTCACGAGGGCAAGGCTGGCGAGAATGCGCGGAGTTTTCATGCCTTCCAGTGTGCAATATTCCTCGCCTTCTGTCTGAAACGGTGGGTAGACTAGCCACATGAGTAACGGCGAGACAATGCTAATTGCCTACGATGGCACCGAACGAGCCGGCCGCGCCCTCGAGCACGCGGCCCAGCTGCTGCGGCCCACCACGGTGGAAATCCTCACCGCTTGGGAACCCGTAGCCCGGCAGACCGCCCGCGCCGTCAGCCGCACTGGAATGCACCAGTCCACCGTCTCCCCGGACGGCGTCGAAGAGGATCCGGCCTACGAGGAAGCGTTGAAAATCTGCCGCCAGGGCATCGAACTAGCCGAAAGCCTGGGCTTGGCTGGCCGCGCCCACTTGGTGGAATCCGCCACCACTATTTCCTCCGCCATCATTGATGCAGCACACGAGCTGGACGTGGATGTCATCGTGACCGGCACCCGCGCCCTGACAGGTTTCCGCGCCTGGTGGACCAACTCCACCGCCGATCAGATTGTGCGCAATGCCGGCCTTCCCGTCTTTATCGTGCCGCAGGAAAACGAGGAAGACGCGGACGATGATGAGGCAGAATACTTCTAAATAGCTGCTAGTATTTTTAGCCATGGCTCTGGAAACCGATTCTTTGAACAAGCGCACCCTTGGCCCCGCCATCGGTAGCGCTGTTGTGGGCATCGCGCTCGGCGTCATCACCATCATCGGCATCGCGCAGTTCTCCGGCACCGATACCGTGCCAGAAGGCAATGCGGTTTCTGCTTCCGATGCGGTTTTGGGCGGCCCTGAGTACGGATCCCGCAACTAGGTGTGCGTACCCTCCGCGGGCGGCTTGCCCGCCCCTACCCGCTGGGGATCTTTGCCCTAGCGCTCATCCTCCTCGTGCAGCCGTGGGGGCTGACAGCTGCCGATACCAAGCATGATCTGGCCGCCAATCCGCTGCATTTTCTCCGCGGGGCACTGAGCGCCTATACGGATACCTTTACCCTGGGACAACTACAAAATCAGGCCTATGGCTATCTTTTTCCCCAAGGGCCCTTCTTCGTTTTAACCCAGCCACTGCCCGATTGGCTGGCCCAGCGCCTGTGGTGGCTGGTGGTCTTAAGCGTTGGCTTCATCGGCTTTCATAAGCTCGCCTGCAAGGTAGGCCTGCGCGGCGGGTGGGTCTGGGTGGCGGCGATGCTCTACGCACTTTCCCCTCGCGCGCTTTCTACCCTGACCGCCATTTCTTCCGAGACCTGGCCGGTCATGCTCGCCCCCTGGGTCATCCTGCCCTTCCTCAATGCCAAGCTCACGTGGCGCGACGCCGCCGCAGCCACCATCCCCGTAGCGCTCATGGGTGCGGTCAATGCCACCGCCACCATCGCCGCCTGCACCCCGGCCGCGGTAATTGTGCTTTACCGCCGCGCATTCAAACCCGGCGCGGCCTGGCTTCTAGGGTGCCTAACAGTATCGGCCTGGTGGATCGGCCCGCTTATCGTACTTGGCCGCTACGCCCCGCCGTTTACGGAATTCATCGAATCCGCTCGCGTGACCACGCGCTGGCTCAACCTGCCAGAAATCCTGCGCGGGACCACGAGCTGGACACCGTTTGTAGATACCGAGCGCGTGGCGGGCAATGCACTGGCTACCGAATCCTTCTTCGTGCTGGTCACCATGGGCATCGCGGCCGTGGGCATCTACGGGCTCACCAAACTGCCGCGTGTGTGGGCCGTTGTCCTAGTGGTGGGCATCGCGGTGCTGGGCTGCCAGGCGGGGTGGTACCTCGATGCTCTCGATGGCCCGCTGGCCGCGCTGCGCAACCTGCATAAATTCGATCCGCTGGTGCGCATCCCGCTGCTTTTAGGCGTCGCGCGCGCCTGCGCGCACCTGCCGCTACCGCACAGCTTGCGGCCTACCAAGAAGCAGACGGTAGGCGCGCTCACGCTACTGCTGTGCATCGCGGTCATCTCCCCGGCATGGTCACAGCGCTTGCTGCCACTGGGGGCGTATAAGGAGGTTCCCTCCTACTGGCACGAGGCCACGGACTTTATCAATACCCATGCCGCCGATACCCGCACCCTTATCTACCCAGAGGCGTCTTTTGCCCGGCAGACCTGGGGGTGGACGCGCGATGAGCCGGCCCAGCCGCTGCTCGATGTCCCTTGGGCCGTGCGCGATGCCATTCCGCTCGTGCCACCAGAGGCCATCCGCGGGCTCGACGGCGTCATGGCCGCACTGAAGGAGGACCCAGCCACCGGCGTGCGCTCCCTTCAGCGCCTGGGCATCGGCGCGGTCATGGTGCGCCACGATCTCTTCACCGGTGAGGACGAGGCCCTAGCCAGTAAATTTGGCGGCGAGGTCCACCGCTTCGGCGAGGTCGATGTCATCTTGCTCAACCACGCCGGCATGTCCTTAGGGCCCACAGACCCAGTCCGCGTGGCCGGCGGCGGGGAAGCCTTGGCGCTTCTCGACGCCCACCATGGCCCCACCACCCGCCAGCTCGTCGATCGCGACGCCGATATCGTCACCGATACCCCGACGCTCACGGACCGCAACTACGGCACCCTCGACGGCCCCATCTCCGCGCCCCTGGCTTCAGACGACCCCAGCCACGTAAATAACCGCCTGCGCGATTATCCCTCCGCGGGGCCTCTTAGCCAGGTCGAGACTCACGGCGGTTCCGTGGCGGTTTCTTCCTCTGCGGCCGATGCCACGGCCTTCGGTGGCGCCCAACCGCACAAGTCCGCCACGGCCGCGGTGGATGGGGAAAATTCCACCGCGTGGTGGCCCGCGCCGGGCGATGACTCCGGGTGGATTGAGCTGCGCGGTCATTTCACCCAACCGCGCCTAAAGCTCATGGCCACCAGCGCCACCACGGTTACGGTGCGCTCCGGCAGCGCCGCAGTAGACGTGGACTTACAGCCCTTCCGCTCACAGGAGGTACGCGTTCCCGGCGGCGATACCGAGGCCATTCGCGTGGAGCTGTCTCACCGCACCGGCATCGCGGAACTAGGGGTAGAGGGCCAGCCGGTCGAGCGCGTAGTGACCGTGCCGGATACCTCCCCCGATGTGCACCAATTCTTCTTCCAGCAGATGCTGCAAGATACCGGTGTGCTCATCCGCGACTTCACGGCGCCGCGCCCCATGCGGGTAAAGGTAGATTCCACCAAGCCGGTGCTTATCGACGCCCACCGCTACTCCCCCGGCGATTCCCTCACCCTGAGCCCCGGCACGCACCGTGTGCGCACCACTGGACCGTGGGTGAGCCTTCGCGAGGTGGGCTGGCGCCCGCCGGAGCCCTCGGAGCCCACTGGATACTCGATTAAAGCCAGCGAGGAAGACCGCCTCTTGGTCACCGGACGCGCCTTTAATAAGGGCCTGCGCGGGTATTTGGACAATGAAGAGCTCACCCCGCGCGAGATCGACGCCGCCACCCAGGCTTTTGTCATTCCGGCCGGCCGTTCCGGCGACTTCCATATGTCCTTCACCGCCCAGCCGGTTTATCGCGCCACCCTCCTCTTGGGCGGCTCCTTGGGATTGCTGACGCTCGGCCTGTGCCTCCTGGCGGCCGCGCGCCGCCCGTCCCAGCCCGCCTGGCACGCACCGCGTGGGGGCGCTGCCTCAGCCGCCGTGGCACTTGGTGCACTGGCCCTTACCGGCTGGCCGGCCGCAGTGGCGGCCGTGGCCGCGTGGTTGGTAGTGCGCTGGACCACCATCCCGCGCGCCTATCTCGCCCCCGGCGTAGTCGCTGCGGCTGGAGCCATCCTCGCCCGCGCGCCGTGGACGTCTGGTTCCTATGCGGGTGATTCGCTCTTGCTTAGCTGCTTGTGTGCCGCGGGCGTGGCCTGTCTTTTCGCCGCCGACCGAGGAGAAGATCCCGGCCGGGACGCTCGATGAGCGTATAGCTAGCGGCCGAAACCACCACGGTGCCCACCACAGTCACGGCCAGAATGACCCAAAAGTCCAGGGGTTTCCCGCTAAAAAGCGGCACCCCGGTAAGGGGAAAGGCCAGGCCCAAGATAGCCACATGCCACAAGAAGATGGAATAGGACCATGTACCCAGTGCCTGCATGAGTGGGCTGGTCAGCCAAGATTTCTCCCGCGGAGCTAGAGCCACCGGTACCACCACGACTGCGGCAAAGGCCGCTCCCGCCATGATCCGGCGGGAAAATTCCGCGGGTTCGGGATGGATAAGCCCCTGCGGCCCAAACCACTCGCGACTGGCACCCCACAGCACCACCGCCGCCGCAAGCCACCACGCCCAGCGCGGCCGCAGTACCCGCTGCACTCGCCGACTGATGCCGGCTTCTTCGAATTCGGCGGCCAGCATTCCCACGGCAAACCACGAGGCATACGCGGGCGGCCAGATCTGCGAGTTGACCTGGTCCTTGGCGTAATCGGCTACAAAGGGCACGAATCCCCACGCCCAGCTGAGCACTCCTGCCAAGATAATGGCGGCAATGCGCCAGCGCCGCGGCAGCGTTCCAAGCAGCCACACCAGCACAGGCAAGAAGAGATAAAAGAAGAACTCCACGCACAGCGACCACAGATGGGTAAGACCTGGGGCCAACCCGTCGACCACATAAATTTGCGTGGAAGTCAGGTTGCTCAGCAATTGGGTGAGGGTGAGTGAGTGGGCGTCGGGAAGCAGGAGCATCACCGCCACCACGCAGGCATAATAGGCCGGCAACAGACGTGCCACGCGCGAGCGCGCATAGCCGGCTAAGCTGTGCAAGCCGCGGCGGCGCCACAAGAGGAACGCGCTGAGTGCAAAGAAAACGGCGACGAAAAAATCGAAGCGCCCGGCAAACCCCCACCCAGTTCCGGTCTGAAAAGACACGTGGGTGACAATGATTCCAAGGGAGGCGACCGCGCGTAGACCGTCTAGCTCCGGCAGATGCTGGGGTACGCTTTTCACAGATGCCTGCGGCTGCACGCTTGCTCCTAACCCCGGATCGACCTGAAACTGATTGGACATATTACTGCAATGAAACGCTACCTTTGGCCACGCTCGCCACTGGCGTGGGTTGTCATTGCCGCCGTCATTTTCTTAGTGCTGGGCACTGTGGTGCCACCGCTATATAACAATCAGACCCGGCCCCTCGCCTTCGACCAAAACATCAACACTGTCACTGCACCGTCCGCCGGCGTGTGGATGGATGCGCCCGCCTTTATCGCCGGCGCCAAGGCCACAGGCGATAGCAAGAATCCGCAGTGCCAAGAAAAGAAGGCACCCATCTGGTGTTACCTGCACCATGACCTGCTGACCATCGAGCGCAACACCACGACCGCTGAGGTGGCAGAAGACGATGCGCTCGCTCACTCTGATTCTTTATCGCGCCTGCTAGCCGGCGAGACTCCGCTCGCCCAAATTACCGAGCACTCTGTGTTGAACCGAGAATCCACCTACCCGGTGGCTGCCCCTAAGGATAAATGGGAATTCCTCCTGCCGGCAGTGGATACGGGAATGGCCCGCACAGATTTCGAACGAGATGGCATCAACTACTTTTTCCCCTCCGGGACCGAGCAGCGCTCCTATCCCTTTTTCGATCTGGCCTCACAATCCTCCACGGCGGTGGACTTCACCACTACGGAAAAGCTAGATGGTATCCCTACCTATTCCTTCCACCACGATATTCAGCCCATTTCCCTGGCCGATATGCGCAGAAACATCACCACCGAGGCGGTCGATTCCGGCAGCGGCGAAAAGCAGCTGGCCGCTAAGGACTTCCGCATCTCTGGTCCGGCGAAGCGGTTCTATGACGAAGACTCGCGCAAGCTCCTCGGCCTAGATCCCACTGACCGGGTCACGGTGGAACCTTTTTATACCGTCGGCCGGGATATCTCCGTGGAACCCACCACCGGCACCATGGTGGATCTGCGGGAAAATATCAAGATTTTCTTCGCTGCCGACGAACAGCAAGCCGGCACCATGGTGGCCAATAACGATACGGAGGATCGCTCCATCTTCGCTGCCGATATGCGCTGGTCCGATGACACTCGCGCGGAGCGCCTCGACGAGGTGCGTCCGGTCATTCGCACCATTCGTGCCTTGATGGTCGTCGGCTGGGCGGGCAAAGCCATCGGCGTCGGCCTATTGCTCTGTGCTGCCTATATGTACATGCGCCGCCACCGTGAAGGCTAAGCGTCTTTTACTCCTCGCCTGGGGCTTCATCCTCGTTGCCGCGGTGTGCTGGCCCTTCGCCCTGCCCGGTGAGTTCCTGTGGCGCGATATGGCGCTGCTTGGCCATCCGGCGCTTTCCCCTTCGGCTTTCGGCGGCGGAAGTTTGCCTGCCCGCAATGCCCCGCAAGACGGCTTCTTGGCTGTAGTAGGCGGCGCGTGGGCGGCGCGGGTGCTCATTTTTGCCGCCGCCGCGTCCTCCGCGCTCACCGCGGCGCGCTGGGCGCGCTCCACAGCCTCCGCGGTGAGCGCGATGGGGGTGGCGGTGGCCAATCCTTTCGTTATCGAGCGCCTCCTGCAGGGTCAGTGGTCCCTTGCGGTGGCCGCGTGGCTGCTACCGGTCATCGCGTGGGCAGGAAAACAGCGCAGCTGGGTGGCGTGGCTGGCTATGTGGGGTGCTTCATTTACCCCTACGGGTGGACTCTTTGCCGTGGTGACCGCGGCGGTGACCTGCCGCAAGCGGGTAGCACTTGGCGGCGTGGTCTTGTGCTTGCCGTGGGCCATTCCGGGCATGTTCTATCCCGCTGCGCCCGGCGATACCGCTGCGGCGGTGGCTGCGTTTGCCCCGCGAGCCGAAGAGCACGTCGGCACCGGGGGCGCGCTGCTGCGCTTGGGCGGCATCTGGAATGCACAAGCAGCCATCGGGTTTGCGATATGCGGTGTCATCGTGGCGATCATCGCCCTGCTCGGGGCGTGGCGGGTTCCCGTTCGGCTGAGCATACTGGCAGTTATTGGTCTTGGCGGGGCGATGTTTTTCTGGCTGGTTCCCGGCGCGTTGGTGTGGTTCATCGATCACGTTCCAGGGGCGGCGCTACTGCGCGATAGCGGAAAGCTGACCATGCTGGCATTGCCGCTTTATGTGGCCTCGCTGGGTGCGCTGCCGAACCTGCCGGCGGCACTAGCCACCGTGGCCGCGGCCGTGCAGCTGATTCCGGTTCCGGGGCGGCTAGGGGTGCTCACGCCGCGGGATACGGGGGTAGATAAGCAGCTGGTGCGCGAGATTGACGGCCGGGTGGCTTTCTTTCCAGAGCGCGCCAACCTTGTAGAGGTGCCTGGCGGTGTGGCGGTAGATCCCTATTCCAAGGCGCTGGCCATGGTGGAATCCGGGGAATTGAGCGTGGACGGGACCGTGGTGGATCAGGCTTCGCCGCAGTATCGGGCGGCGCTGCGCGCGTGGGAGGCACACGATATGAAGCAGCTGGCCCGGATCGGTGTCGGCGTCGTTGTCGTAGACGGTGCTATAGCCGCGGAGACGGACGCACCACGGCCACAGGTTCCATGGGCGTTTACGGCGTTGTGGATGGCTTGTCCGCTACTAGCCCTTGCAGCAATTCCGCGAATTGCTCGCCGGTCTTCTCCCACGAGAAGCTAGCGGCAAAATCGCGCGCGTTGGAGCCGAGGGTGCGGCGTAAGGGGGCGTCAGCAAGCAGCTGCTTGGTGGCCGCCACGAAGTCTTCCTCGCGCTCTACCAGGATGCCGGTCTCACCGTTAATAACACTGTCACGCAGGCCAAACGTATAGCCAACAGTGGGGACCCCATGTTGGGCTGCCTCCATTACTGCCAAGCCCCACCCCTCTTTGCGGGAGGGCATAAGCAGGGCATCGGCACGGGCGAGCAAGGCATGCTTATAGTCCTCGGTTACCTGACCGCGAAAGCGCACGCGATCGCTGACACCATGCTCCTCGGCATAGGCACGCAGGTTAGCCTCCCACCAACCGGAGCCTATGACATCCAGGACCGCGCCCGGGGTCTGCGCCACAGTATCCATGGCATGCTCAATCTGCTTATGCGGCACCAGGCGCGAGAGCGTTACCAAGTGCACGTCGGCCTCTCGTTCCAGGGAAGGCACATGGTCCGGAACCGGGTCCAGACCATTGGCAATGATGTGCGCACCCTTAATTCCCAGTGCCTCTAGATCCTCGCGGGAAGCCTCAGAAACGGTGACATAAGGAGCCCCGCGATACACACGCGGAGCCACCCGGGACTCAAGGAACCAGCCGAGGCGGCCCAGGAGGGGACCTGCCACCGGCCACTGCTCGCGATGGCAATGGTGGGTAAGCAGCACCGTCGGCGCCCCAGATACCAAGCGGGCGAAGAAAGGAATGCCGTTTTGGGTATCGATTACCGCATCCACGCCGCGCAGGTCACCCAGCCCCAAACGGCCGGCCAGCATCGCGGCCCACGCGCGTGGATATACGCCAAACTTGGCGCCGCCGCGGCTGTAGCGCACACCGTCGCGCACCTCCCGGCGCGCGGCATTCATGTGCTTGGAGGTGCGAAAAACCACCTCGTGGCCCTGCGCCGCGAGGTATTCGCCCACGCGCTCCAAGTAACGCTCCGAGCCCCCGCCTTGCGGGTGGGTGGAATCGCGCCAGCATAGTAAAAGAATCTTCATTGTGAGGTATTAGCCTAGTGGGTTATGAGACATACCCGTGAGATGGCCACGCTGCGTCGCTCCTTGCAGCTGTTGCGTTCCTTTCGCTTTGAGCAGACGCACCCCGAGATTTTCTACGGTGGGCTAGCGGAAGATACGGCCGCACTGGTAGATAACCTCGGCCGCGACCTGGGCGTGCAGCTTCCCGGGGCGAGGGTACTCGATGTGGGCGGCGGACCGGGCTATTTTGCGGATGCTTTTGCCCGGCGCGGGGCCCACTATGTGGGACTAGAGCCAGATGCCGGCGAAATGTCTGCGGCTGGCATCCACTTGAGCAACTCGGTGCGCGGGGACGGCACCAACCTTCCCTTTGCCGATGACTCTTTTGACGTGGTCTATTCCTCCAACGTGGCTGAGCACATCCCCAATCCTTGGGATATGGGCGAGGAGATGCTGCGCGTGACCCGCCCGGGTGGCCTGACTATCCTGAGCTATACGGTGTGGCTAGGCCCCTTTGGCGGCCACGAGACCGGCTTGTGGGAGCACTATGTGGGCGGCGAGTTTGCCCGCGATCGCTACACCCGCCGCCACGGTCACCCGCCCAAGAATGTCTTTGGCACTTCGCTTTTCGACGTCCCCTGTTCCGCCGGCCTCCACTGGGCACAGCGCACCGGCGCGCTCAAACTCGCCTTCCCCCGTTACCACCCTAGCTGGGCTTGGTGGCTAA
The DNA here is from genome assembly GCF_057458085.1 of Corynebacterium sp. LaCa_205. Lineage (NCBI taxonomy): Bacteria > Bacillati > Actinomycetota > Actinomycetes > Mycobacteriales > Corynebacteriaceae > Corynebacterium > Corynebacterium sp. LaCa_205. Next base: position 2,282,412 of record NZ_CP190931.1, read on the forward strand.
CTCGCGTGCCAGGTGTGCGGGAATTCGCGGTTTCTAATCTGACGTTGGTGCTGCAAAAATAGCACCCAGCAACAGTGCTGTCGCTGGGTGCTATTGAACTTAGAGCTTAAGAGGCGTTCTCTACGCGCTCCTTTAGAGCGTGGAACTGGTCCCACACCTCAGATGGCACGCGGGAGCCTAGGAAGTTGAGATAGCTGGCGTTATCCTGCATATCGCCTTCCCAGTCCTCTGGGTTGACGGCGAGAGCAGCGCGCACATCCTCGATATCAAAGTCGATGCCCTCGAGGTCGATGTCCTCGGCGCGAGCGGTGTGGCCTACGACGGTCTCCTCAGCCTCAACATTGCCCTCGATGCGGTCAATGATCCACTTGAGTACTCGGGAGTTCTCGCCGAAGCCCGGCCACAGGAAGCGGCCGTCGTCGCCGCGGCGGAACCAGTTAACTAGGAAGATAGACGGCATGCGGTCGCCGCCCTTTTCACCCATGTCAATCCAGTGCTGCAGGTAGTCGCCGGCGTTGTAGCCCATGAACGGAAGCATGGCCATCGGGTCGTGGCGCAGGGTGCCGACGCTGCCCTCTGCGGCAGCGGTCTGGCCGGAAGCCAGCAGGGCACCGATCATGGTGCCGTGGTTCCAGTCAAAGGCCTGGGTTACCAGCGGAACGGTGGTCTTGCGGCGGCCGCCGAAGAGGATGGCGTCGATCTTCACGCCCTGCCAATCGTCGTACTCCGGAGCGGCGCTCGGGCACTGGGAAATCGGGACGCAGTAACGAGAGTTCGGGTGCGCAGCCTTAGTGGAGGAAGACGGAGTCCAGTCCTGACCGGTCCAGTCGATGAGGTGCTCTGGTGTCTCCTTGGACATCTCCTCCCACCAGACATCGCCGTCGTCGGTAAGCGCAACGTTGGTGAAAATGGTGTTACCCGGCTCCATGGTCCGCATGGCAATCGGGTTGGAGTCGTAGTTGGTGCCAGGAGCCACGCCGAAGAAGCCGTTTTCCGGGTTTACGGCGTAGAGACCGTCTTCGCGCAGGTGTAGCCACGCAATGTCATCGCCGACGACCTCAGCCTTCCAGCCCGGAATGGTTGGGGTAATCATGGCCAGGTTGGTCTTGCCACAAGCCGAAGGGAAGGCGGCTGCAACGTGGTACTTCTTGCCTTCTGGGTTGGTCAGCTTCAAGATGAGCATGTGCTCGGCCATCCAGCCCTCTTCCTTGGCCATAACGGAAGCGATGCGCAGCGCGTAGCACTTCTTAGCCAGGATGGCGTTGCCGCCGTAGCCAGAACCGTAGGACCAAATTTCCTTAGTTTCAGGGAACTGGGTGATGTACTTGGTGTCATTGCATGGCCATGCCACGTCTTCCTCACCCGGCTCCAGCGGGGCACCCACGGAGTGCAGGGCGTGGACAAAGTTGCCGTCAGCACCGATTTTCTCCAGGGCTTCAGCACCCATACGGGTCATGATGCGCATGGAGAGCACAACATAGGCGGAGTCAGTCAGCTGCACGCCCAACTTCGGCTCCGGATCGCTAATCGGGCCCATACAGAAGGGAACCACGTACATGGTGCGACCCTTCATGGAACCACGGAAAGCTTCCGTCATCTCTTCCTTCATTGCCGCAGGCGGAGCCCAGTTATTGGTAGGGCCGGCGCCATCTTCGTGCTCGGTACAGATGAAGGTGCGGGATTCCACACGTGCGACGTCGGAAGGGTTGGAACGAGCCAAGTAGGAGTTAGGTCGCTTTTCCTCGTTCAACTTGATAAGCGTGCCTTTTTCCACCAGCTCGCCGGCCAAACGGTCAGCCTCGTCCTGGGAGCCGTCTACAAAGACCACCTGGTCCGGCTGGAAAAGCTCAACATTTTCGCTAATCCAGCCGATAAGCTTTTCATTTTTAGTCGGCAGCTCTCCGACGAGCCCTGGGATAGTGGCGGTCATTAGTAATTCTCCTGAGGGTGGGTGTGAAAATTGGAGCGAAAAGCCCCAACTGTGCCTTCCACCTCAAGATTAACGTGCTCGCCCGAATAATTTGCGCAGAACTTGCCACACCGGTTATATCCACCACGTTAACCAGAACTTCACCAAGCGCATACGAAGGTAATGTGTTAAAAATCGCCTTTTCCACTCCCCCTTTCCGGGGGTTCATTGTCCCACTTTTCCGCCTCGAAACGATCTTCTACCACCCCCAACTGGGCCCACTGGTTATATCCGGGATGTCATCGCCACATGTATCCCTCGGCGCGGCGTATTGCTTGGCGGGGCTAAGCAGGGGAAAATAGGCCGCAATGAATAGCACAGATAATTCTCAAAACACCCGCGCTGGGGAAATGCCCCTTGGCCGCCCGCCACAAACCGACTTCAACGCCGTTTTCCACAACGAGCTTGACTACCCGCGCCTAGGCAACGTCACTTTCCGCCGCGGCACGCTGACCGAAAACCAGCATGAACTTTTTGAAAAGCGCTGGCCGGAGCTCGGACGCGTGCTGGAAGACGAGGTCATTGATCTCGCTTCCTGGTTCGGCCGCAGCGGCGCCAAGACGATCGTGGAAATCGGTTCCGGTACCGGCACCTCCACCGCTGCCATGGCACCGAAAGAAGCCGATACCAACATCATCGCCGTCGAGCTCTACAAACCAGGCCTTGCCAAGCTGCTCGGCCAGATTGAGCGTGAGGGTATCGAAAATATCCGCATGATCCGCGGCGATGGCATCGAAGTCTTGATGCGCATGTTTGAACCGGAATCCCTCGACGGAATCCGCGTCTTCTTCCCGGATCCGTGGCCAAAGGCGCGCCATCACAAGCGCCGCATTATTCAGTCGGGCACCCTAAATCTTTTTGCCTCCCGGTTAAAGAAGGGCGGTGTGCTGCACGTCGCTACCGACCACGCCGGATATGCCGAGTGGATCGATGAACTAGTTGAAGTAGAACCAAGCCTGGATTACAAGGGCTGGCCATGGCCGGAGTGCCCGCAGCTGGTAGATCGTCAGGTCATCACCAAGTTTGAGGGCAAGGGCCTAGATAAAGAACACGTGATTACGGAGTATCTCTGGGAGAAGAAATAAATGAGCACCTATCTGCTTGTCTGGGATGCACCCAATATGGACATGGGCCTAGGCTCCCTGCTGGGCGGTCGGCCTACCGCCGCACACCGCCCGCGCTTCGACGCCATCGGTCGCTGGCTGGTACATCTTGCTCAAGACGTTGATGCTGAACCGCGCGCCGATGTCTTTACTAATGTGACCCCCGGCGGCGCAGATGTCATTCGCCCATGGGTAGAAGCCATCCGCAACGTGGGTTTCGGTGTTTTTGCCAAGCCCAAGATCCACGAAGACGATGACGTAGATCCGGATATGCTCGACCACATCGACAATCTTCGTGCGGATCTGGCCGGTGTCATTGTCGCCTCCGCCGATGGCCAAAACTTCCAAGAGCCTTTGGAGGAGCTCATCGCCGCGGGGATTCCGGTTACGGTCCTGGGATTCCACGAGCACGCCGCTTGGGCCGTCGGCCACGCGGATATCAATTTTGTGGATCTAGAAGACATCGAGGGCGTATTCCGCGAACCGCTACCGCGCGTGAATCTGGATAACCTGCCCGAGGGTGGTGCATGGCTGCAGCCATTCCGTCCCTTGGCGGCCCTGCTTAATAACCGCTAGGAGGCTGCCCCAATGTTTGAGAAATGGGGACGTTTTTCCTATGCGCACCGCCGGCTTATCCCCGCCATCGTTGTCGCTGCCATCCTTGCGCTCTTCGTGGGCTTTGGCTTGCAGCTCGAAGATCGCATGAGCCAAGAGGGCTGGGAGGATCCCAATGCGGCGTCGACAAGCGCGGCCCAGATCGAGGAGGAAACATTCGGCCGCGATAACTCCGGCGATGTCATCTTGCTCTTCCACTCCCCCGATGAGAACTTCGACGCCGCCAAGCAGCACTTGGCGCAGCTGAAAGCAGAGTATCCCGAGCAGATTGATTCGGTGACCAGCTACTTCGATACGAAGAACCCCAACCTAGTCAATGACGATCACTCCCTAGCTTTCGCCGCCATCGGTCTTAAAGGCGATGATGAGCAAACACTCAAGGATTTCCGCACCATCCAAGGCGCGCTTACGGATACCTCCGCCCCAGTGGAAATCGCGGGCGCTACCGCAGTTGCTGATGCCCTAGATAATGGCATGTCCCACGATATCTCCCGCGCCGAAAAGGCCGCGCTTCCTTTGGTGGGCATCCTCCTGCTGGTGGTTTTTGGCTCCGTCGTTGCGGCCTGCATGCCGCTCATCGTCGGCGGCCTCTCCATCCTGGGGTCTTTGGGAATCCTGTCCATCTTGGCGGGATTTTCCCAGGTCAATGTCTTTGCTCAGGCCGTTGTCACGCTGCTGGGCCTCGGCCTAGCCATCGATTACGGTCTCTTTATGGTCTCGCGCTTCCGCGAAGAGCTGGATAAGGGTCGCTCCACCGAGGAGGCCGTTGCTACCACCACCGCGACTGCCGGCCAAACGGTGGTTTTCTCGGCAGCCATGGTCGCCGTCGCACTTTCGGGGCTCTTTCTCTTCCCGCAAGCCTTCCTGAAGTCCGTGGCTTATGGCTCCATTTCCGCCGTGGGTCTAGCAGCGCTGCTTTCGGTCACCGTCCTGCCCTCAATTTTTGGCATGCTCGGCCCCAAGATCGATACCTGGTCTGTGCGCCGCACCTCTCGGACGGCGCGCACCATCGAAGACACCTGGTGGTACAAGCTGCCGCTTTGGGCAATGCGCCATGCCCGCGGGTTGACCATCGCCGTGTGCGGCCTGCTTATCGCACTTACCCTGCCCATCATGAGTATCACCTTCGGCGGCATCAACGAGTCTTACTTACCGCCCAACCAGGAAACCCGTGTGGCGCAGGATAGGTTCAATGAGGAATTCCCTACCTTCCGCACGGAGCCGGTAAAGCTCGTCGTGGAAAATGCGTCTAACCAGCAGCTTGTCGACGTCGTCATGCAAGTCCGTGGCCTCAATGGCCTCACCGAGCCCATGGCGCCGACAACAGCCACCAAGGACGGCACGACAGTTCTTTCCGCCGGCATTAAAGACCGCGATGATTACGCGAAGATTGTCCACGAACTGGAACAAGTAAAGGCACCCGAGGGCGTGAACCTGTACGTGGGAGGCACGCCTGCCATGGAAGTGGAATCCCTTGATGCGCTCTTCCATAAGCTGCCGTGGATGGCACTCTACGTGGTGCTAGCCACGTTCCTGCTCATGGCGTTGGTCTTCGGTTCCTTCGTGCTCCCGCTCAAGGCGATCGTGATGACGCTTTTGACCTTGGGGGCAACGCTGGGCATTTTGACCCTGATGTTCGTCGCTGGCCTTGGCTCGGGCGCCCTCAACTTCACCCCTGGCCCGCTCATGAGCCCCATTTTGGTGCTTATCATCGCCATTGTTTACGGCCTGTCCACCGACTATGAGGTCTTCTTGGTCTCCCGCATGGTGGAGGCACGACGGCGTGGTTCCACCACCGATGAGGCCATTGCGGCCGGCACCGCGCATACGGGTGGGATCATCACTGCGGCGGCGCTCATCATGATCGTGGTCTGTGGCGCTTTCGGCTTCTCCGATATCGTGATGATGAAATACATCGCTTATGGCATGATTTTTGCCCTGCTTATCGACGCCACCATTGTCCGCATGCTCCTTGTCCCCGCCGTCATGCACCTGCTGCGCGAGGATAACTGGTGGGCACCTAGCTGGCTGCGCCACGCCACTACTGCTTTGACTGGTGGCGCTAGACACCGCGGCAAGACTGTTCCCTTCTCTGAGCTCAAACAACGCCTCGGAGGAGATAAATAAGTGAAGAACTGGCTGCGGCTTATCGTCTCGCTCATCGTCCTGCTTATCCTGATTTATGTCTTCCGCGATGAGTTGGACTTCCTGCGCGAAGGCTTCTCGCGGCTGTCTCATTCTGACCCGGCTGCGGTAGCACTGGTGGTCATCGCCTCAATCGTGGCAGTCCTTGCCATGGGCGAGGTTATGCGCCTGCTCATTCGCGCCGGGAGCGTACACGTACCAGCCTCAGAGACGGCCGCCCTCACGCTGGCGGCTAATGCTTGGTCTACCACGCTTCCAGCGGGCCCGGCATTTTCCGCCATCCTCACCTTCTACGTGCAGCGCACGTGGGGTGCTTCCGTCATGCTCTGTGGGTGGTTCTTCGTGCTGTCTTCGGCCATTTCCACCATGTGGCTCGTACTCATCGGCTTGGGCGGCGTGCTCTTCCTCAATGCTGACATGGCATTGTGGTCCCTCATTGGCACCCTGGTGCTCATGCTGGCGCTTTCCGGCGGCCTTTTCTGGCTGACCAATCACCCAGACACCATCATTCGCTGGCTCAACCGCCAGAAACTCGTTAAGGGCTCCAAGCGCGAAGCCATCGTGGACCAGGTAAAGAATCTAGAAGAGGTTCACCTCACCCGCCGCCAATTCGCCTGGGTTTCCTTTTACTCCCTGGCCAACCGCCTCATCGATATGGTCTCGCTGTGGGGCTGTGTGTGGGCCGTGACCGGCCACCTGCCCGCCCTGCACGCGGGAGAGGACACCACGACGATGGCCGGTGTAGCACTGGCTTATCTCACCGCTAAGCTGGCTGGCTCTGCTCAGGTCACGCCGGCCGGCCTCGGTACGGTGGAAGCCGCCATTATCGCCACCCTGGTTGCCACCGGTATGACCGCGGTAGATGCAACCGGCGCGGCAATCATTTATCGTCTGATTTCCTTTGCCCTTATCACCATCATTGGCTGGGTAATCTACTTCTGGCACTATGCTCGCAAGGGCATTACTTACGCCGCCTTGAATCGAAAGGAAAACGCATGAGAATCGCCCCCGTCATCGATATCATCGCCTTGATGCTCTTTGCTGTGGCCGCCCGTCTCGCCCACGGCGGACTAAGTTTTTCCACCTGGGTTGATGCTTTCTGGCCATGGGCCATCGGCGCGCTCATCGGCTGGGCTATCATCCTGGCCGTCAAGGTGCAGGGCAAGTGGAAGGAAGGCGGCGTCGTCTGGCTAAGCACCATCGTGGGCGGCATGGCCCTGTGGATGCTGGTCAATGGTCGGCTACCGCACTGGAGCTTCCTCATCGTGGCAACCGTTATGTCCGCGCTATTCTTCTTCGGCTGGCGGCTTTTCGCCCGCAAATAAAAATAAGGAGGGTTGAACCCTCCTTATTTTTTGCTCGTTTTACTTGGAGCTTACCGGTACGCCTGCTTGATTGAGAATATCGGCTACGAAACCAATGATCTCGCTGATGAGATCCACAGCGCTAGATAGAATCATAAATAACTCCTTGACTAGGATTGGGACTTTATATTCCTATCGCTAATCCAAGCACATGACGTTACATCGGGGCAATGGTGTGCTTCTTCGGCAGGTCGCTTTCCTGCTTCGTTGCCAGCTGCCGCAGCGCTTGGCGGAGAGCCAACCGGGATTGACTCGGCTGAACCATGGCGTCTAAATAGCCGCGCTCAGCCGCAACATAGGGAGCGGTCATGGTCTCATCGTAGAAGTCCATGAACATCTTCTTGGTCATCTCGCGCTGCTCAGGGGTCTCGGCGGCGTCTAGCTGCTTACCGGCGATCATCACCACGGCGGCTGCGGCACCCATAACGGCGATCTGTGCGGTTGGCCACGCCAAGTTGATATCACCGGTCAGGTTCTTCGACCCCATCACGGCATAAGCACCGCCATAGGCCTTGCGCACGATGAGCGAAACCTTGGGCACGGTGGCTTCTACCACGGCGAAAGCAAACTTGGCGCCGCGGTGGATAAGGCCGACCTTTTCTTGCTCTACGCCTGGTAGGTAGCCCGGAGTATCCACCACGAAGACCAACGGAATGTTGTAGGCATCGCAGATGCGGATAAAACGTGCGCCCTTATCGGCGGCGTCCGCATCAATGCAGCCTGCAAGGTGCATGGGATTATTGGCTACAAATCCCACCGTCTTGCCATCGATGCGCCCAAAGGCGGTGATCATATTGGGCGCAAAGTTCTCTTGAATTTCAATGATGTCCTCGTCATCGCCCAATTGGGTCAACAAATCCATCATGTCGTAGCCGGCATTGGTGTCATCCGGCATGAAGGAGTTGAGGTCTTCGTCTTCGGCCACGTCGGCGTCGGAAGGCGCGGCGAATTCCGGGGCCTCATCAAAGCACGTTAGCGGCAGGTGGTCCAAGAGATCGCGCACCATGTCGAAGGCGTCTTCCTCAGAGGGAACGACGGCCGAAACGTTGCCGTTGAGCTCCTGCTGGCGAGCTCCACCCAGCTCGGCGGAGGTAATGTCCTCACCGGTGACCTCACGAATCACGTTGGGGCCAGTGACATACATTTCCGCTTCCTGGTCCACGGCAATCACAAAGTCCGTAGTCACAGGGGCATAGACAGCGCCACCGGCGGATTTACCCATCATGATGGAAATCTGCGGGCTGCGGCCGGACAGCGGCAGCTGGCGGCGGGCGATCTCGGAGTACATGGCCAGCGAGGTCACCGCATCCTGGATACGGGCGCCGCCGGAATCCTGAATGCCAATGACAGGGCAGCCAATCTTGATGGCCATATCCATGACCTCGGTAACCTTCTTGCCAAAGGTCACGCCGACAGATCCACCGTAGACGGTCTTATCGTGAGCGTAGATGCACACTGGGCGGCCGGAGATGCGGCCATAGCCGGTGACCACGCCATCAGAATAGATGGCCTCAGGGTCACCAGGGGTCTTACCCAGAGAACCAGTCTCGACGAAGGAACTCTCATCTAGCAGTTCATTGATGCGCTGGCGAGGCGTGGTGCGTCCAGCCTCGTCGCGGCGCTTGCGCGAGCGCTCACTTCCTGGGTCCTGCGCCTTATCCAGACGCTCACGCAGATCAGCGAGTTTCTCAGCGGTTGTCTGCTTGGCCGCCACGTACCTTCTCCTCGATCCATTCGTTCATATGCTTGCCCACGATGCCGATGGCCGGCTCGTCCGGTACTGCAAGGTGATCGCCTTGCAGCTGCACAATTTCTAGATCCTTAACGATAACTCCCCAACCTCCGTCGGGGTCAATCTCAGCGTAGCGCGGCTCCAGCTCAATCGCACCGTCATGCATGCGCTCGGAGCGGAAAAGCAGAACCGGCACGGTCACATCGGCCCAGCGGTGGAAGTCAATCTTGGCCAGAATCTGGTTATCCACGAAAGAGGCACGCTGGTGCTCTAGCACGCCTGCGGCTAGGCCGTGCTCGGAGGCGTCGGTAGTAGCGAGGAACTCCGCCAACATGGTCATGAGCGCATCCTCGCCCATGGTCTCCAGCATCTCGTACGGCGGCTCGAAGTCCAGTCCGTAGGTTTTCTTGGCAAAGGCCGCGTAGCGCTCCCACCGGGCACGGGTTTCTTCCGGCGTATCCGGAGCCGGGTTCGACGGCTGAGTGGTATCCAGCAGCGCGATGAACGCCACGTCCGCCGAATCCTGGCCGCGCTGGGTGCGCTGATGCAGCTGGTAGGCCACCTCATAGGCCAGCGCGCCGCCGAAGGACCAACCGCCGAGCACGACCTTGCGGCCACGAGCGTAGTGCAGGATGTCCTCGACATATACCTTGGCTCGCTCCTCTAGCGAACCCTCGATGCGCTCGACTCCGTAGACAGCCACATCCTCGGGCAGGCGGCGGGTCAGTGGCTGGTAGACCACCGTGGTGCCACCGGCTGGGTGGAACATGAATACAGCGGGGCCGTCGGCCTCGCGCAGCACGCGGATATTGCCCTCTACCTCGGTCTCTAGTCCCTCACGGACCAAGTCAGCCAGGCTCTCCAAGGACTCAGCCTCGTGGACCTGCTGGGTAGTGACTTCGATGCCTGCACGTTCGGTAAGGCGCTCGGCAATGTTGCTAGCAACCTCGTCGCTTATCTTGGGCAGTGCAGAGGTCACTCCCGCCGCGGCCTTGCCGGTAAAGGTAGCCCACGTGCCAAAGACCATGCGCTCGGAGGCATCGCGCGGGGCAACACCCACGCCCTGGCCCGGCTCATCTTCTTCTGGCGCAGGAGTGTCCTCGGAAGCAATCTCGCTGGTATCTACGTTACCGCCGGCTACGGCCTCTTCCACCATGGCAATGACGTCCGCCAGGGAGGCGTCGCGCAGCGCCTGCACCTGCAGCGGCGGAATCTGGAAGTCATTTTCCACGCGATTCTTAATGCGCATACCCATCAGGGAATCCAGGCCCAGGTCAATGAGCGGCAGCTCTCGCGGCAGGTCAGAGACGTCATAGCCCATGGACTCAGAAACGATGAGCGCGAGACGGTCCTCCACGGTTTCCTCCGTGGGATCCCAGCGCACGGCATCGACTTCTTCCGTCGCTGCAGGCGCGCTTTCGGGCACCTCAGCCACGCCTGGAATAGGCGCCGCCCCCAAATCCAAAGCGGAGGCAAAGCCTTCCGCCACCAGCTCTGTCTGTGCACCACGAACAGCGTAGACAGCCACGGACATACCGCCGATGGACTGATTTACCACCGTGGTGACCTCGCCGTGCGGTGGCAAATCGGCGTGTTCCTCGGTGGCGATGATGCGTGCTCCTGGCTTGACGGCCTCGGCCGCAGCCTCGACGATGGCCAGGGCGGATGGCGCTTGGTCCGCATTGGTGGAGAAAGCAACCTTGCCCTCGGGCAGGTTAACGCGTGCGCCCGGCAGGCCAGAAACGCCAGCCGATGGACGGGCATTGGTCCAGAAGCGCTGGCGGTTGAACTGGGTATAGGGAGCCTCTACGCGTGCGCCAGAGCCAAAGACCGCACCGAAGTCCACCGGCATGCCGGCGACATAGAGCTTGCTGAGCAAGTCGAGGAGAGACTCGGTGGGATCTACCTTGCGCTTTAGGGCATACAGCAGTTGCGCATCGGCCTTGCCTACCGCAAAGGCGGTGGACATGAGCCCCATGAGCGCAACCGGGTTTGGCGAGATTTCTACCAGCTGGTTGTGCCCGGCAGCGAAGGCTGCCTCGGTGGCATCCTGCAGGTAGACCGAGTGGCGGGTCATGCGCAGCCAGTAATCCTCATCATGCACGGTGGTTCCAGGACGATAGACCGTGCCCTTATCGACGGAGGAAAATAGCGGGGTGTGCAGCGGCTTGGCTTCCATACCTGCGATGGCAGCATGCAACTCTCCCAGGATGGGGTCTACGGCCGAAGTGTGCCCGGCCGCCTTCACATTGAGAGCGCGGGCGAATTTGCCTTCGCCATCGAGCTTTTCCACCAAGTCCAGCACCTCTTGGCGCGGGCCGCCCACGGTGGTCATACCTGGACCGGTGTACACGGCAGGCTCGATGTTTCCATCAAGCGCGGCAATATCCTCGGCAGAGAGCTCAACTACGGCCATGGCTCCTTGTTCGGCATCGCTTAGCGACGCCTCACCTTCACCCATCAACCGCGCGCGGTGGCAGGCGATTACCATAGCGTCCTCGGCGGAAATACCGCCCGCGGCATAGGCCGCTGCGATCTCGCCCATGGACATGCCCATCACACCGGCAGGGCGCACACCAAAGGAGGCCAGCAAGTCCGTCACTGCAATCTGGATAGCAGTAATGGCTACCTGAGCAGTCTCGGTGTCATATGTTTGCGCATCATCGTTGACAATGTCCATGATGGACCACCCGGACTCAAAGTCCACGATTTTATCTAGCTCTTCCAAGCGGGCCTTGAACTGTGGCGAGAGCGCAATCATGTCCTTGGCCATCTTGCGGTGCTGAGAGCCAAATCCGGAGTACACAAATACCGGACCCGGCACCTGCGGGGAATCCGCAGCGGCAATTCCCACGGAAACCTTGCCCTCGGCCACCTGGCGCAGGCGCTTGACTGCTTCCTCGGCGGAGCTAGCCACCACGACGGCGCGAGAGCGGGAGTGATTGCGGCGGGCGACGGTACGGGCGACGTCGACAAGCGCGGGCTTTTCCGCCTCAATGAAGTCCGCCAACAGGGCCGCAGCGCGTGCCCGGCGCGATGGCAAGAGGCCAGAGACCGGCAACGCGACCGTGTCGGTGGAAAGCTGCGGCTCGCGCTCGGCCGGGGTGCCGCGGTAATCGGTGAGCACGACGTGCGCATTGGTGCCACCAAAGCCAAAACCGGATACGCCAGCGACCTTGCGGCCGGAGTATTCGGGCCACTCGCGCGGGTCCTCGACTACTTGCAGGCGTTCTGCTTCGAAATCGATATAACGGTTCGGCGCCGAGTAATTGATATTCGCCGGAATCACATCATTGCGCATGGCCTGGATGACCTTGATAAGGCCCACCACGCCCGCAGCGGATTCGGAGTGGCCGATATTGGTTTTGGCAGATCCCAGCAAAATCGGCGCATCCGCGCCACGACCGGCGCCGAGCACCCGCCCCAAAGCGGAAGCTTCGATCGGATCACCCAAGATGGTGCCGGTGCCGTGAGCCTCGATATAGTCCACGTCCTGCGGATTCACGCCCGCATCGGCATAAGCTCGGCGGAGAACATCCTCCTGTGCCTCCGGATTCGGGGCGGTCAAGCCATTGGAGTGCCCATCGGAGTTGACGGCCGAGCCTTTAATGACAGCCAAGATATCGTCGCCGTCCGCCTCCGCGTCCTCCAAACGCTTGAGGACGAGGACACCAGCGGCATCGGCGCGCACGATGCCATCGGCGTCGTCAGAAAAAGCGTGAATGGCACTCGTCGGAGAGGTAACGCCCAATTCAGAAAACGCCGTCGACGCGTGGGGAGCGGCGAGGATATTTATGCCACCGGCCAGCGCCACGTCCGCGCTTCCCGTGCGCAAGTCCTTCACCGCCTGATTGACGGCTACGAGGGAGGAGGAGCAGGCCGTATCCACATTGATGGAAGGGCCGCGGAAATCTAGGGCATAGGAAATGCGATTGGCCACCACAGCCGAAGAAATACCGGTCAGCGCATAAGGATGCATCTCGGCAGAATCGGCGGCGATGAGCATGCCATAGTCATTATTGGTCGAGCCCATGTACACACCAGTCTGCGTGCCGCGCAGCTCGTTGGCAGGAACACCAGCGTCTTCTAGCGCTTCCCACACCAGCTCCAACAGGATGCGCTGCTGGGGGTCCATATTGGCGGCTTCGAGTGGAGAAAGACCAAAGAATTCAGCGTCGAAGGAAGCAATATCCTCGATATAGCCACCATCGGTATTTTGCTGGGCGATCTTCTCGCTCATTACAGGGTCCGCCAAGTACTCGGACCAACGTCCTACCGGCAGTGGACCTGTTCCGGCGCGGGATTCGGCCAGCATGGACCAGAATTCCTGGGCATTTTCTGCACCCGGGAAGCGGCCCGAAAGACCAATAACCGCGACATCGGCTCCATGCGCTATGCGAGGAGAGTGCGCCTCAGGCTGAGGCGCTGGAGCGTTCAACAGGCGATTTGCCAGCAATTCGATGGTTGGGTACTCGTATGCCACGGTGGCATCGAGGCGGGTACCGAGTAGATTTTCCAGTTCGCCAGATAGCACTACAGCATCCCGCGAAGAAAGACCATAGTTTTCCAGGGGCTTGGAATCTAGGATCTCTTCTGGGGAAACACCGGTGGCCTGGGCGACCCAGTCACGCAGCCATGCTCGCAGTTGCTCGATGGTCATAAAAGGTCTTTCATTACGAGAAGTTATTAAATGGCAAGAGGGTATATCGCTATATTTTGTCACTTTGTTAGCGATAAATCAGATCCCTACATAGTTCTTCTTAGCTACACGGCGCGCAATCTTGCCGGAAGAAGTACGGTTGATTTCCCCTGGGGCCTTCCACACGATGTCATCTGGCGTAATTCCATGATGCGAGGTGACGGCGGTGCGGATGACTGCGGACGCCTCTGCATCGCCGGCCGGCTGCGCATCATCGGCGCGCTCAACCAACAATACGAGAGATTCAGAATCCTTGCCTTCCACAGAGAAGGCGGCAACGGAGTCCGGTCGCACCTGCGTGGACGCTGCTTGTACGGTGCTTTCAATATCCTGCGGATAGTGATTGCGCCCAGCGATGACGATGAGGTCCTTCAGGCGGCCAGTGATATAAAGCTCACCATCCACGATGGCGGCTAGGTCACCGGTTGCCATCCAGTAATCGTCTTCTGGCAGGCCGTCCTGCTGGCGCTCACCCAAGGTATTGCGGAAGGTCACGGCGGTTTCCTCAGGCCGATTGAGGTAGCCGGTAGCCATATTGGGACCATGCACCCAGATTTCACCGATTACGCCGTCCTTGACCTCAGCGCGCGTTTCCGGGTCCACGATGGCAAGGTGCTGATGCGGCACGCACTGCCCATTGGACGCATAGGCCACAGTCGCGTCGGACTTATCCTCGATGATGGCGCGTCCCGCGGCCAGTTCGGCACGATTGAAGTGGGAGATGACTGGGCGCTTGTCGGTTTGCGGGGTAGATACAATAAGCGCCGCTTCTGCAAGACCATAGGACGGGCGCAGCACGGAACGATCCACACTGAAGGCATTCAAGAAGGAATCCACGGCTGCCTCCGTTACTGGCTCGGAGCCGATAATGATGCCTGCTACGTGCGAGAAATCAGCGTCCTTGGCATGGCGCGCGGCCAGTTCCAGCGCAAAGTTGGGGATAGCGGAGTACGTAGCTTGCTCCCGGGCGGTCAAACGCCGGATCCAGCGGTCTGGGTGTTGGATGAAATCGCGTGGGGTCATCATCTCGAAGTCCAAGCCCAAAATGGTAACGAGTACGGCCAAAATGATGCCCATATCGTGGTGCATTGGCAGCCAGGAGACGATGCGAGCCGGCATCTGCAATTGCAGTGCTTGGAAGATCTGCGCAACATTGGTGATAATCGCTCGGTTGGTGAGCTCCACGCCGGCCGGGGTCCGAGTGGACCCAGACGTGTACTGCAGGAAAGCGGTGTCCTCCGCGCTTCCCTCCACGGGTGTCCAAGAACCAGCCAAGGAATCAGGAAGAGCGTCGAGGGAAATAATCCGCGGGCGCTCACGCTGGGCAGAGAAGTACTTACGCACAGCGGCGGCAGAAACACGATTCGTCACCACGATAGGCGGTTCGCAATCACCGAATACCGCCTCCAGGTGGTCCGCGTGGCCCGGTTCATTGGGGTCATAAAGCGGAATCGGCACCATACCCGCGTACAGTGCACCCAAGAAGCCAAAGACGTATTCCGGTGAATTACCAGCCAAGATGGCAACGCGGGTGCCCGGATCTGCTACCTGCTGCAGTCGCGCCGCCACCACCTTGATGCGTTTATTGACCTGCGCGCGGCTAAGCTCCCGGCAGGTTTCTTCCTCACCGTAGATCCACTGGCGCATAACCACACGGTCTGGGTCAGTCTCCGCCTGGTAGAGCCTTTCTGCCAGCTGGGCCAAACTGAACTCGGGCGCTAGGAATTGCCCCATCTGCGCTTTCAGATCCATGGAATCTCCTTAAGTGAATGGTTTCTTTAATAAAACTATCGGAGGGTGGGGAATTGCTGTTACGCGGCGTCGATAAGCTGTCGGGCCCAGCCCACTACCCACTGGTTAGCCGTCGTGCCATCAATGACACCACTATTGGAGGCGTACTGCGCATGGACGCCATTCGCGGCAATCAAACCCTGCGCGCGCTCCAGCGCATTAGACACGTTTGGCGGGGCATCACAGACTGAATCATTGGGCGCACAAATCTGGAAGGTCCGATCCGCCAAGCTACCGAACCCATTCGGGCGCGCACCACGCATGGACGCACCCGGAACGATGGGCTGAACTAAACCGGATACCGGCTGGAGGGCAATTTCCGCACCCACGCCGCCGACCTTGCGGCCTGGGTTTTGGCCAACGCCATTTTGGCGGCGACCATCTGCAATAAGGGCCACACCTGCAATGCTTTCCGCCGGCACTGCACCCTGGCCGCCACCGATCTCATCGGCAACGTCACCTGCAATGACCGCCCCCTGAGAAAAGCCACTCACAATGAATTTGGTTGCCGGGCAGCTCTCATGCACACTGCGCAGCTCATCATTCATCTTGGCGGTTCCCTCATTGCGGGAATCGTCGTAGCTCATTTCATGCTGTGCATTGATGTTTTTAAACTGCGCGGTATAAGGAAGGGTCCATACCTTCACGTCCTCCCCGTAGGCCTCCTGCAATGGCTTCGTAATAGACAGCATGAACGAGCGCGGATTGGCAGAAGGATTAAGGGGATCGTCGTCAGCCGCAGATTCCCACGTACCCGGGGCGGAAATGAACTCCACGCGCGGGCACCACTCGGGCTGCTGCGGCGGTGGCGCAGCCTGCTCCGTGGAATGCGGAGCTGGGGAGTCATCCGTTCCACTATTGAGGTAACGCGACGCGCCCACGCCGATAACAGCTAAAACGACGAGGACTGCGACAACGGTAATGGTTTTTCTCATGGATTAGTTGTACCAGGTGAACCTAGCAAATCCCTGTACGTGCGGAATCCGTAATCAGCTTAGAAAGCTCTTCAAAGCCCATCGTGGTGCGCTGTTGCTCAACAAGCTGGCCGGCGACCGCAGAGAGGGTGACATCATTCTCATCACAGGCTGCTTTGCCCGCGCCGAGGAGCTGATCTTCTACGCCATCAACGTTGACGCCGGCGTTTTTTAGCCTGCCTAGGTACTTTGCTTCCGATTCCGGCAGCTCGGCGGTGGGAATTTCAGAGATCTCACGCGCACCGCGGTCTTCCTGCGACTTAGAGGATGTCTCTTCCGCAGAGGTAGGGGCCTCCGACTCCCGCTCGAGGGGCGCGACCTCGGTCTCTTGCGAAGGCTCGCTATCCACCGTGGCAGAACCGCACCCCGCAAGGGTCAAGCACAGCGCCGCGCCCACTACTACTAGCTTGCGCATGACTACTTCTTCTCGGTCCGAACCTGGCCCAGAACCTCGCTGATCTTGCCGTGCTGGAATTCCTGGCTCAAGCCACCAGCGGCAATCTCGGAGTAGTCAGAGGTAGGCCAGCCGAACTCGCCCTGCTCCCAGCCAGCCTGGCCCCAGCGGTCCATAATCTTGCTCTTCAGAATGTAGTGCGCACCAGTCTTCGGGGACCAGTAGATGCTGCCCTTTTCAAAGGTCTGGAAGAAGCCGCCATTGACGGCGTTCTCTCCGGACGTCGGGAAGCCGAGCGCAGACTCCGCGCCGCCCATGTCCTTGTATTTGGCGCCGATAGCACCGTGTACTACCTGGTTGGAGCCATCCGGGTTACGGGTAAGGATTCCGTCCTGGAATTCCTGCATGTAGCCCTCACCGACCTTCTTTACCGAGCCGGTCGGGTACTTCAGGTCGCCCTTTTCGTAGCCATTCTTGCCCCAAGCCTGGAACATATCGCCGGTAATCTCCCAAGCGCCAGTCTCCGGGGACCAGTAGATGGAGCCGTGCTCAAAGTGCACGAAGCGGCCCTTGCCATCTGGCGTCTTGGACTCGCCGGTCTTCGGGAAGCCAAGCCAGGAGGTTGGTCCGCCGATTTCGGCGTAGCGAGCACCAATGCGGCCGAAGAGGGCATGCGCACCGGTGTCTGGGGACCAGTAAGCGGTGCCAGACTCGAAGTCCTGGGCCTTGCCCTTCTTGGCGACGTCGTACTCATTATTCAAGCAAGAGCCAATAACGCCGCTCTTGGTCTCCTTAGCGATGGCTCCGATTGCCTCACAGTCCGCACCGCGGTCGGCCTTGTCCATCTGCAATGCATCCGCGATGTATGGCCATGCCTGCTGCATCTCAAACTGCCAGTATTCCCAGCTGTGCACGCCGGATGGGCGGAACTTAACCACAGGGTCAATCTTGGCGCGCTTCGCATAATCAACATAGGTCTGGGTGGACATACGGGAGATGACCTCCAAGCCCATGCCAGCGAGGTTTGCCTGGCCCTTAGCCACGGAGTTGGCGTTGCCAAAGTCATCCTTGCCCGAACCTGCGGAGACATATACCTTCATGTCCTTCAGGTTTTCAATGCCCAGCTTTGGATCATGGTCGATCCAGTTTTGGGAGCCCGGCTGGCCCCACATCTTGCGGGAATCATAACCGCCGGCATCGCGCTGCGAAGCCATGATGGCTTCCGGCATGCCACGCGTAGTGGTATCGAGGTAGCCGGAGAAAGAACCCACGAAGCTAAACAGGTGCGGGTTGCGCTCAGCCAGGTTCATCGCGGCAGTACCGCCCATGGACAGGCCGGTTACCGCGCGCTTGTGGTTGGAGCGGTACTCATTGTCCAGGATCGGGATCAATTCCTTGGTCAGGAAGGTCTCCCACATATAGTGCTTACCGCGGTCTGCTTGCTCCCAGTCCGAGTAGAAGGAAGACTCGCCGCCTACCGGCATGATCAGGTTGACGTTGCGGTCGGCGTACTGGTTCAAAATATTGGTTTCAATGGTCCAGCCGGACTCATCATCACGAGCACGCAGGCCATCCAGCGCCCATACCTCTGGGAACTTCTTTTCTGGGTGGGAGTACCAGTCACGGGCGAGCTGGATTTGCACCTTCTGCTCTTTATCCGGCATCGCCGCGGACTTGATGTAGACCATCAAGTGGCGGTTGGTTAGGTACTCTACGCGGTTGATCTTCACGCCCTCCGGCAGACCCTTAACATCCGGGTACTCGGTGTTCAGCGGGGTGCGGGCAGGTGGATCCTTGGGTGCGAAATGATCGGACAGGCTGGAATCGCCGCCGATTGCGGAAGAGAGATCGCCTACAGAAGATTGTGCGGTGGCGTTTGGCAGCAGGGCCAAACCCACGGCGATGGCGGTAGGTACTGCGGCCACAGCAAGGCCCTTGCGAGCCTTGCTCGGGGAAGTGCTTTTGCGCATAGGTAAACGTCCTTGAAGATTTGCCGCGGTACCTTTCCGAGGGTTCCCCTCCCCCGGACCGATGCCTACGGCGTGAGCTGTCTATCGTGTACTCAAGTTTAAGTTGAACTTGAGACTTACGCTAGACAGACACGCCGCTACATTGCCGGGGAATTACCCGGATTATCCTGTCCGCTCACGCGGTACAGGTGCTCGTTGACGAACTCGCCTACGCCCCAGCGCGCCAACTCGCGGCCATAGCCGGAGCGATTCACGCCGCCGAATGGCAGGCCTGCTGCGGTTACCGACGCCTCGTTAACAAACGTCATGCCATCGTTGAGCTGGTTGGCTACTTCAAACGCAGCATCCAAGTCAGTGCCCCACACGGAGCTAGACAGACCGTACTCAGAGTTATTGGCAATCTCGATGGCCTCTTCGACGTCCTTGGCCTTGTACACAATCGCCACTGGGCCGAAGATCTCGTTGCAGCCTACGTCGGCGGATGGGTCGACGTCGGTAAGCAGGGCAGGCTCCATGTAGGCGCCCTCGCGATCGATCTTCTTGCCGCCTACGCGAATCTTGGCGTCGCCGTTGGCCGCAGCCTTTTCGAGGCGCTCCACAATCTCATCGCGGGCGCCGATGGAAGACAGCGGACCAATGTCGGCATTCTCGTCATCATAAGTGCCGACCTTCATGTCCCCGATCTTCTTTTCGAGGTACTCAACGGTGCGATCGTAGAAGTCCTCAAGAACGATAAGGCGCTTCGGTGCATTGCAGGCCTGGCCGGTGTTGTACATGCGAATCAGGTTGAACTGATCCAGTACCCACTCCAGATTTTCATCATCGATAACCAGGAATGGGTCATTGCCACCCAGCTCCAGCACGGACTTCTTGTAATTTTCACCAGCGGTCTTAGCAACGGCAGAGCCTGCACCCTCGGAGCCGGTCAAAGAAACGCCCTTGATGCGCTTATCCGCTACAAAAGCATCCATCTGGGAACCGGAAGCATAAATGTTAATATACGCATCCTTCGGCAGACCAGCTTCTTCCAAGATGTCCTGACATGCCTGGGAAGACAGCGGACAGATGGAAGCGTGCTTGAGCACGATGGTGTTACCCAGCAGCAGGTTAGGAGCTGCGAAGCGGGCTACCTGGTAGTACGGGAAGTTCCACGGCATAATGCCCAACAATGGGCCAATCGGCTCCTTGCGTACCACGGTCTTGTGCGCGTTCTGAGCCGGCAGGTACTCATCTGCGAGCAGCTCGTGCGCATGCTCGGCATAGTAGCGATAGATATCGGCAACAATCTGCACTTCAGCCTTCGCCCAACGGGTCAGCTTGCCCATTTCACGACCGATGTGGTCTGCCAACTCATCGATGCGCTCTTCATAAAGGTCTGCAGCGCGGGACAAAACCGCGGCACGCTCCTCGATGCGAGTACTACGCCATGCATCGTAGGCCGCGGTGGAACGGTCTAGGATGTCATCGCGCTGCGAATCATCGATGCGTTCAAACTTGTCTTCACTCTTGCCTGTGCTTGGATTCTCAATAGCGAACATGGGCCCCTGTATAGTCGCGGATCACAACCCACGCAAGCTTATGGAGCGACGAACTCGGCTCTAGATTGGGCTAGTTACGCAGGATTTACAACTCCCCGAAACCCCAGTAAACGAATAATTTAAGGATCGTTTATTTAATGATTATTTGATGCCAAGCGACAGGCCAATGCCCCCCATCCAGATCCAACACCTATGTCCGGCTTGAATGCCACTAAGAAGCAGCCCACGTAGCTTCTCGGAACCTGTACTGACGCAAAAACATATGAGACGTAACTGTTGCACCCTTTTGTAACACCTGTGAACGTACCACCCAGTACTATCCCCACGATTGAAGGAATGGCTATGGCCGTACTGCTTCAAATCAACGAAATCGTTTCTGGTCCCATTAAAGACCTTCTAGTTCACATTTCTGGAGGAAACTTCCCAGAAATTAAGCTCCCGAACATATCTTTGCCGGAAGTAAACCTCCCGGAGCTTCCACCAATGTCGTCTCCGACTTACCCAGAAGAGGTTAACCTTGAGGTTGGCGGTTCCTCTTTCGGCGACTTGGGTTCCTCGAATTTCCTCAACGAGACTGGCTCTTCCGAGCTACTGAACGACTTTCAGTCTTCCGAACTGGATCTCAGCGCACTAGGCAGTGTTTTGGGCGGTTAACCCCCCATTTAACACTCGGCACCTTACCACATGCTAGTGATATTGAAAGCTCCTGCAGCACGGCACTAGTTTAGGCATGCGCCTCCCACCCGCAATCTTTTATCATCTAGTTTTAGGGAAAACGTCCTCTTGATTGGCGTGCTACAGGTTGGGCGCCTATTGCTAGGCCATAGGTTCTTTCAGATCTTATGAAAAGCGAAGCAATCGGTTAGTACAGCATGGACGTAGAAGATTGTCGACTTTAACCAGTTTTCTTTTCCAAAACTCTACTACATGTCGAACTGGATCAAGTCGTTAGACAATCGCGTTTTCGAGGGGAGGCACCATTCGGACAGTCTTCCCTGTCGATCTCCTCCCCAATGCGATGCGTTTGAGCCGCTCTTTAATTCCCCCTCCTCTGACTGGCTGTCAGTGGCCGTACGGCCATCGTTTCGGACGACGGTTGCAAGTCAGCGGAAAACCGGTTTTCTATACGCGACGTTGCAGTATTTCATAGCGTTCGCGCACTCCCGTTGCACCTATTCCCTACCTATTCCCTCTGCTAGTTAAATATACACCGGTGCATCAGCGCCTATTCACGCGTTACTGTTTCAAAACACTTAGGCCGGGAAACTCGCACTTGTCACAAACGGAAAAATGATACTTTCACAGACTCGGATTCAAGAGCCTCTAAGCTCACACGGCTACCAATTTTCACCCCCCATAACAGGAATTACTGCCCCTCAGAGTTGGATATTCTCTGTATAAGCACTACGTTTGTCGGGGTGATGAGCAAACCTCACACACTCCTATTGTTCCCGATCCCTAAGACCATGAAAAATATAAAAAACAGGATAGCTGCCGGCTTCATCGCCCTCACCGCGAGTTTCTCCCTCGCCCAAACTGCCAACGCAAGCCAAGGGCAGGAAATGGTTACCTTCGGTGATTCTATTACCGCCAACGGCGGAGCACCTGGTAGCCGCGCATCTACAAGCCCCTACAAGCCCTACATCCAATTCCACCCCTGCTTTAATGACAAACGGAACTGGGCGCATCAAACCGCCGATAACTTCCATTACACCCTCGCAGATTATTCCTGTAACGGGACCAGCTACTCGGTCGACGCCTACGTAAATGACGCTATTCGTACCGGCAATATCGGACTCAACACTAAAGAAGTCGTTTTCATGTATGGGGGCCTTCAGCCAGACACTCACATAGATGCCCTAGCCAACTCCACCCTCCCAAACATTCCTAAAGGATCCAACTATCGAGCGCTGCTTGGCTTAGAGTTCGGCAAAATCCGCCGAGTTGCCCCCAAAGCGCGGATCACTATGGTCAACTACCTGCCAATGACTGTAAATGACACGCTGTGCGCGATTAACGATGGCATCAGAGTTGTGCCTATCTCCTTCCCAGGTGCTACTAATGCGGAAGCCGAATTCAACCGTGAAATCGGACGCGCAGCACAAGCTTTAGGAGCCAACTTCATCAACCTCTATGACCAGGCCAAGACCCACGACACTTGCCAACCTGACGCCACTCAGCGTTGGACTGTAGCGTTGAAAACTCAAGCGGCACCTTCCGTCATGCCTATGCACCCGACAGATATCGGACACGACGGAATGGCCAGAATCATCACCAGCGAACTTCAAAAGCGTTAACCAGACGACAATCCCAGGAAGAACCTAAGAATGCGACTCCACACTAAAATGGTTGCAACTTCCATCGCAGCCGCAGCTCTCATGGCCGGAAATATCACTGCAACAGCCGCAGTAGCAGGCAACACTGTCCTCACCGGAGACAGCGTGGTAGCAAACCCAACGCTCACCGATTTCTTGCAAAATAAAGCCAAAGTCAAGACAAATACCGGAGTAGGCTGCGTCACCGACGGCTCCATTGCCAATGAAATAGCCATCGCTTCTGGGGGCGCCCACGTGGATCAGTACCAATGCGCAGGCGCCTCTTTCGCAACTGGCGGTATACACATTGAAGACACGCTTCGAACTGCCGCACAACGCGGCGATCTCAACCCACAGACCAAAAACGTAGTCATTGTCGCAGGCGCCAACGATACATACCCATACGGGTCTGATGTTGCTGCTTCGGAACGCGCAATCCGAAGCGGTCTGCGTAACGCCATTAACGTAGCACATCGCCATGCTCCAAATGCTAAAGTCACTGTTGTCGGCTACCCACATGTATCTTTCAATAACATGTCCTGCTACAACAGTGGCTTGGGGTCATCAAACCCACTACCCATCCCAGCCGGTAATACCGCTGGCACCGAACAGCGCCTCCAAAACACACTCCGTGAAGTCACGCAACAAAACAACGCTACCTTCCTCGACGCATGGCCGATGTCCCAAGGACACGACGCCTGCTCCCCAGACCGATGGTGGGTAAATCTCGTCGACATCATGCCACCAGCACCAGGAAACCTGCCTTTCCACCTCAATGCCCACGGCACACACGAATATGGCCGTTTCATTGGGCGAAACATTGCAAAATAGCCCCATGCCGCCAGTTCCGAGTAAACAATCAAAGGCCTAGGCTTTTCTTCCCTAGTACATTGGATAGACTCTTGCACGCCCAAAGAATCACTGCCGCACTTTTAACCGCAATACTTACAACCACGGCCCTAGCACCCTCCGCTCAAGCCCTCCGACCAGGAGACAAATACGTAGCACTCGGGGACTCCTACGCCTCCACGGGCACAATCACACGGCCTGCTCCGGGGAGCACCCCGGCCTGCGTCAGGGACCGAGACAACTACCCCCACCGACTAGCTGAGCTCCTCAACCTCCAGCTCGACGATGCCACCTGCGCTTGGGCGTTTACCTACCAATATGACAACCCTCAACATCACGCTCTGCCTCTCACCGCTCCAAGTCCTCAGAAGCAACATCTCACCCCCGACACAAAAATAGTCACCATTAGTCTCGGGGGAAACGACGCAGGCCTAGCCGCCCTTTTTGCTAGTTGCGCACCCCACGTTCAAATTCCCGGACTACCCGAGTGCGCGCCCCTCGCCGAGCCTGTAACAGATGGAAGTATCTACAACCCCGATTTCACTGGCAGGAATCTTAAACAGCGACTGATCGATATAGCCAACGATGTAAAGAGACGCGCACCGGCAGCCCAAATATTCTTCACAGGTTACTACACAGCCGCGACCCCAGAGCACACGTGCCCAGAAAGTGGCTTTCTCTCCCTAAGCGATCGACGATACATTGAAAGCTTTCTCACTAAGGTGAACTATACGCTTAAACAGGCAGCTTTGGAGTCACACACGACTTACATCAGCCCCCCAAATGACGATGAAGGTTGGTGCAAACCGCCGCATCAACGAAACTCCAACTTCCACGGGCTTCCCGAGGGCAATCTAATCGCTCATCCCACCGCATTAGGCCAACAACACATGGCACAAGAAATCGCCCGCAAGGTTCGCTAACCTCCTGCCCGAGCGGAGCAGTTGAAAATTTCAGTGGCTACTGGCCTAGACAGTCGAGCAATTCGAGCCTTAGGTAGTTCGGAGGCTCGTGATTTCCTCAGATTGTAAACACCGAGCGCGGTTATCTGGTCGTTCATGCGTCTGCCGGAGACCTTTGGTTGCGGTGACTGTTTACAAAACGCGTTAATGCGGCCGCGGCATTCGTGTAGCCAGGCGAGAAAGGATTTTACGGTGCCTAGCTTCACGAAGTCTACACCAATCAACCAACTCGGGTCTCAGAGGTCCTCCTCTAGCGATGGACAGCCAAGTTAGCGAGACCTGGATATTGACAAGCACGCCAAACTTGACGTACCCCGTAAAGAAGTAGCTAAGCTAAACATGAAAAGGGAGTTCTTCTCAAAAACGGCAGCCTACTTCGTCACAAAGCAAAGAAGATAGAACGTTTGGGGATGCGGGCATTTCAGGGCTTTTCAGAGTAGCAGCTTGCATCGGCGTTGATTGATGCTTAGCCCCAAGCGTTCTAGGCTTTCTCATATAGTGATATGAGTACGGGGTCAAAAATACCCCTTTAAGCAATGAATTGTTCAATTTAACAACCAGTGGATAGCAGTCGAAAGAGAAATCCACCGAATCCCCCGTCGAGGAACGGTCCCCACTCAGTTATGTTGAAGAAGTGTAGTTTAGTCGCTCTGGTTAATCTTGGCGGCATCTCGAAAAATTTGAGCAACTTGCTAGATTGCTCGTAGTTTTAGCTGGATGTAGAGTGACCCCACTATATAATTTTCCACCACCCGGGCATTCAGAAGTATTCCCAACTGAAGCCCCCAGCCTTTCCGTATTGTACTGCTCCCCATTACTTCGCCTGAGAAATCAATTACCTACTCTAGTGGGGAGCAGTTGTATTCGCGCACGTAGTTCGTTGTCAGTGGCGCAGCGGGAGAATTGGCGGCCCGAGTTATGGTTACTAGGCTGCAGCTCAACATGTTGGTGTTCGCGTTGATCCAGTCCTTGTTTTGTTTGGTCGAGTCTTGCTCCATGGCAAGCTATGTCTTGTGAAAGGCCTTCAAAGCGTGCGGTTGCCGAGTTTAGGGTTGCAGGCCGCAAAGTGTATTTGTCACCGGTAATGGATCTCTTCGACCGCTGTATTGTCGCTCACACCGTGTCGCCATCACCGTCGATAGAGTTTATCGCCAAATTCATTGACAAAAGCGATTGCGGCTTGTGCGCCGAAGCCTGGGTGGGTGATGCACACCTATACCAAGGCTTCCAATACCAGCAGTCGACCTGGCGTACTTTGATTCACGACAACGGCGGTGTTCAGTCAGTGTCGCGTAAAGCCAACTGTGACGACAACGCAGTAATGGTCAACCTTTCGGACACTTAAAACCGAGATGTACCACGGAGAAGATTTTAGCAACGTCGAGGAACTCACCCATGCTATCGAAGATTACATCCAGTGGTACAAAACCGAACCCATCCAACCACGACTAAAGGGCCTGACCCCGATGCACTATCGGAATCAAGCCCTTGAACGTCTAACCACCTAGAATTAAACCAGCCCAACTTTTGGGGACCAGTTCATATCAGAAGGCAAGCAGAGGGGAGAATAGGCTTAGAAAAATCTCATCCTACACAGACGAATTGAACTCTCTAGGCTGTCGACTTGCCAGGAAGCTCAGGGCGTATAACCTTACCCATTGGGTTGCGAGGAAGATCAGTAACGAAAAACACGTCGCGAGGAGTGTGCGCGTCGGACAAGCCCTCGCGGACTAGCCGGCGAACTTCATCTTCTGTAAGCTCCTCCGAATTCACGCCGTCTTCCCGAATGATGTAGGCACGGAGAGCCTGGCCAAAGTCAGGATCTTGAACGCCGTGTACATGTACCTCTGCGACACGACTGTCTCGGATCAGTAAGTCCTCTAGCTCAGAAGGGAAAATCTTCTCACCATACTGCGTAATTACTAGGTCGTCCGCACGCCCGCCCACGTATAGCTTATTTCCCTTCTTATAGCCGCGATCACCCATACGCAGTAGCCCATTTTGAGTTTTAATATCAATTGATGGATCGGTATATCCGGCAAACATGTCGTAGGCACCGGCGAAAATCTCCCCTACTTCGCCGTCGGGAACCACTTGACCGTCATCGTTTCGTATCTCAATCATTGAGCCTGGGTGAATAGTACCAGTCAACGTTGGGTCTGCCGCCAAGTCTTCGGCTGCCGAAATCGCAAGACCAGAAGTTTCAGTGGAACCGTAGCAATTGTGGAAAATGGGGCCGAACTTTTGATTTACTTTTTGCACCTCGTAAGGGGTGAGGGGGCTACCCGAGGACGTTACAAACTCAAGGCCAGGCACGCGGTCAATACCGTTCTTATCCAAATAACCTATCATCCCGCGAAGCCGAGAGGCGGAGCTGATCCACGCATCCACACCATACCGTTCCACTTGTTCAAGTGCTTTCGCTGAATCGAAATTGCGTTGAGTAATGATCGTCGAACCGGTAAATAAGCACAACAGCATATTACCCCAGCCGTAGAAGTGAAATAGTACGCCTGTAAGAAGGACAGACATATCTCGGCGCCATGGGATAGCGCCCAAAATCGGTCCAATACCCTGAGGCGACTTAAGCTGGCGGCGTACAACTCCCTTCGGCATTCCTGTGGTACCCGAGGTCATCACGACATGCTGAGACTTCGTAGGCTTTTTGGGCAGGAGGTTCAAATTAGGACTGCCGGCTTCTATGACTCCCTCCATAGTAAGGACACCCTCAGGGAGGGAGGAGCTATCCTCCACGTGACCAATAATGATCTGACAGGTCTTCTTAGTAGTCTCAGTAAGCCTTTCATAGAAGCATTGGTCCACGACGAGTGTTTTAACTTCATGGAACTCAAGCACGCGCTCGATCTGGGGGCCAGAGCTATTGGCGTTAATCATAAAAATATGGTAGCCGGCCATCTGACGTGCGCAAAGCGGGAATATTGCTGCACGCCCGTTTAGCGCCATGACGGCTACATTGCTTCCGTCCTCCACCCCGTTTTTGAGAAGTCCGGTTGCTAGTCGAGTCACTTGCTCGAAGCACTCACCAAACGTTAGCTCGCCGTCATCATCAACTAGGCCCAGACGTTCAGGATGACGGCGTGCGGTATTCGCCAATGCGCCACTCTCCAACGTCCCAAACCGTCGAATAGTCTCAAAGTCGGACCTTACTTCCCGTGCCGAACCGAACTCAAAGATATTGTTTTTCCGAATGACGTTAAGAAAGTAAAGGAACTGACGAACAACTTCCTTCCTAGGAACACCATGCTGAGTGTTCGGTTGCAGTGTATATTTTGACATTATTTTCCTTTCACGGCTTAAATGACTTAGTTGCAATTTTATGAAAATGCATCAGTGACATAGGTAAACGATTCTCGTTCCATCTTTCCAACTGCAGCGGCGGCAGCGCTTTCATCTAGGTTGAGATGTTCCCCAACAATCGCTCGCATGACTTCACGCACCGAGGGCGCAACCTTGGTCGCATCTCCGCAAACTAGGACCCTCGCGCCCCTGGAAATATAGTCCATTACCTCGTGACGATTCTCGTATACTTTGTCTTGGACGTACTTCACCTCATTTTGGGAAGAATTCATTTCTGGATGCCTAGAAAAGGCTGTCCTAACGTCGACTAGACCGTCTTTCTCCCAGACTTCCAATTCTTCACGATACAAGTAATCCGAATCTGGTCCGTGGCATCCGAAAAAGAGTAGTACAGGTTCCACAGCACGCGTACTATTCCGTGATTCAATCGCGCGTTCCTCGATGAACGCCCTCAAAGGTGCGATCCCTGTACCCGCACCGATCATCACCACTGGTTTGTCTACCTCATCGGCGCGGAAGTGGGGGTTTCCACCAACAACGGAAACGCAAACCTTTGCCCCTGGTTTTAGTCCAGCTAGATAGTTAGAGGCAACACCGGAAAAAACTCCACTTCCAGACCAAGCTGGAGACTCTAGCCTAGAGAAGGTAAGGGACACCCGATTCGTAGACGCCAACGAGGAGGAGGAAATAGAGTAGCGGCGGGGCTTCAGTGGCTCAAGGAGGGACAAATACTCTTCAAAGCTCAAATCAATTGATGAATACTTCTCAAGGAGGTCTATCAATGAGGTCCTATTCTTCAACAACTGAGCATAAGTGGCCGGTTCAAGGAGCATTTCCAATTCCTTCTTTTCCGGGGGGCACACACAGTTGCGTTGTAGGATGCCGATGTGCTGTTTACTAACTGGAGTTGCAAGCTCAACGTAGTTAGTAAGCAGTTCAGTAAGAGTCATCACTTGGCCGACTGGAAGAATCGTAGATTTGCCGTTCAGCTTTATGCGGGCCTCGCTTGACAGTCTAAATCGATCCAAAACTCGATTTACTGAAACCTCTGGATTTCGCGGTAGTACTTCAAGATAGTCACCTGTAGAATACTTAACTTCTTGAGGTAGCTCTATATCCACCCGGTACTTATCATTGATCGGTCCATCTGCGGCGGTTGAAAGCCTGACAACTCTTTGAACTACGGCCTCAAAAAATTCGCTCTCCGAATCGGTCGACAAGGCATCTGCTCGACCTTCGCTCATGTACTGGATATGAACAGAATTCGCTTCGTCTTGGCTGTCAATTTCTACCGAAAGATGATCTCCAATAGCCTGCCAAAGCTGCTTTTCCCAGTCCGCGAAATCCGAGAGGTAGTCTCCGCGAACATCTACAGCTCCCCTATCGACGAGCCGGTTAGCCCCCGCCGCTTCCATAGCCTGATCGATGACTGACGGCACGCGTTGGAACGTTTCCGCCCATTCGGAATTACCACTACCAATTACGGCAAAGCTTACTTCACCTAAGTCAGGACAGTCCCCAGTGGTCAGCCACTTGAAAAAAGACTTCGCATTCTCCGGCGGCAATCCCTCATAAGAGCTGGTAGCAATTATTACTACGTCTCCAGAGTGCAGGTCATCAACTGCATCATCGAGGTCAGCCACCTCCGTTTCAAAACCTTGCGAATTAGCGAACGCTTCCAGTTTTTTCGCATGATTCCGAGAAGTCCCAGCATTGGATCCGACGAATAGCCGCAGCTTATGCCCGTTTGGCTCGGCAACCGCAACCTTGTCAAACTTTTCCTCGCCGGAAATCGACCCACCTGCTTCGGTCTCAGACTCCCCGCCTCGACCCCGGTACGGGAACTTTTCTCGCGGAGCGATGTTGACCAATAGATCTTTCGGTTTCGAAGTGAGTCCATCCAACATGGTAAGTTCGTATGAAGGATCAGCGAATTCAAGATCGAAGTGTTGGATAATTAAAGCAAGAACCATTGTCGCTTCCTGCATGGCGAATGCACGGCCTAAGCAGGATCGCTCGCCGTTGCCAAACGGCTTCCAGGCGTTGTGCGGAATTTTCTTTGCACTCTCAAATTCAAACCTCTCCGGTCTAAATTCCTCAGGACTATCCCACACAGCCGGATCACGATGCATGTGTCCCAAAAGGACAAGAAGAGTGTCGCCTGGATTAACAGTTACAGGGTCGCCAGCCGTTCCTCCATTTTCGCCGATTGTGGTGGTTTCATAAGGTGTCACAGCATATGCTGGTGCCGTCGGGTATAGTCGCAAGCCTTCACGTAAGATCTGGTCTATGTATCCCAGATTTTTAAGATCTTCATACTTAGGAAAGCGGCCATTCAAAACCTTGTCTGTTAATTTTCGAGCTTTCTGAAGGACTTCCGGATTCTTGATTAACTCATACACCACAAAACTTAGAAGTCCTGAGGTAGTCTCGTGGCCTGCAATCAGAAAAGTAATGAGCTGATAACGAAGGTTCTCATCGCTTAGCTTTTCACCAGTCGACGGATCTTCAGCATTCATCATCACGTCGAGAACATCTTCATCACCCTCAGCGCTGGGATTCCGACGCCGCTCTGAAATCAACTCATCCACCGTATTTTCCATGGTTTTAATGTCCCCCTGGAATCGGTGTTGACCAATAAAGTCAAGCTTTTTTTGAATTTCAAGTGCGTGAGCCTTTCGGCCTGCATGATGTAGGCCTCTTGCCATTGCATTGACAAACGGGTGGAAACCTTCGGTGTAAAACGAGTTAAACCGATAGCTGAACGAGCATAGCGCGATCGTATCGAGAGTCAAACGAGTGAAATCATTAGCAACGTCAACTGCCGCTCCTGAAGAATTTCTGGACCACTTAAGCATTAACTGGTCCGCAATGTCCGTCATTTGACCATACATACTCCGCAACGCTAACGGGTTGAACGCCGGCATGAGAATACGGTGGGCTTTGCCCCACTCCGGATCATCATATTCAGAAGTAAACAGTCCATTCCCCGCAAAATTACGCACTACTTGCAGAGCAGGGTGGACTAATTTATGGAATCGGGATTCATCCGATAGTTCATCCACCAGTGCGAAGGAGCTCACTACATAGAAAGGCTCTGTCCCAGGGATTACCTGTCGATAAAATCGCCCATGTTCTTTAGCAAGCTTAGTTGCGGATTGTACAATGTTATTAGGGTCAACCGAATATGCAGTTCCGACAAACGGGTAAACCTTGGGTCCTGGCAATTCCGCCAAACAAGTTGAGTTATTGTCATTTTTCGAGGCGTTGGTGATAGTGCCAGTCATCTAGATTAGCTCCTTCTTTGAATTCACATCGCAGTAATACGTCTCGGATTGAAGTCCTTGTTGGACTTACAGATAGGAATTTGTACAGCTACGTTAAATGGCTCTTGAAGGCGTACTTCTAGAATAATTGAAGTACTTGTTGAATGCTCGGCCATGCATTCAAGGTTCTGTCCAAGAAATTGTCTAAACGCAATGTACCGGTTAGATGAACCAGCGGCGTCGTGAGCGGATAGTTCTGGACCAGTGTGAATACAAACTCAGGAGTCATATCGTCGTTCTTTCTGTGTCAATGACGAAATTGCCGTCTCTTCTAGTAAAAGTCATAGACAGGAATTAGTGGCTATTTCCATCACCTGCCTGTTGACCCATTTGGATGCCTTAGCGATAAGTTTCGGCAATACGCCTACCATAATATCCGTGCCCGGCATCAGTGAGATGCCCGGCCAACTTATGCGGTGAATCGTCAAAGATCGAGGCACCATAACGTCCAGGATCATTAGAGCACCCATTCTTGCCACTTTGAACGGAAATCTCGGCGACCATATCCAGAAACTCACTTCCCGTATGCAGAGCGGCCAATCGTTGCTGTTCTCGCACTTCATCTTGGTAATAGGCCACAAGTGGGAAATACCAGTGACTGGTAACCCCTAGAAGATTGGAGCCACACGTATGATTGTGCCCATCTGTTTCATCTGGGATTCCCAGAAGAATTACTTTTGCGTTGGGGGCGACGCTTTTCACACGGTTAATAGCACCTGTCATTGCCGCATCGTAACGAGCCATTCGTTGGGGCTGTGTAGTCATTGATGGCAAGTTATTTGGCTGGTAAGTGTCGTTAACTCCAGCACTGATAGTCACCAGCCGCGTATTCGCATCGAGCTTACGATCCGCTATTGCTCGCTCAACCTGCTGACGAACTGTGTCATGTGGGATTGCATCATTTCCGTGCGGTTCGACGTATGCAGTCGCTCCCGGACAAGAATAGTCCTCTAGGCGCAGGCCAGTACGCTTCGCAGCCTGAACTGCAAAGTTGTTAGGATCCTGTGCGCAGGAGCCATTGCGAATGGTTGGCCACTCAAGATTCGGGACGTTCTTTTTAGTCTTGTATACCGCCACGTCTAGTGCTGTAGGGTTGGCCGCTACGGAGTCGCCAAAGCTCAGATAGGTTTCCCGAACGTTTTGGTTCACTTGAGGCTTTGGTTGGAGGTTTATTGGTGCCGCTGGAAGCGGTGGCATTTGCGGCAACGGGGGAAGCGGTGGCATTTGCGGCAACGGGGGAAGCGTCGGCGCTTGTTGAGGTAACGATGGTAAAGAAGGGGCTGCCTGTGCAATTGGCACCCCTGATACCCCGATGGCGAGCGCGACTATTACACCGCAAATTTTTCGTATCTTCATTGGTCCTCTTCTCAAGGTTAAAATTGACTGGCTAATCCTTGAAAGTACCACAGTGGCACTATTTATAGTTCTTCAGCTTTCGTTAAAATGTTACACGTCATCTCAAAGTTCCTCAGGGATATTCTGTATAGCTTGTAACTTTTTTAGAAATCCCTTTCTGCGCTGTATCCAATGTGTCCCCATTACTTGCTAAATCTCCTCGCATTAGAGCACTATATTTGCGCGGATTCCACTACATGCAAACCATAAATGCTTGACCAGCGTTCGGACATTCCTCCGTCTTTTGAGCAGAAGGCGTGTCTAGTTTGTAAGCATGCATTCGAGTTGACACATTGGAATATCGCTTTGGCGGTGCACTGCTCCTTAGTAGGGCCGTTTTTCGTTCAATGCACCGGAATGGCACCTACACGCGCTAACTGACTGCTAGTGCGCTTTACCACTGATACCAAAATTCCCTTGACGCTCTCTTTACGCTGTTCGAATAAAACGGGGGTTGAGGGTCACAATGCATGCCTAAGATCAGGTATTTTTAGATTCTGACCTGTAGGGTTTCGCAGGATATATGCTTCGCGGGCGTATATCTGAGCTTCAGATGCGAAATCCACGATGTGGTAGCCAACCCGTGGTAGTAGGCGGTGGTCTGGTGGCCCAATGCCAAAGGATCGACCACGTTGCCACTGCGGCGGCGATACCAAATGCAAAGGAACTACCCGAAGGCGGTGTAAGGCCTGCGGAGTTTCAGTCAATAAAAGCCGACCAGATGTCACCAAAGCTGCCGCATTGAGCCAGTTCATCGAACATTGCATCTCCACAACTTCACTGGAAGCTTTGGCTACACAAAATGGTGTCCGTGCTTCAACAACGAAACGACGCTTTAGCTGGTGCTGGCTTGTAGATGTTCTCGACCTCATCGTCGGTCATACCGGGCGGATCTATGACCAAGTCTTTATCGACGGCACCTACACCGCCAGCAGATGCTTAATCGTGGCCGGCACCCTAGACCACGTCATTGCCTGCCACTGGTGCAAGCGCGAAACCACCCATGCCTACACACAGTTATTGGAACGAATATCAGCGCCTTCAATCGCCGTCATTGACGGCGAGCAAGGAGCTGCTAGCGCCATCAAACAGTGCTGGCCTACCACTGTCATCCAACGCTGCCTGGTGCATGCTCAGCGTGTGATACGCCGCTATACCACCTCACGTCCACGTACTGATGCTGGGCGCCCCATCTACCAACTGGCACCCAAACTCACACGCATTACCACTATCGACTAAGCCAGCCAATGGGGCGCACAACTGAATGGATTCGCCTCGGTCTACCGCACCTGGTTAGAGGAAAAGACCCTCGTCAAAGACCCCAAACAGTCCATTGAACGCATACGTTGGCCCATGCAAACGTGCGCAAGGCCTACAACAGCCTGGCGTAGCGACCTGCTGCTTGTCTACCTCACCCCGCCTGAAGGAGTCGTTGATACTCACGAATATAAGCCACCACCAATAGTCTCGAAGGCGGAATCAACCCCCAGTTGAAATTACTAGCGAGAACAAACCGCGGACGACGCGGAGAACGCCAACGCCGAATGCTCGAGTGGCGGCTCTATCTAAAAGCAGAACTGCCCGACGAGCCACTACGCATCGCCAAGCAGTCCCACTGGGGCCAGGACCAACTCGCCAAAGTATCCATCCTGACCCACACAGAGAACCAAGCCGACCACGAAACAGGACGACCAGCCCTCTACGACAACGGTATCGACACCGAGTACACCCACTCAATCGGCATCCAAAAAGGCCAAATCCAATCCCAGCGACACGCCGAACCAGACACACATTTTGACCCTTAAGCCAAGTTCTCCTCAAAACATCTCGTATCCCACAGGAAATTTTTATCTGGTACGCACGCTACAAGGCGAAACGG
This sequence comes from Corynebacterium sp. LaCa_205, assembly GCF_057458085.1. Taxonomy (NCBI): domain Bacteria; kingdom Bacillati; phylum Actinomycetota; class Actinomycetes; order Mycobacteriales; family Corynebacteriaceae; genus Corynebacterium; species Corynebacterium sp. LaCa_205. Next base: position 2,316,750 of record NZ_CP190931.1, read on the forward strand.
CGGAACTCGTGGTGCTATTACTGCTCCATCAATTTGATGGCTATGACCGCAAACAAAATCGGACTAGTCGCGTAGAACCACACCCGTGTCCACTCAATCAGATGTGGCAAGAGGCGACCCCCGTAGGGCCATTCAGATTCATACCAATTCAATATAGCGAGACCATGATTGTACTGCGATCTTCAACTCTAGCTGTCGGCCTTTAGTTATAAGGACACTGTTCAAACAACCAACTCTAGTAAATGAACTACTGCGCTACCACGCGTTCATCACGTTCAGAACTTGAGGTTTAGAGCGATTAAGCTGATAACCAAATTGTTCCCAGTTGTGCAGGCCTTGGGCTGGGTAGCTTACAGTCGGATTTAGACCTTGCAGCCGCGCAGCACCTTCCCACACGTGAGTAGTCACGTTAGACCCGACCTCTAAGGCTGCCCCAGCGGCTTGATGCTCTGGCAGATAATGGCTGTCCCCAGGACCAGGAATACCAGAGGCCGAAGAAATATATAGATTAGTGTTACGCAATTGAGGGATCAGCAACAGCGGATCGTTTTGGAAACGCTTCGGATTAAACAGCGATCCGTACATTGCATTGATATTGAAGCCACCAGCATCCAACATAGCCAGACGCATGAACGTCTGTGCCCCCGGAACAGTGGTAGTCAAGAAACCGGAAAAAGACAGCGCTTGCCGGAATTGATTCGGGTGCTTCGCTGCCAGGGTTAGCGCGGCACCAGCGCCCATCGACAAACCCGCAATAGAGTTATTGTTACGTGCAACGCCGAAGTTTCGCTCCAGATAGCCTGGGAGTTCGCTGGTCAGAAACGTCTCCCATTTATAATTAACGGGGTTTGATAGATCGTAGGTCGCAGGCCCCTGCCAATCAGCATAGAAGGAAGCGGCACCGCCAACCGGCATAGCCAAGGTAATGTTGTGCGGCTCGTAGGTCCTTGCAGCATTGACGTCGTTTACCCACGCGTTGGTGCGATCGGTGGCACGGAGACCATCAAGCAAATAGAGGGCAGCATTGCCGCCGCGCTTTGCGGGCTGAATCTGTACCGGGATGGTGCGGCCCATGGCCTGGGACCAAACGTCACAGCGCTGGACCCACCAGGCAACCTTGTCCCACTCACACGTACCAGTGGCGTCACGGCGCAGCCAGTCGCGGTTGGCTGCCTCGGCCGGCTGGGAGCCCGCCACGACGGCCAAGCCCAAAGCTACGGCAACTGCCATGATGACTGAAAGGACGCGACCCTTGATGGAAGCAGTCATCTTTCTCCTCCAAACTACTCGGTGATTGTCACTAAGCTTTATCGTCCGAACCCCGTATATCGTTAACGTCACGGATCGATAACAATGTCACAGGTTAGTGTAACTTAGGTTGGCCCTAAAGTCTGCATTTGAAGGAATTAGTGCAGGTAGTCCGAGGGATCCGAGGAGAAGGCTAGGGTCCGCCCGTCTGTCAGGGAGAATTTAATATTTTTCCAGAAACGGTCCCAAGTTAAAGGATCCCTGTAGGTGGCGAAGAGTTTCTGAAAATCGGCGTCGGCAAGAGCGGCGCGAGCCTTGGCAACCTCGTACTTATCAATCCACGCCGGAACCTCGTCAATATCGACGGCAGAGTCTGCCACCTGCCATGACATATCCAAGCTCTTGTCGTGCCCAATGCGTCCACCCACGATGCGTGGCTGGCGCGCCGCCAAAGGATTGCTGAGTCCAATATTGTCCAGCACGCGAATATCCAGCGGTGCATTCATGGAAGAAAGGCCCAAATTGAGCAGGTAAACGGTCGGTGGGTCGGTGCGCGAGGGATCTGCGGGGGCCGCCGTCCACGAGAACCTATCTTCCCCCTTGATATAGCGGAAGGTCATGGCGTCGCCAGCCTCCAGCTCGTCGATGCCCTCTTGGTAGTCCTCCATAAACTTGGCGCCGAGGAATTCTTCGGCCCGCATGGGAGGATCCTCACGCTGGGTCGCGTTGGTCCAGAAATCGCGCTCATCCACGATGGAGATCTCGCCCTCGTAGATGCTGCGGTCCACCGGATGTCCGCGCAGAACGATAACTAGCGCCCATACCGCACAGAACACGGAGGCTATCCATGCTCGAACGCTCACCACAAAAATGGGAAGCAGTGCCGCAAAAAGTGGGAGCAAAAGCATGCGACCATGCATGAAATCTCCACCCACGCGCAGCACGTAGAGCGTGTGAATGAGCGCAGCGCCTTCAAAGAGATAAATAGCGGTGGCAGTAGAGCACACCGCGGTGGGGCGCAGGTTTGCCTTCCATAGACCTGCCACGGCGAGCACGATAAGCGGCAGGAAGAGCCAGTATGGGCCGGCAAAATCCGCCAGGTAGGTAAACCCCTTGCCCCATTCGGAGTCAGCCGCGGACTTAGCCACAGCCGTGTGTGGGGTCAGCAGGCCGTAGTAGCCCATGCGGAAGACCTCATAAGCCAGCGGCAACGGCACCGCGACAGCGATAACTTTCCACGATCGATGAGACACGAGGAGAATGATTCCCACCAGACCGCCGTACAGGGCGAGCTCTGGGCGCACCAGCCAAGACAATCCGGCCCAGAAAGCTAGCCAGTAGGCGTCGCTATTGCTATTGGAATGGCGGGCCGGCCGCGACCAACGCAGCAATAGCGACCAGAGCACAGCTAGATAGAAAATGCAGAGGCCCCACTCCAGTCCCGAGGTGAAGAAGTCCCTGGCCGGCGGAAGGGCCAGATACACCAGCGCACCGGCCGGAAGAACAGCGCCAGAGCGAATGCTTGCCGACGCCCCCGTACCGACCACCATTGCTACTACCGCCAGGATGAGCCCCAAGTAAATGGCGATGCCTTCTAGGTTTGCGTGGGTCACCCAGCGCACCAGGAAAATGAGGTACTGCCACAGCGTGGAGGTATTGGCCTCTACGCGTTCGCCCATATTGAACACGGGCCCATTTCCGGCTTCGAGGTTGCGCACGGTTCGCAGGACAATGAGTCCGTCATCGGAAATCCAGCGGCGCGCAAAACCGCCCCACAAAGATAAAACACCGATCACAAGAACGACCGCCGGGGTACTCCAGCGGGCGATACTCTTGTGGTCGGTGTTAAGCACGGGAAGAAAGTTTATCAGCCCCGAGGAAAATTTCTATATCGATTCAGCTGTGTCTAGAACAACGGCATGATATACACCGCCATGGCGATGCAAGCGAGCCAAGCCAAAGCGAGAACCTGCAAAGTGCGGTCCTCCAGTGCAATCTCATCCGGAGCGCCACCCTGGCCGCGGTCCACATCGGCCGCATAGCGCAAGATGGCGATGGTAAACGGCACCATGGAGACTTGGTACCACACGCCACCGGTCTGGGCATCGTTAGCAAGCTCGAAGCCCCAGAGGGTGTAGCAGATAACCACCGCGGTGGCGGCTAGCGTCCACACGAAGCGCAGGTAGGTAGGCGTATAACCTTCCAGGGACTTGCGGATTTTCGCGCCGGTTTGCTCCACAAGAAGGATCTCCGAGTAGCGCTTGCCTGAGGCCATAAATAGCGAGCCAAAGGCCGCCACCAGCAGGAACCACTGCGAAAGCTCGATGCCTGCAGCCACGCCACCGGCCATGGTGCGCAGCATGAAGCCGGAGGAAACCAGGGCGATATCAATCACCGGCATGTGCTTCCAACCGAAGCAATAGCCCAATTGCAACGCGATATAAATCGCCATCACAATTGCCAGCTGCGGGCCAGCGGTAGCAAGGAAGGATAGCCCGATGGACAAGCAGATGAGCACCACGGCCATGACATAGGCGAGCTTGATGGGCAGCACGCCGGAGGCAATCGGGCGGAAGCGTTTGGTCGGATGCTCCTGATCCTCGCGCCAGTCCTTCGCATCATTGATCAAGTAGATGGAGGAAGCGCCGAGGCAGAAGACGACGAAGGCCAAGAGGACATCGACAAGCACGCGGCCGTGAAATAGGGCATCGGCGCCGGCCGCGGCGGGGGCCGCCAGCACGAGGACGTTTTTGACCCACTGCTTGGGACGCAGGGCCTTAATCATGCCATCGACAAGATTCTTCGGCGGCTTGCGCTTGCGGCCGGTATCTACGCCAGAGGTGTGCGGTTCCGAATGGAAAAAGTGCTGGTTTCCATCATCACTCATGCTTCATTCCTTTCATCACGACCTCTGCGGTAGCAGCGCCGATGGCCGCACCCACTGCCGTATCTGTTGGGTAGTGCACTCCGAGGACCATACGCGATGCCATCATGACTGGCACGCCGAGAAGCGGCGCCTTGCAGCCGGTAAGGCGGCTCGCCGCCACCAGGAATGCAGTAGTCGAGGTCGCGTGCGAACTGGGAAAAGATAGCTTGGAGGGAGTCTTTACCCCCACGCGCACGTACGGATAATCGGGGCGCTTGCGGCGCACGATGCGCTTGAGCACCACGCTAGCGGCGTGCGCGAGAAAAGCAGCAGCGCCCACCCGGATCCAGCCCTCGCGGCGGCGCTTGTCGACGCCCGCCCCTACCGCAGCGCTGCCCATCCAGCCCAGGGCATGCTCGCCCCAGTGGCTCAGCCCGCGGGCGGTGGGAAGCACGCCGGGCACGTCAAAGGCCGCACCCTGGATGGATTCGAGGACGCGCGATTCTGCTACGGAAAGTTTATTGGGCATCAAAGACCTTCTTCCAGGACTCGCGCGAGGTCAGCTCCGGCTGCGCCGCACGGTATTCAGTGCGCAGGTCATCGAAGTTTTCCTCGATCTCCTTCAGTAGCTCGCGGGTCTGCGATACGAGGTCTTTGGCCAAGTCGCGGTCGCGCTTACGGAAGGCCACACCGGTGCCACCTGCGGTAGAGACGGTGGCAGAGTCCACGCGGGAAAGGGTAAACCACCGGGCCTCGTCCGGAGTGAGGTTAAGCTGAGGCGCCTCGTGGTGCGCAGCGTCTTCCTTGCTCACGAGGTGCTTGAGGCCCTTGATGGCCCACGGGATCTTCTTAATCTTGGCTAGGCGGCCGCCGATATTGCGCGTAGGCACACCCGGCGCGCCGGTGGGAGAGGGCAGCTCATCTGCGGATTCCAAAATGACAGCATCGGAATAGTTCTTGCGGATTTCCGCGATGCGCGGCAGCGAGGACTCCAGGATGTCAAAGAGATGGTCCGGCCCCGCTAGGAAGTCGCGCATAGCTTCAATCTGGATGGCCATGGTGGAGTATTCCATGCACATGGTGTGCTTGAGGGTGGACTTGAAGATGGACTTGGTAATGCCCTTGGCCGGTCCCTCGTGGTACATCGCGGCAACGATGAGGCGGTTGCGCAGGTGGAAATAGGCCTGCCAGTCAATGGCATCATCCTTATCGGCCCAAGCCATGTGCCAGATGGCGGCACCTGGCCAGGTCACCGTGGGGAAGCCATTGCGCGCCGCGCGCAGGGAATACTCGGTATCGTCCCACTTGATAAAGAGCGGCAGCGGCTGGCCGTTGGTTTCTGCCACAATGCGCGGGAAGAGGCACATCCACCAGCCGTTGTACTCCACGTCAACGCGGCGGTGCAGCGCGCGGGAATCGTACTTCTTGGGATCTAGGTGAGTTTCGCGGGTACCGATGGCGCGCAGCGGGTACTTGGCAAAGTCGTGGTCGTAGACGGCGTGCGGTGCCGCACCCCACATGAAATCGGCACGGTTGACGCGCTCGCCGGTAGTGCGCAGCTGGGAGCGCTCCTGCAGGTTAAGCATTTGGCCACCGACGATAATCGGCTTGGCAGCGTAACGGGCCGCTTGCACCGCGCGCAGCACGGAATCCGGTTCGATGGCGATGTCATCGTCCATATAAAGGATGAAGGGCGAATCGGTATTTCCCAGCGCCTCGTACATAATGCGGGAGTAGCCACCGGAGCCGCCTAGGTTGCCCTGGCGGAACTCGCGGAAGCGCTCACCAAAGTGAGCGACTGCCTCGTCATAGCCTGGCTCATCGGCAGGGTGCTGGTTGCCTTGGTCCGGCATGAGGACGAAGTCGATGATCTCATCGACTACTGGGTCCTCGGCCAATGCCTTAAGGGCTGCTACGGCATCGGTCGGGCGGTTGAAAGTGGGAATGCCTACCGCCACGCGCTTGTCTTGGGCCGGCTGCTCGGTGCCGTCCGGCAGCACCTGCGGGCCGGGGGCGTGGGGGGAGCACCAGGCGGCGTCGGCAAGCGTGGTGTCCTGCTCGGCGGTGATATCGAACCACAGCCAGCCGCCGTCTTCGAAGTTTTTGAGTGGCAGCTCGAACTCATGGTGGCCGGTGCTTACCAGGTGGTTGGCCACGGAAATGCGCTGGCCATCCTGCTTGGAGCGGTAGAGGGAAATATTTGCCTGGCCCTCAATGTCCAGGCTGAGGATAACGGAGCGCAGCTGGGACCAGCGGCGCCAATAGGAGGCCGGGAAGGCGTTGAAGTAGGTTTCAAAAGAGGCTTCCTCGCCGGCCGGGATGGTTACGGACGTGCGGTTAAACCAGCTGAGGCGTTCGCGGTTTTGCTCGGCCTCGATGAGGTAGAGCATCCGCACATCAAAGGGCTCGCCGCGCTTAGGCAGCAGAATGCGCTGCAGGGGCTCATGGGCCTGGGTGTTGTTGGCAGTCACGATAACTTCGATTCTCCAAACGGTATAAACAGTAGTCAGCGATTTAGCGTAGTTGCTTTTGCATAAGTACTACGGTTTACACGCGGAGCCCGTAAGATGGAACATCATGAGATGGGTTCCTTGCGCGGCAGTAGTAGGTCTTTTTGCTGCAGCTAGCGCACCCGCCGCCCTCGCGGAGGACAAGCCCGCGGTGGATTTTTTGGACCACGCCCAGATTCTAAGCTCTTCGGACGAAGAGGCCGTGAAATCACAAGCGCAGTCCATGCACCTTCCAGATTCCGTGCACGAGGTTGTCTACGCCACGTATCCGAATTCGGGCGAGGATTTTTCCCGCACCCTGTTGCATGACTTGGCGCGCGAGCACCCACAATTCATCAGCAACGGTGAGCTGCAGAAGAATGTACTCGTTATCGCCGTAGGCTTTGAACCCAATAGCATGGCCGTGCGCTGTGGCGCCCAAGTGTGCCGAGACATCAAGATTTATAACGCCGGCCGCGTGGACGGCATCCTGGATCAGATGCGGCCGGCGCTGGAGGACGATGACTATACCGTCGGCATGATCTTGGCCACGCGCGCCGTCGCGGATCCGACCGTGCGCCGGCAATCTGCGCAGGAGGCGCCCACGTGGTCTATGTTCATTGCCACCACGTCAGTGATCGTGGTCCTCGCTGCGGTGGGGCTCATTACTTACTTGCTCACCCGCCGCGCCCGCCTGCGCAAGCGCTTTGACTATATTGCGGGAGTTCGCGATAGCGCCGAGGAGCTCATCGAGCGCACGGAGGCGCGCATTAATGCCCTGCAATCCCCCCTTGGCGGGCGATTCCCTCAAGGCCCAGTGGCGTTTCCTAGTCAATCAGTACACCGATGCGCGGCCGACGCTCAAGGCCTTAGAACACGTCCAGGACTTTTCCTCGCATGCCGCCTCCATCAAGGAGTCCTATAAGGCGCTCAAGCAGATCCATACGGCCGCAGCGCAGATAGATTCCCTGGAAAAATTCTGCGATGGCGATACTGCGGTACGCGCCGGCGAGACGCAATGGCTGCTTAACGACGCCCAAACGGCCCTCTCCCGTCAACCCGACAACGCCAGCCTCCGCCAGATAACGCAGCGCATTAATGAGCTGTCCCAGGATCTGTCGCGGGAAGACTTCGACTCCGCCTTCGCTCGCATCCTCGAGGACTACCACCCCATGGTGGGCGCGCTGCCAGAAAGGCTATATCCACAGCGCGACCGCCAGACTCCCCCGCTCTTGGGCACGCCGGAATGGCGCCCCGGCATGGGCACGCACTATATGCCCTATAGGTTTGCGGGCTTCTGGGTGGCCAACAACAATGTCTCCTCCCAGCTACCGAACCCGTATCGCTTTTAGGCGTTAACCGGCTCAGTGACCGGATCAATGCCCAGCTTATTGAGCATGTAGAGCACGCGGGCTTCGAGGTCATCGGCCAATTCGCGCGCCTGCTCTACGGTATCCGCGGTAGGAATATCCCAGATTTTGATGTCTTTACCTGCCTCATCGCGTTCGACCTCACGGCCTAGGAACACGATATAATCCGGCATCGCTACCGTCCGTACCTCATCGAGGTACTTATTTGGAGCCTCACCCATACCGCGCTCGTTCATAACGTGGGCGAGGTGGCCTTCTGCCTCGTTTTCCGGGTGGGCAACGGCGGTATCCACATAGAGGGCCTCGCCGGCGTGCTTGCGGGTCAGTTCCGCCGCGGCTTGAGCCAACGCATTATTGGTACCGGCGGCAAAGCGGACGTGAAGGCGGTGAGCGCCGAAGTACTCACGCACCTCACGCTCCACCAATAGCGGCACGAATTCTTCGAGCTCCGCCTTCTTGGTGTGCTTGGCAATAACCTCATCGAGCTTGGCATCGATTTCTGCGGCCGTGTACTCATGGCCGTAGTTTTCGTGCAGATCCTGACGCAGGGTTTCAAACTGGTTCATTGTTATCCCCTTTCTCGGGTTATTGTCCCGTTTGCTACGTGTTAACCTGACGTTAACTTTACAGGTTAACGGTGGGTTAAGTCAAACGGTTGGGTTAAACCCAATAGTTTTCTGCGCCGAAAATGCGGGAAGGCCCGCCGGGAGTTCCGGCAGGCCTTCTTGGACTGTTCCTTCTTTTTATCGGGAATGCGCGATGCACGGCTACGCAGTTTTAGATGCTCTTGCAGCCGCTCCGGCGACATTTTCCACATGCGGCGATCAGCCATACCGTCACCTCCTTCCTGTAGAGGTGATCAAGTTTAGTGGCCACGCTCCTGTTCGATAGCCTTGCCCTCGTTCCAGAATGGCGCGAGCTTATTATCAAACATGGACAGCGCAGAACCGATAGCCATGTGCATATCCAGGTACTGGTAGGTGCCCAAGCGGCCGCCAAAAAGAACCCTATTGTCCTTCGACTCCTGGGCGGCGAGCTTGCGATAGGCCTCCAGCTTAGTGCGGTCTTCCGGAGTATTAATCGGGTAATACGGCTCATCGCCTTTATCGGCGAAGCGCGAGTACTCCTTCATGATGACCGTCTTGTCCTTCGGATACTTATCCTTACGCTCCGGGTGGAAGTGGCGGAATTCATGGATGCGGGTGTAGTCCACGTCCGCATCGTTGTAGTTCATCACGGGCGTGCCCTGGAAATCGCCGGTGTCCAGCACCTCCAGATCAAAGTCGAGGGTGCGCCAGCCCAGCTCGCCCTCGGCAAAATCAAAGTAGCGGTCCAATGGGCCCGTGTAGACCACGGGCGCATCCGGAGACTCAGCGCGCAGCTCCTCACGAACCTCGAACCAATCGGTATCCAAACGGACCTCAATATTGTCGTGGTCAGCCATGTTTTCTAGCCATGCCGCGTAGCCGTCAACGGGCAGACCCTCATAGGTGTCATTGAAGTAGCGATTGTTGAAGGTATAGCGCACCGGCAGACGGGTGATATTCGCGGCCGGCAGCTCCTTCGGGTCCGTCTGCCACTGCTTAGCGGTGTAATCGCGAATAAAGGCCTCATACAGCGGGCGACCGATAAGGGAGATGGCCTTTTCCTCTAGGTTTTGCGCTTCTTCCGGTGAGAACTCGCCGGCCTGATCCTTAATGAGCTGGCGGGCCTCATCCGGGGAGTAGTAGCGGCCGAAGAACTGGTTAATAAGACCCAGGCCCATCGGGAATTGGTAGGCGGTGCCATCGTGCATAGCAAAGACGCGGTGCTGGTAATCGGTGAAATCGGTGAACTTATTGCAGTAGTCCCACACGCGCTTATTAGAGGTGTGGAAGAGGTGCGCACCGTACTTGTGCACCTCGATTCCGGTGGTGGGTTCAGCCTCGGAGTAGGCATTGCCGCCGAGGTGGTTGCGGCGCTCCACAATGAGCACCTTCTTATCCAGCTGACTAGCGGCGCGCTCGGCAACCGTGAGGCCAAAAAATCCAGAGCCAACAACGATGAGGTCATAAGAAGTCATGGCCCCCAGTTTATTGCACTTCGGCAACCGACACGGCGCAACGGCGTGTCGCAACAGGTTTCACAGAAGTCACAAACGTACCATCACAATCAATTCTTAACTTTTGGCAACCGTTTTAACAGCTGCACAACCCCAGGGAGATAACAGTGCAACAACGACGTCGACTAGTACCCAACAGGTCCAAGTGGTCCACCCCGGTCATTGCGGCAGTCACCTCTATCGCGCTCGCCGTGACCGCCGCATTCGGCGGCCAGCAGGTACTTAAGACCCAGGACTCCAACAATAGCGGCCCCATTGAGGTCAAAAACGCCTCCACCAGCTTCAGCGATGGCGAATCCATCGTCGTCGATGACCCCGCCGTAGCCGCGCAGGGCGACGGCGAAGGCCGCCGCGCGGTCAAGCAATTCCACCGCGACGAAACCTTCAACATGTTCGCCGTCACGTGGGAGGGCAAGCGCGATATCAACTCCTTCGTGCGCTCCAAGCAGCAGGATGGCTCCTGGAGCGAGTGGTTGCCCATGGATGCGATGAACTACTCCGAGGGCAAGAACGGCACCGAGCTCATCTTCGTAGGCGATACCAACGATGTTCAGGTCTCTATGGCCAACGTTGACCTCGTGACCGGATCCAACCTGGACAAGAAGGAAGACTCCCTCCTGGACAAAGCCGCTAAGGGCGCTGATGCACATCGCCCGGCACCGCTTGCCTACAACGTCGGCGAAATCTCCCCCGTGGCCGATGAGCGCACCCAGGTTGCGGATCTCGACGCCGTGTTTATCGACGGCAATGCCCAAGCCGGCGAAGCTATCGAACCCACCGCGGAAACCGCGGGTATGCCCAAGGTTGTCTCCCGCGCTGGCTGGGGCGCCGACGAGTCCAAACGCTGCCAGCAGCCGACCTACGACGATGGCTTGAAAGCTATGACCCTGCACCACACCGCGGGTACCAATAACTACACCCGCGCGCAGGCAGCGGCACAGGTTCGCGGCGCTTATGAATACCATGCACAGACCCTGGGCTGGTGCGATATCGGCTACAACGTGCTGGTAGATAAGTTCGGCACCATCTATGAGGGCCGCTATGGCGGTTTGGACAAGGCTGTACAGGGTGCCCACGTAGGCGGCTTCAATGCCAATAACTGGGGCATTTCCATGATTGGCAACTACGAGGAAACCGAGCCTTCCCGCGAGATGCTCAACTCCGTGGCCGAGATTGCGGGCTGGAAAGCAGCAATCTCTAACATCGATCCAATGGGCAAGGCTAGCTTGTACTCCGGCGGCTTCTACGGCTCCAAGTTCCCGGCTGGGACCATGGCCACCGTGCCGGCATTCGCGGGTCACAATGATTTCCACAACACCGCCTGCCCGGGTCAGTACACCATGCGCCACTGGGACGAAATCCGTAAGAACACCAAGCGCAAAGCGGATGCCATTAAGTCCGGTAAGAACAGTACGGATCTGAATTGGCAGAAGGCTCCTCAGCCCAATGCCCCCAAGAGCCCGCAGCAGGTGGGTGGGGACATCACCTCCTCGCTAGGCGACGTCGAGGTACCGGTCTCGACTATCTCCGCCCTCGCTGGAATCGCTGCCGCAGTCTTCGGCGTGCTCATCGCCAATGACCGCCTGCAGAAGCCTGATACCGATCAAAAGGTGGCGGGCAACCTGACCACCGGCGATATTCCGGAGATTGTCAATAAGGTCGTACAGGTTTCGAATAACGAAGGCCTCAAGGAGTCCTGGACCTCCGTCCTCAACGCTTTCGGCCCGGTGCTGGGCCTGGCAGTTGGCGGCCCGGATACGACCGATGGCGGCAAGATCCTCTACCAGCTCTTCCAGAATGGCGTGGTGCTCTCCTCTAAGGAGTCCGGTACCAAGGCTCTCACCGGTGAGATTGCCAAAAAGTGGTCCGAGGGCGATAATGCCTCCAAGCTCGGCCTGCCCACGTCCAATGAGGAGAAGAATGGCAAGGAAATCCGCGTGAAATTCCAGGGCGGCGAGATTGTCTACAACACCGAAACGGAAAAGGTAGACATCTTCACCGACTAGAACCAGCGCTCTAGCACCTTTGCCACGCCCGCCTGGTGGTTAGCAACGGTGACCGCATCCGCGGCCGCCTTAACCTCTGGGTGGGCGTTTTCCATGGCCACACCGCAGCCAGCCCAGCGCAGCATCTCAATATCGTTGGGCATATCCCCAAATGCGATCGTCTCCTGCTGGGCGACGCCGGTGTGCTCAGCCAACCATTCCACCCCGCGGCGCTTAGTCACATTGGGCGCGGCAACCTCCAGAATCCCTTCCTGCATGGAATACGTCAGGTGCGCGAGCTCCGGATCGATATGGGGCGCGATGAGCTCATACAGCTTCGGAGCGGAGTAGTCCGTATTGCGGATAAGAAATTTCACGGCAGGCTGCCCCACAAGCTCGCCCATGCTGACCACCCCGAAGCCTTCAAAGAGGGCGTTTTCGGAGTAGTGGCGTTCGACTACGAAGAGGTCCTCGACGGCGTCGCCAAGCGAGCCTCCTGCCCGCTCCGCTCCAAAGCCCACGGTACCCAACACCGTCTGGGCCACATCCACCACTTCTGCCAACGCTGCGGGTGAAAGCTCGTGGGCGGACATCACGCGGTCCTCCGCGGAATCGTAGAGCACCGCCCCATTCGAAGTCACACACACCGGGCGGACGGGAAGCTGCTCCAACACGGGCGCTATCCACCGGAACGGCCGGCCAGTGGAAAGCGCAAAATAGGCACCCTGTTGGACCGCCCGCGCCACAGCGTCACGATTGCGACGCGGGACACGGTGGTTGCGGTCCAGCAGGGTGCCGTCAATATCGCTCGCGATGAGGCGAGGAGCGCGGGCAGGGAAATTCTCCATACCCGCGAGTTTACTTCAGGACTTAGAAGTCCAGATCCTCGTCCTCGTTATCTTCCCAGTCCAAGGAACGCTTAATAGCGCGCTTCCAGTCGCGGTAGAGAGCCTCTACCTCTTCCTTCTCGCGCTTCGGCTTAAACACCTTCATGTCTCCTGTCTGGCTACCCAAAACGCTCAGGTCATCCCAGAAGCCATTGTCCAAACCTGCCGCGAAGGCCGCGCCGGTCGCGGTGGTCTCGATATTCTTCGGACGGTGTACCTCCACGCCGAGCATGTCCGCTTGGAACTGCATCAGAAGTTCGTTCATGGTCATGCCGCCGTCCACGCGCAGCTCGGTGATCTCCACACCGGAGTCTGCCACCATCGCATCGGCCACGTCTCGGGTCTGGTATGCAGTGGACTCGAGCACGGCGCGGGCCAGGTGCTTACGGTTGGCAAAGCGGGTTAGACCCACGATGACGCCACGAGCATCCGGGCGCCAGTACGGAGCGAAGAGGCCAGAGAAGGCAGGCACGATGTAGACGCCGCCGTTGTCTTTAACTTCCCGCGCCAGGTTCTCGATGGATGCAGCATTCGGGATAATCTGCAGGTTATCGCGCAGCCACTGCACTAGGGAACCGCCCATGGATACGGAGCCCTCCAACGCGTAGACAGGGCGTTCGCCCTCACGCTGGAAGCACACGGTGGTCAGTAGGCCATTCTCAGAGAACTTCGGGGTGGTGCCCGTGTTCAGCAGGAGGAACAGTCCGGTTCCGTAGGTATTCTTTGCAGAGCCGGCCCGGAAGCATCCTTGGCCAAACATCGCAGACTGCTGGTCACCCAGGATGGCGCGGATAGGAACACCGGAGAGCGAACCGCGCTCACGCACGGTACGGAAATCACCGAGGGATGGGCGAATCTCCGGCAGCATGGACATTGGGATGCCCATTTCCTTGCACAGTTCCTCATCCCACTCCAGCTTTTCGATGTCCATGAGCAGGGTGCGGGAGGCGTTGGTGACGTCGGTAGCGTGCAGAGCCTCACGGCCAGCATCGCCCTCGGCTCCGCCGGTGAGGTTCCACAATAGCCAGCTGTCAATGGTGCCGAAGAGCAGATCGCCGGCCTCGGCGCGCTCGCGTGCGCCCTCGACGTTATCGAGGATCCACTTCACCTTCGGGCCGGCCGGGTAGGAGTTAATGAAAAGACCGGTGCGGCGGCGCCACTTTTCCGGGCCTTCCTCTCCCGAGAGCTCCTTACAGATGGCGGTAGTGCGGGTATCTTGCCAGACAATAGCGTTGTAGACCGGCTTGCCGGTGTGCTTATCCCACACCACGGTGGTCTCTCGCTGATTGGTGATACCTACCGAGTCAATGTCTTCCACAGTGATATCGCCATTGGCAAGAGCCTCACCGACGGCGCGACGGGTATTGCTCCAGATTTCTTCCGGGTCGTGTTCTACCCAGCCCTTTTCGGGAAAGATCTGCTCGTGTTCGAGCTGACCAACGGCAACCTGCTCGCCATCGTGGTTAAAGATAATGCAGCGCGTCGACGTAGTTCCCTGGTCGATAGCGGCGACGTATTTCTTGTTAGTCATGTGTCTAGTCTCCTATACGAAGATGGAATTAGAGCGCAACGGACAACAGGCCAACGGCTACGGCCGCGACCAATGGGGCCACGATGGGGACCCAAGCATAGCCCCAGTTCGCGCTGCCTTTGTCCTGGATGGGCAAGATGAATGCATAAGCAATTCGCGGGCCCAGATCACGGACCGGATTGATGGCATAACCCGTAGGGGTACCCAGGGACAGGCCGATCGCCACCACAACGAAAGCAACGGCAAAGTAGCTCATTGGGCCAAGCTCGCCGCCGGTGGGGCCGAAGGCAATGAACATCAACAGCACGCAGGTGGCGATGAACTCCGTCACCGCATTCCAGCCGTTCTTAGGATGTGCCGGCTTGGTAAAGAAGATACCGTTCGTGTCCTTATTGGCGCCGGTGACGTTTCCGGCGTCGTCGTAATTATTGGCGTCGAAAAGCTGCTTGAAGGCAGCCCATGCCAGGATGGCACCGAGGATAGCGCCGAGGATCTGGCCCAGGAAGTAGTACGGCACCAGAGACCACTCGAGCGAGCCGTTGACGGCCAACATTACGGTGACGGCGGGGTTAAGGTGCCCGCCCGTGGGATCGGCCACACTGGCACCGACGAAGACACCCATACCCCAACCCAGGGCGATAACGACCCAATCGGAGCCGCGCGCGCCAGAGGTGCGCAGGTTTACCAGCGCACATACGCCGTTTCCTAGAAGGAGCAGCAACGCAGTGCCGATAAACTCCCACAGGAATGCATCAAATCCGGTCATAACTTATACCTCGTTTTGGGTGGGTCGGGCGGATCCTGCGCGTACCAAAATGTCATTGGCCTCACGGTCAGTTACCGCAGCTTCTGCTTCAAGTTCGGCCTGGGTGTGGGCCTTGAATTGGGATACCTCGCGCTCCTTGTCGGCGTCGCTCCAGCCCAGCAGCGGTGCTACAAAATCAGCAACGGCCGGGGCGGCATTTACGCCGCGGTCACCAAACTCGATGGCGATACGCAGACGGCGGGACAGGATGTCCTCCAAGTGCAATGCACCCTCGTGGGTGACGGCGTAGCGGACCTCGGCCCACAGGTAGGACTCTGCACCTGGCACTGGCTCGAGCAGGGAGGCGTCCTCAGTAGCTGGCGCTAGGACCTCGCCCAGCAAAGAGCCATAGCGGCCGAGCAGGTGCTCAATGAACTTCTCGCTCAGGTTGTAGCGACGGGCCAGAGATGGGACTTGGTTAGCTAGAGCATGGTAGCCAGCGGCACCCAGGATCGGGGTTTGCTCGGTGATGGACTCTGGGACCTTGGTACCCAGTTCCTTCACCGCCAGGTCCACGGCATCCTTACCGATGACGCGGTACGTGGTGTACTTACCGCCGGCGACAGAGACCATGCCTGGGGCCACGCGTGCGACGGCGTGGTTGCGGGAAAGGTTGGTGGTGGAATCGGACTTGCCGGACAGCAGCGGGCGCAGGCCGGAGTAGACACCCACGATGTCATCGCGGGTGATCTGGCGGCGTACGCGCTGGTTTACCTGGTCCAGAATGTAGTCAATATCGGACTTGGTTGGTGCCGGATCTGGCAAGGAGAGACCCTTTTCCCAATCGGTATCGGTGGTACCGATAATCCAGTACTCGCCCCACGGGATAACGAAGAGGACGGACTTTTCGGTGACGAAGCACAGGGCTGCCTCTGCATCGAGCGCATCCTTCGGTACGACGATGTGCACGCCCTTCGAGGCGTGCACGGTGAACTTGCCCTCCACGCCGGCCATCTCTTGAATCTTGTCATTCCACACACCGGTGGCATTGATAAAGACCTTGCCGCGCACGGTGGTCTCGCGGCCGGTGGCGGTATCGCGAACCTTCGCGCCTACGATGCGGCCGCCGCGGTCCTTGTCAAAGCCAATGACCTCGGTATTGGTACGTACATCGGCACCATACTCGGCGGCGGTACGCAGCACGGTCATGGTATGGCGGGCGTCATCCACGAGGGTGTCGTAGTAGCGCACGCCGCCCACAATGGCATCATCCTTCAGGCCCGGGGTCACCTTCAGCACGCCCTTACGGGTCAAGTGCTTCTGCATTGGCACGCTCTTCGATCCGCCCATGAGGTCATAGAGCGTAAATCCACCGAACATCATGACGCGCTCCCATACATGGTGGGTCAGCGGGAAGATGAACTTCAACGGCTTCACCAGGTGAGGTGCCAGGGTAGACATGTTGAGCTCGCGCTCCTTGAGGGACTCTGCCACGAGGCGGAAGTCAAACATTGCCAGGTAGCGCAGGCCACCGTGGAACATCTTGGAGGAGCGGGAAGAGGTACCTGCGGCGAAGTCGCGTGCCTCAATGACGGCGGTCTTCAGACCGCGGGTGGCGGCATCCGCTGCCGCACCGGCGCCTACGGAACCGCCACCAATAATGACTACGTCGTAGTCCTCATCTGCGTACCCGTTCCATAGATTTTCAAAGTATTCAGGGTTAAAGGATTGATTGCTTTGCTGGATCATTACTGACCGCATCTCCTTCCTTGGTGCTTGCATGTGCCTGGGCCATTGGTCCGTGAATGAGATGGCATAAGCACAGCTAAAAGCAGGTAATTATGGGTTCGGTGGAAAGTATCGCACCGGGGCTACAGAGACTTCATCTCCTAAAATATATGTTAGGGGCCACCGACTTGAGTTACACATGTGGTTACTCACACGTAAGTTTCAGGCCCGTAAGCAGTCAGTTTCCTTAAAATACTTAGACTTCCAAAAAGAAAACCACCCCCTCGCGGGGGTGTAAAGCGGACGAAAAACTGTCGCTATTTCTTCGCTAAACGTGCCATCGCCTCGAGTACCTCTGACATTCCGGCCTTTTCTGCCGAGTAGGTTACCGCTTGAGCACCCTTAACCACCTCTATCGGGGCAGTTTCCAAAGCCACCACCGGCATCCACTCAAGGAAGTCCTCATCCCCCGGCTCATTTGCAAAGACTAGAGTCTCTTCCGGCTCATCCTGCAGATCCTCTAGGATGCGCTCCACGCCTTGTGCCGCACTGGCGGCAGTAACGGACATTGCTGCAGCATCGAGGCGTGGCTGTGCAACATCCTCATCAATGACAATGGTCCACACGGCTTGCGGGACATCCACATCGCCCGCGGGCGATACCACTATGAGAACTTCGGCCGCCGGGTAGATATCCGCAAAAGCCTTGCGCAACCGCGGGGTCAGTGCCCCATCCTCCCAATTCAGCGCACTACTGTGCGCTACCACCACACGCGGGATGGAGGAGAATTGAGCCTTCATGCGGTGCGGCAGGCGCGAGACGATAAGCCGGGATTGGGTAGCTGCTGCCAAAAGGCCCTGCTCAGCTTTAGAACCGGCCCAAATCTCTTTGCTGCTGGCGGTAATGGAAGCCTGGGTTTGCGCCACATCAGATTTCAGTTGCGCCATAACATCCGCGACCTTATCGCGGCCTTCATCCAAACCACGTGTTGCCTCTTCCACCACGGCGTTCAGATTGGCTTTGATCCAATCCAAAGTCTCTGGGGCGGTGCGCGCCTTAGTCTTGGGCGCATCCTCTTCATCCCCCTTGGCGGCGGCCATGCGGTTGCGCACTAGGTCAACCGTGGTGACGGATACGCGTTCTTTAAGCCCCACCAGATCATCACGTAGCCGGCGTACGCGGTGGCGCTCAGTTTCTACTTCAGCATCCCGCTCCTCCGCTTCTTCGAGGGTGGGAGCGCCGCCGCCCTTGCGGGCGGGCACCCAATAATCGCCCGCTGGCATGGGGCCAAATTCAGCTTCGTACTGTTCCCATAGCCCTTCCAAAGCCTCTTGCATTCGGCGCCTAATCTCCGCGGTATCGGCTTCCGCATCACCAGTGGGATAGTACGGTTCTAGGGCAGTGATAAAGACTGGAGTCTTCGTCCGTCCCAGATTCTTTTTATGCCCCTTGGTCCACAGGCGCTGGGAGCCGAAGATGACCTGCGGGATTACCGGCACCCCAGCCTCATAGGCGATACGGGAGGCACCACTTTTCATGCTGCGGATTTCGAAGCTGCGGGAAATCGTGCCTTCAGAAAACACCCCGACAAGTTCGCCCTCTTTAGCGAGCCGAACCGCCTGCCGCATTGAGGCATTGCCATCGATGCGATCAACTGGCACATGGTGCATGGCCTTGAGCAAGGGACCCGCTAGTGGGGCTTTAAAGATGCCAGCCTTTGCCAAGAAGCGCACGAGGCGCTTTTTGCGGTAAGCCAAAAAGGCCCCGAAGAGGAAGTCCATGTAGCCGGTGTGGTTACAGACCAACACCGCGCCGCCTTCATCGGGGATATTTTCTTCACCCGAAAGGCGCATTTTTAATCCCTGCGCCAGAGTCACCCCCCTACCAATGTGAGTGATCTGGCGATACAGGAAATTCGTCGCAGCGTTCATAACTCTCCAGGACGACGGCGGACTTACTGCGGGGTGAGGACATCCTTGCCCACGAAGGGGCGCAGGGCCTCAGGGACAACGACAGAGCCGTCGGCCTGCTGGTGGTTTTCCAAGATAGCAACTAGCCAGCGAGTAGTCGCCAGGGTGCCGTTCAAGGTAGCTGCGGTCTGGGTCTTGCCATTCTCGTCACGGTAACGGGTGGACAGGCGGCGAGCCTGGAAGGTGGTGCAGTTCGAGGTGGAAGTCAGCTCGCGGTAGGTGCCTTGGGTAGGAACCCAAGCCTCATTGTCGAACTTGCGGGCCGCCGAAGAACCGAGATCGCCACCGGCAATGTCGATGGTGCGGTAGGGCAGCTCCATGGCTTCAAGCATGTCCTTTTCCATGGATAGAAGGCGCTGGTGCATTTCCTCCGCATCTTCAGGCTTGCAGTAAACGAACATCTCCAGCTTGTCGAATTGGTGGACGCGCAGGATGCCGCGAGTGTCCTTACCGTGGGAGCCGGCCTCGCGGCGGAAGCAGGAGGACCAGCCAGCGTACTGCAGCGGACCGTTAGAAAGGTCGATAATCTCATCCTTGTGGTAGCCGGCAAGGGCCACCTCAGAGGTACCGACTAGGTACATATCATCGGCTGGGAGGTAGTACACCTCATCGGAGTGCTGTCCCAGGAACCCGGTGCCGGACATAATGTCTGGGCGAACTAGAACTGGCGGAATCATTAGCTTGAAACCAGCTTCGCGCGCCTTCTGTGCTGCAAGCATAAGCATTCCCAACTGGAGGAAGGCACCGTCACCAGTGAGGTAGTAGAAGCGAGCTCCACCTACCTTAGCGCCACGCTTGACATCGATAAGGCCCAGGGACTCGCCCAGCTCAAGGTGATCTTTCGGTTCGAAGTCGAACTCAGGAATCTGGCCGACCTCTTCCATCACCACGAAGTCATCTTCGCCGCCGGCTGGGGCGCCTTCAACCACGTTATCCAGCTTGTACTGCAGCTCTTCCACCTTGGCCTCAGCGGCAGACTGTGCCTCTTCCGCTTCCTTGACCTTGGCCTTCAGCTCATTGGAGCCCTCTAGCAAAGCCGGGCGCTCTTCCGGGGAGGCCTGGCCGATCTTCTTGCCAAAAGCCTTCTGCTCGGAGCGCAGTTCGTCGGCCTTTTGAATAGCAGCACGGCGCTGCTCATCAGCTTCCAAGAGCTGGTCTACGAGGGAGGGATCCTCACCTCGATTCACCTGGGAAGCACGGACAACGTCAGGGTTTTCGCGGAGTAGCTTGAGATCAATCACGAATGTAAGTTTAGCGTATTGACAACACCTTGCGGTGGTAATAACCAGCGAATTACCATGGAGTTATGTCCGCCGTTCAGCTCCCCGCCCGCACTATTACGGACGGCCCCGTTCCAAAACACGCCCAATTGCACGATATCCTCGAAGAATTGTGCCGCACGACCCTCAAACCCGGCGATACCCTCCCCGGCGAAAGGCTCCTTGAAGAGACCTACGGGGTGTCACGTATCACAGTACGCCGCGCCATCGGTGATCTCGTCGCGGCCGGAAAATTGCGCCGCATCCGCGGTAAGGGCACCTTCGTGGCCCCCAATCCCCTAGTCTCCCGGCTCCACCTGGCCTCATTTTCAGATGAGATGGGCGCCCAAGACGTCACCGCCTCTTCTAAAATCCTTACTAGCGGCCGCAGTAGCGCCCCAGAGGATGCCGCCATCTTTTTTGATACGCCCGCTAACGCCGAACATATTCACCTGCGCCGCCTGCGCTTGGGCGATGGCGAACCGTACTCCATCGACGATGGCTGGTATAACTCCACGTTCGCGCCCAGCCTTTTGGAAAATGACATCTACAACTCGGTCTACGCCATCCTCGATTCTGTCTTTGATGTCCCCATCACCGATGCGGATCAGACGGTCTCTGCAATATCGGCCGATGCGGACACTGCCCCGCTTCTCGACGTCCCCGTGGGCACCCCGCTGCTCCACATTGTGCGCTACTCCCGCTCGGGCGATAGGCCGGTGGAGTGGTGCTCCTCAGTTTATCGCACCGACCGCTATCGCCTGACTACCCGGGTGGCTAGGGAGAACAGTCTCTAGCCAGCATCCAGGTTAAAAGGTAAGATTAGGGGCCTTATGAAGAAATCACCTGCGTGGCGTTCCGCTGTGGCCGTCCAGATTGTCTTGATTGCGGCAATCGCGGCGGCCGTTTTCATGGGCATCTACGGCGTTATCAGCTCCCAGAAATCGGGCAGCGATGAGACCACCGCTGCCCAGCAGCACGATAGCGGGGATAATTCAGAAACCGCTGCCCCTAAACCGGAACCTTTCACCGCCGCGGCCGCTGGTGCCTGCTTGACGTGGGATATCGCGAAAGATGGCTCCGCCACAGGGTTCAAGGAAGTACCTTGTTCCGAACAGCACCGCTTCGAGGTCTCCAAGACCGAAGACTTAAGTGTGTACCCCACCAGCGAATTCGGACCAGATGCTACTCGCCCGGCACTTACCCGCCAACACCAATTGCGCGATGAGCTGTGCGAATCCGCCACCGTGAACTACCTGCACGGCAAGTGGGATCCCAACGGCAAGTACGACGTAGCATCCATTCTCCCGCCGCAGTCTGCCTGGGATCGCGGCGACCGCACCCTACTCTGTGGCCTGCAAACCACCGATGACCACGGCGTACCGCAGCTTAATCACGGCAACGTAGAAGCCTCCGAGCAGGCCAACCTCACCAAGCCGGGCGAATGCTTGGCCATCGATGACAAGCAGGTTCCACACGTCGTTGAATGCGCTAAGCCGCACCAGATGGAAACCGTATCCGTCATTGATGTGGGCAAGCAGTTCCCTGATGGCTACCCGGATGGCAAGGATATGGACAAATTCCTTTCCGATACCTGCACCGCCGCTACCGAGGACTACCTCGGCGGCGAAGAACAGCTCTATCAATCCACGCTGCAACCGTTCTGGGGTTCTATCACCGAGGCCTCATGGAATGGTGGCACCAAGTCCGTCAATTGCTTCCTCGTGCATGCCCGCGCAGGCGGCGGCTTCTCTGCCATCACCGGTTCCGCTACCGGTGGCCGTCAGGCCCTGACTATCGATGGCAAGCCGCCGGAGGAGCGACCTGAGCGCAATCCGCTGCGCGAGGATAAGGACAATAAGCCAGCGCCCGAATCCGCCGCCCCTGCACCAGCCCCAGCACCCTAATGGTGGAGGTTTCGGAAGAGCGCTTCGATGAAATGGTCAACGAGGCGCTGGATCAGGTCCCCGAGGAATTTGTACGTCGCATGCGCAACCTCGTCATCTTGGTCGAAGATGAAAACCCCGATAACCCGATGCTGCTCGGGCTCTATGAAGGCGTGGCACTGCCCCGCCGCACCTTCGACCACACCGGTTTCTTGCCCGATGCGATCTTCATTTACCGGAAGACGCTGCAGCGCTGGTCCGGCAGCGAGGAAGACCTAGCAGAGCAGGTCAAGGTGACGGTATTTCACGAGCTCGGCCACTATTTTGGCCTCGAGGAAGAGGAGCTGCACCGCCTAGGCTGGGGTTAGAGCTCCGTATCTGCCCAACGGGTCAATGCCCACTGCCCAAAATCCTTGCCGCAGGGCTCCATCACCATGAAGCGGCAATTGGGCAGATAGCCGGTATAGGCAAAGTCGGCATCAACCCCCGTGGCATGCTTGGTGACCACGCGGATGGCCGCGCCGTGGCTGACAAGGATGACATCGTGGTCGTCGGCAAGCTGGCCTGCAATGCCCTCCAGCACCGGCTGGTAGCGCGCCAGCACATCCTCCAGGGTCTCGCCGCCTTCCATGCCGGCGTCCTGCTCGCCATCGCACCAGCCGCGCAGGGCCACCATGTGCGAACGGTGGGCATCCTCGCTGCCGTCCATTTCCCAATCGCCGGCAGAAATCTCGTGCACTCCGGAGATCACGTCCACACGCTGAGAAAACTCGGGCATACCGCGCTCTTGTTCAAAGGCGCGTGCCGCCAGCATCGCAGTCTGCTGAGCGCGCAGGGCAATGGAACATTTAAATTCCACCTCGCGCTCGCCCACCAACTGCGCTAGCTCACGGCCAACCTCCGTGGCTTGGTCGCGCCCGTGCTCAGTAAGCTCGGCCCCAGGCGGGCGGGTATCAAGAAGACGAGAAATATTGGAATAGGTCTGACCATGGCGCAGCAGGATGATTCTTCCGGGCATGCCTCTAGATTATTGGCCCCTGCGTGCCCGCGCTACCCATTCATCCGCCGCGGCAAGATCGCGCGGCGGCCTGCCTGCGGGGGTTGCCGCCGGCCAAGAACCAAGGAAGAGCACGTTCTGCGCCCGCAACCACAATGCCCGGAGCGCCTCTGCCACCGGTTGGTCTTCAATATGCCCAATGAGGTCTACATAGAAACGGTATTCCCCAAAGGCCTCCCGCTTAGGACGCGACTCGATCCGGGAAAGGTCCACCCCACGGTGCGCAAAGTCCTGCAGTGCCCCCACCAGGCTGCCCGGCTCATTAGGCAGGGTGAAGATAACACTCGTGCGATCCTGTCCGGTACGCGCGGTTGGTTTTCCCGGGCGCCCCACCAAAACAAACCGTGTTGCCGCGCCCTTTATATCCGCCACCCCCTGGGCGATGGTCTCCAAGCCAAAGATCTCGGCCGCACGCGCTGGCGCCGCCGCGGCATCAGCGTCCCCACGGGCCACAGCCTCGGCCGCAGCCGCATTGGAGCTAGCCGGCACGAACTCAACCTCCGGCAGGTGTTCTTTTACCCACCCGCGGATTTGTTGGAAAGCCACCGGGTGGGTACTGAGCCGTTTAATATCCTCCGCATCCGGCCGGGTCATGATGCTAAAGGCCACGGGGATATCCACCTCGCGGTAAATCTGCACCGGTTCTCCCTCTACAAGGGCATCAAAGGTGGTGGTTACCGCGCCATCGACGGAATTTTCAATAGCTACGCAGGCATACTCGGCCTGCTCGGCGCGCACCGCGGCCACCGCTTCCGATGGAGAGCCAACCGGCATGGTCTCTACTTCCGGCATATGCGCGGCAAACTTGTGCACGGCCGCTTCCGTAAACGTTCCGGCCGGTCCAAGGAAGGCGATGGTGGTAGTCATGCTCGTCACCTTAGCCCACTAGACTGGTGCCCCATGGACTTTTCCGTAGAACAGCTCCGCGCGGACCTGCGCGGCCTTGCCCCAGAGGAGCATGGTTTTACCTACGTGGATCTGGACCGCAAGCCTTCCGCCTACGGCCGGCTAAGCGGCTGGGTCCTGTCCGCTAAGGATCTCTGCGATGTCCGCGGCATGCCCACTACCTTGGGAAACATCGATCGTACCTACTACCCTGAGCGTAGCGATTCCTTCATAGAGGGCTTGGAAAAGCAGGGTGCGCGCATCATCGGCAAGTCCTCCGCTCCGGAACTTGGCCTGCGTGTAGATACGGAACCGGTGGGCCTGCCCCACCCCGATAATCCCCTCTACCCCGGCTGCACCCCGGGTGGTTCTTCGGGTGGCGCGGCGGTGCAAGTCAGACGAGGATTGCTGCGAGCAGCCCACGCCAGCGATGGCGGCGGATCCATCCGCGTGCCGGCCGCGGCCTGCGGCGTCGTGGGTTTCAAACCGGCGGGTGCGGAGCTGGGCGTGCAGGGCTTTATTACCCGGACCGTGGCAGATAATGCGTTTTTGCATGGGCACCGCATGATCACCCCGCGCGCCCGCATCGGTCTGCTACTGGAGCCGTTGTTCTGCGATGCCAGCGTCGCTGCGCACCACCTCCGCGCCGCCCGCGAGGCCGCCCAGCGCCTACAGGCAGCCGGCTTTCAGGTAGTGCCCATTTCCCCCTACCCTCAGGCTCGGGCTACCTTTGCGCATTTCCGGAATATTTTTACCTCCCGCCTAGCGGAGCTTCACCCAGCAGAAGGCTACGCCGAGTGGATTGCCCAGCAGGGGCGGCGCGTCAGCTCTGCTGAGGTGGCCGCGGCGCGGGCACACGTTCGGCAGCTGCCGGACCTACTGGCCCAAGAGTGGGGCGTAGATGCCATCCTCACCCCGATGCTGACCACGGATCCACCGCGCACCGGATATTTCCTGTCTCTGTCCCATGAGGAGAATTTCGCAGCCCAGACCCAGTGGTCCCCGTGGGGTTCGCTGTTTAATATGGCCCAACTTCCCGCCATTTCCGTGCCGTGGACCATTCCCAATCACCCACCGGTGGGAGTACACCTAGGGGGCATTACGCTTTCCGACGCCTCCCTGCTCGGCCTCGCCCACATCCTGCACCCATGACCAAGTCTCTACGCGCCGAACTGCTCATCGTCCTCACCCTCACCTTTGGTATTTCCGGGGTGCGGGCGGTGTTGAACCTCATCAATTCCTTCGCCTCACCGCAGCGGCTCAATGAGCAATCGGTCACGCTCAACTCCAGCCAGTCCTCTTTAGCCTGGGTGGATATGGGCCTGCAGCTGTGCTCGGCCGCTGTACTCTGCTCCTATGGTGCCTTAGCGCTCTTCCTGCTGGCTAAGGACCATATTTTCCCGCGCGCCTACCGCGCCCGCGACTGGCTGAAGGGGGCAGGGCTTGCCGCACTTATTGGAATTCCGGGACTCGCCCTATATTTCACGTCAGTCCACTTCGGGTGGAGCAAAGAGGTTATCCCCGGCGATTTTGCCAATGCTTGGGTGCACATTCCCGTTTCCCTTTTTAAGGCAGCGGCTAATGCCTTTGCGGAGGAAACCGTGGTGGTGATGTGGTTTATGACGCGCTTGCGCCAGGCCCGTTGGTCCCTGCTGACAATACTTGCCGCGAGCTCTGTCTTGCGCGGTTCTTACCACCTCTACCAAGGAGTTTCTGCTGGATGTGGCAATATCATCATGGGGTTCGTTTATGGCTACTACTACCACCGCACGGGGCGAGTATGGCCGTTAGTCATAGCGCATTTTCTTATCGACGCCGTCGCTTTCGTGGGTTATTCCTTCCTGTGAAAATGCCCTTAGGGGGACGTCGCGAAGCGGGCGAAACTCCCCGCACCTTGTAAGGTATAGCGCATGACTGAATCAGGACGAGATCCGCATAGGGAGGCCCGCCGCGCCGGCGACGGTTCCTCCACTGAATTCGTCCTTGGGGCCGATGGGCGTCCCCTCAAGGATCGATACGGCCGCCCCATTCGACGCCGTTCCTCCGCCCGCCCGACGCCGCGGCGCGTCGAACCGGAACAGCAATCCTTCCGCGCTCCGCAGCCACAGCGGCAGCAACAGCCACCGCGCCGCACCCCACCCCCAACGCCGAGCCGCTACCCGAGTCAATACCGAGCGCAGCAACGCCCACCCCGTCGGACCGAACCCCGACCTGCGCCCCGCCAGCGCCCGCATAGCCGCCGCAAGAAGGTCAATCCGGCCAAGCGCGCCCTCGGTTGTATTGGTATGGCGCTTGTTGTCCTCTTGGTATTCAACCTCGTCTTCATGTTTTGGACCGATGCTCGCCTCACCCGTGTCGAAGCGCTTCCAGAAGACCAAGTGTCTAATACCGCCGGCACCAATTGGTTGCTCGTCGGTTCCGATTCTCGTCAGGGCCTCAGCGAGGAACAGCAGGCCGAACTGGGCACCGGCGGCGATGTAGGTGAAGGCCGTACCGATACCATCATGCTGCTGCACATTCCCCGCACCGGCAAGGCCAAGCTCGTGTCCATTCCGCGCGATAGCTACGTAGAGGTCCCCGGTTTTGGCATGGACAAAATCAATGCCGCCTTTACCTACGGTGGACCGCAGCTACTCGCCCAAACCGTTGAAGGGACAACCGGTCTGCACATCGACCACTATGCCGAAATCGGCATGGGTGGCCTGGCCAATGTGGTCGATTCTGTCGGCGGTGTGGACGTGTGCGTGAAAGAACCCATCAATGACCCGCTCGCCGGCATCGATCTCCAAGACGGCTGCCAAAAGCTCAAGGGACGCGATGCCTTGGGCTACGTGCGCACCCGTGCTACTGCCATGGGTGACCTAGACCGCGTGCAGCGCCAGCGCGAATTCTTCTCCGCTTTGCTGGATAAGGTGGCTTCTCCTGCCACCATTATCAACCCATTCCGCGCCTACTCCTTGGTCAACCACACCGCTTCCTCGTTCATCGTGGGCAACGGTGACCACGTCTGGCATCTTGCCCGCGTGGCGCTTGCCATGGGCTCCGGTGTGGAAACAGAAACCGTCCCCATCGGTGGGTTCCAAGACACCGAGGTAGGCAACGTAGTCCTCTGGGACGAGGAAGCAGCCTCTGGGTTGTGGGATTCCCTCAAATAGGGATCAAAAAATGGCACCTCCGCCACAGGAGGTGCCATTTTTTATGTCTTTAACGCAAGGTCACCTGGCGAGACTTGATGTTTTCGAGCTGCTTGCGCTCATCGGCGCTGAGCTGAGCATCATTAGAAATTTCCTCCTCCAGGGCCTTATCCACGCGGGTGAGGTGGTCCTCATAGGAAGCGTGGTCAACCTCTGGATCCAAGTCAAAGACTGGGGCAATAAGGCCGTGGGTGCGGAAGACACCGGCAAACTTGGTATCTTCACCGAGGTTCAGCTCACCGCGGGCGGCTACGCGTGCCAGCGCATTCAAGAATGCGGATTCATCGTCACTCGGGCGGACCCAACGAATATGGGCCTTGCCACCGCCGGCATTTGCCCAGAAAGCAGCGCCGGTGATGTTCTCGCCCACTTCGTGGGATTCGATGACGGAATCATTAGCTGCGCGTAGGGACTGCGCAATCTGCGGGGTGACCTGTGCACCCTCCGGGATCCACCATTCGAAGTCTTGGTGCACCTGCACGTCGAGGGCTGCGGAGGCGTCGATAAGCTCTTCCAGCTTCGGCTCCGAGCCATCAGCCGCAGTGGATTCCAGGGTGGCGCCAGGCTCATTATTCTTCACCCAGTTGAGGGCAAAGGCGAGGTCGCGGCCCGGGTTATGGGTATGCGACTGTACCTGCAAGCCCACGAAGGCATCGCCGCCAAATTCGGCATCACGAATTAGCGCAGCAGAAGCACCCGGCAAGACGGTGGCTACATATACGTTCTTGTCGCAGCCCTTGACCTCAAGCTTGGCAAAAGCGGAGGGGACGAACTCCTGCATGGCGACCAGGCTGGCCTCTGCAGCAAGTCCACCGTAGGGGCGGGGATCCTTTTCTAGGGCAGCGCGCTCCTTGGCGCGGGCGGCGAGCTTTGCCTGGCGGCGGGACATGCCATCAGGCAGCTGTTCCTTGTTCTTTTTCTTCTTGGCCATGCTTCCAAGATACCTGGTTACTAGAGCTCAATGGCATGCAGGGCCACTTCGGGTTGGTTGGTAGCGAGCATATCCACCCCATTGGCCCACGCCCACTTCATATCCTCCGGCTTATCTACGGTCCACAGGTAAGTAGGCAATCCCTGGGCACCGATAATTGCTGGCTGTAGCTTCGCACGCAGCAAGGATACGCCCAGAGCGGTGGGCTTGGACAACATCACATCGGGCCGGTTGACGTGGCGTTCCCAATCGCGGCGGAGATAAATCCGGTCCATATGCGGCGCCAAGTTTTGCATCCGCCGAATGGCATGGTGGGAAAAGGAAATGATGTGGATCCGGGGATCGTCGAAAAGCCCTGCATAACGCAGGCGCAGCACCGTTTGCTCCTCCAGGATGTCGCCCTGCCCGGAGGGGTGCTTGGTCTCGATGTATAGGTGGTGCGGTTTGCCCTCGAGTAGCTCCAAGAGTTCATCGAGAAGCATCATGCGTTGGCCCGAACCGATGTCCACGCCGCGCAATTCTTCCCAGTCCAGCTTGGAAATGCGGCCGGGGCGCCCCGCAGTGCGGTCCAACGTGGGATCGTGTTGGACCACTACCTTTCCATCGCGCGTCAAGCGCACATCGCACTCGACGCCATGAATTGGCAAATCTAAAGCCTTCTCAAAAGCTAGAGGGGATAGCTCTGGATATTTTCCGGAGTATCCCCTGTGGGCGACAATCTTCACTAGCCGAAGAACTCTTCCTTGATGTCATTCAGGGTCTTCGCAGAAGCATCGAAACGCTCCTTTTCGTGCTCATTGAGCTGCAGCTCAATCGCGCGCACGATGCCGGAACGATTGATAATGGCGGCAGTGCCGATGTAGAGATCTTCTACGCCGTACTCGCCCTGCAGATACGCAGACACTGGCAGAGCCACGTCCTGGTTCTGGATGACGGCGGCGGTAATGCGGGCTAGGCCCATGCCGATGCCGAAAGAGGTAGAACCCTTGGCATCAATGATGGAGTAGGCAGCATCGCGGGTATCTTCGAAGATCTTCTCGATGCGCTCAGCGTACTCCGGATCCGTGTCGAACTTCTTGGACAACGGAACACCAGCGATATTGGCAGTAGAGACGGCCGGCAGCTCGGAATCGCCGTGCTCGCCCACGATGTAGGCGTGAACGGACTTCGGGGCAACGCCTTCTAGCTCACCCAACATGTAGCGGAAGCGAGCGGAGTCCAGCACGGTGCCGGAGCCGATGACTCGCTTGTGGTCCAGGCCGGAGGCCTTCCATACGGCGTAGGTCAGGATGTCCACTGGGTTGGAGGCGACAAGGAAGATGCCGTCAAAGTCATTGGCCATGACATCGGAGACGATGCTGTTCATGATCTTGACGTTTTTGCCCACCAGGTCGAGGCGGGGTTCGCCCGGCTTCTGTGCGGCACCGGCGCAGATGACAACCATATCGGCGTCTGCGCAATCGGCGTAGGTGCCCTTGGTGACGCGAGTGCGGGTGGGGGCCCAAACAACGCCGTGATTGAGGTCCATGACGTTGCCCTCTAGCTTCTTTTCATCGATGTCGATGATTGCCAGGTGGTCAACGATGCTTTGGTTGATGAGAGCGAAGGCGTAGGCGACTCCCACGTCGCCGGCGCCGATGAGAACTACCTTGTTTCCTACATGATTTGCCATGACCCCATTGTGCAACTTTTTGGGGGGTTTTGCACGGGCTAGATCTCACCCTGAAATTCCCACCGAAATCTGGGACAATCGGGCATTATGAAACGCGCTCTCCGCCGCGCTGCACTAATCGCTCTTGGCGTAGCCGCGGATCTCACGCCCATCGTCCGTATGACCAGCCGGCAAACCTTACCGCCCAATATGTCGGCTGGAATTTTGGGTGCGGAATTAGCCACGTGGGCAGCAATTTCACCCTCTCTCCTCCCTCGCCCGTGGTGGGTGACTGCCGCCAATGTAGCCATTGGCCAGGGCATCGGACATTTGGGGGCGGCTTCGACAAGCTTCCTACTCAACAGCATTGGTAAGCGCCCCCAGGACCGCCTGGGGCCACAACATCGACAGATCCTGCACCTTGCTATCGGCGCCGGCACCGCCTTTAATGCCGTACTTTCGTTGCGCAACCAGAAAAAGCAGGCGGAGTTAGTAAATAAACAGCTCGTGCGCGGGCCCGTTACGGCGGCGATCGGCTTGGCCGCTGGCACCGCAGGCTATGGCACACTACTGCTTATCGGGGAAGCCACACAGCTGGCCGTTACTAAATTATCGCGCCAGTTGGGACGCTGGGTTCCGGCGCTTATCGCTTGGCCGGTTGTTACCGCAGGACTGAGCCTAACGGCCTTTGCCCTTTCTGATCGCGTGGTTTTTCGGCGCTGGTTGCGCTCACTTTCGCACCAAGCGCAAAGAATCAATAAGCAAATTTTCCCCGGCACCTCCATGCCTTGGGAGCCGGAGCGGTCCGGTAGCCCGTGGTCGCTCGAGCCGTGGTCGGCGCTGGGGCAGCAGGGGCGCCGCTTTGTTTCTAATGGCCCCCGCGCCCGCGATATCCGCATGGCAACGGGAATCAATGCGAAAGAGCCCATCCGCATCTATGCCGGATACATTCCGGGGCGTTCCTTCCGGCAATCCGCAGAGAAAGTTCGCGCCGAACTCGAGCGCACTGGTGCCCTAAGGCGCGAAACTATTGTTATCCAGATGCCTGCGGGTTCGGGATGGATAAATAATTGGGGCGCGTGCTCCTATGAGTTTTTAACCGGCGGTGATTGCGTCACCGTCACCATGCAATATTCCTATCTGCCTTCGGTCTTTGCTTACCTTGTAGATAAAAACGCCCCGAAGCAGGCAGCCCGCGAATTGATTCGGGTGATACAAGAAGAAATAGATAAGCTACCGGAGGAAAACCGCCCTCGGCTCTATTTTGCAGGTGAATCGCTTGGAGCCTACGCCATTATGGATAACTACCATAATGTGGAGGACCTACTTTCTGCCTGCAATGGCGCCGTCTTTTCCGGCCCTCCACGCATGACGCATTTTACCCAGCGTTTGCGCCGAGACATTGGCTCTTTGGAACGTCTGCCCGTTATCGATGGCGGTAAACATGTGCGCTACGCAGCGGCCCCGGACCACACGCTGCACGACGCCTTTGGCAACGACTTCGCCCATACCTGGCGCCGGCCCCGCATGCTCATTGCCCAACACGCTTCCGACGCCATCGTGTGGTGGGACCTGAATCTCCTTGTGCGCAGGCCCACATGGATCCATGAACCGCAGCCGGAGGCCCTGCACGCGGATACCTTCCGGCAGCTGCACTGGGTGCCATTTATTACCTGGTGGCAAATTGGCTTGGACCAAATCAATTCCCTCAACGTCCCCGGCGGGCACGGACACAACTATTTTGAGGAAATGCTCTGGTATTGGGACGAGGTTTTAGGATCCCAATCGCGCCAATCGCTCACCCCAAAGTTGGCTAAGAAGATTGCCCGCTTCATCCGGCGCGACGCTTAATCGCACTTCACCCCGGTGCTGTGGTGCGGGCAGTATCCATTGGGCACCTTATGTAAATACTGCTGATGCTCGTCCTCAGCTAGGTAGTACTCCCCGGAATCTGTATCGGAGAGAAGTTTAACCTCCGTGGTGGTATCTCCGAATCCGAATTCCTTGAGCTTGTTTGCATAGGAATCCACGATGTCCTGGATTTCTGCCCGCTCATCCTCCGTGCGTGGATAGAAGGCAGAGCGATATTGCGTGCCTACATCATTGCCCTGACGGAAGCCCTGGGTGGGATCATGCGCCTCAAGGGCCTGCACCACAAGATCACGCAGGCTGATGCGTTGCGGGTCATAAACCACCTGAACCACCTCGGCATGGTTGGTCAGTCCGCGGCATACCTCGTAATACGTAGGATTCGGGGTAGTGCCACCCGCATAGCCCACCGAGGTGGACTCCACTCCTTCTGTCTCCCAGAACATCTTCTCCGCACCCCAGAAACATCCCAGTGCAATGAGGATGGAGCGCTGCCCTTCTTTCCACGGTCCGGTAATCGGCGTTCCTAAAACAGCATGCGGGGCAGGGGCCAGAATCGGTTCGGCTCGCCCTGACAGGGCTTGGTCTGCGGCAACGAGCTTGGGCTCTGGTTTAAACATCCACATGAGGCATAGCTCCTTCCTTATTCCTTCTTCCCAACGTTGTACTGCGAAAAGCTATTCCACAGCCAGTTAATTTTCGCGCTGGTTCCACAATTCGAATTAATCATGGCGAAATCTTTCAACCGTGCCTATCATCGGGACACGTACCCGAAGAAAGGATTAAATTAATGGCTGTTTACGAACTTCCTGACCTCCCATACGCATTCGACGCACTGGAGCCACACATCTCCGCAGAGATCATGGAGCTCCACCACGATAAGCACCACGCAACCTACGTTGCTGGCGCTAACGCTGCACTCGAGGCGCTCGAGGAAGAGCGCAACGGCGAGGCTAACCCGGATCGTATCCGTGCCCTGTCCAAGAACTTGGCATTTAACCTGGGTGGCCACACCAACCACTCCATCTTCTGGAAGAACCTATCCCCGAATGGTGGCGGCGAGCCAACCGGCGAGCTGGCAGAAGCTATCAACCGCGACTTCGGCTCCTTTGAGAAGTTCAAGGCTCACTTCTCCGCTGCCGCTACCTCCCTGCAGGGCTCTGGCTGGGCAGTTCTGGGCTACGACCACATTGCTGGCCGCCTGATCATCGAGCAGCTGACTGACCAGCAGGGTAATACCTCCATCAACTTCACCCCGCTGCTGATGCTGGATATGTGGGAGCACGCTTTCTACCTGCAGTACAAGAACGTTAAGGCTGATTACGTAAAGGCCGTATGGAACGTCTTCAACTGGGATGACGTTGCTGAGCGCTTCGCTGCAGCCACCAAGTAACTCCTTTTAGTTACACAGGCCGCCCCCTCTGGGGCGGCCTTTTCTATGCCCGGATAAACTCCCGGAATTGCTGCACCGGAGGCGCATCGTCCCCGGCGCGCCACACCAAACCGAGTTCGCGGTACGCCGGCGGCGTAAGGGGAACTAGGCTTCCCACCTGTAGATAAGGATCATCCAGCGGCAAGAGCGCCACCCCAAGGCCGGCCGCTACCAGCCCCGCAACGGTGGTAAGCTCCATCGATTCGAAAACAAGGTGGGGACTAAAGCCGGCATCTTCCGCCAGGGCATCAAGGAGCATGCGCGTGCCATAGCCGGGAAGCATGCCGATGAACGGCTCGGCCGCACATTCCGCAAGATCTACCTCTTGCCGGTGTGCTGCCCAGTGGCCTTCCGGTACCGCAAGACCTAGGCGCTGCACCTTTATCTGGTGCCAGCCCAATGCGGCATTCGGCCGCGGGCCTACCAGCGCGAGGTCGGATTCGCCATTTTCTACTCTGCTCACCAGCTCTTGCGCCGCCCCTTGGTGCAGGCGAATATCCACGTGGGGGTGCAGCTCGCGATAACTTTTGATCAGATCCGGAACCAGCCAGGTGCCGAGCGAGTGCATGAAATCAAGGCGCACGGTACCTCGTTCGGGGTCCATGAGGCGGGCTACATCGTCCCGGCCTGACTCATAGGCGCGGAGCATTTCCCGTCCTGTCGCAGCGAAGACGGTTCCGCGCGAGTTTACATGCAGGGTGTGCCCAGTGCGCTCAAAAAGACGGGCACCGAGGCTTGCTTCTACGCGCTGTACGCGGCGGGTCAGTGCAGATTGGGAAATCCCCAGCTCATCGGCCGCAGCGCCAACCCGACCGTAATCCACCACGGCGAGGAAGCCGCGGATATCTTCAACATTCATGCATGCTCCGCATCGCTTTTTGTAATTTTCCACATTTTACACATGCAGTGCCACAAGGCAGGCTAAATGACATGACTAGAACGCGGCGTGCAACGGTAGCCATGCTCCTAGTGGGCTTGGCCATCTTCTCCAGCCTTTATTCCACCCAAGCTATTCTTCCCACGCTGGTACAAAACATGGGTCTTTCCTCCACCGAGGCGGCCATGACCGTATCGGCCGCTACGGGCGCGCTGGCCCTGTGCGTCGTCCCCGCTTCCATCCTCTCCGAACGCTTCGGCCGCGGCCGTATCCTGCTTATTTCGGCCGTTTCCGCCACCAGCGTGGGGCTCATTGTGCCGCTCGCTGCCGAAGGATGGCATCTTATTTTGCTGCGCGGCCTGCAGGGCGCTCTCCTCTCCGGTGCACCTGCTACCGCGATGGCATGGCTTTCTGAAGAACTCGATGATAAAGCGCTGCCGCGCGCCATGGGGCTCTACATTGCAGGCACCTCCGTCGGCGGCCTTACCGGCCGTCTCATTCCTACCGGGCTGGTAGAGATTTCCACGTGGCGCTGGGCCCTTTTTGGTTCGGCGCTAGTTTCGCTCGCCTTTGCCATCACGTCGTGGCTCCTGCTTCCCGCGCAACGCAATTTCCGGCCGAAATCCATCCATCTCACCAGCGAAAGTCGGGCGCTTTTCGGCCACTGGGCTAACCGGGATTTGGCATTGCTCTTTCTCACCGCGTTCCTCTCTATGGGCACATTTGTCTCCATGTACAACTTCCTGACCTTCCGGCTCATCGATGATTTTGGGTTGGCCCCTTCACTCGCCGGTTTGGCCTTCCTCTTCTATCTTTCCGGCACGTGGTCCTCTGCGCGGGCGGGCTCTCTCGTGGCACGGATCGGGCATGGGAAAACCCTCTGTGCTTCAGCCGCACTTTTTACCCTTGGCATCGCATTATGCGCCGGTAACCTTCCCATGACGCTCCTGGGCATGATCGCCTTTACCGTGGGCTTTTTCGCCGTCCACTCCACTGCCTCCGGGTGGGTAGGCCAGATTGCCACCCATGACCGTGCGGAGGCGTCCTCGATGTACGTATTCTGCTATTATTTCGGCTCTTCTGTGGTGGGAGCGTGTGCAGGCATGCTTTTCGACGCCCTTTCTTGGCCCCTCTTCATTGCCTTCTTCACCGCGGTGGCCCTTAGCCTTAGCGCACTGACTTGGACCAGGATTAAATCCGACTAATATCGGTTTTATGCCTGAGAATAAGTGGTCGGCGCGGACGTGGCACCGAAGGGCCTCTCGGCCCGTATCTCTGTGGATGATGGTCTTCATCCTCGTGGGTGCCACGCATACCCTGGTGCCGAACTACCGATGGGTGCTCATTCACCTGTTCACCCTCGGACTAGTGAGCAATAGCATCATGGTCTGGTCACAGCACCTGACGGAAAAATTCACCCAACAGCGCCTCCCCGATTCCGCCCGGCCCACCCAATTGGGTCGCATCTATGGCCTCAATGCCGGCATCATCATCACGCTACTCGGCCAAGTCCTTATGGAATTCTGGTCCCATCACTGGATAGTCACCCAGGTGGGAGCCACGCTCATTACTCTCATGATGCTTTGGCATGCGGCATCGCTCTTCCGGCAATGGCGCGGCGCCAAAGAAAAGCGCTTCCGGCCGGTGGTGGGCGCCTATGCACTTTCCGCCCTCTGCCTGCCGGTAGGCGCCATGTTTGGCGCACTGCTAGCGGTCCACCCCGGCCACCCTACGCTGCTGCTCGCCCATATCGCCGCCAATATCGGCGGTTTCATCGGCTTGGCAGCGGCCGGCTCCCTCACCATCCTTTTCCCCTCCATTTGGCGCACCCAAGGTATCAATCGCCACATGCGTTCCTCCTTTGCCCTGCTCGCCGTCGGCGTGGCCGCCACCATCATTGGGGCCTTCCTCGGATTCCCCCAGTTGGGCCTAATCATGTACTGCTGCGGTTGGGTACTGAGTCTGCAGCAGTGGCTCGACAACGTGCTCACAGTGGCTAAAGACCCGCGCGATCGCATTACTTTCGCCTCGGTCTCCGTCCTTATGGCCTCGTTATGGCTGGTGCTGTCTTTGGCGTATTACACCGTCCAGCACTTTTTCACCCCTGAACCGGCACTGCCTTCCCTCGCCTTGCTGGTGGGGTTTGCCGGTCAGCTCCTCATCGGCGTCATGAGTTACCTCTTGCCCACCACCATGGGTGGCGGCCCCTCTGCCGTCCGAGCGGGCCTACAGCAGCTAGACAAACTCGGCTTATTGCGTGCCACATTCGTCAATGGCGGGCTACTCATCTGGATCGGTACCGATGTTTCCCTGCTCAAGGTGGCCGCCTCCCTTCTGTGCATCCTTTCTCTGGCTGTCTACCCCGTGCTCATCGCCCGAGCGGTCAAAGCCCAGAAACAGGTCTTAATGAAAAAGGCGGAGGGCCCAGATCCCAAGCCGGGACCTGAATGGAACCAGGTATATATGGGCATAGCGATCCTCGCGGTCGTGTACGCCCTATTTACAGCGCTTTAACCCCCGGTGCTCCGGCATCCATCCACTCGCGTACCGCGCGGGTGGCCTGTACATCGCCGGAGTTATAGTCCAGCAAACGCTGCCGCGCCACGAGGTCCCCGGCTAGCGCCTCGCGCCGCGCATTCACGGATTCTTCGCCGTCGAAATCCTCTTCTGGCCACGTAAACCCAGCCTCAGGCGCAACAACCTTCAGGCCCAGGCCAAAGGGGCCGGCGAAGGATCTTTTAACGTGGGCAAACATATCCACCCACTCGGGCGAGGAGATGAACTCTTCTACCTCCCGCTCATCCACCTCGTGGAAACGCCGCGCGGACATACGCATCCAGTGATTCTCGCCATGGGCAGAGTAGCAATAAGCAGCAAAGGTTTTACCCTGCGCATGCGCCTGCGCCCGCAGATCCATCAGCCAGCGCCAGAAGGCCGCAAAATTTTCCGCCTCGGCGCGCCCTCCCAACGGCTCCCAGGTCACGAAAGGGACATACTCGCCGTCGTACCACGCTCCCCATAGATACGCGCCCTGGTCCAGGTAGGCTTCCATATCCACGTCTACTTCCACGTCCGCCCGCGGAACGTTCACGTCACCGCGGCGCAACAATACTTCCCCGGCGCGCCAGGCGGCTGCAAGGCGGGAGGGTTCGCCCAGGTCGGCGTCGATAAGCGCCTGCACGGAAGTAATACCTCGCTCGCGGTAAGGCTTAGCGCGGTCGCCGGATAAAAAGAGCGAAATATCATCCGCCGCCACCAACTCTGGTTCACACAAAGACCAGAAGCGGCAGCTAGCGCACTCTTTAACCCGTACCGGCGCAGTAGGCAGCGGCTGATTCCACGCGCGTTCCAGATCAAACCTGGCCGTGTCAGTAAAAAATGCTCGCGTGCGATCCTGTCCAATGGCTCCGCCCCGGCCCGAATCAAGCCCTAGATCCTGCAAAGCACGAGCGGCAAAAGCTAAGCGGTAGCCATCCACCGCATGGTGGCGCAGCTTATACGGGGCTTCGAGCGGCTCGCTCAGCCCCAACCTGTGGGTGGGCACCGCCAGCGTCGTCTTCGTGTCATTCTTGCGGGCCACACGATGATTGGAGACGATGATCGGGGTGTATTTATCGCCCTCACGCAGCAGCACATCCACGTGCACCATCCACTCCTCGGTAGCAAAGACCGCATTGGTGATGTGCGTATATCCGGAAACCACAGCCTCAAGGGTGCGCATGGAGCGCTCCCACTCATCGCCTTCTAAATCGATGCGGCGGAAACGACCGGAACCCCTGCGCGGAAGCATCTGCATGACCGCCTCCACGGCGGCGGCGTGGCGCTCCGCCCGGGCAATCGAGGCATGGGTACGCGGCATCTCGGGGTGCGCACGCCGCTGCACTAAGCGGTAACGGCATCCCACAAGGTCCGAAGCAACAACCACATCCTCCACACCGGGTGAGCTTAATAGAATGGCAAGGTAAAGTTGAATCCAGACTCGATCAAACGTGAGGGAAATTAAATGAGCATTCTGAAGAAAATTAAAAAGGCCCGCCAAGAAGCACGCGCACAGGCAAAGGCTGCCAAGACCCGCGCTAAGGCAGAGGTAAAGGCCCAGTCTAAAGACCGCCGTCGCCAGCAAAAGCTCCTGGCCAAGCAGGAAAAGCACCTCATCAAGTCTGAGGAAAAGGGGCTAAAGAAGCGCCGCAAGCACGAGGAGAAGATGGCCAAGAATGAACTGGCCAAGCTCAAGGCCGGCCGTTTTAATTCCGATAACGTCAAGCGCTACGCCGGTGCACTGCGCACCGCCGCTCCCCTGCTGCTGCCACTTCTCTACCGCGGCTACGTAGGCTTGAAAACCGAAGGCGAAAAGCGAAAGGCCGCCAAAGCCGGCGTAACTTCAGACCAGATGGCTTCCTTTTCCGGCTACGGTGCCCCGCTCAAGGCCCGCACCGCAGGTATCCGCAATTCCCTCGATAACACGGATATCCCGGCCGGATTCAAGCGCGATGTGCGCGACCGCCTCCAGGAAGTAGACTCCGCCATCGACAATGCTGAGTTTATGACTAAGCAGCAGCGCCGCCGCGCACACAAGACCATTAGCTCGGAGATTGACTCCATTACTGCGGAAATCCAGCAGCGTCTGGCCCAGTAAAATCATTTATGCCACCACCGAATAGGGGGCGGTGGTGGCATATATTTATTTTCCATAAAGTTCCGGAATTTTTCGGGGAAAGTCTTTTCAGCCAGAAAAAGATGCGGATAATCTTCTAATCGCCCTATCCCTGAAACACCATTAATGCTCTCTTTGCTTGGTGTGCATTTAGAAAATTGGAGGCAAAATGTCCCGCCGTGAAGTGACCCAATTTTACGACGACTTGGACCACACCCTAATTCCCGAAGACCAGCTAGAAGTCATTCACTTCAGCGTGAACGGTCAAAACTACCTTATCGATCTCTCCACGGATAACGCGCGTCGCTTCCATAATCTTCTCGCCCCCTACGTGGATGCCGCCCGCGTTGCCCCGGACATCAATGCACAGCGCGCCAATCCGAGTCAGATCCGCGCATGGGCACGCACCCAAGGGCTGCCAGTGGCGCACCGGGGCAAGATCCCGCAGGACGTCATCGAGGCCTACAACGCTGCCAACTAGAGCACGCCCTGCTCGCGCGCAGCCGCCACGGCGGAGGTGCGCGAACGCACACCCAACTTGTCATAAATGTGCACAAGGTGGGACTTCACGGTGGCCTCAGACAACATAAGATCTTGTCCAATCTGGCGGTTTGAAGCACCGGCTGCCACCAGCTGCAATACTTCTAACTCGCGCGGTGTAAGGGAAGTACGCGGCGTGCGTACGCGAGTCATTAGCCTATCGGCCACGATAGGAGAAAGCGCCGAATCGCCCTCCGCAGTCGAGCGTACCGCCGCGAGCAACTCCTGCGGTGGTGCATCCTTGAGGAGATAGCCCACGGCGCCGGCCTCAATCGCGCCGAGAATATCCGCATCGGTGTCATAGTTAGTGACCACCAGAACCTTGGGCGGGGTGGCCATGGCGGATCGAATCTGCGCGGTAGCCTCCGCACCACCCATAACGCGGGTCCCTTCCACGCCGGCGCCAAAGCGCAGGTCCATCAAGATGACATCGATGCCGCCCGCCTGCGCAGCCGAAACCGCAGCTTCGGCCGTAGCGACCTCCCCTACGACGTCGATATCTTCTGCGCCCTCCAGCACGGAGCGCAAGCCTAGCCGGACGATTTCGTGGTCATCTGCTAATAGGACCCGAATCACGACATTCCTCCTATCGATGTCATTGTCAACCAAAAGTTTAATCTACTCGGCTGTTTAAGGGCATACTAGCTGACACAGCAGTGCCCTCCCCCGGCGCGGATTCAATAATGACCTCCCCGCCTAGCTCCTGCGCGCGGCGCCTGATTGCGGCCAGCCCAATATGTCCCAGCCCTGCAGGGGTACTCTCCACCGCGGCCGGATCAAAGCCCTTGCCATTATCCACCACGTCCAGGCGCACCTCATCGCCCTCATAGGTCACCGTAATCCGGGCGCGGCTCGCCCCTGCATGCTTGACGACGTTCCCCACAGCCCCCTGCGCAATCCGCAATAACGCCGCCTCTACCTTCATGGGCAACTGTTGTACTTCACCTTCGGATTCCACCTCTACGTGGATGTCTCCAGTAGCACCAAAGTTCTCCGCCATGCGGGTCAACGCCGCCTCAAGGGAAGCCTCATTGAGCGTTGGCGGCTGCAAGGCCGCAATCATCGCCCGAGCCTCGTGTAGATTATCCGCGGCCGTCCTTCGGGCCAATTCGATGCGCTCTCGCGCCTTGTCCACGTCCTGCTTATCCAAATCGCGGTCCGCCGAATGCAAAAGCATTTGAATAGAAGACAGCCCTTGGGCAAGGGTGTCATGAATCTCGTGCGCAATGCGCTGACGCTCGGCCACCATGCCAGCATCGCGCTCCGTGGCCGCTAGCTGCGAACGAGTTTCTATCAGCTCCTTATTCATCCGTGACAGCGTACGGAAAGCGTAGGTAATCGCTATCGTCACCAGCGCCGAAACTGCCGGTCCCATCACCCCGCCAAAGGTCAGCCCCTGCGGTATCTGCACCGCCACGGTGATGATTGAGGCTCCAATAACGCAGACTATGCCCGCCGCCATATCCAGCACCGTGAGGTACAGGAAGAACATCGCGAAGACCAAATAGATTGCCGCTGGAGCCACAGAAAGGTCCGCTATCCACAGCACCGATAGGATGCATAGCCATAGGTAGCGCACCGGCCTAGCCCAGTTCTCCCCGTACACCGAGCCCGCGAAATATACCGCCGCAAAACCCACCAAGAGCAGCAGGTTAATAATCGCTTGGGAAAGCGGCATCCGCGCCGAGGTGAAAATGCCGACCACCAGCAGGCCAGCGGTGAGGATATGGATGCCGGTGCGGAGTGCATCGGTATCCCGGTCTATTGTGGAGTTCATGCGCAAAAGCCTACTTCCCCTTTTCACCCTAGCCGCTTTTGGGATCGCCGGCTGCGATTCATCCACGCCCGCCCCTGCGCCAAACACCCCGGTAACCCCAGAATCATCGCAAGCACCCGAGGTTAACGTCTCTCAGACCGCGGAGGTCAATGACTGGAGCGATTGCCCCTATATCGGCCCCGGCTGGCTAGAAAAAACCAATGGCCAGCGCCTGACCAAACAGGGCATCGACACGCGCTTTCCCACCCCAGCCTGCGTATTCTGGTCTTATCAGGACGATCCACAAGCCACCGTCATCGTGCGGGATATGCCCACGGCCGAAGACGCTCGCGCCGCAGTGGATTGGGCCGCACCTATCGACGCCACCGAACCCGCCTCTTTTGACGGTTGGGAAGGCGGCCGGGGCGTGGTCGATGAACACGCCGTATACGCCGTGCAGAAGGACACGCACGCGGTGCTGGTCTGGAGCAACCAGCAACAAACGGTTAAATCAGAGCAGATCGCCCACGAGGCGATTGCGAACTTAGGCCTTTAGACCGCGACATCGTTATACGGCATCATTGGCGACAGCCACGGGAATACAACCTCCATCAGCAGGAAGAAAACTCCCACCGCAATGGCGATGGCCAAGATGACTTTCACCGGTGTCGGCCCCGGCAAAAAATTCCATAAAGCGCGATACATTATTTCTCCTCTTTTTCTACTTCCATAGCGTGCACAATCATGCGCTCCGCATTGGAAAATTGCGGGTGGCACGTGGTCAGGGTAAGGATCTCGCGATTCGGCGCGGCGTCAGACTCTGGTACTGGGTTGGTCACTGAGACATCGCCAGGCGTTGTAATATGCCGGCCAACCACGTGGGAATACTCCGGCGGTATTCCGTTAAAGCAATCCACCTGCTCTCCATCAATGGGCAGTACGCGATAGGTGATTCGCTCCGTTTGCGTCTCCACCACGATGTCATCGCAGGTCTCCAGCTTGCCTAGATCATTAAAGGGAGCCCCCTTGCCCACGCGGTGGCCGGCAACGGCAAAGTTTCCCATCTCCCCCGGCATCTGGGAATCTACGTAGCGACCAGGACCGCGGAGCAGATCATCTTCATTGGTGCCCTCAATGATGGCGAAGTGATAGTCAGAACCAAAGGTGGGAATGTAGAGCTGGGCGAATGCCTCGCCCAATTCCGGCTCCATCTTCTGGCGTGGGTTCCTCCATTGCTCTTCAAGATCGGCACTCGCCTCTTCTTGCAACTGCCCGGATTCTACATTTGTCCAATAGGCTTCATAGAATGCAAAGAGTAAAAGAACCACGCCAATGGTTAGCATGAGTTCCCCAAGAACTTTAGTCATGCCTTAGACCATACTGCCCATGAAAGGTTAAGTATGTACGAAGTCTTCATGTACCCGGTTTCTGGAATCATGAAATTCTGGCACTGGATCGTCAGCAGCTTCGTCAGTGAATCCACGGCTTGGCTGATCTCGATCATTCTGCTCGTTATCACCGTGCGTGGCGTCGTTGTCCCCCTGAACTGGATTTCCGTACGTTCCGCCCGTATCGGCGCACTCATCCGCCCAGAAAACAACCGCATCAAAAAGCAGATGAACAACGCCACCACTACCGAGGAAATGGTGGAGCTCATGCAAGAGGAAAAGAACCTCATGAAGAGCTACAACTATAACCCTGCAGCGGGCTGTTTTCCCCCACTCATCATGATCCCGGCCTTCATCGGCCTCTACCAGGTGCTCC
The DNA here is from genome assembly GCF_057458085.1 of Corynebacterium sp. LaCa_205. Classification (NCBI taxonomy): domain Bacteria; kingdom Bacillati; phylum Actinomycetota; class Actinomycetes; order Mycobacteriales; family Corynebacteriaceae; genus Corynebacterium; species Corynebacterium sp. LaCa_205. The sequence continues at coordinate 2,359,425 of NZ_CP190931.1, forward strand.
TGCGCATGTCTAATATCGAGCGCGGCTCCACCACCGTGGGAATGCTGAATGCCTCCGATGTGTCGGCCTTCCGCCAAACTACCTTCTACGGCGCCCCGTTGACGGATTTCGCCCGCGAACACGGCGACCTCATCAACCCCATCTTGATAGCCGCTATTACCTTTACCATGGCTAATTCTGTTATTTCTCTGGTGCGCAGCTTCCGCACCACTCAGTTTGATCAAAAGGTCAACCGTCGCGTCTTCATCATCATGGGCTTTTTGCTCTTAGTCATCCCATTCTTCCTATGGCACTTGGCCCAAACCGGACCAATCCCGGTAGCAATCATTCTCTACTGGGGCTGCGCGTATCTCTTCACGCTGATCCAAACCGCCATGTTTGAGATCATTTTGCACCGCGACTACCCACTTACTGAGGACGTTCATACTATGCGCCGAGACAGCATTCGCCGCTGGCGCAAGCGCGAAAAAGAACCCGCCCTCTCCAAGGAAGAGAAGAAGCGGGTCAACCGGCTACGTATGGAGGCACGAAAGTACCTTAAATCGAATAATCAGCAGGGGGAGCAGAAAGCATCTGAGTAGCCAGTTCGCGAGCCGTCTGCAGCGGCCCAATCTCCTTGGTGAGCCGAGCGCCGGCGCGACCACCATCCAAGAAGATCAAAAGCTGGCTCGCCTGCGAAGAGGATGGGTACCCATTGCGCTCAGTCAACAATGCCGTCAAGGTAGAGTGCACCCAGTTACGGTGCTCAATACATGCGGCCACGATCCCGTGCTCAGCTTCAGTTTCTGGTCGCGGGTATTCTCCGGCCGCATTCAAAAAGTGGGATCCGCGGAAATCCTGCTTGGGTTCTTCCTCAATCGCTTTATCAAAAAAGGCCAGGATCTTTTGATCCGGATCCGTCATCTCCGCAGTGCGCTGCTCCCAATCCTGGCGGAACTTCTCGTCCAAAGCTTCCACATAGGCGATTACGAGCGCATCCTTGGAACCAAATAAGGAGTACAAAGAAGCCTTAGCTACATCCGCCTCACGCAGGATACGGTCAATTCCGATGACACGAATGCCCTCGGTAGTAAAGAGCTTGGTCGCCGATTCCAGCAGCCGACTACGCGGGCTGGGCCGATTACGACGCGACTTCTTTTCTGCCATGGTTTCCTCTCTAAAACGACAAAGCCGGTTCATCTATACCTTATAGACAAACCGGTTTGTACGCGAATTAGATTCGGGCTACTTCTTAATGAGCCCCACGATCCACAACAGGATACAAGCACCACCGGTAGCAGCAATCAAGGAGAAGATCCATCCGCCTTCCTCAATGTTCAGGAAGTGGATAATCATTCCGCCGATAATGCCGCCCAGCACACCAACAATAAGGTTGGTCAACAAGCCATGGTCGCGCTTCATAATCTTTTCTGCCAGCCAGCCAGCAATAATACCGATAACAATCGAGCTAAAAAGCCCCAAACCCAAATTCATGCAATCCTCCTAAATTAACGGGTACACTCCAACGTACACGAGCGAACCGGCCCTAGGGGGGTACGCAACAACAAAGGTGCTCCGCCTACATGGGCGGAGCACCTTATACGCAGTAGCTTTTAGTTGTCCTCATCCGGGCGAACAACCATCATCGGGCATGGTGCAGACTGCAGCAATGCGCGAGAGGTCGAGCCCAAGAGCATACCCTTAAAGCCGCCGCGGCCATGGGAGCCCACAACCAGAAGCTGCGCACCTTCTGCGGCTTCGGTCAAAGCGCTCACTGGACGATCCCGGGTGATAAGCTGCTTGACCTCTACGTCTGGGTACTCCTCGCGCGGCTCCTTGAGGTTTTCAGCCAACAGCTCGCTCTGCTCCTTCTCGATATCAGCCCACTCAGACTGGGCGGCCGAAAGACCAGCCAAGGAAGCCTGTACCTGCATATCCATCCAGGTGTGAACCGCAATCAAAGCGGCGCCACGAGCCTGCGCCTCACGGAATGCATAAGCAGTGGCCTTCTGCGAGACCTCAGAGCCATCCACACCGACCACAACAGGACCGTACTTGGTGGATTCCGTAACGTGATTATCTTCGCGAACGACAACCACTGGGCAAGAAGCGTGGGAGACAACCGAAGCGGAGACAGAGCCCATCACCATGCCAGACAAGCCACCCATGCCGCGGGAACCCATGACGATCATGGTGACATCATGCGACATTTCCAGCAGCATATCGATCGGGGAGCCCTCAGCCACCGTATGACCAATCTTCAGCTCTGGGGCAACCTCATGAGCGATAGCGCGAGCCTCTTCGATCTTTTCCAGCGTCTCGGCCTGCAAGTCATCGAAAAGTTCCTTCGGCGGAACCATGCCCTCTGCGTACAAGAACTGCGGCATGGTGTAGCTCGATGCAATTCGAAGAGGAATCTCGCGCTTCATAGCCGTATTTGCGGCCCAGCGGACTGCATTCTTGGATGCTTCCGAACCGTCAACGGCAACGACTACAATGTCTTCCTTGGCCATGATGTGTCCTTTCCGTGGTTATACCTTAATTGTAGTACGGATTAGGCTTGAGGGTTGATGGTTGCGGCCTCAGAATTCGACGGGAACATAACGGTGTAAACAAATTCCAAGACGGTGCGAATTACGGCGCCGATACCTTCAGAGAAAAAGGCAACAACCGGTTCAATGAGAGAGTTAAAATCCATGGACAAAACCTTAGTACATCGCAGAAAAGGTTTCACGCCTTTACCGATTAAAGACGGCCTAAACCCAACCCGCGTGCGCACCCCTGAGGCAAACATAACCGCCTGGGATTTTCTTAGTGCAGTAATCTCGGCACAACGCCACCGGCATCCTCACGATGACGCCGCCGCGCTCCAAGCGCGCTTTGACTCCGGCGAGGTGGTCCTACGCGACCAAACCCAGCTCCGACCGGAATCCGTCTTGCGCCAAGATGAGGACGTCTTTTTCTACCGCATGCCGGCACCCGAGATACCGGTGCCTTATGACATCCCCGTTCTCTATGAAGATGAACACATTCTCATCGCCGATAAGCCACCGTTCATGGCCACCATGCCACGGGCGCGACATATCGTACAGACCGCTACAGTCCAGCTGCGGCGAATGACCGGAAATAGCGAACTAGCACCAGCACACCGTCTAGACAGACTTACATCCGGAATCTTGCTATTTACCAAACACCGTGAGGTGCGCGGTGCCTACCAAACCCTTTTCGCTGAAAAGAAAGTCGCAAAAACCTATCAAGCGATCGCCAAATACCGGCGCTTTCCGACGCCCCTCCAATGGTCCTCGCACCTCACCAAGACCCCCGGCGAAATCCAGGGCCGAATTGGCGACGGTCCCCCTAATGCGTTCACTACCCTCGCTTCAGTCGACCGCATAGACAATGCCCCTTATGAAAAACTACACGGCCACCTGCCAGAATTAGGAATTTACTCATTAAACCCCACCACGGGTAAGACCCATCAATTGCGTCTCCATATGTGGCAAGCAGGCGTACCTATCCTGGGTGACCCAGTCTATCCAGAAATCTTTCCCGAAGAAGCAGAGGATATGCGTATCCCCATGCACCTAACGGCCACGCGCATCGAATTTACTGATCCCCTGAGTGAAAAGCCGCGCGAGTTTGAGTCCGCCCTGCCGCTATACACACACCGTCTCATCGATTTTCAGTAGCACAAGCCCGGTACGCCGAGCCTCGTGCTAGCGGCTTCTCGATGGCCTATGTTGAAACCGATGGCTGCTACAGGATAGGCAGTGTGGTGGTAGTAAAAATAGCTCAATAGCCCGAGACTGCATAGACAGCTCGGGGCACCCTTGCAACGTTGTGGGCCGGTGACAAGATGTGAGTCCGCCCAGACTCTCCCCTCCATAGCCTTCAGCCGTACTCTTGGCTTTGCAGATGAGGCCTTCCACCGGCCGGGAGGGCTGGTAAAACGCAAAAAGAAGAGGGCGGTGGTATACCGTCCTCTTCTTCTTTGTTGTATTTTGTTGTGTTTGTTGTTTGGTGTCGGCGGTGACTTACTCTCCCACAACCTCCCGGTTGCAGTACCATCAGCGTGTGCAGGCTTAGCTTCCGGGTTCGGAATGGGACCGGGCGTTTCCCTGCAGCTATTGACCACCGACAAACCTTCAGAACATCTACCCTCTTTTTAATGGGTGTTCGGGTGTTGTGTCAGATACTGCATAGTGGACGCGGTCACGACAGTGACAAATTTGTTGTTTCTTGTTTTTGTTGTTTTGCCAGCACACATAGTGTGTGTTGGTGTTTGTTGTGGTCAATTAGTACCAGTAGCCTTCACACCTTACAGTGCGTCCAGGTCTGGCCTATCTACCCTATCGTCTTTAGGGGACCTTAACGAAACCTCATCTTAAAACAGGCTTCCCGCTTAGATGCTTTCAGCGGTTATCCCTTCCGTACGTAGCCAACCAGCGATACCCCTGGCGGGATAACTGGCACACTAGAGGTACGTCCGTCCCGGTCCTCTCGTACTAGGGACAGCTTTCTTCAAGTTTCAACGCGCGCGGCGGATAGAGACCGAACTGTCTCACGACGTTCTGAACCCAGCTCGCGTGCCGCTTTAATGGGCGAACAGCCCAACCCTTGGGACCTACTCCAGCCCCAGGATGCGACGAGCCGACATCGAGGTGCCAAACCATCCCGTCGATATGGACTCTTGGGGAAGATCAGCCTGTTATCCCCGGGGTACCTTTTATCCGTTGAGCGACACCACATCCACAAGTAGGTGCCGGATCACTAGTCCCGACTTTCGTCCCTGCTCGACATGTCTGTCTCACAGTCAAGCTCCCTTGTGCACTTACACTCACCACCTGATTGCCAACCAGGCTGAGGGAACCTTTGGGCGCCTCCGTTACATTTTGGGAGGCAACCGCCCCAGTTAAACTACCCACCAGGCACTGTCCCCAACCCAGATCATGGGCCAAGGTTAGATGCTCAATCCGATCAGAGTGGTATTTCAACAACGACTCCACCACCACTAGCGTGATAGCTTCCAAGTCTCCCACCTATCCTACACAAACCGAACCAAACACCAATACCAAGCTATAGTGAAGGTCCCGGGGTCTTTTCGTCCTGCCGCGCGTAACGAGCATCTTTACTCGTAGTGCAATTTCACCGGGCCTGTGGTTGAGACAGCAGAGAAGTCGTTACGCCATTCGTGCAGGTCGGAACTTACCCGACAAGGAATTTCGCTACCTTAGGATGGTTATAGTTACCACCGCCGTTTACTGGGGCTTAAATTCTCAGCTTCGCCAACAACGTTGACTAACCGGTCCTCTTAACCTTCCAGCACCGGGCAGGCGTCAGTCCATATACATCAACTTAACGTCTTCGCATGGACCTGTGTTTTTGATAAACAGTCGCTTCCCTCTATTCTCTGCGACCCCACAACGCTTAACACCGCAAGGATGCTCACATCGTAGGGCCCCCCTTCTCCCGAAGTTACGGGGGCATTTTGCCGAATTCCTTAACCACAGTTCACCCGAACGCCTTAGTATTTTCAACCTGACCACCTGTGTCGGTTTAGGGTACGGGCCATACACACACATCGCTAGAGGCTTTTCTCGACAGTACAGGATCACCACCATCAACCCCAATGGGTCTACGCATCACGCCTCAACCAAAATGTGCGGCGGATTTACCTACCACACGGTCTGCACGCTTACACCACCAATCCAATAAGTGGCGTGGCTACCTCACTGCGTCACCCCATCACTTGAACCACACATCAGGCCCCACGACATCAACACCACCAGACTTCAAAGAAGACCAGCAATGCATCCGCGGTGGTTAGTATCAGTGCTTTATCATGGGCGCGCATGTACGGGTACCAGAATATCAACTGGTTATCCATCGACTACGCCTGTCGGCCTCGCCTTAGGTCCCGACTCACCCTGGGAAGACGAACTTGACCCAGGAACCCTTAGTCATCCGGCGGATAGGATTCTCACCTATCAATTCGTTACTCATGCCTGCATTCTCACTCGCACACAGTCCACGCCTCCTTACGGTAACGCTTCAACCCATGCACGACGCTCCCCTACCCAACAAAAAATTGTTGCCGCGGCTTCGGCGGTGTACTTGAGCCCCACTACATTGTCGGCGCAGAACCACTCGACCAGTGAGCTATTACGCACTCTTTCAAGGATGGCTGCTTCTAAGCCAACCTCCTGGCTGTCTTCGCGATCCCACATCCTTTTCCACTTAGTACACCCTTAGGGGCCTTAACCGGCGATCTGGGCTGTTTCCCTCTCGACTATGAAGCTTATCCCCCACAGTCTCACTGCCGTACAACACAATTAGTGGCATTCGGAGTTTGGCTGACATTGCTAAGATTGTAGTCCCGCTCAACCAACCAGTCGCTCTACCTCCACCAAGCTATAATACGACGCTGCACCTAAATGCATTTCGGGGAGAACCAGCTATCACGGAGTTTGATTGGCCTTTCACCCCTACCCACAGCTCATCCCCGCAGTTTTCAACCTACGTGGGTTCGCGCCTCCACAACCTCTTACAGCTGCTTCACACTGGCCATGGGTAGATCACCCCGCTTCGGGTCCAGGACATGCCACTTGACACCCCATTAGGATTCGGTTTCCCTACGGCTACCCCACACGGGTTAACCTCGCGACATGCCGCTGACTCGCAGGCTCATTCTTCAAAAGGCACGCCATCACACACACACGGTGCTCTGACGGATTGTAAGCACATGGTTTCAGGAACTATTTCACTCCCCTCCCGGGGTACTTTTCACCATTCCCTCACGGTACTCATACACTATCGGTCACACTGAGTATTTAGGCTTACCGGGTGGTCCCGGCAGATTCACAGCAGATTCCACGAGCCCGCTGCTACTCGGGCAACCCAACAACCCACACATCATCATCTTCAGCTACAGGACTCTCACCTACTCCGGCAGGCCATTCCAAACCACTTCACCTAACAACAATGCGAGGGCGCGGCAATGGTAGTCACCGCACATCAGGGCCCACAACACCGCACACACAACCCCTACCAGGTATCACATGCACACGGTTTAGCCTCATCCACGTTCGTTCGCCACTACTAGCAGAATCATTATTATTTTCTTCTCCTACGGGTACTGAGATGTTTCACTTCCCCGCGTAAACCCCCACAACAGCTATGAATTCACTGAAGGGTAACCCCACATAACCAGGGCCAGGTTTCCCCATTCGGACATCCTCGGATCAACGCTTAATTGACAACTCCCCGAGGCTTAACGCAGCCTTTCACGTCCTTCATCGGCTCAGCATGCCAAGGCATCCACCATGCGCCCTTAATAACGAACACACAAACCACCACACACAAAAAGCGCGGGCGGCCACACAAGTGAACTTGACAAAATAAACACAAAAAAGAAATCACACAAACACACACAACACACCACACAAAAGCGCAGCCTGCCATACGTGTTTAATGCTCGCGTCCACTATACAGTTCTCACACAACACCCCAACCACAAACCAGCACACACACTGTGTCCACCAGTCATATGGTCAGGCACCACAAAAAGGGGATAATGCCCCAGACACCCAACAATGCACCAACATACAAACAAATACTTTTTTCAAACTGTGCACGACACTGTGTGTCACAAAGCGCCATTCAAACACTCGGTCTTTGTCTTAAAGGTGTATCTTCCACCCGGAAATTTTCAAACAAACAACGTTGGCAGCATGACACTCGCACACTCAACCAACACCCACCACAAAGTGGCAGGACAAGGCACAACTGTGCCCAAATAATAAAGCTCCTTAGAAAGGAGGTGATCCACCCGCACCTTCCGGTACGGGTACCTTGTTACGACTTCGTCCCAATCGCCGATCCCACCTTCGACGGCTCCCTAACAAGTTTGGGCCACCGGCTTCGGGTGTTACCAACTTTCATGACGTGACGGGCGGTGTGTACAAGGCCCGGGAACGTATTCACCGCAGCGTTGCTGATCTGCGATTACTAGCGACTCCGACTTCATGGGGTCGAGTTGCAGACCCCAATCCGAACTAAGGCCGGCTTTCAGCGATTCGCTCCACCTCACAGTGTCGCTGCGCGTTGTACCGACCATTGTAGCATGTGTGAAGCCCTGGACATAAGGGGCATGATGATTTGACGTCATCCCCACCTTCCTCCGAGTTGACCCCGGCAGTCTCTCATGAGTCCCCAACCAAATGCTGGCAACATAAGACAAGGGTTGCGCTCGTTGCGGGACTTAACCCAACATCTCACGACACGAGCTGACGACAACCATGCACCACCTGTACACCAGCCACAAAGGGAAAGACTATCTCTAGCCCGATCCGGTGTATGTCAAGCCCAGGTAAGGTTCTTCGCGTTGCATCGAATTAATCCACATGCTCCGCCGCTTGTGCGGGCCCCCGTCAATTCCTTTGAGTTTTAGCCTTGCGGCCGTACTCCCCAGGCGGGGCGCTTAATGCGTTAGCTACGGCACGAAAGTCGTGAAAAGACCCTCACACCTAGCGCCCACCGTTTACGGCATGGACTACCAGGGTATCTAATCCTGTTCGCTACCCATGCTTTCGCTCCTCAGCGTCAGTAACTGCCCAGTAACCTGCCTTCGCCATCGGTGTTCCTCCTGATATCTGCGCATTTCACCGCTACACCAGGAATTCCAGTTACCCCTACAGTACTCAAGTTATGCCCGTATCGCCTGCACGCCCGGAGTTAAGCCCCGGAATTTCACAGACGACGCGACAAACCACCTACGAGCCCTTTACGCCCAGTAATTCCGGACAACGCTCGCACCCTACGTATTACCGCGGCTGCTGGCACGTAGTTAGCCGGTGCTTCTTATCTAGGTACCGTCACAAAAGCTTCGTCCCTAGCGAAAGGAGTTTACAACCCGAAGGCCGTCATCCCCCACGCGGCGTCGCTGCATCAGGCTTGCGCCCATTGTGCAATATTCCCCACTGCTGCCTCCCGTAGGAGTCTGGGCCGTATCTCAGTCCCAATGTGGCCGTCCACCCTCTCAGGCCGGCTACCCGTCGCCGCCTTGGTAGGCCATTACCCCACCAACAAGCTGATAGGCCGCGAGCTCATCCTACACCGAAAAAACTTTCCAACCATCACACTAAAAATGGCTCCTATCCGGTATTAGACCCAGTTTCCCAGGCTTATCCCGAAGTGCAGGGCAGATCACCCACGTGTTACTCACCCGTTCGCCACTCGAGTACCCTGCAAGCAGGGCCTTTCCGTTCGACTTGCATGTGTTAAGCACGCCGCCAGCGTTCGTCCTGAGCCAGGATCAAACTCTCCACAAAAAAATTTCAGAACAAATCCGAAACAGGCCGTGAAAAGCCCGAAACCCAACAAAAGAACAAACCACCACAAACCACACAAAATGCAGCTCATGCTGGCGTCCAAAAAATTACTACAAAGAAAAAATAAACAGTCCCCTCAACCCGACGGGGTCAAAAAGAGGAAACCAAAAAGGTAAACACAATCACATGCCAACCAATCCATCTCAATGCAGCCGAAACACCAAACAGCATTCAAAAAGGTACGTGTTCCACATACCCAACCGGCACACACCAACCAACAAACCACTAAGCCTGCTGGCAGACAAACCAATCAACACACAACCATGCACACAAAAAATAAAAAGTACATTGGCACACTATTGAGTTCTCAAACATCACCACCACACAACAACGACACACTTGCGTGTGTAGCTCGTCGTGAGCGAAAAATTTATTTTGTCAGGGCCTGTTTTCCTATCGCCGCTTCAGCCAGGAACTTTCTTGTTCCTGTGGGGCGCTGTCGGTCGCGCTGACTCGTATTAAGTTACACAGCGACTCAAACAAACACAAATCCCCAGGACAATTACTATTTTGGGAGCTTTAAGATACGCCCATCCAACGACTCATTCCGCCGCCGTGAACATTCGCTCGGCGAATGTAGCTGGGGAGGGTCAATGCCCATACTGCATAGAAGGCCACCGCCAAGAAGAACTTGGCAATTGCGGGGATGGGGGTCTGGACGTAAATGACGACTATTCCGGCTATGAGGACCGCATAGAGGATGAATAGGTACCAGTTCTTCTTTCCCAGAAATTCCAGCGTGACCAAAACCGGGGCACAGGTCGCACTAAGCAATGCGATGGCCGTAACGAGTTCACTGTCATTCGTCAGTGCTGCGCTGATACTGATGGCTGCGAGGACAGGTATCAGGCCGAGCACTGCAGTATGCAGGGCCCAATCTCTACGACTTCCTCCCATAACCGTGTATTCGCGGAGGGATTTTCTTAAGCTGCCCAAGACCGCCCCGAGCAGCACAACAGTCAGTACCCAGATGAAGATGCCGAGGAATTCGAGCACTGAAGCCGCGTCCTCATACTGGTAGAGAACTAAGCCAATCATCTGCGCCAAACACGCCCCACACCAAGCTTTGGCCTGCGGGCGATAGATCGTTTGCCCGGCCAAGGTGCGGGGGAACCAACCAAATCCGCTCGAAGGTTGCACGCCAACAGTGGTGTACCCGGAGCGTTTCGGAGTGGCGCTGCGATACATGGCCCATAGCGTCGCGACTGCATAAACAGGCAATGCCCACCACAGCTGCACAGTGAGAGCGCCCACGGCTGCCGCTAGTGCGAGTAGCGCGACGAGAATGCGACGATGTTCGTTCCAGATTTTCGATCCCAAGCCCACTAGTTGATATTTCTGAAAGTCAGGCTGCAGGGAGAGCACGAGCCCCAAGGAAGCGATTACGGGGAGCACGCTCCATGTTCCCTCTGCCATGACTGGCATGACCAATAATGCGAACAGGAAAAAGGTCCAGAGCCACCAATCGCCTAGGTACCACAGTAGTTTCATGCTCTCTCCTCTAATGCCAGCACCGCACGCTCTAAAGAGACCTCATTGACACGCAGGCCGTTGGCCTGGGCAATGCGAAAAATGGGATCGGTCGAAGCGGAGCGGGCGTCGATAAGCACGCGATCCCCTAAGGACGTGGTTGTCCTAGTCAGCTCAGGAAGGCCCAGCTCCTCGGCCGCTGCGGTGAGAGACTCGGATGGACCAGTGAGCTCCAGAATCCCCTCGATGAAGTCATCGATTGGACCGGAAATTGGATTATCTCCCATGAGAGAAACGGTATCGAGAAGGCCCGCCACCTCATTGAGGTGATGGGTGGAAATGACCATGGTGCGGCCGTGTTCCTCTCGCAGCACCTGATAAAAGAGCTCCCGGCGCTGTGCATCGAGGCCGAGATAGGGTTCGTCGAGAAGCATGACTTCGCAGCCAGATGCAACGGCGAAGATGAAGCCCACCGCAGACTTTTGCCCGCGGGAAAGGGAAGAATAAGCCTTGGCCGGAACATCAAAGCGAACCAGCAGCTCATTAAACCGCTCATCGTCCCATCGCGGCCACCGTGCCTTTCCTATGACGCCCAGCTTTCCGATGCCCCAGGAATCCGGTAGCGGGTTATCAATCCCCATCAAAATGACTCGGTTGAGAACCGATTGATTATCAAAAGGGTTCTCCCCGAAGACCGTTATCCCGCCTGATTGGATTTGGCCGGCGATCTTGCGCAGGAGCGTGGTTTTGCCTATGCCGTTGGGGCCAACTAGGCCGTGCGTCAGGCCATCGGCAAAGGTGAAATCTCGTGTCTTAATCATGAGTACATTCCTCGGCTTTCTGCAACGCGATCAAATAGGTCATGGAGTTGGGCGCGGTGGTACCCCAGCCGCACAGCTTCATCCACAAGCGGGGCCATGTATTCCGCCGCAAAATCGGCCCTGCGGCGCTCGCGGATTTTCGCCAGGGCACCGTCTGCGACAAACATGCCGATGCCGCGACGCTTATCCAGCACACCAATATCCACTAGGAGGCTTATCCCCTTGCGAGCGGTGGCCGGGTTGATGTTGTGGAAGTCAGCAAGCTCATTAGTGGACGGAGCCCGGTCCCCCTCGCCCAGGGTTCCGTCCACAATGGCGTCTTCCACCAAGGAAGCAATCTGGCGGAAGAGTGGTTGGGTGGAATTATCCATTAACCCTCGGTTCGTTGGTTAGCTACTTGTGTAACCAACCATATCGGCAACAGTCCACCGCTGCAATACTTCCGAAGAGAAAACTTTTTTGCCCCTACTGCGCTGGGATTTTGTCCAATGTTATCGACGTTTTGTGACTAATGGGGCACACTGGAAACCACAAAGAATTTTATTTAGAACAATTAGAACGGAACTTAGGAGCCATGCTTGAACGCACACTTGTCTTTGTCGATACCTCATACTTGCTCGCAAGCTTTTATAACTCATGGGACACCGGAGCTCGCGCGCAACTAGAAATCGATCTACCCGAGGTGGTCAGCACGATGGGCGGGATGATCGAGAACCAACTGGGAACCCCGATCCAACGCCAATACTGGTATGACGGCATTCCCGATACCGGCCCGCACCGCTACCAACGGGCGTTGCGCACCTGCGAAGGCGTACAACTACGCACTGGCCAGCTCATCGAGTGGGGTGAGCGCCGCACCCAAAAGGCCGTGGATACCCGGTTGGTGGCGGATATGGTCATCGCCGCCATGAAGGGTCAATTCACTGATTTTGTTCTCGTCAGCGGCGATGCAGACATGATTCCCGGTGCCCAGGCAGCCGTGGACAATGGCATCCGCGTGCATCTTTATGGATTTGGCTGGGACTCCATGTCCTCCGCCCTGCGCCATGCGTGCGATTCCACCACCATTTTGGACCCGCGCGAGGACTTCGCCGATGCTATGGAATTGCAGGTATTGGAAGGCCCGCTTCCGCCAGTGGTGCGCGAAAACGCGCACAAGGACAGCGAGGAAATGCCGGAGCCGGACGAATGCGGCGAGCCTTCGGAGGTGGAAGCAGCCTTCGGTGCTACCGAAAAGCCCACCCCGGCCCCAACGCCCAAGCCGGCTCCGCCCAAGGTGGATGCTGCAGAGGATTCCCCCGCCGAGGAGGACTCTCCCGCGGAGAAACCAGCACCAAAGCCATCCATGATGGCTCCTCGCCGCAAACTGCGCTCTAAATATGTTCCGCTGCCAGAAGAAGTGTGGAGCTCGGCTGGATTCCAGTCCCCCTTTGACGTGGGCCAGCAATACGCCTCGTGGTGGTTCGATAACGCTGCTAGCACCGAGCAGCGCGACCAGGCACACCTGCTTTCGGGCGGCGGGCTTCCCCCGGAGATCGACCGCCCATTACTGCAATTTGCCTGCGAAACCCTGCACGAATACACCCTGACCGAAACTCAGCGCGTGAACCTGCGCGATGGTTTCCACTCGGGGATTCGTGGGGTTTTAATTAACGTTCGCCGGCAGAATTAATCGCCGGACTCGAGCTCTTTCTTCTTCTTAATATCCGCCCGGATGGCATCAAGGCGCGCAGTCGCCTTCATGTCATTGCCGGCCGCTTTAATCTCACTAATGCGATCACCGCCGGTAGCATGCTGCAATTCTTGCGCGCCCAGGGCATCGGCGTAGCGCTTTTCAATCTTGGCGCGCACAGAATCAAGAGTAGGCACGGAATCATCCGGGTTTAGCTGATTCATGGATTCAATGGCCTGAGCGTTCTTTTCTTGCATCGCTGCTTGATCCGCTTGGGCCTCCAGCTGGCTAACCTGGGCTAGCTGCTCCTTCAAGCGCGCCTCAGACTGCTGCTGCTGGCTCTTGGCCTGCGCGGCAGCTTGCTCTGCGGCAGCGTACTGCTGCTTGACGTCTTCCAGTTCCTGCTCCACTGCAACCAGCTGAGAAGCAACAACTTCCGCAGCCTGGTTATATTCGGCAGCCTTTTGCGGATCCTCCGCCGCATCTGCCAGTTCCAATGCACGCTGGGTTTGAGATTGGTAGTCCTGCTGGGACTTCACCAGGCGGTCCATCTGCATTTCCAGCTGAGACTTATGGCCGATGATTTCTGCGGCGTACTCAGAAATCTGCTGGTGCTGCTCCTTGGATGCCTGAACAGCCTGCTGGATCTGCACCTTCGGATCAGCGTTCTCATCAATCTTCTGATCGAAGGAACTCATCATGTACTTCCAACCTTTGCTGAAAGGGTTAGCCATTATCTTCTCCTATCTTCTCCTTTGGAAATAAAAAAGACGCTTTCTAGCGAGTTTAGCGATACTCACCAGAAAGCGCCGAGGAAGCTAGTAGGTATTAGCCCTGCGCATTTTGCTCTTCTACCTGGCGGCGGACCTCTGCCATGTCGAGTTCCTTAACCTGCTTGAGTAGGTCTTCCAATGCTGCAGGGGGCAGCGCGCCAGCCTCACGGAATACCAAGATGCCATCGCGGAAAATCATCAGCGTTGGAATGGACTGAATCTCCAGTGCGGATGCGAGGCCTTGGTTAGCCTCGGTATCCAGCTTGGCAAAGGTAGCATCCGTGTGCTCTTCGGAGGCCTTTTCAAAAACCGGCGCAAAGCGCTTGCACGGTCCGCACCAATCGGCCCAAGCGTCTACGAGCGTAATGCCTTCGCCGGTAACGGTTTCTTCAAAGTTTTCTTCGGTGACATCGATAGTAGCCATGCTTGATCTAACTCCTTTACGTATCGCTTTATTCCCCCAACGTACCTGAATCATCCTTGTCACATACCCCTAGGGGGTATAAAATCGGTACAGAAATCAACCCAAAGGAAGGATCATTATGAGCACCAAGAACTACACCGTAGAGGGCATGACCTGCGGACATTGCGAAATGTCAGTAAAGGAAGAAGTCGGCGAAATCTCCGGCGTTAGCGAAGTCACTGCAGACCACACCACCGGCGCGGTTACGGTTAGTGGCACCGATTTCACCGATGAACAGGTAGCGGCCGCTGTAACTGAGGCCGGCTACACGTTGAAGTAGGCACCGCCATGTCCCACTTGGACCTTGGCGTCACGGGCATGACGTGCACTTCCTGCTCCTCCCGCGTCGAGCGCAAACTCAACAAGCTTGACGGGGTAAGCGCCAGCGTCAACTTTGCCACCGAGGCAGCGGCCATCGAGTATGACTCCCAGACGGTTAGTCCGCAGGAGCTCATTTCGGTGGTAGAGGGCGCAGGTTACGGCGCTTTCGACATGGCCGAGACGAAGGCGGAGGATCCCCAGCCTAAGAAGGATGATGGCGACGCGTTGCTGCGCCGCACCATTGTCGCCGGAGCTTTATCGCTGCCGCTCATGATGGTATCGATGTCGCCGGCCCTGCAATTTCCCAATTGGCAGTGGGCCTGCGCCATCATCGCTACCATCGTCTACATCTTTGGTGGCGCACCTTTCCACACCGCCACGTGGACGAACCTTAAGCACGGTTCTTTCACCATGGACACGCTCATCACCATGGGAACTTCGGCGGCCTACTTCTGGTCGCTGTGGGCACTGTTTGTCGGCAACGCGGGCGAACCGGGCATGAAGATGCACATGTCGCTGGATGCAAACGCGGCACAAATGGACCACATCTATTTTGAATCCGTAGGCATGGTCATTACGTTCCTGCTGCTCGGCCGCTGGTTCGAGGCGCGGGCCAAAGGCCAGTCTTCGGAGGCGCTGCGGGAGCTGCTCTCCTTAGGAGCTAAGGAAGCCTCGGTACTTACCGCACAGGGCGAGCGGCGCATCCCTATTGCACAGCTGCAGGTAGGCGATGTCTTCGTAGTCCGCCCAGGCGAAAAGATCGCCACCGATGGCATCGTGAAGGCGGGCAACTCGGCCGTCGATACGTCCATGATTACCGGCGAGCCAGTACCCGTTGAGGTGAGTACCGGCGATGCGGTCACTGGTGCAACCATCAACGCTTCGGGCCGCATTGAGGTGCGAGCCACCAAGGTGGGCGAGGATACGGTACTGGCCCAGATGGCCCAGCTCGTCACAGATGCCCAAACCTCCAAGGCACCAGTGCAGCGCCTCGTGGACCGCATCGCGCAGGTCTTCGTCCCTGTGGTGATTGCGGTAGCTGCGCTTACGCTGATTGTTCACCTCTTCTTCGGCGGGATAGCCCCGGCCTTTATCGCCGCCGTATCCGTTCTCATTGTGGCCTGCCCATGCGCCATGGGCTTGGCGACGCCCACCGCTATCCTCGTCGGCACCGGCCGCGGGGCACAGCTCGGGCTTGTCATTAAGGGCCCGGAAATCTTGGAGTCTACGCGCCAAATCGACACCATTGTGATGGATAAAACCGGCACGGTCACGGCTGGAGAGATGTCCGTTACCGCCGTCCACGGTGACGTGCTCGAGCTGGCCGCGGCCGTCGAGCACAATTCCGAACACCCCATCGCCCGTGCCATTGCCCAGGAATGCAGCGTGGAACCGGCTACCGAATTCGCAGTAGTTCCAGGCGGCGTGGAAGGAACTGTAGAGGGGGTCCGAGTGGGCGTCGGCAAGCCGCAAGGCCCCTTGGGGGACTTAGAAGCACCATTCCGCGAGGCACAAGACTCTGGTGCCACGCCGGTGGTTGTCTCCGTGGACGGCCAACCTGCCGGAATCATTGAGGTCCGCGATACCATCAAGCCCAGCTCTGCCGCCGCAGTGGCACAGATGAAGGAACTTGGGCTTACCCCTTACCTGCTAACCGGTGATAACGCTGGAGCCGCCCACGCCGTGGCCGCCGAGGTAGGAATCGAGCACGTCAGAGCCGAAGTCCTCCCAGAAGACAAGGTAGATAGCATCAAGGAACTGCAACGCTCCGGGCATACCGTGGCGATGGTCGGCGACGGCATTAACGACGCCGCCGCCCTTGCCCAGGCGGACCTTGGGCTCGCCATGGGCGCGGGTACCGACGTGGCAATTGAAGCCTCTGATATCACCCTGATGAACGGCGATCTACGCTGCGCTGCTGATGCCATTCGGCTCTCGCGCCGCACGCTAGCAATTATCAAGGGCAACCTTTTCTGGGCCTTTGCCTATAACGTCATACTCATTCCTGTTGCCGCGCTTGGCCTGCTCAACCCATTATTTTCCGGCCTCGCGATGGCACTGAGCTCGGTTTTTGTGGTTACCAACTCACTACGCCTGAAAGGTTTTTCTGTTCAGCGATAGTATTATCGCATGCTCAGCCGCACCGAACGTCTCGATCGCCTTCCCGTCACCTCTAAGCACAAGCGCCTACTCTTAGGTTCCGGCCTTGGATGGGCGCTTGATGCTATGGATGTCGGGTTAATCTCCTTCATCATGGCCGCCCTTGCCGTTCACTGGGATCTAGGTGCCAGCCAGACCTCCTGGTTGGCCTCGGCAGGCTTCCTTGGCATGGCGCTCGGTGCAACCTTTGGCGGATTGCTGGCAGATAAATTCGGCCGCCGCAATGTCTTTTCTCTCACCTTGCTTGTCTACGGCTTGGCAACAGGGGCATCCGCGCTAGCTGGGGGACTTACGGTTCTCATCTTCTTCCGATTCATCGTTGGGTTGGGCCTCGGAGCCGAGCTACCAGTTGCCTCCACGCTCATATCCGAATTCGCGCCTCGGCGGGTCCGCGGAAGGATGGTAGTCATTCTCGAGGCATTCTGGGCCTTGGGATGGATCCTTGCGGCCATCATCGGCACTTTCGTGGTGAGCACATCTGAATCCGGTTGGCGCTGGGCCCTGGCCCTTGGCATGCTGCCAGCCGCGTATTCAATCTATGTGCGCCGCGGTCTACCAGAATCTGTGCGTTTCCTTGAATCCAAAGGCCGCCATGATGAGGCCGAAGCTATCGTTGCCAGTTTCGAAGCCGCGGCGGAAAATCGCCCGCTGGACGATGCCCTCCCAGAGCCCACACCTTCCCCCGCAGCGTCTATCTGGAGTCCGCAGCTACGAAGGAGGACCGCGGCGTTGTGGACCATTTGGTTCTGTGTAAACCTCTCCTACTATGGCGCCTTCATCTGGATTCCCTCTCTGCTAGTAGCCGACGGTTTCTCCCTAGTGAAGTCTTTTAGTTTTACCCTCATTATCACCCTTGCCCAGCTGCCTGGCTACGCGGTGGCAGCTTGGCTCATCGAGCTCTGGGGCAGGCGGGTAACCCTCGCGGTATTCCTGCTCGGCTCGGCAGCAGCAGCCGGCCTATATGGAGCAGCAGCTACGGAAGCATTGATCATCCTGGCTGGTTGTCTGCTCTCCTTCTTCAACCTCGGCGCCTGGGGAGCCCTCTATGCCATCGGTCCGGAGCTGTATCCCACTTCATTGCGAGGGCGTGGTACGGGAGCGGCAGCAGGCTTCGGTAGGCTAGCATCTATTGCGGCCCCACTAATCGTCCCGCCACTGCTTGCTGCGGGTGGGACGGCCTGGTTATTTATTGTATTCGCCGCAGCATTTGGCATTGCGGCTGCCGCCGCCTTCAGTCTGCCCGAGCAGAAAGGAATAGCGCTTGCTCAGTAGGCTCTCCCTCGCCGCGTGGACGGCCGTTATGGTCGCATTGACCACGCTCAAGCCTTTCTACCAAATCGGCTATTTGTGGAAACCGGAAAATCAGCGTGCGCGAGAACTGCGCTGGGTGCCGCTGGATGAATTCTGCGGCGGCAGCTGGTTTGGTCCGCTATTTGAGTACGCGGGAAACACGGCCTTCTTTATCCCGTTTGGAATGCTGGTGTTTAGTCTGTGCCGTTCCATTAAAACCACTGTGGCGTGGGGATTTGGCCTGAGCCTAGTGCTGGAGGTGTGCCAATATGCGTTTGCCCTTGGGCGAACGGATATTGATGACCTCATATTTAACACCGTGGGCGCACTCATCGGTGCGGCGTTCGCCCGCCTATGTGGCGAACGCTTCTTCCCCGTCTGGCGCTGGTTAGCGCTTGCCGCAGCTGCGGTTTTCCTGGTGTTGGTTATCCTCGGCCCACGATTGGGCGATCCCAATGCGGTGGTCGACCTGTAATTTATCCGTGGGCCATATTGACGAACTTGGAGTAGTGCAGCTGGTGTGCCACCTGCACGGTATCGATTGGACCGCCACGGTGCTTGGCTAGGATAATATCCGCCTCGCCGGCGCGCTCATTATCGCGATCCTGGGAGTCAGGACGGTACAGCAGCATGACCATATCGGCGTCCTGCTCCAAGGAGCCGGACTCACGGAGGTCAGCAAGCTGCGGCTTTTTATCAGTACGCGCCTCGGGTCCACGGTTCAGCTGCGAAATTGCGATGAGAGGAACCTCTAGCTCCTTGGCCAAAAGCTTGAGCTGGCGGGAGAATTCGGAAACCTCTTGCTGGCGGGACTCAACCTTTTTACCCGAAGACATCAGCTGCAGGTAGTCCAAGACGATCAAATCCAGCCCGTGCTGCTGCTTTAGGCGGCGAGCCTTGGAACGAATCTCCATCATCGTCAGGTTTGGAGAGTCATCAATAAACAGCGGGGCGTCTTGCACTCGGTTGAGGGTCTCATCAATTTTCGCCCAGTCCTCGGTGGAGACACGGCCGCCGCGCATATCGGCCAGCTTGACTTCTGATTCCGCCGAGAGCAGGCGCATGACAATCTCCGAGGCTGACATCTCGAGGGAGAAGATTACCGAGGACTTACCATGCTGCAAGGAGCAGGACCGCATGAAATCCATGGCTAGGGTCGATTTACCCACACCGGGACGAGCAGCGACGATGACCATCTGGCCCGCGTGGAGACCGTTAGTCAGCTTATCTAGATCGATAAAACCAGTTGGCACGCCTAGTTCCACACCGCCGGCTTGCTGCAGTGCTGCCAGCTCATCAATGGTGGGGTCAATGAGGTCACCCAAGACTCGGTAATCTTCCGCAGTTTTGCGCTGGGCGACGGCGAAGACTTCCTGCTGGGCGCGGTCCAGGACGGACTCGATCTCTGCATCCTCGGTGCCGGAAAATCCTAGCTGTACTACGCGGGTGCCGGCATCAACCAGCTTGCGCAACACGGCCTTCTCCGCCACGATCTCTGCGTAATAGCGGGCATTTGCCGCCGTCGGCACCGTGGCCAGCAGCGTGTGCAGATAGGGGGCGCCACCAACGCGTTCGAGGTTATTAAAGCGATCCAGCTGAGAGGCCAAAATGACAGCATCGACGTCTTTACCCTCAGAATAAAGGTCCAGCATGGCGCGGTAGATCAGGGTATGGGCCGGATAGTAAAAGTCCTCCGGTTCCAGTTCCTCAATGACTTCCATCACCGTATGGGGACTCAGCAGCATTGCGCCTAGGACGCCCTGCTCCGCCTCCCGGTCTGCGGGGGGCTGGCGGAATTCTCCATAGCGCTTTGGCTCTTCCTGCTGAAAGCGACGGCGTGGGGCCGGTTCCTCCTCGGGCGGCGGCTCCGGCGGCAGGTGTTCATCGTCAAAGCTGGCGTTGGTCATGTCTTCCCCCTTGTAGCTATTCGAGCGAGCGTAACGGAATTTCAGTTTAGTCTAGCGCCGGGACACTACCCCCTGGGTATAAAGCCGGAAGTTATCCACAGGATGGTGTGGAAATTGCTGGTCGCGGCATACTCGGGCCGCAATTGCCCTGCATATGCTTGTGGATAACTCAAAACCTCCATGACCTGCACACATCATATCCCCTGCTCACGACGGGTTTTCGCAGATGTGAAAAGTGGCACATTAACAGTGGATAAGGGCCCTGACCTGCGGGTTAATAAAGCAACCGAGGTGTAAACGCAAAGTTAATGAGCTGGAGAGTTATCCACAGATTTCCACAGTTATCCACAAGCCGGTGAAAACGCGCTAAAGGCCCCAAGAGCCTGCCACCTCACATAGCAGGAACTTGAGGCCTAAAGCGTTGCTGTTGTCTTTGGGTCTATATGGACCGTCGTGCGCCTAGTTAGGCAGCAACGACCGAGAAGTTCACCTTGCCGATAACATCAGCGTGCAGCTTCAGCTCGACCTGGTAGTTGCCGGTCTTCTTGACCAGGCCCTTTGGAAGCACAACAATGCGCTTATCCAGCTTTGGGCCACCGGCCTTGGAGACGGCGTTGACAATGTCTTCTGCTTTAACGGAACCGAAGAGCTTACCGGATTCGGAGGTCTTAACCTCTACCTTGACATCCGTCAGCTGCTCGAGCTGGTTGCGGACCTCACGTGCGTGATCCAGGTCGCGAATCTCGCGAGCTTCCTGGGCGCGCTTGATGCCCTCAATCTGCTTCTCTGCGCCGCGGGTAGCCACGATAGCCAGGCCGCGAGGAAGCAGGTAGTTACGTCCGTAGCCGTCCTTAACCTCAACAATTTCGCCAGCGGCGCCGAGGTTCTCAACGGCAGCGGTGAGGATCAGCTTCATGATCCCTGCCTTTCAATTGAGTTAGTTGAATAGTTGCGGGTGACAGACTTAGAACGGAGGTTCAGAATCAGCGCCTCCGAAACCACCAGCTGGTGGCGCGGAGTTCCACGGATCCTCAGAAGGAGCCTGGTTCTGCTGCTGCGGCTGCTGTTGCTGGCCGCCTCCAAAACCGCCCTGATTATTGTTATTCGAGCGCTGCTGGCCGCCGCTAAAGTTATTGCCGCCCTCACGTGGATTGCGGTTTACCTGTGCGGTGGCGTAGCGCAGAGACGGGCCGACTTCGTCGACGTCAATCTCGAATACGGTGCGGTTTTCACCCTCGCGGGTCTGAAAGGAACGCTGCTTCAAGCGTCCGGTAACGATGACGCGCATGCCCTTAGACAGGGTTTCGGCGACGTTTTCTGCCGCCTGACGCCATACGTTGCAGGTCAGGAACATAGCTTCGCCGTCTTCCCACTGGTTCGTCTGCGAGTTATAGCGACGAGGGGTGGAGGCGACGCGGAAGTTAGCTACTGCCGCACCCGCCGGGGTGAAGCGCAGCTCGGGGTCAGCAACGATGTTGCCTACCACCGTGATATTGGTATCTCCCTGTGCCATGTCTTTACTCCTTATCGGTTACGTGGATTGTGCTTGATCCCAGTATCCGTTACTTGCTGTCGGTGCGCAGAACCTTGGTACGCAGGATGGTGTCGTTCAGGTTCAGACGGCGGTCGAGCTCGGCAACCGAAGTGTGCTCGCACTCCAGGTTGACGACGGCATAAATGCCCTCTTCCTTCTTGTTGATGGGGTATGCAAGACGACGCTTGCCCCATACATCAAGGTTCTCAACCTTGCCGCCATCCTGGCGGACGATTTCGAGGAACTTATCCAGGGACGGGGTTACGGTGCGCTCATCCTGATTAGGATCCAGAATGATCATGACTTCGTAGTGACGCACGGACCTCATCACCTCCTATGGTCTAGTAGTTTTCGGCTGCATCACCTTTGCGGATGCAGCAGGAGGGTACGTTGCGTCAAGCAACCCCACTACAGTACCGCAAGTGACCGGCGAAAAGAAATCTAACCGGTGGTAGTTGCGGCGAAAAACACAGCGGCTGTCGCCGGAATGATGGTGAGGAAAAGGATAGCCAAGATCCCTAAAACGATGGGCCCGCGCCGATCCTCGCGGTTATGAAACAGCCAAAAGGCACCCATCACGCAGAGAAAGCCTAAGAAGATGGAGGCCATCCCGATATAGGTAACAATCATGCGAATGCTCCTGCCAAAGGATCACTGCTACCATGCGCATCGCGCACCTTATCCGTGACCTTCCCACACATCTGGCGAATGATAAATACAGCCATGGCGATAATGAGGGCATCGCGGGAAATAACGGCGACGTCGAGAAGCTCGTGCGGAATGCCCTTATTGTCCGTGCCCAGCATGTGCCACATCAATAGCGGCCATACCAGGGCGTCGACAAGCGCCCAGCTAAAGACCAGACGCCAGCGCGGCAACGCCAGAGCTGCGGGGACCACCAGCCACAGCGAATACTGCGGCGACCACACCTTGTTGACCAATAAAAAGGCAGCCACGATGAGGTAGACCAGCTCTGCCATGCGCGGGGTTCGCGCGCTGCGCAGACCCAGCACCGCAATTGCTGCGCAAAGAGCCAAAAAAGCCACCAAGCTGAAGGTATTGAGAAACTCTGGGCTAAAACTCATGCCGGTATTGCGGCTGAGCACTGAGTAGATGGTGGTCCACTCCGCACCGCGCTCTTGGTTGAGGCGGAAAAATTCTCGCCACGCATCCGGGTATTTCATTGCCACCGGCGCGTTGACCGCAATCCAAGCTACGGACGCGCCAAGTAAGGCTAGGAAAAATTGCGACCAACGGCGGTTGCGCACCGCCAAGACCAAGAATGCCCCCAAGATGAAGACCGGCCATAGCTTGAAAGAGGCGCCAAGGCCGATAAGGACACCTGCTACCACCGGCCGCTTGCGCGCGGCGGCCAGAAGCGCGCCTACGGCAAAGGCGATGGAGGGGATATCCCAGTTGCTAAAGGCGTGAATGATGATAAGGGGGCTGGCCGCTACGAGGATGGTGTCCCACGTGCGATTGCCTACCAACAGGTAGACCATATAAAGCACGCCGACCCAGATACAGGACATGACCAGGGCGGTGAGGCCGAAGTACCAACCGGCCTCCGGGATTCCGGCCCACTCCACAAGGGAATAGGTATTGCGGGCGATCCACCCCATCATTCCTTGGAATAAGCCCGCGAGGACCGGGTATTCCATATAGCGGGTCAGGTCGCCCTCCTGCCAAGAATAGGCATAGGGGAAGCCGCCTTCATCGAGGCCACGGCCGCCGTAGAGCGGGATGATGTCGTTATAGCAGAAAGAGGTGTACTGGCGGTTTGCTGCCCAATTCAAGCTAATAACCCCGTCATCACCGCGGGTACCGCCGGCACAATTGGCTTTGGAGAGGAATCCGCAAGCCAGAAATACCCAACCGACGGCGATGATGGCGCGCAGCGGGGTCCACCATTGAGTGGGGCGAACGCCGGCAAAACGGCCCATTGGCCCGCCGAGGAATTCAATTACTCCGCGGGCCAACGGCTCTGAGGAGACGGGAATGCGCTGGTGCGAATTCACTGTCACTGCCGCCTACCCTAGAAGGTCTGCCAGGTCGCTATTCGGACCAATGAGGTCATCTAAGGACGGAGCCTCTTGCTGGGCCGGTGCTTGGTTGTTGTTGCCATTGTTGCCATTGTTGCCACGGTTGCCACGCTGTGGACTTGGCGCTGGCTTCGGGCTCTCCGGCTTCTCTTGTGGCTGGACCGGCTTGGTCTCTTCTTCCGGCGCAGCCTGCTGCTCTGGAGCCTCGTAGTTTTGCGTATCGCCAGCGCCGCTATCCCAGCTCGGGTCATAGGCCGGGGCGGCCGTTCCGGCGCCCATATTGCCGAATCCCAGTGGATAGGCGGCCGGGAAGTTTTGGAATTCGGAGTTGGCCAGGGAGTTATCCAGCACGGCCTTCCAAATCTTGGTCGGCGCGCCCGCGCCGTACATGATGCCACCGTACTGATCGAAAATGGCGGAGGTGTTATCTGCGGTACCTACCCACACGGCAGTGGCCAGCTGCGGGGTGGCACCAACCATCCAGGCATCCTTGTTATTTCCGGTATCGCCCATCTGGGTCGTACCGGTCTTAGAGGCAGAAGCGCGGCCGCCCGCAAGGGCGCCATTGGACCACGCGGCTACCGGCTCCATGGCCTCGAGGACGTTATTGGCCACATTGGACGATACGCGGCGCTCGCCTTCATCTTCAGGGTGCTCGTACAGCACTTCGCCGGCGGCGTTTTCTACGCGCTGCACAAAGTGGGGATTATGCCACACACCCTGGTTAGCCAGGGTGGACATCGCGGTAGCCATATCGAGCGGGCGGGACTGGTACTGACCCAGGACGATGCCCTCGAATGGCTGCTTGCCCTTTTCCGTCAGCGTCTTCTCAATGCCCGGCAGGGACTTAGCCACACCCAGGGCATGCGCCATATCCGCGGTGTCCTGCGTACCGTTCTTCAGGTCCGCCTGCAGGCGCAGGAAGGAGGTATTCAGGGACTGCTTGGTAGCCTCGCGCAGGTTGCATACGCCGCAGCCACCGCCCACGTTGGTAACCACATCGGATCCCGGCAGCTGATAAGGAGCAGAAGAGTAATTAGTATCCAGGCTAATTCCCTGCTGCAGGGCAGCTGCTAGGGCCATGATCTTGAAAGTCGAACCGGTCTGCAGCGGGGAGTTGGCGTAATCCCAACCATTGGAATCGTGGCCACCGAAGTACCCGCGGACCGCACCGGTCTTTGGGTCGATGGTGACGGAAGCCGCACGTGCATCTTCCTGCAGGGGAGCCATCTGCTCATCGACTGCCTGGATGGTGTTGTTCTGCACGTTCATATCAATGGTGGTGGTAATGCGCAGACCACCGGTGGACACCTCGTTTTCGGTGATGCCTACCTCTTCCAGCTCACGGATGACCTGATCTTTGATGTGACCGTTGGCGCCCGGGGCCTCAGTATAAGCCGAGTACTCGGTTGGGTCGCGGGTCTCCGGGAAAGTCATCCCATCGCGCTGTTCTTGGGTGAGGTCACCCATGCCCACGAGGCCATCTAGGACGTAGTTCCAGCGGTCCTCGGAGCCCTCTTGGTTCACGCGGGGGTCGAGTCCGGACGGGGACTGGATGAGGCCGGCGAGCATGGCGCCTTCCTCCGGGGTGAGGTCCTTGGCGTCCTTATTAAAGTAGGCGTTGGATGCGGCCTGAATGCCGTAGGCATTGCGTCCGAAGTACACGGTGTTGAGGTAGGCGTTGAGAATATCCTTCTTTTCCCACTCATTGGTCATTTTCACCGAGTAGATAAGCTCGCGAATCTTGCGCACATAGGAGTACTCATTACCCACCAGCGTGTTCTTCACATACTGCTGGGTAATGGTGGAACCGCCACCAGCATCAGCGTTGCCGGTTACCTTACCCACCACGGCGCGGCCGAGGCCGGTGAAGGAGAAGCCGGAGTTATCCCAGAAATCGCGGTCCTCCGCGGCAAGCACGGAGTCCTGCACATAGTCCGGGATCTCATCCAGGTTTACGTGGGTACGGTTGCCTTCCGGCGGCACCAAACGGGCGAGCTGGGTCTGGTTATCGCCCGCGTAAATGGTGGAGACTTGGTTATTGGCCAGGTCCTTGGGCTCCGGAACGGTGTATTGCGAGTACGCATAGGCAAAAAGTCCTGCGGGCAATGCCACAAAGACCAGTAGGAACGCCAAAACGACCCACGGCCAGATGCGGCGTTTCTTCTTCGCCTGCTTTTTGCTGGGGCGAGCCACCTTAGTGGACTTGCCGGTAGATTCCTTCTCGGTCACTGATTCGTGTCCTCATTCATCCCTGATCACAAACTAAATAATTGCAGCTTACTGCCTAAGGCGGTGCGCCGGAAACTAACACGCGTTAAAAGCAGTAGCAGAACGCAACAAGTGGTTCCACCGGCACTGGCGACATACCTCCACCTCGTGCACCGTAAACTCCAAGCCCTCGGCTACAAATTCCGCTATTTCTTTATCACTACGGGCGCTCCCAGCACGCCGGCCGAGGTTCTCTCCATAGACCCAGCGGGTAAGCCGCAAAGGCTCGCCGCACACTGGGCATTCTTTATCCATGGTGCGCCCGTGGTGCTCAGCTGCGGCGCGCAGCAGAAAATCGGCATCGCATACCTCTTCCCGTGTGAGCTGCCCAGCGCGAAATTCGCGCAGATGGTGGGCGCGTTCCCACTCGTGGGAGAGCACATGCTTATAGGCAACGGAATTCACCCGGATCATCCTAATTACCTCTTCTTGATCGATCCACATGGTGTTATGCCACCGCAGGGCATAATTTTCGGCTTAGTCTTGCGTAGTCACTGACAACCACAATTCATGGATATAAAAGGAGTAAACCTTGTCCGAGAAGGTAAAGGTCGCCATCGTGGGCGTCGGCAATTGCGCCACGTCCCTCATTGAAGGCGTGGAGTTTTATCGCAACGCCGCTGCCGATGCAGATATTCCCGGTTTGATGCACACCCAGTTTGGCCCGTATCACGTCGGCGACGTGGAATTTGTTGCCGCTTTCGACGTGGATGCGGACAAAGTGGGCAAGGACCTTGCGGAGGCCACGCGCAGCTCCCGCAATTGCACCATTTCTATTACCGACGTCCCGAACCTGGGCGTTACCGTGCAGCGCGGGCCTACCCTGGATGGCTTGGGCCGTTACTACCAAGAGTCCATTGCGGAATCAGAAGCCCCGCTTGCCGACGTCCCCGCTGTCCTTCGCGAATCCGGCGCCGACGTCGTAGTTTCCTACCTGCCGGTGGGCTCCGAAGATGCGGATAAGTTCTACGCGCAAGCGGCCATCGATGCCGGTTGCGCCTTCGTCAATGCCCTGCCGGTCTTTATTGCCTCTGATCCAGAATGGGCGAAGAAGTTTGAAGACGCCGGGCTGCCCATTGTGGGCGATGATATTAAATCCCAGGTAGGTGCCACCATTACGCACCGCGTCATGGCAAAACTCTTCGAGGACCGCGGCGTGCGCTTGGAGCGCACCATGCAGCTCAATGTGGGCGGCAATATGGACTTTAAGAATATGCTCGAACGCGAGCGCCTCGAATCAAAGAAGATTTCCAAAACGCAGGCCGTCACCTCTAACCTGCACAACTCGCCTATCGCCGGCAAGCGCGAGGACCGCAATGTTCACATCGGCCCTTCGGATTATGTGGAATGGCTCGATGACCGCAAATGGGCCTATGTCCGTTTGGAAGGATCTGCCTTCGGCGAAGTCCCGCTGAACTTGGAGTACAAGCTGGAGGTCTGGGACTCACCTAACTCTGCCGGCATCATCATTGATGCTGTGCGCGCCGCCAAGATTGCCCTCGACCGCGGGGTTGCCGGCCCAGTACTGCCTGCCTCGTCCTACCTGATGAAGTCCCCGCCGGTGCAAAAGGCCGATGACGTGGCACGCGCCGAGCTGGAAGATTTTATTGCCGGAAGCTAACTTTTTAACTTCCAAACTACCGCGCAGAGAAAACGAGCTATACAATCGTTTTCTATGACGCAGCAACATGAGGAGAAGGGCCCCGCTCAATCCCCGTCTACATACGAGGATGCCGTCGAGGTCGCGCGTTCCATCCAACCGGCGCTCAATAAGCTCATCCTTATTTTCCAGCGCACGGCAGAGGGCTCTTCTTTGACCACCTCCCAGGTATCCATCATGAACCAGCTGCGTATGCGGGGTCCATCACGCGTATCCACCATCGCGCAGGCAGAGCTTATCCGCATGCCCACCGCCTCTAACGCGCTCTATCAGCTAGAGCGCCACGGCTACGTAGAACGCCACCGCGATGAGGAAGACCGCCGCGGTGTCCTGGTAGCGCTGACGCAATTGGGCGAATCTGAACTCGCCATCGTTTCACAGCAGCGCGCCTCGGCCTTGGCAGAAATCATGCGGTGGCTAGAGCCTGAAGATTTGGATACCGCGAATGAAGTAGCCACTGTCATCTCCAAGCTTGCAGATGTCTATCGCCCCACAATGAACGGCGAACAGCGCTAGTTTTGCCCGCGGTGATTTCATTTTTCTCCGGCTTAACGTGATAATTGAGGGAAGCGAAATAACCGTAATCGTTCACTAGTTCATATCGTATGGCAACTGATATTTCCGATGGGCATCTCCCAGCCTTGAGCAAAGGCTCGGCCGAAAAGCCACTTCGCATCCTTATTTCTTGGAGCCCCGCTTCCTCCGGCACCGAGGCACTCGAGTGTGCCGCGTGGCTTTCCCGTACCGCTGATATCCAGGTACGCGTCATCTCTACCGTATTCCAGCCGTGGACTACTACTTCCCTCAGCAAACTAGGCGGAAAATATAAAAAATGGTTTAAAGAACAAAAGGAGGCTTGTGCCGCCGCTACCCGTGCCGCCCTCGATGAGGCCGGCGTGCCGCGTAGCTGCTGGGATGAGAAACCCTCCCTATTGGTCGACGGCCCTTCGCGCCCCCAGCTGCTGACGGAAATGGCCAAGAAGTTCGAGGCAGACCTCATCATTTTGGGGCCCAACCAGGCCGCGCCCAAGGGGCGTTTCTTCGCCGGCTCTACGGCCGATACCTTGCTGCATTATTCTCCTCAACCATTGGGCTTGGTGCCTCGCAAGGTAAAGCTATCCAAGCACGGCGTCACCCGCTTTAACTTTGCCATTACTGAACGCAGCCCGCGCGAAGATCATGAGATGCTCGCCGCAGCCGAGCTTGCCAATCGCTGGAACCTGCCGCTGCGCCTGCTGGCTTTCTCGGCAAAGGGCTTGCTCAGTACCCCGTCGAAGGATAAGCACGATATGGCGCTCGAGCTGGCGGCGGAGTGGCTCGAGGATTCCCTTGCCATGCTGGATCGCGCCCGCGATTGCATCCAGGAGAAATTCCCAGAGCTGGATGTCACCTCTGAAATTGGTTCCGGTGCCGGCTGGGGCGGCGCAGTGGATTCGCTCAAGTGGAAAAAGGGCGATCTCATGCTTATGGCCTCCACCCCGCAAGGCCCCATCGCCCGCGTTTTCTTGGGTTCTACTGCCACGGAGCTGCTGCCGCATATTCGGGTGCCCATCTTGGTCCACCCAGCCTGCGGTTAGGATTGGGGTATGAGCCAGCGACCAGAGCATCCCGAAAACGATCTGACATCCGATGCTGACTATGCCAATCTGCGCCGCCCAGAACCGCAGAGTTTCGATGAGCTGGCCGATGAGCCGGATCCTTTAGAGATTGCCGCTGCTAACCGCCGCTCTACCCGGCAAGCCGTCTGGTACATGCTCGCAGTCCTTGTCATCTCCGCGCTCTATGGCTTCGCGGTCGCGCTCGCCGCTAGGCTTTTGGGCGGTCCTTTATGCGAAGATGGCACCGCTACGTGGCTCTGCACCGATGGGCAGCGCACCTTCTTTAGCCTGACCACCCCGATCATTCCCTTCTTCGGCATGATTGGCTGCGCCATCATCATGGTGCGCAAGCTACACCGCTATCTGCGCTGGCGGAGTTGGATGGCCATTTTCTGGGTGATGGCCTGCAATTTCATGCTCTGGACCATTACCGATATCCAGCTATTTCTCATGGACTCGGCTGCCGCCTAGAAAACTTCCCCCCCTCCCGATGATCCTCCTGCTTGATAATTACGATTCTTATACCTTCAACCTGGCTCACCTCATTGCAGAGGTAGACGGCCGTCACCCACTCGTTATTGCTGCCGGCGAGGCGGAAGGTCTGGCCGAGCGCGTCCGTGCCGGCGAATTTTCTCATGTGGTGATTTCTCCTGGTCCGGGCACGCCTGAGCGGGAGGAGGACTTCGGTGCTGCCCGAGCCATCATCACCGCCGCAGCAGCGGCCGAGATTCCGGTGCTGGGCGTATGCCTCGGCCACCAAGGGCTGGGCCTGTTGGCCGGCGCTCAGGTTTCTCGTGCGCCACAACCGCGCCACGGTTTTGTCTCCACTATTAGCCACTCGGGCGAGGGCATCTTTGCCGGAATCCCGCAAAATTTCGAGGTAGTGCGCTACCACTCCTTGCAGATTGACGAGGTCCCCGGTATCACCGTTCATGCCCGTAGCGAGGATGGCGTCATTCAAGCGCTCAAGGTCGATGGTTTGCCTCACTGGGGCGTGCAATTCCACCCGGAGTCGGTGCTTACCCAGCACGGCCGGGATATTATGCGCAACTTCCTGGGTGGGTTCCGCCTGATCCACCGCGAGGTGCCCGGCGCGGTGGACTGCCCGCGGGTCTTTGCTACCCTGCGCGCCGAAGGAAAAGATGCCTTCTTCCTCGACTCCGCGGATCCGCGCGGGCGCTACTCCATCCTCGGAGATACTGCCGGCACGTTGAGTCGTTCTTTCCGCTATCGGCTTGGTGACGCCCCCGATATCCTTGCCCTCTTGGACCGCGAGCTCGCTACCCGCGTCGCCAACGCCCCAGAACTTCCTTTCACCGGCGGGCTCATCGGCTACCTAGGCTATGAGTGCGCCCAGCTCACCCTGCCCATTGAGTCAAGCCACCGCTCCCCTTACCCAGATGCTTATTTTGTGCGGCCGCAGTCTTTTATGGTCTATGACCACCGGGAAGAAACAGCGCATCTGTGCTGCCTGGCTGGCGACGGCGCCGAGCAACTGCTGGACCGATTAGAAGCCGCCTTGAGTGCGGATGAACCACAGGAGACTGGGGAGGGCAGCGGGGCGTCGCTAAGCGCAGGCGCCTGGCGCAGCCCCGGCTACCTGGAGCGGATTAAGCGCGCTCAGGAGTTCCTGCACGCCGGGGAGAGCTACGAAGTCTGCCTGACCGATACCTACTCGGCCGGGGCCGAGGGGGAGCTTTATTCCCAACTGCGCTCACACAATCCCGCTCCCTATGCCGCGCACCTCGTCTTCGATGGCGTGGAAGTCTGCAGCACCTCGCCTGAGCGCTTCCTCACCGTGCGCGGCCGTGAGGTGGAAGCCAAGCCGATTAAGGGCACTATCTCCGCCGACCAGGATCCGACGTTGCTGACCACGGACCCGAAGACGCGCGCCGAAAACCTCATGATCGTCGACCTGCTGCGCAATGACCTTTCCCGGGTATGCGAGCCCGGCAGCGTGCGCGTACCGAAGTTGATGCAGGTAGAAAGCTATGCCACGGTTCATCAATTGGTGTCCACCATTACCGGAGCGCTGCGCGCCAATGCCACTGCGGTCGATGCCCTCCGCGCCACCTTTCCTCCCGGCTCGATGACGGGCGCGCCAAAGCTGCGCACCTGCGAAATCATCGATCAGCTCGAGACCGGCCCGCGCGGGGTCTACTCCGGCGTGGTGGGCTACTTGGGCTTCGATGGGCAAGCCGATCTCAGCGTGGTCATCCGCACGGCCGTACGCGCGAGCGGTGAGGTCACTATCGGGTCCGGCGGGGCCATCGTTTTGGATTCGGATCCGGCCGCCGAGCTAGAAGAGCGCAACCTTAAGGCGCAGTCCGTATTAGGGGCATGGCAGTGAGTACCTATCTCTGGCACGAGGGCGGCTTTATTCCCAGCCAACCCCATCCCGGTCCCTTTGACGTTGCGGATTCTTGGCGGATGCTTGGCGACGCCCACTCAAGCGCCCTTCGCCTTCACCTCCGGCGCTTCGAGTCGGTGGCGGGGCCGCTTCCCGCTGGGTTCGTGCCTGCGATGCTACAGCGCTTCGCCCCCGGCGATCTTTTTCCCCGCATCTCGCTAGCTGCAGGACAACTGCGCCTCGATATTCGCCCCGCACCCCCTGCACGCCCAGTCACCCGGCTAACCTATGCGCAGGCACCCGACCCGCGCTCGCAGCCTTTTGTTAAGGGCCCCGATTTCCCGGCACTGGCACGCTACCGCGCCGAATACCAGGACGACGGTGCCGATGACACCGTCATTGTGGATTCCTCCGGTGCCATGGTGGAGACCACCACCGGCGCGCTCGTCGCCTGGGAGGAGGAGACGCTTATTCTCTCCACCGGGACGGCGCTGCCCAGCATCACGCTGCACCAGGTCACCCAGCGCGCCGCGGCCCTAGGCATACGGACCGAAACACGCCCGCTCACCCCGGAGCTCGCCACCGAATGCCCCCTGTGGTTCCTCAACTCGCTGCACGGAATCAGCCCGGTGACCGAACTATACACACCTACCGGCATCATCTATCCGCCCTGCAACCAGCACACCGCCACCTGGCAACAGTGGTGGTGGGACTCCTTCCACAAGGAAACGGCGCGCGACTAGCTCTCCTGCTTGGCTAGCTGGGCTGCCAACTGCGTTTGCACTGCATGTTGACCGTAACCAGTCATGGGTACTGACTCTCTAAGTCGACTGTCCTCTACAAACACCTAACCACCCAGTCAGTAAGCACGAGAGCGGCCCCGCCTACTATGTTCGATAGGTAGACGAGGCCGCCGGAGAAAAGACTCAAAATCCTAAGCTGTTTGCTTTGAATTAACTTTCAACTTTCGAGCTATCAAGGTACAAAGGGTCGACATCACTAGTCCCGCACCAAATACCCAAACAAGGGCCGGCGAGAAGATCGCAGTTTGCCCATCATTTTTTAAACCGATTAACAGACCGACTGCAATGGCAATGATGCCGATGATCATTCCTGTCAACTGAACTTTCGCGGACTGTTTCGAGAGAATTAACGTGGTAATTGCGGAAACCGCAGATAGAATAATGACCACAGTGCCGATCCAACCGATTCTGACTGGGGCCATAAGAACGAGAGCCACCCCTAAGACGGCCGCCACCAATTCAGGCCAAAGCGGACGGAGGTTTCCACTTGCCATAGTTACTCTCCTTTGCTTCTCTTATCCCGAAATCGTAGGGTTCCACTGGCTAGGATGAACTGCAGTCACAAAAGCAAAATAGGTTCCTGCAGTAGAAAGACAGCCTCCCCTACGCGGATCGGCAGCATTTGGATAAACGCTCTTGCAAATATGAACCATGTCCTTATTTAGTTGAATATTGCAGCCCACACGCTCACCGGGATCCTGATGGGCTCCGTAGCACATGTCGTGCTTTGCGCATGCGCCAGAGAAATCAGCATTGTCGCCAGGAGCGGGGAACTGATCGGGAGAATTCGTACAATAGTCATTCAGATTTCCCTTTGAAGGGTCATACACATAACCCGGTGGGGGTTCAACCCCTGCTCGGTTGAACATTACAATGTGCTTATCAGCAAGAGCCTTTTGAGTCTCGGTAGATGTAGTTACAGGTTCCTCTTCAAATTCGGCATCGAGATCAAGATTCTGAGATGCTGCCCACTCATCCAATTGCTTAGCAACCTCGGGAGGCAATTCTTTTCCAACAGCATCATTAACCGCGTTCACCGTCTCATCAGTTTGTTCAGCCGCAACGGCGGACGGAACTGCAACAGAAATCGCACCTAGGGCAACGAGTGCAGCCGCGGCAACGCGCCCCCCTTCATCTTAAAATTGGGCATAAACTAAACTCCTCAAGTCAAATGTGAAAACCTTAGGCCCGCCTGCCACCGATGCGTACGATCTTTGCAGCGCAACGGCCAAAGCTGGACCTATAAAAATCAACATACTTGAAAATACTATGCAGCAAGTAAAATGGCAGTAAAATCTTATTAATACTTTGGTTAACACTCAGCCCACGCAAAGACGAAGCAAAGCATCTGCTGGGCGCTGCATCTAGCGATCTCGCGCCTGTTTTAAAGTACCTAGCAATTTCTAATCAAGCCTTGGAATCTTGGTCGACGAATTTTGCTGCTACCTCGGCGCAATCTGGCCGGCCGCAGTGTTGGGTTTCTACGTGCTGGATGCAGTCATCACATATAAGCACCTGCTGGCGGCAGGTATCTTCATTGATGCAATTGTGGAAGGTATTCGTGCCTTTGCCACAGTGCACGCAATGGCCCAGCTGGATAAAGCCTGGGTCCTGGAGTCCTTGGCCAAACTCATGGTGCATGCGCTTATCAAAGACGTACATTGAGCCTTCCCACAGGCCATCATTGCCGTACTTTTCGCCATAGCGCACGATGCCACCATCGATCTGGTAGACCTCTTTGAAACCACGATTCTTCATCAACGAAGACAGGATCTCGCAGCGAATACCGCCGGTGCAATAGGACACCACCGGCTTATCTTTCATCCAGTCGTACTTGCCGGACTCAATTTCTTCGATGAAGTCATGCGTGGTTTTCACATCGGGCACGACGGCATTTTTAAACTTGCCAATCTCTGCCTCCATGGCGTTGCGCCCATCAAAGAAGACGACTTCCTCGCCACGTTCTTCTACTAGTTTATTAACCTCTTCTGGCTTGAGGTGCACGCCGCCACCGACGACGCCGTTTTCATCCACCTTCAGCTCGCCCGGCGCGCCAAAGGCCACGATTTCATCGCGCACCTTGACCGAAAGGCGCGGGAAGTCATCCGCTCCGCCCTCGGACCACTTGAACTGCATGCGCTTAAAGCCTGGGTATTCCTTGGTCTGGCGGACGTAGCGCTTGCAGGCTTCCATATCGCCACCTACGGTGCCGTTGATGCCGTGCTCAGAGATGAGGATGCGGCCCTTGAGACCCAGGGACTCGCACAGGGTGCGCTGCCACAGCATGATTGCGGTGGGATCTTCGATGGGGGTAAAGCAGTAATACAGGAGAACTTTGCCAATAGTCACGCCCCAATCTTAGGCCCGCAGCTGGGTAGATCCCCAATCTTGTAGTTGTTCTTTATAAGACTGCGGCCCCTCCAGCACGGGCTGAAAGGGCCGACCCTCTACTACGCAGAACCTAGCGCTTCTGGTACAGCGCTTTCTTGCGGGCAAAGACGGGATCAGAGGTCACGAGCACGCCCAAATTGCGGAAGATTCCCTCATCCACCGAACCCAGGATGGTGGTGGTGTGAACGTCGCACCCGGCAAGCTCCTTGATCTGTTCCAGCGCCTTTCGGGCATTGTCATCCTTAGCTGCAGACACGGACAGGGCGATGAGCACCTCGTCGGTATGCAGGCGTGGATTCTTGGAACCCAGGTGCTTGGTCTTAAGCGTTTGAATCGGCTCGATGGATTCGGGCGAAAGCAGATGGATATCGTCATCGATGCCGGCCAGGTGCTTCAGGGCGTTGAGCAGCATCGCGGCCGAGCAGCCCAGCAGAGGCGCGGTACGGCCGGTGATCATGGTGCCGTCGTGCAGCTGCATAGCAGAGGCAGGCTCGCCGGTTTCTTCCGCACGTTGGCGCGCGGGCGCCACCACGGGGCGATCTTCTACCTTGATGCCGGCCTTAGCCATGATGACCGCGGCACGCTCAGATTGTTCGGTACCCAAGCCAGCGCGGGCCTCTTCCACCTGAGCCTTAAAGTAGCGGCGGATGATTTCTTGCTGGGCGGCGGCGCGGCACACGGCGTCATCAGTAATGCAGAACCCAGCCATGTTCACGCCCATGTCCGTGGGAGACTCATACGGGGTGGTGCCGGTGAGCTTTTCCAACAAGGTGCGCAGCAGCGGGAATGCTTCCACATCACGGTTATAGTTCACGGTGGATTCACCGTGGGCGGACAGATGGAAGTGGTCAATAATATTGGAATCGTTGAGGTCCACCGTGGCGGCCTCATAGGCCAAGTTCACGGGGTGTTCAAGGGGGAGATTCCAGATAGGGAAAGTTTCAAACTTAGCGTAGCCAGCATTATTGCCGCGCTGGTGCTCGTGGTAAACCTGCGAGAGCGCAGTGGCCAGCTTGCCGGAGCCAGGGCCCGGCGCGGTGACAACGACAAGATCGCGGGAGGTTTCCGCAAACTCATTGCGGCCAAAACCCTCTTCGGACACGATTAGGTCCGTATTGGTGGGGTACCCAGGGATAACGCGGTGTCGGGCCACCTTGAGGCCAAGGCGCTCTGCCTTTTCGATGAAGGCCTCGGCTTGGGAGTTTCCCTCCTCCAGCTGGGTCATGACGATGTTTTCCACCAAGAATCCGCGGCTGCGGAATACATCTACAAGGCGCAGCAGGTCATCTTCGTAGAGGATGCCTAGGTCGGCGCGCACCTTCTGGCGGGAGATGTCCTTGGCATTGATGCAAATGAGGATTTCTACGTCCTCTTTGATGCGCTCCAGCATCGCGATTTTATTGTCCGGGGTGAAACCCGGCAGCACGCGGGAGGCATGCATATCGTCAAAAAGTTTGCCGCCCATCTCCAAATAGAGTTTGCCGCCGATTTCCTCGCGGCGGGCGTGAATGTGCTTTGACTGCAGCTCGATATATTTCTCGCGGTCAAAGCCGATTTTGTGCGTCATGATTTGAAAGCCTTCCCCTGAGTTAAATCATTCCGCATTTCGAGTTTACGCTATTGTCACCTCCCAAATAAGTGGGCTGGTTAGCGGCAGGTTTGGCCGAAAATTCTTCCCGATTAGACTGGCTTCTATGCCTGAAGGTCACGTCATCCACCGCCTAGCCAATAAATTCAACGCGGATTATCGCGGCATGCCGCTGCGCGTGACCAGCCCGCAGGGGCGCTTCGCGGCGGAGGCAGAGATTCTCGATGGCGAGCGCATCGAGCTGGCCGAGACCTACGGTAAGCATCTTTTTGTACACCTCACCGCTCCGGATCCGCGCCATATCCTCTATATTCACTTAGGGCTCATCGGCAAGCTGCGCTTCGAGCCCCGCGAGGAGACCGGCGGACAGATTCGGGTGCGCATTGATAATGGCACCGAGGCCGCCAACCTGCGCGGACCACAGTTTTGCCGCTTGCTTACAGAAGAGGAGTACCGCGCACAACTGGCCAAGGTAGGCCAGGATCCGCTGCGCCCAGACGCCGATGTGGAGGCCTTATGGGCCAAGGTGCACAAATCGCGGCGCAGCATTGGCTCGCTCATGATGGACCAGCATCTCTATGCCGGCGTGGGCAATATCTACCGTGCAGAAACCCTCTTTCGCCATGGCCTCTCCCCTTTCCTGCCTGGCCGCGACGTTTCCCGTGAAACCTTTGACGCCACGTGGACCGACCTAGTGGATCTGATGGAGTACGGGGTGGAACACGGCCGCATCGATACGGTACGGCCCGAGCATTCTCCCGAAGCCATGGGGCGCGAACCGCGTAAAGACGACCATGGCGGGGAGGTATACGTCTACCGCCGCGCCGGTTTGCCCTGCTATGTGTGCGGCACCCCAGTGACGGAAAAGGTCATGGAGGGACGCAACCTATTCTGGTGTCCGACCTGCCAGCCGGCTCCTTAAAGGCCTATTCTGGCGGGCATGCGATATGCCTATAGCGTTGCTGCCGTCCGTGCGGCGGAGCATTCCCTTCTAGCCCAGCAAAACGTTGACGATGAGCTCATGCGCTTGGCCGCGCGCGGCGTAGCAGCCACGGCCGCAGCCATGCTCGGCCCTGGGCGGCGAGTGAGTATCCTCGTCGGCCCAGGCGGCAATGGCGGCGATGGCCTCTACGCTGGCGCTTTCCTGGCGGAAGATGGTTATTCAGTCGAGGCCATCCTCGCGGCGGATAGCGCCCACGAACCCGCACTGCAGGCGTTTACCGCGGCCGGCGGGGCCATTGTGCACAGTCTGGAGGATGCCGATCTGCTTATCGACGCCGTCGCCGGCCTCTCCTCCACCCGCGGCCTTTCCGGTGCCCCGCTCAGCGCCTATGCCGAAGCCAAAAAGCGTGGAGTTCCAGTATTAGCGGTGGATATTCCCTCCGGAATTAACGCCGATACCGGTGTGGCTGCGACCGATGCGGTGGAAGCGGACGTGACCATTAGCTTTGGCTGGGCCCGCGCCGGACACGTCTGTGCCCCAGAATGCGGCGCGGTGGTGCTCTGCGATCTCCTCTTGCCAGGCGCGCCGCGCTCTTTTGCAGAAGAGCTGTCTGCCACCGCAGAACCGGTGGGCCATATCGCCAATGAACCCACCATCCCCTTGCCCTATCAGTGGCCAACCGAGCCGGTACTCACGGGTGACCAAGGCCTGGTTACCGCCCCAAAGCCGGTGGGCTGCACGGGGCCAATTCTGGATCCGACGCCGGGGGCAAAAAGCACCAAGTACACCGGTGGGGTTACCGCGGTATGCGCTGGCAGCACTACCTTTCCCGGCGCGGGCATACTCGCCGCCACGGGCGCGGTGCGGGCCACCCCCTCCATGGTCCGCGTCGTAGGAAATGACTCTGTGGTCGCAAGCCTGCCGGAGGTAGTGCCCCATGCAAGCGCCGAAGAAAAGGTCCATGCTCAAGCCTGGGTAGTAGGCCCAGGGCGAGGCACCGGGCCGAAAGCGGAAGCGGAATTGCGAAGCGTGTTAGCACGCAAGCTTCCTACAGTTATCGATGCGGATGCGCTCACGGTGCTCGCAACAAATGAGGATCTGCGCGAACTTGTGCGCGATCATCCTTGCACGGTTCTTACCCCGCATGCCGGGGAATTTGAGCGGCTCTATACGGCTACGCTTGGCCGCGCACTCGATCTTTCGGAGGGCTTAGGCGTACGCCTACAGGAGCTTGCCGCGTCGCTCGACTGCTTTATCCTGCACAAAGGCCGGATCACCACGGTCACGGCTCCCGGGCAGGAAATTTATGGCATGAACGCGGGGCACTCCTATGCAGCTACCGCCGGATCCGGTGACGTGCTTTCTGGCATCCTCGGCGCCACGCTAGCCCAGCTGAATTTTGCTGAGGTAGATGCGAAGGGGATCATTGCGGAGATTTTGCACGCCGCAGCCATACACCAACACGCTGCCGCTATTGCCGCCCATACCCCAGACGGCTTTGGGATTTGCTCTGCCTCCCAGATTGCCGCGGCGGTGCCCCAAGCAATCGCACGGTTGCTAGTGATGCGACGCTAGCTGAGCGCGGAAACCTTCTCCTGCTCAGAAACGTGGCCGTCTTTGACCTCGACCACGCGGTCAGCGAAGGTCAGCAGGGAGCGGTCGTGGGTCACCAGCACGGTAGCGGTCTTCATCTCCTGGGTGACATCGCGCAAAAGGCGGATGATCTCCTGGGAAAGGTGAGAATCGAGCGCAGAGGTAGGCTCATCCGCCAGCAGCAGGTCTGGCTGCTCCATGAGCGCACGAGCGATATTGACGCGCTGGCGCTGGCCGCCAGACATCTGGCCCATGCGGCGGTTTCCCATACCTGCCAGGCCCACAAAGTCCAATAGCTCATCGGCACGCTGTGGGCGCAGCTTGCGGCCAGCGATGTGATCCATAATCAATAGTTGGTCGCGCACATTGAGCGAGGACAGCAAGTTGGCCTGCTGAAAGATGATGGACCGGGTGCCATCTACCTGTACGAAACCAGAATCCGGGGTAATAAGCCCAGCGGCTACGGATAACAGAGTGGACTTGCCGGAGCCAGACTCGCCCACGATGGCGGTCAGGCTATTGGATTCGGCCTTGAGGGAGGCGTCGGCAAGCGCAGTAGTGGTTGTCTCGCCGTCCTGGTAGGTCACGGTGGCATTGCGAATATCAAGAATGGTGGACATGTTAAGCGTTTCCTCCAAGTGCATCGAGTGGGTTGGCTTTAGCTACGCGGCGGGTAGCGACGAGGGCGCCGGCCATACCGAGGACCCAAATACCAACCGCAGGAACGGCAATGCTGCGCAAAGAGACATCGAAAGGAACGGTGCCGGAGGCGAGCGCGCCGAGCGCCCACCCAACGACAGCGCCCAGGATGGTGCCGGCAGCCAAGATGATGGCGGCTTGTGCCAGGGCATCGCGCAGCAGGTAGCGCACGGTGGCGCCCAGCGCGCGCAAAATGGACAGCTCTCGGGTGCGCTGAATGGTCCATACGGTCAAGAAAGCGACGGTGACTAGCGCGGAGATGCCGTACAAGAAGCCCTGCATGGTAAGCAGCGAGCCGCGTTCAGACTGATAGCCCGCCAGACCGGTGAAGGACTTGGAAACCTTGACGGAGCCGGGAACCTCATGCTTATACAGTGCGGCGGTGCTCACCACGCCCTTCGGGGCGTGGCTAATCTGCTGCCAAGACTCGGTGGAAGCCCATACCACCGCAGAGTGGGAGTACATGGTCTCCGGAACAGTGCCCTCCACCGAGAAATCGGTGCCGCCTAGGGTGACGGTTTCGGCCGCATCGATGGAATCTGGCAGGAGCACGCCCTGCTCTGGGATGGTCTTATCGGTGCCCGGAACCTGGGTGCCGGCTGGCAAGCTGAGGACGGCAACGCCGCCGTGACCCTCCAGCTTGGTCTGCGCCGCGCCGAGGGGAATACCGTCGCTGGCGATATCGCCGGCATGCATCGCGGACTCGCTGAAGGAGGGGTCCTCGGTAGAGAAGGAAATATACGGGTACTCCTTTTCCAGGGACTCCAAAGCGGAAGTATTTTGCTTGGAAAGGCCCTCCGTTAGGCCGGAGAGCATCACCAGCAAAAGGGTGATGAGCGCAACCGTGCCGCCGATAAGCGCGAAGCGGCCGCGCGCTGTGGTGATTTCTCTGATTGCTAGGAACATACTTCTATATTCGCTTTATGCAGGTCAGAAGTAATCGGCCAGCTCGCTGAACCTCTAGTCAACCAAGTGGTTGATTCACTGTCCACCCTTGCGCGGATATCCTGGGTGGTTGTGTTTAAAGGACAGAAATTATGGGTCTATGGTTTGCACGCCATGTTCGCGTTTCTGCTGGTCTTCGGCGTAGCGCGTGCCTACGTGGACGGCCGGCTCGATGCCCGCGTTATTGGCCTAGCCATCGCACTCGCCGTGGTGTATGCCGCACAACGCTGGTTGCCCACGTGGCTTTGGCTGGGTGGACTTTGCCTCCTCTGGCTGGGCTTGATGGTCCATGCGCAGGATTTCATGTGGCTGGAATTCCCGCTTATTTTTGTCTTTCTGCGCGCCTTGCCCACCGTTCCTGGGTTGGTATCCATCGCCATATTGTGGGCGGCTGCCGCTTTCATCCCCGCCTGGCTACATCCTGAGGGCTGGTCCATCGCTGCGGCGGTAGGACCGCTTATCGGTACCGCCTTTGCGGCCACGGTCTTTTTCATCCAGCGGCGACTGCAGGCGGAGGCGGCGCACCACAGGGACATCGCTAGGCAGCTGCGCGAAACCCAGGCCGAGCTAGCCGCAAGCGAGCACCAAGCCGGCCGGCTGGAGGAGCGCGAGCGGCTCTCTCGCGAGATTCATGACACCGTCGCACAAGGTCTTAGTTCTATTCTGCTGCTCTCCCGTGCGGCCCGCGGCACCACTGATCCAGCAACCAAAGAAGAACAGCTGGAAATTATCGAGGAAGTCGCCAGCGAGAATCTCGCCGAGGCCCGCCGCTTTGTCCGAGAGCTCGCCGGCCCCGATGAGCGGCTGGAAACCCAGCTCAATTCCCTGCTATCCCAAATGCGCAGCCGCGTGAAAGCCTTGGGCGAAGATACCACCTTTGAACTGGTGGTCTCCGGCAGCGGCAAGGTGCCTGCCCAAATCAAAAAGGTCATTGTGCGGGCCGCGCAGGAGGGTCTCAATAACGTCATCAAACACGCCCACGCCTCGCGCGCGGTGGTCACGCTCGGACTTTTCGAAGATGCTGTCACCCTGGACGTTGTTGATAATGGAGGCGGCGTAACCGCCTCCCCTAGCAGGGATAATAAGGATCATGGCTTCGGGCTTACCGGCCTGCGCGACCGCGTGGAGAGCGTGGGCGGCACTATGAACCTAGAATCGGGCGAAGGCACCGCCCTGGCCGCCCGTATCCCGCTGAAGGAGCGAAGCAATGGTTAATGTCATGCTGATTGATGATCACCCAGTGGTCCGCGCCGGCCTGCGCGCCATCCTCAATACCTTCTCCGATGTCGAGGTAGTAATGGAGGGCTCCACCGGCGCGGATGTGGATAAGCTTTTTACTGCAGATGCCCCGCAGGTAGACGCTGTAGTCTGCGATATCCAGATGCCCGACGTGGATGGCATCGCAGCCACCAAGCGCGTAGTAGACGCCGGCGGCCCGCCCGTGCTCATCTTGACCACCTATGACACGCAGGCCGATATCCTCGCCGCCGTGGAAGCCGGCGCGATGGGCTACCTGCTCAAGGACTCCCCCGAGCAGGCGTTGCACGAAGCCGTGCTCAATACCGCCGCGCACCGCCGCACCCTAGCGCCGGAGGTTGTGGATCTCCTCGCCCAGCGTGTGGGCCGACCGCAAGAATCACTGTCCACCCGCGAGCTGGAAATCTTGCGGGCGTTATCTAGCGGTTCCTCTAATAAGGAGCTAGCCAAGCAGCTGTTCATTTCCGAGGCCACGGTCAAGACCCACCTCATCCATATTTTCCAAAAGTTGGGCGTGGAAACCCGCACCGCCGCGGTGACCGTGGCACGAGAGAGAAAGCTCATTTGATGCTGGACTGCATAGTCATTGGTGCCGGCCAGGCAGGCCTCGCGGTGGGTTATTACCTGCGCAAGAAGGGCCTAGATTTTGTCCTTCTGGATGCAGAATCCGGTCCTGGCGCAGCCTGGCGCCATACCTGGCCCTCCCTGACGCTTTTTAGCAATGCGGCCTCTTCCAACCTGCCAGGATGGCCCATGCCCCACTACGAGGGCTTTCCACCGGCCAGCCATGTTATTGATTATTTTGCACGCTATGAGCAGCGTTATGAACTGCCCATTCGTCGGCCAGTCACAGTGGATGAGGTGACCCATGACGGCGCGTACTTCCACGTTTATGCGGGGGAAGAGAAACTCACCTCGCGCACGGTCGTAGCGGCAACGGGAACGTGGTCCGCACCTTTTATTCCCTACTACCCCGGCAACTTTGGCGGAAGGCAATGGCATTCCGCCTTCTATCCAGGCCCCGCGGACTTTGCCGAATCTACCGTGGCGGTCGTGGGCGCGGCCAATTCCGGTGCCCAAATCGCGGCCGAGCTCCTACTCTCCGGCGTAGAGACAACCTGGTACACCCGCAGCTCCCCGCGGTGGATGCCCGATGATGTTGATGGTCGAGTCCTGTTTCAGCGCAATCGCGCCCGCCTCAACGCAATGCTGCGCGGCGAACCAGACCCCGGCGCGGATTCGAACCTGGGCGATATCGTGATGGTCCCACCTGTCTTGCGGGCGCGGGATTCCGGGCTCTTGCAGGCCACTCCAATGTTTTCATCCCTCGATGAGGTCAACACAGACCACCTCATCTGGTGTACCGGCTTCCGGCCTGCTCTCCGGCCCATCCGCAGGCTCCTTGCGGGCACCTCCCCCACCGTCGACGGTCTCTTCCTCGTAGGCTACGGCACCTGGACCGGCCCCGGCTCCGCCACCATTACTGGGGTAAGCCCCTTTGCTAAACAGACTGCACAAGCCGTTGCGAATATATGTGACTAAAGCTATAGGGTGCTCCCCACCTATTCGACTAAACTGCCTCCTCACAAGCAGTGCCAAACGATAAGGAAAAGCTGGTTTATTCATGTCCGCCTGGGATCTCTACGATGACCTCATCGATGCCATTCCCCGTGACATAGTGGTCTCCCGCGCCGCCCAAAACCCGCGGTGGACCCGCGTTTACACCGAAAGTCCTAGCTGCGGCGTGGCCATGACCATGTCAGCTACCTCCCGCCCCGCCCAGATGAGCGCCGAATACTCCGGCGTTCCCTTGCGCGCCATCGCACAACTGGCCAAGAGTTGGAATTTCTCAGAGGCATCCTTCGGCATGGCTGCGCTCAATTCCTATTACTCCACACCTTCCGTGGCCGATGAACATGGCTTTGCGCTTGCCGATGCCCCCTGGCCCCACATCTTCGATCCCTTCCGCGAAGCCGTCGCGGGTAAGAAGGTCGCCGTCATTGGCCACTTCCCTTTTGCGCCTAAGGCGCTCAACCAGGCGGCGGATTTTTATATGCTAGAGCGTTCACTCAATGAGGGCGACTACCCCGATTCCGCCGCCGAGTACATACTGCCCGAGTGCGATTATGTCTTCATTACCGGCTCCGCCTTTGTGAATAAGACCGCGCCCCGC
Source organism: Corynebacterium sp. LaCa_205 (assembly GCF_057458085.1). Lineage (NCBI taxonomy): Bacteria > Bacillati > Actinomycetota > Actinomycetes > Mycobacteriales > Corynebacteriaceae > Corynebacterium > Corynebacterium sp. LaCa_205. Next base: position 2,403,517 of record NZ_CP190931.1, read on the forward strand.
TTGCTCGAGCTCTCCCGCGAGTCCATCAATGTAATCTTGGGGCCCTCAACGCCTCTGGCCCCTATTCTCCTTCAGGACTACGGGGTATCACAGGTAACCGGCATAGTTCCCACCGACGCCGCCGGTATGTTTGAGTGCCTCGAAGAGGGAGATTCCCTCGATATGTTTAATTTCGGGCACCGCGTCAGCCTGGGTACTTAGACAATTACTCCGGCCACAATCGCAGCGGCGAGGGCACCCAAGCCCAATGCGGCCATCCAGCCGATAGCGCGGACGGCTCGCAGCTGCGCCTGTGCGCTCTTGCGGCTAACTAGGAACGCGCCCAAGGACGCTCCAAGGGTATTGAAAACCACATCGTCGACATCGCTAAAGCCCAGTGAGAATACATATTGGGTAGTTTCGATGCCCAAGCTGAGCGCCATCGCTAGAAGGATGGTTCCGCCACGGCCAAAGCGGACGTGGCGCGAATTTTGCCCCATCACTACCAAGCACGCGCCAAGTGGGAAAAAGAGCGCTATATTGCCCAAGGTATTGGTCCACGGCCCCCACCACGGATGAGGGTTATTAAAGCCGTTGAACATTTGCAGATCCAGGCTGCGGCGGGCATGTGCAGAGGCATCGAGCACGCCGGGAATATCAATAAACGGCTTGCCCACTGTAGCTACGGCAATAGCCACCACAACGACCACGCAGGCAACGCCAGCACTGCGCCACAACGTGCGCTTGGAAGGCGCGCCTTGCGCCCTTACCTGGTGCGAAGTGCGGGTGGATCCAGTGGTCGTCGTCATAATGCCCAAGTTAACAAGCCTGTCTGAAAAATTCCCGGGAGATTCGCTGTCGAATCCCTGCATCACATTTAACGTACGATGGTGAGCATGAGCACGCTACTAGTAACTCGCAACGAAGACAAAACCGTCACGACCTCCTTTGAAGAGGGAGAGTTCCTCAGCGAGGGTGACCTTACCGTTGATGTTTCTTATTCTTCCCTGAATTACAAGGACGCCATGGCAATCGCGGGCGACCGCGGTGTGATGCGCACCAGCCCCTTGGTTCCAGGCATCGACGTGGTCGGCACCGTTGCCGAGTCCAGCGTAGAGCGTCTACCGGTGGGTACCTTGGTCGCCTCCTTCGGTGATGGCCTTGGCGAGTTCCGCCACGGCGGCTACACCCCGAAGCAGCGCGTTAACTCCCAGGCCACCGTCGCGCTCCCCGCAGACTTCACCGCAGAACAGGCAGCCGCTGTCGGCACCGCGGGTTATACCGCTGCACTGTGCGTCAACTCTTTGCGCGGGCTTCCCGATGGCCCCGTTTTGGTCACCGGCGCAACTGGCGGTGTCGGCTCCATCGCCGTGAACCTCCTGTCCAATGCCGGGTACGAGGTCCACGCCATGACCGGCCGTCCAGATGACTATTCCCAGTATCTTCACGAGCTCGGTGCCCACACCATTGTGGACCGCGCCGAGTTCGCCGAGGCCGGAAAACCCTTGCAGAAGGCTACCTATGCCGGTGCTGTCGATACCTCCGGTTCCCATGTCTTGGCCAATGTATTGGCTCGCACGGTTTGGGGCGGTACCGTCGCCTCCACCGGTATGGCCGCCGGCCCGGATCTTCCCACCACCGTGCTGCCATTCATTCTGCGCAATGTGCACTTGGCAGGCGTCAATTCCGTAGACGCCCCACTGCACTACCGCCAGAACGCTTGGCAGCTCTTGGCCCGCAAGCTAGACCGTTCCATTCTTGAGTCCCTGACCACAACGATTCCACTTTCGGACGTGGTCGAGGAATCCAAGTCTCTTCTAGAGGGCACCCACCACGGACGCACCGTCCTCAAGATTTCCTAGGCCGCGCCCTAGGTAAAATTCCCCGGCACCCGCCGTCATGGCGGGTGCCTTTTGCATACGCGGTTAGGCTTCAGAAGCGAGCTCTCCAGCGCCCTGCTCATCAATCCCACGCAACAACTTCCGAGAAATTTCCCCCAAAGTTTGTAGGTCTTCGTCACTAAGGGTGCTCACCACGATTTCATCAACTGCGGCGGTGTGGCGCGCTATTGCCGCACCGAAGGCGGCACTTCCCTTTTCCGTCACAGTGACTTCAATGGCTCGAGGCCCAAGTTCCGGTGCTTCCCGCCTGGAGACTAATTTTCGTGATTCCATGCGCACCAGCTGTCGATGCAGGCGCGATTTTTCCCATCGTAGTTCCGTCCCCAATTCGTGCGGACGGGTATGAATTTTGCGGCGGCGATGCAACACCGCCAAGACCGCATAGTCCGCTTCGCTTAGACTAGAGTCTCTCTGCAACTGTGCAGAAAGTCGCGCATGCAGCACCTCTTGCATAGTGACAAAATCTCCCCATGCCGCACTCTGCTCCACACGCATGGCTATCCTCCTTCGATTGCCGTTATTTAACAGCTTAAACAGCGCAGTTGATCTAGCAACCCATTAGGCGATCGGGAGTTGATACAACAACTCCTACTACGTTAATACGGCGGGCGTATAGCATGTCAACAATTTAATGCCCCTACATCTTTAGGGCCAAAGTCATAATTGCTTTGCTTTTGGAACACTATTGGCCGGGTTATCCAAATATTTAATCCGTTATGTTATTGCCGCAAAAATTAAATAGTTAAACAAAAAGTCTTAGTAGCGATCCGTCCGCTGGAACAAACGGCGTCTCGGGAGAAGCGACCGAAGTGTTTAAAATGGCGAGCATGGATAAGCTATTTAGCACATGTGGTTTTGATCTAATGGATATAGAAGAGCTCATCGCAGAGCTACCCACAAGCCGCGAAATATGGGATGCACCTGGATTTGATCGAGTCCTTTTTCACGCAGATCCGTCCGATATGGCGGTCACCGCGATGGAGTACGAAGGGGAGTGGGCCGCAGTTCCTTCGTATCGGGGAGGGGAACAGGCCCTAGGAACGATTTATCGCGCAACGCCCTATATCGGCATTGTGGAGACGGGGGATTTACGGTTCGCAGCACTGGCGGATGCACCCTTTGCCCTGCCAGCGGGAAACCCCGTCGGAGGCGAAAAGCTAGAGGGACAGGTCCAGCCGGCGGTTGTGGCCTTGCGGTACGAGGTGGGGGAGCCGGAGGAATTTTCTTTGAATTCTCCTGCTACCGAGCGCTTTTATCGGAACTTAAAGCCCAGCATGCTCAACCCGCAGGTAGAGGTGGCGGGAACCATCGGGCACATCGCCAAGCACAGCAATGAGCTGGGCATGGGGGAGTTTTGGGTATGCGACCTCGACGGCCTGCCGCTCATTGTGAACGAGAAACTGGAGGTCGGCCAGGGAATCCGGGCACACGGCATAGCGCTGTGCGCCACGGAGTTTTGGGAGGAGTGACTACTTGACGACGAGGTTGACCATGCGGCCCGGCACGTAGATCTTCTTCACTACGTTCTTTCCACTAGTCAGTTCGGCGATCTTGGCATCGGCCAGAACAACCTCGAAGACCGCCTCCTGGTCCGCATCGGCAGCCACGTTGATGCGGGCTTTGACCTTGCCGTTGATCTGTACGGGCACCTCGATTTCATCATCTACCAGGTACTTTTCCTCAAAGGTGGGGAAGGGCTGATAGGTAATGGTCTCGTCGTGGCCAAAGCGCTGCCACAGTTCTTCCGCGATATGCGGGGCGATGGGGGAGACCAACTGGGCGATTGGTTCGACGGCGGCGCGCGGTGCCTCGGTGCGATAGGTTTTGGTCAGGTAGTTGACGTACTCGATGAGCTTGGCCACCACGGTATTGAGCCGCAGGTTCTCATAATCATCGCGCACGCCTGCGATGGTGCGGTGCAGCTGCTTGAGATCACCCTCGCTCAAATTGGCGTCGGTAGTGGCCAGCTCTCCGGTGTCCTCATTGACGGCAAGGCGCCACAGGCGCTGCAGGAAGCGCTGGGAGCCGACGACGTCCTTGGTAGCCCACGGGCGGGAGGTGTCCAACGGTCCCATGGACATTTCGTACACACGCAGGGTATCGGCACCAAAGTCGCGGCAGATATCGTCCGGAGCTACAGCATTCTTCAGGGACTTGCCCATCTTGCCGTATTCCTGGTTGACCTCTTCTCCGTTGTAGTAGAACTTGCCGTCCTTTTCTTCTACCTCAGCAGCTGGCACGTACACGCCGCGGGAATCGGTGTAGGCATAGGCCTGGATATATCCCTGGTTGTACAGGCGACGGTAGGGCTCTTGAGAGCTGACAAATCCCAGGTCAAAGAGCACCTTATGCCAGAAGCGGGAGTAAAGCAGGTGCAGTACGGCATGCTCGACACCGCCGACATAGAGGTCGACACCGCCCGGATCCTGTGGGCCATGCTGGTCCGGTCGCGGGCCCGTCCAATAACGCTCGTTTTCAATATCGCAGAATGCCTCATCGTTGCGGGGATCGATGTAGCGCAGTTGGTACCAGGAAGAACCTGCCCACTGCGGCATTACGTTGGTATCGCGGAAGTAGGTCTGCGGGCCGTCACCCAAGTCAAGTTCTACCTCGACCCAGTCGCGCACCTTAGCTAGCGGGGGTTGTGGTTCGGAATCCTTATCCTCTGGATCAAAAGAAACCGGCTTATAATCTTCTACCTCTGGAAGCTCCACTGGCAGCATGGATTCTGGCAGGGCGTGGGCAAAGCCATCCTTGTCATAGACGATGGGGAAGGGTTCGCCCCAGTAGCGCTGGCGGGCGAAGAGCCAATCCCGCAGCTTATACTGCACCTTTTCCCGGCCAGAGCCGTCCTTTTCCAGCCATTCAATGGCCTTGGCAATAGCCTCGGCCTTATTCAGGCCGTTGAGATCTAGGCCCTTGTCATTGGCAGAATTAACCAGGGCACCGTCCTCGGTCCAGGCTTCTTCGTCCACGTTGCCGCCAGAAACAACCTCCGTAACGGGCAGGCCGAAGGTCTTGGCAAACTCGTAGTCACGGGTATCGTGCGCTGGAACTGCCATGATGGCGCCGGTGCCGTAGCCGGTCAGCACGTAGTCCGCGATAAAGATCGGGACCTTTTTCCCAGAGACCGGGTTGGTGGCATAGGTGCCAAGGAAGACGCCGGTCTTTTCCTTGTTTTCCTGCCGCTCTAGATCAGATTTGGCGGCAATATCGGTGCGGTAGGACTCCACGGCCTCCTTGGGATCATCGTGACCGTAGGTCCAACGCTCGTCTACGTCATCGTCATAAGGGATGGGGGAGAGGAGGGCGTCGACAAGCTCATGCTCTGGGGCCAGCACCACGTACTCGGCGCCGAAGAGCGTATCCGGGCGGGTGGTAAAGACCTCGATCTCGTAGCCCTCAGCGGGGAAGGAAACCTCCGCGCCGCGGGAACGCCCAATCCAATTGCGCTGCATAGACTTGACCTTCTCCGGCCAATCCAAAAGCTCTAGATCATCGAGCAGACGATCGGAATAGGCGGTAATGCGCATCATCCACTGGGACAAATTCTTGCGAAATACGGGGAAGTTGCCGCGCTCGGACTTGCCCTCTGCGGTGACCTCCTCGTTTGCCAGCACGGTACCCAAGCCTGGGCACCAGTTCACCGTGGAATTAGACAGGTAAACTAGGCGGAATTCATCAATTGCTGCGGCCTTTTCCTCTTCGGTGAGGTCCTCGTAATAGCGGCCGTCCTTAGTGGTGCGCTTATTGGCTTCTAGTTCTTTGATGAGCTCCGCAATGGGGCGAGCCTTTTGCTGCTCCTCATCGAACCAGGAGTTATAAATCTGCAGGAAAATCCACTGCGTCCACTTGAAAAACTCCGGATCCGTAGATTCTACGGAGCGGCGCGGATCGTGGCCGAGTCCCAACATGCCCAACTGGCGGCGCATGTTTTCAATATTCGCCTCGGTGGTGGTGCGCGGGTGGGTACCGGTCTGGATGGCGTACTGCTCGGCCGGCAGGCCGAAGGCATCGTAGCCCAAAGTGTGCAGCACGTTCTTGCCCAGCATGCGGTTATAGCGAGCATAGGTATCGGTAGCGATATAGCCCAGCGGGTGTCCCACGTGCAGGCCCGCACCGGAGGGGTAGGGGAACATATCCTGCACATTGAGCTTTTCCTTAGGCAGCTCGCCCGCATCGGTGGCGAGCTCGCCTACCGGGTTCGGGGCGTTGAAAGTGCCATTGTCTTTCCAGTACTGCTGCCAGGTCTTCTCGATCTGGTTCGCCAGCTCCGGGGTATAGCGGTACGAGGTGGAATCGCTCTGGGTATTCATAATCACACAGTGTAATAGCCGCGTGCCGGTGCGGTGTAGTTCGCTGCGCATTCCGCGACCTGCTGGGCACGCGCTCCCAAATTCTCCGCTGGACTCACCCCCGGCTTTCGGGTCATTTCCCCCGCTCGCAGCCAAAATGCAGATCTGCATGAAAATGATCTAGGCTGGGGTAAATGAGCCAGGAGAAGTTTCGCAGCCAGCTTTCATCTTTTGCAGACGCAGCGGTATTTCAGGGGATTCCGCACCTGCGCCTCTCCCCAGCCACCCACACTTTGGAGCTGTACCTACCAGCCTTAACCGCAGGTTATGAGCCAGAGGATCCCCAGTGGACCGTGTCCGCTCAGCTGCTCAATGACAGCGAGGACACTCGTAAGTTCTACTACGTGGAGGGCGAGGAGCCCGGGCTGTGGATCAGCATGCCCCACCCCTTTAGCCACCTGAGCGTCTCCTTTGAGGAGCACACCTTGGAATTCGCTGGTGTGGCCAATGGCGGCTTAGTGCTGGATTCCACCCATCGGCCGCTCGATACCACCGCAGCGATACCTAAGGGCTCATATACCTTCATCGCCCCTGCTGGCACGGAATTCACCAAGGCTAAGGCCGGCGAGGCTCGCTCACACGGCGCCTGGGAAGGTTGGTCCATCTTCCCACTAGAGGTGAGCCAGTCCTTCACGGTGGAAGCACCGCAACAAGAGCCCGCCACCATCAAGGTGTCTGGCAGCCCTGACTTTGCCTGGGATATGGCCGTCAAGTCGCTGCCCAATGCCCACGGGCTGGATGGCGAGCTGGTCTATACCCAGTCACCTCGCGTCATCGCGAACACTGAGCTCAGCATGGAATTGACCTATGTCCCCATCGGTGGGGAAGAAGAGGCCGTGCTGGAGGATGAGCTACCGGAGGGCATCCACGAGGTGCTCCCGGCAGATGCCTTCGAAGATCCCTGGGTAGGTCGTTACCGCTTTAGCTTGTACAAGGATGAGGAACTGGTGGATATCCAGTACCTTAACTTCGCGGAAACACTGCATATGCGCGCCAAAAACGAGGGCCCGCGCGGCACTAACTTCCGCTTCATCGACGCCCTGGGCAATCTTTCACCGTTTAGCTATGCCTTGGCTTCTGCGCCGAGCAAGCCCATCCAGATGGAAAAAGGCCAGCGCGTCTTTGGTGAGGACGAGAGCGTGCGCGAGGAGACCATCGGCAGCGAAGCCGGCTATGAGCTGACCTTCCAGGTGGAACCGGCGACGATTCGTACCCGGGTCAAGCGCACCGCGGCCGAACCAGTCGATTACCTCGATAAACAAGTCATCCTGGCAGATCAGCTCGATGCCGATGCCCTCTTTACCATCCACTCGCCGGAGCCATTACCGCTGGCAAAATTCGTGGTCATTGATAAAAACCAAAAGATCAGGGACCTCGTCACCGCCAATGGCTCTACGGAGGCGGCTACCAGCCTATCCGTGCCGAATCGCGCGCTGAAATCTGCACTGACGAAAAAGACCTCGCTGGAGCTTTATCTCTTGTGGTCCACGCTCTCCTATGAGGAGTATCTCGAGGGCCTGCCGGAAAAGGAGCGCGCAGCGCACCAAAAGCGCAGCTTTGACCGGCGCGTTATGGAATATGAAGCCACGGCGGCCAGCGACCTCATCTATGCCGCCATCGCCACCGTGCGCAAAGCTCCGTTGATCTCCCGCGCCACCATCGAGGATGGCATCCTCGTCCCCGAGCAGCCACACGAGGAAGAGGTGGAGCTGCTGGCATGGGCTTGGCCACTGGGCAATCCCGCAGGCGAGCCGATGCCACTGGACCCCACCGAGGAAGGCTTCGAGCTGCCCGAGGAGCTGCTGGATGCCGGCCACCTCATCGTGGATTTCCGGGAGGACGAACCGGCCAGCGACTTGGCCGCGCCGCAGTACCCGCCGGCGAGCGCGCTTATCATCTTCCAGGACGGTGAAACCGCAAACACCGAAGGGTTGTGGCCCACCTACGCGGCTATGCGCCGCCTAGCGCCCAAGGCCAAGGAAACTTTCGAGGCGATCATCAAGGAGATTGAGGCCGATCCGCGTGCCAGCATGGATGCCCTCATGGCGGCGGATTTTGAGCCGGGCCAGCGCATGCGCGCCTTTGTCCGCACCGGCTTGGTCTCCCGCAATTTCCGCCGCGAGGAGCCGGCCGAAAAGCCTTCCTCACTGCTGGCCGCGCTTGCCGACGCCGCCCATGACTACATCGAAGCCCACGGCTCCGCCGCGCTCGCGCGCGTGCCGTCCACCGGCGTCGACGATGTCACCCGCCCAATGCTGCTGATGAGCGCCACAGGTGAGGCGCCCACACCATCGACGGCCAACGATCAGCTCTGCGACGATGCTCACCGAATCGCTGCACTGCGCGAATGCTTTGCCAACGACCTCGCGCTCACCCGCCTGGGCACCATCTCCAACCTGCGCAGCACCGCCCTGCAGCTGCGGGTAACGCTGCAGCAGCTAGGTGTGGATAAGTCCGTACTGCACACCTTGCTCGCGCTCGATGCCTTTGGTGATGGCAATTCGGAGCTCGGCGATTCCGCCTGGATGCCGTTTATCTCCTACGTCTTTGCCATCACGGCGCGCGGCGTGGCCAATGGCAAGCTGGCTGATCCCGCTTTCGCCGCCGCGCTTGACGGCGCCCTCCCGCAGCTAGCCGAGGCCGTCTCCCTCGCTCCGCAGCTGTTTTACCGCGATATTCTCACCGCGGAGGCGCTCACGCTCAGCTAGTGTGGCAGGCATGCAGGTCATTTCCACCAATGTCGCCGTCCGCCGGCCAGACCCGAGCGGGCGGCACGAGTTTTCGGGCATCGATAAGCAGCCGCAATCCTTCATCGATGTGGCTGCGCCCGGTCCCCATTATGGCGACGGTTCCGGCGTGCGCGGCGATATAATTGGTGATACCCAACATCATGGCGGCAATGATAAAGCCATCTACGCCTACGCCCGCGAAGAGTTGGACTACTGGCAATCCGAGCTTTCCCGCCCGCTGGCGTCTGGCTGCTTTGGTGAAAACCTCACCACCCAAGGCGTCGATCTGTCCGCTCTACTCATTAACCAACGCCTAAGAATCGGCACCGCTGTACTTGAGGTATCCGTTCCCCGCCAACCCTGTTCCACCTTTGCCGGCTGGCTAGGGGAGCGCGGGTGGCTCAAGCGTTGGACCGCCCGTGGCGATTGCGGTACTTATCTGCGCATTATTTCTCCCGGCCGCATCCAACCCGGCGACTGCATCACAATGGATGCGCCACCCAACCATGACATCACTATGCGCATCGCCTTTGCCGCCAAAATGGGCAACCGTACCCTTGCCCAGCGCGTAATCGAGGCTGGCTGCTTGCCCCCTCACCAGAACAACAGTCTGCGCGCCTAGCCCTACACCCTGGACTCTTATTCGGCGAGTTTTCCGTTCCTGCGCTGCGCGCGACCCCCAGCCTCCGGACCCTCAAACTACAACCGCACGGTCTACCTAAAGCGAAAGCACACCAACCTCGGTGGCTGGTGTGCTTTTAATGCTTCAGGCTAACAGGGGAGTGCCGTGTTACTTACCTTCGTCGAAGTGTAGATGGTGCCCCTTGGCCTTGGGGAAGCGACCGTGCACAAAGAAGTAGTAGATGGCTGCGATGACTACGAGGGCCGCAAGGATGAGGTACATGGTGTCAAAGCCGGTTGCCCCAACAATGGGGCCTAGGCCGAACGGAGCCAGGCCAATGCCTAGGTCCATCAGGAGGAACATGGTGGAGATGCCCGCGCCCATCTGTGCGGCGGGTACCGAGCGCACAGAGATAGCCTGGCAGGCGGGGCTGAGGGTACCGAAACCTAGGCCGGTGCAGGCTCCTGCAACCACCAGCATGACGTCGTTGGTGGGGAAGCCCATGAGGAGCAGGGCGATAACAAAGGCTGCCAGGCCGAGGTACATCACGGCGTTATCGCCCTTGTGGTCTTGGATGCGGCCCAAAACAAAGCGCATGATAAGCATGGTTACTGCGTAACCAATAAAGAACAGACCTGCACCGGTAACAAGGTCTTCCTTGCGCGCATAAGCGTTGAGATAGGTGACCACACCGGAGTAGGCGATTCCGACCAGCAACATAAACAGACCGATGGGAACCACGTTGGGGTGCACTGCATTGCGCAGCGTAAAGGCCGGCTTCTCGGCAGAAACCTCAGCTGGGTAGCGCAGCACCAAGGCCAGGACCAAAGACACGACATTAGCGCCTAGCGCTACAGCAAAGAGCGTGTTGTAGCCAATGTTATTAGCCAAGAAGAGGCCGAGTGCTGGGCCGAAGGCCGTTGCCAAGGTAGTACCGAGGGCGAAGTAGCCAGTACCCTCCGCGCGGCGCTCGTGCGGAATGACGGACTGTGCCACTGCCATAAGCGCGGTGGAGGTCAAAGCATAACCCGTGCCGTGCAGGAAACGGACGATAATAAGAACGGCGACGTTCTGTGCAAAAAAATACGCCACAGCAACGACTGTGACGAAGACTAGGGAGGTCAGGGCGGCCTTCTTGTGGCCTACGCGGTCCACGAGCCAGCCGGAGAATACGCGCATGCACGTCGCACCGAGAACAAAGGCGCTGGAGGCAAAACCACCCACGGTATCCGATGCCCCGAAGCTCTCTACCGCGTAGAGGGCCATGGTGGTCACGGACAGGTAGAAGACCAAAAACTGACAGAAATTAGCCACCCACGCGAGAACGAACGTGGGCGTAATCAGCTGCGGCTTAGCCGCTGCAGATTCAGTAGACGTCATATACTCACTCCAAATAACAAAAAGAAAATTCCCTCTCCACGAGCAGGCCATGAGGCCACACTGCGCGGGCGAAGGAGATACGAATTAAATTATACGGAGAGGAACTATACGCCCCGCAAGCTTCAATGGTTAATCAAAAAACCCTCTTGGTCTTGTTCGGCCTCACTTTTTGCCGCCCAATGCAAACAATATTGACGGTTTGAGCAGGATAAATGCTTTAGGTCGGGGAGGCAGACTCATTTTCAATGAATGTTTACATTATTAGGCCGCAGCCGGGCCCCGAAAGGGAGCCCGGCTGGCCTGTGTGTCTTTTCAGACGCTTGCGTTTCTAAACATTGGCATAAGGGTCACGGATGCCCAGGTATTGAACTGAGGTATATTCCTCAATACCTTCGGCGCCACCTTCGCGGCCCAAACCGGATTGCTTGACGCCGCCGAATGGGGCAGCGGCGTTGGAGATGACGCCGGCATTGAATCCCATCAGGCCAAATTCGAGACCATCGGCCACGCGCCACAGGCGGTCTGAGTTTTCCGTAAAAATATAGGACGCAAGACCATATTCCGTCTCGTTTGCTAACTCTAGGGCTTCCGCCTCCTCGCTGAAGGTAAAGATAGGTGCAACTGGGCCGAAAATTTCCTCCTGGGCCACGCGGGTTTCACGTGAAACATTGCTCAAGATCGTGGGGGCATAAAAGTAACCCTCACCTTCGCCACGCTTGCCACCGGTAACAACGGTGGCACCCTTTTCCACTGCGTCATCCACTAAGGCGGCAATATTGTCGAGCGCCTTGGCCTCAATGAGGGGACCGCAGGTAACGCCTTCGTCCAGGCCATTGCCCACGACGAGTTTGTTAAACTCCCCCGCCAACTTCTGCGTAAACTCTTCCGCCACGGACTCGTGCACTATGAAACGGTTGGCCGCAGTGCAGGCCTCACCAATATTGCGCATCTTCGCACCCATGGCCCCTGCTACGGCCTGATCGATATCCGCATCCTCAAAGACGATGAACGGAGCATTGCCGCCCAGCTCCATGGAGGTGCGCAGCACATTATCCGCGGCACCCTTCAGTAGAGTCTTGCCCACTGGGGTGGAGCCGGTGAAGGAAAGCTTGCGCAGGCGATCGTCGGCAAGCAAAGGCTCCGAAATGGCTGAGGCAGAGCTTCCGGAAACCACATTGAGCACACCCTTGGGCAGGCCGGCATCGAGCATGGTTTGCGCAAAGTACTGCGTAGTCAGTGGGGTGAGCTTGGCCGGTTTCAGAACCATGGTGCAGCCTGCCGCAACAGCAGGCGCAACCTTGCGCGTGGCCATCGCGAGGGGAAAGTTCCATGGGGTAATTAGCAGGCATGGCCCGACCGGCTTGCGGCGTGTGACCATACGCAAAGTGCCCTCCGGAACGGGGGAATAGCGGCCATAATCGCGCGTTGCCTCTTCGCTAAACCAGCGCAGGTACTCAGCACCATAGGTGACCTCACCTTGAGACTCGGCAAAAGGCTTTCCCATTTCAAGTGTCATCAGCGTCGCGAACTCATCGGCGCGCTCGTGTACCAGCTCGAAGGCCCGGCGGAGGATATTCGCCCGCTCGCGCGGAGTGGTTCGTGCCCACTCATCTTGCACCGCACAAGCAGCATCTAGAGCGGCTACCGCATCAGCGGAATTAGCAGAATCGAGCGTAGCAATGGTCTCTCCGGTGGCGGGATTTTCCACCGTGAAAGTCTCGCCGGAAGATGCCTTTCGCCACTCGCCTCCAATCAAAAGTTGGGTAGGAACCTTTGCCACTACCTCATTAGGACTCATAGTCATTTACATCACCTTTCTTCCCTTTGTTAATGCACCCAACAGTACCCCACTCGTTTCTTTAAAGTCTTTAAAGTCCCGAATACGGCTTCTTCTGCGAGAAAGCCAGCTCGGGCTGTGAGAATATTTATCGGCAATATCTTCCGAGTTATAGAAATTTGGGTTAAAGTAGCTGCCATGAAGAACATGACTACTGCTTGGTGGTGGCGCGCGTAACCCGCGGGCCATCTTTCGCAAGCTATTTTCAGGCTCGCATTCTGCGGGCCTTTTGGCGTTTTTGTGCCTGTGCTCGTGGAAGTTTAATTTTCGTTTCCCATACCCACCCTCTCCGAAAGGGCACTGCAATGCCATACACGGCTACCCGCGACATACCCTACGACAGCGATGCGGCCGCCACATTTGACGCGCTCGCGCAACCGCACGACTCCCTGTTGCTCGAAAGCGCAGACATCGAGACTAAGAAAAACCTCAACTGTCTCGCCATCCTCAAGGCAGCACTCAGAGTCACGTGCCATGGCCACAGGGTGGAGGTGCGGGCCCTCACCAACGCGGGGGAGGTGCTCCTTCCTCCTCTCCGAGACCGGTTCCGCCACCGCCTAGTTTCACGTGAAACTACTACCGCTGTATTCGAATTCCCGCCTTCTGCCGAACCCGACGAGCGGCAGCGACTCCTTGCTGAATCAACCGCTGACATTCTGCGATTCTTCCAATTAGAGGCCACCTATTCCTCTCCGCTACTACCATTTCTAGGGGGCGGGTTCGCTTATGACTACCTGGCCACCTTCGAAGATCTCCCCGAGGTTAAACCGGGGCCGAATTCCTACCCAGACTATGAGTTCTTGGTGGCTCAAACGGTCCTGGAGGTAGACCACCTGCAAAGAACTGCGCGCCTAGAGGGCTGGGATATCGACGAAGACCACCTTAAAGCGGAACTTGATTCCCTAGCCACGCGGCCGGAGACCCCACGCCCCACGGCACCACAGAGAAGCAAGATCCGTGCGGTGGCTGATGCGGATGACGCAACGTTTCGCGCAGACGTGGAAAAGCTCCAACGCAAGATTCACGCCGGCGATATCTACCAAGTAGTGCCCGCGCGTTCCTTCGCGCTGGAATGTCCAAGCGCCCTCGCGGCCTACCGGACGTTACGAGACACTAACCCTTCGCCCTATATGTTTTACGTTCGTGGCGACGGCTATGAGCTATTTGGCGCGTCGCCAGAATCCAATCTCAGGTTCACGCCGGAAGATAGGGGAGTGCAGCTCTATCCCATCGCTGGCACTCGGCCGCGCGGGCTGCGCCCGGATGGGAGCATCAGCCATGAGCTTGATATCCGCAATGAATTAGAGATGCGTACTGACCACAAAGAGATTGCGGAACACACGATGCTGGTAGACCTAGCACGCAATGATCTCGCGCGGGTGGCCGTTCCTCGTAGCCGCCAGGTGGCAGAGCTATTGCAGGTGGACCGCTACTCCCGTGTGATGCATTTGGTCTCCCGAGTCACGGCGAAGCTCCACTCAGATTTCGATGCGCTCGATGCCTATCGAGCCTGTATGAACATGGGCACCCTGACGGGTGCACCCAAGCTTCGTGCCACCGAGCTGGTGCGGCAAACGGAAGGGACACGCCGCGGATCCTACGGCGGGGCAGTAGGTTACTTGCGCGGCGATGGCGCCATGGATAACTGCATTGTCATCCGCTCCGCCTACGTCCAAGACGGCACCGCAGTAGTGCAAGCCGGTGCCGGTGTTGTCAAAGATTCCGTCCCACAGGCCGAGGCCGATGAAACGGTGCATAAGGCCTACGCCGTGCTCAATGCCATTGCCGTAGCACACGGTGCCGACTTGGAGGTGCAGCGATGAGTTCGCCACACATTGTCCTTCTGGATAACCACGATTCTTTTGTCTATAACCTCGTCGATGCCCTAGCTGGGTTCGATACCACAGTATTTCGTAACACCGTTGCGGTCGATGAAGTATTGGGGGCGCGGCCCGACGTAATTGTGCTTTCCCCCGGCCCCGGCCATCCACGGTCGGCCGGCTGCATGATGGAGCTTATCGACGCCACCCTGGGCACCACTCCCATTCTCGGCGTCTGCCTCGGCTTCCAAGCGCTTCTTGAATACCACGGTGGGGCAGTTGCGCCCTGCGGCCCGGTACACGGGAAATCCGTTCCGATGACTCTCACGCCAGCCGGGGTTCAGCATCCCGTATTCCAAGGGCTTGCCACCGATACCGAACCTGATCAACCAAATAGTCTCGGCACACAGATTCCGGTGGCACGCTACCACTCGCTCGGCTGTACGGATATCCCGCACGAGATGCGCTGCCTAGCACACACTTCCTCAGATATCGGCGAAGTAGTGATGGCCG
Source organism: Corynebacterium sp. LaCa_205 (assembly GCF_057458085.1). Classification (NCBI taxonomy): domain Bacteria; kingdom Bacillati; phylum Actinomycetota; class Actinomycetes; order Mycobacteriales; family Corynebacteriaceae; genus Corynebacterium; species Corynebacterium sp. LaCa_205. The sequence continues at coordinate 2,418,653 of NZ_CP190931.1, forward strand.
CGGAGACAAAAGACGGTATGGGGCTAGGTCTGCAATTCCACCCAGAATCCGTCCTCACACCCACTGGACCCGTAATGCTCCAACGCTGCATTCACCAACTATCTACCCACACCACTATGGAGAAGGAAAACTAAAATGAGCCGAACACCACTGCGGACCTTTCAGGCCTATCTAAGCAATCCACAACCCACCATCGAAGAAGCCACGGAGGTATTTACCCCCTTGGCCGTGGGCGCCTACGACGATATCCATATCGCGGCATTGCTCGCTCATATCCGGGCTCGGGGCGAGACTTTCGCGGACGTTGCCGGCGCCGCCAAGGCTTTCTTAAAGGTGGGCTATCCCTTCCCCATCACCGGAAAAGGCCTTATGGATTCGGCCGGCACTGGGGGCGATGGCGCAAATACCATCAATATCACGACGGGGGCCTCGCTCGTCGCCGCTGCAGGGGGAGTGAAGATGATCAAGCACGGCAACCGCTCGGTCTCTTCCAAGTCCGGATCTGCGGATGTACTCGAGGCTCTTAATATCCCGCTCGACTTAGACGCCGCCCGAGCGGTCCGCCAATTTGAGGCCTCGAACTTTACGTTTCTTTTCGCCCCCGCCTACAACCCAGCCATCGCCCACGTCCAACCGGTGCGCAAGGCACTGGGCATCTCAACCATATTTAATACCCTCGGCCCGCTCTTGTCCCCAGGACACCCATCACTCCAAATCATGGGCATTGCAAACCCAGATCAAGGCCAACTCATTGCAGAGGTCTTTCGAGAACTTGGCCGCGAGCGCGCCTTAGTCGTCCATGGAGCCGGCACGGATGAGATTGCCACTCATGGCACCACGCAGGCTTGGGAGCTCAGGAACGGCGACATTATCACCTACCAGCTCACCCCTGAAGAGCTCGGTATCGAGCGCCACGAGCTCGCGGAGCTTGCCGGTGGGGATGGCGCTGCAAATGCCTTAGCCCTACGCGCGGTATTTGCCGGCCGAGGTAAGCCCGCACACGTGGACGCCATCGCTGCCACCGCCGGAGCCATGTTTTACCTCAACGGGACCACGAGGAGTATCGCAGCAGGAGTCTCTCACGCTAAGGATCTGATTAATAGCGGCGCTGTCGAAAAGTGGCTCCATATCCACGAAAGCGCCAACTATGCGGTAGGGGAGAAGAACTAATGACGGCGAAGGAATTGCCAACCGTGCTACAAGAGATCGTCGCCCAGCGCCGCACTCATCTGCCGGCCATTCGCGACAGGTTGTCCTACGTGGACCTCGCTAGCGTACCGCCTTCGGAGCGTTCGCTTGTCGAAGCCCTCGATGGCGCCAATCGCTTCATCATGGAATGTAAGTCTGCCTCGCCATCCCTGGGGTTGATTCGCGCGGACTACCGTCCGGGCGATATCGCTCGCATCTACTCACGCTATGCCTCCGCCATTTCGGTGCTGTGCGAGCCTGCGCGCTTTGGCGGCGACTATGACCATCTGCAAACCGTCGCCCAATCTACCCACCTGCCGGTGCTGTGCAAAGACTTCATTGTTGACCCCATTCAGGTTTACGCCGCGCGACACTACGGAGCCGATGCCATCTTGCTCATGATGTCCATCGTGGATGATGACACCTACGTTAAACTCAAGGCGCTGGCTGATGAACTGGGGTTAGACGTCCTGACTGAAGCCATCACCGAGGAAGAGGTGGAACGAGCGCTGCAATTAGGTGGCGACATCATCGGTATCAATAACCGCAACCTCCACGATCTCAGCATCGACCTAGAACGAACCGAGCGCCTCGCTAGCCATATCCCTGAAGGAAAAACGATCGTCTCGGAATCCGGAATCCGCGACAATGCCACCGTCCGCCGGCTGGGCTCTCACGTGCACGCATTCCTTGTAGGCTCACAACTCAGCCGCCAAGAGGATATCGATCGCGCCGCTCGCGATCTTGTCTACGGTGGCAATAAAGTATGCGGGCTTAACTCTGCCTCCGCTGCGCAAGCGGCGCGTGCTGCAGGGGCCCGCTACGGAGGACTTATCTTCGTACGGGAATCGCCGCGCACTGTTTCACGTGAAACCGCGCGTGACATCATCTCCGCAGAGCCGGGTCTGGACTACGTGGCCGTGACACGTTCTTCGGATATCGAAGAGCTACAGAGACTTTCTGAGCTCCCAGGACTCAAGGCACTTCAGCTCCACACCCCATTCCAAGGAAGTGGGGAAGCGGAAAGAGAATTCCTACGCCAGGTACGCAGCGTCGCGGGCGGATTATCCGTCTGGCGTGCCGTCGATATGCTCAGCCCCGATTTCGCAGGACTGGCAACTGACCTTGTCCCAGAAGTAGAAGCGCTAGTCCTGGACTCCGGAAGCGGCGGGTCAGGAAGCTCATTCGAGTGGAGCACTATCCCCCCTGAAGTTAAGGATAAATCCTTCCTCGCCGGTGGCCTCCGGTTAGACAACCTCGAAGAGGCTCTGTCGATCGGCACGATGGGGCTCGATCTCAATTCGGGTCTAGAGTACGCACCCGGCCGCAAGGATTCCTCGCTTGTGTCCCAAGCCTTCCACATCATCCGACGCTATACACACCCATAGAAAGGACACGATCATGACCGTTTCACGTGAAACACTCCTTCCAGCATACTTTGGTGAATTCGGTGGACAGTTCGTCCCAGAATCCCTTATCCCCGCCCTCGACCAACTTGAGAAGGCTTTTGTAGAAGCACAGAATGACCCGTCCTTTCGCGAAGAGCTCAGCGGCCTTCTGCGTGACTACCTTGGCCGGCCCACGCCACTGACAGAGGCAAAAAATTTAGGCGGTAAGGCGAGGATCTTCCTCAAACGTGAGGACCTCGTACACGGTGGCGCGCACAAGACGAACCAAGTCCTCGGACAGGCCCTCCTCGCCAAACGTATGGGAAAGACTCGCATCATTGCAGAAACGGGAGCGGGCCAGCACGGCACCGCCACCGCACTGGCTTGCGCACTCTTAGGGCTCGAGTGTGTGGTCTATATGGGGGCAAAAGACGTCGCGCGGCAGCAGCCCAATGTCTTCCGTATGGAGCTAATGAACGCGAAAGTCGTAGCCGTTGATACCGGGTCCGGAACGCTTAAGGACGCGGTGAATGAAGCGCTCCGCGATTGGACCGCTACGTTCCATGAATCCCACTATCTCCTCGGCACTGCGGCTGGGCCACACCCTTTCCCGACTATCGTCCGGGAGTTCCATAAGGTCATTTCCGAAGAAGCTAAGCAGCAGATGCTTGAGCGTACCGGCGGCCTGCCGGATGTAGTCGTCGCCTGTGTCGGAGGCGGTTCCAATGCAATCGGTATGTTCGCAGACTTCATTGCGGAGGAAAAAGTGGAACTCGTCGGCACTGAACCGGGCGGTGAAGGACTGGACTCCGGCAAGCACGGTGCCACCATCAACAACGGGACCGTAGGAATACTCCACGGCGCACGCAGCTACCTCATGAGGAACGCAGACGGCCAAGTGGAAGAGTCATACTCCATTTCCGCCGGACTCGACTACCCGGGAGTCGGTCCACAGCATGCTTACCTTCACTCCAGCGGCCGAGCACAATACGTTGGCATTACAGACGCCGAGGCATTGGAAGCGTTCCAACTGCTATCCCAGCGGGAAGGGATCATTCCCGCCCTTGAGTCTTCCCATGCTCTTGCTTATGCCTTGAAACGGAAGGATGAGGACATCACCATTGTGGTCTCTTTGTCTGGTCGCGGCGATAAAGATATCGACCATGTTCGCCGCGCACTTGAGGCCCACCCAGAATTTAAACTGCAGGAGAAGCACTAATGAGCAATCGATACGAGAACCTATTCCGATCACTGCGCGAAAGGGGAGAGGGCGCGTTCGTCCCCTTCCTCATGTTGGGCGATCCCACCCCGGAGGACACGCTGGACATTGTACGAACCGTTGTCGCGGCCGGTGCAGATGCACTAGAACTTGGCGTCCCATTTTCTGATCCCGTGGCCGATGGACCGACCATTCAGGCGTCTCACCTTAGGGCGCTAGCGGCTGGCGCCACCGTAGATTCCGCTCTAGAACAGGTGCGGACGATTCGCTCAGAATTCCCTGAGCTTCCCATTGGCATGTTGATCTATGGCAACGTGGCTTTCACGCGCGGCTCCGAGCGCTTCTATTCCGAATTCGCTAAGGCAGGCGCGGATAGCATCTTGCTTCCCGACGTCCCCGTACGCGAAGGCGCTCCATTCATCGCTGCAGCAGAAAAGGCCGGTATAGATCCGATCTTCATCGCCCCGGCTCGTGCCACCGCGAGCACCCTCGAAGGCGTCGCTCACAGCTCGCGGGGTTATATCTATGCCATTTCGCGCGACGGTGTGACAGGTACCGAAAGAGAATCTAAAACCATCGGGCTTGAAGAAGTCGTAGCAAACATCAATAGATTCGATGGCCCGCCGGTACTGCTCGGCTTCGGCATTTCAGCACCCGAGCATGTGCGCGATGCCGTGGCAGCCGGAGCGGAGGGGGCTATTACTGGCTCGGCCATTACTAAAATCATTGATCGCCACGTTTCACGTGAAACCGCTGCAGAGCGGACCCAAATCGAAGGGACCTCAGGCCGCGCTCGCGTGGACCCCGCGCTGCACAAAGAACTCGCTAAGTTTGTCACCCGCATGAAGGCGGCGACCCGAAAATAGTCCCACAACGCATTAAACCCCTCGTCAGCTCTCGACAGCTGAACGAGGGGTGTGGTTTTGGTGAGCCTCTACGCGGTTGCTTCTGCAGATTCCTCTTCGGAGGGGTCATTCTTGTCGCCTGCGAATTTGTCTACGATCATCGCAATAGCACCGTCGCCGGTGACATTGGCGGCAGTGCCGACCGAGTCGATGGCAATGTAGGCGGCGATCATGAGCGCCACCATGCCATCATCAAAGCCCATCATGTCTGCCAGAAGGCCGGCCGCCACCATGACGGCACCGCCCGGAACGCCCGGAGCAGCAATCATCATGATTCCCAACAAGAAGATGAAGCCAAGTCCGGTACCGGTGCTAATATCAAGGTTTGCCATATACACGATTGCGAAGGCATAGAGCGTCAGCTTAATCATCGAACCGGACAAGTGGATGGTCGCGCACAGCGGGATAACAAAGCTTGCCACCGGCTTTGAAATGCCATTCTTAAGCGTAGACTCCAAGGACACTGGGATAGTCGCGGCAGAAGAGGAGGTTCCCAAAGCCGTGAAATAAGCCGGCAGCATATTGCGAAGCGCCTTGAAGGGATTCTTCCCGGTAATCGCACCAGCAATGATGTATTGCAAGACCAAGTAAACCAGGGTCATGACAACCGCCAAAATCAAAACCTTGGCAAAGGCCGAAAGTACCGAGCCCAGATTGCCATTCATGCCCAATCCCAAGAACATGCCAAAGATATAGAAGGGCAAAATCGGCACAACAAAGCCCCAGATTACCTTAACTACTACGTTCTCCAATTCCTTGGTGACAGCATACAAAGTATCGGACTTCACGGTAGTCATAGCTACACCAATGCAGAACGACAACAAGAGGGCAGTCATAACCTCAAAAGGCGGCGCCATCTCCACCTCGAAGTAGGGAGAGAGTGCACCCTCATCAATATCGGAGACATTAGTAATCAGATTCTGACCACTAAGCATGGTGGGGTAGAGCCAGTGGGCAAGCACATAGGCAAGAAGACCGGCGACAATAGTGGAGCCATAGGAAATCCCCGCTGTAACCCCCAGCCACTTACCGGCACCACGCCCGAGACCCGCAATGGACGGAGCGATCAGCGCGAAAATAAGGACCGGGATAAAGAAGTTGAGGAAGTTGCTAAATAGTCCATTGAAGGTGGCGAATACGCGACCAAACCATTCTGGCGCGAATCGGCTGACCACCACGCCAAAGATGATGGCAACGATAATGCGGAACAACAAAGATTCCGAGAGTTTCTTGAGATTCATATACTTACAATCAGATCGGGTGCTCTACCTCTAGGACTAAACGACCGAGGCGAAACAGCGCAGTGCGGAGGCCAAGGTCGATTCAATATCTATCAATCGACCTTAAATGCATACTACCTGAGCGCACACAGCGACAGAGCACTCGGCCTAGGCGCAATTTTTATCTCAGCACTACAAGGCTAAACTGAATACATGATCGCAGTGGGAATCATCTTCTTCATCCTCGCCGTCTTCCTCATCGTTGTAGGTACCATGGCCTCAACCAAGCGCCTACCCGGAAATAACTACATTGGCTTGCGACTGCAAGAAATCCGCAAGTCTCGCGAAGCGTGGGATAACGCCCATCGCATCGCTGGTCCATTCTGGATCCTCAGCGGTGTCTGCCTAATTTTCGGTGGAATCGTCGCGCTTAGCGCTGAGGGCTGGATGTGGCTCCTTCCGGTTCTTACCTTTGTGGCGGCAGTTCTCGCCCTATCTGTAGGTTCCAACCTCGGCTCGCGTGCCGCGTTCCTCTACGAACAGGCACACGCTAGTGAAGAAGGTTGTGGGGATTCCTGCAATTGTGGCTCCGACGGTTGCGGTGGGGAAGAGGCTGCCGCGGCTTCTGCACCGCAGGTCGATGTCGACGCACTCCGTCACGCCGCACGAGAATCTGACAGATAGCAGCGCCTGCTGCACAACCGCCCCCCTCTGGATAAGAATTACGCCTCATCCAGAGGGGGAATTTTTGTAGCTATTTCCTCTCGCTTGAATAGCTCATTGGATGTTTCCCGACAGTCACAGTGACGTTATAGGTCAGGCTCGTTACATCTTCTTGTTCCGTCACTTACGATATCCCGTCACTCTTTCAATATATTGGTCACTTCAACGCTAGGCTACGTTAATAATTGGATTACCGTACTTTTCGCCTTACTGCCAATAACGATGGAGATTGCGTAAAGCTTCCGGGGAACCCAGAAAGTAAAGAGCATCAGAGGCCTCCGCTGGGCAAAATGATACATATGAAGAAAAGCACCGCCCTCGCAGCCATCGCCGCTTCGACCTTTGCCATTGGCGCTTATAACGAGCAAGGCCACAAAGAGGCAACATCCACACCGGTAGCGGAGGGGCAGCAGTCGGCCCATAGCATCGTCGATGATTTAGGCATTGAATCTGGCACCTATGAACTCACTCCTACACCCACTGGCTCCCCTGAAACATGGGAGGGCTATCTGGTTAGTTAACTTCTGTGTTTCACGTGAAACTCTAAATTCGCTCAGCTACACGGCTGAGTCACAAGGCACCATCATCACCAGCTAGACTAAGGGCATGAATAAGTGCTCTCGCCGAATCTTCTTGCTCGGTACCGCTACCACTTTCGCAGGTGCCTACCTAACAGCCTGTGGTTCTTCTCCGTCCGCAGAAATCGCAGCTACGGAAATTCCAGTCGGATCCGCGAAGATTGTAGATGGCGTCATTTTTACTCAGCCGAAAGAAGGTGAGTTCAAGGCCTATTCCCAGACCTGTCCGCACCAGCACAATCCGATCACCGAGATCGATGGCATGACGGCCACCTGCACCGCACATAACACCTCCTATGACCTCAGCGATGGAAGCGTAATATCCGGACCGGGCCGCGACCCCTTGGAAGGATACGAAGTTAAGCAAGACGGCTCTAATGTCACTACAGCCTAGGGTGCATTCCTCCCTCTGTGGTTTCACGTGAAACCAAAGAGGGCATATTTTTGGCCCGAGTATTTCCGGGGAAGAAGGAGCGGTAGGGTTTAAACTTTTAGAATGCTGCAGAGTTTAAAGAAGCCCGACCCCCTCATAGTGCTCATCATCTTGGCGGTCATCCTTGCGGTCATTGCACCAGCCCGTGGGGATTTTGCCGAGACATTCGGCCAGCTAACAAATGTTGCGATCGCTTTCCTCTTCTTTTTGTACGGCGCTAGGCTCTCCACTCAAGAGGCCCTCAATGGGCTTAAGCATTGGCGCCTACACCTAACGATCCTGGCCTTCACCTTTGTGGTCTACCCGCTCATAGGTATAGCGCTACGACCGCTTACCGCTTTCATTTCGCACGATATGTACCTGGGGATCTTGTTTCTCACGCTGGTACCGTCCACCGTGCAATCTTCGGTTGCCTTTACCTCCATTGCGAAGGGAAACGTTGCAGGCGCAATCGTGTCAGCATCTACTTCTAACTTGGTCGGAGTATTTATTACCCCTTCGCTGGTTATGCTCCTGATGGGAACCGGGGGAGGGGTCCACATCGACACTTCCGTATTTAGAGAAATCGCGCTCTTGCTGCTGGCTCCCTTTATCCTGGGTCAGCTGACTCGGCGCTGGGTTGGCAAATTCGCCCAAAGCAAGGCCACCAAAGTGGTAGACCGCGGCTCTATTGCCATGGTGGTGTATTCTGCCTTTTCCAAAGGCGTAGTAGACGGAATTTGGTCCTCCATCTCCATATGGGAGTTGGCCTTCCTTGTCGCCTTCGCAGCGATCTTCGTTGCTTTCATGCTGTGGCTCACCAAGAAGGTAAGTGAGAAATTGGGATTCAAGCGCGCCGATACAGTCGCAATCGAGTTCTGTGGATCGAAGAAGTCACTAGCCACGGGCCTACCCATGGCCTCGGTTATCTTTGCTTCTGGGGGAACGTCTCTTGGTCTACTTATCCTGCCGTTGATGATTTACCACCAGGTGCAGTTAATGATGTGTTCGTGGCTGGCATCCCGCTACGCCCAGCGTGCCACCACGTAGCTACACTTAGGTCCTATGGCGAATTATCTATACGTACGAACTGAACTAACCGTGCCCGGCGTAGGCTCGGCCATCCATATGGCGGAAATGGAGGAGCAAGATGCGCGCAGCTGTCGAATGGTCCGCATGATCGCCCTGGATCCCTCAGATGCCATAGTTGGTGTGGCTACCCCGACCAGTTCCACGGGAAACGTAGATCAGCCGCAAGAGGTTGTCCCGCACCCGGATACCTACGATGAGTTTCCAGACATTAGCGCCCACTACGTGGACCAATCTCATTTCGACGCCCTATGGTCCGAAGCTACCGCCAAGTTCGGCCTTTAGGGTTCAAACACGGTGCCTACAAGACAACGTTAACGAGGAGCATATAAAAGGCGGTTCCTCCGAAGATGGACAGCGCTGATTCACGCTTCCACAGGTGGAGCAGGAAGGTTACTACCACGCCGAGGAGAGCCGCCCAGATGCCCCCAGGGGCACCAGCCTGCCCGTAGACGGTATAAACCACCAAAATGGTCATCACACCTACCGGCATCATCATGCCCAGCAATGAAAAGAACTGGCTATCCTTCATCCATTTCACAAAGGAAAAGGGAAGCTGGCGCAGCACTACGGTAATAAGGCCGACGGGGACCAACACTGCGGCGATGGAAGCAAGCGTAACTCCAGCGGGCATTAGCGTTCCTCCCGGAATCTCGTAGACTCGCCGCGTCTACGCAAGCCAATAGCGGCATCGATGCGGGGAGATGCGTAGCGGATAATAAGCAGAATGAAGTAGGCACTCAGCGCCACCATGAGCAGTTGTCCTGGGGCGAAGGCTGCAGCAAGGATTCCCACCACCACAGCACTTAACGGCAATGAAAAGTCCTGGTTATTGCGGAAGGAATCCATTGCCAGCACGACAAAAAGGGCAACCAGAGCGAATTCCATTCCCTGCACAGAAGAGGGAATCACTCGGCCGGCGAGGGCACCGACGATGCCGCCGCCTACCCACAAGACCTGACAAAAGATTTGGATGGTGAGTATTCGGTTCCCACTCGGGCGCTCCTCGGCGGGGAGGGAGGAGACGATGGCATAGGTTTCGTCGGTAAGCGCATATGTGGAATAAGCCCGGCCCACCCGTGAACGAATGTGGTGCCGGGGAAAGGTGAGGCCATAGAAAATATGGCGGAAATTCACCATGAATCCGGTAACCAACGAAGCAAAGGCGGAAGCCCCACCGGTAACCATGGAAATGGCCAAGAATTCCATAGAGCCGGCGTAGATGACGAGGGAGAAAATCGGCGTCCACCACCAGCTGAAACCGGATTGGACCATGAGTAAGCCGAAGGCTAGGCCGAGGGGAATAAGGCCGATCGCGGCGGCCCAGGTATCTCTTAATCCTTGAGAAATATCCGCGCGCATGCGGGCTAGTCTAGCCCATTGCCTGCAGCGCGATAGGAATTAATTATCTTCCACGTTGACTGGATATGTGGAATAGAGCGGCAACGGCATGGGCTGACGTTTCATAACATCGGCCCAGAGGTCGGCTGGGCCTGGAGTAATAACGTCTTGGGCAAGGGCCGGAGAGACGAACCATTCGCCGGCCTCGATTTCCTCCTCCAGCTGGCCCGGCCCCCATTCGGCATAGCCGGCAAACATACGCATGCCAGAAACTAGTGGCTCGATCTCTTCTGGGTCCGCGCGCAGATCCACATGTGCCAGGCGCGGTGCGAGGCGGGTGAGTCGATCTTGCTTGTCCACATCGACGCCCTGTTTAGTCTGCGCGAGCCCAACAACGGATTGTTGGTTGAGCGGACCGCCGATATACAGCGCCTGCGGTTTAGCCACCACGGGAAGCCATTCCGGCAGCACATTGAAAATAGCTACCTCAGAGCGCTTAGTCAGATCCACGCCAAAGGTCATCATGTCATTGTGCTCAATGACGAGGATGACGGAGCGGGCGAATTCCGGCGAAAGCATGCCCGGAGCAGCGATGAGAAGCTGGCCGGGGGCGGGGTCATTGCGCTCGAGGGCGTTAAATAATCTATCGGCAAACATCACTGTTTAGAATCCCACCACTCGCGCAACTTCGCAATCGCTTCCTCGCGCTCGAGGGGGCCGTGCTCTAGGCGCAGCTCCTTGAGATAAGACCATGCCTGGCCCACCTCAGGGCCGGGCTGAAGACCGAGGATTTCCATAATCTCGTTGCCGTCAAGGTCCGGGCGTACGCGAGCCAGGTCCTCCTTGCGGCCGATCTCCTCGATGCGCTCCTCAAGCTGATCATAGGTGCGCTGGAGTCGACGGGCCTTTTTAGCATTGCGGGTGGTGCAATCGGCGCGCACCAGCTTATGCAGACGGGGGAGGAGGTCGCCGGCGTCAGTAACATAGCGGCGCACGGCAGAATCGGTCCACTGATTTTCCCCGAACCCGTGGAAGCGCATGTGCAGGTACACCAGCTGGCCGATGGCCTCCGTGGTGGCCTTGGGGTACTTCAACTTGCGCAGGCGCTTGCGGGCAAGCTTGGCGCCTACCACCTCGTGGTGGTGAAAGGAGACCTTGCCATCGGTGTTATCAAAGGTATCCGGTTTGCCAATATCGTGTAGAAGCGCCGCCCAGCGCAGGACAAGGTCTGGGCCATCTTCTTCTTGGTCCATGGCCTGACTTAGCACCTTCAGCGAGTGAGCATAAACGTCCTTGTGCTGCGCGTGTTCATCCGCGGTCATGCGCAATGCCGGGATTTCCGGAAAGATATAGTCCGCGATTCCGGTGGAAACCAGCAGGTCAATGCCGTCCCACGGCGCCGTGCCGCAGATAAGCTTATCCAGCTCCACCTGTACGCGCTCTACGGTGATGCGCTGGATCTCGCCGGCCATATCCCGCATGGCATCCACCACGCGGTCGGCCACGCGAAATTCCAGTTGGGACGCAAAACGCGCCGCCCGCAGCATGCGGAGCGGATCATCGTGGAAGGAGATTTCCGGCTTGTCCGGGGTATCGAGCACCCGGTCGGCCACATCCTGGAGGCCGTGGAGGGGATCGTGGAAGGTAAAAGAGGCGTCGGCAAGCAGCTCGATGGCCATCGCATTGACCTTAAAGTCACGCCGCACTAGGTCACCTTCCAAGGTGTCACCATAGACCACCTCAGGGTTGCGGGACTGGCCATCATAAGAATCGGAACGGAAGGTGGTGATCTCAATCTGCTGGCCCTTATAGGCCGCGGAGACGGTACCGAAGTCGATGCCGGTATCCCATACAGTCTCGGCCCACTCATCCAAGATCTCTTTAACCACGTCCGGGCGGGCCGGGGTGGTAAAGTCCAGGTCATTTCCCAAGCGGCCCAAAAGCGCATCGCGCACAGAGCCGCCCACAAGGTAGAGCGAGTAGCCACGGGCGGCAAATTTCTCCACCAAACCGCCCAGCAGGTCGCTGAGGGAGGAGACGGTGGATTCCGCGCGGGCAAGAACGCCAATTAGCTGAGTGTCCTGAAAATTCACGGGTGAGAGTCTACTACGATTGGCAGGGATGACTAACCAAGAACAGGGCCCCTCTAAGGGAGGCGGCCGCAACCGTAACCGGTCCCGGCGCAGGCGGCGCCGCCGGCCGGATAATCGCGCGCGCCGCAGCACTCAGCAGCGCAGGCCCTACCGCGGTGGCAATGGCCAATCCACGGCCATGGAAACCCGCGATGAAACCTCCGCCGGCGGCCTTGTTGTCTCTGGTTTGGCGGAGTGCGTCGATGCCACTGGCGAGGTAGATCTTTCCCGGCTTTATGTGGCGCTCATCGGCCGCCTCGACCGTCGCGGACGCCTGCTGTGGTCCATGCCCAAAGGCCACGTAGAAAATGGCGAGGCCAAGGAAGTCACCGCAGAGCGCGAGGTATGGGAAGAAACCGGCATTTCCGGTGAGGTTTTTGCAGACCTCGGCATGATTGATTATTGGTTCGTCTCTGATGGGGTGCGTATCCATAAGACAGTGCACCATCACTTGCTGCGCTTTGTAGACGGCATCATGAACGATGAGGATCCGGAGGTCACCGAGGTCTCATGGATTCCCGTGTCTGAACTCATCGAGCATTTGGCCTACGCCGACGAGCGCAAATTGGCGCGCATCGCGCATGATCTCCTTCCCGATCTCGCACGAAAGGAAGCCGCCGCGGGGAAAGTGACCCCACGGTAATGCGCCAACGCCTGAAGTCTTGGGCCGCCGTGGGCGGCTGCCTGGCGGTAGCGGGGTGGGGATTGTGCCTGCCGCTGCCAGAGGCCGCCGCGCAGATGGATTCGACTGCGGGAAAACAGCAGGATATCCAGGCATGGTTGGGCGCGCGCGGACCAGAGCGGGCCACTCTCGACCTCATCGCGGCCGAACCCTTCACCGTGGGCAAGGAACTGAAACTGACCTTCCAGGTGCACAATCCCACCGATGAAGCCATGGAAGACCTCCAGCTCACCAGCCGCCGCGGCGATGCCGTAGAGGGTACCGCGCAGGCCCGCACGCAGCTGGCCACCGGCGAATTCCCGTATTACGGTCCCAGCACCACCACCGCGCCCCTGCAGCCGGGTGAAACCCGGGAGGTTACCTTCCAGGTTCCCACCTCCTTACACGGCGAGCAGACCCTAGCCATCGAAGACGCCGGTGCCTATCCGCTGCTATTTACCCTCACCGGCACTGTTGGCGGCGAGGCGGTCAGCTTTGCGGAAGAACGCCTCATAGGCCAGGTGCAGGGAAAGAAGCAGGCGCTTGGCGATGCCCCCTCGGATTCCAAGCCCCACGATCTCACCGTGGTCTATCCCATCAGCGCCGATATCGACTCGGTACCAGGCGGCGCTGGGGGAGAAGACCTTATTCTCGCCTCCGACGAGCTAGCCACCGAGCTGGCTGAGGGCGGCCGGCTCGATCGCTTGGTGAGCACCTATGCGGACCACGATCTGCGCGGGGCAGGCTGCGTAGCCATCGATCCCGCCCTCTTGGATACGGTCAACCGCATGGCGGAGGGCTATAAGGTGGGCTCTGCCCGCCCAGCTCAAGCCGAGCGCCCTAAGCGCCTGCGTGATTCGTGGTTCAATAACAACGACGATGTGCACCTCGAACCCGGCACTGGCAAAGAGGATGCCGCCCGCTGGCTCAAGCGCCTGCGTGAACTCGATTGCTTTATGTCTATGCCGTGGGCAAACGCTAATGCCTCATCCGTGGCCAAGGCGAATAATCCCTTCCTTACCTACGAGGGTCTGCAGCGCGGCAACCGCACCATCGAGCGAATCCTCGGCACTAAGCCAGCCACCTCTGTCCTCGCGGTTGGCTCCGGCTATGTGGATCAACAACTGCCCCTGCCCGCACTAGTGGCTGATAATACTTCGTGGCCTGGCCGCGCCGTGACTTTCGACGCCTCCCTGGGCGCCCTTTTAGCCCAAACCGGCTCCAAGCCACAGACGGTGGGCTATTCCAACCCGGAGCTACGCTACGACTACTCGCTCGATTCCGAACTTTCCCGCGCCATCACCGGCGGCGCCGCGTTGAGTTTGGCCGCTAGCGACGACACCGTGGCGCGTTTGCCCAATTACTTGGATCCCAGCGCTGCCGAATACGCGCTTGACTCCGCCGAAGCGCTCATCGATTCCGGCCAGTCCCATGCGCGTACCGTCGGCAGCCTCAAGCAGGAAACCGCCGTTCCGGGGTCACTGCCTGGCAGCCCCTTTAGTGATCCCGCCGCCTTCGCCGAATCCGATATCGTCCGCGTGGAGCAGCAGGCCCGCTATACCGATGAGCTGATGAATATCATGGTCGATGATCCAGATATCGCACTGACTCCCTATGAATTCGTCCTGCCTTTGCGCCGGGATTTGCTGGCCGCGCTCTCGCTGACCAACCGCGATAGCTTGGGCAGCAATGCTGAAGCGCGACGAAGGTTCACCCACACGATGGATGTGCATTCGAATACTTTGCGCGATCTGCGATCTTCTGTGGCGCTTATCCCACCGGGCAATGTTTATACCCGCGTATCCGAGTCATCGCCGCTGCTCATCGTGGCAGAAAATGGGCTTCCGCTACCGGTAGAGGCCAAGCTGCAATACGATGCCCCCGATGGCGCGCGCCTCAACACGCCCAAGAGTGTCCGTATTCCGGCCAAGGGCTCTATTACTGTATCCATGACCGCCGATATGCCTAAGGACGTCGATCGCACAGACATTGGCCTGTGGCTTGCCACCCCAGAAAAGCAAACCATCTCGGAGCCGATCAGTATCGCTGTGCAAACGCGTGCCGGTATCGTAAGCGTGTATGGCGTCGGCATAGCCGGCGCTCTTGCGCTGGTCCTAGCCACTCTCTTCCGGCTAGGCCGCCATCGGCGCAAAAAATCACAAAGGCTTAAAAAGTAAGTTGAAGTTGTATCCTCTATGACTGATAAAACTGGCCGCGAGGCCGAACACGTGGAGAAGTCACCTGCGGGTGTAGTTGACCCGAAGGATGCCGCCGTGCCGGCAGAGCACCCCGCCCCAGCGGGTGCCCGCGGCCGCATCGTCCGCGCCTCTCCTCCCGCTCCGGTGCCAGAAAAGCGCCCCACGCCCGCGGTGCAGGACACCACCGTTCCTCCCGAGAAGGACAAGTCCGCGCTCACCGGACGCAACGCGGAAAACGAATCATCCAATCAGGACGTCATCCGCGCGACGGGCACGATGGCCATCGCGACACTGCTGTCCCGCGTCACCGGCTTCCTGCGCCAGATGCTCATCGGTGCCACCCTCGGCGCCACGGTGGGCACCGCGTTTAGTAGCGCCAACCAGATCCCCAACCTCGTCACCGAGATCGTATTGGGTGCCGTGCTGACCTCTCTGGTCGTGCCCGTCCTCGTACGCGCCGAAAAAGAAGACACGGACCGCGGCGAGACCTTTGTCCGGCGGCTATTTACCCTGGCCTTTTCCATCCTGGGCATAGTCACCATCGCCTCCGTGGTGCTCGCACCCTTCTTAACGAGGATGATGCTGCCGGAAGATTCCAAGGCCAATGCCGTGCAGGCAACCTCCTTGGCCTTCTTATTGCTGCCGCAGATCCTCTTCTACGGCCTCTTCGCCCTCTTCCAGGCCGTTCTTAATACTAAGAATATCTTTGGTCCAGGTGCGTGGGCGCCGGTAGTCAATAACGTCATCTCCATTAGCGTGCTGCTGGCTTATCGCTTCCTGCCCGGCCAGCTCGACCCGCACGAGCCCACCCCGGTGGCCGATCCCCACGTCATGCTATTGGGCTTGGGCACCACCACGGCGGTGATGGTGCAATGCCTCATCTTGTTGCCGTACCTCAAAAAGGCCGGCATTAACCTGCGCCCCAAGTGGGGCTTGGATGCCCGCATCAAGCAATTCGGTGGCATGGCTCTGGCCATCATCACCTATGTGGCTATCTCCCAGTTGGGCTACGTGATCACCTCCCGCGTAGCCGCCTATGCGGATGCCGGCGCCCCACTGGTCTATCAGAATGCTTGGCTCATGCTGCAGGTGCCCTATGGCGTAATCGGCGTGACGCTGCTGACGGCCATCATGCCGCGCCTGTCCCGCAACGCCGCCGACGGCGATGTTGATGCCGTAGTCCGCGATCTGACCTTGGGCTCAAAGCTGACCTTCATCGCGCTTATCCCCATCGTCATTTTCATGACCGGCTTTGGTGTACCGATTGCCCGAGCCCTCTTCCAATACGGTGCGTACGGCGCCGAGAGCGCCGAGCAGCTTGGCCTGACCATCAGCTTCTCCGCCTTCACGCTCATCCCGTATGCCTTAGTGCTGCTGCACCTGCGCGTGTTCTATGCCCGCGAGGAAGCCTGGACGCCGACCTTCATCATCGCCGGCATCACGCTGACCAAGATCGTCCTTACGCTTTTGGCCCCGTTGATGACGTCCAACCCGGACCGCGTGGTGATTTTGCTCGGTACGGCCAATGGCTTTGGCTTCGTCTCCGGTGCGGTCATCGGTGGCTTCTTGCTCAAGCGCAAGCTCGGCAGCCTCGGCGGCAAAGCCGTCACGCAGACCGTGCTGTGGGCTTCTGGTGCCGGTCTCGTAGGCTTGGTTGTCTCCTGGGTGCTGTACTGGGGCGTGAATTACCTCCTTCCAGAGAATTTGCCCTCCATCGTCTCGCTGATCAAGGTCGCGGTGCTTGGAGTCATCTTCCTCATCGCCACCGGCCTGGTGCTCTCTAAGTCCTCCTTGCCGGAGGTCCAGAACCTGGCCCGCGCCTTGCAGCGCATCCCGGGCATGTCCCGCTTCATCAAGGTCGATTCCTCCAAGGCTATCGAGCTGGAGGAGCCCGACGTGCCGGAAATCCGGCCGGTATTCACCCAGGATGCATTCAATGCCACCCTGGTACCGCCACCAATGTCCGCCGGTATCGTCCGCGGCCCACGCCTCGTGCCGGGCGCCCCGGTATCGGATGGTCGCTTCCGCTTGCTCCAAGATCACGGTGCGGTCACCGGTGCACAGTTCTGGCAAGCACGCGAGCAGTCCACCGGCCGCCTAGTCGCGTTGACGTTCGTCGATACCAATAGCCTGGCACCGATTGCGCCATCGACTCCGGGAGTTGCCGCCCGCCGCTCCGCCGAGATTTCGCGCAATACCCGCCGCCTTGCCGAGCTGGAGCTCGATACCGTGGCGGATAATATCCAAGTCCTGTCCTACCGCACCGGCTGCCTGGTGGTGGCGGATTGGTTTGAGGGCACCTCCCTCAAGCAGGTAGCTGAGGCCGATAACCTCGACCCCCATTCTGTGGCTCGTGCTACTGCGCCGCTATTTGCTGACGCCGCCGCTGCCCACGATGCCGGCCTCATCCTCGGAGTGGAACACCGCGACCGCTTCCGCGTTTCTACCGACGGTGTAGTCAAGGTGGCCTTCCCCGCCGTACTGGATGGCACCTCCGCCGCCACCGACCGCGAGGCTCTCAGCTCCGCCCTGGAGCTGCTCGTGGAGTCCACGGAGCCTTCGCCGAAGAAGCTGCGCGATATTTCTGAAGATGCCAACCTCTCGGCCGACGAGGCCGCCCAGCGCGTCGAGGACGCGCACTTTGCCCTCGATAGTGCTGATGAGGACAGCCGCGAGGAAAAGATGGAACAGCTGCAGGAGGCAAAAGCGCTGACCTTGGCCGGCATCGCCCAGCGCCTGCACGACTTCGCACCGGAGGAAGCACCCGAGGCCTTGCCGGTAAAGGCAGAAGAAGAACCGGCCCAAGAGGATGACCCGGCCCAAGAGCCTGGCTTCGGCGGCCGCGGTTATTCCGGTTCCGGCGTCATCGTCATCGGTATCTTCGCCACCATCTTCGTCGTAGCGATGGCTGCATTGACCACCTGGATCATGTCCTTGCTCAGCGATGTAAAGGCGTCTAATCCGGTCAGCGAAACCATCCACGGCAGCACGGACATTCCGGATACCCCGCCGGTGCGTCTCCAGCCTTCCTCTGCGGTTACCGTTCCTGATAACAAGGACGACGCTGCGCTTATCGACGGCAAAACGGCCACCACCTGGTCTACCGAAGAGGAGGACACCGGCATCCTCGTCACTGTCGATTCGCCAACGCACTTCGCAGTCTTGCCGGTGGTGCAATCCAATTCGACTGGGGCGAAATATGCCGTCTATGGCGTTAATCGTGACCGCTTCAACCCAGAGAACCCACAGGCCGGCTCTCTGTACCAACTGGCAAGAGGCAAGTTCAAAAACGGCAAGGAAGACATCGAGCTGGAGAAAACCCCCGAGCAATTCGACGGCCTGCTGCTCATGATCACCGAGCTACCCAAGTCCAATAAGGCAACCATCGCAGACATTGGGCTCGTTGGACAGCCCTAGGAAAACTTCGGATACATGAACCCACATTGCGGTCCATGAAATGACGGCCGAACTGAAGAAAATCGCCTTCAGTTCGGCCTTAGTTTTTATTTTTCTTCAACACAAAACTTCATGAGCTGCGCCTTCTAAACTTTTTTACTTCAAGTATTGACTATTTAGGAGTAGTGCGTACACTGTGGGGTGTAACGCAAGCAACAATTTTAGGAGTATTCACTATGTCCCTCGCAGCAGGTACCTACGCACTCGATCCAGCCCACACCGTTATCGGATTCGTAGCCAAGCACGCAATGGTCACCAAGGTCCGCGGCAACTTCGCAGATTTTGAAGGCACCATTACCGTGGCCGAGAACATCGCTGAGTCCAACGCTCAGGCCACCATCCGCACCGCATCCATCTCCACTGGCAACGATGACCGCGATGCCCACGTAAAGAACGAGGACTTCTTCGCGGTAGAGCAGTACCCGGAGATCACCTTCAAGGCCACCAACCTCAACGTTGATGAGAATGGCAACGGCACCGTCACCGGTGACCTCACCATCAAGGGCACCACCAAGTCCGTCGACCTCGATGTGGAAGATGTTGCTACCGCTGAGGACCCCTTTGGTAATACCCGCCTGGGCTTCGAGGCAACAACCAAGATCAACCGCAAGGACTTCGGCATTGACTTCAACGCTCCACTGAAGACCGGCGGCGTGCTGGTCTCCGAGGAGATCAAGATTGAGCTCGAGGTCTCCGCTATCAAGCAGTAGACCCGTGCCCCAGACGCACTAGAAGCATTAAGCTTCTCCAAGCCCGCAGCCACCTTCTGGCCGCGGGCTTTTCCTACGTCTTCCGGTATTGCGGTACAGCCACTCCTTAACCCTGGGAAGGCATTTCAGCGTGAACATGAAGACATAAAAAGTAATTTTCATGGAAAATATGGTGCTGCGTGGAGGACGGTAAGTGCGTCACCGTTGAAATGAAGTACATGGAGGTACCAATCACGGATACTTTCTATGGCGTTGACCTTAATCGTCACCCCGCCGAGACCGCACAGGAGAGCACTGAACGAGTCGCACAAGAGCTACAACGCCAAGGAATCCGCACCGAGACAAATAATTTCCTCATCTTATTGCCTGACCACTTAATCGCAATCGAAGTCAACGAAGGCGTTGCTTGGTTCGATCCTGACTATTGGAGTCTCGAGGACTTTCTTGAAACATCGTTCCTTGCCTAGTGAAAAGTAATCCTCAGTTGTCAGCGAACGAGGTGGCGGCATGGTTCAACGGAAAATAGTTAGAATGCACACCAACTGTGATGACGGTTTCAGTTTCCCACTTTGTACTGCGATATGGGCCTAAGGGCGTTGTGCTCGTAAAGCGGAGACTCTGGAATTGTTCTTGATCCATGTTGCTGCATGAGGATCAATGAAACCCGCTATTTCTTGGATAGCGTTATCAACGGAGTCGAGATGTGCGACTTCACGGGCTCTATCGCGCTGCTGAACGATTGATTCGTGGTGAGAGCACCTATTTCTCATTTCATAAACAATGACTACAAGCTCTTCGAACTGCTGTCTGCTGTCAGGGGGTTTCTTCAACGCCCTCTTTACCTGAGGCCAGATGCTTGCTTGATAGTGGTTACTTAAGAGATAACGCCAGAAGTCGAAGCTGAGTTCAGCAATGATTTTTCCCGGTAACGCCCCTCCTCCTCCAGCTCGTCTTTTCGCTTTGCGGATATTCTTCTTTGCTGCAAGGTTGAAAGGTATTCGATCGTCATCAAACCATCGGTCACCGTACCTTCTGGTTAGGGCACTGTGAATGCAGTTTCGAAGAAGTACTTCAACATGCTCAATGTCAGCGAGATAGGTCTTCGTGAGGTGAGTATTCCAAAGGTATAGCGCCTCTGGTGTGGGGTGATCGGCGTACCGGCTCATCCGCGCGGATGAAAACCATTGCGATAGCGGTACGGGGGTCGATCTTGGATTACTCATTATGGAAATGCTAATCTCTATCTTGAAAGCCTCGGAACGATCCCTGCACTACGAAAGTAGGAGTAAATCGCCGAGGTTATTGATTTTTCCGGACGATTAATTTCTTGCACGTCTTTAGATTTAGTCGTGAGGCCCACCATACTGTGTACCTGAGGCGGCAACTAGGTTCTTTCGCAAATCTTGCGTGCTGAGATGAGATCGCCCACCTCCGCGCGCGGTTGCGTCCTCTAGTGTGGTGTAACGCTTGCAGATGGTCACTGACACCTTGCGCCACTTGAAGAGTGTGGACCGGGCAAAACTGATCCAACAGGTCCACAGCGAGATCCCGATACCCGCTGGGTATTTTGCTCCTAAAAGGCAGCGGAACTTAGGACCCCAACCCCGTACCCTACGTGACGGAGGTAACTATAGTTCCTAAGTATGACCGCACCACAAAATAAGACGCAGCACGAGTTGCTCCAAGAACGCGCAGCAGCGGTGGACCTGCTCGCCTATCACCTCCACCTTGATCTTTCGGAGGTACTCGATAGACCCACCTACCGCGTGACTACCCGCCTCGAGCTCACCAGCAATGAGCCCGAGCTCTTCCTGGATTACCTGGGAGAATCGGTCGCGGAGTTAAAGGTCAATGGCACCCCGCAGGAGGTGGACTTTGATGGCAGCATCATCCGGCTACACGGCGTGCCAGTAGGGGAGGAGCTGACCATCGAGGTCACCAGCCACTCCCGTTATTCGCGCACCGGCCAAGGCCTGCACCGCATGCACGATCAAGCCGATGACGCGACCTACCTGTACTCACACCTCGAGCCTTCCGATGCTCGCCGCATCTTCCCCTGCCTCGAGCAGCCGGATCTCAAGGCCGTCTTCCACGTGCGCATGACCGCACCGAAGCAGTGGCAAATCCTCTCTAACCAACCGGAAGTCGAGCGCAGTGAGGATGGTGACCTCGCCACTGTTACCTTCGCGCCGACACCGCCGCTGTCGACCTACCTGACTTCCTTCGCGGCAGGCCCTTACCAGTATCAAGAGCGCACGTGGACCGCCCCGGATGGCAGCCACTCGGCACAGTTGCGCGCCTTTGCTCGCGCGTCCATGTTTGAGTACCTCGACGAGGAAATCTTGGACCTTACTGCCCAGGGCATGGACTTTTTCCACCAGAACTTTGGCTATCCCTACCCGTGGGGCAAGTACGATTCCATCTTTGTTCCCGAATACAATCTCGGCGCGATGGAAAACCCTGGTCTCGTCACCTTCACGGAGAACTACATTTTCCGCTCCCACGCCACCCGCGCGCAGCATGCCGGCCGCGCGAATACCATCCTGCACGAGATGTCCCATATGTGGTTCGGCGACTTGGTTACACCACAGTGGTGGGATGATCTATGGCTCAAGGAGTCATTCGCGGAGTTCATGGGCGCGGACTCTTCCGTGCACGGCACCGAGTACACCGAGGCCTGGTCCAACTTTGCCGGCGCCCGCAAAAATTGGGCCTACCTGCAGGATCAGCTGCCCACCACGCACCCAATTAAGGCGGAGATCCCGGACGTAGATGCCGCGCGCCAAAATTTCGACGGCATCACCTATGCCAAGGGCGCGGCGGTGCTCAAGCAACTGGTGCACTATGTCGGTCGCGATAATTTCTACGCTGGGGCGCGCGACTACTTCCAGGAGCACGCCTTTGCCGCCGCCACCTTTGATGACCTCCTGAAGGCGCTAAAAAAGCACACAGACCGCGATCTTGATGCTTGGTCGCAGGCCTGGCTGCGTACGTGGGGTCCAGATACGCTCATCCCGGAGCTGCACACCGAAGGCGAGAAGATTGCGGAGCTGGCCATCCTTGCAGAAGCCGAGGACGTCTGCCGGCCACACCGCCTGACCGCCTCGCTTTTTGATGCCGACTTACACAAGTATCGCGAGATCGACATCGATCTCCCCGCCGGCGATGACACCACCCGCACCATTATCGATGAGGCGGCCGGCCTTCCGGCCCCAGAATTGCTACTGCTTAACGACGCCGACCATACCTACGCCAAAATCCGCTTCGACGACACCTCCCTAGAAACGGCAGGGAACCGCCTGACCGAAATCGAAGATGATCTCACCCGCGCTATCATCTGGACCGCACTATGGAACCTCACCCGCGATGGGGAAATGTCGGCGATTGATTATGTGGGGGTCGTCGTCAAGCACGAAGCCTACGAGACCAACACGACGCTGCTGGCTACTGCCTGCGCAAATGCCAATTTTGCGATTGCCCATTATGTTTCGGAAGCCGACCGCGAGCAGGTCCGCACCGACTATGCCGAGGCAATCTGGGGCCATCTGGACGAGGCCGAACCAGCCTCGGACGCCCAGCTTGTACTCGCTCGCGCCGCCATCCGCGCACTCGCCGCAACGCCGGAGGAATCAGGCACCGCGCGCCTTAAGGCCCTGCTCTCCGGTGACATTGCCGGCCTTCGCTTGGACCCCGAAATCCGCTGGTCCATCCTGCGCGCACTCGCCGCCCGAAATGCCGTAGAACTAGACGAGTTGGAGAAAGAAAAACAGCGCGATAATACGCTGACCGGCGCTACGGAATTCCTCGGCGCCAGCCACGCTTTCCCCACACCAGAGACCAAGCGTGCCGCGTTCGATAGGGCGCTCACGCCTGGCGCCTACTCCAATGCCGAGGTAGACGCGCTGGTCGCCGGATTCAATGCCCCACGCTCAGCTGCACTGCAGGAGGCCTTTGCGGAGGAATTCTTCTCCCGCGTGGAAGAGATCTGGGCCGCGCACCCGATTGAGATTGCCAACCGCCTCATCCGCGGCTTCTATCCACAGCTGCCCATGGCCGACGACGCCACCACCCGTCTGCTGCACCGTGAGCTGCCAGGAGCACTGCGCCGCGTACTGCTCGAGTGTCGCGATAATCTGCGGCGCACGCTTCGCGTGCGGGCTGGTCAATAGACTGTACTGTCCAGCGCTCGCGCTCTGCTTCCCCTCGGGTCACACTGTGGTTAACAGTTGTTGATCCGGGGGGAATCTACATATGACACTGAGTCATGACCGCAGTGACGAAGAATTAGTTGATGCTTTCATTGAAGGTGATAATAAGGCCTTTTCCACCATCGTGGAACGCCACCGCACGCGGCTGACCACCGTGGCACGCCGCTACACCAAAAACGATCACGATGCCCAAGATGTGGTCCAGGAAGCCTTCTTGCGCGCCAGCTGCAACCTGCACTCCTATCGCCGCGAATCCGCGCTATCAACCTGGCTACACCGGCTGGTGAAAAATTCTGGCTATGACTACCTCAACCATCGCTCGAATAGGGAAAATGCCTCATTAGATACGGAGGACTTCGACGACGATCGCAACCCGCTGCTCGCGCATAATCCTTCCGAAAACCTAGCGGAGCAGCTGGCGGTGCGCGAAGCCATGCAGTTGCTGCGCGAGGATCAACGCGAAGCGCTGGTGCTTACCGACGTCGCCGGGTTCCGCGTCGGAGAAGTTGCCACTGCTCAAGGAGTAAAGCCCGGCACCATTAAATCCCGCTGCGCCCGAGCGAGGGAAGTCCTACGCGCGGCCATTGGGTGAGTTTGCTAATACCGACGTTTGTCAGTGTGGCGGGTAGACTCATGGCGTTACGCGAAACCACACTCTGATTTAAGGGAGTTAGCAATGACCGTCCACGATGTTGCCATCGTAGGTTCCGGCCCTGCCGGTTATACCGCCGCTCTGTACGCGGCACGCGCCGAGCTCAACCCGATTGTCTTCGAAGGCTTCGAGTACGGCGGCGAGCTTATGAATACTACCGAGGTAGAAAATTACCCCGGCTTCCAAAAGGGCATCATGGGCCCTGAGCTGATGGAGGAAATGCGCGCCCAGGCCATCCGCTTCGGTGCGGATTTGCGCATGGAAGTCGTTGACTCGATAGAGCTAGAAGGCGATATTAAGAAGCTGCACGTGGGTGACGAGTTCTTCGAGGCCCGCGCCGTCATCCTCGCCACCGGTGCCGCCCCGCGCCACCTTGGCGTTCCAGGTGAGGAAGAACTTACCGGCCGCGGCGTTTCTACCTGCGCTACGTGCGATGGCTTCTTCTTCAAGGACCACAATATTGCGGTTATCGGCGGCGGCGACTCCGCCATGGAGGAAGCAACCTTCCTCACCAAGTTCGCGGACTCCGTCACCATTGTGAACCGCTCCGAGAACTTCCGCGCCTCTAAAATCATGCTGGAGCGCGCCCAGGCCAATGAGAAGATTAAATGGGAGACTAATAAGGTCGTCGAAGAGGTCATTGAAGCCGACGGCAAAGTTGGCGGTCTCAAGCTCAAGGACGTGACCAACGGCGAGACCTCTACCTTGGACGTGACTGCCATGTTCGTAGCAATTGGCCATGATCCGCGCTCTTCCTTCCTCAATGGTCAGGTCGAGCTAAATGACAATGGCTATGTTGTAGTTGAACAACCCACCACCAAGACCTCCCAGCCTGGCGTTTTTGCCTGCGGTGATTTGGTGGATGACCACTACCAGCAGGCAATTACCGCGGCCGGCTCCGGTTGCCGCGCGGCAATTGATGCGGAACATTTCCTCGCAGAAAGCCGTTAATTCAGTATGAGCAACGTCAAGAAAGTAACCACCGATACCTTCCGCAAGGACGTCATCGAGTCCGATAAGCCCGTCGTCGTCGACTTCTGGGCCGAATGGTGCGGCCCCTGCAAGAAGCTATCCCCCATCTTGGAAGAGGTAGCAGAGGAGCTAGACGGCGAGGTCACCATCGCCAAAGTCAACGTCGATGAAGAGCGCAACCTAGGTGCCATGTTCCAGATCATGTCCATCCCTAACGTGCTGATTTTCAACCACGGCGAGAAGGTAGACGAATTTGTTGGTCTGCGTTCTAAAGATGACATCGTGGCGCAAGTGAAAAAGCAACTTTAACTGTTAATCTAATTCCTATTAGATTAAGCGTGTAGAAATTCTGAAATGCGGCCCCTAAACACGGGCTGTGAAAGGGGTAAAAGACGTGAACCGCGTTCTTCGAGTCGGCGATACAAGCGTGCGTGTAGCTGAGGCTCGCGCCACCTTGGCCCGTCTCGGCCTCTTGTCAGATTTCAAGGGGGAACTTTCTGCGTGGAAAAAGCAGAAGTACTCCGAGAGCGACAAGAGCTTTGATGCCAATTTGTCTGAGGTCCTCAAGGCCTTCCAGCAATCGCGCGGCATCGTGCCCACGGGAGAGATCGATGATCTCACCCTGCGCGAACTGCGCCAGGCCTCGTATACGCTCGGCAGCCGTGTACTTGCCTACGAGCCCGCAAATGAGCTCGTGGGTGATGATATCTCGCAGCTCCAGCAACAGCTGCAGGAGCTGGGCTTTTACCAGCAGCGCGTAGACGGCCATTTTGGCACCAATACCTACGCGGCGCTCAAGGAATACCAACACAACTGTGGCTTGCAAGAAGATGGTGTATGCGGTCCCGCCACCATCCGCGCCCTCAGTCTGCTTGGCCGCCGTATCACCGGCGGATCCGCGCACAATATCCAAGAGCGCGAGCGCGTGCGCAACGCCGGTCCTAAACTGGCGGGCAAGCGCGTTGTGATCGATCCCGCCTTGAGCGGCGGCGACGCCGGCCAACAGGTCAAGGGACGCTTTGGTGATATTTCTGAGCAAGAGATCCTGTGGGACCTCACCCAACGCATCGAGGGACGCATGATTGCCGCCGGCATGGAGACCATCATCTCCCGTCCTCGGACCTCCGATGCGGACGTGAAGTCCCGCGCGGAGTTAGCCAACGCCTTCGATGCGGACATTGTCATCTCTTTGGCTTGTGATTCCTATCCCAATGAGAAGGCCAATGGTGTTGCCACCTTCTATTTCGGTTCCGAATCCGGCAATTCCTCGCTTATTGGTGAGACCCTATCCGGCTTTATCCAGCGTGAGATTGTCGCACGCACCGAGCTGCTGGACTGCGGCAACCACGGCCGCACCTGGGATCTGCTTCGCCTGACCCAAATGCCGGTCATCCAGATCGTGCTGGGCTACCTCACCAACCCAGAAGACATAAAGATCCTCACCAATCCGTCCCGCCGCGACGATATTGCTGAGGCCATCGTCATCGCGGTAAAGCGTATGTATCTCATGGATCAGGATACAGTTGTGACAGGTACCTATAAATTTTCTGAACTCCTTCAAGCTGAGCAGTCCTAAGTCAACGAGATCTGCCCACAAATCTTGGTTCGAAGCGAATCATTCGATTAGTATCTACTGATAATCTTCATTTCTACTATTTGAATGGATCTTCATGATGGATGCTTCGAGCCCCTCCGCGATCTCTCCCAAGGAAATGGGACGTGTAGTAGCTGCAACCACAATCGGTACGGCGATTGAATGGTACGACTATTTTCTATACGCTGCAGTAGCCGGACTCGTTTTTAACCAAGTAATGTTTTCTCCCTTAACCGGAAGTTTGGCCAGCATCGTGTCTTTCGCTTCTGTGGGCCTATCGTTTTTGTTTCGGCCCCTCGGTGCGTTTTTAGCCGGCTACTATGGAGATCGCTACGGTCGACGAATCGTCCTCATGGTCACACTTTTCTCCATGGGGGGCGCAACCACTTTAATCGGCCTCTTACCTACTTACGAAACGGTAGGTCTATGGGCTCCCATTATGCTCATTTTTCTCCGCATTATTCAAGGCGTATCCGCTGGAGGGGAGTGGGGATCAGCGGTATTGCTAGCGGTTGAACATGCTCCGAACCAGAAGCGTGGCCTTTACGGTGCCGGACCCCAAATTGGAGTTCCCATCGGTCTTCTCATGTCCTCGGGAATTTTATCCATTATGAATAGAATTGCGCCCGGAGATGCATTCTTTCAATGGGGTTGGCGCGTCCCCTTCTTACTTTCCTTCGTGTTGGTTATCGTGGGCTACTTAGTAAGAATCGGCGTCGATGAATCGCCGGTTTTCAAAGTTATAGCGGGCAACAAAAGTCATGAGGGCCCGAATCCCATTGGAGTTCTCTTCAAACAGCATCTACCTCTTGTATTTGTCGCCGCACTGGTATTTGCAGGCAACGGAGCTGTAGGTTATATGACAGCAGGAGGCTATATTCAAAATTATGCCACCAATCCAGAAGGACCCATTTCCTTTGAGCGCGGTGATGTGCTCAACGCAGTTACTTTGTCTGCCGTAACTTGGTTAATATTCACGCTATTCGCCGGCTGGGTGTCGGACTATATCGGTCGACGAAGGACTTATCTCATTGGATTTGTCGTACAGGCAATTGGAGCTGGAATACTCTTCCCACTGGTCAACTCAGCTTCACTGGGCCTTCTTTATGTCGCGCTTATCTTTCTAACTGTAGGCCTAGGACTAACTTATGGTGCCCAGTCCGCCATGTATGCTGAGCTCTACCCTGCATCCGTTCGTGCATCAGGGGTATCGATATCTTATGCCATTGGATCAATTCTCGGCGGCGCATTTGCACCTATGATCGCTGCATCTTTAGTAGATGCAACAGGCACAACAGTTGCGGTTACAATCTATCTAGTAACTGCAAGCCTCGTAGGTTTTACTGCTATCTTGCTTCTCCAAGAAAGAAAAGGTATCCCTCTTAGCCCTGATTTTGAAACGGAACAATCTAAAAGTCCGTTTATTTTTGGTAAGTAACCTAAACAACAGTAGAACTGAGCCATCCGATTCCAATAATCTTCACTGTGACTATTTTATGGTCAATTCGTGGAGTTTCGGACAAATGATCCGAGTCGAACACGCTCTGCTTGACAGGCTGTAGCTGTCATTGAACGATTCTGAATCAGAATAGGAGAGTAACGCCAACGTCCCTCTCTGACGGCCTTTCAACCCGAGCAGATCAGAAGTGCAATTCAGGGGTGTACCAATTACTTCTTCTACTTTTCACTTTGACAAAGAGTAACGATTTCCTTGCAAGTGAATTGTAAAACTTCACAGAGAGGTATTTAACTACATAAAGCAAATTCGGCAGCAATGCAATAATTGCAAATAATTCATCATCCCAAAGTTAGCAACATTCTATTGAACGACACAAGAACCCCCCTTTAGGAGATTCTACGTCCGTATCAAATCTAAATACCTGGAGACGTCAATCGAAAGTTCAGAAAGCCATTAGCCTGACTTTAGGAGTTAAATAATCAGTGCTGCTACTAAAGCCTGCCTTGGGATTAAAAGATCGAATATCTTAAGTGACCGCAAAATAGCATTTGTTTAAACTTTCCATCTTTCGAAAGTTATCCACCTGGCTGCATTAGTGCCATGATGCGCTCAAAATCTTCTTGGTCACCAAATTCCACGACCATCTTGCCCTTGCGTTTGCCCATGGTCACGGTGACTTTGGTGTCAAAGCGATCAGATAGGCGCTCGGCAGAATCGGTGAAGTACTGCGGCTGTGGTGCCGGCTGCTTCTTTTTTGATTCGGCCGGCTTGCCATCGCGCTTATAAAGGGTGACTGCCTCCTCAGTGGCGCGGACGGACAGGCCCTCCGCGATGATGCGGTTGGCAATATATTCCATCGCCTCCGTGTCATCCAAAGACAGAAGCGCACGCGCGTGGCCGGCGGATAGGGTACCAGCGGCTACCCGTTTTTGTACCTCTACCGGCAGCTTAAGCAGGCGCAGCATATTGGTCACCTGTGGGCGCGAGCGGCCAATGCGGTCCGCCAGCTCGTTCTGGGTAACGCCAAACTCTTCCAATAGCTGCTGATAGGCGTGTGCCTCTTCCAGAGGGTTGAGCTGCACGCGGTGGATGTTTTCCAGCAGGGCATCGCGCAGAAGGTTGTCATCCTTGGTATCGCGCACGATGGCTGGAATAGTAGCCAGACCCGCCTTGGAAGAAGCGCGCCAACGGCGCTCACCCATGATGAGCTCGAAGCCACCCTCCTCGGAAGGGCGAACAACGATGGGCTGCAAGAGGCCAAACTCGCGGATCGAGTGAACGAGCTCGCCCAGCTCATCCTCGTCGAAGACGGTGCGTGGCTGCTTCGGATTAGGGATGATATCCCCAATGGAAATCTCGCGGTAGGTCGCACCGATGGGAGCCGGGGTGGCCTGACGCTTCTTCGAAGATTGTGAGCCAGAACCCTGTTGAATGGTGGGCGCGCCCTTTACACGCTTGCCGTCGCCGCCCTTGCGGCCAGGCTGCGGGGTGGCATTTCCCAAGATGATATCCGCCGCGGAATCTCCCAGCCGCGGCTTGCGGGTAGGGGCATCAGGGCCGGATGGGATGAGTGCGGCGAGACCCTTGCCGAGTCCACCTTGCTTCTGTTCTGCCATGAGTTCCTATCCTTCCAATTCCGCGTAAATCTCTGGGCTCACGCCAATCGCCCCGGTGGTCGGGTGCGGGCGATAATCGCCGCGCCGGTTAAGCTCGCGCGCCGCCGCAAGGTAGGCGCGGGCACCGGTGGACGAAGGAGCGTAATCAATAACCGTAGTACCGTATCCCGGCGCCTCCGAAACGCGCACGGAGCGCGGGATAACATTGCCCAACACCACGGCACCAAATTGCTCGCGAACGTTATCTGCCACATCTTCTGCCAAGCGCGTGCGGGCGTCATACATGGTCAACAGCACGGCAGAGATATGCAGATCCTCGTTGAGGTGTTCACGGATCATGGAAATATTTCCCAGCAACTGGCCCACACCCTCGAGGGCGTAGTACTCGCATTGAATCGGGATGATGACCTCTTCCGCGCACGTCATCGCATTGATGGTAAGCAAACCTAGCGATGGCGGGCAGTCAATGAAAACGTATTCGAAGCCATGCTCCTCGAGGAAGCCGTTATGCAGGGCGTCATAAAGCCGAAATTCGCGGCGTACCAAGGACACCATTTCGATCTCCGCGCCAGCCAAATCAATGGTGGCGGGGATGCAGAAAAGGTTCTCGTTGTGCGAAGAAGGCTGCATAGCCTTCTCGGCACTGCAGTCCCCGAGGAGCACCTCATAGCTGGAATCGGTGCCGGAATTATGTTCCGCACCCATGGCCGTGGAAGCATTTCCCTGCGGGTCAAGATCGATCACCAGCACTTTCTTGCCCTCTGCGGCAAGCGCTGCGGCCAAGTTGGCGGCGGAGGTGGTTTTGCCTACGCCGCCTTTCTGGTTAGCAATGGTGATAAGGCGCGGATTAGTCATGCCGTCTACTTTAGTTCACGCGCGGGACACGAATGATCGTGGTTCCCTCGATGGTTCTGACCTCGGCCTTTCCACCGCCGGCCTTCTTGATGTCAGCGGCATCGCGTTCTAGTTCCTCATGTACCGAAGAGCCCTTCAGTGCGATCATCTCGCCCCCCTTGCGCACTAGCGGCAGCGACCACTTCGCAAGCTTACCCAAGGGCGCGACGGCGCGCGAGGTCACCACATCGGCCCCCGCCACGGCCTTTTTAATCGGGCCTTCCTCAGCGCGGCCACGCAGGACCGTCACATTGTCGAGCCCTAGTTCTTCTACCACCTCGTTGAGGTAGTTATAGCGCTTCAACAGCGGCTCAATCAGGGTTATCCGCAGGTCTGGGCGCGCAATGGCCAGCGGAATGCCAGGCAGTCCGGCACCCGAGCCTACATCGATGACCGTGGTGCCCTCGGGGATTGCCTGCTTGACGACGGCGCAGTTAATAATGTGCCTGTCCCACAAACGCGGCACCTCCCGGGGGCCTATAAAACCACGAGTGGACCCGTCTGTAGCGAGCGAATCATGGTAAGCCTGCGCGAGGGGCAAGCGGGAGCCGAATACTACTGACGGGTCCATCTTGGACACGATGGGGTTCTCCTCCGTGTTTATTTGTTTTTGCGCTGTTTCTTGGTGCGGTTGTCCTTCTTGCGGGCACCCGGCTTAGGTGCGGAAGTCCGCTTGGCCTCAGCCTTCGCGGCTTCCTCTTCTTCTTCCTCGCGGTCCATCTTGGCATAGACGATGCGGGTTTGGAAGAAGGTCCAGACCGTATTGGCCATCATGTAGAACAGCAAACCGATTGGCCAGATGAAGCCGGAGAAGATCAGCATAGCTGGCATGACCCAGAGCATCATCTTGGACATCATGGCCATTTGCTGTTGCATCATTTCCGCATTCTGGCCCTGTGGCGCTTGGGTCTTACCGGCGGCGCGGCGCTGTTCCTGGCGGTTTAGGCTCATGCGGGCGTTGAAGTGCGTCATAACCGCAATCACGGCGATCATCGGAACGATGATAACGGCGGCCTGGCTGGTGGTTACGCCCTCCACAGTCGGCGAGTTCAAGCGCAGGTTGGTCACCAGCGGGACATCGAAAATCTTGGCATCCAAGAACTGCTGGACCAGCTCCGGCTTAAAAATGTAGTTGGCAGTATTTGCGTTGTCCTCAACGGACATTGGATCGCCACTGGGGTGGCCAATGCCACCGGCTACGGCGACGGTGCGGTCGAAGGAGCGCAGTACGTGGAACAAACCAACGAACATTGGAATCTGCACGAATACCGGCAGGCAGCCGGCCATCGGACGAACGCCGGATTCCTTGTAGACCTTCTGCATTTCCTGCGCGGCCTTGGTCTGATCGTTGCCGTACTTCGCACGGATTTCCTGCACCTTAGGCTGGATTTCCTGCATCTTGCGCGAGGAACGAATCTGGCTGATGGTCGGCTTGACCATTAGCGCCTTAAGCGTCCAGGTCAACAGCACAATGGCCAGAATCCACGTAATGCCCCAGGATGGGTCCATCACGAGGGAAAGCAGCCAGTGCCAGAACCATAAAACGGCCGAAATTGGCCAGTAGATGAAATTAAGCACGAGTGTTTAATCCTCAGTTGTTGTTGGGGTCCGGAACCGGATCAAATCCGCCCGGATGCCAGGGGCCACATTTGCAGACCCTGGCAATTGCCATCGCCGTACCCTTGAATGCGCCATGTTTGGATAGCGCTTCAAGAGCATAAGCACTGCATGTCGGTTCAAACCGACAGGTCGATACCATCTTAAGGCCAGAGACATGTTTTTGGTAGAAACGAACCACTTTGACCATTGGTGTGGCCAATCCTCTGGCTGGGGGAATCTCCTCCCCGCGGGAATTTAGATATCCCATTGCTTGCGCAGTGCTTTAGCAAGATCTTTTTCTAATTGCTCACTGCTAGCAGTGGCGCTAGCGGGCAATGCACGAATGACCACATCCACGCTGGCGGGCAGCTTGGGAATGAAAGTCATGCACACATGGCGAAGCCGCCGGGAGGTGCGGTGGCGAACCACTGCATTCCCGACGGCTTTAGAAACAATTAAGCCAAAGCGCGGCCCAGTGGCTGCGATTTCGGCCTCCTTGTCCGTACCTGCGTTATCGCGCGCATGCACGACTACCGTACGAGTGCCCGCCCGGCGACTGCCCTTCATCGTGCGCCGAAACTGTGTCGGCGATGTGAGCTTGTGCTGGGCCGGAAGCATAACTTACGCAGTCAGCTTTGCGCGGCCCTTCTTGCGACGAGCCGCAACGATTGCGCGACCTGCACGAGTGCTCATGCGGGTGCGGAAACCGTGCTTACGAGCACGACGACGGTTGTTCGGCTGGAACGTGCGCTTACCCTTTGCCACGTTAATTCTCCTTGAAGTTGTGCGTAGGCACACCACCGCTAACAGCGGCGCACCCACTGATGATTAGATTCCATGAACCTGACGCATCACAGTCTCTCCGGTGCACGGCGAGCCGACGGGCCCAGCCAGTGCGAGGTGACGCTGTCACTTTCACGCGCAACTCTTTGTTGCAATAGACCATGCCAGATTACGTGATTTCTGCCGCTAGAAACAAATCGACACCCGGGTACACCCGAAATTACATAAATGTTTTTTCCTGCAGCTAGGCGGCCAGATTCCGGGCTCTTACTGCGCCGAATCCACCGCACTGGAGGACCTATCCAGATCGGCGTCCAGGGGGTGAATTTTTCTCACTAGACACACCCGCCGCTTCGGCGGTACAACAGAAGAATCAAATTCCACAGCCAAGCCTGGCATGTGGATAACTCTAAATCAACGCTTGAGACTTTTGCAGTTTCCGCAGCTTAACGCCATAAACCGGCCAATGAAGAGTTATCCACAGCCATGAACTAAGCTGTGAATAACTCTTTCATCCACACCTGTGGATAACTCTGTGGAGATCGAGGTGACTCGATAAAAACCACTGTGAAAACCACGGTGGAATCCACGGTGAAAATTGTTATTCAATGTCCACCCGTTCCCGACTGAATTCCACAAAGGTAGCCTGTT